>NZ_JQEZ01000019.1 GCF_000743705.1 Ruegeria halocynthiae | reverse complement strand
GTTACATMTCCGGCGATTTGGCCGAATGGCTGGAAGACCAAAAGATGGGCCATGTTCGCGGCGCTCAGTTCCACCCGCAAACCCAGGGCAAGATYGASCGTTGGCATCAAACCATGAAGAACCGGGTTCTGCTGGAAAACTACTACCTGCCCGGCGATCTGGAACGTCAGATCGAGGCTTTCGTCGATTACTACAATAACGAGCGATACCACGAGAGCCTGAACAACGTCACACCGGCAGACGTCTACTTCGGGCGTGACAAAGCCATCATCAGAGAAAGGGCAAAGATCAAGAAGCTGACAATCCAACAGCGCCGCTTGCAACATCAAAAACAAGCCGCATAATCAATCACGTTAACGAACCAGAGCCTCCAATAATCAAGCCGCTCTGATGTCCCATTTTATATGACGACGGACACTTTATTCTGCAGCGTCTTCGTATTCTGACATTGGCGGGCATGTGCAGATGAGGTTTCGGTCGCCGTAAGCGTTGTCGACGCGGTTGACGGGGGACCAGTATTTGTCGACGCCCATGGAGCCCGGGGGGAAGCAGGCTTGTTCGCGGCTATAGGGCCGGTCCCAGTCTCCGACCAGATCGCGCACCGTGTGGGGGGCGTTTTTCAGCGGGTTGTTTTCCGCGTCGATCTTGCCGTCGATGATGTCCTGCGCCTCCGAGCGGATCGAGAGCATGGCCTCGCAGAAGCGGTCCAACTCGTCCTTGGGTTCCGATTCCGTGGGTTCGACCATCAGCGTGCCGGCCACCGGCCAGGACATGGTCGGCGCGTGGAAGCCGCTATCGACCAGACGTTTGGCCACATCGTCGACGCTGACCTGCGCCGCCTCATCCAGCGGACGGGTGTCGAGGATGCATTCATGCGCCACCCGGCCTGTCTCGGACGTGTGGAGGGTCGGATGGGCGTGAGCCAGACGCGCCGCGATGTAGTTGGCGTTCAGGATCGCCACTGTGGTCGCCTGCGTCAGACCCGCACCGCCCATCAGCAGCACATAGGCCCAGGATACCGGCAGGATCGACGGCGAGCCAAAGGGCGCGGCCGAGACCGGGCCCAGGGCGGTGCCGTATTCGGGGTGACCGGGCAGGTGCTCTTCCAGATGTGCCTTGACGCCGATCGGACCCATGCCGGGGCCGCCACCGCCATGCGGGATGCAGAAGGTCTTGTGCAGGTTCAGGT
>NZ_JQEZ01000018.1 GCF_000743705.1 Ruegeria halocynthiae | reverse complement strand
TCGCAACAATCTGCGTGCTGGCCGCGCCCACATCCCCCTGCCCGATATCCGGCGCCGAGAAGGCTTGCACAAACGGATCGGTCGTATCCGGACCGGCCGCGCCGACAAATGTGAAATCAAAGTAATCGGTGCGCAGCGGTTCGCCGCCGTCCGAGGTTCCGACGATCTCGATCACATCGCCCGCGTTCAGTTCCACGCCGGTGATGTCACGCTCGGCAAACGAGCTTGCATTGGCAAACGCGTCGCCCGCATCGACGTTCCAGATGAAATTGTCGACCTCGACCCCGTTCACCAGAACGCTCAGCTGCGATTGGCCGTCGGATTCGTCGAAATACCCAAGCGTCAGATTGTAGACACCCGCCGCCTCGGTGAAGGTATAGGACGCCCGCTGTTCGCCGCTGCTGCCAGCCTGCAACAGCTGATCCCCCGACGCGCCGCCATTGTTCTGCACGACAAAACCACTGACGATATCAAACGTCTCGGCCTCGACCCGGAACGGATCGGACGGCGGTGGCGGTGGCGGTGGCGGCGGTGTTGACAGGTCGACCGTGAAGGTGGCCAGCGCCGGATCGGCGGCCACCGCGTTGCCGCTGGTATCCAGCACCTCATCCGCCTTCAGCGCCACCGTATAGTCGCCCTCGTCCGCCAGATCCCAGGTCCCGCCCGGTGTCGCAACCGTATAGGTCGCCGTCCGTGGCGTGCCGTCGCCGCCATCATTCACGCTCACACCCGTCACCGAAAGCGGACCGCCCGGCCCGGTCACGATAATGTCGCCCGCGTCGATGCTGGAGACGTCGATCGAGACATTGTCGGCAAAAGTCGCAACAATCTGCGTGCTGGCCGCGCCCACATCCCCCTGCCCGATATCCGGCGCCGAGAAGGCTTGCACAAACGGATCGGTCGTATCCGGACCGGCCGCGCCGACAAATGTGAAATCAAAGTAATCGGTGCGCAGCGGTTCGCCGCCGTCCGAGGTTCCGACGATCTCGATCACATCGCCCGCGTTCAGTTCCACGCCGGTGATGTCACGCTCGGYAAACGAGCTTGCGTTGGCAAACGCGTCGCCCGCATCCACGTTCCAGATGAAATTGTCGACCTCGACCCCGTTCACCAGAACGCTCAGCTGCGATTGGCCATCGGATTCGTCGAAATACCCAAGCGTCAGATTGTAGACGCCCGCCGCCTCGGTGAAGGTATAGGACGCCCGCTGTTCACCGCTGCTGCCAGCCTGCAACAGCTGATCCCCCGACGCCCCGCCATTGTTCTGCACGACAAAGCCGCTGACGATATCAAACGTCTCGGTCTCAATCCGGAACGGATCGGACGGCGGTGGTGGCGGTGGCGGTGGTGGCGGTGTTGACAGATCGACCGTAAAGGTGGCCAGCGCCGGATCGGCGGCCACCGCGTTGCCGCTGGTATCCAGCACCTCATCCGCCTTCAGCGCCACCGTATAGTCGCCCTCGTCGGCCAGATCCCAGGTCCCGCCCGGTGTCGCAACCGTATAGGTCGCCGTCCGTGGCGTGCCGTCGCCGCCATCATTCACGCTCACACCCGTCACCGAAAGCGGACCGCCCGGCCCGGTCACGATGATGTCGCCCACGTCGATGCTGGAGACGTCGATCGAGACGTTATCCGCAAAGGTCGCAACAATCTGCGTGCTGGCCGCGCCCACATCCCCCTGCCCGATATCCGGGGCCGAAGAGGATTGCACAACCGGATCGGTCGTATCCGGGCCAGCCGCGCCGGTGAACTGGAAATCAAAGTAATCGGTACGCAGCGGTTCGCCGCCGTCCGAGGTTCCGACGATCTCGATCACATCGCCCGTGTTCAGCTCCACACCGGTGATGTCACGCTCGGCAAACGAGCTTGCGTTGGCAAACGCGTCGCCCGCATCCACGTTCCAGATGAAATTGTCGACCTCGACCCCGTTCACCAGAACGCTCAGCTGCGATTGGCCGTCGGATTCGTCGAAATACCCAAGCGTCAGATTGTAGACGCCCGCCGCCTCGGTGAAGGTATAGGACGCCCGCTGTTCGCCGCTGCTGCCAGCCTGCAACAGCTGATCCCCCGACGCGCCGCCATTGTTCTGCACGACAAAACCACTGACGATATCAAACGTCTCGGCCTCGACCCGGAACGGATCGGACGGCGGTGGTGGCGGTGTTGACAGGTCGACCGTGAAGGTGGCCAGCGCCGGATCGGCGGCCACCGCGTTGCCGCTGGTATCCAGCACCTCATCCGCCTTCAACGCCACCGTATAGTCGCCCTCGTCCGCCAGATCCCAGGTCCCGCCCGGTGTCGCAACCGTATAGGTCGCCGTCCGTGGCGTGCCGTCGCCGCCATCATTCACGCTCACACCCGTCACCGAAAGCGGACCGCCCGGCCCGGTCACGATAATGTCGCCCGCGTCGATGCTGGAGACGTCGATCGAGACATTGTCGGCAAAAGTCGCAACAATCTGCGTGCTGGCCGCGCCCACATCCCCCTGCCCGATATCCGGCGCCGAGAAGGCTTGCACAAACGGATCGGTCGTATCCGGACCGGCCGCGCCGACAAATGTGAAATCAAAGTAATCGGTGCGCAGCGGTTCGCCGCCGTCCGAGGTTCCGACGATCTCGATCACATCGCCCGCGTTCAGTTCCACGCCTGTCTCTTATCCCCATCTG
>NZ_JQEZ01000017.1 GCF_000743705.1 Ruegeria halocynthiae | reverse complement strand
GACGCAACCGGGCGACTGCTATTCAACATGCTGGGAGCCATCGGTCAGTTCGAAACCGAAATCCGCGCCGAGCGCCAAATGGACGGGATCAAGAAGGCTAAAGATCAAGGCGTTCAGTTTGGGAAGCGGCCTGCGCTTACAACCAATCAGATCGTAGAACTGCGCGCAAAACGCGCGCAGGGCACCTTAATCAAGGACCTCATGGCTGAATACAGCCTCTCTAAGGCCACTATTTATCGATATCTCGCTGAAGACGAGGCTTGAGCGCAATCACAGAAGCCCAATCCGAGCTTAACGCCCTATTCTGCACTCAGCCGGACTCGACCCCGCCCTGGCGCGGGTCTCTCTTTGTGCCTTCCCCCTGGACCCGGTCAGATACGAGAGCTTTTCGGCCCCGCGACGTTCGGGAAAACAAGTGCAGCAGACCGCCTTTGGCGGGCTGCGTCTTGCTCGATGTCTATCGAGCGTAATCCTTGCAAAAGGCGAAGCGAACGGGCGTCACCCGGAGGGCCGAAACAGGCGTGACCAGGCGACTTGCGGCCGCGGTGTAACCTGGCTCGGATGAGACAGGTTACACCGCACCCGGGCTGCAGGGAGAATGGGCGTGCCTGGTTCGGGGTGGAAGCCGGCATGACCGGCTGAAGCCTAGCGCGCGGTCACGAGCTGAACGCTCGTGATTTGCCCTGATCAATATTGCCGAAAATCGGAAGCAGTTCAGATATCTACACTATGCGGGACAAGGCAGCTGTTCCAATTCAACTCCGAAAACTCTACGTTTCTTGATAGTGTCAAATTTCTTCGGGCGACTATTGGAACATGAGTGATTACTGCCTTTTTTGCCGAATTGCTGCCGGAGAAATCCCCACGCATGAGGTATTTCGGAATGACAGCATCTTGGCGTTTATGGATACTGGTCCAATTCGCCCGGGTCATCTCCAGATCATTCCGACGGCTCATATCGAGTATTTTGAGAATATCCCGGAGGATATTGCGTGCGAAATCATGTTGCTGGGGCAAAAATTGGCTGTCGCACAGAAGAAGGTTTTTGGCGTGGAGCGAGTGGCATTTCAATACTCGGGTGGTGATGTCGCCCACGCTCATGCGCATCTGATACCGCTAGTCGAAAAGCACGATGTCACCTCACGACGCTACATCGAGCAAGAGGGAATAACCTTCAAACCAATGCCGAATCCGGGAAGCAACGAGCTCCGAACTGTTGCCAGACAGATTGCGGATGCTCTCGACCGATAAAATAACTTTAGGCTTACACCGAACAATAGCCACACGGCACATTGATGGCTGCTCGGCGGACAGAGTCGCCATCGGGATTTGCGCTCGAACATCTGATCGAAGGTAAATAAGGTTGCCTCAACTCCAAAAATTTGAGGTGCTCATGTTCGAAACTCTCCTGATTGTTGGAATTGGTCTTGCAGGCGGCTTCGCTGTTGGCGCGCAGGCTCAAATCGCAGGCTCCATGGGCAATCGAATTGGTGGCGCTGCTGGAAGCTTCATAGTCCACCTCGGAGGGGTTGTTGCGTCGCTTGCGCTGTTGATTGCCCGTGGCGGAGAAAACATTAGCGAATGGAGGCACTTACCTTGGTATATGCTGGGAAGTGGCGTTTTCGGTTTGGTTCTTTATCTTACCCTCAGTCAAACAGTTCCAAAACTGGGGGCAACATCGGCGATTGCATTGGTTGTTGTCGGCCAACTTCTAGTGGGGCTACTTATCGATCACTTCGGCTTATTTGATGCATCCGTCAGAAGCATCGATTTATCACGGATTGCGGCTGCTATCCTGCTACTAGCGGGTGCTTATCTGATGCTTCGCTAAATTGCAGTCGATCATCGAGGTTCAATTTGGGCTCGAAGCGGGCCCTGCCAATTATAGCCAAACCCCTATCAAGAACACCTCCAGGCGCTCTCGTTCCGACCAGAAGCCGGAGCACATGAAAGGGCGACTTGTGCCGCCCTGCCCTGCGCTCAGTTCTGCTCGTTGTCGTCCCGTTTCGGGAAGGCCACCATTTCAACGCCAGGGAACATGCTGTGCTTGACGGTGATCGACTTGATTTCGCCGGTGGCGTCATCGGTGTTGACGAAGAGAACCCCGCATCGATCCCAATAGTTCGTGCCCTCTTTTTCGCCGGATTTGACATTCAGTTTCAGAGTTTGAGTAGCCATTGTTTGATCCTCGCTTTTAAGTGTTTCGATGAACATGGCTTTTGCGGGCACTAAGGACATGTCAGCGGCTATTTTGTTTCGCGATGCAAAGCCGGGCGTGCCCGGCTGCGGAAAATAGCCGTTGAAGCTCCTGATCTGCTGCCAGATCGGGAGCGCCATTCCCGACTGCTCGCATATGTTCATCTTGAAGAAACACGGGGAGCGAGGATCTTCATTGGCTACGGGCTTGAACCAGTCTAACCGGCGGAACGGCACGAACGACTTGGACCGCCGCGCGCGGGACGGCTGAACAAAGAGCCTCGATGCGTATTGGGGAAATCAAGTCGATCAACACAGCACCCACGTTCAGATCCGCGAGCTGGTGGTCTTGCCGAGATGGGATCACCTGCAAAACGATGATCGGGGTTACTGCACACGTCGCCCTTTCCTGTCAGCGGAGGCGGAGGGCCGACCTTACCAGGCGCCACGGTTAGATAGGCGCCGGCCGCGGTGGCGGCCGTCAAAGCGAAGCGCAAGTCGGGTCGGCACGTGGGGTGCAGGCCCCAGGTGCCAAGCGACACCAGAGGAACATCGCCGCCTGGGCATCAGCCAAAAAGAAAGGCCCACCGAAGCGGGCCAGAAGTACTACCGAAGGAAAGTCTAGAGGTATTGGCCTCATGCTAACGCTTGCGCGCCCGATCAACAACACCGTCATGGGTAATGGCAGCAATCCGATCATCGGTGCGGCGGCTCATTTCGATCCCGTCACCCGTCATGTGCGCTTCTGCAAATTCGGTCCATTTGAAAATGCTGCCATCGGCTTCAACATGGGTCTCATCCTCTGCGCCACGGCGTTTGATCGACCCGTCGTGCCGGATTTCGATAATCGTGTTGTCGGCCATGCGGACGGTCACGGAATGATCGTCGACCGCAACACCCTGCCACCGGCTTTCCGCATCCCGACGCACAACGATCCGGCTTGGATGCAGCTTGATTTGCACGTCCTGAGTTTCGTCCGGATCAGCGGTCTTGACGACAACGATGGCCTCTTGCTCATTAGGATCGCCATGGAGGGACGCGCTGCCGTTTTTCGGTGGCCAAAGTTTCGGCTCATCGCGTTGGCGTTTGTCCTGATCCTTGTGAAAGGCGATATACATCTGCGCAGATTTCCACACGCGGCGGATTGCACTCTCTGCTGCGGTTGGCGTTGTGACTTTGGTCATGATTGCCAGTCCTCATAGATCAGATTTTCAACCCGGCGAAACTCTTTGACGTTATTGGTGATGAGCGTCAGGGACCGCGAAATCGCCTGCCCTGCGATCAACAAATCATAGGCCCCGATGGGCGTGCCTTTCCTGTACAGATCAGCACGGATCAGACCAGCGGCTTTTGCATCGGCAGCTGACAGGTCCAACACTTCGAACCGGAGCGCATCCACACGCGCAACATTCTCAGCGACTTTCGTGCTTTTGTATGCGCCCCAATAGAGTTCATACATGACGACAGATGGCACTGCGAAGTCGCTTGGAACATGCTCGGACAAGCTGGAAATCAGGCTGCTATTGGCCGCGATGATCCCGATGACGGCGTTGGTATCGAGCAGGTATTTCACTTGAACACATCCAGTTCGGGCCGGTCCTGCGGTGCTACATCTTCCTCGGCGGCCAGAGCGGCATCCTCATCAAGTGGACCCAGTTTGTGCAACTCGTCCAACCACTCCCAATCGTTTTCGATGGGCTCAAGAATGACCTTTGAGCCTTCCGCCCTGATCCGAACCTCATCGGTGCTGAACCGGAACTCTTTCGGCAACCGAACCGCCTGAGACCGACCGGTCATGAACACTTTTGCAACCGTTCTATCTGGCATTGTTACCTCCAATTGATATCTATCATTAATATATACTATTTACGTATTGCTTTCAAGCTGGCACTGAATGAAGCTTAGGCATCATGGGCGGGTTTCCGCGTCTACTTTCAACCTGTTATCGCTCGGTGGAATATGTCCGGAGTGGCAGGGCGCTTGCACGCCCTACCCTCTTCGATCAGCCCATGCCCTCGGGCAACCATGTGGCGATCCGCTTCTCAACCGCCTTGCTCAACTTCATCGCCGCGCGGGTCTCAGGTTCATTGAACAGCGCGTGCAGCTTCTTGCGCTTTTCACCAACCTTGAGGCCTTCGAAACTGTTCATCTGGACGTTGCCTGCCTTCAAACCCAGTGTCTGACGTCAGCGCCAATGGGTCCAAATAGCTGCATTTGATGTTTGACGTCAGCACCTGTGGGACAGATTTGAGGATTTGCACAATGGAGGATTTCTGGTTCATCGTAACCGTCAAGGAGTGGAGATGAACAAGAAATCCGGAACCAGCAAAGCTTCGGCTACCAAGTTGGTCAAAACCATCCGCCGCAAGACGCGGCAAACCTATTCGGCGGAGGAGAAGATCCGCATTGTTTTGGCGGGTCTTCGTGGTGAGGAAAGCATCTCGGCACTGTGTCGGCGCGAGGGCATTTCTGAGAGCCTGTATTACAGCTGGTCAAAGGAGTTCCTCGAAGCCGGGAAACGCCGTCTGTCTGGC
>NZ_JQEZ01000016.1 GCF_000743705.1 Ruegeria halocynthiae | reverse complement strand
GTAATGGAAAGACAAATCAAAAGCATACACTTCATTAAACATGGATAACTTCGTCGCTTTTGCTACGCAAACAGCGACGGTGTTGATTGATGCACAACCGTGCAGGAACGCGCATCCGCTTCGCGAATACGCTGCCTCCTGCCCGTCGCGCTTGCTACGCAAGTCGCGACGTGGGGATTTTCCTCGGTTTGGTGGTCATAGCGCAAGCAAAACACCCGGTCCCATCCCGAACCCGGAAGTTAAGTGCTGCCGCGCCAATGGTACTTGGGCTTAAGCCCCGGGAGAGTAGGTCACCGCCAAACCTAGAAAAATCCCCCTCTCTCATGACGATCAAATAAACGACCCGGCCTCAAGCAAATATGCATCAGGCCAACATGGCCTCAAGTCGCGTAAGCAATAGGCCAGCAAACGGTCTCAAATAGCCGAATAGGCGGTAGACCAACCAAAGACCTCAAGTAGCGCAAGCGATAGGTCTCAAAAGTGTCGCGGGATGGAGCAGCCCGGTAGCTCGTCAGGCTCATAACCTGAAGGTCGTAGGTTCAAATCCTACTCCCGCAACCAAACTTAACCACACTAATACAACGCACTAACGCCCCAAGGGGCGCTTCTTGCGTTTAGGGCTCCGTGATTAGTGGAAGCACTGTGGAAGCAACAGGATGCGAAATAGAGTGTGGCGAACCAGCAACAGCCCGACACAAGCATGGGACTCCCACTAGTTTCTTCGATGGAGGACCCGGATGTGCAATTGATCTGATTAGGCAACTATATTGGTAACTCGTTTCCTTTGAATTCTTGACACTCTTAACTCACTGGCATCACATATAATTTGCCGCACAGAAGATGTTGAAAGATGCTTGAAGTTATCGAAATTGCTAACGCCGCTGGCTCAGGCATGACAATGCCATTTTTGTGTCGTTTAAGTGATGAAGAGTTTTATTATGTCAAAGGACGCAGCTTAACCTGTGACGGGCTGGTTAACGAATATATTGGTGCGCACTTGGGTCGTTTACTCAGCTTGCCGATTCCAGAGTTTGAGATTGCTCAATTGCCGGATCTTTCGATTTTTCCCGAAGATGAAAATTCCCCTAGAAGCCTTGGATTCGGTCAAGTGTTTGCGTCTAAAAGAGTCCCAAACTTAGATGACCTAGACCATTCATTGATTGAACAGGTTCCTGCCGAGTTAAGAAGAGATGTTGCAGTCTTTGATTATTGGGTTGGAAACGAAGATCGTACGTTGACCGAAACTGGAGGGAATCCAAATCTTTTTTGGGACGTATCTGGTTCATGCCTTACGGTTTTTGACCACAATTTGGCGTTTAGCGATGAGTACAGTCTTGAAAACGCATTGGAACTGCATCCTTTCCGCGTGGACCTTCTAGAAGTGCTCAGCGACGATGCAAGCAAGGCTAAATACGCAACCCGGTTCTTGGGCGTTTTGACCCAATGGACACAAATCTGTAGTATGATACCAGATGACTGGTTGTTCAAAGACATGGGGCAGACTATTGAAGCCGAAATTGACTTCCAGCGGCGGTTAGAGAGGTTGAAAATTCTTTGCGAGCCTGAAGGATGGGGGAAATAACGTGGAACAGTTTCTCTACACTATTGTTCGCTATGCCCCACTAAGCGAGACGGGAGAATTTGCGAACATTGGAGTCGTACTGGCGTGCCCCAAAAGCGGCTACTTTAACTTTGAGTTGAAGACCAGAAAATACGCTAGAATAACCCATTTTTTTAATGGGTTAGACAAGAATTTGTATCGAGCCGCTGCGAGCAACTTAAAATTGGAGCTTAAGCGTATGCGTTACGCAACGCTTGGCGAACACGGTCAGATGACCCTTGACTTTCCGGAGGCAAGCTTACCTCGCCTTTTCCTTCAAGAACTTCTACGTAAGCGTGAAGGTGTGATACGTTTTAGCAATGCGCGCATGAGCATTGCTGAAGACCCCGATGTGGAGCTTCAGCGCTTGTACAAGTACTATGTCGACAAAGACTTCGTGACCCCGATGTATGCTGAGCAAATTATGGAACGCGAAATTCGGGGGAAACTTAAGAAGTGGCATGTCAGCAACGATTATGTTGAACGCCGTATTACGGATGGAGTCTATGGGCGTCGCTTCCCGTTCGTTAAGATATCAGGCGACCGTGCGGTGAGTGTAATCAAGCCTATTTCTTTAGCCCAGGAGCGTCCCGAGTCGATAATTGAACATGCCAACAAATGGTCCTTTGCATTGAAGCGCTTTCAAAAAGCAGGGAAACTTCCGACTGACATCTTTCTGCCTGTCAAACAGCCTGTTTTGCAAGATTCTACTCGGAACGATGCATACCATGAAGCTTTGCAGATGCTGCGAAACACTGGGGCACTGGTGAGTGAGACCCACCAAGAAGCTGCACTACAAAAATACTTGGCCATTCATTGAGCGGCGTGTGGAAGGACCCTTAAAGCACGTCAATAGTTATCCCAGCACCCGAACAGTGGGACTGTTGCTAGTCGTCGCTCGACTGCATTGAATCGTTGCACTCAAATCAGCCGATACCGTCCCCGCGTTTTGGCTAGCCGTTCTTTGGCAGGTGCTGAATGCTCTTTGATAAGTCGTACTAAAACTTCAGTATGGCGCTCCATAAAACCTTCAAGCTCGTCTGCAGATACTTCAGAGATTGCGGCGCGAGTGACGAACAACCCGGCCAGTTGTGCGTCTAGTTCCCGCATCTTGGCAGCTCGGTTGGCTTGGATGACATCACAGGGCAGAACGCCCGCACAATTCTGCAATAGGTCATTTCCTACCACGGCTTCAAACTGCTGCCAATTCTCATGTGCAGGCCAGCGGGCGCGGTTTGAGTCTGTGGTGGGAATGCAGTAGCGAATGCGTCCCAGTGCGTCTGTGAACGCGTCTCCGATGATGTTGCGAACATCCTGCCAGTTCCGCATCTCGAAGCGGTTGCGCAATTGCTTGGAGCCAAGTCGCATCTCGAAGCGCCAGACTTGGCTTGAGGCCCGGTCGGTCAGGTCAAGGGGCGGTTTGCCAACGGATGCAAGCGCCGCATTCCAGATCGTCAGCCAGCCCATCTTGTTCTGCTGGATCACCTCGGCCCGCTTATCATAAATTGCCAGTTGTCGGTTGGCTACGGCACCCGCACGCAGACCAACCACCCGCGCGCCGCTGGATACGGTCGCCGTTTCATCAACGCCGGTGTATTCCGTGACCTTGGTGCCGGGTGGAACAACCAAGGCTTCGCGGTCAGGTTCAAACCAAGGGGCCAGTAAGTCCACGGCGAAATCAGCCCGTGCGACGCGCAATTGCGTTTCGACGTATTTGATCCCAAATGCCTCCATGCACGCGCCAAAGTGCTGTTCCGCTCCCTCAAGGCCGCAGGTGGCAAGGCCAAAGGCGCGGAAGTCAACAGTGATACCGGGGTTGTTGGGAATGCGGTCCTGTGGGTCCTGAAACAGCCACACAGCCCCATGATCACCGGTATGAGCGGTGAAGCCCCTTGCGCCCTTGTTGGTCACGTTGAGCGACACAGAACCAAATTCGAGAACACAATCGCTAAAGGTCTCTTTGGCATGTTGTTTGGCGGCTGCCAGTTCTTCGCGAAAACCGTCTGGGATATCCGCCTGAACAGTGAATTTCAGCCCATCGAACCCGGAATGTAGGATTGTTGCCTCCATTTGCGCTGACCTTCGCTTTCGTATTCGTGGAGGGGGGTGTTACAAGACCCCCCTCTATTGCGGCATGCCCTGCCGCTGGGAGAATTGGCGATGTAAGGGAAAAGGTGCGGGGGCTTACGCCCCCTGAGTGCCTCCGGCGGGGCAGCATTTGTTTTGGGGCCGGAGCAAAGGTGCTCCGGCGCTGCCATCACTTGGCATTGGTTTGACGGCCAATCCAGATTTCTGCGCGCTCCGCGCACTTGGAGATATTCAACAGGTCCGAATGGTGGAAGCTGTTTGAATTGCGCCATTCACCAGTGTCAGTTTTGTAAGCTCGGGACATGTCGACCGAGTAGAAGCCATCATTGTCCCAGATGGTTGCGGTGATCAGACCGATTTTGAATTTCTGTGCTGGTTGGTTTGCCATGGTTCGATGTCTTTCTGTGTGTGTTTGAGGAAAGGGGCGCAGGACCGTTTCGCCCGCGCCCCTACAGAGCCATTCCGGCCCCAAAATCCCGCACAGCGCTGCCAACCCTGTGCGGGCAAAACTCAGGCTGCGGTGTAACTGCTGGTGTTGCCGTAGCGGCGCGCCTCGGCCCATTCCAAAAGCTCACGGCGGCGGTAGCGCACAGACCGACCCGACTTGTAGAATTTCGGGCCAAACCCTGTTACGCGCCATTTCTGGATGGTGCGCACACTCTGGCAAAGAAAGTCGGCGGCTTTGATCTCGTCAATAAAGCCGTCCAGAAAATCCGTTGCGGGGCCGTTGTTGTCGTTAGCGGGTTCGTTGGTGAGCATCTGTTTACTCCGGGTTGAGTTGCTGATGCTCTAGACTTGGATTACCTACCAACCACAAAAAATACCAATAAACCCCACCCGAATTTATTGTTTTTTGATTTCTTTTAACTCTTTGAAAAGAGGAGATATAATTCTCCGAATAGTTTCGGAGCTGATCTTGTCTGCTGGTACCGGAAGGTTAGTGCCGTTCTTTTCGAGCCACTTTCTGACCTTGGGGTAGTGAGACATTTGTGAAGCTGACAAGTCGATTTCACCAATCTTGTGCAGCGCGTGAAAGGCCGCTTCGATGGCAGGCGCTACCGTGGGACGTCCAGCTTTTGGAACCGGTGTGTCAAACGGTTTCTTCAAAATTGGATCAAGATGCTCGCGCATCATGCGCACCCGTACTTGGCTGAACGTAAGCGATTGGTAGGATACCTCGTTTCCAACCCATGAGACGGGTCCTTTCCAACATTCAGCGGGGATGCGAACCGGCTCCGTGTCCAACGTTCGCGGGCGATCAAAGCCATAGCCTCTATAGGTGCCATCCAAGAGGTAGTCTGTTATCTGCTGTTCCGCGCGCTTCAACAGGTCAGCCTGCGGTTTAGTCTTCACTACAAATTCGCCCAACAATTGCTCAGCGATATCCCATCCTGTTTTTCCGGCTGCTCTCGCTTCGTTCGATGACTCCTGAAGTATTTCCATCCATGGTTGGTCGCCCCTGTGTTCAACGGCAGCTTGCCACTCGTCTTTGAAAAAATGGGTCGCGTATGCCTTTGCTGAGTTAGATAACCAGTGGGATCGTTTCCAGAGTTCGATGAAATCAGTCACCTGCGCGCCTCGGAGTTTTAGATGTTTGTCTACCCGGGGTATACGCTGGGCCGGGTATACCCGGGGTAAGACGAGCTCGAAAGCTGGGCAAGCGGTTTTTTGGGGGGGATGAACTGGCCACCAAGCAGACCTTAGCTGCCTTTGCAGCACTGGGCCCCAGCGACGGCGGCAATGCACAGAGAAGCGGACTTTTAATCAAAGGTGCAGTATTTTGGAGCCGTGGTCAGCGGCTATGCGGACAAAGTTGCCGTTGGCTTCGCATATGTGAACGTCTGCATCCGCAGAAAACAATTCTGGTTAAGCCGTGGGATCACCCCTCAACAATCTTCCCATAACAAAGCTCATCAAGCTTCCGATCAGGATCAGTCGAGGGAAGAACCACGGACCCTCTTCCGTTTCAACACGAACGTCCTTTGGATCATTGGGATCGTACTTGATATCCAACTCGGTCCCGACGGGCACATTGTAGTAGCTTGCCCGAACGCGAGGGATCGTAACATGTTTGGTTCCATCTTCGTGGGTCCATCTGAGCGTGAGTTGATAGACCGCATCACCATCTGACGTTTCACCCTCTTGCACCTCCAAAACTTCAGAAGTCGTAGTGACTGCGTCCAACTCGAAATGTGCTCTTTGGGCGATCCAAACTAACCCAATCACGCAACCAGTTATTCCAGCAAACATCAGGTTGGCCCCCCAGCCTCTTCTCGAAGAGAAGCCTAGCCTTTGACCGTCTTCAGTCCGATGCAACATACCTTCCAAGAATGTGACACGTACCAAATTCCAAAACGTAGCCAAGATGTTCATAGTGTCTCCAATTACCGAGACCCGACATTAGCTGCGTTGCCGAATTTTGGAAAGTTTGGGCTCAGACCGGTCATCTGACGGTTTCAGTCGGTCATCGGGTCGGTTCAGACGGCATCAAGGTCGGCTGAGCGGGACTTTGTTGCCATTCGCTGCGGCTGCACCAATGTCCGTTTTGTATCTGCTCGCCGATCCCCTCAACGTGCCCCTGCTACATCCAATGGCTGAAACCAAACGTTGTTTAAACGCCATAGTCCAAAGGCTAGAGGGATCGCGGCTAGCCCGCCGATGACATAGGCCAACGGCTCGTCGGAAAAACTCTCAAACATCTGCGTATAGCCGTGGATGGCCGCGAAGGTCATGCCCGTATTGAAAAGCCCTCTTCGGTTACTCAACGCCGTCCAGATAATTAAAATTGCCAGCAGGACAGCCCAGATGACCGCGTACACTTGCTCGCTGATGTTGAAAGCTGCCGCGCGGAAGGTATCGCGCTCGGCGAAATATGCGCTGTAATCGTCAAAATCGTCCCGCGTTGGCCCCCACCAGGTTTCACCCAAGACGTCCCCCCAGATGCTGCCGACAAGGAAACATAGGTTCGCCACTACAAATGCCATRATCATCAGGATGCCAGCCTGTCGAGAGATGCGACCTCCCCATCGGTTTGCCGCCCACAGACAGGCACCAATTAGCAGCGACATCTGCAAAATACTGAGTGTCGGTTCTGGCGAGTAGAACACATAGGCCGCCGAGAAATAATAAGTTCCTGTGTCCAGCATCTGCGCGAAGGGCGCAATCGCCAACGCCGTGATCAACCGGGTATCAAGAAACACGCCGAGTGCCACGATAAATGCAAACACGTAGAAATGTACGAAAGGCATGGGCCAACCGCTAATAYCAGCGTGGTTGAAAGAAAAATAGATACCGACGATATGCAGCGCTCCACCCATCAAGAGCACAGCCCCGTATGCAAAGCGCAACTGCGAAGGAACAGCCCTGAAACGCCATGTACAAAGGCCGAAAATTACAGCCCCAATGACAATCATCAACCACCCAGCGGCATCAGGTATCTTGTCCGCCAGTTCAATGCCAGTTCCGCTAATCAACATGCCCGCCCCAATCAAAGAGCTGGCATTGCCAAACATTCGATAGAGCGAGGCCGCATGCCGCAAAATCAGTAGGCCGACGGCTAGAAACAGCCCACCACAAATTGCTACACTGAGCGCTGAAGCAAGATAAAATACGAGTCCCAGCGTCGCAGCAATAATGCCTGCGATCAACAAGGCGTTGACGCAAAGAGCAACCATCGCAGTTCGCGCACGCGATTTTATTTCATCGGCTTGGCTTTCTGAAATCACACCATCCGCGATCAAGCTTTCGGTCTCGGCAACGTAGTACATCCAACACTCCCGCGGTTGCGTCCTGATGAATAACTCATTCAAAAAAAATGGCCAATAATTCGTTTAGATCAAAGTTCGCTCAGCGCTGAATTTGGTTGATTGTCTTGGTGGCCTTCCGGTACCGGACATTCGCTGCTGCGCAGAAAATTAGTAAAGTGGGCTYWCTRCCGACCWTAGCSGCRYACMGCWCGAAYGGCSGCTTCCGWTGAAATCRCSAWCTYCTTKYCAGAWCACCGTGGGCGGGATGTTACTCCCGCCTAGATATCTTAACGCTTTCGTTTTGTAGGTTTTTTCCATTTAACCTTAAACGGCCGGTAGTTCTTAAACCGCTTGTTATCTGCAAAAAAGCGCTTGAACACAGTGTTGATCCGGTGTCCAAGTTTGACTTCGGTACCCTCTCTCTGTGACTGCCATTTCTTGAGGCCCGAGACAATTTTGTTTCTGAGCTTGGTGCCGTCACGCACGCCGAAGATCGTCTGCTCCATCGGCAACTTTGCACAATACTCAAACAGCCGAAAATCATGGTGTTTGTTCAACTCCCGCGACGGGAACAGACAAGGTTCACCCGTTCCAAATTTACGGTAATCAACCTCTTTACCTAGGTAGGGTGGCTTAGTCATGTACCGTCCAAGTTTGCTAAAACTGCCTTCAAGAATGGTTGCTGTTTTGGAGAGTATCGGCAATTTAGTGATGTTGCTCTTGAAACCCTTGGCATGATCCATGAGTGCCTTGGGATCACAAGTATCGTATCCCCAGCAGAGGGCGTGAGCATGTAGAGAAAAGAACTTTCCTTTCTGGTCTTTGGGATAATTTTTCATTGCCTGAACTTCGAGAACGCCAAGGGCGTCCATAGAAGTGTAGTTGCGGATTGCTGACTGAACCTTCTGCTTAAACTTGAATACGTGAAACGTACCGTGCCTCTCGTTGACCATGTTGGCTTCATCAACAAAGGTTATCCAATACACTTTCAGGAGCGGATCTTTCTTGGCTCGAAGATGAAGCTGATGGAGTTGATCAATCGTCAATTCACCAAGCTCTTTTCGAAGCTCAAGGTCACTGGCTGGCATGTGATCCGCGCACAGGCCGTTGCGGCCCAACAGCGCATTAAAGTCTGAAATATCAGTTTTTACAAACCGGCGCTTCTCGTAAGAACTGAAAACAGTTTCGCTGTACTTGCCGCAGATTTCTCTGTGGATTTCTTTGCTGTGAGCCCTGTCATCGTCGAAGCGTGTAACTTTGTTTTTTAGGCTGAGTGTAGGGGGTGAAGTATTGATATCCTGTATAGAAATACTCTGTTTAGATAGTTTATCCCACTGTTTAGACTGTTTTTCAGTGTTCTTCGTTGCCTTACAAGCGTGACTGCTTTTTTCCTTCTCCTCGCGTTGCTTCTTGGTTTTCCGCTTCAGGTCCGACTTAGAGTTTCTTTTCTCAGGTCGCATCTTTGGATACCCTCATTGAATTGCAGCCACGCCTGAGCCATCGGTTGCAGTTGCAACCGTTTAGTTTTGTGCTGAGGCTGAACTGTTTGATTTGGTGGCAACCGACCAGAGGAAAGGACTTAGTCAATGCTCTGGTCGGCCTCTCGCCGACACTTCTACAACTTTGCTGTTTGCAAGCTTTACAATCTAAACGGATCAGGCGTTAGAACCGTACCTTGGTTCCAGAGCTAGATTTCCAATCTCTTGACGTATTGGCACATCGGTCAGCCTTTTCGACATTCTGACCAGTGAACTTACGACTTGATTGCGAGATGTAGTTTTCAAGATCGGCGATGGGATAACGGATAGCTTGACCAAATTTCTTCCAATCCGGGCCGCTTCCATTCGCTCGACACTTCCTAAGCCACTGCACAGACATGTTTAGGTAGGCTGCAGTTTGCTTCTCAGACAAAAATGCCGGTGTGACTGCTCCTCTAGGCTTAGTTCGGCAAATTTTCTCTAGTCCCATTTCTGGGTCCAATTTCGTCTCCTGTCTTGGCGTCTTGCTGAGACTATCTCATGCGATTGAAACACTCAGCTTAAGCAACAAGGCAGCCCGGTGATTTAACTTGTATGACCTAGGCTATACTTTCGCCTACATTGCTCCACCGATGTATACAGAAACTTTGGTAAATATTCTCCTAAACCGCTGGACGCTGTTCAACCAATTGGAAACTTCGTAATAGCTCCCACCTTGTGCCTCTGGAGTATCAAATTTTCTTTCGGGAAATTCTTGAGACCAAAACTCTGTTGAGTTCAGTAAAGTAGCGAGAAAGTGGGCTTTTGCAGACCTCAAAACGGCAAAAGCCAGTTCCCCATTGGAGAACTGGCATAAGCCTTAGTATTCTGTGGACAGCAAAACGGTCATATGCCTTGTTGTCTGTTGTGGGTCAGTCGAATCCGGGGATTCATCATCAAGGTCTTTGTTGTAGTAGTTGATCTCCCAATCCACCGTTCGATTGTTCACCTTGATTGAACCCACATCATGTTCGCCGCCAGTGTCCGTCGTCATATAAAATGGGACATCAGAGCGGCTTGATTATTGGAGGCTCTGGTTCGTTAACGTGATTGATTATGCGGCTTGTTTTTGATGTTGCAAGCGGCGCTGTTGGATTGTCAGCTTCTTGATCTTTGCCCTTTCTCTGATGATGGCTTTGTCACGCCCGAAGTAGACGTCTGCCGGTGTGACGTTGTTCAGGCTCTCGTGGTATCGCTCGTTATTGTAGTAATCGACGAAAGCCTCGATCTGACGTTCCAGATCGCCGGGCAGGTAGTAGTTTTCCAGCAGAACCCGGTTCTTCATGGTTTGATGCCAACGCTCGATCTTGCCCTGGGTTTGCGGGTGGAACGGAGCGCCGCGAACATGGCCCATCTTTTGGTCTTCCAGCCATTCGGCCAAATCGCCGGAGATGTAACAGGACCCATTGTCACTCAGCAGGCGTGGCTTGTGCCGAACGATGGCCTGGTC
>NZ_JQEZ01000015.1 GCF_000743705.1 Ruegeria halocynthiae | reverse complement strand
CCAGCTCATGATCTCCTTTAAAGGCGCGCACTTCCCGAGGGGGTGTTGTCACGTTAACTTCCGGTCGACCAGGGAATGTTGATTTACGGATTTCAAGCAACTTGAGTGACGGCATTCCAAGCGTCAAATGCCTCGAGACGGTGATATCGGATTGTTGCGGCGGATCGGCGTGAGCGGGGGCGCTGAAGCAATTACGGACGGCTGAGTGGGTGGCCACAAACCGCTGTAATCCGCCCGGAGACCGATATCCCTGCATCGCTCTTTCCCGTTTGCGGAACGGCAGATGGCTATTCTCGGTACGGTTGTTGAGGCCCATGTGCGACCAATGATCCAGGCCCGGTGCAACCTCTCGCTTGGCAGTACCATAAGAACACAGCTTGTCCGTAATGATCCACTTTGGAATGAACCCAAGACGCTTTATCAGGCGGCGCAACAGCCGTTTTGCGGCCCGTTTGTCCCGTTTCGGTTGGAGTATTTCGTCCAGCACGGCACCATGCTGATCGACCGCGCGCCATCGCCAATATTTGCGACCTGAGATTTTCACGACACCTTCATCCAGATGCCAGACATCGCCTGGACGACCTTGTCGGCGGCGTAATTTTCAAGCAATCTGCGGAGGAAACCGGTGACGCTTATAGCTGATCGACGATGACTTCATCAATGTCACCTACGTCCAATTACGGGCATCAGCAACCGAACGGCAGTTAACGTGACAACACCGCAGGGGCGTCGTGATCGGCAAAGAGGCGAAATACATCTCGGAGGAAGACGCGCTGGATCACGTGGCCGGGTATTGCGCCGTGAACGATCTATCCGAACGCGACTTTCAGCTGCATCGCTCAGGCCAGTGGGTCAAGGGCAAGTCGGCGGATACATTTGGGCCAATCGGACCATGGCTGGTCACCCGGGATGAAATTCCCGACCCGCAAGACCTGTCAATGTACCTTGAGGTGAACGGGCGGCGGTATCAGGACCGCTCGACCCGGACGATGCATTCCGGCGTCGCCAGAGTGGTTGCGTATCTGTCGCACTTCATGTCGCTGCAGCCCGGCGACGTGATTTCAACGGGCACCCCGCCCGGCGTGGGAATGGGGCAGACCCCACCGACCTACCTGAAGCCAGGCGACAAGCTGAAACTGGGCGCCGAAGGGCTGGGGGTTCAGCAACAGGATGTTGTAGCGAGCTAAACGGCGTGTTCGGGTATGGGGGCGCTCAATGACACCCCAGTTCCGCCCAAATCCCGGCCTGCTCTGGGTTGTTGGTCGAACCGCCCAGCTGCCCCATCTGGCCGCATCGGATAACCCGGTCGCTCTGCTCGATCATCTCTGGCTGATCGGTGTAGGACACAAGACCACTGCCTAAAACCGTGTAAAGCCCGCTGGGTTTGGGCACCGAGTAATACCCCTGAACCTGGATGAGGCCCACCGTGGCGTCGAACAATCCGGTTTCCAACCGGGTCGCCTCGATCCCGTCTGGTGTGGGCTGACCAAACACCCGGACCAGCTCACCCAGTTGCAGATGTCGGGGGCTTATCCCACTGACATTGCTGCCCCCGACGACCGTGTTGCCGTTCAGGTCCGGGCCCAGATAGGTGCCGCTCAGCCGGGCTTGATGATCCGTGCCGGTCAGGGTCTCTATCCGTGACGCAATGACCCGCCGTCCCTGCCACAGCCCGCTGATCGCAACCCAGTCGCCCACATTTACGCCCGCAACATGCTCACCAGCATCAATCTTCGTGCCCAGCACGGTCAATTCGGCACGCGCTATGGCTGTCACCGGTCCCACAACGGGCAGGACTTGACGGATCTGCCTTGCAACCCATCCGTCATCGGCAAGCGCGGCGACAATCGCGACCGTATGGCCGGGCTGCAGTTCATCGGCGGTTATGGCCGGAGCGGACCCGGTCACCGCCATCGCGTCATCGGTCTGAATGCGCAAACCGTTCACATAGACGCTGCCCAGATGGGTGATCGTGCCGACAATGCCGGTTCCGATGATCCCCCCTTCGCGCTCTTCACTTTCCTGTGCATGACTTGGCACGGCAAGCCATAGCGCGATCAGGGTTGTTGCCAAGACACGGGAAAACACAATCATGATTACTCACTCTCATCCCTGATCTTGTCCGGAGTCGGCAAAACATAAGCCCCCATCGCAAACCGGCCTGCGTGGCCGCCGTTCTGATCCCTCTCCTGCAGGTCCCGGGCCAGCGCGTTGATCTCTTGCAACAAAGCCTGCGCCTTTTCGTCCGAGGTTTTTTTCAGTTCTTCAACCGACGCGTCTGACAGGTGCGAATAGCGAACAGCGCGGTCAAAGTTGCGCCTGGCCCCGGATTCGGCCAGCAGGTTTTGCGTTGCGGCCGTCAGATGCGCCGACAAGGTCGCCTGGTAGGCCGCCACCTGCTCGGCCCCGCCACCTGACGGCAGGAATGCATGAGTTAATAGACGCAAGACCCCTGTATCGTCCTGTTCGACAATTTTCTGATCCAGCAGGGTATTCAGAACCGTACCCGGTGCCATGTCGATACGCGCAAGACGCACCAAATCGTCGAATCCCGGCCCGTTCCTATCGCTTTTGCGATGCAACTCCCGGGGATCGCCGGACGCATCCTGAAACTCGGGCGACGTCGCCCAATGGCTGATGACAAGCGCGGCAGCGCTGCAACTTCGCTTTTGCGGGGTTTCGTCGCTGAGGCTGCGCAACCGTTTGACATCCTTGCGATGTAACCCGGTCAGCAGACTGGCCCTGCTGTCGCTAAGCGGTGTGGCCGAGCTGTCCTCAACCGCGCTCAGCAATGCCTTTTTCA
Organism: Ruegeria halocynthiae; assembly: GCF_000743705.1. Classification (GTDB taxonomy): domain Bacteria; phylum Pseudomonadota; class Alphaproteobacteria; order Rhodobacterales; family Rhodobacteraceae; genus Ruegeria; species Ruegeria halocynthiae_B. The sequence goes on along the minus strand of NZ_JQEZ01000015.1, from coordinate 10,185 downwards.
GCGCCTCTGTCGCTGCCCCGACCGTTACGCCATGCGCAACCATAGCCCGCGCCAAAGGCTCCAGCAAAGCGGCCAGCGCGGTTTCAAGGGGTGGCTTGGGTGCAGTCGACATTGCGTTACTCATTAAAGCTCTATGGCGGATAACATTTGCCGCCCATTAACACATTCAACGGTTTCGTGACCATTTTGTGATCGAATGTGAGCAATAATGGGAAATTTTCCCATTATCAATAATGCGTGACCCCCGAACCAACAGGATATTGTCATGCAGGAAATCAACATTACGTCCCTGAAAAATATCACCCCCCTTACCCGCCCGGATATCACCTACCCCCGCCAGCCGAACCCCCTGTCCAGCCTTACCCCCATGGATCAGGCGCAGTTCCGAAGCTTTGGCTGGGGCCCGAGCATCAGCCCGCGCCATGCCACGATTGCCGACGCGCTGCGCCATCAACTGCGACAGAACCCGGACGCGGCTGCCGTTGAATGCGGCAGCCACAGCCTCAGTTATGCGGCGCTGGATCAGGCGTCGAACCGTCTGGCTGGCGTGCTGCGCGCACATGGTGTGAAGCGTGGCGATGCGGTGTGCCTGTTTCTGCACCGCTCGGTCGAGATGGTGATCGGTATCGTCGCGGTCATGAAACTGGGGGCTGCCTATGTGCCGCAACATGTCGGCGTCGCGCCCGCCGAAACCCTGCGCCACGTGGCCAAAGTAACCGGCGCGCGTGTTCTGCTCTGCCTCAGCGAACTGGCCGATCGGGTCCCCGTCGCAAGCGATCAAACACTGATCACCATTGACACGGTTATGTTCGACCGGATGCTGGATGCCCCGGCCCCGGGGCCGCAATACCGGGCACGGCCAGACGATCTGGCCATGATCCTGTTCACCTCCGGCACAACCGGCGTGCCAAATGGCGTACAGGTGACCCATGGCAATCTGGTCAATATTCTGCTGACCGCCCCTGGCGATCTGGGCATGCGCCCGGGCCTGAAAGTGGGTCAGATCCTGTCCATCGCCTTTGACATGGCGGCGTGGGAGACGCTCGGCGCGCTGTCTAATGGCGCCACGCTGGTCATTCGTGGCAAATCCATTCAGGAAACGGCGGAACGGGTCGATGTACTGATCGCCACGCCATCAATCCTGAACGCGCTGGATCACAGCCGGTGCCAGCAGGTCAATGTCGCCGCCGTCGCCGGAGAGCCCTGCCCCCGCCCACTGGCCGATGCATGGTCATCATTCTGCACCTTCTATAACTCGTGCGGGCCGACCGAGACCACGATCATCAACACGGCCGAACCGCATCACCCCGACAAACCGGTGCTTTCCATCGGACGTCCGACGCCGAACAACACGGTCTACATTCTGGACGAAGACCTGCGCCCCCTGCCAATCGGCCATAAGGGCGAGATGTGGGCCGGTGGCGATTGCGTGACCGCCGGGTATCTGGCCAATCCGGACCTGACCGCTGACCGTTATCGTCCCGATCCGTTCCGACCCGGCCATATGATGTTTCGAACCCGCGATCTTGGCCGCTGGACCAGAACCGGCGAGCTTGAACATTTCGGGCGGGTCGACGATCTGGTCAAGGTGCGCGGCTTCCGGGTCGAGCTGGACAGCGTGACCGGCGCGCTCGAAACTTCGCCTTGCTGTCAGCAGGCGGTGACCCTGCAATATGACAGCCGCAATCTGGTCAGCTTCATCTCACCCGCCACAGCCTGCCCGAAACGGGCGGCGCGTTCAGTGGCGGACCGCCTGCCCTATTACTGTAACCCCACCATGGTGATGCCGATGGACATCCTGCCGCGCACACCGCGCGGCAAGCTGGACAAACGTCTGCTGCTGAAACTGGCGCAAACCCATATCACCGACACCGGCACGGAGTTGAACTGATGACCACGCATTCAACAAATCTGGACACCCCCGCCCAGAACTGGCGGCGGGTGACCCGGCACCCCGCCCTGATGGAATACCGGCGTCTGGCGCTGCTGGTCGCGGTGGTCAACCTTACCGTCTTCGTGCTCGGGTTGCGCGACGGGCGCTGGCTGTCCGAGGGGGCATATGCCCTTGGCCCCATCGCGGATATGGCACTGATCAACCTGAGCCTTGGCATTCTGATCCGGCAACAAAGGGTGGTCAACGCGCTGTTCTGGCTGGCGACACGGGTGCCAACCTCGTGGCCGCTCTGGATCCGCTGGGGGGCTGGCAAGGTCTTCCATTTCGGCGGGCTGCATTCGGGTGGTACGGTAGCGGGCACCATCTGGTTCGGCTTTCTGCTGTTTGCCATGGTGGCAAACCGGATGAACGGCGCCGCGCTGCCATCCGATCTGACCTTAGGCCTGAGCGGCACGGTGGTGCTGTTGATGACGCTCATGGTGATCTCGGCCCTCGGGCCCATCCGGGCCAAGTTTCACAACACGTTCGAGAAAATCCACCGCTTTGTCGGCTGGACCGTGCTGGCGCTGTTCTGGGCGCAAACAGTGTCGATCACGTGGGATATGGGTGGCGATCTGCTACACAGCCCGGCGTTCTGGATGCTGTGTCTGATCACCTTGTCGATCCTGTCCCCCTGGCTGACCTTGAAACGGGTGGATGTTGAGATCGTGAAACCCTCGAACCACGCGGTGATCGCCCGGTTCGATTACGGCGACACGCCTTTTCCCGGCAGCTCCAACGCCATCAGTCATACGCCGTTTGGCGAATATCACTCCTTTGCCAATATTCCTGACCCGGGCGAACCCGGTTATCGACTGGCGATCAGCCGGGCGGGCGACTGGACCGGACGGTTCATCGACAACCCACCCGACAAGGTCTGGGTCAAGGGCATTACCGCATCCGGCGTGGCCCGGATCGAGGTGCTGTTCAAGAAGGTTGTCTATGTCGGCACCGGGTCCGGCATCGGGCCGATCCTGCCGCATCTGCTGGCGGGCGATGTACCCAACCGGCTGATCTGGTCTACCCGCAGCCCGCGCAAGACCTATGGCGACGCGCTGGTCGACGAGATCGAGGCGCATACCGAAAGCCCGCTGATCTGGGATACGGACACGCAGGGCAAACCGAACCTGCCGGCGCTGGCCTTGCAGGCGGTGCGTGACAGCGGGGCCGAAGCGGTCATCGTGATCTCGAACCAGAAGCTGACGCGCAAAGTTGTGCATGACATGGAAAGTCTGGGCATCCCCGCCTATGGCGCAATCTGGGACAGCTGAGCATGTATGACACGATTGAAACCGAAACACAGGGGCGGGTCGCAACGATCCGCTTCAACCGGCCCGATCAGCTGAACGCCCTGAACACACAAGTGATGGAGGAGGTGCTGGCCGCTGCAACCGGCTTTGACGCCAATCCTGACATTGGCTGCCTGATCCTGACCGGCAATGACCGCGCCTTTGCCGCCGGGGCCGATATCGGTGAACTTGCGGTCCAGACCTATACCAGCATGCAGGCCAGTGACTTCTTTGCGGGCTGGGACAGATTCGCCGCGCTGCGCCTGCCCAAAGTGGCCGCCGTCAGCGGTTACGCTTTGGGCGGAGGCTGCGAAGTGGCCTTGATGTGCGATGTCATCCTGGCCTCGGACACGGCAAAATTCGGCCAGCCCGAAATCAAGATCGGCTGCATCCCCGGCATCGGCGGTACGCAACGCCTGACCCGCCTGATCGGGCGCGCCCGGGCAATGGACATGATCCTGACCGGACGGATGATCGACGCAGAAGAGGCGCTGCAGATGGGCCTGGTCAGCCGGGTCTTGCAACCGGATGCCCTGCTGGGCACTGCGCAAGAGGTGGCAGCGCAGATAGCCGGTTACGCGCCCGATATCGTCAGTATGGCCCGTTCCTGTGTCAACATGGCCGATCACAGCACGCTGGAAGCCGGGATACGTTATGAGCGACAGATGTATCACGCGCTCTACGGATTGCCCGCGCAGCAAGAAGGCATGGCCGCATTTCTTGAAAAAAGAAAACCCCGGTTTCACCGCGACCCAGAGCAGTGAGTATCGCAGATCACCGAAAGGTGGCCTGCATCAAGCATATATATGTGCAATGCAAGTTGACCCCAGCTCAAGTAACCGACCCTCGGCAACGCGGCGAAAAGTCTTTGTTATCCGTCTCGTCCGGGTTCGTCTGAATTGCTGGAGAACAATGCAATCTTGTTACCCTGAGGATCGCGCGGGTAGGGTAGGGAGACACACCCATGTATGACAGCCAATCAACCGCGGATGACCAAATCGAACTATTCTGCCTGACAGAAACAGCCGAAGATCTGCCTATCCCCTGCGACGATGAATTGCGCGATGCGATCATGCGTGAGACTTTTGAAAGCCTGTTTTCCGGCATGGTCAACACCGGCTTGCACCGCGAGATTGAACCCATTGTCCACGGTTTGGCCTCTCTGATGTTCCGCCGCCGGCGAGGAGCTTATCGTGATGACCGCCTTGCTGCGGACTGGAGGCGCGACTGGGAGGCACGCCATCGCTTTGCCCTCGACAATGGGTTGCACGCCGACGTCGGGCGCGTGGCCTGCCTGCAGTATCTCAGAAACACTCGGACCAACTGGCAGGGCGGTGTCGATCATGAGGTTTAAGAGGTGGAAGCGCTTTTCGTTCGAAGATACATCGCGAAAGCGGGTTGCACTGCGCCGCAAACAGCAGAAAGAGCGTGAAGGATTCCCTTTGCTGGCGGAGCAGATCGCCGGGCAACAGCCCGGCGAAGATGAAGTAATGCGCTTGCGCGCCGAGGCTTGGGAGCTTGATGAAATACGCACCCGTGGCTGGCGTGCCAGGAAGTGGCGCGAGGCTCGCTCGATCTTTGCATCCTATTCCGATAACAAACCGGCTGCCACGAAGTTTTTTGCCAAAATGCTGGAAGTAACGGCCTTCCACGCAAGATAGTTATCGCCAAAAGTGGTGCTAACACTGCGGGAATCAACACCGTCAACAAGATGCTGAAAGGCTTTGGCTGCCCGATCCCAATCGAGATAGTTAGGAGGAAACACTTGAACAACATCGTCGAACAGGACCACCGTTTCGTCAATTCGCGGAACTGGCCGCTTAACCCTTAGGCAATGCGCGATCCCTTCGGTCAGCAATAAACTTCGCAACAAAGCCCCCGAAGAATACTGGCACACAAAACCAAAAGGGTCGTAACGCGCAAAATCAAGCGATAATGCGCAGAACAGCGCGATTGGTGATGCGTTGAAGTCAGCACTCAAAAACCGCTGACTTCAAAACGCTGGATTTTGATCCCGCCCATTGTGTTTATGCAAAAGCTTCAGGTTCAAGCTCCTGCCAGAAATCGAATATAGCGGTGGCGTTCAACCCCGATCGCCACCCTTGCGTGCGGAAATGTTCTCGATCCAGGTCATTATCCAACCCCGCCATAAACAGGCGCTTGTCGGCATCCCGTTGCGTAGGGTTTCGCCGCGAAACCAACTCCTCGACAATTGCCAGCTTTCGGGATCGTTCGACACGTTCGGCAGCGCGTGACGCGTAGGCTACGTCTTCTTTGGCTTTTTCCACATCCCGTAACCGGGCTGCCTCAATGGCTTTTGGACTTGGTTCTAACGTCGCTTCCTGTTCCGGGACTTGAAAGTCCTCCCGCAAGGCTGCAGTCAGATAACCCACCGTCGATTTCACACCCCCCTGCCCGCTTACATAATCGAGCTTTTTCTGAACGTAGTCTTCGCCATGCTCAGCAATCCACTGTCGGGCAAGCCTGTCGGACACGCCTTGTTTTCGCATCTTTCTATATACGGGAAGATTCCGAACGCCGTCGCTGTCATCAATTTCAAACATTGCCTTCTGTGGGTTCCCCTTAATCAGAAACCTTATGTCCGTTACCGTGCGGCCTTTTTTCCGGAACTCGGGCTCAATCAGGATATCAGAGCTTTTGTTGACTTCTGACACAGCCGGTTTGATAATCTTTGCGTTGAGATGCTTGAAGCTGCTGTAATAGTCGCTGCTATCAACCCCCATGAGTTTTCGAAACACATCCAGCGCCCACCAGCCAGTCGAACCGGTACGTACAAAGCGATAACAGTTTTCGTATAACGCCAGCCCATGTCCTGAGCTAAAGTTCCTCTGGATCTGAACGTTGATCAATGCATAGATCTTTGGGTCATAAAGCTTTTGCGCCAAAGCCGGAGAATAGGCATATTCACAAATTCCGCTTTTCAGCTTGGCGAAGCTTAACAAAGACGACACCCCCCATTCCTGCCGCCCCTGTTCGTCCAACATGTCCCATTCGGCTACAGTTTCTGCCAAGGCCCGCAAACTGGCCCGCAGTGTATCGAAATCGTTGGAATTATATCCGACCATCATCGCCAAGGTGCGTGCGTCAATTGTATGGGTCGCAGCAGATGTCAGGGCATCATAGGCGTTTAGCAACAGAACATTTGACAGCTTACGCTGTAACAGCGTCAGCTTGCCGCTGATATGAATCGCGGCGACGTTTTTTTTGACTGTCTCCCGGCTAAGGGCCCCAGAGAGTTGATCCATGTCTATTTGTGTATCCGGCATGATTCTGCCTGGCTGCTCGTTTTGATATTTCTGGCACGAAAGGTACCTGTGGATCAATCCTGTTTGGGTGCCCGAATACAGGAGAGTGTGAATCCCGTGTACGGGTACCTAATTGAGTCCCGAACTGAGTTATCCCCAGAACAGGGCAGAGCGAACGACATCAGACGAGTCAGGTACTGGGAATCTTACGCATCCAGACCCCTAAGTAGGGTCTGTTTAGCCAGGTTTTTCGGCGTCCTGCGAATCGGAACCCCTCTTACCGAAATCTGGCCCCGTGCAACCTGTATATTGGCACCTTTGATCCTGTAGTCGGGTTCCCTTTATACCGAACTTAGGCACCCATATTGCCTTTAGTTATTGTTTTCAAATAGTTTCTCATCGGTAAAAATTCTAAATACTCTAAAAATACTAAACCCTTTGTTGCGTGTTCTTCTTCTTTTTTGAACGGTTTCGTGGCGAAACCCCGCATTGTTGCGACATTCTGGGGAAAACTCTTTGACTAAGGATAGCCTTGTAAGGAAATGTTCGCTATGTTCGCCAATATACGCCGCGAAGGCGAACATTATCTGAGGCATCGACAGTGACCAAAACAAACCAACCTCCTCTGCCGCCCTATCTGAATCTTGATCCTGAATTAGCCGCTGCAAAGTTACCGAATCCTATCGGAACGTCGCGATTCGCAAAAGCGGCAGCCTTCTGCGCAAAGGGCCGCGAGGATCTGGCCCGTCGGGGATACGCACCTGACGGCGAAAAGCGCCTGCGCCGATTTTCAATTTGGGAAATTACAAAATATCTGATTCCCGTCGCGCCGGCCCATCTGCGCCGCGTTCTGAAAGCAAACCCAGAGCTGCCGCAAGGCGAGGGCGAAGCTGGATCCAAGTGGTTCACATTGGACGAAGTTCTGTCACTGCGTATGCACTTTGCAGCTGAAGGCGTAAGTACCAAAGAGTACGTACCATATCGCCCCGAAGGTCTGCCTGCAAAGGTGGTCGCTGTGGCCAACTTCAAAGGTGGCGTGGGAAAGACATCTACGGCAGCACACTTGGCAATGTCTGCAGCACTGGATGGGTACAAGGTTTTGGTAATTGACCTCGACAGTCAGGGGTCCATGACGTCAATTCTTGGTGGAAACATCGCGGATGAGTGGCAAACGGTGTTTCCTCTGATCGCCAAGGACTATGCACGCGCAGTACAAGAGGAAAACCGCGTGCGGGCGGCTGCTGGACAAAGCGAAATACCCTTAGACGAAACACTGCAAGAAGCCCTGAAGACCCTGCCCCGCGATGTTATTCAGAAAACACATTGGCCCAATATTGACCTGATCGGCGCACAGCTGAACCTTTACTGGGCAGAGTTCCAGATTCCGGTTTGGCGCATGGGGCTGCGCAGTTGGCCACTTTGGGATGGGCTTACGAACTTCCTTCAGGATGAGGGCGTGCTGAATGACTACGACATCGTTTTCCTGGATACGCCTCCTGCACTTGGGTACCTAACGATCAACGCATTGGCTGCGGCGGACATTTTGTTGGTCCCGTTGGGTGCATCATTTCTGGAGTTCGATTCGACCGGTCGATTTTTTGACATGCTCTACACGACATTTGCCAGCATTGAGGACGGAGAGAATGCGGCACAACGGGCGGCGGGTTTGCCGGAACTCAAATTTGAATGGGACGTTGTCAGGGCGATCATTACCCGCTTTGACGCCAGTCAGCAGACAGATATGGCGAATGTCATTCAGGCGTATTTCGGGGATTTCATGAATGCCTACCGCCAGGACTATACTGCTTTGGTCGGGCAAGCTGGTGAGCAGGTCAACGGGATCTATGAGGCAGACTATCGGGACTTCAACCGGGATACATACGTGCGTGGACGTGAGACGTTCGACCGAACGTATGCTGAGTTCAAAGAAGTTCTGATTGGTTGTTGGTGGCGCGACGCAAATATGGGAGAAAAAGCAGATGGCTAAACGAAGAAGACTGGTCGCCCCGAACACTGTAGAGTTGGAACAGCTTGAGGTGGGTTTCGCCGCGAAACCATCCATCAGCCCATTTGAAGGGTCTTCAGCGACACCTCCTATTGCCCAAATTGCGGCTGAGGCCGCGACCCTGAACGGCATGACCGCAGTTACTGACCGTCTTGCCTTGGCCCAAGATCAAGGCGACGCAGCCCGGTGGCGAGATGCGCAGGATGCGGGGCTTGTCGCGGAAATGCTGTCACTGGATCAGATTGATGCTGATTTCTTACGCCGGGACCGTATGGTCGAAGACGAAGAAGCCATGGCTGAGCTTCTTGAATCCTTGCGCACGAACGGTTTGCGGACCCCGATCGAAGTCACGCGCGACGGCGAAGGGTTTGGGTTGATTTCCGGTTTTCGACGACTGGACGCTTTTCGTCGGTTGGCGGAAACAGATCCGCGGTTCTCTGAAATACCCGCATTTATTCGTGAGGCCGGATCAGGCCAAGGCGCTTATGTGTCCATGGTGGAAGAGAATGAACTTCGTTCAAACCTGACCCCATATGAGCGGGGGCGGATTGCCGTGCTGGCCGCAGGGCAGGGGGTTTTCTCATCGACAGAGGCTGCTGTCGATGTGTTGTTTGCCGCAGCATCCAAGGCAAAGCGGTCCAAAGTTCGCGGTTTTGCGGTTGTGCATGAAGCACTGGGTGATCTTTTGCAGCACCCGGTTTCCCTGTCGGAAAAAGCAGGGCTTAGACTGGCGTCAGCGTTGCGGGACGGCGCGCAGTCCAGGTTGCGTCAAGCATTGGCAGGGGCAGGGGCCTTGGACCCGAAGTCCGAATGGGCCTTGTTAGAGGCTGCCTTGAAGACAGAACCGGAGCCTGAACAGGACAGGACCCGCGGTGGACGTCCACAACAGGTTCAGCGGTTGAAGTCCGCCCAGCTGTCTGGAGGTGGTGAAATTCAGGCTGAATTAACCGCCGAAGAATTGCGCTTGCGAATTCGCGGCCGGGATATGTCTACTGAAGATGCTCAATACCTAGTTGATCAAATTAGACAATTGCTGACCTAATTGTACTGCGTTCTTACTTGTAACTCCGTCCCAATAGGGGTTCGTTTTGATCGCCAGATCTTAAAAGATCAAGGTAATGTGCAAAAATGGAAAAAAATGCACATTACCTTGATCTGAATATGTGTCCAAAAGGTTCTGCCGCAAGCTGCCGAGGCTCATTGTTTGAATTAAAACTCTTGTAATATCGGCGGCCCAAGCTTCAACTTGGGAGTGACTATGATGGTTTCGTTCAAAGGCGTGCACTTCCCGAGGGGGTGTTGTCACGTTAACTTCCGGTCGACCAGGGAATGTTGATTTACGGATTTCAAGCAACTTGAGTGACGGCATTCCAAGCGTCAAATGCCTCGAGACGGTGATATCGGATTGTTGCGGCGGATCGGCGTGAGCGGGGGCGCTGAAGCAATTACGGACGGCTGAGTGGGTGGCCACAAACCGCTGTAATCCGCCCGGAGACCGATATCCCTGCATCGCTCTTTCCCGTTTGCGGAACGGCAGATGGCTATTCTCGGTACGGTTGTTGAGGCCCATGTGCGACCAATGATCCAGGCCCGGTGCAACCTCTYGCTTGGCAGTACCATAAGAACACAGCTTGTCCGTRATGATCCRCTTTGGAATGAACCCAAGACGCTTTATCAGGCGGCGCAACAGCC
>NZ_JQEZ01000014.1 GCF_000743705.1 Ruegeria halocynthiae | reverse complement strand
CTGATGGCATGCGCAAAGACGGCTCGCTTCTGGAAGCTATTTCCACCATCCGATGCCCTGTCCTGGCGATCCATGGTGATTACGACCCAAGACCGTCAGAAGGTGTGAGGTTGCCATTGCAGGCAGCACTTCCTTCTGCTGAATTTGTTGAAATCAAGCGGTGCGGACATAAGCCTTGGCAAGAGATATACGCCAAAGATGAATTCTATCGTTTGGTTGAGAAAACGATCACATAGGTGGCGGCAATATCGGACTCCGGGCTAAACGCCCTATTCTGCACTCAGCCGGACTCGACCCCTCCTGAGAAATGCCCCAAACGGTGCACCTGTTTCGGATCGCAGTTTGGAGGAATGTCTTCGAAAAACTCCTTTGCTTTATCAAATCCGGGTGGATTGCCTTCCGCTGTTTCCCAATAATCGGGTGCCGCAGCATAGAATGCTTCTACTTTGCTGAGGTCAGACACGACATCGAGATTTCGTATCGTAAAAGTCATTGTGAACCCCTTATAGGCTTTTCTCGAAGTACTGGCCTGACTTCGGGGTGTTGTCAATTTGGGCTCGCTGCCGACATTCCCTGCGACGTGCTTTAGCTGACACGTTGAGCCCTGACCGGACCTCCGCCGAACTTTGAGGTTTCGCTCGTGCAGCATGTCGAGATCGGCGCAGTCCGGACATTCAATTCCGCCATGTGAAGTGGAAAGGCGCGGACAAAGCGGCCGCTGAAGGCAAAGCATCGAATGGTCGCATTGATGCCGCGCACCCAGGTTATGGAAGCGCGGCCCATTGAATTACTCGCTTCGAACAATGTCCGAGTAAGCGCCATTCAGGTTGAGTGTGACGGTAACCGCCTCATCGTCCCTGTTGCGCCAGAACCAGCCGTGATCTCCGGCGAAAGGAGTTTCAAAGCTGCCTTCGCCTTCGGTTTGACCGCGCCCTTTCTCGTAGGTCACGTTTTGGTCCCCCGCATGTGCATGGAGGTCGAAGTTGATCCGACCACCTTTAGCCACCCACGCGTAGAAAAGGGTCGTTCCCTCTTCCATAGTTGCCTTGATCTCGGTGAATTCGCCCGGTTCAAGCGTGAACGTGATTGTGTCCTGCCATGCTTCCTGAGCGTGTGCTGTGCCAACAAACAGATCGAAAATGTCGCCCAAAAGGCTCGACGACTGATCAGCCCCGTGAAGCTGTTGGTCCTGATCCGCCTCATCAGCCAGTTCCTTCTTGATTTCACCCATCTCGGTCAGACCAAGCACGCGGCCCGCCCCTGTTGGGTCGATCCCGTATTCGGCAGGTAAAACAACAGCAAAAAGTAGAGCCACTGCGCTGACAGCCGCGATGATCGTGGACCGAAGAAGCTGGGCTGAACTGGGTAATTCTTCGAGGCTCGGTTTTTTTGAATTAAACATCTGTGGTTTTCCTTATGCGGCCACGAAATAGCCAGTGAGTTGGTATCCCATCAGCACAAAACCGATGGTCATCATGACGACATTGACGGTGTAGGCTTGTTCGAAAAACTTGGCGCTCTTTCGCCAGTACCCCATGACGATGAGGATCGCTGCGAGTGCTAGAAGTTGGCCGATCTCGACGCCAACATTGAATGCCAGGAGGTTGGGTAGCAGCCCGTCTGGTGCGATCTGGTAGTCCAGTATCTTCGTGGCCAGGCCGGTGCCGTGGAACAGGCCGAAGATGAAGGTTGCTGCCTTGGTGTTGGGCTGGAAGCCGAACCAACGCTGATAGGCCCCAAGGTTGTCGAGCGCCTTATAGACAACCGAAAGCCCGATAATGGCATCAACAATGTAGGAACTGATGCCCCAGCCGAACCAAACGCCTGCGAGCATTGTGATGGAATGCCCCGCAGCAAACAGGCTGACATATACCGCAACGTCTTTCGACCGATAGAGGAAGAAGACGACGCCAAGTAGGAACAGGATATGGTCGTAGCCCGTCACCATATGTTTGGCTCCGAGATACATGAAGGGGATTATGTGCACGCCCCAGATTTCCTGAATATAGCCGGCGTCGCCGGGTGTAACATCATGGGCCATCGCTGCGCTGGTCGATAGCAGCAGCAAGGACGTGAGTAAGAACGTTAGACGCATTGAACTGCGACTGACGCCTTCGTTGAAGGTTTTCATGGATAACTCCGCTATGTATTTGGATTGATCGGTGATGCGCGTGAGCCGCGCCGTGCCGATCAAACGCGCGGAGGTCGGTCTATCCGGAACTGGCGGTTGGGACCGAGGACTGAGACCAGCCCGCGCCAAGCCTCGCCTGTGTGCAGTTCGGGCGCGGCGCCGGGGCCATTGGAAAGAAACGCCTGATTGTGGTCATGATCCGCCCCGTCGTGGCTATGACCGTGCATGGCCCAATACAGGTCTTCCTCAAACCCATGTGAATGACCATGATCCTCGACCATTTCCAGATGGTCTTGGATCGTCTCAAACACTGCTGGCGCGTGGGTGAATAATGGCGTTACGGACCAAACGACCAACGACAGACAGAGAGCAGCCAAGCCAGTTCTCAGAATGTGCTCGTAAGCCTGTTTCATCGCATCTATCTGCCCTGTGATTGCAACCTTTATGCGGTCGCCATGATTTTGTTAACTTCTACCGTAGTGTGCGCCACGTGGTCAATTCCGCCCAACAGGCTCTTGTATTCGTCCGGTGATCTTGGAGCAGTTGAAGCGACCGAGACGATAACTGAGTAGTACCCTGGGCCGACCTGCCAGATGTGCAGGTCAGTGATCTTGTCGGTGTCGCTTTCAATTGCATCGCGCATGTCCGACTCAAGATTCCCGCCCTCTGGGGTGCGATCAAGCAGGACGCCTCCAGTGTCGCGGATCAGTCCCCACGACCATCGAGAGATCACAATCGCACCGACAATGCCCATCACAGGGTCCGCCCATAACCACCCGTAGGCACGACCCAACAAAAGCGCAACAATGGCAAGGACAGAGGTCAGAGCATCCGCCAAGACGTGCAGATAGGCTGCGCGCAGGTTGTTGTCTTGCCCGTGACTATGACCGTGGTGGCGGTCGTGATCGTGATAATGGTCGTCGCGGAGTAGCCATGCACTTGCCAAGTTGACGATCAACCCAACGACTGCGACCATGATGGCCTGATTAAAGCTGATCGGCACGGGTTCTACCAATCGCACCACGCTCTCCCAACCAATCAGGAGAGCGATCAACACCAAAACAACTGCGCTCGCAAAACCAGCCAGATCACCGACCTTACCTGTACCAAAGCTGAAACTACGGTTGTTGGCGTTCTTCCTTGCATAGCGATAGGCTAGGACCGCAATAAGCATCGCCCCTGCGTGCGTGGACATATGCCACCCGTCAGCGATGAGCGCCATTGACCCGAACCAATGCCCTGCTGTGATCTCGATGACCATCATTGAGGCGGTTAGAGCGATGACCAACCAAACCTTGCGCTCGTTGCGTTTTTGATTTGCGCCAAGAAAGACATGCTCATGGGCGAACACGGATATATCTTGATTGCTCATTGCTGGCCCTTTCGGTGTAGCCAAGCTTTCTATTTCAGATACGATTTCAAGATCTGGATCATTTCTTCCGCCCCATGCTCGCGGTCGGACGCGGTTGGAGCACCGACTACATGGCTGCGCAGGTGTTCTTCGAGCATTTCGTTGGTCAGCCCGGCCATCGCACCTCTGATTGATGCAATCTGGCGCAACACTTCGCTGCAATCTGCATCTGATTCCAACGCCCGTTCAACGCCTTCCACTTGACCCTTTATCCGGCGAAGGCGGGCAATGAGCTTTGAACTATCGCGGCTTAGGTGGCCCATGCAAATACCTCAAATATACTATAGGGAGGTATACTATAGATGAGCACAGATGCAAGCGCACTTTATAGGGTAACTGGGCTACCAAGTCGTCAGAGATTGATGGGAGGTGTCGTCACACTGGTTAGGGTTGCCGTTGCAAGCAGGATCAGGACAACAGCCAACATCTCTATCGAAATCGACCGTCGGAGCGCGATGGCCGCGCCACGCTTCTCAGCCCTGAGAGCCGGAACAAGTATCAGCTTGTTCAGCGCCGCAATGCCAAGAAGGGTAGAGACGATAACGATCTTGACCAAAAGTACCAATCCATACGCCGTTCCGAACAAGGCGGCCACCGAGCCCGAAAGCAGCCATGCGAGCGCTGCGCCTGCAATAATCAGGACGCCAACTCCGTAAGAAGCGACATTGCCAAAGTGGTGCAGTAGATCGGCCCCAGTGGTAGTGAGCGCCGCTTTGCGCAACGGCAGGAGAGCACCGACCCAAAAGGCGACTGCCAGCAGATGAAGAACCAGTAAGACTGCGAGAGGCGCCCTGAGCTCTCCGAGCGAGTGCCCCACCTGAGCAAAGGAAATCGCTACGGCAAGGCTGCCCGCCAAAGCGATCCATTTCCCGACGCGGGGGAGCAGGATTGCCAATATCGCGAGTTCACCCACCCCTCGCCAAATCGCGGCGGTGCCAAGCGGACTCTCCCAAACAAAACCAAGCATCATTGGGTCCGTCGCGCCCTCAAAGCCCATCCCGGATATCCGCGCCGCTCTGATGCCAAAACGTAAAGCCAGCACGGCGAGACCGACAAGCGCTGCACCGACCGCGAGGTGCCGCGCAAGGCGTAGAACAGACTCTTCAGCGCGCTTGGCAAAGAGGACCGTGAAAAGGACGCCACCCATCGTCAGCAGCGCCGCGCCGTAGCCAAGTGCTTTCGCAAAAATGGCCAAGACGACAACGCCGTCAATGGGGGCCAGTCCGGTCACTTAGCGACTGTGAAAGAGAAGCTGCCCTGCATCGGGTGACCGTCTGAAGCCATACCTCGCCAGTCGAAGCGGTAGCTTCCGGGTGCAAGCTCCTCCATAGGCATAGCCAGGAACTCTTTGGCGGGGTCCATACCCGTTTCGCGTTCAATTTCGACGTCGCCATCGGGTGAGCTCAGCGTGACCGAGATGATGCGCATGGGATCATCGAACCGCATTGAAAGCTCCGGCACTTCCGTGACGGTCGCGCCGTCAGCAGGTGTCGTTGTTTCGGACTTTGAATGCGCAGCCGCAAGCATTGGAGCCATTGCTACGACCATGCCGAAAAGAGTTTGTTTGATCATCTGAGTTTTCCTCTATTCGGATTGGGCGTTAAGTTCGTCGTGGTACTCACGAAGGTCATCGGGCCAGGTTGATTTGATAAAGGATAGCACCGCAATGATTTCGTCATCGCTGAGCACACCTTCATAGACCGGCATACTGGTTGGGGGCGCATTCTCCATCAATCCGGCCAGGCCAAATTTGGTCAAGGTGATGAGGGTTTCATCATCGTGGTGCCATGTATGTCCTGTAGCGTCATGCGGCGGTGCTGGTAGCAAACCATCCTCGCCGCGCATCCGCCAGTTTGGTTGCCCTTCCAGGCGCGCACCGTGGCAGGCAGCACATTGGTCCGCGTAAACAACTTGGCCAATGGAGACCACTTCCGCGTCATCAGGTGTCAAAAGACCGACCACTTCGGAGGGCTGGGCCAGAACGAACGCTACGGTGAAACCGGCGAGCGCAAGCCCACCGGTGACCAACAGTGTTGTGCGCCCTGCCATCAGGTGTCGAACGGCTGAGCAGTGCCCGCGCGGTAGTACACAGTTCCGGTCCCGGCCGTACCACCAAATGCAATGACGTCGTAACGGGCGGACGGATCGTCGCCCATACCAGGAGAGCCCATTGGCATGCCAGGAACAGCAAGCCCTATGATGTCAGGCCGATCCTTCAACACGGCTTCCAGTGCTTCGAACGGCACATGGCCTTCAAAGGCATAACCATCGGCTTCAATGGTGTGACAGGATGCGAGGTTCAGCGGGATACCCCGCGCTGACTTCTGTGCCTCGGGGTCTGTCAGTTCCTCAACGGTGACGGCGTAGCCACGTTCGCGAGCCAAGTCGGCCCATGCGTGACAACATCCGCAACCTGGTGAACTGAGCACGTGCATTGGGGTACCTGCACGGACGGGAAGAGCGGTCGCGATGAGAGCAGTTGCAGACAGTGCAGTGAAGTGACGACGTGTGATCATGTCTGTCGGTCCTTTTATGTGAAATTTGAACGGATTGCGGGCGAGCGCCCATTGCCGTTCAGGCTTTCGGAGGACCGGTGGGGACGCCCAGTGCGAGGCTCGAATTATCGGAACCAGCGAGCGTCACACCACCCACCGAGATCGCCAATGGAGCAATCGGCGAAATCCCCGCCGTGGCGACAAGATCACCAAAACAGGATGCTGAACCCATGCCGCTAGTGGTGTCGCAACAATCCGCAACAGCTTTCCCGGCATCAGCCAACGGATCGTCCGCCATTTGAGCATGATGACCAGAATGATCCGATCCAAGGTTCAAGCCATGCTTCACGGACGCTGCGGATGCGCCAGAGAATGCAACAACAAGAAGTATCGACAGGACCAAGCGAAACATACCAAATACCTACTGTGAGTATGTGGTTTTGACAAGTTTCGAGGATGCTTCGCCACATACAATCCTAGTTGCACTCATTGTGGGTGCGCCACATCTCTGGATCATGCCCGTCCGAAACAGTGGAACATGGATCACCAGAACATCCGCGTACGACTGAATACTGGCTGACTTGCGCATCAGTCAGCAACGTCAAAGTCAGCAGGTGAGCGTTCAGATGGACGAGGCGAAGGGCTGCTCGCGCCGCGCCCGCTTCCATAACCAACCGTTCAAGAGTTTCTGCCGTCGGGGCACCTTGCTGAAAAGCCAGGTCCAGCGCCTGTTCCATTTCGATAAAGCGTTCGCCTGCCAGTATTGCGTCTGTCTGCATCTGCGCGCGGATCACTTCGATTTCGTGGCGCTGCTCTTCAGTCAGACCAATTTGATCGGCAAGTTCGAGAAGATGCGTTGGCCCCGGAATGCCGTTAAGCTCCGCTGCTCGGGCGAGGCCCCATCCGCCGCCACGCGCGATCTCCTCTAGGTCTTGTTCCGATAGAGATTTGATGAGGCGTGTTTCTTCACCCGCATAGACCGACGGTGTCGTGTTGTGGCTCCCAGAGTGGGTCTGGGTAAAAGCGATGGAGGGCAAGATCGCCACAACAAGTGCGAAACGCTTGGTCGCCATGTTTGAAATCCTCGGTTGAGACAGCGTTGGCACGAAAGGATTGCATGGAATACGCAATACTGAACATGATAGAAATCATGTCGAGTCGCTGGCTTCATTGTTTTGACAACGCACCAAGGCGAACCCTAGTGGAAGGCGAAACTCTGTTTCGGCGGGATGATAGAGTGGCATGGGCTTTTCTGGTCCGTAAGGGTCGGATCTTCCTTCGGCGAGCGCTGCAAGATGGCGGGCTTTTAACGCTACACACAGCCAATGCTGGTGATCTGGTCGCTGAAGCATCCCTGTTTGCAGACCGCTATCACTGCGACGCTGTGACCGATCTTTCTACGACAGTCTTATTCCTCCCGAGGGACGAATTGATGACGCACTTAGAGGATGCAGCTTCATCAAACCATCTTTCGATCAGAGCGTTTGAACGAACAGCGAGAGATCTATAGGCTTTGCGGACCCGCATTGAAATCATGCGCCTGCGAAAGGTGACAGATCGGCTGGATGCCTATCTCGAACTCTACGGTCCACCGGAAGAAGGCGAATGGGTGCGCGTCGCCGATTGGATCGGAGTGACGCACCCCGCGCTATACCGTGAGCTTGCGAAGCGTCGAGCGAAAAAAGACATTCGCCGTCTCGCGGCAAAATCGTAGGTTTGGGCTCTTCAGGCTGCTTCGCTGCGCGTTGCATGAATGGCTTGTTCAAATCGACATACCGCTCGCCGCACTTTGTGCCGATACGAAAAACGCGGGACATATCTGTCAAACAAGGCGAGCACACCAATGATCGCTGTCAGTCCGGCCGGAAACTCGCAATAAATTCGGCGGACTTTAGATGGCCCAAATAGCGAGCTTCTTCCTCTGCGGTTGTGTTGTCATCAATCAAGGTCGTGACCGAACGATCTGCACCTGCCGTGAGTAGCATATGCATCGACCTTTCATCGTCTCTTATCGCTGCCATGTGTAACGGGGTCCAGCCATTGACACCTCGCTGATTGATGTCAACGCCAACCGTGATCAATGCTTCGAGGATTTGATACTTATCCCTGCTTTCACGTTCGATGCAAGCAAGCACCGGGGGATACCCGTCAGTAGTACAAGGTTGCAAATTAACTCCTTTTTCGATCATCCAGTTAACTGACTTTAAGCAACCACATTCGACGGCATGCACGATCCAAGGAGAGCCGAAGCACCCATCATTTCCGTGCGGGAAACTGTCCACTAACTGCGCTGCGAATTCCAGTTGATCTAGGTCGCCATTAACAAGCCATTCCTGAATTTCAAATAGCTCCTTGCAGGCAGGGTTCTCAGACATCTCGTACCCGTGATCGATCCAGTCTTTTCTAGCCACGCTCTTAAATCCGCTCGATTTTTCAGAAATGAAAATTTCCTTGTAAGCAATAGCAGACCTTCAGCAGAAACGCAGCATCCGTAGCTATGGGGCTCGCTGCCGACTTTCTCTGCGACGAGCTCGAAACAGCCGTATGAGCCCTGAACCGTCATTAGTGCGCTTCGGATTTGTGCACGTGCGGCACGTCGTTAAGCACGTTAAGCGGACCTTTGCTTTAGTGCCCGCAACAGCTATCGCCCAATTGTATGGGCGGGCACGGCACGGTGGCATAGGAGCAATAGACGCAACAATCGCCTTCGAGCGGCTTCAATACAGCCTTACAAGACCTGCATTCATAAAACCATTGGCAGGCGTCTGTCGGCATTTCTTCAGTTTCAGTGTGCCCGCATTTGGGGCACGTCAATGTGCTTTCAAGCACTACGTTTTGTTCGGTCATCGTCTCACATCTGCATGATTAGGTAGTCGTTGATCCGGGCCTCGTTGAACACGATAACCCATGCCATTCCGGTGATGGCGGTGCTTCCGACTAGCCACCATTTCAGCCGCCCAATTGATCCGCGTCGGTGCGATACCAACCAAGATAACGCGATTAGCGCAGTCGATATTGCCAGTACATAGAAACTGGCTGCCGCAATTTTTCCGAATATTGCCAGCCAGCCGCCACCCAACCCCAGCAACATCATAGCCATAGGTAAAACGCAGCAGGTTGCCACGCCAAGCGCTGAAATCGATCCTAAATAGCTGAGGCTAAGGTATTTCTGCATTCCACTTCTCCATCGGTCTTCACCGCACAGCTTTGCAGCGATGACCCAAGTAACGTATAGCTCCTGTAGCCGCTACAGGATCAAGAAGGGAAATGTCACATGATTGCGATTGGAGAAGCCTCCCGGCAAAGTGGGGTCGGAATTGAAACCATCCGCTATTATGAACGCGAAGGCATTGTGCCAAAACCTGCTCGGGCTTCCAACAATCGCCGACTGTACTCAGATCATGACGTCGGAAGGCTGCGCTTCTTGAAGCGGTGCCGGGAATTGGGCTTCGCACTTACGGACGCAAAGACACTGCTCGATCTGTCAGAGGGGGACAGTGAAGACTGCCAATCCGTGAAGGAGATGGCCGAGCTTCATATCTCCAATGTGCGCGATAAGATTGAGGAGCTGGGACGTTTGGAAGCCGCGCTAGATGAACTGACGGCAAATTGCGACAGCGGAAACGTTTCGTGCCCAATGCTTTCCCAATTGCGAAAGACATGATTTCACCAAGCGCTCGCCGCCGACTTTCTCTCCGACGCGCTCGAGCTGGAGCGTAGGAGCCCAGAGCAGCCGTTCCCGTTCGGCTGAGATGTCGCAAGTGCAGTCGACAACTTTTTCCCAAAAGCAGACCTTGTTTCGACATCCCTTCAACGGCAGCGCTGCAGGACGGCCAGGACATTGGTGTTGCCATAATTTCCGCAGGCCATACCCTTGACTAAGCAAGATATTCTGGTGGACGTTACCGGCATTTGGAGACGCCCGCTGCGCGTTCTCGGACCATGCGGGCGGGGAATATTAACTACAAAAGAACAACAGATGATTTGTAAAATTTGCCAAAGTGATTTTCCCAAATTGGCGAGAGCACATCTTTTGCCAGATAGCCTAAAGAAAGTCGCGCCTACTTCAGGTAGGCCCGACCATCATATGGTCGAGGTAAAACTCGACCAAGAGCGCGTGCGAAAAGTCCAGACGCATACATGGGATAACAAAATAATCTGTACAAATTGTGACAACAAACTCGGCCCATACGATGAGGAACTAAAGAAATTTGCTCGTGATTGGTATCATAGCCCCAGCAGAAAAATAAGTGATAGTGAGGTTAGCATTGGCGCAAGCGTGCAGGTTTCTGGGAATACAGACTTTATAAAGATTGGCCTTCTAGCCAGCTTGTATCGTTGCGCGATTTCTAACAGATGCACGACGGTCAGAATCGGAGATCGGTACGAACGGCAGCTGTCGGATTATTTCCGGTCAGGTTGTGATGTTGGCAAAATGCCGCGATTCTCATGCAGAATATTGGGAACGCCGCGTGTTTGTCACGACCTTTGCGGCGTGATGACCCAACCATATTTGATCAAAGTCTTCGGCGTCCAAATACACATCTTTCTTATGTTTGGGTTGGTAATATTGACGAAGATCGGAAACAAAGGCTGGCCAGAAAAGTTTGAGATTTTGGATGAACTAGGCTCTCGTCCTGATCGGACTGCGGTAACCTTTATTCCGTTTAGTAACAGTCCATTCGTTGATCAATTAAACCGCGCAAAATTTGCGCAACGGTTGTGAGTATAGGATCACGACAAGGAGAAATCTTGGCCAAGGGCTTCGAATATTCCAACCCAAAATCCCGAAATCCGAATGAGCCCCTAGCGGTCATTGCTTTGCTACTTGGGCGCTGCGGATGCATTGGACCGCTAGTAGCACTTTGCCG
Organism: Ruegeria halocynthiae; assembly: GCF_000743705.1. Classification (GTDB taxonomy): domain Bacteria; phylum Pseudomonadota; class Alphaproteobacteria; order Rhodobacterales; family Rhodobacteraceae; genus Ruegeria; species Ruegeria halocynthiae_B. The sequence goes on along the minus strand of NZ_JQEZ01000014.1, from coordinate 2,253 downwards.
ACCTTGGCAGCTTAAGTACCCGTCTGTTGTCTAAGTGAAATGGTCGGATGTCGGCTCCGAACCGAATGCCAAAACACCGCCAATTGAGCGGCCCCAAATCTGTGATTTTGAGCCAACCATCATAGTTGAAGGTGAATGTGATCATCGTGCCGAGCCGCACGGCACCCTTGAAACCGGATATTCGGATGCGCGATATCCAGTGATTGAACTAGATGTGGCTCTACGAGAATTTTGCCGACACGGCCGTCGCCCGACAATATTCTAAGCACTGCGGCGTTGCGCGCTTCATCCAATTCATAATCGCGCCAAAGCGGTTGAATAAAGTCGAAATCCCATCGGAGAGTTGGCCATCTTGGAGTGCAATCAGTGGGACCGGGTTCGAATGCGAAATACCCTATTGGAGATCGGGTTGCCCTGGGTAGGTAACCTGCTTCGTTTCGATAGAAGAACGCGAGATCGACTTTGTCGCCATCGTCATGAGACAAATGCGGCAGTAAAGGGAATCCGTCGAAAAATGGGAAATTCGCATCAAGGACGAGCGTCTGCGTGCCAGGATACTGTCGATCCATCTCATCTGCGGTTTCAACGAGTACGTCCTTGAGTTCCGGGGCAACATAGTTGCGGTTGAGGGCGCAATACATCCAACTCTGAACCTGAAGCGAACCGCTGTCGAAGCAATTCAGCGCCACCCGGCCAAAGCTCGGTGCTATCCAAATCGCCGCAGTCGTCAATGCCATGTAGGCAAGCAGGAATGCGACTAGCTTTTGGCGAAAGAAAAGTGCAATCAACCACGCTAAACCACCGATTTGGGTCAAAATAGTCAAAAACAGAACAACACAGGAATTGGCGATAAAGCGTAGCATATATAATGAATCAGTTTCTTCTTAAGATGCGGGACAATCGCACAAAGGGTCCAATACAAAAACCCATGCCTCAACCACAGTACCAGAAAAATTCTCACTCGACTGCGACTAGAGAACCGGCCATTCGTGCGCTGCGCAGCATTTGGGAGTTTGGGCTCGCTGCCGACTTTCTCTGCGACGTGCCCGAGCTGGTGCGTAGAGCCCCTAGCTGCCTTTCCCAATCTTCATAATCTCTGCGCATGCATGCGTCCGGTAAGCGGACTAAAGTTGCCAATCGCCGTTGCAACTGCAACAACGGCCCCAACACCTCCTTCCCGCGAAATCAAGGAATAGCCAATGGCCCTCATACCCTCCGAACAGAACTTGTTCGTTGTAGATCTGCACTACGTTGTATCGATTGATGAAATTGAGTCTGCTCTGGACGCTCATGTTGAATTTCTTGAGGATAATTTCGCTTCTGGCCGGTTCATTGCGTCGGGGCCAAAAATTCCACGCACTGGAGGCGTGATCATTGCAATGGCCCCATCCCGGATTGAGCTTGAAGCCATACTTGAATCTGACCCATTCAAACAAAATGGTTTGGCGGACTATTCTATAACAGAATTTCGAGCTTCAATGCGGGCGAAACAACTGAACTCCTAAGGTAATTGAGGCTCGCAACGGCCTTTCTCCGGGGAGAGTACGGAGGGGTTGTCTGAGCCCTTACCGGACCTTCACCAAACGTTGAGTCTTCGCTCGTGCAGCAAGTCGCAAACCGCTTAAACCGGACATTGGATTTCCCAGGCTGGAACGGTGATAGAGCGGACTTTCCCGCCTTTTGCTCACGCGGCCTTTGCTGACGCAGCATCACTTTGCGGGCGCGGAACCCTCTCTGCTGCGTTGCAGCCAATGTCGCCACAGCGGTCATTCAAAGTGCCGCTGAGCCACAAAATTCAAACCGTGCTTTCGCCGCAGGCGGTTCCAACGATTCAGTCGCGAACTTTGTTGCCATTTGCTGCGGCTGCACCAATGTCCGTTTTGTATCTGCTCGCCGATCCCCTCAACGTGCCCCTGCTACATCCAATGGCTGAAACCAAACGTTGTTTAAACGCCATAGTCCAAAGGCTAGAGGGATCGCGGCTAGCCCGCCGATGACATAGGCCAACGGCTCGTCGGAAAAACTCTCAAACATCTGCGTATAGCCGTGGATGGCCGCGAAGGTCATGCCCGTATTGAAAAGCCCTCTTCGGTTACTCAACGCCGTCCAGATAATTAAAATTGCCAGCAGGACAGCCCAGATGACCGCGTACACTTGCTCGCTGATGTTGAAAGCTGCCGCGCGGAAGGTATCGCGCTCGGCGAAATATGCGCTGTAATCGTCAAAATCGTCCCGCGTTGGCCCCCACCAGGT
>NZ_JQEZ01000013.1 GCF_000743705.1 Ruegeria halocynthiae | reverse complement strand
GTCCAGGCGGCCATATTCGGCGATGCAGGCGTCAATCATGCCCGAGGCCGCATCGAAATCGCTGACATCGGCCCCGTTCACGATGGCCTCGCCCCCGGCGGCGGTGATCTCGTTCACCACCTCCTGCGCCGGGCCGATATCGGCGCCTGCGCCATCGCGTTCCGCGCCCAGATCATTGACAATCACCTTGGCCCCTTCGGCCGCCAGCAACAGCGCATACCCCCGCCCGATGCCACGCCCCGCCCCGGTGATCAGAACAACACGCCCTTCGCACAATCCAGCCATCTCTCGCTCCTTATCCTTCAATCCCAGCCCGCCAAAACGCCCACATCAAACCGCAAACGCATCATCCGGCAATCCCATCAAACTCTCACAACCAACTCCCAATACCGAAATGTGCGTATCAGCGCGGGGCAGCAAACGCTGCATATAGAACCGCGCTACAGCCAGTTTGGTGTTGTAGAAATCCTGTTCCGACGTGCCCGCTGCCAGCGCATCCTGCGCGGTTTTTGCGGCGCGCGCCCAGAAATAGGCCAGTGTGTAATAGCCCGAGGCCATCAGGTAATCGACCGCAGCTGCAGCAACCTCATTCGGGTTGGCTTGCGCCTTTTCGGCGATGTCCTGCGCCAGCCCGTCGATGCGGTCATGCAGCCCACGCAGCGGCGTGATGAACTCCGCCATCGCGGCATTTCCGGCCTGCTCATCGCAGAAGGACTGAACCATGTCGCGGAACCCGCCAAGGGCTTCGCCGCCCGGACGCAGAACCTTGCGGCCCAGCAGGTCCAGCGCCTGAATGCCGGTGGTGCCTTCGTACAGCATGGTGATGCGCACATCGCGCACGTTCTGTTCCACGCCCCATTCGCGGATAAAGCCGTGCCCGCCGAACACCTGAACCGCCAGATTGGCCGATTCAAACGCGCTTTCGGTTGCAAACGCCTTGGCCACGGGGGTCAGATACGCCAGCAGATCATTGGCCTCCGCACGAGAATCTGCATCCTGTGCGTGCAGGGTCAGATCGACCTGTTTATTGCAGAAATAGCTCAGCATCCGGCTGCCCTCGGTCAGGGCCATCTGGGTCAGCAGCATACGCCGCACGTCCGGGTGCACGATGATCGGGTCAGCGGGACCATCGGGGTTGACCGGCCCGGTTGCCGCCCGGCCCGACAGCCGCTCCAGCGCGTAGGCGCGGGATTTCTGCAGACCCAGCTCGCCATGGGCCACGCCTTCCAGCGCCACACCCATCCGGGCTGAGTTCATGAAGGTAAACATCGCCCGCAGGCCCTTGTGCGGCTCGCCGATCAGATACCCCTTGGAGCCGTCAAAGTTCAGCACGCAGGTGGCGTTGCCGCAAATGCCCATCTTGTGCTCGATCGAGCCGGTCTGGACATTGCGCGCCTCTTCGACCGAGCCATCTGCGTTCACATGGTGACGCGGCACGATGAACAGGGAAATCCCCTTGGTGCCCGCGGGTGCATCCGGCAAGCGGGCCAGAACGATGTGAACGATGTTGTCGGCCATATCGTGGTCGCCAGCCGAGATGAAGATCTTGGTGCCATGAAGCGCATAAGAGCCGTCATCATTGGGTTCGGCCCGGCAGCGCACCAGATTCAGGTCGGTGCCGCATTGCGGTTCGGTCAGGCACATGGTGCCGGTCCAGGTGCCATCAACCAGTTTGGGCAGGTACAACGCTTTTTGCGCGTCGGTGCCATGCGCCTCGATGGTTTCGCGCGCACCTTCGGACAGGGTCGCATACATCGAAAACGCGTGGTTGGCGCTGACATTCATTTCCTGAAGCATCGAGCCCAGCGAGGGCGGCAACCCCTGACCGCCGAACTCTTCATGCCCGGCAATCGAAGGCCAGCCGGCTTCGCAATAGGCTTCATACGCGGCGCGGAACCCGTCGGGCGCGGTCACCACACCGTCCGTGATGGTGCAGCCCTGTTCGTCGCCACTGCGGTACAGGGGCACCAGCTCGTTTTCGCAGAACTTTGCGCGCTCTTCCATGATGGCGGCGATTGTGTCGCTGTCGACACCTGCTTCGGGGTAGACCGCATCATAATGCGACACACTGCCCAGAACCTCTTCAAATGCGAAACGCATGTCTCGAATTGGCGCGCGATATTCCGTCATTTTGTTCTCCAGTTCAATTGGTGCGCCCGAATGGGTTAACGACACACTGGAACCGCACTCTTACGGCTCAAACATGTGACGTTGCCAAACGGAATCCTTGTTCCAACGCTTGATGCGATCTTTAGGGGGCAAACTAGGTGTGTGTTTCAGGTGATAGAATAACGAATGCCGAAAGTTAACATTTGCATTATTCAATGCGTTTACCGCCTGCGCCAGGTTTGCTAGGTGCACTCGCCCAGAATGATTTCCGGACGATGCAATCCGTTGGGATGCCAGGCGGGCGCAGACCAATGAGCGGTCCGCGCCTCCTATCCCGGATTTGGCGTCAGAGGCTGAAATCCACGCAGATGCGGCCCTGCACCTCACCACGCTTGAGGCGGTCCAGCGCATCATTGGCCTGTTCCAGCGATACCACCTCGACTTCAACCCCCATCGGGTTGCGGGCGGCAAAGGCCAGGAAGTCACGCAGATCCTGACGGGTGCCAACCGACGAACCCATGACCTTGTGGCCGCCTTCGATCAGCCAATACATTGACAGATCGACAGGGTCGTTCACCAGCGCCACGGCAACGATATGGCTGCGCAGGTTCACCGCATCCTTGATCGTGTCCCAAACGTGCGGCGTCGGTGCAAAGTTCAGGGTCACATCCGCGCCACCCAGTTCCTTGACCTTCTGACCGGCTTCGGGTCCTGCCTTGATGGCCGCGTCTGCGCCCAGTTTTTTGGCGGTTTCCAGTTTTGCATCATCCTGGTCGATGACGAACACCTGCGCGCCGCGTGCTTTGGCGATCAGGATTGCGTATTGGCCCAAGCCACCGGCACCAACGATCAGCACATTCGAACCCGGCTTGGTGTTCGCACGCTCCAGCGCGACCCATGCGGTCAGACCGGCACACAGAAGGGGGGCACCCTTGACCACGTCAATCCCATCAGGGATTTCGCAGGCAAATGCGGATTCGATCAGAGCGTATTCAGCGAATGCACCGTGATGTTCAATGCCGCGCGCGGTCTGAACGCCGCAGAAGTTCTCATGCCCCGTCATGCACTCCTTGCATTCCAGGCAGCTGTCATAGAGCCACGGCAAGCCAATGCGCATTCCAATCGACAGATCGGCGCGCGCGCCTTCACCAAGGGCAGCAATCCGGCCAATACCTTCATGGCCGACGACCAGCGGGTAAAGCTCGTCCGGCAGACCGCCATCATCGCGCAGATGCAAGTCGGAATGGCAGACGCCACAGCTTTCCAGCTTGACCAGAACCTGACCAGGCCCGGGGGTCGGTACAGGCACTTCCTCGACCACCAAAGCCTGGCCGACGCCGTGGCAGCGGGCGGATTTCATGGTCTGGGGTATCGAAGTTGTCATTGTGATCTCCCTCAATCTTTATGTTGTATGAACTCAGGCCGCGACCGGCGAGAGGATATGTTTGACGCCCTGATAGCCGGACAGGCCCCAAGGTCCCAGTTCACGACCGATGCCGCTGCTTTTGAAGCCGCCCCAGGCGCTGTCAGGATAAACCACCTGCGGGCTGTTGACGAAGATTTGCCCCGCCACCAGCTGATCCGCGATGCGTTTGCCATCGTCCCATTCGCGGCTGACAACAGCGCCGACCAAACCATAATGCGTGTCGTTGGCGACAGCGATGGCCTCAGCCTCAGAGCTGACAGTGGTGGTTGCCAGAACCGGGCCAAACACCTCTTCGCGCCAGATGGTGTTGTTGTGCGGCACATTGCGGAAAATGGTCGGTTCCACAAAGAAGCCCGGTTCGTTGTCGCGTGCATTGCCGCCAGCGACACAATCCAGCCCATCGTCGCGGGCACCTGCCAGATACTGCTTTACCTTCTGGAACTGCTGGGCCGAGGTGATCGGTCCCATTTCCGACGCCTCATTATAGGGCGAACCGACGTTAAGACCCTTGGCCGCCGCTGCCAGCGCGTCGATCAGATCCCCTTCGATGGATTTGTCGACAATCAGACGCGACGTTGCCGAACAGGCCTGTCCCGCGTTGAAGAAGATACCCATCGAGACAAGTTCAACCGCCTGCGCGATATCCGCATCTGCTGTGACGATGATCGGGGATTTGCCGCCCAGCTCAAGCGCAACGGGCAGGCAACGGTCTGAGACCGCGCTCATGACCTTGCCGCCGGTCATGTTCGACCCGGTGAACGAGATTTTGCGGAACTGCGGGGCCGCGCTCATGGCGATACCGGCTTCGGCACCGCCGGTCAGGATGTTCAGCACACCTGCGGGCAGGTCGATATCCTGCGCGATCTCAGCAAGAACAAATTCAGTCAGCGGTGTGATTTCCGAGGTTTTCAGAACCACGGTGCATCCAGCTGCCAGCGCCGGTGCGATCTTCCACGCGGCTGTCATCAGCGGGAAGTTCCACGGGACGATCATGCCGACCGGACCCAGCGGTTCGTGCCGGACATAGCCGCGATGCTCGCCACCCGCGTGGTGAACCTGCTGGTCCTGCTTCGCGTCCAGCTCATCGGCCAGAGTGGCATAATATTCAAACGAGGCAACCGCGTCGCCCAGGCAAATCTCGGCCTCGAATTTCGGCTTGCCGTTGTTGCGCATCAGCAAGTCGATCAGTTCCGGGGCGCGGTCCTGAAGACCCTTGGCGAAGCCACGCAGATACTGCGCCCGCAGCGTGCTGGGGGTCTTGCCCCAGGTAACAAACGCGGCCGCCGACGCTTCTGCCGCCTGCTGCACATCTTCGGCCGACGCCCCGCGCAGGGTGACAAAGCTTTCTCCGGTCGAAGGGTCCACGGCCTGCATTTCGGCCCCATTGGACGCTTGCCATTTTCCGTTGACGAACATTTGTTGCGCGCGGTCTAGGATGGACATTTTTTCTCCTTCTGACGTCGAGAGACGGGTGGTTTCCGCCATTTTGCGACACTTAGTTTTCAGGGTCCGCGTATTGAATATCTAGTTACAAAACTATGAATTGAGAAAACCAAATGCGAACAGCAACACATGGGATCGCGCGCACCGGGTTATCCCCGGTTCGCGGGCTGACAGGGTGATCGGTAGCGACCCGGCCTATAGGCCGGGTCAGCGCAGGTTCAAAGGTAGGAACCGAACGCTTTAGGCCGGAACTTGGGCCGTGGCATCTGTTCGTTGGTCACCAGCCCGGGGCGGGATTCGATCACGTCGACGATGCGGTTGACCAGACACAGGACCACATGGGCGTGAATGTCGATGTCAGACAGTTTGACCGACATGTTGGGCGTGCCCTTGATGTTGATCTCGACCGGGCTGAGGTCGGGCTGGCCTTCTTCGAAAACGTAAAACGACATGACCGAGCGGAATTTGATGTCTTTTTCCAGATCCATCTCGGCCACCAGATCAATACCCATCAGGTGGCCTTCGGGGATATGACGCTCGGTCAGTTTGGAATAGCGCGCAGTTGGTGCGGTAACTGGCGCAATCGAATAGTGTGAATCCACAACCTTGACGCCAAAATCCGCCGGAATCGCCTCGAAATACGCGCTTTTGCCTTCGGCCACGGCACCACCATCGGTGTGTTTGGCGGCTTCGGCAAAATCTTCCAGCGACAGGCCAAGGCCCAGCATCTCGGCCTCGGCGCGGCCGGTGTGTTCAAGATTGCTGGCCAGCTTGATCTCAAGCAGATCGATCTTGTGGCAAGCCCCGGCCAGAACCAGCGGCAGGTTGATCTGAAAGGCATCCTGGAAGCCGGAGGAAAACAGCGAAACACCATTCTCCAGCGCCAGTTGGTCCAGTCGCTTGCCCGCTTCGGGGGCAATGCGCCACGGGTAAGCCACCGAATCCGTCGCAGTGATGACATTGACGCCAGCGCGCAGGCAGCGGCTGATATGCGGCTCCATCACCTCAAGACTGGTCGAGATGCAGACCATCGCCACATCGGCTTTGACCTCGGCCAGAACGGAATCGGCATCATCCTTGACGATCACGCCGATCGGGTCACGCCCCAGCGCCTCGCCCAGATCACGGCCAACCAGATCGGGGTTGGTGTCAATCGCGCCAACAATGGTCACGCCTTTGTCGAGCATCGGAGCGACCAGATCACGGCCGACCGATCCCACACCATAAACGATGGCTTTGATTTCTTTCATCGGGGTCTCCTGAAATTTCAATGGGCGCGGATCAGGACAGGTAGCTGTCCAGCGCGAAGGCCCGGTACTTGGGGCGCGGAAGTTCGTCATTGGTGATCAGGCCGGGGGCTGCTTTAATCGCATCCGGCACCCGGTTCACGATCTGATAGCAGACATGGCCATGCACATCGATGTCGCTCATCACAACGGAAATGTCTGGCGTGCCCGAGAGGGTCATTTTAGAATGGCCTGCGTCCGCTTCGCCTTCGGGGTACAGCTCGAACCGGATCACGCCTTCAAAGCTGATCCCCTCTTCGGTCTCCAGCGTCGCATCGCTGCCGATCCCCATGGTGGTGCCTGCCTTGACGTGCAGGTCATGTTCGGGGACATAGAAATCTTTCTCGGCCACAACCGGCCAGTATCCACCGCCGAAATCAGTGACCTTCAGGCCCATGTCCGCCGCGATAGCTTCAAACGTGGTGCGTTTGGCGGGCAGCTCATCAAAGTCTGCAAACATGGCCCGGACGATTTCGGGGTCATGCCCGACGCCGAATTTCTGCAGGTCATAGGCGCTGGCGTGATTGAGGCAGGACCGGGTGTCGGTTTTCACCTTCGACAGGTTATGGCAGGCCCCGGCCAGCGAGGCCACAAGGCTGACAACCAACGCGTCACTCAGGCCCGAACCGATGACACTGACGCCTTTGCTTTTGGCCAGTTCATCAATCGCGGCCGACACCTCGGGCGCGTGGGCCCAAGGATAAACGGCATCATCGGCAGGGGTGATGACGTTCAGACCCGCCCGCACGCAGTCTTCGATAAAGGGCTGCATCTGGCGGACATCGTTGAACAGGCTCAGGAACACCACATCAGCCGGGTTGTTGGCCAGAACCTCAGCCGCATCGGCGCTGATCTTCACGCCCAGATCCTTGCCCAAACCCGCAGCCTCGCCCAGATCACGACCCACCAGATCAGGATTGATATCAATGGCGCCCACGAACTCGATCCCTTTGTCGACAGCCGGGGCAATCACGTCGATCCCCACTGTGCCCAACCCGTAAGCGATGGCTTTGATTTTGGTCATGTGTCGCGCTCCTGATCAATGGCGTGGGGATATCGGGGCCTGATACAGGATCAGTCCCAATCTGGTGTCCGGAATTCTTGCCGGATGATAGGCAACGACGGCGCGCCTTCACTTGACATTTGGCATCACAGAGTTGGCAGTTGACCGCTGTGGCCCGCGTGCCCAAGGACTTACCAGCGGACGCGGCTTTTCAGGTTCTGGCGGTCCAGCATACGCGCGGGCAACAAAGCGATCAGGCCGCTGGCCGCCAGCGATCCCGCCGCAAACAGCACGACGCGGCCATATGCACCATCGCCCAACAACACCGCGGCAAAGCCCGGCCCGGCAGCGATGCCGAAACTGGCGCAAAAGCTACCGATGGCTGCGATGGTTCCGGTATTGTCCATCTCGGATGCAATCGCCATCAGATAGGGGAACACCATCGCGTAACAAATGCTGGCCCCAAACAGGCTGACGGCAAAGGCGGCCTCTTGCGGGACCAGCAGCAGAGAGACGGCGCAGGTCATCACAACCAGCAGCACCAGCACCGGCAACATTCGCCCCATGCGCGTGGACCACCATGCAATCACCACCGCGCCAAGCGCACCGGCCCACAGCGACAGGCCCACGACAGTTCCGGTAAAGGACTGCGAGAACTGGTGGTTCAGGCCCAGTTCGATGGAATAGACATAGGCCGTCATGTTTCCGGCCTGAAACAGGATAATGGCGACCAGAGCCAGCACGATATACAGGATTGAGGCCCGTTGCTGTTTCACGTCTGTATGTTTGTAAGGGATGGGCGGGTACTCTCCCAACAAGGGCAGCAGCAGCAGCACAATGCCTGAGACGACGATCAGGATGGTCCAGACGGTGTCGATGCTGTAGTCCGGCAGGAATTTAGTCAGGGCTATGGTAAAAAACCCGCCCAAGGACACCAGCAGCGCCGTCCCCAGCGCCAGCACCCGGTCCGGCCGCTTTGTCCGTGCGATGATTGTCAGCGCGACGGCAACCAACGCACCACTGGCCAGACCATGCAAAGCACGCAAAGCGAACAATGATTGCTGCCCACCCCACAGGATTGAGGCGGCATCCATCGCCATCATCATGAGAAGCAGCGAAACCATGGCAATCCGCCAGTTGATCCGCTGCACGATGGTCGCCATTCCCAAACCACCCAGCGTATTGCCCAGCATGTTGATGGCAAAAACATAGCCGCCGGTCTCGGTGGTGAAATCGCCGGTTTGTGTCAGGCCGGTGATAATGACCGGCGACAGGCCAGAATACAGGATGGCCGACATTTGAACGGCAGCCAGCACCAGGCTGGCGGGCAGACCATTCTTTGCCAGCCTGAAACGGTGGCCTTGTTGAATCTGCGCGTCAGTCATTTGGTATTCCCGTTTTTGCTGTCTGTCCCGCAGGACAAAACATACCGTGTCAGATGTTCGACCATGGTCCCGGCCTGATCCGGGCCGATTAAACCGGCCCGCTGATGGATGAAGTTGCCGTCAATCGCAGCCTGCACAAACAACGCCACCGTGGCCGCCTGATCCGCTGGTAACCCCGACGCAATCTGAACCGCTTGCGCCGTCAGCGCCTGAACCGGCGCGTAAGCCGCGCGCATTTGATCCAGCATGTGCGGCCTTAGCATCATGAATCGCCATAACTCGGAGCTGAAATAGACGTCATTGGCGGAACTCAGATTCGGCCCGCCTGGCATTAACGACCAAAGAACTTCGCTGAACCTGCTCGGGCCGTCGCTCTCTAGGTGGGTAACCAGAGCGCGCAACCGGTCCTCAAGCTGCTTTGTGTGCCAGACAAAGACATATCGCATCAGGTCTTCCTGATTCTCGAAATAGTAAGACAGAACGCCGGTCGAAAAGCCCCCTGCCCGGCAGATGCCACGAAAACTGGCGGATTCGACCCCTTCGGCGATCACTAGGTCTCGCACTATTTTGGCGATTTCCTCGCGCCTTATGTCATGGTCTACGATTTTCGGCATGGCGCAACATAACAACTGTCATAAATAAGAAAACCACAATTTCCCTATAGCCAATCTGCAGGCACACGGCGCGGTTTTTTTGACCTCCAAAACAGAAAAACGAATAAAACCAATCTGTGTCGCCACCAAATCGCTACCTTTGCTTGCAGATTCACCTCCCAAATTTTACATATTAACTCACAGCGCATTTTTCGGGCTAATAGTGAGGTTGGTGGATTGGACAACGCGGTAATTGGAACTCCCTCGCTGACGTGGCTTACAAAAGCCGCGCTTGAGGCAGGAGTGGACATCCGCAAGCTTAACCTCACAGAAGATCAGGCACTGGCGCTGGTTGGCAATACCAACTTGCCGGCCAACAACTTTGTTCAGGTGTATCTGTCCATTTTCGACTGTCTTGGCAGCTATCTGCATGACGAGGAAATCGGCCTGCGCCTGGCCGAAAACCTGCATGATTACGACATGGGCACGCTGGGGATGCTGGTGATGAATGCCCGCACAATCGGGGATCACCTGCGGCTTGGCGTGCAGTATCAGAAAGTACTGGGTGAGTATTTCAGCATCTGGCACCTGAGCCAGACAGAGGAATCCGTCCGACTGGACTATGAATTGACGGACCCATGCGATTCCAGCCCGAAACATGATATCACATTGACATTGGCGCGACGGTTGCAATTCATCCGCAAACACATCCGGCCCGAATGGAACCCCAAGGTTGTGTCGTTCAGCTTTCAAACCCCCAATGAAATCGAACGTTATCGCGCGGTGTTCGGCGAAAACCTGCTGTTCGATCAAACCACGAATTTCATTGAAATCGAATCCCGATTTCTGGACATCCCAATTCGCGATGCCGATCCCCAGCTACTTGAGGTGTTGATGGACAGTATCCAGCAATTGCTGCCGCCAACGCCTGACGAAAGCCTCAGGCAGCGCACCAAAAGATTGTTGATCAGCAAGATCGGATCCGAAGTCGCCAATCAGGAACAGGTCGCCCGTGAACTGAATATGTCGCGCGCAACGCTGCAACGTAAACTGGGTCTGGAAAGCACATCGTTCCGAGAGCTCAAGGATGAAGTTGTATTCGAGCTTGCCTCGCGCGCGCTGACCCGATCCGAGGCGCAGATCAGTCAGATCGCCTTTTCAATGGGGTATTCCGAACTCAGCGCGTTTGATCGTGCTTTTATCCGGTTATCCGGTGGTATCACGCCATCGCAATTCCGCAAAAACGGCTGACACTTTGGCGCACACCTGCGCGGCATCCCAATCGGGTGAACAGCCCGGCCCGGAATACTGCCGGAACGGGCTATCCTGGAGCCGGTCATTTGAACCACCGGCCTGAACATTTCAGATCATCACTTACTTGGCGCGTGTCCAAGTGTCGGTATCGCAGATAAGACCACCTGCGACGCACCCTTTGACCTTCAGCTTGTTGCCTTTCACTTCCATCTTGGACGCATAGGTCTTATCGCCAAGCGGATCCCAGATCTTGCCGTCCTCGTATTTGCCATTACCTTCGGATTTCATGTCCCAGATCATGCGCTTGCCGTCTTCGGGTTGCGGCGCTGGCTTACCCTGCGCGTCATAGGTTCCCTTAATGGTGCCGCATACGCCGCTGTCACATTTCGCGATGCTGACGATATAATAAAATCCTTCGTCATCACTGCTTGTTTTCCAGTTTCCCAGGGCCTGATCGGCCATTGCGGCCATCGGCAGACCAAGCGTTATTGCTGTTAAGGTCGAGAGCATGAGTTTTTTCATAGTGTTCCTCCTGTTTGTATTTCCATCCGCCGAGGCGGCATCTTCTCTGCAAGGACAGATCCGAAGTGTTACGTTTCGGCCTGTTGCCTTGGGTGAATAAAGGCCCGTGATTGGACCTGTCTTAGTCAGTGCATAATTTCGCAAATTCCTTTGCCAGCTGAAATTTCGCTGAGATAGGAACCCAAACCACGAGCTCGATATTTTGGGCGGCAAAGCTGTTCCGTCGAAATCAGACCCGGCGCGGCGGAAATTACGTCAGGAATACGATTTATGATCTGAAAACGGGCCATATCCCGAACTTCGAGATCGTCCAGAACGACTGAAATATCGGGTTGCCCCTTCAGATTGACTGCCAGCCCCCCGGCTTCGTGCTTGCCTTTTGGGAAAAGCTCGTGACGCACAGTGCCGGACAGGGAAATGCCCTCCTGAGTTTCAATAAAGACCCGGCTTTCCAATCCCTTGGCGGTTCCAGCTTTGACATGCAGATCATGCTTGGGGACGTACATGTCCCGCTTGGCCACAACCGGATCAAAGATGTTTTCAAACCGTGTGGGTGTCAGCCCCAAATCACGCGCGACACTTTCCAAAGCCGTACGCAATAGAGGTGCTTCGCCAAACCCCGACAGCATCTGGCTAACCGTTTCCGGCGCACACCCGACGCCAAAAGACAGCAACTCCTTCGCGCTGACCTCATTAAGGGACACCCGCGCACCGACTTCGATTGTCTTCAATTGGTGGCAGGCCCCGGCCAGCGTTGACAGCATATTGACCACCAGCGCATCAGTCGCCCCGGAACTGACAACACTGACGTCATGCTTGCGCGCCTGGGTATCTATCAAGGCCGAAATCTCGGGCGCATGTGTCCATGGATAGACCAGATCATTGGAAGATGTGATCACATTGATCCCCGCGCGCAGGCAGTCCCTGACTTGGGGATGTATTTGGCGGGCGCCACTGGACAGGTTCATAAGCACCACGTCCGCCGAGGTCTCTGCCAAAACTTGGGCAGCATCGCCGGAAATGGCAATGCCCAGATCCCGTTGCAGCCCGGCAACCGCCCCAAGATCGCGCCCGATCAGATCGGGGTTGATGTCAATGGCCCCAACAAATTCCACGCCCTTTTCCAGGGCCGGACGGATCAGGCCGCGGCCCAGGTTTCCCAGACCGTATGCGATTGCCTTGATTTTCCTCACTGTTCCTCCCTTATCCCCCCTATCTTATTTGACCACATACCTTGCGATTGCGATTGCGACGCATGCGGGTTTGTTGTGGTTTTCGATTTCGACGGTTTTTTCGGTGACGGCCTCGATCATGTCGCCCTTGATCTCGACCGATTGCAGCACCGTGTGGGCGCGGATGCGGGCGCCGACGGGGACCGGGGAGGGGAAGCGGACCTTGTTGAAGCCGTAGTTGATGATCAGGTCGATCGTGTCCAGATCATCGAACCGCACTGCATCAGCGGGCAGTGGCAGCAGTTCCATGATCGACAGGGTCAGCTGGCCGTGGGCGATGGTCTGCCCGAACGGGCCGTCGCGGGCGCGGTCGGGGTCGCAGTGGATCCACTGATCGTCCAGCGTGGCCGCGCCGAACTGATCGACGCGCGCCTGATCCAGCGTGAACCACTCGCTGGGCGTGTTGGCCTGCCCGATGCGGGCGGTCATATGGTCAAAGGTGTCTTGCAGATTGCTCATGGCTGATGTCCCGCTCAGAAGATTTCGAACAGGCCGGCCGCGCCCATGCCGCCGCCGATGCACATGGTCACCACGCCGTATTTGGCACCGCGCCGCTTGCCCTCGATCAGCACATGGCCAGCGCAGCGCGCGCCCGTCATGCCAAAGGGATGCCCGACCGAGATCGCGCCGCCATTCACGTTCAGCAGCTCGTTCGGGATGCCCAGCTTGTCGCGGCAATAGAGCACCTGCGAGGCAAAGGCCTCGTTCAGCTCCCACAGGCCGATGTCATCCATCGTCAGCCCGTGCAGCTTCAGCAACTTGGGCACCGCAAAGACCGGGCCGATGCCCATCTCGTCGGGGCCACAGCCCGCAACCATGGTGCCACGCAGCGCGCCCAGCGGTTCCAGCCCGCGGCGTTCGGCCTCGCGCGCCTCCATCACCACCGCAGCCGAGGCCCCGTCGGACAGTTGCGAGGCATTGCCTGCGGTGATGTATTTGCCTTCTTTCACCACCATGCCATCGGCAAAAACCGGGTTCAGCCCCGACAGGCTGTCCAGCGTGGTCGAGGGGCGGTTGCCCTCGTCTTTTGTCAGCGTCACGGTTTCCATCGTGACCTCGCCGGTGTCGCGGTTCTTGACCCGCTTGACCGATTCCAGCGGCACGATCTCGGCGTCGAACCGGCCCGCCTCCTGCGCGGCGGCGGTGCGCTGCTGGCTTTGCAGCGCATATTCATCCTGCGCCTCGCGGCTAATGCCATAACGCTCGGCGACGATCTCGGCGGTTTCCACCATCGACATCTCGACGCCCGGATAGTTGGTCAGAAGCCACGGATCCTGCGAGCGGTTCTGCTCGCGCCCTTCCAGATGCATGGTCAGGCTGATCGATTCCAGACCCGCCCCCATCGCCACCTGCATCCCGTCGCAGACAACCTGGTTCGAGGCCGCCGCAATCGCTGTCAGGCCCGAGGCGCATTGCCGGTTGATGGTCTGCCCGGACACGGCTAATTCCAGTCCCGCCCGCAGCGCCA
>NZ_JQEZ01000012.1 GCF_000743705.1 Ruegeria halocynthiae | reverse complement strand
GATGATCTCCAGTTTCTCAGAGGCAGGGTATCTCATTCCTCGAACTCCCCAGCCCCTGTCATGCTTTTTTTGAGCAGGCGGTTTTCAAGGGTCAGATCGGCGACGCATTCCTTCAGTGCCGTCGCCTCGGATCGAAGCTCCTTCACTTCAGGCGACGTCGCTTGCCGGGCTGTATCGCCAGACAGACGGCGTTTCCCGGCTTCGAGGAACTCCTTTGACCAGCTGTAATACAGGCTCTCAGAAATGCCCTCGCGCCGACACAGTGCCGAGATGCTTTCCTCACCACGAAGACCCGCCAAAACAATGCGGATCTTCTCCTCCGCCGAATAGGTTTGCCGCGTCTTGCGGCGGATGGTTTTGACCAACTTGGTAGCCGAAGCTTTGCTGGTTCCGGATTTCTTGTTCATCTCCACTCCTTGACGGTTACGATGAACCAGAAATCCTCCATTGTTCAAATCCTCAAATCTGTCCCACAGGTGCTGACGTCAAACAGTTGGAAATAATCTCTTCTCCTTCACATTGAAGGCCCAGAGCTTTCCTTCGCCGCTCGCAAATCCTCTTAAATAAAGCTGAGGAACATAGTGATGCAGTTTTGGGATCATTGGGCTTCCACAACTTCATTGAATTACCCAAGAAATCTAGTTGTGGGACAGGGTGAGCACAACGTATGTCTGGCGCTTTCTGTACGCTTTAGAATTTTCTGATGGTTCGTGGGCGCTGTGTCCCACCGCTATCATTACCAATAGTCGGCGCTCATTTTGCCCAAGACAGGAAGTGTCCCGAGAGTCCGTGCATATCTACACATGCTCGCAAAGCGCTTGACGAAAGCGGTAAGCCGCGTGGCAAGGCTGCCGTCATTTGGGACTTAAAAAACTCACTGCTCTGAAAGAAATGAGCGAAGCCGGGGAGTTGACCAGGGCGCAAATGGCCAAAAAGCTAAAAGTCAGCAGGGCGACACTTCAGCGTAAACTGGCGGAACTATCTGCCAAGAAGGGTGCAGGTACATAGCGGACCCTACGAACTAGTATCGACTTCTATTGGGTTATATGATTGAAAGGATATAACTGGTTAGAGGTTGGTATAAATGGACCCTGTACGAAATCCCTTCGCACCAGGAGCGGGCTCAAAACCACCCGAACTTGCGGGTCGAGATGCAATCATTGATGACGCTACGATTGCCTTGAAGCGAGTTATGATCGGACGCCATGCAAGATCCCAAATGTTGCTTGGACTACGTGGTACTGGCAAAACTGTATTGCTGAACGCCATTGAGAATGTGGCAGAAGATGTGGGTTATTTGACTTCAATCATCGAGGCCCCAGAAGATAAAGCACTGACAGAACTTTTGTATCCAAGAATACAGCAAGTGCTCCGAAAACTATCGTTGGTTGAGGCTGCCAAGGCAAAATCACATGACGCCATGAAGGCGCTTAGAAGTTTCGCGAGCGTCTTCAAAATAGAGATGGGTGATTTCTCACTTTCGGTCGATCCAGCGCCTGGGGTGGCTGATAGTGGGAACTTGGAATATGACCTTTCGGATATGTTTGTCGCTGTAGGAATAGCGGCCAAAGCTGCTGGCAAAGGGTGGTGTCTTTTAATCGATGAGGTGCAATACCTAAAAGAGGAAGAGCTAGCCGCACTTATAGTCGCAATACACAGAATAGGCCAAAAAGAGCTTCCGGTGATCTTTTTTGGAGCTGGTTTGCCTCAGTTAGCTGGGCTTTCCGGTGATGCCAAATCGTATGCAGAAAGACTATTCGCATATCCAAAGGTTGGTGCGTTGGATTCAGTTGCTGCAACGCAGGCGGTCCAGGGACCAATAGATGAAGAAGAAGAAGCAATAACTCCAGATGCGCTAAGAAAAATAGTGGAAATCACTGAAGGTTACCCATATTTTTTGCAGGAATGGGGGTTTCAAGCGTGGAATACAGCAGATCAGTCACCGATAGACACAGGTGATATCGAAGTATCAACGGAAGCCGCACTAAAAAGACTGGATGACGGTTTTTTTCAGGTCCGGTTCGATCGCCTCACACCTAAGGAACGTGAATACGTAATCGCGATGTCGGAGTTGGGCAAGGGTCCGTATCGATCTTCAGAAATTGCCGAACAACTAGGTGAGGCGCCAAACAAACTAGGTCCCCGGAGAGCGCAGATCATCGCTAAAGGAATGATCTACAGCCCGCAGTACGGCGACATCGACTTCACGGTCCCAATGTTTGATGACTACCTTCGCCGCAACTGGAAATTGAGTGGGTAATTTTAGCACATGTGTCAAATCCATTCCAAGAAAGGCGCAGAAGATTGATCAAGACGTGGTTGATTGGCGGCGGCATTGGTGTAGCCCTCCTATTAGTAGGCGCGGGCCCGGCCAAGCGTGCATATGGTGGTTATATCTATAATTTTTTTGGAGCCATGGCATGAAAACCGTCAAGACGCAGCAACGATCGCGCTGTGACGATGCGCAAACGGCTATGTTAGAATTTCCCGGCGGAACTCTGCCAAAAGTCTGTGACAACCTACAGCAAGACACTTTCAAGAAAGGTGCGAAGGAATGATTAACCCGAAATACAAGATTGATACTCTCCAAGATGCAAGCCTAGTGATCATGGCCCAAAGCTTTGTTTTGGCTGAGTTGGCTCAGACGGGCGAGGTGAGTATCAATCTTGTGTTTGCGGGTTCTGACAACCGATATGCCGTTCTGGCGCATCAAGCGGCCCACGCGACGGTGCCCGACATCCAGGCCGATCTCTTTCAGCTCTTCCGTCATCCGGGGCCTGCCGTAACTGCCCAGGCTGAGACGGGACTGTTCTTTGATGTGGGCCAAAGTGACAAGATCAGACCGCTGTCTGCGGCTGGCTGGACGGTTGCGGAAAGCCCGCAAGCCTCGGGGACTGACATCCATGACATCACACAGCCGGTGGGTCGGGAAGATGTCGCGATGTTCCTCGATGAACCTAAACCTCATGGCTTTTGGCTCGCGAAGAACTGTGTTGCCTTTTTTAGGATCTCCCTCTCCTCCTTGAGAATGCGGTTCTCACGCCGAAGCCGATCATTCTCTTGGGCCAAGCTCAAATTCTCGTTCGACACCACGTCTGTATCTCGATGGGCTGTGATCCACTTGTTCAGCGTCGACATGCCAACACCAAGGTCATCAGCAACCTGTTTGCGTGTCAGCCCACTGGTCAGCGCTATTCGCACCGCATCCCGTCGAAATTCGTCCGTCCGTTTCAGTCCCATAGTCAGTCTCCTTTGGTGCAATAAATGCTATCAAAGGGCCGGCATCAAACCGCGACAGGTCCAGTCGTAGGTATAAGTCTCGACCGCGTAGGACACCTTGTGGGTCCGACTGATGCGGTTGCCGCGCAGATCATAGCCGTAGCGATAGGTGTCATCCTCGATCAGCTGGTTGTAGGATGGATGCCAGCTACTCAAAGGTAGGATGGTTTTAGAGGCCAAAAAATAATGTTAATGAAGCAAAATACCAATTCAGTTTACCGGACCGGATAAAGGCTCTTCATACTCTCCAACTGATCCAAGGATTCTATTGCTTCACCTCGGCAAACTTCATGAACTTTGAAAAGCTCCACTTCTCGCATCAACTGAGAGATGCACAATCCCCTGAGAAGCCCTCTAGTTTGAACAAAGGACAGCCTTTCCGCCAAACCATCATCTACGCAACTAGTACCCAGAGTTCCTAAAGGGTTAGTTGTTTCAAAGGACTTATACTGATCAACCAGATTGTCGCAGCTAAGCTGAAATCCAAATCTTTCATTCAGATAATCTAATATATGGATCAAGGCAGGGTTTCCATGAATGTAAAGAAGTGAAATTATGTTAATGCGAGACATAGAACCGGAATCTGCGAGTGAAATTAGGGCCATGTCCGAATATTCTTTTCTCCAATACCCGAATTGAAGAGCTATCGAAGAAAACAAAAGCCGACCATCAATTCTCGTGTCGCGGAGTACCTCCACAACATCGTCAAACAGTTCCATATCGGAACCGGAGCCCTGCCTAAAGGCATACCCGCCTAGCTCAAACGCTTCGATATTATCTGACTTTAATAACTTCAATATGATCTCACGACCAAAATTGTCAGACGACCAAGCTTCCACATCGTCATAATCAATAGCGTCGACGATCTTGCTAACCAAGTTCTCGTCTAGCCCTAGAGAAAGATCCTGCAGTACTTTTCTATTTACTTTTCTAACACTCATTGCCCTCAGACTTTTTCTTGAGCCTATCTCGTACGTCACGTTCATCTTTCAAACGTTCTTTGTGACCTTTGTCTATGTCCGTACCTCGGGAACGGTAGTCGGCGCGCTCCAATTCCCTCACTTTGACACTGTGCTCGAAGAACTGCAGCAAACGATAAGCTTCATTGGCTCCAATATTTGTGAGCGGGATATTCTTAAGGCTATTGCCTAACCGCCCGTCACCTCCTGACACTTTCAAACCGAACCCTGGTTCTCCGGTACATTCTTTTGGCTTATTTTTGCAATTCGGATCTGTTGGTTCACAGTTTGAGGTATTTGATGGTGCACTAGGTGTAGAAGTCGCCGAAGAGCTATTATCATTGGCTTTATTCCAAACCGGAGCACCAAAATCGATATTCTGAAGTGCATCTAGAAGCCCTTTGAAAATAATCGCAAGCCCAACCGCACCGGCAGTTGCCGCTACGTAATCTGCTGTTACGGCCAGCCCTGAGGGATCGGTCCAGTTGTATGGGTCATTCCAAGTATACGCATATAGGTTGAGGTCACCTGCAGCGAACCCGATGGGATCACGCTGGATGAACTGCCCGGTTGCGGGATCGTAATGGCGGGCGCGGTAGTAGATGAGCCCGGTTTCATAATCCTGCTCGCGGCCTGTATAGCCGTAGCGCTGCTCGATGGTGTTGACGGTCTGGGTTTGGGTGCCGAAGGCGTCGTAGTCGTAATCGGCCGCGACGGCTCCGGTTGAGATCGAGACCGCGGTCAGGATCGAACCGAGACGGTTGGCAAAGAGCCCGTAGGCCGAACCGGAGCCCGCAGCGGTGGTGCCGGTATAGCCCTCGAAGGCCAGTGGCTCATCGGTGCGGGTGCCGTGCAGCCAGCGTTTGGCCAGCGTGCCGTTCTCGAAATCGAGCACCGCGTCATTGGCCGTGGTGGCATAGGGGTTCCACGGGTCGTAGACGAAGGCCTCGACATCCGCGCCGACGGTCTTTGCAATACGCCGGTCCAGCGCGTCATAGGCATAGGCTGCGGAGCTGCTGTCCGAGCCGTATCCGATCAGCCGGTTCTGGCTGTCATAGGCATAGGTCTCGGCCGCGTCGGACACTTTGTGGGTCCGGCTGATGCGGTTGCCGCGCAGATCATAGGCATAGCGATAGGTGTCGTCTTCCAGCAGCTGGTTATGGGCATTGCTCTCATAGCCGGAGGAGGTGTTCGAGAAGGTGCGGTTGCCCTCCTGGTCGTACTGGTAATCCTCGATCGGCACCGGCACGCCGCCATCGATGGGCGGGATGCCCTGGCGAACTTGCACCAGTCGGTTGAGGTCATCATAGGAGATGTGCTTGGACTGCGCCGGATCAATCCGGTCGAGGATCGCCGTCAGTTGCCCGTCGGGGTCGTAGGTATAGCCCAGATCGGTCAGCGTCACGCCGGACTGCGCGTGGGTCAGCGCCGAGAGCAGGCCATTGGTATAGGCGTAGGTGGTCGCCCGGCCACTGGTGGAGGTCAGCGCAGTGCGGCGGCCTTCGTCGTCATAGCCGAAGTTGTAAGTGCTGCCCCAGGGCGAGGTCAGATCGGTCAGCCGGTCCTCGGCATCCCAAACATAAGACGTGACGCCGCCAAGGTTGTCTTCCATCCGCGTGCGGCGGTCGAGCAGGTCATAGCTGTAGGTCAGGGTGACCTGAGGCTGCGGCCCGACGGTGCCGTCGGTGGTGGTGGTGGCCACCCGGTTGCGGTTGTCATAGGTGAAGGTGACCCGGCTGTCATCGTCAGCGGCCAGCGTCAGGTTGCTGCGCGGATCATAGCCATAGGTCAGCGTGTTGTCGGGGGTCACCACCTGGGTACGGCGGCTGAGGCCGTCATAGCTGGCCGTTTCAACAATCCCGTCCTCGCGTGTCAGCGTGGTCAGGTTGCCCCGGTTGTCATAGGCGCGGGTCATGGTCTGGCTGATCGGGTTGGTGCGGCTGACCATCCGGTCCAGCGTGTCATAGGCAAAGCTGGTCACGCCTGCGCGCCCGTCTGTCACGGTCGCTATGTTGTCGCGATTGTCATAGGTGAAGGATTTGACATGGCCTTCGGGATCCGTGGTCCGAATCAGGCGGCTGACATCATCATAGGCGTAGAGATGGGTCTCTCCGTCACCGTTGGTGTGCTCGACCACTTCGCCTGCGTCATTGTAAGTCCGCTGGATCAGGCCTTCGGCCGGATCGTCGATCGCCACGAGACGCTCGAGCCCGTCATAGGACATCGTGGTGACAAGACCGGTCTGATCGGTCACCGTTTCCAGGTTACCGGCGGGCAGATAAGTATATTGCGTGGTTCCGCCGATATTGGCGCCATCCGCGCCCGTAACCTCGACCGACAGCACCCGGTTGAGCCCGTCATAGCTGCGCCGCACCTGCCGTTCGTCAGGCGAGCCGGCGGCCTCAGTGATCACGGTGGTGTTGCCCGCCGTGTCATAGGTCATCTGCGTGACTGAACCATCCGCATAGGTGGTGCTGGTCAGATTCTGGTCGGCATTATAGGTGAAAGATGTGACGTTGCCGTTCTCATCCGTCCGCGTGGCCAGTTTGCCCTCGGGCGTATAGGTGAGGCTTCGCCCGCCACCCTCGGCATCCGTTGTCTGCGCCACCTCGCCGAACTCGTCATAGGTGTAGGACGTGGTGAACCCGTCCCCATCGGTCATGGTCACGACCTTGTTGTAGGTGGGTTCATAAGTATAGGAGGTTGAGCGTTCCGCCGGGGTGCCGACGGATTCTGTCATCGTCTCGACATTGCCGACACTGTCATAGGTGATCGTGTCCACGCGCACGCCGCCGGGAGCCGTTTCGCTGGGCCGTTCGACCCGGACCGCGAGGTTCTGATCGTCCCGTTCGATCTTCGTGACCCGTCCCAGCGGATCGGTGGTCTGAATGACCGAGCCGAACTGGTTGACGATCACTTCGGTGGTCTGGCCTTTGCGGTCGGTGACCGTGGTTACCCGGTCTTCCGGTGCCACATAGATCAGTGGGCTGGTGGCAGCACCGCCCAGACCGTCGATCAACCCCAGGGACGAGGCCACCTGGTTGGCCACGCTGGAGCCATCGGGCAGGGTTGCACCGTTCAGGTTGCCCATACCGTCATAGGTATAGCTGGTGACATTGCCATTCTGGTTGGTGGTGGAAACCAGACGACCATTTGCGTCATAGGCAAAGCTGACCTTGGAGCCGACGGGTTCTGTCACCTCGTTGAGGTTGCCGACGTCGTCATAGGCGAAAGAGGTGACCCGGCCATCCGGATAAGTGACAGATGCCAGGCGCCCAAGGTCTTCATAGGTGAAGCTGGTGACACCGCCCACCTGATCGGTGATGGTCGCCAGGCGGCCATTGTCATCATAGGCATATTCCTTGCGGTTGCCCTGCGGGTCAACCGTGGCCGTTTGTAAGCCATTGGCATCATAGAGGACAATATTGCCATCCTTGTAGCGCCGCTGCCAGGTGCCGTCCGCAAGACGTTCAAGCGCCGAGAACTCGCCCTGCCCCGAAACAAATTTGCCGGTCGCCGAGGGTTTGGAGAAATGCACCCGCACCGAGAACCGCTGTGTCGTCAGCAGGTCCAGGCTGCCATCACCGTTGACATCGGCAAGGTCTGTCCGACCAAACCCATAGTTCAGCAAACCGCTTTCAAACGGTTGGAAGGTTCCGTCTCCATTGCCGATATAGACGAAGACACGCCCCGCACTGGAAGTGACAATGTCCGGGATATCGTCGCCATTCGCGTCAGCGATATCAACGACCAGGAAGGAATTTGCCTCCGGCGGTCGGGCAAGGATCACAGGGTCTGCAAACGCCTGACCTGTGGTGTTCAACAGCACCTGCAATTGAGTGTCAGAGCTGTAAACCAGGTCCAGTTTACCGTCGCCATTGAAGTCTTCCAGCTTTGCGAAATCACCCAGGAAGTTCAGACCGCCATTGCCTGCGCGCAGATTCCGCAGTGTGAAACGCAGGAATCCGTCCTCGGCGCGCGTAAACAGAATGTCCACGCCTTCCCGTGTCCGATAGGCAACGTCATCCCAGCCGTTCCCGTCGACATCGCCGACCATGACCTGAAGCGTGCCACGACCGCTGAATGTGTAGTTGGATAGCCGGAACAGCTGACGTGCGTCTGCGCCCCCAATGCTGGCCCAGATCTCATCATTCGTGCCGAAGAAGGAACCTGTATTGGCCCCGTAAATGATGTCTTCGAACCCGTTCTTGTTGAGATCGGTGATCTTGAGGTCCAGTGGTCGCCGACCGGTGTCCAACTCCTGAAACTCATTGATCAGGTTCCCGAACCCATCACTGGTAACATAACCATAGCCCTGTTGAAGCTGCAGCACGTAAGCCACATCCAACAGGCCATCGTTGTTCATCTCACCCAATGCCATGGCGGCGAGGTTTGGTGGATAGTTCCCGGTGTCGGGTACATCATTTGGATTTGCGATCTGAAGAGAGGATTCCTGACGCAGATCGCCGTCGCCATAGTTTATAATTGTGCTGATCGCGCCTTTACCGCTTTCGGCGAAGACCACGTCCAGATCACCGTCATTATCCAGATCCACGGCTCCGATCCCTTCGGCGCCAACAGCGGGGAAGACGAGGGGTTCGTCTTCGAACTCTGTCAGGGTGGGTTCGGGGTCAAATGTGGTGACCCCGTCAGCATCGATGATCGAGATTTTACCATCGGGTCCTTCCACCAGTTTTTGCAGATCATCAATGGCCCAGCCATTGCCGTAGGGGCTGTCGCTTTCGTTCTGCACGTAAAACTCGGCCATATGCGTGCCGCCCACGGTCGAGCAGTCATACATCGCCTTGCTGTTGAACTGGTAGGCATAGCGCCCGGAGGTCAGGCCCGACCCGTCGACCGGCATGGACTGGCGCAGGACCACCTGTTCTCCGATCAGGGCCGGAATGGTGCCGTCCAAACCTTCGCGCGGGGTCCAGCTGCGCCCGTCGCTGATCGACAACCCGCCCGCTTCGATGCGCGTTTGCAGTGCCACCGGCAACGAGGCGTCGTCGGCGATGGTAACGTCACCCGCCACGATGATGGTCGGGTTGGCGGCCTGGCTGTGATAGCTGAGCGCAATCTCCTGCGCTTCACCAAAGGCGGTATAGCCCGGCAGGGTGTAGCTGGTCGCATTGTCGCCCTCAAACGGGGTCAGGTACTTCATCCCCGTCGGCTGGTCCGAAGATGCGACAGTTTGTGGTGCCTGCGGCAGGAAGGTGAACAATGCACCGCCCGAGACACCGGACAGCGTCCCGCTGACGGTGGCCGCACCGGAATCCACGCTTGCGTCCGCAGCACGCCGGAACAACCCGTTCAATTGGCTGACCCGCCACATCTCGAGCCGGGTCTGTTCCGGCAGGTTGTCCAGGTTCGGTCCAGTGATGGTCATGCCTTGGGTGAAGACCGCACCGGAGGCGTCCAGCGCGTAAATCCGGCAAGCCTGGGTGTCTTCGTTGAAACCGGGATGGTCAAAGAGCTGCGGCAGCGAGCCGAGGCAGACGTCGCCTGTGTACAGGCCACCCGCATCACTTTGCACGGAATCGGCCGGGATGGAGACCGTCACGCCGGACGCTGTTCCGGACAGCACCGTCTCCTGACCGGCAACAACTGTTGCACAGCCATCGGTCAGCGGCACGAGATGGAAGTCCGGGGTGACATCGCGATCCTGGTTCTCGGTCACCGTGATGACGCGGGTCTCGCCCAAATAGCCGCCCGGGCCACCATCGGCGGAGGGTTCCACCTCCACCTGATCCGTGCCTTCCACAAGGCTGCCAAAGCTGAATGTCCCGTCGGCTGCGGTGGTGGTCATCAGCGCGGCATCGCGCAGGCGAACCGGCATGTTGGCCAGCGGCGTGATTGTCCCGGCTGCAAAATCAGTGGCGTCCAGAACACGACCGTGAATGGCCGTATCCCCGGCGGTGGCTTCCACAACCTCGATCGTCAGGGGCGCCTCGTCGGTCAGAACCCCATCTGACACACCAACTGTATAGGTATAGGTTCCCAGTTGTCCGGTCTCGGGGCGGAACCGAACCTCCCCGTTATTGCCGTCGAGCGTGACGCCGGTTGCCAGCGGCAGCGGCGTGGCAAAGAAGCTGATCGGATCCCCGTCCGGGTCGCTGCCCTCAAGATCAAGCGCCAGCTCCAGGCCCAGTTCAACCGTATAGCTGTCGCGCAGCTGTCCCAGAACTGGCGCTGCATTCAAAGCACTGGCGTTAACCGCAAGCGTATGCGTGGCCTCCAGCAGCCCGTCCGACACGGTGACTTCCAGAACATAATCACCCGGCAGGTCGGCGATGAAACCGGCCTCACCATTGCCAATATCCTCGAAGAACGGATCCGAGCCTGCAGGCTTTGCGGTGACGGCGTAGCTGAAGGTCAGCGGGTCGTTATCCGGATCGCTTGACCCGGTGACAGAGTAGATGACCTCCTGCCCCACATCGACTTGATCGGGGCCTTCCAACAGGGCCACAGGCGCGCGGTTGGGCGCGGTCAAGGTCCAGGTGACAGGAGCGCTGGCGAACTCATAGTCCGAGACAACCAGGCTGAAAACATACTCGCCCCGGCGATCCGGCGTGAATGTGATGGCGGACTGGCCCTGCCCCATGATCCCGGCCGTGCTGCCGTCCGGAGCGGAAACCAGTGTCCAGGCATAAGACAAAGCATCGCCATCGGGATCACCCGAACCCGCGGCACTGATCGTGGCAAGGTCGTCGACAAAGGCTTCGGTATCGCCCGAGATCGCCGCAACCGGCGGCGAATTGACAACTTCAACCATCACCACCGATGGCTCGGCCATCATGGCATCGTCCGATGCAGTGATCTGAAGCAGATAGACCCCCACCCGGTCCGGCGCGAAACTCAGGGCATCTCCCGGCACAATCGGCGCGCCAAGATCCGCGACGCTTCCCGACGGGCGCGCGATCAGCGACCAGCCATAAGACAGGCTGTCCGCGTTCCCGTCAAAGCTATAGTCCGTGGCATTCAGATCGACAGTCTGACCCGAGACCAGAGAGATGTTCGAGCCTGTCTCCAGAACCGGACGCAGGTTCGTATTGCCGACAAAAATCGTATCAGGAAGAGACGCACCCGCAGCATCCGACACAATCAGCTGAACGACACCAGAGCCGGGGCCGGTGCAGACCGGGTTGTTGCGGTTGAACGGGTTTTTCTTTGCACGATCATCGTCGCGCGCAACACCGCCCACAACTGCATTCATACGGGCTTTGCCGATATCTGCCGTTGTCACATGCAGCGAGGTGCGGCCGGGAACCGTCCAGGTGCCGTGATCCACGCCATTGCTGTCCTGCAGCGTGACATCCCGCGTATAGGTCTGCTTGTTCTCCACCTCCCAGACCAGGATATCGCCCTGCATGCCGACTTGCCGGCCGCGCGAATGCAGAGTGAACTGAATGGACTCCGACGCGCTGGCACCGGAGATATCAGCAGGCTGACGAATGTCGAACTGGCAGGTGTCGCCTGTGTCCGAGCGCTTGAGGTGATAAACCTCGTTCTGGCGGATCACATCGCGGAACCGGCCTTGGCGAATGCTCAGACCAATCTCCGGCAGCGCCAGGGAGGCATCAGTGATCTCGACACTTGAACCATCCCCCATCAGGCCCAAAGAGGACCATGAGTAGGTCAGGCCATTACCAGCCGACAGGGTGCCATCGAGTGTCAGCTGACCGCTGTCACCCGCGAGACGATCCCGGCCCGCATGTGCTGTGGGAAGCGGTGGGGTCACCATGATCAGAGCCGTCTCGGGGACGCCCGCAACCGCATCATCTTCGACACTCAACTGTACCACATACGCACCGGGCAGGTCGGGGGTCAGTACAGCCGTGCCGGTCTGCTCACTACCGATGCCCGCGGTGCTGCCCGCCGGGGCAGAAATCAGCGCCCAGCTGTGCTGGATGGAATCCCCGTCCAGATCGTAGCTTTGCGATCCGTCAAGCGTGAGGGCCGCCCCGACCTGCGCCGAGGTCACCGGGGAAATGCGGGCAACCGGCCGCAGGTTCTTGTTTGCACCCGCAACGACCAAAACATGGTCTTGTCCGGAGAAGATTCCGTCAGACACATCCAGAGCAACCAGATAGTCACCCGGCTGGTCCACCGTCACAAGCGACAGCCCATCGATATCCGTGCTGACCTCTGGTGACGAAGATCCCGGTGCAGCCAGAACGCCCACATCGGAAACCAGAACATCGCCATCAATGTCGGTCGACGCGTAAGGTTCAATGGTCAGGGGAACGCCTGCCTCAGCATGCAACTGATCGAAACGGGCGGATGGAACGGGCGCCACAACGCGACCCCCTACCCCTTCATAATAATCCACTCCGCGGGCTTCCAGATCGGCGCGGGTCAGCGCGTCACCCACAAGGCCGGTCAGCGTCACCGAGCCTCCGGCGGTGCCGAAGATGAAGGTCAGATCCGATTGGGTCGGGTCCGGCGAGACCCGCGCATTGGTGTTCGTATCGGTATCAAGCTCCAGGACATCGACAAGGGCGAGGAACTCGGTCGGGCTGCTCGCACTATAGGTGACGCCATTCAGAGTCACGGTCAGCGTGTCGCCAACGGCACCGGCGCCATCATCCAGAACAAAGCCAGAGATATTGTCATGGGTTCCGGGCGCAATCAGACGCTCGCCCAGATCAAAACTATCGGCAACACCTGCCGCAGCTGTCTGACTCACCTCATAGCTGAGGCGGTAGACATCCGTGGTGCCGCTGTTTGGCAGATAGCGGAGGTCGAGATAATCGGGCTCCGAGACTGCTCCGGTCGGATCCTGCACCGTGAGGGCAACCCGATACGCGCCTTCCAGATCAAGGGTAACAGCCGAAAGCGGGCCATCACCCGTCAGCTGCGCGGCACTGCCCGCAGGTGCAGACTCGATTGCCCAGCTATAGCTGAGCGCGCCGCCCTCCAGATCAAAACTGGCCGACCCATCCAGCGTCACAGGGCTGGACCCATTCGGCACGCCGCGGACGCGTGCCTGTGCGACCGGCGGCAGGTTGTCCGAGCCGAACACAACATCAGAGGTGGCAACGATAGTTCCGGCACTATCCGTAAACAAAACCCGTGCCCGATACGTTCCTGCAACATCGAGCAGAACCTGAGGTCGCAACACACTCGCGTCGCTGAAATCAGCAACACTGGAGGCCGGGCGGTCAATCCACGTCCAGGAGGTTTGCAAAGCAGGTCCGGCCGGCAGGACAACTCCATCCACTGGGTCCAGTATGATCGTCTGACCGGCTACGGCTTTTATCGGAAGAGAGGTATCTGCAGAAGCATCAAAGGCTGAAAAAGAAAATCCGGCGCAAAGAAAAGTCGTCGCGCAAAAAGCACGGTGCAAAAGACCCATTCCGTATCCCTCGTTTAAATAACGATTTTTTGAAAACGTACTACCTAAGCGTGATTTTGCAACGACTTTTTTCTAACCATAGAAGAACAACCCAAATCACTCATTATGCACATTCAATACAGCTCAAGGATGCGACCCCCGCTCCCGGAACCGCCCAAATGAATAACACCAACAAAGCGCTCAAAACGACCGCCCTCATAAAGGTCCAATCGAAACACCACTCCAGATGAAGCAGTCCGCCAAGATGGCGGAAGCTCTGCGCCCTGCACGCTACCAAGTGCTGCAGAATCCATTAGTTGCTCAACCAACTCCTGAGGCGCCAAATCCGGCGCAATACCATAGCGACCGGAATGCACTGTCGCATATTGGCGAAGCAGGAGACCATCCTCATATGGAAGGCCCGCCACCCGAGCAAAATCAGAAACACTGTGCAGCCTGTATGGCGTTCTCCTCCATTTTCGGAACCGCTCTACCGCATCGCTCGGAAAGCTTAGGGAAGCGGATAGCGCATCCAATAAATCAGGCGCTGCCGTGTTAAGATCGACCAGACCACCGACATCTTGCAATACCAGTGTGAGTTCGCGATTGTCCTGTCGAATAACCAAAGACTCCCGCGGGTCAGTTTGCGTTGGACCCTGACTGAACACGCCAAGCGCCAACTCTGCCAAAGATTGGTTTTCTTGCTGTCGCTTAGCAAGTATCAGCTCCGCTTCGCTGTCCTTCAGATTTGCCAGAAATCGGCTGCTTGTGATTGCAAACAACAGCGCCACAATGCTGAGGGTCGACAACACGACAATGAGGGCAAATCCTTGTCTTCGTCCGCCCCTTGCAACCATCTACGCAACCCCCTATCAGATTTGAATATGCAAACGTTCAGGCTCGTTCTAATTCATCTTCTGGTTTACGGCGCGCTCGCTGTCACATCAATACCGTTGAGTTGGTTTGCAGTACTACTCGTTCTGTTACTGATCTGGATCAGTATCTGGGATTTCCTTGTGTTTGAAATTCCGGATCTGGCTGCCTTGCTTTTAGCGTTTTCCGGGGCGATGACGCTGTATGGCAGCTCGGAGCTTGTTCTAATAGACAGGATTTTGGGAGGAATCTTATGGCCCCTGCTATTCTGGGCCGTAGCAGAGCTCTACCTGAAGACACGTGGCGTTCACGGTCTGGGCTTTGGGGATGTCAAACTCATGGCGGGAATAGGCCTCTGGTGCGGGGCCTATGGAACAATTTATGTTGTCCTGGCAGCGGCGCTTGCCGGTCTTGGGGTTCTCAGTATTCTGGCTGTTGTGCGCTCGACATCAATCGCAGAAATAGGTCAATCAAAGGTTGCATTTGGACCATTTCTTTGTCTCTCTGCCTGGAGTGTCTGGTTGCTTGGAGGCAGTACGTGAAACGCAAGACTCATGAGTGGAATCCACGCAGCGGCGTCACTATTCTGGAAGTGCTCATTGTGCTGTCTATTATTGCCATGATTGCTGCAGTTGCTGGCCCCAGGTTGATTGGTTACTTGGGGCGTGCCAAGTCGGAAACGGCCAGGCTGCAAGTCCAGCAGATCGGCAATGCATTGCAACTTTTCTACATAGACACCGGCCGCTACCCGACCAATTCCGAAAGCCTCAGCGTTCTCGTGGCCGCCCCTCCCGGTGACCCATCTTGGGCAGGGCCATATCTGGACAATGAAGAAGGTCTGATTGACCCGTGGGGCCGGACCTATATTTATGCAGAACCTGGCGATCAGGAAGCGCCTCTTGTTTCAAGTTTGGGCCGTGACGGAAGCCGTGGTGGTTCAGGGGAAGATAGCGACGTGTCGGGCTAAAGTGACATGGGGCTTGATGTTCAGCGTCTGAACTAAACTGGGTTTTGGGCACAGAATTCAACTAGCCTGCCTCCCAATTCTGCACTGTCTTCCATTGGTCCAGCGACGAGTTGGTAAAAGCGCAATCATTATGCAGGTATGGTGTCGGAGCAGTGTCCTATCCGATCAGGCAGGTCTGGCTGTCATAGGCACAGGTCTCGACCGCGTCGGTGACCTTATGGGTCCGGCTGATGCGGTTGCCCTCTGCGTCGTAGTCGTAATCCTCGATGGGCACTGGACGCCATCGTCGATGAGCAGGATGCCCTTGTACCAGCCGGTTGAGATCATCGTAAGAGATGTGCTTGAATTGCGTCGGCTCGAGCCAGTCGAGGATTCCCATTAGCTGGTTTTCTTTGTGTCTCTATTCAGTCCTTTAGGAACAGCAATACGTTCGTCATTTGGATTTCTTAGAGCTATGAAAAACGTTTTGAAAAAAAATATTAGTTTATGTGGAAGCAAGGTTAAGACAGCAAGAAATCCTTTGTTCTTGGCTCTTAATCGCTTAAGCTCAATTTTTGAAGGCAGATGCCCTTCATCACTGGCTTCTTCGAGCAAAATCAACCATTTATCTAGGAATTGTTTATTGGAAGGTTTGTAGTGCCTTAGAAACCAGTACGCTAGATACCCAAATGAAGGCACATAGGCCGCACCGACTTGCTTCCTAAACAGGCTCCAACCTTTCAGGTCATCACAAAAAACACTTAACAAACCAAAGCAGTAGAATGCATCCGTGTGTTCATCTCCTTCTTGTGCAGACCTCCCAATAATCATTCGACGCCTGTGTAACTCATCCCGATCGGCTCTATGAAATTTAATCGCATCCTCTACGTACCGCCGAGTATGAAGGTGATCACCTTTAGATATTTCGGTTTCAATTCTGTTCAGTTCTTGTTTGGTTAGGCTAGCCACATGAGTTGTCGTCATCGTCGCTCCCGTCTCTCGCATTTTTGTACGCATCGTCAAGTTTATCCAACTCATCCTGCCGTTTTTCAGAGTCTTTTGTTCCACTCGAAACACTCTTTGTAGGCAAGTCGTCGATAGTTGGCTCGTCCAATTGTGTCAAATCACCTAAACCAACGACAGTTGAGTAAGCTTGGATCGCCTTCAGGAATGCTTGCTTTATACGTTCCCACGCAGATGGATCATTTGGTCCTCCTGGTCCGCATTGGTCACCAGTTGGCGGCTAAGTACCGTCGTTCTTAGAATTTGCCTCGTTTTCGTTGGCTTTATCGAAAACAGGGGATCCGAAATCGATATTTTGAAGTGCATCTTGGAGCGCATTGAGAATCCCCACCAGTAATCCGCCGCCAACTACAGCTCCTGTAAGGCGTGCGTATGAAACGGATGGCGTTAATCCCGATGGATCGGTCCAGTTGTATGGATCGTTGAATGTGTAGGCATAGAGATTCAGATCTCCTGCTGCAAATCCGATGGGATCGCGCTGGATGAACTGTCCTGTTGCGGGGTCGTAATGGCGGGCGCGGTAGTAGATGAGCCCGGTTTCATAATCCTGCTCACGGCCTGTATAGCCATAGCGCTGCTCGATGGTGTTGACGGTCTGGGTCTGGGTGCCGAAGGCGTCGTAGTCGTAATCGGCGGCGACAGCGCCGGTGGAGATCGAGACCGCGGTCAGGATCGAACCCAGACGGTTGGCAAACAGCCCGTAGGCCGAACCGGAGCCCGCAGCGGTGGTGCCGGTATAGCCCTCGAAGGCCAGTGGCTCATCGGTGCGGGTGCCGTGCAGCCAGCGTTTGGCCAGCGTGCCGTTCTCGAAATCGAGCACCGCGTCATTGGCCGTGGTGGCATAGGGGTTCCACGGGTCGTAGACGAAGGCCACGACACCCAGCGAGTCCTCCATCCGCGTGCGGCGGTCCAGCAGGTCGTAGCTGTAGGTCAGGGTGACCTGCGGCTGCGGGCCGACAGTATCGTCGGTGGTGGTGGTGGCTACGCGGTTGCGGTTGTCATAGGTGAAGGTGACCCGGCTGTCATCGTCGGCGGCCAGCGTCAGGTTGCTGCGCGGGTCATAGCCATAGGTCAGCGTATTGTCGGGGGTCACCACCTGGGTGCGGCGGCTGAGCCCGTCATGTCCGTCGTCATATAAAATGGGACATCAGAGCGGCTTGATTATTGGAGGCTCTGGTTCGTTAACGTGATTGATTATGCGGCTTGTTTTTGATGTTGCAAGCGGCGTTGTTGGATTGTCAGCTTCTTGATCTTTGCCCTTTCTCTGATGATGGCTTTGTCACGCCCGAAGTAGACGTCTGCCGGTGTGACGTTGTTCAGGCTCTCGTGGTATCGCTCGTTATTGTAGTAATCGACGAAAGCCTCGATCTGACGTTCCAGATCGCCGGGCAGGTAGTAGTTTTCCAGCAGAACCCGGTTCTTCATGGTTTGATGCCAACGCTCGATCTTGCCCTGGGTTTGCGGGTGGAACGGAGCGCCGCGAACATGGCCCATCTTTTGGTCTTCCAGCCATTCGGCCAAATCGCCGGAGATGTAACAGGACCCATTGTCACTCAGCAGGCGTGGCTTGTGCCGAACGATGGCC
>NZ_JQEZ01000011.1:0-17500 GCF_000743705.1 Ruegeria halocynthiae | reverse complement strand
GCGCGATATACAGACATTCAATCCGTCGAAAACGAACCAAACCGCCCACATATCTCTTCAGTTATCCATCAATGTCAAAGAACAAAACACCCAGAGCCAAAAACCAGACCGTTGCGCCAATAACATCAGCGCGCCCGCCTAACTCATTCCCAATGATGCCCCCAGTCTCTCCTGAGCGTCACCACCGTCTCTCCAGCGTGTCTCCAGCGCCTCAGCAGCGCCGGTGAAGGGGGTTCTAAGTATTACCGCATACCTCCGCAAGCAGAAAATTCGACAAATCTGCAAAAAACCGCAATTTCGTAATTTATAACTTATTATCAGATGTTTATGAGGGGTGTGTTTGAGCAAAATCTGCGCTTGTTAGCGCATATCTCCCCAAACATCGGCTTTTACACAGTGTTACCCACAGACTCGGGCACGAGTCAGGCGGAATCGGCCTGACGCAAGCGAGACAGCAGGCTTGGAAATGGGATGCGCAGCAGCAGCAGACCAACAATCAGACTCAGATAGACCAGTGGTTCGATCTGAAAGCCCTTGGCCAGCATCACATAATGCAGACCACCCAGAATCGCCGCCGGGAACACCAGACGCTGAAGGCTGCGCCAACGCGGGCCCAATCGGCGCACAGACAGATTGTTCGATGTCACCGCCAGCGGCACCATCAGAACAAACGCCGTCATGCCAACCGTGATGTAAGGACGTTTGACGATATCCGCCCAAATCTGGCTGGGAACCTGAACGTCCAGAATCAACCACACCAACAGATGCAGGCTGACATAGCCAAAAGTCAGAACGCCCAAAGCCCGGCGGAACTTTGTCAGGTTCAGCCCTATGAAACGCCGCAAAGGCGAGATCGCCAGAACAAAGATCAGAAGCTGAAGCGCCAGCTCGCCATATTGATGCTCTAGCGCTTCGATCGGGTCGACACCAAGCCCACCGGTCAGCCCCAAATAAAACAGCCAGGGCGCCGGAAGCGCGCCCAGCACATAAACCGCCCACACAGGAAGACGGCGCAATATCTGGTTCAGGGTCTGCATGGTTTTAGAAGTTCTTCGACAAATCCATACCTTCATACAATCCCGCGACCTCTTGTTCGTAACCGTTGAACATGAGGGTGGGCACACGTTTGGCAAACAACCCGCTGCCAAGCTGGCGTTCAGACGCCTGCGACCAGCGCGGGTGATCCACATTCGGGTTCACATTACTATAAAAGCCGTATTCGCGCGGGTTCGCCATATTCCAGCTGATCGGCGGCTCGACATCTGACAGCGTGATGCGGACGATCGACTTGATGGATTTGAACCCGTATTTCCACGGCACCACCAGACGTAGGGGCGCACCGTTCTGTTTTGGAATCGGTTTGCCATAAATGCCTGTGGCCATGATCGTCAGCGGATGCATGGCCTCATCCAGCCGCAAACCTTCACGGTAAGGCCAGTCCAGCACCGGATATTGAACGCCGGGCATTTCGTCCGGGCGATATGCAGTTTCAAAGGCCACATATTTGGCCCCCTCCTGAACGCCCGCCAAATTCAGCAGATCAGCCAGTTCGAACCCGTTCCATGGAACAACCATCGACCATGCCTCGACACAGCGGAACCGGTAGATACGCTCTTCGACCGTCATTTCGGACATGACATCGTTGAAATCATACTCTCCGGGCTTGTCGACCAGACCGTCTATCTTGATCGACCAGGGTTCGGTCACCAGCGTATGCGCGTATTTTGCCGGATCATCCTTGCGCGTCCCGAATTCGTAGTAATTGTTGTATGAGGTAATGTCTTCCCAGGTGTTCGGCTCCAGCGCCTCTTGCGCCTCAGACCGCTGCGCCAATCCGGCCAGCCCGACACCCGCCAACCCGGCCATGACCTGCCGCCGGTTCAGAAACGCCGCCCGGGGGGTGACGTCAGCATGTGTCAATGTGTTGGTCCAGCGATGCGCCATATGGGTCTCCGTTATCAAACCACCTCAGAAGTGAGGTAGCCCGCTGATAGCACAGAGCCACAGAAACAGGCGTAACGATTGAGAGACGGGATTGTAACGAAACTGAACAAACCCGAGCGCGCACCGTATCGCATTTTGCCAGAACACCTTTTGCGCTTATCTTTTTCATTACTGTTTAAATCAGGTCCGCAAGGGAGAAGATAAATGTGTGACATCTGCGTAATGAATGCTGTCAAAGACCGTATGCTATCGCGGCGAGGGTTTTTCAAAGCCGCCGCCGCATCAGGTGTTGCGGTTGCCGCAACCGGGGCGGCAGCGCCGGTCGCAATGGCCGCAGGTGCTGGCAAGGTCGAGGATATGACCCACACCATCAGCCCCGATTTCCCTACCTATTTCGGGGAACCGGGATATGCCTCGGAACAGGTTTTCAATTTCGACGAACACGGTTTCAACCTGCAACGCATCACTGTGAACGAACACACCGGCACGCATATTGATGCACCTTTGCATTTCTCGGCGGATGGCGCATCGGTGGATGAAATCCCGGTTTCGGATCTGGTCGCACCGCTTTGCGTTGTCGATATCGCAGCGCGGGCCGCCGAAGACGCCGACACCCTGCTGACCCCGGATGATCTGAAGGCATGGATGTCGACCCACGGAGATATCCCCGACGGGGCCTGCGTGGCGCTTTATTCCGGCTGGGCGGCGAAAGCCGACAGCGATGCCTATCGCGGCTTTGACGGTCAGGCCCAGCACTATCCCGGTTTTCACGTCGAAGCGGCGCAAATGCTGATCGAGGAAACCGGCGCACGCTCGATCGCTTCGGATACGCTGTCGCTGGACAACGGCACCTCAACCGATTTTGCAACCCATTACGCGTGGCTGCCAACCGGGCGTTTTGGGATCGAAAACATCGCGGGCCTGGACCGTGTACCGGCCGCGGGTGCGACATTGGTCATCGGCGCACCGAAACACAAAGGCGGCACCGGCGGCCCGGCGCGGATCTTTGCGATGATATGATCCCGGATTTCAGCCAGACAGCATGTCCGACACCTGTACCGCGTATCTGTCGGTCATGCCCGACACGAAGTCGGTCAACGAATGCAGGGCGGAATAGGCGTCATCGACACCCCGCAAATCAAGCTTGACCGCATTGATGAGTTGCTTTTCGTAATCGGGCAACTCATCTTCCTTCCAGTTTTGCTGAGCCAGTACTTCATAAACCGGGCACAGGCCGTCGAGCACCTTTCGGATCACGTTGCGCCCTTTGACCTCAAGCCGAGTCTTGCGCGGCGCGGTGAAGAGTTGTTCACGCGCCAATTCTTCGATCGCGGAAAAGTCTTTGGCCTTAGTGGACACGCCAATCAGCGAGGCCGAGAAACTGCCGTCAAGAATTTCATCGTGTCTTTGCTTAAATGCGTCAACGCAGGCAGTAATGGCTCCACCTATCGCACGGGCGCGCAGGTAGCTGATCTTTTCGAAATCGGTATAGCCTCCCTGATTGCCACTTGGGCTATTGGCAAAAGCCGACAAACGGTCTTGGACAGTCTCAAATGACAGATCGCCAGCTGAATAGCCGTCTTCGAGATCGACGATGTTATAGCAAATGTCATCTGCGGCTTCGACCAGATAGACCAGAGGATGCCTCCGCCACCACCCTCGGTCATCCGGACCTCGCGTTTCGATAAGTCCCATCGCACCCGCGGCGGCGTCAAAATACGCCCGCTCCGATTCAAAGAAGCCAAACTTCTTTGCCCCGACATACACCTCTTCTTTCGCCTTGTTCTGTTTGAGGCGTTTGGATGTCTCGGCCCCCATCGGATACTTCATGAACGCGCCCAGAACCGAGTTGGGCATACACATACCACCTTCGTTCCTGTACATTTCCAGCCGCGTCAGGATGCGGAAGCCCTGCGCATTGCCTTCGAATTTTTCGAACTCATGCCAGCGGTCTCCCGCAATACCCTGAAATGCTGGAGAACACCCCCTGAGCTTTTCAGAGCACCACTTGCCAATCGCCTCTTCCCCGGAATGCCCGAAAGGCGGATTGCCCAGGTCGTGCGCAAGACAGGCCGCCTGCACAACACCCGCCACTTTGTGAGCATCTTCAGGCAGGATGGCTTTCTCTGCTGCCAACCAGACACCAACCTGCATCCCAATCGAGCGGCCGACACTTGCCACCTCTTCCGAGTGGATCAGGCGATGGCGCAGATGGTCGTTGTCATACAGCGGGTGAACCTGCGTTTTGTTTGCCAAACGGCGGAATGGGGCAGAAAACGTTATTCTGTCGGCTGCAATGACATAGGACGGCCGCTCGGCCTGTTCTGACTTGTTGTCATAAGTGGCCGTATTCAACAGCGACGCCCATTCCATTTTCGCCATTAAGAAGAAATCCTTTAGGGTGAATCAATTATTTAGTGTCAGAAAAACCCGCCCTTTAAAAGGGCGGGTTTCATATCTGCCTCAGCATCAGATCAATGCACCACGGCATCATCCGGGCGGGGCCGCTCTGACGTGCCCAGCCGGTCACCGATGATCAGACCTTCGGCGCCCGAAGTGACCGGAATAGTCTCGCCATCCCGGATCTCACCCGCCAGCAAGGCTTCGGCCAGTGGGTTCTGCAAGGCACGCTGGATCACGCGCTTCAAAGGGCGCGCGCCAAAGACGGGGTCATAGCCTTCGTTGGCCAGCCATTCCTTGGCACCATCATCCAGAACCAGCTCGATCTTCCGGGCCGCCAGACGTTTCTGCAGACGTGCCATCTGGATATCGACGATACCATCCATATCGTCCCGCTTGAGACGGTCGAATATAATAGTCTCGTCCAGACGGTTTAGGAACTCGGGCCGGAAATGCGCCCGCACCGCATCCATCACGTCGCGTTTGGCTTGTGCGCTGTCGGCACCTTCTGGCAGTTGGCTCAGCGCCTGAGACCCAAGGTTCGACGTCAGAATGATCAGCGTCTGCTTGAAATCCACGGTGCGGCCCTGACCATCAGTCAGCACACCATCATCCAGAACCTGCAACAGCACGTTGAACACATCCGGGTGCGCCTTTTCGACCTCATCAAACAAGACGACCTGATAGGGCCGCCGCCGCACAGCTTCGGTCAGCACACCACCTTCGTCATAGCCGACATAGCCCGGAGGGGCACCGATCAGACGGGCGACCGCGTGTTTTTCCATGAACTCGGACATGTCGATGCGGACCATCGCGTTGTCGTCGTCAAACAGAAAGTTTGCCACAGCCTTGGTCAGCTCGGTCTTACCCACGCCGGTTGGCCCAAGGAAGAGGAACGAACCCAGCGGGCGGCCTTCGTCATTCAAGCCCGCACGCGCGCGGCGCACGGCGTTGGAGACGGCGGTGACCGCCGCATCCTGACCGATCACGCGGGAATGCAGATCATCTTCCATCCGCAGCAGCTTTTCACGCTCACCTTCCAGCATTTTCGAGGTCGGGATGCCGGTCCAGCGTTCCACAACGGAGGCGATCTGTTCCGGGCGCACCGTTTCCTCGGCCATCATGGCGTTGCTTTCGGCGTTTTCGGCCTCGGTCAGCTGTTTCTCAAGCTCGGGGATGACGCCATAGGACAGCTCTCCGGCTTTTGCCAGATTGCCTTCGCGCTTGGCGATCTCAAGATCGGCCCGCGCCTGTTCAAGCTGTTCCTTCAGGTCGCGCGCCCCGGCGAGCTTATCGCGTTCGGCCTGCCATTGCGCGGTCATCTCGGCGGATTTCTCCTGCAGATCGGCCAGATCCTTTTGCAAGGTCTCCAGACGATCCTTGGAGGCTGTGTCATCTTCAAGCTTCAGCGCCTCTTCCTCGATCTGCATCTGCAGGATCTGACGATCCAACTGATCGAGTTCTTCGGGCTTGCTGTCCACTTCCATCCGCAGGCGCGACGCGGCCTCATCGACAAGGTCGATGGCTTTGTCGGGCAGGAAACGGTCAGTGATATAGCGATGCGACAGGGTCGCCGCCGACACCAGCGCCGAGTCCGAGATGCGCACGCCGTGGTGCAGCTCGTATTTTTCCTTGATGCCGCGCAGGATGCTGATCGTATCCTCGACCGTGGGTTCCGCCACCAAAACGGGCTGGAACCGGCGGGCCAAAGCCGCGTCTTTTTCTACGTATTTGCGGTACTCATCCAGCGTGGTTGCGCCGATACAGTGCAGCTCACCTCGCGCAAGCGCGGGCTTGATCAGGTTCGCGGCGTCCATCGCGCCATCGGATTTTCCTGCCCCGACCAGCGTATGCATCTCGTCGATGAACAAGATGATTTCCCCGGCGGCCTCGGTCACCTCGGTCAGAACGGCCTTGAGACGTTCTTCAAACTCACCACGGTATTTCGCGCCAGCGATCAGCGCCCCCATGTCGAGCGCGAGCAGCTTTTTGTCTTTCAGCGATTCCGGCACGTCACCGTTGATGATGCGCAGGGCCATGCCCTCGGCAATTGCGGTTTTACCGACGCCGGGCTCCCCGATCAAAACCGGGTTGTTCTTGGTGCGGCGCGACAAAACCTGCATCGAGCGGCGGATTTCCTCATCCCGCCCAATAATCGGGTCGATCTTACCCTCGGCCGCCGCCTCGGTCAGGTCGCGCGCGTATTTCTTGAGCGCGTCATAGCCTTCTTCCGCCGACGCGGTGTCAGCCGTGCGACCTTTGCGAATGTCGTTAATCGCCTCGTTCAGCTTTTGCGCCGACACGGCCCCGGCTTCCAATGCATCCTTGGCTTTGGATTTCACCATGCACAGCGCCATCAGCACCCGTTCGACCGGCACAAAGCTGTCGCCGGCCTTGGTGGCGATCTTCGTGGCCTCGTCCAGAACCTTGGCGGTCTGGCCGTCCAAATACACCTGACTGGCATCCCCGCTGACTTTCGGAATCTTGGCGATGGTGGCATCCAGCGCCTCGACCACGCGGTTCGGCGCGCCGCCCGCACGTTTGATCAGGTTGCTGGCCAGCCCCTGATCGTCCTCCATCAGTGCTTTCAGTATATGTGTGGGCTCCAGCCTCTGGTGCCCCTCACGCAGCGCAATCGTCTGCGCCGCCTGCACGAATCCCCGTGCGCGTTCCGTGAACTTGTTCAAGTCCATAATACTCTCCTTCTCAAAGCGCCCAATGTATATGCGCCCGCTTGGCGGCACGCGTTGGTCTGGGCCTCACATTCAATCTGGGAAATATCTTTGTCCGTTCAAGAGGCTAACCCGCAGATTCCGAACCTATCGTCGCGGCACGGAATAAACGGTATACCCCCCGGTTTCGGCCACCTGCCGCGCGTCATACATATCGACCAGAGACTGCGCAGCATCGCTGCCCGACGGGCATGACACAAGGTCCGCCGCGTCATCCAGAAAATCAATGGTAAAGGCGGTTTCGCCGGTTAGCTGGCAATCGTCATCAGTGGACCGGTATCCGCGCATAAGGCGCAGGTTGTCATGGGTCGGTGACACGATAACAGTATCTGCGGCCTCGGTCTCTAGCGGCATGTCCTGACAGGCCGCCATGACCAGTACAAGCCCAACACCAAACAACGGTTTCATGGTTCCCCCTGCCCAAACACCCAAGCTCATGCACGGCACCATAGCACAGTCAGGCGTTTGCTGCTTGATTTCGATCACCTGCCCGTCCTGCATGGACACAAGCGCCTGAACCCGCTAGGACGCAGACGTTTGCCAAACAGGAGCTTGCCCCATGTCCGATGACCGCCTGATCGTTGCCCTTGATGTCCCGAACGCCTTGCAGGGGCTGGCCATGGCCGAGCGGCTGGGTGACGCTGTATCCTTCTACAAGATCGGGCTGGGCATGTTGACCGGCGGCGGCCTGGCGCTGGCCAATGAACTAAAGCACGATCAGGGCAAGCGTATCTTTCTGGACATGAAGCTGTTCGACATCGGCAACACGGTGGAAAACGCAGTGCGAGGTCTGGCGCAGTTCGATCTGGATTTCCTGACCGTGCATGGGGACCCCCACGTGGTGCGCGCCGCGAAAGAGGGTGCCTCGGGCAAAGACATGA
This sequence comes from Ruegeria halocynthiae, assembly GCF_000743705.1. GTDB lineage: Bacteria > Pseudomonadota > Alphaproteobacteria > Rhodobacterales > Rhodobacteraceae > Ruegeria > Ruegeria halocynthiae_B. The sequence continues at coordinate 9,543 of NZ_JQEZ01000011.1, read as the reverse complement.
AGATTCTGGCCGTGACGATCCTGACCTCGCTGAACCGCGACGATCTGGATGCCAGCCTGTTAAAAGCGGGTGACGTGCAAGAGCTGGTCGTCGAACGCGCGGCACGCGCGCTTGAGGCCGGGGCCGACGGTGTGATCGCCAGCCCGCAAGAGGCCGCCCTGATCCGCGCCCTGCCCCAAGCCCAAGGTCGTCTGATCGTCACCCCCGGCGTGCGCCCGACAGGTGCCGCTTTAGGTGACCAGAAACGCGTCGCCACCCCCGCCAGCGCCATTGGTGACGGCGCCGATCATATCGTGGTTGGCCGTCCGATCTATCAGGCAGAAGATCCCAAAGCGGCTGCCGAAGCGGTTCTGGCTGAGTTAAATTCCTTGACACAGCACTGATCGGCCCAGCGAAATCGACGTGTTTCTGCGTGCAAATCACCAGCAACTGACTGACCTTACGTCACTTTCTGATTTTGCCGGGCCAAATCACCCCTGTGCCCCAAAACACACATGAAAAACACCAGTTCTGCATGTGTGACCTAGGTCCTATCGAAACCCGCGAATTTGGGTGAATCTGGGGCGTGATACTCCCCGCGAACCGCCTCTTCCTGCGGTTCGTCACCTCCCCCCGCCCAATTGCGGGGGGTCTTCTTTCGGACATATCATTCATATTGCACTGGTTGGGTCGACACTTTGCGTGGCGGCTGAGGCTGCTATAAGTAAGCTGCTGACTGGATCGCACAGAAGGCGGAAGAGTTTCATGCCCGGTCTTTGCCGAGATTGCCTGACCACCTTGACCGATGAACGGCGCTGCCCATCCTGCGGCAGCCCGCGGATCAAGACACACCCGGAATTGTTCGACCTGTCCATCGCGCATATGGACTGTGATGCCTTTTATGCCTCGGTCGAGAAACGCGACAATCCGGAGCTGGCTGACAAGCCGGTGATCATTGGTGGCGGCAAACGCGGTGTCGTGTCGACCGCCTGTTACGTGGCGCGCATTCGCGGCGTGCGCTCGGCCATGCCGATGTTCAAGGCGCTGCAACTGTGCCCCGATGCTGTGGTGATCAGACCACGCATGTCGGCCTATGCCGAGGTGTCGCGCGAAATCCGCAAGATGATGGACGAGCTGACCCCGGTGGTCGAGCCGCTGTCCCTGGACGAGGCCTTCATGGACCTGTCCGGCACCCAGCGCCTGCATGGCGCACCGCCCGCCGTGATGCTGGCGCGGCTGGTCAAACGCATGAAGGATGAGTTGGGCGTGACCGGGTCGATCGGGCTGTCGCACAACAAGTTCCTGGCCAAGGTGGCGTCGGACCTGGACAAACCACGCGGGTTTTCGGTGATCGGTCAGGCCGAAACGGCGAATTTTCTGTACGACAAACCAGTGCGCCTGATCTGGGGCATTGGCCCTGCCGCGCAGGAATCGCTGGACCGCGCGGGCATCCGCGCCTTTTCCGACCTGCTGCGCTGGGATCAAGAGGCGCTGACCGCCCGGTTCGGAGCGATGGGCTATCGCCTGTGGCATCTGGCGCGCGGGCGGGACAAGCGGCGCGTCTCGGCCCATGAACCGATGAAATCCATCAGCAATGAGACCACGTTTTTCGAAGACACCTCCAGCCTTGATATTCTGGATGGCCACCTGTGGCGCATGGCCGAAAAGGTGGCCGACCGCGCCAAGGCCAAGGCGCTGGCCGGGCGGGTCGTCACCCTGAAGCTGAAGCGCGCCAATCACAAGATCATCACGCGGCGGGTTTCCCTGCGCGATGCCACACAGATCGCCGACCGCGTCTATCGCACCGCCCGCGGGCTGTTCGATCAGGTTGGCGATCAGGGGCCATACCGCCTGCTGGGTGTCGGGCTGTCCGATCTGTGCCCCGAGGCGCAGGCTGATATCTCTGGCGATCTGCTGGACCCCGGTGCCGGCCAGCGATCACAGGCAGAACGCGCCACCGATGAGATTCGGCGCCGGTTCGGCAGTGATGCGATTGTGAAAGGCCGCGCGCTGCGCTGAGGTCACTCAGCCGCCAGTCGCAGGGGCTCATTGCCAATTTCGGAAATTTCCCGAACAACCTCGCGCAGGGTGTCCTGAAACGCCGCGAAGTTCCCGTTCGGCTCGATCCGCTCTTCGTCCATATACAGCGACCGGTCGATTTCGATCTGGATCGCGTGTTGATGACGACCAGGCCGACCATAGGTCTGGGTCACATAGGCCCCGGCAAAAGGTGCGTTGCGGGCCACATTCAACCCGGCTGCCGCAAAGGCCGATTCGACACGTTCTACCACCTCGGCAGAAGCTGACGCGCCGAATCTGTCGCCCAAAACCACATCCGGGCGTTTGGATTTCGTGTTGCGGGCCATGGCCACGGCCTCATGCGGCATCGAATGGCAATCAATCAGGATTGCCTGATCAAAGGCGTCATGTGATTCGGCCAGCAGGGATTTGATCCGCGCATGATAGGGCCGCCAGCAGGTGTCGATGCGCAGCCGCGCCTCATCCATCGTCAGCTTACCGCGATAGATCGCACGCCCATTGGCCACGACGCGGGGAATCACCCCAAGCCCCGAGGCCACACGCGGATTGTGCCCGTGACGGCGCGCACCCTGAATCAGGGCCGGATCCAGTTCTTCGGCGCTGCGATTAAGGTCCAGATACGCGCGCGGCATCACCGCCGAGATCATCGGCGCGCCGAAATCGGCCGCCGCAGAAAACAACTGATCCACAAATGCATCTTCCGAGGATCGAATCACATTTTCGCTAAGGCCAGTGCGACTTAGCATCGTTTCGGGATAGTTCCGGCCACTATGAGGGGAAGAAAACACCACGCAAGAGGTACGGTTTGCGGGCATATCCAATACATAGGGGGCGTTGCGCATGGTGACTCCTTATCCGCATTGAACATAGACCGGAAAATAGTTCTGCCAAACCCCTTGAACCCCTTTGCGACTCCTTTTATAGACCCCGCTACCGGCGCGGGGTTCCGCGCCCCATTTCGTTATGGGGCAGGTCACGCAAAGGTATAAGTGGGCGGTTAGCTCAGCGGTAGAGCACTTCGTTGACATCGAAGGGGTCACAAGTTCGATCCTTGTACCGCCCACCATCTATTTCACTGTTTCGGGTCTGACCCGGAACACCCGACTAACCCAGGCGCTGGCCACGTCCTTGATGAAGGCGCCGCAGATTGGAGACAGACCATGAAGGTCAAGAACTCGCTCCGCTCGCTCAAGAATCGGCACCGTGATTGCCGTGTTGTGCGTCGCAAAGGCCGCGTCTACGTGATCAACAAGACGCAGCGCAAGTTCAAAGCTCGTCAGGGCTGAGAACAGCACATAGCTGATTTAAAAGAACCGCGCCCCAGGGTGCGGTTTTTTTGTTGCCAACAACAATCGAATCCAAAAGGTTCATGGAATACCTGACTTGGCCACCAGCATATCACGGGTCGTCGACTCAGAACGCGTAAGATCATCGACAATGTGAAGCCAAGAAAGACGTTGAGCTTCGTGCCCATGCATTTCAGGCGCCAGATCATCTGCCTGATCAATGACACCAAGCGAAATGTAAATCTGGTTCGGAAGATAGTCATAGCGACCCGTCAACGATGACCCGCACCTCTCGCAGAACGTTCTTGTAACACCAGAGTTTACGGTGATGCGTTTCCCCTCGTTCGGCGTGAAGACAATCGCGCCTTCGCTAAATGCGGCAAATGCTGAAACAGGCCCGCCGGTTGCGCGACGGCAATCCGTACAGTGACAATATGCAACGGTCTGCGGTTTTGAGGACGTGTAGAACGTGATCAGACCGCAATAACACCGACCGGTAATTACGCTGGACGTATCGCTTGGCATATCTGCACTATCCTCCTTTTTCGTCAAAGCTGTCAATTTGATCAGAATCCACTGGGTGTTTCTTGCGGGTGGAAGCGCACTGTAGAACGGGCAGCGACCATTTGACCAACTAATTTTGTCAGATTTCCTTGCATCCCCTCCAGAATCGTCTAATTGACCATTTCAGTCGGATTACGACCCGCCACAACTTTCCATGTTGGGAGATATGATGCTGAAATCCTCTACCTGTGTTGCCGCCGCGCTGGCGGCCCTGATTGCAACCTCTGCCACCGCCGAGGGTGAGCTGAACCTCTATTCCTCGCGCCACTATGACACCGACGAAAGCCTGTACGGTGACTTCGAAGAGGCGACAGGCATCACCATCAACCGCATCGAAGGCAAGGCGGACGAATTGATCGCGCGCATGCAGGCCGAAGGCGCGAACTCGCCCGCCGATATCCTGCTGACCGTAGATACATCGCGTCTGGCGCGCGCCAAGAACGCAGGCATTCTGCAATCGGTCGACAGCGCGGTTCTAGAGGAACGTATCCCCGCCAACCTGCAGGACAGCGACAACGAATGGTTCGGCTTTTCCCAGCGTGGCCGCATCATCTTTTTCGACAAGGAAAACGTCACCACCCCGCCGGCCACTTATGCCGATCTGGCAAAGCCCGAATACAAGGGTTTGGTCTGCATCCGGTCGTCCAGCAACACTTATAACCAGACCCTGCTGGCCTCGATCATCACCCATGAAGGCCCCGAGGCCGCCAAGGACTGGGCCGAAGGCATCGTCGCCAACATGGCGCGCGATCCACAGGGCGGCGACACCGACCAGCTGCGCGGCATCGTCTCGGGCGAATGCGATATCGCCGTGTCGAACACTTATTACTTTGCCCGCGCCATCCGCAGGGACATCAAAGGCGTGTCCGCGGATATCGACTCGATCGGTTGGGTATTTCCGAACCAGGACAGCACTGGCGCGCATATGAACCTGTCCGGCGCAGGCGTGGCTGCGAACGCCCCCAACAAGGACAACGCCATCCTGTTCCTGGAATATCTGGCCAGCGACTCGGCCCAGCAGTATTTCTCGGCCGGGAATGACGAATTCCCGGCGGTCGAAGGTGTCGCGCTGGTGGATTCGGTCAAGGCACTGGGTGAGTTCAAGGCGGATGAAATAAACCTGTCCGAGGTCGCCAAGAACCTGCCCGAAGCGCAGAAAATCTTTAATGAGGTCGGCTGGAAGTAATCCAGGCAACAGACCCGAACAGCAGAGAGGGCGCAAAGATTTTTGCGCCCTTTTTCTATTGCGCTGATATTATTTCCAATCAATAATCCCATATCTGAACCAACTTCTCATAATTGCACCATGCTGGATAACCTTTCAAACCGACTTGCAACCCGCCTGAGCGACCTGCGCCGGGACCGCGCATGGTCACTGGAACAATTGGCCGAACACAGCAACATCAGCCGCGCCACGCTGTCCCGTATGGAGAAGGGCGATGTCAGCCCAACCGCCGAAACACTGGGCCGCTTATGTGCGGCCTACGGGCTGCCGATGTCGCGCTTGTTGATGATGGTCGAGGACAGTTTCGCCCCGCGGGTTCCGTTTGAACGGCAACCCGAATGGCGCGACCCGGAAACCGGATTCATGCGTCGGTCGGTCTCACCCCCTGCTACCGGCCTCAGCGGTGAGGTGCTGGAGGGTCACCTGCCGCCCGGTACGGCGATCACCTACGACACCCCACCAAAGCCGGGGCAAGAACATCACCTGATCATGCTGGATGGCGCGTTGACCCTGACAGTGGACGGCGTCACCCATGATCTGCGGGGCGGGGATTGCCTGCGCTATCACCTCTCAGGTCCGACGCGATTTGAAACAACGCCCGCGCGTGGGGCGCGGTATTTGCTGGTGCTCATATGATCTCATGCCTGGATGAAAGCGGCTTTGACGATGCGCTGGATGATCTGACCGATATCCTGCACGCCTGTGTGCAGGATGGGGCCAGCATCGGTTTCATTCTGCCCTTCCCGGCAGATCAGGCACGCGCCTATTGGCAAAACCGGGTCCGGCCAGAGGTGCAGGCTGGCGCGCTGGATCTGTTCACTGCGCGGGATCAAGGGCGCGTTCTGGGGACGGTACAACTGATCCCTGCGGCGATGCCGAACCAACCCCATCGCGCAGATGTGGCCAAGCTGCTGGTCCACCCCAAGGCCCGACGTCGGGGGCTGGGGCGTGTTTTGATGCACGCGCTTGAAATCCGCGCGGCCCAATTGGGCCGAACCCTGCTGGTGTTGGATACGCGCAGCACTGACCCGTCGCGGGTTCTGTATCAAAGCCTGGGGTTTCAGATCGCCGGAGAAATTCCGAACTTTTGCCGTAACCCTTTCGAGGATCGGCTGGAACCGACGACCTATATGTTCAAGAACCTGACCTAGGCCCCGCCCCATTTTGATGAGCCTGGGCGCAGTTGTATCGGTTTCGATCTTTTTTGCACAGCCGCATGACATGGACGTCAATCGTGCAGAGAGCTCATCTTAGCGGGCACGTCGCAGCAGATGCTGGAGCAGTCGCAAGGTCATACGGCGGACTTTCTGAGACGCTATCTTGGGCAAGAAACGAAGGTGGATGAAAATGAATGAATGGGTATCCGAAGCCGTCCGGAAAATCACAGCGGACGCACATCGCTCTGCTGATACTCATCTGTTCAAATTGCCGATCCCTCAGGCGTTTCCGCGATTGCACTCTCGAAGCTGGAACAGCCCCAGAGAACTCACGACTTCGCGCTTCGTCGCATCAGTTCGCTCTCGGGCCCGTTCGAATGACATTCAGAACATAGTCGCGATGTTCAGACAAATGCGCCCGCTGCTCGCGGATGGGTGCAATGAACGCCTGCAATATGTCTTCCAACCGTGCCTTGTTCTTACCATCGCCAAGGCCGCCGCGTTGGTAATGCGCCTTGAGATCTGCCAGATCATCCTTGGCCTCATCAAAGGCATCCAGATAGGTGAAGACCACATTGCCCTCGACTTGACCGGGATCCTCTAAACGCAAGTGGTTCGGGTCCGTGAACATGACTCGGACAGCAGCACGGATCTCGTCGGGAGACGCAGAAAGCGAGATCGCATTGCCTCCGGACTTGGACATCTTCGCCTTTCCGTCAATCCCTGGCAGCCGGCCGGATTTGGGAATGACAGCGCACGCTTCAGGCAGAACCACCGCGCCTGCGGTTGCATTTATCCTGCGCACGAGCTCGTTTGTTTGCTCGATCAAGGGCGCCTGGTCTTCGCCGACGGGCACGACCGTAGCCTTGAATGCGGTGATATCCGCCGCCTGTGCTGCGGGGTAGCAGAGAAAGCCGGCGGGGATGTTTCAGCCGGAACCACGTGCCCGGATTTCATCTTTGATCGTCGGGTTGCGCTCCAGCCTCGCGACGGTGACGAAGTTCAAATAAAGTATCGATAGCTCCGCCAGCGCAGGCAGGTGCGATTGCAGGCAGATCGTTGTCCGCTCGGGGTCGATGCCCACAGCCAGATAGTCCAGTGCGACTTCGATGACGTTGCGACGCACCTTTTCAGGATCATGCGCGTTGTTGGTCAGGGCTTGCGTGTCCGCCAGGAGCAGGAATTGCTCATGGCTGTCTTGATAGCGCAGGCGATTGGAAAGCGAGCCCGCGTAATGGCCGATATGCAGCGGCCCCGTAGTGCGGTCTCCGGTCAGGATGACTGGTTTGGTCATATGCGTGTCCTCGTTGATTGTGAGGCACCGCATTGGGAAGCATGGATATAAAAAGACCGCCCAAGCGGCGGCCTCGGAATAGATGGAATTGTCCGGCCGCCTTATTTCGGGGCCAGCCACCAGAGTGCCGAAAGGAGCATCAGGTTATCCATGCCGACAGCAGTATTGCCGGAAAAGAATGCCGTCAAGCTGACACTGTGGGTGTTTCAACCGCAGATCGCTTCACATAACACCCGTTCAGCGACGTTTCCGGTTCGTTACGGTGGCGGGGTTCCCGCCGGGGTTGCGCGTTTCATTCTCTGTCTGACCTGTCAGCATGCCAGAATTCGGGACAGCAAAACCGGGTGCGGGCGACGAAGATACCTCACACGTCCTGCTCGAGATGATACAAGAAAGGGCGGGCCAGGAGACCCAGCCCCTGTCGGTAAATGTTGAAACGAAATATTCGGTTGGCCAAAATCTGGCCAATCTACTCTTTAGAAGTCACCTTGAACGGACCCTTTGGGGAAATCTGTGGGGGTTTCTGAATGAACATTGCCTCGAAGATATCTTCGACGGACATCGCAGATTTTTTCTGCAAGACAAAGTGCTGGCCAGGCAGTTTGTCTTGCGCGTTTTGCACCTACCCTGCTCGAAGGCGTTCAAGATAGTCGCAAATCATCGCGTGGCGTCTTTTCCCGGCAACCAGGATTGGATCCAGAATTTCGCCTGGGAAATAGGAAATGAATGCCCGCATTAATGACTCACTCGACTCATTTTGTTGCCTGTTTGTTCCAAAATACTCCGAGACACTTCAGAGTGCAACGCGTGGTTGTTTTGCGCAGGACACGTCAGAGGCCGGACTTTTCAGTAGCTACTGATCATAAATCAGTTGATCGAATATCCGTTCTTAGAATTCGTTCCATTTTTTTGCAGTTGGGTTACTGTGCCCAAGGTTTTGGGCCAAAGATGCAAATCTATGGGCGAAATGCAAAGTTATGCGCACACCTACACGGGCTGTAGGCGCGCGCATAGCGCTGCGTTCCAGTCACTGTTTTTATTCATGAAATTCAAGTGTACTCGCCCATAACTTTGCGCGACGTTTGCGCATAATTTTGCACGATTCGCCCAAAAGCTTGCACTCCGAGTCGAAAGCACTCTGACTTCTATCGTTAGGTGCTCGCAAAACTGACCAAAAGCCAGCGCTTTACAGCTCTAAGTACATCTAAGCTAGAAAGCTTCAATACTTGGTTGCAGAAAGTTTGCCAAAGGTTATCGGCAATGAACCTGAAACGACGTCCGTCTTAAGACACCAGGGGACTAAAAAGGCGGTATAGTTTTGATGAAATTCCATACACAGCCTCAACCTGTGATGTTAGGCTCTAGTCATCCCAATATGTTTGACGTCAGCACCTGTGGGACAGATTTGAGGATTTGAACAACGGAGGATTTCTGGTTCATCGTAACCGTCAAGGAGTGAAGATGAACAAGAAATCCGGAACCAGCAAAGCTTCGGCTACCAAGTTGGTCAAAACCATCCGCCGCAAGACGCGGCAAACCTATTCGGCGGAGGAGAAGATCCGCATTGTTTTGGCGGGTCTTCGTGGTGAGGAAAGCATCTCGGCACTGTGTCGGCGCGAGGGCATTTCTGAGAGCCTGTATTACAGCTGGTCAAAGGAGTTCCTCGAAGCCGGGAAACGCCGTCTGTCTGGCGATACAGCCCGGCAAGCGACGTCGCCTGAAGTGAAGGAGCTTCGATCCGAGGCGACGGCACTGAAGGAATGCGTCGCCGATCTGACCCTTGAAAACCGCCTGCTCAAAAAAAGCATGACAGGGGCTGGGGAGTTCGAGGAATGAGATACCCTGCCTCTGAGAAACTGGAGATCATCCGCACCGTTGAGGGGTCCCATCTGCCCACCAAGCAGACCCTGGACATGCTGGGCATCCCCCGCACGACATTTTATCGTTGGTATGATCGCTATGTCGAAGGCGGCTTTGATGCCCTGGCGGATCGCTCAC
>NZ_JQEZ01000010.1 GCF_000743705.1 Ruegeria halocynthiae | reverse complement strand
AGGTGACGATCACAAAATGTGCAAGTTACTAAAAGCTGTTAGGCAATACGGAAAAGCTCCCTGGCGCGTTGTCATGCATCAGGGCGGGCCTGGCGGTGCMGGAGAGGCAGAACCGTTTGCGCGTGAACTTGGGCACATGGGCTATGATGTTCTTGAACCCTTCCAAACGCGCCAATCAGTGGGTGGACAGGTTGATGAACTCAGATCGCAGATCGAACAATATTGTGAGCCTCCTGTGCTTGTCATCGGTTGGTCTTGGGGTGCCTGGCTCGGATGTTTGCTTGCTGCGCAACACGAGGATTTGGTCCGTGCACTCATCCTTGTCGGGAGTGGACCACTCGAAGCGCGTTACACTGAAGCAATCCGAACCACAAAAAAAGTGCGCCTGTCAGACGAGGAGCAGGCCGAATTGCTGACTTTGCGCTCCATGGCTGAGAGTCCCACAGACGCCGCTCGCTTCATTGAACTCAGTGATATGGCAGACACCTACTCACGAGACACGTCCGCGCAACCCAATGTTGTTTTTGATGAAGTTATTCACAAGGCAGTTTGGCCCGAAGCTGATGGCATGCGCAAAGACGGCTCGCTTCTGGAAGCTATTTCCACCATCCGATGCCCTGTCCTGGCGATCCATGGTGATTACGACCCAAGACCGTCAGAAGGTGTGAGGTTGCCATTGCAGGCAGCACTTCCTTCTGCTGAATTTGTTGAAATCAAGCGGTGCGGACATAAGCCTTGGCAAGAGATATACGCCAAAGATGAATTCTATCGTTTGGTTGAGAAAACGATCACATAGGTGGCGGCAATATCGGACTCCGGGCTAAACGCCCTATTCTGCACTCAGCCGGACTCGACCCCTGGTAGCGTAGCATCGCCTCAAGATCGCCCGCCGCCGCAAGTCGCCGCAGGCCCGCACGCAACATATCCGCATCAGCCGCGTCACTCGGCATGTTGAAAACCAGGTCGATGAGACCATCGCTAGCGGTCTGTCGAACCCCCAGCGTGGGGGGCAAGCCGAGGTCGCGCACGAACGTGCCGCGCCCGGCTTCGCCGACGATCAAGCCCCTGCGCTCCAGCTCCCCGTAGGCACGAGTCGCAGTGGCAAGGGCCACATTGAACTGTTCCGCAAACGCGCGATGTGTCGGCAGCTTCATGCCGGGAGCAAGTTTGCCATCCTGGATCGCGTTTGAGAGCATCTCGGCGAGGCGTATGTATCGGGCTTTTCCCATGTTCTCACTGTATCTAGTACAATAGAAAAATTGTCCTACTGTCTACCTCATGGCATTCCGGTCTCAAGTCAATCTTTGAGGTCCGCACCCCATGTCCAAACTGATCCCGGTTTCACTGCTCGCCCTTGGGCTGTTCACGGTGACGTTCGCCGTGAACCTTCAGGCTCCGCTCTATGATGCCTATGCGGCCGAAAGTGATGTTGGAGCGACAGAGGTGACGGTCGCGTTTGCGGCCTATGTCGGGGGCCTCATGCCGACGCTGTTGCTGCTCGGCGGGCTCTCGGACCGGATCGGGCGACGGGTTCCGATTGCACTGGCGTTGATCCTCGGTGTCATGGCGACGGCGCTCCTCGTGCTTGCGCCAAGCTGGACAAGTCTTGTGATCGCGCGCTTGCTGCTCGGGATCGGCACCGGTCTCGCGACGACCGCCGGAACCGCCTACATGACGGAAATTTTCGGGGTGGACCGCGCCAAGAACGCCGCTCTCATTGTCACCTCCGCCACGTCGCTCGGCTTTGGCGGCGGCGCTCTGGCGACCGGTATCAGCCTCGGTGTGCAAGGGCCGACGCTCCTGCCCGCGAGCTATATCGCACTGTTTCTGGTGGCTCCGGTCCTTGCCGTGATTGCCCTTGGACTGCCGCGCATCGACAAACCCAAGCCGGTATCGCTTCTGCGTCTCCCGGTCTTCCCTGCTTGCACATGGATGTTCGGGGCCGCAATGGCGCTGGCCTGGTCCACGACCGGCATGACCATCGCGGTCGTTCCGCTGGAGCTTGCCGCAAACGACCTCGGCGGATGGACGGGTCTCGTCATCTTTTTGGCGATCTTCGTGGGCTTCCTCTGTCAGCCGATAGCCCGGCGCATGACCAATGACCGCGCTCTCGCTCTCGGGTTCGTACTGATCCCACTCGGCTTTCTCGTCCTTCTGGTCGGAGTGTGGTTGAAGGTTCTGGCATTCGTTCTTGTCGGAACCTGCATCACCAGCGCGGCAAGCTACGGCTTCACCTATCTCGCTTCACTGGCAGAAGTCTCTTTGCGTGCGCCGGACGACCGGGCGCGGGCGACGGCGGGTCTTTTCGTCTATGCGTATTTCGGGTTTTCGCTTCCCGTGATCGCCAGCGGTGCATTGGCGGATATGTTCGGCCTATTGTCGGCGATGTTGATGTTCGCAGCGGTCCAGATCACGGTCACGGCGATTATTGTGATGACGTGGAAGCGAGCGGCTGTTCCGCCCGTCGCCGCTCTCGATGCAGGAATAGGAACCTAATGACAGACACGGAAAACGATAAGCGGCTGCGGATCATGGTGCTGTTCGGTGGCCGGTCGGACGAGCACGAGGTTTCAGTGCTCTCCGCGACGAACATCCTCTCCGCGATGGATCGCGAGAAGTATGAACCCGTGCCGATATATGTCGGGCGGGACGGCCGTTGGAGACCCAGCAATTTTATAGCGGGCTCAACGGGTGCTTGCGGAGGAACATATCACAGGCCGCGAAATTGAATGCGCGGTCTTGGAAGAGTCGGACGGGTCTCTGTTCGTCTCTAGGCCGGGTGAGATTGTTCCTTCCACCACGCATGGGTTCTACACCTATGATGCGAAATATACTGATCCGGATGGGACCAAACTTCACGTTCCTGCCGATCTCTCCGACGACGATGAAGCGTCGATCCGCTCGATGGCCGCCCAGGCGTTTCAAGCGGTTGGGTTTGACGGAGTGGCTCGCGTGGATTTTTTCCGTAAGGCCGATGGCGAACTGGTCGTGAACGAACTGAACACCATGCCGGGATTCACGGACATCAGCATGTATCCGGAGACGATGGCTGCAAGCGGGATCGACGGACCGGAGCTGATCGACAGATTGATCGCACACGGGTTAGCACGGTTTGGCGACTTCACCTTTCAGGCATCAACCAACGCCGTGAACTCGCTACGCGACGTGAGCGTCACCACCGGAAGGATTGGACCGTAACGATCAATGCCCCTTGCTATGCGGGGCGCAGCCCGAGTTTCAAATGTCCAGATAAATGCCAGGAACTCGCGATCAGGCAATTGCTCTGGACATCCGTCGGCCATGTCGATCCGAACCCTGCCATAGCTTGCAACCACCCGTCGAGCGACGCCGGCCAGTGCTACACGTCGAGGAACTCGAACCCAAATCAATAAATCGGCGCGAGGGAGACGCAGGTCGAAGGTTGATACAGTTGTGCCGTCCATAACCCATCGATCCCTTTTCACAAGGTCGGAAACGATCAGGCGCTGCTCTTCTCGATCGCGAACCCGCCAACCAGGCAACCAGCGGACGTCCCGGTCGTAGGACAGGTATTCTAAGTCATAGCGCTCTGATATCTTAAGAGAAAGCGTGCTTTTTCCACCTCCGGAGCATCCAACCACGAGCACGCGTTTCGCCGCTCGCAGCACATTGGCGGCATGTGGTATTGATATATTTCGCGGCATTTCAGCGGGTCCAACCTAGATCGTTACTCTTGCATATAGCGGCAGTTCGCGACGCTTGCAGCATCCGCCTGTATGAGCTGATGATGCGGTCTGCGCGAATGAGCAACAACTTACGCGACGTGAATCGCTGGCAGGCTAGGCTCAGTGTCAGCGACACTTGCCCGCTGCGAGGTCAATGCCCACCAATCGGATAGAGCGGAGTAGTTGCTTAGAGCCGTTTTCCCCTCCGGGGCCTGTACAAAATACGCGATCATCGGTGCAAGGTGACAATCAGCGAGCGTGAATACCCGTCCGTCGAGGACATGCGCTTCTGAAGCCAGTGTATCGAGTGCCTGCAGAACAGGCCGCGATGCGGCCAAGCCATTTTCGATCTCGGCCTCATCGCTCTCTTCTCCTACCGCTGGGCGAAAGATGCGGTGGGCGAAGACCTGGCGAACCATTGGGCGGTAGCCGTAGCTGTCCACGATAGAAACAACTTGGGCCAATCGCGTAAGGCTTTCGCCTCCCAGAGGCACTAGACGAGGACCGTCGAAAACCGCGTCAACGTAACGACCAATGGCGGACGTCTCGTAAACATCGAACGCACCATGGCTCAGGACCGGAACGCGGCCAAATGGTTGCCGTAGCATGTAGTGCGCGGGAATATCGTCCGCAAAAGGGTCGATTTCCTCAGTGTCGTATGAAACGCCTTTCTCGTGCAACGCCACCCGTGCAATACGGTTGTACACACTGAATTGGTAGCCACGAAGTACAACAGTTTTTTTCATATCAAGAGGCTATCGCCGAGATGATTTCATGAAAAGGGCCCTTCTGGGCAGCCAAATGGCCTCACGGGTCAGAAGCCGACGTTCAGAACAACAACCCCAATGGCAACAAGGTCCCGCCTCTTTCCAGTTTATGCAAGGAGCAGCGAACGGCACTACGGCCTGAACCGGCCACTCGCGACCGGCGCGGCGAAGGCGTCGGAAGAGCCCATTCTCACCGATGCTGCGGATTGCATGAATGTCGATTTCTTCGAGTGTAGCCTCTGATACACTTTAAGTTTGGAGCAACTGCAGCGTGTTCCTATGAAGGGAATCCGACGCGGATGCTATAATGCATCCGCTAGATTCAATGGACAGAGGTTTACCCTTCCAGTCGGTAATTACACCGCCAGCTTCCTGCACAACCGGGCACAAAGCACAGATATCGTATGCGTCAAGGTCGTTACCGTTTAGACATATATCTACCAGGCCTCGGGAAAGGGCACCGTAAGCCGCGGCACCGCCATCAAACACTCTCACACGTCCTAGTGCCCTGAGGTTTTCAAATCCGTTTGCGCTATTGCTTGAAAAACTATCGGGATTGGCAAGACTGATGACTGCATCCTTGATATCCAGCCTTTTACTACTGCTGACGCGGCGACCGCCCAGTGTTGTGCCTAAGCGTTCCGCCGCGACGTAACGTGCTCCTGGCATTGGCAAGTCTATGATGCCAACAACTGGAACGCCATTGCGACACACACTGATAAGCGATGCGAAGTTTAACAAACCTGCGCCAAATTGACGGGTACCGTCGATTGGATCGAGCACCCAAGTGAAGGCGCTTTGCCCAACTTCAGAGCCGTATTCCTCCCCCAGCACACCATGTGTTGGAAATCGTGATCTGATTTCCTCGCGCCATCGTGTCTCAATAGAAAGGTCAGCCTTAGTTAAAGAGGAACCATCTTGCTTGTAATCAACAACTAAATCTCCGGCCCAAGCCTTCGTCGAAAGCTCAGCAGAAATTTCAGCTAAGTCGAGCGCAGCCGAGAGTAGTTCGTCGAGTTCTGGCATTCCGTCCTCTCAAAGTTACCGTCTAGTACACCAGGCAATGTAACGGTTTGATGCTGTCGCGGGTTATGGTCGCTAGGATGCAATTGAAACGGACATTTGAGCAGCCGCAGCGAAATGTACCTTTGTCCGCATCCTCCTAGTTCGTGCCCCTCGCAGCGAAGGGCAGGTGTGTCCGAATAGGGAGGGGCACCTAAGAATTCCACCGTACCAGTTTTATGACTCTTCCAGAGCAGGATCTCATCCAAAACACGGTGACGTGCCGCTGTAACGCTGAACGAACCTCATTCGGACACTAACGTACGATCCTGCCCCCTATCGGAACGGACCCCTTGGTGCCGGAATGCCTCGCACACGTGGCGGTGCTTCAAACGATACTAGAAATTGTGTAGTTGCCTGATAGGGTCGCGCTTTCCACTGCCTCCGAACAAGGTCATTGATTTTCAACCAATGCCGCACCACTTGATGGGTCCGGTGCCTTCCGCGTTTCTTCGCTTGATGTTGAGAAGAGTTGGCATATTTGGGCCAACACGTTCTCGCGAACCTTTGGCATCTCATAAAGAACATCGTGTCTTGCGCCCTGTATCAGTTCCAATCTCCCATCAGGCCAGCGGCCCATTCGATCCTGTATTGCCGAAATTGCTACGATTTCATCTTCGGCGCCGCAGAACGTGATACATGGTATGTCGGGGGACGGCATTTTTGACAACGACCTGGTTTCTTTGAGTGCCTGAAACAGCCACCCCATACTAGGCCCGCCAATCACTTGATCAGGCAGAGAATCCGAAATGTTCACATAGTATTCGTACATATCAGGATCGTGTGTCAGCCTGTTGTCATTGAAATCAGTCGCCAGAACATAACTTTCTCCACGGGTACCCGGAGCGTAGGTGTCACCTTTGCCAAGTGTCTGAAACGCCCATGTCAAAGGCCAGGCACCGAGGCGCTGCAATCTTGGAAGATTTATGTCCCACAATGGCGCCGTGAACGCGCAGGCAGATACCGGGAGTCCTTCAGCTATTGCGCGTAGACCAACACACGCCCCCAGCGAGTGCCCGATCAGGAACCAAGGCTGCGGCAGATTTAGCGATTTGGCTGCGTCAATCGTAGCAGAGACATCTTTCTGATAGTCAGAGAACCGAACAACGTGCCCCATCATCGGATCTTCGGTGAGCCTGTCCGAAAGTCCTTGGCCGCGCCAGTCTACAGCGAACGCAGTGTAGCCAAAGCTATTCAGATACTCGACGGTGCGCCCGTATTTTTCGGTATTCTCTGTTCGCCCCTGGAACAGAAAGACCGTGCCTTGTGATGGCTTGGAAGTCGGCCAATGGACCACCCTAAGCCGCACATTGTCATCGGTGTGAATCCAATAGGCAGTCACGTTGCCTGGCCCTTCAGCTATCCGGGGATGAAAAGGGGCCTCATTCAGGACATTAAACCGATGCATCATACTCTCGCTTTGTTGAAGATTTTTGCCGCCCTGAGGCGGGTCGAATGGTGAAATATGCGGCCACGACAAATGATACGATCAGCAGGATTGTGAATCCGGGGACCACACCGACAAGGATGTACGTTGTCGTCAACAGAACCATGACTCCGTTCATCACTAACCAGGGGATGCGGGACGCAGCATCCCGATGTAAAGAACCCACATGGGCCAATACTGCCCGTATTCTGGCAGCGCACACAATAAAGACCGTGACTATGATGATCAGGCAAAAGAAGCTGTAATAGTGCCCCGGCGCACTCTGGCCGAGCCCATATTTGTCGAACTGTATCCTATCAGATCGGAATGCGTTGAGACCGTCGACTGCCATCCAACCAACAATATCCACGCTTTCCGACAGCAAGAAGCTGGCTTGTAGCTTCATCAAAATGGTGATCACCAATCCCAGGGACGTACACCGAAAGACCCCAACCATTATCGAACGGCCCACTCTTTCAACAAACCCGCGCTGTTCGACGGTCACGCTGCGCCCAAGTCTTCTCACGAAGTCAACGAAATCATCCGTAACGGAATAGAGAACAATGAGGCCAGTGAAGAAGAGGTAAGAGCCAAAAGCGTTAAGGAGAAAGACAAAGCCGGAAAACACGACCGCGCTTGGAACTGATATCAAGTCGGGACGGAAGATCGCTATTCTGCCCCAATCGACCGCCCAATTCCCTGCCTTCCCGGTCAGCAGAGGGATCAGGTGGGTCTCCGCCCAGTTGAAGCCCGAAGCGATCGCGACAGTCACACCAAACACCGCCCAGTACGCATAGGAAGCCATCGCCACCCTACCCGCCCAGCTCGGGCTGCGTGACTTTGGGTCTATCAACTTTGACAGGTTTGGTCGCCATTCTTCCTTCCATGACTTCAATAGATTGATCAGTACTGCAAAATACGTCGGCAGAAGTGCCATGAAGACAATTGTCCAGTTCGGCGCCCACAAGAACCCGACCTGTTTTGGCATTCCATTTGGTGGTGTGAAAACAACGCTGTGAATGTTCAGCGAAAACGACATGAGTCCTAGCGCTGTAGCAGCGGCAAATACGATGACCGGCAAACCCAAAGAGGAATGAGTGCTAAAGATTGCTTCCGTTCTTCCGGCCAAACCAGGAATCCTTTTTGACGCAACCAAATCAGCGCGTCCTGGGCCCATTCCGCTAACGTCAGTTCCGACGCTTTCAACCGTTCCGTTCGAAAGTTCCGCACCAAGTTTCTGACCGCGCCGCTTGTCCCGTCTTTTTGCGGCAAGGCGCCTGTTGGCAGCACTAAGTTCCACCCGCCACGCGCTGACCGCGTCAGGATCGTCACAGCCGAAGACACGTGCCAGCCAATGAATATTGTCGGTGCTTATTCCCCTGTCGTTATCCTGAAACCAATGCTGAACGGTCCGTAGTTCGATGCCAGCTTCGTTGGAATCGAACCGGGAGATGGTGCTGGCAAGTAGCTCTGGGGTCCAAGAGCCCGCAGGAAGACCCGTCTGGTCAGCGGGTAAGCCAGCCCCCACAGATACCAGATACTTGAATAGTTCCTTGAAGTCGCTGCTATCATTCAGCGGAGGAACAAAGTATCTTCCACTTTTTATCAATGGTTTACACGATCGTGTTTCGTTCCATTTCGTCCTGTTTCGTCGCAGTTCGTGTGATTGTCAACGCGCCGATATACTCTTCCCTAAGTTGAGCAATTATCCGCTCCAGGTCTTGGGGTGAAGTGCAATAGTCGAACCGCAGTAAGGGCTCTACCCGTCTCGGAATCCCGGGCTTTGAAGGTTGGGCCCTACGATTACCAAGGAATGAAAATGTCGACACAGCAACAAAACGAACGAGCAAAAAAAGGCGAACCGATAATTGAAGTGCAGGACGCCGCTACAGGCAAAACAATGGCGGTTGTCTATGCATGGAACAATGGGCAAGTCAGTGTTGCGTCAAACAGCGGACTAAGAGTTGTAGAGCTTTCGCCCGCCGCCCGTCTTCGCCTTTGAGCTCAAGAAGTCAGATCGCACAGCGAGCGCGGGAATATCCCGCAGTCAGCCGGCCGGCCTCAATTCTTCGGTTCTTGGATAATTGAACATATAACGGATTACACCTGTCAGCCGTCTGTAGCTGAGTAGATTTACAAACGAAGTGCAAATTCTGTATCAAAACAGATGTTTGCAAAGACCCTAGCCACCGAGGTTAGTTTAGGAGCGGTCTTGCAACGAACGTATTCCAGTTCACGGCATCACCGTTCGCGCTTTCTATTCGCACCAAGGTCGGTAAACGAGCAACATCAGACCAAGTTCCACCCCAGGCGGGATCATCGGGGTGAGCCTCAAAATACGAAAATACCGGATTGATGCCTTCCGCAACAGTGGCAGAGTGAATGGTTAAAACCGTCCCATCGTCATCCATTTCGGCAATGGTCATCATAAGATTGTCCGCGTCATTCTCGACGAGAACCCTCAGAGCAGCCGCTTCGGGAGCAAACCCTTTGGTATGGGTTGTCGTGAACTCCAGTCGATTTGCCTCACCAACAAATTCAATAGGATATGGCGTGATACCGGATGGCGAATTTGCATTGGATAACCAAGACCGCAAACGCGCTTTCAGCGCGACTTGTGCGCTCTGTTTCGGATCAAGGCGCGCGCGATCATAGACCGATACGGCGAAACTGAGCGACCCGGACAATCCCACAGCGATGAGAGCAAGCAATGCCAGGGCGATCAAAAGCTCAAACAGGCTGAGGCCTGACCGCGCGTTCATTCCATCACCCGAGTTTCTGTAGCCTGAAAAAGAACATTGCCTGACCTGTCTTCGATTTCAATGGTGACGTCAGCCAAATCAATGTCAAACACTGTACTGGAATGCGGCACAATGCGTTGATGCAAGATCCAATTCCCAACCCTTTCGCTTGTTTCTCCCAGCGCCAGAGCGCGCGCGACACCCAACTCACTCAGCCTGGAATATGCGACATCTGCAGCATCAGCCCGTCTGGCGCTTGAGGTGGAACGCTCCAGAAACTCCGCCTGACCGGGTAGCACAACAGCCAGCACCATCGTCATGACCGCAAAAGCGATCAAAACCTCAAATAGCGAATACCCCCCTCGCCTACTCATTGCCTTTGCCCATCGACACCTGGCCAGTCAAAGGCGAAAGAATGAGGTTTTCCTGCCGAGCTCCTTCAGCCAGGCAAATCTCAACTCCTGTCGCCGTGCCGTCAGGATAAAAACCGAGACTCAGCAGTTCACCATTGCAATCCGTTAGCTCGACGCCGACCGGTTGGTTTGATCTGATCGCCTGTAGGCGCGCTTCGCTGGTCCGTGAGGCAAGTTCAGAGACCTTCCCGTTCAATCTCATTTCATCCGATGGGGGGCGAAACCCGGTCGCCGAAATAGCAACAACCATCGCAAGTATCGAAAGAACGATCAGTACTTCGAACAGAGAAAACCCCCCTGTGCTTCGGGTGGGTGTTGAGGGGCGCAACGAACCGTCAGAATGCAACATCGTTCAGCGACATAATGGCAGAAATGGTGGACATGATGACACCTCCGACGCCAAGCCCAATGGCCAACGTCAGCACGGGTGTTATCAGACGAATGGATTGTGCTCGTATCTGTGCGCTGCGAATGCGGAGATCTAAGACGAGACGATCCAAAACCTGGACCATCTTGTCCGATGCTTCAGAGGCCTCAATCATGGCCACGGTCATTGGATCTATCAGAGGTGTCGATTTGAACGTGGCCGAGAGCGTATCACCCGCAACAACTCTCTCTTCTGATTGTTTCAGAAGGGCAAGATAGGCAGGCTGCCCGGTTGCTTGCTGTGCTGTTTCCAAAGCGTGCGGAAGCGTAGATCCGCTGGACAACATCATAGTTAAAGCATCGAGGATTTTCAGGGTTTCCGAGATGCGCAGATATCGCCCAACGACCGGCAGTTTCAGAAGAATCGGATAGGTCGCTGTCTTTATGTGCACTTTGAGTAACTGCCACAAAACAAACGCCCCGGCGAGCAGAACGAGAACCACCGGCCATTTGTAGGCGAGAAGATCTCGCAGCTCCGTCATTGCTCCGAGGATAAAAGGCGGATCGGAATCTGCATTATCGAAAACCGGAACAAGCGTCGGCGCCAGATAGAAGACCAGCAGGGCCATCACGAAAAGCGACATTACGACGAGGATCACGGGATAGATCATCGCTGAGCGTATTTCCCGCCGCTGTTTCGCGTCAGTTTCCAATCCCGCCGCGATCCGGACCGCGACGCTCCGCAGATTGTTTGCCGTCTCGCCAATCTCGATCATCGTAGTCAGACGATCCGGGAAATAGCCATCCGCTTCGCGCATTGCGAAGGCCAGGGTCTTGCCGTCGGCAACGTCATGTTCAAGACGTGACACAGATTGGGCCATCTGTTTGTCTTTGACATTCTCGGAACAAAACCGAAGGGCCTGGCGCAAGGGAAGATGGACTTCCAGAAGACCTGCGAGGGTTTGAAAAAAATGTTCCAGCGCTGCGGGGGTAGCTTTGGTTTCTCCTGACCTGAACGAGATGTCCCTTTGCCACCAAGGCAGCTTTAGAGCGCCTTCCTCGATTGTGACAGGTTGCAGACCTTTCCCTGTGAGCACGCTCAACACAGCAAGTTCATCTGCGGCCTGAAGCTCACCTTTCTCAAGTTTTCCCGACACGGTATAAGCGGTGTACGAATAACGGGGCATGCCGGAGCTCCCTAATCAGACATGTGAAAAACGTTCTGTCATTCGGTGATCCTATGGCCGGTAGACTGGGACGGGATTCCCTTTTTCAATAACCCATTGGCTCCAGAGATCCGTCCTCGCAGCTCATCGGTGATCGATTTGGCTTCCTGACCGTTACGCACAACCTTCGGCGTAATCAGGATCAACAGTTCACGCTTGCCGACGTTGTCCTCGCGATTTCTGAACAGCGCACCGAGCACCGGAATATCCCCGGCACCGGGAACTTTCGAATCGGTTCGCGTGCGGCTGTCTTCAATCAACCCGCCAAGCGCGATAGTTTGACCATCTTGAACTACAACATTGGTCTCTACCCGTCGCTGAGAAATTGTTGGGCTGTCGATACCCGATGTTGTGGTGTTTTGAACACTGCTCACTTCCTGATCGATGTCCAATATAACCTGCCCAGACTGGGCAACCCTCGGTTTGACGGTCAGAATAATCCCTGCGTCCCGATAGGCAATCGTATTGATAATGGGCGCATCCGGATTGGTCACATCCTGAGACTGTTGTGTTGCGATTGGCACTTCGTCGCCGATCTGCAGGCGCGCCTCCTGATTGTCCAGAACCAACAAGTTGGGAGAGGAGATTATGTTGACATCTGTAATCGATGCCAATGCATTGATCGCAACTCGGGCGGAGCTGGTTTGAAACAACAAAGACAGCCCTGGAAAAGTCGGTGCAACTGCACCGTTGGAGGCATCCGTAAACACGCCTTCCCAGTTTCCCTGTTCAAAGAACCATCGCAAACCAAAGTTCAGTTCGTCCTTCAACGCGACTTCTACAATCGTGGCTTCAAGCAGAACCTGTACCGGCACGGTATCCAGAGCCTGTACAAGGCGCGAAAAACTCTCCTGTTCGGTGTCGTTGCCCCAGACGATAATTGCGTTCTTTGCATCATCGGCGACCACACGCGGTGCACCTTCACCAGAGCCTTCATCGGCCTCCGCAATGTCCTGCAGCATCTCTCCCAGGATGGGGGCAAGATCTTTTGCAATACGGTGTTGAAGATTATACACAGCGGGGCGTCTGCGCGCACCGCCTGCTGTTCTGTCCAAGTCGCGTATCCATTGCTCTGCTTTGGCCAGGTAAGTTGAGCGGGTGCTGACAACGATGACTGCGGAAAGCCGTTGGCTTGGAATGAAAGTCACGACATTTTGCAGGCTACCGCCATCTTGGGTCTCAAAGATGATGTTCATCTCTTCGACCACAGCCTCCGGTTCGGCGGCTTTCAACCGATAGAGTCCAACCGATTTTCCTTTCAAGACGTCCACGTCAAAGAGGTTTACCGCTTCTATTGCGGCAACCATTTCGTCGCGAGCACCTGAGATCAGGATGATGTTCCGATTGGGGATTGGCATGAGTTCAACCGTGTCGCCAACAATCGGCTCCAACAACCTGATCATTTCAGTGGTTCCAATGTACTCCAGTGGAACAGCAACCAATCGAGCGCCGATTTCCTGAGATTGCCCAAGCCGCGTAACCCGACGAGACGACCCTTGCAAAGGGACGATCGTGATCAGGTCACCGGATGTCTGCAAACCGGCACCATTGAAACCAAGAACAATTTCGAAGGTTTCAAGCAACGCTTTTTCACTGAGCGGCCGGGTCGTTTGTAGGGTTACTGTTCCTTCTACACCGGGTTTGATTGCATAGTTCTTGTTGAGCGCATCACCAAGAACCGCTTTCGCAGCCTGTTCGATGGGAACATTCACCAAATTGAGTGTAATGGCGCCGTCATCAGAGACTTCGACAATTTCTCGTCGACCTCGGGTCGAAGCCAGGAACTCGTCAGTTCCCAAATACCGTCTTTCTGGCGCGGGACCATTTAAGGCAAGCCGCAAACTGTCTGTTCCCGTCTGCGAAGACCCTCGGATTGAAGACTCTTTATTGGCCAGAAACCGGGAACTGAACCCGCCTTCCGAATTTTCATCGCCACACGCCGCAATAAAAACAAGGCTCAAAGCGATAAATACCGCCCGAAAGTGGTGCCAAAAGTTTATCATCATTGGTACATCTCAATTCGAAAAGTTTCGGTCGCCAGCCTTAGTTCAACCCAGTCCGGTCCTATTTCAGACAAGGTCCATTCACGGATCTTGTCGCCGGTGGGCACCCATTGTGGGCTTTCTTCGGCGGCGGAGATCAGGGCTTTGCTTCCGTTTGCATCCACCATTACGCCATGCAGTGATATTGCCGGTCGCTCGGAAGAAGAAACTGGCTCATCTGCCATGACAAGTTCATGTTCTTCGCCAGTGTTGTCAGGAGTTCTTGGACGACGCTCTGGCGCAAACAGTGGACGCTCAAGGATCGCGGCATAGTAGATTTTTGACCGAGGAGACCTCGAGGAGCTGTCTGTCTCATCACGCTCTTCTGCTTGGCTCTGTTCTAACCCGGCAGCCGGGTCAAACCGCTCAGGAACCGACGTCACCACTCGGACCGCAACAAAGCAACACAGCGCCGCGGCAACCGCCAGCAAGGATGTCCCGCTCATGGCCAGCAGAAGGGATTTCATTCTGCTACCGCCTCTCCAACGTGAAAGGGGGCGATCAACTCGAGCTGCCCATTCAGAATAGGCTGCGTCTGGTCGCTCCCCGGTCGGCTGAGTTGCCGCAGCGACGCTTTTTCAACGAGCAAGGCGGGAGACGAGTATTCGATCTGCTGCAAAAATCCCAAAACCTGATCGAGGGTCGCTTCAAATTCCAGGCGAAAACCCGCGGCCTCGACCGACGCCATGCGTTTTGTTTTCAGCGGCGTTATCGACCTCAAACTTACACCATTACTTGCAGCCGACGCTGAAAGGGCGGTTTGGATCTGAGCTGTCACCGCTCCAATCTGCTCAGCGCGCCAGAGAAAGTCTTCTTCTTCATTCTGAGATATTCTGGAATTCTGCTGCTTTAACCTGTCAATCGTGGCCTGTGTGCGCTGTATCTCGTCCAGCGCTTGAGAGCGAGCGTCAAGTCCTGTGACCTTCCAGGAGCTCAACGGGGCTATTATGAAAAACCCACCCAGAGCGACAACACCGCTGCACAGAACCACAGGGCCTAGGATTGATATGAGGCGCGTCCGCTGCACTATCCCGACACTCCGAGATCGAGTGTAATCTCAAATTGTTCAGACCCACGGGCCGTGCGTGAAACAGGTCCGCTCAGACGTGGGTTGCCAAATCCTGAGCGCTTTCCTAGCGACAGCACTGTCTCTGCTGCGGAATCCCCTGCTTCTCCTGTAATGACGACATGCGAAGTGTTGAAGGTCAGAGTCGATACCCAGACATCGTCCTCCAGACTCACGGTCAGTTCTCTGACCGTGTCCAAAAGCAGAGGTCTCAGTAGCACTGCATCAACGAAGGCCGCTTTCTGCGCTTCTCTTTTCCGGATGTCTTCTACCTTGCGTCTTTCCAGAAGCGCCTCTGATCGCAGCGTTTCAAGCTCAAGCTGAAGCGCGCGGGTTTCGCTGCGCGCTGACACGCCGGGATAAAGCCAGGCAGAAAACAGAGCGAGTACTGCCACTGTAATCAATACTGCGTTCAATCTCCGGAAGCTTTGACGTCCCGGCAAAATCTCATCGGAAAAGTCGGTTATTGCGGATGGAGCACTTTCAGTTTCGACAAACAGCTTCCGAACACGGTAACCGTTCTTTTTCAGGTTGAGCCTCCAACTCTCAACGTCTTCACGCCGAACGATCCATTGCGAAACTTCGATAGCACCGTCTCGAATTATGATCTTTCCCAGCCGCCAATAGATGTTGTTTAATTCGAATGGTGTGCGACTTCTGAGGTCGAGTAGCGACATTTCTTCCAGCTTGCTACGGGCGGAAAGCGGCAGCTTCAGACGTCGTTCAAAGAAGAACTCAGAAGGCACAGAAATGTCCACAATCGGGGTATTTCTGCCCTGCTCTTGTATGGATATTTCCTTCGTCAATGCGACCGTGGGAAGAGTGATTTCGGCTTGTTCAGAATGGGTCTTGCGAAACCATACAGGCACAGCCATGGGTTGACCCCAAAACATGGCACCGACCCATTCTGGTATCAAGCCATCTGCCCAACCGGCCAGCCTGACACTGACATTGCGAAATGTCTGCCTGATCATTCGTCCGCTCGTTATTTTGGGCTATTTGCCCCTATTTTCTTTCTTGTCTACTCTACAACTTTAAGCTTTTACAGAACTTTGTGAACGTGGAGTAGGGTTGTGGCATATTTGGATACTTCGGAGTTCCTTGAATGGCTCCAAGACAATGAAAAGATATCGCAAACAGCACTTCAACGTGCCGAAAACGCGAGCCAAAAAACCGACACTCCCATAGAAAAGACCTTATTGGAATTTGGCCTTGTGGATGAGGACGATCTGTATCAGGAACTCGCTAAGTTCCTGGATCTCAGATTCGTCACTGAGCCGGATTTTGAGACCGGGCTTTTGGAGAACCTCTCTATTCCCAGGGACTTTCTGAAAAGAGCCGAAGTTCTACCTGTACTTGAAGACGACAGTGCCATTCTGGTGGCAACGTCGAACCCCCGGGCGCTCGAAACAATCGAAAGCGTTGGGTTTCATCTAAAATTACCTGTCCAGATGGTGATAACGACACCAACGATAATCAAGACGCTTCTGGCTCAAAGCGATCCTGCAAGCGACAACAAAGATGATGTATCGGACTTTGACATCGAGCGCTTGAACGCGTTGGCCAATGATGGGCCAACAATCAAGCTGGTCAACGACATCATATCCGATGCCGTACGGATGGGTGCATCTGACGTACATATCGAAGCCGGTGAAACATCGGCCGCGATCCGGTTCAGGGTTGACGGCCGTCTCCACAGCGCCAGGACCGTGCCAGAAGGTCAGAGGGCTTCGGTTATTTCGCGGCTCAAAGTCATGGCTGATCTGAATATATCCGAGAAGCGTCGACCACAGGACGGTCGGGCGCAGATTTCGGTTCGAGGCAGCGTCATTGATATCCGGATGTCCACCCTCCCTACGCAATTTGGCGAGAGTATCGTATTGAGGTTGCTCGACCGATCCAACGTGTCATTGAATTGGGCTGCATTAGGCTACGACCAGACCCGAATTGAACGCATTGAACGTATTGCGAACATGCCCAACGGCGTCTTCCTAGTCGCGGGGCCGACAGGCAGCGGCAAAACCACTACGCTGTATACTGCGCTGAGTGGTTTGAACTCCTCCGATCGGAAGATCGTCACGGTGGAAGATCCAATCGAATATACCCTGCCCGGCGTGAACCAGGTGCAGGTCGAACCTGCTGTTGACATGACCTTTGCGCGTGCGTTGCGCGCAATATTGCGACAAGATCCGGATGTCATCATGGTAGGTGAAATCCGGGACCATGAGACTGCCGAGATCGCGGTGCGGGCTGCCCTTGTTGGCCGGCTGGTGCTGTCAACGATCCACACAAATGACTCGCTGTCTGCAGTGACGCGACTCATCGATCTTGGGATACCTCCTTATCTTTTGTCGGCCACTTTGCGCGGGGTCCTATCTCAACGACTGGTAAGAACAATCTGTGCAACCTGCCAAGGGGAGGGGTGTGAGGCCTGTGCAAATTCCGGCGCAAAGGGACGCACGGTCGTGTCGGAACTGCTGGAGATTGACTCTGCCGTGAGTTCGGCGATTTCGGATGGAGGTACCAAGAGTGCGTTAGTTCATGCTGCCCGCATGCAGCGTTTCAGTACAATGCAAGAGCAGGCCAACGAGTTGGCCAGCTCTGGTAGAATTGACGCGTTTGAGCTTAACCGGGTTTTGGGTACAGATTTTTAATTAAAGCGTCCGACCGGAAACCTGAATCGCGGGGATTCCCTTGAGTTGCGATTTGGGATTCATCCTGTTTGGGAGGATGGGTCATGTCAGCACCTTTACCAGACGCGCTTCGGTCGCGGTTCGAGAAGTTGATTGAAGAAGGGTTAAGCGGGCGCGCGGCTGCTTTGCGCCTGAAGCTTTCGCCTGCCACTGGCGCACGTTGGGGACTTGCGATCCGCCGGACCGGGGCTGCCCGCGCTGCGCCGCAAGGCCGCCCCAGGGGGAAAGGCAAACTTGCCATTCACCAATCTTTTTCCTGTGAAGTCATCATGCAGGACGGGGACATCACGATGCCCGAACTTGCCGCCGCTTTGCTTGATGCGACAGGCGTTCAGGCGCATCCCGATGCAAGGTGCGGTTGCCCTCCTGGTCATACTGGTAATCCTCGATCGGCACCGGCACGCCGCCGTCGATGGGCGGGATGCCCTGGCGGACCTGCACCAGACGGTTGAGGTCATCGTAAGATGATGTGCTTGGACTGCGCCGGATCGAGCTTGTCGAGGATCGCCGTCAGCTGGCCGTCGGGGTCGTAGGTATAGCCCAGATCGGTCAGCGTCAGTTAGTCTTCTATTGAAACTAGCTTTAGCTTCTTCAGAGCAATTTCTGGAAGCTTCGCTCCGTCATGAACGAGCAGAACTGTCATGTCATAGCAAAATAATACGCAAAGCTTCTGGCTAAAATCAAATACGACTACTTGGCCTCTCTCTTGCAGGAACGGATCTACGTATTCAATTAATTCTTTTCTAGATTGGTTTAAATCTATCAAGGTTTCAAACGCGTCTGAATCCGCACTGTTCACGTTAGAGGGAGCGGATACTACTTCAAAGAAATGGCCAGTTAATGCAGATATGAACTTTTCAAATTCCTCTCTTACAATTTCTCTCTCCGAAAGAGGAAGATCTGAAAATATTGTTATTGTTTTCTCTGCTTGCTCCACGCTTAAGATTCCATCAAATGGCGAAAGCATTTGCTTGGACCACCCGCAAGGCTTTTCTCCTTGGAACAACCTCCCGATGTTTACGGCTTTTTCAAGTCTATTATTCATTTTGAAAGAACCCTACCTGTTGCATCCAATGATTACTTTCTTACACCCTTCTTATCTAGCAGTTTCCACGCTCGCCCACCATGCCCAGCGGTGTCTTTAGATATCGTCCAACCAGACTTGGGATCTTTGAAGTCGCTGGTTCCTCGAACTTTCTGTGAAAACCGATTGATATCGACCTTGTCTCCTTTCTCCAAGTTCGTACTTGGCTTTTTGAAGTTGTTCGCGCCGCCTTCATTGTCGTCTCCGCCTTCGGGTGGCGGCGCTGCTCCTCCTGCAGCGGCTGCAGCATCCGTATTGGTGTTGTTTTTGGGACTTGAACTATCGCCACTATCGCCACCTTCATTGGCAACAATGCCAATAAGTGACGCTGCGGCAAGAGCATTTCGGATATTGGCCGCGAGCGAGGCAATTCCCCCTGCGACATTTCCAACCACACCAGTTGCTGTCCGCGCATTTCTGGCCATGTTCCTGACGTAATCGGCTGTTGCTGCCAGCCCGCTTGGATCGGTCCAATTGTACGGGTCGTTGAATGTGTACGCATACAGGTTGAGGTCACCTGCTGCGAACCCGATTGGGTCGCGTTGGATGAACTGTCCTGTTGCGGGATCGTAGTGCCGGGCACGGTAGTAGATGAGCCCAGTCTCGAGGTCGTGCTCTCGGCCTGTGTAGCCGTAGCGCTGCTCGATGGTGCTGACGGTCTGGGTCTGGGTGCCGAAGGCGTCGTAGTCGTAATCGGCGGCGACCGCTCCGGTGGAGAGCGAGACTGCGGTCAGGATCGAACCGAGACGGTTGGCGAACAGCCCATAGGCCGAGCCGGAGCCCGCATTGGTTGTACCGGTATAGCCTTCGAAGGCCAGCGGTTCATCTACCTGCGGCCCATGCAGCCAGCGTTTGGCCAGCGTGCCGTTCTCAAAATCGAGTACCGCATCATTGGCGGTGGTGGCATAGGGGTTCCACGGGTCGTAGACGAAGGCTTCGACATCACCAAGAGCCGTCCTGGCAATCCGCCGGTCCAGCGCATCGTATGCGTAGGTGACGAAACTCGGGCCCGACGCGTACCCGGTCAACCGGTTCTGGCTGTCATAGGCATAGGTCTCGACCACATCGGTGATCTTGTGGGTCCGGCTGATGCGGTTGCCGCGTAGATCATAGGCATAGCGATAGGTGTCGTCTTCGAGCAGCTGGTTATGAGCGTTGCTCTCATAGCCGGAGGAGCTGTTCGAGAAAGTCCGGTTGCCTTCCTGATCATATTGGTAATCCTCGATCGGCACCGGCACGCCGCCATCGATGGGCGGGATGCCCTGGCGGACCTGCACCAGACGGTTGAGGTCATCATAGGATGATGTGCTTGGACTGCACCGGGTCGAGCCGTTCGGAAGTCAGGTTCTTTCTTTATGTTCACAATTACTCAGAAAATATTGAGATATGAACCTATTGTTTTCTATGATTGAGACACAGACACCGAAGTTAGGTTTCCTAAGTCTTCAAATAGAATAACGTTGGCTACTTCTGGAGAAACAAAAATCTTATATTCGTCCTCTGGAGACATTGTTGAAATACTCGGGTCTAACGCTATTGAAAAATTGTAGTATTTTGCAAATTCTTCGGCTGAAGGAGAGCCTTCTTGTTGTGGTAACTGCGGCTTTAGGCACTCGATACTTTCAATGTGAAGACTATTTTTATTGATCTGCGCCAAGTTTATATCGATCTCAAAGTCAACACCTGACTTAAGTAAATCGAAAAACAGCGAACCACCATCTTCATGGTTTTTTGTCCAAACCCGCTTAATCTCACACATGCTCAAAGCTAAAAGAAAATCGGAGAGGTTCATACCAATCTCAAATGGAAAGAACCCTTGGTGCGGGATGTATTCACCAACTTGCTGGGTCATCACCTGTTCCCCTTTGGTTTTTGAGAGTGATTTTCGCCTTTTTTGGCGCGCGCCTGCTTCTGTTTCAGATTTTTAATTTTCTTGGCAAGATCTCGACGCTCCTTTTTACTACCTGGTTCTTGAGAACCCTGTAGCTCTTTCAACCTCTCTTCCAGCTCTTTTATCTGTTTACCTATCTTGTCCGCTTCGGATTGGCTTCCATGCTGCGCGTTCTTTCCTCCACCTTTTTTAGGCTGCGGCGCTGCTTCACTGCCGTCATCGCTGACGCTGTTTGCCACGCCAACGATGGCCATTGCGAGCAGCGCGTTCCTAATATTCGCTGCTAGGCCTGTTACGCCGCCGGAAATTGTCCCAACAACGCTCCGAGCTCCCGCTGCCACACGTTGGCTAAGCTTAGAATGGCTCAACGTGTTTGTAGCTAGCCCTGAGGGATCGGTCCAGTTGTATGGGTCATTCCAAGTATACGCATATAGGTTGAGGTCACCTGCAGCGAACCCGATGGGATCACGCTGGATGAACTGCCCGGTTGCGGGATCGTAATGGCGGGCGCGGTAGTAGATGAGCCCGGTTTCATAATCCTGCTCGCGGCCTGTATAGCCGTAGCGCTGCTCGATGGTGTTGACGGTCTGGGTTTGGGTGCCGAAGGCGTCGTAGTCGTAATCGGCCGCGACGGCTCCGGTTGAGATCGAGACCGCGGTCAGGATCGAACCGAGACGGTTGGCAAAGAGCCCGTAGGCCGAACCGGAGCCCGCAGCGGTGGTGCCGGTATAGCCC
>NZ_JQEZ01000009.1 GCF_000743705.1 Ruegeria halocynthiae | reverse complement strand
TGTCAGTTCAGTCGGGCAATCATTAGATGTACAGCGGGAAAAGCTGAACGAATGCGACAAGCTGTTCGAAGAAAAGCGCAGCGGCACTACCGATGCCCGTCCTCAGCTCAAACGGTGTCTGGGATACGTTCGGAACGGTGACCAGCTGATCGTGACTCGCATCGACCGATTGGCGCGCTCAACTCTACACCTGTGCCAGATCGCCGAGACCCTGCGCGACAAAGGCGTTGATCTGGTGGTCCTTGATCAAAATATCGACACATCAGACGCAACCGGGCGACTGCTATTCAACATGCTGGGAGCCATCGGTCAGTTCGAAACCGAAATCCGCGCCGAGCGCCAAATGGACGGGATCAAGAAGGCTAAAGATCAAGGCGTTCAGTTTGGGAAGCGGCCTGCGCTTACAACCAATCAGATCGTAGAACTGCGCGCAAAACGCGCGCAGGGCACCTTAATCAAGGACCTCATGGCTGAATACAGCCTCTCTAAGGCCACTATTTATCGATATCTCGCTGAAGACGAGGCTTGAGCGCAATCACAGAAGCCCAATCCGAGCTTAACGCCCTATTCTGCACTCAGCCGGACTCGACCCCAATGTCGGAACACAGGATCAGGTCTCGAAACGGCTCAAGATATTGCTCGAGATATGAGGCGGGCAGGGTGGTCTCAGACTCTAAGGTGGCTTCTGCAGCAACCTTCAATGCTGCACGGCCAAGATCAGAGGCGCGTTTTTCCAATAGCTTGTTCATATCGGACCAGGTCCTCCCGATCTCAATAAATGACGACATCCCTGTCCACCAGCACGGTGACCATCGCGCCCTGATCGACATAGATGGTAGGCGCGATCGAGACCTGATCCGCGATCACGGAACTTGTGGCCTCTTCCAGATCTCCTGTGATTTCGCGGGCGACATCGCGGGCCAGGTCCTCCTCGATCTGATCGGCCGCCACCGCCGGGGCGGCGCCGATGATCGATATCAGGGCCGCGCCGCCGAAGCGTTCATCAAACTTGGTGTCGACAAGACCCGTCAGCCCTGAGCGTCCCAGCTGATCACCGCCAACGGATGCAATCTGCATCGATGTGCCATCCGGCGTGAGAACACGGGTCCACAGGATCAGGATGCGTTTCTGATTGACCTCGACGCCTGACCGGTATTGGCCAAAGAGGCGCGATCCACGGGGGATCAGTATCGCGTCCCCGGAAAAAGCGTAGACCGGCTCAGCCACCACGGCGACCACGTTCCCCGGCAGGTCGCTGTTGATTGCCGTTTGCAGGGCCGCCTGAAGGACCGAACCCTGCGCAAGCGTTCGGTCGGGCTGCTCCATACGAGCGGCCTCTTCGACTTCCAGCGGTGGTGCTGCCAGGCGCAGATAGGCTTCGTTTTCATTCAGAGGAAACTCGGCACCTGTCGTGCCGTCTGTTGGTCCACCTTTAGCTTGCGCCCTGGCTGTTGCACCGGTGGAATAGACCACGGCCGGAGATGTGATCTGGGCGGTCAGGAGCTGTGTCGCCTGATGTTCCGCCTCACGACGCTTTTGCTCCTCCTCTTGCCTGCGCCGTTCTGCGAGCAGTTGCTGATCCCGGATCAGTGCATTGTTGGCCTGCTCAGCTTCCAGTGCCTCCCGCCCTGCGCGTTCGGCTTCCAATTGGCTTTGCAGAGAATTGAGGCGGGCCGCATGCTCACGCTCCAGCTGGCTTAGCCTGGCATCCCGTTCATCGACCGTCGCTTCAAGGGTTTTGGTCTGATCGGCGAAAGCAGCCCGCAAGTCGCTGACGGCCGACTGGATCTCGGCGTTTCGTTCCGCCTGTGCTGCGGAAAGGGCATCGCGCAGCTCCGCCAGTTCGGCCAGGACGTCCGAGTTCGGTTCATCTGCAGCTTCGGATGGGGCAGGGAGTTCAAGCGCTTCTTCGATTGCAATCAATGCCTCGTTGACGCGCTGATCCCTTTCGTCGGCGGGAAACTCCAGCCGACCGCCGGTTGGGAGGCGATCCTCCTGAAACGGTTCCACATCCGAGGTTTGCAATAAATCCGGATCCGCATTCCAGTCTGCTGCAAGAAGATAGGCGATTGCCGCACCACCCAGACTCAGGACAAGCGCGATGGCTGTGACGCCAAACCTGCGTTGCGGCCCTGAACGTTTGGATCCGCTGAAGGTCTCGAGCCGTTTCCGGAGGTTTGGATCATCCGACATGTCTCAGTTCCTCACCGGTATCGCCGAGTTATCGCGATAGATGCAGAGGGCCGCCTCCCCGAGGCGCAGGGTCCAGTAGGTGCTGGTGCCGGACACCCGGACGGTATTGCCCTGCTGGGTCCAGTTCACCGTGCGTTCGCGACCCTGGCTGTCGGCCTTGAAGATCGCGGGTTGTCGTCCGTTTTGTGGAAAGGTGAAGTAGGTGAAACGCCCGTCATCATAGACGCCAACAGGCTGGAAATCGGCCTTGCCGGATAGTTTGTAGTCATAATTGCGCGGAGCAGCAAAACCTTTGGCCTGCGTGTTTGCCGAACTTGTCCGTCTCGCGTCTCCCGGATACCGAAACCGGACTTCAAAGAACATGCCGCCGCGGCCTGGAATGGAGCCTTCGCGCAGATGGAACGCATAGCTGCGGCGGTTGGTAATGACTGTCATGTTGGTCGAGGCATTCTGCACATGGGGTTTAATGGTCAGGATGTTGCCAAGCTCCGGGATCGGATCGACCTGAAAGCTCTCCGTGTCGCCCACGATCACGGCTTCAAACCTTTCCCCTGCGCCGAACCGGATGGTGGTGGAATGGCGCAGATCGGTTTCGATCCGGAAAACCTGGTCGCCGTCATAGACCGCATAGCGGATGCGCGTGTCTTTGGGCCCACCCTGCGGGGTGGTCTCAGACAGGGCAAGAATTGGAGCGGCTGTGAGAAGGAGAGCGATGAGGGGTGCGCGCGTCAGCATTGCTCAGTTCTCCAGGGTTTCAGCATCGACGCGGTAAGATGTCACGACAAATCCAAGCGGATTGGCCCAGACCTGCTGCAGGCGCTGGCGGGTCTCTGGCCGGAACGCATAGCCGAGGGTGGCCACATAGGGTCGTGTGACCGTTCGTGTGTCGCGCTGTTTGCGCAGGGTTTTGGTGAAACGCACCTGCGCCACGCCGGGTTCGATCTGGTTGACCGAGCGGATCACCACGTCAATCCTGGCGTCGCGCCCGTAGACGGTGATCGGGTAGTCAGGGTTTGTGGAAGACCAGAGATCTCGCAGCGTGCGTTCGGCATCTTCATCGGAACGCTGGAGAACGGAATTGATCCGCTGCTCGCCATCGCTCAGATCATAGGTTTCCCTGTCATCTACATAAGCCACGAGACTGGCCTGGATGATCGCATCGCTTTCATCGAGGCTCAGCGCTTCGACTGCGGCCACGCGATCCATCTCGCCCGTGTCCTTGTCCACAACAACCACAAAGGTCTCGATAGTTTTCAGGGGAAACAAGGTGACGGCTCCGATGAAGCCGGCCAGGCCAACGATCACGCCTGCCGCGGCGATCCCGTAAGCAAAGCGTTCTCTGCGTCGGGGTCCGAAGATGAAATCCGCTTCAAAGGCGTCCTGATCGAACTGGCCCCGGGTCATGTCTTCTGGGAAGCCATGAACGCACGGAAGGCTTTTATGCGTGCAAGCGACTGTGCGGGGGTGTTTCGGATAAGCTGATTGCTGGCCGTGGCTGCGCTGCTGATATTGCGGCGCAGCTCATATGGGGTCCGCCCGGTGAGAACACGCCCGGCACCACCGACTCCATATTCGCCTGCGTTGACCACGCCCTGGCGAGCCAGACCAGTGAGGCCGATGGCGTTGGAGGCAATCCCCATGACGCCGGTCAGGTTTGAGGCAATGAAAGGCACCGCGGCCATGATCCCGGCCGAGAGAAGAAGGATCACAAGGAAGGGCAGAATGAGGCTGACCGTTTCGACATTGCCGGGATCGACGGAAGCGTCTCCGACGGCTTCGGCAATCGCCACGATGATCCCGGCCGCGCCAGCTGCAGCAACCGGCATCAGGGCGTATCCGATGGTGGCGCGTGTCCAGGCCTCGAAGAGAGATTGAGTGGGTTTGAAGAGCGAGGTGAGGATCATGAAGGGGGCGATCACGATCATCAGGGTGAAGACGATCCTGGCATAAGCGATTATGCCCGCCGTGACCGCGGCGAAGATGGCGGAGAGAACAAAGAAGATGGCACCGAGGACCGCGCCAAACACCCAGCTCGCCCGGTCTCCGATGGCATCGCCATAGGCGGTGATCCGGTTCACCATGCTATCGAGGCTTTCGTAGACACCCGCTTCGTCGCCAGTGTCTGTGAGATCTAAAATTGAAGCTCCAATGCTTTCGGGGACATCGACTGCAATGCGGTAGACAACCGAAAAGTTGTCCCAGCTCTGGGCAAAAACGCCGATGAGCGCGACCTTTATGCCAAACGCAAAAGTACTGCCGAATGTCATCGGCCGGAGTTGCATGACCACATTGACTCCGATCAGGATCAACAGGACGGCCGAGCCAACGGACAAAACATCTCCAACCGCTCCGGCGGATGCAACGAAGCCTTCTTGAGAAACCGTATCAATGGCGTTGTCGACTTGGTCGAGTATGTCACGGATAATGCCCATCAGTTCGCACAAGCTGCGTCGCGTTCAGCAAGCAGATCATCCGCTCTTTCTCTCAGAACGGAAGTGTCGAAAGGCCGCTTGGGATCATCTGAGGATTGAAACGTGGGCCCTGCTTCCAATACCTCCTCCCATTTGATGACAGCCAGGAAGCAGTCGCAAGAACCTGTTTCCTGCCATTTCTCAGCAGCCATGATCCGCAGGATCGCGCGGTATCCGTTGCGAATGTAGGCTGTCTCGGCCAGGTCTTTTGGTGGTTTTGGCGCTTTGCACGCGACCTTTTCATCCGTTGGCTGCGCCATGGTTTCGAAGCTGCTGTGCGTGGATTGGGCCGCCGCGACAAATGGCAGGCATGCAATGGTGAGTCCTGTCAGAAACACGTGTATTGATTGGATCATTTTGGCACCTCCATGGAGCGGAATTTGCGTTCTTCGGCCAATGTGGCGGCATCAACAACGCCAAGCTGGCCGCCATTGACACCGGCTGCCGCCTCAAGCCGCCAGATCTGGGTGAGAATGATACCCAGCTCGGCGGTCACGCGGGTGTTGAGGTCGACGGCGGCTTTCAGCCCGTCCTGATCGTCGATCAGGCCGACCATTGTCTCAAGCCGCCCGAGGCTGTCTCCGGCCTCCGCATGGGCCTCTGAGGCTGCAACGGACAGCATGGCGCTTGACCCGGCTCTAGTGGCCAGCCTGTTGTCCGCTGGATCCTCGCTTGTGGCGAGAGATGACAGGCGTTCCGGTGTGAACCCGTTTCCGGACAGCACGCGCTCTAAAGCCGTATCCAGTTCGACCCCGGGGCGGAACCCGCTCAGGAAATCTCCGCTCGACAGGGCGTCAGCCGTGGCCAGCGGAGCGGTCAGCTTGCCTCGGACCCGTTCGAACTCTTCCACGGTCGCGAAAATCTGGCCCAGCTCATTGCCCTCGCTCAGCGAAGCCAGTTGTGCTTCGAGGTTCAGAAGCTGGCTTAGCTGGGTTTCCAGCTCCTGCCGCATGGTGGCGAGCTGCTGAAGCTGAACATTCAGATCTTCGGCCATGTGCTCGAGCTGCAGCACCAACTGGCGCAGGTTTGAATTGTCGAAGGTTGGAACACCCTGTGCACCGGCATGGTCGGGCAGCAAGCCAAGCGCCATCAGAGCAGTCGACAAACCAAAGACGGTCGTTTTCATCGGATCACCTCCATCTGCATGAAGCTGCGTTCCGCGAGACGATCGGCGGCAAGATGTTGGCCATGGGCCGCATGGCGCTGGTGGTTGGCGGCCATCAGACGCAGGCGCAGGTTGAGGATGCGGCCGATCTCGGCCTTGGCATAGGTGTTGAGCTCAATGGCTCGTTTGACGTCGGGCGTTGCGTCGATCTGGCGGATGATCGCGGCAAGCCGGTTGATCACCTGCCCGGATGTGGCGTGGTTGTCGGCGGCATAATAGACACTGGCCTCGGAAATGCTGTTATATTCCGCCAGCGCCCCATCGGATGGCGAGAGTGTGCCAAGCGCGTCGGCACCCCCAATGACGGCCAGGTATTCATTGTAGTAGCGCGCGATGTTGCGCACATAGCCCTGGGTTTCCGGGAAAGGTGGCACGCCCCCGTATTCCTGTACACGGCCGGGACCCGCGTTATAGGCGGCAAGCGCATGCGGGATGGTGCCGAAGGAGTGCAGCTGGGTTGTGATATAGCGCGCGCCGCCGCGCAGATTGTCCATCACATCATAGCGGTCCACACCCAGATCCGCAGCCGTGCCCGACATCAGCTGGGTCAACCCGTAGGCGCCAACCGGGCTTTGCGCCGAGACACTGAACCGGCTTTCCTGTTTGATAAGCGCCTGGAACAGGCATCGCCATTGGGTGGCGGAGAGGCCGGCGCGCCGCACCCCAGGGGCATCGGCGTATTCTCCAGCCACCCGGACGATCATCCTTTCTACGGTTTCCCGGCCATCGCCAAAGAGACGGCTGTCCATCGGATGGTTGGATGCGGCGGGATAAACCTCCTCTGCCGGGAAATCGGCATTGCCTTCGAGCGCGAGGATATCAAGCCCGGGTCCTGAAAGCGCTGCGGACATCGCTTCCAGAACGCGCAGCTGATCCGCCTGCACGGAAGAGAGCGTCCGGCCCGTTTCCATATGGTCACCCTGCGTCTCGAAGTCGTCACTCAGCTTGGACAGCAGCGCACCAAGCTGACCCAGACCCGCCGTGTCCTGAACCGGTACACCTTGCCCGTGACCTGACTGTGCGGCACAGGCGAGGCATAAGGTGAGGAGGGCAGCGGATCTCATTTGGGTGCTCCGATGTCTTCGAAGCTGCAGTCTTTTGTGGTGGAAGCAGCAAAGGGCAGGGCCGCGCTGCTGGCACGCGTGACGGCAGGTTTGCCGTCACTGCCAAAACAGGGCGAGGTTGCGTCGGTGTATTTCTCACAGGCGCTCAGGGGTGTGATCAGCAAGAGTAGGGGGGGTATCAGCCGCATGTCTGCCTCCAGAACTCTGGCGTGGCGCGCCAGTCTGTTCCGACCTGCGCCGCACCTGAACGACCGCCGCCCAGGATCGGCAGCAAAGGTCCAAGCGCGGAGAGATCAACATCCACAAACACGCTGTCGCCCGCCGAGCGCACCAGCGCGATACGTTGCCCGGTACTGGGTTGGGTCAGCAGGGCAGCTTCTTTTTCGTTCACGCGCAGCAAGTCATAATCGGTGGGTGTAGCGCGATCATTGGGAAACAGGATTTGTGTGGGCACGGTTTCAACGATGATCTTGCCAACCCGCGCCGCGCGTAGCTGGCTGGGATATTGCGTCAGCATCACAACGACGCAGTTCATCTTGCGCATGGTGACGAGCCAGTTTTCCAGCCGGGCCGCAAAATAGGCATCATCGAGCAGCTTCCAGGCCTCATCTAACACGATCACGGTCGGGCGCCGATCTTCCACGATCCGTTCGATCCGGCGCAGGATGTACGAGAGCACCGCCATGCGCTCGGTCGACATGTCGAGGATTTCGGTCATGTCAAAACCTGTGACATCGCCGTCCATGTCCAGTGCGTCGCCATCACCCGGCTCATCAAAGACCCAGCCAAACCGTCCGCCGGGAGCCCATTCGCCAACCCTTGCCTGCAACTCGCCCTCATCATCAAGCGCCTGAAACAGCGTCTGAAACGACCCAAAGCGTTGTAGCGATGCGCCGGCTCTGGCGTTCTGAGACACCGCGCTCTGGATCTGGCGCGATTGTTCTCCGGAAAGATCTCCGCCCCGCGACAGGAGCGTGGCCAGCCAATCGGTGAGCCAGGCCTGCCCGCGTTTGTCGGTTTCCGTTTGCAGCGGGTTCAGGCCGGTGGGGATGCCAGCCAGGATCGTGTTGTAGCACCCGCCAAGGGCCCGTACCGCCATTTCCAGGCCCTGGTCTTTGTCGAAAAAGAACAGGCGTGCGCCAATCCGTTGGGCCTGTGCTGCAAGGAAGGCAGATAGGAGCGTCTTGCCGCTGCCGGTCCGACCAAGCATGAGCGTGTGGCCTACCGTTGGTTCGCGCTCCGGCACCCCCGGTTCGTGAAAGTTGAAACTATAGCCGGAGGATCCGGAC
Organism: Ruegeria halocynthiae; assembly: GCF_000743705.1. Classification (GTDB taxonomy): domain Bacteria; phylum Pseudomonadota; class Alphaproteobacteria; order Rhodobacterales; family Rhodobacteraceae; genus Ruegeria; species Ruegeria halocynthiae_B. The sequence continues at coordinate 34,448 of NZ_JQEZ01000009.1, read as the reverse complement.
GTGGGGAACACCGTCAGTGGACTGCCCCAGGGTATCTCTGTGTCGGAGCGGCCTTCGACACATCCATGCAACGCCGAGAAATCTGCGAAATTGATCGTGGAGATGGGTGTTTTTCGGGCGCGGTATGCAAAATTACCGGGCGCTTGCGCAAAATAGGTCGCCTTCAGCGTCATATTCTCGCGCACGATCACGGCCATTATGTCTTGACCGAGGCGTTTGATCTCTGCGGCAGCATTTTCCAGCGACGCCTGATCCGGTGCGTAGACCGCGATCGACAGATGATGATCTCCAAAGGCAATGCGTCCGGCTTCCTGATCATCAGCGGCCTCCAGCAATTGCTCACGCAGGGAGATGGCCGCATCATCAGCCGCCCGCATCTGTCGGATGATGCGTTGAATGCGTTCCCCCATGATATTCGTGGGAATGGGAGAGAAGGAATTGGTCAGGATCACATCAAGCGGCAGATCGAGGCTGTCAAACAGGTTCACATCCGTCAGGGCCGGGTAGCTTTTGATGCTGAACAGCGCGCCATACCGCACCTGACCAGTTGTACCGCAGATAATCCTAGCGGTGTTGCCTTCAAACGTGGTGCGGCAGGTGCCCAGTGCATAAGCGAGGGGAAGGGGGGGTTGCGGTTTCGCGAGGGGCGCAAACTGGCCCGTGAGCAACGCTCCGAGATAGCCCAGCCACTCGCCCGTGGAATTGTTGAGGCGCACCGGTTTGGCTGCGGCCAGTGCGGTTTCAAAGAAACTGGTGACCTCATCCAACTCGCAGGCGCGTACATCGCGATCTTTCATCCAGGTGCGTTTGGCGACTGCACTCAACAGGGGCACCCGTGCGCCCAATTCGGGTCGCCTTAGTATGCTGAGATAAAGCTGGGGTTTCTTGCAGGTGAGGCTGGTGACATGCGCCTGCCATTGGCGGTCGATCTCAGCGGCGAAACTGTCGCCGCGGATCGGTCTGAGCGACAAGTCCTGCGGCACAAAGATGCGATGCACATAAAACCCAAAGAGATTGCCTGTCTGGGCAATAACGGCGGCCACGGCACGTTTCATGGCATCAAGGTCACCGTCCGGGGTTGTTGCAGCGGCCAGGCCCTCCAGGCGCAGGGTTGCCATCAGATCACCCTCGCGCAGGATCATCACATCCGGTTTGGCAAAGGAAACATATGGCAGATGCTCTGAGAGATAGCTTTCGCGCGCCAACGCAGAACCGCTGGTCTCTAGCAGGGCGGCGCTCAGTTTGGCGTATCGCAGCCCGTCAAACGCCATAGCTGTCTCCGCCATGAAACGCCCGGTTGCGTGTGCCACGCACGGCACCATATGAAACCCGCAGAACCTCGAAGATATGCGGTTCCTTGTCCGCGACAAACCACAAAACCGGATAGGCGAGTGCACCGGCGAGAAAGAAGATGAGCGACTTGGTCCAGATGAAGGGGAGAACGACGCAAAGGGACAGCATCACCAGGTACCCGACCGGAAGCCCGAGATATTTTGGGGGGCGGGCAAGACCAAGAAAGAGGGGGGATCGCATCATGTCATGGGGTTCCTGTTTCACGTAAACCCCGCCACGATTGTTCCGGCGGAGAAGATCAGCACGATCCCGATCACCACGGATGCAAACCAGCCCCAGTTCAGCCGCCCCATCATGCACATGAACCCGGTCCCGATGACGGCCAGCGTTGCCACCGCAATGCCGATCGGACCGGTCAGGGCGGCTTCGACGGTTTCCAGCATGGATTGAATGGGAGAGAGGTCCTGCGCGAGTACCGGGGCGGCCCATAATGAGAGGGCCGTGGCAACAAAGGGCAGATATTTTGAGGGTCGTCTGTGCATGGGTCTCCCTCGGTTAGATTATGGCCGGTTCACCTCTGCAGCGTTCGAAATCACGAGGGTCTCGATCTGCATTGCAGCCATCGAGCGTGATTTCCGTTCCATGATGTGAGTGGGTCGAGGTGAACCGACCGGTTTCAGCTCAGGTGCAATGGCAGAGCGCGTGTCTGCGCGCGCGTCCCTGCGGGTCCTGTCCTGAGCTGCCGTGTTCATCAGGCGCGTCCGGATCTGGTGCACGCGCGCGATATAGGTGCGGGTTTCCGGGAAAGGTGGAATTCCGCTGTATTCTAGGATGCGATGCGGGCCCGCGTTATAGGCGGCCAGGGCCTTGTCGATGTCCTTGAACCTTGCGAGCTGGGCCAACAGGTATCGTGCTGATCCGTCGAGGTTCTGGGCTACATCCGTCCTGTCGACGCCGAGTGCGCGGGCCGTGGCGGGCATGAGTTGACCCAGCCCGTAGGCACCTTTGGGGCTGAGGGCATGTGGGCGGTAAGCGCTTTCGGCCTCAACCAATGCCTGAAACAGGGCTTGCCAGTCAGCAGAAGAAAGACCCGCCTCAATAATGGCCCGGTTGCGTTCGTGACGTTTCGCGGTGGACTGGATCGCGGTCAGAACATCGGCAGATGCGATTGCAGATTTGCGCTGGTTATCAGGTGTACGCTCGGTATCCCGGACTTGCCCGTGAAACGTCCAGCCGTCAGTTGTCCTGACGCTTCCGTTTCGTGCGAAGATCATTGCCTCCGCCGGAAGGGTCGAAGGCAATATTGTAATCGTGGTCAAAACACAAAAGGCGACCATCGCCAAATTCACGGTGGTGCTTGAAGAGACCCGGCCAGAGGTTGAACAGCCGCGCATCAGGGCCATAGGGGCCGAACCGGGTTGAGACCAGAATGGCCTCAGGTTCTCCCTCACGCAGATAGACACATTGGTAGCGGGGCTTCCCATCGTCCGTGAACTCGACAAGCTCATACCGACAGCGGAAGTCGACTCCAGACCCGATGAGGTCTTTTACCCCATCAATTGTAATCAAAATCTGATCTCTGGCTATCGGCAAATGGACTCCCCCTCTGGGAGCCCTTCTTACAATCAGCAGGATTGCGCGCAAAGCCACTGCTTTGCAATATGACACATTGCACGTAATGCTATTTCGGCGGAAACTGGCCGAACCAGATGATGGAGGTCCTCATGAAACGCACATATCTTGCATCTGCCGTTCTCGCCATTAGTGTGTCGGTTGGGGGCCAGAGTGCACGCGCTTATGACATGGATTGCGCCATCATGCTCTGTATGGCGGGGGGCTTTCCCTCCAGCGCTGTGTGTTCCGCCGCGTATGCCGAGATGATCCGGCGGATCACACCTTGGCCCAGCCTGCCGCCGTTTGGCGTCTGCACCTACGCGGCGGTGCCTGTTTCACAGGGTGGACCGGGTGGCACCGAGGCCCTGGACATCTCATCCCCGGACTACAACTGGCTGCGGCGGACCCGCGTTCTTTGGTGGAGTGGGAGGTCTTACACGCGCAAGGACGAGCCACGCCAATGGGACTGGTCCGTCGAATCCTGCAATCATAAAAACCAGAACTGCCGCGACGTTGTTCGTGTTTCCGGCGCAAACAGGCCCTGGCCGCGATCGTTCACATCCGAAAACAGGCAGAGGATTCCAACGCCTAGGTCCAGTGGGGTTTGGTCGTATTCCAGCCGCGCTGTCATGATGGAATACAGTGACTATGAAGGCGCATTGGACTTCACCGATTGGGTTCACTACTGATCGGTGCGATTTAGCGATACGTCGCGTTCCTTGATGTGCGTGGGGCAGATCGATGTCGGGTCCACGAACCAACACCGCGTTGTTGTGCCTGTATTCCACAGATGCTCTTGCCACACGATCTGGGTGGTCTCGTCGGTTTCAACGAAACCCTCTCGAACTGGATAGGCAAATGTAAGACGGTCGGACATTGGTTAGCCCCATAGATGGGGACGTTGGATGGAACTCTACTTATACGGGACTCACGTGCCTCTGGCGCGCGTAACCGCGTTTTGATCGGAGATCAGGCAATATGTTGCCAGTCCACACTGCCCTGGTCGCGGGCCGCACCTATCTTTTTGAAGGCCTGCTCGGGTCCGGGGCATGTCAAAGATATCAGCCTGTGCGTGATACGCATCGCGATGCCAGTCTGTTATCTTGGGCCGCAGAACCAACTGCAGGCGCGGCATTCTTAAAGCACGAGAAAATCACCAAAAGACTGTACCCTTTGCGTTTATTAACCGGGCCATGTTAAGATTCAGCCATGAAGAAAAACAGCTCCATAGCGCGCTCTGCAGCCTCTGGCCGGTTCATTGCCAAACCCCTCGGCAAGAATAAAGCGAAGAAGTTTGCGCAGGTTGAAGGTATGTCGTTGAACTCGCAATCGGCGGGTGCAATCTCGCGCCTTGAGGAGCGCGGGTTGAAGGGTGACGCGCTCCGTTCCGCGATCACTGGACAATTTATCGCAAAGCGAGGCTGATGAGTCGGTACGACGCGACTGAAGATCCTCTCTGCTACCCCGGCACGCAGGTTCTTAGGAATAAGGCTAACCTGAGAGATCAGGAAGAACTGGATCAGTTTGAACAGTTGATGTTTCTGACCCGGTCTGAAGAAGCTCTCCCAGGCGGAGATCTTGACTACGGGCACTACAAAAGAATCCACCATCACTTTTTTCAGGACGTTTACGATTGGGCCGGCCTGCCTCGCGAAATTCGAACCGCCAAAGGTGGGAACTGGTTTTGCTATCCGGAATACACCGATGCACAGATGACAACGCTGTTTAATCAGCTTGCCAATGAAGATCATCTGACTTCACTGGAAGACCCTGAGGAATTCGCACCACGTGCTGCACACTACATCGCTGAAATCAACGCGGTCCATCCATTCCGGGAAGGTAACGGGCGGTGTCAGCTAACGCTTCTGAACATCTTGTTGGATATTTCCGGATTTGAAATGAACGAAGATCTGATTGAGCCAGATCAGTTCATGAGCGCTATGGTTGCCAGCTTCCATGCGAACAACGACCCTCTGACACGGGCGATTTTAGCCATGATGGAATAAATTCTTTGGTAATTGCCGAAGACGCGACATCTTCAACTAAATACACCGAACAAGTGCTTTTTGAAGCATAATTTAACCATAATAAGTCTTATGGGGCGTAAAGCCGGCGCACTGAGCACGCAGGATTCGGACAACCGGCCAACGCTCGGATGTCGCTATTGCTTCCCGGAGCCACAGGCATTGACTCCAGTGCAATTGCTGTCCTTTTTAGGAGCAGCATCAGGGGTTGGTGGTTTCTTCATCGTTACGGTCCTCTCTTGATGTTTGAGGAAGGCCCCGGATGGCTTTGGGGCGTTTTTCTGGTCCTGCCGGTTGTTGGCGCAACCGACAGGACCGTTCTTTGCTCGACTAGTTTTCTTCCTCTTGCTGCATTCTACTCTCCGATCAGATGCACCAGGACTGGCGTTTGCTGCCGCTATAGGGTCGGGCGAGACCTTCGGAAATCAGGATGGTCCCGACGTCCTGACCATCCACGCGTCCGACCGCCAGAAAACGATCGTGCTTGTCCAGTTCTGGTTGGATGACCAACTCAATTTGGCCCGCTGTTTGGATGATCTCTGTCAGCCTGCCTTTCGCCTTCAACCCCAAAACCTTCTCTGCTGCACATTGCGGCCGGTAGGTCTCAGGCGTATCGAAGCCGACAAGTCGATACCGATCATCGCCATGGCCAAGTGTGTCGCCGTCAACAGCAACAACCTCTGATGCGCTCAAAACTTTGGTGTTCTGGCTGAGGTGATGGATTGCAACCAGCAACCCAGCCAGCGCTGCACTGGAAAGAAGGAGCTTTTTCATGCGCCCTGCCCTCCCTTTTGCATAAGAAAGTCAGGACCTGAGGCAACGGGGCAGCGACCATCAACGGGTGTGCCCCCTACCCCGTGCCGTTCCTGGTGAGTGGAGAGACTTGGTTCTTTATCGACGTCTGGCAAAGAAAGGATTTGGCTCAGACGGCTATTAGCCTGAGCCCGTTTGGAGTGGGATGCCGATCTACGAAGTCTCGCTGTCGTCTTCTGAGCCGCCCTGTTCGGGCTCTTTATCAAAGTCCAGGTTAATCTTTCCCCGAACCCCATCTGTCGTGATCGTAAGATCATTGTGCAGGGTGATATCAGTGCCCTGTCTGAAGCGGTTATGGAAATTGAACAGGCCCGGAAACAACGACAGTCTGCGAGGGACAACGCCTTGCGAAGTCGCCCTCTCAGAGATGAGGACGTTGTCCTTTCCATCATAGCGATAGATGCAAATGTATTGCGGACGTCCATTTTGTCCCAGCTCGACTAGGTCATACCGAAATTCATAGTCCTTACCTGATTCAACAAGGTCACGTGCTTCGCCTTGTGTGATCAATGGAAAGTTCTTTCTGTGCGGCATGGTCGTCCCCCTGTGGGACGACTTCTTACATCCTTTCGAAACCTGCGAAAGTTTTGATCTGGTTTTTTCAATAATGTAAAATTTGAAATTTGCAAAACATAAAATATCGTGTTCTAACTTTTTTGCGGAAATCAGCGCACACGATTCACAAAATCACTTCTTCTTGAAAGGATCCTACCATGTTTCGACTGACGCTCCTGGGATGCACGTCTGCCCTGGCACTTGGATTTTCTAATCCAGCACACGCCTATCCTATCGACTGCGCAATTTTTCTTTGCCTCGCTGGGGGCTGGCCGAATGATCCAGATTGCAATGCGGCGAGGGCAGAGTTCATTCGGCGTATAACGCCCATGCCTGTTGAGCCGCCGCTGCAACTCTGGCGCTGCCCGATGGGTGTTGCCGCAGGCTCATCCATACTTACGCCGATGCAGCGCCTGGAAGCTATCAAGGCCGCAAGTGCAACACCAATCCCCGAGCTGCCCGGCGAAGAAGAAACGCCTTTGGTTGTCGAAGTCTCGTTTGCATCTGAGTTGTGGCCAACAACTGGCGCGGACGAAGGTGCAAGCTGGACCCCCCTCGGCGCATCACGACGGCCATGGGCAAAACTGGGTGACGGTTCTCCTGCCCTGGCCGTGCCAACATTGGCAAGCGTTGATCTATCTTCATCAGACTTTGATGTAGTTCGGAGCATCCGTGTCTGGCATGTCAGGCACTATAGCTATCGAGTGCGTGAACGCGAAGGTCCATGCGAACCCCGCTTAGATATGGCTGTTGGTACCTATGACGAGAACGCCAATTCCCACTGGTCAGATCGTGCCCCTGGACCAAAACCAGATTGGCTTCCCCTCCGCAAAGACTGCCCAAGCTATTTCAGGGGTGTCGGAGTTGAGTGGTCAGACATTTTTGGGCGCTACGACTATGAGCTGGTCCCTTACTAAGCGCCAATCAAGAATTGCCCAAAATTCAACCCATCGCACGGAGTTGGCTTGCGGAGCCAGAGAGGAGGAAAACGCCTTTCAAAATTGATGGGCGCTAGTTCGCGCCAGTGTGGGTGGGGCCCGTTCCGGTAGTGGGCAGGATCGTACGTTAGTGAAACCAGCCGTTTGTACCGCGCGCAGCGATTGCTACAAAAGAGCCCTTTGTGGCCGTTCCCCACGGCCTAACAGGTGAGAGTGGTTTCTGTGCCTGTTGATAGGTCGAAGATACTTCTCTGATGTATGGCGAATTGCAAAACACAAGCCCGACCCAACCCCAATTACAGACAGCGCAGCATAATGAGCATTCGCCTGCTTCACCCGTAGTGAACCGGCGGCGCCCCCTCGGGTGCCGACCTTGAGGCTTCTACGGCCCAGCTGCTGGGACTGGATCCACCAGCAGCCGACGCGCCTCTCTACCCCATCAGGCCGACTCCGCTTGTGCACGAAAATATTGATCAAATTCATCTGCGGACATCGGAGGTTCCGAATACGCGTTCCTGAGCGCGTTCCACGCTTGTCTAAGCGTACCCTTCCGGACGGCAGGCTCCCACTTAGATTCAGTCCGATCGTGCGCCACTCGAGGCTTCCTGTTCCTACCAGCAACGTAGCCCTCCTGCGTTGGCCAATAGGTGTCAGACAGATCGCTGACTTCCAGAAGGACCCGTCGCCGTTGTCCTGCTCCGAGTTCGTCTAAAAGTGCATGAGATCGGTCCAGTCCGCGGATCCAGTTCCTCATGAGGTGGCTATGTGAGATGAACCTCTTTCCCCCTCTTTCTTCCACGATTGTGCCATCGGACAACCACACTTCACCGGGGCTTTCTAAGAAAGCCGCTACATTGAAAACCGAAATTTCCGAACCGTTGCTGGATTCTGGCGGCATCCAGTAGGCGAGGTATCCATCCTGGAACGGCCCATGGTCGCCCGACGTTCCCGCGCCGTAGGGCGCATAGAGCGTCGCTTCGGCCGACAGCTTATCAAGCATGGCGATCGGCGGAATGTCTGAGGGCCACTCCGCTGGGGCGACTCTAAGGACGGCCCTTGGCACTAGTTTTGGCAGCACCGACTTTTCTTGACCGAAGGCCGCTCGGTGAATCGCAGGCCAATGTCCCTTCCAGACCCCAGGTCTGTGCCTGTCCTCTTCCGCCATCTCGATCTCGGTATGCTCTGTTTCGATCCGTTTGATCGCTTGCAGGTTCGCTACAAGTGCGATCGCGAGATCATTCGTTAGCTTCGCTCGCGCCTTGTCTCGGGTCGCGGAATCTGCCTCTAATGGAAGGTTGTAGGTCAAGATCCGCCTGTGGCGAATGTCGAAAGGAAGGGCCTCAGGACCAGTTCCACAGCCGACGTTCAGGACGGCAATGATCCTCTCATGGCCGAGCGCACGCATAGCGTAGCCAAGCTCAATCATTACGTTTGGATTCGGGACGGCTTTCCCTGCCTCGCTTGTCGTAACAGGTGTAACGTCCGCCACGAAAATGGCTGCCTTGGCAACCTGTTCAAAGATCGTTCCTACGATGTCCGCCATACCCTGCGCGGACTTCGTGTCGTGGTCGAGCGCGATCTTCCGCTCAGGTTCGTCGAGTTGCAGCTCCTCTTGTGCCTTGCCCCTTGCAGCATCCAAGGCGGCCCTAATAAATGAACGGTTCACCTTCGGGTTGAGATCAGCCTGCCAAGACCAGAATACCGTCTCCGTCATCCACGCTTCCTATCATTTGTTTGATCCGCCGAGCGGGCCATACCACTTGGTGCCACTTGATTTAAAGTGCAGAAAAGCAACTTGTATGACTTCGAACAGCACTTCTGAGATAGGTTTTCATTTGTAAATGGCCGCTTCGTCCGCATCCTCCTAGTTCGTGCTCCTCGCAGCGAAGGGCAGGTGTGTCCGGATATGAAGGGGCATCTGAGAATTATATCGTGCTAACTTTAAGACACCTCCAGAGCAGGATCTCATGCAAAACATGCGCGACGTGCCGCTGTAACGCTGAACGAACCTCATAAGGACACTAACGTACGATCCTGCCCCCTACCGGAAAGGATCCATGGGTGCCGGAATGCCTAGCTCACGTAGCGGCGCTTCAAACGATAGTAGTAATGTGTAGTCACCTGACAGTATAACGCTTACCCCTGCCCCTGAATACGTCATTGATTTTCAACCAATGCCGCACGACTTGATGGGTCCGATGCTATCAGCGCTTCGTCGCTTGAAGTTGAGAAAAGCCGGCATATTTGGGCCAACACGTTCTCACGAACCTTTGGTGTCTCATAAAGAACATCGTGCCTTGCGCCCTGTATCAATTCCAATCTCCCACCAGGCCAGCGCGCCATTCGATCCTGTATTGCCGCAATGGCTACGATTTCATCTTCGGCGCCGCAGAACGTGATACATGGTATGTCGGGGGACGGCATTTCTGACAACGACCTGGTTTCTTTAAGCGCCTGAAACAGCCACCCCATACTAGGCCCGCCAATCACTTGTTCAGGCAGATTTTCCGAAATATTCGCATAGTATTCGTACATATCAGGATCATGTGTCAGCCTGTTGTCTTTGAAATCAGTCGTCAAGACATAGCTCACCCCACGCGTGCCTGGAGCATAGGTGCCACCTTTCCCAAGTGTCTGAAATGCCCATGTCAAAGGCCAGGCGCCGATGCGCTGCAATCTTGGAAGATTTATGTCCCACAAAGGCGCCGTGAACGCGCAGGCAGATACCGGGAGCCCTTCAGCTATTGCCCGTAGCCCAACACACGCCCCTAGCGAGTGCCCGATCAGATACCAAGGCTGCGGAAGATTTAGCGATCTGGCTGCGTCAATCGTAGCAGAGACATCCTTCTGGTAGTCGGAGAACCGAACAACGTGCCCCATCATCGGATCTTCAGTGAGCCTGTCCGAAAGCCCTTGTCCGCGCCAGTCTACAGCGAACGCAGTGTAGCCAAAGCTATGCAGATACTCGACGGTACGCCCGTATTTTTCGATGTTATCCGTTCGCCCCTGGAACAGAAAAACCGTGCCTTTTGATGGCTTGGAAGTCGGCCAATGAACCACCCTCAGCCGCACGTTGTCATCGGTGTGAATCCAATGAGCTGTCACGTTGCCTGGCCCTTCAGCTACCTGGGGATGAAAAGGGGCCTCATTCAGGACATTAGACCGATGCATCATACTCTCGCTTTGTTGAAGATATTTTCCGCCCTGAGGCGGGTCGAATGGTGAAATACGCGGCCACGACAAATGATACGATCAGCAGGATAGTGAATCCGGGAAACACACCAACAAGGATGTACGTTGTCGTCAACAGTACCATGACTCCGTTCATCACTACCCAGGGGATGCGGGACGCGGCATCCCGATTTAGTGAACCCACATGAGCCAATACAGCCCGTATTCTGGCAGCGCACACAATAAAGACAGCGACTATGATAATCAGGCAAAAGAAGCTGTAATAGTGCCCCGGCGCACTCTGGCCGAACCCATATTTGTAGAACTGCATCCTATCAGAACGGAATGCGTTGAGACCGTCGACTGCCATCCACTCAACAATATCCACACTTTCCGACAGCAAGAAGCTGGCTTGTAGCTTCATCAAAATGGTGATCATCAAGCCCAGAGATGTACATCGAAAGACCCCGACCATTATTGAACGGCCCACTCTTTCAACAAACCCGCGCTGTTCGACGGGCGCGCTGCGCCCAAGTTTTCTCACGAAGTCAACGAAATCATCCGTAACTGAATAGAGAATAATGAGGCCAGTGAAGAAGAGGTAAGAGCCAAATGCGTTAAGAAGAAAGACAAGGCCGGAAAACACGATCGCGCTTGGAGCTGATATCAAGTCGGGACGGAAGATCGCTATTCTGCCCCAATCGACCGCCCAATTTCCTGCCTTCCCGGTCAGCAGAGGGATCAGGTGGGTCTCCACCCAGTTGAAGCCCGAAGCGATCGCCACAGTCACACCAAACACCGCCCAGTACGCATAGGAGGCCATCGCCACCCTACCCGCCCAACTCGGGTTGCGTGACTTTGGGTCTGTCAACTTTGACAGGTTTGGTCGCCATTCATTCTTCCACGTCCTCAATAGATTGATCAGTACTGCAAAGTACGCCGGCAGAAGTGCCATGAAGACAATTGTCCAGTTCGGCGCCCACAAGAACCCAACCTGTTTTGGCATTCCCGTTGGTGGTGTGAAAACAACGCTGTGGATATTCAGCGAAAACGACATGAGCCCTAGCGCTGTAGCAGCGGCAAAGACGATGACGGGCAAACCCAAAGAGGCATGAGTGCTAAAGATTGCTTCCGTTCTTCCGGCTAAACCAGGCATCCTTATTGGCTTAGCCATATCCGCGCGTCTTGGATCGTTTCCGCTAGTGTCAGTTTCGACGCCTTCAACCGCTTCGGTCGTAGGTACTACACCAAGTTTCTGACCGCTTCGCTTGTCCCGTCTTTTTGCGGCAAGGCGCCCGTTGGCAGCACTAAGTTCCACTCGCCACGCGCTGACCGCGTCGGGATCGTCACAGCCGAACACACGTGCCAGCCAATGAATATTGTCGGTGCTTATTCCCCTGTCATTTTCCTGAAACCAATGCTGAACCGTCCGCAATTCGACGCCGGACTCGTTGGAATCGAACTGTGAGATGGTGCTGGCAAGTAGCTCTGGGGTCCAGGAGCCCGCAGGAAGACCCGTCTGGTCAGCGGGTAAGCCAGCCCCCACAGATACCAGATACTTGAATAGTTCCTTGAAGTCGCTGCTATCGTTCAGCGGAGGAACAAAGTATCTTCCACGTTTTATCAATGGTTTACACGATCGTATTTCGTTCCATTTCGTCCTGTTTCGTTGCAGTTCGTGCGATTGTCAACGCGTCGCTCTACTCTCCCCCAAGTTGAGCAGTTATCCGCTCCAGGTCTTGGGGTGAAGTGAAATAGTCGAACCGCAGAAAGAGCCCTACCCGCCCTCGCAATGCTAGGTTTCGAAGGTTGGGTCCTAAGATTACCAAGGAAAGAAAATGTCGACACAGCAACAAAACGAACGCGCAAAAAAAGGCGAACCGATCATTGAAGTGCAGGACGCCACTACAGGCAAAACAATGGCGGTTGTCTACGCATGGAACAATGGGCAAGTCAGTGTGACGTCAAACAGCGAACTAAGAGTTGTAGAACTTTCACCCGCCGCGCGTCTTCGCCTTTGAGCTCAAGAAGTCGGATCGCACAGCGAGCGCGGGAATATCCCGCAGTCAGCCGACCGGTCTCAATTCTTCGGTTCTTGGATAATTGAACATATAACGGATTCTCGGCTCCTTGCCTGTACTCGGGTGCACGCTACTTCCTACTGCGACTCCTATTAGAAACCAAAGGGTTCTCTAATGAGGAGATCATGGCATGAGCGCTGTATATTCGCAATTGAGCATCGAAGAACGCCGTAGGATTGAACGCTGGAGGTATGCGAAAGTTCCTGTTCGAGAGATGGCACGTGTGTTGAAGCGCTCGAAAGCCACAATCCATCGAGAGATCAAGCGGAACTATTTTTCGGATCCCTGCTTGCCAAAATGCGATGGCTACTACGGCTAGTCTGCGCATCGGAATGCTGCGGATCGGCGCTTCAGGCAACGTAAACTGATCCGCCATCCTGAGTTGCGCAAGCGTGTCGTCGAGCGGCTGAAGAATGGATGGACGCCGGAACAGATCGGCAATCGAATGATCTATGAAGGCGCCAAGCTGCGCGTCTGTGAGGAAACGATCTACCGCTACATCTATTCCAGCGAAGGCATGGCCGACGAGCTCTGGTGGTATCTGCCTGAGCACAGAATGTATCGTCGCCCTCGCCGTGCAAGGAAGCGTCAGGTGCCCAAATTCGACCACTATGTCAGCATCCTGTTTCGCCCCGATGCCGTGGCGCATCGGCGCCAGTTTGGTCACTGGGAGGGAGATTTGATGCTGTTCAAACAGAGTCTTGGGCAGTCGAACGTGACATCCCTGGTCGAGCGCGTCAGCCGGTTCACGGTGCTGCTGAAGAACCCGAACAAGCGTACGAAACCAGTCATGGGAAAATCATGAAAGCGGTGCGTGATCTGCTCCACCTAGCGCGCAAATCCATCACCTTCGACCGCGGCACCGAATTCGTCAGTTGGCCGCATCTGCAAGCCGAGATTGGCACTCAGACCTGGTTCTGCGACCCATCCTCTCCGTGGCAGAAAGAAACCGTTGAGAACACCAACCGCAGAGTCAGGCGCTGGCTTCCCCGCAAGCGCGACATCTCGGCGGTCTCAGATCATGACTTGAAAATGATCTGCGACCGCCTCAACGCGACGCCCAGAAAATGCCTGGGATGGAAGACGCCAGCAGAGGTGTTCCGGGAAAAGATGATGGTGGAACTGGACCAAGCCCCCTACCCTCAGAAGCAATAGGAGTCGCGGTTCAGGTATCGCTCACAACAGGCAGAGTGTACCCTATCTTACCGTTTGGTTCATAAGCGAGCCAGTGCCGAGCCCAGATGACAGGTTCCTTCAGAAAGCAGCAAAAGGCTGCTTTCCACGGCTTTCTATAGGCTCAGAATGCCCACTTCAGACCGGCTTTGACGAAGGGACCTTGGGCGTCGTCGCCGATTTCCTGTTCTGCATTCACCTCCAGTTTCAGGCCGGAGACAAAATCCTTTTCATAGCCAATCAGAATACTTCCGCCGGTAAAATCCGTGCTGGGGAACGCCAGAGAATTCGTCGTCGAGAACACAGTCACATCAGTTGATGCCTCGCCCAGATCACGCCGCAGGACACCGCTGAGTTGGCCGATCAACGCACCTCCTCTGCCGACGGATTTCTCGACTTCGATCCCAAGCCGGGCTTCGATAACCTCGGTGGTCGCCTCACCGACCGTCGCATTCGCAAGTGAGTCGGTTTCGGTATAGCTGTCATCGTCCTGCCGGGTGTAGCGAACGTTACCAAAGCCCAGCAGGTCGAATTCACTTTGCAAATCGAAGGATCGCTCGACGCCAATGCTCAACGTATACAGGGTCGATTCATAGTCCCCCTTGGCATCCGGACTGCCAATGATCTCACGGGTCTTGTCATTCGACAGGAAGCCCACACCGATATCGGCTTCAACCGTATAGGCGCCGAATTGGCGGCCAGCGGCGAGGCTCAGATAAACGGCGTTGGTATCGAATGAGGTCGTGTCACTGTCCCCGTCGGCTGTGAACACACCGATGCCAAAGGCCAGAGCCGTCCCGTTGTCCAACTGGCCCGCGAAGCCGAAGCTGCCGTTCAGGATATTGACATCGGTATCAGACCCACCGGATTGCTCGAACTGTTTCGCTTGCGCGTCGACCATCGCATAGGGGCGGAATGCGTTCACGAAGCTGTCCCGGAATGCAAAACTACGCGAGACCTGCGCCGGTGCGCTGTAACCCAACGCCTGACCGGCGCTGCCGACCAACCCGCCGTAGGTCGCGATGACGTCTCCTGATGTAAACATATCCGCAGAATCAACACTCGCATAGATCGGGTTGGAGCCGCCTTCGTCCTCGACAAACCAGGCCGAGCCATCATCTGAAACTGTCGTCGTGAAGGTGCCGGCATCCGTGGCCGCGTCCTCGAAAAAGAACACGTTGCTTCCGCCGCGCGCGTCGAGGTTCACATCATGCGCTGCGACCCGCATGGTGCCAGTCACTCGATCCTCTGTATCAACGTTCAGCGTGCCGCTGCCGCTTCCCAGGTAGATGGCATAGGCGTCGCCGTTATCGGAGGTGGCCGAGATCGTGCCAACATCCGTGATCACGCCGTCGAAAGCGTCGATGTAAAGACCATAGGCATCCGCCCCCGCCCCCGACGCCGTCGCGCTGATCGCCCCGCTGTTGGTGATTACGCCGGATGTCTCGCCGATGAAGACCCCGGTTGCGACGGTGGATGCCGCGCTGGATTGCGCATTGGCAGCTATGGCTCGGATCGCCCCACTGTTGGTGAAATCCCCATCAAGCGCACCAAAAATGTAAATACCCGACGCGTCTATGTAGGAACCGTCGCCCCCCGCGGTTGCGATCAGCGTGCCAGAGTTTTCCACGTTGCCCGTTAGCGCACCCAAGAAGATCGCAGTAGCAGTTGCCGAGACGCCACCATCAAGGTTTTCTGCAGTTGCGCTTATGGACCCTGAATTGATCAGATCACCGACGAAGCCGGTGTTCACTGCCAATCCATTAGCATAGGCATAAGATGCTCCATCAGCGGCAGCCGAAATCGTGCCGCTATTGGACAACGTGCCGTTCATACTGCCGCTGATGTTGATGCCAGTTGCAGTTGCGGAGCCGATCCGGTTACCGGTGACAACTGCGCTGATCGTGCCGGCGTTCTCAATGTCTGAGTAAACGTCGCGACGGACAAAGATACCCCTCGTGTTGACGTACGAGAGACCCTCGTTCTCGATGCGGCTCAAGATCGATCCGGTGTTGAGGATGCCGCCGCCTGCGCCCAGATTCTCTAGTATTACAAGGCCCGCGACATATGCAGAATATACACTGCCGGTGACATTCGCCACAATTGTTCCGGAGTTTTCGAATGTGCCGTTCAGATCGCCGTCAATGTAATAGCCCCCGACTGTTGCGTCTGTAGATCCATCGCCGTGTACGTACACCGATCCACTGTTGGTAATGTCGCCGGTGGAGTCGTCGCCGACATACAGGCCATAGGCCTCCACCCCACCAGAGCGAGAAACCCCGTTTACCGAAACCGTGCCCGAGTTCGAGAAATCCCCACTCAACTGCCCGCTGATGTGAAAGCCTGACGCTCCTGCCGAGACCTCACCCTCGGCAGAGACACTAATCGTGCCGCTGTTAGAGATGTTTCCCGCCATATCCTCGTTGACGACAAGGCCGTCAGCAAAGGCCAACCCGAAAGCATTGGATGTCCCATTGTCAGCAAATGATGTTGTGGAAATCGATCCTGAATTCGAGAAGTTTCCGTCGAAGTTTTCGTCGAAGTAAAATCCGGCAGCTCCTGCCAACGCCCCGTGCGTGTCCGTGTCCAGTCCCAGATTTGCGGCGACAGCACCGGATGTGATTGAGCCCGAGTTCGAAACATCGCCGGTGAAATCGTCATCAACATACAGACCAAACGCCCTCGCCGCTTCCGTCTGATCTGTAGCGATGGTGATTAAAGATCCGGAATTGGTGAAATTGCCGTTGAGAGTATCGTCGATGTAATACCCTGCAGCGGTCGCATCCGTTGAGCCATCAGCCTGAGCGAAAACCGTCCCGCTGTTGTGGATATCACCGACCATCTCGCTTGCGACAAAAAGGCCATAGGCCTCGGCGGTGGCACCTGTCACATCGGTTCCAATAGCGGTTATTGAGCCGGAATTGGTGAAGTTTCCGGTAAATTTATCATCAATGTAAAAACCGGCCACCTCCACCGAGGTTGCATCTACGGCCCGCGCATCGACAATGCCACTGTTGGCGATATTCCCGTCAACATCATCTTCGATGTATGCACCATAGGCGTCGGCATCGTCACCCGGGGCGGTGGCCGTTACATTGATTGAGCCGGAATTTGCAAAATCTCCATTCAGGTCATTCAGGATGTAAAGGCCGTAGGCTAAGGCATTATCGTCGGTGGTATCCGCCGATACCGAAACCGTGCCCGAGTTCAGAAAGTTCCCGTTCAAATCTTCTTTGAGGTGAAAGCCCGAAGCGGTCACAGATCCTCTGTCGGTTGCCGTGGCGCTGACCGTAACTGCTCCTCGATTTTCGATGTCTCCCTGAACGATGTCGTCAACGAGCAACGCAGCGGCAGTGGGGTCGCGAAGAAATGGAGGTAAAGGGGGGCGTCCTCTGGATGCTGACAAGCCCGCGGTGGCAGTGAGGCTGCCGGTGTTTGTGAAATTACCGGTCAGAGTACTACCAAGCTGGACGGAAAAAGCCGTCGCAGATGTATGTGCGTCGGCGCTTGCCGAGATCGCTCCGCTGTTGGTGATGTTGCCGACAGCTTCGTCGTTGATGTGCAAACCGGTAGCTTGGGCAACGCTGCCGTTTTCCACAGCGATTGCCTGTATTGTTCCGGTATTGTTGATGTCTCCGTACAACGCGCGACTAAGGTCAAGACCTGTCGCCGACAGGGTTGAAGCGTTTTCAGCTGTCGCGTTAACTGTCCCGCTGTTTGTGATGTCTGTATTGACATCGTTGTCAAAGAACAGACCCGTAGCTAGTGCTCTACTGGAGGATCCTGAACTGGCTTTTACCGAGATAACACCGGAATTCCTGACGGTCGCAGTAGCTTCCACGTCGCTGTCAAAGTCAACGCCAAAGGCGAGCGCAGGCCCGCTAGAACTGTTGTCCGAGTTGACCGTGATCGTGCCCGTGTTGACGACGTCGCCAGCGACTTGCCCATCGAGGTAAATGCCTGTCCCCGCAAGAAAACTCGATCCGTTCACATCGATGTCGATCGAACCATTATTTACGACCTGGCCAGTTGCCTCCAGATCCCCATCCACCAACAACCCTATCCCAAGCTGGTCGCCTGTCGCTGGACCCGAGATTGTACCATCGTTCGTGAACGTACTGGAGTAGTCATCGGTAATTACCACCGCATCGCCAGCACCTGTCGTCAGATCGACGGAACCCGTAGCAGTGATCGTATGATCCTCGTCGGTATTGAAAACAGCCTGCGTATTCTGCGGGGACGAAATGACATCCGCTACCGCCATCCCGACCGATAACGCCGCCACTGACACAGACGCCAGGAACAGCGAAGGCGCCATACTCGCCACTGTTCCTTTCCATTTCACTACTCGACCGCCACGGATCACGTGATTTTTCACGTGCCGACCAGATTTCCTACTATTCACCGACCGATCCCTTCGGAACTATTTTTTGTTTTGCCCGGCCAATGGGTTCATTCACCCAGACCAGCGCCACCCGCAAAACCGGCTTGCCCCCGTAAGCCGGCGAGGTCGAAGTCATACGCTGATTTCACTTGTATTCCTGCGACCACCTTTGCCTGCGCTCGCGAAGTAGCTGGAACGTTTTACGCGTTTAGCGGCGTGTGAATCTGCACCCACAATTCCCATTTTTTTAACTTGAAGTTGAGTTGGGATGTGGAATTACACAAGAATTACACCTAAACAGCAAAAAAGAACGGCGTGAGGTTGTGCAGCATGAACTTTGACCCCTATTCGATCAGCTATGGGCGCTGGAGTTTCGATGTTAAGCGAAGACTGCTGTATGTCGACGGTGAAGTCGTGCGATTGCAACGAGGTGTCCTAAAGCTGCTTCAATATCTGGTTCGCCGAGAGGGTGACGTGGTGACGAAAGATGAGCTCGTCGAAGCTGTTTGGGATGGTCGGGAAGTCTCTGATGCCGCGATTTACAATCGGGTCAACGCGTTGCGAAAAGCACTGGCGGATGACAAAAGCCCGGAGCATTGCATTCAGTGGGAGTATGGCAGGGGGCTTCGTTTTTTTCGTCACATTGGCAGTCGAATGGAAAGCAATTTTGTCGGGCCAGAAACCACGCCATTTCCGACCCACCAAAACCTGCCGGTCGCCTCAGATAAAAAAGAATACGATGAACCAAAAGAGCGCTTCATTGGCGCCAGCCCACTCAAGGATTGGCGGTATATTCTTGGAATTTACAACACGTTTTATCGCACGCCGTCATGGCCTAATGCTATCAAGGTAGGTGTGACTGTTCTAAGGGAAGTTGACGGCCAGGTCGCCGTTTGGACGTCGGAACGCGGTGAGGACCGCAAAGTTGGAACAAGGCAAAGGGCACGCTATCTGGGCTCCGCAATTTTCATAAACGGACGCATGTATGTGACGGAACAAAACTCTGAACGACCACATTCTGTGTGCCTGTCAACTCTGGATGCGCCTCATAAATACAGACCCGATATCATGACAGGCCTGATGCACGGCAGTTCATGGCGGCTGGGAGGCGCTCCTTATGCTACAAGAGTGGTTTGGCGTCGCGTACCACCCGGAATGCACCTTCGGGGAGCGCTTGAAATGTCAGGGCCGTATCCGGATGACACTGACCTTATCGAACCCACCATTCTCACGAGTGTCGGGTCTGACTGTCTTACATTTCATGAACAGACAAGTGCCCTCTGAGGATGCAGGCATCGTGTGGCTGGCTACTGATTGGACAGTCTAAATTTTATGGGGAGCAAGAGCTGGCAATCAGAAAGAAGAGTCCGATCCCTGCCAACATTGAGACGATGGTCTAAACGCTGATCTATGATGGCACCACCTTCACGACGGGTATGCCAACCGACAATGCGGTCACAGACACAGACGCAAAGAATAGCGAGGGTGCCACGCTTGCCACTGCGCCATTCCATCTCACTACGTGACCGCCACAGTCCACGTGGTTTTCACGCGCCACCTCAACTTAGTATTGTTCACCGACTACTCCCCTCGGAACTTTCCAACATTCGAAGAGGGTGCGTAGAAGTTAGTTGGGGCGCGAAAGTGGCATACTTCGAAAGCTCTCACGAGTTTCGTGCTATGGCCCGAAGGACACACTACATAGTGATGCACCTCATAGGCGGCCAACAGATGGACGAGCGGTTCACATTCCCCTAACACATGCCGGTTACCACGACGCACGAAGGGAAATCCAACCTTCATAACGCGTCTAAGACAGGAGTTGTCAGCATGACTCAAGGCAAGCAGATTTCAGTCCACGACGCCTTTCAGCACGGCATGGCACGGTACCAGAATGGTCAGCTGAAACCGGCAGTGCAGCTATTCTCAGACATCGTGTGCGCTGCCCCGAAATTTGCGCCGGCGCATCAGATGCTGGGCCTCATTGCATTCCAGACTGGCCAGATGGAACCTGCCGTGAACGCGATGACTGAAGCGGTCCGCTTGCAGCCCGAGAACGTCAGTTTCCTGACGAACTTCACCGAAATCCTGCGGAGCGCGGGCCATCTGGACCACGCGCTTGAGATCGGCACGCGCGCCGTGCGTCTGGCACCGGGAAACGCCGCAGCCCATTCCAATCTGGGTCTGGTCCACTACGATCAGGACAATCTTGCGGCGGCCCAGACCTCGCAGGAACGCGCTCTGGCGCTTGATCCGGAATTTGACCGTGCAATCAACAATCTTGGCAGCATCGCCCGCGACAATGGCGACCGGAGCGAGGCCGCTGCACTTTATCGCAAGGCGCTGAAGATCAAACCTGACTCCTCTGAGACCGTGAACAATCTGATCTCGGTTCTGATCGAAGACGAAAATGTCGCCGAAGCGCGCGCCGTTGCTGAATCACAGCTGGAGCGGTCGCCGCGTGATGCGGAGCTACACCGCAACTTTGGCCGGGTGTTCATGCTGGAGAACAATCTGGACAAGGCAGAAAACGCCTTCCGAAACGCAATCTCCCTAAACGGGGAAAAAGCCGAAAGCTATGTCGGGCTATCGCAGGTTCTTTATGAAAAGAACCACCCCAAGCTGGCCTTGATCGAGGCGGAACAGGCCCTGCGACTTGATCCGGAAAACGCCGCCGCATGCCACCAGATTGGCATAGCAAAGGCGCATCTTGGCGATGTTGAGGCCGCCATAGGTTCTTACCAAAAAGCGCTGGAACTGAAGTCTGACATGTCTTCTAGCCGACTTGCTCTGGGCCATCTGGAAATTGAGCGCGGTAACTTCGACGCAGCCCGGGCGCATTTCGAAAACGCAGCGGCGACCTCGGAAGACAAGCTGAGCGCAACAATCGCATTGGCAAAACTCGAGGAAATCTCGCCGGACAGCCTTGTGTTTCGGGCTCTGGAAGCAGCGTTGCCCGATGCCCCCACCATGCTGCCGCAAAAGGCCGCCGCCTATTACTATGCGCTAGGGGAGTGCTATGAAAAGCTAAAACGCCACGAGGAGGCGTTTAGCCAGTTCGAAGCTGGCGCCAGAATCAAACGCTCTCTCATCGACTATGATCCAGCCGAAAATGATCGCCTAACGGACGAATTGATCGCGACGTTCGATCAGGCAATGATCGAACGGCTGCGGGAATGCGCGGTGTCCAGTGATCGACCCATCTTTGTTCTTGGGATGCCGCGGTCCGGGACGACGCTGACGGAATCCATTCTGAACGCGCACCCCAAAGTGTTCGGCGCTGGTGAGCTCAACGATCTGCAGAACATCTTCGGTCGACTGGCCGATGGCACGACCAATGTGCCGCAGGAGGTCAAGTCCGTGACCGATGACAAGCTGGCCCAGCGGGCGGAAAGATATGTCGAAGCCCTTGCACAGCACGCCCCGGATATGCCGCACGTGGTCGACAAGATGCCAGCTAACTTCCAGCTGGTGGGGCTGATCCACAGCATCATGCCCAACGCCAAAATCGTTCACGTCACGCGAAACCCGTTTGACACCTGCCTGTCCTGCTACACGCGTCTGTTCGAACGGAGCCAGTACCATAGCTATGACCTTGTCGAGCTTGGCCGCTATTACAACAACTATGCCCGCCTTATGAACCACTGGCGTAGTATCCTACCGGACGGCGCATTCCACGAGGTAAAATACGAAGCTCTGATCGACGACTTCGATGCCGAGGCCCGCTGCTTGATAGACTATTGCAGCCTGGAATGGGATGACGCCTGTCTCGAGTTCCATAAAAGCAAACGTCGCGTCCGCACCGCCAGCGTTCAACAGGTGCGCAAACCGCTTTACGCGTCGTCCAAAGAAAAATGGCGGACGTACGAGGCTCAACTCTCCCCGCTAATTGATCTGTTCGGAGCGAATATTGAGTAAGGGAGGTGACCTGCTCCCCTGTGAGTCCGCGTTTATAAGTTAGCTCTGTTCAGGTTTTGGCCTCCATTTGGCCGGTTAGCATATTCGTGTGGCGTCAGACCAGCGAGGCTGGACTGACGCCGGTTGTGGTTGTAGTCGGTGCGCCATGCCGCAATCATGCGGCAGGCATGGCGAATAGACGAGAACAGGTGTTCGTTCAGGCTTTCCTCGCGCATCCGTCCGTTGAAGCTTTCGACAAGGCCGTTCTGCATGGGCTTGCCCGGCGCGATGTGATGCCCGTCGACCTTGCGGTCTTCCTGCCACTTGAGCATCGCATTGCTGGTCAGTTCGGTGCCGTTGTCCGAGACCACCACGGCGGCCAGGCATTCCCGGCTGAAGTCATCGATAACATTCAGCACACGGAACCTGCGGCCATCCTCCAACGCATCCGACACGAAGTCGAGCGACCATCGCTGGTTTGGTCCTTGTGGGATCGCCATCGGTGTCCTGGTGCCCACAGCCCGCTTGCGTCCACCCCGTTTACGGACGGTCATCCTGGGCGAGCGCCGCCAGCCCCGCGGTCCCCTTGCGCATATCCGTAACACCGCAAGCCAGATACATACGCACACCGGTGCCGGGGCCGATCATGCGGCTTCCACCGATCGGATCAGAAACGACGGTGCGGCCGGGTTCATTGCGCTTTCAAAATGCAAACTGCGACCTCCCGGCAAGCGCAATTCAACTGCGGTTGGTGGAGATGCCTCAGGGGCAGACAGCTGCGGCACAGAAACCCCGGTCGTGACCGGAACATCAACAGAAAAAAGAGCGCCCCTGCATCGGGTGACCAAAGCCCTTTCTTCTTCAACTCATGCCGCCAAGCGTAAATCTGTTGTCGTGCAATCTCGTGGCGTTGCGCCACCTGGGTACCGTTGCCCCGCCGACACCAATCGACGTGATAATCTCTAGTTTGTCCTCGTCATGCCAGAAACGCCTCCGTTCCTGACCAAGAATTTCACCACCCATCGCAGACCCCGCATAAGACACGTCGCTAACGACGTCGTAAAACAGTGTCATAGATCACAAACCCAAGCTCAGGCAGACGGTGCCAATCGAGCGGTTACAATTCACCCGACTGTCACTGTGCCTTTAATTACTGGACGCAGATACATTCTGGGACATATGACCTGATTTTGTGTCCTTAATTCTTGGATATCCACAAGTTGCCCACCCGGGATCTCAAATAGCTTGGTGAGGGATAACAAGGGTCGCTGTACCTGTTCACTTCTGACTGACACGCGACTTATCCCCAGAATGCACAGTCCGGCAATTAATGACACAGTCCAGAAATTAAGGGCACTATTTGGGACTGATTTTGCTCAACTTTCTGAAGCCAGCGTTCAGCAATTAAAGGCACAGTGACACTATTGGAAGCGACTTTGCGCTGAATTGGTCTCTGAAATTACTCCAACTGCACAAAGATCCGTCTTTGTGACAATCCACTATCATCCTCAAAACATCCAACGTGCAGTAACCGACAAATCACCTGTTCGGGAGTTTTCTGAGAAACTTCCACCTCCTCGGATGGTGATCCGTGCATTCTCCTCAATTTGATAGTCCAAACCAAGGCGAAATTCGGCGGCGTAGCGATCATAGTTGAACACATGAGCCATCTGCTCATCACTACTCAAGCCAATCAAACTGCCGTTAACCTGATTGCTTGGATCAGTCAAATTTGCCGATAGCCCGGCAGAGGCGTAAACTCGTCCGAGAGCACCACCCTCTCCAAACAGATGGCCAAACTCCAGGGTCGGTCTCAGCACCACATCCGTATCGTCTGAACTTTGAATGGCCCAATTCAGGTGACCATCTCCAGACTCCTTAAAGCCATTCTGGCGGGTATGATACAGCCCCAATCCCATCCCCCAGCGCAAATAACTCGCTGTGAACTCCTGAAGGTAAGTTACGCGCGCATCAGCTGAGAAGCTGTGGCTCGTCACATCTGAATTGGCTTCGTAGCCCGCCCCACCGACAAAGTATTGACGCTGCTGATCAAGGTTCTGATGACCATAAGCCGTTGAGAAGGAAAAGGTTACCGGACCGTTTTCGTACTTGAGAACAGCAGCTGCAATGAATCTATGGCCATCTTGGTCAAAACCAGATCCAGAAAGCGCAACGTCTTCGCCTTGAAGCAGCCCGCCCAGGATCAACCCGGAGTCTATGATGCGCTGTCCACCGGCAATGAACCCATAGGTGCTTTCGTCGACGGAAGCACCTCCTCCGGCGTTTTCATAGGTGCTTACACTTCCAGTAAAACCAACCCAACCACAATCGTTTTCGCGCATGAATTCACCAGTGCCAGCTTGACTAAGCGACGGACAGGAGCGCAGATGATTGTGTATAGCGTGGCTGGCCTGACGCGCCGCGAACAACGCAGCCCCCGTTTCATCGACAATATGCGCTGCAGAAATTGTTTCGAGCTCCTCAACGCTTTCAGCGTTCAGGAGATCATTAAAAACCGACGCGATAGCATCTTGCACATTTTGGCCATTTACATCCGTACCGCCAGAAGCGTCCGAGTCATCCGATCCTGTATCTCCAGAGTCATCCGATCCTGTATCTCCAAAGTTATTGCGTCCGAGATAGCGGATGAGGTTCGTCGTATTCTCGTTTACACCGGAAGGCCTTGCATTGAAGGTATAGCTCAACTCGACCGCATCGGTGTCCGAATAAGTTGTACCATCGATTGTGACGTCTTCGCCCGAAACAAGCGCAACTTCATAGTCAACCAGCAAGCTGTCCGATATTGTCAGGTCCTCAGCACTGAGGTCATCGGAAACAAAAACGTAGACAGACCCGCTGCCCCCGCCGGAAATATTGTTAACCCCGGTGGCGTTCACCTTCAAAGATCCATCCAGAGATGTCACATTGTTGGCAATGATCACGTCAGCGTTCTCGTCATCTGACGCTGTGTTCATCTCCAAATCTATCAGAAGCTTGCCAGTACCACTCTGCACAAGCGTTCCACCTGAAATCGTAGTCGTGAATACATGATCTGATCCGCCGGGTGACAAGATACCCGAGTTGCTCAGCGTACCGCCACCACTACCCAGATCGACAATGGACCCCATGTTGAACACCCCACCGGACTCGTTCTGAAACGTACTGCCCGTCGCATTTTCAAACAGTTTGACCGAGCCCGAAATCGTCCCGTAGTTGGAAATGGTAATCGCGCCTTGGCCGTCCATGCCAGAGCTGTCGTAATCGTCGCTGGAGACATCCGTATAGATCACATAAACGTCATCTTCGCGGCTTGTGTCGGTGAAGTCTTCGTCCGCGATCGTACCGTAGTTGTTGATCACATTGCTGTTGCCGTCGTAAAGCGAAATCACATGAGCATTGCCGTCGCTGCCGGAAATCGAGCTGCCTTCTCCAACGTTGATGGAGATCGCACCAGCGCTGTCATATCCAGTCGATGCGGCTAAGATAGCCCGGCTGTATTCTCCTGACACATCGATGTTTGATGCGTTGGTAAGGCTGATATTCACGTCACCGGAATCGTACGAGGCGTCCCCGTCATAAGTGAAATAATCATCCAGATCGCTGACATCAGATGTTTCATAAGACCCACTGCTTGATTGTGCAAAGACCCCAAACGAATAGTCACCGGTCGAAATGACATTTGCGCCGTCCAGCGCCACGTCAACATCACCGCTGTCGCCCTCTGCGCCATTTGAACCCGCGATGTAGAAGGACAGCGCGATACTGCCTGCTGTGCCGCCGCCGCCACCCACAGATTGTGCCCAGATACCCACCGAATTTTCACCAAAGGTATTGATGTCGGCATTTGTGGACTGCACCGAAACGTCGCCACCGTCACCCCCATTGCCTGCGTCGCCGTCATAGTTTGCACCGATATCAATCGAAAAATTGGTGCCGACAAGATCGTCAATGCCTGCCCCAAACGCGCCTTCGACATCACCGGCATCACCGCCGCCGCCGCCAACCGACTGCGCCCAGATCCCATTGGCGCGCACCCCGCTTGTGGTGATATCGCCCGAGTTTATAACGTTTACAGAGCCGCCATGCCCACCCGCACCTGCGGTTCCGCCGATCTCCACCTTGGTTTTAATCGAAGCTCCGGTGCCTGTACCGCCGGACCCGCCACCACCGCCAACCGACTGGGCATAGATCGCGGTTGAATCGACACCATAGGTGGTGATTGTGTCGCTGTTGTTTACATCCACCTCGCCGCCATCCCCGGCCGCGCCACCATCCCCACCAATCGAGACAGTCCAGTTGGTGAAATAGCTGCTGTAGTTCTG
Organism: Ruegeria halocynthiae; assembly: GCF_000743705.1. Lineage (GTDB taxonomy): Bacteria > Pseudomonadota > Alphaproteobacteria > Rhodobacterales > Rhodobacteraceae > Ruegeria > Ruegeria halocynthiae_B. The sequence goes on along the minus strand of NZ_JQEZ01000009.1, from coordinate 8,183 downwards.
GTAAAGGGAATAGAGCGTGTAAGTGCTTACACCAGTGTCCCAAACATCGCTGGCAATTTCTTCGGCGATATCGACCCAGGATGTCGACCCATCCGAAGACGACGAACTGGTCGATCCGGATTCCCCGCCAGTCCCGCCGCCGCCCCCGACAGATTGCGCGAAAATGCCGACTGAGACGTCATTTGTCGTGACAATTTTACCCTCGTTGACCACGTCAACTAAGCCACCGTCACCGCCGCTGCCGCCCGAACCACCAAGTTCGACACCGACCTCAAAGCTTACGTTTTTATAATCATCTGCACTTGAAACATAGGCTATGGAAGTCGCCTCGGCCGAACCGCCATCACCACCACCTCCACCAACGGACTGAGCAAAAATACCGTCGCCGCTCGACCCACCCGTATGGATCAAGCCGGAATTGGTTACGCGGACAATATCACCGTCATTTCCTGTTCCACCCTCGCCACCAACGGCGAGTGAGAGCGAAACACCGGCACTGTTCCCAGTGCTGCCTGTGTAATCCAACACGTATGTCGTAGCGGAACCGCCATCGCCGCCATCGCCACCGATGCTTTGTGCATAGATGCCTGCAGCCCCATTGTTCAGAGCCTTGATAACACCGTTGTTTACGATGTCTACTTCGGCACCGGCAGAGCCATCACCACCTTCGCCCCCAACGGCAACCGAAACACCCAAATCAAATTTTGTTGTCGTCGAAAGCCCGACTGCGGTGACACTGCCACCACTACCGCCGGACCCCCCAACACTTTGCCCAAAAATGCCGTGGGCATAGATGCCGTCTGTGATGATCCGGTGATTGTTGACGACTTGCACTGTATCTGATGCAGCCCCGCCGGCACCAGAGCCGCCAACCGACACTTTGAACGTCGCAGATGACGTCGACAGGAAATTGAAATCAAACGTGTATACGGAACCGCCTGATCCACCGTTGCCGCCAATACTCTGAGCCAGAATGCCATATGCCTTCTCACCCGAGGTCGAAATTTTGCCGTTGCTTTCCACGTAAACTGTACCGGCGGAACCTCCGTCGCCGCCACTACCACCAATAGCGACTTCGACGTCACCCGATATGCCGCCCGTATCATCAGCCAAAATGCCGCTCAGAAGATCTGCGCTGATCACCGTGCTGGCGTTCCCCCCTGCACCACCGATGCTTTGCGCCAGAATTCCGTAGCCCAGATCTTTCGACGTCGTGATTGACCCATAGTTATAGACGCTTGTGTCATCCGCAGTACCGCCTGCGCCGCCACCTGCCCCGATACCAACACTAATGGCGTCAGCCGTAATCACTGACGTCGCGATAACAGTGCCGCTGTTTCCGCCCTCGCCGCCTTGGGAATTGGCGTAGATACCCACACCGTTGTCGCCGTTTACGGTTAGATTGCCATAGTTTTCGACATAAACAGTGCTTGCGGTTCCGCCATCGCCGCCTTCACCGCCCACCGCAGCATCCACTGTTCCATACGACGCCACATCAAAGGCCATGACCGACCCCGATTTGCCGCCGCTGCCCCCGCGGCTTTCGGCATAAATAGCGCTTCCGTTCGAGCCTGAAACGGTAACGTCGCCCATATTCTTAATACTGACCGCCCCGGATGCATCTCCGTCACCGGCATAACCGCCGATCGCAACCGCAACATCGGCACCCGAAATCCCCGAGCCGGAATAGGTGCTGCCAGAATTACCGCCACCGCCCGCGAGACTTTGAGCAAAAATGCCGTCAGAGTTGTCACCTTTTGCGGCGATCTTGCCCGAGTTGGTCACGGTCACGACGTCTGAACTTCCGCCATCTCCGCCGGTGCCGCCCACAGAGACCGTCACCGATGCCGTCGACACAGCATCAAACGAAAAGGTCGTGCCGGAATTGCCACCGCCACCGCCGACAGACTGGGCATAGATCGCCGTGGAGCTTTCGTCGTCTGTTGTAACATTTCCCGTGTTGTTTACCGTGACCGCGGCTGCGTCTCCGCCGTCACCGCCAGACGCCCCGGTAGAAATCGCGACAGAATCTACTGAGGATGAATTGATCGTGTAGATGCTGCTGGATTTGCCGCCACTGCCGCCCGCTGACTGCGCATAAATACCAAAGGAATGCGCCGAAGACGTCGAAATATCACCGTCTGAGGTTACGCTGACCGCCCCGCCATCGCCTCCAGTGCCACCGGCCCCACCGGTCGAGACGGAAACCGCCCCGAAATCATACCCGGCATCGACATTCACCAACTGGCCCGCATTGCCGCCGCCGCCGCCATAGCTTTGCGCAAAAATACCGTCGGAATGCTCCCCGAAGGTCGTGATATTCGCATGGGTTTCCACGGATACCGTATCTCCGTCACCACCGCTCGCGGCGTCTTCGGTTGATCCCACCGCGACCCCAACACCAACACTTGCCGTAATGTTGGTGACACTGCCGGAATTGCCGCCGCCGCCGCCGCCGGACTGCGCCGAAATGCCTGCCGAGTATTCCTTGGCCGTGGTGATGGAGTAGGCTGTGTCATCCTTGTCGGAATACGTGACCGTTCCACCGTCGCCGCCATCCCCGCCGGTAGAGCCCACGACAACGCTAACCTCTACGCCGATATCCATGGACGAGGCACCCTTGCCACCACCGCCGCCGATGGATTGCAGATCGACACCGTCGGAATCTATGCCTGATGTGGAAATGTTCCCAAGAACATGCTCGACGGAAACGGCGTCAGAACTGCCACCGGACCCGCCGGACCCGCCGACGCTTTCAAACAGACCATCTGTCGAATGCCCTACGCCACCGCCGCCGCCAAGCGACTGTACAAAAACGCCTTCGGAGTAGTCGCCTTTAGTCGTGAGGTCAGCGGCCAACGACACGCTGACCTGGCCGCCATCGCCACCGGTTCCGCCCGTGCCACCGATTGTCGCCAACCCTGATCCGCCGCCGCTTTTGCCGCCGCCGCCGCCGACAGATTGCGCGCTGATGGCTGCTGAATAGTCGTTTGCCGTTGTGATCGTTGTATCGCTGTCGCTATCGACAGTGATTGTAACCTTACTACCGTTGCCTCCGGCGCTGCCATCGCCGCCAATAGAGTCGATTGCGTCTGCCGATCCGCCTTTGCCACCGCCACCGCCAATGGATTGCGCTTCGATACCGACGGAGTATGTGCCTTGTGTTTCGATGGTGCTGCCGGATAGCACTTCTACTGTAACGGTACCTGCATCACCTGCACTTTCGGATGACGCACCCCATGCAACAAACGTCCCACTAGAATCTCCGGCATCGCCTGAAAACCCGGCAACCGATTGCGCAAGAATGCCGCTGGACGTGGTTGTGTAGTCGTCACCATCGTCATCGGAATCATCGCCACTGCCGGTCGTCGTTAGGGTTCCTCCAAAAGTGACGTTGACATCACCCGCATTGCCAGAGCCACTGGACGATCCACCGTCGCCGTCAAGAACGTCGGAGTTACCGCTACCACCATCACCACCGGCACCGCCGTAGGATCGCGCGAGAATACCAATTGAATCGTCGCCATTCGTCGTCAGCGTTGCGTCATCAATTTCAACTGTGACAGTTCCGCCATCCCCGCCCGAAGCACCATCGCCGCCATAGGCATCACCGATACTGTTGGTCGCATCACCACCGTCGCCGCCATCGCCGCCTCGGCTGATCACCTCGACAGCGTGCGCCAATTGACCGTCTGTCTCAACGATTAGGGTAGACCCCTCATATTGATAAAGATTCGCGTCTCCGGCCCGACCGCCGTATCCTCCGTCCCCGGCATACGCCGCGAAACCACCGTCGCCGTCACCGCCATCATTCCCGTCACCGCCAGAGCTGAGGACATAGATACCGGCCTGTTCCTCACCATTGACATTGATATTGAGACTCGCATTCAAATCAATATTCAGTTCAGCCGTCGCGCCATCACCACCATTGCCGCCATCGCCGCCCGTACCATCAGTGATCGTCGCGTAATTCTTGCCGTGACCACCGGAACCACCATTGCCCCCAGATGCCGTGACTTCCACCGCACTAAAGCCGTCGCCGCTGACAGTACCTTCTACAAAGGTTAAGATTTGTGCGTCCTCAAGAGTACCGCCATCACCACCATTGCCGCCATTGCCGCTACTGGTGACACTGGTCCTGTCTTTGCCCGAGTGACCATTCCCGCCAGCACCATTAAGTGACATGACAGGCGTATCGTCGCCCCCACTGACTTCGATAGTGGAGTCGCTCCCGTCGTAATAGACAAGGATACCGTTGACGTCGTCGCCATTATCACCGTGGCTGTTGCCTTCGTCGCCGGTATTGTCAACCGAGAACACATAAGTGCCTTCGTATTCGGACGAGTTGATATCGTTAAAGATGATTTCGCTGATATCGTCATCAAGGTCGGTTGCGTCAATGTTAGTTTCCAAAACATCGCCGGTACAAAAGTACTCAGTCGACGAAGTTTCGCTAGTGTCACACGAGGCCGCTGTGGCTGACGAGGCCGTTACTATCCAAACGCCCATCAGACCGACCGAAGCTGAAGGCAAGTTCAGATAGCCTGACGTCTTGAAACGCGCGCCAATTCGGATCAAATCAGTTACACTCTGCAATGCAGTCGTCACCTTGAGAAGGCTGACACATTCACTTTGCGTAAGGTGTGTTTTTAGACCATTCATCAGGTTTTCCCCAACTGCTTGCTTGGTGATTTTGGATCGGGCCAAAGATTTCAAAACGACCATCGCACCCCGGCCCGGAAATTTGGTCCCTGTGCGTCTCTGCCGATTTCCTGTTCGGCATTCACTTCGAACAGCATATCTGTGACAAACTCATGCTCGTATCCGACCAGAACACTTGCCCCCGTGAAATCGGTGGAGGCAAAGGACAGCGACTGAGTTGATGAGAATACGGTCACTGCGGCCTCGGTATCTCCCAGGTCCCGGCGCAGGACGCCGGACAGTTGACCAATCACAAGACCGCCGTCGCCCAGCGATTTCTCGGCTTCGACGCCCAGACGGACCTCAATCACATCGGTGGTGCTGTTGCCGACAGTGGCGTTTGCTGAGGATCCGGTTTCGGTGTAGCGGTTATCCTTCTGACGGGTATAGCGGAGGCCACCAAAGCCCAGCAGTCCAAAACCGTCACCAACATCAAACGCGCGCTCGGCTCCGACATAAGCTGTAAGCAGCGTGCTGTCGTAATCCGCATTTGCATCCGCGCTGCCAGTGATCTGGCGCGACTTGTCGGTCGACAACCAGCCATAGCCCAGTCCAGCCTCAATTGTGTAAGCACCAATCTGACGACCCACAGAAGCGTCCAAATAAAAGCCGTCAGTGTCGAAGTCGGTCGTATTGGTATCCCCATTCGAACGGAAGACACCCAGACCCAGTGCTACGGCAAGGCCGTTTTCCAACTGGCCGGAATACCCGGCGCTGCCGTTGAACAGGGTGACATCAGCATCGGTGTCGGGCAGGTTCTCAAACCTGCGCGTCGCGGCATCGACAATGACATAGGGGCGGAAGGCGCCAAAGGTCAGGCCAGATACATGGCCCGTGGTTGTATTGCGCGTGACCTGTGCTTGCGGCGCATAGCGCAGCGCGGCTGTGGAGGAACCAACCACACTGCCATAGAACGCCGTCACCTCGCCCGAGTTCAGCACTTCGGATGCATCAACACTGGCGTAGACCGGGGCTGCGCCGCCTTCGTCCTGTACAAACCAAGCCGACCGGCCGTCTGAAGCAGTGGTGGTAAAAGTTCCTGCGCCCGGAGTAGCGTCTTCGAATTCGAAGATCGCACTGCCGCCGACCGCGTCCAGCTTGACGTTGTGGTCCTGTACGCGAATCAGGCCGCTGACCTTGTCCGAGCTGGTCAGGTTGAGGATACCAGAGCCGGTACCAAGGTAGATGGCATAAGCATCGCCGGTATCGGAGGTTGCCGAGATCTCCCCAACTTTCGTGATCTCACCGTCAAAGTTGTCAAAATACAATCCATAGGCGTTCGCCTCGAACGCAGCCGCGGCCTTAGCCGTGACTATGCCGCTGTTCGAGAACGTCCCCTGCATGTCATCTGCCCAGACACCAACCGCCATCGCCGCAAACGCATCTGTATCATTGGTAATTGTCGCCGAAGCGGACAATGTGCCCGTATTTGTGACGCTGCCCGTGAAYGCATCCTGCAAAGAAATCGCATGTGCATCTGCTTCGGTTGAACCGGTGGCCGATGCCGAGATCGTGCTTTTGTTAGTGATCGTTCCATCTGAGCCACTGCGCAAATGGACGCCCCGCGCATCCGCACCTTTGCTGCCCGAGGTGCTTGTGGCAGTGATCACACCGGAATTTGACAAGGTCCCCTCAAACTCGGAGACCACGATGCCATACCCGATCGCATCTGCGCTGAATCCGCGTGCCGTGACTTGAATCGTGCCGCTGTTCGACACGTTACCTGTGGTTTTGTCGCGGCTGTAAAAACCAAAGGCTTCAGCTGAATCGGTGTTATCGGTCACAAGCACAGTGATCGATCCGCTGTTGGCAAACTCACCTTCCAGACCTTTGGTAACAAAGACGCCAGCCCCCGTAGCTTCTGTTTGACCCTGGGCTGAGATGTTAATTGAGCCACTGTTGACGACATCACCCGTCATGCCGCTAGTAACATACAGACCATAAGCCTCAGCGTCTTCGGTCCCGCTGCTCGCCTGCAGCGAAATCGTGCCGCTGTTGTTAAAATCACCGCTCAGCCCACCGCTGATTTCGGCAAAAACGGCTTCAGCGCCGGTTGCGGCTTCAGCAAGTAGTGTAACTGTTCCGCTGTTGGTGATGTCGCCGGTCATCCCCCCGGAAACGTCCAGAACAAAAGCTTCTGCCTGTTCGGTTTGGTCATTCGCAGTCGCTGTAATCGTGCCTGAGTTGGTGAAGCTACCCACCAGGCCGCCGCGGATATCGAATCCGATCGCGGTTGCAGAGGACTGCCCTACAGCCTGCAAGCGGATGGTGCCACTGTTGGTGATGTCGCCGATCATTCCGTCGTCGATATCAAGGGCCAGTGCTTCGCCCTCCCAATCCAGACCGTCAGCAATCGCAGTTATCGTACCGGTGTTGGTGAAATCCCCATCCAGGACCCCTGAAACTGCAAACGCAATGGCTGTCGCGGAATATTCCGCATCAGCCTGTAGGGAGATGCCACCACTGTTGGTGATATCGCCATCCATGTCACCTTCAACTCGAAAGACAAAAGCTTCGGCATCGCCGGCCTGGCTGTTTGAAATCGCGGTGATTGTACCTGAGTTGGAATAACTTCCGTCGAAGTTACCCAAGACTTCAGCTGCGACAGCGGTTGCATCCAACTGCGCAGCAGCCTGCAAGACGATGCTGCCGCTGTTGGTGATATCGCCAGCCATCTCGCCATCGACTCCAAGAGCAAGGGATATCGCATCTTCGGCCTGCCCGCTTGAGGTCACGGTGATCGTGCCGCTGTTTGAAAAACTGCCGTTCAGCCCACCTTTAATGCCAGCGAAGATCGCCGTAGCATTGTCGCCGCCGTCGGCCACGATAGTGGCATCACCGCTGTTACTTATGTCGCCGGTCATTTGTCCGGCAACATTCAGGGCATAGGCGTTCGCCTCGAACGCAGCCGCGGCCTTAGCCGTGACTATGCCGCTGTTCGAGAACGTCCCCTGCATGTCATCTGCCCAGACACCAACCGCCATCGCCGCAAACGCATCTGTATCATTGGTAATTGTCGCCGAAGCGGACAATGTGCCCGTATTTGTGACGCTGCCCGTGAATGCATCCTGCAAAGAAATCGCATGTGCATCTGCTTCGGTTGAACCGGTGGCCGATGCCGAGATCGTGCTTTTGTTAGTGATCGTTCCATCTGAGCCACTGCGCAAATGGACGCCCCGCGCATCCGCACCTTTGCTGCCCGAGGTGCTTGTGGCAGTGATCACACCGGAATTTGACAAGGTCCCCTCAAACTCGGAGACCACGATGCCATACCCGATCGCATCTGCGCTGAATCCGCGTGCCGTGACTTGAATCGTGCCGCTGTTCGACACGTTACCTGTGGTTTTGTCGCGGCTGTAAAAACCAAAGGCTTCAGCTGAATCGGTGTTATCGGTCACAAGCACAGTGATCGATCCGCTGTTGGCAAACTCACCTTCCAGACCTTTGGTAACAAAGACGCCAGCCCCCGTAGCTTCTGTTTG
>NZ_JQEZ01000008.1 GCF_000743705.1 Ruegeria halocynthiae | reverse complement strand
GCGGAATATTCCGCATCAGCCTGTAGGGAGATGCCACCACTGTTGGTGATATCGCCATCCATGTCACCTTCAACTCGAAAGACAAAAGCTTCGGCATCGCCGGCCTGGCTGTTTGAAATCGCGGTGATTGTACCTGAGTTGGAATAACTTCCGTCGAAGTTACCCAAGACTTCAGCTGCGACAGCGGTTGCATCCAACTGCGCAGCAGCCTGCAAGACGATGCTGCCGCTGTTGGTGATATCGCCAGCCATCTCGCCATCGACTCCAAGAGCAAGGGATATCGCATCTTCGGCCTGCCCGCTTGAGGTCACGGTGATCGTGCCGCTGTTTGTATAATCTCCGTCCAAATCTCCGAAGAAAGCAAACGCAATGGCCGTCGCGGAATTCTGCCCATCTCCTTGCAACGAAATGGTTCCACTGTTGGTGATGCTCCCAACCATGCCGCCGTCGACGATAAGTGCGGCGGCCAATGCGGTTGCGCTTATCGAATCGGTCGCCTGTAAAGTGATCGTTCCGTTGTTTGAAAAACTGCCGTTCAGCCCACCTTTAATGCCAGCGAAGATCGCCGTAGCATTGTCGCCGCCGTCGGCCACGATAGTGGCATCACCGCTGTTATTTATGTCGCCGGTCATTTGTCCGGCAACATTCAGGGCATAGGCGCCCGCTTCATTGTCAGTTGAAATTGCGGTTACCGAAATGGTACCGGAATTGTCATAGTTGCCATCTAGAGCTCCGGACAAGTCGAATGCACTGACAGTTACCGATGCAGACGCATTGCCTTGAACAGCAATGGTCCCACCATTGCTTAGATCACCGTTAGTGTCCCCTTCGACATAAACGCCAGCGGCATTGGCTTCGCCTGTCGCACTTTCAGAAACAGCCGTAATCGTACCCGTATTCGTGACATTGCCGATCTGGTCGCCTTCGACGTTGTAACCCCAGGCGTCCGCGTCACCCGCGGCTTCGCTTACCTCGGCAGAGATCGCACCGATGTTCTCAAACGCACCGGTTACAGTCCCTTGAACCTGTATTCCGACAGCATCAGCTTCACCGATTGCGTCGCTACTCGTTGCTTCGACCGCACCGGAATTGACTAAGTCGCCGTCTAAGTCTTCGCTGAACAAGATGCCGCTGGCCGACAGGTCAACAGCCTCCTCAGCCGTGGCGGTGATCGTACCAGAATTGACGACACTGGTGCTTACATCTTCGTTGAACCACATACCAATCACTGAAGCCGCCGAAGCTTCGCTGCCCCGCGCAGAAATCGTCCCCGCGTTCAACACAGATGCTGTTGACTCCACTTCGCGCTGAAAGAATGTGCCGACTGCATTGGCAAATCCTAAGCCCGTAGTCTGAAGATCGACCTCGATTGTACCGTTGTTGACATAGGTCCCGGCAACGGCTGCGTCCAGCAGGATGCCGCTGCCCGCGGCAAGCGACGTGGACGAGAAGTTAATGTCTATTATGCCATTGTTGATGACCTGACCCGTTTGTTCCAGTTCACCTCCCACATAAACGCCAAGTCCGAGCTCGGCAGAAGATGGTCCTGAAATCGTTCCATCATTTGTGAACGTACTGGAGTAATCTGGGACAATTTGCACCACAACAAACGGGCTCGCAGCTGTTGTCAGATTGACCACACCGGTTTCGGTAATTGTCAGGTCTTCATTGTCGACAAGCACAACCTCTGTGGTCTGTGACCCCGAGATCACCTCGGCTGCCGCCATCCCAACGGACAGTGCGGCCACAGACACAGACGCCAGGAGCAGCGACGGGGCAATACTTGCGACCGCCCCTTTCCATTTCACCAGACGCCCGCCACGTGCCGCAACCTGAGGGTCGCGCCGTTCACTTATGCAATTTTTCACAGGAGACCTTTTGAATTTTGAGCTTACTGAACAGCCTCAAATTCGGCATTTTGCGCCGGCATTGAATCCGCCTGGCAGTCGGCATGTGAGATACGTCTCGTTCTGAATTGGCACCGCATCCTCAATCCTTGAGCTTCTTTTTTTGGTAGACTCGTTTCTGAGTTGACGCACAGTAAGACTTGGCCAACCCTGCGGGATCAAGGACAGTTCACGCAAACGACCGGACAGTTTGCGCCAATCAGTGCCTCTGGACGCAGCAAGGGCATTCGAAGCGGATTTCCGGATCAAATGATTGTCATTCCTGCAATCGGTCGCTAGACGAACAAAAGTATCGTGGTAACGACATGCAGCACCTGTCTGAGCTACCTCCCTTTCAGAAATACGCAACGCAGCGTTTATTCCAGCTTGAAATGAAGACCCACAAAGTGCCGCAAGCAGATAATCCGTTAGATCATAAGACTATCGCGGTCGCCGCCGCCAACATGATAAGCTACGCCATTTCAAGGGGTGTTCCGGTCACGGAAATCATAGAAGAACTGGGCATTGATCCGGCCCAATTGCTTGATCCGAACGCGAAGATCAAGGAAGATGAATTCCCCAAAATCATGAACATGATGGCGGCGTCTTTGCCCGGTGAACCGTTTACACTGGACCTTGCCAAAGTCACGCCGTTTTCGATCCTTGGTTATATAAGTTCAGCGGTCGAGTTCGCACCGAGCGTCCGCGACGCGTTGGAAATGCTGGTTCAATACAGATCCGTATTGTCGGACCGGTTGCACCTGACGCTTGAAGAGACGGCCTCACATGCGCGCCTCGGCTTTTATCATCCGATGGACGAATGTGATAATGGCGCGACGGCAGAGTTTGCTTGTGCATTGTTGTATCGAACGATGTGTGAATGGTTTGAACTTACTGATGCTATTTCTGAAGTCCATTTTGCGCATAAGCCATTGCTGGAGCTTGGCCTGTACGAAGAATTCTTCGGCACAAAGGTATCGTTTGAGCAGCCAAGAAATGCGTTGGTCATAGAAAGAGGATCCCTGAACAAGCCTAGCCGGCTATCCAGCAAACCTCTGTATGACTACGCGCGAGCGCATTTGGACCGTGTGCATAAAGAGAATGGCCTTTCGAACCTGGGCATTCAGGACCTGCAGAATGTGCATGACGCAATTTGTGAGAATGCTGCTGTTGGCGAATATGGGGCAGCCGCCCTTGCGGAAAGGCTACACCTCAGCCTGAGGACTTTGCAAAGACTCGTTGGTCAACATGGTAAGGAGTTGCGAGAAATGCTCGAGGAGGTTCGCGCAGCAAACGCCAAACGTCTTCTCGCCAATCCCGATTTAGGTATGGATACGATTGCTCATCTTCTGGGGTACTCGGACGACAGGGCGTTCCGGCGATCTTTCAAACGTTGGGCAAACCAATCTCCATCGCATTACAGGGACACGCTCAAAGCCAATAACTCTTGAGCGCAGCAAGACGGATGCGGCCGATGCCGAAGCGGTCTGCGAAGCTGTGCGCCGACCGACCATGCGCTTCGTCGAGGTCAAGACCGAAGACCAACAGGCCGTGCTTGCCATCTATTGTGCGCGGGATCTGGTCGTCCGACAGCGTACTCAGGTCGTGAACATGATCTGAAGCATACTCCGGGAGTTTGGACATAGCCTCAGTTGAATTGTAGGTCAGGCTACGCTTCGGGACTCAACCAATCCTGTGTCTTACCGTCGGCTTTCAATTTATGAGCGAGCAAGCTCAGCTCTTTGTAGATGATTCCTGCAGCGGGGTGCCAAGCGGCTACATCTTTCTCTTGTTGCGAGACGACAAAGGTGTCGCCTCGTGATGCGGGTCCCGTTAGCGCTCCCAATGGTCCATGGGCGGCAACATTCTCACAGGTGGCTTGAAGCAGTGTGGTGTTCAGTTGCTTTGCAATGTCATCAGGCACTCCCGCGGTAGCCCAGGCCTCGCGCGCAATCGCCTGCAAAACCACGGTGAAGTTATTCGAAATCACGGCGGCCGCATGATAAAGGCTTTTGCTATCGGAATTGATCTGAAATGGGATTCCACCAATCTCAGCCAGAAAGTCTTTGATAAAATCCAAGGCAGAATCTTCGCCCTCAATGCCACAAAGTGTTCCCTCGAATTGCTGGATCGCGGTTGCCGGCTCTGCGAAGGTAAGTACCGGGTGCACACTGGCCAGTCGCCAGGCTAGCTTCTGAAGCGGTGCCATTTTATTTGCCGGAAAGAAACCACTGCAATGAAACGCAACTGGAGGCGGTTCATTGGTATCGTGTTGACCAACAACTTTTGCGAGTTCAGTTGCTGCAATTGAAATCTGAGAATCCGGCACCGCCAAAATCCACAGGTCGGCCGGTGCTAGGTCCGCATATTTCTCCACCGCTCTGCCCATACCCGCAATTTGGGCGGCGTGTTCCGCTGATCTAAATCGAGAACTCACTATGTCTTGAACCGAGTACTTGGATGAGTGTCGCAAGAGGCCGAGGATGGTTTGACCCACGCGACCGGCACCGACAATATTTACTCTGACTTTTGCCATTCAATGGCCTCCGATCCATACACTCTTGCTTCCTTGTGGAACATGCTAAGCGACAGACCGTTTCATCAATACCAATTTATCCAAGACAACAACCAACCGGAGCGGCCCTAACCGGATGAGGTGGGTGGCTCCTGCTCCACCGGCATTGAATGTGCCACAGTGCAGTTATCATCGACTGCTAGGAAAGGAGCCACCCAATGACAGTAAAGACCGAGGGCCTGGATTTGGCCAAGGACGTTTTTCAAGTGCACTGCGTTTCAGCTACCGGACGCAGGATCATCAACAAGAAGATCAAACGCGCGAAGCTGCTGGCGTTCTTTGAGACGCTGCCGCGCTGTGTTGTCGGCATGGAGGCTTGCGGATCAGCGCATCACTGGGGCCGTGAGCTGAGCAAGCTCGGGCATGATGTACGATTGATGCCGGCCGCCTACGTCAAGATTCCATGAGGAGGAGACTCGCACCCATTGCTCTGGAAGAGTTGGGGCTCTCACTTTTATGAAGGAGATTCTTGCTATGCAGACTGCCAGAATGACCACCCCGCGCAGGATTGCGACCGTCGAATGCGGTGCAATCTTCGTTTCCCTGGAACTCAGCCGCTCAACCTGGCTGGTGACTGCCCTTGCGGCACCCGTGGGAACCAAGATGTCTAGATATCAAGTACCGGGTGGAGACATGCCTGGGCTGCTGGCCCGGTTTTCGGATTTGCAACACAACGTCAGGCACAGGACCGGTCAACCAGCCCCGGCGAAAGTAGATCAGCGAGGGGTTTGGGCATTCTCTTGAGAAGCGTTCGAATTCGCGCGGCGATTTCAGCACTTTTGGCTTGAATAGAAACTCGTGTGACAAAAGCTTGATCGCGCCCTGTGCCTCATCCGCGCTTGCAATTGCGTCTGCTACGAATGTGGCGTCGGCACTGTTTTCAGGCGTAAGCGGCCGACAGGGAAAGGCAACATCCAAATACGCAATGATGTCATTGCTCTCGATGAACGTGCGCCCGCCGTGGACAAACACGGGCACCAACCCGTTGGGATTCACACCCACAAAGTCAGGGCTCAGATGTTCGTTCTTGCCAAGGTCGATGTGATGACTAGTCCAGTCGACGCCCTTTTCGGTTGCCGTCATGCGCACGCGCTGCGAGCAGGTTGACATCGAGAAATGGAAAAGATGGACACCTTCCAATGCCCTGATATGTTCGCGTTTTGTGTCGATCTCAGGCATTTTGCACGCTTTTCTTATTAAGCTTCTTTCCCACCGGAAGGGCAACGCCGACCCGCGCTTTCGAAAAAGGTCCATCCGGTTCAAGATGATCCAAGATCACCCGTGCCGCGTCTTCATAGGTGATCGTCATCTCGGGCACTTTCCGAACGAACGCGACAAGCACGTTGATCTTCGGCAAGAATTTGGTGAACGGGGGTCGCACAACCGGCCAGTCGTTTCGACTGATACGCAACCCTTCATGCGGCTGGCCGTTCTCTGATGACACCATTGGACCGGGGCACATCATGGACCAATCCAGGTTGGTCTGTTCGATACGCTCCAAATTTTCGCCATGGGCCTGAAAAATCTTGGGCACTTGGCGAAAGCGCAGCATCGTGAAATCCGCGCCTGGGACAATCAGCACCGCTGCGCCACCGAACAACCAAAAGCGTGCTCCAGAGGGTAGCGCATCCTGCGCGACAGCGATGATGTTCGCCACGAACGGCTGATACGATGGCCCGCCATTGGCATTGCCAGCGGCATTAATCACCACGTCATGACCCTGCATGGCGCGCCGGAGCAAGGTGGTATCGCTGATCTCCCCCTCAACGACCTGCAGCGCGTCGGGCGCATCAGGAAAGGCCGCCTCGAACTTCGCGCGATTGCGGATATAGGCGGTTACGAGGTGCCCATCTTCAAGGGCCATTTTGATCAGCGCGCGCCCCGCGTTGCCTGTTCCACCAAGGATGAAAACGTCCATCGCTCTTGCCTTTCCGGCTCGCCTGAAGCCATTTGAGAAGAATCGTTCTCATTTCTATGTTGAAGTCCCGGATTGGCGCAAGTAACCTTCCAAAAAGGAGCCAGCATTGACCACCATCTCCAAAGAAAAGCCGGAGGGGCGGGTTGCCCTTAGGCGCCAAGAGCTCAGACGCCGCTTGATGGCGGCGGGGGTCGATTGCTTTGGGAGCAAGGGCATCGACGGCACAGGGATGAGCGAGCTGTTGTCAGCTGCGGGCACGTCGCCTGGTGCGTTCTACAAGCTTTATGACAGCAAGGACGTCTTTGTTGGTGCTTTGATCGAAGCAGCCACGAACCCAGTCGGTGACATCATCGAGGCAGCAGGTGAGAACTCCGGCGACCTTGTCGAAACCATTGCCTTGGGCCTGCGCATTACCCTTGAACTGGCTCGCCGATATCCTGGTTGGGGCCGGTTTATCGCCCAAACGGCTCTGACAAGTTTTGCGAAGCAAACAGGGTTGGGACCGCGCGTGTCCCGTGATGTTGTTCGTGCAAAACAGGCCTCGGAAATCGATGATGAGGATGACCTTTTGCTTGTGGCGCTTGTCTTTGGCACTTTCTTGTCCGGCGTGTCGGCTGCAGGGGTGGGCTTGCTGACGCCTGAAATGATCCTGGGGTTGGTTGAACGGACGCTTCTGGGGCTCGGGGTCAGCTCAGACCGCGCCAAGGCATGTGTTCAGTCGAGCACCGACAATTACGTCGACACCGCCGTTTCCGAAGGGCGAGAGCTGGGGATCTTTACCGCCTGACGCGCGGATCCAAGCAAACACGCAGAGCCTCAAACCGATTTGGCGGATCCGTCACTCGTTGTCTCTCTCATTCAAGTCTTCCAGATTGCAGCTCGAATTTCAAGTTCGGGAACGATCATTCCCTTTTTTGTTGAATAATGAGAATGATCATTCTATTACCGAGCGGAGAGGAGAGAATCATGACGCAGGTGCTGCGCCACCAAGTGGCAATCATTGGTGCCGGACCAACTGGATTGGCGACGGCGGCCATACTTGGTCGCGCGGGAGTGTCCACCATTGTTTTGGAGCGAAGAACGGAACCCTTTACGGTGCCGCGCGCCATCGCGTTTGACCCTGAAACGTTGCGGTTGTTCCAAAAAGTCGGAGCTCTTGAGGCGTTGAAACCAAGTCTGATCGAGGATCTGGTGGTCGAATACACTGGCCGCTTTGGCCAGCTTCTGGCGCGTGTTGAACCCACGGACCCGCACCTGGGCCATTCGGACCGAGGGTCTTTCTACCAACCGGAATTAGAGGATGCCCTGATCCGGACGGTGGTCGAATTGCCCAGCGTCACCGTCGAACGCGGTGTGACCGTGGGCGATGTCGTCCAAACCGGCGATGGTGTCCGTATCATTGCGCAAAATACGCAAGGCGAACGGCTGGAATACCAAGTCGATTACACAGTGGCCTGCGATGGCGGGTCCAGCAAGACGCGCGAATTGCTGGGCATCCGGTTCTCTGGCTTCAGCTTTGAGGAGCGCTGGATCGTCGTCGATCTAGAAAACGACCACGATCCCGACCGCTCAATCAAGTTCTTCTGCGAACCCGAGCGCCCCAGCCTAACCTTGCCGGTTTCCAAGAACCGCCGCCGCTGGGAATTCCTGGTCATGCCCGGTGATGATGTCGATGAGATTGTTAGAGAACCCAACATCCGGAAAATGCTGGCGGAGCGCGGAGTAGCAGAGGACATCGTAATCGACCGTTGCGTAGTCTATTCCTTTCACTCTCGTTTTGCCGAACACTTCCGGAAAGGGCGCATCTTTTTGGCGGGCGATGCTGCACATGTTATGCCGCCCTTTGCAGGCCAAGGCCTGAATAGCGGGCTGCGCGATGCAGCGAATATTGGCTGGAAACTGGCCTGTGTTTGCAAAAGGCAGTGCGCTCCTGACTTGCTGGACACCTACGAAGCGGAACGCCGCAAGAGCGTCGCAGATATGACGCGACTCGCCCTTTTGCTGGGTCGCACAGTCATGCCGACAAGCCCGGGACTTGCCTGGCTACGGGACAAAGTTCTGGGCGGCTTGTGGGCACTGTACCCATGGCGCAAATTCTTGAATTCAGGTGCGCTGGTGCCGGACCCGTCCATCGGAAAGACACCGCTGGCCCGGCGTCAACGCAAGAGTGTTGCTGGAACGATGATCCCACAGCCGGGGATCGACACCTCTGCTGGTACTGTGCCGTTGGACGATCTCTTGGGCGACGGGTTTGCCGCCATCGGCGTTGACTGCGACCCTGCCGACGAACTGACGCCCGGTGATCTTAAGGCTCTGAAACACCTTGGGACGAAGTTTGTCAGCATCGGCGGGGACAGTGAGTTTCGCGACACCTCGGGTGCCTTGTCCAAAGTCGTTCGGGGCCAGCCGTCAGTCATCATTCTGCGGCCCGACCGTTTTATCGCCGACATTCTTGAGGCGGGACACCGCTCCCCGAAACTCAATTGGTTCAAGGCTGCCTACGCGATCCTGACCTCTGAAAAACCTTCCGCAAAAATCACCAGACTGGACGCCGCATGAGCACCCCCCTTTCCATCGACCCCGAAGAGCTTTTGCCCCGCGCGGCGAAGCCGATCATCAAGGTCCGCGACATCGCCCATGTACGCTTCACGCGCCCTGACTTGAACAAAGCCTCCGCTTATTTCAGCGATTTTGGACTGCGGCAACCTCAGCACAAGGGTGACACGCTCTACATGTTTGCCGAGGCCGGACTTGGGCCCGCCATGATGTTTACCCAGTCAGACAAGGCGAACTTTTGCGGTGTAGGTTTGCTTGCCTCTTCTGCCGCCGATTTGGACAAGCTGGTAAAAGAGGCCGGAGCCGTGGGGCCGGAACCTGCAGAAGGCTGGCCTGAAGGAAAGCAGGTCCGCTTGCGGGATCCGGCGGGCAATGAGGTTCGCGTGCTCTACGGCCCGTCGCCTGACGTGCCGGCGGTGCGACGTGCAATGACGATGAACCTGATGGATGAGCGCAATCGCGTGAACGAGCTGCAACGCCCGCCCCTGCGTCCCTCTACGATCTTGCGCCTTGGGCATTGCGTGCTCAGTGTGCTGGAGTTCAATCAAGTCGCCCGCTGGTACATGGACACTTTGGGGTTGGTGCCCAGCGATATCCAAATCCTGGACCGCTTCGAACCTGCGCTGGTCTTCCTCAGGTGTGACCGAGGCGATGAGCCCGCGGATCACCACACGATCGTTGTGGCGCAGAACGTGGAAAACAAATTCAGCCACGCCGCGTTCGAAGTGATCGACATGGACGATATCGCGATGGGTCAAGAGCACATGTTCTCACGCGGCTGGAAACATGCCTGGGGCATGGGTCGTCACCTGCTGGGCAGCCAGCTCTTCGATTATTGGCGCGACCCGTGGGACGACAAGTTCGAGCATTTCTGCGACAGCGACCTATTCACCGGCGACCGACCGGCGGATGTGTCCCTGCTGACAATGGGGGGGCTTTATCAGTGGGGACCGCCGGTACCGCATGACTTTGAAGCCCCAAAAATTTCTCCGGGCTTCATCCTTCGAACGCTGCGCAACATTCGCAACAGCCATGAAATGACATTCAAAAAGATGTTCAGACTTTTGAAGGTCGCAAAACAAAAACCGCGCAGCTGGAAAGCATAGGGGGGGACCATGGGAAAACGACTGGTTCGATATGACCTGGACGGGGATCTTCATTGGGGTCTCTTAGGCGACGGGGATCAAATCCACAGGCTGTGTGCAAAGACCGACACATTAGCGGCACTGCTTGCCCTGGGTAGCAAAGGGCTAGAGCCGGGGAACTCCGTCGACAGCGTTGAAGCTGTGTCCCTGCTCAGCCCGGTCACACGGGATGCCGATTTCATTTGCCAGGCGTCAAACTTCAAAAGCCATCTCAAGGAGATCGGGCGCAATCCAGACCACGTCCTGGACAACGTGTTCTTTCACAAAGCTTCCTCATCCATTTGTGGCCCTTATGACGACATTGTCAGGCCCAACCATGTGACGTTGCTCGATTACGAGGTCGAGCTTGCCATGGTCATCAAGAAGCCTATCACCGGCCCGATTTCGGTGACGAACGAGACGATTGGCGACTGGATCGCGGGCTTCACGCTCACCAATGACGTCACTGCTCGGGACATTCAGGTCAGCAATGAACTATTCAACAAGTGCAAAAGCTTTCGGACCTTTGGGCCGACGGGCCCCGTTCTTTGGCTGACCGAAGGGGACGAAGCCGCCCGATGGGCTGACTTACGGCTCAAGCTCTCGGTAAACGGTGAAGAACGTCAGAACGAGTTGGCAAGCGATATGCTTTACGGGCTGGCCGAGACGCTGACCGAATTGTCGCGCGTGCGGGATCTAAAACCCGGCGACTTGATCGCCACGGGCACCCCCAGCGGTGTTGCCATCCGCGTGCCGCCCAAGCCGGTCTTGTTTGTGGGTAAGTTCATGAACCCCAAGGCGCGCTATTCGGCGTTTCTGAAGGGCCAGCAAAAGAATGAACGATACCTCGACCCAGGTGACATTGTGACAGCAAGCATTGCCACCGATGACGGGGCCATTGATCTGGGAGAGCAACGCAACACGGTCGCCGCGCAGCATCGCCCGAAGGTTTCTCCCTTTTCCGACCGCCCCCAAGTCGAAATCGGATCCATCGATGACATCCGCGAGGTCGAGAAAACGCCGCTGGAAGACCACCAACCCTTTGCGACGACATGGGAACTTTTGTCCAAATCCACAGCCAAATTCGCAGATGACCCGGCCTTGTCCTTTCTGTTTTCCGGTGAAGTCGACGAAACGCCTTTCCGTTGGACCTACCGGCAACTCTTCGCGTCGATCACTCAAACAGCGAATGCGCTGCACGCTGTGTCTGATGAGGCCCGACCGGTGGCAATAATCTTGCCAAACCTGCCAGAGACGCATTTCGCCATTTGGGGGGCGGAAGGTGCAACTGTCGCCTGCCCGATCAATCCGCTGCTCGAACCCGAACATATTGCATCGATCCTCAAATCGTCAGGGGCAGAAACGGTGGTCACGCTGGCGCCCTTCGTCAAAACCGACATGTTCGAACGCGTGTCTCAGGCGGTTGCCGATGCACCGAGTGTGAGGCGCATCCTGACCGTGGACATGATCCGCTACGTGCCAAAAGGCCCAAAACGCATGTTGGCAGACTTGATGCGCAAAAGACCCAAGCCGCCGCGAGCAGATGTCAAGGTCCTCGACTTCAACACTCTGATCGAGCGTCAAAGGTCCAGCGGGTTGGACTTCGAACGAACGATCACCCCGGACACGATTGCGAGCCTCTTTCACACGGGTGGGACGACTGGCCTGCCGAAACTGGCGCAACATACCCACCGCAACGAGGCTTTCGCTAGCTGGATGGTGCCCTATTTCGGGGCGATCAAGACGGGGCAGGTTATCCTTTGCGGTCTGCCACTCTTTCACGTGAACGGTGCTACGATTACGGGGCTCGCCTCCTTCAGTACCGGGTCCCATGTGATCCTTGCCACGCCCCAAGGCTACCGGAACAAGGCGCTGACGGCGGGCTTCTGGAAGATCATCGAAAAGTACAAGGTGAACGCCTTTTCCGGCGTGCCCACGCTCTATGCCGCACTTCTCGACAATCCGCCCACCACAGAAGACATCACTAGCCTGGACTACGGTTACTGCGGCGCAGCGCCTATGTCCGCTGGCCTGTTCAAACGGGTTGAAGAGGTGCTGGGACTGAAACTTTTGGAAGCTTACGGCATGACCGAAGCCTCCTGCGTGTCCACGATCAATCCGTTCTTCGGCGACCGCAAAGTCGGCTCGGTGGGCCTGCGGTTGCCGTACCAGGAGCTTAGAATTGCAGAAGTCTCCGAAGATGGCAAAATCGCACGGTTTTGCAATACGGGCGAAACCGGCAGCGTGATTGTCAAAGGGCCGAACACCTTCCCGGGCTATACAGATGTCAGCAAAAATCAGGGAGTTCTGATCGAGGATGGATGGCTGGCCACCGGCGATCTGGGGCGGTTGGATGAAGATGAATACCTTTGGCTTACCGGCCGTTCCAAGGACCTGATCATTCGAGGCGGGCATAATATCGACCCCGCGGTGATTGAGGACGCCCTGCTCGAACACCCTTCCGTCGCCCATGCCGCCGCCATCGGTCAGCCGGATGCCTATGCGGGGGAACTTCCCGCGGCCTATGTCGCCCTCAGACAGGGGGACACGACTACAGAAAAGGATCTAAAGGAACTGCTGGACAACAGAATTTCTGAACGAGCGGCACGGCCTGTTCATCTGGAAATTCTCGAGGACATGCCCGTCACGGCGGTCGGCAAAGTCTTCAAACCCGAATTGCGGAAATCAGCTATCTCTCGGGTGTTTTCGGCGGCCTTGTCCGAAGGCGGTCTTGGCTGCGCCGAAATCGACATCCGCCAAGACGCAAAAAACGGGTTGCTCACGACAGTGCGCGTGACCTCAGACGCCAAGGCCGTCCGTGCGCAAAGCATACTGGAAGCCATGCCCATCGAGTTTGATGTTGTTACGGGAGGCACAGATGCACGTTGAAACTGCAATGCAGCCCGCCAAGTCCAGCGATGCCAGATTGATCGTCTACGATGCGCCGGGCTCCCCTTGTGCTCGTCGCGTCAAGATTTCACTGATCGAAAAAGGTCTTCAGTTTCAGAGAATTGCGGTGAACCTGACCGCGATGGAGCAAAAACGCTCCGACTATTTGGCACTGAACCCAAATGGTGTTGTACCGACCCTATCCCACGGGTCGCGGATTCTGTTCGAGGCTAACGTTATCACTCGGTACCTGGATGAAGCCTTTCCCGAGACCAAGCGGCTTTACCCCACAAGTCTTGTGGAAACGGCAGAGGTCTTTCGCTGGCAAGAGGCCGAACTGGAGATGGCCAAAAAATTCCGCCCGCTGCTTTATCAGCGCGCCGTTGGCCCCGTCATCCGTATGACCAAGACCTTAGAGGAAGCATTGGCAACCGCCCGCGCCAACGGCGCACAGCACGAAAATCTCGCCTGGGAGACACGCGTTTGGTCCTTGGATGTCGTGACGCCCGAAGAAGAGGTAGACTTGGTTGACTGGCACAAGAATTGGCTAAGGGATCTTGAGGCAGCGCTTGCGCACCGCCGTTTCTTACTGGGGGATAGTCTTTCCATGGCCGATATCTCTGTTGCTCCGCGCGTCGCGCTCTATCCGACCATCGCAATCAGTCTGACGAAAGAATTCCCTAAGGTTGCGAATTGGTTGCGGGAACTGACAACGCGGCCCTCATTCGCGTCAACCGTCTCTGACGAGGAACAGAAACTTGCAGAGTTGGCTACCTCTCCGATCCTTCCGGCCGCCCGCAGACAGTTCGGCAAAGACCGCCTCTCAAAGGCCACGGATCGTCTTTTGGTAGGTATGGCTGCGCCGCTTCTCAAGAAACTGGTCAAAAAATCCGCAGCGGCCAACGCGCCGCTATCGATCCCAGATTACAGCGACAAGGCATTGCCATCGGTCGGCGCCTTCGAAAACGAAGGCTTCATGCTGACAGGGCGGATCAAACTCGCCATCGGTCCCAAAGATCCCGCGCATCAGGCTGTGGCCCTGGTTGCACGGACCAACTGTTCAAATATTGATGTACAGGCTGCGCAGGCATTTTTACTCAAATGCGATGACGTCGAAATCCGTGCACCGAATTTCGCTCTCGAAGTGTTATCGAGACAAGCGAATGCCGAATTTGCTTTCCCAGGCTCCGTCGAAGAAGCGGCACAGGTGCGATGCTGGCTCGCTTTTGCAGCGGGTGCGGAGCGTGAATTCAGGCCATTGGTTGCGCACCGCCAGACAAGCGGCAGCGTGCCCGGCTTCACGACCGACAAGAGCATGGCGAAGCTCGAAGTTGCGCGTCGATGCAAGGTCTTGGATGAACATCTTGCAACGAACACCTGGTTGGTTGGCCATTCCCCAACCGTGGCCGATGTCAGGTGGGGTTTCGAACTCGATGCGCTTGAAAGGGCCGATGTCGAGGTCTCTGGCGCTAACGTCGCCCGCTGGCGCAAGATTTTGACGCTTTGAATTCTTCTCGACTAGGGGCTTCGCCCAACGCGTCAGCAATCGCTAGTTTCGGGGCGTCAATCGCGTTGTTTTAGTTGTGTTGGCTCTGATGATGTAGACGCCCCCGCTGGCCTCGGTGTGCCATTGTGGGTTTGCAAACAACCTGAATGGAAGCATCTATGGAAGAGATTGGCTTGGATCTGGCGAAGAATGTGTTTCAGATTCATGGTTCGGATGAGATGGGCCACGCGATTTTGCGTCGGAGGCTCCGTCGAAATCAGGTTCTCGAGTTCTTTGACCAGCTGCCTCGCTGTGTGGTTGCAATGGAAGCTTGCTCCAGCGCGCATTACTGGGGGCGGGAAATTGGTCGCCTGGGTCACGAAATCAGACTTATTCCACCAGCGTATGTGGAACCGTTTGTGAAGCGACAGAAAAACGATGCCGCTGATGGGGTTTGTTCCGATAGAGGGCAGGATAGTACGTTAAGCTGATCGGTTATCGTTTTGGCAACCAGTATTCGCCCGTCAGCAGGGTATGCGCCCATCCGAGTGGTGAGATATGCGATAGAAGCTCTAGCGGACAATCTCGCTCGTCTTGCAATCTTGCCGAGACCGCGCGTCCGAGATGATCAGTGTTCCAATAGGTGATGACCGCGGCCAGTAGATTTAGACCTGCCATCCTATAATGCTGACCTTCAGCCGTTCGGTCCCGGATTTCACCTTGCCTGCCAATCCACAGAGCGTTCTTCAAAGCGTGATGCGCTTCACCTTTGTTCAAGCCAATCTGGGCACGGCGCTGCATGTCGGTGTCCAGCAACCATTCGACAATAAACAGGGTGCGCTCGATGCGGCCGACCTCCCGCAGAGCAACTGCCAGCTCATGCTGACGCGGGTACGATGCGAACTTCTTCAGCAGTTGGCTGGGCGGCATGATCCCTGCCGCCATTGTCGCAACAGTGTGCAGGATGTCCGGCCAATTCTGGGCAATCAGGTTTTCCCGAATCTTGCCGCCAGCCAAGCCGCGCAACTCCT
This sequence comes from Ruegeria halocynthiae, assembly GCF_000743705.1. Classification (GTDB taxonomy): domain Bacteria; phylum Pseudomonadota; class Alphaproteobacteria; order Rhodobacterales; family Rhodobacteraceae; genus Ruegeria; species Ruegeria halocynthiae_B. The sequence continues at coordinate 53,561 of NZ_JQEZ01000008.1, read as the reverse complement.
TGGGGGCTGTTGAGGGCTCGAATACATACAAGCGTTTGGATGGCAGATCCCGGATACGCGGGATGAATCGATAGCCCAGCAGGGCCGAAACGGCAAAGACATGATCTGTGAATCCACCGGTGTCGGAATATTGCTCTTTGATCCGCTTGCCGGTTTCATTCATGAGCAGGCCATCGAGGATGTAGGGCGCTTCGCTCAGGCCGCTGCAGAGCTTGATCGCAGTGTGAATGAAAAAGGGATCTGTTGCAAAGATTTGAGCATTGACGCTCTCGCGGTTAACGAGTGAATGGCCGACATTGTTAACCCATTGAAAGTCTGCTCATGATTTCCTTCAAAGGCGCGCAGTATCCGAAGGATGTAATCCTCTTCGCTGTGTTCTTCTATGTTCGCTATGGCGTGTCATACCGGGATCTGGAAGAAATCATGGCTGAACGCGGTGTATCGGTTGATCATACGACACTGAACCGTTGGGTGACACGGTATTCTGGCGCAATCGCTGAAGCAGCGTGTCGTCGCAAGGGAGCGTGCGACCGTTCCTGGCGCATGGATGAAACGTATATCAAAGTGAAAGGCGAGTGGGTCTATCTCTATCGAGCCGTCGACAAACACGGCAAGACTCTTGATTTCATGTTGTCCGAGCGGCGAAACAAGTCGGCCGCCACAAAGTTCTTTGCCAGAATGCTGGAGGTCAATGGTCTTCCACGCAAGATAGTTATCGATAAAAGTGGTGCTAACACTGCGGGAATCAACGCCGTCAACAAGATGCTGAAAGGCTTTGGCTGCCCGATCCCAATCGAGATGGTGAGGAGGAAATACTTGAACAATATCGTCGAACAGGACCACCGTTTCATCAAGCGGCGAACTCGGCACATGTGCGGTTTCAAGTCGTTTGTTTCAGCGTCCGCAACCCTCGCTGGAATCGAAGTGGCGCATATGATCCGCAAAGGTCAACTCACGCCCGGACTCTGCCCATTTCGTCAATTCGCAGAACTGGCCGCTTAAAACGCAAACACGCTGTGATCTCTTCGTTCAGCAAAAAACTTCGCAACAGAACCTTTCTGAGACGCGCGTTACCAACAGGCAAGACAGAAAAAGACTGACCGGAGACAGTGAGTGATGGCAGTTTTGTCCCGCGTCTACCAGTTCAGGCAAGGTGCCGCGAAAGGCTAATTTTAAACACATCCCTTTTGGCAATTGGGAATCTAGCCTTACCCCTCATTGCGCGCAAAATCTGGATATTTTGCACGTTACCTTCACAGATTGGATTCTTTCGCATCGTACCCGATAAGTATCCCTTATCAAGGATGATTGATTTTTTCCAGAAATGAGCTCAGAATGGGCACATGAAGCCGCCTGCCCCATATCTCCCCGCCGCTGCCCCTGCCCTCTCGGACACGGATCAGGAGGCGCTCACCGACCTCTATGTGCGCGGCACACCGGAAAACACGTTGCGTGCCTATGAACGGGATTTGATCTATGTCACCGCCTGGAAATCCGCACGCTTTGGCACGGCGCTGGACTGGCCGGAATCCGAGGCCACCGCCCTCGCCTTCATTCTCGATCACGCGCGTGACCTGAATGACGCACTGGAAACGGATATGGCGCGCGAGGCTGCCGAAGCCCTGGTCGCACAAAGGTTGCGCAAGTCCCTCGCCTGCCCTGCCCCATCAACGCTGGATCGGCGCATCGCCTCCTGGCTGGCGTTTCATCGGATGAAGAACCTGAACAGCCCCTTCGGCGCGCCCCAGGTGAAACAGGCCCGCGCCAAGGCCCGCCGCGCCGCAGCCCGGGCCCCTGCCCCGAAATCGGCCCATCCGATCACCCGCGATGTGCTCGAGCAGTTGCTGGCCACCTGTCGGGGGTCCCGGCGGGATTGCCGCGACCGCGCCATCCTGATGCTGGGCTGGGCTTCCGGCGGGCGACGGCGCTCCGAGATCACCGGGCTGATGCGCGAGGACGTGTCGCTGAAGGAATTCGAAGAGAAAGGCCGGATCTGGATCTCGCTGCTGGAAACCAAGACCACGGCCAAGGGTGAAACCCCACGGCTGGTGCTGAAGGGCCGCGCGGCGCAGGCGCTGGTGCACTGGATCGAAGTGGGACAGATCACGGATGGTCCTCTGTTCAGGCCCATCTCCAAGGCCGACCGCGTACTGAAACGCCGCCTCTCCCCGGATGCGATCTATCAGATTGTCAAACATCGTCTGAAACTGGCCGGGTTGCCTGAAGGCTTCGCTTCACCGCACGGGCTGCGCTCCGGCTTCCTGACCCAGGCGGCGCTGGACGGCGCCCCGATCCAAGCCGCCATGCGCCTGTCGCTGCACCGCTCCATGGCACAGGCGCAGAAGTATTATGACGATGTGGACATTGCGGAAAACCCGGCCACAGATCTGCTGGGGTGAGCATTCACCCAATCAGCTCTACTAACCCCCCTACCCTTCCCTGATACCCTTCTTAAAATGCACTTCGCTCATTCATGACCTCAGCTATCGGCAGGACAGGCTCCACTCAAAGTGGAGCATACAGAGAGGCTTCACGCGAATGCCTACTTGATTTGCGGAAGATCCACCTCTGATTTGAGAGCCCACAACTCTCTTCTACTGGGTTTACAACTGTAAACCACCCTGCTCTGATACAAAGCGCATGTAGTCTACCGGTCCGCATAGCCCACAATATAAGCGAAAATTCTTGACTTAGGGTAGTGAATCACGGCTGTTTGTCTCAAGTGGCGCGAAAATGACCACATTCTTTAATTTGAGGCAACTACATGATTCCCGTGACACCACTTACGGCAGATCGACCATCGGCACTCGCCACGGAAATTTCCGAGAGATTGAACTCGGCTATCCGAGAGCATCTTCTTGCTGCCTTTGCACCTGACAACACAAAATCACTACGCACATTCGCAGCACCAGAAGCGGCCGAACTTTTGGGCGTCTCAGGTCAATTCATGCGCAAGGTCCACTCAGAAGGTACAATTCCTGAACCAAAAGACGTGCGAAGCGGTCGACGTTACTATACCGCCCAAGAGCTTTGGGAGGCACGCGAAACGCTTGAGAAGACCTCGCGTAAACAAGGACGCTACATCCCTCGCCGGACGGAAGGAGAGAAACTTCAAGTCTGGCAGTTGATGAACTTCAAAGGTGGCAGCAGCAAAAGCACTACAACAATTCATCTGGCTCATTTTTTCGCGCTTCGCGGATATCGTGTGCTGGCCGTTGACCTAGACCCCCAAGGCTCGCTTACATCCATGTGCGGCATCAGCCCTGAAATCGAGTTCGATGGGCTAACGATATACGATGCCATTCGCTATGAAGACCCGGTTAATATGGCAGATGTCGTGCTTCCGACATACTTCCCCGGATTGTCTGTGGCACCGTCACGGCTTGTTCTTTCTGAATTTGAGACGGAATCCGCCGTCCACTCCAACCCTGACCATCCGTTTTTTACGAGAATACGGAATGCTCTGGCCCAAGTGGAAGACGATTTTGACCTTGTTCTTATTGATAGCCCACCTCAACTCGGATTCCTGACCATCGCGGGGATGGCGGCCGCCAGTTCTTTGCTCGTACCATTAACACCTTCCATGTTGGACGTGTCTTCGACAGCTCAGTTTCTCGAACTTGCTGGTGCTTATATGGCTGTCATTGAAGACGCCGGCGCCACTCTCGAATACGACAGCTTCAAGTTCCTGATAACACGTGACGAACCAACAGACGTTCCATCTCAACAGCTGGCTTCGTTCATGCGAGCACTGTTTCAGGACCGCGTTATGTCGGCAACGGCTCTGAAGAGCACTGCAATCAGTGACGCCACAATGCTCAAGCAGTCGATCTACGAGGTTGTGCGTTCGGAAATGACACGCGCAACCTATGACCGGGCAAAGAACTCAATGGATGCGATCGGCTCTGAGGTAGAGCAAATGATCCACCAAGCATGGGGACGTAGCTAATGGCTAGAAAATCGCTTCAAGAAATGTCGGGTATTGCGAGCACAATTGCGCGTTCCGGATCCAAAACCGCGGACAAACCGGTAAAAGCCAACGCCCCTGCCCTCGGTGCGCTTCAAGGATCCCTTGCCGCAATTAGAGAAATTGACCCGGCTCTCATAGACGATTGGGGGCCGATTGATCGGCTTGGTGAGTTTACAGCTGTAAACCCTGATGAAGATGACGACAGCTTTGAGAGTTTGAAATCAAGCATCCAAGACGGTGGTCAACAGGTGCCCATCCTCGTTAGGAGGTCGAAATCTGACGGTCGTTACGAGGCGATTTATGGGAGGAGAAGGCTCAAAGCATGTCGTGAGCTCAATATCAAAGTTCGCGCCAATGTCCAAGATATCGACGATGCGTCGGCTCTTCTGGCCAAAGGCCTCGAAAACGCAGCCAGGCGCAACCTGTCCTTCTACGAAAAAGCTCGCTTTGCGGAAGCAATTCAGACCGCTGGGCATGAAACTGCCACGGTGAAACGAGTTCTGAACCTGTCAGCATCAGGATTATCCCACCTTACTAAGGTCACGCAAAACGTTCCTTCTGAGGTCGGAGAATTGATCGGCGCAGCTCCAAAGTCTGGCCGCCCGAAATGGACGGCACTTGCCGAGCACTTCTTGGCAGGCAAACTAGCAAGAGATGACGCAATTAGGCTGCTTCAAGCCGTTGAGCCATCGGTTTCATCGGATGACCGGCTGGAAACCCTGCTTAAAGCGGCAGCAAAACGTGGTGCCCGACACAAGGACGGCGTTGCGGAAATCAGCCCCGTTGAAGGTGTGACCATCAAATCTGGCAGCGGATCTCTTACATTGTCAGTTAAAAAGACAGGTTCGAACGCTGGTTTTGCAGATTGGTTGGATAAAAATCTGACCGAAATCATCAAGCGATCACACGCCGAGTTTACAGCTGTAAACAACAAGCAAAATAACTGAGGACGAGCAGAAAGGAGGAAGGCGAGCAAAGAATAACCCCCGAAACCGGAGCTTCGAGGGCTGCTGCGCTAAGCGCAATTCTTAGATTAGACACCTAGAATCTAGCAGTCCCCGAATCGCCATACAAGAAAAATCGCTCCTGAGCGAACGGGTATTTTTTGTCTGCTGACATAAACTCATGAAAACAGTCACAGCAATGGCTCCAACTGGAGCAACCTTGTCGGGAACGGCAGGGCAGGGGGCTTGTATGCCTAAGAAATGGATACTTCTTCGAGCCGTTGAAGAAGCTAGGGTACCGCTTGGCTTGAAGTCCACGTCCCTCAACGTCCTGAGAACACTGATTTCCTTTATGAAGGGAGATCAGATTTCCACCGATCAGGATGATCACCATATCTGCTATGCATCCAACGCAGCGATCGCCAAACGAACCCACGTCAGTGTTCAGACTGTTGAACGTCATATCTCGACGCTGGCTAAACTTGGACTTGTCCGGCGCAACTTGAGTGCAAATGGTAAACGTTGGGCACGCAGAGACCCACAGGGCAGGGTGGTCACAGCGACCGGTCTATCCCTGATGCCATTGTCTGAAAGGCATGCTGAGTTCATCCAGGAAGCTCAGAAGCATGCTGACCGGGTTCTGGAATTCACGGTACTCCGCGATAAGGTATCGGTCGCTCTGGCTCGCCTGAAGGAGCTTGTGGCAGATGATGGCTCTATCACAGATTTGATGGCCGCAGTGCGCAATGCTCTGCGCCGTAAACCAGACGCAACCGTACTACGGGAACTTTTGTCTGCTATCTCTGTGGAAATCTCAGAAATAGCACCAGCCAGAACTGACAATTTGAGGGGCAGTGACAGTGAAATTGAGGGGCACAAAGAGGACTCTTTGAATCCTATAGTTAAGAAAGAAAACCCTTCTCAGATTCAAGTTTCTCCAGATCAAATGGAACGCAGCTTTCCTCGTTTGTGCTCAGAATTACGCTTTGCGAAAGATCAGGCACATTGTGATCGGCTTATGGACTCCATTGCAGACCAACTTCGACTTGGAGAGACCTGGTATGCTATGAAAACTACACATGGCCCAGCTTTGCGGTTCATGGTCCTGGGGTACATTACGCAACGAGCCGAGACGATACGGTCCCATCGTGCATATCTGATTTCGCTGGTAGCCATGATCGATCGAGGAGATATGCAACCAACCGCTCTGTTGGTAGATAAATCAAAAAACCGCAGAAATCAGGGCAATACCTGTAAAATCTCACGATGCTCTTGAGTTTCGAACAGCAGGTGCAGTTCATGCCATTGTTCTATTGTGAACTGAATGCCAATGTATTACTTTGTACTACGATGCATAAATAGGTGACTGAGATGAGTACCAGCCCATATTCAATCCGTCTCGATGAAGATTTGAGAAAATCCCTGGAACGGGAAGCTGCGATGGAAGATCGACCGCCTGCACAACTCGCCGTACGGGCAATTCGAATGATGTTGGAATCCAAGGCCGCAAAACGTGCAGCCATTGATGCGGCTGTTGAAAAAGCAGACCAAGGCAAGTTCATCACGGCAGACGAAATGAATGCCTGGATAGACAGCTGGGATACCGAGAGTGAACTTCCGGCTCCGGTAGCAAAAGGGCAATCCGACAGCCAATGAAAATTATATTTCTCGAAGACACGGTTCGGGACATCCAATGGTTCCGTTACTACTACACATCGGTTTTTCCTGAAGGCAGCAAAAAGGCACAGGCTCAAATCAAAGCAACCCAGCTTACGCTCGCAGCCAACCCTTATGCAGGTCACTCCAGTGACACGCGCAGTGACGTACGAGAGCTTTCAGTGCCGCGAACCCCATTCACACTGATCTATCGCGTAATGCCTACCCAGATTGAAGTACTGCGTCTCTGGGACACCAGGCAGGGCGCGGATTACTGAAACCAGGAGTATAAGATTGGTGGCGCCCAACGGGCAGGGTAGGGGGCAAGCAACCGAACCCACTTTTTTGTTCGACCACTTGGTCCTCAAAATCGGCGGTTCGCTGCAAGAAACGGGCTTCCTGACTACTGAACTGGAAGCGGAAATTCAGTTCAATTCGAAACCTGTCCAATTATTGCGTGGGCTTTGGGCAAGTCACTGCCCATCAATTCAAACGTTGCTGTGCAACCGATTGTCAGAGTAAATGTTTCGGGGTTGGAATAACCTCCAGACATTCTGCCAATTTCGGATGTGTCGCAAACTCTTAGGCCCGGTTGACGACTAAATCTAGACATGACGGGCAGGGGGATAGATCACTCCAATAACCCAACAGCGTGAGCCATAGAATTGACTTCTATAGCTCATAATGTCTTTATATTCGAGTTATAGGGAAGGTTTCTATGCCTCATGCCTTGGAATTGGCAGATACCAGATTGGCCGGAATTCCGGTATGACGCGTCAAAGATCGCACCGCTAGAGGAGAAGTTTCTGCTCTCTTCCGGTGAAATTCTTGGTGCCGTGCTTCATGTCAGTCCCACCGAGCGGGAACAACTCCGTATCGACTTGCTCAGCGATGAGGCCATGAAAACCAGCGCCATTGAAGGTGAAATGCTGGACCGGCGCAGCGTCCAGTCCTCGCTTCGTCGCCAACTTGGATTGTCACCCGACAGCTATCCAGCAAAACCCCGGGAGCAAGGCGTAGCTGAGATGATGGTCGATGTGTACTCAAACTATGCTGAAGTGCTAACGCACGAGACCCTGTTCCGATGGCACAGAATGTTGCTGTCCCATGATCGGAATCTGGACTCAATTGGCGCTTACCGGCGGCACGAGGACGCGATGCAAATCGTTTCTGGCCGCTACGATCGCCCGACCATACATTTCGAAGCGCCCCCGTCTGCGCGCATTCCAGACGAGATGGACCACTTTGTGGATTGGTTCAACACGACATCTCCCGAAGCTGAACAGCCACTTCCGGCATTGACGCGCGCCGGCCTCAGCCACCTCTACTTTGAAAGCATCCACCCTTTTGAGGACGGCAATGGTCGCCTTGGCCGTGCCTTGGCCGAGAAATCACTGGCGCAAAACATCGGGCAGCCAAGCCTGATTGCACTTGCTTTCACTATCGAGCGGGAGAGGAAGCTCTACTACGACCAGCTGGAACGCCATCAGAAGACACTGGATGTCACAACCTGGCTTGAGTGGTTCGCTGAAACGGTTTTGTCAGCGCAGCACGTGACGCTGGAGCGTGTCGGTTTCTTTATCGCGAAGGCTCACTTCTATGACCGTCATCGTGGACAGTTTAATGAGCGGCAAGCCAAGGTTATCGAGCGGATATTTCGAGAAGGACCCGACGGTTTCAAAGGTGGTCTGAGCGCTGAAAACTACCTGGCGATCACCAGAACCTCGAGAGCGACCGCAACACGGGATCTGCAGGAGCTGGTAGAACGGGGCGCATTGTCTCGCACCGGGGTGCGTCGCTACACACGATATTGGTTGAATCTGGGGCAGTCATCCGGTGGTTGACGCTGACAGATTGGGCGGAAAGCTGGCTTTCGCTGCAACCAAGTAACTCATCTTGTGAAGGATGCAAAGCAGACATCTGCGAAGCGGCTTCAAGTGTAGAAACAGTCTCTTGGCGAGTTGCCTAGAGGATTTCTTCCTAGATCAGAAAGCTGTTCGCGTTCCACTGCGACGGAAGTAAAACACGCGGCCGCGCCTAGCTCTTCGCCTTAGATCGAATGCCAAGAAAAGCCCGATGCTTAGTCAAGGAGTGGTGGCATTGCCTAATACGCAGCACGTCAATGACCATCCAGATAAATCGTCGCCAGAGAAGTTGCCAGGGAGACGAAACGCGCGTTTCGGGCGTACGTTGGGGAGTAGAGATCAGTCGCGATCTGCTCGGCACAGGACCGCGCTCCCCGCGAGGTGGGGCGCCCAACGCTTATGTGAACACTGAAGCCTTACTCACTCCTTCGATATGGAGACGTTGTACGGCTTGCCGGACCGGGAGCAGTTGGAGGATACGGGTATGGGATGGACGCTGTATTAGCTTGAGACGGCCCGCTTGTGTGCGGCCCTAGAGCTTCTGGTCGCAGCGGATGTATCTCGCGAAGTGATTCAAGAAATCAATATCACAATTTGACAAATCGAGATTCGACTAAGTACGCTTTCCAAATTGAATAAGAGAATTTCAGGGGGAAATATTGTCTTCGGACGAGGAAGGTGACTCGGGTTCTGTTATCTCCCGAGTAGCATCAATTAATTTTACTCGGCGTGGATTTATTGGCGCCACCGCCGCGGTTCCTTTTGCGGCGCATGCTGAGTTTATTCTCGAAGATAGCTTGCTGGAACCCGAGCACGTCGATCTGAATTTTTCCATCACGGACGGGCTGCTGAAGGTCGCGATCGAGAAAGGACAATCGCGCGAGCGGCGGGCCTTCTGGTCGCGACTTGGTGTCAATAATCTGCGACGTACCATTCAGGAAGACGATGTCGTTGAGAACGAGGGTGCCGAGGTTGAGCAGCTGACCGGCCCTGTGTGGAGCATTGAGACGGCTCGGTTCGGGCCAGAAACAAAAGTTCGATTTCGCAACCAACGGACGCCAAAAGGGCGGCGGCGCTACACGGTAACGCTGCACGACGTGTCTTACGGACGCGTCTCCGGGCGGACAGTGCGGTTCTTCTTCGACGAGCGCCTTGAAGTCGATACCGAAGGTCGACAACTCTTCGAAGACATGAAGCGGAACCCGGATGCCGTGGGCCGGGTGATCAAGGCAAGGCTGGAGAAGCTGACAGTTGATGACGTGCCAATGCGGCGGGTCTACACAATCCGCGCGTCGACCGATGTCTGGTCTCTCAGGTCTGCGCCGACATCGAAGCGTTGGTTCGAAATGGAGCCCGCCGCGGCGTTTGATGCAGAGGCGCAGATTGATGGCGCATTGCGGCTTGACGCTTGGATTGCGCAGGCACCGAAGCGTGGAACCGACAAAGAGACACCCTTCCGGTTTTCGCTCCTGGTCGATGCTGGCCGGATCACGTCGACGTTGCAACTCGTCTTCAACGGCCAGGTTGGCTATGCCGACAGGGATGCAGGGCGCAATGTTCTGCTGTCATTCGATCAGTCCGGGACGTGGCGGGTTGCTCAGAGCGGTGTTTTCCTGAATGCATTGGCACCCGAGCTTGAGCTTGCGGACCTTATGATGCGGTGGCAACCGGTTGGCGGAGAGCCTTTGGAAGAGGCGCCGGAACCCGCGAATGCCGCTCCTCCAGAAGAAGATGACGACGCACTGAAGGCTGTTCCGGATGTCAAAGAGCGCTCTGGCCCGTCGGCGGCCACCGGGGCCTTTGAGTTGGTGGCCCAATCGCGTGTAGCGCCAGGCGATGCGCCATTGGTTTTCAAAGCCAGAGGGCTGGCACCGGGTTTGACCCTGTATATGGACCCGGATGCGAGAGAGAGCAGCCGGGTGCTCTTTCGCATTCTGGAGCCGACAGAGATCAGTCCGGGCAAGGTGGCGCCGGGACAATTGCGCTCAGAGGCGTCGCTTCTTACCGATTGGATCCGAATGGAAGTGACCGGCAATTCGAAGGCGGCCGCCGGACCGTTTGAGATCTTGCGCGGGCGGCTGTTGGAACGTGTCGATGCACCGGCGCAGATGAACGACTTCGACTATGCGCAATTCGCGGGCAGTATCAGTTTCGGTGGTAACTTCAAGGCGGCGGCCAGCCGTCACTGGCGCATTGACAGCCCGATCGGTCCGATGGGTTTTCGAGGACCCGCACCGGAAGATAAGACCGAAGACCGGACGGTGGAAGATCCGTTTCGGCAGCGCCATGGCGATCAGATTCAGGCGGTTTTCTTCTGGGGGCGACAGGAGAAAGGCGCGTATGTCCCGCGAAATCGTCCGAGGACGGACTGGATTGAGGTGAACGGCGTGCTGCGCGAGGCTGCCGTTGAGCTGGAGGAGGCGGACTTTAATCGTCTGACATTTGCGCCAACGTCGTTGACGTTGCTCTATACGCCAAACGACCTGCCACCGCCGCAGAAGAGCTACATCCGGCTTGCCGCTCCGAAGGGTTCTGAAGAGATTGGACAGTTGGATCTGTCCGACGCAGCCCTTGTGGCTTCGCGATCGGACAACCTGCTTGGGCTGACGTTCCGGTTTGCCGATATGGCCTTGTCGATCCAGCGGGACCGGGCAGAGCTTGTGCGGCGGAACGCGTCTTGCCGGATCACAACGGACCGGGAGCTGGATGGAAGCCACGACGTGCGCGATAGTCGCCCGGTGCTTGTGGTCGAATTTCCGGGACAGCACCTGTTCGAGGAGGCTTTCTTCCGGCCGGGTCTTCAGGAACTGCCCGATGTGATCTTTGAAGGACCGACGGTCGAAGCGAAGAATCCCGAAATGATCGTGACGACAAGTGGGGCCTCGGAGGGCGTGACCTTTGTCCCTGATCGAGTGTTCCTCACGCGGCTTCCGGAGGAAGAGGGTAAGGGGTGGCGGCTGGATCCGAACGATCGACAACAGGTTGTCGATCTTATCGGACTGTTACGCAGCGAAAATGCGAAGGCGGCATTCCGCACCGCCTTGAAGGACGCGAAGGAGATGTTCGAAGACGCGGAAGCAACGGCAATTGACGACAAGGCCAAAGCGGCAAAGGCGGCGGGTGCGCCCGACCCGGAGCCTGTCCCTCGCCCCTTTGCGGAGCTCGCCGAGCGCTTTGAAAAAGGCTTCACCAATTCAAACGGCGTGCCAAAGGATCAAAAGGTTTACATCGGACCCTACGCACTTGATCCCGACGTGATGCGCGTCGCGATGAAAATTTGGCGGCAGACCTTCGAGGCAAAGCTCACTCAGTCGGCCAATCGCCTTCTCGCCAAAGTCGCGCAGGCCGCAAGAGCCTTGCATGACGATGCCGGAAAGCTCGGCCCAGCGTCACTGACCGAGGAAATGCGGCGTATTGCACAGGCGGATGCATCCTTCGAAGGTGCGCTTGCGCTTGAACAACGGCTGGAAACGCAGTTCCCGTCCTACCAACTCTTCCGGTCTGTCTATCGCGACCTGGCTTTGGACATTGCGTTGGAGAGGATGGGCAAAGATCCGCAGGCAGCAGCTGAAGGGAACACTACACCCTTTGGCAAATTCGCCGGGATTGCTGACGTCGCGCCGGAGTTCATTGAAGCCACCCACGCCGATGCGTTTGAGAGGACACCTGCGTGGATGGCGCAGATTGGCCTCACTGACGCGATGATTCAGGCCGTTCGCGAACGCGCTAAGGCAGACTTCGTCGAAGCACTGAAGGGCAAAGAGCCTCTTGACATGCCTGCGCGTGGGCGGATCGCAAATCCGTCGCGGTTGGCGTTTCGCGTCCGGTGCCGGGACGGCATCTCGGTGGCCCGGAACAGGGTCGCGACACTCGACACTCCGTCGGATGCGCGTGCCGAGGAAGTGCGGGATCGGCTGCCTTTTTCGCTGTCGAGCCTGACCCGGTTCTCCGACTTCGACCTTTCGGTTGTCCGCCGGGCCCAGGCCATCTACCGCCCCAGTGAGACGGGGCGGATCGATGTCTCATCGCGCCGCCGCCTTGATCTTTCGCAGGGCGCTCGGCTCGATCTGCTTAACTTTACCTCCGGTCCGTTCGTGACGTCAGGCACGCGTCTTGGCGAGATCGCCAGATCACTGACCGATCCCCCGCATTTACAGGAGACGGCCATCGAGATACCGGCGCGCCTCACCCTGTCGCCGGATCAGAATGCTGTTGTTGTGGTCAACTCCCGTGCGATTCCGGACGGCATCTTTTGCGCACCGGGGGAGACCGGTGGAAACGACAAGAACAATGGGTGTCGCGGCGTACCGTTTCTTGAGAAGAAGCCCTATGTGCCGCTTTGGTCAGTTGAGTTTCTGGCAGGTGACGTTGATCCCAATCTGAGGGCCATTCACTCGCCTGATCTGCGCCCCGACGTATTCACGGCGCGCACCCAAAGGAAGCTCTTTCCGGCATTCGATGCATCGGTGGATAACCCGCCGTATCCGGCAGAGGCCGCTCGGAAACGGTTCCCCGGCGCAAGCGCGCCGCCGCGCGGGCCGATGGCGCCCTGGCACATTGGCGAACACGAAACCCAAACCCGCGCAATGGGCGTCCAGGACGTCAAGGACACGGCTCCCACGCAACCCGCCCTGTCGCGGCTCTTTGCCTATCTTGCGGGAGAAAAAGAGCGCCGCGCCGGAATTGATGCACGCGATATGAAGTTTCGGGCCGCGATCGATGCTTATGCGCGGCACGAACTGGTTCTGTTGAGCTCGGGTTGGGGGCTGCCTGTTTTGGGGCGACGCAAGCCTAACGGTCAGCTTGTCGCCGATTCCGGTCAGTCCGAGCCGGAGCAGCGTTATCGCCTGGCCGACGTTGAGGACGGCAGTGCACTTTACGAGCCACGCACGCTTCAGACCATCGAGTTGTCGCTGACTCCGATCGGCGGCACGCTTCGACACGCCAGTAGTTTCGAACCCTTTGCGGCTGCCTTTGACAGCCATGGTGATGCGCTCTTTGATGCCGTGTCGGTGGAGAGTTGGCAGCAATGGACGAACCTCGGGCGGGATGTGCATTGCGAAATTGTTTATAAGGGATTCCTCTGGCCGATTGGGCAGCGGGCGTCGCTGGTTCAGGTCACAGAGCGCGAATTTTTCGTTGATCCGTCGACGGGTGCTATCCACGCTGCGCTGCGACAGCGGTTATTCATTCGTGTCGGCAAAGCGGAGAAGCTGTTTCCGGCGCTGAAACAGCCCGCACAAGGGCGGCGGTTCCCGGTTGAGCGGCTGAGAAATCTCACAACACAGACACCTGACATTGTCGATCCGTCTGATGACGAACTCCGGCAGACGCAGGAGGCCCTGGCTCTTCCTGGCGGACGCATTCAATTGGGACAGGCCGCCAAAGGCTTAGTTTTCTGGCCTCGAACGGCGAAGTTGCCCGACGCCAACGTGCGCTTCGAGTTGGACCTTGATGGAACGGTTTCGGACATGCCGCTGCTGTTTGTCGACAATGTTGCAGCGAATGATCCGGGGACGCTGCGAGACCTTGCTGCGTACTACAACGATTTGCCTACGCCGGACCCTTTGACCTCCCAGGAAGGGCAAGAAGATTTTGATCCGGTTTCACATTTGCGAACCCTCGACATGGGCGGCGGCAAGCGGCGGTATGCAGCCGAGAAGGAAGCCGGGAGCGCGAGTGCGGAAACCCAGCTTTGGACGCTTTGTGCGACCGGTCTGTCGAGCACCAGATCGCGACCCGAGGATAACACGGAAAAGCTCACCTGGAAGCGCCAGGAGACCGTCTTCCGAAGTGACCCGGTTTTGCAGGGGGCGGATCAGCCGCCGTTCTATCCGGCCGTCGAGTGTTGTCGCATCCGAGTACGGCAAGCGGAGCGACTGATCGGTAGGCCGCTGTCTGGCGCGGCGGAGAAACAGGTGAAAGACGCGCGTTTCCTGCGTGCGATGCCGGATGCGCATTACGTCGAGTATGGCCTTCCGGCGACGTCGGGTGGAGATGGTCCTGTGGACTACGCCATCGAAGGAAACGTAGCCGAGACGTACCTTGCAATGGTCGATCAGCTTCAATTGACGATGGGTGACAAAGGCGACAACGCCGGTGGTGTTTATCGGCCTTCGGGTCGCGTTGTCGGATTGTCGCGCAGTCGTGGTGTTCTGACGTGGAACACCGAATTGGACGTCCAAAAACCATTGGCTTGTGACCTTCTGTTGTCGGTGGCCGGAAAGTTCGAGATTGGCAGGGCTCCAGAAACGCAGGCCAGCAGCGGCGCGGGCGCCGAGGTGGAAAACCTGCCGTCGCTCTGTTCGGAAGCGCCACCAGTCGTCATCGACCCGAACATTCAGCAAACAATAAAAGAAGCGCAGAAACTCTATAGCGATATTGTGGATGGCGACGCCAAGATCCTTGGCCTTGTCAGCATCAAGCAATTGTTCGAGTTCATTCAGAAGCTTGACCCGCCGTCGACCGGGATGCCCGAGTTGGCGGAACAGGCGAAGTATGGTGCGAAAGAAGTTCAGTCGGCCATTGGTCAGGTAGACGACGCGGTCGGTGACGCGTTGTCGGCGCTCGATGAGACCGTCGATCTCGTGCGCACGACGGTCATCGTGCCACTTGCGGAGGCTGTTCACGATATCCGCGAGAGCTGGGACGAACTGGACCGCGACATCGAGCGCTATGCGGACAAAGTCCCGGCAAACCTGCTTGGCAATATATCGTTTGCCAAAATTTTCCCGGACCTGCACTGCACACTGGTGGCCTTTGACGCGGCGCTGGCCCGCTCAATCGGCGCGGCAGACGCCATTGCGTTCACGCTTGTGGTCAGTGAGGTTTTTGCAGCGGGCCGCCGATTCCTCGACGCTCTGTTCCGCGCAGCTTCTGATCCGGGACGCAGGATTGAGGCGGGCTTGCGTGGCGGGATCGAGGGAATCCTGGAACTGATCCATGTGCTGGAGGAGCGGCGCGCGGAATTGGTTCTGGAGCTTGCGAGCCGGTACCTCGAAGAAGACGCGAAACTAATAAAGACCTTTGCCGACATCGCGCTCTATGTCTCTGGTCAGTCCGAAACGCTCCCGTTCGAAGTCGATGCGTTCGCCGACAAGATCGTAACAGCGCTCATCCCCGAGGACGGGGGGCCAGCGTTTCTGCCGGTATTCTCGGTTCCACCGGTGCCGGATCCGAGTTTTGGCGACACATGGAGTAAGCTTCAACCGACAGCCGCCGAGGCGCGCGACCTTCTGCGCTTGATGATCATTCTGCAGATCACAACGCGCGGTCGTCTGCCGCTTGAAGAGCTACTGGAGCAAACCCGTTCGGATTTCACAAGGCGACTAGAAGGTTTCGGGCAACGCTTAATTGACCGGGTTTCCAACTTGTGGACGGGCAGTATTACGCTCGCCGAGCAGATCAAGACTATCGCACTTGAGCGTCTTGCTAAGGTTGAGGACGAAGTTGACGCGCTTGCTGACTCGGACGCCAAGAAGTTCGCGCAAGCCGCTTTGGCAGAGTATCGGGCGCTGCTGGAAAGCTTCGAAAACGTATCCCAAGCGGATGCAGAGGCGGCGCTCAAGAGGTGGATCAAGACCGGCTTCAGCGACGAATGGAACCTCTTCCGGGACACAGAGCGCTATGTGCGCGAGGCGGTCGCAGGGATTCAGGTCGGAGATTTCGAACAGGCGTTCAACGCAATTGTTCGGTTGGCGGAGTTGCACTTCGGCCCGATGACCGGGTTCGAAACGCTCTGCAAGCAGACGCTCGAGCCGTTCCAGGAGGTCGCGAATGCGATCTATCCGGGGAGGAACGGTATCCACGCGCAGATCGCCGAGAAGCTTGGCGGGCATAACAGCGCAGTCAACGAGCTCAAAGCGCAGGTGGACGACGCTAGCAATGAGATCGATGGGGCCCTAAAGCAGCTTGATGCGGTAGCGCCTGAAGTCGATAAGCTGGGTGCGGATGCACAGCAAGCACTGCAACAGGCGAGACGTGTTATCGTTGCACAGTTGGGGCATGTCGGAGCCGCAAAAGGAGAACTCGACGCAGTCTCCGGCGCGCTAGAAGCCACTGTTGCGGATGTTAACGCTGATAGGGCACGGATGGTGCGGTTTGCCGGGAAGTTTGAGCTTCTTGCAAACTTCGAGTGCACTTTGGACAGTTTTGGCAATCTTGGCGAACTCGACGGTATTCACCGTGATTTCCGCGAGATGATTGTCGAGCGGCGCGCTTTGATGCAGCGGGTTGTTGAGCGAACGGCTGTGATTGCCACGTCTGTTGAGAAGCTGGTGAATAATGAGGCCGTTCAGGTGGGGGTGGCAGGAGGCGTTGCGTCAAGAGGCGTTGCGGGAGCGGCCGCGAGCGAACTCGAAGCGATTATGGGACGCGGCGACTTCACTGAGGAGCTCGAAACGTCAGCACAAAATTTGGTGGCCGACCTGGAGAACCGTCAGGTGGCATTGCAGGAACGTGCCAATGCCTATGTTGATCAGGCCGTTACGCTACTCCTGACCTACACTGAGGAGCTTCGAAAGCTTCTCGAAAGCGCCAAGATTATGCTGCGCCGCGGTGCGGGGGAGGCAAAGCCCGCCCTTGTGACCCAGCTGGAAACGCTCCTTGGCACAAGTCTTGAGCAGTTCACGTCTGAGATCCTCGTCTCACTCGACGAATACACCAATTGGCTTGCCAAGGTACGTTTCGAACTTGAGAAGGTTCAGTCAGCGGCGCCCAACGCTCGGGCGAAGGCCCTTGCCGATGCGAAAATTGCGCCACCCGAAAGACCCGAAATCAACCTGCTGGAGTTTCTGAAGAGTCCGCCGACACCAGGTATCGCCAAGCTTGATCTGGTCAACGAGATCGAAAGACGTCTGCTTGAGACGCTTGAGGGACTTGCCGATCAGGGCGCGGTTCTGTTCACGGAGGTCAGCAGTCAGGTCGTCGACTTTGCCAACAATGCGATTGCCCGTGTTTTGAATGCGAAACTTGGGATCCAGTTCCCGTCTCTTGATTTCGATTTCCCGCCCCCGTCCAACGGCGAAGACGTAAAACGCAAATTCTCGGGGAAAAATGGCCCCGAAAGCCTGTTGGAGGTCTACCAACAGTTCTGCGACTTCAGAAACGGGATTGCCGGTCTCGAAGCGGTTCAGGCTTTTGGCGTGAGCGACGTGCTCTTTGTCGAGCCTGATGGACGTCCTTCAGTGCCTGACACATACGTGCCCGCTGGCGGCGATAATCTGAGCGGCACCAATGACCGCCTTGCGGGCGATGTTGCTTGGCTGGAAGAACTGGCCTCTGAAGATGGGCTCAAACTTACCACAAACAAATCCGACGACGTCTATACCTTCCTTCAGGCGTTCCTTAACGAGTGGCGGGTTCTACGTCCAACACCGGTCGAGATCGGCAGCAATATCGAGGATATCGTCGCTGAGTTCCTCAAGGGGGATTTGTTTGCGGCAATTGATTTCACCGATCTGCGGGATCAGGTCGAGGATTACATTCTGAGTCTCGTACCGACGCAGATCGACATGAGTTATGGCTATGGCGTCGAACTGGGCGACAAGGTGCGGCAGGCGACCGGGGGCATTTTTGCGCCAGGGTCCGGGTCAAAGCTGACCATCGAAGCTGGAATCAAGATTGATCTCGGGTTCGACAAAGCGGCGGTTCATGCTAAGACGGTTGGGCGGCTGGATGCTTTTGACGTTAAGCTCGTCGGCGATGCTTTTGACGCGCTGACGCTGAAGTTCAACGGCGCGACCTTTACGGCCGAAACCGGCAAGAAAATGCAGTTCGAGATCTCGTATTCCGATTATGAGATCGGGCCGATGCTGGAGTTTGTCCAGCAGTTCCAGAGCTTCCTCACCCCGAAAGGCAACTCGGGTTTCTATCTTGAGCCGCAGTTCTCGCCGCTTGGCGTCGAGGCGGGCTACATTCTCAATCTCGGAGACTTCTCTGTTGGCGCAATGGCGATTTCGAATGTCGGCCTTGCGACATCAGCGATTCTGCCGTTCGAGGACAAGGATGCGCGGTTCAAAGCGTCGCTCTCAACGCGGTTGAGCCCGTTCACGATCACGTACACGCCTTACGGTGGGAGCGGATTTTTCGGAATCGAGGCAAACGCCAACGGTATTCTGGGCTTTGAGGCGAGCTTTGAGTTTGGTGGCTCCGCGGTCTTCGCTTTTGGGCCGCTGACGGGGCAGGGACGGTTGATGGCGGGGTTCTATATTCGCCAGTCGATTGCGGACAACGGTCAGAAGCTCACGGAACTCAGTGCCACGTTCTTTGTAGGGGGAACGGCCCAGATCTGGGTGTTCTCCTTTGCGGCGTCACTCTCGGTCCGACTTGGAATGGTCAACGGCGATATGAGCGGCGAGGCCATTTTCTCGTTCTCGTTCTCGATGGGGCTCGCGGATTTCGAGTACTCGGTCGTGATGTTCAAGAAGGAAGGGAAGGGCTTTGGCGGTCAACAGCAAGCCAGCCTTCGCGACATGCCGTTCGGACGGAGCGGCATTCGCTTTGCTGACCTTGGACTGAGCGCGGAAGGGCTGGAGCAGCTCGACGACACTGTGCCGCGCATTGATACTCGCACCGCCTGTCAAGCGCGGGAGTGGAGCAGCTATACTGATTATTTCACCGACGATGCCGCCGAGGACTTGTTCAAATGATTACCGATCTGAGCCCCGAGGAATACGAAAAGCTGAACATGCCACGGGTGCGCATACATGCGAGGATCGTTCCGAACGGCGCAGCAAAAAGGCCGTCGAGTGACGATAGCTGCCCGGTTGACGAATGCAACGATACCAAGCTCCGCGCTACGCTACTTCTGACACCCTATTTCGACGAGGCCAACAGTGCGGACGGGGTTGCGTTCGATCGGTGGCCGGAGGAAATCCACGCGCTTTTGACCGGTCCGATCAAGGGCCTGATCGCGACGGTGCCGAAAGGCATAGGCTCGGGCAGCGTTTGTGACGGGTTTCAGCAGGAAGTGACGTTTGCCGCGCCGGGGCTGGCAGGCCTTAGCGATGAAGACCTTGAAACGCTGTGCGACACCTGGGTCGGTTCGATCTGGAAATACGATCTGGCGGACAAAGACGGGATCATCAAAGGCGCAAAGATTGAGGCGAGTGATTGGGGGGATCTCGGAACGCGGATCAAGCGGTCGCTCGATGGGGGCGCGGTGTCGTCGTCAAGTATGGGTTCCGGCGATGGCAAGAGCACGCCTCCTGAGGCTTCGCTCTATGGACCCGACGGTCAGGTCGCTCCGACCGAGGAGGCCGGTCGGGCCAAGATGAATGTTGTCGCGGCGCTTGACATACGCCACGCGGACCTCGCGATCACGTTGGAGAACCAGCGGGCGTCGGCGCTTTCGGATTCGATCAAGGCTGCGTGCAAGGAAGAGGTTGCGCGGCTTCCAAAGCCCTTGAAGCGAAGGACATCAGAAGAAAGTGACAAAGTGCTCAAGAACGACAAGCTGCGACATGTGGCTGTTGATAGTCCGTTGCGCGATCTGGCCGAAGCGATCCTCAAAGAGCCGCTACGTGGAGCGGAGGAATCTTTCGACAGCTACGCACAGCGGTTGTCGATTTTGTTCCCGAAGGAGCCTCATGAAGACACAACAACTTACCCGCTTGGGAAACGGAAGTACGAAGTCAAAGAGGTCAAGGAAGCGCTACTGAGCGATGTTGATCTGATTGCGGAGCTTCGTCGGCGCCGCAGGATCGCGGAGCGAACTGCGTTGTTCGATGATCTGGTAGACGATCGAAAGACGTCGGTCGCGCATTACAAAAAGGCGAAAGGCGATTTGCAAGGCAAGGCTTTGGAAGAGTGCGTCAGACCTTCTGATCCCGAATGGCAGGACAGTGTCACGCCTGGCGATGCAGCCAATGGCGATGATCGGTTCGACGACCTGACTGCCGCTGCGCGGTATGCCAATTGGCAACAGTATCGGACCAAGGAGGACGAAGAGGAACAAAAGAACGTAACCCCAGAAACGTCCGACAGCCTTGATGCGGCGCAGCGGAGTTTCTTCACGCTACAATCGACGCCGACGCTCGCGCGGGCTGCCATGCTGGCGGTGGATCTCGAACTTGATCTGACGGTCAACGAGAATGCGGCGGCGCTTAATGAAGCGGGCGATTATGCGCATATTTGTGTTGATCTGAACGGGACTAGCGGAGGGCGCTCGATAGAAGCCGATTTACCGCGTCCCTGGACGCTTCTGCGTGTCACCGAGCATGAGCGCAACAAGTCGTGCTATCACTTCTGGCCCGTTTCCCGCGAGGAAGCCGACTGTCGCGGGGGCGCATCAAGCGCACCTGCGAAAGATCGGACGCGCCATTACGGCGGGTTGATGGTCATGGGGTTTGGTTCGGACTGCGATCTGACATGCAAGACGCCGCGCTTTGATTTAACGAGCCTCGATATCCGCACCGCGATGGAGCTGGAGATCCAGCGACGTAGCATCGAACAGTCGAACTCCGAGGCCAAAGAAGAGGTCGAGTCGCAGGAAGGGAAAAACGCGCGTGAGAAAACGCCGGGTGCGGCGGCCACGGATACCAAGGCGCTTCCGCCCGGTGTCAACCAACCAACCGACGGGACAGAACTCCAAGACGAAGGTGATCGGCAGGACGTCGGACTGACGCTTCTTGATAGAGGCCTTTGCGCTCAGGCCATTCGCAAGATGGCGGCCCGCGATGCGAAGCTGGCAGACAAGGGACGGATTGCCACCTGTTCTGTCGATGGGCGCGCCTCCATTGTGCTCGACGGTGAGGATTTGACCACCGGTTACCGTTTCTTCATCGGCACACCTGGAAACGCATGTACCAAGTGGCATCCGATGATGTCGCGGGCGATTGAGTTCGGCACGACCGGCCCGAGATGGCGAAAGACCGGCCGGATCGAGCGCGTGCTCACGCGGCTGATTGGCCGGACTGGCTCATCCGAGCGGGTTGCGCTAGAGAGCGCTGCGATGAACGTGCCGGGGCGGATGCTGCCCAAGGCTCCGGCACCAAATTCCGATGATGTGCTCGAAGCAGAGGCTGTTTTCGAGCAGGCGGTATCGGTTTGGGATGGGGGGCCTATGGGTGTCGAGTGCTCGACGCAGCCGGGTGCCGAGAAAACGACGGCTGACGTTCTGATATTCGGGCGTGAATTGAGTATACCCGATGGCGTCGACTACCAGATCCCGCGACTTCGCTATGGACAACCATACCGGTTCGCGCTCGCCGCGGTGTTTTCTGGCGGTCGGTCGTTAGACGGCACCGACTTCCCCGATGACACTGGAAAAACCGACACCCGCGCGGACCTCTATTTTCCATCGGCGCGTATGCAGGCGGCTTCGCAGGATCGTGTCGACGAGGATGGAGCCAGCGTCGGGACAAGCGTAAGACCGTATGTACGTGCGCTGCGGCAGGCCAAGATCGGGGCACCCCAGGTGCTATTGCCGGAGGGGCATGCCGTGCGGACCAATGGCCCGATGGGACCCGATCAGGCTGGTTTGATGCTTGTGCGGAGTATCGACAGGAATGAAAAGAACCCGAAGGACAAACGGTTCACATCACGTGGGCAGCCTGCCTCTGCGCGTCGCATCATCCTGATCCCGTCGATCCCCTTCGCGCGCGCTTCAACGCATATGGGTACCCCGGATGGGAAGGCGGGACCGTCTTTGCAACCCGAAGATCCGACTCGCGGTGTCTTTGACGATCTGGCAAGAACGCCGACCTCCACTGGCGGGTTGACTTTTGTGCGGCAACAAAAGGGCGGCTGCGGGTTCCCTTCGGTGAAGACGACATACCTAAAGGGCCTGAATGGCGGACAGCATTTTGCAAGGCGCAGTATTGAAGACGCGCCTTCGGATAAGTCGTTGTTGGAAGGTGAGGATCTCGATGGTTCGGTCTTTGCTGCCGGCTCATCGTCTGACAGCGCCTATTACCCTGACCCGGCCGCCGAGGCCCTCGTCGTGCGTGTGCGGATGCAGGGCGGAGAAGGTGAGTGGTTGACGATGGTGCAGGACGACAAACCTGAGCAAGGCGACATCGCGCCGATCGACCTCGTTGAGGGGCACACCTATCCCGACCGCCGCCGTGTGCTTCTGACGTTGAACCGCGACAAGATCCGTGAAGAAGTTCCGACCAAGCTGGGTCAGATCATGCAGTACAACCCGCGCCGGTACTTCGATCCGGCGCACCAGGGGAGCGCGGAGGCGTCGGGTAAGTTTCTGGCGCGGGAGTTGATCCTCAAACTTGCACCCCATGAGTGGGTCGATATCGAAATGTGGCTTCTGCCAAGCGCTAAGCGGCTCGCGCAGGATTTCGCGGTCATTCAGGCTCTGGGTGTGCAGCTTTCACAAGTTGGCGAGACCTCTGTTGCTTCGAGCCTTCGGGCGATCTGCAAGGGTGCCAACATGTGTCTGCCGCAGGCGGTTTTCGACAAGATCATTGCGGATTTGCAAAATAGTGATCAAGGCAAACAGGCCTTTTTTGCGCCTGGCGGTGTGAGCGCCCCTTCGATGCAGACGCTTCTTGCACTGGCAAAGGCTGTGCGGCAGTGCATGATCCGCCATCCGATGCCCGAGATTTCTGCAGTGTCGCAACTGCGAGCCATTCACGCTGCGAACCGCGCTACAATCGAACCGTTCATTGCCGGGGCGGAGACCAATGAGCACTTCGACGGTGTCGCTTTTTCGTCCAAGGCGCCCGGTGTAACCGAACCGCCGAAGCCTATACGCGCGTTCAGGCCGAGCGAGATTGCCGCTGGACCCAAAACCTTTGACGCTGTGGTCGCGGAGCGCGAAGTAGCCAACAGAGAGAACCCAAACCAGTCCTCCAAAGACAAAAAAAGTCTGAAAGTCTGCATTGACGACGAGACAACGATCACCGTCGCCGCAAAGGGGTCGACGAACCTGATCTTGGACGGCGAAGTGCAGCTTGACCTGAACCAGATCGACACGGTCGAGGTGCGCGCCCGGATGGCGTTCCCCGGATCGACGGCTTTTGATGATCGGCTCCGCGGTCGGTCGTTGGCGCTGCGCCGCGCAGGCTGGTGGCCGCTGGTGGATGATCCGTCGGGCGCCGAACCTGACAGCGAGGACAAAGTCTTCCGCGATGCCCAGAGCCTTTTTGGTTTCCACGTCTACCCGAGCGGGAAAACCGCCTTTGATCGTGCTGAGGTGACGCTTCTCAGGGCGGAGAACCTGCCCCGTCCAAGCGGTGCGGATTGTCAACGCAAGCTCAGCCTGCGGCGGCTGTTCGAGGAAGGCGATCTCGGAGATATCCGCATTACGGAAAGGCATCTGTTTCCCGATGGCAAGGCGCGGCGGATGTGGGTTTGGGTCAACGGATTACCGCGCACCGCACAGTTCATGCGCACCGCAGATCGGCGACTTCGAAGGAGAGACCCTTGGGTTGCGTCCGAAGGCTTGCACCATGAGGTTGGCGATCTCGTGGCCGGCGAAGACCTGCGAGCAGAGGCGCAATGCAGATTGAGCGGCGAAGTCGAAGTCGTTCTCCCGGCCACCAAGCGCCCGGCGAAACCGGATGCACGCGCGCCGCTTCCTGCCTTCCGGCATGATGCTCCAGATGAGGATAGCAAAAAGAGCAAGATGCTCACCCATCACCGCCGTTCGATCATCCGTATCCCGCTTGGGCGCGAATGGTTTTCTTCCGGCGAGGACGAGCGTCTCGGGATAGTCCTTTGGCCACCTTATGTTTCGCCTTCGGACAACTGGATGATCGGCAAGAACAAGGTGAAGTTGCGGAAGTCGGAAGATGATAAAGACGCACGCGAGATTGATCTGAACGATCTCAAAGAATTTCGTCTCACCAAGCGCAAGCTTGTAGACATCATCTGTGCGCCGCTGAGCGGGTCTGTGGCAGATGACCCGATGCCGTTTGAAGACGCTCATCTCGGGCCGGGCGGGCGATTTGTCTCGCGACGCGGAGCGGACCCAGTTCGTGAGGGAAACTACCACCGCCAGATCCTATTCTCGCCAGGTGATTTCCCGGATCTCGATCTAAAAGAGGGCGATCCGCAGAAAGCAGAACTTGTACCGATGGTGGAGATGCCGCTGTCGGACGAGGAGGCCTCCGAAGACGCGGACGCAGAAGATCGGGTGCCGCCGATGATGGTGTCGCTTCTGACTTATGTGCCGCGCTTCGATCCGGAAAAGGAGACTTGGTACGTCGATGTCACGCTGGAAGACAGTGAGGCCGCCGAGACCTTCGTCCGCTTTGGTCTGGTCCGCTTCCAGCCGCACACGCGCCCGGCGCTCAGGTGTTCGCGCCCTGTGAGACAGTTCGTCCAGCCGCTTCCCGAGCGCATCGTTGATGTCACGCGCATTCCCGAGAACGAGGGAGATGGCATTCGGATCAGGATGTGCGGACCTACATTCTACCGCCGCCGGATCAGCCATGCGCTTCAAGAACATTTGAGTTCGCTTTCGAAGGCGGCAGATGGCGCGGATGCCGCCATCCCTCCCGGAGCAGGCGCACCGATCGCGGATGGGGCGGAAGAGGAAATGAAAACGCCGACGGAGTTGGCGCTTGAGCGGGGTTGTCGGCTCGAAGACCTCGCGGACCTTGTTCAAGGTGCTGATGCGGCACCTCGGATGAAGGTAACGGTATTTCGGGAAGGTAAGGATGCACACGGACGGACCTATCGCGAGACAGTGCCACTGCCCGTGAGCGCCGCGGGTCGAGGCAGCCATCTGTTGTTGCCGCTAGATTTCGACACTGGCGTGATTGATCCCAAGGACTTCAGCTCGATCAGACGGAATGATCCGGAAAGCAGGCGCGCATTTCTCAGATTGAACGAGAGTCACCCGATTAAGGCCGGTAGCGTTGCGGTCAAGACGGCGCAGACAGCGAGGGGTGACGGAACGTGGCTACTGAAGATCCCAAAGGAAGTTCTGGGTGACCTGAACGATCTGCATGTGCAGGTTGAGGAAGTCGAAGCCTTCGAACCGGCCGATCCGCTGACGGTTGAAGAGCGGGCCCGGGTTCCGGAGCCGAGTATGGTCATGGAAAAGCCGGACAATCGAACTGTCGACGCCGCGGCGGGCAACGGTGAGGCAAACACGGTAACCGCCACGTCGGTAAGAGCGCCCGCCAGTGCCGGCGGGCCGAATGCGCGCGAGTTGGGATACCATCACAGCGGTGCCAGAATGCGGGCCGTCTTCGATTTGTCGAAACTGGATTAGACCCGTCGATTGAACTGAAAGAAACGGAGAAAGACGCAATGAGAACCAATTTGCTCTTCACGGTGGCGGCCCTGTGGCTCGCCGCTACACCCGGTCAATCTGAGGTCTGGTCGGATTGGGTCG
The DNA here is from genome assembly GCF_000743705.1 of Ruegeria halocynthiae. Lineage (GTDB taxonomy): Bacteria > Pseudomonadota > Alphaproteobacteria > Rhodobacterales > Rhodobacteraceae > Ruegeria > Ruegeria halocynthiae_B. Next base: position 27,824 of record NZ_JQEZ01000008.1, on the reverse strand, counting down.
ACCTTGCGAATTTCAAGCCGGATGCCGCGCCTCTACAGCAGACGCGGGCCGACCGGGGGCACTCAGCCAAGGACTACAAGGTCCAGCGGATTGATGAAGGGACCGGCAGTGCGGTCAACGTCGACGAATATGTCGTGCGGATCGATACGCTTCCATCGGGGATGAACAAGACGCAGTTCTTCTGGCACGTTCGCAAGAACCTCAACAGCTTCTTCGACCAGTCCGTGGCCAGCTTCGATGGGTTCAATGGCGATGACACCGGTGATTGGGGCTCGCAGAGCATAGCGCTCCTGGGCACGATTATGGTGTTTCAAATCAGCACGCTCGGCGGCGTGGGCAACGACGAGGCCGCTGTCGTTGTGTCGAGAACCAGTGATTTCTCTTGGGTGTTTTCCCCTGTCACTGATGAGGCGCTGGTATTGGGTTTTGGAGATCACCCGGTAGCCGGAAACCGGGAGTTTGGGCTTCGTGAAGTTGGTGGTCACATGGAGTTCTACACGCGCGCCTTCGATCGCGTGTACCCGAGTCTTGTCAGTGCAGCGGAAGAAACGGCTTTCGAAGGGGCGGACAAGCTTTGGAAGAGCCTTCAGACCAATCTGGAAAACTTTGTGAACTCCAACGGTGGTTCGGCAACGAAGCAGACGCCAAATGTCCCGGGCGGAACCGTCCCGGCGAACAAACCGCAGTACGCAGTGGTATGTGTGGACGTGGCGGTGTCTCTCAGTTGTAGCTGACATTCAAGGCCGCTCTTGCCGGGTGGCGTCTGTTTTGCACTGGGCAAGTTCCCGCAATCGACGGCGAATTCAGACGACTTTGAATTTGTCTAGCAGCACACTCAATCGGACGGCACTCGTCAATTTGGACGCACCAAGAAAAAAGAAACTCAGTCTAGGTTATTGGATTGGCGCTTGGGACTTTAACCGTCAAGCTTGTTAGAAATGAGCTTAAGACCTATGATCCAAATCGATAGTTACTTAATTTTAGGAGGGGGCAACATGTGGCGCCCAATTTCTTTTATTTGTTCTATTCTAATTGCATCATCTGTTCCAGCTGAACCCAACATGGTGACCTTTGAGGACTCAGGAACTCTTTATGTCCAATGCGAGTGCCTTGTGGCTTTCCCGGCATGCCAGTCGGAAATTCTCTCCCAGATTGCTGGGAAGCCGAAACAGACCTGGACGCAAACAGGAACCGTGAAAAAAGATGTGACGCTTGATTTGACACATTGGTGTTTCCGGCGACGGGAATTAGATGGGCCCGGCGTAGGGATATGTTGCACTAACGGCGATGAATACGAAGATAATATGTCGTTATTCCAAGGGACATTCGACGAGATACGGTAAAACGAAAATGGTCTTCATTAAGCGGCGCACCAATTTGGCATACCAACAACGCAGGGACGTTTAGCCGCTGCTGCTCTTGGACCGTGTTTATAACGCTGGAATGTTCGCGAAGTTCTCTTCTTCTCAATGGCACCTTTCAAAAATAGGTGGAATCTATGAAATTTCTGTTTGTAATGGCTCTACTTGCTTTTGTTTTTGCGGCACCTCCAAGTGACGCTTCGGAAACAGCCACCGAAGGCGAGCAAGGAATCATGTATGTCGATTGATTTGGATGAAACTGACGAACGGCGGATTTGCGAAGATTGTGTGGGTGATCCGTATCTCGCCAAGAAAATAGAGGACTCAGGCGAGGAAAAATACTGTTCCTACTGTGATGAAATTCTTCAAACTTGGTCCTTTTCCGAGCTTTCTGAGTCCATCGAAACAGCGTTTGATAGCCACTTTATTCGCACATCTGATCAACCCGATGGATTTCAATCGATGATGTTGGCTGACAAGGAATCCAGTTACGAGTGGGAGCGTGATGGCGAACCGACAGTCTATGCAATCATGAACGCACTAAATTGCTCCGAAGAGCTTGCCAGCGATCTACAAAGCCACTTGGAGGAAGTGCATGGGGATTGGGAGGCCTGGCAGTTGGGGGAAGAGTGTCCCTTTGCATCAGATGCTCATTATGAAGAGATTATTCCAAGTGACGGAGCGCATCACGAAGGCTGGTATCGTTTCGAACAAAATTTGAAGAAAGAGACCAGGTTCTTCAACCAAGACGCTCATAAGTACCTTCTGTCCATCTTTTCTGGGATTGAAGAAATGCAGACTTCCAACGGTAACTCTGTCATCGTTGATGCTGGACCAAGCCAAGAAATTTCTGGTTTCTATAGGGCGCGGGTTTTCTACTCTGACAGAGACCTCAAGAAGGGATTGTCACGACCGGATCTCGAACTTGGCCCACCACCTTTTGAGTATGCGCGCGCTGGTCGTATGAACGCTCATGGAATTTCAGTGTTTTACGGTGCCGACACGGTTGAGGGAGCCATTGCGGAGGTGCGTCCTGCCGTCGGAAGCCAAACCCTTGTCGGGAGGTTTGATCTGACGCGTCCCGTAAAGTTGTTGGATTTCCGCATTCTGGAGTCATTGAGTGAACGTGGCAGCATATTTGATCCCGAATATGCGACACGCCTGACGCGGATGATGTTCTTGAGATCCCTAAAGAACCGGATCTCCCGACCGGTAATGCCAACCGACGAAGAGATTGAGTACTTAACAACCCAAGCTGTCGTTGATTTTTTAGCTAATGGTTTGTCTGTAAAGCTGGATGGGGTGATCTTTCCATCTGCTCAGACGAACGAGGCGACTACAAATGTTGTCCTCTTCCACCGGGCTAGCAAAGTCGAGAAGATGGACTTACCCGATGGAGCGGAGCTTAGCGCCCATACCACTATGTCGACTGAAGACGGCCCAGAGCCGGACTATTGGGTATGGGAAGAGGTTCCCGCAAAAGAAGAAAACGAAACCACTGAGCCCTCTTCGAGCTTTCCGTTTCAGGAGTTAAACTGGCAATATGAGTGCGAGCTCGTCGAAGAGCCCACACTTACCCTTGATTTAAAGTCTTTGACCGTTCAAATCGTTACCTCTGCGACCTATGGGACGGATAGTTACACAGTTCGTCGGCATCGTATGCAAAAGCAATCGGAGGAGATATTCTAGCATCCCTTTGTGATGGATCGCTGCATCTGATCGACATAACCAACATCGCAAATTCCTGTGTCATCAGCCAATGAGTATCCACGAGCCAGCTTTGCCTGAAGTGTTTTCAACATTTCTTTCACGGCCGACGCTTGATCTCCAAAAGTTGCCAGTCGATATTGGCCCCAAGTCCCACGCCTTCCCCAATGGCGCTCAACAATCTGTTCACCCCAAAGGTTGGTGGAAAGATCTAAGCGGTAGAAACGGGCTTTGTTTAGTGCGGCATCATCATGGTACAGCGTAACGCTGCAGCTACCCTGAGCGAGATTTATTAAGTATTCCATGGTGCATTACCGCCTTTCGTTAGCGCCTTGGGCGCAGCCTTGCTGCAGCTTTGATATCCTGAGCATTTGCGCGGCTTGCCTGTAATGATTGGCGCATCTCAGCAAATATTGGCTTTACGCCATCAGGGTCCCGTATTGTCAGCAGTACGGCAAACGGTACCCCTGCAACTGGGAACTCGGCTTCCGCTCGCACCAGACTGGTCACCTCCAAACGCCAGTCAGAGGTTTCCCCGCGCTCATTCAAGTTCCGGCTATATTGTTTTGATGGCCACCACTTAAGGCCGTGCGCTATAAGAGCTTTTTCTGGAATACCTAGGCCCGCCGAATTGGGCAAATATCGTGCGTCAACTTGGTTCGTATACCCATATTGACCGTCTTTGTTTTTTCGATTCTGACGCTGCCGCAGCGACGCCTCTAGGTTCACCCTGACGAACTCAGCACCAAAAGCGGGATCGAGGGGTGGCGAGTAGACCAGTGTCATTCTGACTTGCCCGGAGCAAGCACCTTGGTGATCTACTAGGCTTTGGGGCCAAGAAAAGGGAAAGCGAAGAATCGCCGGACGACGGGCTCCGATCGTCAATCGACTTTGGAAAACCATCGTCACCTCATGATCGTCGGTCTCCAGCATCTCAGCAACGCTGGATGGCTGTCCGTATCCGGAAAACTGACGCGCAATGTCTTTCATACCGCGCTTTGTGAGCGGATCGGGTGTGTGGGAGTGGTGCAACAACATTGCCCTCAGAGCCTCAGAACCTAATCCGCCCTGCGTGTCCCGATCCAATCCGGCAAGAGTTCGCGAAACCAAAGGAGCTGCGAAACTTGTCCCCGCCACATCCTGGGACAACCCTGCCGTGGTGATGGATTTCAAGCCCGTTGGATTTCCTGGCCCGACTCCCCCTGCTCCACCATAGGCGGCGACGTCGGGTTTGACACCTACCTGCAGACCCGGACCTCGTGTTGAATAAACTGTTGGCGCATCCATTATCTGTGTCGTGTTTGGCGGGTTAAGTGCGCCGACAGATATGGAGCGTACGCTTTCAGATGGCTGAAAGATGGTGTCTGGCTGCGTTCTTGAGGCAAAATATGAAACAACATCACTTGGCTTTTTTTGCCAGGGAGCGCGGGCTTGGCCAATCGGAAGGTTGCCCGCCGAGTTTACAAAGATCACTCCATAAGTGTCGGCAATCTGATCCAGTCGCGCGGCGTAAAGACCGTAGCGATGACGATTCACATCGGAAGTCACATTGATCGACAAGTTAAAAATCTTAACACCGTGATTTTCGCTGGCCTCAGCTACAGCCTGTTCGAGTTCCTCAAGGAAATCCGAAAATCCGTTTGGGTATTGATCGAGGAATGGTCCTTTTGGGAACAGCGGAACATCGTATAGAATGCACCCGCTACTTTCCTGTGCAACAGCTGGGCCGTTTAGGGTTTGACCAAGAGCAACCACACCGGCAACGCCAGTACCATGATTTCCATCGAACTCATCTTCATCAAGGTAGTCAAATCGACCGGCAAGCCAAGCAGACAAAATGTCGGAGACGCCGGAATCAACAACGCCAACTATTGGATAAGGAGCCCCAGTAACGGGCTCAGGTATAGCTACCTGCCTACCGCTGCCCGCACTGGTTTCTTGAGGTGCAGGAACCTCCCCATTTCCCAGTTGAAGCTGGATAGGTGGATTAATTGCGCGGACCAAGGGGTGGCTTGCGAGCGTCGCAAGCGCATCCTCATGGCGATCTGGTGACAAATCAATAGGGCCGCCGCGCGTCACTGCCGTCACGTCACGCCCTGACAGACCAAGACGGTTGTCAATAAGTGCCGATTCGTCACTGTGCGTAAGTTGGAATTCAAGAACAGGTGTTCGCCCAAGCTTCGTTGCTAGAAGTGTGCGCGAGCCAGGCCCAAAGCTAAGTAAAATTTCTTGTAAGCTGTTTAAGAGAGCACTCTGCCCTAGTGGGTCGTCGGCGATCACATTGCGAGACGGTGTTTCAAAGAGCTCGACATGATAGCCGGACACTGTGCGCGGGTCCGAAAGCAATTGCATGGCTGCTGCCGTCGAGAAATTGCGCTTGGTCGCCACAGGCGCAATTTCAATGCTCTCGATTGCACCGACTTCCGAGCGTGCCGCAGACGGTGCTGGATAAGGCAACCCGGTGTTCTTGGATATGTTGATGACAACAGTTTGTTCAGCCTGTTCGACCCGGCGGCGCAGCGCAGGAAGATATATAAGTGGAGCGCGAAAATAGAGTGTTCCAACTCCGTCTGCGCCTACACACGGGAATTGGTCCTTCTGGAAAAGCCAGGTGACCGGGCGATATGATTTCGCTAAAGCAGCCTCCCGCATTTGAACCCGTAAATATGTTGCGGGCCCAAACGAGCTGGCTTGCACGGATTCAGTAATTGTGTCGATGGACTGCAATATGCTGGATTTATGAGCGCCAAACTCGGCGTCTGCGTTCTCGAAAAAATCCTTGTTTCCACCGCCCTGACCGGGATCCGGAGCCCTTAGAAATGCTTCATCGTTGAGAATGATCTGTACGGGATTATTTGGCATTTGAAGCCTCCACTAAAGGGAGATGGCGTTGTGATTTCTTAAGTTCGCTAATTTTTGACTTACTCATTCCGGTCGCAGCCGCGATATCCTGCTGACTAATTGCGATTTGGCTGTCGTTTGTGATCATGCTGACGAAAGCGTCAGGGTCATGGGCAAGCAGCTTTGCTGGAGCATGATCGTGTTCGGGCAACCGAGCTAAAACAGTGCTTAGAGCTTGAAAAATGCCTGGCCCATTATGCTCTGAACCACTTAAGGCAAGCGTGCGCTTTATCGACGTGCAAACGCGTTGCAGATCCGCTCCGGAACGCCCTCTTAGACAGTAAGCAATAATGCTGACCGTGCCATTGTCTGGCGCTATTGGTAGCAAGAACCGTTTCACAAGGCTCGTAACAGCTTCCATATTAGGCTCACCGATGTGAACATGAGTTTCAAATCGGCGCCAAATTGCAGGGTCAAGCAAACGATCATGATTTGTGATTGCAATTGTGACGCCGTGATCGCGCCTGAGGTCTAAATTTTGCAGAAGTGTGTTCACAACACGCTTGATTTCCCCAATCTCCTGCGGGTCATCGCGTTGCTTCGCCAGCGCATCGAATTCATCCAGAAGCAGAACACAAGCATAGCGATTTGCGAACTCAAAGAGATTTGCGATATTGCGAGCGGTCGTACCTAAGAACGATGAAATCAAACCATCTATACGCGCCATGATCAGTGGCAGTCCCAGGTTTTGGGCGATATGGTAGGCGGTCATGGTTTTTCCCGAACCGGGGGGGCCAAAAATGAGCAGCGATCGGGTCGGCTCTACATCAACACAGCGTAGCGCTTCAGGATGCCGCCATTCATCGAGAAGCCCGTCAATTGTATCTTTGACATCCTTCTCATAGATTGGGGCGGTTTGCATCGCCCCAGGGAATTCAACGGTACAGAGCTGTGCGCCAGTTTCACGATCAATGGGTGGTATTGTGTCCGATGTTAGCGTTTCGCCAACTACCATCGAGCGAGACACTTCGACCTTGCTGGGTGTAAGTTCTTTGGTTTCGGATGCCGAAGACAAAAGCCTGCGGATTGTCGCTGCCTCTTTGTCCTCACCTTCTTTTTCTAGGCGCGTAAGTAGCCGCTGAACCTGCTTGTCGAAGGCCTTTTGATCGCCGGCAAGCCCTGATCGGATAATGCTCTGAACAACCGAAAAGTGATCCATGTTTGCCTCCCAGCGGTGAATTCCCGCGATTTTTCGCAGTTTTCCTAGTTATCGTGGAAAAATCCTAAATTAGCAAGCATAATTCCTTAATATTCGTTATTTTTCCGGAATGAGGCGCGCAAATTCCGGTTCTTTGCTGTTTTTTCCAGAACGGAACGTACCGCGCTCGCATAGCAACTTCACTATGATGAGTTGCGACGCCGGTTGAAGCAGGAGCCATCCCCCTATCCACCATCGATGGTCGACACTTAGACTACCCAACACGAGGACCTTAGGTCGGACTCAACGTCCGCTTCGAGGAAGCTGCGGTGCAGCACCAAACGGCATACTTAATGTCCGCTAGGGGCCGGTCCGCCATATTGAGTCTAGCTGCTGAACCAAAGCGGCGCGTCGCCTTCCGTCCATGGTGAGTGCTTGTTCATTATGTGCATGAAGGCTCCGCTTGCCAGGAAACGATCCAGCCATGCAATCAAATTCGGCCATTCCTGTGCGTCAAACCACGCCCTGTCTATATAAGCGAACTGGCGAACAAAGGGCAGAAGTGCCAGATCGGCAAGGGTTGGGCGATTTCCAAACAGCCAGGACTGCCCGGCCAGCCGTTCGTTGAGGCTGACCAAATAGCTCGCCGCTTTCCTGCGTTCTACTGTTTCGTTAACATCCGGATAGCGCGTGGCATACTTTGTGTGATCCAATGCAACCTTGAATGGACCATCATTATCCGCGATCAGGTCCCACCCTTCCTGGGGCATGTCCAAAAGCCGCTGTGGATCACTTTGTTCCAGCACCCAGATCATGATATCCAAGCTTTCGTCAAGAACCTGATCTGGCAGGCGAAGCGCTGGCACCGTTCCGGAGGTGGATGTTTGCAAAAAGGCTTGTGGCTTGTCCTTTAGCCGAACCTCACGCAATTCGACTTTGACACCCGAACTTGCCAACGCGAGGCGGGCCCTCATTGCATACGGGCAGCGGCGGAACGTCCATAAGATGGGGTGATGAGCCATATGAGGATTTATCTGCACTCCACCAGTACGGTCAAACCCTTCCTTGCCTGTCATGTTCGAGCTTCTGTTTTAACGACGCCAGGAATGGCCAGGCGGGTCACTGCTTTACAAATATCGGTCACCGTAGCAGTCGGTTCAGGGGTGAACCGGGTCTCGTGGCCGTCACGGAACTTTCCGGTACGCACCAGATACGCTTCTGCCAGGCCCGCAGCAAAGGCGTTGGCAATGTTTCTTTCAGCATCATCACCGATCATAGCTGACTGTGCAGGAGAGGCACCGGTGCTGACCATGACCCGCGCGTCGACCCGTAGGCGTTATGCCTATGAGCGACTTCCGTGAACATGCCAGATATCATTTGCGAACAGCAGCCGGCACCTACAAATGGGTCGCTTCTTTCCAACGTGGATTTTTCTTTCCATCCTTTTCTGACCGCAGACCGCGCTGCGATCTGCGGTACGGATTTTCCCGGCGGTCCGGCGGGCGATGAGGACGCGTAGCTGAACCCGGCGGGTCGAGCGGCGTGATCCGAGATCCACCTGCGCGGATCACTTTCTCTTTCATGAACGCCTCAATCAGAAAAACGGCTTTCACCCGGCGGTCCGGGCAAAGCTTCCGTTTTTCAGTTTGATCGACCCGGCGGGTTCATCTTCGGACCTCTTTTTGTCGCCCGCCCTCCCTTCCGGGGAAAAACGCGGAGGGGGTGCAAAGGGCAGGCGGCAGGGCCACCGGGTCGTTTCCTTGACCCGATGGAACAGACCGCAACCGCAAGCGGGGAGGCCGGTGGATATCGGCTCCCGCTGCACCACGAGAAAGAGAGGTCCAAAATGGCTAACAGTATTGAAATGACTGACGAGGCTGGACTGCCCCCATGCGAGACACTTGCTCTGCAAAATGACGCGTTCCGCAACCGCCAGCCCGCAGGCGGGCAGGGGCAATGGGTTTGTACTACGGCCGTAGATAACGAGGGTCCCGCCTTTGTGGCGGCCTGTATCGCCGCAGTCCAAACCTATGACGATTTCAAGGAAGAGAATGATCCGCACGGGACCCGTGACATGGGGTTCATGACGGTGATGGGGCGAGAGGTCTGGTTCAAGATCGATCTCTACAACCCGAGCTATGACGCGGGATCATCTGAGCCAGAAAATCTGGATGTAACCCGCCGCGTCCTGACTGTCCTGTTTCCCAGCGACTACTGAGACCGGCCCACGACATGTGGGCTGGGTGGATTGTCACGTTCAACGCACCTCTAACAGAAGGAATCCTCAAATGACCAAACATGAAACACTCCCTGCAACCGAAGCCCGTTTTCCGCTGGCATTGCTGTCTCTGTCCTCGATGAACCCGCGCCAGAACGTGCCCGAGGCTGAGATCGCCGAACTGGCCGACAGTATCCGGGCAGCGGGTCTGATCCAGAACATGGCCGGTCTGGCAGACGGGCAGGGCGGTGCGGAGATTGTCGCCGGTGGCCGCCGCCTGCGCGCGCTGCGCTATCTGGCAGAGCAACACCCTGATCTGGCCGCCACCCATCCCGAGCTTGCAAATCCGATGGTGACGCTGGCCCGGGATGTCGAAACCGCCGAAGCCTGGGCCAATATGGAAAACCTCGCCCGCAAGGACCTCAGCCCGGCAGAGGAAATCCGCGCCTATGGCAAGATGGAAGCCAAAGGGGCACCGGCCCCGGTGATTGCCCGCGCATTTGCCGTTACCGAAAAACATGTTTATCGCCGCCTCGCGCTGGCGCATCTGCCTAAGCCTGTGATCGATGCGCTGGCGGCTGGAGAAATCAGCCTGAGCATGGCGGCGTGTTTCACGATCTCGGATGATGAAAGCCATAGCCTTGAGGTGCTGGAACGCGTCCGTGGTGACAGCTGGTCGGATTACCAGATTAAAAACATGCTCAAACCCGACAGCGTGAAAGGCTCCGATCGGCGCGCGCTTTTTGTCGGTGAGGAGGCTTACAAGGCCGCAGGTGGCAAGATTGGTGGTGATCTCTTTGCCGAAGAAGTCCTGTTCGACAGCCCGGATATTCTGGAGCGCTGCTTTGAAACGGCTCTTGCGGAGGCGGCCAAGGAACTGGTCGAGACGGAAGGCTGGAAATGGGTTGAGCCGATCACAGAGAGTTATGTGTGCAGCTACAGCATGGGGCTGACCAGGTTCGGGCGGGTGTATCCGGTCGAAGGCGAGCTGAGCGAAGATCAGGTTGCGCGCTACGAAGATCTCGTTGAACTGGCAGAAGCAGAAGTACTGGATGAGGCTGGGCAGGCTGAACTGGCCACGCTGCAGGGCATCCTTGACGGTGACTATACCCAAGACCAGAAAGCCCATGCCGGTGCTTATGTCTGTGTGAACAACCGGGGTCAGCTTGATGTCACTGCGGGCATGGTGAAGCCGGAAGACAAGAAAGTCGCAATCTCGGCAGGTGTCCTCAGTGCTCCCGCAGATGGGACGAGCAGCATCGGGGCGAAATCCCCAATCTCCGCCAAACTGGCGGATGATCTGGCGCGGGTGGCGCAGGGCGCGCGGCAACATGCGCTGCTGCGGGATCCCGATCTGGTGATCGATCTGCTGGCTTATCAGATGAGCCATGAGATGCGCAGCGACAAGCCCTTTGGGGTTTCTCTGGGTGAGGTTCCGAACTGGCCAACAACGGAAGGGGAGGGCTATGTGCTGGATGCGCGGCTGACGACAAGCCCTCCGCGTGACATGTGGGATACCAAAGACCTTGGCGCATCCTTCCGGGCGTTTCGCAAGAAAGGCGCGGATCACATCCGAGCGGAGCTGACCCGGTTTTTGGTGGCGCAATATCAGGGCGGCGATGAAAAGCTGGAAGCTCTGGTGGACAAGGAGACCAAGGTCAATATCCGCGAGGTCTGGGTGCCAACGGCAAAGAACTTCTTTGCCCGTGTTGGTGGACCTTATCTTAATGCTCTGTGGCGCAATCTGCTGGAGTTGTCTGAGGATCATCCCACTGCAACGACTTTTGCCAAGCTGAAAAAGAGCGAGAAGGTCGCCAAGCTGGACCAGCTGTTCTCGGATGTGGAGTTCCGCACGGCGCACAACGTCACCGAGGCGCAGGCCGAGCAGATCACCAATTGGCTGCCCGAAGGTATGGGCTGATCCACAGGGCAGGGCGGTGCACACCGCCCTGCCTGCGCAACATGCGTTTTCTCCCGCCATCGCTGACGGACAAAACTGGAGCACGTCATGACAGCCAAAAAGTCCCAGTCCCCTCATTCGCAGACATTTCGCCATGTCTGGGCCACGGCGCGGATGTATATCGCGTTTCACCTAGATCAAAGCGGGGGGCGGCGTGATGCGCCCCGGTTCTGGTCCCCGAAGAATGGCTGCGCATCGCTTCACAGAGATCCCAAAGCACAGGAAGTGGTGTTGGTCTTGAAAGCCGCTGAACCGGGACGCGAGCAAGGCGTCGAGGTCAAACTGCACCCGAACCGCATCATTGTACGCCGGGACGCCGAGATGTGGTGGCAGGGGGTGGCCATAGAGGAGGACACGGTCCGGGTTCAAATGGCGGATGGTACGCGGATCAGCGTTGGATATGATGGACGGATCAAGCGGGAGGCCGATGAAGGTCATACCCATGTCGAGGCGGATGGCAGCGTCTTCAAACGCACCCGGCAGGCGGTGGTTCATGTGACCGGCGACGGCGTTGAGATGAAGCAGCGCACTGAGGATCGTATCGTGGCGATTACAGCGGATGGCGTTGTCGATCGGGCGCGTAAGCGCTAGCATGAGGCAAATACCTCCAGATTTCCCTTCAGTACAACTTTTGGCCCGCTCCGGCGGGCCATTTTTGATGCGATGAACATTGATTTTTCGCCCGCATCCTGTGCCGGGCCGGTCAAGGGGCAAGCGCCGCGCCAGCGCGTCGTTGTCCCGTCAAATTCCCGGCTCCTCCCCCGCGCGGCGCGCGCGGGCCCCTCCCGGATTTTGCCGTTCCAACCCCCATGACAGCCCCGTCCCAGGCCGCAGTCGGGCTGCGCCCTTCCTGCTCTGCCAGCCGAAAGACACCGGGGGTCTTTCGTCCTGCAGATCAGAAAGGTCCCGCCCATTCGGCGGAGGTGTTGGGGATACCGGCAGCCGCTTTGACCAAAAAGGAGCACATCATGAGCTACAATCGTTATATGCGCGCCATGTCCAATGGCGGTCTGGTGACGGGTCAAGCCCTGAGCGACGAACAGTTGCGTGAGGCCGTGCCGTCGATCTTTGCAAACCAGGCCCATGAAAGCCGGTCGGATCGATTTGTCGTGGTGCCCACCATCGACATTTTGACCGGGTTGCGGCGGGAAGGGTTTGATCCGTTCTTTGCGCAACAGGCCAATACGCGGGTAGCGGGCAAGGCGGCGTTTACCAAACACATGTTACGGCTGCGGCACCGCTCGATTACCAACGCAGAGGGAGAGGCGTTCGAGATCATTCTGGTCAATGCCAATGACGGCACCAGCAGCTACCAGATGGTGCCGGGGTTCTTTCGGTTTGTCTGCGCCAACGGGCTGATGGTGGGTGATAGCTTCAACGCGGTGAAGGTGCGTCATTCCGGCAATGCGATCTACGAGGTGATCGAAGGGGCCTATACCGTTTTGGAAGATGCGCCCAAGGTGGCGGCACAGGTGCAGGTGTTCAAATCGGTCCAGCTGGATGAGGGTGAGCGCAGGGTCTTTGCCGAGGTGGTGCATGCACTCCGTTTTCCCGAGGCGCAGGCGGACGATACCAAGCCCGCACCGATTGAGCCAGCTGCCTTGCTGAGTACGCGTAGACACGCGGACCGGGCGTCCGATTTGTGGACCGTTGGCAATGTGCTGCAGGAGAATGTCATCAAGGGCGGGCTGAGGGGCCGGATCAAATCCGCCGACGGGCGCATCCGTCAACAGCGCACCCGCGCGGTCAAAGGGATCGACCAGAGCAAAGCCCTGAACCGGGCAATCTGGTCGCTGACGGAAAAGATGGCCGAGCTGAAAGGGGTGACCCTCGCAGCGTGATGGGGATCGTTGCGCGGTCCAGCCCGGGGCCGCGCTGACACCGGGCGATACCAACGCCTTGCGGCCCCGTGAGTGGTCTTATGGTAGGGTGCGGCGCGAGTCGGCGGGCTCTTGCATAAACTAACCGTGCGCAAAAAGACAAATTGCGCAAAAACACTCTGTGGTGTACCTTGAGAGATGAAATCGATGCGACGTTGGCAGGATATGCCAAATGTCTGCGACTTTTGTCCGAGGGGTCCATTGGCCATGTCCGGCAAGATTTTGACACGCACGGGACGTCCCAAGCGCCTGAAACTGGAAGCGCGGATCGAACTGGCCCGGCGCTACCAGGCAGGTGAGACAGCAAAACATCTGTCTGAGGTTTATGGTGTCTCGCGGCGACATGTGACGCGGATCTCCAGGGAGCAAAAGGGAGAGGGGCGGGAGGTCCGGGATCCGTCGATGGCGGTGAGTTTCCGAGCGGCACAATCCGAAGTTGCGGCTTTTGATGCGGAATGGCGGGCGCGTGGCTTTGCCAATCGCAGCCAGGCGCTGCAGGCTGTGGTGCGGGCGCGCTGCGGGTTGCTGGACCTGATGCAGGAGGATCTGCGGGGCTTCTCAGAAATGCTTCGACAGGCGCGGGAGGTCTCGGATGGCGCGCGCGTTCTGGCCAAGGCGGTGCAGCGCGGGCAGCTCACCCTTGCCCCGAAGGACCGCGCTACTCTCGCGGATCTTCTTGAGCTGGCGCAGAACACGCATCGGGAATTGGCGGCGTTAAAAACGGCCGCACATCAGCGTCGTGGCCGAGGCTGGCAGGTTGAGACGGTGGGTCCCGGTGATGCCGAACAGGAGGGAGAAGATGCACGCTCCGGCTTGAATTTGAACCGCCAATTGCTGCCTGTCGACACGTCTCGAACAGGATCGAAGAGGCATGAAGTTGCGGAAGCAAGTCGGAGCTCCCGCAATGTCTGAGCCGCTCGCCCTCTACCATGCCGTCATGGGCAAGCTCTGGGAGAGCGAGCATATTCGCGGTCAGCGCCACGCGCGGATCGAGGCGCGAATTGCAGGTCGCAGGCAGGGGCGGAATTACCAGCGAACGGGGCGGGTGTCGGCGCGCAACCTGCTCAAATCGGTTATGCCTGACAGTCGGGCTGCGGTGTTCAAGCGGATCCGGGCCGGGGGGTGCAAGACGCGGGCGAGCCTCGGCAGCCAGCTGTCTTACGTGAATGACAAGGCGGTCTATTCCTATTCGACCATGACCAACCCGCTAAAGGATGGTGCGGTGCTGACGGAAGATCAGAAGGCGGAGATTGTCGAGGCGTGGTCCGAGACCTGGCGCGGCACCACAAAGCTCGGCTTTACCTCGCATATGCTTTTGTCCTTTCCAAAAGATGTCACCGCCCAACAGGTGCGCGAGATATCACTCGACTGGACGGAGCATTTCTTCGAGACCGGGGATTATGGCGATCAATGGGATTATGTTCTTTCCGTCCATGATGACCGGGCTCATAAACATGCGCATATCCTCCTCAACAACCGCGGGCTGAACAATGGCACCTGGTTTTCCTGCTGGGCCGAGGGGGTGATGTCACCCCAGCTGATGCGCGAAAAACAAACCGAGATTGCCGAGCGCTACGGCGTGATGCTGGAGGCCACCACCCGTCTGGAACGGGGTATCTTTGAAAAGGCCCCGGGCATTGAAGAGATTTACCGGGCCAAAGAAGAGGCGCGCCTGCCGCGCGAACTCACCTTGACCCCGCAAGAGCGCGCAGTTGCCAAAGCGCAGATCACAGCCTTCGCCAAAGACTATCGCGATCTGGCAGATGTGCTCGATCACATGGACCAGAAACACCTGGCTTATGTGATGCGCCGGATGGCGGTGTGCCTGGGCTCGGACACGCCTCGCCCCGTCACGTCTGGAGAGATAGATATGGAGACTTTTCGCACGGTGGGGGATGCCATCGATTATGCCGAAAGAACCATCGAAGCGCTGAGACTGAAGGCCGAAGAACTTGATCCAACCGCCCGGCCCGGCTTTGAGGTCAAGGCAGCTTCGATCATTCGCGACCTGTCGCAGATGGTGCCGGACCCGGATCTGCGGGCCAGGTTTGGCCGGGAATTGAATGAGCCTTATCCACCCGGCGCCGGGGATCAGCGGTTGAGTGCCGCCATGGCATCCGGGCAGGACAGCGATCTTGAAGCCTTGAAGGTGGATGTCATGCGCGCCGGTCTTGATCCGCAGGAAATGGTGGCGCGGGTCGCGGCGGGTGGCACCCGAAATTACGGGCTGGCGCAGGGCTGGGTGGCGCGCGATATGGCTGCGGTACTGGCAAGGGACGGGATCGATATCCGGCAGGCCAGCGACGCGCAGCGGGACCACGCCCTCCATACAGTCGATGACCTCATGGACCGATTGCTGGACCGGGCCAAAGAGCTGGGTGTGGCCACGGATCTGGTGCATGGATCACAGGCGTTGCAGCTGATCGAAGACCCCAATCCCCACCTGCAGGATCTTGCGGACATGTTGCGCAAGGGCACCTTGTCGGGCACAGAGGAAGAGCTGGTCGAACGGTCGCTGATGTCCGGGTTGGTCCGCGAGCTGGGCGCGGCTGGCATCGCCGAACTCAGGCGCGGCAATTACGAGGTCCTGGGCGAGGCATTGCCCAACCGGGTTGACCAGATCACGGTCACGCAGGAATTCCTCGAACTGACCCATGAAGAAACCGGTGATCAAATCTTCACCGATCGTGCCTCTGCCTTGCAGCAGGACAAGGCCAATGCGGTGGCCAAAGACACCCATCTGGAGATGCAGCGAAGCCGGGGTCTGGAACCCCGTCAGGCCCTGGACCGCGGCCTCGAGGATGAGGCGGGTCTCTGATGGGCTCCCGGCTGACCCTCTGGGCCGCAGTGCCCTTTGGAACGCTGTGCGGGGCGGCCCTGGGCACAATTGTGGCCAGCTTCTACCTGACACTGGCGCTCAGAACGGGTTTGAGCGAGTTCGACATGCTGATGATCTGGAAGGCCAGTGCCACTTTGCGCGTGGCACATCCGGAAGCCTTCAAAGTGGCATTCGGGGCGGTCGGGTTTGGCGCCATCAGCTTGGCGGTGCTGGCATTCAGCTGGACTTGGGGCAATATGCGTGACGAATACGGGTCCGCTCATTGGCAGAGCAGGCGCGAGCTCAAAGCCAATGGCATGTTGCAACCACCGGGGCAGGGGTTTGTCTGCGGCAAGCTGGGCAAGCCATCTGCAAAGGCCCCCTTCATCTCGGCCAGCAGCATTCCCCATGTGATGATGGTGGCGCCCACCAGGGCCGGGAAGGGGGTTGGCTTTGTCATCCCAAACCTGCTGTCATTTGCAGGATCCGTTGTTGTTCTTGATGTCAAAGGTGAGAATTTCGAGAAAACAGCAAGGCTGCGGGCGTTGAACGGCGATGAGGTCTTCCGGTTCAGCCCATTTGACTGGGCCAACAGCTCCCATCGCTACAACCCGCTGGCCCGGATTGCAGATGCACCGAGCTTCGCGCAGCAGTTCACCGAAGTGTCGATCCTGGCCGATCTCTTCCTCGACAAAGACAACAAGACGCTTGATACATTCTCCGAGGCGGGGAAATCTATTTTTGTTGCCGCCTGTCTGCTGGCGATCCAGCGCGGCCGACCAACACTGGGTGAGGTCAACAGGATCGTCACCGGTGGCGATTACAAGAACGCGCAATACAGCGCCTATGCCGAAGAAGCCGCGGAGCCTACGGTGCGCGAGCTTTGGGTCAACGCGGCCAGCGCGTCATCCCGGCTGCTGACCTCGAACATCCAGGCGCTGATGACGGCCGGTCTCAAGCAATGGGACAATCCGGCGGTGCGCACCGCAACAGAGGTCAGCGATTTTGAGTTTGCGCAGTTCCGCAAAAAACCACATGCGCTCTACATCGTTGTCTCGGAAGATCACATCTCCACGCTGGCACCCCTGCTGCGGCTCATGTTTGCCGATCTCATTGCCAGCCTGCGGCAAAACGAACCCGGCCCGGATGAACCCTGGCCGGTGATGATGATGATCGATGAATTTCAGCAGATGGGCGCAATGCCGTATATCGAGCGGGCCATTCATTCGCTCGCAGCTTACGGAGGGCGGGTTGCGATGATCGCGCAGTCGCTGGCCTCGCTGGACCGTATCTACGGGTCCGAGGGCCGTGAAAGCCTTGAAAACGGGGCCGGGCTCAAGCTCTACATCACGCCGCGGGATCAGCGCACCGTGCGGGAGGTGTCCGCCGCTGTCGGGAGCACCACCCGCGAGGCGGTCACCCATATGTATGGTCGCAACAAGGGTATTCTGGGGGCCACCTCAACCACATCGCGGCTTGAGGAACGCCCGCTGCTCTCCGAGACCGAGGCCCGCACCATGGATCCGGATGAGGTCATTATCCTGGCGTCCCCCCAGCATCCAATCCGGGCGCAGCGGATCAAGTATTTTGAGGATCCGGTTTTTGCCGAGCTGGCCGAGTGCCAGATGGGGCATGATTTGCCGTACCCGCCAAGGGTTGAGGGGGTTGGGCCATGGGCGGAAGAGGATGCACCAGCATCGGAGCAAGATGCTGAGAGCAGGGATGCCACACCGCTCCATGAACGCTCGCGACGGCGGCGGTCGCGGTCCATGCAGGCAGGGCTGACAGCCTCGGACGCAAATGACATGCGTCCTGAACGCCTCAGCCGCGACGACCCGGTACCGGCGCAATGGGAGGAGGTGTTTCAGGAGCAGGGGGACTTCATCGACGAGCTGCTGGGCGATCGGTGAACAGGGGTGAGAAACAGTATTGCTTGTTTTTGTCTTGCATTCACTGGATCAAAAGGCGGTGGCAAAGAAATGCTTCGCCACCGGTTCACCTGGCAGGCGCGTAATACTGCCGGATCGAAGCGTCAGCCCCTCATTCAGGTCAGATCTTCGACACGGGCGTCTGGTGCGTTCCGTTTGACGGAGTCAATTCCGTTGTCCCGGGCCGATGCAGTTGTGTAGCTCTCGCTGGTGCCGATGACCTGCCCATTGCTGGCTTTCAGGTTGAACATGTGCCCGCCGGATTTGGTTTCCTTGCGCTCGTACCTGTCGTCATTCGGCGCATTTGACTTCACGGACGCAATGCCGTTCTCGGCACCGGCTTTTTGAGCATAGCCTTCGCTGGCCAGGATGATTTCGCCGTTTCCGGCTTTCAGCCGAAACCGAAACTCGCCGGCCTTGTCATTGAATATTTCGAATTTTCCAGCCATGTGATCTACCTCATTAATGCTGAACGAAAAATCATCACGACGTTGCTACGTTTGCCAAATGGCCACAAGGCAAAAGTGCTGGTGATATATTTTCCTTTTGGGATTACTGATGCATTGAATCTGAATGCCACATTGGTGTCACTATGACACCATTTTCTTGACGAATGACTCGCGCAAATGGATGAAGCTGCGCCACCGATTAACCTGTCTGGCGTGGCAAAATCCAGCCACTCTTTGTGGGCTGACAACCTTTTTTGTCGGAGATCCAATTGAACAATTTATCTTTTCTTTTTGCACTTTGCCTAGCGATCCCTTTTGGCCCGAGCCTGCCGGCTAAGGACGCCAGTTCTGACTTTGTTATCACCGATGTGGTGGTTGAGCACAGCGGCGGATGTCGGAAAAGTTCACCGCCGGGTCAATGCTGTCACGCTGGAAAACAACCTTACCATTGCCACTAACTCGCCAAGTTTTCCCGGAGACAATTAGACACCCATGCTGTTCCTACACAAAACCAGAATGTTCGCCATCTTTGCCAGTCTTGCCGCCCTGTCGGCCTGCGGCACAACCTACCAGGTCACTGAGCTATCGGATTCCCATCAAGCCAAAGCAAAAGCGATGTTTGCTCAGGAACGAAATCCCCAGACGGCTACGAGCGGCAAACGATTGTCTTCCAAACAGGCAATCAGCCAATTCAACAGAGTGGTGCGCAGAGTTGAACCTGTTGCGGAAAACTTCTGCCGCCAGAATTCTCAAGATCGCAAAGCGTTCGATTGCGACGTCTTGATCAGGGTAGACAAAAAGGCGGAAGAGCGAAACGCCTTTCAGACTTATGACAAGGACGGTAAGCCGCTGATCGTTTTTACTGTGCCGATGATAGCTGATGCGCGAAACGAGGATGAACTGGCATTTGTCATGGGGCATGAAGTTGGCCATCATCTTGCTCAGCACATTCAAAAACAAGAGCAGCAGGCCGTAGCCGGTGCTCTAATTCTTGGTGCCATCGCCGCTGCAGGATCGAGTCCCTATGTGGACCCAAGTGTGAACCAGGCGAACATCGAAAACGCTGTGAACCTGGGGATGAAGGTGGGTAATAAAGCCTTCAGCCAGACCTATGAGCTCGAGTCCGATGTCATCGGAACATATATCGCAAAGACTGCAGGTTATGATCCTATAAAAGGTGCAAAGTACTTTGCCCGGCCTGAAAGTCCTAAGATGGCTGAGGGGCAGCTTAGTTTTTGGGGAACCCATCCGCCCGATGAAAAGCGCATCGCTGTTGTGCTGGCGACAGTCGACAAAATGGAGAGTTCGGGCTCCAAAACACTGGAACGGGTTGAACGTAAGAACTCCACTTTGCCGGATTGATTGCCTGGTGTCTGGTGTGGGCGTTCTCCCACCCCTTAGATTAGATGGGGTGGTGAGTTACGAACCGGGCTGCAGCGCATGGCTCCATTTCGGTCCTTCGCCGCACCTCGGATAAACTGGTTGGAAATGGCCACCAAGCAGACCTTCGCTGCTAGTGCAAGACTGGGTCTCGGCGACGGCGGCAATGCACAGGAAGAGGACTTCAAATCAAAGATGCAGTGATTGGGAGCCGTGGATAGCGGCTATGCGGACAAAGTGGCCATTCACATCGTAAAAGCGAATGGCTGCTTTTTGAGGTGGTTCGGGCGCTCAATGCCTTAAAACAGTCACTCGGGAAAATTAGCTTTCACACATGGATCGTCCGGACTTTCAATTTCGACAGGCGCAAGCTGCATTCGACCTGATTTGGTTGCTGCAAGCCCAAGACGATGTTCTGCTTGCTCAGATTGGTGGTCAGGAGTTTCCAAGGATCGTTCGGGAAAGGTCGTGTCGTTTTGAAGACGAGGTAGACGCAAAGTGCTATGAACGGCTTGCGGTCATAGCTTTGGACTCCTCAGAAGGGGCAGACATCGCAGTTGCAATGATCGTGGCCAACGATCTTCAAAGGGGATTGTGGAGCGGCGACACAAAAGACTTCGCCGAGATGGCGGAAGAGAAAATACGCGCCTCACGTCGGCATCTTCGCACCGCAATACTTCGCGGCTTGGACATTCTCGAAGACATCTCCTACAGCTATGAACCGGCAGAGTACTTTCTGCCTAATGAAACTAGGCTGACACGCCCAGCCGAGCAAATACTTCCCAAACTGTGTGAGGTCGCCAAGACAATGGACGAGCCAACGCGCGAAAGCGTTGCTGCCGCCGATTACGGAAGTGATATCGACCAGCATCTGGAAGCTCTGAACGACGCGCTATCGTCGGAGACGTGCCTGTTCCCAAAAGATGTTTGGTATCCAAGCGAAGTCGTCGAACTTGTATCTCACGTGCGATCAACACCTGGTTTCGTGCCTTGTACTGCGCTCCTTTTGGCAAATGCACTACAGGGCAGAGACAACGTTGGCTGGTTTAAGTTTCGTTGGACCAACTTAGCGGCTGACTACAACAACCTTCCCAAGAGCGCTCGTGCTCCAATTTTGGCCGGCCTTCGAATTTTGTATGAGTCTGGCGAAGATTTCATGCCTTACTCCGGAGCCAAACACTGCGATCCGGTCACTAAGCCGGAAGGCATGATTGATTTTGTCAAATTGCCAGATGGCTCGTTTTAGGTTGTCTGAAAGCGGTCATTCGTTGGCGATGCAGCATCGGACACTCTGGGCTCGCTGCCGACTTTCTCTGCAACGTGCCCGAGCTGGTGCGTAGAGCCCTTTGCCGCCGTCGCTCCGTAACTTGGCTGCTGCGGGTGCATTAGGCCGCTTACAACACATTGCCGACCTTGGACCCCAAGTGCCCGTCAATTGTCTGAGTGAAATGATCGGTCGTCTGCAGTGAGCCCATCGAGGCACATGCTGTACACGGCGCAGGTGTCTGCTAAGAGTTTCTAATACGTGGAAAACTGAAACGACGAGGCATTTGACCAATGACGAGTGCAAGGGCCTGTTGGCTGTGCTTCATGGTGCTTTCACTTTTTCAAGCTGGAGAGGCCAACGCATTAAGCTGCGAAGAACCTGAAGTATCTATTTTCGAACACTTGCTACCTCAAGATAAGGTCTTGCGCTTGCGTTCGCTGTCGCTGGCCGAAATCCTCAAAAATAAACGCGACGGGGAAGTGATGGTGCTCGGTCGGTTCTATAACAAGGTCAAGCTCCCATTCCTCCATGAGGAACAGATTGAGGCCATTCGCGCACAATACTGGCCTCCATCTGAAAATGTTCAAATGCCAGATCATATTGAGTACACATACTCGGGTGCCTATCGCTTTGAGGGCCATCAATTCATCGATGGGGAGTTTATACCCTTAGTAGCGGAGGAGGTTGATGCCCGCTTTTCGATTTCCATTCTTTATTACGGAATAGTTGATCTACTGCCACCGACAGAGATTGACGTAGTTGGAGCTCTGCGATTAACGAAGGGCGTAAATATATACGAAGTAACGACTTCGGTTTGCCCTACCTACGAACAAGTTGAACCAGCCCAGATGGCTGATTTGCTTCAGTGTTTTGCTGATGGTGAATGCCTGTAGGCCTGCTCTATGATTCACGTTATGGCAGAGAACAGTCTCCGGAATATCGGCTTACGAGGGCAAATACATAGAAAGCTGACATAAGGATTCGTTGTTCTAAGGTCGGATTCGTCCGCTTCGAACCCTTGTTACGATGCAACTTTAGTTGCATTTATGAGACCGGCGTATGGAAGACTTAAGATTGGTACGAACTAGTATGATGGGACTTCGAGCCCTTACCGGACCTTCACTGCCATTTGAGATTTCGCTTGTGCAGCTAGTTACAAACCGCGCAGAGCCGACATCGGGCGCTCCTTATTGTTAATACTCAAAATTGGCGAGGTGCAAAAACTGATCTTTGAAAACCAGCAATATGACCACACACAGCGCTCCCAGACCGAGAGAACGGAAAAGCTTGGCTATCTCTCGCATTTCAGCGGGCTTTGAGCAGTCATACCCGGTCAAGAGTAGGAGGAAGCTCCTCAATTTCTTCTCCTTTATGTGGACAAATTCAACAATACCGGCACCGCGAAGATAAAGGCTATTAACCCCACGGTTTGGGCCCTATCACCTTTCCGCCACATCTGTATTAGCGTTGGACTAAGGATGGCGGCCAGCGCGACGAACATCAAAAGCATCAATGCACTTTCCATCGCCATTGCTCCTTAAAATATACTATCCTCTGATTGAAATTTCTCATTCAACCTACTTAGAGCAATGCGTCGTCTTACACGCCCTTCAGCGAACCCAAAAAAGGCAAAAGCTATGATGAAAGAAAAGACTACAATCTCACTGTGAGAACGTCGCGGCGCAGGGATAGCGCTCATTTCTGGAAGGCCCCATTCTGCTCCGAACGAGATAAGGAAGTACCTAGCTGACATTAGGAAACAACACACCATCCCAGCACGTATGAAGCGTAGCAGAACTGTATCTTTTGCCATTGGTATTCCTAACCTGAATTCGTGTTCGCTTCTGTCCAATTGTGTTCGACCTTAGCCCACCTCCTTACTCCATATTTTTGACTTTCGAATGCCTGCTGTGAGCCCCTACCGGACCTTCCCAAACTACTTGATCTCTGCGGGTGCATGCGTCCGGTAAGCGGAGAGGGTGTGTGGAAACTCGGTTGATCGCGATGTTCACAGTCGTTTTCGATGTTTTTGTCCGTTTTGGCGTGAGATCGTTATTTTGGCGGGCACGATGGATTGCAGGGTCGGTGTTGGCCACCTGAGACGGATCAGGCATATTTGGCGTAAATTCCAGGGCAAATGAGGTCTCCTACGCCTGCATCGCTGCGATCATCGCTGGAATGCCCATGATCTTCATGACGCGGGTCATATTGTAGGCCAGAACGTGCAGCGCCATCTCTGTCGCCACTTTTTTCAGCGTTCGCATTTTGAAGTGTGTGGCCCCCATCCAGGATTTGATCGTGCCATAAGGATGCTCGACGGTCATGCTTCGGACAGCCAGTTGTGCTGGGTCTGCGTCCAACCTTTCTTGGACCCGCTCAAGAACATCTTCGTGTTCCCATCGACGAACACGTCGTTCTTTGCTGGTCGTGCATTTTGCTTTGAGAACGCAACCGGCGCAGGCTCCCGACCAATACGACCTGATCGCTTTGCCGTCTTGCTGGCCGGTAAATCGGTAAGTCAGCTTCTCGCCTGCTGGGCAAACGTAAATGTCTTGGTCAGCAGCATACGCAAAGTCAGCCTTATCGAACTGACCGCGCGCCGCAGCATTTGATGTCATCGGTTTGGGGACGACAACCGAGATACCCGCGTCTTCGCTGGCAACAATTTCCTCGCTCTTATAGTAACCTTTATCGGCGATTGCTGTGAGCTGATCTGTCGTCATTTCATCGCGCGCCGCCACGGCCATCATCGACAAAGCATCGCGGTCAAATCCAAGCATCGTGACTTCATGCGTAACGATTAGATGATTATCAGCCTCGACAGCGGTTTGAACATTATAGCCAACGGTCCGTGGCATGCGTGCCGTCGTTGCCATGGATCGGGCATCAGGATCCGTCAACGAGACTTGGGTTTCGCCGGTCTCATCCATGCGCTGTTCAATTGATCTGTAGCGCGCGGCCTCCTTTTGCAGATGCTCCAGCTTTCTCAAGGTGCGTTCCATGCGGGCCTCTGGCAGCACCGTGGCAGTCTGCTCAAACACGGCGTCAGCGCGATCCAACTCACCAAGATAACGCTCGATTGCTTTGTCGATCTCACCCAACTTCTGGCGCAGCTTACCGCGCGTGTAATTCCTGGCTTTGGCATTCAGAGCTTTGAACCGGCTGCCATCGATGGCGACCACGTCTCCATCCAGCAGATCCATGTTGCGACATAGGGCGACAAATTGTTGGCACACTTTGCGGATCGCAGGCCCGTTATCCTTCCTAAAATCAGCAATCGTCTTGAAGTCCGGCTTCAACCGACCCGTCAGCCAGATGAGCTCAAGGTTGCGCCCGCACTCCCGTTCCAGTCGTCGCGAAGACTGGATCTGGTTCAAATAGCCGTACAGATAAATCCGCAGCATCAACCCCGGATGATAACCCGGTCGGCCAGTGGCAGCGGGCTGCGTAGTAAAGCCAAGCGCCGCGAGATCAAGCATGTCGGCAAAGGCATCGATGGCTCGTACTGGGCTGTTCTCGTCAACATAATCATCAAGATGTTCAGGCAGCAACATCGTTTGCTGGCGGTCCAAACCTTCGATAAATTGCGTCATGAACAACCTCCGCATCGAATACGGAAATCATACCATCATCCAGGCGAAAACGACGGAGTTTTCACACACCCTCCGGACTTTGCTGCCATTTGATGTAGAGTGTGCATGACTATTTGGTGGACCGGAGACTGAAATTTTGAAAAATTTGTTTCTTAACTTCGGAGGAGAGCTTGAGCGAAACTCGGCACGGGCATTAGTTTTCCTGTTGGTGTCGCATTTCGCGTTCTTTTTGTTGTTAGTCTTTGCAACCTCGGCATTCCCAAATCGTGATGTCATCGTTGCAAAAATAGTGATCTGGATTTGGCTATTTTGGATGATCTATCTTGGTGTGCCGACGGTTGGATACTTGAACAGAAGATTTGGGAGCATGAAGTAGCTCTGGGCTCGCTGCCGACATTCCCTGCGACGCGTTGGAGCTGGCACGTTGAACCCACTACTGCCGTTCATCACGCTTCGGTCCTTTGCTCGCGCAGCGGGTTGCGACGCGCAGAAAGCTGACTCCCGTAATGGGGTCTTCTCTGTTAAGCATCTTTTCCTCAAGAAGAGGCAACCTCCTACGATAGTGGCGTGGAGGTGCAGCGGATCAATGGCTTGTTTTTTACTGGGGCCCGCCCCGCGCGCCAGTCCATTGAGAGGCTGGATCGGAATGCGGGGTGAACTTCGGCTTCAACGGGCTTGAACTTGTTTCCTGCCTGGGAAAAAAGCGGCGTCGGAACAGACGCCGTCTCTTACAGTGTCAGTATAAAGGGGTCATCTCCAAGCTTCCCGGTTCGGGAGTAACGACAATCAAATTAGGTAAGATTTGAACTCCTTTGCTCTCAATCAGTGAAGCTCTTAGTTCATGCTCACCTTGTGAAGCTGGGACTCTCACACGACGCCGGTCACCTATTTTCCCGGTGGCATAATAGGAAGTGTGGCGTTTGAAAGTGGTGTCTGCCGACCAGCTCCAAGAGCCTTCCCAATGAAAGGCTTTTATTTTTCGTACGTTGCGGGGAATCTTCTTTGTTTCATCGACGGTACATTTCAAATTCAGTGTTTGCTTTTCATCGGTGAACTTGAAGTTGATATTTGCCGGTACTCTGAACGTCCCCTTCTGAGCACCCATCGCATAGCTGCAAGTTGGTGAGAATCCATCCGCGAAACCTATGAACCTCACAGGGAACTCCACTGGGTTTCCTTGAAATGGTACGGTAGGAGGCTCAGTGCTGTTAGTTGTACAAGCGGTAAGCGCGCCAAACATAATCAATGCCAGTCTTTTCACAGATTTAGTCTCTCTATAGTAGATGCATGACACCGTCGCTCTACCGTTTGAATTGGGGCAATAATGTGGCTTTGGCATACACTTCTTTGGAAATAGGCCCTGAAAAACCTTATGCTTAAACTTAATGTGCATTTCGCCGTTTCCGCGCTGCCATCTTGCGGCAACTATCCTTGCAATACTTGGCGCCCACCCGCTTCCACTCAGGCATGAGTTCACCGCAGTATTCGCAATGCCAGCCCATTGAATAGATCTGCGCCAGCTTGTTAGCCCGCCGTGCAATCTGGAGTACGTTTTTTCAAAGGTTGTGGATAAAGCTGAGCCACACATTGTTCCTCTATTGTTGGTAATGCAACCGGAGTATCTAAAGCTTAGGAAGTTGGATGGTCGGGATCGCTCTCGAGCAACCTCCTTGACTCGCGACACAGAACTTTCTGGGCAATTCTGAGAATGTCCGGTAAGCGCGACAGACGCCCGCTGCATGAACAAAGCCATTGTTGCGATGGGGGTCTGGTAAGGGCTCATTGCAGACAACCGATCATTTCACTCAGACAATTGACGGGCACTTGGGGTCCAAGGTCCGCAATGTGCTGTAAGCGGCCTAATGCACCCGCAGCAGCCAAGTTACGGAGCGACGGCGGCTTGGGGCTCGGACCGCCAGTAGGTGTTAGCCGCAGAGAACGTCGGGAGAGAGCCCACTTTGACCGATGCCGCACTCAGAACGACTGACGGCGGTCCGAATAATCCGAATAGGTAAAGACACTGACCAATCAGAAAAAGGTTTGGAAAGGTAACTCCTTTGCAGCACTACTACATTGGTGTATCGGCCACACCGAATAGTGGTGGGTTATTGCAGGAAACAGATGGAGAACTGAATTGAAAGTTAGTAGTTTTCCGCCAAGGATCACTCGCAATGTGACCCTTCTGGCGATAACGATGGCTTTTGTAACCGCTTGTGTAAGTGAAAGCGTGCAGGCCGCAGAAGGCGTTTCGACAGGTGTAGCGGTCAGTGTTTTCGAACGAACCTGCCTTGCGGGCCTTCCGAATTTTTCTAACTTCGCGACGTTGGCTGGTGGAGTAGGGCTGCAGAAAGTAAGAGGATCGTCCGTACCGGACCAGGTCTTTCAGTTACCCGATCAACTTATCATCGCAAGCTTGGCGGAAACCCCTTCAGGGGTAGTCTGCGTCGTAACTTTTGAAAGTGAAGACAATGCACAGCAGTCGGGTCAAGCATTTCTGTCAGCAGGAACAAGATTTACAAGCAGCGCGATAAAGAAGAGGTACCCTTCATCATTTCTTGAATATGCAGTTCAACTATCAAACGGTAGTCTGATCATTCATGAATTGCGTGAAAAGAACGGCGCATACAGGAACACTATGATTATCTCCGGTCCAGTAACCGATCAGGAAATCAGAACACTGATCTACAACTGAATAGCTTTTCTTTAGAGAGCGGGATCTAGAGATTGGAAGGTCATATCGAGAATGGGATAGTCCAAAGCAGACGTATTATCCGATACTGCGTATGACTGCTTGGTCCGCTCCTTACCAATTCGGGCTTGGCGCGGCGAAGGGTCTGTTTCAAACCGATCAGTTCAGAAACTTTCCTACCGTCCTAGTTTGCACTCAGCCTGAATCGACCCTGTTCCCGTGATCAACAGTGTTCAGCCAAGGTTAGCCCACCTCATTCGCCTGAAACACCTCTTTGGCCGCTGTGATCGCGTTCATACAGGCGGGGACGCCCGCATAAACTGACACCTGAAACACAATTTCAACGATTTCGTCCCGCGTCACGCCGGTGTTTATCGCTGCGCGCATGTGGAATTCCAGCTGCCCCGGTGCCTTCCCCATGGCGGACAACATTGGCACGGTTCGCATTTCGCCGGTTCCCAAATCGATCCCGGCACGATCCACAACATCCGTGCAGGAATGACCTAGGATCAGTTCTTCTGCATCAGGCCAGAAA
>NZ_JQEZ01000007.1 GCF_000743705.1 Ruegeria halocynthiae | reverse complement strand
CCACTCACCTCTCTCGAACTCAAGACTGGGAGTTTATGAGGCAGTTCCAGGGTTGAGCCCTGGGATTTCACCCCATACTTTCCAGTCCGCCTACGTGCGCTTTACGCCCAGTAATTCCGAACAACGCTAACCCCCTCCGTATTACCGCGGCTGCTGGCACGGAGTTAGCCGGGGTTTCTTTACCTGCTACCGTCATTATCTTCACAGGCGAAAGAGCTTTACGACCCTAAGGCCTTCATCACTCACGCGGCATGGCTGGATCAGGCTTGCGCCCATTGTCCAAGATTCCCCACTGCTGCCTCCCGTAGGAGTCTGGGCCGTGTCTCAGTCCCAGTGTTGCTGATCATCCTCTAAAACCAGCTATAGATCGTAGGCTTGGTAGGCCATTACCCCACCAACTACCTAATCTAACGCGGGCCAATCCTTTCCCGATAAATCTTTCCCCCGAAGGGCTCATACGGTATTACTCTCCGTTTCCAGAGGCTATTCCGTAGAAAAGGGTATGTTCCCACGCGTTACTAACCCGTCCGCCGCTCACCCCGAAGGGCGCGCTCGACTTGCATGTGTTAAGCCTGCCGCCAGCGTTCGTTCTGAGCCAGGATCAAACTCTCAAGTTGAAAAGCATTGCTGCTTATCCTTGACG
Source organism: Ruegeria halocynthiae (assembly GCF_000743705.1). Lineage (GTDB taxonomy): Bacteria > Pseudomonadota > Alphaproteobacteria > Rhodobacterales > Rhodobacteraceae > Ruegeria > Ruegeria halocynthiae_B. The sequence continues at coordinate 136,835 of NZ_JQEZ01000007.1, read as the reverse complement.
TTCGAACCTCTGCACATCTCATCAGGAGGCTAATCCTGATGAAGTCTTCTGTTTGATGTACACAGACTTCCTAAGAAATCAGTGAACCACTCAAACAGTGAAGCTGACACTCCATAATCGGCAATACCCCTCACACTACTAGAGCGTAAAACAATAAAACCTAAGAGCGCGATATACAGACATTCAATCCGTCGAAAACGAACCAAACCGCCCACATATCTCTTCAGTTATCCATCAATGTCAAAGAACAAAACACCCAGAGCCAAAAACCAGACCGTTGCGCCAATAACATCAGCGCGCCCGCCTAACTCATTCCCAATGATGCCCCCAGTCTCTCCTGAGCGTCACCACCGTCTCTCCAGCGTGTCTCCAGCGCCTCAGCAGCGCCGGTGAAGGGGGTTCTAAGTATTACCGCATACCTCCGCAAGCAGAAAATCGCATCTTGCGTGATTTTTTTGATATTTTCTATTTTTATATTTATTTTCAACTACTTACATAAACCTTAAACCGAATGCCTTCGCCAAGGATACCTTAACTCGCCACCCCAATCTCGACACCTATACCCGACCGACTCTCCACCCACCCCATATATAGTGAATCTGGCAAATACACCCACAAGTCCGGATCGAGTCGTTTGCACAAACCGATTCACTTTTGGGTCGGTTTTCCCGGCTCATCCCGCTCTGGAGCACCGAAAAAGACATCGGGTTGCACCCGGGTCTTGCGCATTGGCCCCGGATACGGTCACCTCGCCGGAAAGACAGGTTCGGACGCAGTTAGATATGACACCTCAGCACACCGCCCCTTTCCCTCGCATACGAACAGTTGGTCTGGATGGCCTGCTAATTTCGTTCGCGGACACCATGGCTGAATCGTCGAACCGGGCGGCCCTGGCGTTTCGCGATGCGATCGACACCAGCAGATGGGAAGGCGTGATCGAAACATCAGCCTCTCTGGCATCGGCCTATGTGCGGTTTGATCCGATCAACCTGCCGCATTCTGAAATCCAGGCGCGCGTGGAACAATTGCTGCAACAACAGGACTGGTATCAGGCGCCGCTGCCTTCCGGGCGTCGCCTGTGGAAAGTGCCCACTGTATATGGGGGTGAACTGGCACCGCAATTGGATGAGGCCGCCGCCGCCGCAGGGCTTTCACCGACCGACGCCATACAACGCCTTGGGGATAGCCGCGTTCGCGTGCTGACAATTGGCTTTGCCCCCGGTCAGCCGTATCTTGGCCCGTTGGGACCAGAGTTCAACATTCCACGCCTTAAAGAGCTGAACCCTATGGTGCCCGAGGGGGCGCTGGTTCTGGCCATTTCACAATTCGTGCTGTTTTCGGGGCCGACACCGACCGGCTGGCGACACGTGGGTCAGACCGCCTTTCGCTGCTTTCGTCCCGAAGCATTACAAAGCTTTGCCCTGCGCCCGGGTGATGAAATGCAGTTCCTGCCCGTTTCGCGCGATGATCTGGAAGATATCCGCGCGGCCAATGACGGTTCGGGCGGCGCAACCTGCGAGGAGATCCCGGCATGAGCCTGCTGGTGCATCAGATCGGCCCGGCCTGCACCTTGCAGGATCAGGGACGGGCGGGCTTTCTGGATCAGGGTCTGTCCCGATCAGGGGCCGCCGATCAGCTGGCCCTTCACGAGGGCGCGGCATTGCTGGGGCAAAGCCCAGACTGCGCCGCATTGGAAATGGCGGGGATGGGGGGCACATTCGAAGCGACCCAACCTGTGACCATCGCGCTGACCGGTGCGCCGATGCAGGCCAGTATCGACGGCAGCCCGATTGTCTGGAATGCCTCTCATGTATTAGAGGCCGGGCAGCGGTTGACAATCGGTGCCGTGCAACAGGGCAATTATGGCTATCTGCATGTCGGTGGCGGCATTGATGCGCCGCTGTTTCTAGAATCCCGTTCGGCCCATCTGACAGCAAAGGTTGGGCGTGCGGCGCAGGCGGGCGATCTGCTGCCAATCGGCCCATATTCAGGTAGCGCCGGGATGAAGCTGCGGCCGGATGACCGGTTCGCCGGCGGGGGCCTGCGCGCGCTGGCCAGTTTTCAGACCCCCCTGTTCGATCAGGAAACTCTGGACCGCTTTGCCAGAACTGTCTTTCGGCGCGGCACCCGGGCCAATCGGATGGGGATGCAACTGGACAGTGAGGGCAAAGGATTCGCAGCCAAGGGGCAGTTGGACATATTGTCAGAGGTCATCACCCCCGGCGATATCCAGATGACCGGCACCGGAAACCCCTTCATCCTGCTGCCCGAATGCCAGACCACCGGGGGATACCCCCGCATTGCAACCGTCCTGCCCTGCGACCTGCCCCGCGCGGCCCAGACCCCGGCGGGTGGGCCGCTGCAATTCACATTTGTAACGATGGATCAAGCCGTCGCCCTGCATGCGACCTATCTGGCTGACCTGTCGCGATTGCGGGCGCAGGTTGAACCTCTGGTCCGCGATCCACATGACATAGCGGACCTGTTGTCCTACCAATTGATTGGCGGAGTGATCTCTGCCACCGACTAAGGAGTGTTGCCGATGCCCAGCGTCGATCTGAATGCCGATATGGGGGAGAGCTTTGGCCCCTGGAAAATGGGCGATGATGACAGCCTGCTGAAAATCATCACCTCGGCCAATATCGCCTGCGGCTTTCACGCAGGCGACTGGGACGTGATGGCGCAGACGATGACCCGGGCCGCCGAGAATGATGTAGGCATCGGCGCGCATCCGGGCTTTCCCGATCTTCAGGGGTTTGGCCGTCGCAACATGAAACTGCCGCCCGACAGCCTGCGCAACCTTGTGCGCTATCAACTGGGCGCGGCGATGGGGATGGCCAGGGCGGTGGGCACCAAAGTGCGGCACTTGAAACTGCACGGGGCGCTGGCCAATATGTGCTCGGCCGATATCGACATGGCGCGGGCCTGCTATCGGGGCGCGCTGGACGTTGACCCCGACATTATCGTCATGGTTCTGGCCGCCACCAAACAGGAAGACGCCGTGCGCGAGCTTGGCTGTAAATGGGTAGGCGAGATATTCGCGGACCGGGCATATAATGACGACGGCACACTGGTGGACCGCAGCCTGCCCGGTGCGGTGATCCACGATCCCGAAATCGCAGGCCCCCGCATCCTGAACATGGTCCGCGAGGGTGCTATCATCACCGAGACAGGCAAGCGGCTGGAAACCTCGATCGACACGATCTGCCTGCATGGCGACGGGCCGACGGCTGTGCAAATTGCCCGCTCTGTGCGCGAGAACCTGATTGCAGGCGGCGTCGAGGTAACGAAATTCATCCCCCAGCCATCCATGCATTAGACCGACGTCCCATCTTCTTACTGTTGCCCAGTCGGAAATCAGACCCTAGCATGCCTGCAAGTGCATGTTCTGAATACCACAAATCCAAACAATGCCATGCCCGGCAATCGCCGGACCTGCGCAAGGAGGTAAGCTAATGTCTTTCGACTTGATGTCATATGAACCCCGTGGGGACAAAAAGAACTCGGATTTTTTCAGCGAGTACCTGCCAAGGATCTATGAACGCCGCACCAGTTCCGGCATCGCCGATCAGGTCAACCAGATGCGGGCGATCGTTCTTCAGGTCGAGACCACAGCGTTGTTTGATACCCTGGTCGAGCTTTACGTCATGACGCCTTACCGCCACACAGCCAGCTATCTGGGGCAGACACATAAGTTCGCGGTGCTGCATTCGCATCCCGATTTTCCCGCGTTGATCGTAATGGCACCGCTTAGCCCAACGTTCGAGGACTTTATCCCCCGCATCAACCGCATGTATCCGATGGCACGCAATACTCCTCAGACCCGCTATGTCGGCGAGGTGTATGGCGCGTCAGACCTGAAGACCCTGGTCAATACGCTTGAGGATCAGAATATCCGGTTCGAATACAGCGGTGACACCGAAAACCCGTTCTACACGCTGGACGGCTTTTGCTTTACCACCCCGTCCGATTTCACCTGCAACCGGGTCGGATATTCCACCCTGAATTTCAATGATCCCGACAGCCTGGGCCTGGGTGACCGCATACTGCTGAGCAGTGCGGAACAGGCGCAACTGGATCAAGCCGCCACTTTTAGCGCCGACAGCAATATCGCCCCGCTCATGCTGGGGGTCGATCACCTTGCCACGCGGGTGCTGGCGGGCGAGCGTGAGGACGCGATCCTCGAATTTCTGACCATGGTCCCCTATTACTTTTGGGGGGCGTACAACATCTTTGACATGAATTCGTCAACCAACGTGAACCGCAATCCGAATGTGGATGACGACAAGAAGTCACCCGCCAAAGTGTTTACGGCGAACAATACGCCCTCTTTCGTGAATTCTTTCGCCAAGCTGCCGATGCCGACCGAGGATTTCGTGCGCAATTTCGGCCGCCGCCTTCACCACATGGCGATTGAGGTCAAGGACGGTGACCACGGTGCCGGGGAAAAGAACGTCGATTTCGTGGTGAACACACTCAAGGACAAGGGGGTGCCGTTCCTGGCCCATGTGGTGGGGGAGTGTAAGGATGATCCGAACCTCAAGCAGATCTTTTCGAAACATTCGAAAAACACGCTGCTGATCACCGAGTATATCGAGCGGTGCCACAAGTATGACGGGTTCTTCACCAAGGACAACGTCGCGGCCCTGACCGCCGCCGCCGGACAGGACGAGCAATACCAGCACGGCAATGTCTTTGACTGACAAAAAAGGGGCTGCGAGTTTCCTCGCAGCCCAGATCCATTCAGGAGAGATTATGCCGGATCTTATGACGGTCCGATCATGAAACATGTGACATTGCGGGCCTGGAGCCTGCGGCAGGCCAAGTCGGCCTGATCGCGGGACATGCCCTGAAACGTTGCATCAAACCCGCGCGAGTTTTGGTTCACCTTGCGCAGCGTACCTTCCAGAGAGGTCATTTCCGACAGGGCGGTTTTCAACAGAACCTTTTCGGCCTCGTATCGGGTGGTATAGCGACCCACATTAACGCCCCACAGATGACCGCCGGATGTGGATAGGCGGGTGACGATTTCCTGCTCAGGCTCGGGCTGTGCGTTTGGGTCAGTCGACGCCAACACCAGATCATTCGGGCGTGTGGCTGGCCGTGTCGTGCCGTCGGTTGGCGACTGGACATCAGCCGCCGCAATAGCCGCCGCGATTCCGTCCTGAATGCGCGCGCCGTTTTTGGCCGCAGTTGCGGCGACAGTGCCCGCCACCTGAACCGCAGCACCCGGCCCCGGACGCAGAACCGGCCGCAGGCTGGTGGTCGGTGCGCTAACCAGACGCGCCACCTTTGCATTCAATCCCGCATTCCCGGCATAGACCGGGCGCGCCGGTTTACGGATCGGCGCACGAGAGGGTGCCCGGCGGAACCCCATGTCCAGCAACTCTGCCACCTTGGCGTTGCGCGATGCGCCGGATTTCCCACCAAAGACAGTGGCAATCACGCGCTCATCCTTGCGCTTTGCCGATGCGACAAGGTTGAACCCTGCCGCCCGGGTGTAGCCGGTCTTGATACCGTCCGCGCCGCTATAGGCGGCCAGCAAACGACGGTTCGTATTGGGTACGGTCTTGATCCCGGCATGAGTCGATTTGCGCGAGAACAGATTGTAGTACTGCGGATAATCATACAGCAGATGACGACCCAGTTCGGTCATGTCCCGAGCCGTCGACAGGTGACCCGATTCCGTCAGACCGTGTGCGTTTTTGAAGGTTGTCCGGCTCATGCCCATGGCTTTGGCCGTGCGCGTCATACGCCGTGCAAACGCCGCCTCGGACCCGCTGATCGCGATTCCGATGGCTGTGGCCGCGTCATTGGCCGATTTCACGGCTGCCGCGCGGATCAGATACCGAAACGCAATTGTCTGCCCGCTGCGCAGGCCCAATTTCGACGGCGGCTCAGAGGCCGCTTTTTTGGTAATACGAACCGGCGTGTCCAAAGTGATCTCGCCATTACGCACCGCCTCGAAGGCGACATACAGCGTCATCATTTTGGTCAGCGACGCCGGATGCAGCCTGGTATCGGCGTTACGTGAATGCAGCACCTCACCGGTGCGCGCGTCGATCACCATCGCCGCGTAAGGCGCGGCCACCCCTTGCAACGGCGCAAAAGAAAGCAGCCACAAGAATGCTATAAGAAATAAGCCCATTCGGGCCGGAACTGTCCGCCGAACCTGCACGATCTTTGCCTCTGTCTACCTCAGGCCGCCGGGTTTTCCCGGTCAGCAATTTATTTATTATATTGTCACTTAGGCTAGCATAGGGAACGCGTTAAATAAACCGAAAGCTAATAAATTCACTGTTTCGTTTTCTCTGCGCCGCCCTACAACATGTATGCGCGCACAGTGCTGAACCCACCAAATCTGCAAAAATGGCCAGACTATGTCGTTAGCCGCTGTCGAATTTCCGGAACTGCGGCTGATCGGCAACATCAGCTGAGCGTGCGAATAAGCTGCGAAAGTTCGCCCAAATCCTGCAATTCCCTGTATCGCGGGTTATCCGCAGGTGTTTCCGCCTTTTCGATTTCCCAAACCAGACCATGCGGTACGTAAACACCCCAACACCCCGCACGGATCGCCGCAACAACGTCGGACCGCATCGAATTGCCAACCATCATTGCCGAGGCAGGCCCGTCACAGTACTGACCGAAAATCCCGCGATAGGTATCCGGGGTCTTCTCAGACACGATCTCGACCCCGTCGAACAGATCACCCAAACCGGATTGTGCCAGCTTTCTTTCCTGATCAATCAGATCGCCCTTGGTAATCAGAATCACCTTATGCGTCGCGGCAACGCCCTCTATCGCCTCGCGGGCGTGGGGTAACAATTCGATTGGATGGGCCAGCATGTCCTGCCCCGCTTCGATCAACTGACGGATGACCGAGGCGGGAACACGATCTTCGGTCACCTCAATCGCGGTTTCGATCATCGACAGGGTAAAACCCTTGATTCCGTACCCATAGTGCCGAATGTTGCGTTTTTCTGCGGCCAGAAGCCGCTCCATCAGGTGCTCACGCTCGGCGTGGTCGGCCAGCAGTTCAGCAAAATATGTATGGGTTAGCTGAAAAAACCGTTCATTATGCCATAGGGTATCATCAGCATCGAACCCGACTGTGGTCAGCTTTTCTTCCAATTCGAATAGGTCCTGCTTACTCTTTTCTCCGGCCCTTTCGACGTTATATAAGCGCACAGATAAACCGAAGGCTGAATCGGACAGATGAACGCGATGTTTGAAAACCAATGGATGATGTCTGACCAACCGGATGACGATGAGGAATCGTCGGTCCTGGTACAGACGCGCCCCAAAACCAAGCGTCCACCTCTGTACAAGGTCTTGCTGCTGAATGACGACTACACCCCGATGGAATTCGTGGTGCTTGTGCTGGAGCGGTTCTTTGGCATGACCCACGCGCAGGCCTTTGACATCATGCTGACCGTCCACAAAAAGGGCGTGGCCGTTGTTGGCGTTTTCAGCCATGAAATCGCCGAGACCAAAGTGGGGCAGGTCATGGATTTCGCCCGCCGGCATCAGCACCCCCTGCAATGCACAATGGAACGCGAAGAGTAAGGCGCCCCGGGGCCTGATCGCTGTATCGGAATCGCTTATGTCTTCTCGACTTGATCTAGCCTTGCAAAGCGGCCTTGTGCTGTCGCAGCCGTTGACGGTGTTCGGGCCATCCCCGGACCACGACCTGTCTGCGCTGCCGCGGGAAAGCCGCATCATTCAGCCTTTCAAACCCTTTCACGACCATTTCGCGGATCAGGGGTTCACCACCACGCCGCTGACGTCCGAGGCATGTCAGGACGCCATCGTGATCCTGCCCCGCGCCAAGGCGCTGGCCCGCAGCCTGATCCATCAGGCCAGTAACCACGCCAGCGGGGTGATTGTCGTCGATGGGGCCAAGACCGACGGCGTCGACAGCCTGTTGAAGGATATTCGCAAGCGCGTGGCGGTCGAAGGGCCGATTTCCAAAGCACACGGCAAGATTTTCTGGTTTCAGTCCGAACCGCAGGCTTTTGCGGATTGGGCCGCACCGGACAGCCAGACCGTAGACACGTATCATACCGCGCCGGGCGTATTCTCGGCCGATGGAATCGACCCCGCATCGGCGTTGTTGCAGGGGGCTTTGCCCAAGAAAATGGGTGCGCGCGTGGCGGATCTGGGTGCTGGCTGGGGGTTTTTATCCGCCGGGTTGCTTGACGCTGATGGGTTGCGCACCCTGCATCTGGTCGAAGCGGATCATAGTGCCCTGACTTGCGCCCGCGCCAATGTGGCCGATCCCCGCGCGCAGTTTCATTGGGCCGACGCAACCACCTGGAAGGCCCCGGACCCGGTCGACACAATTGTCATGAACCCGCCGTTCCATACCTCGCGCAGTGCCGACCCTGCGTTGGGGCAGGCGTTCATCAAATCTGCCGCCCGCAACCTGACCCGGCATGGTGACCTGTGGATGGTTGCCAATCGCCACCTGCCCTATGAAACCACACTGACCGAGACCTTTGCCCATGTTCAGGAAGTGACAGGCGACAATCGGTTCAAGGTTTTTCACACCTCTCGCCCTCGGCGATGATCCCGGCTAACCTGCGCCGCAACTCAGGAGATTACGCATGTCCTTTTCCATAGCGGGCAAAACTGCAATTGTAACAGGTGGCGCCAATGGCGTTGGGCTGGCCATTGGACGCCATTTTGCCGATGCGGGTGCAAATGTCATGTTCGCCGACATGGACGAAAAGCGCCTATCCGAGGAGCTGGGAGAACAGGCAGATGACAGCAACATCCGCTTTTTTGCCGGGGATTTGCGCGAAAAGCTGACAATCGCCAACCTGCTGTCGGCCACAATCGACGCATTCGATCAGGTGGACATCCTTATCAACGGCGCACGGCAGGTGATCCCGTCCGACCCGCTGGATATCGAAGACGACTCGGTCCGGACCTTGTTGAACCAGAACCTGATGCCTGCCCTACGCCTAAGCCAGCTGGTCGCCAAACGGATGATCAAACAGTCGGGTGAAGGCGGCGAGGCCCCGGCCGGGTCGATCATCAACCTGTCCTCGATTGCGGCCCGGCGCACCCATCCCGACCTGATGGCCTATTCCGTGTCGACCGCCGCGCTGGATCAGATGACGCGCTCTTTGGCGGTTGCGTTTGCCCCCAGCCGCATCCGGGTGAATTCCATCGCGCTGGGATCAGTGATGAGCGCATCGCTGCAATCCACGCTGAAAGAAAACCGGGACTTCCGGGACGACATCGAAAAGCACACACCCTTGGCCCGGATCGCGGCCCCGACCGAATTGACGGAAACCGCGCAATATCTGGCCTCGGACGCGGCCGGATTCATCACCGGCCAGATTCTGACAATCGACGGCGGCCGCACCCTGCTGGACCCCGTCGCAGCCCCGGCACATTGATCCCCATGTTTGACACTGAAAAATCCACCGCTGCCGCCTGGTTCCGGCAACTGCGTGACGACATCGTCACCGCATTCGAAACGCTTGAGGACACGCACGACGCCGGGCCGTTCTCGGATGCGGCGCCAGGGCCGTTCGAAGTCAAGGAAACCAAGCGCCAGTCCGACGATGGATCAGATGCGGGCGGTGGGCTGATGTCGGTCATGCGCGGGGGCCGCGTGTTCGAAAAGGTTGGCGTCAATATCTCGACCGTATACGGCACCCTGGGCGCGCGCGCGCAACAGGCGATGGCCGCACGCAAGGGGCTGCCGGGCATGACCGAAGACCCCAGATTCTGGGCCTCGGGGATCAGCCTTGTGGCCCATATGCAGAACCCGCATGTCCCGGCCGTGCACATGAACACGCGCATGTTCTGGACCCCTCATGCCTGGTGGTTCGGCGGTGGGTCGGACTTGAACCCTTGCATCGAATACCCCGAAGACACGGCCCATTTCCACGCCACGCAAAAGGCGCATCTGGACCCGCACGGGCCGGGGCATTACCCGCGCCTCAAGGATTGGGCGGACGAATACTTCTATATCCCGCACCGCAAACGCGCCCGTGGCGTCGGTGGGATTTTCATGGATGATTACTGCACCGGAGACTGGGCGTCGGATTTCGCGCTGACACAGGATATCGGCCGGGCGTTCCTGCCTGCATTCCTGCCGCTGGTTGAAAAACAGCGGGTTCAGGGATTTGGCGATGCGGAAAAAGACACCCAACTTGTCCATCGCGGGCTGTATGCCGAATACAACCTTGTTTATGACCGCGGCACCAAATTTGGTCTGGAAACCGGCCACGACCCTGATGCCGTGCTGATGAGTTTGCCGCCCATGGCCAAATGGGTCTGATCAGGGGTCAGAACCCAAGGTCCATGAAATTGTCATAACAATAACCCTGCGCCGACCCTGCCGTCATGTTTTCGCCTACGCGCTTGACCGTGACGGAATACCCCGGATTGGTGTCGACCCCTTCGGGTGCGGTCAGCGAAAACTGCACGGTCCGGGCCTGCCTTTCATAGGCTCTGGTGATGTAGATGCGCTGGGTCGCTTTGGTTCTCAGCGTGCGGATGGCGAAATCACCGATTCCGCACCAATAGGCGACCGGGGCGGATGTGCCGCTGGCAGACACTTCGTAGATCCCGTTGTCCAACGGGGTGACTGCGGTGCGAAACCCACGATACACGCCGACGCCAAACCCGACAGCTTGTGCAAGTCCTGGCAAAATCGCCAATACCGCGATACCTGACACCTTCCAAAACTGCATGACGCCAAATCCCTGATCAAAATGAAATCTGTCCCGGATCATACTGGACCTGCTGATCGAGTAAAGTTTAAGGCTACCCAGTCAGTTACCACTCTCCTACCCCGTGTCTCACGCGAGGGTCAAAACAGTACCATTTCAGAATATTAGGCGATAGAATTCAATTATCGGTATTTAATGGGGTTTGGATTGAGCAAGACCTTCCCAAATGACTGGTTCGATATCTCGCCCGAAAAATATGCGGATTTCGGTGCGATGTTTTATCTTGCCTCGCTGACAAAGACCCACCAGAAACGCAGCCTGTCGCAGGTTCTATATGCTTTTGAAACGCCGTTCAGGCTGGGGCAGTATCACATCTTTCGCCAAAACGGGTTCCCCCGCGGCTTTGTCACCTTCGCCGGGCTCAGCCCTGACGCAGAATACAAATATGCCGTTAAGGAAAAACAGCTGACCGATGCAGATTTCACCAGCGGATCATCCTTTTGGATTGTCGATTTGGTTGCACCGTTCGGCCAGACCAATCAGATAGTGGACATTCTGAAAAAGGACATCCCCCACCCGCGCGTCAGAACAAATCGCATGGATAGCGATCTGACCCGAAACCGAATAGTGGAATGGACCCGCGACGACGCGGGCGACGTGCACATGCGGCTGTATCGGAAAAGGGAATTCGAACAGGCCCTGCAACAGGAGAGGTCGTGACATGGTATCCATTACGGGCGACATAACCGGCTCTGTTACGGGTAACCCTCCGAACCAGGCGACCGGCGATCTGGATGTGGCCAGCATTGGCCCGACCGGCCCTCAGAACTGGACGATTTCTTCGCCGCCCGCCTTTGGAACGGCCACGATCAATGCGAACGGAGAGTGGACCTATACCGTCAACCCGGCCTTCTATGACAATCTCGGTTTCGAGCAGACCGCCACCGATACGTTTACCGTACAGGTCTCATCAACTCTGTTCGGCACACCGTTCACCCTGACGCAGGACATCACGATCTCGATCGAAGGGGTGTGCTTTACCGCCGGGACGCTGATCGGAATGCAGCGCGGTGCGCAGCCCATAGAATCGCTGGCGGTCGGGGATTGCGTCCGGACTGCCGACAACGGACTGCAACCCATCCGATGGATCGAAAGCAGCGCCTTGCCGCCCGAACGATTACGCGACAACCCGGCCATGCGGCCGGTTCGAATCCGCGCGGGCAGCCTTGGTCCGGATACGCCTCGTCGTGACCTGATCGTCTCGCAACAGCATCGCATTCTGGTGCGTGGTCCCAAGGTCGAATTGCTGTTCGGAATCTCCGAAGTTCTGATTGCTGCGAAACACCTGTGTTCGTGGCCTGGCATCAGTATCGAACCGCCCGACGAACCTGTCGAGTACTTCCATATCCTGCTGGACAATCACGAGATTCTGACGGCCGAGGGCGCGCCCGCCGAAAGCCTGTATCTGGGCGAGGAATCCCTGCACACACTGTCATCGGACGCTTTGCAGGAACTGGCCGCCATCTTCCCCGACAGCCCCACGCCCGAAGGGGCCGGGTTCGGGCACGCGGCCCGCCTGATCCTGCGTGAGTTCGAAGCACGCGCCCTGACTTAGGGCGCGTTCAACCGCCCGCCCACATCTTGTGGCGCCAATGCCACCGTCTTGATCACCGCAAAACAGGGCCGCCCCTGTGCCAGCCCCAGTGCCGCAACCGAACGGCGGGTGACGCGGGCCAGAATAGAACCGGCGGGGGTTTTCACCGACACAATGGCCCCCGGCCCTTCGCCTGCGCGGATGGTATCAACAACACCTTCCAGCACGTTCAGGGCCGACAACCCTTCGGGTTGTTTGGTGGACAGGATCACCTCTTGCGCGGGGATTCTGATCCGCAGCCCTTCTCCGACGCGGTGTTGAATGCGCGGCAGGAACAAGCGCGCGCCGCCTGCGTCCAACTCGGTCAACCCGTCCGCATGGTGTTCCGTGACCCGAACCTGCAACACCGCACCAATGGCGCGCACCCCGGCTGGGGCCACCGAAGGGTCGGCCATCACGTCAGACGCCGGACCATGCCGCACCACCTTGCCGTCCTGCAACGCCACCACCGATGTGGCCAGCCGCGCCACTTCGGCGGCGGAATGGGTGACGTATAGGATCGGGACCGAGACCTCATCCCGCAGCCGTTCGAAATAGGGCAGGATTTCAGCCTTGCGCGCATCGTCCAGCGCCGCCAGCGGCTCATCCGCCAGGATCAGGCGGGGGCTGGCCAGCAACGCGCGGCCAATGGCAACGCGCTGTTTCTCGCCCCCCGACAAGCCTGTTGGGCGGCGGTCCAACAGGTGGCCGACCCCCAACATCTCGATCACTTTGTCCGGGTCTTCACGGCGCGCGCCCCGTGGGGCAAACCATCGGCCATACAACAGATTTTGGCGCACGGTCAGATGCGGAAACAACCGCCCCTCCTGAAAGATATACCCCAGACGCCGCCGGTGCGGTGGCAGCCAATGGTTCTGATCGGTGTCGAACAGCTGCCAGCCATCAATGGCCACGCGTCCGGCCTTGGGCCGCAGCAAACCGGCGACCGCATTGACAACCGTGGTCTTACCCGACCCCGACCGCCCGAACAGGACGGTCACACCCGGGGGCGCATCAAAGCTGAGGTCCAGCTTGATATCGGGCAGGTCGTGTTGCAGGCGGACAGACAGGCTCATGATCCTGACACCCGCGCGGCGGCGCGGCGGCCGACGTATTCCGACAGCAGCAGCGCCCCCATGGCAATGATGATCGAGATCACGACAAGCCGCGTCGCCGCCGCCTCGCCGCCGGGAACCTGCAAAAACGCGTAAACGGCCGAGGGCAGCGTCTGGGTCTGACCCGGGATATTGGAAACAAAGGTGATAGTGGCGCCAAACTCTCCCATCGCCTTGGCAAAGGCCAGGATGGCCCCGGCGATCACGCCCGGCAGGATCATCGGCAGGGTCACAGTGGCAAACACAAAGGGGCGCGACGCCCCGAGGGTTGCGCCGGCCTGTTCCAGCCGGGGGTCCACAGCCTCGATCGACAGGCGGATTGCGCGCACCATCAGCGGAAACGCCATTATCCCCGCCGCCAGCGCCGCCCCGGTCCAGCGAAAGGCGACAACGATGCCAAATTCCCCCAGCAGTTTACCCAGTGGCCCCTGAATGCCAAACGTCAGCAACAGCAGATAACCGGTCACCACAGGCGGCAGGATCAGCGGCAAATGCACCAGACCGTTCAGCACCTGCCGCCCCGGAAACCGCCAGCGGGCCAGCGCATAGGCCGTGAAAATCCCGAACGGCAATGTGACCAGCGTCGCCCAAAAGGACACGCGCAAGGACAGTTTCAATGCCTCAAGCTCCTCTGGTCCCAACCAGCCCATGCCTCAGCCCTCCGGCAGGGAAAAACCCTGCGCGATGAACACGGCCTGGGCGGGGCCGGATTGCAGATATTCTAACAATGCCAACGCTGCGGGTCGTGCCGACACCGTTGCCGCCGCAGGATAGACGATGGGCGGGTGCAAATCCGCCGGGAATGGCGCGACAACCTGCACGCGGTCTTCAACCATCGCGTCCGAGCGATAGACGACCCCCAGCGGGACCGCCCCAGTTGCCACCAATGCAAGTGCGGCGCGCACATTGTCCGTCTGCGCGACCTGATCGCGAACATCCTGCCATAATCCCAAGTTCTGCAGGGCCGCCTTGCCGTAGATGCCCGCCGGAACCGCATCCACCAGCGCCATGGCCAGATAGCCACCGTCCAGAGCGGCCTTCAGGTCGAAGCCCGGGTCGATCTGGTCAAGCGGGATCTGACCTGTCGCGCCAATCAAAACCAGCCCATTGCCAAGCAGATCAACCCGCGAGGTCGCATTGATCCGGCCCTGCTCCTGTAAAACATCCATCCAGTCTTCGTTGGCCGAGATAAACAAATCCGCAGGCGCACCCAGTTGAATCTGCCGGGCCAGCACGGATGAGGCCGCATATGACAACGTCACCTCGTACCCAGTCTGCTGCGTGAACGCAGGCGCGATTTCATCCAAAGCGGTTTTCAGGCTGGCGGCGGCAAACACCAAGACGCCGTCTGCCCCCGCCCGAAGCGGAGCCAGCGCCAAAACGCCCAGCACCAGGGCCGTGATTACCAATCGGCGCGCATGGGACAGGATCATTGTACTCCCGTCTGGAAAGTTGCAGTCCCTCCGGGGATATCTGAGGCAACAGGTGACACGCAAGCGCCTTTGCGAAACAGCGGCGGTGCAAGGTGCTGAATCCCGGGGGTTTGGTTGGTCGCACAGGGCTGAATCCGTCAGATCAATTGCCCCTCACGTCGCAAACGGTATTGATTACCTACTGGTATCAGGGGGATGCTGCACCCGACCCACAGGACAGGATATCAAAGATGCTGCAAGACACCCCCGGTCTGATCGACGCCATTCGCGCCCGTTTTGCCCATGTCGAGACCTGCCCCTTTCAGGGCCCGCGCATCTTTTTCGAAAATGCGGGCGGGGCGCTGACATTGAATTCGGTGGTCGCGACCTCGGCCAGATATGCAGCTATCCCGGACAATCAGGGGCGCGACAACGTGGCCAGCCGCGCCCTTGTCGATACCATTAATGCCGCCAAGGCTGATCTGTCCGTGTTCATGAATGCCTCGACCGGTCAGTTCTTTGTGGGCGAAAGCGGAACCGAACTGCTGTTCCGTATGATCCGCACGGCCTGCGTCAACGCGCCCAAGGGCAGCAAGGTCATCGGCAGCTCGATCGAGCATCCGGCAAGCCGCAGCGCAGCCCGACGCTGGGCCGAGGTCGCCGGGCTGGACTATGTCAACGTGCCCCATAATGACGCCACGGGGCTGGTCACCGCCGACGATTATCGGGCTGCGATGACCCCTGATGTAGCGGTTGCCACGATCCTGCACGCCTCGCCCGTTACCGGCATGGGCATGGACGTCGCGGCAATAGCCCAGGCAATCCACGCCGTGTCCCCGGCGTGTTTCATCATCGTCGACGGCATCCAGCACGCTGCGCATGGCCAGATGGACATTGATGCTTATGGGGTCGATGGCTATGCGATCTCACCCTACAAAGTGTTCTCGCGCCATGGCTATGGCATCGCCTGGATCTCTGACCGACTGACAGGGCTGCCGCATGATCAGCTGATCGACGCGCCCGCCGATGGGTGGGAATTCGGCACCCGCGATACCGGCTCCTACGCGACGATGTCGGATGTGGTGGGCTATTTCGACTGGCTTGGCGGGCAGATATCCGACGAAACCGACCGCCGGGCACGGATCGAAGCAGCAGGGCACGCGATTCACACGTATGAAACCCATCTGACAAATACCCTGATCAACGGCACCGGCAACCTTCCGGGGTTGCGCGATATGGACCACATCACAATTCTGGCAGGTGCCGACAACCCGGCGCGCGAAGGGCTGGTGTCCGTCGTCGTGCGCGATGTGCCGTCGGCCGATGTTGTCACCCGACTGAACGACCAGGGCATCCGCACCCATATCCGCAAGGCAGACCACTATAGCGGCAATGTTCTGACCCCGCTGGGCCTGACGGACTGTATCCGAATTTCGCTGTGCCACTACAACACCGAGCAGGAGCTGGCCCAATTACTGGCCGCATTGAACGAGATGGCGACCTGATCTTGCCTTACGTCAAAGAAATTGTGCCGACCCTCTTGCACCCGCGCGCAGGCTTGGCTACATGCAGCGTCACGGGTGATTAGCTCAGTTGGTAGAGCGCTTCGTTTACACCGAAGATGTCGGGAGTTCGAGTCTCTCATCACCCACCATCCTAACCTTTTGAAACAAAAGAAAACCCTTGCAAACAAGGACGTATGTCCGTTTGAAGGTTACAACTTTGGTTACAAAAGGTGTTCCCATGGCAGGCAAAGTTCGCAACCTCGTCAACCGTTCCGGTCGGTATCATGCCCGGCTTGTGGTGCCTAAAGACCTACGGGGAATCATCGGCAAGACGGAACTACGCACCCCGCTAGGTGGTGATTACCGTCAGGCGCTCAAGTTGCTGCCGGGTGCAGTCGCGCAGCTTCAACACCAGATCGCGCTTGCCGAGCAAAAGGCAAACGGTAGTCAGGCACACGCCACCCCTGCCCGGCATCCACTGGCCCCAGATCAGATCGCGCACAGCCACTACACACAGCGTATGGCGCTGGATGATGAGCTGCGCAATGATCTTCGCTACCCTGCTGTAGGCATTGACGATTTGCTAGTTAGCCGCCTGCGCGGTGCCGTAGCTGGGAACGCCAATGACGCAGAGTTGGGCGAACTGGTCGGCGCACAGATCGAGCGCTTCCGGGCCGCTGGCAATGTAGACGCAGCACCGGGTAGCAACGAATGGCGAGAGATAGGCCGTGCCTTGTGTCACGCAGAGCTGGATGCCCTTGCGCGCTCCGCTGAGCGCGATGAAGGGGATTTTACCGGCAGACCCACTGCGCCTATCATTGTGAACGCTCAGCCCCCGGAAAACGCCCCTACTCCGGTCAGTATCAAACAGCTCTGGAAAGACTATGTTGCGCACCGGCAGCAAGCCGGGTTCATGCGGTCTGGTATAGGTCGACAACAGCCGGTCATTGATAAGCTGATCAAACACCTGAAACACAACGATGCCACACGGGTCACCAAGAAAGACCTGATTGCTTGGCGCGATCACCTAATGGGTGGCTTGTCCGCTAAGACAGTCAGCGATGTATATCTCTCAACTATCCGGTCACTGTTTTCGTGGGCGGTCGAAAACGAAATTCTGACCAAAAACCCGGCTGCCAGTGTGCGGCAAGCCAAGCCCAAGAAACAACACACCCGAGAACGCGGCTATGTTGACGCTGAGGCGAACAAGGTCTTGAAGGCCAGCCGCACCTATAGACCCAATGAGGATGAGCGCGGCTATGTCAGAGAAAAATCGCACTTGGTAGCCGCTAAACGATGGACACCGATCATCTGTGCTTTCACCGGCGCTCGCGTCTCCGAGATAACCCAGCTTCGCAAAGAGGATGTGCGCAAGATCGACGGGCAATGGGTGATTAGGATCACACCAGACGCCGGTTCCGTTAAAACGGGAGGATATCGTGATGCCCCGCTGCATCCTCAGATAGTCGACGAAGGGTTTATCAACTTTGTTGAAGCTGCAAACCCCGGACCAATGTTTCACAGCGGCACGAAACAAGAGGACTATTCACGCAAGGCGAAGCGTATCGCAAATCAGGTGGCAGCATGGCTAAGCAAGTCTGGGCTGACACCGGAAAGGTTGCTACCAAATCATGCTTGGCGACACCGGCTCAAAACCCAATGCCGCGAACTCGGGATTTCAGATCGCGTGGTCGATGCCATTCAGGGCCACGCCGGGAAAACGGCTGGCGACGACTACGGCGATGTGACACTGAAAACGAAAACCGACGCTATAGTGAAACTACCTTTTTACGATCTAAACTAAGCCTCTATGGGCAAGCATATATGTCCGCTTGGACGACTGTAACATCAGATGACGACGAAGTGGAAGAGACCACGAATGCATTACCGCCTCTTTCAAAAGTCGCATTTCTGACTTTGTTGTAAGCACTTTCGACATCGCCAGCGACATCCATTCCCATACTCTCAGCCCCGGTTACCGGTCCGATAAAGGTGCAAGAGCTGGTCATACCGGGCGAGATTTGCCTGACGCGCTCGGCTCCGGGGACCAATTCAGTTGAACACCCAAGCAATACAGTCGCCGAAGTTAAGAGCAAAGTTGTGCGGATCATAATTAACTGTCCCTATTAGTTTGGGCTGAATTTCATGTCATTTCGAATGCTAGTCAACCGCTGGTGTCTAGGCGCGCTCGCATTCATTTAGTTTCATATGTAACTTTTTCCTTTAATCGCGATTCACAGTGTGGTATTTTTGCCACACTACTATTCTCAAGTGGATCGCATGGCCCTTACCAAGATCAGAAAAGCACTCGGATTCGGCGTCGAAGAAAAGGCGCTGACCCTTACCGACTCGGATGCCTTGACGCTATTCGGGGTGTCGCCAACCGCAACCGGCCTGTCTGTTGGCCCCGGCAACGCCATGCGCGTTCCTGCCGTGAACTGCGCGGTGTCGCTCATCTCGGAGACCATCGGCGCGCTTCCGGTCAAACTGTATGATCGCGCATCCAAGTCCACGCTGACAGATCACCCGGCCTATCGGCTGGTGCATGGGCGCGCGAATCCTTGGACAAGCGCAGCGAAGCTACGCGAACAACTGACCATTGACGCCCTGTTGCATGGTGCCGGTCATGCTCAGGTGGTTCGCCTTTCTGATGACACACCGTATGAGCTGCACCGGCTGGAACCGGGCAAAGTCCAGCGAGATCAGGAACCAGACGGCGAACCTTTCTTTAGGGTTCATACCGATGCCGGGCAGGTGCGGCTTTCCTACCGGGATGTGCTGCGGATTGAGGCCGTTGGCGGAGTTGCCCCGATCACACTTGGCCGAGAAGCTATCGCGCTGGCGATCAGCTTTGAGAACCACATGGCAACGTCGCTCAAGAATGGTGCGCGCCCGTCAGGAGTCATTACGACCCAAAAATCAATGGGCAATGAGGCAATCAAAAAGTTCATAAAAGACTGGGTATTGCAGCACACCGGAATGAATAACGGCAACGCGGCGGTGCTGGATGAAGGTATGCAGTATCACCCGATATCCATGACGCTGGCCGACGCTCAATTCGCCGAAAACCGCCTTGAGCAAATCAACGAAATCGCCCGTATTTTCCGAGTGCCACCCACCATGCTATTCGAGCTGTCGCGTGGCACTTGGTCAAACACCGAAGAAATGTTCCGCCAGTTCCACACCGTCACGCTCAAGCCGTGGCTGAAGGACTGGACGGACGCTTACGCACAATGCTTGCTGACGCCTGAAGAACAGGATGACTTCTACTTTGAAGCCGTCACTGACGATCTGCTGACCACCGACACCGCAGCCCGTGCGACCGCATATGGTCAGTATCGCAGCATGGGCGTTCTTTCCGCGAATGACGTCCGGGCCGGTCTGAACCTGCCGCGCCGGGATGGCGGTGACGAGCTGAGCAACCCCTATACAACGACCCAGAAGGAACAGGCTGAATGAACCTGACCCACACCGCCTTTTTCGGCGATGGCGAATACACGTTCGCCCTGACCGATGACATGATCACTGAGCTTGAGCGCCTTGCCGATCTTGGCATTGGCGCTTTCTATCTGCGCGCTGTGAACATGCAGTTCAAACTGGCTGACCTGATCGAGATCATCCGGCTTGGTCTGATCGGTGGCGGCACCAAACCGGAACGCGCTGCACAACTCACAGACACCTACGCCCGGAACACTCCGATTGATGATCTTTATCCGCTGGCGCTGGACATTCTGGATGCGCGCTGGGGTGGAAAACCTGACACCACCGACGCAGCCCATGCAGGCGACCTTACAGCGGCTCTAAATGAGGCTGCCGCATGACCGACCGGATCGAAGTGAAAGCCGCGTTCGATGTTACCGATCAAGGCGAGATCACCGGGATTGCATGGCCCTTTGGCTCTGCTGACCGGGTTGGGGATGTGATTGAAAAAGGAGCAATCACATCCCCTGAAAATCTGCCGATGCTGTTTGCCCATGATCAGGGGCAAGTCATCGGCGTTTGGGATCAGATCACAGAATCCAACGAAGGCTTGACTGTCAAAGGCCGCATGCTGGTCGATGACGTTGAGCGCGCGCGTGAAGTGTGCGCCATGATCCGCAGCAAGGCTATTTCCGGCCTGTCTATTGGCTTTGTGACCAAACAGCACAAACGCCATGCCAAGGGCCGCACTATCACCGCTGCCCACCTTCACGAAATCTCTGTTGTCGCCGTCCCCTGTCATCCGGGCGCACAGATCACGTCCATCAAATCGGATGACCCTCAGACCCCCTCTATGGAGACCCCCAAATTGGAAAACGAAGAAATCGAGACCGAGCAGAAGGCCCTAACCCCGGCCAACGATACGCCGCAGGTGCCCCAGATCGACACCAAGGCATTCGACAAGGTCATTGCCCGCCTGGACAAACTGGAAGCTAAAGGAAATCGGCCCCAGATCACCGGCCCGGCGAACCCTGTCATGGGTGGCACCGAAGTCAAAGCTTTCGCGGCCTACCTGTCCACCGGCGAAAAGAAATCGCTGACCACCGCCAGCGACACCGCAAATCATATCCTTGCCCCCGAGGATGTAAGCGGCGAATTCATTCGCAATCTGGTGGAATACAGCCCGATCCGCGCCATTGCTGATGTGCGCACCACTGCTGCCGCTAACATCATCCTGCCCAAACGCACCGGGATCACCAATGCCGCGTGGGTGGGCGAGACAGACGCCCGGACAGGCAGCGAAACCACATTCGACCAGTCGGAAATCGTTGTGAAGGAAATCGCGACGTTCGTTGATATGTCGCTTCAGCTTGCCGAAGACAGCGCCAACGTGCTGAGCGAGGTCAATCTCGCGCTGGCTGAAGACTTCGGCCAGAAAGAGAACGTGTCGTTCGTCAGCGGCAACACAGCTCTTGAGCCTGCCGGTTTCATGACCAACGCCAATATCGCTGAGACCGTCGCAACCAGCAATTCGGCAATCTCGCCTGATGAGCTGATCGCTCTGATGTATGCCCTGCCGGCCACTTACCGGAACACCGGAACATGGGTCATGAACGGCCAGACGCTTGCAGCCATCCGCACGCTGAAAGACGGTCATGGCAATTATCTGTGGCAGCCGTCCTATCAGGCAGGCCAGCCTGAGACGATCCTTGGCCGCCCGGTTGTCGAAGCCGTTGATATGCCGGACGTTGCCGCAGACGCCGAGCCGATCATCTTTGGCGACTTCAAGCGTGGCTACCGCATCTATGATCGCCTGTCGTTGGCTGTGCTGGCTGATCCTTACACCCAGCGTGCAAACGGCCTGATGCGCTATCACGCCCGTCGCCGGGTTGGTGCTGGCGTCGTTCGCCCGGATGCTTTCCGCAAATTGCAGATGGCCGCCTAAGCCAATCATGAGACGGCAGCCCGCATATGACGCAGTCGCATTGGAACACGGTGGTCACACCGTGTTCCTGCGCCCGTCTTTGCGGGCTGCCATGCACCTTGAACGGCTGCACGGTGGCTTTCCCGAACTGCTGCGCAAGCTGGAAGAATTCGACACGCTGACTGTCTGGCAGATCATCACTGCCGGAGCTGGCAAGACAGCCACTGATGCCCTGTTTGGCTATGTCGCAAAACAACCCTTGTCCGGGTTCGCCAACGCAGCACTTATGCCGCTCTTTGAGTTTGTCACAGCTCTGTTCCCGACCAGTGCAGACGATGGCGAAACCAAATCGACCAGCACCAATCCACTGCCTTGGGCTGATCTGTTCAAGCAGCTCTATGGATACGCTACCGGCTGGCTGAACTGGCCGCCTGAAACAGCATGGAATGCAACGCCGCAGGAAATCACAGACGCCTTTGAAGCCCACATGAGCAAGCTCATGGCTATCCACGGCGCTCCTGAAGAAAACCAGCAAGGCCCCACCGAAGAACAGCGCCAAGAGAACGTTCGAAACAACCTTGACCCTGAGTTTGACCGCGCCGGGCTGGATAGCCTGCGCGCACTCAGCACCATTCGAGAAGGACAAATGATCTGATGCCGACTATTGACCCGTATTCCGGCTACGGCCAATCGCCTGACGGACCGTATGAAAACGCGGTCGAAGTGCAGGCAGACGACAATAATGACCTACCGGTCATTCCCGGTGCGCTGGTCTTGAACAGCTATTGGGAAACCCCGCTGCCCGTCCGCATGACTTTGCAGAACGGCAATGCTGTCACCTTACGGTTGCTGCCGGGTATCATCCACCGGATACGCCCGAAGCGCATTCACGTCACGGGTAGCACGCTCGTCCCTGAAGACGCATCATTCACATTGCTCTGGTGATCTGATGCCCCGCCCGCCTCATATCTGCTCGTGTGGTCAGATCGTTCCGCATGGTGAGCGCTGCGCCTGTCAGGTTGCGCGCACCCGTGCGCGGAACAAACGCCATGATGCGCGCCGCCCGTCTGCATCGGCACGAGGCTACGGCAGCAAATGGCGCGCAGCTCGTGACGCTTTCCTAAAGATCAATGATCGCTGCGCATGGCCCGGCTGTGGAGCCAAGGCCACGCTTGTAGATCACATCATCGCTCATCGTGGCGAAACGCGCCTGTTCTGGGATCGCTCAAACTGGCAGCCGCTCTGCACGTCTTGTCACAGCCGCCACAAGCAACGGCGGGAGCAGTCTTCATGAACTTAGGGTTTTCTGTTCGCCAGCGCCATTTCGAGCTGCCGTTTACGTTCGGCAAGTTCTTCATCGGCATAAATCGTAGTTTCGGACGTTCTTTCAGTAGGCTTTGTTTTTGTGGGCGTCGAATCTGCACCGACATTAATGCGAGCCGTAACCTTGTCACCCACTTGCTCAATCGCACCCCAAAGAACCAATGCGTAGCCAAGCAAGATTACGTTCTCAGCAATCGAGACAAGGTGAAGGTTTACAACTTGACCAAAATCCGTGTCAGCTCCTGTAAATCCAATCAAGAATATCCATCCTGCCACGCCAATACATGCGCCTACAGTGATTTTCGTCATACTTGTTCTCTCATTTTCAAATCAACTCTGAGCTGCACCCGTAGCACGAGAGGAAACACCGGGAAACCTGCAAACTTTGCATTCGGCTGCTGGAACTTGATGCAGGTTAGGAGGTGTTCTGGATGAGCTACAACCCTAAATCTATGCTCACTTATCAGGGCAGCACCCAATCCATCACCGATTGGGCGCTAGACTATGGCATCCCTCCTGCAACGATAATCAAAAGACTTAAGGATGGCTGGCCTGTTGGCTGTGCTATCGGCGAACCTATCGCTGCTGACCCCGGTGATAAGCTGAGAGATCGGCTGACCATCGCGGCAATCCGCAAGCTGAGTGAAGCCAAGCCGAAGCAGACGAGATCGTTTGTCCGCCTCACATTCCGTGGTGAAGAGCACAGCCTCAATCAATGGGCAGAGATCACCGGAATACAAAAAGCTACCCTGCGATATCGGCTGAACCAAGGCTGGTCGGTTGCAAGAGCATTGACTGAGCCCGTGTCGAAGAACAGCCGCCCCAGACCGGGGGTGGGTTCGAACTTTAGGCGCTTTAAGGGGACCGGCGTGGGGACGTCCGCACAAGACAGGCCGAAAATAACTTTTTCAGAAAGAGAGGCGAGCTGATGGCCGCACTGACACCCGTTGCGTTGCTGAAATCGCAGCTCAACCTTGATCATGATCTTGATGACGCCCTGTTGGCGCACAAGCTGGACGCTGCCGAAACATGGATCGGCCACTACACCGGAACAACCTTTGTGGCTGGTGAAGCACCCCTGACCGAAGCCGCTTTGCAGCTTGCGGCCTATTGGTATGAGCAGCGTGAGGCCGCGTCATTCGGCATGACTACTGCGCATATTCCCTTTGGTGTGCGTGACCTGCTTTCCCCTTACAAGAATCCGGTGACTGGTCATGTTCAAGAATAAGAGCCTGACCGAACAGTCGAAGCGGCTGGAAGCCCGCCTGAATGCTATTCCCAAAGAGGTGGTCGCAGCCTTGCGCCCTGCGTTGGTGAAAGGTGCTGAGGAAATGGCCGCAAACATGCGCGCTCTGGTGCCCGTCGATGAAGGCGACCTGAAAGAGTCCATCACTGTGACCGCACCGGGCGAAACCACTCCGGCCTATGCAGAGGGTGGCGGCAGGCGCACCGCTGGCCCCAATCAGGCACTTGTCACTGTCGGCAATGAAGACGTGCGCCACGGCCATTTGCAGGAATTCGGCACAGTCAAACAGGAGGCGCAGCCGTTCATGCGCCCCGGAGCCCGGCTGGCGAAACCCCGTGCACAGCGGCGCATCAGCCGCGCTATCGGTCAGGCAATCAAGAAGGCAGCGGAGGGCAATGCATGATCACGCCCGATATCGAGTTCCAGACGCAAATCAGATCGGCGCTGATCGCCAGCTCGGCGGTCACCGACCTTGTTCCTGTTGACCATATCCGGGCTGGATCGACGCGCCCGGACAAGCTGCCTTGTGTCATTATGGCGAACCCTGACACTGCCAACCTTGGCCGGGCCGGTGAATGGCACCTAACGCGCGTGTGGCTGGACCTGCATATTTGGGCGATTGAAGACGGTGCCGATATGGCCCGGCAGATTGGTGCTGCCGTATCACATTCGCTGTGGGATGCGCCTGTATTGGGCGAGACCGATATCGACACCTATGGACGCCCCAGCTTCAAATACATGCGCGACCCGGACCCCGACAAAGCATACTGCCACGGCATTGCGACTGTATCGGGTGTTGTCAGGTGGAGGCCGTGACCATGATCCGAGCTGGCAAACTAGATCGGGAGATCACCATTGAACGGGAAAATGAGACCGTGGCCGCGTCTGGTGCTGTTTCGAAGACGTGGGCACCTATCGCAACTGTCCGGGCAGAATTGGTGCAGCTCAGCGCCGAAGAATACCTGACGGGGTTCGGTGAAGGTGACGCAAGCGACGCAGTGTTCCGCATTCGCTTTCTATCGGGGATCACCACGGCTGACCGCGTGACCTTCGATAGCACGGTTTACGACATTGACGAGATCGTGGAACAGGGCAGAAAACGCGGCCTTGAGCTTCGCTGCTCTTTGGTGGCGTCATGAGCGTTCATTCGCGCGGTGTGAAACCGCCCCTTTCACCTGACGCCGAGGCCCTGACCAAAGCACCGCCGGTGCCGAAATACCTGTCAGCACATGCCAAGGCGGAATGGCGGCGCATCATGCCCCAGCTCATTGCCCGGTGCGTCATCACCAAGGCTGATCTAGCCGGGGTTGAGGCTTATTGCGTGGCCGCTGGTGCTGCCCGGCAGATCGCCGACACCATGAGCACCGGTGCCCTGCCCGATCTGAAACTGGGCGGGTTGCAAATCCGATACATGCAAGCAGCACGCCAGTTTGCCGCCGAATACGGCCTGACGCCGACAAGCCGTGCCCGGATCGGTGCTGTGCAATCGGATGACGATGATGAAGACCTGACAAGAATCTAAGATGGCTAAAAAGAGCACATATCCGCATTGGCTGTTTGATAGCAGCGAGATCCCGGACCCCCTTGGGCACGGGGAACGCGCTGTGCGTTTCCTGCGCGGTCTCAGACATCCCAAAAGCACCGAACCCAAGCAGAAAATCAAATGGGCTGAGTGGCAGGAACGGATTGTGCGGCGCATCTACGGCCCAGTAGATGAAGACGGCGAACGGCTGGTGCGTGAAGTCTTTCTGATGATCCCGCGCGGCAATCGCAAAACGTCGCTGGCGGCAGCGCTTTCGATCCTTCACCTGCTGGGTCCGCAGAAGCTACCGGGCGGCCAGATCATCTTTGCCGCCGCTGACCGATCGCAGGCCGCAACAGGCTTTGAGGAAGCCGCCGAGCTGGTGCGCTACCAAAAAAGCTTAGAGCGCTCAGCCACAATCTACGACCCCAGCAATGCGCCCAAATCCATCAAATCAAAAATAGATAGTTCCCGGCTAAAAGCTGTTTCCAGCGATGGTAAAAATGTGCACGGCACAACGCCAACATTCGTCCTGGCTGATGAAATCCACGTCTGGCGCAACAAGGCCGGACGTGAAATGTGGGAAGCGATTAAGAGTGGCATGTCAAAGCGCATTGGCGGCCTTACTGTTGTTGCCACCACGGCGGGCCGTGGCCGCGAAGGTCTCGCTGCCGAACGCTACGAATATGCGCGCAAGGTGGCACTTGGCGAGATCGACAACCCGGCGTTTCTGCCGATCATCTTTGAACCTGAAGAGGGTGACGATTGGCTAGACGAGGAAGTTTGGCACAAGCTCAACCCCGGCTTCAAAGACGGGTTCTGCGACCTGAAAGGGATTCGAGCTGAGGCGCTGGAAGCGCAGCAAAACTCATCCAAGCGCTTCGAGTTTCAGCAATACCGCTTGAATGTCTGGCATGCCAACAGCCGTGAACCGCTGTTCGATTTTGACACCTATGACGAATGCTGCTTCCCCGATGAGGAAACTGATTTGCTAGGATTGCCGTGCTACCTTGGTGTTGACTACGCGCAGTCTGGCGACCTTGCCGCCGTGGTAGCTGCGTGGAGGTTCCCGGACAAGCGGATAGCTATTAAACCGTGGTTTTTCGTGGCTGGCGAAAGGCTTCAAGAGCGCGAACAGTTGGAAGGTCTACCGTATCAGCGTTGGATTGATGATGGCTATATCACCGCCTGTGACGGGCCAGTGATCCCCCAACAGGATGTCCAAGACCTCATTGAGAAACTGTGTGCTGACTATTCAGTTGAAGAAGTCGCCTACGACCCTTGGAAATTCCGTGTTGCGGCAATGGAACTGCACGATAAGGGCCTGCCCATGATCGAAATGAGGCAAGGCCCGGCAACGATGGCACCGGCGACAGGTGAGTTTGTCCGCACTGTGAATGGCCGTGTGATCCGGCATGACGGCAATCCGGTCTTGCGCAATCACTTTGCTAACGTGGCTGCCGTGACCGGCGATACCGGCAAGATCACAATGTTCAAGGCCGATCCGAAACACGACCACATCGACGGTGCCTTTGCCGCCGTCATGGCTGTGTCACGGGCCGTCGCCGCAGAATCCAACAAATCAAAATACAACGATCCGAATTACAAAACGTTGTCAGATATCCTTGAGGAAGCAGCATGAACGACGCAACACTGCCCGGCCTAATTGTCCCTATCGAAGCCCGGATCGACAAACTTGAGAAAGGCTTACAGCGCGCGAACCGCACACAACGGCGCGGCGCACAGCAAATGGAACGCCGGGCGCAGCAATCGGCCAACCGTATCGACGCTACCTATTCCAAGATGGGCCGGAATGTTGCGGCCAGTTTCGCCCGGATGGCAGTCCCGCTGGCTGCCGGTATCGCATCAACATCGACGCTCAGGGCGATCTCAGACACCACCAAAGGCGTGGCGAAACTTGGCGACGAAGCGAAGCGGGCTGGGTTGTCACTTAGAGAACATCAAGAATGGCGTTTCATCGCGCAGCAGAACCGCATCGAAGTTGACGCGATGGTCGACTCTTTCAAGGAACTGAACCTGAGAGCCGATGAATTCATCGAGACCGGCAAGGGTGGAGGCGCTGAAATGTTCGAGCGCCTTGGGTTCAGTGCCGAACAGCTTCAACAGAAGTTGCAGAAGCCGTCCGAGCTGATGCTTGAAATTCTTGAGCGGTCGCGGCGATTGAACCGCGCTGGCCGTATTCGTGTCGCAGATGAGATTTTCGGTGGCACCGGTGGCGAACGCTTTGTTGCGCTAATGGAACGTAGTGACGCCGAGCTGCGCAATACGATCAACCGGGCCCACGAACTTGGTGCGGTGCTGGATGATGACATTGTCGCTTCGGCAGATGAGGTCAGCCGCAAGTTTGATGAGCTGAATACCCGGCTCAGTGCATTCGGCAAAAGGCTGGCCGTGTCCATGTCCGAAGGTGTGGCTGGCATCCTCAGCGCCAAGAAGAACCTTGAAGGTATCTTTGGCGACATCGAACGGGCTGAGGCTGTGCTAGGCCAAGAACTCGCCAAAGGCCTTGAAGGCAATAAGGCGGCCATTGCAGCTCATGCCGGTGATCTCCGCGACTTGCACGGCACCTATGATGAGCTGTTCAACCTGATCAACCGTATGACCGGCCCGGATGGTGTGCGCGTTTTTGAGATCGACAACACCGACGCGCGGTTCGCCCTGGCTGATATCATGGGCGACTTGAAACGGCTGGTGGATGCGCTGGAAAATGGCCAGATCGAAGCCGACGAATTTGAATCTGAGATCGGCGACCTTGTTGGCGACGCGCGCGAAGTTGCCAAGGAATTGGGAGAGATCGACGGTGCACGTTTCGCAAATGTGATTTCTGCCATTAGTGGTATTGGCGACGCGCTGGACAAAGCTATCGGCAAAGCGACCTTGCTGAAAACACAACTACCCGGAAATGGAGGCTATACATCGTCTGGCCGTGGCAATGGTGAGGCCGAAGCTGAACGCCGTCGACTAGAAGGCAATCAGCCTGCATCTGATCTAGCCCCTACATCCTCCATTCGCCCCCGTGTCGCGCCGCCGATGCTTCATGAGAACGTGGACACCGGGCGTGGTGGTGCTGGCAGGCTCAACGAGTATGAGCGCATCACATCTGCCTTGCGCTCAGAGATCACCATGTTGGAACTTGAAGCAACCGCACTTGTCGCAAGTGCCGCTGCTGGTGGGGAATACTCAGTTGCGATTGCGACGGCCCGCCGTGAAGCTGAATTGCTGCATACTGCGCAAGAATCCGGCAGGCAGATCACCCCGGCCCTGCGTGAAGAAGTTCGGCAGTTGGCACGCGACTATGCCGACGCTGCAGAAGCCGCCAACCAGACCGCACAGAAGTTTGATGAAGTCGATGCGGCGCGTGCTAATTTCACCAATCAGGCCGCAGATGCGTTCACTGGGATCGTCACCGGCACAATGAGCGCACGCGAAGCGCTGGCAGCCTTAGCTAAAGACTTAGCGGCCATGGCAGCCAAGAAACTATTCATGTCGATCATTGGCGGCGTAGTTGGCGGCCCGGCGGGCACTTTGCTAGGTGGTCTCTTCGCCGAAGGTGGCTACACCGGAGATGGTGGAAAATATCAACCGGCTGGTGTCGTTCACCGTGGCGAATACGTCATGAGCAAAGAGGCCACGAACCGCATTGGCGTCAGCAACCTAGAGGCGCTGCACAGCTCCGCTAAGCGGGGTTATGCGTCTGGCGGGTATGTGGGCCGGGCACCTGTTCAGGCGGTCTCAGCGGCGCGCTCTGAGTCTGTTGGCGCGGAGGCAGCACCGAATGTCACGATCAATTCGCCGATCACCATCAATGGTTCCGCTGGCACGCCGCAACAGAATGAAGACTTGGCTGCCCGGATGGCTTCGCAAATGGAAGGCACGGTGCGCGGCGTGGTTGTGGATGAGATCAGGAAACAGGGACGCCCCGGGAACATGATGAATAACCGGCGGCAAGGTGCGCGCTAATCCGGAGATGTGGAATTCTGCCCGCCAAATGTGGAATTCTGCCCGTCCCGGAGAAGTAGAGCTATGCCAAAAATGTGGAATTCTGCCCGTTTTCAAAATGTGGAATTCTGCTCGTATATATAGATATTACTTCTTACTTAGTCTTATTAAGAAAGAAGAATAAGAAGAACGGGCAGAATTCCACATTTTCATCAAACACCTTCCGGGACAGCAAACACGCTTGTCTCTTCTTTCCTACACAATCTGCATCATCCGGGTTGTTCATCTAATAGTTAACTGTTAGAATGGCGGAAAGATGAAACAGGAGACCCCATGTCTAGCCCCGCTATCAAACTTTCCCCGGAACGCCATGCCCAAGTCAAAGCCATTGGTGCCGCACTCGGCGGCCTGTCTTACGCCGAAACCGTCGGATACATGGTGAATTGTGAAATCGCCAAAGGCACTATCCCGCCGGGTATCCAAGGTGTGAATTTGGTCGCTGGCAACACTGGCATTCTGATTGGACTTGACGATCAGCCGCCCGTCCCTTTCTCGAAAGACGGTGTCGCCGATCTGGCGAAAACACTGCGCGCTTTCGTTGATGGCGATGAGAAAGCCCAGAAGCTTGTCAACATGCAGCACAACTACCTGATCGAGCGCAAAGGCAATGGTGTGAAGCTGACCATCCCCTTCGCTGGCAAGGTGACAAAGTCGTTCCCGTGTGACGTGGCGCGCGACCTTGCAGAGCTGCTGGCAGCTTAAACGAAGAAGGGGCAGCGTCGCACCGCTGCCCCCTCCAATCTCAACATCGTAGGAACTACCATGCTTATAGCAGAACCCGACCGGGACGACGCGGAAAAGGCTGAAAATCTGCGCGCATTTTTTTCGGGGGAAGCACCTACGAATTCCCGAAACGACCTGTCGGCGGGCATCAGTGATGAAGCCTACGCACTGCGCCAGAGCAACCGGCTTGAGGGAATACTGTCTAAGCTGGATGACTTGGACAGTTTAGATGAACAGACTGCCTCAGAGCCTCTTGTGAGCGCTGATGAGGCATCCACTGACCGAATCGACCACAAGCCCCATCTGACGCGCTACGACAAGGCGATGAGCGCCGAACGTGAAGCACTGGCTCTGGCCGCCAGATCGGAACAAGGATCAGACGCCTACCGTCAAGCAATGTCTGACGCAGCCGCTGCCCGATCCAAACGTAAGGCAGAGGAAAACCGCGATGCTGATCCGGTTGGCCGCAAGCAGAACGAGACTGACCGTTGGCGTGCAGAAGAAGGTCGCCCGACTTACAACGCCAGCCGCCGGTCGCGTGAACGGCCAAACGACATGACGCCGAATGAAGTTCTGGCTGCGATGACACCGGAACAGCTCGAACGGTATAAGAAGGACCAAAAAGCAGACAGCAACGTCCGTATCAGGTTCACCAAGAAGCTCGGACCCAAAGGCCAAGGATTGACGGGTGCTGCTTTGGTCGATGCCGTTGAGGCCGAAGTCGTAAAGCGCCGCAATAGTCGCCTAGCGAAAAGGTCTGGCGGCTGATTCCAATCTGTTATAAAATAACACATGTAGTTGCAGCAAAGGCAACACCAGAACCCCGCGCAGGATCATCGCCACGATGTAAGTCAACCGGCGCGGGGTTCATATGTTCAGCGCTAAGTAAGTTATTACTTATAGTAAAAACAATAGCTTACGTCATTTTCCCTCTTGCACCTCGGATTCCACTTATGCGAGTCTGAGCGCACCAAATCATCTTAAAGAGGAATAGTTTCGTGCAGGCCCCCACAAATACACAAGAAATCTATCTGCCGGATCACATTTACCACGCACTGAAATCCAAGCTGGAAAAGCTAGTATCTGAGCCGTTCGAAGAGTGCGGCACTGACCCTGAGACCGAAGTTGTTTCGGCTCTGGGCGAGATCGGAAACATCTGGCCTGTGTCGGTGCTGGATGACGCTCAGATCGCGGAGGCGGCATAGGACCGATTCGGCCCTAATTTTCCTACGAACTTCCCATCGAAATTGTGCTATAAGGTAGTTGTGACGCGGATCAGTTTGGCGACCGGACCGCGTCACATTCATGTAAATGACAACATCAAAGGAGCCATTTATGGCAACAGAATACGCGACTTCAACGAATGGGGCAACTCTGCCCAGCGAAGGCAGCACCTTGACGCTCAATATGAGCTGGAGAGAGTTCAATAGCTTCCTGCATGAGATGCACGGGAACCCCCGACACGATGAATGGAAAGTCCCGTCAATCGATCTTCCGGATTGTCAGTTTGATCGTTCTAAGTATTCGCAGATTGAAATCTTCGCGGACACGCTGGTTGGCCCTATCGTGGCCCAGCATTTGTCAAAAGCTGATGCAGTCCAGGTAACGGTCAACCGGCCCAAAGATGCAATCTGGAAAACCGCGCAAGACTTGATCGCGGAAGTCCGCAGCGGTGTCGCGGCATAGCGACAAAAGCAACTCTGAATTTGACGAACCCGCCGGTGCAAGCTGGCGGGTTCTTGTTGTTCTTGAGACATTCTGGTTTCAAGTTACAAGCGATATTTCAAAGGGATTCTCTATTGTTCACTTCCGCACAAGCACTGCATCAAATTCTCGTTTCAACATCAAGAGCGCCGGATCAGACCAAGTTTCTTGAGGCTCTTGCCAAGGAACTGGGATTTACTGAAAAGGATGCCGAAATCGAGGCAGCAACATACATCGTTAAGCTATCACGTGATGTTGAAGCAGATATCGAACAGATTCCATTTGGGGCCACTGAGAAAAAACAAGCCCATCAATGGTTTGCCAACTTTAGCGGTCTATCGAACTACGCCCACCTCGGAATGGACATACGCGGCGCAAAAGGCAACTTTCTTCATCCTAATCACCTCCTAAACCTCACTCATTTACATATGGCAATGTCCGGCCATATCACTCGTGTCAGCACATTTCCAGAGGCGGAAGAACTCGCGCAAGAATTCAGAGATATCCGCGAGAAAATTGCAGAACAAGACTTCCCGGACTCTATTAGGGATGCATTGTTTAGCCGCGTCACGCAGATCATATCGATGTTGGACAAGGTATACTTCTACGGCACTGATGGTATTGCTGACGAGCTAAATGGATTGGTTGGCGCCATCGTTATTAACGCACCAAAAACCGCCGCTGACACCCGCCCGTTTTGGAAAGATTTGGTTAACCTCGCCAACCGCTCTGTGAATGCAGTCTATTGGGTGGATAAGGCGAGCGGAGCTGTTGAGATAGCAAAAGACAAAGCGGCTTTTCTCATCGACATTCTACCAAAGTAATTGAGAGTAGCAGTTTAGTTTGGCCCTGCTTGGGTCAGATCAACAACAATCAAAAGTCAGACACAGACCAAGAAACAACCCATGACAGAAAACAAGAACAACAACGTTATCAACGTAAACCTACCCGGAGATGCGATTGATAAAGCTGCCGGTCAAGTAATTTCAAAGCTGTTCGGCGGCGCAA
The DNA here is from genome assembly GCF_000743705.1 of Ruegeria halocynthiae. GTDB lineage: Bacteria > Pseudomonadota > Alphaproteobacteria > Rhodobacterales > Rhodobacteraceae > Ruegeria > Ruegeria halocynthiae_B. Next base: position 103,589 of record NZ_JQEZ01000007.1, on the reverse strand, counting down.
GCGATGGTGCGCTTGATGTTGCTGGCAATGTCTTTGGGGGCTTAATAGGTGATCGCATAAGAGAATGGCGAACTCGAAACTTGATCCACACCACGGCCCGGACCGCTGAGTTTCTGAAAGAGAAAGGGATATCTCTTGAAGACGCCAAAGCTCTACCTATGGGTGACATCTACCGTATCTTTGAGGGTGCCTCCAAAGAAGAAGAACCAAGTGTTCAGGATATGTGGGCAAAGCTGTTGGCGTCCAGCCTAGACATGAAGAACTCTGACTTGAATAAAGCAATTTACCCGGTGCTTGAACAGTTCTCGGGAATTGATGCCAAGGTATTTAATCTCGTCAACCAATATTGGCTATGCCAGAGGCGTTTTGATCAATCGTTTCACGATGACGGCATCTTGGTGGGTAAAGATGAAGATCTCTATTCTGAACGCGTCAAAATTTTTCAGGCGGAGATTTCAGAGATACTGGATGAAATCGAACCTCTCAAAAGATATGAAATTGATCTCTCGACCGCTAACCTCGTGCGGCTTCAGTGTATTGCCCCATCGGACGCCCAACGCTCGACCAGTATATGGGGATCGGCATTTGAGAAGACGAACATTGGTTTCGCCAGACCCAGCCTAACAGAAGTCGATACGGACAAAATTGCAGAAGAATTCTGCAAAGTTTCAGACCGTATTGGAGAACTCTTTGGGCTGAGAGACTATCCAGAAATAATCTTTCAGAATGCGTTTACCGGGAAGCCGGAATGCAATTTTCAGCCAACAGATTTCGGCAGCCATCTATTCGAAACTTGTATTGAGTAACATCATTGGTTTGAGAGACCACAAACTGCATCAGACATAGCTTGACGCAACGTCATCCAGTCCATACTAGGGCCGGTTACACGGTTACAAAACTACACCTAAGTCATTGATTTTAAACGATTCGGTGGGAGTTCGAGTCTCTCATCACCCACCATCCTTTCCACACAATGTATCAAGGTCTTACGCGACTAGCACCTTTTGCTGTGCTGCGCATGAAACTGTGTCCGCTGCGCCTCCGCTGCACTTAGACAGAAAAGATGTCTCCAACACAGGAGATATGGGCCATGGCAACAATCGTAAAACGGCCTAGTGGAAAGTGGCAGGCGACGGTTCGGAAGGACGGGCAATCCCGATCCAAGTCATTTCTAAAGCGTGCTGATGCGACGAAGTGGGCTCGTGAGACGGAGTTGAGCGCCGACAGGGGATTGCTAACCCCAGACCTCAGTGTGAACGCATCCGAGATGACACTTGGTGAAGTGTTGCGAAAATACCGAGATTACATCACGAGCGAGAAACGGTGCGCGGACAATGAAAGTTATGCAATCAACGGGTTCCTGCGTAAATGCTCCAAGTTAGCCAACAGGAAGGTCGGCAAGTTACGATCCGCTGACTTTGCCCACTATCGTGACCAGCGCATTAAATCCATGAAGGCGGCGACTGTGGTGAGGGAACTGGGTTGGTTGCAGCACGCCCTTGATGTCGCCTGCGAGGATTGGGGGCAGAACCTGCCACGGGGGAACCCAGTCAAGCCTATCCGGCGACCCAAGATCGACAACCGCCGCGAGAGACGATTGCAGCACGGAGAATGGCAGGCTTTGTTGGGTGCTGTGAACCAAGCTCGGTCTCCATTAATGAAGCCGTTGCTGACGCTGGCTTTGGCGACTGGGATGCGCCGAGGGGAATTATTATCAATGCAATGGAAGCATGTAGACCTTGAGCGTCGAACAGTGTTCTTGCCCCAAACCAAAAACGGTCGCGCCCGTACAGTTCCTCTCAGCCCGAATGCCGTTACCGTTTTGATGGACCTGCCACGCGGGAACGACCGTTGTTTGCCCCTGTCTGGTAACTCTGTGCGATTGGCCTTTGAACGTCTCAGAAAACGAGCAGGCGTGGAAAACTTTACATTTCACGATATTCGGCATGAGGCGGTGTCCCGCTTTGTGGAAAGCGGTTTATCGTTGGCGCAGGTCCAAATGATCAGCGGACATCGGGATTTGCGGATGCTGATGCGTTACACCCACCTGCAGACCGATGACATCGTGGCAAAGTTGGCAGCCGTCGAACATGCCTAAATCGGCGTGATGCTGTGCAGGGTGGTCGTAGTCTCTCGATGCATCAGTTTTGACCACCCTACTCCTTGTCAAGCGACAACACTGCTCCCCGTGCCTTTTGGCTGTCCCGTGGCTGGCTTTCTGTCCCGCACACATTTGGAAATGGCATTAACCCTTCTTCTTATGAACACACAGGCACTAACCCTCCCTCTTGTGAACTAACAGGCGTTACCACTCCCTCAGTTGAGCAAAACCCCTCCATCAATTGAGCACACAGGTTTCGCTTGGTCAGCGTTGATCGGGCCGCTTAAGCGGCTGGAAGATACGAGTTTCACCTGGCCCGCCATTCGGGACGGTGCGATGGCGCTGAACCATGCCCAGTTTGAGGCGCTTTTTGCGGGGTTGGACTGGCGTAAGGTGAAGGCTTTGGAAAACCTGCTCAAGTCAGAGTTGAAACGTAAGGGAGAGACTTACGCTCAACTTGTTGAAAGATTGGCCGATATTGGAATCAGTGAGAAGGAGGTAAACGTCGCCAATAAGCTGTCCCGAGGGACGTTTTCAGCGGCGTTTATGTTGGCATGTTTAAACGCTATTGGATCGTCGCAGTTGCATTTGGATTGAGCGCATCATTAGGGCAAGCCGATGAGAAAGCAGGAGATGCCGATCATCACAGCCGAAACAACCCAAATAAAGTTTATGAGTTTCCAATACGCATTCCCGTGGAAATTGTTGAGGATGAGGGTGTCACCAATGCACGCAAGCAAAAGGAAGAAGAAGCCAACCAGCGGGAGATACGTGATCTTATAGCCCAAGAGGGAATGAACACTGCGACACACGTAATGAACCGGGCCACCCAAGACATGGCCAAGTACGCTCTCTGGTCTACAGTGTTTGTCGGGATCGGCACTGTTCTTTTGCTCTATACGCTCTGGCTTACTCGCCAAGCTAATAGGTCCGCCAGAGACAGCGTAAGTGTAACTGAGAGGCTCTTGCAAGATCAACTTCGAGCATACATTTGTTTTCAATCTTCCAGCGACACTGGGATTTGTACGTTTTTGTTGTCCCATGATCTGCAAATTGACTTGTCGTTCCAAAATGTTGGCAAAACACCTGCTAGAGATATTGTATTCAACGGGGTGGCTTATGTGAAATCTGGCAGGCAAGTTTTGGCATGGGCTAAGATTGTCGATGTTCACGGCGGCATTGCCCCGACCGGGGAAGCTACAATAGGCACTCGTGTCACTGGAATTTCTGCCAAAAGTATGTCCAAGATCGACAACGCCAATGGGCCATGGCAACTATCGTAGATGGCCAGGCATGGCCCTCCTCTTCTTGACCCATTAGTTACTGCGCTCGCAGCGCTGCGAAACCCTCAGGCTGCAAACAGGTTCTGTTTCAACTCCTGATCCAACTGCATATCGCTGTGAATCAGTGCCTGAATCGCAGGGCGTGCCAAAACGCGCTGACGATAGGCTTCGATGTTGGGGTAACTCGCATGATCCACTTGCGCGTGACCCGACAGCACGAAGAACCATGTCAGATATGCATCTGCTGCCGAAAACCGGTCGCCAAGCAAAAACTCCTGCCCGTTCAATTGGTCTTCCAGCACATGAAACCGCGACGGCATCAGCCCGCGCACGCGCTCTTTCACCTCGTCGGTGGCTTCCTGATAGAACACGACACGGAACAGGCCCTTGTGCAACTCGGTTGCGCAGAACGCCAGCCAGCGCAGCATCTGGAAATACAGGGGGCTGTCCGGATCAATACGGAAATCGGCATTCGCCGACTGCGCCTGAATCCACGCGATTACCGTCGATGTCTCGGTCAATTTGGTCCCGTCGGGCAGAGCCAGAACCGAGACCTGCCCCAAAGGATTAACATCATAGAGCGAACCGCCCGCCGCAAGCTCCTTGGTGGCAAGGTTCAGCGGGGCGATATTCAGATCCACGTCGCCCTCGGCAGCGGCAAACCGTGCGGCCAGCGAGCATGTCAGCGGTGCGTGATAAAGTGTCGTCATTTTGAGTTCCGAAAGTTCACTAGAGTTATACCGAAGCCAGATAATCGGTGGTTGTCACAACTTTGGCATAGGCAAAAGACAGCGCGGACATATACGCTTTGTGCACTTGTTCCGCTGCGATGACATCACCGTTGAATTCGAGATCGCGGGATGAGCAGGCATCTTCAACGACGGTGACATTCAGCCCGATATCGGCGGCATTTCTGGCGGCCGCGTCGATACACATGTGGCTCATATCCCCGACGATGGTCACATCTGTCACACCGTTCTGTTCCAGCAGTGATTGCAGATTGGTGTCGCGAAACGCGTTCACATAATGCTTGAGCACCTTGTGCTCGCCCTCTTGCGGCTGGACAGAAGGGTGAAATTCCGCCCCCGGTGTGCCCGCTTCAAAGAAGGGCGGGTTTTCGATCTGAAACTCGTGATGCACGTGAACGATCATCTGATCCGCCGTGCGGGCCTGCCCCAGAATGCGGGCAGCGTTGGCTGCGGTCTGCTCGATCTGGTGCAGCTCCCATTTCCCGCCGGGGAAGTAGTCCTTTTGGATGTCGATCAGGATCAATGCGGATTTGGCCATCTTGGTCTCCGTTGCTGGCTGTCTCAGTTGGTTATTTAGCGCATGGCTCGCCCTTTCTTGATTGGCGCATCGGACATAAAACGCGCTAGATCGGACAAATGAAAACCGGAACCAACCCCATCAGGGTCGGCCTTGCGGCCTATCCCGGATCACAAAGCGCCGCCATATATGGCTTGCAGGACCTGTTTGCTGTCGCCAACCGCTTTCAACAAGATCAGGCCACGCAGATCAGCCCGATGGAAACCGAAACCATCAGTAATTTCCCGGCGCACGGCAGCGCCCTGCGCGCGCTGATCCTGCCCCCCGCGTTGGGGCAAAGGGTTGAGGGCGCGACCGAGCGGCAACTGGTCGCCTGGGTACAGCACCACCACAGGCAGGGGGCGCTGATCTGTTCGATCTGTGCCGGGGCCTTTCCCCTGGCGGCCTCGGGCCTTTTGGACGGTCGGCAGGCCACGACACATTGGGCGCTGGCCCCGGAGTTCGCCAACCGGTTTCCGGCCGTTCACCTTCAGGCGGATCGTCTGGTGGTCGATGATGGCGATGTGATCACCGCAGGCGGGTTGATGGCCTGGACCGATCTGGGTCTGCGGCTGATCGCGCGGTTCATGGGCCCTGCCCTGATGCTCAAGGTGGCGCGGTTCTTTCTGATCGACCCGGGCGAACGCGCGCAGAGCTTTTACAGCTCGTTTTCGCCCAACCTTGCCCATGGTGACACGGCGATCCTGCGGGCCCAACACTGGGTGCAATCCCGCTATGCCCATACGGTGTCCGTGCGGGAGCTTGCAGAGGCCGCGCAGCTTGAACTGCGCACTTTCGGGCGGCGGTTTCAGGCCGCCACCGGGTTTAGCCCGTCAGAGTATGTGCAGCAATTGCGCATCGCCAAAGCGCGCGAGCGGCTGGAGCTGTCACAGGCCAGCATTGACACCATTGCGCACGAAGTTGGCTATCTGGATATCTCGGCGTTTCGCCGCATGTTTCACAAAATCGTCGGCCTGTCGCCGGGCGAATACCGCAAGCGGTTCTCTCCGGCCGTGAAGTAAACCCTTTGATCCGACGCCGGTTCAATCGACCGCAGCTGACGCCACGGTCTTCAGCCCGTTACCACCCCGGTTTTCAACTTAGGCTTACATCTCGGATATCAGCTTCATGGCCGCCATCTTGGCGTGATTTTCTGGCCGTTGCGCGTTGGAAGCGGTCGGCGCGCTAGAGAATGTGGCGATGACGGTGTTGCTGGTGCGGTCAACATACAACACCTGCCCGTAAACGCCCCGCGCTGTGAACACGCCCTTGGCGCGATCGTGAATCCACCAGAAATTTCGATATGCCTGCAGCAACGCGTCGTAGCTGGCTGACCCCTCGCCCTTATAGGCCGAGCGATCGGTAAAGGTGATTTCTTCGTCCGTGGCGGCCTGAATACTTAAGGTGTATTCCTCGGGGAAGACGCGGACACCGTTAAACGTGCCTCCGTCCAGAACGGCAAGCCCAAACCGGGCAAAGTCGCGCAGCGTGGTATTGAACCCCCCGGTCGCAATCGGAACAAACCCGACATCGGTGGTGAAATAAGCGTCGTGTTCGGCCCCGATTTTCGACCAGATGTTTTCGGACACGAACTCGTTCAGGGGCATGCCACTGATCCGCGCGATAAGCCAGCCGATCACATCCACATTGGGCGAGTGGTATTCGAAGACATAACTCGGCTCCAGATCCGGGTTTCCTTCGAACTGCGGCAGGAACTCCAACGTGCTGCGGGGCGTGCTGTCGGTCTGCGGGTCGACCTGCATCAGATCAAAAGCCGGGGTAAGACCCAGTCGGCGGAAGTACTCATAATGGACCGTCCCGGGGCGCAGGTCGGCATAATCTTCGGAATAGTTTAGGGCGCTGACCATGTTCATGACCTGCTGAACGGTCAAATCTGCAAAGGCACCATCGGCCAATTCCGGTATGTACACCTTGATCTTTTCTTGTGGGTCCAGCCTGCCATCGGCCATCAGAATCCCCGCCGCCATCGAGATCAACGATTTGGTCGACGAGGCCCACAGATGGTGGCTGTTTGCCTGAAAGCCGCCGAAATACCGCTCGTACACGATCTTACCGTTCTTGATGACGATAAACCCGTCGGTGTTCTCGGCCTCCAGCGCGTCGAGCACGGTCATCCGTTTGCCGTCATGTTCGAATTCAAGCGGCTCGATGTCGATCGGATCGCCATAGGGTATGTCTACGATTGGCCCGCCCCTGGGCACCATCACCGACGACTGAACGCTCATGTTGCGGAAACCCCAGCGGGAATAAGGCGCAATCGCCTGGTTCATCAGCGTGACCTGACTGTCCGCACTGGCAGGAACACCCTGCATGACGCCCTCCTGCCCAAGCGCCGGATGGACAAGGGCGCAGATTGCTATGCTGAACGATAGGATTGTGCTTTGAAAGTGCTTCATGCGAATGTCCTTGCTGTCTGTGGAACGAAGGAAAATCAGTGGTTGAACCGACTTGTTCATTTCAACCAGACTATTGCGGCAGGTCAAGCCGCCCAGCATATGCCCAAACGTCCTGAACCCTGCGTCATCCGGCAGGTACCCTTGCAACCGATTGCAAGTTTTGTGCGGCGGTGCATAATATCATCCCCATGAAATCCTGTACCAACCTCATCCAAAACCCCGGGTCCCGATCATGAGTGTCACACTGAAAGACGTCGCCGCGCTGGCCGGTGTGTCACGCTCGGCCGTGTCGCGGACTTTTACCGAAGGCGCGTCCGTATCCGCCAAAACCCGCAGCAAGGTTGAAAAAGCGGCGCAGGAATTGGGCTACAGTCCCAATGCGCTGGCCTCGTCCCTGACGACCGGGCGGACGAAATTGATCGGGCTGATTTCCAACAACTTTCACAACCCGATTTTCCTTGAGGTTTTCGACCAGTTCACCCGCGCGTTGCAGGAACGGGGATTGCGACCGCTTATCGTCAACTTGACCGACGAGACCGAGCCCGCCAATTCGGTGCGGATGCTGCGGCAATATTCGGTGGATGCCGCCATCGTCGCCTCATCAACCCTGCCGCCCAGCTTTGCCAAAGCGTTCCATGACGCGGGCGTGCCGGTGGTGCATACCTTCGGGCGTTCAGCCACATCGCCCGAGGTTCACGTTGTGGGGATCGACAACGTCGAATGCGGGCGCATGGCCGCCCGGGAATTGCTGGCCCGCGGGTATAAGCGTGTCGGGTATTTGGGCGGCCCCAAAAATGCCACCTCGGCCATGGACCGGTATCGCGGCTTTATGGAAGAGGTCGAGAATCATTCCGACCTGGAAGTGTCCCACTCATTCGCAGACAATTATTCCTTCGAGGCCGGGCGCGCCGAAATGCTGCGCCTGCTGAAGGGAACCCCGGCCGATGGCTATTTCTGCGGCGATGATATCCTGTCGATTGGCGCGCTTTCGTCACTGTCTGACAACGGGTTGAAACCGGGCAAGGATATCGGGATCATTGGTCTGAACGACATGGAAATGTCGCGCTGGGAAAGCGTAAACCTGACCACGATCCATCAGCCGATCAAGCAGATCATTACCTCATCCGTCGATCTGGTGGAAGAAATGCTGAAAGATCCCACGCGCTATCCCGAAGCGCGAATATTCCCGTGCCGGGTGATTGAGCGGGGCACATTGCGGCCCCGCCTCTGATCAGCGGAACATGGGCGGGCGCGCGTCTTTCCAGGCGCCGTCCTCTTTACCCGACGCCACGGCGGCATGTACTGCGGCAATCGACCGGACACCATCCGATGCACCCGGCAGCCCGTCACGGATTTCGCCCCGGATCGCATCGGCCAGATCGCAATAGATATTGGCCACAGCCAGCGGAAAGCCCTCGGGGTGAGCGATGGCAACGCGCGACAGGCGCTGAACCTCGTCATGCAGCCCGCCTTCACCTTTCTCGACGATCTGCGTGCGCCCGCCAACCGGGGTATAGATCAGTTGATTGGGCTGCTCGGACGCCCAGCACAGACCGCCGGTTTCGCCAAAGACCTGAATGTCGAATCCGTGCTGCCGCCCGATGGCAATGGATGAGGTCCAAAGACGGCCAACCGTGCCACCCTCCATCCGGAAGTTGACCATGGCGTCATCCTCCAGCTCGCGACTTGAAATGGTCGAGGCCATGTCGGCGGACAGAGTTTTGACCTCATCGTCACAGATGAAACTGGCCATGTGCAGCGCGTGAATGCCGCAATCGGCGAACTGGCCGGACACACCCGCCATCGCCGGATCATAACGCCAGCGCACACGCGGGTTGTCGGCATCGGTGGCGTCGCCGTGGTGGCCGTGGCTGAAATTGGTCACCACCAGCCGCACCTTGCCGATATCCCCCGCCCGCACCATGGCCCGCGCCTGCCGCACCATCGGATAGGCCGAATAGCAATAGTTCACCGCGCATATCCGACCCGAGGCTTCGGCCACGCGCACGATCTCCTCGCCCTCTTCCACGGTCATGGTCATCGGCTTTTCGCACAGCACGTTGAACCCGGCCTCAAGAAACGCCTTGGATATCTCGAAATGGGTGGCGTTCGGGGTGGCAATTGTCACCAGATCAATCCGGTCATCGCGATCCTTTTCACCGGCCAGCATGTCCTGCCAGTTGCCATAGGCACGGTCAGCGGCAACGCCCAACCGCTGCGCGTAATCCCGCCCCACCTCGGGGCGGTGATCCAGCGCGCCTGCGGCGAATTCGAACTTCCCGTCCGCCTGCGCCCCCAGACGGTGGGCGGGTCCGATCTGGCTGCCTTCACCACCGCCAATCATGCCCCATTTCAGCTTTGCCATGGTCTTTGTCTCTCTTCAGAATTTGTCGTTAAACGATCAGAAATCGCTGATGTCCTGCCATTGCCGCTGGTCGGACGAGGCCAATGCGGCGGCCAGCACGCGGTTGACCTCATGCCCATCGCGGAAGGTGGGCCAGATCGCTTTGCCGGTATGGATGGCCTGCAGGAAATCCTTGGCCTCGATGATGATCTGGTCCTGATAGCCGGTGCCATGCCCCGGGCCCTGACAGAACGGTTCATAATCCGGGTGGGCCGGGCCGGTCAGGATTTTGGTGAAGCCACGCTGCGCTTCGGGGCCGTCGTGGCGATAGAACCACAGGGCGTTCTGATCTTCCTGATCGAACCGGATCGCGCCCTTGGTGCCCGAAATCTCATAGGCGTAGCCCATCTTGCGTCCGGTCGCGATGCGGCTGACATAGATATTGCCCATCGCGCCATTCGCGAACCGGCACATGATCTGGGCATGGTCATCATTGGTCACCGTGCCACCGGGACGGGTGTGATGAACAGTTTCCACTTCGGCCATGACTGCGGTGATCGACCCGATCAAAGCAAGCGCACCATTGACCATATGCGGGGCAAGATCGCCGATTGTGCCGTTTGCCATCCCCGTGGTGCGCCACGTGGCCGGGGCCTGAGGGTCGGCATAGAAATCCTCGGTATGTTCGCCCCGGAACCAGGTGATATCCCCGATATCGCCATTGGCAATCAACTGCCGCGCAAATTGGGTTGCCGGTGTGCGGATATAGTTGAACCCAACCATATTGGTCACCCCGGCGGCCTCGGCCGCGTCGACCATCGCCTGACCGTCCTCAAGCGACGCGCCCAACGGCTTTTCGCACAGCACCGGCTTGCCCAGCGCAAAACCCGCCTCGGCGATCTGTCGATGCGTTGTCTGGGGCGAGGCGATGACGATGGCCTCGACCTTCGGGTCGTTGACCAGCACACGCCAATCGCCGGTCGCGCGGTGGAAACCATAGGCGGCCCTATACCGTTCCGCGCTGTCCGGATTCGAGGCGCATATCATCTCAAGACGCGGGCGCAGCGCTGTGTTGAACACCGCCCCCACCGCCGACATGGCAACGGAATGAGCTTTGCCCATATAGCCGCCACCTATGATTCCAATTCCGATTTCAGGCATCTGCCACGGCTCCGAACATATCATTTGCAACCGGTTGCAAAATCAGTATCGTGTGAATCGATTCAACGCAAGGTCCAAACTTTGCCGACCCCATTTTGCCGGAGGACATGACGTGAGCGCTTTGATGGACGGTATCAAAGGAAACCGTTTCGCCGTTCTGGGGCGGGCTGGCATGGACCTGTACGCAGACCCGGTTGGCGTCAAAAGCGAGGACGCCGATACGTTTCACGCCGATCTGGGCGGATCGTCCGCGAATATCTGCGCGGGTCTGGTCAAACTGGGCAGTCAGGCGGCCTTGGTCACCTCGGTCTCGGACGATGCGATTGGCCGCTTTTGCGTGAACCGGCTGCGCCACTACGGCGTCGATACCTCGCATATTCGCGTGGTGGGCGGTGAATATCGCATGTCGCTGGCGGTCTACGAAAGCCGGGCCGAGGATTTCCAGAACGTCATCTATCGCAACGGCGCTGTCGATTTTCAGGTCACTGAAGAGGATATGGACAGGGTCGACTATGACGCATTCACCGCACTGATCTCGGCCGGGACTGTATTTGCCGCCGAACCGTCCCGCAGCGCCACGTTCCGGGCCTTCGACAACGCCCGCAAGGCCGAGTTGCCGGTGATCTTCGACATCGACTATCGCCCCTATAGCTGGCCCTCCGCGCAGGTGGCCGCCGACGTGCTGTCGCGCGCGGGTGACGCATGTGACCTGATCGTTGGCAATGATGAAGAGTTCGGCTTTATGGCCGGTGGCATCGAAAAAGGTTTTGCCAAGGCCAGAGAGCTGGCCGAAAAACCCGGCCGTATCGTCATCTACAAGATGGGTGAAAAAGGCGCGATCACCCTGACCGACGGGCAAGAGATTCACACAGGCATCTATCCGGTCACCGCCGTCAAACCCAATGGCGCGGGCGACAGTTTCATGGCCGGGCTGCTGGCCTCGGTCGCGGCGGGGCATTCTTTGAAAGACGCAGTCATGCGCGGCTCTGCCTGTGCTTCGATCGTGGTGTCCCAACCCGGCTGCGCGCCTGCCATGCCCACCACATCCGAGTTGGACGCGTTCCTTACCGATCATCCCAGCCCGACCCCGTAGGAGTATCCAATGCATATCGCGCCCTATGACAATCAGAACAAACCCATTGTCGATGCCGACGACCCGACGGTGCCGCTGAATTACTTCAACATCGTCAAACTGAAAAAGGGTGAGGCGTTCGAATATCAGGTGCCGGGGTACGAAACCTGCATCGTGCCCGCAACCGGCAGTGTCGATGTCGAAATTGAAGGCGTCCGCTTCGACAGTCTGGGCAATCGGGGCGAGGATGTCTGGGACGGCGAGCCGGAAGGTGTCTATGTACCGGTCGGTGCCGAAGCTCTGTTGGTCTGCCTGTCGGATGAGGCTGAAGTGTTCATCGCCGGTGCGAAATACGACAAGGTGCTGGACCCGTTCGATGTTCGTAAACATGACCTTGTCCAATACGGCAGCGACGACACCAAAACCCATCGCAAGATCAAGCATATCCTGGGCCAGAAACAGCAGGACAAGGTCGGTCGTCTGCTGGTCAGCGAATTGTTTACAGTTGGCCAGGGCGGCTGGTCGGGTTTTCCCAGCCACAAGCACGACACCAACCGCCTGCCCGATGAAACCCGCCATGATGAGACCTATAATTTCCGTTTCAAACCCAACTGGGGGTCGGGCCTGCAGATGCTGCAACGTGAAGATAACGAGCCGGGTGATGCCTATCACATCGTCGACGGCTCAACGATCTGCATCGACAAGGGCTATCACCCCTGCTGCGTTTTGCCGGGGTACGAGATGTATTACTTCACCATCCTCGGCGGGCTGACCCAGCGCTCTCTGGTGCAATATTTCCAACCGACACATGCCTATCAGATCGAAACCATCCCGGGCATCAAAGACATGATTGCAAAGTTCAAATGACCCTTGTCACACTGAAAGACGTCCTTACGCCCGCATACACGCGGGGCTATGCGGTTGGCGGCCTTGTCACCCTTGGGTGGGAGGATATGCGCGCCTATGTGGCCGCGGCCGAGGCTGAAAACGCACCTGTCATCCTGCAAGCTGGCCCCAGCTGCCGCGACCACACACCCCTGCCCGTTCTGGGCAAGATGTTCCGCCATCTGGCCGAGAATGCTTCGGTCCCCGTAGTGGCTCATCTGGACCACGGCTATACGTTCGAGGACTGCAAGATCGCCCTCGACAGCGGGTTTACCTCGCTAATGTTCGACGGCTCGCGCAAGCCGTTGCAGCAAAATATTGATGAGACCGCCGCGATTGCCGAAATGGCCCATGCAGCCGGAATCTCCTGCGAAGGCGAGATCGGGTTTGTCGGCTACTCCGGGGGTGAAGGCTCCAACGGCACCGACCCTGATGAGGCGGCGCAATTCGCCAAAGAATCCGGCGTGGATGCGATGGCGATCTCGGTCGGGAATGTGCATTTGCAGGAAAACAAGGAAGGCGGTCTGGACGAGGACCGCATTGCCCGGATCGACGCCATGACCAATGTGCCGCTGGTCATCCACGGCGGCTCGGGCGTGCCAGTGGAACAACGCGCGCGGCTGGCGCGCGAAACCTCGATCTGCAAGTTCAACATCGGAACCGAATTGCGCATGGCATTCGGGGCCGCCCTGCGAGAGGCGGTGACCCGCGACCCCGACCGGTTCGACCGCGTTACCATCCTGAAAGAGACCCAAGACCCGGTCGAAGCCGCAGCCCGTTTAGTCATCCGCGCCTTTGGTGCGCCGCCTCAGAGATAGCAGCGCACAGGTTCAGATCGACCCGCCTTCGACCATGAAATTCCCGGCGCTGCACATGGCTGCGTCATCAGAAGCAAGAAACACCACCATTCGCGCCACGTAGACCGGATCAATCGAATCCGGCAGGCATTGCCGATCCACTTGCTTGGCCAATGCCTCGGGCGTGACCCACAGGTCTTTCTGACGCTCTGTCATGATCCAGCCCGGCACCACAGTGTTCACCCGAATACGGTGATCGCCCAGTTCACGCGCCATGGTTCGGGTCAGGCCGTGAACGGCGGATTTGGCGGTGGCATAGGCCGGAAACCCGGCCCCGGCCTCCCACCACGAATTCGATCCGAGATTGACGATAGACCCGCCACCTCGTTCGATCATTCCCGGCGCGACCGACTGGATGGCAAAGAACATATGGCGGATATTGGTGGCCATACGCTCATCCCAATACTCCGGCGTCACCTCGCGCCAGTCATGGCGGTCATCATGGGCGGCGTTGTTGACCAGCACATGAGCGTCGCCCAACTCATCCACCAGTTGGCGCAGCGCCACCTGCAGCGCAGTGATATCGCGCAGATCGCATTGCGCAAAGGCGTGCGCGCCGTCCAGTTCGGCCAGCAGCGCCTGCCCGGCATCCGCGTTTATGTCCAAAAAGCCGACCTTTGCCCCCTGGGCCACAAAGGCGCGCACCGTTTCCGCGCCGATGCCGCCCGCACCGCCGGTAATGAAAACGGTCTTGCCGCTCAAACTGGGATAGTTGGCAAAATCTGGGGTCATCCGTCACGCTCCATGATCCATTCGACCTCGGGGGCCGCCACAAAACGCCATTTCCGCAAAGGCCCGGCCATGACGTTCAGATAGTACATCTCAAACCCATAGGGCGCACCGCAAGGGTGATGACCGCGCGGGACAGTCACAACATCGCCATCCGAAACCGCCATCGTCTCATCCAACTGCCCATCATCCGTGTAAACCCGCTGAATCCCAAACCCGTTGGCCGGGTTCAGACGGTGGTAATAGGTTTCCTCCAGATAGGTGATGCGGGGGTAATCATCCTCGTCATGGCGGTGGCTGGGGTATGAGGACCAATGCCCGTTTGGTGTAAAAACCTCGGTCACCAGCAGGCTGTCGGCGCAATCTTCGGCCTCCATCGCGATGTTGTTGATATGGCGCGTGTTCACCCCCTTGCCACGCTCGGTCAGGGTTATGCCATCCGGGCCGATGCGGCGTGCCGCGTGTCCACCCTTGCCGGGGGCCGAGCAGACGGCGATGACACAATCGGTTTCGGCCACGGCCTCCCACTCGGTTCCGTTTGGCAGATACAGGCAATGGGGCGGCGATTTTTCGAACACATTCATCCGGTCACCCAGAACGCCCCAATCCTGCCCGGCCCCGGTGATCTGCGCCTTGCCCTCGACCATCACCAGAATGACCTCGCGATCACCCGTGGCCTCAGCTGCCCGGTCGCCCGCGCGCAGGTGGTAAAGGCCGAACCCGACATAGCGCCACCCGGCACTGGCCGGGGTGATATCGTGGACCTTGCCGCGGGTGCCGACGGGTTTCTTGAGCAGGTCTGCCATATTTGTCTCCACTAAGGACGGGCACAGGACCCGCCCGGTTCTTGTTTCAGGCAGCTTGCCGTGTGTGCAGCGCCAGGAACGCTTCGGCCAATTGCGCCCCGTTCCAGCCCTCGGCCACCGCCCGGCGCAGAATGTCGGCCTGACTTTCCGGCGCGTTGCCCCCGATCGGAGGGTCCGTGTCCAGATTGGTCGGAAAGGCATACCCCTCGGCCGTGGCTGCAATCGCCGCGTCCAGTTCGGGGGTGGTCAGGGCACCGCGTTGTTTCAGGGCCACCAGCGATGGAAAGACGGCCTTGGACATCGCGTGCCGGTCAACCGCCTCCATCGCGCGCCCGAAGGCGGACGAGATTTGCAGCAGGTTCGCCATGCGGTGAATATCGGTGCTGCTGTTTTCGCCCGCCGCGTGGAACAGTGCCGGGTTAAAGAACACCGCGTCGCCCTTTTGCAGGGGTAGTTGGATATAGCTGTCTTCGAAATGCGCCCGGTGCGCCGCGTCGTGGAAGGCCAGATAGCCGGGTGGATAAAGCTGCGAAAACGGCAACAGCTTGGTTGGCCCGCTTTCCACCGGCATATCGCAATGGGCCACCGCCCCCTGCAACGTCAGCGAGGCCGTGACCAGATGGGCGTGCGCCGGATAGCGCGCTGCGTTTTCAGCACTTTGGAACCCCAGATGGTAATCCCGATGCGCCTGCTGCGCCTTGCCCCCGGGCCGCACCTGATTGATCTGTGCGGTGATCTGATAGTTGGGCCCAAGCCACGCCTCACACGCCGCCGCAATCGTCGTGTTCCCGAAGTACAGTGCAAAACCTTCGGGATCGCGCAGGCATTGTTTCTGCAACGCGTTCCAGATCCGGTCATTCGCGCCCGAGGCAGCAAAATGGTCGCCTTCACCTGCCCCGCTTTGGCGTTCTTCCTTGATGATCTGGCGAAAGACGTCGCTTGCCCGGTCGATCACCGATGTGTCGGCATAGGCCCCTTTCAGAACGATCACCCCGGCCGATTTGTCCAGCACACGGCCCCACTCCGCCAGCAGCGCGCGGCGCTGATCACTGTCCTCCAACGCCGGGCGCAGGGCTTGCATGTCATAGATCGGCACGTTCTTTTCAATCGCCGCGGCAAAGGGAACCGCCGCCGCCAAAAGGTTCTGCGAGGTCAACACCTTGAATTCATCCAGATCACAGGAGTCCCGGTCGAAATAGCCGACAAAACCCAGTTCTTGGTTCACCATGACAGTCTCCTTTCGCATGGCTGCGGTGTTGGTCATTGGGGCGGAGTGTCAGGCCGTGATCTCCAACCCCGCCTGCTCGCAGACATCGACGATGTGTTCATACCCTTTCCTGGAATACTCATAGGGCGGTGCCTTGGCCGGGTCCTGTTCGGCCTCGACCACGATCCAGCCGTCGTAATCCATCGCCTTCAGCGCATTGGCAACAGCCTGAAAATCAACACACCCATCGCTGGGAACGGTAAAGGCACCGGCGATGACCGCGTCCAGAAAACTGCGGTTGTTTTCGCGGGTGTCCTGCACGACCGCCGGGCGGATATCCTTGAAATGCACGTGATGCACGCGGTCGCCCCAACGGTTCAGGGTGGCCATCACATCGCCGCCGCCGAACAACAGATGGCCGGTGTCAAAGCACAGCTTCACCTCCGGCCCTGCCCCCTCCATCAGCCAGTTCACTTCATCTTCGCTTTCGATGATCGTGCCCATATGGTGGTGATAGGCCATCGGCATTCCCTGATCGGCCATCCATTTCGCCAGTTCGGTGATCTTGGCCGCATAGGCCAGCACCTCATCCCGCGACAGCTTTACCCGGTCGTTGACCGGCGTCCCGATCTGGCCCTGCACGGTGTTGGAGCATTCGGCATAGACAATACACGGGCTGTTTAGCGCCACGAACTGTTCGACCTGTTCGCGCACCGCCTCGCGCTCGGTCGCGAAGTCGTTGACCAGCGATGCGCCGGAACACCATCCGCCACACAAGGCGATGTCATTGCCATCCAGATAGGCGCGCAGACCTTCGGTATCGCCCGGCATCCGCCGGCCGCGTTCCACGCCGGTATAGCCGATCTCGCGCGCTTCTTTCAGCGCTTGCTCCATGGTGTAGGCTGCCGTCAAATCCGGCAGATCATCATTCTGCCACGCGATCGGAGAGATCCCGATTTTCACGCTCATTTCGTGTTTCTTTCCTTGATCGCGACCTCATAGGCCGCGCGTTTTTCGTTGACTTCGGGGCGGGTGCTGACCTCGGGCACCGCCACTTCCCACCAGGTGCCGCCATATTCGGTCGACGGGTAGGGGTCGGTGTCGATGACCACCACATAAGGGCCGTTGATGTCACCGCGTTTGGCCAAGGCTTCCTCCAGCCCGGCAATCGAGCCGACCTTGACCGAGGTCGCCCCCATCGCCGCCGCATGGGCGGCGAAGTCGATGGCCGAGGGCGTGTCATGTACCGCATGATCCAGAAGGTTGTTAAATTCGGCCCCACCGGTGCCCATCTGCAAGCGGTTGATGCAGCCAAAGCCCCGGTTGTCGGTGATGACCACGGTGAAGGACACCCCCATCATCGCCGCCGTCGCCATTTCAGAGTTCGCCATCATATAGGTGCCGTCGCCGGTAAAGCAGATCACATCGCGTTCGGGCTGGGCCATCTTGATGCCCATGGCACCGGCGATTTCATACCCCATGCAGCTGAACCCATATTCCATGTGATAGGCCCCAGGACGCGGCGCTTTCCACAGTTTGTGCAGCTCGCCGGGCATGGTGCCTGCGGCGCACATGACCACCGTATCGTCATGCGCGGCGCGCTGCACCGCGCCCACCACCTGCATATCGGTCGGCAAGGCGTTGCCGTCACCCGGCGCGTCGGTCAGCGCATCGACCTTGCCGAACCAGTCCGATTTCAGCGTATCGGCCACGGGGTCCGCGCGGTATCCCGGCAGGGCAGTGCCCAACGCCTGCAACCCGACACGGGCGTCGGATTGCAACGGCATGGCACCGTGTTTCTCGGCGTCATAGGCGGCGGTGTTCAGGCAGATCATCTCGCGCTCAGGGTTCGAGAACAGCCCCCACGAACCGGTGGTGAAATCCTGCAGGCGTGTGCCGACCGCCAGCACCAGATCAGCCTCGGCGCAGGTGGCATTGGCAGGCTCACCGCCGGTTACGCCCACGGGTCCAAGGTTCAGCGGGTGATCCCAGGCCAGTGCCGATTTGCCCGCCTGTGTTTCGACAACCGGGATGTTGTGGGTCTCAATAAAGCTTTGCAATGCGTCGGTCGCACCTGAGTAATGCACACCGCCCCCGGCCACGATAACCGGGCGCTTGGCCGCCTTGATGGCCGCAACGGCGCGGGTAAGTTCCCCCTCATCCGGGCGGATGCGGCGCTGATACCAGACGCGCGGTTCAAAGAAGCTTTCGGGATAATCATAAGCCTCGGCCTGCACGTCCTGACAAAAGGCCAGCGTCGCCGGCCCGCAATCGGCCGCGTCCGTCATCGTGCGAAAGGCGCGCGGCAGGGCGGTCAGCAGATGCTCGGGGCGCGAGATACGGTCGAAATAGCGGCTGACCGGGCGGAAACAGTCATTGGCGCTGACCGTGCCGTCTCCGAAATCCTCGATCTGTTGCAAAACCGGGTCGGGCCCGCGCGTGGCAAAGACATCGCCGGGCAACAGCAGAACCGGCAGGCGGTTCACATGCGCCAGCGCCGCCGCCGTCACCATATTGGTGGCCCCTGGCCCAATCGAAGACGTCACCGCCATGGCTCGCGTCCGCCGCATCTGTTTGGCATAGGCAATCGCGCAATGCGCCATGGTTTGCTCATTGTGCCCGCGATAAGTTGGCAGACTGTCTTTAACGCCATGCAGCGCCTCGCCCAGCCCGGCCACGTTGCCATGGCCGAAAATGGCCCAGACACCGGCGATAAAGGGCTCTCCGGCCTCGTTCATCTGCGCGCCCAGATACCGCACCAGAGCCTGCGCAGCGGTCAATCGGATTGTCTTGCTCATCATGATCCCTTTCAACACATGCCGCCCCGGGCAAACTGTCGAGTTTCACATTTTCCATGGTTTCAGGCCGTTTTGCACGGCCATATTGTTTGTGGCAAACCTGCGCCACTTAGTCTTTGGATGCCCCGCCCTGTCAGCCAGGGCACCCGGGTTTTCTGGCTTTAGACAGTTCCGCCCAAAGACCCTTCTAGCTGTGCCATTTCCTGACCCCCGGCCATAAGGTCCTGCAATTCCTCGGGCGTGATTTCACCGCGCGTAGCTGTGCCCAGGGTCTTGCCCCGGTTCAGCACGGTAAAGCGATCCCCTACCGCCAACGCGTGGCGCACGTTGTGGCTGATAAAGACGACTCCGATACCCTGGTTGCGCACCCGGTCAATGGTGGCCAGAACATTCGAGGTCTGGCGCACACCCAGCGCCGAGGTCGGCTCGTCCAAAATCAGGATTTTCGCACCGAAATACACGGCGCGGGCAATGGCAACGGTCTGACGTTCACCGCCCGAAAGGGTTCCCACTGCCTGATCCGGGCCGCGCAGGTTGATGCCCATCTTGCGCATCTCTTCCATACAGACGTCATTGGCCTGATCCACATCGAACCGCTTCAACAGGCCCCTTCCTTTGGTCGGCTCGCGCCCCATGAAGAAATTGCGTGTCACGCTCATCAGCGGGATCATCGCAAGATCCTGAAACACGGTGGCAATGCCTGCCTCCATCGCGTCGCGAGGCGTGTCGAAATGCAGCGGCTTGCCCTCGAAAAAGATCTCGCCCTTGGTGGGTTTATGCACACCGGACATGGTCTTGATAAAGGTCGACTTGCCCGCACCGTTGTCGCCCAGAAGGCAGTGACATTCGCCCGGTCTGACGTCAAAGCTGACACCGGCCAGCGCGATGATGTTGCCAAAGTGTTTTTCGATGTCTTTCATCTGCACGATCGGGGCCTTATCGCCCGTCGCATCGCCATGATGGAACTTGGTATCTTCGGTCATATCAGCGCTCTCCGGTTACGCGTTTGCGGATCGCGTTGTTGAACAGAACGGCAATCAGCAGCATGGCACCCAGGAAGACCTGGAACCAGTCCTGATCAAAGTCGGTATAGGTCAGGCCAATCACCACCATGCCAAAGATGATCGAGCCGAAGAACGCCCCGATGGCCGACCCATAGCCGCCAGTCAGCAAGCAGCCACCGATAACCGCCGCGATGATCGCCTCGAATTCCTTTTGGAAGCCGCGGCGCGCATCGGTCGACCCCGCATCCATCACAGTGATGATCGCCACCAGCGCGGCGCAGCAGGCCGTCAGCATGAACAGCGAGACCTTGACCCGGTTGACCGGCACGCCCGAGTTTGACGCCGCAACCTTGTCGCCACCGGATGCGAAAATCCAGTTCCCCGCCGGTGTCCGCAACAGCACATAGGTCGCCACCAGCGTGATCACGACGAACCACAGGATTTCAACCGGAATACCAGGCACCTTGGGCGCGCCGTTTTTGAATGTCGCGATGACCCCGGTTTCGGCCAGCCAGGCAAAAAGGCTGCCGAATGCCTCGCCCGAGAAAACCGGCGCAAGCCAGTCGTTTTCGACCTGATCGCGTACACCGCGCAGCTGCGTGGACCCACCCGTGGCCAACTTCAGACCAACCAGCGACAGACCGCGAAGAATGAACAGAAACGCCAGCGTCACAATAAAGGACGGCAAGCCCGAGCGGATCACGATATTGCCGTTGATCGCGCCGACCGCCGCCGCAAACACAAACGTCATGGGGATGGATAGGATCAGCGGCAATTGCCAAGTCACCACGCAGACACCGAAAAACAGGCCGGAAAAAGCAACCATCGAACCAATCGACAGGTCGAACTCTCCGCCAATCATCAGCAGTGCGGCCCCGATGGCAAGAATGCCCAGCTGAGCCGCAGGCGTCATGAAATTCATGATCCCGGCCAAGGTGAACATCGAGCTGTCCGCGGTGATCGCGAAGAAGATGAACACCAGAATGACACCGGCCATGGCGCCAAGCTCGGGGCGTTTCATTAACTTGGTCAGAAAAGGTTCTTTCTTGACCCTTTCGTCCGCTGCACCTTGCGCTGACTGACTCATCATTCCCTCCCGGTTCGATTGAAACGGCGCAGGCCGCGCCGTTTCATGTGTCACTGTCCAACAGGCTTAGCGGATGCCCTGAGACGACAGTTCAATCACCTGTCCGGCCTTGTCCCCTGTCACCAGGTTCGGGCCCGAAGGAACATCGCCACCCGGCATCAGACCGTATTTGGCGTGCAGGCCCATGAAGTTCACCGCCAGATAACCTTGCAGGTATTGCTGCTGGTCAATCGCAAAGGCCGCATCCCCGTCGACGACCGACTGCAGGAAGTTGGCCGACAGGTCGAAGGACGCGACGTTTACGTCCCGGCCCGAGGCCTTGGCTGCGGCCACCGCAGGCTCGCCCGCCGAACTGGCACCCAGTGCCATGACCGTGTCGACGCTTTCATCCGACGCCAGGGCAGCGGCCACTTTCGATTCAATCTCGGACGGGTCGTTCGACGTTGGCAAAACCGAGACATTGCCGCCAAACCCTTCGGCGAAGCCTTCGCAGCGCAGATCCAGCGACACGTTGCCAACCTCGTGGTTGACGCAGATCGCATTGCTGCCGCCCATGGACGCCAGTGCCGCACCGGCCGCCTTGCCCGCGTCGAATTCGTCTTGTCCGACATGCAGCAGAGCGCCCAGTTCTTTTGCGACCTCAGCACCTGAGTTGATCGAGATCACCGGGATACCGGCGGCAACCGCGCGTTCGATTGACGGGCCAAGCGCGTCCGCATCGGGGATCGAAACGATCAGCCCATCGGGTTCCTGATTCACGGCGGCGTCGATCAGTTGCGACATGGCCACCATGTCAAAGGTCTCAGGCGCGCGGTATTCGACGTTGACGCCAACGTCCTTGCCCGCCTGCTCTACCCCGTTCTTGACGACGTTCCAGAACGCATCATTCGCCTGACCGTGAGATACGACCACGATCTCTTGCGCAAATGCAGGCGTGGCCAGGGCCAATGCGCTGGCAGCCAGCGCGCCTTTTACGAACTTATTCATTTGGTTTCCTCCCATAAGAACAGTTTGTCTTTTTGTCGGGGTATCAGCCCCGATCATCCGGATTCACCGAATCTCCTCCGCTCCGGTTACTGGCGGAGCTTTCCTCAGTTTCCGGAAATCCATTCATTTTGCAACCGGTTTCAAAACATCAACCATCGCAACCGGCTGCCCGGACTGTGCCGACCGGCTCGCAGCCTCGGCCATGGCCAGGGCGGCGACGCCGTCCTCCAGCGTTGCTGGCATCGCTGATCCAGACAGCGCGGCCTGTACAAATGCGTCCCATTCCGCACGGTAGGCGGGCATGTAACGTTCGAGGAAAAAATAGGTCGGCTTGGCACCGATGACGCCCTCTGCCGTCGACTTGACCACCGCGTTTTCCAGAACGTTGTGCGCCTGCAGCAGCCCGCCCGAGCCAAGCAATTCGATCCGCTGATCATACCCGTAGACAGCTCGCCGTGAATTCTTGATAACTGCGATCTGACCATTCGCGTAAGTCATTGTGACCACAGCGGTATCCACATCCCCAACCTGCCCTATTTCAGGATCGACAACCGAGGTGCCCACAGCGGAAATCCGCACCGGCAATTGGCCCATCAGATAGTTCGCCATGTCAAAATCATGGATCATCATGTCCCGAAACAGCCCCCCGGACACCTTGACGTAACTGATCGGCGGCGGCGCCGGGTCGAAGGAAGTGATCGACAGCAGCTCGGGCGTACCGATTTCGCCCTGATCGGCGGCTGATTTCAGCGCTGCGAAGCTGGGATCAAACCGGCGGTTGAACCCGACCATGACCGGCTGGCCGGTTTCCGCCGCAACTGCCTGACAGGCCAACGCCCGCTCAAGGCTCAGATCGACCGGTTTTTCGCACAGAACCGCCTTACCGGCGCGCGCGGCGGCCTCGATCAGGTCGGAATGGGTGTCCGTCGGGGTGGCGATCAAAACCGCATCAATCGACGGATCAGCGATAATTTCCTGAGACGTGCGCGCCGCAGCCCCCTGTTCAGCGGCAAGGCTTTCAGCGGCATCGGATATTGCGTCGGACACTGCACAAAGCTGGCTCTGCGGATGCGCGGCGATGGCCTGTGCATGCACCCGGCCAATGCGTCCGGCACCAAGCAATCCGGTTCTCAGCATGCGGTTCTCCCGATTCTCTTTCGGGTGTCACAATGATTCTCTTTGCAACCGGTTGCAAGAATTTTTTCAACAAGATGAATCCACACCAAGGAAACCCGCGAATTCTGCAGCGCGAACGTGGTCTGTGAATGAAAGAAAATGGCGATCCCGGAAGGACTCGAACCCTCAACCTGCTGATTAGAAGTCAGCTGCTCTATCCAGTTGAGCTACGGGACCGCTGCGCCCTTCTTGCGGTTTTTACGGGCGGGGTTCAAGACCCAAGCGCATGAACGCACTGTTGGGATCGGCCTGATATCCAAAGATTGGCCCGCAATAGGAATATCCCAACGCTTCGTACAGTTTTCGGGCTGCGTCATATTCGGTCAGATGGGGCGCGCCGGTTTCCAGAACCAAAGCGATGGCCCCTTCGGCCCGCGCCACATCCGCCAGATGCAGCATCATCGCCCGCGCCAGCCCGCGCCCACGGGCCTGCGACAGAATATGAACCGATTTCACCTCGGCTGTGCGGTCCGGCAAAGTCTTGAGGGCACCACACCCCAGCGGCGTATCCCCATCATAGATCGCCCAAAACCGGATTCCGGCATCGCGCAGGGCATCGACATCCAACGTATGATTCGACGTCTGAGGTGTTGCCGCCCAGCTGTGCGCCAGATGCGCCTGAACAAGCGGGCGCAGATCTTCTGCACCCGGATCAGCCTGACGAATGTCGATCATTCAGTGGGTCCAGGGAGCACGCCGGTCGGTGGCAAAATTCTCGCCATAGCCGCGCGACCGCAGCTTTGGCTTGCGCTTGTGCGGCTCGCTGACCAGCGCGTCAATACCGTGATCCTTGGCGTAATCCAACGCCTCTTCCCTGGTGTCGAACTTCAGCCGTACCTGAGTTTGCGTGTCCGACGAAGACGTCCAGCCCATCAACGGGTCAACCTCACGCGCGGACGCGGGGGCGTATTCCAGAACCCACTTGCGGGTCTTGGCCATCCCCGAGGTCATTGCATTCCTTGCGGGCTGGTAAATCCGTGCGCGCATGTCGCCTCTCCGTACTCACTTGGCTGGGGCTGTTTATGCGCTACGTAAGCCGCGCGGACAAGCCCGCAATTGTCGCAATTCCACTGAATTGATTTGCCTCTTGAACAAGAACAAAAACAGATCAAAATCAGGCGCGAAAGGAATCCCCCCTGATGGCTTACGCTCATTCCGATAAAACCCAGCTGACCGCCGATGACGTCCGCGCGCGCCTGAAGCTGGAAGGCGGCAAACCCTTTGTGATGCAGACGGAGTTCGCGCCGGCGGGTGATCAGCCAACCGCGATCAAGGAGTTGACCGGCGGCGTGTTCGACGGGGAGCGCGATCAGGTGCTGCTGGGCGCGACTGGCACCGGCAAGACCTTCACCATGGCCAAGGTGATCGAAGAGACGCAGCGCCCGGCCATCATCCTTGCACCCAACAAAACGCTGGCGGCACAGCTTTATGGAGAGTTCAAAGGCTTCTTTCCCGAAAACTCGGTCGAATACTTCGTGTCGTACTACGACTACTACCAGCCCGAGGCTTATGTGGCGCGGTCGGACACCTACATCGAGAAAGAATCCCAGATCAACGAACAGATCGACAGGATGCGCCACTCGGCCACGCGGTCTTTGCTGGAACGCGATGACGTCATCATCGTCGCCTCGGTATCCTGCATCTATGGTATCGGGTCGGTCGAAACCTATGGCGCGATGACGCAAGAGCTGAAGGTCGGCAACGAATACGACCAGCGGCAGGTGATGGCCGATCTGGTCGCCCAACAATACCGCCGCAACGATCAGGCATTTCAGCGCGGGTCCTTCCGGGTGCGCGGCGATTCACTGGAAATCTGGCCTGCCCACCTTGAGGACCGCGCCTGGAAGTTCTCTTTCTTCGGTGAGGAACTGGAACAAATCACTGAATTCGATCCGCTGACCGGTGAACGCGCCGCCACGATGGAGCAGGTGCGCGTCTACGCGAACTCGCACTACGTGACGCCAAAACCGACGATGCAGCAGGCGATCATCGGCATCAAAAAGGAACTGCGGATGCGCCTTGACCAACTGGTCGGCGAAGGCAAATTGCTGGAGGCACAGCGACTGGAACAGCGCTGTAATTTCGATCTGGAAATGCTCGAGGCCACCGGCGTCTGCAACGGGATCGAGAACTATTCGCGCTATCTGACAGGCCGCGCGCCGGGTGAACCGCCCCCCACCCTGTTCGAGTTCATCCCTGACAATGCCATCGTCTTCGCCGACGAATCCCACGTCAGCGTGCCGCAGATCGGCGGCATGTACCGGGGCGACTATCGGCGCAAGTTCACGCTGGCCGAACACGGGTTCCGCCTGCCCTCCTGCATGGACAACCGCCCCCTGAAGTTCGAGGAATGGGACGCCATGCGCCCCCAATCCGTCTTCGTCTCGGCCACCCCTGCGAAGTGGGAGATCGAACAGACCGGTGGCGTCTTCACCGAACAGGTGATCCGCCCCACTGGCCTGCTGGATCCCGAGGTCGAAATCCGCCCCGTGTCGATGCAGGTCGACGATCTGCTGGATGAGGTGCGCAAGGTCACCGCCGATGGCTATCGCACGCTGGTCACCACGCTGACCAAACGCATGGCCGAGGACCTGACGGAATACCTGCATGAACAGGGAATAAAAGTCCGCTACATGCACTCGGACATCGACACGCTGGAACGCATCGAAATCCTGCGCGACCTGCGTCTGGGCGCCTTCGACGTGCTGATCGGCATCAACCTGCTGCGCGAGGGGCTCGATATTCCCGAATGCGGGCTGGTCGCCATTCTGGACGCGGATAAAGAGGGCTTCCTGCGGTCTGAGACTTCATTGGTTCAGACCATCGGCCGCGCCGCGCGGAACGCGGATGGGCGGGTGATCATGTATGCCGACAAGATCACCGGTTCCATGGAGCGCGCGCTGGAGGAAACCAACCGCCGCCGCGTCAAGCAGATGGCCTATAACGAAGAACACGGCATCACCCCCGCAACGGTGAAGAAGAATGTCGAGGACGTTCTGGCCGGGCTCTATCAGGGCGATGTCGACATGAACCGCGTCACCGCCACCATCGACAAACCGATGCACGGCGCCAACCTTGAGGCGCACCTAGACGGTCTGCGCGACAAGATGCGCAAAGCCGCCGAGAACCTGGAATTCGAAGAGGCCGCCAATATCCGGGATGAGATCAAACGTCTGGAAGCGGTCGATCTGGCCATCGCCGACGACCCCATGGCGCGCCAATGGGCGGTCGAGAAAGCCTCGGAAGACGCAGTGAAATCGCGTGGTCGCTCAACGGCTGGCAGGCCGGGCCAGCGGGGTGGGAATGTGAAGAGAAGGAAACGGTAACTGGTTGAAGTAGGTGTCTACTTATGGGAGAGTGTCCCAACAAATCTTTATCGGTGAAATGGCTTCAAGATGTTGAAAAAATTGTTCTTTACATGTTTTCTAGGTTTAATTGCGCCTATGGCGAACGCGGAAAAGGCCACAGTACTCGTACAAGAAAGCGCACCGTTAGAAATCACATCTTATACGAACCGTTACAAGTCCCCGGACCGAGTTGGCGATGGGACTGTCATCCATCGAGCGCAAGTACAAAATGTGTCCAATCAACCGGTTGAGGCATACGGCCTCGGCTTCTACATCTTTGATGCGTTTAATAGAGACATGGGGCGACCGTTCGTCGGATATGCCATGAACCAAGTTATGGTCGATGCAAGCGACGAACCGGGCTGGGAACAACGTGCCAGTTCGGCGTTTTTGTTTCAACACCACGGACATGGCTTGGCCTACGTTGCGATCGTCAGATTCAAAGATGGGTCCATTTGGCGAGCGGACAACTCTGCTATAACTAAGCAGCTTGAAGACTTTGAACTCCTTCTCGATGGAGAGACCAGTAACTAGTCTTCTTAGAATGGGTACTTCTACCTATGTTGTTGAATTGTTCACGATGCTTGATTTATGAACCTTCCCATCCCAAGGCGCTGCATTCTAGCGGCAAGCGTAGGATGGGTTTCCAACCCATCACTTCGGATTCAACCAAACGCGCGATGGGGTAAAACCCCATCCTACCCCCTGCACACTCCCCCCTTGCAGCCCAGCGCGCACTCCTCCACGTTTGAAATCACAAATTGTGATTCCAAACGGTTGCCATGACGAACCCGAACACCCTGCCCAGCACGCATGAGGTCCAAAGCGCCATTCACCGGGTGCGCGGCACCCGCGTGGTACTGGCCGAGGATCTGGCGCAGTTCTACGGAAAATCCGTCAGCGCCTTCAATCAGGCCGTCTCGCGCAACAAGGACCTGTTCGAGGGCTACCGCTTTCAGCTGACCGATGCCGAGGTCGGTGATTTGCAATCACGGAATGTGATCTCAAAACCCAAGGGCCGCGGCGGGCGACGGGTCAATCCATGGGTCTATACGGATTACGGCGTGGCCATCGCCTCGGCCCTGTTCAAGGACCCGCGCGCGATCAAGATCACCCGGATGATCACCGAGGCCTTTGTCGACGGCGCAAACGCCCTGGTCGAGACCCCGCGCAGCGTGCCGGAAATTCTGCCGCCCGCCGATGCCCCCGCCCCGCTGCTGCCCAATGGCGAGCAACTGCGCGATCTGGCGGAAAATATCCTCGATTCCGGGCAACAGAGCCTGGTCGATTACATCGCCAACCCCACCACCAAACGACAACAGGCCGTGGCGGTGATCATGAAGACCCTCGCCGAAACCGCCGGAGAAGAGGTGCGCACCCAGCAGGAACGCCTGCGCCTGCGCATTGCCGAACGTCTGGCAAGTGGCGATTACACCGATGATGACGACCGGAAACAATTGCTGGAACTGCTGCACGCGATGAAGGGTTAAACGCCCAACTCAGCCCGCATCTTTTTGGTCAGCTTGGCCACGACCAGATCATAAGACGTGACGATATGCTCGCGCAGTGAGGCGTCGCTCATCCCGCGTTCTTCATAGACCTGCAGCCATTTCATCCCCCGCGACGCCAGATAGGGCGCTGGGCGGATACCGGGTTCATCCTGAAGCACTTCAAAGGCCAGATCGGTGGCCTTAAAGGTAAAGGCATCTTCGCCGTCGTTCCAGCCACAGAGCGCGAACACCTTGCCGCCCACTTTCCACACATCCGCATTGCCCCACTGCACCACATGGCTGGTGGCTTTCAGGGCGGCGCAGAATGCATTGAACTCATCACGGGTCATGACCCCAACATGGGCAATCTGGTGAATGAAATGCAAGACAGACTTCGCGTCTTAACCCGGCCTTAACCAAACCGGATAAACCCTGCGACCATGCACACCCGAAACTCTCCGCTCTCGCCCGAAATATGGCTCAACGACCTGTTCGCATCCAAGGCCGTACAACAGGGTGGCGTGATCCGGCGCAAGGCACGGGACATCGAACGCTTTGCCGGGATGGAGCGGTTCATGGCCGAAATCCATCGGCGCGGATATCAGGTAGCCGAAAATTCGGGCCAGATCGTGATCTTCTGCAATCGCGCACCTGTGCGTTGGCTCACCTGAGCCACGCATCGCTTTCTTGAAAAGAAAGCGGACCAGAAATCTTTTCAAGATTTCGGTGCGAGCTTACCCCTTGTCCCAATGGACAACCACGTCGAACCCGGCGGGCGATGGCGGGCCTTCGAGGAACTCGGCGAAGTGACCCCAAAGCTGCGCCACCTTGGACGCATTGGTGTTCGAGGTTTCTTCGCTTTGCACAACCGCAACCACGAAACCGGTGCCGTCCTCGTTCATGACATTGGTAAAGCTGTGCATGCCATCCATGCCCATGATTTGATCTTTCAATTCGTTCATCTTCGCCTCGGCCGCGTCTCGCATGCCCGGCTTCATTTTGAATTGAGTAATACGTGCAAACATGTCGTTCCTCCCTTTCAGGGCGAAATCCCCCAATGACGACGCGCACGGCGCGCCGTACTGCATGATAGCACGGCAAAGCGGGTGTCAGGCAGAAAGGTCCACGCGGCGATCAGGGGCGTACAAACTTGGCGTTACCCACCGACCTTTGTTGCGATGCCCCGCCTTGTTGCGGTACCGCAGCTGGCACCGGCGCAGCCCGGATTGTGCCGCAGGCAACACCATCACCGTCAGGGTCATTGCGCGCATGATACCCCGGCTGACCGACCAGAAAGGGCCCCGGCACAATGGCTTCAGCCGCCTTGCACCCTGCCATCGCAATCAGATGAAACGCTGCCTGCTCGTGTTCAAATTCGGATGTGCGCATATAGACGCCCATCGCAATGATCAGCGTCGTGAAAGGCAGCATAAGGACCATCGTCAGAATTCGCACCGGCGACAATGCCCGTTTCCGCAGGGCCTCGGCACGTTTTTGGCGCCTCTTGAGAGGCGGGTCGGACATCGTGGCACGCGGTTCGGAATTCTTCGATGGCATTGCCGCAAGATAGGCCGGATTTGTGGCAATACCGAGGCCCAATTTCCCGCCATGGGATCACGATCCTTTTGACGCGGGCCCATACTAACTGTCGAATTTAGTGGGAGTTTGAGCTATCCAGTCGATAGCAGCCAAACCAATGAACCTGAACATATCGTGACAAACGCTGATCCATATCGCCACGTCGACGACACGGCCCGAACCTTGGCTTGGAACCTGATAGACCGGGTCAGCCATGCGGCCCTTGCAACGTTGCACCCGGACAGTGGGCTGCCCACCGTGTCACGGATCGCGCTGGCAACCGACGAGGATGCGAGACCGATAAGCCTGATATCCGCACTGGCCGATCATACGCAGGCCGTGCATGCCAATCCGGTCTGTGCGCTATTGATCGGTGAACCGCAAGAAACCGGAGACCCCCTGATCCACCCCCGGTTAACCCTGCATGTCCGCGCCGGGTTCATTGCACGAGAAACAGCGGAACACGCCAGATTGCGGGCGCGGTATCTTACGCTGCGCCCCAAGGCGAAACTCTATGTCGATTTCGCCGACTTCAGCTTTGTTCGTTTTGAAGTATCCGACGGAGTGCTGAATGGCGGTTTCGGAAAGGCGTGGCGTTTGGCCGAAACTGATCTTTTCCCCGTTCAGCGCACCACATGAACCGCACAGGCGGCGTGACGAACAAGGTGATTGGCCGTCGACCCCAAAAGCAGATCCTGCATTCCAGGCCGATGTGAAGCCAGAATAATCAGGTCCGGTTTATGCTCTAGCGACCAATCCAGAATGGTGCGGCCTGAATGGCCCTCGACCACCACCCCTTTGGCATTGGGCAGTTTCGCCGCCAGGTCATCCAGCTCTGTCTGGATCGCGCGGCGCGCTTCGGTCAGGTATTCGGGCGGCATGTATGAAATGGCATAGTTCGGAATATGCTCGACCACATGCAACAGGGTGACCTGCGCATCGGGGGTCGCCAGTATCTCGGCCAGCTTCAGCGGGCCAGATATATCCCTCTCGGCATCGAATGAAATGGGAACAAGAATGTTATGATACATGACGCGCACCTCCGTTTTCACGTCACCACGTTGCAACCAACCCGGATTTTCGGCTTTGATCTGGGTCAGGAACTGCCAAACGTTCCGGCGACATCATACATGACCGGCTCAAAACTCTTGCACAGTTCGTTGATCTTTCGGTTGCGATCCCGCATCTCCGGGGTTCGCAGCATGGCCAGAAAATCCTCGCGGCGCTGCCACTGTGAATAATTGGCAATCCTTGTCTGGGCGTCGTTCACATGCAGGCCTGCCGCAATGAAGCCGGGTTGTTTCGAAATGAATTCAGCAAAGGCATCTGTCAGCGCCTCCAGCAGGTCCTGACACGTACCGGGCGTCATCTCAAATGTTGTAATAACGGTCTGGATACTGGCGCTCTTGGAAATCTTCGGCATCTTGTTCCTCCCTTGACAGCTCTAGCCTAACACAGGTTTTGAAAACGTCTTGGGTTTCCTTCGCTTACCCGCCCTTTTTGGGCGTTTCCAACAATTGAACAAAATACTAACGGTCCGTTAACCATGCCATTGGATGCTGCGCGCATGGGCCGGGTCGTATTATTGTTGTTTCTTCTGCTCGCCGCAGCGCCTGCCAGACCGGGGGCCTGGCTGCAGGAAAAGGATTCAGCATTCACCGCAGCGTCCGTCGCTGCGTTTCGAAATCAGGATGGCAGCTTCGACTACAAGTCGTCGTTTTATGCGGAATTTGGGTATCGGCCCAACCTAACAATCGGATTGGATTTAGAGGAACGCCAGGACCTAAATGGTCATGCCCTGATGTTTGCCAGAATACCGGTTGCCGACTTTGGCCAATGGGGGCGCTTTTCCGCAGAATTCGGTGCCGGGGCTCATCACAAACAAGCCCGCGCCTGGGCCTTGTACAAAGTGACCCTATCCTACGGCAAAGGGTTTCAAACCGGACGGGGAAACGGCTGGCTGGCCATAGATGCGGCACTTGAAAACCGAACGCATGATGGCGTGTATCGTAAACTGGATTTCACCGCGGGCTTATCCTCGGATCGGTTGCTGAATCCTCTTATTCAAGTCGAAACAGCCTATCGTTCTGGTGAACCGTTGTACTGGAAGGCGCGGCCATCGGTGATGATCCGCGCCAAAGACAGTGCGATAACATGGGTACTGGGCCTGGAACGCAATGATGCCCGCGATGACACGGGCATCAAACTTGCAATCTGGAACAGGTTTTAGGCGCTTGCCGCGGCCGTCCTACCCAATTGGGCCGACCCGATGATCAACGCTCCATTCGCATGATTGCGGACACTTCCCCCCTGACCGCCTGCGGCCAGCGCAAACGAATGGCCTGGGCGCCTGCATCCTGTTCCAACTGAACGTACGGGGCTGCGTATACAGCGGCCCCAAAACCGTTCGTCAACGGCCCCAGGGCCGTAACCGCGTCGCAGCTGCGTGCCCTGCCCCCAAATGGCAACCGCCCCTGAGACGAGATCGCCCAAGCCTGAGCCGCGGTCCCCTGCGCATGCCGGATACGCAGCGGGTTTTCGACCTTTGCCGTCACCCCGTGAAAGGTGTTGTTCTGGAACATCACGTTGCGATGCGCAGTGTTGTTCAGATCCGCGAAAGTCGTGTCCACCCGTTCCGCCCGATCAATACTGCCATTGGCCGAACGGAACTTGTTCCCGGCCACGATCACACCATTCAGGAAATGCCCGGCCCCATAAGGGCGGATGACAATACAGCTGAACCAGGGGGCCACCTCGCTGGAATAAAAGATGTTGTCCGAGATTGTCATCGAGCTAAAGGAAAACCCGGCCGTGTAAACAGGGTTTGCATCCCGCTCATTGGTCCACTCGACAAAGCAATTGTCGACATAGTTTTCGGAAATGGTCGAGCTGTTATAGGTGCCGATCATGACCAGCCCGGCGCTACGCACCCCTTGTGGGATTCTATCCCCCTGAAAGAAGTGGTTCCCCAGGATCATATTGTTGGTGCCGCCCACAACAGCAAAGTGCAGGAACCGCACCACACGGTTGTGCCGAAGTTTGAGGTCATTCGCATTGGTGTTCACGGCGATAGAGGTCCGGTCGGACACGTTAAAGGATTCTTCGCGCGACAGAAACTGACAATTGTCGATCAGCATCCCCTGACAGCCGATCCCGATCGAGGTGATCCCCCGATCCCTGGGACGGCTGATGAAGCAGTTGGAAATCGCAAAAGTGCTGCCCGCCGGGGCCAGACGGATCGCGCTGCAACGGCCATTGCACTGGAATTCGATCTCTTCCATGCCAAACTTGCGCAGGGTGTCGAACTCACTGAAATCAAGCAGGTATTTGAACGAGACAAAGGTGAAGGTCTGCGTGCCCGCTGCATCATAGATCGGCGCGTTCAAAGTAATCTCGCCTGCGCCTTCGTTCTTGGATCGCACATAGATTTCGCGCCCGACCCCGCTGCCTTGTACCAATGCACCGACGGGGATATTTGCCACATTTGCCACATTGGTCAGCCGGGTTCGGTCATTTGGGTTGTAGGTCGCGACCGAAGTGAACGTTTCGGTATCCCAGGCCGAGCTGGACTTGACGTCAAACTGACCGTTTCGGATGATACGGCGTGTTGAAAACCCGCTTTTCTTGTTCGGAACCGCAGCCGCCATATCAATCGGTGCGTTAACCGATATCTTACGCCCGCCCATATCCAGAGATTCATGATCCGAATTGTTCAACAGTGCCTGAAATGCCTTTTTGAAGGCCAGCATTTCGTCACCAAAGGCATTGATGTACGCGGGCAGATCAAAGTTCTTTGTCAGCAGCAGCATTTTGTCATCGGGCATCGTGACGGTGCCCTCAAAATCCATCTCGGACGCCATGCTAGTGTTTTCAGCCAGATGATACACGCCTTGCGGCACGTAAACCCGCCGCCCCCCAGCGGCCTGATCGGCGGCCTCAAACGCGGCCGAGTCATCTGTGACCCCGTCGCCGACCGCACCGAAGTCGCGCACGTCCACGATGCTGATCATCTCACGCAGGAACACGCCGGTCACATCGGTAATCTCGATGTCATCGACCCGCACCAGAGCGCCGTTGGCGCCTTCGATGTCCAGACCGAAATGCCCGTAAAGGGCCGCAACACCCCAAGGCATATCCACGCCCGGGCGTCGGCCCGTGCCAACAATCGCCGTAATCTCATGCACGGTGCCATAACCGGACAGCTGGGTCACCGGCCCCTGCTCGACCACGCCGGGCACATGGGTATCCCCGGCCGCACCGGCCCAGGCAGCGATCCTGACTTTGGGCAGCGGGCCGCTGATCGCCTTAACTCGCGCCCTTATCTGCAGGTAACACCCCGGCAACAGCGGCGTCTGACCCATGTAGCGCAGCTTTTGCGTGGCAGTGACCTTCAAAATCTCAAGGCAGCCGCCAAAATCCGCATCTGCCGGGACAAAGACGCCGGTACCGGACCCGTCATAAGTCGGCGATCCAGGCGTGCCGTCCCCGGCGGACCAAACCCCCAGACCATTTGCGAAAGCAGGCGGCGTGAACACGATGCCGTCGGTGATTGCCTTGTTCATTGAAATCCCTTTCCCAATCGCGCAAACGCGCGCCAAAACCCAAGGCCCGGGGCAAGCCCCGAGCGCAAAGGTCTGAGTATCGAAAAGGAATTAATCCCGGCTCATACCACCGTGACGGTGCTGTTGCCTCAGGCCGCCGGGTCCGCGTTGTCCAACAACTGCACGCCGTTGATCTTCCAACCGTTTTCCTGCTGCACCATCTGATAATCCAGAATATGCACCCGGCCGTCGCCGTCGGTGATCATAACCTTCTGCCACAACGCCCCGGCTATTTCGCGCAGCTCCAGAAACCGCACATCAGCGGGCCGCCAGACCATCGGATAACCGTTGCGGACCATAGCGCCAAAGTTATCGGGGGTGCGGAACAGATTCTGAATGTTGGGGCTGGCAAAAGTAAAGGCGGTGGCGAAATCATCCACCTTGAACGCCTGTATCTGCGCCGCGATGTTCGCCTCGATCTCGGCATTTTGGGCAATCGCAGCGGACGCCAATCCGGCGCTCAGGGATACAGCAAGCAACAATCGACGCATGGGGCCACCTCCTGACGAAAGGATAGCCCCACGCGGTATCAGGTCAAATCAGGCCAGCTCTCCGGCCAGCGCCTTGTCGATCAGCGCGATGGTTTCAGGCACGCCATAAAGCGCGATGAACCCACCGAACCGAGGGCCTTGGGACGCGCCCAGCAGCACCTCGTACAGCGCCGTGAACCAGCCGCGCATCGGGTCGAACCGCTCGCGCCCGATGGAATAGACCACCGATTGCAGCGCCTCATCCTCAACAGGCCCGTCATAGGCCTCAAGCGCGGTTTTCAGCGCCTCCAGCGCCTCGCGTTCCTGATCGGTCGGGGCGCGGTGCTTGCGGGTCGGTTTGACGAAATCGTTGAAATACCGCACGGCAAAGCCCGCAGCCTGATCCAGATCGGGATGCGTTTGTGCCGTGGCTTCGGGCGCATAGCGGCGGATAAAGCCCCACAGCGCCTCTTTGTCCTCGGCCCCGGAAACGGATGCAAGGTTCAGCATCATCGCAAAGGGTACGATCAGCGTCGATTCTGGCACGTCTCCGCCGTGAATGTGCCAGACCGGGTTGTTCAATTGCGCCTTCAGCTCTTGCCCCGGATAGGCCCGCAGCTGCTGATGATACTCATCATAAGCTTTCGGGATCACATCGAAATGCATCCGCTTGGCCGTCTTGGGCTTTTGATACATGAAATAGGCCAGGCTTTCGGTCGGCGCATAGGTCAACCATTCGTCAATCGACACGCCGTTACCGGACGATTTCGAAATCTTCTGACCGTTTTCATCCAGAAACAGCTCATAAGAGAAATGCTCCGGCGCGCGGCCCCCCAGCGCCCGGCAGATTGCGTCATAAATCTTTTCGTTGGTCGCGTGTTCCTTGCCGTACATCTCGAAATCAACGCCCAGCGCGGCCCAGCGGGCGCCAAAATCCGGCTTCCACTGCAGCTTCACATTGCCGCCTGTGACGGGCAGCGTCCATTCCTTGCCGTCTTCGTCATCGAAGGTCACGGTGTAGGTCTCGGCGCAAACCTTTTTCATCGGCACATACAGAACCCGGCCCGTTTCGGGATGGATCGGCAGGAAGATCGAATAGGTCTGCTGGCGTTCCTCGCGCAGGCTTTTCAGCATGATGGCCATCACGTCATCATACCGCTCAACCGCCCGCTTCAGAATCTCGTCAAACTGTCCCGAACGATAGAATTCGCGCGCCGAATAGAATTCATACTCGAACCCGAAGGTATCGAGGAACCGACGCAGCATCGCATTGTTGTGCTCGCCAAAACTGTCATGCGTGCCAAACGGATCGGGGACCGAGGTCAGCGGACGCTGCAAATGCTCCTCCAGCGCCTTTGGGTTTGGCACATTGCTGGGCACTTTGCGCAGCCCGTCCAGATCGTCCGAGAAACAGATCAGCTTGGTCGGGATATCCGACAGCGCCTCGAACGCGCGCTTGACCATTGTGGTCCGCGCCACCTCGCCGAACGTGCCGATATGTGGCAGCCCCGAGGGGCCATAGCCCGTCTCAAACAGTACATATCCCTTGTCCGGGGCACCCTGTCTGTACCGTTTGAGCAACCGCCGCGCCTCTTCAAAAGGCCAGGCCTTGGACGACATCGCGGTTTCACGCAGTTCAGACATTTCAAAGTGCTCCATCGGGAAAAAACAGCGCCGGTCGCCCAAAGCAACCGACCGACCCCTCCTATTGTGCCGGTGCAGCATGAGTCAATAAAGCGCGGGTTTTTTCCGGACGGGAAAGCCGTTCAACACCGTTTCAGGCGGTCAGCTGGTCCAGTTTGGCCGCCCAGATAAAGTCATTCTCGCTCAGACCGCCAATTTCATGCGTGGTCAGTTTGACGTCCACATATCCCCACCCAAAGGTGATATCCGGATGATGCCCCTGCTGATCGGCCAGCCAAGCGCAGAGGTTTGCCAGATAGGTTGCCTTGGCAAACCCTTTGAACTTGTAATGACGGCTCAACGCTTTTGCGTCCGCGTCCAGTTTCCAGTCGGGCGCAAGTTCGGCCATGTGGGTATCTGCCTCGGCGCGGGTCAATGCCGGAATGCCACCGGAACAGGGCACACAGGTCCGGTCTGACAGGCTGCAGGTTTGTCCTGATGTGGTCATGGTCTGTTCACTCCGCTGCGGTTGCTTTTTCAGGGAACTTGTTCGGCAGCAGCCCAAGGGACTGCGCCCGGTGCACATCTGCCAACAGGTCACGGTCGGCGGCTGCAAACAGCTCCTCGGGTGAGTTTAGCACGAAATAACCCATCTGGTGCATGTCGATCCGATAGGGTGTGCGCAGGATCGTCAGGACATCGAATGGGTCCCGATCCGGAATGTCACTTTCCACGGCATAGACCAACTCGGTTGGCGAGGACGCAAGCCCAGACCCCAGCGCCTTGATCTTACCATCCTGGCGACGCAGCCCGAATTCGATCGAGAACCAATATAATCGGATCAACCAAGCATAGTCTTTATCACCCGCCTGCGCCCCCGCACGCCCAACGGCATGGCTGAAGGCCGCGAACCGAGGGTCGCTTAGCAATGGGGTGTGGCCGAAAATCTCATGAAAGATATCGGGCTCTTCGATATAGTCGAAATCCTCGCGCGACCGGATAAAGGACGCGGCAGGAAACACCCTGTCCGCCAGCATACCAAAGAAGGTCTTGAACCCGATTAACGCCGGAACCGGCTGAACCCGCCAGCCAGTCATGTCCAGCAGCCGTTCCGAGATATCCAGGCAAGAGGGCACGCGGGTTTTCGGAAGGTCCAATCTTTCAAGTCCGGCAAGATAGTCGCGCGCCATATATTGCTGTACGTTTTCCTGCTGCGCGGCATAAAGATCGGCCCAAACCGCGTCTTCCTCTGGCGTATAGGCGATATGGCCGCGTTCGTCGGCCACTTTGGCGGTGTATTTGGTCGACTTTGGCATGGTCGTCTCCTCCTGCGAAGAAGTATAGCCGTGCGACCTGATGATTTTGGTTTGGTTAATCAGTGAATTTCCGGTAATTTAGCGTAAACATGTCGCAGAGCACCTTATTGTGAAACAAACCATTCAAATCGCCGACATCGCCATCTTGCAGGAACTGCAGACCGATGGCCGCTTGTCGATGCAAGAGCTTGCCGATCGCACCGGTTTGTCGGCTTCACAATGCTGGCGACGGGTGCGGGATCTGGAGGCATCCGGTGTGGTGTCCGGCTATGCCGCACAGGTGCGGGCCAAATCCGTGGGCCTGAACGCCATTGCCTATGTCCATGTCGCGCTGCGCGATCACCAAGAGGACAGCATCACCTCATTCCTGCGCTTGGTCGAGATCGAGCTTCAGATTGTCGAATGCGCCTCGATCACCGGGGATCACGATTTCATCCTGAAGGTCTATGCAAAAACCCCCGAAGATCTTGAACATTTCATCATGCAGAGGTTGCTGAAATCCGGTCTGGTACGCGACACGCGCAGCAATTTCGTACTACGTCAGACGAAAACGCGCGGGCCATTGCCTATTCTCTAACCACATCCACGGCAAATTTCGTTGAACCTGCCCGCCAGCCCTCTTATCGTGCGCGTTCAGAACAGCCCAATCAGGACGACTCCATGACTGAACAAGTTCCCCATCCGATGTCCCCGCAGGATTGCCTTGTCGCGATCATGGTTGCAGTATCCGCGTCTGATGAGACCATCCGCACTGCCGAGTTGGTCAAGATCGAAACCGCGGTGAACATGCTGCCGGTCTTTGCCGATTACGACATCGACCGCACACGCCGCGTGTCGCAGATCGTGTTCGACCTGTTCGAGCAAGAGGACGGCCTGGATGCCCTGTTCGGTTTGATCCGGGAAAACCTGCCCGAACGGCTGAACGAAACCGCCTATGCGTTGGCCTGCGACGTCGCCGCCGCAGATGGATCGCTGGCAGAAACCGAACTGCGCCTGCTGGAAGAAATCCGCTACGAGCTCAGCATCGACCGCCTGCACGCCGCCGCCATCGAACGCGGAGCACGGGCACGTCATACGATCTGAGGCTTCAGCTGCCGGACAATGATCCCCAGCGCTCCAGCAGCGTGCGCTGCAACCTGCGCGACCTGCTGCTCCAACTGCGCGCGCCCTCGGGGCGTTCGCGGTGGGCGCGCGGGATCGTGGCGCGGTGTTCCATATCAGCAGTGAAAATCGCAAAAGCCAGATCGGTCCCGTCCACAGTGGTCAGAAACCCGCCCAGCCCCGAAACAAAGTTCAGCGTTCCGGTTTTGGCATTCACATTGATCGGATGGTCCCGAATGGGCCGCCCGTTGCTGTCCAGCAAGGAATAGGATTTCAGCAGCGGCCGCAGTGTCCCGGCCTTTTGTGCCGCCACCAGTGCAGTCACCAAATCACCTGGTGCCATGCGCGACGCATCCCCCAACCCGGAATGATCCACCATGGCAATTCCGCGCACCCCATAGACCTCGGCGGCCCAGCGGTTCATCTCGGCGGCCGAGGCGGCCAGATCCTGCGGCATGACACCACGCGCCTTGGTGGCCGCCATTCCGACCATCTCGGCGGTCAGATTGGTCGAATATTTCAGCATCCCGCGCAGAATACTGTCCAGCGGATCGCTCTGATGCACCACCAAGACAGTGCCCTGCGGCGTTTGCCGCGTGATCTGTACCCGGCCCAGAACGATCCCGTTCACACGCGCCAATGTCCGAAACACATCGCCAGTGTACAGCGCAGGCTTGCGCACCGGTAACCACCGGGCACCACCATTGCCCAACGCGCCTTTGGCAACGGTCCAGCGGTCCTGCCGTGCCGTGGACTGATAGGTGTAGATCGGCAGCGACCGCCCCTCGACCTCCATCGCGGCCATATCGACGTCCGGTCGATACCGCGCGGTGCGGGCATCCATCGTCACGTCATAACCTTTGCCCGCGCGCTTCCATTCGAAATGCACCCGGTTGAAATTCAGGGACATCCCGCTGATGGCCGGGCTGTACCCCAGATGATCAGGCTGGCCCGGGTCGATACTGAACACATATGGCAGCGCCCCGTCATAGACCTTGAACGCGCCCTGCACTTCGGTGATCCCGGCCTCGCGCAGATTGGCGGCCATTGCCGCCAGCGCATCTGTATCCAGCAGCGGATCGCCACCACCCACAAGGATCAGATCGCCCTTGAGAATACCGTTTTCAATCGGCCCGTTGGCCATCAAGGTTGTTTCGAACCGGTAATCCGGCCCCAATACATCCAGTGCGTACAATGCCGTCAGCGCCTTGGCGACACTGGCAGGCGGTAAACCGTCCCGATCGCCAAATGCCTCTAGCTGCGCGCCGGTTTCCACGTCGGCGACGGCAAAAACCACCTCGCCCTTTAGCCCGGCGGCCTGGATAATCCGTTCGACCCCGTTCAGTTCGACCCCGCGCACCTGGGGACGCAACGACTCCAGCGGCGCTTCCGCCAGCCCGGCAATGGGGATCAGTGCAGCCCCCAGCCCCCCAAGAAATTTACGACGTGAAAAACGATCAATCATGGATCAAATAAAATCCCAGAGACAAAAGGCAGACAACCGCAGATTTACACTATGCGACTATAGGGGCTATTCCGGCAACACCCCATCCGCCCATTCGCCGCGTTTGCGGATGTCGCTGGAACTGACATCGACCATCGGTACATTGACAAAACACCACGCCGGAGCCTGCGCCCGCCCCAGCAGATGCCTTGCCTGCCCATCGATCCGGTATTTGGCATAAATCCGCGCGGCAGGCGACATTCTGGCCGAAATCCGGTCCCCCGGCCGCGCCAGAACGCCCACAGGCACGCTGTCCATGATCTGCCGCCAATCCTTCCAGCGGTGAAACTGCGCCAGATTGTCGGCGCCCATCAGCCAGACAAACCGCACCTGCGGGTACAGTCGTGTCAATGCGGCCAGAGTATCCGCTGTCGCCCGCGTTCCGATGAGGTCTTCCAGACCCGTCACCTCGACGTGCGGATGCTGCATCACCGTGCTGGCCGCCTTGATCCGCCGCGACAGCGGCGCAGGACCGCGTGTTTTCAACGGATTGCCCGGTGAGACCAGCCACCACACCCGATCCAACCCGAATGCCTTCATCGCCTCATGCGTGACATGCACATGCCCCTGATGCGGCGGATCAAAAGACCCGCCGAACAACCCGATGACCTGCCCGGGCCGCGCATATGGTATCGCGCTTCGCATCATCCCTTGCTGATGTTCAGAACTGAAGCGGGTTGTCAATCAACAGGTTGTACCGGATCACCCAAGCGAACACGCCCGGGCCGCACCACCTCGGCACACCAACCGCCATGCCCGCGCACGGCAGAGTATCCCCCCTTGCCCAGCGCCTCCTCCATCCGGCTACACGGCGCACAAATCACGGTGAACCGCAAAATGGCCTCGCCCACCTGCACCTCCCGCCCCTTGAGCGCCGCCAGATTGATCCCCGAAACCACCAGATTGCGCCGCAGGATTTCGGGTGAGACCGGTCCGCGCCCCAGATAAGAGCCAATCGCCCCCAGATGCTCCTGCTGGATCAAAGTCACCGCCCGCTTGCCCGCACGGCTGCGGTCGCCGTCGAGCCCGACGGAAGAAATCATAGTCGCGTCCGCAACCTCCACCCCAAGTCGTCGGGCGGGCCGCAGACCGATCCACTCAACGCGGCCCGGTTTAGCCCAGCCGGATATCAGTTCACGCAGGGACAAAACACCTCCTGATCAACCGTTCATACATGTTTTGAATTCGGCGGTTTCAACAATCTCTTTCAGTGGCAAAAACGGGATGTCACTTTCAACAACACACTTAATGTGAAGTTTAGAATCCTCTGACTGCTGCTTCCATTCTATCTGCGGATAATTCACGCTCCTTGGCAACCTTACCGTCGGCTCAATGAAAAAATCCAAGTAAGCCAAATAGACTTGAGCTCTGATCTCGTCACGTGTCAGCGATACATATCTAAGCATCTGGTGCGTAAGTGACCTTTTGAGCT
The DNA here is from genome assembly GCF_000743705.1 of Ruegeria halocynthiae. GTDB lineage: Bacteria > Pseudomonadota > Alphaproteobacteria > Rhodobacterales > Rhodobacteraceae > Ruegeria > Ruegeria halocynthiae_B. The sequence continues at coordinate 61,908 of NZ_JQEZ01000007.1, read as the reverse complement.
GTCGGTAATCTTCGGTCAGTGCGAAGCCTTCCTCGATATTTGCAAGTGATTGAATAAGCTTGAAAGTAACGTAAAACCTTATGCTGTACTCTGCCTTATCCGAAACATTGACCATAGTCAGAATACTTACGGAAGCAAAATCACCGCCCTCTATTTGAGACGTCGACATCTCCGTCACATTATATGTTGAGCAATAAGTTGCATCCTTGTACGCCTTGCAGTCCGACGAGTTTTCAGCACGAGCCACCATTGAGCTGATCGCCCCGAAACCTAAGAAAAAGGCGATCGAGATTAGCGCCTTGCTGCTCATCTTCATTTACACTTCTCCCGTTTGAGTTGCGTGTATACAGCAAACCTTGCTGAGGGAATGCTCAAGATCCGAAACCTGACGGCTTCAGCCCATCGAAGCCACGTTCTAAAGATTGCTCTGACCCAGTGATCGATCCAATGGTTCATGATTGCCCCCACCCAAACCATCCGCTATCACACCGCCCAACCCAATTTCCCCGACCCAGAGGACGCGACATGGCCGCCTATCAATATGTCTACCACATGCAGGGTGTCTCCAAGACCTATCCCGGTGGCAAGAAGTGCTTTGAAAACATCCACCTGAGCTTTCTGCCCGGCGTGAAAATCGGCGTCGTCGGCGTCAACGGCGCGGGTAAGTCGACGCTGATGAAGATCATGGCGGGGCTCGACAAGGACTTCACGGGTGAGGCATGGGCCGCCGAAGGCGCCAAGGTTGGCTATCTGCCGCAGGAGCCGAAGCTGGACGAAAGCCTCAGCGTTCGCGAAAACGTCATGCTGGGCGTGGCCGAAAAGAAGGCGATCCTCGACCGGTATAATGAGCTGGCCATGAACTATTCGGATGAAACCGCCGATGAGATGGCCAAACTGCAGGACGAGATCGACAGCCAGAACCTCTGGGACCTCGACAGCCAGATCGACGTCTCGATGGAGGCGCTGCGCTGCCCGGCAGACGACGCCAACATCGCCAACCTCTCAGGCGGTGAAAAACGCCGCGTGGCGCTCTGCAAACTGCTGCTTGAAGCGCCTGACATGCTTCTGCTCGACGAACCGACCAACCACCTGGACGCCGAGACGATCGCGTGGCTGCAACAGCACCTGATCGACTACAAGGGCACCATCCTGATCGTCACCCACGACCGCTATTTCCTGGACAGCATCACCGGCTGGATCCTTGAACTCGACCGTGGCCGCGGCCTGCCTTACGAGGGCAACTATTCCGCATGGCTGGAACAAAAGGCCAAACGGCTGGAGCAGGAAGCGCGCGAGGACAAGTCCAAGCAAAAGACCCTGCAACGCGAACTGGATTGGATGCGTCAGGGGGCCAAGGCCCGTCAGGCCAAATCCAAGGCCCGGATCAATGCCTATAACGAGTTGGCAGACCAGTCCGAGCGCGAAAAGCTGACCCGCGCCCAGATCGTCATCCCCAACGGCCAGCGTCTTGGCGGCAAGGTGATCGAGGTCGAAGGTCTGGCCAAACACATGGGCGACAAGCAATTGATCGAAAGCCTTGATTTCACCCTGCCCCCTGGTGGCATTGTCGGCGTCATCGGCCCCAACGGCGCCGGTAAATCGACCCTGTTCAAGATGCTCACCGGTCAGGAACAGCCCGACGCCGGCACCATATCGCTAGGTGACACGGTCGAGCTGTCGTATGTCGATCAGTCCCGCGACGACCTCAAGGACAACGACACCGTGTGGGAGGCGATTACCGGCGGTGCCGAGATCATCCAACTGGGTGACGCGCAGGTCAACTCCCGCGCCTATTGCTCGTCCTTCAACTTCAAGGGCGGCGATCAGCAGAAAAAGGTATCGCTGCTATCCGGTGGTGAGCGCAACCGCGTCCACATGGCCCGCCTGCTGAAAGAGGGCGGCAACGTCCTGTTGCTGGATGAACCGACCAACGATCTGGACGTCGAAACCCTGCGCGCGCTGGAAGACGCGCTGGTCGATTTCGCCGGCTGCGCCGTGGTCATCTCACACGACCGCTTCTTCCTCGACCGGATTTGCACGCATATTCTGGCGTTTGAAGGCGACGCCCATGTGGAATGGTTCGAGGGCAACTTCGAGGATTACGAAGAGGACAAAAAGCGCCGTCTGGGACCGGATGCGCTGGAGCCTAAGCGGTTGAAGCATAAGAAGTTTGCGCGGTGACTCTCGTGCGGGTTGCGGAGGTAACTCCTCAACCCTTTATTTAGAGCTGGCGCCAGTTTTGCTGTAACCAGATCATAGCATCAAAGGATGCTAGTTTTGCTTCTCTTTCAGAGTCAAAAGCTTTCCGTCCGAATTTTCCGTCCGCCAAATGCGGATGCTTGATAACAAATTTGTATCTGCTGCCTCTTTGAAAGACCGTAACTCGCATTCCTTCCTTCAGAATAGTGGGGTTTCCGTTTCGGGAATGCGCCCATGATTTCAATGAAGGAAAATTTTGACGTCGCTTTGATGCGTTTCGCATGGCTTTGTCGCGTTCATTTGATCGCGTCAAGCTTCCTTCCATGTGCCCAGCACAGTCGCACCCGCATGCTAAGACATTTGGATAGTCTTTGTGAGACATGTAGTGAACAAATCGAATCTCTTGAGATTCGCACATCTGGCAGGTTTCGCTTGGTTCGCCCAAATCTTCAATATCTGAACAAATCCAACCCTTCTTAGGCACACCAGCTTGTGACCACTTACCTCTGTTCAATAATCACCTCGTATACATATTCACGAACATACAATTTGGAAACTCTTCTAGCAATTTCAATAGCCTGAAACAGCAAGCGTAGGATGAGTGCTCGCACCCATCACTCCATCTTGTAGGCCGGGCTTCAGCCCGGCAATGCGTGCAACACTGGCGACTTGGTCAACGTCCACCAACGGATTTCACCAAATCCATCCAATCGCCCCGAAGGTCATGGTGAATGCCGGGCTGAAGCCCGGCCTACAAAATTCGGATTTCCATCCTACGGCTCTCCGAACGTGCCCTTGGTCACACCGCCACTCCATTCCGGATCAACCCGGCCTGCGCGGATATCGCGATGGATGGACGAATATTGCCAATCGGTCGGATGCTCTACCAATCCATGTTTGACCGGATTACCCCAACAATAGGCCATGTGATTGCGATAATCCTGCTCATCCCGAATGGTATGCTCCCAAAACCGGCGCTGCCAAACGGCACCTTCGCGTTTGTCGGCCCGTAGGCCGGGCTTCAGCCCGGCATATCTGCCAGAGGTTATTACAGGCAAGTTTTCGGGCACGGGTGCCGGGCTGAAGCCCGGCCTACGGTTTGTCTTGTTCACACGCATGGTAAACCGCGCCTTGATCGCACCCCACCGCGTCGAATAATCCGCATCCCCCGGCGGCAGAGTCCAAACCGCGTGCAGATGATCGGGCAACACGACAAACGCATCACACCAGAATGGCCACTCTCTCTGTGTCGTCGCGAAAGCCATCCGCAAATACGCTACCTCGCGCGTCAACAAATCCGAAGACCGGTCGGCCAGAGACACCGTGAAAAAGTACTTGGCACCAGGGATGCGGATGCGGCGGTAATTGCTCATGCCGCGACTTGATCACAGGCTTGGTTAAAGGATTCTGAATTTCTGTTGTGCCCTTTGAACCAATAACCACATCATATAGAAAGCACTCCAAACCATAACCAAGCCCATCAGCGGATTCTTGTACAAACCGGGCGGTTGGCCCTCAAACCCTTGTACGAAACGCACAAAATCCCTTGTCACACGACCTGACCGATGCCATATCCAAAGGGCTTACGTTTTTCTATTTCGACCCACTGTCTCCGATTCCGGCGCTCAGTCTATCGATACAGACAACGACGCCGGGCTGCCGCAACTCCGTGGGCAGCACTAAACAGGAGACAACGGATATGCCCGCAGGCACCGTAAAATGGTTCAACACAACCAAAGGCTTCGGCTTTATCGCACCTGAAGATGGCGGCAAAGACGTGTTCGTACACATCTCAGCTGTCGAGCGTTCGGGCCTCACTGGTCTGGCCGACAATCAGAAAGTCACGTACGAGCTGCGCTCGGGCCGTGACGGCCGCGAAAGCGCCGACGACATCCAGCTTGCCTAAGCTGCTGAAAGGGTAGAGGTTTTCTCTACCCTTTCGTTCCAGGCACATGGCTGCGTCACAGGTGACAGCAGACAGTGTGTCCTGAAGATTACATCACATTTGGGTTACTTCTGTTTGGCGATTGACCGGATCGGCTATCATTCCGACACTATGGTCATGATTTTTCTGTTGAATTGAAGAGAACCACAATGTTCACACGTCGCACATTTCTATCGGCAACCGCAGCGGCGGGCCTTGCGCCCAGCATTGCATCGGCAAAGAAAAAAGCCGCTGAATATGATGCCGCGCCACAATTCGTTCGGGTCAAGAAACAGTTCCAGCCGGGCCAGCTTCTTGTTGTTCCCCGGTCTTTCTACCTGTACTTCGTGACCGAGCCCCGAAAAGCGATCCGGTATGGTTGTGGGGTAGGTAAGGCAGGGTTGGAATTCACCGGCACAGCCACGATCGACGTCAAGAAAGAATGGCCGACATGGCGCCCGACGGACGAGATGATCGAACGTGAACCAGCCACTTATGCACGCTTCAAGGACAACGACTATGTCCAACCCGGCGGCAACGATAACCCGTTGGGCGCACGCGCGCTGTACCTGTTTCAGAACGGTGTCGACACATATTTTCGCATCCACGGCACGACCCAGCCGCAAACCATCGGACGCGCGGCGTCAAATGGATGTATCCGGATGTTGAACGCGCATGTTGTCGACCTGTACGAACGCGTGCCGATCGGAACCGTGGTCACGGTTGTCTGATCATCGCTTCGCAGATTGCACCAGATCCATGACATGCGGGCCTAGCTCCTCGACAATCAGGGCCACACCTGCGGCATTGGGATGAATGCCATCAGGCTGCATGTAGGGCTGCGCTATATCCGGGTCTCCTTCGGCGTTCAGACCGGCAAAAAAGCTGGCGGCATAACCCGTTTGGTACAGCCGGGCCAGATCCGGATAGATCGCATCGAAGGTGGTTTTGTACTCGGCCCCGTAATTCCCCGGGGCCTGCATACCGATCAACAGGATGTCGACATCCGACGCGGTTGCTGCTTTGACAATCGCCTCAAGGTTCCCGCGCGACACCGCAGGATCAATTCCACGCAGCAGATCATTCCCCCCAAGGGCCACAATGATCCCATCCACATCCGGCGTCAGCGTCCAGTCGACGCGCGCCGCCCCGCCCGCCGTTGTATCCCCTGAAACACCGGCATTGATCAGGCGTACATCCGCCCCCTGCGCCCGTAGCCACCGATCCAGCTGAGGCACAAACCCATCCTGTTCGGGCAACCCATACCCCTGGGTCAGTGAATCCCCCAAGGCGGCAATCACCACCGGTTCAGCTGTGGCCCCAAAGCCGCAGCACGCAAACAGCACTGACATCAAAGTCTTGCGCAACATCCGAACCGCTCCATATCCCAATTGACCGCTCCTGTCTGGAATGACCTATGACTACATCTGTTCTTACGCTCCAAAATGCTGCTTTGTCGCTGGATGGCAATGCCGGTCGGGTTGATATCCTGCACGACATTAATCTGAGTGTGCAAAAGGGCGAAACGCTGGGATTGGTGGGACCGTCCGGGTCCGGGAAATCCTCGCTTCTTATGCTGATGGGCGGGCTTGAGCAGGCAACACGCGGCAAGATCGCTGCTTTGGGCCATGATCTGACCGCTATGAATGAGGACGCGCTGGCCCGATTCAGGCGCGATACCATGGGCGTGGTCTTTCAGAACTTTCACCTGATCCCGACTATGACTGCCCTGGAAAATGTCGCCACACCTTTGGAACTGGCCGGGCACAAGGGGGCCTTTGACCTGGCCGAGGCTGAACTGGAAATCGTGGGCCTGTCGCATCGGCGCGATCACTATCCTGCGCAGTTATCCGGGGGCGAACAACAGCGTGTGGCGCTGGCCCGTGCATCAGCCCCACGCCCGCAGATTTTACTGGCCGATGAACCCACCGGAAATCTGGACGAAACGAACGGCGCGGCCATTGTGGATTTGCTGTTCAGCCTGCATGACACACATGGGGCGACATTAATTCTGGTGACGCACAGCCATGGTCTGGCCCAGAAATGCGACCGGGTGATCCGACTGCGGGACGGGCGTATCGCAGATGACGCGCAGCATGAGGCGGCGGAATGAGCCTAAGGCTCGCCAGTCGGCTGGCGCGACGGGAACTGCGCGGTGGGTTGCGTGGCTTTCGGGTGTTTCTTGCCTGCTTGGCATTGGGTGTCGCAGCCATCGCCGCTGTTGGATCGGTCCGATCCGCAATCCAGACCGGATTGGTACAAGAAGGTGCCGCGCTTTTGGGCGGTGACGCGCAGTTAGAATTCACCTACCGCTTTGCCAACAATCAGGAACGGGCCTGGATGGAGACAATCGCGACGGACCTGTCCGAAGTGGTGGATTTCCGATCCATGGCCGTGGCGCGGCAGAATGGTGAAACCCAGCGCACCCTGACACAGGTCAAAGCCGTAGACAGCGCTTATCCGTTGATAGGGTCGGTCGAACTGGCGCCTGATCAGCCGGTTTCATCCGCATTGGACGGAATTCAGGGTGTGCCCGGCGCACTGATGGACCCGTTATTGATTGACCGGCTGGGCCTTTCGATCGGGGATCGCTTCTCCCTCGGAACGCAGGATTTTGTGTTGATGGCTGCCTTGATGCACGAACCCGATGGCGCTGCGGACGGATTTCGCCTTGGGCCCCGAACCCTTGTGCGAACGGCCGACCTGCGGGCGTCGGGTCTTTTGGCTCCGGGGACGTTGTTTTCAACCAAGTATCGGCTGGACCTGCCGCCGGGGTCGGATATCGAAACCCTGTCATCCCAAGCCCGGCGAACCTTTGACAGCACCGGCATGCGCTGGACCGATGCCCGAAACGGCGCGCCGGGAATTGCCGAGTTTGTCGCCCGGCTCAGCGCCTTTCTGGTGCTGGTCGGCCTGTCCGGCCTTGCGGTTGGCGGCATAGGCATTTCCGCCGCCGTGCGCGCCTATCTGGCGCAAAAAACTGAAACCATCGCCACGCTGCGCACATTGGGCGCGGACAGGGTAACGATTTTTCAGACCTACATGATACAGATCGGCATTCTATCAGGGGTTGGTATTGTCTTGGGCATTGCCTTGGGCGCATTTACCCCCCTGCTGCTGGCCCCTTTGATTGAATCCCGGCTGCCGGTTCCGGCTGTTTTCTCGCTCTATCCCCGCCCTTTGGCCGAGGCCGCCCTATACGGTCTGCTGACCGCCTTTCTGTTTACCCTATGGCCGCTGGCCCGCACCGAAGACGTGCGCGCCGCAACCCTGTTTCGCGATGCGCTGTCAACCACTCGGCTCATCCCGCGCGGTGTTTACGTGTTTGCGACGGGCATCGCCCTGACGTTGCTGGTCACATCGGCAGCTTGGTTCAGCGGCTCGGTGCGCCTGACCCTATGGACAACAGTCGGGCTGGCAGGGGCGTTGGTGCTTTTGTCCCTGTCATCCCTCGCAATTCGCAGACTTGCCCGCATCAGCGCCCCGTCGACCCGCGGTCGCCCTGCCCTGCGTTGGGCTTTATCGGCCATATCCGACCCACGCGAAGGCGCGGCCTCGGTCGTTTTGTCCCTTGGGCTTGGGCTTTCGGTTCTGGCTGCTGTCGGGCAGATCGACGGAACGTTGCGCAATGCGATTTCTGGCAACCTGCCCGATGTGGCACCGTCGTATTTCTTTGTCGACATCCAGAAGGATCAGATGCCCGGATTCTCAGATCGGCTTGCGTCCGATCCCCTTGTCAGCCGGGTCGAAAGCGCGCCGATGCTGCGTGGGATCATCTCACGTATCAATGGCCGCCCGGCGCGTGACGTGGCGGGCGACCATTGGGTTCTGGACGGTGATCGGGGCGTGACTTACTCCACAAAACCGCCCGGCAATGCCCGCATCACCGCAGGTGAATGGTGGCCCGAGAATTACGCGGATACACCACAGATCAGCTTTGCCGCAGAAGAGGCCCAAGAGATGGGCTTGAAACTGGGCGACGAACTGACGGTCAACATCCTGGGGCGCGACATCACCGCCAAGCTCACATCCCTGCGCGAGGTCGACTTTTCAACCGCCGGCATGGGTTTTGTCATGTCGATGAACCCCTCAGCACTGGCCGGTGCTCCACACAGCTTCATCGCCACCGTTTACGCCGAAGAACAGGCAGAGGCCGCCATTCTGCGCGATCTGGCCGAGCAGTTTCCCAACATTACCGCGATCCGGGTTCGGGATGCGATTGATCGCGTATCAGACCTGCTGGCAGGGCTGGCGGCGGCCACATCCTATGGGGCTGGCGTTTCGTTGCTGACCGGTTTTCTGGTCCTGATTGGCGCAGCCGCCGCAGGCGAACCGGCGCGCCGTTACGAGGCGGCAGTCCTCAAGACATTGGGGGCAGACAGGCGGCGGATACTACTCAGCTTTGCGCTGCGGGCCATTCTGCTGGGTGCCGCCGCTGGCAGCGTTGCCCTGCTGACCGGCATACTTGGGGGGTGGGCTGTCGCCACCTATATCTTTGACACCAAATTCACGGTCATCTGGCCATCCGCCATCGGCATTGTTCTGGCCGGGATCGGTGTAACTCTGGGCGCGGGCCTTGTCTTTGCGCTGCGCCCACTGGCGGTGCGCCCGGCCCGCATCCTGCGCGCCACTGACTAGGATCAGCGCACGCAGGCCACCGGTTGCAGGATCTTCAGCAACTGATCGTTACCGCAGACCAACGCATCCAGCGTTATTTCGTCCAGCGAGGCATAGAACACCTCGGCCGCGTCCTGCAGGGCCAGCCGCAAACGGCAGGCGTCCGTCAGCGGGCAGGTGTTGTCGGCATCAGCAAAACACTCGGCAATTGGCAGGGTGCCTTCGACGTGCCGAAACACAGATCCGATGCGGATCTGGTCGGCTGGCCGCGCCAGAGACATGCCGCCGTTGCGGCCCCGTTGCGTGCTTAGATAATCCAGCTGGCTGAGTTGATTGATCACCTGCGCCAGATGGTTTTCCGAGATATTGCAGACATCGGCGATCTCGGCCTTTGTGACCAGCCTGTCCTGATGCGCGGCGCAATACATCAGCAAGCGCACCGCTATGTTCGTCCGTTTGGTAATCCGCATGGTGGCCTCGCAAAATTCAAGATGCGGACTTATTGCATGTCTGGCAAAAAAGCGGTTTGACATACATCAATCGTCAGAAAAGGATGCGACGGCACATGGCAGACCCGTATTTCTTTGGCTATGGCAGCCTTGTGAACCTGGCCACCCACGATTTCCCCGATCCACATCCGGCCCGGCTGAAGGGGTGGCGACGTGTATGGCGGCATACGGACCTGCGCCCGGTCGCCTTCCTGACCGCGGTGCCGGACCCAGCGTCCGAGATCGACGGGATGATCGCCCATGTTCCGAAAAACGATTGGGCGGCGTTGGATGAACGGGAATGGGCTTATGACCGGGTGCCCGCAACGCAGGCGATCGCGCACCCGCTGACCCATGCGGTCGAAATCGCCGTTTATGCGGTGCCGCAGGATCGTCAGAACGACCCATCCAACCGCCATCCGCTGCTGCTTAGTTACATCGACGTGGTCGTGCAGGGATATCTGCGCGCATTCGGCGAAGACGGCGCTGACCGTTTCTTTGCCACCACCGACGGGTGGGACGCGCCGATCCTGAATGACCGGGCCGAACCTCGATATCCCCGCCACCAGCAATTGAAGCCCTTCGAGGCTGACTTTGTAGACGACCGCCTGCGCCGTCTGTCCACGGCCATAGTGCAATCGGCATAGAAAAAGGCGGGGCCATCTGACCCCGCCTTTGGTGAGTTCCCAAGCCCTGCAATCAGCCGCGCGCGCGGATCACCTGCAACAGCGGCAGCAAGGTGGCCATTTCCGGGCCACGCTCCATCCCAGTCAACGCTTTGCGCAGTGGCATGAACAGGCCCTTGCCCTTGCGGCCGGTGGCCTCTTTCACCGCTTTGGTCCAGATGCCCCAGGTCTCGCCGTCGAACGGGCCTTCGGGCAGCAGGGCCATTGCCTCGGGGATGAAGTCACGATCCTCATCGGCAATCAATGGGTCCGCGCCATCGCGGCACAGATCCCACCACGCCTTAAGGTCGCCCAATGTGGTGATGTTTTCGCGCGCCATCGCCCAGAAGGGCTCGGCCAGATCGGCGGGAACACCGGCTTCGGCGACCGCCTCCGCGACCTCCGACAGCGGTAGTGATTGCAGGTGTTTGGCGGTCAGCGGAAACAGGTCCTGAACATCGAACTTGGTCGGCGCGGCGCCAAAGCGATTGATGTCGAAACCTTCGATCAGCTCGGCCATTTCGGACCGCAGCTCAATCGGGTCGGACGAACCCAGACGTGCCATCAGGCTCAGCAAGGCCATCGGTTTCACGCCCTGTTCACGCAGGTCGCGCAGGGCCAGCGTGCCCAGACGTTTCGACAGCGCCTCACCTTGCGGGCCGGTCAGCAGTGAATGGTGGGCAAAGCGCGGGCAAGCACCGCCCAGCGCCTTGATGATCTGAATCTGCGTCGCCGTGTTGGTCACATGGTCGGACCCCCGCACCACGTCGGTCACGCCCATCTCGGTATCATCCACGACTGATGCAATCGTATACAGCACCTGACCATCCGCCTTGATCAGCACCGGATCAGACACGGATGCCGCATCAATCGAGATATCGCCCAGAATGCCGTCATTCCACTCAATCCGCTCGTGATCCAGCTTGAACCGCCAAACGCCGGTGCCACGTTCGGCCCGCAGCGCGTCTTTTTCAGCATCCGACAGGTTCAGCGCGGCACGGTCATAAACCGGCGGCTTGCCCATGTTGAGCTGCTTCTTGCGCTTGAGGTCCAGCTCGGTCGGCGTCTCAAACGCCTCATAGAACCGGCCCATCTTGCGCAGCCTGTCGGCGGCATCGGCATAATGGTCCAGCCGGTCCGATTGACGCTCGACCCGGTCCCAGTGCAGACCCAGCCATTCCAGATCCTGCTTGATGGCGTCGACATATTCTTCTTTCGACCGCTCAGGATCGGTGTCGTCGATACGCAAGATGAACGTACCGCCGGCCTTGCGGGCGATCAGATAGTTCATCAAGGCGGTGCGCAGGTTGCCGACATGGATGAAACCGGTGGGCGACGGGGCGAAACGGGTGGTGGTCATGGAAGTCTCCTGTTGGCGCGGCTCATGTCACATGGGCGCGTTTTTGTCCAGCAGATGCTGTACCAACAAGGGGTTCAGGTCGGCTCGACAGGCCATAAACGGTTCAGGTCGTCCAGCCCGGCCCGGATCAGCCGGGACAGAACGTCCAGATCAATATCCGCCAGCTTGTTTACGTACAGACAGGATTTGCCCAGCTTGTGCTTGCCCAGACCGGACAGGATATCCCCGAAATCCGCATATCCGGGCATGATGTAAATTGACAGCGCCGCCTTGCGCGGGGAAAACCCGGTGGCCAGAAAATCGCCCTCGCGCCCGGATTTATAGCGATAGTGATAGCGGCCATAACCCACCATCGACGGCCCCCACATGACCGGTTCAAACCCGGTCGTCCTGCGGAAAAGCCTGTCCAGAACCTGCGCATCCTGGGCCTTCGACGCCGGTTGAACGGCGGTCAGAAAGCGTTCAACGCTTGCTTTGGTGGGTACGGTCTTGTTTTCTGATCGCGGCATAAACAAAATTTAACACGACATGTTCATCCACGCAGCCCATTTCAAAAGAGTATATACTGGCCACAATCTCGTGCCGACCTAATTCACCCACAGGTGTTCTGACAGGGAGAACCACAATGACCATCAAATTGACACGCCGCGCCGCGCTAGGATCCGCAGCCGCTTTGCCATTTGCCGCAGCCGCGACACCGCTTTTGGCAGCAGGGGCTGAAACCAAGGCAAATTCAACCATCGCCAAATCATTCAGCTTGGGCGATTTCACCGTCACCACGCTGCTGGACGGCAGCCTGCCCCGCGATGGCGCCAAAGAGATTTTCGGCGGCGGTGCCTCGGATGAGGATTTCGCCAAGGTCTCGGCCGACAATTTCATCTCGCCAGAAGTGGCGCAATTCTTCTTCACCCCGACATTGGTCAACACCGGATCCGAACTGGTTCTGTTCGACACAGGGCTTGGACAGGGCGGCATTCAGGCCGCGTTGGCGGATGCGGGCGTGACCCCCGATCAGATCGACATCGTGGTTCTGACCCATATGCATCCGGATCATATCGGCGGCATGACCACCAATGATGCGCCCACTTTTGCGAACGCGCGCTATGTCACGGCGTCGCCCGAGTATGATTTCTGGGCTGCTCAGGACGCGGGCAATCGCGTGGGTGATCTGGTTGCGGCGAAGGTCACACCGCTGGCCGAAAAGATGAGCTTTCTTGAAGACGGTGGCGAAGTGGCCTCTGGCATTACCGCCGTGGCGGCCTATGGGCACACACCGGGCCACACGGTCTTTCATCTGGAAAGCAATGGTCAACGGCTGGTGCTGACAGCCGACCTGGCCAACCACTACGTCTGGTCCTTTGCCCATCCGGAATGGGAGGTCCGCTTTGACATGGACAAAGCCGCCGCAACCGCGTCACGGCGCAATGTTCTGGGCATGCTGGCCGCCGACAAGGTGCCGATGATTGGCTATCACATGCCCTTCCCGTCGGCTGGCTATGTCGAAGCTCGCGGCGATGGCTTCCGGTTTGTTCCGGTCAGCTATCAGATGATGGGTTAAGCCCCTAGTATCCAGGGTCCGGCCGCACCTTTGAGCCATCCGTAAAACGGGACAGGCGAAAGGCGGCCGGATCAACAAAGGGTGCCGTACCCGCCACCAGATCAGCCATCAGGCGACCCGCCGCAGGGCCGATTCCGAACCCATGGCCGGAAAACCCGGTGGCGATGAACATGCCCGGGATGTCCTCCACGCCCGAGATGACCGGCACGGCGTCCGGCGTCACATCAATCATGCCTGCCCAGCTTTGCACGATCTCAGCCTGCTCTAGCGCCGGAACCCCTTTGCGCGCCTTTGCCCAGACCTGCCGCAGCACCCTGGATGACGGCTCGGGGTCCAGCACGCGGCAATGTTCGAACGGAGTCACATCAGTGGGCAGCCAGGTCCGGTCCTGCTGCGCCTCGATGCCCCAGCGATTTGAAAGCCGGAACCGCAAAGACCGCCACTCCTGCGCGAAGGCAGGCAGGAACAACCGCGCCAACCGAAAGCTGTCGGGTACGATATCCACGGTGTTTTCGTGGCCAGAGGCGATGGTATATCCCCCGTCCGCGCGCTTGCGAATGGCAAACTCGTCCGACCACAGCGCCGTTTCCGGCCCCGGTGACGGGGATGTCCGCAGAACCGTGTTCAGAACCCTGAGCTGAGGCAGCTCGATCCCGGCATTCCCGGCAAAAAGACGTGACCACGCCCCCCCGGCCAGAACGACGTAGGGACACGCCACGCGGCCCCGTTCGGTGAAAACACCGGTGATATGCCCATCTTTGGTATCAAGGCTGCGCACAGCACAATTGGTCATCAAAACCGCGCCCTTGTCGCGCGCGGCCTCGGCAATCGCAGGGGCCGCCCATTGCGGCTCGGCCCGGCCATCCTGCGGCATATAAAGGGCGCGATCAAAGCTGGTCTGATTGTCCGGCAGCAGGGTGCCCAGTTCCGCTCCGGCGACCAGTTTCGCACCGGTCTGCAACCCGTCCACATGGCGCAACCACCGTTCCAGTTGACCGCTGCCGCGCTTGCCCGAAGCTCCGAACAGAATGCCCGCGCGGGAATATCCGGTTTTGCGACCGATCCGCTGGTCCAGACCCTGCCACAGGCGCTGTGCCTCAATCATCAGCGGAATTTCCCGCGGGTCGCGCATCCCCAGACGCACCCACCCCCAGTTGCGAGAGCTCTGCTCGCCCGCGATCTGGCCCTTTTCGCACAACAGGACGGACGCCCCCCGTTCCGACAATTCAAGCGCGGTCGACGCGCCGATGATACCGCCGCCGATGACGACAACATCGACGGATTTCGGCAGGTGCAGATCTGGTTCAACGGGGGTTGGCTTGGGGCCGGGCATCAATTGCTCTTACTTCATGGCTCGAACTGCCATGAAGGCGTGGGGTTGCTGCACAGGCAACATGCCTTATGCCGCAAGGGTGATGATTTTTGGAAGCTGTGGCTAACGCGCCAAACGGAGCGAGAAATTCGCGCCGATCTACTTGGAAAAAACGATGATCTATGCCGCCCCGCGCAGCCCCGCCCACTTCTGGCGCAAAGCCGTTGCCAATCCAATTTCCCCAGACTGGACCTCTTCGTCGATCTCTGCCTGTTCGGGCAGTTCAGGAAAGGCCGTATGGGTTTTCTCAGGCCCAACCTCAGGCTCGGGCTCGTCGGGTTCTTCCTCACGCAAAAGGTCAGCAATTGCCGAATCCAGCTTGGATTCGTCCAGAACCCGGGCCTCGGACTCCATCGACTTGTACCTTAAAGGCGGGTGAATAGGCTTGTCATATCCCTCATACATAATAACACCAAATCGTTAACACAGACATCCAACAACATGTGCGTCACATTCGTAAAAATCGAATTGAGGTCGCACCGCCCCACATGGGGCGTCAATTAAGCTAAAATGTGGCAAAAAAATGTCTCAACTTCAAGCCGTCAGTTCCCTGTCAGCCCGAAAAACCAGAGCATCGCCTGTTATTTAGAAACAATGATGGAAAAATCACCCGCATTGGGGTGATTTTCAAAACATCAGCTTTCCCGCCTGCACGTTTCCAGACCGGCTCAGCCCTGATCCCGCCACCTGTTCACGATCGGATACCGGCGATCTAACCAGAATGCGCGGCTGGTCAGGCGGGTTCCGGGGGCGGACTGAAAGCGTTTGTATTCGCTGATGTAAATCAGATGCTCTATGCGTTGCGCGACAGCCGCATCAAAACCGGCCGCGACGCAATCCGCGGTGGACCCGTCCTGATCGACCAGAATATCCAGAATCGCGTCCAGAACCGGATAATCCGGCAGGCTGTCGCTGTCTTTCTGATCTTCACGCAGTTCCGCGCTGGGGGGTTTGTCGATGACCGAGGGGCGGATCACCTCGCCGTCCGGCCCCATCATCCAGCTGCGGTGATTGGCGTTGCGCCAGCGGCAGGTCTCAAACACGCGCGTTTTATAAAGATCCTTGATCGGGTTGTAGCCACCATTCATGTCGCCATAGATCGTGGCATAGCCGACCGCGACTTCGGACTTGTTGCCGGTGGTCAGCAACATCTCGCCGAACTTGTTCGACAGCGCCATCAGCAGCAATCCGCGCAGGCGGGACTGGATGTTTTCCTCGGTCAGATCCGCATCATGCCCGGCAAACAAAGGGGCCAGAGTATCCGTCACAGCGGCCCGGCTGTCCGAGATCGGCACATAGTCGTAATGCACGCCCAGCGCCTTGGCGACAGCTTCCGCATCATCCAGCGAAGCCTGGCTGGTGTATTCCGATGGCAACATCACACAGCGCACGTTTTCGGCCCCGATGGCATCCACCGCAATTGCCGCGACCAGGGCAGAATCCACCCCGCCGGACAAACCCAGCAACGCCTTTTTGAACCCGGTCTTGGCCATGTAGTCGCGCAAGGACTGGACCATCGCGCGATAATCCTGCTCCCATTCATCCGGTTGCGGGACAACCTCGGCCGGGACAATGCGCCAACCATCATCGCCGCGTTCCAGATCGACATGGGTCACGGCCTCGTCGAACACTGGCATCCGGAACGCCAACTCTCCGCCCGGGTTCAGGCCGAATGTGGCACCGTCGAACACCTGATCATCCTGCCCACCCACCATATTGAGGTAGATCAGCGGCAGGCCGGTTTCGACCACCCGGGCCACCATATGATTCAGGCGGATATCGTATTTGTTGCGGAAATAGGGCGATCCGTTGGGGATCAGGAGAAACTCTGCCCCGGTTTCCTCAAGCGTCTCGGCGACATCAGGATGCCAGCTGTCCTCGCAGATCGGGCTGCCGATCCGCGTGTTTCCAACCGAATAGGGGCCACCCAAAGGACCGGCATCATACAGGCGCACCTCGTCGAAAACGGTTTCGTTGGGCAGGTGATGCTTCAGCGCCTTGCTGCTGATCCGCCCGTTTTTCAGAATCAGGTAGGCATTGAACAGGCTGCCGTCTTCTACCCAAGGCCCACCTATGGCGATTGCCGGACCATCGGCGCATTGAATCGCCAAAGCCTCGACCGCTGCCATCGCGGCCTGATGAAACACGGGCTTTATCACCAGATCCTGCGTGTTGTAGCCGGTGATGAACATTTCGGGAAAGGCCACCAGATCGGCCCCGGCCTTACCGGCCTGTTCCCAGGCGGCAACAGCCTTGGCGGCATTGCCGTCGATATCCCCCACAACAGGGTTGAGTTGCGCCAGAGTGATGCGGAAACGGTCGGCCATGCTGCCCTCTTGCCCTCGTCAGTCTTACTGCCATTTAGCAGATCACTGCGCGAGTGAAAGGCAAATGCGGCAAAACCCGTTGCTCTGCCCTCACGGGTACCTTAGTTTTAGGCAAAAGCATGAAAACCGGGCAGGCAGAAATGACCATGAGAGCTTTTCGCATTTCAATTGCCGCATCAGCGATGACGCTGATCGCAGCAGCGGCTGCCGCGCAAGACGGGCAAGTGATCGTCAAGAATGACGAGGTCGGTGGCGTTTACGAAGGCACCTTTGAAAACGGCCTGCGCCACGGAACCGGCACCTATCGCCTCCCCAATGGGTTCGAATATCAGGGCAATTGGGTCGAGGGTGTGATTCAGGGCAAAGGCATCGCCCGCTTTGTCGATGGCGCGATCTACGAAGGGACGTTCGCCAACGGCCAACCCGAGGGGCGCGGCAAGATCATCTATACAGATGGCGGCAGCTACGAAGGGGAATGGGCCAACGGGACGATTCACGGTACTGGCGTCGCGGTCTATGCCAATGGGGTGCGCTATGAAGGCGGGTTCCAGAACTCCCGTCATCACGGCAAGGGCGTGATGACCGACCCGGGCGGGTACAGCTATGACGGCGATTGGGTCGAAGGTGTCAAACAAGGCAAGGGCAAGATCACCTATGCCGAAGGCGGCGTTTATGAGGGGGATATCAAGGACGGGCAGCGCCACGGTCAGGGCAGTCTGACCCTGCCTGATGGCATGAGCTACGTCGGCGACTGGGTCGAAGATCACATCACCGGCAACGGGCGGCTGTCTTATGTCAATGGCGACGTGTATGAGGGCGCTCTGATCGACGGGCGTCGTCAGGGCAAAGGCAAGATCGTCTTTGCCAACGGTGACGTCTACGAAGGCGACTATGCTGACGATGCCCGCAATGGTCAGGGTGTCTATACCGGAACTGACGGATTTGCTTACACCGGTGAATGGACCAGCGGCCAGATCGAAGGTCTGGGTGAGATGACCTATCCCGACGGATCGATCTATGTCGGGGATTTTCTGGCTGATCTTGCCGAAGGCAAGGGCCGGATCACCTATACGGACGGCTCGACCTATGAAGGAGACTGGATCGCCGGCGTGATCGAAGGCCAGGGTGTTTCGACCTACCCCAATGGAACCGTCTACAAAGGGCAATTCAAAAACGCCAAGAACCACGGCAAAGGGATCCTGCGCCTTGCGGATGGTTACAGCTATGACGGGGAATGGGTCGACGGGCTGCGACAGGGTAAAGGCATAACCACCTACCCTGATGGAACAACCTACTCCGGCGACTTCGTTCAGGGCAAACGCCATGGTCAGGGTAAGATCGCCATGGCAAACGGCTTTAACTATTCGGGCGCATGGACCGAAGGCAAAATAACCGGCAACGGTGTTGCAACATACCCAAGCGGTGACGTCTATGAAGGCAGCTTTGTCGATGCCAAACGTCAGGGCAATGGCACGGTGCGCTATGCCAATGGCGAAGTGGAATCCGGCGTATGGGAAAACGGAGCGCTGGCAACATCGGACGACAACGAGCCCGCCCCGACGCCCGAGGCGACCCCTTCAGACACCAACAGCACAGACGGCTAAGCCCGCACCGTTACCACGGCACCGGTTTTCCCGCCCAGTCAAAAAAGCCACCGCTGTCGGCAGGGGTCAGTTTCGACACGACGTTCAGCAGGTTCTTGGCGGCGGCCTCTGGCGTAACAGCGGGGTGCCGCCCGAGGTACTTTTGGGTGAATTCCGTCTTTACGGTGCCGGGGTGCAGGGCAACACAGATCGCCTGTGCGTGCGTCCGGGACAGTTCTATGGCACCGGTGCGGATGATCTGATTCACCGCCGCCTTGGACGCACGATAACTGACCCATCCGCCCAGCCGATTGTCCCCGATCGACCCGACACGTGCCGACAGAACGGCGAAAACCGCACGCCGATCACGTGGCAATAAGCGCGGCGTGTGCCTTAGAATCAAGGCCGGGCCAACGGCGTTCAGCGCGAATTGATCCATCATCGCCTGCGCCGAAACAGACCGGACAGTCTTCTCCGGGGTTGCGCCGTTGATCTCCAGCGCTCCAGTCGCGACGAGGATCAGGTCAAACAAATCGGGGATCGCAGCCAATGCGCGGTCTACGCTATCGGAATCTGTCAGGTCAAACCCGTCAACCGAGCGCGACAAGGGCGTCACCAGCGCCCCCTGCCCGGTCAGGCGCGCGCAAACCGCGTGTCCGATTCCCCCCGACGCGCCTATGACCAATGCCGTTTTCATGGCAAACTACCTAGCCGCCGGCACAGGCGGATCAATGCAACGGGGAAAAGAAACCGCTCTGCCGTTATTACCCGCAAATTGGTCTTTTCATTCCGGGCGGGCTCTGTATAAATTCCGCCTCATGATTAACCGCGCAGATATCCCTTTTGCCGACGCCGCCCTTCGCGGTGCGTCGCTGCGTGGCCTACTGATCCTAATCCGCCTCTGAGCGTGCCACCCGGCGCGCCCGCTCAGAGGAGGACGCCCGCGCGCCATAGGCTTTAGGACAGACAAGAAAGAGATTCCCATGACCAATGTGACCGATCAAGACCGCGTCGTGATCTTCGATACCACTTTGCGCGACGGCGAGCAGAGCCCCGGCGCGACCATGACCCATGCCGAAAAGCTGGAAATCGCCGAGCTGCTGGACGAGATGGGCGTCGACATCATCGAAGCCGGTTTCCCCATCGCCTCCGAGGGCGATTTCAAGGCGGTTTCCGAGATTGCGCAGCGGTCGAAAAACAGCCGCATCTGCGGTCTGGCCCGCGCCAATTTTGCAGATATCGATCGCTGTTGGGAGGCGGTGAAACACGCTGGCAAAAGCCGCATTCACACCTTTATCGGCACCTCGCCGCTGCACCGCGCCATTCCGAACCTGACCCAGGACGAAATGGCCGACAAGATCCACGAGACGGTCAGCCATGCGCGCAATCTGTGCGAAAACGTGCAGTGGTCCCCGATGGATGCCACCCGCACCGAATGGGATTACCTGTGCCGTGTGATCGAAATTGCGATCAAAGCGGGCGCAACCACGATCAATATTCCCGATACGGTTGGCTACACGGCCCCGGTCGAATCCGCCGACCTGATCAAGCGCCTGATCGACGCTGTTCCCGGCGCGGATGAGGTGGTGTTTGCAACCCATTGCCACAATGACCTTGGCATGGCGACCGCGAACTCGCTGGCAGCTGTTGCTGGTGGCGCGCGTCAGATCGAATGCACAATCAACGGCCTGGGCGAACGCGCGGGCAACACCGCGCTGGAAGAGGTGGTGATGGCGCTGCGCACCCGCAACGACATCATGCCGTGGCACACCGGCATCGACACCACGAAGATCATGCATATCTCGCGCCGCGTGGCGACCGTGTCGGGCTTTAACGTGCAGTTCAACAAGGCCATCGTCGGCAAGAACGCCTTTGCCCATGAAAGCGGCATCCATCAGGATGGCATGCTCAAGAACCGCGAGAACTTTGAGATCATGCGCCCCGAGGATATCGGCCTCTCTGGCACGTCGCTGCCATTGGGCAAACACTCGGGCCGGGCTGCGTTGCGCGATAAGTTGGAAACCCTGGGTTTTGACGTTGGGGACAACCAGCTCAAGGACATCTTCGTGCGCTTCAAGGACTTGGCGGACCGTAAGAAAGAGGTCTTCGACGATGATCTCATCGCATTGATGACCCTGGATGAGGCCGGTGATCATCTGCAACTGGTGTCGATGAAGGTCACCTGTGGCACGGGCGGTCAGGCAGAATCAACGGTTGAACTGGAGGTCGATGGCAAGGACGTCATCGCCACCGAACATGGCGACGGGCCGGTGGATGCGACGTTCAAGGCCATCCGCGCGATCTATCCGAACAAGACCCAGCTGCAGTTGTATCAGGTCCATGCGGTCACCGAAGGCACGGATGCGCAGGCAACAGTCTCGGTCCGGCTGGGTGAGGATGGCATGATCGCAACTGGCCAGTCGGCGAACACGGATACAGTGGTGGCTTCGGCCAAGGCCTATATCCACGCGCTGAACCGCCTGATCATGCGCCGCGAAAAGACCGGCCCCGGCGCCGATGCGCGCGAGATCAGCTATAAAGACCTGACCTGACCACAGAGCGGGGGCAAACACTCCCGTTCCCGCGGCGGGCCGGCTGCGCCGAACCACCTTGCGGCATTGGGCCCGGCAGCGCGCCTGCGGCGCGCTGCCGGGCCCAACTCGGTTGGCTGCATCTTTGATGCGGGCACCCGAGGCGGGAGCCGTCCCGTCCTAAGCTGGAATTCCCCCCGACCAGATATCAGAGATCAGCAAACACCGCCGATAAACGCGCCGTTTCGGTTTCGATGCCAAACGGCGCATTGATAATAAACATGCCTGACCCGATCATACGGTGACCGTCGCGCACCGGTGCAAACCGCACCTCGTGGCGGACGGTTTTCTGCAAGCTTTGCGCCTGCAGTGCTGAAATCATTGCCTCATGCCGCATGTCCGTCAAAATCGGATACCACAGTGCGATGACCCCGACATTCCACTTGCGATGCAACTTGGCGATCATTCCGGGCATCCGGTCATATTCCGACTTCACCTCGTAACTGGGATCAATCAGCAACAGTCCCCGCCGGGGTGTCGGCGGCAACAAGGATTGCGCCAACTCATACCCATCCTGTCGATACACTTTGGCGCCAAACGGAGACAGCACCGTTGCCAGAACCGAATGCTCTTGGGGGTGCAACTCGGCAAAATGCAGGCTGTCTTGTTCTCGCAAAAGACGCGCTGCGATCAAAGGTGACCCGGCGTAGGCCTCTGGCCCATGCTGCGCCTGGACCTTTTGCAGCGCCCGGGACAAGGGATGAGTGTCGTCAAACCAGCCTTCACGCTGGCCGCGTTGGATGCCTGCCGCGGCCTCGCCCGTGCGCTGTGCCTCGGTCGCATCCAGCTTATACAAACCACGCCCTGAATGCGTCTCAAGGTAGGTCAGCGGTTTGTCCTTGCCGGTCAGATAGTTCAGCATCCACGCCAACAATGCGTGCTTTTGCACATCAGCCAGATTTCCAGCATGGTAAATGTGTTGATAAGAGAGCATGTTGCCTTCTAAAGTCCCATTCAATAAGGCGGAAAGGTGCTGACTAACGCGGAATCAGCCCTTTTACCGGGCGTGATGGCACCCTATAAGACATCCGTCCCGGAACCGTCGAGTCGCGGGCAGTAGAAATTCTGACTAACGGGATCAGGGGTATCATGGGCATCTTTGGCAATCTGGGCGGCCTGTTCACAGCGGACATGGCCATCGACCTTGGGACAGCGAACACGCTGGTTTATGTCAAAGGGCGCGGCGTGATCCTGTCTGAGCCTTCTGTGGTCGCCTATCACGTCAAGGACGGCGTGAAAAAAGTGCTGGCCGTGGGTGAGGATGCCAAGCTGATGCTGGGCCGGACCCCCGGTTCGATCGAAGCGATCCGCCCGATGCGCGAAGGTGTCATCGCCGATTTCGATACCGCCGAAGAGATGATCAAACACTTCATCCGCAAGGTGCACAAACGGTCCACCTTCTCGAAACCCAAAATTATTGTCTGCGTCCCCCACGGTGCGACCCCGGTTGAAAAACGCGCGATCCGCCAGTCGGTTCTGTCCGCAGGCGCACGCCGCGCCGGGCTGATTGCCGAACCTATTGCTGCCGCAATCGGTGCCGGCATGCCGATCACCGATCCGACCGGCAACATGGTTGTCGATATCGGCGGCGGCACCACCGAGGTTGCGGTTCTGTCGCTGGGTGACATCGTTTATGCCCGTTCGGTCCGCGTGGGCGGAGACCGGATGGATGAGGGCATCATCTCATACCTGCGTCGCCAGCAGAACCTGCTGGTCGGTGAATCCACCGCCGAGCGCATCAAAACCACCATCGGCACCGCCCGTATGCCCGACGACGGACGCGGTCAGTCGATGCATATCCGGGGCCGCGACCTGTTGAATGGTGTGCCCAAGGAAATTGAGATCAGTCAGGCCCAGGTGGCCGAGGCGCTGTCCGAACCCGTCCAGCAAATCTGCGAAGCGGTGATGACCGCACTGGAAACCACGCCACCCGATCTGGCGGCGGACATCGTGGACCGGGGCGTGATGCTGACCGGCGGCGGTGCGTTGCTGGGCGATCTGGATCTTGCCTTGCGCGAACAGACCGGCCTGGCCGTGTCGATTGCCGACGAAAGCCTGAATTGTGTGGCTTTGGGCACCGGCAAAGCGCTGGAATACGAAAAACAGCTGCGCCACGCGATTGACTACGAAAGCTAAGGCGCGCACCCTTTAAGAACGGGGTCAACAATCGGGCGCGAGCAGCACGGGAAGGAGTCCTGTGGCAAAAGACCGATCACAGCGCGATGAATACACCACCCCCCTGCGCCGCTTGCTGCTGGGGATTGTGGTGCTGTGTCTGCTGGCCATCTTTCTGGTCTGGCGCATTGACAGCCCACGTGTGGAACGGTTCCGCGCGCAGGTGGTGGACAAGGTGGTGCCTTCGATGGAATGGGCCATGGTTCCGGTCACGGCTGCGGTCAATCTGGTGCGCGATTTCCAAAGCTATCAGCGCCTGAGCGAGCAAAACCAAGAGCTGCGCAGCGAGTTGCGCCTGATGCGCGCCTGGAAAGAGGCCGCGCTGCAACTGGAACAGGAAAACGCCAGGCTGCTGGACCTGAACAATGTGCGCCTTGATCCGCGCCTGACTTACATCACCGGTGTTGTCATGGCCGACAGCGGTTCGCCCTTCCGGCAGTCCGTTCTACTGAACGTGGGCGAACGCGACGGTATCACCGATGGCTGGGCCACCATGGACGGAATCGGCGTGGTCGGGCGCATCTCGGGCGTGGGGGCGGATACGGCACGGGTGATCCTGATGACCGATGCATCCAGCGCAATTCCGGCGACGATTCAACCCTCGGGCCAGACCGCCCTGATCACAGGCGACAACACCCCCGCACCTGTGGTTGAGTTTCTGGAGAACCGCGAACTTGTGCGCCCCGGCGACCGTGTGGTGACCTCGGGCGATGGGGGCGTCTTTCCCGCTGGCCTGCTGATCGGTCAGATCACCGCCGACCCCGGTGGTCGCCTGCGCGTGCGCCTGTCGGCAGACTTTGAACGGCTCGAGTTTCTGAGGGTGCTGCGATACCATTCTGCGCCTGCAATTCGGGAATCCGGTGACATCGTCGGCCCGAAACAACCCGAAGCCGCGCTTACCCCGACCGAGGTTGGTGATGGATAGCCAGGTCTCGCAACTTTGGTCCAAACGCGGGTTATTCCTGTTGCTGGCCGCGCTGATCATGTTCCTGCATCTGCTGCCGCTGGACACGCAACCTGATCGCTGGCCGTTTCCCGATTTACTGATCGCATTGACCTTTGCCTGGGTTCTGCGGCGGCCTGAATACGTCCCGACCGTATTGATTGCCTTTGTGATGCTGATGGCCGACCTGCTTCTTCAGCGGCCGCCCGGCTTGCTGGCGGCCCTTGTCGTATTGGGCGCGGCCTATCTTCGGTCGGCAGGATCTGGAATGAGGGATGCTGGCTTTTTGGGCGAATGGAGCACTATCGCTGTGGCGATCACGGCTGTTTTTGTTTTGAATCGCGTTATTCTTGCTATTCTTTCGGTGCAACAGGCAGCATTGGGGCCAGTCGCCGTGCAAGTGGTTCTGACAATTGCGGTTTACCCTCTGATCGTTCTTCTCAGCCAGAATGGATGCGGCGTGCGACGTGCATCTACCGCTGAATCCGGCACATCAGGGGTGCGAACATGAAACAGCACAAATCCAAATCCCAGGGCCTTGCCTATAAACGCTTGCCGCGCAGGGCGCTGATCCTGGGCGGATTGCAAGCCGCCTTTGTCGGCGGGTTGGCGGCGCGGATGCGGTTTATGCAGGTCGATCAGGCGGACGAATACCGCCTGCTGGCCGAGGAAAACCGCATCAACATCCGCCTGATCCCGCCGACACGCGGACGCATCTATGATCGCAACGGGCAGATCATCGGACAAAACTCGCAATCCTACCGGATTGTCATTGTGCGCGAGGATGCGGGCGATATCGACAAGGTCATCGCCAAGCTGTCCGATTTAATCCCGCTGACCCAGGATGAGATCGAGCGCGCCAAGGCTGAAATGCGCCGCTCGGCCCCGTTCCTGCCGGTTACGCTGGCCGATCAGGTCACGTGGGAGGATATCTCGAAGGTCGCCGTCAACGCCCCCGCCCTGCCCGGCGTAACGCCTGAGGTCGGGATGGCCCGCGAATACCCCCGATACGAGGATTTCGCCCATGTGGTCGGCTATGTCGGCCCGGTCAGCGACTATGACCTCAGTCAGATCGAAGACCCCGAACCGGTGCTGCGCATTCCCCGGTTCCAGATCGGCAAGGTCGGGCTGGAGGCCAAACAGGAAATCAGCCTGCGCGGCAAAGCTGGTGCCAAACGGGTCGAAGTTAACGCCACCGGCCGCGTGATGCGCGAACTGGATCGTCAGGAAGGCGAAACAGGGGCCGATCTGCAACTTTCCGTGGATGCGGACCTTCAACAATACGCACAGGCCCGGCTGGCAGGTGAAAGCGCGGCAGCGGTCGTGATCGACTGCGAGACCGGGGATATCCGGGCCATCAGCTCTGCCCCAAGTTTCGATCCCAACCTGTTCGTGCGCGGTATCTCGGTCGCGGACTACCGGACCCTGACGCAGGACAAATATCGCCCGCTGGCGAACAAGACCGTGCAGGGCACCTATCCGCCCGGGTCCACCTTCAAGATGGTGACCGCGCTGGCCGCGCTTGAGGCCGGAGTGATCGGACCGGGAAACACCGTCTATTGCCCCGGACACCTGAAGGTGGGCAGCCGTCGCTTTCACTGCTGGAAACGCGGCGGCCACGGCACCGTCGATCTTGGCCTGTCACTGAAACGCAGCTGTGACGTCTATTACTATGACGTGGCCCTGCGCACAGGCATCGACAATATATCCGAGATGGCCCGGAAGCTGGGACTGGGCGTCAGGCACGACATCCCGATGTCTGCCGTTGCGGCCGGTCTGGCGCCAAATCAGGAGTGGAAGCGCCGAGTACACGGCGAGGAGTGGCTGGTCGGTGACACGGCGAACGCCTCGATCGGGCAGGGCTTTATGCTGGCCTCGCCGCTGCAGCTGGCGGTCATGACAGCGCGGATCGCGACCGGGCGCGCAGTTTCCCCGCGTCTGGTCCGGTCGGTCGATGGAGTCGAACAGCCGACGGGTGCGGGCGAACCGCTGGAGATCAACCCCTACAACCTCGATCAAATTCGCAAAGCAATGTTCTCGGTCTCGAATGACCGGCGCGGCACCGCCTATCGCAGCCGGATCATCGAGGATGAGTTCCGCATGGCCGGCAAGACCGGCACCAGCCAGGTGCGCAACATCACCAAAGCCGAACGCGCCGCCGGTGTGATCCGCAACGAGGACCTGCCGTGGGAGCGCCGCGACCACGCGCTGTTCGTCAGCTTTGCGCCCTATGACAACCCAAAGTATGCCATCGCTGTGGTTGTGGAACATGGCGGCGGGGGGTCCAAGGCGGCCGCCCCGGTCGCACGGGATATCATGCTGCAGGCGCTGTACAATGGCACACCGCCGCTTGATGCCTATCCGGTTGCTGACCGCGAACGCATCAAGGAACAGCAAAAGCGGCTAGAGGGCGACCGACGCCCCAAAGCGCGTCCCGATGAAAAGGACCGCGCATGAGCTATCTTGAATACGCCGTCAAATCCACGCCATCGGGGTTCCGCAAGTTCCTGTATATGAACTGGCCGCTGACCCTGTTGCTGATCAGCACGGCCAGCGCCGGTTTCCTGATGCTGTATTCGGTGGCGGGCGGGTCGTGGCTGCCCTGGGCCGAACCGCAGATGGAACGGTTCGGGCTGGGTCTGACGGTCATGTTCATCATCGCTCTGGTGCCGATCTGGTTCTGGCGCAACATGTCGGTGGTGGCCTATCTGGGGTCCATTGCCCTGCTGATTTTTGTTGAGCTGTTTGGAACCATCGGAATGGGCGCCCAGCGCTGGATCGACTTGGGGTTCATGCGTCTGCAGCCGTCCGAGGTGATGAAGGTGACGCTGGTGATGCTGTTGGCGGCCTATTACGACTGGTTGCCCTCGTACAAGACGTCCCGGCCACTTTGGGTTGTCATTCCGGTGATCCTGATCCTGGTCCCCACCTTCATGGTCTTGCGCCAGCCTGATCTGGGCACCTCGATCCTGTTGTTGGCAGCGGGCGGCGGGTTGATGTTTCTGGCCGGGGTTCACTGGGCATATTTCGCCGCCGTCATTGCCGCCGTGGTTGGCCTGATTGCCACCGTGTTCAACAGCCGGGGCACGGAATGGCAGCTGCTCAAGGATTATCAGTTCCGCCGGATCGACACGTTTCTGGACCCGTCGACCGACCCGCTGGGGGCGGGGTATCACATCACCCAGTCAAAGATCGCGCTGGGATCAGGTGGCTGGAACGGGCGCGGCTTCATGCAGGGCACGCAATCGCGCCTGAACTTCTTGCCCGAAAAACACACCGATTTCATCTTTACCACACTGGCCGAGGAATTCGGCTTTGTCGGGGGCATCACCCTGCTGACCCTGTACGGGCTGATCCTGATCTTCTGTCTGGTCACGGCGCTGTCGACCAAGGACCGGTTCTCGTCACTGGTGACGCTGGGCATTGCCCTGAACTTTTTCCTGTTCTTCGCCGTTAACATGTCGATGGTCATGGGGCTGGCCCCGGTTGTGGGTGTGCCGCTGCCGATGGTCAGCTATGGCGGCTCGGCAATGCTGGTATTGATGGCGGCCTTTGGCATCGTGCAAAGTGCCCATATCCACCGCCCTCGCTGATCTGAAAGGCCATCCATGCCCGTGAACGTCCTGTTTTCTGCGCGCCCTGCCCTGTGGCCCGTGTATGAACCGCTGCTGACCAAAGGCCTGACAGAGGCCGGGCTGGATTTTCACCTTGCCACCGACATCGACCCGGATCAGGTCGACTACGTCGTCTACGCCCCAAGCGGAGGGTTGCTGGATTTCACCCCCTATACGCGGTTGAAAGCGGTGCTGAGCCTTTGGGCCGGGGTGGAAAAGATCGCAGGCAATGAAACCCTGACCGTGCCGCTGGCACGAATGGTGGATCACGGGCTGACGCAGGGTATGACTGAATGGGTGGTGGGCCATGTGCTGCGCTATCATCTGGGGATGGACCAACACATCACCGTACAAGACGGAGTGTGGACCCCCGACGTCCCGCCGCTGGCACCCGAACGGCAGGTCTGTATCCTTGGGCTGGGCGCGCTGGGACAGGTCGCCGCCCGTGCGCTGGCGGCCCTGAATTTCGACGTCACCGGTTGGAGCCGCACGGCCAAAGATATCCCCGGCATCACCTGCCTGCATGGCGATGACGGGCTGCATGCGACCCTGGCACAGGCCGAGATACTGGTTCTGCTGCTGCCGGACACGCCAGCGACTGAACATATCCTGAATCCCGATACGCTGGCGCTGCTGCCCAAAGGCGCGTGCATCATCAACCCCGGTCGCGGGCCGTTGATAGACGATGACGCGCTGCTGGCGGCGCTGAATACGGGGCAGGTCGGCCACGCCACGCTGGACGTGTTCCGGGTTGAGCCGCTGCCGGTGGATCACCCCTATTGGGCGCATCCGAATGTGACGGTAACGCCGCATATCGCATCGGAAACCCGGCCCGTGACGGCGGCGCAGGTGATCTGCGACAACATCCGACGGAGTGAGGCGGGCGAGCCCTTCCTGCACCTCGTCGACCGTTCGTTGGGGTATTGATCAGGCCGCGATCAGCCCGCGCCCTTTCAGCAGCGCCTCAACCCCCGGCATACGCCCACGGAAGGCCAGATACAGCTCCTCGGCCTCGCGAGTGCCGCCGGTGGACAGGATGTTGTCCTCCAGCGCTTTGGCCCGTTCGGGATCAAACGCGCCACCGGCCTCTTCAAAGGCGGCGAAGGCGTCGGCATCCATGACCTCGGACCACATATAGCTGTAATAGCCCGAGCTGTATCCGTCGCCCGCGAAGACATGGGCGAAATGCGGGGTGGCGTGACGCATTCCGATGGCCTGCGGCATCCCGATCCCGGCCAGAACCTCGGCCTGTTTCGCCATCGGATCAGCCGGGGCATCGCCGTCATGGAACGCCAGATCGACCAGCGCCGAGGCGACATATTCCACCGTCTGGAACCCCTGATCGAGGTTCGCCGCCTTCAGCACCTTATCCAGCATGTCCTGCGGCATCGGCTGACCGGTTTCGGCATGGGTGGCAAATTCTGCCAGAACCTCGGGCACCTCCAGCCAGTGTTCGTAAAGCTGGCTGGGCAGTTCGACGAAATCACGCGCGACGCTGGTGCCTGAAATGCTTTCATAGGTCACATCGGACAGCATCTGGTGCAGGGCATGGCCGAACTCATGAAACAAGGTCCGCGCGTCGTCATAAGACAGCAGCGCCGGGTCGCCCTTAGCAAAGTTGCATACGTTGATCACAACCGGGGCCTGCGCTTTGGGGAATTTGGCCTGCGCCCGCATCGCGCTGCACCACGCGCCCGATCGTTTCGAGCCGCGCGCAAAGTAATCCCCGATGAACACCGCGATATGCTGCCCGTTGCGCGTCACCTCCCACGCCCGGCAATCGGGGTGGTAAAGCGGCACGTCCAGCGGCGCGAACTCCAGCCCGAACAGGCGGTTGGCACAAGCAAAAGCGGCCTCGATCATGCGGTCCAGTTGCAGGTAGGGTTTCAGCGCGGCCTCATCCAGATCATGCTCGGCCTTGCGGCGTTTTTCAGCGTAATAGCGCCAGTCCCATGCCTCAAGCGGGCCGTTGACGCCATCCTCTTGCATCATCTGCGTCAGGATATCGGCATCCGCGTTAGCGCGGGACTTTGCCGGTTCCCAGACCTGCATCAGCAGGTCGCGCACCCGGTCGGGCGTGCGGGCCATTTCTGTTTCCAGCTTGAAATCGGCAAAGCTGTCGTAACCCAGCAGTTTGGCGCGTTCCGTACGCAAGGTCAGGGTTTCAGCAGCGATATCCCGATTGTCGGTCTCGCCGCCATTTGCACCGCGCGCGGTCCAGGCCCGATAGGCCCTTTCCCGCAGATCGCGGCGGGGCGAGAATTGCAGGAACGGCACGATCAACGAGCGGGACAGCGTCACAACCGGGCCCTCTGCCCCTTTTTCTTCACCAGCCGCGCGGGCGGCTTTCACGGCGAAATCGGGCAGACCTTCCAGATCATCCTCGGACAGGGTCATGAACCATTCGCGTTCATCCGCCAGCAGGTTCTGCGTGAAATTCGTACCCAAGGTGGCAAGCCGCGCCTTGATGTCCTGCATCCTCGCGTCCTCGGCCCCTTCAAGGGCCGCACCCGCGCGCACGAACCCACGATGGGTCAGCATCAGTACGCGGGCCTGTTCGTCGGTCAGGTCCAGATTCTCTTTGCGCGCCCACAGATCCGCCACGCGCTGAAACAGCGCCTTGTTTGACGAAATGCCCGAGAAATGCGCCGACAGATTGGGCGAAAACGCGCGCTGCAATTCTTCGCGCGCCGGATTGCTGTCTGCCCCCGCAACGGTGAAAAAGACGGACAGAACCTTGTCCATCTGCTCACCCGCCGCCTCAAGCGCCTCAATCGTGTTGGCGAAGGTCGGCGCGTCCGGGTTGGCGGCAATCGCGTCGATCTGAGCGTTGTGGGCCTGCATGGCCTGGTCCAGCGCGGGCGCGAAATCGTCATCGGAAATCTGGTTGAACGGCGCGATTTCAAACGGTGTGGTCCAGTCGGACAGGATCGGATTGGTCATTGGGGTCTCCTTTGCCCCCAACCTAGGAACGGTTGGGGTGATGATCCAGAGCGGGCAGTTGTCACTCGCCGCAAACCGGACAATCGGCGCGGCGTGACAGGGTGATCTTGCGGCTTTCGCCATAAAGCGCGTCATAGATCAGCATTTCACCGCGCAAGGTCTGACCCGCACCGGTGATCACTTTGATCGCCTCGACCGCCATCATCGAACCCACCACACCGGGCAGCGGGCCGACCACCCCCGCCTCGGCGCAGGACGGGGCCAGACCGGGGGCCGGGGCCTCGGGGAAGATGCACTGATAGCACGGCGCGCCGTGGGCCGGATCAAAGACGCTCAGCTGCCCTTCCCACTGCGACAATGCGCCCGAGATCAGCGGCTTGCCCAGTGCAACCGCCGCGCGGTTCACCAGATAGCGGGTGTCGAAATTATCGGTGCCGTCAAGGATCAGATCGAAATCGGCAAACAGCTCTGCCGCGATCTCCTCAGTCAGGCGGCGATGGTACGGCAGGACCACCACATTGGGGTTCTGCGCCTGCATTGCCTGTTGCGCGGAAAACACCTTGGGCATGCCAATATCGGCGTCACGGTGGATCACCTGCCGTTGCAGATTGGCATTCTCGACCTCGTCATCGTCGATCACGCCGATGGTGCCGACACCGGCGGCTGCCAGATATTGCAGGGCAGGCGCGCCCAGCCCGCCTGCGCCGATGACCAGCACCCGCGCCTGTTTCATCTTTTTCTGACCCGGCCCGCCCAGTTCGCGCAGAACAATGTGGCGGGCATAACGTTCAAGCTCGGTCTCGGAAAACTTGTCGGATGGCATCGCGGGCTCCTTGGCTGAGGTTGACGTGGCGCGATTGCGCAGCGCTTTCAGCGCCCGTCCATAAACCAGAACCAGCAGCGCCGTGCCACCCAGTATCAACCATATCGCCGCAGAGCCGCCAGTCGCCTCGCGCAGGGGATTACCATCGGGCAGGATCAGCTGTGCCGTGATCACGCCCAGCAACAGCACCCCGACCAAGGTCATACGCGCAGCGCGCGAAACGCCCGCCAGATATCCGACACCCCAAAGCCCGGCAGCCAGGATCAGAACCAGCAGCATCAGCCGCGCCCAGTCGACCCAAAGCCGCCCAAACCACGCGTGGTGTCGCTAAGCGCGCCCACGGACTCGAACGTGGCCTGAACGACGGGGGCAACGACCAGTTGGGCGATGCGTTCACCATGGGTGATCTTGAACGCGTCTTGCCCGGCGTTCAGGACGATCACACCAAGCGGACCGCGATAATCACTGTCAATCGTGCCCGGCGTGTTGGGTAGTGTGATACCGTGTTTCAGCGCCAGCCCCGAACGGGGGCGCACCTGCACCTCAAAGCCTTGCGGAATTTCGATCCGAAGGCCGGTTGGGATCAAGGCGCGCTGACCCGGTTCCAACGTGATCGCGGCACCATCTGGCAGGTTCGCCCGCACATCCGCACCGGCGGCCCCGGATGTCTCATAAGACGGCAAAGGCACCGACGGATCGGCCCCATCCTCGCGGGTCACTCGGATTGCAACCATCACGGCACCTCTTGTCTAGCTGGTCAGCGCGTCGGCGATCTTGCGCGCCAAACGCTCGGCCACGGCATCCTTGCCCATGCGCGGCCACTCCTCGGCGCTATCGTCCGAAATCAGGACCACTGCGTTCTCGGACCCGCCCATAATGCCCGTCGCCGGGCTAACATCGTTGGCGACGATCCAGTCGCAGCCTTTGCGCGCCCGCTTGGCGGTGGCGTGGTCGACCACATTGTCCGTCTCGGCGGCAAAGCCAACAACCAGTGCGGGGCGACCAACCTTAAGGTGAGCAATGCGTTTGAGGATGTCGGGGTTCTCGGCGAACTCCAGCGCAGGCATCCCGTCGCGGCTTTTCTTCAGCTTTTTGTCCGATGCGCTGGCCACCCGCCAATCCGCGACTGCTGCGGCGAACACACCCGCATCTACCGGCAGCGCGGCATCCACCGCGTCCGACATCTGTTGCGCGGTTTCGACGGGTACCACCTGCACCCCCTGGGGCGGTGGAACATCTGCCGGTCCGGTCACAAAGATCACTTCGGCCCCCAGTGCCGCCAGCGCCCGGGCCACTGCCGTGCCCTGCGCCCCCGAGGACCGGTTGGCGATATAGCGTACCGGATCAATCGGCTCGTGCGTGGGGCCGGACGTCACAAGAACACGCTTGCCTTGCAGCGGCCCGCCGCCCAGTTCGGCCTCGATTGCCGCGACGATTTCCAAGGGTTCCGACATGCGGCCGGGACCAAATTCACCACAGGCCATGTCGCCATCGTTCGGGCCGACAAAGCGGATGCCATCGGCCTGCAGCTGCTTCAGATTGCGCCGGGTTGCAGGGTGGTCCCACATCCGCACGTTCATCGCAGGGGCACACAGAACCGGCGTATCCGTCGCCATCAACAGGGTCGAGGCCAGATCATTGGCCAGCCCCCCGGCCATCTTGCCCATCAGATCAGCGGTTGCCGGGGCGACAACAACAAGATCGGCAGAGCGCGACAGCTGAATATGCCCCATCTCGGCCTCATCCGTCAGGTCGAACAGATCACGATAGGCCTTTTCCCCGGCCAGAGCGGACACAGACAAGGGCGTCACGAATTCCTCGGCGGCACGGGTCAGAACCGGCGTCACTGCCGCCCCGCGTTCCCTGAGGCGCCGGATCAGGTCCAGCGACTTATAGGCCGCGATGCCACCGCCGATGATCAGCAGAATGCGTTTCGATGCCAGCATGTTGTGCCCTTCCCGTCCCGGTCGGCCCCGACATTAGGCAAGGCCGCCCGCCAGTTCCAGCAGTTAATTTCGGGTTTCAAACGCCAGGCACGGGTCTTCGCGGTCGATGGCGGGGCTGTCGATCACGGCATCGAATTCACCATCCACCACGCCATCCTCAGATTGGCCCAGCACAAACACCTTCAGCCCCGGGCGCAGGCGGGACAAAAAGGTTGGAATGCCCCGGTCCCTGCGCGCGTGCCCATTGCCAGTGATCACCCCAACCGGCCCGCCGGTTTCATCCATAGCGCGCAGAATGGCGCGTGCCAGCACCGCGTCGCGCAGCCGTTGAATGGCCACCATCTGCGGCAGTACCTCTGCTGGAATCGCGTTGCAATGTGCCGCCAGTTGGTCCGCCTCACGCTCTGCCTGTTCTTCGGCGGGCAAAGGCACCGTCAGGCCAAAACGCGCGGCATCTGCGCCCAGCGCAGTGGCCGCGCCCCGCTCCATCGCGGCACGTGCGGCTGCGCGCGGGACCATGGCCCCGTAAATCGGCGCATCCGTGGCCTGAAAAACCGGGTAATACATGCTGAGCGGTGGCCAACCGGATTCGAGCCAGCGCAGGATTCTGGATAACTCTTCGGGATCGGAAACGGCCTTATCCGCAAGACGCTGCGCGCCTTCTTCGGTCACCATCTCCCACACAACGGCCGAGGGCGCGATGGCCTTCAAAGCCTCGGCCTGAATGACGTGGTGCCGGGGATTGTCGTGGGTTTCACCCAATATCACAATATCCGCAGCGGCCATCGCGGCCGCTACATCGTCGGGTATCAAGTCATCGGCACGGCCGGGACCGGCCATAACCACAAGCGCACACAGCAGAATCGCAATCTGTTTCATGCGATGAAGTGTTGCACCTCGCGCGATTGGGCTTCAAGGTTCTTGCGCATTTTTGCAAAAGCTGCCGCCTCAAGCTGGCGCACACGTTCTTTGGACAGGCCAAGTTCCTGCCCCAGACTTTCCAGCGTCCGGTTCGGTTCGCGCAGCTTGCGTTCGCGTATGATGAACTGTTCGCGGTCGTTCAGCGCCTGCATAGCCGTCACCAGCCATTCGCGCAGCTGCTTGGTGTCATGGCTGTTCTCAACCGTTTCCGCGGCCTGTTCACGGTCATCTTCCAGGGCGTCAATCCATTCCCGCCCGTCCTCATCCGCCGATTGCACGGCGTTCAGCGAAAAATCGGACCCCGACAGCCGCCCTTCCATCATTTCTACATCCCGCAGAGGAACGCCGATCTCGGCGGCAATCATCTGATGCAACTGGTGGCGGTCCAGGTTCATACCATCGGTCGCAGCCTCACGTTCCAGACGCGCCTGAACGCGGCGCATGTTGAAAAACAGAGATTTCTGGGAAGAGGTCGACCCGGTCCGAACCATTGACCAATTGCGCATCACATAGTCCTGAATGCTCGCCTTGATCCACCAGACGGCATAGGTTGAAAAGCGCACGCCGCGGTCGGGGTCGAATTTATCCGCCGCTTTCATCAGGCCCAGCCCGGCCTCTTGAATCAGATCATTCATCGGCGCGCCATAGCGTTTGAACTTGGCGGCCATCGAAATTGCTAGCCTCATATAGGCTGTAATCAGCCGGTGCAGTGCCTGTTCATCCCGGTCGTCGCGCCAGGCATAGGCCAGCCGTAACTCGGTCTCGGCGTCCAGCAACTCGGCCTTCATCGCTTGCCGGGACATCGAAAAATCTTTTGCGTTGTCCAGTGCCATAGAAATCTCCCCTTTTCACAGGCGCGGGTCGGGCTTGCCATGCCGACCTATGGTCGATACGCAGAACAAAACCGGTTGGATCACCAGAAAGGTAATAACAGTGACGCGGGATTTAACCTTTGTGTTGGGCGGGGCGGCCTCGGGCAAGTCTGCGTTCGCCGAACAACTGGTTGTTTCGTCAGGGAAAAACAAAGTTTACCTAGCGACATCACAAGTGTTTGATGACGAGATGCGGACCAAGGTCCAGCGTCATTTAACCCAACGTGGCGCAGGGTGGACCACCATCGAAGCCCCGTATGACCTTGGCCCGGTGCTGGCCGATCTGAACGCCGATCAGGCCTGTCTGATTGATTGCGCAACCATGTGGCTGACCAATCACCTGCTTGCGGAACACGACCTGGAGCAGGCTCAGGCCACGCTGCTGCAGGCGTTACAATCGTGCCGCGCGCCGGTTGTCATCGTCTCGAACGAAGTCGGATACGGCATTGTCCCCGAAAACGCCCTGTCCCGCCGGTTCCGCGAGGCGCAGGGGCGGCTGAACATTGCACTGGCGGCTCAGGCCGATCTGGTGGTGCAGGTCACCGCCGGGCTGCCACTGGCGCTGAAGGGGCAGCTGCCATGACCCGCCTGCATCTTGTGCGCCATGGGCCGACGCACGCAAAAACCATGGTTGGCTGGTCCGATCTGCCAGCCGACCTGAGTGATCATGCTGCAATCGCCCGCCTGCACGATTACCTACCGGACGGGGCGATTGTCATCTCATCTGACCTGTCGCGTGCGGCTGACACGGCCTCGGCCATTCAGGGGGCACGCGAACGCCTGCCGCACCACCCCGACCTGCGTGAAATCCATTTCGGCACGTGGGAGCTGCGCGGGTTCAAAGAGATTGAGGCCGAAGACCCGGAGCTGACCTTTGCCTATTGGGACAATCCCGGCGACGTGCGCCCCCCGAACGGCGAAAGCTGGAACGAGGTTCGCGCCCGTGTCGATGCGGCAATCGACAGGCTGATCGCGCGGCATACCGGGCGCGATCTTATTATCGTGGCCCATTTCGGCGTGATCCTGACGCAGGTTCAGCGGGCCCTGAATGTCGACGCGCAAGAGGCACTCAGCCATCGCATCGACAACCTCTCGGTCACCGAAATCACCCATCACGGCGACCGCTGGTCGGTTGGGCGGATCAATCACTGTCCGTGATCGGGTCGCGCACAAATCACTGATTTACGGCAGGCTCGGGCCACGCCATCCTTGCGCCATGACCTATGATTTGTATATCGGAGACCGCCTGTTTTCCAGTTGGTCCCTGCGCGGCTGGCTGATGCTGGAAAAGTTCGACCTGCCCTATCGAAGCCACATGATCGGCCTGTATTCCGGCACCATGGCGGAGGATATGAAACCCCTCGCCCCGGCCCGCCTTGTGCCCGCCCTGCGCCTGCCCGACGGCGTGGTGGTAGGCGAAAGCCTCGCCATGGCCGAGACATTGTCCGAGCGGCACCCCGAGGCCGGATTGTGGCCGACAGAACCTGCCGCCCGCGCGACCGCACGCTGGCTTTGCGCCGAGATGATTGCCGGGTTCACGGCCTTGCGGGGCGAATGCCCGATGCAGTTGTCACACTGCTGGCAGGGGTTTGACCCCGCGCCTGAAACACGGGCCGATCTGGACCGTATCGAGACACTGTGGTCCCATGCCCGCGCTATTTCCGGTGCGACCTCAGGGCCGATGTTTGGGGCCTATTCTCTGGCCGATGTGTTCTATACGCCGGTGGCCGCGCGCATAATCGGGTACGGCCTGCCCGTGTCGGATGCCAACCGGGACTATTGCCTGCAATTACTGTCGGATACATCAGTGCGGCAATGGCGCGCGATGGGCATGACCGTGGCCTATGATCCATTTCCTTATGCACGGGATCTGTCGGTTCAAGCCTGGCCGGTGGGTGGCCAATCTGACGCCCGCGCGGCCCAGGACGGCCCTTCGATTAACAAAAACTGCCCCTATTCAGGCAAACCAGTCACCCATTTTCTGGAACTGAACGCGCAGCGCTGGGGTTTCTGCAACCAGTTCTGCCGCGACAAAACCGTCGCAGACCCGGACGCATGGCCGAAATTCTCTGCAATGACCAACGCCGTTAACGATTCCTAAACCGGGACCATGGCAGCAACGACCTGTTAACCAAAAAGGGTCGTACATGGTTGCCCGTGCCCATACAGTCGCGTTTCAGGGGGTCGACGCCCGCCCGGTCGAGGTGCAGTGCGCCGTCTCGCCGGGGCTGCCCGCCTTTTCCATCGTCGGACTGCCCGACAAAGCCGTGTCCGAGGCCCGCGACCGCGTCCGCAGCGCGCTGAGTTCGATGGCTATCGCCCTGCCATCGAAACGGATCACCATCAACCTGTCGCCCGCCGACCTGCCCAAAGAGGGCAGCCATTTCGACCTGCCCATCGCCGTGGCATTGTTGTCCGCGCTGGATATCATTCCCTCAGACGCCGCTGAGGGAGCCGTTTCACTGGGGGAATTGTCACTGGATGGATCGCTGGTGCCGGTCGTCGGTGCCCTGCCCGCCGCCATGACCGCCGCCGCCGAAGATCGCACGTTGCTCTGCCCCCGCGCCTCTAGCGCCGAGGCCGCCTGGGTTGACGCAACGCAGGTGATCGGGGCGGGTTCTCTGGGCGATGTCGTGCGCCATTTTTCGGGGCAGTCGCCGTTGCCAGCCGCCCAGCCCGGCGAGGTAAACCTTGCCCCCAGTGCCCGCGACCTGCGTGACGTCAAAGGACAGGAGCGCGCCAAACGCGCGTTGGAAATTGCCGCCGCCGGGCGGCATCACCTGATCATGATCGGAACGCCCGGGTCGGGCAAATCCATGCTGGCCGCGCGCCTACCCGGCATTCTGCCACCCCTGACCCCGACAGAGGCATTGGAAACCTCGATGATCCAATCGTTGTGCGGGTTGCTGGATGAGGGCGGCATCAGTCGCAGCCGACCCTTTCGTGAACCGCACCATACCGCGTCGATGGCCGCCATAGTCGGCGGCGGCTGTAAAACACGCAAGAGAAATAGAAAGAGTGCAAGAGGAGTAGAACGTATATCGTACTCAGGGCGGTTGGTCGCAAAAATCACTGGAACACATCGCTCCCCCGTCAGCATTTCACCCAGGGCACACACGCTGCTTTTTTGGCTAAAACGCTACAAAAAGATAATGGAAGCCATAAAAAAGAAGCCAAGTTGCTTTCAGTTAGCCAAATTGGCCACTCTATTTGGCAAGCACAGGGAACCCCCGACGGGTGCGCATCAAAGCTCACGCTCGGAGTTTGAGATACATGCCGCTAAAGGAAACGAAGGTGAGATTTCCCCTGCCATGCGCCTCAGCAATAGATGCAGGTGCAACGATAACCCGTTCGAATTCGGTGAAGCCCAGGCTCACGAGTCACGACGTCATTTTCATTTGAAAGCTGAGGAAGGTGTAGGCTCCGCACCATGGTCCTGCGCGGTCCTTGTGACATGCCTTCACTGCAAGACGGTTATGGGTAGCTATTGCGGTCCGAACCTTTGCGAATCCGCTTTCTATAAAGCGTTGTCCAAAGCAATGGAAAGTCGCTCGAAAGGGGAGACTGTTGTTTTGTCGATTGAGATGTAAGCAGTGTAGCTGACCAATTGAATAGACGCTGATTAACCTTCAATGAGCGGATTGACGATACCGCCAAAGTTAAATTGAAAAATCCCAATGCTCCGCGCAACTGAATCTCATTCGGCGGCGCGCAAATCCTGGAGAGACTGTGTATCAAAGCGGAGCACAATGCGACCGTCGCGTCAGGGCTGGCAGTTTGAGCCCTGAGCAGACACTGACGTGCTTCTTTTGTTTTGCGCATGCAGAATGTTGCGAAGAAATCGAAGCCGAGGTTAAGTGCGCAGATTGAGATAGGGCACATCACCTTAGAGGGCAGGTCATGTGATTTGACGCCCCACGTCTGACCTACTTTCACTGCCAACCGGCTGAGGGAGAATTGTCTGCAAGTATCGCCCTTCCCGAGATCGCGAATACCGATAACCAACATACTTGTTCGAAAACAATTCTCCGTTTGGATTTAGTATTTTGTGATAGCGGGTCTCAGAAATCGTTTTATTCTCAGTCGACAGTCCTAAGACAGTTTGGTCTCTGCCTTCCCAGATATCAAACAACTCACTCATCGTTAATGGCAGGTTTCGCGCCAGTACCATTGCAGCTGTATCAATCCGGTCACAAAGATGAGCTCTTTGTACGCCTTTTGGAACGTGCCGGAATCCCACGCCTGCAAACTTGTTTAGAGCGGCAGGAGTAATCCCAATTACACGCCATCCGGCTGGTGAATCAGACAGCACTGATCCAATCAATGTGTTGCTTCGTTTTAGCGTTATGTTACCTAGTCGAAACTGTTCATGAACCACTCGATAAATTGCGTAACATGCGGATCTTTGACCGGAATCCAAAGGCGCGCCCTCTCATAAGTACATGGATTTATGGTTTTTTTCGGCCCATCGCCATTGAAAAGTAAAGTCTTCACGGAGCCCCGACCGGACCTCCACCACCATACTACGCTTTGCTCATGCAAACAGTCGCGAAAAACGCAAACCGGACGTTGGGTAAGCCATCGTGATCAACGGCATCACGAAGTTAGGGGATTGACCCGCCATTTCACTTTGCAACGAATGTCGGTATTCACATTGCCCCATTTTCAGGCCTTCCATGACCAAGCAACCATATTCTGGCCAATCTGAGCGCTTCCACGCACGAATCCTCTCACACTGTCAGCAGCACACCTTTCAGTGCCGAAAATACATGGAAATAGGGAAGTTCTTGGACCTCCTAACCCATCGAAGGCTGCCTCTCTCTCGCGTTGATACATTCTCAGACAAAGCGGAAGCTCAGGTTGGTCTTGAGCTGAAGAAAAAGTACATTCTTGATCGAGTGGATTGGTATACGCAACGACTTGTGTCGGCTACTGGAAACGTTCAAGCAGACAATGCTATCGTACAATCGATTGAAGCTTTAAAGGGCTACCTCGAAACAGCGTCAGATGATGAAGGCATAAACGCTTCGCTTGAGATCGCACATGGCAATCTTAAACAGACAGGCTTCAAATCCGCTCTGCTGCGTCCACTTATTCCGGTTTCAGCGAACGACTATCTACACGAGTGGTATTGCTTTTCATGTTGCGGACCAAATTCAGATTCGGAGCCGAATACGAGCGCGGAAAGCTACTTGATGTGGAAGACTTATGTTCCGTCTGGAAAAGGTGTTTCATTTACGTTCAATAGTTTGGAGCTGCTGAGGGCAATCGAAGATCCTGCCTATGATGCAAGCTTGGGGGACACCGGACCTGAGCCACATATTTACTTTGGTAAAGTTGACTACTCCGGCCAAGAGGCTTGCGACATTGAAGATGCCGTGTTTTCCAAACGTGCCTACTACAAGGATGAAAATGAAGTACGCTACGCCAAACGATCACCTGGTGGAGGGTACGAACCAGTTATCTATTGCGATCTTTCGCTTTCGTTGCCCCTGCTGATACAAGAAATAACTTTTTCTCCATTTATGAGCCGTTGGGAAGTAGACACATACATCGAAGTTATCGAAACCATCTGGCACAAGCACTTTGATGACGTCGCTTCGATACCTCAGATTTTAGCATCACAGGTTGAACGCGCCTAGCTATCGCAACCTTTATTTAGCGTCGTGTCGGCCGTTGCGGTTCACCTTGTCGGCGGTCTACTAAGCCAGCTTTTCAATCGGCATGACTGTTACCTTTAGCGAAACAATAACACCAACGGAGAGGCAAAGATCGTGAAAATTGGCGCTCGGGATGATTTTGAAAACAAATATATGGGCAAGTTCAGAGCTTTGGCCGCACCTTATGGCGTTTTCGTTGACTACGAGCGTGACAATGCCGGGCGCGACATTGGACTGCATCTAACAACGTCAAACCAAACACGCGACGGGATGATCGTCACGCCAGCCCTGGTCTGGTTCCAAATGAAAGGGGTCATGGCCGGTACATTGAGCAGTGAGGAATACGCAGCTACTGACAAAGTGGCGCTGGACCTAGAAGTCGCGCACTTAAGGTTCTGGTATCTCAATATCCAACCAACCTACCTTGCGGTATTCGTGGAAAGCGTTGATCGGTTTTTGGCCATAGATTTGCAGAAATGGGTGGAAGATCATTTCGGTAATGAGATCATGACCCTCAATCAGAAGACTGTTCGAGTGAAGGTCGATAAAAAAAACGAGCTTGATGGTGATTTTTTTCGAATTGTTCTGAACCGCAACCTAGTCCCGGCTCTTAGGCGCTCTTTGAGCGAAGAGAACGACAAGGAAATCGCCCGATTCTTACGGGACTCGTCTGTTGTGCAATGGTTGAGCAATTGTCGCCAGCATGGTGCAGAAGCGCGTCTGACCATAGTCAGTTGGATATCAAAGATGAGAACAGAGGCGTATTTTGAAGCTCGCGCGCCCGAAGGCGATTGGGAGCCGTTCCGCGCGCATTGGGAATACTCAATGGGTGAGCTGGCTTTGGCATTTCCCTACCTAAAGTTCATCCCTGAAACGAGAGCGGAACCTGTTCGCTATCCTGATGTTATACAGGACTTTGATGGAGAAATTATCGAGATCTGGCACGAGAGCTTCTGCGTCATTGAATCTAAAACTGGCCACGAGCTTGATGAGGACGAGATTGAAGGCGAATGTCTACTCGAAATAGGCAATAGTGAATATTCCTATGGAGATATGGGAGGAGGCGAATTGGTCGAACACCGGCTCACCATAGAACTGAATGAGATTGGTGAGCGGTGGGCAGACACCTTAGCGGTGCTTGTCGATGCCGAAGTAGTCTCAGTTGACGTGGAGCCACACCAGATTAGCGTCGCTCCGTGGCATGCTCGGGACGTTTAACGGCAATGCAGATATGTGGATTATAGGCGAAAGCTGGAAAAGGCGTTTGTGAACACTGCGATATCCGCTTTATGTGCATAGCTGCCGTCGGTTACGCTCATTGTTGCAACCGCGGCGAACGGCGGCTCAGTGGCCTACATGCACTTTTTTTGTGATCGGGAGGCACTTGCGTTGATAGTCCGCTTCTGTTGCGCATATTGGGCGCTCGATATTGACAACCTAGGAATGTCAGCTTTGGTGCCATGAGCAGTAGTTCACCATACCGCTCGTTAATGATATTGGGTAACTTGGTCATAGGGATGCGCAGCTGCTTGGGCTCAGACGGCATTGAGCGACTCGTGCCACTCCGCATTCCCTTGTCGCAGCCCTTTTGCGACATTCAAGC
Source organism: Ruegeria halocynthiae (assembly GCF_000743705.1). Taxonomy (GTDB): domain Bacteria; phylum Pseudomonadota; class Alphaproteobacteria; order Rhodobacterales; family Rhodobacteraceae; genus Ruegeria; species Ruegeria halocynthiae_B. Next base: position 19,724 of record NZ_JQEZ01000007.1, on the reverse strand, counting down.
GAGGTGCCGATGTATCGATGCTACAGGGGCAGCCGAGTAGGTAAATACGGCCGATGAGGAAGTCGCTCCAACCAACTAGTTTGCAAGCTTGTACGGCCACATTGTGGTGACTAGGTTTCCGCTTGCTGGATGAACTTCTTCTGATAAACAAGTCTGCAACCATGAGAATAGGAGATCGAAGTGAGCAAGAACGACCCGAAAACTCTGTCTTTGAACACTGTCGATTACCCGTTTGAGACCTTGGTGGCACGCGTTACGGCGAATCCTCCCAAATTGATCTTAGACCCTGACTTTCAAAGGAAGTTCAAGTGGGACAAAGAGGGCTGGGATCGGTCATCTAAGTTTATTGAATCTTGTTTGATGCGTATACCGCTGCCTTCCTGCTATTTTGCGGAAATGGATGATGGTCGGCAACTTGTGATTGATGGAGTGCAAAGAATAACAACTATCTGCAAATTCATGAATGATGACTTCGCTCTCTCCGGTCTCGAGACACTGAGCCACTTGAATGGAAAAAAATTCTCCGACCTCACATCGGAAGCTCGGGATCTCGAGTCCACGACAATTCGTTGCATCGTGTTGAGGCGTGAAAACCCCGAAGAAATAGTTGCCGAAATATTCTCGAGGCTCAACCAAGGTGGAGTTGACCTTTCAGATCAGGAAATTCGGCACGCTTTGTTTCCGGGAAAATTCAATGATTTGCTATCGGAATTGGCTGAAACCAAAGAGGTGAAAAATTTCAAGATAGGAAAACGTAGTAGCGCCAGAAATGACTCTCTGGAAGGTGAAGAGCTGGTTTTGCGATTTTTTGCTATGAATAACGATCTGAAAAGCTACGAGGGCAATTTGAAGTCATTTTTGGATCGTTTTATGAAAACCCACAAAGGGGATGGCGCTGCAGAAGTAAAGCGTTTTCGGTCAGAATTTGTAGCGGCTCTAGATAGATGCAAGATCGTGTTTGGCGGTGACAACGAGCTCTTCACTAGCCTTTCTGGTCAGCGCCGTCGACAAGGTCTGGTCTATTTTGATCTGCAAATGAGTACTTTATCGGCGTTCTCAAAGCGAGATCTTAGGGCCCACAAGACGGCAATAAGAGACGCCTGGGAAGAGATGTGCTCTTCGCGTGAGTTTAAAAGGCTCACCGAGGGAGGAGTTCAAAGAAAGTCATCGGTGGGTTTGAGAAACAAAATCTGGAAAGAAAAGCTCGATTCTATTGTTCCCTGATTTTAGACAGAGACCCCTTTCGAATGAACCCACATTCCTCCTCTATTCACTTTGAAGAGCAGTTCTCTGCATTGCGCGAAGTCGCGGAGGAGAGTAACCGAAGGCTACTTCAAGAAGTGCCGGATGCTCTCTTTGAAAACCATTCCAATGTATTCATTAAGTCGTACTTGGTTAGCGCGTGCTCCGTCCTCGAAGCCTTCTTGCAAAATGAGGTGCTTTACTTCGTTCATGAAATTAAAGGGCGAGTGTTTAGCGCAAACATTCCTCACAATCTTACGACGTGGTCCGCTGGGGCGAAAGAGTCTTCTGCAAATAGGAAATTTTCTCCGTTCGAGATCGATTTGACAGATAAAGAAGTCACCGAAAAGGTGAGCGGAAACATTGAGAAAACGATAAATTCGTTCGCAAGTGTAGGGGTGGATTTGACTGGGGATGACGAGTTCAGAGCCCTGAAGGATTTCATCTCTGCCAGGGTTACAAAAAGGAACTCAATTATTCATGACAACGATGACGCTTCGGACGTCAGTTTTTCTGATGTAATCGAGCTGGTGGATAAGTTTACAGAATATTGCCGCTGTATTCAGCGGATAGTTCGAAACAATTCTCATTTGCGTTGCTAACTTGCTTTGAAGAGCTAGCCTCTTAGGCGAACTCCAACTGCCCTTCATGTCGGTGAGGCGCAGCGTATGGCTTTCTGGATCTTGGTGCATTTTAGGCCTGGCATCTTTGTATTGAGGGCATGTCAAAGCCCCGAACTGTTCTGGTTGCACCTGCAGCGAATGTCTGCTTGGTGGCCCGCGACTCTGTCGCTTCGAACCTTGTTCAAATAGGGGCCGTGGACGCCTTCGGAAAGCACCACTACTGCCCTCGTGCTCAATTGAAGCGGCTTCAGAAGAAGTACAACGACGAATTCAGTAGTTAACAAATAGGAGCGCAGTTTGAACTTACTTTATGTAATTTGGGTCGTTGCTTTTTTGGGTTTACTCGCCTTGACCTTTACTGCCTTGTTCAGTTCCTTCCTTCCAGAGTTTTACCGTTTTGGGGCAATCGGTCTTGTTGGTTGCTTGTGGTGGGTGTTGTTACGTTGGTACTTTCGGGAAGATTAGAGGATAGAAGATGATTGAAGATGGGGACTACCCTGGGCTTTGGGACAGTTTTTACGACGGTCTGGATGAGGGAATGTACAGCTTCGGCTTCACGTTCCCATTCCTGATGGTCTACCTGATAGCTTGGTTCGGAACCATCATCTGGATACCGATGGCGATCCGACTGGCGCGCAAGCACGTCGTAAAGCCAACCCAAGAGATTTTAGGCAATATGCGCGAGCAGCCCCATGAGGGTGAAAATCAACAATAGGGAGCTAATTTTGAAGTGTCCAAGCAGTGATTGTCGCGGCGGCAGCCATGACCGGCAAGTAATGGTATCCAAGGGGCTGAAAGAGAATCTGCCCGAGGACATACGGGATAGGGCAAGAAGTCGATGCCAGTATTGTGGGTGTGTCTATGATGTGCATGACAGAATTCTAGGGTGGTATGATAACGGGGTGATAGGGCCGGGTTGGCACTGCAAACGGGTTCCTGGTTCGCAATAGGGAGCAAGCCGGTCTTGACTAAGTATTACACCTATTTGTTTTTCGGCATTTTCTTGACTGTCCTTCCTTCAGGGTTGGTGGCCCAGAATGGTGAAGAACCAAAGTACCAGACCAAAGAATTTTCCGGTTCAGAAAGCGTCATTCCTACTGCATTCTTGTGTATGTTTGTCGGACAGCAAACCGGCATCGAACCGGATGCCACGCCGTTATTATTAGACTTCATGCTGGACTTAGGAGGCACCCCTGAGCAGGTTGATCTGTGGGCGCAAGATGCTGTTCTTTACATCAATCACGTTCTTCCTGGCGCGGATTTAGAGGAAGTTTGGGGGGCCGAATGTGCCGCGCCGATTGCTAAATTGAAAGGAATTTACGGTTCACAATGAGAAGCCGTTTGCGTTGTTGAATGTCCGGTATCGGTCCGCCAAGAAGGCCTCGCAGTTCGGGCAGCATTACCAGTTCGCATTCAAATGGGTGAGCGGGCACTAGCGGCGAAAGTCTGCTTTGTGGCCTTCTCTACTCGGTTGTTAGGAGACAATGATACCATCTGCCTAGATGCACATTCTTAACAAGATTGGACGGCAACATTATTGAGATTCACGGGGCAATTCACTGGGAAGGTGCGTTACGTCGCTCACAGCGCAACGCCCGTATGTTCCAGAATGCAACAAATGGATTGAAATCAGGCAATCGACGAATTGGAACGACCACAACCCTTCAGCTCAATCTGCCTCAGACTGTTGGACTTCCTCCCGGAGCCGAGCTTTGAGGGCATCCACAATCAGCAGTTCGATTTTGGCTACGCGCCACCCGTGCTCAAACGCCAACCTTTCGACAAGGTCAACGATTTCTGAATTTTTGGGGCCATAAATATGCCAGTCGTGCAGTTCGTGCGTGTCGGGATGATGCGGTTTCTTCATTTTGGAAAACATCGCCTAGTTTCATGGGACATCGTAGTTTTTTTGACTTAGAAACCTCAAGAAAAATTTGCTCAAACGAGCATCCGCTGGATGCAACAGCAACTGACTTTCACTCTGCAATCCAATCGGTCGACTAGACCACATCAATTCAAACTTCATCTAACATTGCGGGAAGGCGCACGATTGGTGACCAGATGTTGCCCTTATGGATTCGATAGCAGTCGCTTATTGGCAGCGACCAGAATTGGCTTTTACCGTTGACTACGGCCAACGAGCTGCGGAAGCGGAAGTTAGCGCCGCGTCTCAAGTAGCGGATGAACTTGGCATCCAACATGAGGTCATCTCAATCGACTGCAGTCAGATCGGCTCGGGTGACATGGCCGGAAGCGACGCCATTGATATTGCTCCAGTTCCCGAATGGTGGCCATTTCGAAATCAATTGTTGATCACGTTCTCAGCGGCGCGTGGTGTGACACTAGGCGTTAGCGAAATTATGACTGGATCTGTAGCTTCGGATAGCAGCCATGCTGACGGAAGGCTAGGTTTCTATCAAGCGATGGACACCGTTACCTCATACCAAGAAGGAGGAATTCGGGTCAGCGCACCAGCCTTAAGAATGACTACAGTTGAACTTGTTCAGCTTTCTTCTGTTCCTCGAGAAATATTGGCGTGGGCTCATTCATGCCATACCGGAAACATAGCGTGTGGCCAGTGCCGGGGTTGCATAAAGCACTATGAGGTAACAAAGGAAGTCTACGGAATTGCTTACTGACCAAGAACCTCTGCCGAGAAACAACCCCGATCCTCCCGATCCGCGTCGTTTTCGCGGGGATTCAGTCCATCGCCTCCCCACACCTAAGATGCTACCTGGAGTCGGATTCAGCAACGTCCTAGAAGCACGAAAATCTTCAGTTACCGGCGCGCTGACAGAGCAACAGCTTGGCGACCTTCTCTTTCACGTGATGAAAAAAAGGCGTGGTGGCAAAGGGCGTTTTGGGCAGGATTGGGAGGGTCGCGCAAGTCCGTCAGCTGGCGGGCTACACACTATATCAATTCTTTGCATTCCACTCGAAAACACCTCGCCCGTAGGCGTGTACGATCCGAAAGCGCACCTGTTGCGAACAAGCGGGGCACTGGATCGTTCACGAAAAAAAAATGCTGCAAGTGTCAAACTTCTTAGCTCAGCGACAAGCGGAACTACACTACAGTTCATGGCCGACGCAGATCGCATCGCGGCTTGTTATGAGAATTGGGCCTCGCTGTTATGGCGAGACAGCGGAGCCCTCGCAACTACAATCTGCTTCGTAGCGACCTGTCTTGGTTTTTCCTCTGTTGTGCTAGGAAGGACTGGAGATAATCTACTGCGACAGGCCAATATTGAAGGCTTTGTGGGCGTTGGCGGAGTCCATCTGGGCTCGATACAGCGTTAGCTCGATTGAAACTTCTCAACTTCGATATCTGGCACAAACCAACCGGCTAGCGCATTGCCCAGCGACTCGCATTGCCGAACCCTTGCAAAAATCCTGTGCCAATTCATGGGACACTATTACATGAGCGTCAATCAAGCGCCCCATAGTTGAAAAACAACCAAATCGATACCACTTTAGATCGCAGTTCTCGTTGACGAATCTAGCTTCAACGGATCAGGGTGTATGCACCCAAAATATTGATGAGCAGACTTGGGATAACAGTTGGTAAGAATTACAGAATTTCCAGAAGACGGCCACAGTTGGACAGTAGTCGACATTGGTCCAGTTGAGCGCCTGAAGGAGAATGAAAACGACATTACTTGGCAAATCAAGTTAAGGCGATTTGAGCATGGCGAGCCAATCTATAAACCGGTGTCCGTCGCAGCGCCACTCTTTCGAAGAATTCGACTTCAGAGCGTTTGGAGAGCCCAAAAACCGGCCACGAACATGTCGCCGCCAAAACATTGGCGGATAAAATTCCACGGCGCGGATAGTCGTATTGTATGGCTGCGCAAATGGAACGGTGAGATTAAAATTCTCAGCAGTGACCCGCATGATAACTCTCCTCCGTACGTTTTGGCCTATTGCGAAACGAACGTTGTTCCCGTGCAATCAAAATATGGCGGACGAGTTCCGGTCCCGATTCATTCCATACTAATTCGACCGACCGAAGTAATTCGCCACTATTTAGCAAAAACCGATGCGCTTGCCAGATACATGTTCGATTTCAGCGACAATGGGGGGCGCAACGATCACCTTTTCGGCCGGCAAAAAACAGGTTGGTTTGGAAACGAGTACATTTTCGATCCTGCTGGAATATACTATGACGAGCACTCTCTAGGCCAACTAGTTGGAACACTTTCCATTAGAAACTTGCAACGTTGCCTTGGCGACCTGTCCAACAGAGCAAGGGCTGACCACATCAACGGAGTTTCTCATCGTCCGATATGTAAGCTTCTCAACAGTGGACAGAATGATTGGCTGGTAGAAGGTGATTTTCGTAACCTATTTGATTACAATGCTGGCTTTGACGGGCCGCTGACTGCCTTTGGGGTTTCGGTACTTCTTGAAGATAGGAACAGACCCGCAACGCCTTGGGGGAAAGGCGTTCACTTCAAGCCAATCGAAAGATCGCTCTCACCCAGAACTCCCATAGGAATGCCCAAAACAGGCCTAATCCCAGACGCCGCCAGCATCAGTTCGGACCCGTCAGTCTCTAGTAGGCAAGCCGGGGGCAACCACAAGAAGCTGGCCTTCGAAGATGATGAATTTTTCGATAGTAGCGAACCCAGCATCGCACCCGACGAAGTCGTGAAACGAACTGGTTCTTCTGCTGATCCAAGTCACTTCAGACGACCTGTAGCTGACGTAATCGATCAGTTTTCAGCGTTATCTGGCAGCTCTGGCAACATGGATGTTGGAAAGTTAGGCGAACCTGAACATGAAAAGCCGAGGAATACCAAAGAATCTCAAGATGATGAGCCTAAATTTGAAGACAGGAGCCACTTACCTGCGATTGATACCCCATTCAAATTAGAACCCCTAGATTTTGCGCCAACTCAAGAAGGTGAGATACCAGAGCACTTCTGGCCTTTCATTGGGATGGGAAAAGCGTTCCAAAACGGAACGGAATACGATGTTTCGGTAAGCTACTTCGATTCCGGACGACGGCTGTCGCTACCACACATTCCACTCTCTTGGGATAGCCGAGCCAGTTGTACGCACTCTCCATCTGGACGCCGGCGCGCCTTGATAATCCGTCACACCATTAGCGGCTATTTAGGCATCCCGGTATATTGCTGGCTGTTCGACATTGAACGGCGGATCAAGGGAGAAATGGCACCAGTGTTTTTTTTGACTGATAGCCCCAGCCTACTGAACCATCACGCGGTCCAAAACATTTTGCACTACAGAATTTCGACAGAGAATTCAGGCTGGCCGAGTGAGAAGACGCACGATGGCCCCTTCAGATCGTACCCAGTTAAACACCCATCTGGGTCCATTAGACCTGAAGTAAGCGCGGCCAATAAGCTTCTGAATTGTCTGAGCCGATGGAGTCGATAACGTTTTTGTATGACCACCACGTGAGGAAAAGTCGAATTCTGAGACTGGGCAATTAGGGCACCTTCCTTGCGCATCGCTTACAATGGACAGTGTGTTGCTTTTCGCTAGGCCGCCCAAAATCAGACCAAGGCAATCCACCTAGCGACCATTGACTATTGGCAGCGCCGTCATTTCCGCTTGGGACCTGAGATCTGTCAAGATTTTGCGATATAACGTACATAGCTGTCGCGGCGAGGGGTTATGGTTAAGGCTTTTTTGAGCGCCATAGGTGCTGCTGATTGACCCCCATTCACTTGTTCGTACTTTTGGGTGTCAACAAAATCGCGTGCACGACGAATTCTCATTCGGGCGACCAAGACCCTGAAAAGTATCCAGGGTCGGGTTGCCGGAGTATCCAGACTTCACCCGATGCATTACATAGAAATTTTCTATCAACCCATTCGTCCTTTTGATCGACACTGCCTATCTCTCGGCAAACACCTCCTGATGCTTGATTTTCAATCCATCTCACAAATCTCTTAAACTCCATCGGAGAGGAGAACGCGTCGATTCTCTCCCATTCACATTCAGATTCACTCATTGGCTAATCCAATCTGGGTTCAGTGGGTTAACGTCGCGATCAAAATAAACTTGATTGCCTCCACCTACCAAGTCTCGTTGGGGTGCTGCAAACCCTTCAAACAATCGAGTGCCAGCAGGTACTTCCATTTCAACCACTCGGGTGGCTGTATTTCCCCAGTTTTGATCTAGCGCGCTATCGATGACGGATTGGAGCGGCCCTTCCGGTTTCGTTCGTGTCCAGTACCCGCCAGCCGGGTTCCCATTGTCGCTGATTACGCGATAGAGCTTGGTAGGCTCGGTTGTAATGACCTCATTGTATGTAGCGCTACGGAACGTTTTGGCGATATCGGTCGGTAGCGGACCTTCGTTTATGGGGTCATAACGGTTCTCGATCCTACTTCCGATATGCTCAGGATCAGAGCCTCGCAACACTACTTTGATTCCGCCGCTTGTTGCGCTCGCTGCGCCAGCCACCCCTGCTACTGAGAGATAACCGCTTATGAACACCTTGCTGCGCAGCTTGTTGGCTTCTTGGATCTTGCCCTGCGCCTCAAGGCGATCAGCTTTTTCCAGATCGGCCTTTATCTGGTTTTGAGTTGTCCCAATCGGGTCTTTGATCAAGTCCCATGTCTGGCTGGCAACCAACTTCAGCTGTTGTTGTGCTGTCTCGTCACCTGTCAGCGCAAGAGCGGAAATCTCGACCAGGTCGATTACGCCCTTTGCTGAATCCACAGGCATTTCGATGAGAGCTTCACGCGCAGCCTTCGACATCGCTTCACTTCTGTACGTCCCGAATTTCGAGGCGACATCGAGATATTCGCCTAGCGTACCGTCAGCCAGAACTTCGCGTGATCTGTATGCTCCTTCGTAGCTTTCAAACGCATCCTGAAGCTTGGTCAGCTCGTTACGACATTCAGATGAAGCGCTGCCGGCGCCACAAGCGGCAGCAAAGTCAGCGTCACGTTGCAGGTCCAGTTCGTTCAGCTCTCGAAGCTTACTGAGGTCTTCTTCGCAACCTCCCGATTGGCATTCTTCACTCAATAGCTTGTCGACCAGATCAGAGCGTAAAGCCGCTTCTGTATGTGACAGGTAGTTGTTCAGCGCGGCAGATTGAGCAACTGCCGCCGCAGCGACAACGTTTTCAGCATTGCCTCCAGATGCGAGCAGGCCTGCGACGGCACCAAATAGCTCCGCACGTTTTTGAATCTCGTAGTCTGACAGCCCTACGAGTGCAGGATCCGTACCTACAAAAATACTCTGCGCAATTCCACCTGCCGCGCCCGCCGCACATTCCGCACCGGTGGCTTCGGCGGCGGCACAACCCGCGAGCGCATGAAGTAGCATGTGACCTGCCGAGCCTTCGCCACCGTTGATGGCGTTGCCGTTCGCGTCGGTGAACAACCCGCCGATCTCAAACTGAGCATCGGCCAGCGCCAGGTTGGTGACTGTCTGTACAAGGCTTGCTGAGAAACCATCAGAGAAGTCAGTTCCATAGACGGCTGAACTCAGACCGGAGGAAATTGAGCCGTCCAAGGCTCCTTCTAGAATACCTGCCACAGTGAGTTGTGGACCTTGCGGGTTACCAAAGCCACTGATCAACGCATCATTCAGGGGGCTGCTCTCAGGGATGTTCAGATTGATGCCCGAGGTCAGACCAGCAGATACACCGGAGAACGTGGCGGCTTCCAGGATCGCGCCAAGGTCGATATCTCCGGCGACGACGCCATCCAGCGTTTCGACAAGTGCCGTTGAAGTGAAGGCAGTCGCGCCATTGTAAAGACCCGTCGTAAGTGCCGTGGCACTTTGTGCGCTTGCCGCTGTTGCGAGTTGTGGAAGCAATTCACCGACAAGTGCCGGTGCAACATAAGCCGCCACCACAATTGACACCAACGCCTTGAACGCCGGCGAGAGCTGTGTCTTCTCTTCATAGAAATACTCATCCGCCAGTTCCTGACTGATCAGTTCCAACCCATCGATGGCCAGAAGTTCCTCAGGGTAGAGATCTTGCGGGTTTGGCGCATCAACACCTGCGGTTTGATACACCACCAACTCTGCATTCCCGCCGATGTCGAAATTCATACCTTGGCCAGCCAGCAATTCGGTCAGCTGGGCCGTTTCGGTAGAGCTGGTCTCGGTGATCGTCGTCATGACGACCAGACCCATGTCGGTCTCGAAGAACTCGGAACGGTGGCTGTCGATGGCGGCCTGAACCGAAAAATCACCACCGGTTGTGATGTTCAGGTTCTGACCCGCAGATAGCGTTGCGCCGACCAAAGTGGTGTCCGTGCCTGATACAATACTCAGATCCAGCGCTGCCAACGCATCGGTGCCAGTATTGATGTGATCGACCGTGTGCAACTGGCTGGATTTGCTCAGCAGTCCACCAAGATAGCTCTTCTCCTTGATATGCGTCACTTCAAACACGTCGGTGTAGGTGCCGACGAGGATGTTGCCCTCGGTCGCAGTGAGGTTGATATCACCTGAGGCGCTGGCGAATTCCGTCCCGGCTGTGGTCAGATCACCCGTCTCGGCGATAACATCGATATCACCTCCAGCAGTGATGGCTACACCTCGGTTGGTGACCGCAAGTGTGGATCGCGTTTCCTTTTTCTTCGACAGGAACCCGCTGCTGGTCTTGCGTGTTTCTGATTTGGCTATGTCTTGTGCTGCCGCCAGAACCACGTCACCCGCAGCCGCCAGATGTGCCCGCCCGCCCGCATTTATCTGAGTACCAACCAGCACCGCGTCACCGCCCGCATTGGCAATAAAGTCGCCGCCAGTAGACAGCTGCGTGACCTGCGCCGTCAGGGTCAGGCGGTCTGTTCCGTTGCTTTTGTTGCCAGCGTTGTACTGAACACCGGATTGCTCAGCGAGCAGGTAGAGGTTGCCACCTGCCGTCAAACGCGTGTCCCCTGTGACCTGGGCTTGAACACCTGCCAGAGTCGTGTCGACAGTGGAAATGATGGACAAGTTGCCGCCGACTTCAAAGCGGGACGCGAGGTTTTCGGTAATCTTTGTGACGCTTGTACCGGTGTAATACTCTTCGGTTTGCGCCAGGCCTTCGATGGTGACGTTTCCGGCGGCAAATATAGAGGTGTCAGAAGCCGATTTGATCACCAACGCTTTACCGGAGAAATCTCCTCCTGTGATGATCTTGACCAGGTCGCCACCAAGTTCGGTGTCTTCAAAATCAATGTTCCCGAAAGACGTTAGGGACAGAGAACCGCCTTCCGCAATCAGCGACCCACCAGACCCCGTGATGCTGCCGGCAGTAATCTTCAGATCACCACTTTCAGATGCATTGGCTTTGTTCAGCGATGCCAACACTCCGCTCTCAGACAAGCCGAACCGGTCACCAAATCCAATAAACTCTGAATCCGGGATCTGGACAGTGCTTCCACCTGCAAAATTTACGCCATCGCTTTGATAACCGTTCCATTCGGTTGGCCGGTTGATGTTCTGGAACAGCTCATTCTGAATCTGCAAACGATCCAGGAAATAGTCGGAGGAAAGCAGGTCCTCATAGGACACCGGCGTTGTACCGAAATTAGTGCGACCCTCGCCGATCAACACATCCAGGTTTGCCAGTTTTTGAAGCTCGGGCAGCACCGGTTCAAGAGGTGGCTGGTTTTTCACTTCCGGCTGAACAGGTTCAAGAGCAGGCAAATTCAGTACGTCCGGCTGTACTGGTGCAAGGGCATTTGCAGGGACAACCAGCTCTGGCAGGGGCGTATTGGTTACAATTGCACTTTCACCTGGCGATACAGCACTTGTGGTTCCGGCCTTGATATTGCCATCTGCATGAACCGTCGTTCCGTTGATGTTGATCCCGCCCCCAGCAAGGATTTCGCCGGAAACCGAATTGGCACCATTGGAGGCAATACGTTTCACCGGCGAATAGATGATATGCTCAAATGCCCGCCTGCGGGCATCACTGGTGCCTGGGTCTATTTTTTCAATTTGTCGTGTATAAGTCGCCGTATGGGTGACTCGATCATCTTCGTAGGCTCTATTTTCAAAGCGGTTACTGCGAATTTCCATCCCGGCAGCGGATGAGATCATGCCAGCATTGTTTCGGACAACATTTGCTTGAATGGCAATCCCAGCTCCCGAAAGAACTTCGGGTTGAGCGCCCGTTGTCACAACAGATGTCCCACTGCTCCAGGTTACACCACCAACATTGGACTGATCGGAAATACCAAAATTGTAGATCGTAGCGCAATTGCTGGAAGAATATGAGTTAAAGGGAATTTTGGCCGTGCAACTGTCCAGCTCCAGGTCAGCAGGGTCGACAAATATTGTACGGCTTCGAGTTTTTTCGGTTGGGTTCCCTGCAAATACCTCCACGCCCGAAGTAGAGGGCTGGATCGTGACGCTATCAAAACTGTTAACGAACACTTCTGCCTCGACGGCCAGACCACCATCTGCTTCGATGCGTCCGGACTGGTTGAGGACTGTACCGTCTCGGGCCACCAACTGCATTACCTCGCCGGACTTCAATAGCCCACCGCGATTGTTCAGATCCGACCCACTGCGAAGCTGAAGATCACCACTCGCCTTGATCGTACCTCGGTTCTCGAGGTCACCGCCGAGATCGAGCAGAAGGTCTCCGTCAAGTTCCACTCGCTCTGATGCACCAACGGATAATCCACCGGTGGCCAGAGTGACTGCAAGACCATCGCCTGCACGCAGCTGATCAAAGTGAGACGCATTCAGTCCGCCGCTCAGCGACCCGGATTGCAGCTCCAGAATCGATTGACCGACCGCGGTCGCATCTGCACCCAGTGTGGTCTGGCCGGACACCGAAACATTGGTGTTGCGGGCATTTATCTGGCCTTGAAGGTCCAGATCGCCGACTGTCACGGAAATATCTGCCTGTTGACCCGCAATCAGATTGCCATCAATGATCGCCTGATCCGTCGCTGTTACCTGCACATCTGCAATAGCTGCAATTTGCGAGCTATCGCCCGTTTGCACACGATCAGCCGACAGGGTCACAGACTGCCCACGAGATCTGCCCGAATGCTCCAATGTTCCATCACGGGCCTCGATAGAAATCCCGTTTTGTGCTTCTGCTTGCCCACCAATTTGGGCTGCGGCACCGGAGAGATTTATCGACCCGGCCACAAGCTCGGATGCGTCTCCGATTACAAGTTCAGCACCGGCCGTCAGAGTGGCCTGGTTCTGAACCGCAGCACGTCCGTTTAGCGCGACTTGGGTCTGAGCGTCTACATCGAGCGTATCCGCCACCAGTTCGGCGCCATCCTCGATGGTTACCGACGCGCCGGTCGATGTGATTGCAAGCTCTGCCCCCGAGGCGAGTTCGCCACCGAGGAGGATCTGATCTGTTGCCGTCACAGTGAGACCATCCACCGCAGCGATCTGGGATGTATCGCCAGTCTCAACAGTGTCGCCAATTATCGAGACGTTCTGCCCACGAGACACACCGCTATGCTCAACCGCGCCATCCGTTGCCTCAATCGTCAGCCCATCAATGGCTCGAATTTCACCAGATAACTGCGCAGTTTCCCCGGTGAGCGCCACGCTGTCGGCCAGCAGTTCTGAATCCGTCCCTGTGGACACCTCGGTTCCCGCCGACACAGAAGCTGTCTCAAGAGCGGCAGCCTTGCCATCAAAATCAATACGAGTCTGCGCCTTAACATTCAGGGATTCAGCCAGAATCTCGGCATTTGTTTCAACGGCTATCCCGGCTGCTGTGGATTTGAGTGTCAGCCCCTTCCCGGCGACTAGCTCTCCGCTGATCTTGGCTTGATCTGCGGCGGTTACGCTCAAATCACCTACTGCGGCGATCTGCGATCCATCGCTCGTTTGAACGTCATCACCCGTTATCGTGACAGCTTGCCCGCGAGACGTGCCCCTGTGGTCGACGCTCCCGTCTGTCGCTTCTATGGTCAGGTTTTCAAGTGTTTGCACCTGGCCTTCAATCCGAGCGTCACCCCCGGTAAGAGCCGCAGATTCCGCAACCAGTTCTGAGCTGGTACCTGTTACAAGCTCTGTCCCGGCCGTCAGCGAAGCTGTTTCAAGGGCAGCTGCCTTGCCGTCGAAGGTCAGCTGCGTCAGCGCATCAACGTCAATGGACCGCGCGAACACCTCGGAGTTGTTGTCCAGCACCACGGAAGCACCGGTCGATGCTGCCTCAAACGCCTCGCGCGCAACAATCGCGCCGGAGATGTTTAGCATTCCCGCGCTTTCCAGACGGATTGCACCGCCCGCTGCCTGACCGTTGAAGATCAGGTCGCCATTGCTGGTTCTGATGTCGATCAGATCACCACTCTCGGAAGTAATCGCGCCTTCCAGAAGGATCGGACCCTGGTTGCGGACTTGGACGCGGCCGCCCGCTCGGATCTGGGGTGTATGGCCATTTGACGGCGCGCCCAGCGTAAGCTGCCCATCAGCCCGCAGTGCGATATTGGTCGAGGACGCCATGTCCCCGTTCAAACGCACACCGACACCATTTTCAGTCGCAATCAAACGGATCGCATTGGCGTACATGCCGCCAAGAGCAGCGACATCCACAGCCAAAGCCGGGGCTGCACCTTCGCCCGCCTGTTCGGTGATCCCGGTCACCGCGCCGGTTTCCGCATCGTAGGACCAGTTGTAGTCAACTTGATTGGCGCCAGCGACGATGTTGAGTTGGTCTGCGCGCATCTTGCCATAGATCGCAGCCGCTCGTGCTATCACATCGACGCGGCTGGTATCGGTCAGACCTATCCGGTTTTCCGGGTTCAGCCCCCCGGGCCCGATTGTGACCGTACCGCGGCGCACATCGAACCCTGTCAGTGCGCCATTGCTGCCGAATTGCGGCTTACCGGTTGTCAGCGTCGCACGGCCAGTGTTTATGAAACCGCAACCATCGCAGGTGATGCCAAACTCGTTGGCCACCACCACGTCCATGCGCTTGCCGGCAACTTCCAGAATACCGTTCAGCTGGGTCTGATTGCCGCCGACAACCTCACCGATCCAAAGATTGGCCTCTTGTCCCGGCGCCAAGTTGCCGTTGCCCTCAATCACACCGCCCAACTGGGTGTTGGTGATCGTGGCCGAGTTGTTCAGGATCAGGTCATTTGCCTGAAAATCGGTGTAGACATCGTGGCTGACGCCCGCGCCATTTGGGGTCGAGATATTGACTACGGTGGTGCCATTCAGAGACTGGTCGACATGCGGGCGCGGACCTGTACTTGGGTTCACAGGTTGGATGTTCTGCGCATGAAGCAAGGCAGGTTGTATTGTCAACGCCAGCGTCAGGACCGAAGAAATGACTTTCTCAAAAACACGTCTACGCATGGCTACAACTTTCCAAAAAACAATGAACGGCGAATAACTTCGGAGCACTTTCAGAAAGTGTTGAGCCCGAATACGCTGCCTCTCGCTTCACCATCTCGGCAACTTGCATGCGCAAGCGCCTGTCAGGTGAGACGCGAACGCGTATACGGCCAACATCTATCTTTTCAATTTTCTGGAAGTGCTTCATCAGAACTGCAACCTCAGACTGACATACCCAACGGTCTTGTCGGACTCGAAGGCTGGATTGGTGTTGGGTGGGGACTCATCAGGTCGGCTCAACGCATGTGCCACCTGCATCTGCAAGGTAACCTGATTGTTCATGATGATATCAGCACCCAGACTGACACCAGCCAGATGATCCTGAGACCAGCTGCGCAGAGTGGACGGTTTGACATAGCCGAAGTCGAGGCCCGCATTCATGCGCACTTCAAACCTGGGCGCTTTATAGGCTCCCCATTCGACAGTATTGCGGAGATAGATCCCGGTGTCGCCATAGAGGCTGTTGTCGTGAAAGCCCCGAACCGTGCTCCATCCGCCAATGCCGAACTGTTCAATGCCGGGCAAGATATCGTCCGAATATTGCCCTGCTAGAGTACCCCGATAGGTAAGTCCGCTTTTTCCAAGTGGAGCAGAGAAATCAGCGCGGATTTTCACAAGGCGGAAGTCCTGATCGATTACACTGCGTTCGGGAATGTCAGCACCAAGCGCATCGAGCCCGGCCTTCACGCCAATGTTCCAGAACAGCCGACCCTGTCCGATGGTCTGCTCACCTCTCAGGCCCAGAGAAGCAACTGTCAGGCGCTGACGTTGGCTGGTAATCTCGATGCCGTTGATCGAGGTTTTGGTTCTGTTCAGCTTCAGATCGCCATAGGCATAAACCTTGGAGGTCTGGTTCCGCATCAAAAGACGCTCGGTCAGCAGGATCAGGTATTGGCTGCGCCCTTCCGTGACAAAGGATTGGTTTATGCCTTCGGTGATGAAGCGATAATCGCTTGCCCCAAAATCCGCATTGAACAACCAGTTGCCCACGGGCAAACCCCAGTTGACAGAGACAGAATCCGAATAGCGCTCGCCCCGTTCCTCAAATGGCGTGGTGGTGATCCCAATCCTCAACTGGTCATTGAGGTTCAACCCGTTGTCGAGGCCAAAGGTGCTGGTGCCTTTGATCCGCCCCGTGGACTCAAAACCGGAATTGTCGAATTGGAAATCCAGATACCAGGGGCGTCGATCCTGCACGTCAACCTGAATGAACGACCCACCAGGGGTTTCGCCGGGGACCAACTGGAACTGACCGCTTGCTGATCGTGGCGCGTTGATGTTCTCCAGGCCTTGTTCCAGATCGCGCAGGTTCAGAAGGTCACCACGTGCAGTCGGGAACGCCGTATTCAGACGCGCATCCGCTGGCTTGCCGGTTCCGTAGACATAGCCTTCGATGCGGCCCGGCACGATGGTGATCGCCAGAGATCCATCTGCAACGTCCTGTTCCGGCACATAAGCGCGGGTCGTGATGTAGCCTAGCTCCTGATAGAATGTGTTGATCAGGTTCAGTGTCTGCGCAATGTCAGCCGCCGTTGCGCAAGTTCCGATCAGATCGCGATATCCCTCAGGCTCACGTTTGAACGCCTCAAAACCTTCGAGATCAATGCTGCGGATCTCAAAGCACGGCCCGCCCGGAGGAGGGACATAGAGTTCCACTCCGGCGCTCTGGTCCTGTTCCACATCCTCACGTTCTTCGAATTCCCGGCGACGGCGCTCCTGTTCTTCGGTCTGTTGAGTTTGCTGCTGAAGAATTTCATTACCAATGCGCTGCAAATCACCGGGCGAGACGCCTTGCGCGGAAACGACTGTTGCCGTCAGCAGGATCGCACTGAGACCGAGTGCTGTTGTCAGGACGAGGGACCGCAAACCCATCAGTTGTCCCCCGCCGTTCTGAATTGATTGTATGCGGCGGTGAACCCGCGCAGAGAAACGGGAAAGTCAACAGCCTTGTCGCGGGCTGTCCAAACTCGGGCTTTGACTTCCAGTCCCTTCCGGAATGCCGCCAGGACATCCCCTTTCATGCGAAACCCGGCGTGGCACCCAAGCTGATCGCAGACCTCGTACAAGACCTTGAAGGGGCGGCGGTTGTCCACGTGTAGTTCGATCCCCGGGGCCAGATAGACACCAACCGGAACCGTTATGACTGCATAGCGTTGGCCCGTGTCTTCATCGTCAGACACGCTCAGCAGAAAGACTGGCGGGCCATTCTCTTCGGCGGCGACGCTCTGCATCATCTGGCAGGCGACATCCTTTTCCACCGGGTGGCACAACACCCGCCAGTCCGAAAACACCTCTTCCGTAGACTGGGGCTCAGCCACTTGTGCCAAAGCCGTCGACTGGAAGAGGGTGAGACCGATACTCATCGCCAGCCGGTATGGAGAACTGCTCTTCATGCGCATTCAAACCTGTAGGTTATGCGAACATGCGGCGTGTTTACGGGGAAGCTCGCCGTCTGGACCAATTGGCCAATGGCTGGGTTCCATGTTTGCTGCTTGTATGTGGTTTGTTTGTTAAACGGGGCCGAAACGGTTCGGGACGTGATGGTCGCGGGGCCCGCACAAATCTCGTTGAATGCGTTCTGGCTAAACTTATCCTGCTGATCAGCATGGTTTGCGCGCACTTCTATGGAGGCCGTATAGCCGCCGTCGCTCGACGGAGAGACGCCGTAGATCTCTTTCAGGCGCTCAGGCGAAGTATTTGTGCAACCGCTCAGGAGGCACACAACAGCAACGGAGAATAAAAGAGGGGGTTTCATAACAGAGGAACCAATCTGAACCGACGAGAACTCAAAGCCTGAAAGCGCGCTACTGCGCAGCCTGATCCAGCGGCGTTGCTTCCCATTTACGGGCAAAGCTCTGTGCTGCCTCCAGATCATCACGATCCAGCTGTGCGTTCAGCGTATCTCGCAGAGCGCGTGCCTCATCCATGCCCCGCGCGGAGGCCAGATTAGCAAAGCCATGCGCTTTGATGAGGTCCTGATCCACGCCGTTTCCTGATTGATAGGCTTTGGCCAGTTCGAAGAGCCCTAACGGGTTGCCCGCTCTCCCGGTGCGGGAGAAATTCTCAAAAGCGGCCTCATAGCTCTGTGTTACTCCCGTGCCATCACGATAGGCCTGACCCAGATAGTTGATTGCAGCCACGTGGTTCTGCTCTGCGGCTAGTTTCCAGTAGTTTACGGCCTTGACCGCATCCTGTTCCACGCCTTGTCCATCCGCAAAAAGCAACCCGCAGTTGAATGCGCTGTTGGCATCACCGGACTCTGCTGCCGCACAAATCAACTCCGCAGCGCGCTGGTAATCCTGCAAGACCAATTCGCCGTTCAGATACATCAAGCCAAGCCGGTTCTGCGCCAACGCACTGCCCTGATCAGCTGCCGCGCTATAGAGCTCGACAGCGCGTAGCATGTCGCGCTCAGTTCCCAGACCCATTTCAAACAGGCGCCCGATGAAAAACGCACCATCCGCGTCACCGTCGTCAAATCCAGCCTGAAACTCCTCGACCGCGCCCGAAACGTTACCGGCTTCAAGGGCAGCTATGCCCGCAGGAACGTCCGCAAATGCAGCACACGCGATAGATGCAGAAACTGCCCCGCCAAAGGCGACCCTCAAAATACCCATTCTGTAACCTTTTGTTTATTTAATTAGCTTCTCGCTAACAAAGGTCACAGCACACGTTAAGGGGGAAAATCAGATTAAACTTCACTAAAAAGTTATGAAAGCCTGGTCTGTGGCCGCAATGTGGCAACTCGCGTCGATTGGAAAGGTGCATGGCCAGTTTGCCGCCACATTTGTATCCATGAAAACAAAATGTCTGAGCTTTTCAACGAAGCAGTTCGAGAGCTGATTGAGGGAGTGTTGGTAGTATGTCGAATCACTTTGCTGGAGTCATGAAGCCGAACCTTGACGACATACACAAAGCACTTTCGATCATCTCCTTATCTGAATTAGTCTCGATGTGATCTGACACCGCCCCCTTCTCAGCAAGCTGAAACGGGGGCGGCGCATCTCTTGAAGGAGATGATGGTTGTCCGTTTTGATGGTGGTGCCAACCAACCCATCGAAACGAGGAAACCACGATGTTGAATACTACCGACAAGATCATCAAACACAAAACCGGCTTGCTGAACCTGGCCGAGGAACTGGGCAATGTCTCGAAAGCCTGTCAGGTGATGGGCTATAGCCGGGACACGTTCTACCGCTACAAGGCGGCGGTTGACGAAGGCGGGGTGGAGGCGCTTTTCGAGCGCACCCGGCGCAAGCCCAACCTTGCTAACCGGGTCGACGATGCGACCGAGCAGGCCGTGATCAAATCCGCCACCGAATTTCCGGCCTATGGTCAAGCCCGCACCTCCAATGAATTGCGCAAACAGGGCGTCTTCGTCTCGCCCTCCGGTGTCAGGTCGATCTGGCTGCGGCACGATCTGGCCAACTTCAAAGCCCGGCTGAAGGCCCTGGAAGCCAAGGTCGCCGAAGAGGGTTGCATCCTGACCGAAGCGCAGGTGCAGGCGCTGGAAAAGAAGAAGCTCGACGATGAAGCCTGCGGCGAGGTGGAAAC
>NZ_JQEZ01000006.1 GCF_000743705.1 Ruegeria halocynthiae | reverse complement strand
CGACCGGGGCACCGAGTTCTGCGGACGTGCCGACAAGCATGATTTCCAGCTCTTCCTGGAAAAAAATGACATCGACCACACCAGGACAAAGGTCAAATCGGCCCAGACGAACGGCATCTGCGAGCGGTTCCACAAGACGGTGTTGCAGGAGTTTTATCAGGTCGCGTTCCGCAAGAAGCTCTACGACAGCATCGACACGCTGCAAGCCGATCTGGACGAATGGCTGCACCACTACAACCACGAGCGCACTCATCAGGGCAAAATGTGTTGCGGCAGAACGCCGTTCCAGACCATGATCGAGGGCAAAGAGATCTGGAAGGAAAAGTTCCTGAACCAAACTTGACCTGACAGACGCCGCCGGAAAAACGGCCAACTGTCAGATCACATCTGAACCACTACACCTTATCGGTCTTTCTAAGTAAGGTGTGCTGTTGTTTTTGTCGCAGGGTCCCACAACACACAGCAACCAAATCCAAGGCTGTTGTTCACCGACGATCTGGGTGGACAGGAGAGCCTGACAACTCATTCTTAGCTATCATCCAAAGATGGTAACGAACAAAAGGCATATCTTTTAGCAATTGAGATGAAAAATTTCTACTCGCCTGACAGGTATCGATGAAGGCTTCAGGCCAGTGCTGCACGAGTGGAGACAACAATTCAGTGATGCGGTATCTCGAGTGCGTTGATAGGTGCTCAAACTTTCTGGCAGTGGTTTTTTCATCTTCCTTGATGGGAGACGGATCCCCGCCAAACCGCTTTGCAACTGTTTCTCGCAAGCCTTGCGATCTAGCACCAAAGGACAGTATGCGGAGTAACTGCCGGATGATATCAAAGTAGGCTATCGAGACTTCGATCTTGTTTGAACCAAGCCAAGTATAGCCGCGCTGCAATGCCAGTCTATTCCTTGCCTCAAACCACTTTACCTGAGTTCCCGCTATGAAACGACTAGCGCACCGAAGATCGAATCCGCAGTTGTGACACACAAGCATATCACCTCTGAAAAAAATTATGGGAGCTCCGCAGTCATCGCATCGATCAACCAATCGTATCCCGTGTTCGAGGCAAGAAGTTACATGTGTCAAGCGCCAGCTTTTTCGAAAGTAGGGCACCCGATCATTCGCTAGACAACGTGGGCAATATTGCTGCCCATACCTTTTTCTCAGCCTATGGAACACACCCAACGGTAAAATACCAAGTGTTCTACCGTTGGGCTGGTGCTTTTCAAACAGACTTCCCTGGAACGATGAGAGCAGAGTTTTTTGGGCATCCGAGGGCAATGTACCCGTCAACTCGGCTAGATCTCTTACAAGATCCTTATCCGCACATTGATCAATGTCCCGTGTCCAAATCTGCCTCTTCGGCCAGTTTAGGTGGCAAAATGTATGAAGTTTAGGGTGGTTGCCCTTTGCAACACGGTATAGCCATGATGAAAACAATTCTTCCGCCATGGGGGCCGGGTGAAACGGCAAGTATTTTCCAGACAACCCTATGCCGCCAGTTTCATTCACCCAAGGCTCTTGGAAGCAATCCTCCGCGCGGCCGGCGATACATATCCGCAAGAGTGGAAAGTTTCTTGATCAATTTTCTCTATGCCAGAGGAAATCGCAAATCTGGCCGACGCCCTGAGCAACAACATGATTTCCCCAATCGTTCCTTCGGACAGTGCCAGTATCAACTCGGCTGTTTTTGGTTCACTAAGCCTCGAAGGGTATCTCAGTGGCAATAGGCTTTCGATACTATTCAAAAGTCGATACAGGTCTCTGTTTGCAGTCCACCTTTGCAAAACAAATGGCTCAAACCGGTTGGCAAGTTGTTCGTCGATTTGAATGCCTCGAAGTGCGGATTGAATGCCAAGAGCCACAATGGGGATACTCAATTCATTGCCCAAATATCTGAGCAAGTTCAAAAACTGTCTCTGATGGTCATTGCGTCCTGACAACATATTGTGGAGTTCATCAATAACTAACAGCCTGACGCCGCACGACCTCATCAGGTTCAATGCTTGAGCTTCCAAGTTGGCGATTGTGTCGGTCGATCTGAAGCTGGCAAACAATGAAGAAAGCAATGCGCAATAGAATCTTCGAGGTTCAGGTGAAATTGGCATTTGAACAGCCAGCACTGGGACATTGGCAGCATCCTCCTCCACCTGATCCGTCGCCGGATGAGCTTTCAAAAAACGTTTGATGATCATCGTTTTGCCGCTGTTTGTGTGACCACAGACAATCAAATTGGGCATCCGGTGCGTCTTAGGAAGGGCAAGCAAATACTCTAGCTTCTGAAGTGCTGCATTGGCAGCAGGGTAGCCGATCCATTTGGATCTATCTAAGTCAGCGAAGCGATCATCATCCGATCCGGAGATTAATTTCCGCGTCGTTGGATGCAGGTGGGAAAGGTTTTCTACCAATGTTCTATATCATCAAACTTGTCATCGAAAGATATGGGTTCGTGCTCCACCTTCTTGGAGATGTCTTGTCGATATTCTGAAGCGGTCGATTCAGCTTTCAAGCCGTCTCCCAAGCGCAGTTTGCGTTCTCTATTTCTTCGGGTGCTTTTTGTCGCTTTCAGCGACTTGGAGATTTCTTCCTGCATCTCCTCGTACGCCGCGAAAATACGTTGTTCATCGACATGCGCGTCACCCTGCTCGCGCAGTCTTTGCCTGCAAGCTCTCAACTCCCACAAGCTAATGCTAGGGTTAGATATGTTCCGGTACGGAATTTCAAAATAGTCATTATTGTCAGGGCAAAAGAAGAATATCTTTGAAATGTCTCTCGGATCTCTCCGGATCATGAATTTTCTTTTGTCTTCGTTGTCGATGTATGGTCGCAGAACATCGTCGAAGTACTGCACTCGATCGAGGGAGAAGCCATACCGCTGAATGGTCCGTGTCTCAATCGGAAGAAAGTCGATCAGAAAACGCCTTGGGTCCTTCGGGGTCGCAGGAGCCCCCCTGCCGACTGTGTTCGATGTTCCAAAAATCCCATTTTCGTAGGCAACTCGCGGGCTTTTTTCGAGTGAGGTGTGCACTCTCTCATGGTAAACTTCGGTAACGAATTTGACTAGAAATCGCTCCAATTCGCTCAAGGTCATGGATGCTGTTTTCGACGAATTGTATTCCCCTTTTTCGACAACGTTGGAAAATGTTGTACCCGGTATTTTGTGAACTTCTTGCATAAGTGTTCGGAAAAGACGCTCGACCGTGCCGCCGAATTTTGGGTGCCTAACCGGACGAAAAGTAATTGAGATGCCGTGCTCTTCACATCCTCTTTTCAAAGCCTGGCTACGAAAATCCGCACCATTGTCGACGTGAATGGAATCTGGTTTTCCAAACATCGGCCATGTTGCTTTGATGCCCTTTGCATCAAGCCAAGCTTGTTTCGGCATCGCCGCATGAGCAAGAGTAAGACCCACTGTAGTTGCGCTCGGCGGCTCCAGCGACAGGCAAAAGCCGATGATAGCACGACTGAAAACATCTATGGCGGCAGTACAGTATGCTCTACCAATTGGTAGTCTATCCTGTTCATCAACCAGGATTACGTCCGTAGGAGAATGGTCGATCTGGACTACGCTCAAGGGCCATTTGGGCTCTGGAAACCGTCCTGTTGTAGGGTCAAACTTATCGCGGGCGGCCCGCCAGCCCTGCCGTTTCTTTACACGCTCTCGTCCAGTGACAGCGTTAAGTCTCGCTCTAATGGCTGAATCTGAGGGAGGCTTTACACCAATTCGTCTACAACGAATTTGTACTTCCCTAATGACTTGGTATGGCTTGATTTTTTGCTGGCTCAAATAGAGGTCATCGATAGCTGAGAGAACTAAATCATTGATTTCCGGAGCAAGGCGACTTTTTCCGCGACCTCCATTTGGTATTGCCGGGACCAAGGCGGAAACTGTTCTGTCGCTTTCGTAGCGCCTCATCAAATTGTACACCCAAGACATTGATAGGCCTAAGGACTTCGCTACACGCGCAACATCTTCCGCCGTTCTATTTTCCAACGCAAGTAAGGACTCGACGGCCTCCTTCACCTTGACTGCTCGGTTCCATTTGTCAGTTGCTATCGACGTTATTTCGGCTTTCTCAGACAAACTACAGCTCACCATCCCTCGCAAAAAACAGATCATCATCTGTCCAAACAGGGTATTCGAACAACGCCGTGTTTGGCGACAGAGTTTTTGCCACGTCAAAGTGAACCAAACCGCAAGCGATAGTGATCCAAATCTCTCTCAATACAATGTCTTTTGGCAAATGTGGCCCAACGATTTGATCTGTGAGCTCAGCTACAGTCAACCCTGGCGAGTTCGCTACTTTGACCTGTATGTCGAATTGGACTGCGATGTCTGGGTCGTAGAAGCGAAACGGTAAAACAGCGACCACATTAGAAAGGACAGCATTTCTAATCTGAGATTCCGTAACAACTTCAAACATGAAGCCATTGACGGCAGCCCAACGTTTCCCCAAGTCCAACCGCTCTCGAAGCCCAGAGTCCGCATTCTCTAGATCTGACGTAGGTTTGACTTCGACCAAACATCGCTTGGACGCCCCAGAGCCAGTTTTGAATTCCACCAGAAAGTCTGGAGTGTAACTTCGAATTTTGCCATTTGAGTCACGACCAGTGATCGTCAGGGGCTGTTCGTACAGGTGTTCCACCGCTTGGTGAAAAAGGCAAAGAAAACAAAAATCTCGTTCAAGTAGAGACGTGTGGTGAAGCGATCTGTTACTTCGATCCCGTAACCAGCCTGTAACTGCACGGTGACTTGTTCTGACTCTATTTTTTTCTTCGCGGAAGGTGTGGCTAAAATCTTCAACAGCTTTCATCATCTCGTCAGCATAGTGCTCAGCGACGCTCTGTACATCTTGTTTAACAGCACGCATTCTTTCCAACTTAGAAATTTTGCGATGCGTTGCACCGCACTTCGCTTCGTTCTTCCCGACTTCCAATTTAGAAATGCCGGCAAAACCACTGTTTCCCGTGTCTTTCATTCTTTGCCCCTTTCACTTTTTACAGCGGCAAAGGTGCCAAACCGGGTGAAATTTCATTGGCCCACAACGGCGTTCTGTTCATGGACGAATTCCCCGAATTCCCCCGCACCGTTCTTGAGACCCTGCGCCAGCCGATTGAAACCGGCGAAGTCATGGTCGCGCGCGCGAATGCCCACGTGAAATATCCTTGCCGGTTCATGCTGGTGGCCGCCGCCAACCCTTGTAAATGTGGATATCTGACCGACCCCGCCCGCGCCTGCTCGCGCGCGCCCGTTTGTGGCGAAGACTATCTGGGCCGGATTTCAGGTCCATTGATGGATCGGTTCGACCTTAGGATCGAGGTGCCGCCGGTCGGGTTCACCGATCTTGATCTGCCGCCTTCAGGCGACAGTTCTGCCACTGTTGCCGCCCGCGTTGAACAGGCCCGCGCCATTCAGGCCGCGCGGTTCTGCGATACACCCGCAACCCGCCAGAACGCAGATGTCGAAGGCAGCGTGCTTGAGGAAATTGCCGCCCCGGACGCAGAAGGCAAAGAATTGCTGCTGAAGGCCGCCGAGCGTTTTGGCCTGTCTGCGCGCGCCTTTCACCGCATTCTGCGGGTGGCGCGCACAATTGCCGATCTTGAGGGCGCACCGGACGTTCGCCGCCCCCATGTGGCCGAGGCGCTGAGCTTTCGCATAAGCGCCAGGGTCGCGTCTTAAAGCTTGGCTTCGATCGCCTGCCAGATTTTCTCGGCGATATTCTCACCGTCGAACCGCTCCAATTCCTGAATACCGGTCGGCGAGGTGACGTTGATTTCGGTCAGGTAATCTCCGATCACGTCGATCCCGACGAAAATCTGACCTTTTTCTTTCAGCAACGGTCCGATTGCGGCGCAAATCTCAAGATCGCGCTCTGTCAACCCGACCTTTTCGGGACGACCGCCCACATGCATGTTTGACCGTGTCTCGCCTTTTGCCGGAACCCGGTTGATCGCGCCCACCGGCTCTCCATCCACCAGAATCACGCGTTTGTCGCCATTGCTGACGTCGGGCAGGAATTTCTGCACGATCAGCGGCTCGCGTGAGAAGGCGGTGAACAGCTCATGCAGAGAGGTCAGGTTGCGGTCATTGGCCTCCAGCCGGAACACGCCCGCACCCCCATTGCCGTACAGCGGTTTGAGGATGATATCGCCGTGTTTTTCCTTGAACGCCTTGATGGTCTGCAGGTCGCGCGCAATCGTCGTCGGCGGGGTCAGGTCGGGAAAGTCCAGAACCAACAGTTTTTCGGGGTAGTTCCGCACCCAGAACGGATCATTCACCACCAACGCCTGCCCTTTCAGCCGGTCAAGCAGGTGGGTCGCCGTAATGTAATGCATATCGAATGGGGGATCCTGACGCAGCCAGATCACGTCAAACTCGGCCAGATCGACTTCGCGCTCTGGGCCCAGTTCGGCCGGGTTACCCGCCACGCGCTGAACCGTCATGTCCTGACCGCGCGCGGTGATCCGCCCCTCTTGATAGGCCAGCTGATCCGGACTGTAGAAAAACAGCGTGTGCCCGCGCGCCTGCGCCTCTTCTGCCAAACGGAATGAGCTGTCTGCGTTGATATCCACGGCCCCGATCGGGTCCATCTGAAAGGCGATTTTCATGGCGTGTCCCTCAGTTTCACGCCAGATACATGGCCCAGCAGGGCCATGGGTTCAATGGGGATCAGACCTGCCCAAAGGCGTTTTCGATGATTTGAACCGCACCGGACGCATCGACCAGGGCTGCGTCAAAGCGCACATTTGTCAGTTGCCCGCCCGGTTCCCCATCCAGAAACTGGGCCGCAGAGGCGCAGATGCGATCCATCTGACGTCGGTTGATCCGCGCGGCAGCCTTATCAAAGCTGGTGCTTTTCTTGACTTCGATGAACACCACGCCGTCACCGTCACGCGCAATCAGGTCGATTTCACCACCCGCCCCGCGCCAGCGGCGATGCGCGATGGAAAAGCCGCGGCGTTCGTAATCCGCAGCTACCTGCTGTTCCGCCGCCTGCCCGGCGTGAAAGGAAACCAAGCTTTGAACGGATCGCGCGGTCATATCATCCCTTTCCCAGTTTCAGGGCCTTCTGATAAAGCGGACGGCGCGGCAGCTTGAACATCTGCGATACCAGATCAGCCGCATCCCGCACCGAATGGGTTTCCAAGGCCTTTTTCAAAGCCTCTTCTACGTCAGAATCCTTAACAGTTTCCGAATGACTGCGATCCACCAGAAGAACGATCTCACCCTTGACCGTCTGCTCTTGCAGACCGGCCGCCAGTTCGCCCAATGTCCCGCGCCGGACTTCTTCGAACTTTTTGGTCAGTTCACGACACATCGCGGCGGCCCGGTCCTCGCCCAGCACTTCGGCCAGATCCGACAGGCAGGCGGCCACGCGTTTTGGCGATTCGTAGAACACAAGCGTACCAGGCACGTCGCGCAGCGCTTCGATACGCGACCGGCGTGCGCCCGAGGCATTGGGCAGAAATCCTGCGAAAAAGAACGCGTCGGTTGGCAACCCCGCCAGCGTCAGCGCCATCAGCGCCGCAGACGGGCCGGGTGCGCAGGTCACGGTGTGCCCGGCTTCGGCCGTCTGCCGCCCCAGATCATACCCCGGATCGGCGATCAGCGGCATTCCGGCCTCGGACGCATAGGCGACCGATTTGCCTTCGCCCAGCGCCTCAAGGATTTTTCCGCGCGCGCCCGCTCCGCTGTGGTCGTGGTAGGCCAAGATGCGCCGCCCCTCCAGCGGGACGCCGTGGATTTCCATCAACCGACGCAGGCTGCGCGTGTCTTCGGCGGCGATCACATCGGCCGAGGCCAGCACGTCCAGCGCCCTGAGCGTGATATCGCGCGCTGCCCCGATCGGAGTGGCAACAAAATACAGGCCGGCGCCCAATCTGACTTTTTGGAAATTCAAAGCTGGACCCTCACAGCGTGACGTTTATTATCGCGGCGCAACAGAATGGCAGCTTCCCAAGCCGCCGGATCAGGGAGTTTTCATTTAGATGTTTACCGTTTGCAAGCCCGTTCGCAAACTGGCGCGTACCGCCGCCGTCCTGGCAACCGCCGCATTTCTGGCCGCTTGCGAGCCGGGCGGCCTGGGCGGAGGGCCGTCAATCAACACCTCCAAACCTGTCCCTGTTGCCCTTTTGGTGCCGGCGGGATCGGCGAACTCTGGCGACGCCACGCTGGCGCGCAGCCTTGAAAACGCGGCCCGGCTGGCGATGGCCGATCTGCAGAACGTCAAAATTGATCTTCGTGTCTATGATACGCAGGGCAATGCCAATACAGCAGCCTCGGTCGCCCAGCAGGCCGTATCGGATGGGGCCAAGATCATTATCGGTCCGGTTTACGCACAGGCGGCAAACTCGGCCGGGCTTTCTGTTTTGAGCAACAAGGTCAACGTTCTATCGTTTTCGAACAACACCAGTATCGCGGGCGGCAACGTCTTTGTGCTGGGCCCAACCTTCGACAACACGGCCAGCCGTCTGGTCAGCTTTGCGGGATCGCAAGGCAAGACGGGCGCAGTCATTGTACACAGCAACGATGCCGCCGGGCAGCTTGGCCAATCGGCAATCGCAAAAGCGCTGAGCAGCAGCCGTGTGAACAACGTAGGCACAGTTGGCTATGACCGTTCGCAGCAGGGTGTCATCAATTCGGTTCCCACGATCAAGGCGACGGTTGATTCCTCTGGCGCGGATTCGCTGTTTCTGACGGCGACAACAGCGGGCGCATTGCCGCTGTATACGCAGCTGCTGCCAGAAGCAGGCGTTTCCCCATCAAACACGCAGTACATCGGCCTGACGCGATGGGACATCCCGTCGCAAACGCTGGAACTGCCCGGCGTGCAGGGCGGTTGGTTTGCCTTGCCGGACCCCTCAAAGGCGCAGGCCTATCGGCAGCGTTATAACGCGACCTATGGTGTGGCGCCGCATCCAATCAGCGGGCTGGCCTATGATGGTATCGCTGCAATCGCCGCGTTGGTCAGCCAGGGTAAATCCGACGCGTTGACCGCATCGGCCCTGACGCAGAATGCTGGCTTTCAGGGCGTCGGCGGCATCTTCCGCCTGCGCTCGGACGGTACCAATGAACGCGGTCTGGCTGTCGCCACGATCCAAAACAAACAGGTAGTAGTGATTGACCCTGCCCCACAAAGCTTCTCAGGCGCCGGTTTCTGATCGGACGGCGCTGACGCCTGTTCCAAGGGGCGCGCTGATTTGTCCGGCCGAAGACATTTTCGACAGCGCCGCCGTAACGGCGCAACTGTCTCATGCCTATGAATCCGTATCAGACAACGCCGCGCGGCGGGCCGAAGCCGTGCGGATTCTGCGAGACGCGCAAAAAACCGGACGACAGGCGATTGCCGACGCTTTTGCCGAACGCCCCTTTGACGCGCGCCCGCTGACCCGGTCCTATACATATCTGACCGACGGGCTGGTCTGCACCGCCATGCAGGTTGCCAGTCAATATTTGCACCCGTTAGCGACCCCGACGCAGGGCGAGAAAATCGCCATTCTTGCCGTCGGCGGATATGGGCGCGGTGAGATGGCGCCATCCTCGGACGTGGATCTGCTGTTTCTGACCCCGTACAAGATCACTGCATGGGCCGAGAGCGTGATCGAATCCATGCTGTATATCCTATGGGATTTGCGGCTTAAGGTTGGCCACTCGTCCCGCACGATCAAAGATTGCCTGCGCCTTGGCAGCGAAGATTTCACCATTCGCACAGCCATGCTGGAACAGCGCTATCTGGCAGGTGATCAGGCGCTGGCGGCCGAGTTGGAGCAACGTCTGAAGGACGAGTTGTTCAAAGGGTCCGAGCGCGAGTTTATCGAAGCGAAACTGAACGAACGCGACGAACGGCACCACAAGCAGGGTGAGCGTTACATGGTCGAACCCAATGTCAAAGAGGGCAAGGGCGGGCTGCGTGATCTGCAATCGCTGTATTGGATCGCGAAATACATTTATGGCGTCCAGGATGTGGCAGAACTGGTGCCGCTGGGCCTGTTCACGCCCGAAGAATTCGACGGGTTCGTCGCGGCCGAAGATTTCCTTTGGGCTGTGCGGTCGCATCTGCATCTGTTGACCCGGCGCGCGACGGAACAGCTGACCTTCGACCTGCAGGTCGAAGTGGCCGCGCGCATGGGTTATGAAGACCGCGCGGGTCGACGCGCGGTCGAAGTTTTCATGCAGCGCTATTTCCGCGAGGCGACCCGGGTTGGCGAGCTGACCCGCATCTTTTTGACCAAACTGGAAGCGGCGCATATGAAAGGCGCGCCGATGCTGGAACGCATCTTTCGCCGCCGTCCGCGCGTCAAGACGGGGTACAAGGTCACGCATGGTCGGCTGGACGTGGCCGATCCTGAAACATTCCTGTCGGACAAGCTTAATCTGCTGCGCCTGTTCGAAGAGGGTCTGCGCACCGGGTTGCTGATCCACCCCGACGCGATGCGGCTGGTTACCGCCAACCTGGACCTGATTGATGACGACATGCGCAACAACAAAGAAGCGCGTCGGATTTTTCTGGACCTGATGCTGAAGCACGGCAACCCGGAACGTGCCCTGCGGCGGATGAACGAACTGGGTGTCTTGTCGGCCTTTTTGCCGGAATTCGAACACATCGTGGCGATGATGCAGTTCAACATGTATCACAGCTATACGGTGGACGAGCACACCATTCAGTGCATCGTCAATCTGGCCCAGATCGAACGAGGCGAGCTGGAAGAAGCATTGCCATTGGCCTCGTCCATTCTGGAAGGTGGGGTCAATCGCAAGGTACTGTATGTCGCTTTGCTGCTGCATGACATCGCCAAGGGGCGGCCCGAGGATCACTCGATCCTGGGGGCAAAGATTGCCCGCAAGGTCGCGCCGCGGCTGGGCCTGAACAAGGCGGATTCGGAAACCGTGGAATGGCTGGTGCGCTATCACCTGCTGATGTCGGATATGGCGCAGAAACGCGACATCTCGGACCCGCGCACGGTGCGCGATTTTGCCAAGGCCGTGAAAACGGTCAAACGGCTGGACCTGCTGACGGTGCTGACAGTCTGTGACATTCGCGGCGTGGGTCCGAATACCTGGAACAACTGGAAGGCCACCCTGTTGCGCGCCCTGCACGCGGAAACCAAGCGCGCGCTTGAGACCGGGATGGAGGATCTAAACCGCGCCAATCGCGGGGCCGAGGCCAAAAAGGACCTGCGTGCAAAGCTGGTGGATTGGTCCAAGGTTGATCTGAAGACCGAGACCGGGCGTCATTATCCGCCCTATTGGCAGGGCCTGAACCTGTCGACACATACCGAATTCGCCGAGATGTTGCGCGGGTTGGACCACAGCGGCGATGCCGGGGCGATGGAGATCCGGTTGCACCCGGACGAAGATCGCGATGCCACCCGCGCCTGTTTCGCCATGGGTGACCATCCCGGAATTTTTGCGCGGATCGCGGGTGCGCTGGCACTGGTCGGGGCGAACGTGGTCGACGCCCGCAGCTATACCACCAAGGACGGCTATGTGACGGATGCGTTCTGGATACAGGATGCCGAAGGTCATCCATTCGAAGCCAGCCGCCTGCCGCGCCTGACCCAGATGATCCACAAGACGCTAAAGGGCGAAGTGGTGGCACGGGACGCCTTGAAATCCCGCGACAAGATCAAAAAGCGCGAGCGTGCATTCAACGTGCCAACGCATATCATCTTCGACAATGACGGGTCCGAGATTTACACGATCATCGAGGTCGACACCCGCGACCGCCCCGGTTTGTTGTACGACCTGACAAGAACGCTGGCTGCTGCCAATGTCTATATCGCCAACGCGGTGATCGCGACCTATGGCGAACAGGTGGTCGACACCTTCTATGTCAAAGACATGTTCGGGTTGAAATACTATTCCGAAAGCAAGCAACGCGGTCTTGAAACCAAGCTGCGCAATGCCATCACCGCCGGTGCGGAGCGCGCAGCCTCATGAAACAGATACGCCTGTTTTCGGGCCTGTTCACGGTTGGGTTCTGGACTCTGGCCAGCCGGATACTGGGCTTTGTCCGGGAAATCCTGCTGACCGCCTATATCGGACCGGGGCCGGTGATGGACGCCTTTGTCGCCGCTTTCCGCCTGCCCAATATGTTCCGCCGCTTCTTTGCCGAGGGCGCATTCAACGCCGCCTTTGTGCCGATGTTCTCAAAACGGCTGGAGGGCGAGGAAAACGCACAAGGCTTTGCGCAGGATGCGTTCAACCTACTGGCCGTGGCCGTCCTGACGCTTGTCGGATTGGCGATGGTATTCATGCCGGGTCTTGTCTGGATCACCGCCGAGGGGTTTTATGGCGATCCGCGGTTCGATTTAGCGGTGGATTACAGCTATGTGGTTTTTCCCTACATTCTGTTCATGTCGCTGGCGGCACTGTTTTCCGGGGTTCTGAATGCGACCGGTCGCTTTGCTGCTGCCGCTGCCGCGCCTGTTCTGCTGAACATCTTCGCGTGTACTGCCCTTATTGTTGGCGCAGTGACGGGTGGGGAAGTCATCCGCTGGCTGATCACCATTATCCCGCTGGCTGGCATCGCGCAGCTGGCGCTGGTCTGGGTGGCAACGGAACGCGCGGGCATTCGCATCCGACCCGGCATCCCCAAACTCAACCCCGAAATGCGTCACATGGTGCGCATTGCTGTTCCTGCGGCGCTGGCGATGGGGGTGACGCAGGTCAATCTGGTCGTCGGGCAACTGGTGGCTTCGAAAACCGAAAAGGCCGTGAGCTGGCTGTTTGCGGCCGACCGGCTGTACCAATTGCCTTTGGGTGTGGTGGGCATTGCCGTCGGCATCGTATTGCTGCCGGATCTGTCGCGGCGGTTGCGGGCCGGTGACAAGGATGGCGCGCGTAACGCCTTTTCCCGCGCCGGAGAGTTCACACTGATGCTGACCATCCCCTCGACCGTGGCATTTGTGATCCTGCCCAACCCGTTGGTTTCGGTCCTGTTCGAACGCGGGCAGTTCAGCCCCGAGGATACCGCAGCCACGGCGCTGGCCGTGGCGATCTATGGCATCGGTCTGCCCGCCTTCATGCTGCAAAAACTGCTGCAACCGCTGTTTTTCGCGCGTGAAAACACGCGGGCACCGTTCCGCTATGCGGTGGTCGCCATGATCGTGAACGCAGGTTTAGCCTTTGGCCTATTCCCCGTGGTGGGGTGGATTGCGCCTGCGATTGCGGCCTCGGTCGCGGGGTGGGCCATGGTCGGGCTGCTGATCATCGGTGCCCGGCAGATGGGCGAGGAGGCGCGCTTTGACGCCCGCTTCAAGCGCCGGGCGTGGCGCATCGTGGCGGCATCACTGGGGATGGGCGTTGTCCTTTACGCCACCGTTCACCTGTTCGGCTGGGCATTTGAATTGTCCGGCTGGCGGTATCTGGCGCTGCTCATTTTGATCAAGGTAGCGGCGGCTACTTATTTCTTTCTGGGCCACCTGCTTGGTGCTTTTAGGCTGTCGGAATTCAGACAGGCGCTGCGCCGGTCGTGATCAGTCGCGGCGCATACGCTGCACAATCCGCGCCCAACCGCCCGGAGCCAGAAAGAACGACAGGCCGAACCCGGTAGCAAACCCACCCAGATCGGCGACCCAATCGGACGTGCCGCCGAACAACAGCCCGAACAACAGCTGGATGCTCATCAAAACAGCAATCAGGCTGAAGGCGCGCGATTGGTTTTCACCAACCAGTGACAGCTTACGCCACAGCAGCCAGGTGAACGCGCCGATCAGGCCGTAGACGGGCGGGAACCCTCCGACCAGCGGATAGCTTACGTTCAGCAGCAGCGCATAGGCCAGCGCGCCGCCGACGCCGGACACCACAAAGATAACCAGCATCTGGAACCCGCCAAACACCTCGGCCACCATCTTGCCCATGGCCAGGACAAAGACGCAGACAAAGATGGCCTGCGTGAACGTACCGGACACAAACGGATAGGTGACGAAGCGGATCACATGCTCGAACGGCCAGCGCCCGTTCTGCACCATCCAGTCGAATATATCGGGCGAGAAGGAATAGTTTTGCAACGCATCCAGTCGCCACCCCACTGCCGTTGGCCCGCCAACCAGCCCTCGGGTGCCCAAAGTAAAGGCCAATTCCACCCCCATGATGAACAGTACCAAAGCCACCACAACAGGCGGCAGAGGGTTCACGGCGGGTGTATAATGCTCACTGCTCATTGGGCTGGCCTTTCGCGGCTGTTGACGTCCCTTGGCCCCATGGGTAAGCGACGGGGGCTGATTTTTCCAGACGGGAGTTCCCTTCGATGACCGAGACCCAGTTCACACCGCGCGTGTTTTCAGGCATCCAGCCGTCGGGCGGGCTTACATTGGGCAATTATCTGGGCGCGATGAAACGCTTTGTGGATATGCAGGGACCCGACTTTGAAACCATCTATTGCATGGTCGATCTGCACGCCATCACTGTTTGGCAAGACCCGGCGGCGCTGACCCACAACACGCGTGAACTTTGCGCCGGCTTTATCGCCGCTGGCATCGACCCCGAACAGTCGATCCTGTTCAATCAAAGCCAGGTGCCTGAACACGCGCAGCTGGCGTGGATCTTCAATTGCGTCGCCCGGATGGGCTGGATGCAGCGGATGACCCAGTGGAAGGACAAGGCGGGCAAGAACCAGCAAAACGCCTCATTGGGTCTGTTTGCTTATCCTGCGCTGATGGCAGCGGACATCCTGATCTATCATGCGACGCATGTGCCTGTGGGCGAGGATCAGAAACAGCATCTGGAACTGACACGCGACATTGCGATCAAGTTCAACAATGACTTTGGCGTCGATTTCTTTCCGATCACCGAGCCTGTGATCGAAGGAGCGGCGACCCGCGTCATGAGCCTGCGCGACGGGTCCAAAAAAATGTCCAAGTCCGACCCCTCGGATATGAGCCGGATCAACATGACCGACGATGCCGACACGATCGCCAAGAAAATCCGCAAGGCCAAGACCGACCCGGATGCGCTGCCGTCCGAGGTCGATGGTCTGGAAGACCGTCCCGAGGCGCGCAATCTGGTGAACGTCTACGCGGCCCTCAACGATCAGACGTCGGATCAGGTTCTGGCCGAGGTCGGCGGCAAGCAGTTCGGGGAATTCAAGCCGATGCTGGCCGAGCTGGCCGTGGCGAGACTGTCTCCGATCTCGACCGAAATGGCCCGTCTGATGGGCGAAGAGGCCGAGATCGACCGGATTCTGGCCAGAGGCGCGGAAAAAGCACGCGCGATTGCGGCCCCGATCCTGCAACAGACCTACGAAATCGTGGGCATGGTTGGGGCAAAACAGGGCTGATTGCGCTGGACGTTCGCCCAACGCCTTCCTAGGTTTGCGCAAAGGCTTGGGAGGGCGTCATGGCAGTCGGCAAAAACATCCGCACCTATTTCGAAGGTCAGTGGCATAACGGCGACGCGCCGATCATGCGGGCCGCCGACCATGGCGCGTGGCTGGGATCATCCGTCTTTGATGGCGCGCGGTTTTTCGACGGCAAGGTCCCCGATCTGGACGCCCATTGCGCCCGCGTGAACCGTTCAGCCCAGGCGTTGATGCTGACCCCGACCGTCACCACAGAACAGATGGTCGGGATCATCCGCGAGGGGCTGGAAAGCTATGCCGCCGATGCCGCCGTCTATATCCGCCCGATGTATTGGGGGATCGACGGGGACGCGACTGCCATCATACCGCAGGAAAACAGCACCGGTTTTGCCATCTGCCTGGAAGAGATACCAATGGCCCCCGAAACGGCTTCGGCCACGCTGGGCACCACGCGCTTTCGCCGTCCGGTGCTGGAATCCGCTGTGGTGAACGCCAAGGCCGGGTGTCTCTACCCCAACAATGCGCGGATGCTGCACGAGGTTCGTGCCAAAGGGTTTTCCAACGCGCTGGTCGCGGACGCCCTTGGCCATGTGGCCGAAACCGCAACCGCCAACATCTTTATGGTCCGCGACGGAGAGGTGTTTACGCCAACCCCCAACGGCACCTTTCTGGCCGGTATCACCCGCGCGCGCCATATCGAAAACCTGCGCGCCGACGGTGTGACCGTGCATGAAGCCATCCTCGGGTTCGACGATTTCCATAACGCGGATGAGGTTTTCATGACCGGCAACATGAGCAAGATCACCCCGATCACCGCGCTGGAGGACACGCAATATCAAGTCGGCCCCGTCGCCCGCCGGGCACGCGAGCTGTATTGGGATTGGGCCGCAAGTACCCGCTGATCATCACCGTGTTGCCAGCACGCTATTGGTCGGGCATGATCGCCCGAAATACATGAGGACTCTCCATGCGCAAATTCCTGGTCATTCTGGATGACAGCCGCGAATGCCTGAATGCAATGCGCTTTGCCGCAATGCGTGCAGCCCACACTGGCGGCGGCGTGACCATTCTGTCGGTCATTCCCCCGGATGAGTTCAACCACTGGATCGGCGTGGCCGCCGTGATGCGCGAAGAAGCCCGCGAACGCATTCACGCCCATTTTGAGGTGTTCGCCAAATGGATGCGTGACAAGCAAAGCGTCGAGCCCGAGCTGGCCATCCGCGAAGGCGAACCCGTCGCCCAGATCATCGAGCACGTTCAATCGGACACCGATATCGGCGTTCTGGTTTTGGGTGCGGGAACCGACAAGAAAGGTCCCGGTCCGCTGGTGACGCAGCTTACGAAAAACTCTGGCAGCCTGCCCATTCCGATCACGATCGTGCCCGGTGACCTGAGCAAGGAAAAACTGGAAGCCATCACCTGAGGCACCGATCATGCAGCGCACCATCCAATTCTGGTTCGAATTTGCGTCTACCTATTCCTACCTCAGCGCAATGCGCATCGAAAAGGCCGCTGCGCCGCACGGTATCACGGTCGAGTGGCACCCATTCCTGCTGGGGCCAATATTTGCCGCTCAGGGGTGGGACAACTCTCCGTTCAATATCTACCCAGCCAAGGGGCGTTACATGTGGCGCGATATGGAGCGTCTGTCGGCCCGGCGGGGCCTGCCGTTTACCCGGCCAGACCCGTTTCCGCAAAACGGCCTAAAAGCTGCGCGATTGGTGGTGGCGATCACAGATCAGGCCCAACGGGCAGCGTTTGTGCGCGCGGTTTATACGGCGGAATTCGCACGGGGGCTGAACATTTCCGAGGACACAGTTCTGACCGACTGCCTGTCAGAAGTTGGTTTGCCCGCCGAAACTTTGGCCCGCACGCAAGATTCTGAAATCAAGGCCGCTTTGATCGAACAGACAAAAACAGCCCAAATCAAGGGATTGTTCGGCGCACCAAGTTTTCTTGTCGGCGACGAACTGTTTTGGGGTGATGATCGGTTGGACGACGCAGTGGACATGGCGGCGAAAATTTAGAATCGTTCCAAATCTTGACTTCCCCGGCCCAGACCCGCATATCAGATACAACTGAAACGGAGCCGTGCCATGTTCATCCAAACCGAATCCACGCCCAACCCCGCAACGCTGAAATTCCTGCCCGGCCAAACCGTGCTGGAAGCGGGCACAGCTGATTTCCCTACGGCCGAAGCCGGGGAAAAATCACCGCTGGCCAAGCGGATTTTTGCAGTGAGCGGCGTAACTGGCGTTTTCTTTGGCAACGACTTCGTAACGGTGACCAAATCCGACGACATTCAGTGGGACCACATCAAGCCCGCCATTTTGGGTGCCGTGATGGAACATTATCAGTCCGGCCAGCCAGTGATCGGTGCTGACGCGACGGCGGCCTCGGGTCATGCCGAACATACCGGCGAAGACGCGGAGATCGTCGATCAGATCAAGGATCTGCTGGACAGTCGCGTGCGCCCGGCGGTGGCTCAGGATGGTGGGGACATCACATTCCACGGGTTCGACCGGGGTGTTGTCTACCTGCATATGCAAGGGGCCTGCGCGGGTTGCCCGTCCTCGACCCTGACATTGAAAATGGGGATCGAGAACCTGCTGCGCCACTACATCCCCGAAGTGACAGAGGTACGCCCTGTTGCCGTCTGACCCAACTATTCTGGCATTTGATACATCGGCCGCGCATTGCGCGGCCGCTTTGCTATGCGGTGATTCCATCGTTTATCAGACAGTAGACCCCATGACCCGCGGGCAGGCCGAGGCGCTGATGCCCATGCTCAGCGCGATTCTATCTGCGCAGGGTAAGGCCTGGTCCGATCTGGACGCCATTGCCGTGGGAACCGGGCCGGGGAACTTTACGGGCATCCGGATTTCGGTCTCGGCGGCCCGTGGGCTGGCACTGGGGCTTGGGGTGCCCGCCTTTGGCGTGTCCATGTTCGAGGTCATGGCTTTTCAGGACACCTCGGACAATCTGCTGGTCAGCATACCCGCACCGCGTGACATGGCCTATGTTCAACCGATGCAACACGGGCGGCACAACGGCACACCGCAACAGATCGACCCGGGCGTGCCTCCACGCGACCTTGAAGTATCCGGGGGCATGTCCGTTCTTGGATATCGTGCCGATGAGATCAGCAAGGCGTATGGGGCGCACAACACGCCATGTGATCTGACGGATATTCCGTCCCGAATTGCCCAAATCGCCGCTCAACGCTGGATCACGGGTGAAAAGCCGCCCTCACCTGCACCTCTGTATGTCCGCCCCGCAGATGCGGCACCATCCAAACATGTGCCGCCGGTGCTATTGGACGAATGACGCCCCGAGATATGGCATCGACGCACGCTGCGGCGTTCGCGCAATCCAGACCGTGGACGGTACAGGAATTTTCCGACCTCCTGTCCAATCGCTTTACGCACCATGTTGGGAACGCTGATTCATTTGCCCTGTTTCAGGTCATCGCCCAAGAGGCCGAGCTGCTGACAATCGCGACTCATCCCACGTCCCAGCGGCAGGGGTTGGCCAGGCAACGCATGTCCGACTGGCACTCGGTCGCGCGGGATCTGGGCGCAACCCGTGCCATTCTGGATGTGGCAAGTGACAATCTTCCAGCCATTGCCCTGTATGAACATTGCGGATATCGCCCCTGTGGCCTGCGCAAGGGTTATTATCTGCTTGAAAATAACAAGAAAACAGATGCCGTCGTGATGGAATGCAGCCTCACCTGACCATCTGCGCGCCCTATTTTCAACCGATTGGTCAAAAATCTATTGACCGCACCGGTTGCAAACAGCCTTAATTCCCGCCATCACAACAGTTATGCTCGCTAACAGTGGGTAGACGGGGCTATCTTAGCCCCGACCGACAATAACAAACGGGAGTGTGAAATGACCCTGATGAAATCCTTGATGGGCGCCGCCGCCGCCGTCGCGCTGACCGCAGGTGCGGCTTTGGCCGAACCTGCGCTGATCTATGATCTGGGCGGAAAGTTCGACAAATCGTTCAACGAAGCCGCGCATAATGGCGCATCGCGTTGGGCCGAGGAGACTGGCGGAACCTATCGCGAGATTGAAATGCAATCCGAAGCGCAGCGTGAACAGGCCCTGCGCCGGTTTGCCGAAGCAGGTTCAAACCCGATCATCACCATGGGCTTTGGAATGGCCGATCCGCTGAGCGCTGTTGCCACAGATTACCCGGACACAACATTTGTTGTGATCGACGTGACATGGCTGGACGCGCCGAACGTGCGTCAGGTCGGCTTTGCCGAACATGAAGGGTCGTATCTGGTGGGTATGATGGCCGCGATGGCGTCGGAATCCGGCACTGTCGGCTTTATCGGTGGGATGGATGTTCCGCTGATCCGCCACTTTGGCTGTGGCTATGCCCAAGGTGCCAAGGCCGTGAACCCCGACATCAACGTTGTTGCCAACATGACCGGCACAACGCCTGCAGCCTGGAACGACCCGGTTAAGGGCTCGGAACTGACCAAGGCGCAGATCAGCCAGGGCGCTGACGTTGTTTATGCGGCAGCCGGCGGCACTGGTGTTGGCGTTCTGCAAACTGCAGCCGACGAAGGCATCCTGTCGATCGGCGTGGACAGCAACCAGAACCACCTGCACCCCGGCAAAGTTCTGACCTCGATGCTGAAACGTGTGGACGTGGCCGTTTTTGAGGCGATGAGCGCAGGTGACAACGTCGAAACCGGCGTGTTCACCATGGGTCTGGCCCAGGATGGTGTTGGCGTCGCGATGGACGACAATAACGCAGCCCTCGTGTCCGATGACATGAAAGCCGCAGTCGATAAGGCCCGTCAGGACATCATCGACGGCAATGTATCTGTTGTCAGCTATTACGAGAATGACAGCTGCCCGGCACTGAAGTTCTGATATTGCGCGGGACGGAGTTATTCCGTCCCGCCCCCACTCTGCCGCGTTGGTCGCTGACCAGACGGCCCTTTCGCCAATTGAGGACAAGACATGACCGTCCCCGCCATTGAGCTCAAAGGGATATCCAAAGCCTTTGGGCCGGTTCAGGCCAACAAAGACATTTCCATCAGCGTCGCCCCCGGCACGATCCACGGGATCATCGGTGAAAACGGTGCGGGCAAATCCACGCTGATGAGCATTCTCTACGGCTTTTACAAAGCCGACAAAGGTGAAATCTGGATCAATGGATCCAGGACCGACATTCCCGACAGCCAGGCAGCGATTGCTGCGGGCATCGGGATGGTGTTTCAGCATTTCAAACTGGTCGAAAACTTCACCGTTCTGGAAAACATCGTTCTGGGTGCCGAGGACGGCGGGCTGCTGGCCCCGTCTCTGGCCAAAGCCCGCAAGGAACTGAAAGAACTGGAAGAAGAATACGAGCTGTTTGTCGATCCGGACAAACGTATCGACGAAATCGGCGTTGGCGCGCAGCAGCGGGTTGAAATCCTCAAGGCGCTGTACCGTCGGGCCGAGATTCTGATTCTGGACGAACCCACTGGCGTTCTGACGCCTTCGGAGGCTGATCAGCTGTTCCGCATTCTCGGCCGTCTGCGGGCCGAAGGGAAGACCATTATCGTGATCACCCACAAGCTGCGCGAGATCATGGAGAACACCGATACTGTCTCGGTCATGCGGCGCGGCCAGATGACGGCCACAGTCAAGACATCCGAGACCAGCCCCGAAGAACTGGCCGAGCTGATGGTGGGCCGCAAGGTTCTGTTGCAGGTCGACAAAGTGCCCGCCAAACCGGGCAAGCCTGTTCTTGAGGTCGAAGACCTGCGCGTGTTCGATTCGGCCGGTGTTGAACGCGTCAAGGGCATCGACCTGACAGTGCGCGCGGGCGAGATTGTCGGCATCGCTGGCGTTGCTGGTAATGGCCAGTCGGAATTGCTTGAGGTGTTGGGCGGAATGCGTCCCGGTCAAGGGCAGATCAAACTGAACGGGACCCCTCTGGCGCTGAGCGGGGCGGGGTCTGACGGGCAGGCCCGGCGCGCGCAGCACATCGCCCATGTCCCCGAGGACCGTCAACGCGAAGGTCTGATCATGGACTTTCACGCCTGGGAAAACGTGGCTTTCGGCTATCACCGCGACCCGGCGTATAAGCGCGGCATCTTCATGGATAACGCCGCCCTGCGCGCCGACACCGAACGCAAGATCGAAAAATTCGACGTGCGCCCCCCCAACGGATGGCTGACCGCCAAAAGTTTTTCCGGCGGCAACCAGCAGAAAATCGTCGTTGCGCGCGAGATCGAACGCAACCCCGATCTGTTGCTGGTCGGCCAGCCGACGCGCGGCGTGGACATCGGCGCGATTGAATTCATTCACAAACAAATCGTTGCCCTGCGCGATCAGGGCAAGGCAATCCTGTTGGTCTCGGTCGAGCTGGAAGAGATCTTCTCGCTATCGGATCGGATCGCGGTGATGTTTGACGGACATGTCATGGGCGAACGCCTGCCCCATGAAACAGATGAAAAAGAACTGGGCCTGCTGATGGCCGGTGTTGCGGGAGAGGCCGCGTAACATGGAAAAAATGCCCAAATGGGCCGATGTCGTTCTGATCCCACTGATCAGTCTGATACTGGCCGCAATCCTTTCGGCTCTGGTCATCCTGGCCATCGGTGAAAACCCGGTCGAGGCGGTGAACCTGATGGTCACCGGCGCGCTGGGGTCGACCTATGGCTGGGGCTATACGCTGTATTACGCGACCAATTTCATGTTCACCGGTCTGGCGGTGGCCGTGGCATTCCACGCCCGGATGTTCAATATCGGTGGTGAAGGTCAGGCGATGTTGGGCGGCCTGGGCGTCGCCATGGTCTGCCTGTACATAGATTGGCCGCATTGGAGCATCGCCCTGCTTGCCGCCTGCGTGGCCTCGGCCCTGTTCGGGGCGGCATGGGCTGCGATCCCGGCCTATCTGCAAGCCAAACGCGGCAGCCATATCGTGATTACCACGATCATGTTCAACTTTATCGCCGCCGCCCTGCTGAACTATATGCTGGTCAACGTGATGCGCCCGCCCGGATCGCAGGACCCGGCAACCGCGCGCTTTCCCGAGGCCGTGCAGCTACCGACCTTCCAATCCATGTTTTCAACAGCTGAAGAAGTAGTGTTCCGTGGCGCGCCCGCGAATATCTCGTTCTTTGTGGCGATCCTTGCCTGTTTCGTCGTTTGGGCGCTGATCTGGCGCACCCGCCTGGGGTATGAGATCCGCGCTTATGGCCACTCGGAAACCGGCGCAGTCTATGCCGGTATCTCGCCGGTGCGGATTACCATCGTCGCCATGCTGATTTCCGGCGGGTTGGCCGGGATGATGGCCATCAACAACGTCATGGGCGAGGCGGAGCGTCTGGTTCTGAACTCAACCGAAGGTGCGGGTTTCATCGGTATCGCTGTGGCGCTGATGGGCCGTTCCCACCCGTTCGGGGTATTTCTTGCGGCGCTTTTGTTCGGGTTCCTCTATCAGGGCGGCGCAGAGCTGGCGCTGTGGACGTCAATCCCGCGCGAACTGATCGTGGTCATTCAGGCGCTGGTCATTCTGTTTACCGGAGCATTGGACAACATGGTCAGGATACCGCTTGAAAAGCTGTTCCTGGGTCTGCGGAAAGGGGTCGAGTGATGGAGTTTTTTATCACACTCATCCAGGTACTCGACTCGACCATTCGTCTGTCCACCCCACTGCTGCTGGCCTGTCTCGCAGGGCTTTTTTCCGAACGCGCAGGCATTTTCGACATCGGGCTTGAAGGCAAGATGCTTATGGCTGCCTTCTTTTCGGCAGCCGTCGCCGCCGTGACCGGTTCGGTTTGGCTGGGTTTGCTGGCGGGCATCGCATCCTCGTTGGTTTTGTCGGGTCTGCATGGGTTGGCTTCGATCACGTTTCGGGGCAACCAGTTGATCTCGGGTGTCGCCATCAACTTTCTTGCGGCGGGTATGACCGTTTTGATTGCGCAAAGCTGGTTCCAGCAAGGCGGGCGCACACCCTCCCTGTTTGGCGGAGGGCGGTTTACTCCGATCAACTTCCCCTTTGCAGAATCGCTCGGCGGCGTTCCGATTTTCGGCCCCATCTATTCCGAGCTTCTCTCGGGCCACTCCATTCTGGTTTACATCGCGTTTGCGATGGTTCCTGCCACGTGGTGGATTCTGTATCGTACACGGTTCGGCCTGCGGCTGCGCGCCGTGGGGGAAAACCCCGCCGCAGTGGATACTGCCGGTGTTTCGGTTGT
Organism: Ruegeria halocynthiae; assembly: GCF_000743705.1. GTDB lineage: Bacteria > Pseudomonadota > Alphaproteobacteria > Rhodobacterales > Rhodobacteraceae > Ruegeria > Ruegeria halocynthiae_B. Next base: position 149,018 of record NZ_JQEZ01000006.1, on the reverse strand, counting down.
TGGCCTGCGCTATGCTGCGGTGGCCATCTGTGGCGTCTTGTGCGGAATCGCCGGGGCCTATCTGGCCACCGCCCTGCAAGCCGGGTTCGTCAAGGACATGACCGCAGGTCGCGGGTTCATCGCGCTGGCGGCGCTGATCTTTGCGAAATGGCGACCGTGGCACGCGATGGGTGCGTGTCTGCTGTTCGGTCTGCTGCAGGCCGTGGCACTGCGGTTCCAGAACATCGACCTGGGCGGCGTGGTTATCCCGGTGCAGGTCATGGACGCCCTGCCCTATATTCTGACCGTTGTCATTCTGGCCGGGTTCGTAGGCAAAGCCACCCCACCCCGCGCCGGAGGTGAACCTTACGTGAAAGAGCGCTGATAAGTCCAGTTTCGAACTCAGTTCAGTCCTGTTCGCTGCAGAGCGGCATACAGAGTTGATTTTACATCCCGCAACCGCTCTAAGGGGGTATGCGTGTGTTTCCTGTTACAGCCAGCCTCGGAAAGCGTCCCGCCGGGGTTCCGGAAACACAGGATTGCCTTGAGGTCGGGACGCAGCAGCATATCCAGCCACAGCAGCCAGGCCTGGATAGGCGGACCAACCCGTTCGACCGGCTGATCTTCGCCGTGCGACCTAGGGGGCTTTTGCCCGCAAGCCGCATTCAAGCCTCACCTCATTGCTTTGAGGCCGATTTTGTCACGTTCCGCGACACATCCGGCCTCACCTGTTAGTCCATCATGCAAATTTACCTTCCCATCGCCGAAGTTTCCGTCAACGCCTTTTTGCTTTTAGGGCTGGGCGGAATGGTCGGTGTCCTTTCAGGCATGTTCGGTGTCGGCGGCGGCTTTCTGATGACACCGCTATTGTTCTTTATCGGCATTCCACCAGCCGTCGCTGTTGCGACCGAGGCCAATCAGATCGTCGCGTCATCCTTTTCCGGTGTACTGGCGCATTTCCGACGAAAGACCGTAGACCTGAGGATGGGCACGGTTCTATTGACCGGGGGTTTGATGGGCGCTGCGCTTGGGGTGGTTGTGTTCAACTACCTCAAAAGCCTGGGACAAGTCGATCTGCTGGTCACCTTGTGTTACGTCGTCTTCCTGGGCGTTGTCGGTGGTCTGATGTTCATCGAAAGCCTGAACGCCCTACGCAAATCCAAAAAAGGCACGACTGCCCCACCTGCCAGGCGACAGCGCGGATGGGTGCACGCCATGCCGTTCAAGATGCGGTTTCGTACGTCGGGCCTTTATATCTCGGTCATTCCGCCAATGCTGGTGGGGCTTTGCGTCGGGGTTCTGTCGGCGATCATGGGCGTTGGCGGCGGGTTCATCATGGTCCCCGCAATGATTTACCTGCTGGGGATGCCCACAAAGGTCGTGGTCGGCACGTCCCTGTTCCAGATCATCTTTGTGACGGCCTTTACCACCATGCTGCACGCAACCACGAACTATACCGTCGACATCGTACTGGCCGTATTGCTGCTGGTTGGCGGCGTTATCGGGGCACAGATCGGAACCGTGATCGGTGCGCGGATGCCCGCGGAGCAACTGCGGGTCTTGCTGGCGGCGCTGGTTCTTGTTGTCTGCGGCAAGCTGGCCCTTGATCTGCTTCTGCAACCGTCCGAGCTGTATTCGCTTGGTCGCAGCGGGGGGCATTGATCATGCTGTGGCGTCTGTTCGCTATATTCTGGCTGTGTTGCAGCCCCGCCCTGGCCGAGGAGGAGCAGGTTGTGCTGGGCCTAAGCCAGGACCGCGTGGCCATTACCGCAAATTTCGACGGCTCGGAAATCCTGATCTTTGGTGCCGTCAAACGCGAATCCCCGATTCCATCCGGCCCACCCCTTGAGGTGATCGTGGCCGTTGCCGGGCCGTCCAGCCCGGTAACCGTCCGGCGCAAAGAAAAGAAGCTGGGAATCTGGGTCAATACCGACAGCGTTCTGGTCGACCTTGCGCCCAGTTTTTACGCCGTTGCCACCAGCGCACCGCTGACCAAGATTCTGTCCGACACCGAGGATCTGCGCTATCGGGTGTCAATCGAACGGGCGATCCGCTCGGTCGGGGCGGCCATGCACATCCGGGGCGCGCAGGATTTCGCGGATGCCGTCGTACGTATCCGCGAGGACGAGGGCCTGTATTCGATCCGCGAGGACACCGTCGCCGTGGATGAACAGACCCTGTTCCGCACCTCGATCGAGATGCCAGCCGACCTGACCGAAGGCGAATACGTGGCGCGCATCTTCCTGACGCGCAGTGGCTCGGTTATCTCGCAGTTCGAAACCACCATCGACGTGCGCAAGGTCGGGCTTGAGCGGTTCCTGTTCAACATGTCCCGCCAGCAACCGGTTTGGTACGGGCTGATGTCGCTGGTCATTGCCATTGCCGCCGGTTGGGGCGCGTCAACGGCATTCCGGCTGTTGCGTGAAAACTGACGTCTACCCGCGCCCGATATAGGGCATCGTGGTGGCCATCACGGTCATGAACTGAATATTCGCCTCGGGCGGAAGGTTGGCCATATGCACAACCGACCGCGCGGCGTCTTCGACCGCCATGGTCGGGTCAGGCTGCTGCCCAGCAGCGACCGCGTTTTCGACCAGCCCCTGCACCATCTGTGTGCGCGCATTGCCGATGTCGATCTGACCGCAGGCAATCCCGAAATCCCGCCCGTCCAGCGACAGGCTGCGCGTCAGCCCGGTGATGGCATGTTTCGTCGCTGAATAATGCACCGAGTTCGGGCGCGGCACATGCGCAGCAATCGAGCCATTGTTGATGATGCGCCCGCCCTGCCGGGATTGGTGCCGCATGATCCGAAATGCCTGACGCGCGCATAGGAACATACCGTTCAGATTCACGTTGATGCTTTGGTACCAATCCTCGAGCGCAATCTCGTCAATCGTGCCGCCGGGCGCGAAAATCCCGGCATTGTTGAACAGAACGTCCAGACGCCCGGCTTTTTCCTGAAAGGTTCCAAAGGCGGCTTCGACCGCGTCCGCATCCGTGACATCCGCGACCAGAGGGATTGCCTTTGCGTGGTCCGCGGCCATCTGGTTCAGCGTATCCGCGCTGCGGGCCAACAGGCCGACGATCCAACCCTCGGCCAGGAACTGCTCGGCCGTGACCCGCCCTATACCGGAACTTGCGCCGGTTACGATGATGGACCTCATATCTCTTCCGCCTCCAATATCAGCGAGGCCACTGGCACGGCCTTCAGATCGTCAACGCGCAGCGGATTGGTCGGCTTGGCCAGGCGGTTGCGCACCACCCAGATCAGACGCTCCTGTGCGCGGGTGATCGCCACATAGGCCAACCGTTTCCACAGCGGCTGCCCGGCCTCAGTCCGGCCCATGCGGGCTGCGGCATAGATATCCGGCGCAAAGACCTGAACCGTATCCCACTGCGAGCCTTGCGCCTTGTGAATGGTCACGGCCGCGCCATGCAGAAAAGTTGCGCCCATCCGCGCGGCATAAGGGATAAAGGGCTCTTCCTCATCCGGCTTTTCAATCTTGACGATGGACGCGGCGCTGACCTGCGGATCTTCGGCCCCCATCACGTGCAGGCGCGAAAACCCCGGTTTGCGCCCCGGCCCCAGATAAATGACCTGCGCGCCCTTGATCAGGCCGCGCGCCTCAAGGTCCAGGCGTTTCTTGCGGTGCTTCAACGGCAGTTCCAGACCATCGCAGATCAGCGGCTCGCCTTCCAGCAACTCGGTTTCCGGCGCGCCATGCACATTCCGAAACGCCTGAATCAGCCGAATGCGGGTGGCGTTACGCCAGACCAGAACCGGGCTGCGGGCCATCTGGTCAACCTCGACCCGCTGTCCCCAGACCACGCGGTCGTCCTTGCGGGCGGTCTGTTCGATCAGTTGTTCAAAGTCTTCAAACCCCAACTGAGGGTCCGCCAGCGCGTGCGCGATATCCAGAATCGGACTGTCCGCATCCTGACGGTGCACGCGGTGCAGAATCTGCTTTCGCGGCTCGGGCAAGCTTTCGAATACCATGCTGCCCGATTGATTAACCGGGGCCAGCTGCGCCGGATCGCCGAACAGCAGCAGGGTCGGAAAAATCTCTTGCAGGTCCGCAAATTGCCGGTCGTCCAGCATCGAGGCTTCATCGACGAATCCGATGTCCAGCGGCTCGTCCCGGCGTTTCCAGCCGGTGATGAAATCTGATCCGCGCAACCCGGCCGCTGCCAGCGCACCCGGGATGGACTTATTGTTGGCATAAAACGCCGCGGCGCGATCCAGCGCCTCATCGGTCAGGCCCTCGATCTCGGGCCGCTCGTCATTGCCTGCCAGCCACTCGGCTATCCGTTCGTATTCCGGGTCGTAGACCGGCGTATAGAGGATACGGTGAATGGTCGTGGCCGGCACGCCGCGCAGGCGCAACACGCTGGCCGCCTTGTTGGTGGGGGCCAGAATGGCAAGGCTGCGTTTTTCCCGCGCCTTGCGGCTTTCGAAATCACCGGAAACGATTTGAACACCGGTATCAGCCAACGCCTTATAAAGCTCGGCCAACAGTAGGGTTTTACCCGAACCCGCCTTGCCGATCACCGCCATAACGCCGGATTCCCCCGCCCCCGGCAGTTTCAGCAGGGCGTCGTCATTCAGGTCGACACCCGCAGTTTTCAACATCTCTGCGATGCTGTCATAGGCGGCGGCCTGATCGTCTGAGAAGGTCACGGGGGGCATAGACATGGCGCGACCATACAGGGCCACGCCAGCTATCACCAGATGGGGATTTGGCTTTTCCCCAGCTCAGGCTGACAGGGCAAACCGGTGCTGTCTGCCGGTGCCAAAAGCGGTTTTGAACCACAGCCGGGACAGCTCTCGCGGGATGCCCGCACGTTCGGCCACGCGGTTGCAATCCTCGGCCGAATATGGCCACAGGCCGACCGATATCTGATCGCGCCCGGTGCCTTCGGAACCCAGAACAAGGGGCGACGATCCGATCAGGCGGTAGATCCGAATCATCCGGGCGTCAAAGACACCCGCGATATGCGTCAGGCCAAAGCCTTCCATGATCTCTCCGCCGCTTAGCATGATGGCCCCGGCAGTATGCGGGCTGGCGGTGCGGGACAGGCAGAATCGGGTGACTTCCCAGATCACCGGGCTGCGGATCGGCTTGCCGCCCGTCAGATGTCCGAATACTTCATTTACCATAATTGGTCCGGTTGTCGGTAACACACGCATCGACCCACCATGGCTGCCATCTTCTTCTTCCCAGATGACATAAAGCGGGTTCAGATCATCGTATTGATCCCGCTCTTCCCCTTTTTCGTTGACGTCTACGTCCCAACCCAACCGGGTTTTGAACTGATCCGCGCGGTCCCGGAACATACCCTCGGCCAGCGCCGGAAACTTATGTAATTCGTCTGCGAATAAATAACGCAACATGACTTTTCCCCTTGTCGTCCTATGCAGGTACGAAGGGGGTACGAAGTCATGGTTAATTTCCCGTTCGAGGGGCGGGCGCCTCTTAAACCACTATTAATCCTCTGCTGAGCGCAGTGGCGATGGCGTGGGTGGTGTTCTGCGCGCCCAACTTGGATCGGGCGCTTTCAATGTAGACCCGCAGGGTATGTTCCGAGATCGTCAAGGAATGCGCGACCTGCGCCCGGCTATAGCCCAGAGCCAGTAGGGTCATGGCGTCAACTTCGCGCGGCGACAGGCTGCGGGTGGCATCCGGGCGGCGGTTGCTTTCGAATTCCAGTGCTTTGCGGTTGAAGTAATGCGCAATCAAGATCAGTTCGCGCCCGTGCGTGTCGATGAACCTCTTCCATGTTTCATCGTCGCAAGAGTGGTTGACCGTAAACAGGGCAAATTGCCCATTCGGCCCCCGGATCGGGATCGAATATCCCTGATTGCCGACACCGTGGCTCAGGGCATCCTGAAGAAAGCCCTTGGCCACCTTTCCCGACCAATCCAGCGTTTTCCAGTCGACCGGATGAAATCGCTGAAAACACCCCAGAATGACGGGATCAATGCGGTGATAGCTTTTTTCCTGATATCGTTCGGCCCAGGCATCGGGGTAAGTCGTGTAACCATATTGGTTATTGGCGCCATCGACCCAATGATAGATTAAGTGTTCGACCTGCAACCTGTCCCGCAGCCGAACTGCGACAGCGCTTAGCTCGTCAAGCGTGCTGGTGCTTTCCAAATCCTCCAGGATTTGGCCCATATCCAGTTTTGTTCCCATTCGTGGGCGTCCGTGCCTCATTCCTCAAGGACGCAATCTCGGCCGCTGCAATCAGCTTGGTATCATCAAGCTGCTCGGCAAGCGCGGTCAACCCGTTCTCAACAGCGAAGGCGTTGAGGTCCGACAGAACGTCCAATATCCAGTCATTTTGCGCCATCAGGGTCGCTCCGAAACGGTTAACGAAGGGTTAACACAACCATAGCATGTGTCATGTTTTTTAGCCTATTCACTGGTTTCTACTCCCCAAAAAAAGCGGGGCACGCAACCGTAAGTATCTGAAAAGGTTCATAACACCCGAAAAAAGAAGACACCCGCGAACCGACAGTGCGATTCGCGGGTGCATGAGTTTTTATTCCGGGTCATTTACCCGCGCGCGTTCAGAACCTCTTCCAAAGTGCGCATTCCGGTTTGCGGGGCCTGAACCAGAACCGACATATTGCCGGGCTTATGTTCGTTCCGCAGCATCTTCATATGCGCCTCGGGCAGTTCCTTCCACGAGAACACCTCGGACATGCATGGGTCCAGGCGGCGTTCAACCATCAGCTGGTTTGCGGCCGACGCCTGTTTCAGGTGCGCAAAGTGCGAGCCCTGCAGGCGCTTTTGGTGCATCCACATGTAACGCACGTCGAAGGTCAGGTTGTACCCGGTGGTACCGGCGCAGATCACGACCATGCCGCCCTTTTTGACCACGAAGGTCGAAACCGGGAAAGTGCTTTCGCCCGGGTGTTCGAACACCATGTCGACGTTTACACCCTTGCCGGTGATGTCCCAGATTGCCTTGCCGAACTTGCGGGCCTCTTTGAACCAATCGGCATATTCCGGTGTGTTGACCGTCGGCAGCTGTCCCCAGCAGTTAAAATCCTTGCGGTTCAGAACGCCCTTGGCGCCCAGACCCATCACAAAGTCCCGCTTGCTTTCGTCCGAGATCACGCCGATCGCGTTGGCGCCCGCCGTATTGATCAGCTGGATCGCATAAGAGCCCAGGCCGCCCGACGCGCCCCAGACCAGAACGTTCTGACCCGGCTTCAGATCATGCGGCTCGTGACCGAACAGCATCCGGTAAGCAGTGGCCAGCGTCAGCGTGTAGCAGGCGCTTTCTTCCCAGGTCAGGTGCTTGGGACGGGGCATCAGCTGCTGTGACTGAACGTTGGTGAACTGCGCAAACGAACCATCCGGCGTCTCATAGCCCCAAATCCGCTGGGAATCCGAATACATCGGGTCGCCGCCATTACAGGCTTCGTCATCGCCATCGTCCTGGTTGCAGTGGATCACAACCTCGTCACCCACTTTCCAGCGTTTGACCTTGTCACCCACGGCCCAGACGATGCCCGAAGCATCGGAACCCGCGATGTGGAAGGGCTGACCATGGCCGTCGAACGGGCTGATCGGTTTGCCCAGCGACGCCCAGACGCCGTTATAGTTGACGCCCGCCGCCATCACCAGAACCAGCACTTCGTGGCTGTCCAGCTTGGGCACATCGACCACTTCCAGCTGCATGGCCGTGTCCGGCTCGCCGTGGCGCTCTTTGCGGATGGCCCACGCATACATTTTCTTGGGGACGAATCCCATCGGTGGGATTTCACCCACCTCATAGAGGTCTTTTTCCGGTGCCTCGTACGACGCGATGCCGCTGTCGGTGTCCAGAGCCATGCTGGCCTCCTTTGTTCTAAACCTTTGCCGCGATGCAGAATCGCTTGCATTAGGTGATGGAATATTGCTCGGAGCGAAATATTGCAATAGATTTTGATGCAATTTTGTAACTTTATGACCCTGCAGCTGCAGAATTTTCCTTCGCTCACGCAGCAAAGTTCATTACTTCCCAAGCGGAGCCGAGGCCGCGTAGTAGTTCAGAAGATCAACTCTTTGACCTGACGGGGATAATACACCGCCAACGCGCTTTAATATGCCCCGTCCCACCAGTTGATTGATGGCGGCCCGGATCGTTTCCTGATCCGGCGCATCAGAGGTCCGGTCCCCCCGCATGAGATCGGCGATCAGGCGCACCGCGTCTTCCTCGGGCAATTCTCCCTTATCGCGCAGCAGCCAGCAGGCCGCTGGTGCGGGAACCAGCGGAATCTCGGATTCTATACGCGCCATAAGCTCGCGGGCCAGATCGGTCATCAGATTCATTTCGTGTTCAGCCCGAAACGCATGTAACGAAATCGGCTTACCATATCGAACCGAGGCCGCCCCGAACCGCTGATACCGCCCGACCAAACGCCGTCCGATCTGTTTCAGAACCCATCCGGCGATCACCCCGATCCGGGCGCGGAACCGTCGCTGATTGCCCAGCGCAGCCTTGGTCAGAATGGTATCTTCAAGCACACGGTCATAATTCAGGGCGACCGGCACGAACACGACATCCCGACCGCCCGGAGGGGCCCCATCGAGAATATATTTGAGCAGACCCAACTTGGGCCGCCCCAAGGCTCCGGTCAGGCTCAGCCCGCCTTCGGGGAACATCGCCTGGGTCACACCGGCCTCGGTCGCGTGGCGGACATAGCAGGCCAACACCTGACGATACAATTCACTGCCGGACTTGCGGCGGATAAAATAAGCCCCCATTGCCCGGATCAGGCGGCTAAGGGGCCAGACACGCGCCCATTCGCCAACCGCATAAGACAAAGCCGACTGTCGCGCCGCCAGATAGGTGACCAGCACGTAATCCATGTTGCTGCGATGGTTCATGACGTAGACAACCGTTGCGTCCGGGTCGATATCATTAAGCGCGGCCTCATCCTTGTAACTCAGCCGGACATTATAAAAGGCATTGCTCAGCATCCGGGTCAGTCGAATGGCGATGCTGAAATAGGCCACCGCAGAAAACGACGGAACAATCTCGCGCGCATAGCGGCGGGCCTGTTCAAAGGCGACCGCCTCGGGCACGCCTGTTTCGCGCGCGTGGGCCTGCACCGCCTGCCCGACCTGCGGGTCATAGATCAGCCGCTGGATCATGTCGTGCCGCCGGGCCAGCTTGAACGGCTGAATCGGCCGTTGCAGCCGTTTGTTCAGACGTTTGACCGCACGCTCAAGACGGCGGCGAAAAAACCAGCGCACCGATGGGAACAGAAAATGCGAGGCCAGAGTGACCGCAGCAAACACCACGATCAGCAAAAACAGCCATAGCGGAAGTTCCACGGTTTGCGTCATGCGCGCACCCTGCCACCAAACGTTGCGTCCTACAATCTGAAGAACGCCTGATGCCGCGACGCAGCGAATTGACATATCCCGAAAATTGCGCTTTAGAACCGGCGAACGTAATTTTCTTGCCCAATTGAAACACGAGGCTCCGCCATGACGCAGACGCAGAAAGATCGCCCCTGGCTCATCCGAACCTATGCCGGTCATTCCACCGCCAAAGCCTCGAACGCGCTGTATCGTGGGAACCTGGCCAAGGGTCAGACGGGCCTGTCTGTGGCCTTCGATCTGCCGACACAAACCGGATATGACAGCGACCACACGCTGTCGCGCGGCGAGGTTGGCAAAGTCGGCGTGCCGATCAGCCACCTGGGGGACATGCGGGTGCTGTTCGACCAGATTCCGTTAGAGCAGATGAACACGTCGATGACGATCAACGCCACTGCCCCATGGCTGCTGGCGCTGTACATCGCCGTGGCCGAGGAACAGGGCGCGGACGTGACCAAACTGCAGGGCACGGTGCAGAACGACCTGATCAAGGAATACCTGAGCCGCGGCACCTATGTCTGCCCGCCCAAACCGTCGCTGAAGATGATCGCGGATGTGGCCGAGTATTGCTATACCAATGTGCCGAAATGGAACCCGATGAACGTGTGTTCCTATCACCTGCAAGAGGCCGGCGCGACGCCCGAGCAGGAGCTGAGCTATGCGTTGGCCACCGCGATCGCCGTATTGGATGAACTGCGCCCGCGCGTCCCGGCCGAGGATTTCCCGGCGCTCTGCGGGCGGATTTCGTTCTTTGTGAACGCAGGCATCCGGTTTGTTACCGAAATGTGCAAAATGCGCGCCTTTGTGGATCTTTGGGACGAAATCCTGCAACAGCGCTATGGTGTTGAAAACCCGAAATTCCGCCGCTTCCGCTATGGGGTTCAGGTGAACTCGCTAGGTCTGACTGAGCAGCAGCCTGAAAACAATGTCTATCGCATCCTGATCGAGATGCTGGCCGTCACCTTGTCGAAAAAAGCCCGCGCCCGTGCGGTGCAGCTGCCCGCCTGGAACGAGGCGTTGGGTCTGCCGCGCCCATGGGATCAGCAATGGTCGATGCGGATGCAACAGATTCTGGCCTATGAGACCGACTTGCTGGAATATGGCGACCTGTTCGACGGCAACCCCGCCGTGGACGCCAAGGTCGAAGAATTGAAAGACGGCGCGCGGGCCGAGCTTGCGAATCTGGATTCGATGGGCGGCGCGGTTGCCTCGATCGAATACATGAAATCGCGTCTGGTGGATTCGAACGCGGAACGCCTGAACCGGATCGAACGCAATGAAACCGTTGTGGTCGGCGTTAACAAATGGACCGAAGGCGAGCCCTCGCCCCTGCAAACCGAAGACGGCGGCATCATGGTTGTCGACCCGGCGGTCGAGCAGGAGCAGATCAACCGTCTGAACGATTGGCGGGCCGAGCGGGACGATGCAGCGGTAACCGCCGCCCTGACCGCCCTGCGCGACGCTGCGCAAACCGGTGCCAACATCATGGAACCGTCGATTGCCGCCGCCAAGGCCGGTGTCACCACCGGCGAATGGGCCGAAGAAATGCGCAAAGTCTATGGCACCTATCGCGGCCCGACCGGCGTGTCCGGCTCAGTCTCGAATAAAACCGAAGGATTGGACGATCTGCGCGCCGCCGTGGATGCGGTCAGCGACAAGCTGGGCCGCCGCCTGAAATTCCTGGTGGGTAAACCCGGACTGGACGGCCATTCGAACGGAGCCGAGCAAATCGCCTTTCGCGCCCGCGATTGCGGCATGGACATCAGCTATGAAGGTATTCGCCTGACGCCCGAGGAAATCGTGACTGCGGCTATCGCAGATGATGCCCATGTCATCGGCCTGTCAATCCTGTCCGGCAGCCATATTCCCCTGGTGCAGGATGTCATGACCCGATTGCAGGACGCAGGTGTGAACAATATCCCGGTGGTCGTCGGTGGTATCATTCCTGACGAAGACGCCGCAAAACTGAAAGCAATGGGTGTTGCGAAAATCTATACGCCCAAGAACTTTGAGTTGAATGTAATCATGGGTGATATCGTAACCCTGGTCGATCCACAGAACATTGCGGCTGAATAACGATCCATTTCCCCATATCTATTCCTTTGACAAAAGGGATGGATTAAACCCGTCACTGGAATTACGGTGGTCCCTTGGGGCTACTGTAACAGATATTTGAAAACGGGGAAAAACTATGGGTATCAATCTGGAAAAGATGTCGCGCAAGGAACTGATCGAATTGCGCGATCAGATTGAAAAAGCGTTGAAAAACGCCGAAAAACGCGAACGGCAGGAAGCGCTGAAAGCTGCGGAAAAAGCGGCGGCCGAATTTGGCTTTTCACTGTCTGAACTGGCAAATGACACGCCGCGATCGGGTAAAGGGTCGAAAGCAAAGGCGAAATACCGCAATCCCGCGGACCCGGAACAAACCTGGTCGGGCCGGGGGCGCAAGCCGCAATGGGTTCACGATGCCCTGAAATCCGGCGCAGATATCTCGGATATGGAAATCTAATTGGAATTGATCTCAAAATGACAATTCATATTGGTGCCGAAAAAGGTGAAATCGCAGAAACCGTTTTGTTGCCCGGTGATCCTTATCGGGCGAAATGGGCTGCTGAAACGTTTTTGGACGACGTAAAACAAGTCAATAACGTGCGCGGCATGTTGGGATTTACCGGAAATTGGAAAGGTAATCCCGTCACAATTCAAGGTAGTGGCATGGGAATGCCATCCTTGTCGATTTATGCCAATGAGCTGATCAAGGATTTCGGGGCAAAAACCCTGATCCGCATCGGGTCATGCGGCGGGATGCAGGACAACATCAACGTTCGCGATGTCATCCTTGCGATGACGTCCACAACGCTTAGCACCCCATCGCGCGGTATCCTGAAAGAACTGAACTTTGCCCCCTGCGCCGATTGGGGCCTGTTACAAGCCGCCGCGCAGGTTGCAGCGGCCAAAGGCACGCCGACGCATATCGGTGGGATTTATTCGTCGGACGTATTCTACGATGAACGCCCCGATCTGAACGAGCAGATGGTGCGGCACGGTATTCTTGGGGTCGAGATGGAAGCGGCCGAGCTGTATATTCTGGCCGCGCGCCACAACTGCCGCGCCCTGGCCGTTCTGACCGTGTCCGATCACCTGCTGACAGGTGAAGCGCTGCCATCGTCCGAGCGCGAAAGCAGCTTTGGCGATATGGTCGAAATCGCGCTGCAGGCCGCATTTCCTGAAGCCGCATAAACACAGGCAGGGCGCAATCGCCCTGCTTATTTACCCGCTGTCCTTTGACAACGTGTGGGGGATGCCGCGCCTTCCTGTTGCGCGCCGCAAAACGCACAGACCCAAACACCCTCTTTTCGATGCTGTCGCCAACGGCAATCCCGCGTCAAAGACGACGTACGTGACCGCCACAGGAAATAGGCGAACACACCAAAAGCCAGACATAGCAACAAAATGGGCATACCACTGCATTACCCAATCCGGCCGCCATTTCCAAGAGGCGGATCAGCGCGTCAGGCCGCGTTCGCGTATTCGAACAGTTCGGGTTCGCGTTGCATTTCAGATTGCGCGGACTCGGGCGTGTAATAGGCCCATGCCTGATCCAGCAGTTCCAGCGCTTTTTCGGCTTTTGATTGTGAATTGGTTGGCCGTGTATTCATCCGAGCGATCCTGTTTCCGTCTCATCACTCCTCCCCAGCACAAAATAGGTGAACAAGCTTCGAACTTCACCGCGTCTTTTGGCATTCTTGGTATGCTCAAAACACATAGTAGGCTGGCGTACAGATCCGCAGCCTACAATCTCAGTTCTGGTTATGCTGCCATACAGGCATTTGCCTTGGCTGCCTGTGCTTCGCTCACGCCATTACCGGGGACGAACACTTCTGTCTGTTTGCCATCCTGAAGGACGTATTGCGTTGAAAAGGTGTTACCAATCCCCGCCTGTTTAGCGCACTCTACCTAGTCAAAAACAAGTTCCGCCCTGCTGCTACTTGACGATCCGCTGCACGCTGACAGAACAGCAATCGCTGCAAGGGACAGAGCTTTGAACAGTGTGGGGGTCATTGATGTTCTCCGATGCTTCAATGCCCGCATAACACGAAAAAGCCCGAGGTGTTTCCACCCCGGGCCTAGTCATTGTTTTCAACTGTGATCAAACTGCCCGTTCGACCATCATCTTCTTGATCTCGGCGATCGCCTTGGCCGGGTTCAGACCCTTTGGGCAGGTCTTGGCACAGTTCATGATCGTGTGGCAGCGATACAGCTTGAAGGGATCTTCCAGCTCGTCCAGGCGTTCACCCGTGGCTTCATCCCGGCTGTCGATGATCCAGCGATAGGCGTGCAACAGGGCTGCTGGCCCAAGATAGCGATCGCCATTCCACCAGTAGCTGGGGCAAGAGGTCGAGCAGCTGGCGCACATCACACATTCGTACAGACCATCCAGCTTTTTACGATCTTCGATGGATTGTTTCCATTCCTTCGCGGGGCGGTTGGTCTTGGTTTCCAGCCACGGCATGATGCTGGCGTGCTGGGCGTAGAAATGGGTCAGATCAGGGATCAAATCCTTGACCACCGGCATATGCGGCAGCGGATAAATCTTCACGTCGCCTTTGATCTCATCCATGCCATAGATACAGGCCAGCGTGTTGATCCCGTCGATATTCATCGCGCAGGACCCGCAGATGCCCTCGCGGCAGGACCGGCGGAAGGTCAGGGTCGGGTCGATCTCGTTCTTGATCTTGATCAGCGCGTCCAGAACCATCGGACCGCAGCTGTCCATATCGACGAAATATGTATCGACACGCGGGTTTTGCCCATCATCCGGGTTCCAACGATAGATCCGGAATTTTCGGACATTGGTGGCCCCTACAGGCTTGGGCCAGGTTTTGCCGGTGGTGATCCGGGAATTCTTGGGTAGGGTAAGTTGTACCATTTCCGACCTCGTGAATTTCACAGGCATAGATACATGCTGCGACGCAAAAAGCCAACAGCATAGCCTTGGAAACAGTCGTCTAAATTGGGAAAATTGATCTTTACAAAAGCTGCCGCAGCACTGAGATTATTTGCTGCTTTGTGACGGAAACCGAACACGTGATACCAACAAAAATTGTCAATGTTCCTTACGGCGTACAAAACCCGTATCAGAACATGATGTATTCTGCATGTAAGCCAGAGTTCATTCTGACTTCGGGCAAAAAAATGTCCTTCACGGAATTTGCCGCACCAGCGTTTCAGACGGAACACGGTTGTGTCCATATCCACTGGGATGACCGGTTGTTTTCCCTCGGGGATCACGCGACGGAAGACCAGAAGATTCTGTTCCAGCAGGCCACAGAGTCATTGCGCCAGTATAAAATCAACGGCGGGCGCATACTTTGGACAATTCACAATCGCCACGCCCATAGCGGCACTGGAGTAAGCGAAAGCTTTAGGGAAGGACGCCGGCAACTGGCAGAGTTGGTGGATATCATCCACGTTCATACGCCCCATGCGATGCAGCATATGATCGACACGTATCAGGCGGACCCAGAAAAGATGCGCCTAATCCCGCACCCAAGCTATTTGGGCGTATATGAGGACACGTTGACCACGCTGGATCGCGCGTTTCCCACCAGGGACAAAACTCGGTTTCTCACATTTGGAACGATGCGCGGCAGCCGTGAATTGGACAAATTGCATGTGGCGGCCGCCAAGCTGTCGCGGCGGGACTATGATTTTCACGTGCATGTCGCGGGGAAAGTGTTTCCTGCCAGTCGCCGTGTGATCCGCGGCCTGCAGAATATCGACGCCGTAACGGTGACGGGTACGCGCATCCCGAACGAAGACATCCCCAAAGTTTTTGCACAAGCGCACGCCTATATTCTACCGTCAACTCAGACATTCACATCCGGTACAGCCATGCTGGCATTGAGTTTCGGACTGCCAATCATTGCCCCCGATACGGCCGCACATCGGGGCACAACACCTGAGAGCTGCCACGATCTGTTGTATCAGCCTCATCACACGAAAGGGCTGATACGAATGATACGTCATGTGATTCAAATGACCGATGAGGAACTGTCCGAAAGACGTCAGGCCTGTTTCGACTTCGCACAAGCGCGCGCGCCGCACGTGATTTCGGGGCAATTGAAACGAGTTTTCGAAGACATGATACTAACCCCCGCGGACCGTAAACTTAGTACCAATAAATAGCTCGAATCCAACGCAGATTTCAGACTCTAGGAACTCGATATGGCATCAGCCAACCCATTTGATTTTGTCAAAACCCTAAGGGCCCTTGGCCTCGAATTCACCCCGATCAACGCCGGAGAAAGCAGCATTGCGGGGCGACCGATGCGCATTCTGAGACGGTTGTCCCGCAGCGGATACAGCATCGAACGGACCGAGCTGGATGCCAGACTTCTGGCCGGGTACGGTTTTGCGCCATCTGTGGTTTTCGACATCGGGGTGGATGCTGGAACTCCACCTTTGTATGACGCGTTCAATACCGCCAAATTCGTTCTGATTGATCCGGTCGCCGAAAGCGAGGACAAGGTCGCCCCGTGGAAAAACAAGATCAATTTTGATTTCCATTGCGTCGCCGCCGGCAGTTCGGACGGCTCCGTTACCCTGAATGTACCCTCAACCACATCGCGGGTGCGGCACAGCCGGGCGTCCATCATGGAATACAAAGACAATTACGTGTCCCAGTTCGCCAAAATCGAACAACGTGTTGTTCCGGTGCGGACCTTGGATTCGTTGTCGCGCGGTCTTTCCGGCCCATTCGGTATCAAGATCGACTCGGAAGGATATGAGATTGAGGTCATCAAAGGCGCGACCGAGACCCTAAAGCAATCAGAGTTCGTTATCGCCGAAACCTCGGTCAAACCACGCTACGAGAACGGGTACAAGTTTTCGGATTTCGTGGCACTGATGGCCGAAAACGGGTTTGAAATTCTGGATTTTATCCGCCCGATCAGACCGGGAAGACCGGATTGTGACGTTTTGTTCGCGCGGATGGATAGCGGCCGGTTCGACCTATGAATGGGATGCACCGCCCGGAAATTCTGGCGGTGCACCATGCGTTCGATCAGAACGTCCGCGCCTTGGGTGCGATTTTCTTGAGGCTGATGCCGCCTTCATCCTCGGTGGTCAGCGGGTCCACAATCACCGGACGATAGCTAAGGTCGACCTTGTTGCCCTCGACCCGGGACACGGTGTGAACCCGCCAGTTTTCGTCATCACGCTCCGCGAAATCCTCATGTGCGTGGGCACCGCGGGATTCTTTGCGCGCCTCGGCACCGACGATGGTGGCCAATGCACTGGGCATCAGATTGGTCAGTTCCAGCGTTTCCATCAGGTCACTGTTCCAGACCAGCGAGCGGTCACTGACTTTCAGGTCGTCCATCTTGGCGGCAATCGCCGTCATCTTCTCGACCCCTTCGGCCATAGTTTTGGCGGTCCGGAACACGGCCGCGTCGGCCTGCATGGTTTTCTGCATCTCAAGCCGCAGATCGGCGGTCGGGATGGCACCGCTGGCGTTGCGCGCCGCATCGAACCGGTCAAACGCTTTGTCCACCGACGCCTGATTCAGCACCGGATTCGGCGCATCTGCATCGACAACCTTGCCGGCCCGGATCGCCGCTGCACGGCCAAAGACCACCAGGTCGATCAACGAGTTCGAGCCAAGGCGGTTCGCCCCATGGACCGACGCACAACCGGCTTCGCCCACGGCCATCAGGCCCGGCACAACGCCCGTCGGGTTATCGGCGGTGGGGTTCAGAACCTCACCCCAATAGTTCGTCGGGATACCGCCCATGTTGTAATGCACAGTCGGCAGAACCGGGATCGGTTCCTTGGTCACATCCACCCCGGCAAAGACGCGCGCGGATTCGGAAATCCCCGGCAGGCGTTCAGCCAATGCTTCGGACGGCAGATGGCTGAGGTTCAGGTGAATATGGTCACCATTGTCGCCATGCCCACGGCCTTCGCGGATTTCCATGGTCATTGAGCGCGAAACATAATCGCGCGGCGCCAGGTCCTTGTACTGGGGCGCGTAGCGCTCCATGAACCGTTCACCTTCTGCGTTGGTCAGGTATCCGCCTTCGCCCCGCGCGCCTTCGGTGATCAGACAGCCTGAACCATAGATGCCGGTCGGGTGGAATTGCACGAACTCCATATCCTGCAGCGCCAGACCGGCGCGCGCCACCATGCCGCCACCGTCGCCGGTACAGGTATGGGCCGAGGTCGCGCTGAAATAGGCGCGGCCATACCCGCCGGTCGCCAACACCACCATCTTGGCGTTGAAGACATGCATGGTGCCATCGTCCAGCTTCCAGCAGACGACGCCCTGACATTGCCCATCGTCGGACGTGATCAGGTCGATGGCGAAATATTCGATATAGAATTCAGCGTTGTTCTTGAGGCTCTGGCCATAAAGCGTGTGCAGGATCGCGTGGCCGGTCCGGTCGGCGGCGGCACAGGTCCGCTGCACTGCGGGGCCTTCGCCGAATTCGGTGGTGTGGCCGCCAAAGGGGCGCTGATAGATTTTGCCTTCCTCGGTCCGGCTGAACGGCACGCCATAGTGCTCCAGCTCATAAACCGCTTTGGGGGCCTCGCGCGCCAGATACTCCATCGCGTCAGTGTCACCCAGCCAGTCTGATCCCTTGACGGTGTCATACATGTGCCACTGCCAGTTGTCGGGGCCCATGTTGGACAAGGACGCCGCGATGCCGCCCTGCGCCGCAACCGTGTGCGAGCGGGTCGGGAACACCTTGGTCACGCAAGCGGTGCGCAGACCTTGTTCAGCCATACCCAGCGTGGCCCGCAGACCGGCGCCACCGGCGCCGACAACAACCACGTCATATTCGTGTGTTTCGTATTCGTATGCAGCTGTCATTTGTTCTTATCCTTACCGCGCATCACAGGGCGAGCTTAACAAGGGCATAAAGCCCCGCAGCGATCATAGTGTAACCAAAAGCCGCAACAGCCATCAGGCTTAGCTTTTCCGCGACACCGTGGACGTAATCTTCGATCGCGACCTGCGCCTCGCGCATCAGGTGGATGATGACGACAACCAGCGTCAGCCCTGTCACAATCGCCGGGAAGGGGCGGCTGTAATAGGCAAGTACCTCTTCATAGGTTCCACCCAGCCCGTGCGCGAAGGTGAAAACGAACAAAGGCACAAGAAACACAAGCGCGGTCGAGCTGACCATCATCTGCCAGTGATGATGCGTACCCTGCCGTCCGGCACCTGCGCCCTGCGCGCGTTTGCGGTCTGTCAGATAACTCATGGTCTGTTTCCTTATACCGCAACCGCTGTAATGAATGTGAGGATGGTGGCCAGCACGAGCATGCAGATCCCCAGCTTCTCGGAGATCTTGACGTCCACCAGATAGCCCAGATCCCAGATCAAATGACGCAGACGTCCAAGCATGTGGTAAAAGATTGCCCAGGTCGCGGCGAACATCACCAGATCACCCAGCCAGCTTCGCATCAGGCTGTCGATGAAGGTAAAGGCCGTTTCCGATGTCGAAGCTGCCAACAGCCACCACACAACGAAAAAAGACATCGCAAGCGCCGCTATCCCGGTAATGCGCACCAGAATGGATGTCGTCGAGGTCAACTGTGGACGGTAGATCGATAGATGTGGTGAAAGAGGGCGGTTGCCCCGATTTACATCGGCCATGTTGGCTCCTTTTCGGTTGGCTTCCGAAGGTTTTACTGTTTTTTGCGACTCTGTCACGTGCTGCGGGTGCAAAAAACCTATAATTGGCGCAAAATACCGGATATTGCACGATTGTGATCACGCAAAATAATGTCGTGATCACAAATTTTTTAATCCAATTCCGATGTTAGCGTCCGCAGTGGCGAATCTGTGGCAAACTCATTGTAAACCTGCGGTTTGCTGGGTGACTTCACGCAGCAGTTTTTTGCGGATTCTATCGGGATAGTCGGCAAAACCCGCGGCTGAAACAACAAATGCGCCCTCGCCCACGATGACGTTTTCAAAGAAATATGCAGTTAGCTCGGGTTCGCTTTCCTCAATAGCAATGGCATTGACCGTGACGCCGCGCGTCCGCAACACGGCGTGCAATTCAGACGGCTCGACGCCTTCGTTCGACACCCCGTCGCCCGAGATGTCGATCAGGTGCCGCTTACAATCCGAGACCGCGCCAAAGCTGGACATGGTCATTTCCAGGGCCTCACCAATTGCCGTGGAGAAATTGCGCCAGACCCTTGGGTCCCCGGCCACCTGATCGGCGAACCGATCAAGCGTTTCAAAGCTGTCGATATGGGTCCAGGGCACGGTGATTTTCTGGCGCGAAGACCCGGTCCATTGCACCAGCATCAACCGCGCCTGACCGCGCACCAGCGCCTCTGACACGATGGGGTCGCGCAGGCCTGCGGCCAGACCATCCATCTGAATCCGGTATTCGGCGGAATCCACCGACCCGGACACATCAACCGCCAAAGCCAGCGCAAGATCGCACGCTGTGGCAGGCGGGGCCAGACAAAGACAGACAGCGATTGAGCGAAGCAGGACCATGATCGCAGCCTAGCATGAATGGTGCGGGCTGCGATCAAATGAATGTGGGGCCGTGTCAGACTGGCATCAGCGCCCAATAATCCAGATCCAGCAGAACATCCGGCTGGTACCGCCCGTCTTCGTTTTTCAGATCGAAAGGCACGCCGCCCTTGGTCGCGACCAGCCGCAGACGGATCGCACCCACACCCGGCACGCCGGTTTCGGCCTTATCCAGAACCTCGGACCAGGCCTTGATCGTGTTGCCCGAGAAACAGGGGTTGGCATGTGCGCCACCATTCAGACCAACGATCATCTGCGCATTTGCCAGACCGTTGAACGACAAGGCGCGCGCCATCGAGATGACGTGCCCGCCATAGATCAACCGACCATCGGGGCGGAAGGTCAGATCGAAATGCACCTTGGCGGTGTTCTGCCACAGGCGGGTGGCCAGCATATGCTCGGCCTCTTCCACGGTGACGCCATCGACGTGATCAATGGTTTCCCCGATCTCATAATCGCCCCAGCGGTGCGCGTCGCCGGATTGGGCAAAATCGTAGCCCGTGAAATCAAGCCCTGTGGGCACCACCAGATCCTGCGGGTCCAGCACCTTTTTCAGTTCGGGCACAACCGTTTCGGGTGCGGGCGCATCAAGGTTCGATTTGCGCACCATCACCCAGCGCACATATTCGATCACCACCTCGTCACGCTGGTTCAAGCCCCGCGTGCGAACCCAGACAACGCCGGTCTTGCCGTTCGAGTTCTGTTTGACCCCGATCACCTCGGATTCCGACCGCAAGGTGTCCCCGGAATAGACCGGTTTCAGCCAGCGTCCCTCGGCATACCCCAGATTGGCCACTGCATTCAGCGAGACATCGGGCACGGTCTTGCCGAACACCACGTGGAACGCCGCCAGATCATCAATCGGGCTTTGCGGCAGGCCGCAGTTGCGGGCGAACTCGTCCGAGGAATATAGCGCATGTCGCGCCGGATAGAGCGCATGATACAACGCGCGTTCGCCATCAGTCACGGTGCGGGGCACCGCATGGTGCAGGACCTGACCTACAGCGTAATCCTCGAAAAAGCGGCCCGGATTGGTTTTTGCCATTATTGCTGTCCCAGTTTCATGTCGGGGGAATAGTCGGCCGGAACTTCTTTGGTCACGGCCTGCGCACAGCGCATCATGCGGCTGTTTTCGTCATATGCGTAAGAGGGGTCGCCATACAGCTCCCACCCTTTTGCCAGCGCGTCCGACACCTTGTGACAGAAGGCTGACGTGTCTTCTTCGGTCAGCAGACGGTACAGTTTTGCCATCTTTCAAATCCTCAAGAAGGGAACGGGGATGGGCCGACCAGCCCGTGGATGTATCCGATAACCCCAAGCAGCACGATTGAAGCCACAAAGAACATCGCATCCTTGCCATAGGTGCCGGGTTCGCCGGGGGTCCATTCGGGCTCGGCCTTATTGATCACGATCACTTCGACCACTGCCCAGGCCAGCAAGCCACCGAACAGGACGATCGACGCCAGATCCCCATTCACCAGCAAATGCGCAAACGCCCACAGTTTGAACCCGCCCAGCATTGGGTGGCGGACCTTGTTCAGCAGCCGCCCTTTTTTCCCGGCCGGGCTCATCATGAAGATTGCGATCAGCACCAGCAGGTTGTTGATGTGGACCATGAAGGTTGGCGGCGACCAGACAAAGACCGTGTCGGTCATGCGATAACCGAAGATCATCAGCATTACTGCCGCGACCAACGCCAGCGCCACCGCGCCCTTGCCCATCGCGGCGCGCTGCGCCGGCATCACACGTTTGAACAGATGTGCGGCCCACCATAGTGCCACACCAAGAATCAGTAGAACAAAGCCCATGCTGGCTTACCCCGCTTGCAAAGCTGTAATTGCCTCCGCTTTTGCCAGAATTTCACGGGCAGTTACAACGTGCAGATTTTCCACGATCTTCCCATCGACCACAGCAACGCCCTGCCCTTGCGCCTCGACCTCTTCAAAAGCCGCGATCTGGCGACGGGCCACGTCGATCTCGGCCTCCGAAGGTGCATAGGCGGAATTGGTGACATCGACCTGCGCCGGGTGGATCAAAGTCTTGCCGTCAAAGCCCATGTCACGGCCCTGCGCGCATTCAGCGGCCAGACCTTCATCATCCTTGAATGCGTTGTAAACACCATCGACGATGATCAACCCTTCGGCTTTGGCGGCCAGAACGCACAGACCCAGCGACGTCATCAGCGGCAGGCGGTCGGCGCGGAAACGGGTTTGCAGTTCCTTGGCCAGATCATTGGTGCCCATGACAAACCCCGCCATCAGCGGATGCGCCGCAATCTCGGCGACGTTCAGCATCCCGCGCGGGGTTTCCATCATCGCCCAGATTGGCAGATCGCCGGTGATCGCGGCCAGCGCATCAACGTCGGCGGCGGAATTTACCTTGGGCAGCAGGACGACATCCGCATCCATGTCGCGCACGGCCTCGGCGTCGGCGCGGCCCCACGCGGTATCCAGCCCGTTGATCCGGACAATCTTGACCCGCGAACCGTACCCACCGGTCGCCAAGGCCGCCTTGAGCGTTTCGCGCGCGTTGTCTTTTTCATCGGCCGCAACCGCATCTTCCAGATCAAAGATGATCGCATCCACCGGCAAGGTGCGGGCCTTGTCCAGCGCCCGGCCCTTGGAGCCGGGGATATAAAGAACGGAACGATAGGGGCGCTGACGAGGGTCCATTGATCTTTCCCTTTGAAATATTGTTGCGCGGAAAGGGGCATTTTTTACCGGAAAGTTCAAGCGCAAAATCGCCGCGTTGCAGCATATGCGACGCAACGTGCGTTGCCTTAACCGGATATCGGTCAGTGCGCCCCACCCTGATGGTCGGATGAAATCGAAAGGGATGCGCGATGAAAAAGACGCTTTTCAAGATGACGATGGGCCTTGGAATCATGGTTCTGGCCGCACAGCAGGCGCACGCCCGAACCTGTGCCCCACGTGCGGATATGGTGAAGCGGCTGACCGAAACCTATGGCGAAACACGCCAAAGCATCGGAATCGCGCAGCAAGGCGCAATGGTCGAGGTCTATGCCTCCGACCAAAGCGGCAGTTGGACCATCACGGTGACATTGCCGGACGGAACGACCTGCCTGGTCGCCTCGGGTCAGGCCTATGAGGCGATGGCCGAAGCTCTGCCGCCGAACGCCTAGGTCAGCGCATCCCAAATCAGCTTGCTGCCGGTGATCGTCAGCAGCACATAGGCGATGCCAAAGAACAGGCGCTCGGACAGCAGGAAATGCGCCCGGACGCCCAGCCACGCGCCCAGTATCGCAAAGGGGGCCAGCAGCAGATCGGCCCAAGCCGTGTGCCAGGTGAACAAGCCCAGATAGGCGTATGGTACGAATTTCGAGATATTGATGACCCAGAACACCAGCACGGTGCTGGCCTGAAACTCGGTCTTCGTCAGCCGCTGCGATAGCAGATAGACCGCTGCGGGCGGGCCACCCGCATGGCTGACAAAGCTGGTAAACCCGGCCACCAGACCCGCGAACAGCCCGACCCGGGCTGGCAGACGGTTGGCAAATCCCCGCACCCAGCCTTTGGCCTGCGAGACATGCCAGAGCACAAACCCAACCGATATCCCGCCAATCAACAGGCGCAGCAGATCGTCATCGGTGGCGCGATACAGCAACGCCCCCAATGCCACGCCCGGCACGGC
This sequence comes from Ruegeria halocynthiae, assembly GCF_000743705.1. Classification (GTDB taxonomy): domain Bacteria; phylum Pseudomonadota; class Alphaproteobacteria; order Rhodobacterales; family Rhodobacteraceae; genus Ruegeria; species Ruegeria halocynthiae_B. Next base: position 125,444 of record NZ_JQEZ01000006.1, on the reverse strand, counting down.
CCCCAGGATCAAAAGCCGCGAATCCGGCCAGCTCCAACGCTTCCAATACGGGCCCAGGGTGGACACATCGATCACCATCAGGATCGGCAACATCAGCGCAAGCGCCTGCCCCGGTTCCAGGATCAAAGCCAGAATCGAAGACGAGGCAAAGGCCACGCCTGAACCGAACCCACCCTTCGAGATACCGGCAAAGATCACCGCAGGGATCGCCACAGCAAAAAACATCAGGTTCAGTTCGAACATGCGGCGCCCCGTAAATAGGCTTGTGTCATTGGTCGTTTAGCGCAATCACCAAGACCCGCGCAATCAGTATGCGCTTGCATGCCGCGCCGCATGACCCTTGCACGAAACCCATTTAGCGACTAGCAAAACCGCGATTTCAAAACCGACCGGAGATATTCCAAATGGCCAGACCCAAGATCGCGCTGATCGGCGCAGGTCAGATCGGCGGCACGCTCGCCCACCTCGCAGCTATGAAAGAACTGGGCGACGTTGTCCTGTTCGACATCGCCGAAGGCACCCCCGAAGGCAAGGCGCTGGACATTGCCGAGTCCGGCCCCTCCGAAGGGTTCGATGCCAAGCTGAAAGGCACGCAATCCTACGAAGATATCGCTGGTGCCGATGTCTGCATCGTGACCGCCGGTGTGCCGCGCAAACCCGGCATGAGCCGCGATGACCTGCTGGGCATCAACCTGAAGGTCATGAAATCCGTCGGCGAAGGCATCGCAGCCAACGCGCCGAACGCGTTTGTCATCTGCATCACCAACCCGCTGGACGCAATGGTCTGGGCTCTGCGTGAGTTCTCGGGCATGCCGCACAACAAGGTCTGCGGCATGGCGGGCGTTTTGGATTCGGGCCGGTTCGCGCATTTCCTGTCAGAGGAATTCAATGTCTCCATGCGCGACGTCACCGCCTTTGTTCTGGGTGGTCACGGCGACACCATGGTGCCTTCGATCCGCTATTCGACCGTTGCCGGTATCCCGCTGCCCGATCTGGTCGAAATGGGCTGGACCACGCAGGAACGGCTGGACGCCATCGTTCAGCGCACCCGTGATGGCGGTGCCGAGATCGTTGGTCTGCTGAAAACCGGTTCTGCCTTCTATGCGCCCGCCACCTCGGCGATCGAAATGGCCGAAGCCTATCTGAAAGACCAGAAACGCGTTCTGCCCTGCGCCGCCTATTGCGATGGCGAGCTGGGCGTCGAAGGCATGTATGTCGGCGTACCCACCGTGATCGGTGCCGGTGGCATCGAAAAAGTCGTCAACATCAAGCTCAACGAAGAAGAGCAGGCTGGTTTCGACAATTCGGTCAACGCCGTGAAGGGCCTGATCGAGGCGTGCAAAGGCATCGACAGCTCTCTGGCCTGAGCCCATCAGATCTGACACCTAAAACCGGCCCCGCCTGGGCCGGTTTTTCTTTTGCTTGTTTCCCGTGCTGGGGCTGATCCCTGTTGGGATTGTTGGCGCAAACGTCGCAAGCGCCTTTGTTTGAATGTGTTTTCACCCAACTTCGCTCAACAGTTCGAATCAACAAAAGCTGACTGTAAATTTGTGATCACACCAAAAAAATCCGTGATCACAAATAGGGAAAATCTTCGTGAAAATCCTCTTTCCCGTTAAAAAACCCTTTAAACTTGCCCCCTAGACACCCCTATAACGGTTTAATCGTAGTCAGACGGGACAGTTTCGATGAACATTCACGAATATCAGGCCAAAGCTCTTTTGCGCAGCTATGGCGCTCCGGTCTCCGAAGGTCGCGCGGTTCTGCGCGCCGAGGAAGCCAAAACCGCAGCCGGAGAACTGGATGGGCCGCTTTGGGTCGTCAAGGCACAAATCCACGCGGGCGGTCGCGGCAAGGGGTCTTTCAAAGAGGCCGACGCCGGTGAAAAAGGCGGTGTCCGTCTGACCAAATCGGTGGAAGAAGCATCCGAGGAAGCCAAGAAGATGCTGGGTCGCACGCTGGTCACTCATCAGACCGGCCCGGCGGGCAAACAGGTCAACCGCATCTATATCGAAGCCGGGTCCGGCATCGAGACCGAGATGTACCTGGCCCTGCTGGTGGATCGCCAGACCAGCCGCATCTCATTTGTCTGCTCGACCGAAGGCGGCATGGACATCGAAGAGGTGGCCGCAGCCACGCCCGAGAAAATCCTGTCCTTTTCTGTTGATCCCGCGACCGGCTATCAGCCCTATCATGGCCGCCGCATCGCGTTCTCGCTGGGCCTACAGGGCGCGCAGGTCAAACAATGCGTCAAACTGATGAGCCAGCTTTACGCCGCCTTCGTCGAGAAGGACATGGAGATGCTGGAGATCAACCCGCTGATCGTCTCCGACAGTGGTGACCTCAAGGTGCTGGACGCCAAGGTCGGCTTTGACGGCAACGCGGTCTACCGTCACCCCGACATCGCCGAACTGCGCGACACGACCGAGGAAGACCCCAAGGAGTTGGAAGCCAGCAAATACGACCTGAACTACATCGCGCTAGATGGTGAGATCGGGTGCATGGTCAACGGTGCTGGTCTGGCGATGGCGACGATGGACATCATCAAGCTGTACGGGGCCGAGCCTGCCAACTTCCTCGACGTGGGCGGCGGTGCCACCAAAGAGAAAGTGACCGAGGCGTTCAAGATCATCACCTCGGATCCGCAGGTCAAAGGCATTCTGGTCAACATCTTCGGCGGCATCATGCGCTGTGACGTCATCGCCGAGGGCGTTGTCGCTGCGGTGAAAGAGGTTGGTCTGAAAGTGCCGTTGGTCGTGCGTCTGGAAGGCACGAATGTCGAGAAAGGCAAAGAGATCATCAACACCTCTGGCCTGGACGTGATCGCGGCGGACAACTTGAAAGACGGCGCCGAAAAGATCGTGAAGGCGGTTAAGGGGTAAGTTTGTGAAAGTTGGTATCAAAACTACAATTCTGGCATGTGCAATTGCCTTGGCTGGCTGCGCGCCCTCGCCAGAAAGGATCGCAGCCGCGTCATTTTCTTTCTCTGAAACCAATCAACCTGTTCAGATGTTTTCAGATGCATGTCTGAAAACACTGCCGAACTTTGATGGTTTCCCGAGTGTTGTAGAAAGACGTGGTTTGACTCCCGCCGGACGAAAAGGAGGCCTGACAGCCTACAAAGCACCCGGTGAAAAGTTGTTGACCGTCACGTCGGCAGAAATTGGCGACAAATCAGCGTGCGGCGTTGGATTTCTCGGATCAGAGAATAGCGCAGAAATCGGCTCGCTGTTCTTGCAGGAAGCTACCAAACGCACGGGTGGCAAACCCCGTGAAAAGTTTCCGAGCTCCAGATTCGCCTATGCATATCAACTCAGAAACGGCAGCGTCATGACGTACGAAGTCAAACGAAAAGGCAGCCAAATTCGGCACATCGTTTTGATCTCAAAACCAGCAACGCGGGAAGAGGTTGCTGAGTACATTTACAATTGACGCTCAAATGGAAGGCGAAAGCCCTTTCGCCTTCATGAACGAATGTCTGCGGGGAATACCCGCCAATTCAAAGGAGAACGCCAGATGGCAGTCCTCATCGACGAAAATACCAAAGTGATCTGTCAGGGCTTTACCGGCTCACAGGGCACATTCCACTCTGAACAGGCCATCGCCTATGGCACCAAGATGGTCGGCGGCGTAACCCCCGGCAAAGGCGGCGCCTAGGAAATCGTGAAGGCGGTTAAGGGCTGATTACCCGGATCTTTTCATTCTCAACTCTGAACAGGGGCTTGCAATGCGTGATAGTTTAAGAGTCGCATTTGAAAGTAAAAGCTGGTCTGGACGGGCAAATGGCCCGCGCTCCGGACCTGGCTCTACGCTTGCGGCGACCGAGCCATTGCGTGAGGCATTACCTCGCATCTTCAACCAATTCAAAGTCGAGACATTCCTGGACGCGCCCTGTGGCGATTGGACGTGGATGCGAGAAGTGGACCTGAACGGCATTCGCTATATTGGCGGGGACATCTCGCTTCAGGTATTGGAAGAGGTGAAGGCACAACATGGCGTCCCAGGTCGGGAGTTTGTTCATTTGGACATAACTTCTGATCCATTGCCCAAGGCTGACCTCATGATGTGCCGGGATTGTCTGTTCCACTTAAAATGGTGGCTACGGTGGGCTTTCTTTGAGAACTTCGTTGCAAGCGACATACCTTATTTGCTTATGACGCGGCATTACATTCTCCGTAATCCCCGCCTTCAGAACAACGCGAATTTCAAACGGTTCAACCCTTGCGCTGCGCCGTTCAACTTCCCTGACCCGTTGGAGACAATAAGTGAGACAGGTGAGATCAATCAGGACCCTGAGTTTCTTGAGACATCCGTCGGGCGAAGCCAGCGTTCATTGGGGATTTGGTCCAAAGGTCAGATCATTGACGTGCTGAAACAGCGCAAAGAAGGTTCAGAAAACTAAGAAACTCGCGGCGCTGACAGAGATAACAGCCAGCGCGCTTACACAAATCAAAATGGAGGCCTAAAATGGCAGTCCTCATCGACGAAAATACCAAAGTGATCTGTCAGGGCTTTACCGGCTCGCAGGGTACATTCCACAGCGAACAGGCCATCGCCTATGGCACCAAGATGGTCGGCGGCGTGACACCCGGCAAAGGCGGGATGACCCATCTTGACCTGCCGGTGTTCAACTCGGTCCATGAGGCCAAGGCCGTGACCGAAGCCAATGCGTCCGTGATCTATGTGCCGCCGCCGTTTGCAGCTGACTCGATCCTCGAAGCGATTGATGCCGAGATGGAGGTGATCGTCTGCATCACCGAAGGCATCCCGGTTCTGGACATGATGAAGGTGAAACGCGCGCTGGAAGGCTCAAGCTCGCGCCTGATCGGCCCGAACTGCCCCGGTGTCATCACGCCGGACGCCTGCAAGATCGGCATCATGCCCGGCCACATCCACAAGCGCGGCTCGGTCGGCGTTGTGTCGCGCTCGGGTACGCTGACCTATGAGGCCGTCAAGCAGACCACCGATGTGGGTCTGGGCCAGTCCACCTGCGTCGGCATCGGCGGCGACCCGATCAAGGGCACCGAGCATATCGACGTGCTGGAGTGGTTCCTGGCCGATGACGAGACCCACTCGATCATCATGATCGGTGAGATCGGCGGCTCGGCCGAGGAAGAAGCCGCGCAGTTTCTGGCGGATGAGGCCAAGAAAGGCCGCAAGAAGCCAACCGCCGGTTTCATCGCAGGCCGCACGGCCCCTCCGGGCCGCCGCATGGGCCACGCGGGCGCGATTGTTGCCGGCGGCAAAGGTGGTGCCGAAGACAAGATCGAAGCCATGCGCTCGGCCGGTATCGTCGTGGCCGAAAGCCCGGCGCAGCTGGGTGAGGCGGTGCTGGAAGCGATTGGGTAAGCCCGCACAAACCGTGGGTAGGCCGGGCTTCCGCCCGGCTTGCATGTACCGGCAGTTAAGACAGTCAGAGGACTTTGCATCGGCATGAACTTGAAACGGTTGTCAGCTATTCTGTTTGCAATGCCGATGGCGCTCGTTGCGCCGTCCACCGCGATTGCAATCGAATTTTGGAAGACAATCGGCTTGTGTTCCAATGGGCTTCAAGCGGAGTCCTTAGAGGCTAACTTTCGAGAGTTTGGCTGGCAGGCACAAAAACCAGAAGAGCAGCGCGCGCTCGACCACTCCGCAATGTTCAATCTGCACTATGGTTTGGCTTGGGGGAAAAATGGTGACTATGATATTGTCCGAGATTTATCCTCCCGTAGATTTCTTGACAAGCCAGCCAACCCCTATGATTGGGACTTTTACTTTAGTGATCCAAAAAGCGATGCGCTACTGACTATCCGGCTACTCGGTGCGGAGCAGTCGTGCTTTTTGACGTCAAGCCGACCTCCCTTCAAAGTCGTAGAAGTACCTCAAGCTGAAAAGGTACGGGATTTCCAGTTCGGCAAATTTGAAAAAGATAACACGCAGATAACTCTATATAATGCCCGAGCAATAGCGAGAATGGCGTACGAACGGTTTGAAAATGAAAATGTCGATCTCCGGTACGTGTTTGTGGCTTCTGTGTCCAATTCTGGAAACGCGCAGCGATGACCTTCACTGACGCCATCCGCACCTGTTTCTCCAAGTTCTTCACCTTCTCGGGCCGTGCCTCGCGGCCCGAATACTGGTTCTTTTTCCTGTTCATCGTGATCTGGAGCTTTATCGCCGGGATCATCGACTGGCAGTTCTTCACTCAGGTCGCGGTCAGCGAAAGTGATGAGGTCAAAGCCATCACCGCTACATCCCGGCAACCGGTCCAGTCCATCGTTGGCCTGATCGTATTCCTCCCGCATCTGGCTGTTGCTTGGCGGCGGATGCATGATACCGGGCGCAGCGGACTTTATGCTTTGTTGCCGATCCTGTTGATCCTCGGTGCATTCGCAGTGCTGATCTTTGGTATCGGCCTTGCCTCTCATTTCCAGCATGGTGGTAGCATGGACATTCTGTTCACCCGCGCCACGTTGCTGATTGTTCTTCCGACACTGCTTGTTTTGTTTGTGTCACCCCTTCTGGTGCTGTGGTGGCTAACCCGCCCCAGCCAGCCAGGCACCAATCAATACGGTCCCAACCCATATGAGGTAGCCCAATGACCGAACATACGCCCAACTCTGCCTTTCATGCCTCAAGCTTTATGCAGGGGCACAATGCTGAATATCTGGAGCAGCTTTATGCCCAGTACACCAAGAACCCCGGGGCGGTGGATGCCGCATGGGCCGAGTTCTTCAAGGCAATGGGGGATGCCACGCCGGACGTCCAGCGCGAGGCCGAGGGGCCATCCTGGGCGCGGTCCGACTGGCCTCCGATGCCGTCCGATGACCTGACCGGCGCGCTGACCGGTGAATGGGCCGAGATCGACGCCAAGGCTGCGGGCAAAAAGATCAAGGACAAGGCGGCGGACAAAGGTGTCGCGGTCAGCGAAGATCAGATCAAGCGCGCCGTGCTGGACAGCCTGCGGGCGCTGATGCTGATCCGGGCCTATCGTATCCGGGGTCATCTGGCGGCCAATCTCGACCCGCTGGGTATGCGCGCCGCCAGCACCCACCCTGAGTTGGACCCAAAGACCTATGGCTTTACCGATGCCGACATGGACCGGCCGATTTTCATCGACAACGTTCTGGGGCTGCAGATGGCCAGCATGCGCCAGATCGTCGAGATTGTGCGCCGGACGTATTGCGGCACCTTTGCGCTGCAATACATGCATATTTCCGATCCTGAACAGGCCGCGTGGCTGAAGGAACGGATCGAGGGATATGGTAAGGAAATCGCATTCACCAAGGAAGGCCGCAAGGCGATCCTGAACAAGATGGTCGAGGCCGAAGGCTTTGAGAAATTCCTGCACGTAAAATACATGGGCACCAAGCGGTTCGGTCTGGACGGTGGCGAGGCGCTGATCCCGGCGATGGAACAGATCATCAAGCGTGGCGGTGCGCTGGGGCTGCGTGACATCGTGATCGGGATGCCGCACCGGGGTCGTCTGAACATTCTGGCCAATGTGATGGGCAAACCTTATCGCGCCATTTTCAACGAATTTCAGGGCGGCAGCTACAAGCCCGAGGATGTGGATGGTTCGGGCGATGTGAAATACCACCTTGGCGCGTCATCTGATCGCGTCTTTGATGACAACAGCGTTCACCTGTCGCTGACTGCGAACCCCAGCCACCTTGAGGCGGTGAATCCGGTGGTTCTGGGCAAGGTCCGCGCCAAGCAGGATCAGATGAACGACAGTGACCGCACGACCGTGATGGGCATCCTGCTGCACGGCGATGCAGCCTTTGCCGGTCAGGGTGTCGTGGCCGAAGGGTTCGGTCTGTCGGGTCTGCGTGGGCACAAGACCGGCGGCACGATGCATATCGTTGTGAACAACCAGATCGGGTTCACCACAGCGCCGCACTTCTCGCGCTCCAGCCCGTATCCCACCGATATCGCGCTGATGGTCGAAGCCCCGATCTTTCACGTCAACGGCGACGACCCCGAAGCGGTTGTTCATGCCGCCAAGGTCGCGACAGAGTTCCGGCAGAAGTTCCACAAGGACGTGGTCATCGACATCTTCTGCTATCGCCGGTTCGGGCATAACGAGGGTGATGAGCCCATGTTCACCAACCCGATCATGTACAAGAAGATCAAAACCCATAAAACCACGCTAAGCCTTTACACCGAACGGCTGGTCAAGGACGGGCTGATCCCCGAGGGTGAGATTGAGGATATGAAAGCCGCCTTCCAGGCCCATCTGAACGATGAGTTCGAGGCCGGTAAGGACTATAAGCCCAACAAGGCCGACTGGCTGGATGGGCGTTGGTCGCATCTCGACAAGAACAAAGAAGAATACGTGCGCGGCGACACTGCGATCGCGCCTGCAACGCTGACCGCAATCGGCAACGCGCTGACCCACGCGCCTACGGATATCGCGGTGCACAAGACCGTGACCCGTCTGCTGGACCACAAGAAAAAGATGTTCGACAGCGGCCAGGGCTTTGACTGGGCCACCGGCGAGGCGCTGGCCTTTGGCTCATTGCTGACCGAAGGGTATCCAGTGCGCCTGTCCGGGCAGGACGCAACACGCGGAACGTTCAGCCAACGCCATTCCGGGTTCATTCATCAGGAAACCGAAGAACGGTACTATCCGCTGAACAACATCCGTGAAGGGCAGTCGAAGTACGAAGTAATCGACTCGATGCTTTCCGAATATGCGGTTCTGGGCTTTGAATACGGGTTTTCACTGGCCGAACCCAACGCCCTGACCCTGTGGGAGGCGCAGTTTGGCGACTTTGCCAACGGGGCACAGATCATGTTCGATCAGTTCATCAGTTCGGGCGAAAGCAAATGGCTGCGCATGTCCGGTCTGGTCTGCCTGTTGCCACATGGGTTCGAAGGGCAAGGCCCCGAACATTCATCCGCGCGACTTGAACGGTTCTTGCAGATGTGTGGTCAGGACAACTGGATCGTGGCCAATTGCACGACGCCTGCGAACTATTTCCACATCCTGCGCCGTCAGCTGCACCGGACCTTCCGCAAACCACTGATTCTGGTGACGCCCAAATCGCTGCTGCGGCACAAGCTGGCGGTCAGTGAGGCCGAAGATTTCACCACCGGCTCCAGCTTTCACCGGGTGCTGTGGGATGACGCGCAAAAGGGTAACTCGGATACTAAACTGGTGGGTGACGACAAGATCAAGCGCGTGGTGATGTGTTCGGGCAAGGTCTATTTCGATCTGTTGGAAGAGCGCGATGCGCGCGGGATCGACGACGTCTACCTGCTGCGGATCGAACAGTTTTATCCGTTCCCGGCCCATTCGCTGATCAATGAGCTTGAAAGGTTCAAAGGCGCCGAGATGGTCTGGTGTCAGGAAGAACCCAAGAACCAGGGCGCCTGGTCCTTCATCGAACCCAATATCGAATGGGTGCTGACCCGCATCGGGGCCGACAACAAACGGCCACGCTATGTCGGTCGCGCCACTTCGGCCTCGCCCGCGACGGGTCTGGCCAGCCAACACAAAGCCCAACAAGAAGCGCTGGTGAACGAAGCGCTGAGCATTGAAGGAAAGTAAGCGATGTCCATTGAAGTTCGTGTTCCCACGCTTGGCGAATCGGTAACCGAAGCCACGGTTGCGACGTGGTTCAAAAAACCCGGTGACGCCGTCGCCGTGGATGAGATGCTGTGTGAACTTGAAACCGACAAAGTCACGGTCGAAGTCCCCTCACCCGCAGCGGGTGTGATGGGCGAGATCGTCACCGCCGAAGGCGAAACCGTTGGTGTTGACGCCCTGCTGGCCACCATCGCAGCGGGCGAAGGTGCGGCCTCTGCTCCGGCAGCGGCGGCGGCTCCGGCCCCTGTTGCTGCTGCCCCGGCGGCGGCCGGCGGCAGCGTCGATGTGATGGTGCCTACGTTGGGCGAGTCGGTGACCGAGGCCACCGTTTCCACCTGGTTCAAACAGGTAGGTGACGCCGTCGCACAGGATGAGATGCTGTGCGAGTTGGAGACCGACAAGGTCTCGGTCGAGGTTCCGGCCCCGTCGGCGGGCGTTCTGGCGGAAATCGTGGCCCCTGAGGGCGCGACCGTGGATGCAACGGCCAAACTGGCGGTGATCTCGGGCGCGGCAGCAGGTGCTGCGGCAGCACCGGCGGCACCGGCAGCTGCCACTGCGGCGGCAAGTGCTGGCAAGGATGTTGCAAACGCACCGTCGGCCGAAAAAGCGATGGCCGAGGCGGGCTTGTCCGCCGATCAGGTCAGCGGCACAGGTCGCGATGGTCGGATCATGAAAGAAGACGTGGCCCGTGCTGTTGCAACGGCTTCGGCCCCAGCGCCTGCGGCGGCTGTGCCCGCCCCCGCTGCCCAGGCCCCGCGCGCACCAGTTGCCGCCGCAGATGCCGGGCGCGAGGAACGCGTGCGCATGACCCGTCTGCGCCAGACCATCGCCAGACGCCTGAAGGATGCCCAGGACACCGCCGCAATCCTGACCACCTTTAACGAGGTGGACATGACCGAGGTGATGGCCCTGCGCAACGAGTACAAGGACTTGTTCCTGAAGAAGCACGGCGTCAAACTGGGCTTCATGTCCTTCTTCACCAAGGCCTGCTGTCATGCGCTGAAGGAAGTGCCCGAGGTCAATGCCGAGATTGATGGCACCGACATCGTCTATAAGAACTTCGTGCATATGGGCGTTGCCGCCGGTACGCCGCAGGGTCTGGTGGTTCCGGTAATCCGCGACGCCGACAGCATGTCTTTTGCCGAAATTGAAAAAGCCATCGCCGAAAAGGGTCAGCGCGCCCGTGACGGCAAGCTGTCCATGGCCGAAATGCAGGGCGGCACTTTCACCATCTCGAACGGTGGTGTCTATGGCTCGCTGATGTCCTCGCCTATTCTGAACCCGCCGCAATCGGGTATTCTGGGGATGCACAAGATTCAGGACCGTCCGATGGCCATCAAGGGTGAGGTCAAGATTCGCCCGATGATGTATCTGGCGCTGTCCTATGACCACCGGATCGTTGACGGCAAAGGCGCGGTAACGTTCCTTGTGCGTGTGAAAGAGGCGCTGGAAGACCCGCGCCGCCTGTTGATGGATCTTTGATCATGGCGACTCATGTATTATGGCAAGCCGACGTTGCGGATTTTGATGCCTGGCTGAAGGTATTCCGCGAGGACCAACCGATGCGAGAGGCCGCGGGTATCCGCGACCTCCACATCTGGCGCGACCCGGATCAGCACGACCATGCGGTTGCGCTGTTTGCGATCATGGATGTGGACAAGGCGCAGGATTTCTTCGGCTCGGAAGAACTGGCCATGCATCACGAACGTGGTGGCGTGGCGCATATTCAGGTCAAAGTGCTGGAGCCGGTTTAAACGCAATGATCGTCGGGGGGCATGGACATCTGTTTCATGGCGGCATCCCTGCCGCCCCACATATGCTGGCCGCAACACCCGTGCGCCAATTGACCGTTGAAGTGCATATACTTACTGCCCGCCGCACCGAAGGCCAAGTCCCATGACCCCGGAGCTTACAGCGTTAACTCTGGCAGCGTTGCTGCAAGTCATCCAGTTCGTGCTGATGGCGGTCCCCGCCAATCTGGAACTAGGGCCGGGCAAGACCATGTCAGCACGCGACCGGACGCGTCTGGGTGGTTCGCTGGAGGATCAGCTTTCGGAAGGAACCGCGCGCCTTTACCGGGCGATGAACAATCACTTCGAGGGGCTGATCCTGTTTGCGATTGCCTGCCTCGTGGTGACGCTCTCGGGCCAAGGCAGCGGCTTCACCGCCGCATGTGCGTGGATTTATCTGGTGGCCCGCATCCTTTATGTCCCGGCTTACTATTTCGGCCTTCGGCCCGGGCGCAGCCTGATCTGGTTCGCCGGGTTTGCGGCCACAACCTTAATGCTTTTGGCGGTGTTACTGTGACAGCGCCTGTGTACACTCTGTTCAGCGGTTTACGCCCTGCGACAGCCCGAACTCTCAAGGAGATTCTTCATGGCAAACTATGACGTTATCGTAATCGGTGCCGGCCCCGGCGGCTATGTCTGCGCCATCCGCTGCGCTCAGCTGGGATTGAAAACCGCTGTGGTCGAAGGGCGCGAGACGTTGGGTGGCACCTGCCTGAACGTGGGCTGCATTCCATCCAAGGCACTGCTGCACGCCAGCCACCAACTGCATGAGGCCGAGCATAACTTTGTAAAGATGGGCCTGAAGGGCAAAAGCCCCTCGGTCGACTGGAAGCAGATGCAGGCCTACAAGGAAGAAACCATCGACGGCAACACCAAGGGCATCGAGTTCCTGTTCAAGAAGAACAAGATCGACTGGCTGAAAGGCTGGGGTTCGATCCCCGCCGCCGGTCAGGTCAAGGTCGGGGATGAGGTGCACGAGGCCAAGAACATCATCATCGCATCCGGGTCCGAGCCATCGGCGCTGCCGGGGGTTGAGGTGGATGAAAAGGTTGTCGTGACCTCGACCGGGGCGCTGTCGCTGGGCAAGATTCCGAAAAAGATGGTGGTGATTGGCGCGGGCGTCATCGGGCTTGAGCTGGGCTCGGTCTACAGCCGGTTGGGGGCTGAGGTGACGGTGATCGAATTCCTCAAGGAAATCACGCCGGGCATGGACCCCGAGGTGCAGAAGACCTTCCAGCGCATCCTCAAGAAACAGGGTCTGAAATTTGTCATGGGTGCGGCGGTGCAAAAGACCGAAGCGACCAAGACCAAGGCAAAGGTGACGTATAAGCTGCTCAAGGACGACAGCGAGCATGTGATCGACGCCGATACCGTGCTGGTCGCCACCGGGCGCAAGCCGTTCTCGGACGGATTGGGGCTGGAGGCGCTGGGGGTCGAGATGACACCGCGCGGCCAGATCAAGGTGGGCGCAGACTGGCAGACCAACGTGCCGGGCATCTACGCCATCGGCGATGTAACCGAAGGACCGATGCTGGCCCACAAGGCCGAGGATGAAGGCATGGCTGCCGCCGAGCAGGTCGCAGGCAAGCATGGTCATGTGAACTATGGCGTCATTCCGGGCGTGATCTACACCTGGCCCGAGGTCGCCAATGTGGGCGAGACCGAAGCGACGCTCAAGGAACAGGGCCGCGCCTATAAGGTCGGTAAGTTCATGTTCATGGGCAATGGCCGTGCCAAGGCCAATTTTGCCGCCGATGGGTTCGTCAAGATTTTGGCTGACACCGAAACAGACCGCATTCTGGGCGCGCATATCATTGGCCCGTCAGCAGGTGATCTGATCCATGAGGTCTGCGTGGCAATGGAATTCGGCGCGTCCGCCGAAGACCTCGCACTGACCTGCCACGCCCACCCGACCTATTCCGAGGCCGTGCGCGAAGCCGCGCTGGCCTGCGGGGACGGGCCGATCCACAGTTGACGGCAACAACAGGTATCAAGTGAAAGGCGGGCCATTGCGCCCGCCTTTTTGCTGACGTCATCTCGCCTCAAAATTGATCTGCTTTGAGTTGATTTCAAAGTGATAGACGTACTTTATGCGGTTCTTATTATTGAGGCTAACTATGCGATTTCTCACATATTGCGCGGCAGCGCTGTTCATGACCATGTTCTTCGGCCACGAGGCCCACGCCAAACGTGGCGGCGGTGTTTCGGGCACTTCGGAGCAGATGAGTCTGATCGCCGAGACCGAAATTCAAGACGATACCGGGCAAACGCTTGCATTGTGCCACCTGACTGAAAAGACGCATATCCTGTTCGCAGGAGTCTGGCGCAGCTCAAAGGGTTATGTTCTGGCCCCGAATGGGTGCGACAGCGACAGCTTTTACAGATTGTCCGCAGACAAGCTGGAATTGGGCAAAGCTTTGGGCGATTTCCCCAGTGATCTGCCGGACCAGCCGGTGATGTCGCTCAACGATATGATCTCGGGCTTTTGGGGGCTGGGGGCAATTGCGATCCTGCTGGCCATCGCAGGTGTAAAGACGGCTGGTCGATCTGCACGAAAAAGACAGCGCCAATCGGAAATGGGGGCTGCAGCTCCGGCCGCGATTCAGGCGATGGACGCTATGTGCCATGCCGCCAAGGCAGATGGTCAGCTGGATACATCCGAGATCGCCATGATGGCCGACATCGCCAAGCAAATGACTGGCGAGAACTTTGACGATGCCCGCATACGCCGCATGTACGACATGGCCGAGGTCAAACCGACCGATGCCCAATTCGCAGCCTTCGGCCGGGGGTTGAGCAATGAACAGAAACGTCTGGTCATGCAGGCCACGCTGATGATCGTCGGCGCGGACGGCAATCTGGCCCAAAGCGAGTCGGTGTTCGTGCAAAAGCTGGCAAAGGGGCTGAACATCAGCGTGGACGAAGTAAAGGCAATGTTCCAATCCATGACCGCAAGCCCGGCCTAACCTACCACATCGTTTTGGCGGCGCGTGCCCCCCATTCATTGTCATAGCGTGTGCCGCCTTCTTCGCCTTTGGTCATCTCGGACAGGATTTCACCGACAGAAGGCAAGTCTTTGGTTTCATCGCCACTGGTCCAAGTCCGGGCGCGCATCAGGGCGCGGGCGCATTGGGTGTATATTTCTGCGATCTCGATGACGATGACGGTGGCCGGGCGTTTCCCTTGCTTTTCGAACCGCGCGCGCAGCCCCTCATCCGCGGTCAACCGGGCGGATCCGTTCAGACGCACTACAGAGTTCGATCCAGGCACCAGAAATAACAAGGATACACGCGGATCGCGCACGATGTTGCGCAGGCTGTCCAGACGGTTGTTACCGCGCCAATCCGGCAGGGCCAGCGTATTGGGATCAAGCTCAAGCACAACAGGGCCGTCGTCGCCGCGCGGACTGCTGTCGACACCTTCGGGGCCGACAGTGCCAATAATGCACAGCCGCGATGTCATGATCCATTTGCGATAAAGCGGGGTTAGTCGATGTGCCACCTTGCACAGCGCGGGTGCGCCGGGGGTGCCGTAAAGCCCCTCAAGCGTGGCGATGTCGTCAATGTACTCCATGCGGATCAAACCCCACTTCTTTCATCAAGGCGTTGGACCGTGTTTCAATCACGTCTTCCAGCTGTCCAAGAAACGCCGCCCGTGCGACGCCCGGCTCGATCGGGTCAAGAAAATCAACAATCGCCAGGCCGGGTTTGCGCAGGACACCGGTGCGTGGCCAAAAGACGCCCGCATTGGTGGCCACCGGGACACAGGGAAAGCCAAGCCCCTCATACAAGACGGCGGTGCCGACCTTATAGGGCTTCTGCACCCCCGGCGCGACCCGCGTGCCCTGTGGGTAGATCACAAGCTGGCCGGGTTCCGTGAATTCCTTGGCGACATCCTTGACCATTTTGGCAACAGCTGCGCCCTTTTTGCCGCGATCCACCGGAATACACCCAAGCCTGCGGGCATAAAGACCGATGATCGGCGTCCACAGCAGTTCCCGCTTCATGATGAATTTGCCGTGCGGTATGGCGTTGAAAATGATGATGATGTCCAGAAAGGACTGATGTTTAGCGCCGATCACGACTTCTTCGACCGGGACGTTTCCGCGCACTTCGCAGCGGATGCCAACCATCCAGCGGGCCAGCCACATCGTCGTACGCGCATAGGTCTTGCAGGCCTGCAATGCACCGCGTTTGGTAAACAGAGCGTATGGGGCGAACACAATCCCCAGGATCAGCATCCACACATAAATCGTGATCATGAAGATCAGCGAACGAACCCATTGAAAGGCTGTTGCCATCACGAAAGCTCCTTCAGTTTACGGCTGGCGGCGGTCCAGGTGGCAAAAAAGGCCACCGCCGCGCCCAACACTGGGATCAGCACCGGCCAAAGCCAGCCCGCCCCCTGAAATCCAAGACCGGTCAGAAACCCGCCCTCATCTGTGGCTTCGGGCAGCAGCAGCACACCGAACATGCCAAGCAGCATCCCGACCATTGCGCCAAAGAATGCGCGGTAGGTAAAGCGGCGCACAAAGGCGCGGGCGATGAAGCTGTCGCGCGCGCCAACCAGTCGCAGAACCTCGATGATCTGGGCATTCGCCGCCAATGAGGCATTCGCCGCCAGCGTGATCATCGCCGCCGTCGCACCTCCGATCAGCAGGATCGACACCCAGCCCAGCCGTCGCAGGGACATCGCCGCATCCACCAACGGTTCGCGCCAGCGTGTGTGGTCGTCCAGCACCGCGCCCGGAACCTCGGCCCCCAATCGCAGGCGCAGACCAACCGCATCCAACCCCGGTTCGCCTTCGATGATTTCGATCAACTGCGGCACCGGCAGCGTGTCCAGCGGCACATCCGGCCCGAACCACGGGGACAGCAGCGCAGCTTGTTCCTCAGCCGTCAACGCCCGGGCCGAGGCAACGCCCGGGGTCTGCCCAAGAACTTCAAGCGCGGCCTGAGTTTGCGCAGCAAGCTGTTCTGCCGGGGCGTTGATGCGCAGGGTTGCGGCCCCGGCCAGCTCAGTCGCCCAGCGGTCGGCCAAACGGCCCGAGGCCAACGACAGAGCCATCGCAAACACGGCCAGAAATGCCATCGCGCCCGACACGAACAGGGTCAGATGCGCGGTATAACCTGTGGGCGGCACAACCCGGTCGGCGCGCTTGTCCTGCCGCAGCAGGCTTCGGATGTTTCCGTTGCTCATAGATCCGCCCCCGCCAGTTGAATCTGGCGCTGTGAAATACGCAGGACGCGGGCTTGGACCTGACTTTTGGCAGCGCGGATCAGGCTCAGATCATGGGTGGCAATCAGAACGGTCTTGCCCATCCGGTTCAGTTCGACCAGCAGGCGCAACAAGCGTTGTGACATGTCCCAATCCACGTTTCCCGTCGGTTCGTCAGCTAAAACCACGTCAGGTGACAGGATCACCGCCCGCGCCAGCGCCGCGCGCTGACGTTCGCCGCCGGACAATTCGGGCGGGTGCGAATCCAGACGTGCGCCCAGCCCGACCCAGTTCAACAATTCACTCAGGTCTTCACGCTGGGCAGGTTCGGCGCGGCCCGACACCATCAAGGGAAGTGCGACGTTTTCCGCCAAAGTCATATGGTCCAGAAACTGGCAATCCTGATGGACCACGCCGATCCGGCGGCGCAACAGGGCCATCTGATCCCGATCCAGACCGGCGATATCCTGTTCAAACGCGCTAAGCCGCCCCGATGTGGGCAAAAGCGCGCCGTAACACAGTTTCAACAGCGTTGTTTTTCCTGCGCCTGACGGGCCGGTCAAAAAGTGAAATGACCCCGGTTGCAGCTGAAGTGATACATTGCTCAGCAACTCACCACCGCCATAGGTGTAGCTGACATTTTCCAGCTCGATCACAAGGGCCCCCAATTTTTTCGCCGCTCTTCATGCCCGAGCGCGGTTGCGGTTTCAATGCCTGCACCGGGTCGAATTGGTGACACTTGAACCGTGATACCGAAAACACCCTTTGCTGTCAGGTCTTAACGGAATATCATCCCTGAAAAAACTATTATCAGGTCGGCACCCCGACCGGGAGGCAGCATGCGTCTTACTTGTCCGAATTGCAGTGCCCAATACGAGGTTCCCGACGAGGTCATCCCCGAGGATGGCCGCGATGTTCAATGCTCGAATTGTGAAAAAACCTGGTTTCAGGCCAAACATCCGGCAACGGCTGAGCCCGAACCCCAAAAGGCAGAGCCTGAACCCGAAATGGCAGAGCCTGAGCCCAATGCGGCGGAACCTGAGGCGCAGGCTGACCCTGAACCCACACCCGAACCAGAGGTTGATCCCGAACCCGAGGCCCCAGCCGAAAAACCGGCGACGGCAAAAAATGTCGATCCGGCCGTTGCCAGCATCCTGAAAGAAGAAGCCGCAAGAGAGGCCGATCTGCGGGCGCAGGAAGGCGAGAGCCTGGAAAGCCAGCCCGATCTGGCACTGGATGCCCCACCCGAACCTGACCCGGAAGAACAGGCCGCCAAAGAGCTGGTGGCCAGCGAGACGTCATCTGACGCAGGTCAAAAGGATGTGCTGCCCGATGTCGAGGCGATCAATTCCAGCCTGCTGAGCGACAGCGCATCCGATCAGGCTGAGGCGGCGGAACCGGCTGCTGTCAAGCCGCGCAGCGGGTTTCTGCGTGGCTTCGCCCTGATCGTCATCATCGGTATCATCCTGCTGCTGGTCTATAGCAACGCCCAGCAGATTAGCGATGCCGTGCCACAGGCAGACCCGATGCTTAACTCATATGTATCGCTTGTGGATCAGGCGCGTGTCTGGCTTGAGACACAGACTGGATCAGCAGCGCAGAACTGAGCCGCTGATTCTGACGCCTAGAACCTTTCAAGCAGACGTTTGAGGTATTCCAGTTCGATTTGGGGCCGGTCCGTCTCGCCGGTGCGGCGGCGGATTTCGTCCAGCAGTTCGCGGGCGCGGCGATAGACGTCTTCGCCTTGCAACAAACCTTCGTCGGTCGAGATTGACCCATTCGCGCCCGGGCTGCGGCCCAGCGGATCGCGGTTGTTGGCCTGCATATCGCCGTCCTGCGCGCCCTGACCCGGCTGGTTTTGCTGGTTCTCGGCCAATGCCTCGCCCAATGACCGCATCCCTTCGCGCAGGGCTTCCATCGCCTCGGACTGACGGTCGATGGCTTCGGCCAGATCGTCGCCGCGCAGCGCCTCTTCGGCGTCGTCCATCGCCTGGCCCGCACGGCCCAGCGCATCGCGCGCATCTTCGCCGCCAGGCGTTCCGGAACCGGGCAAGTTCTGCTGCTGGCGATTCAGCTCATCCCGCAGGGCCTGCTGACGATCTGCCAGTGATCCCTGACCTTGCTGACCTTCGCCCGCCTGGTCCGAGCCCTGACCCTGACCGCCTTGCCCTTCATGGCTTTGGCCACGGCCTTGACCGCCCGAGCGGCCTTCGTTGCCCTGACTTTCGCCAGCCTGCGCGCCGGGGTTGAATTGTTCCTGAAGGTCGCGGAACGCCTGATCGCTTAGCCCTTGTTGTTCGCGCAGGGTTTCTGCCAGACCTTCCATGGCCTGCTGACCCTCGGATTGCTGGCCCTGACCCTGGCCCTGGGTGACGCGCATGTTTTCCATCATCTGCTGGAACTCTTCCAGCGCCTGCTGCGCCTCGGCCATGCGGCCCTGTTCCATCAGCTCCTGAATGCGGTCCATCATCCGTTGCAGATCGTCCTGCGTCATCTGCAGGGTTTCGCCATTCTGACCTTGCTGAGGTTCACCATCGTTGTTTTCCTGCGCCAGCCGCTGAAGTTGGCGCATATAATCTTGCGTTGCATCGCGCAGCTCCTGCATCAACTCGGCGATCTCTTCGTCGGATGCGCCGTTCTGCATGGCTTCGGTCAAACGCTCCTGCGCGCGGCGCATACGTTCCAGCGCATCGGCCAGAGTGCCGTCCTCAATCAGCACAGCCAAATCCCAAAGCGCCTGGGCAATTTCTGCCTGTTGCTCCGGTTTCAGGCCGTATTCATTGAACGTCTCAAGCCGCCGCAGGGTGACGCGCAGGCGCAGATAGGCTGTGTCCGACCGGAAAAACCCCTCTGGCAAATGAGACACCGCCCGCAACAGCTGAGCCACACGCGGCGCGTTTTCCCGCGTCCACAGAAGGTCGCGGCGCTGTTCGATGACCGCCGCCGCCAGCGGATCAAAGAACCGCCGCGCGGGCAGTGCGGTTTGATAGGGTTCCGATTGGGTTTCCTGATCCGCCGCATCGCGGGCCATCAGAGTGATCCGGACCGGCAGATGCGCCCAGGGGTGCTGTGAAAAATCCTCAATCAGGTCTTCGGTGAAATCTGCGCGGTCGCCGGCGATGGGCATCGGCAGCTCAACCTCGATCACGTCGCGTGGTTCGGGCGAGGGTACCAAGCCATAGACGCGATCAACCGACGCCAGATCCAGTTCGATGATTGCCGAGCCAGAGACAACGCCATAATCGTCGCGGGCTGCAAAGGGCAGCTTCATCTGCCCGCCCGCTTCGGCCTCGGCCACGCCTACCGCGCTGATTTCGGGGGCGGTGTCGGCCGTTACATCCAGCGCCCAGTCACGCCCCAATGGGCCTTGAATCGACAGCTGCCCTGAACGCTCCGCGACAAATTCCTGTTCCGGATCGGTCGCATTTTCAGCGCCCAGAGGCGAGGCATTTTCCGTCAAGCTATGCGCGCCAACCTCACCGTAAAACCGCAGGGTGATACGGCTGCCTTGCGGGATCGACAGAGTCGGATCGGACTGATCCGCCAGATACAGTGTCGGCAGGCCAGTATAGCGGGGCGGTTCCACCCAGCCTTCCCAACTGGGCCCCTGCCCGGCCACAGCCGCGCCGGGTGCCATCTCGGCCACAGATCCGATGCGCCAGAACGATCCGAACAAAGCGGCTATTACCAACGCCAGCAACGCCGAATACCGCAGGGCATAGGGATCGCGATCCGCCAGCCGCAGGTCCGGTTTGACCGGCTCCGCCCGTGCAACGTTTTGCGTCATCCGGTCCTGATGTGCACGCCACAGCGCCACCGAATCCGCGTCCAGCGCGCCAATGGCCTGATCATCCATCAGGGCCTGAATCGGGCGCCCCGGCAGGGTCTCATCCAAACGCATCAGCGCCTGGGTTCGTGAAGGGAAATGGAATCGCCGCGCACCCATGATCAGCGTGACCAGCAAGCCGATCAATGCGACCGCACCAACGATCCAGACGATTTCGATCCTGACGTAATCCTGCAAGCCCAGCATCAATGCGGCCAGAATCGCCATGAAAACCGACAAAAAGGGCCAGAATGCGCGCAAAACCTGCTCGGCCAGCATCCCTGCGTGCGTCAGCCACAGGGACAGTTTTGGGATCGGCAGGGTTTGTCTTACGCTCAAGGCGGGCCTCCTGATCGGGCCCGCGCGGTTATCGCGTCACAGCCACCCGGGTATGGTATCGCGGTTTATGATTTCGTCAAAGCTTGGCCGTTCACGAATAACTGCAAATTGATCCCCATGCACCAACACCTCGGGGATCAGGGGGCGGGTATTGTATTCGCTGGCCATCACCGCGCCATAAGCACCTGCGCTGCGGAAAGCGACCAGATCACCCGGCGCAAGCGGTGGCATGTTACGCTGTTTGGCAAAGGTATCGCCGGATTCACACACCGGACCAACGATGTCATAGGGCTGCTGCTCGACCCCCGGCGCGGCTTCTTTCACCGCAACGATATCATGGTGCGCCTCGTACATGGCAGGGCGGATCAGATCGTTCATCGCCCCGTCCAGGATCAGGAAATCGCGGCCTTCGCCGGATTTCACATAGATCACCTTGCTGACCATCAGCCCCGCGTTTCCCGCGATCAGGCGGCCCGGCTCAATTTCGATCTCGCAGCCCAGATGTCCCAATGTTTTCTTGATCAACGCGCCGTATTCCACCGGCAGCGGCGGCGCATCATTGGCCCGCGTATATGGGATGCCCAAGCCCCCGCCCAGATCCAGACGGCGAATATCGTGCCCTTCGGCGCGCAGCTGCTCGGTCAGCTCGGCCACTTTGGTATAGGCCAGCTCGAACGGCTCCAACTCGGTCAGTTGTGAGCCGATGTGGACGTCGATGCCGATCACCTTCAGCCCCGGCAGGCTGGCGGCGTGGGCGTAAACCTCGGACACGCGGGCAATCGGGATGCCAAATTTGTTCTCGGACTTGCCGGTGGCGATCTTGGCATGGGTCTTGGCGTCCACGTCCGGGTTCACCCGCACGGTGATCGGCGCAATCACGCCCAGTTCCAGCGCAACAGCGTTGATCACTTCCATCTCAGGCTCGGATTCCACGTTGAACTGGCGGATGCCGCCGCTCAGCGCGGTGCGAATCTCATCCGCCGTTTTGCCAACGCCTGAAAACACGATCCGGTCGCCGGGCACGCCTGCCGCCTTGGCGCGCAGGTATTCACCGCCCGAGACCACATCCATCCCCGCACCCGCCTGCGCCAGCGTTTTCAGGATCGCCTGATTGCTGGCAGCCTTCATCGCATAGCAGACAAGGTGATCGGTGCCTTCCAACGCGTCGTCAAACAGCTTGAAATGCCGCAGCAGCGTGGCTGTGGAATAGACATAAAACGGGGTTCCGACCGCAGCTGCGATTTCGGAAATCGGGACATCCTCGGCGTAAAGCGCGCCGTCGCGGTACAGAAAGTGATCCATGACTGCGCGCTTAGACCAAAACCGCAGGGCGGATCAATGGATTCCGCACGGAACCACGGGGCCCCCTCACCTTTTGGTCGAAACGCCAACCCTGCCATAGCCCGAGATCGAAATCCCGGAACCGCCCGAAGCGGCGGCCGGTTCAGGGCGCGGTTTGTAAGACGGATCGCAGGCCGCAAGAACAGCGAGAGACAGGATCAGGCCAATGATTTTCATATTCGCGGTCTTTTACCAAAGGCTTCGGCACTGGGCCGATCATGCCGTTCACATAGGTGCGCTGCCGCGACAACGCAATCTCTGCCGGGTTCAAAGCCCCAGATAAACGCCCAGCCCGCCACGCTGCAGCCCTACGCCGCCGCCGACGTAGGTGCCACCGCTGCCAACGCCGACATTTGCGCTCATGGTGGGGTGAATGGGTTCACCGTCCGCGCCACACCCGGCCAGGGCCGCCCCGGCCGAGACCAAAAGGATCACACGTAGTATTCGCATCACACCAGCGCCTTCCATCGCTTGACCTGGGCACGGACCTGATCGGGGGCTGTGCCACCATAAGACTGGCGAGAGTGTACTGAATTATCGACGCCAAGAACAGAATAGACGTCATTTGCGATATCGGCGTGGACCGATTGCATTTCATCCAGGCTCAGGTCCGGCAGGTCGCAGCCCTTGCCCTCGGCCATGGCCACCAGCGATCCGGTGATGTGGTGCGCGTCGCGGAACGGCAGGCCCAGCACCCGCACCAGCCAGTCGGCCAGATCGGTCGCGGTCGAGAACCCCGATCCCGCAGCCGCCGCCAGACTTTCACGATTGGCGGTCATGTCCCCGACCATGCCTTCCATCGCTGCCAGCGCCAGCATCCAGCTGTCTGCGGCGTCAAAGACCTGTTCCTTGTCTTCCTGCATGTCCTTGGAATAGGTCAGCGGCAGGCCCTTCATCACCATCATCAGACCCGTATTCGCGCCGTAAATCCGGCCCACCTTGGCACGGATCAGTTCCGCCGCATCGGGGTTTTTCTTTTGCGGCATGATCGACGAGCCGGTCGAGAACCGGTCCGACAGCGCCACAAAACGAAACTGGGCCGACGACCAGATCACCAGTTCTTCGGCAAAACGCGACAGGTGCATGGCACTGATCGAGGCGGTGGACAGAAACTCGAGCGCAAAATCCCGGTCGCTGACTGCATCCAGCGAATTTGCGGCGGGGCGGTCAAAACCCAGGGCTTCGGCTGTCATGTGGCGGTCGATGGGAAAGGACGTCCCGGCCAATGCCGCGGCACCCAGCGGGGATTCGTTCATCCGGGCACGGGCATCGCGGACGCGGGACAGATCGCGGCCGAACATCTCGACATAGGCCAGCATGTGATGGCCCCAGGTGACCGGCTGCGCTGTTTGCATATGAGTGAAACCGGGCATGACCCAATCTGCCCCGGCCTCGGCCTGCGCCAAAAGCGCGCGGATCAGGGCCAGCAGGCCAGTCTCAGCCGCGTCCAGCTGATCACGGACCCACAATCTGAAATCGGTGGCGACCTGATCATTGCGCGAACGACCTGTGTGCAAACGGCCCGCAGGTTCGCCGATGATTTCTTTCAACCGGGCTTCGACATTCATGTGGATGTCTTCCAGCGCGGTGGAAAACTGGAATTCACCCCGCTCAATTTCTGACAAGACTGTGAGCAGCCCTTCCCGAATGGCCTGCGCATCATTATCAGTTATAACGCCTGTGGCAGCCAACATGGCGGCATGGGCGCGCGAGCCTGCGATGTCCTGGGCTGCCATCCGCTGATCGAACCCGATCGAGGCATTGATTGCCTCCATGATCGCGTCTGGACCGGCGGCAAAGCGGCCGCCCCACATCTGGTTCGAAGATTGATCGGTCATGTAAGAAAACCCGGAGTTGATATGCGCCTATTTCGTCTGATCCCCCTTTATATGGCCCTTGCGCTGGGTGCAAATGCGGCGTTGGCCGCAGATGCCGATACTTTGGCACCGCTGCGCGATGGCACACTGAAACGGCTGATCCTGCACAAAGAGCCGAAAGCCGCCAAAACAATCGAATTCCAGTTGGAAGATGACAGCGGCGTTGGCACGCTGGAAGATTATCGCGGCAAATACGTTCTGGTGAACTTCTGGGCCACCTGGTGTGCGCCCTGCCGCAAGGAAATGCCCCAGATCGCCGAGTTGCAGCAAGAATTTGGCGGCGACAAGTTTCAGGTCCTGACCCTGGCCACCGGGCGCAACACCCCCGCTGGGATCAAGAAGTTTTTCGAAGAAAACGGCATCGACAACCTGCCCCGCCATCAGGACCCCAGCTCGGCAGCGGCACGGGAATTCGGTGTGATCGCCCTGCCGATCACGGTTATCCTGGACCCTGAAGGTCAGGAAATTGCCCGTCTGATTGGCGACGCCGAATGGAATTCGGACAGCGCCAAGGCGATCATCTCAACGCTGGTGGGTGCTGAGAGCTAGTCCGGAACACCCAATACTTGGCGCAGCTTTGGCATCATGAGATCGACCAAAGCGGGCGCCATGTATTCAAAGCGATCAGGGATTCCAAGAACGACGGTCTTGGTGTTCCCCACAAGATGGCCGAATTGATCATTCAACCGCTTCTTTTGGCGCCGGTCCATCACGACTATTAAATCTGCCCATTCAACCTGTTCCGATGAGAGCATTTCATCAGCATCCCGGCTGAGTCCGGCAAAGTCCGTAATGAAACCGGGCCATTCGGCCACTATGTCGGCTGCAGTTGGACTGCGCATCCGGGCTTTTCCACAGACGAAAAGAACATTTTTCAAGAATAAGCCCCTCGTACAAATGCCGGTGATTTCAATCGATCCAAATACCGGCCTTCTCGTGCTATACTCGCCTCATCCTTAGCAAATAGCCCTCAACGGAGTTAACTTAAGAGGAGGCTACAATGAAACCAGTGGTTTTGCTGATCGGGAGACTGCCAAATGTAATCGGTGATGTGGCACGACAGTTGGATCACCTGCCGATCCAGTGGCTGGGCGCACATGACCCGGATGAGGTGCGGCGGCAACTGGACGATGAACCCAAAATCACCTGCGCCATCATGGGGGCAGGTCTGGACGACAAGATACGCGGCGAAATGGTCGGCATCATAGCCGCCCGCAGGCCCGATATCTGCATTCACCTCAAGGACCGGGCATCCGGCCCCGACGGGTTGGTGCCCTTTGTCAATCGGGTCGTCCAGCACGAGGTTCTGGACAGTCTGGAAACAGGCTGACGCCACGCCACCTTTGACAGCATCCTTGCCGCTTTGCACTCTGTCAGGCGGGAGGACGGAATGCCGCTTGAAATACTGCTGGTTCTGGTGGTCGGGGGCATCGTTGGGGTAACGGTGACGCTGCACCTGACGGGGCGGTCGCGCGTGCGCGAACTGACCCCCGATATCGCGCGGTCGGAATGGCTGCGCCATGCACCTGACGATGTGATCATCGACATCACCGTTGCGCATGACAGGCATTCGGCCCTGATCCGCACCAATTCCGGCAATGGCCTGCTGTGGTCCTTTGGGGCCGATACAGTGGCCCGGCACCTGCTGGATTTCGATTGGATGGAACATCCGCAGGGGTTTGAGGTGCAGTTCCATGACTTTGGCACACCCAAAGTGATCATCCGCCTTGATGAATTCGAGCGCCGTCACTGGCGACACCTGATGGAGCCCGCATGACCGATCACGTGACATTTCCGGACGCCGTGCAATGGGCCGTTCCCTTCTTCATCGCCGCCATTCTGGCCGAGTTTCTGTGGATCGCCCTCAGGGGTCGCGGCGGGCGGTATGAAACGCGCGATGCCGTGACCTCGTTGGTTATGGGGGCGGGAAACATCGCCTCGGGGTTTGCGCTGGGGTTTATTGCCTACGCGTTTTTCATGTGGCTATGGCAGATCACACCGTTGAATCTGGGCACCTCGATCCCGGTGATCATCCTGTGTTTTGTGGTGGATGACCTGCGCTATTACTGGGTGCATCGGTTCGGGCACCGCATTCGCTGGGTCTGGGCCAGCCATGTGAATCACCACAGCTCGCAACATTACAACCTGACCACGGCGCTGCGGCAGACCTGGACCTATACGTTCACTTTCATGATGGTGGTGCGCGCGCCGCTGATCCTGCTGGGGTTCCATCCGGCGATGGTGCTGTTTGTGGGTGGTCTGAACCTGATCTACCAATTCTGGATTCACACCGAGGCGATCGGCAAAATGCCCCGCTGGTTCGAGGCGGTAATGAACACGCCCAGCCACCACCGCGCCCATCACGGTCGCAACGCGCGTTATCTGGATTGCAACTATGCCGGGGTCTTCATCATCTGGGACAAGTTGTTCGGAACCTTTGTGCCCGAACAGGAGGACGACCGCGTTGATTACGGGCTGGTGCACAACATCGGCACCTTCAACCCGCTGCGCGTGGCCTTTCACGAATGGGTCGGCATCTGGCGCGACGCAACCCAGCCCGGCCTGACCCTGCGCCAGCGGCTGGCCTATTGCTTTGCCCCGCCAGGGTACAGCCACGATGGCAGCCGGGACAACTCTGAACAGATCAAGGCGCGGCATCTGGCGCGGCACCCCGAAGATCGCGGAACGCCCGGATTCGAACAATTCGAGGCAGAAACGCCTAACTCACAGGCAAAACAGGCTTAATTTCGCCGACGCGTCGGGCCCCTTCCTTGAAAACCGGCTTTCGCATTCCATATTCAGCAGATGTGAAATGTAATGAGTAGCCGGAGACCGACATGACCCGTTTGACATCCTATTCCACCGCACTTGGATTGGCGGGTCTGGTTTTGGCGATGCTGACCGCATTGGGCGGCGGCGGCGCTGCAATTATCGCGCTTGGGTTCGCGATGATGGCCATGGGTTTCATGGGTGCCGTGATCGGCGCAGCAGCAGCCTTGGGTCGGGCGTGGGAAACCGCGCGCTAAGCCACGGCCAAAGATTTTCGATCCCCTTAACCGCAGATTCATAAGTTTGCCCTGAAATCGGACCCTGACCGGCGACGTATAGGGAAATGGCAAAGTCATGCGGGACAGGAAACTGGCAGATGTGCCAAAGGATGCGGAAAACCCGTTGAACGCGGCCGTTGCATCCCGCGATACCTCCACGGTTCAAATGGCGACCGAGGCGGTGAAACACAAACAATGCAAGCTGGCCTTTCAACCCGTCATGCAGGCCCATGCACCACATGGCGTGGCCTTTTACGAAGGGTTCATCCGGGTGCTGGATGAAACCGGGCGGGTCATCCCCGCGCGTGAATTCATGCCACAGTTGGAAAATACGCCGATTGGCCGGGAACTGGATTGTGTCGCCCTGGAAATGGGGCTGCGGACGCTGGCCCGAAATCCCGAAATCCGCCTGTCCATCAACATGTCCGCCCGCTCGATCGGATACGCCCGCTGGACCCGTGTGCTTGAGAGGTTTTTGAAGAAAGACACCAATCTGGGCGAGCGGTTGATTCTGGAAATCTCGGAAAGCTCGGCCATGACCCTACCCGATCTGGTGATTGATTTCATGGATCGGCTGCAACCACGCGGCATAGCCTTTGCGCTGGACGATTTCGGTGCCAGTAATTTCAGTTTCCGCCACTTTCGCGAGTTTCTGTTCGACGCCGCCAAAATTGATGGTCAGTTCATTCGCGGCGTCAGCGAAAACCCCGACAATCAGGCATTGGTCCGTGCGCTGATCGCAGTTGCGCGTGAATTCGAAATTCTGGTGACGGCCGAATCGGTCGAAACCCGGCAGGACGCTGAATTCCTTGCGGCCAGCGGCGTGGACTGTCTGCAGGGTTATTTGTTCGGCGCGCCAACTGTCTCGGCCCCGTGGAAAGCCGAAAAACCCCGACAAACAGGAAGCTAGGGCGCGAAACGCTGCCCCGAATCCGGCCTGAGACAAGCTGACCGTTGCTGCAAATGCAGCATTGCGCTATTCCATGAGCAGTTGGAGCGGGGGATCATGAGGCGCTCTTGTTCACAGAGGCTATGCCTCTGCGGCCTGCGCCATCACGGTTCCCACAGGACCTTGACGGTAAAGGATTGTCTAAATGACCAACGTAGTAATCGCATCCGCAGCACGGACAGGCGTCGGCAGCTTTGGCGGCTCGTTCGCAAACACCCCTGCGCATGATCTAGGCACAGCTGTGCTCGAAGCAGTTGTGGAACGCGCCGGGATCGAAAAGGGCGAGGTGAGCGAGACCATCCTAGGTCAGGTTCTGACCGCAGCTCAGGGCCAGAACCCGGCCCGTCAGGCGCATATCAACGCCGGTCTGCCGCAGGAAAGCGCGGCTTGGGGCATCAACCAGGTGTGCGGCTCGGGCCTGCGCGCCGTTGCGTTGGGTGCACAACACATCCAACTGGGTGACGCCGATATCGTCGCCGCCGGTGGCCAGGAAAACATGACCCTTTCGCCCCATGCCGCCGCGCTGCGCGCCGGTCAGAAAATGGGCGACATGAAATATATCGACACCATGATCCGCGACGGCCTGTGGGATGCTTTCAACGGCTATCACATGGGTCAGACCGCCGAGAATGTCGCCGAAAAATGGCAGATCAGCCGCGACATGCAGGACGAGTTTGCCGTCGCCAGCCAAAACAAGGCCGAAGCCGCGCAAAAAGCCGGCAAATTCGCGGATGAGATCACGCCCTTCATCATCAAGACCCGCAAGGGTGAGACGGTGATGGACGCCGACGAATACATCCGCCATGGCGCGACCATGGATGCCATGGCCAAGCTGCGCCCTGCCTTTGCCAAGGATGGCTCGGTCACGGCTGCCAATGCGTCTGGTCTGAATGACGGTGCCGCGGCCACCCTGTTGATGTCGGCCGAAAACGCTGAAAAACGCGGCATCGAGCCGCTGGCCCGCATCGCATCTTATGCGACAGCCGGTCTGGACCCGTCGATCATGGGCGTCGGCCCGATCTATGCCTCGCGCAAGGCGCTGGAAAAAGCGGGCTGGTCGGTTGACGATCTGGATCTGATTGAGGCCAACGAAGCCTTTGCCGCCCAAGCCTGCGCTGTGAACAAGGACATGGGTTGGGATCCGTCGATCGTAAACGTCAACGGCGGCGCAATTGCCATCGGCCACCCGATCGGCGCATCCGGTTGCCGCGTTCTGAACACGCTGCTGTTCGAAATGAAACGCCGCGATGCGAAAAAGGGTCTGGCGACCCTGTGCATCGGTGGCGGCATGGGCGTCGCCCTGTGTGTGGAGCGCGACTAAGTGCTTTGACAATTAAATGAAAAAGGGCGCCCACGAGGCGCCCTTTTTTGTTACTATCGGGTCTTATCCCATAGCTGCGACAATATCGCCGAGCAGAAAGACAAAACGAACACGAAACGATATTGCGCACAAATCTCTCTCAGAGTAACAGAATTACCAAGGCGACTAAATTTGGAGGATTCTTAAATGGCACGTACAGCACTCGTCACCGGCGGCTCTCGCGGCATCGGCGCAGCAATTTCCAAGGCGCTAAAGGCCGAGGGTTACAATGTTGCGGCCACCTACGCAGGCAATGATGAAGCCGCCGCAAAGTTTACCGAAGAAACCGGCATCGCCACGTACAAGTGGAACGTCGCTGATTATGAGGAATCCAAAGCAGGTATCGCAAAAGTCGAGGCCGAGGTCGGCGCCATAGACATCGTGGTCGCCAATGCGGGCATTACCCGTGATGCACCATTCCACAAGATGACCCCGGAACAGTGGCATCAGGTGATCGACACCAACCTGACCGGAGTGTTCAACACCGTTCACCCCGTCTGGTCGGGTATGCGCGAACGCAAGTTTGGCCGCGTGATCGTCATCAGCTCGATCAATGGTCAGAAGGGTCAGTTCGCGCAGGTGAACTATGCTGCGACCAAAGCGGGCGATCTGGGCATCGTCAAATCGCTGGCGCAAGAGGGCGCGCGGGCGGGCATCACCGCCAATGCAATCTGTCCCGGCTATATCGCAACCGAAATGGTCATGGCGGTTCCGGAAAAAGTGCGCGATTCGATTATCAGCCAGATTCCGACGGGTCGTTTGGGTGAGCCCGAGGAAATCGCGCGCTGCGTGGCCTTTCTGGCGTCCGACGATTCGCAATTCATCAATGGTTCGACAATTTCGGCCAACGGTGCGCAGTTCTTCGTCTGATACGACTGCAGAACAGAACAACGGGCCGGTCCTTTTGGACCGGCCCTTCTTATATCCCGTAAGAACGCGCGCGCTGCGCTCAGCGGGAACCGAATAACCAGTTCAGGGCCTGTTTGACTAGCTTGCCACGCTCTGCATGGGCCCGCTGAAAGGCGCGAGCGGTCGCGGGATTGGTCGTCATCTCGATCATTTCAGCCATCCTTTCAGTTCAAATTTGTTTGACTTGATCTGAATATACGCCCTAATTTCAAATCAACAAACGAGCTTTCTACGAACGTCAGTTAAGAATTTCTTGAGTATAGATGAGCGACAACCTTCCCCCTTTGACCGCCCTACGGGCTTTCGACGCCGCCGCGCGCCATATGTCCTTTGCCAAAGCAGCCGCCGAGCTTCACGTCACCCCGGCAGCGCTGTCCTTTCAGATCAAATCGCTGGAGAAGCATCTGGGCCTCCCCTTGTTCCGACGCCTAAACCGCGCTGTGGAATTGACAGAAGCAGGGCGCACGCTGGCCCCCAGCACGGCAGATGGCTTTGCCGCTCTCCAAGCTGCCTGGCAAGCGACCCGGCGTTTGCAGGACGAAACCAGCCTGACCGTTACGGCAGGCCCTGCACTTACTGCAAAATGGCTGGCCCCGAGACTTTATAATTTCGCCACAGCTCACCCCGAGATCAATCTACGCATATCGACCTCGCTCCAAATGGTGGACTTGCAGCGCGATGACATCGATGTCGCCATCCGTTTCGGTTATGGGAACTATGACAATCTTTATGCCGTACATGCGCGCAAAGAGTGGTTGACCCCTGCTATGTCCCCCGCCCTTGCAGAACGGTTTCCAACCCCTGAAAGCCTTGTCGGTGCCCCCCTTGTTATCAACGATTATGACAGCTTTCTTACGCCTCCCTGCGATTGGCCAGCGTGGTTTCGCGCAATTGGAATCAACGCGTTTGAGCCACATGGTATGCGGTTTTCGAACGTTGAACACTCCATCGACGCAGCCTGTGCAGGTGTAGGCGTGTTGCTGGGGCGCAGGCCGTTACTTATTAAAGATGTTCTTGAAGGACGCTTAGTAACGCCTTTCAAGATTGCGATTGAGACTGAAGCCCGGTTTTCATTTCTTTGCCTTCCGGGTGCAGAGAAGCGGCCACAGGTCGCAGCGTTTCGGGATTGGTATCTGGCAGAAATCGAAAAAACCGCAAATATCTGGGGGGAGATGGAAATCATCCCCGTCGAGAAGGTCGCCCGCTGAATGACCAAAGCCCGCGCAACCGCCATCGGGTTCATCGCCGTCCTGCTGTGGTCCTTGCTGGCCCTGTTCACAGTGGGGTCGACCCCAACACCCCCGCTGCTGCTGAACGCCATCTGCTTTTCAATCGGGGGCGTGCTGGGCCTGATCTGGACAGGGGTCAGCGGCGGGCTGCGGCACCTGCGCGCGGTACCCTGGACCACCTATGCGTTCGGCACCGTTGGGCTGTTTGGCTATCACGCGCTGTATTTCTCGGCCCTGCGCATGGCCCCGGCGGCCGAGGCCGGTTTGATCGCCTATCTGTGGCCGCTGCTGATCGTGCTGTTTTCCGGGCTGCTGCCGGGTGAACACCTGCGCGCGGGGCATCTGATTGGCGCGTGCCTTGGCTTTGCCGGGGCCGCCGTGATCATCGCCGGGGGTGGCAGTGCCGGGTTTCAGGCCAATCACCTGCCGGGCTATGGTTTGGCGCTGCTGTGTGCGCTGACATGGTCGGGCTATTCGGTTTTATCACGCCGGTTAGGGGATACGCCAACCAGTTCGGTCGCTGTATTCTGTATCGCCACGGCCATCGCATCTGTTGCCCTGCATCTGGCCATCGAAGACACCGTCTGGCCCAACAGCGCCTTTGGCTGGGCATCGGTCGCCGCATTGGGGCTGGGGCCGGTGGGACTGGCGTTTTATGTCTGGGATATCGGGGTCAAGCAGGGCGACATTCAGATATTAGGTACGGCGTCCTATGCGGCGCCTCTGTTGTCTACGCTTGTTTTGGTGTTGGCCGGGATCGCCGCCCCGTCTTGGGGTCTGGCGATCACGGCCGTTTTAGTCACCGGCGGCGCGGTCATTGCCGCGCGAGCCAGCATGAAACGTTAACTGGATAAGCGCTCGATCTCTTCCTTCAGCCTAAGTTTCTGCTTTTTGAGTTGAGCAATATGGAGATCGTCTATGCCAGGTGCGCGTTGGGCTTGCTCTACTTCGAGACCGAGATTTTCATGCTTTTTCTTCAGTTCCGTCAGATGTGCGCTCACGCTCATGGCGATACTCCTTCTTTGGTGTCTGAGTTTTACCTAAGAAGTTGACCACATCGTTTCCAGCCTGTCACGCCGCAGACGCACAGAATCTGTAACAAATCCGACAAATTCGGCTGGTTAATGCCTATTGGTCGAATGCATCACAAATCGCGGCCCCGTCGCGCAGCACCCCAGACAGTTGGGTCGTATAGCTGTCGCCGTCTTTTTCGTGGCGGTCCCCGGCATGCATAATCAGCGGCGCGTGCAGCTGAAACCCCGCGCGACCGTCCTTTCTGGCGCGCAGAATCACCAGCTCGGCCTTGCGGCCAACCCGTGGGGACAGGGGCAGAACCTCGACCGATCCCACCCGCCCTGCGCAGGCTGACAGCATGTCAGGCAGACGGTCGGCTTTCTGGATCATATGCAGATATCCGCGCGGCGCGAGACGTTTCGCCGCAGTATCGAACCAGCGATCCAGGGGCGTGTCTTCGCCCTGGGCCAGGCGGCGCCCATGGTCCGTGGCGGGGCTGTGGGCGCCTGCGCGATAATAGGGCGGATTGGCGATTACGTGGTCGAACTGACGCTGTTTCAGCTGGGCCGGCAGGGCGCTGAGGTCGGCCTCGACCACCTCCAGCGGCGCGGCGTTCTCAGCGGCGTTTCGACGCGCCAGATCGGCATAAGCGGCCTGCACCTCGACCCCGACGGCCTGCGTACCGGGCACGCGCGCCTGCAAACACAGGATTGCCGCCCCGGCACCGCACCCAAGTTCCAGCACGGTATGACCCGTTGCCGCCGGGACCGCAGCCGCCAACAACACCGGATCGACCCCTGCCCTATACCCCGCGCGGGGTTGCCACAGGCGTACACGCCCGCCCAGAAAATCGTTGCGGGTCAGATCGCTATCACCAAACTGAGTCATCGACCCAGCGGAATCTCATTATCGCGCATCACCCGTTCCGCCCGGGTCAGGTCATCGGCGCGCACCATCAGGCGGCGGGGGAAAATTCCGATGCCGCCTTCGAGGATGCTCATATTTACGTCCATCTGAAAGCAGTCTATATCCTCGCCTTCAAGAAGGGCGGATGCAAAGGCCAGGATTGTCGGATCGGTGCTGCGCAATAGTTCTTTCATGGGGATGGATGTAAGGGCAAGGCGAGGCGGAAGTCGAGCGTTGTATCAGGAGAGTGATGAATATCGGCACGATCTCAAAACCGCATGAACGGCTGGCAGAAATTCTGACCGGTGAAATGGACGCGGTGAATACGCTGATCCGCACGCGTATGGCGTCCGAGCACGCACCGCGTATCCCCGAGGTCACGGCGCATCTGGTCGAGGCGGGCGGCAAGCGCCTGCGCCCGATGCTGACGCTGGCGGCGGCGCGGCTGTTTGGCTATGCGGGTGACCACCATGTGCGGCTGGCCGCAACGGTTGAGTTCATCCATACCGCGACCCTGTTGCATGACGATGTCGTGGATGAAAGCGCCCAACGGCGCGGGCGGCCCACGGCAAATTTGCTGTGGGACAACAAATCCAGCGTTCTGGTGGGGGATTACCTGTTTTCCCGCAGTTTCCAGCTGATGGTTGAAACCGGGTCGCTGCGCGTTCTGGACATTCTGGCCAATGCCTCGGCCACCATCGCCGAGGGTGAGGTGCTGCAAATGACAGCCGCCACCGATCTGGGCACGGATGAGTCGATTTATCTGCAGGTCGTGCGCGGCAAGACTGCCGCGCTGTTTTCCGCCGCGACCGAGGTCGGCGGCGTGATCGCTGGTGCGCCCGAGGATCAGGTCAAAGCCCTGTTTGATTATGGCGACGCCCTGGGCATCGCGTTCCAGATCGCCGATGATCTGCTGGATTATCAGGGTGACAGCAAGGCGACCGGCAAGAATGTCGGGGACGATTTCCGCGAACGCAAGCTGACCCTGCCGGTGATCAAAGCGGTCGCACAGGCCACCGCCGAAGAACATGCATTCTGGGAGCGCACAATTGGCCGAGGCCGTCAGGAAGACGGCGATCTGGACCACGCGCTGAGCCTGATGGCGAAATACGGCACGCTAGACGCCACACGGTCAGACGCATTCGACTGGGCCGCCAAGGCGAAGTCTTCATTGGATGTGCTGCCCGATCACGAGATTCGCACTTTGCTGCGTGATCTGGCGGATTACGTGGTCTCGCGCCTTAATTGAGCTGCGTCGCGCAGCACCACCATTCGGGGTGCGCCGCGCCGATCTCATAGGCCGCAAAATGCGCGGCCTTCATCGTTGGATAAAGCGCAAAACAGGTTGAGCCTGAGCCGGACATACGGGCCAGCAGAACCTCTTTTGTGCTGAACAGATTGCTTAGAACACGGGCCACATCCGGCGCCAGACTTGTGGTGGGCGGTTCAAGGTCATTGCGTTGATCCTGTAGCCATGCAGCACAGGCTTCGGGTGCCTCAAAGGCCGGGATGTCGTCTGGCATGGGCGGGTTGTCACGGCTTTCCAGCGCCGAAAACACCGATCCTGTGGGAACCGCGACACCGGGATTGACCAGCAAAGCGGGCAGCTGTGGCAAGGGCGTTGGGTCCAGCCGTTCACCAATCCCACGCATCCGGGTGGCGCTGGCGGCCATGCAAACCGGCACATCCGCACCCAGCGACAACGCCATGCCCTGCGAAACGCCTGATCCCTGATTCGCGCTCATCCGCAAGGTCGCAGCCGCATCCGACGAGCCGCCACCAATGCCGCCACCATGCGGCAGCACTTTGTTCAGATCTATATGCCCGGTCCATCCGGCGGCTTCGGCCGCTTTCCAGACCAGATTGCGGTTGTCCGTTGGCACGCCTGCCGCGTGCTCTCCGGTGACCGAGATCGACAATTCGGGGCCCGGCATAAACTGCAAACCGTCGCCGACATCTGCAAATACCACCAGCGAATCCAGCAGATGGTAACCATCCGCCCGTTGGCCGGTCACATGCAGGGTCAGATTGATTTTGGCGGGCGCGAAGGCCTCAACCTTCATTGGCAACCTTCAAGGGATCGGCGCCTTCTTCGGCCAGAACCGCATCCAGACCAATTTCGATCTTGCGGCGGATGCGTTCAGGGTCGGCCTCTCCATCGGTGTCTTCAAGGTCGATAAACGACAGGGCGCGTTTCCACTGGAATTCAGCCTCACGCGCGCGACCTACGGCCCAGTAAACGTCGCCAAGGTGATCGTTCACCACCGGATCGACGGGCATCAGTTCGACCGCGCGCTCCATATGTTCGACCGCTTCATCATAGCGGCCCAAACGGAAGAGCACCCACCCCAGACTGTCGACAATAAAGCCGCTGTCCGGGCGCGCCGCGACGGCGCGTTCAATCATGTTCAGCGCTTCATCCAGCTTTTCTTGCCGTTCGACCAGAGAATAGCCAAGATAGTTCAACACCTGCGGTTGGTCCGGGTTCAGTTCCAGCGCGCGGCGAAAATCGACCTCGGCTTGATCCCAGTTCTTCAGGCGCTCGTGTGAGATGCCGCGCGCGTAGTGCAGGAACCAATTCCCGCCCACCCCGTCCTCGGTCAGCTTGATTGCGGTGTCGTAGGTTGCCACAGCCGCCACATAGTCTTCCTGCCGCCTTTGCAGATCGGCCAGAGCGACGTGTACACTGGGCAGGTTCGGGCGCTGCGCAGCCAGATTTTGCAGCACTTCGGCAGCGGCCTCGGTTTTTCCCGACCGGCCAAGAACCTCGGCGCGTCCCAGTTCGGCCGCGTGATAATCCATGCTGTCAGCCGGAACCATGCGGTAAGCGTCGACGGCCAGATCATATTGCTCCATCGCGTCCAGCAACTCGGCGCTCAGCAGAATTGCATCGACATGGTCCGGGCGTAGAAAGGCGGCAATCCGGGTATAAAGCAGAACATAGTTCTGGGCGGCTTCAGCGCTGAGCGCCGCACCAACCGAAAAGAACACCTCGGCCACCCCATCCTGCGCCGAGCGGACATGGGTAAAGGGCAGGACTTCGCCTGCGTTCAGGCGGGTCACATAGTTTTCGATAGAGGGATCGCTGCCAACGGCAAAGACCTTGTCCAGAAACTGCAGTGCATCCCGATTGCGATCCAGTTGCGACAGAACTTCGGCCCTGGCCAGCGCCGCACGGCGCGAGAACCGGGCGACAAGGTTGTCATTGGCCGAGAAAATCTCCTCGGCGCCTTCGAAATCCCCCACAGACGCCAGAGCCAGCGCCTTGTGATACAGCGCAAATTCACGCAAACCTTCCTGCGTTGCGACGTCGTCGAATTTCTCCATCGCGCGGGTCATCTCACCCTGCCCGATATGCGCCCAGCCCAGCATCAGCCCATCGACCAGCGGCCCCACGCCCTGTGTTTCGGGATCACGGGCCAGCAATTCGTCCAGTTTTCCGTCGGCAACCAGATTGACCGCGATAACCATCTTGGACGCCTGGCTTGGCAGTTCGAGGTCTTCGATCATCTGCGCAACAGTTAGCGCACGCCGCACTTCACCCAGCGACAGCCGGGCAACGACAACGCTTTCCAGCAGCTTGGCATTTTCGGGATCAGCGCGCAGCGCCTGCGCATAGTAGCTTTCGGCAGCTGTGTAATCGTTCTGGAAGACCGCCTGGCGCCCGGCCAGATAAGCTCCGGAACCGGAATCCGACAAAACCGGAAGCGCGAATGACGAGGTGAAAAGCGCGGCCAGCGCTGCGCGACGAACGAGGGAAACCACTAAATTTATGCCTTGCTATTGTAGACTGAACAATAAGCTAGGGCTTTGGCTGGAAAGAGGCAATGGCAGAGCCTTCACGACCCTGCCATTGCCCGTGTTTTCGCTTACATGTTGGGATAGTTCGGTCCGTCACCACCTTGCGGGGTGGTCCAGGTGATATTCTGGCTGGGATCCTTGATGTCACATGTTTTGCAATGCACGCAGTTCTGAAAGTTGATGACGAATCGCGGGCCGTCTTCATCCTCGATCAGCTCATACACACCTGCCGGGCAATAGCGCTGCGCCGGTTCGTCGAACTTGGGCAGGTTGACCTTGACCGGGATTTCCGGGTCGCCCAGATGCAGATGGCAGGGCTGGTTTTCCTCGTGGTTCGTCATCGCAAACGAGACGTTGGTCAAACGGTCAAAGGACAGCGTGCCATCGGGTTTGGGATAGTCGATGGGCTGGTGCTTGCTGGCCTCTTCGGTCACTTCGGCGTCGTTTTTGCCATGCCCCATGGTGCCAAACAGCGAGAAACCGAACGTGTTCGTCCACATGTCCAGGCCACCGAACACCAACGAGGCGGTCAGGCCCCACTTGGACCACATCGGCTTGACGTTGCGGACCTTCTTCAGGTCGCTGCCGATGGGGCCATCGCGCACGTCCACCTCATAAGCGGTCAACTCGTCACCCGAACGCTCGGCCTTGATCGCGTCAATGGCAGCTTCGGCCGCGGCTTTGCCGGACAGCATCGCGTTGTGGTTGCCCTTGATGCGCGGGACGTTAACCATGCCCGCCGAACAGCCCAGCAGCGCCACACCGGGTGCCACCAGTTTCGGCATCGACTGATACCCGCCTTCGGTGATGGCCCGCGCGCCATAGGCCACGCGCTTGCCGCCTTTCAGCAGGTCGGCAACCATCGGGTGATGTTTGAAGCGCTGGAATTCCATGTATGGATACAGGTGCGGGTTCTTGTAGTTCAGGTGAACCACAAAACCGACATAGACCTGATTGTTTTCAAGGTGATAGATGAACGATCCGCCCCCGGCATTGCCGCCCAGCGGCCAGCCCATCGTGTGCGTGACCGAGCCTTGCTTGTGCTTGGCCGGGTCGATCTCCCAGATCTCTTTCATGCCGACGCCGTATTTCTGCACCTCTTTACCGGCAGCCAGGTCGTATTTGGCAATGACTTCCTTGGACAGCGAACCGCGCACACCTTCCGACAAGAAGACATATTTGCCGTGCAGCTCCATCCCCGGCTCAGTCTGCGGACCGTAGGATCCATCGGGCTCCAGACCAAAGACACCGGCGACCACGCCTTTGACTTCGCCGTTGTCGCCATACACCAGCTCGGAACAGGCCATGCCGGGGAAGATTTCGACGCCCATTTCCTCGGCCTGCTCGGCCATCCAGCGGCAGACGTTACCCATCGAGACGATGTAGTTGCCGTGGTTGTTCATCAGTGGCGGCATCGGGAAGGTAGGAATACGGATCTGGCCCGCTTCGCCCAGCATAAAGAAGTTGTCTTCGGTCACCGGCGTATTCAGCGGTGCGCCTTTTTCTTTCCAGTCGGGGATCAGCGCATCCAGACCGCAGGGGTCCAGCACCGCGCCCGACAGGATATGCGCGCCCACTTCCGAACCCTTTTCCAGAACAACGACGTTCAGGTCGGCATCCAGTTGTTTCAGACGGATGGCCGCCGACAGGCCCGCGGGACCTGCACCCACGATCACCACATCGTATTCCATTGCTTCGCGTTCAATATCGGCCATCGCGGGCTCCTTAGCTAACTTTCCGAATTGGCGCTTTCACGGCGTGGTCTGCGCAATTTTGTTTCTCGGCTGATTACATGGTTGCAAAGACATTGGTCAATCGAAACACGGCGTAACAACGCTGCAATGCGGCGATTCATGTCTTTGGGGCGTCACCCATCAGGTATCTGGGACCGCTACCATGGGATTTTGCCCGATCGTCCGGGTTATACAGCGCGCATTTCGGCAGGCTAAGACAGCCACAGCCGATGCAGCCGTCCAGATTGTCGCGCAATCGCGTCAGGGTATCGATTCGTTGATCCAGACGGGCGCGCAGGCTGACGCTGATATCTTTCCAGTCTTGCGGCGTCGGCGTGCGGTTTCCCGGCAGGTCGGACAGGACCTCGCGTATTTCCGGCAGGGTCAGGCCGAATTGCTGCGCGATCATGACAAAGCTCAGCCGCCGGATATCTGCGCGCTGATATCGCCGTTGCCCGCCCGCATTGCGCCAGGGCGTGATCAGCCCCTGCGCCTCGTAATACCGGATTGCGGACACGGCTAGCCCTGTGCGCCGCGCCAATGCGCCAATTGCCAGACCTTCGGAAACTGCCATCACATCCTCGTAAAAAATTACCTTGATCTAAAGTTAGGTTTAGAAATTACAGTGAGTCGGGACAAACCTCAAGTTCGAAAAGGAGATCCCATGATGGCGACACTTGAACATACTAACTTTACCGTTCGCGACCCACAGGCATCAGCGGCGTGGATGCACAAGGTATTCGGCTGGAAGACCCGTTGGGAAGGCCCCGCCATCGCGGGCGGGTACACAGTGCATGTGGGCAGTGCGCACACTTATCTGGCGCTGTATGCCCCCAGTGATCCGAAGCCATCCGGCGAAAGCAGCTATGACGTTGTCGGCGGCCTGAACCATGTGGGCGTTCTGGTCGAAGACCTGGACGCCACCGAGGCCAAAGTGGTCAAGGCCGGGTTCACGCCCAAATCCCACGGCGATTATGAACCGGGCAAAAGGTTCTATTTCGACGATGACAATGGCATCGAATTCGAAGTGATCAGTTATGATTAGGCCGTAATCCGCGCGTTGCGCGGCCAAGCCCTCTTGCAATTCACGCCTCATTTGGGTCAGGTATTTACCGACCCATCAAATCGCCCCGACGCTTGTCCCATGCGGCGGGGCGCATCAATTTATGCGTGGACGACAAGAAAATGGAAAAAATTCCAATGACGCCTTCGGGCAATGCCGCGCTCGAGGCGGAGCTGAAGAACCTCAAATCCGTCGAGCGGCCTGCGATCATCGAGGCCATCGCCTCGGCGCGGGAACTGGGCGACCTGAAGGAAAACGCCGAATATCATTCGGCGCGTGAAAAACAGGGCTTTATCGAAGGCCGCATCAAAGAGCTGGAAGGCATCCTGTCACTGACCGACGTGATCGACCCTGCCAAGCTGTCCGGTGCCATCAAATTCGGCGCCAAGGTCACCTTGGTGGACGAAGACACCGATGAGGAAAAGACCTGGCAGATCGTGGGTGAGTATGAGGCCAATATCGAAAATGGCCTGCTCAACATCAAATCGCCCATCGCCCGCGCCCTGATCGGCAAGGACGAAGGCGACAGCGTCGAGGTCCGCACCCCCGGCGGTGTGCGGTCTTATGAAGTTCTGAGTATCGAGTACGCCTGACCGGAGCGTTTTATCATGTCCGAGCCCACGCCTGAACCAGAGGCCAAAAACCCGACCTCGTTGGGTATTTTTGATCGCCCGACCCGACCCTCGGTGACCGAGATCGAGATTGCAGCCATCGTGCTCAGCCTGATCTGGCTGGTGGTTTCGGTGGTGTTTCTGGTTC
The DNA here is from genome assembly GCF_000743705.1 of Ruegeria halocynthiae. Classification (GTDB taxonomy): domain Bacteria; phylum Pseudomonadota; class Alphaproteobacteria; order Rhodobacterales; family Rhodobacteraceae; genus Ruegeria; species Ruegeria halocynthiae_B. Next base: position 84,707 of record NZ_JQEZ01000006.1, on the reverse strand, counting down.
TGCCCGACAAGGTGCAGGGCGGTGGGTTTGTTGTGACCTTGCTGGCCGTGTTCCTGCCGGTTGCCATGATCTGGGTTGCCGCCACTGCGATGCGCGCCAGCCGGATCATGCGCGAGGAAAGCGCGCGGCTGCAAACCTCGATCGACGCGATCCGGCAGGCGCTTATCGCCCAGCAACAGCGCGCCGCCAGCTCGTACGAGCCGGCAGTCAACAAGAAGCTGGACGAAATTGCCGAAACCGCGAAGAAAACCGAAAACCGGCTGGCGACGTTTTCGTCAAAACGCAACGATCCCGTGCAGGTTGCATCTGCATCGGTAGCAGGTGACCAGACCACGCTGGAACTTGGCACGTCGGCAGAAGACATTGCCCAGCCAATGTCTAGGGATGTTTTCATTCGTGCCCTGAACTTCCCCGAGACGCAGGAAGATACCGAAGGGTTCAACGCCCTGCGGCTGGCGCTGAAGGATCGCAAGACCGCGCAGCTGGTGCAGGCCTCGCAGGACGTATTGACCCTGCTGAGCCAGGAGGGCATCTATATGGATGATCTGCGCCCCGATATGGCCCGACCCGAAATCTGGCGGCAATTCGCGCAAGGTGACCGTGGCCGTTCGGTGGCGGCGCTGGGTGGCATTCGCGACCGGTCCTCGCTGGCGTTGACAGCGGCGCGGATGAAACAAGACCCGATCTTTCGCGACGCCGCGCATCATTTCCTGCGCCGCTTCGATCACATGATCGTCGCGTTTGAGCCCGAGGCCAGCGATGCCGATCTGACCGCATTGGGTGAAACCCGCACGGCGCGGGCCTTCATGCTGCTGGGACGCGTGGCCGGAACCTTCGACTAAAGCGCTTTGCGTTTTGTCCAAGGCAAACCAGTCGAAATGCGCGTTCAACCCGCCGGGTTGAGGCAGCGTATTTCGATCCAAATCAAATGCAAAGCGATCTAAAGCCCAAAGCTGCCATAGGGGATGAACCGGACGCTGTCGCCCGGTTTGATGTGGCGCGCGCCGTCTTCGATCTCGACCAGACCTTCGGCCCAACTGAGGCCACTGATCCGGCCCGACCCTTCCGAGGAAAACACCTCGGCCCGGCCATCGCGCACGCGGGCGCGCAGGTATTCGCGGCGGCCCGGTTTCTTGCGTTTCTCAAAGGCGGCGGGCAGGTCGAACCCCTGGGGTTCCTGCCAGCCCTCACCCGCCATCAGGCCCAGCGCCGGGCGGGCAAAGATCAGTGTACAGACCAAGGCCGCCACCGGATTTCCGGGCAAGCCGAAGACCGGTGTGTCGTTCCACAGGCCCAGCGCCAAGGGACGTCCGGGTTTCAGCGCAATCCGCCATTCCTGCATCGCGCCCGCCTGCCGCAACAGGGCCGAGACGTGATCCTCATCCCCCGCTGACGCGCCACCGCTGGTCAGGATCACATCCGCCTGCGCTGCGGCCGAATTCAGGCGGTCGCGCAGGGCATCACGGTCATCCGCCACACGCCCCATATCCACCGGCTGATACCCCATCCGATCCATCAGCGATAACAACATCGGGCGGTTGGCATCAAAAATCTGACCCGGGCCTGCACTGTCCCCGGGTTCGACCAGCTCATCCCCGGTCGACAAAACGGCCACGCGCAACACCTTGCGTACCTGCACTTTGGCGATACCCGTCGCCGACAGCAGGGCCAGATCGGCTGGCGTCAGCCTGCGCCCGGCGGGCAGAACCGGGTCGCCTTCGACCACGTCCTCGCCAGCGCGGCGGGTGTTTGCGCCCTGCTTCAGAGGACCGTGAAAGGCGATGTGGTCAGCCTGCACGGTCACGTCCTCTTCCAGAATGACCGTATCCACCCCTGCGGGCAACGCGGCCCCTGTCAGTACCCGCAGCGCATGGCCATCCGGCACAACCCCATCAAACGGGAAGCCCGCCGCCGCGCGCCCGGGATGCAGCGGCATCACCTGCGCGCCCTCAGGGGCGGCACCGGCAAACCCGTACCCGTCCACCGCGGTATTCGGTTGTGGCGGATTTGACCGCTGTGCGACGATATCCCTGGCCAGAATGCGCCCCGCCGCCTGATCCAAGGGCACTGTCTCGGTCGCTGTGACCACCGTCAATCTATCGCGCAGCAGGGCCAGCGCCTCATCCACCGGTGTCCAACTCACCCCGGCGGGCAAGGCGAAACAGTCGTTGCGCAGGGGCGGCGGTGTGATGTCCGGTTTGCTCATAATCCGACCTCTTGCAGGATGAAATCCGCAATTCCGCTGGTATCGTCCAGATCAAAAACCGGGATGCTCAGGTCCAAAGGCGTGTCACTGGCCACGGCGCGGACCGTATCGTTCTCCGGCGCGATCAGAGGGTTGCCGGCCTCGATCCGAAACGCCTCGATCTTGGAGTGTGCCTCGCGCTTGAACCCCTCGATCAACACCAGATCGACCGGAGACAGGCGTGCCAGCAGCGAATCCAGCGACGGCTCGGGCGCGCCGCGCAGTTCCTGCATGATCGCAACACGCTGACCCGAGGCAAGCAACACCTCAGAGGCACCGGCCACGCGGTGGCGGTGACTGTCCGTGCCCGGTTGGTCCACATCGACGCTGTGGTGGGCGTGTTTCAGGGTCGACACGGTCAACCCGCGCCCGGTGATCTCGGTCACCAGCCGCTCCATCAACCCGGTTTTGCCCGCGTTCTTCCAACCGGTGACGCCGTAGACCTTCATGCCTGCTCCAACAGCTTTTGCGCCCGCGCCAGATCGTCAGGAGTATTGACGTTAAAAAATGGGTCGAAGAGATCAGCCGGAAACAGCGCCTCACGCCCGTCATGCTTGTCGGTCCACAGCACCACCTTGCGCAGCCCGTCATTCAGCGCCGCACGCAGGTCATCGCGCAACGCCACGGGCCACAATCCAAAAGTCGGGTGCCGGTTGACCCTCTTGCCGCCCCCGGACTTCAACGCCTCGTCCCCGGTGCGCGGCGTGGTGGCCAACACCAGCGGATGCGCCTGCCCGTCGGCAGCCTGCGTCAGACGCGCCACCAGATCGCGTGGAAAAAATGGCGTGTCGGCTGCGGCGGTGACGATGCTGTCCGCGCCCTGCGCGGCGGCCCAATCGAGCCCGGCCAGAACGCCCGCCAGAGGTCCGGCAAACCCTTCGATCGTATCAGGCAGGATGGGCAGGTTCAGATCGGCAAATCGTTCAGGATCACCATTGGCGTTCAGCGCCAAGCCGTCCACCTGAGGGCCAAGTCGGTTGATTACATGAGACAACAGGCTTTGATCGCCGATCTGTAACAGCCCCTTGTCGCCGCCGCCCATTCGGGTGGCAAGCCCACCGGCGAGGATGATGCCGAGCGGGCGGGTCATGTGCGATCCTCGATTTCTGGCCATTTTTTGAATTTTTCTTGCGGTATGAACACCCATACCGCGAGGCCAAAACCCAATAGGAGATAGCAAATGCTCAGAGACATTCCCGAAAAGTCGGCCAGATCATGACTTAAGCGGATGTAGGCCGACAATAAGATCAGTACAGCCAATGGAGCAATGAAAAAGCAAAAATATCTCCGAAACCTGCGGGCTGATTTTTTGGTTTCTCCAGATAGCTCGGCGTTTTTGGGCAGGCCATGTAATAAGACCCGTTGAAGAGCTAAGTTTTGCTGTTGTGACATTAAGCCCCAAGATTGCCAACCCAGCCGAAGGGAGGCAAGCAAATCAAACAAACCAATGTAGCCCTTCGGCACCCAGCCTAGCTGATGACGCGTGTCGACATCCAATTGCGCCATCCCTTCAATGACGGCCCGTTTGCTGCGCGCGTAGTTTCGAAGCGCGAGAAAATAGAGCGGAATAATACTGACAGAGAGAACAAAGAGTGCGAAGATCTTGAAGGTTACCAAAATCATCCCGCACTCTTCCTGCGATGCTTCTTGTCCTCGACTGCTACGGTCGCCGGGTCCACGTCGCGCAGCAGGCGATCCTCGCCCGCCAAACACACAAAACGCTGCCCACGCATCCGGCCAATCAGGGTCAGGCCGACCTCGCGGGCGATCTCGACACCCCAGGCGGTGAACCCCGACCGCGACGCCAACACAGGGATGCCCATCATCGCCGTTTTGATCACCATCTCGGATGTCAGGCGACCCGTGGTGTACAGGATCTTGTCATCCGCCGCCTCGCGTTCGGACAGCATCCAGCCCGCAATCTTATCGACCGCGTTATGGCGGCCTACGTCCTCCATATAGACCAGCGGGCGGTTTTCGCGGCACAGGACCGTTCCGTGGATCGCGCCCGCCTCAAGATACAGCGATGGGGTGCGGTTGATCTTGCCCGCCAGATCATAGAGCCATGAGGTACGGACCGAGACCTGTGGCAGGCGCACATCCTCCAGCCCCTCCATCATGTCGCCGAACACGGTGCCCACCGCGCAACCGCTGGTGCGGGTCTTTTTCTTCAGCTTATCCTCATATGAGGTTTCGCGCGCGGTGCGGACCACGACGGTTTCCAGATCGTCGTCGTAATCGACCCGTGTGATCTGGTCATCATCCAGCAGCATCCCCTGATTGCGCAGGAAACCCAGCGCCAGATATTGGGGATAATCGCCAATGGTCATCGCGGTCACGATTTCTTGAGAATTGAGGAAAATCGTCAGCGGCCGTTCCTCGACCACCGAAATTCGGCTGACTTCACCATTCTGATCCACGCCCTCAACCGCGCGAGTCAGGCGTGCCGCGCCGGGATCGGGGGCGATGATATAGTCCGACAGGTCCATTTCCGTGGCCAATTGCAACCCTTTCCCAAGACCGCTACTGCTGCATGCAACACCATAGGATTTAGCCATGGCAGACACCACACCCAAGTCATACTTCTGGAAGGGTCTTCGCGACGGGACCCCGTTCATCTTTGTGGCGATCCCCTTTGGCACCCTGTTCGGCGTGTTCGCGACCGAGGCCGGGCTGAACATCATCCAGACCATCGCCTTTTCGGCGACCGTTTTTGCCGGGGCCGCGCAGTTCACTGCGCTGCAACTGTTGCAGGACAACACACCTACGGCGATTGTGCTGGCCTCGGCTTTGGCGGTGAACCTGCGGGTGGCGATGTATTCGGCCTCATTGACGCCTTTTCTGGGGTCCGCACCGCTGTGGCAAAGGGCCTGCGCCGCCTATGTGACGGTGGATCAATCCTATGCCTGTTCCATCGTGCAATTCGAAAAGGACCCAAAGATGACCGTGCCGCAACGCATGGCCTATTTCTTTGGCTCGGTCACGCCGATCACGCCGCTGTGGATATTGGCGACTTATTTAGGGGCCGTGCTGGGAACGCAGATCCCCGACAGCTGGGCGCTGGATTTCGCGTTGCCGATCACCTTTCTGGCCATGATCGGGCCGATGATGCGCACGCTGGCGCATGTGGTGGCGGCTTTGGTCGCCATCATCGTTGCCCTTCTGGTGGTTGCGGTGCCGTTCAACCTGGGCCTGCTGATCGCCGGAGCAGCCGGGATGATCGCCGGGGCGCAGGCTGAACTGATGTTCGAGCGCAGGCTGGAGCAGAGAAGATCATGACCCAGATCGACGCAACAACCCTGTGGATCGTCATCATCGGTCTGGCCGTTGGCAGCTTTGCCCTGCGCTTTACCTTCATCGGTCTGGTCGGAGACCGCCCAATGCCGCCATGGCTGCTGCGCCATCTGCGTTATACAGCGGTGGCCATCATACCGGCGCTGATTGCGCCGCTGGTGGTCTGGCCCACCGCAACCGGGGGGCAGCCGGATGTGCCGCGTATGGCAGCAGCAGCGGTTGCCTTGTCGGTCGGAGTGATTACCAGAAATGTGATTGCGGCCATATTCTCAGGGGCCGCAACCCTGTACGGGTTGCTGTACTTATTGGGTTAATCCCGCATCCTGCTGGTTCAACAGGGCATTGTTCGCCGCCAGCCCAGCCTGCAGATCGGCATTGTCACTTTCGCGGTACTCGGTAGTGGAAACTCCGGGTATCTGCCCGAACTGATCGGACAATTTGACCGGGTAGAAGGTGGTGTTTATCTGCTCGAACCCCGGCACCTGCTGCAATAGCTGGGCGGTCGAGTTCGCGCAGAACGCCCCCGCTACCGGCCCCATCTGCTTGGCCAGCTGCAAGGCGATTTCGGCCTGCTGCGGGGAAACCTGAATGGTCTGGATGCGCGCATAATGCGTTTCGCGGGCGTGCGAGCTGCGATAGGCACGTTCCGCATTCGGGGTGATCCCGTACAGCACATCATCCTTGATCGGCACCACATCCGCGCGGAACGATCCCGCCGGATCAAAGATCACCCGCTCACTGCCGCTGATCATCAACGACGTATGCGCGCCCGAACCGTTCCGGGTGTTGATCATGGTGTAAAGCGTCAGCGTCGATGGCCCCGGGTCCTGATAGGACCGGGCCACGATGTCCGACTGATCCGCCTGTGGTCGCTGCGATCCGGTGCAGCCTGCCACGGTCACTGCCAGCAGGCAGGCGAGCAAAATCCTGATCACAGCTGACCCCGACTTGGATTAAGAGGCAAAGACCGCCAGGAAAAGGCACAGGATGGCGATGGCGACCACACACCAGGTGGTGGCCTTTACGAAACCATTGAAGGTTTTGGTTTGAACGTTGATGTCCATTTCGCCGTGCTTGTATTCAGCCATGACTCAGAGATTCCTAATTCGCGTGTTCAACATGTTGGATAATCGAAAAACCGAGGGCTGTCACCACGTCATTCGCGCGCAGGTGTCACAGGTTGAAACACCGAACACCCCGGATATCCGAAGCCCCAGCGCCAGGGCAACCCGGAACACGGCCCGCCCCCCAATCGCACCGCCGTATACATCGCCTGGGCGGTGAGGGAATGGGCCGCGCGAATCTGATCCGGCGTCATGTCATAGCGGTCGGCATAATCTTCGGCGTGGTCCTGACCGTGCTGTTTGACACAGGCGCGCAGCGTGTCATCCGCAGACAGGCGCGCATCGAAACTGTCGCTGGCCTGCGTCGTCTCGCCAGCGTTGTGATAGGCACGGTCATGTGTCACGCAGCAGTATTCCCACGGGGGATGCGCCTCATAAAGGGCGCGGAAACTGGGAAAGGTCCTGGCCACGAAGCGCCAGCTGGACGACAGGCCGCCGGAACATCCGTCTGTTTCAAACGGGGTCAGTTCAACATCCCCCCGCTGCGCGATCAGGGCGCGGTGGGCGGGTATCTCAATGCTGCGCATGAAATCCTGCGCCACGGCCGGGGCGGCCAACAGCGCAAGCAGCAGGGTCAGGTCACGGGTTTTCATCGCGCATTGCCTGTGTATCGACCGACATGCCAAAAGTCGTGGCCAGCCACAGCAACAGCCGTTCCGCCGGGCCCATCTCGGCGCGCACCCGCAGCACCTCATTGGCCATCGCCGGGCGGTCGGTGATCAGCCCATCCACCCCCATCGAGGCCATGGCCGACATCTGTAGCGGATCGTTCACCGTCCAGACATAGATATCCTTGCCCGCCGCCTGAACCGAACGCACCAGCCCCGGTGTCACCATCGCGGCGTTCACCGCCACGAAATCGCCCTCCAGACCCGACAGATCGCCAATGGCGGTGGCGGCCAGCACCCCGGCGCGCCAATCCGGGCGCAGGGCTTTCATCTTTTGCACCGCCGGGTATTTCAGCGACATGGTGGCGATGTCGTCCTGCATCCCGAACTCTTCGACGATGGCCGCGACACGGTTTTCCAGGTCTACGTCATGACCATAATACTTCAGCTCGATGATGACCTTGGCCTTGCCTTTCGCCGCCTCCAGCACGTCGCGCAATGTGGGCGTGCGCTGATCCGCGTATTCGGGGCCGAACCAGCTGCCGATATCAATCCCGGCGATATCCTCCATCGTCGCATCCCAGACCTTGAGGTTCACGCCCGCCAGCTTCATGAAGTCGCTGTCATGGGCAACGACGATCACATCATCCGCCGTTTCCTGCACGTCGATCTCAACCCAATCCGCGCCGTCTTCGATCGCCTTGAGAACCGCGGCCATGGTGTTTTCCGGCCGCAATGCCGCCGCGCCACGATGGCCGATGACCTCGGCCCGGTCCGGTGCCTGAACGCGCTCCAGCAGGTGTTGCCCAAACCACAACCCGATCAGCACGGCAACGGCTGCGGCACCAACCGCCGCAATCAAAGGCACACGCAGGCTGCCGGGTTCGGGATGGGGCGGCTCTGTGGTTCTGATTTCGAAAAACCCATCCAGCACAACCGCCAAGGCACCAAGTGCAGTGGCTGCCAGCACCAGCCCGGCCAGCGACCACATCCCCGCAACCAACAGGCTGTAGATCAGCGCCAGCTTCAGGTTTGCCGTGCCTTGCAGGGGCACCAGCGCAAATAGCAGGCCAGCCACCCAAGCGATCACGGCGGCGATGACCAGGCGCAAGATCAGCCAGATCGCCAGCTCGATCTTGAGACGACCGCGTTTGCCTTCCATCCGGGTGGCGCTGATGTTGAACGCGTGCCCCGGATGAACCCCTTCGAACAAGACCAGATGTAGCCCCAGCGCCCAGGCAGACAGGCGGCGGATCAACACCCAGGCCATGACCAGAACCAAAGCCCCGATCAGAACCACCGCCACCCAGAACGACGGCGGGTGGAAGGTCAGGTAATAGTTGATATCGAACTCGGTCAGCGTCCACCATGCAATCAAGGCGGCAATCACCGCGAAGGGCAGAACCAACAGCAGAACGCGCACAACAAACCGCACCGCAAAGCCAAACAGCGCAGGCAGGCGGGACAGGATCAGCCCGATGGCGGAACTGCCCGCGCGCCACGGATCGGATTCCCCCATCCGCAACGATCCGGCCATGACCGAGAACACAAAGACCTCGGCCAGCAAAAACAGGCTGAGCACGACAATGGCCGCAATGAACCCGGCGGGCGACAGGATAAAGGCGGCGATGGCCTGATCGGTCAGGGCGGTCTGATTCGACAGCGATACAGCCAGATTCACGGTGATCGCCACAGCCGGGGCAATCAGCGCCACCAGCATCAAACGCACCGCGATATAGATCGGCACAAAGACGCGGCGACGCGCCCACGCGCGCTTGTAGGCAATTGAAACGGCTGAAAAAGTGGTCACGCGGTGCCCCCCTGAATAATGCGCTTATTCAAGGCTGCGCAGACGTGAATTGCAAGTCAGGCGGTCAGCTTTCTTCCAGATCCGCCGCCAGACGGAAACCGATGCGGTTGGCGGGCTTATCCTCGACCGTCTTGGGCAAGGCCCGCAACATCACGTTCAACTGGCTGACATGCTGAACCAATTGGGTGCGCGCACCGGTGGCGTCCGAACCGTAAAAAGTGATGATATCGGGATCGAAATAGCCCATCCCCTCGATCCGCATCACACCCGCGTCGCCGCCGGTGAACCCCATGGCGACCTCGTGATCACCGTCCAGCGTCTGTTCGAAATTCTGGATGTACAGGATCAGCCGTTCATAAGCCCATTGCGCCGGGCTTTTGGTTTCAACCGGTTTTTGCAGCGCGCCGGGCAGGTCCCTGGCGCCGGATTTGGCATCGGGGTTGGCGTGTACTTCGTAACAGCGGGGCAACGCAGCGGCTTCTGCCGCCTCGGCCGATGTTTCGATCTGGTCCTGCATGGCTTTACCCTTTGCGCTGAAACTCCCACGCCCCGTCCGCGCGGCGCGTCCGGGTCACAGAACCAATGTGGTAAAGATGATTCAGATGTGCAACCGCCTCGACCAGAGCAAGCCCGTATTCGCCACCGGTGATCTGGCGTTTGAACAGCGGGACAAAGCATTCGGCGGCGGTTTTGGGCTGATCCAGAAAATCCTGCAAACGGTTCAGCGCGCTGTGGTGATTGGAAATCAGCTGCCTCATGCGCACCGGCAGGCCGGTGAACGGCAACTTATGCCCGCCCAGTGCCAGATGATCGGGCCGTGCCAACCCTTGCAGGCGCTCGCAGGCTTCCAGCCATTCCGCCACCGGGTCGGCCAGCGGTTCGGTGACGTAAACGCCCAGATTGGGGCTGATGGAACTGAGAATCTGGTCACCGGTGATCACCAGATTGTCGTCGCGGCTCCAGAATGTGGCGTGTTCGGGGGCGTGGCCGTTGCCCATATGCACGTCCCAGTCGCGCCCGCCCATGCGGATCACGCTGCCCTGTTTGATCCGGGTAAAGCCCAACGGCATCGGATAGACCGTATCGCTGAAATTGAACGGACGCTCGGCCATCCGTCTGGCCAGCTCATCAGCGTCCATCCCCGCGCTGCGGTAATAATCCAGCGTTTCCTGCGGCCAGGTTTCCTGCACATCCAGCGTCAACATGCGTGAAAACAGCCAGGCGGTGCGCGTGGTCACCAGTTCCGCGCCGTGTTCCGATTGAAACCAGCCCGCATTGCCGACGTGGTCCGGGTGATGATGGGTCACCACGACCCGGTTCACAGGCTTGCCACCCAAGGGACCCGCCATCAGTGTTTCCCAGATACGGCGGGTTTTCTTCGACGACAGGCCGGTGTCGATCACCGTCCAGCCGTCACCGTCATCCAGCGCATAGATATTGACGTGGTCCAGCGCCATAGGCAGCGGCAGCCGCATCCACAGCACACCGTGGGCGATCTCAATCGCCTCGCCCGGTGCCGGAGGTTCAGGCCAGGGGTATCGGATCGCCAAGGGGGTATCGCCGTCCATCAGGCCACCATCTCGTCCGCGCTGAGCGCATAGATGTCATCGGCCCCGTTTTGGGCCTGCGCCAGCAGACCGGCAAACTCCGGCAGCAATGCGTTGATGTAATAGCGCGCCAGTTTAAAGCGCGCGCCGTCGGGATCAGCCTGCGCCGCCTTAAGGTGATAATGCGCGCCCAGAACGCGGGCAAAGGCGTGCAGATAGGGTACGGCACCGGCGAAACGATCGTTCATATCGCTTTTGGCCACGATCCATTCCGTGGCTTCACGCAGGGTCTCGGTCGCTTCCCAGACCGGACCGGCCAATTCGGGCATGGTGGCGCGGGCCTGTTCCGCGTGATCCTCGATCTCGTCCAGCAGGCGCGAGGCCGCCTCGCCCCCATCCATCATCTTGCGCGCCACAAGGTCCATGGCCTGAATACCGTTGGTGCCCTCGTAAATCGCGGTTACGCGAACATCCCGGTAATACTGGGCCGCGCCGGTTTCTTCGATGAAACCCATGCCGCCGTGGACCTGTACGCCGGTTTCGGACACGCGCATTCCGGTTTCGGTTCCGAATGCCTTGCAGATCGGGGTCAGCAGCGCGGCGCGCGCGCGCCACTCGGCATCGTCGGTCGCATTTGCCATGTCGATGGCGGCGGCATTTGCCAGCATGATCGCCCGCGCGGCAAAGGTATCGGCGCGCATACCCATCAGCATCCGGCGCACATCCGCGTGGTCGATAATGGTGCCCGAAGGCGTCTTGCCCTGCTTGCGTTCCAGCGCATAGGCCAGCGCATGTTGATAGGCCCCCTCGGCCGCACCAACGCCCTGACCACCCACACCCAGACGCGCGTTGTTCATCATGGTGAACATTGCAGCCATACCGCCATGTTCCTTGCCCACTAGCCAGCCCTTGGCACCGTCATACTGCATCACGCAGGTCGGCGAGCCATGCAGGCCCATCTTGTGTTCCAGCGATACAACTTTCAGATCGTTGGCAACGCCGGGGTTGCCGTTTTCGTCGGGCAGGTACTTGGGCACCAGAAACAGCGAAATCCCCTTGGTCCCCGGCACCCCATCGGGCAGACGTGCCAGCACCAGATGACAGACGTTTTCCGCGAAATCGTTGTCGCCCCACGAAATAAAGATCTTTTGCCCCGACACCGCATAGGTGCCGTCGCCATTGGGTTCCGCCTTTGAGGTCAGCGCCCCCACATCCGATCCGGCCTGCGCCTCGGTCAGGTTCATGGTGCCCGACCATTCACCGGCCATCATCTTGGGCAGGTACAGCGCCTTCAGCTCATCACTGGCGTGATGTTCCAGCGCCTCAATCTGGCCCTGCGTCATCAGCGGTGCCAGTTGCAACGACATGCAGGCTGCGGACATCATCTCATTCACGGCGGTGGTTACCGCCATTGGCAGCCCCATGCCGCCATGTTCGGGGTTGCCGCTCATCCCGATCCAGCCGCCCTGGGCAATCGCGTTCCAGGCGTCGCCATATCCGGGCGAGGTGCGCAGTACCCCGTTTTCCAGACGCGCGGGTTCCAGATCGCCGGGGCGCTGCAACGGGGCCATTACCTCTTCGCACATCTTGCCAGCTTCTGTCAGGATCGCACTGACAACGTCTTCGCTGGTTTCCGAGAATTTTTCGGTGGCAGTGACTTGGTCAAATCCGATCGCGTGACGGAACAGAAATTCATAGTCAGAGATTGGCGCGCGATATGGCATGTATTTCCTCGGGGTTGTCTAATTCGTGTTGCATTGGCGGGGTTGGAATTTTTACCGCGCGCCTTTATGCATTCTGCGTTTAACCGATTACGTAGCCAGCCCCATGTTACAAGCAATCAAAACGCGGCGTCACCCTTTATGATCCCCAACGGCACATTGGAATTGACCGCTGACCCCGGCGGGATAACTCAGGCGGCGGACCTGCTGCGGCAGGGTCTGTTGGTCGCTTTCGCCACCGAGACCGTCTATGGGCTGGGCGGTGACGCGCGCAACAGTCAGGCCGTGGCCGGGATTTACGAGGCCAAAGGCCGGCCCAGCTTCAACCCGCTGATTGCCCATGTTGCTTCTGCCGATGCCGCCCAAAGGTTCGTTGAATGGTCCGACCGGGCCGAAGCCTTGTCCGCGGCCTTCTGGCCCGGCCCGCTGACGCTGGTTTTGCCACTGCGCGCGGGGCACGGCATATCGCCACTGGTCACCGCAGGATTAGAAACACTGGCCGTTCGGGTGCCCGCCCATGGCACGGCCCGAAAGCTGCTGGCAGAATTTGACGGGCCGGTGGCCGCGCCCTCGGCCAACCCGTCGGGGCAGATCAGCCCAACCACCGCCGATCACGTGCGCGCGGGCCTCGATGGGCGGATTGCGGCCATTCTGGATGACGGCCCCTGCGGCGTCGGGGTGGAATCCACCATCGTCGGACTGGCCGGAGAACCGGCCCTGCTGCGCCCGGGCGGGGTGGCGTTGGAACAGATCGAGACCGTTCTGAACGCGCGCCTGCATCATCATCAACCCGGTGACCTGTTGACGGCGCCGGGGCAGCTACAATCGCATTATGCCCCTGACGCGCCGGTTCGGCTGAACGCCCGATCCCGGCAGGGTGACGAGGTATTGCTGGGGTTTGGTTCGGTCGATTGCGATCTGAATCTGTCGGCAGATGGCGATCTGACGCAGGCTGCGGCAAACCTGTTTTCCGCGCTGCACAAGCTGAACGAAACCGGCCGCCCGATGGCCGTGTCGCCGATCCCGGATCATGGGTTGGGGGTTGCGATCAATGACCGCCTGCGCCGTGCCGCTGCGCCGCGCGATACCTGATCAGGCCCGTCCGGCGCTGGCCGACAGGCTCAGCGGATCGACACCCAGCGTCGCCAGCGCGGCCCCCCATTTCTCGTCATCGGGCACGTCAAAGACGAGCTTCGGTGTCGCCTCGGTCGTCAGCCAACCGTTCATGACAATCTCATCCTCAAGCTGATCCGGACCCCAACCGGAATAGCCCAGCGCCAGTGTCGAATTCAAAGGCCCCTGCCCCGAGGCCATATCCTCAAGCACGTCCAGCGTCGCGGTCATGCTGAAATCATCCGTTATCTGCATCGAATGCAGGTTGGCCTCGTAATCCGCGCTGTGCAGGACAAAGCCGCGCGACATCTCGACCGGACCGCCAAAGTGCACCAGCCGTTCGCCCACAACCGGCACCCGGCACGGGATGTTAAGCTGCCCAAGCAGGGTTTTAAGCCGCAAATCCGAAGGTTTGTTGATGATCAGACCCATCGCACCGTCGTCGCCATGGCTGCACATATACACCACCGAATGGTCAAAGCGGGGATCGCCCATACCAGGCATCGCAATCAACAGTTTTCCGGTTAGGTCCATAAGCTGACATCTCTTGCTGAGTCCCCCTCAACAATGACCCTTGGTCGCCGCGATTGGCAAGGGATCAGCGCATTTTTCACCAGATTTCATCCGGGTGACCGGAACGTGACTTGGATTCGCGGCCCAGACCGCGCATTTATGGGGTATGAAATTCTGCTTCAAACCCATTGCGGCGGCCCTGACCGCCTGTATCGCCCTGACTGTCCCCGCACATGCCCAAAGCACGCGCGAGGTTGTTCAACTGGATGTTCTCGACGGCGGGCGCACGGCGAATGGTACCTATCTGGGCGCTTTGCGGCTGACACTGCAAGACGGGTGGAAAACCTATTGGCGCGCGCCCGGCGATGCCGGTATCCCGCCGCAGTTCGATTGGAGCGGGTCGCAAAATGTCGGCAATGTGTCGATCACCTGGCCTGCCCCCAAAGTGTTCGTTCAGAACGGCCTGCAATCCATTGGCTATGCCGATCAACTGGTACTGCCCGTGGAAATCACGCCGGGCAACCCTGCCAAACCCGTGCGGTTGCGCGGTGACATGGATCTGGGCGTCTGCAAGGATGTCTGCATCCCCGAGCGTCTGGAATTCGACCACACGCTGGACGCGGATGCAGCACGCAACCCCGCCATCGCCGCAGCTTTGGCCCAACGCCCTTATTCCGAGACCGAGGCCCGCGTCACTCAGGCCAGATGCCAGCTGACCCCCACGTCCGACGGTATGAAGATCGAGGCGCGCGTCACTATGCCCTCGGCCGGAGGTCGCGAAATTGCGGTGATCGAACCGGGAAATCCAACGCTCTGGGCCTCGCAACCCACCACGGAGCGCCACGGGGACACTCTGATCGCGACATCCGAGGTGATCAACGCATCCGGCGGCCCTTTTGCGCTGGACCGGTCGGGAATTCGGATCACGGTTCTGGGCACCAATCATGCCGTCGACATTCAGGGATGCAGCGCAGGCTGATCCCATGACACAGACCCCCAGGATCGGCGCATTGGCAGTTGTTGTGCATCAGGCGCAGGTTCTGCTGGTTCAACGCAGCAAGCAGCCTGATATGGGGCTTTGGGGGTTTCCCGGCGGCCACGTGGAATGGGGCGAAACCGTTTTACACGCCGCCCAAAGAGAGTTGCGCGAAGAAACCTCGATCATGGCCGAACCTACGGGGTATCTTGATAATCTGGACCTGCTGCGCCGCGACGCCCACGGCAAAGTCCTGTCGCATTACCTGTTGGTGGGCGTGGCCTGCCGCTATCAGTCGGGCGATCCGGTGGCGGGCGATGATGCGCTGGACGCCCGCTGGTTTCCGTTGGATCAGATACGTCAGGGCAATCTACAGATGAGCGACCGTGTCGTCGATCTGCTGGAAACCGCCCTGCGTGCGGGTTAAACCGACCGTTCCTTGAGCCGCGCGTAAATCAGGCCCGTAAGGGCGATGCTCAGCATCAGGATCACCGCCGCGCCTGCAACAAATGCCCCAAGCCCCATTTGCAAGGCCGCCAATCCGCCCGCGCCGGGGTACAGACCCGACAGCACCCCAAGCGGCGCGCCAGTTACCGCAGGCCACACCATCGTGACGCTGAACCACAAGACCAACGCCAGCCCCGTGCCCGCAAGGGCCGCCTGCACCATCCGGTCCGGTGCCCGCAGCGCCCGGCGCATCGCGGTCATCGGTCGGGACAGATCGTTCAGAATGGCCAGCAGCGCGGGCACCAGTATCAGAACCAGCAACATCCCGAACCCAAGCCCATAGACCAGCGTAATCACCGTGGGTTTGAGGAATTGCGCCTGCTGCGATCCTTCGTAAAGCAGCGGCGTCAGCCCCAGCACCGTTGTCAGCGTCGTCAGCATCACCGGCCGCAATCGGTCGGCGGTGCCTTCGACAATCGACGGCAGCAACCCCCGTTCTTGCTGATAGCTGTCGATTGTCGTCACCAGAACGATTGAATCGTTGATGATGATCCCTGTCATGCCCAGCAGACCGACCACGGTAAACATGCTCAGCGGGACGCCCCAGATGTAATGGCCCCAGATCGCACCCACCAAGCCAAACGGGATGATCGCCATCACTACCAGGGGGCGCGTCCAACTGGCAAAGACCCAGGCCAGAACCAGATAGATGCCGGTCAGGCACAGGATCAGACCGGTGCGCGCCTCGGACAGGAATTCATCCTCTTGCTCGCTCAGGCCCGCCATGCGCCACTCGACCTGACGTTCAGCCGCGATATTGGGCAGAACCTCTTCGGTCAGGGCGCGTACGATTTCCGCCGCGCGGGTCGGATCATCCTCAGAGATATCGCCGTTGACGGAAATCACCCGCAGACCGTTTTCACGCCGAACCGTCGAAAAGCCCGATTTGCGATCCACCGAGACGATATCGGCCAGCGGCACATAGACCCCGTCGGGCGTGCGCATCAGCGTGCGTTCCAGAAAATCTGCGGTCAGCTCGCCCTCGGGCAGTTCCACGCGAATCTCGGTGCTGCGCGGCCCGTCGGGGAAGGTCGCGGCCTCGATCCCGTTCAGCCGGTCCCGCAGCACGCGGCCCAATGTTTCGATCCGAAAGCCCAGCGCCTGCCCCTGCGCGGTCAGGTCCAGAATGTATTCTTCCTTGTCATAGGCCAGATTATCCTCAAGCGCCGAAACCTCGGGGTGCTTTGACAGTTCGGTCTGCAGATCCTCGGACGCGGCCTTGAGCGTATTTACGTCAGCGCCAAAGAATTGAACGTCAATGGCGTCACCGCCCGGCCCCGACCGCCAACCCCGGAAACTGATCACTTCGACCTTGGGATGGCGTGGCACGAAGTCCTGAAGCTCACCGACAAATTCAAAGCTGGAATAAGGGCGCAGGTCGGCGTCGATCAATTCGATCGAGATACCACCCAGCAGATCCTCGTCCTTGCCGTCGGCCGCCGACAACCCAAATCCGGCCGAGCCGCCAACCTCGGCCAGGACATAGTCGATGGGATTGCGCCCATGACGGTCTTCGTAAATCTGGCCCAGCTCCTCGGTCGCGCGTTGCAAGTCGCGCATCATGGCCAGTGTGTCGGCGCGGGTGGCACCTTCGACCATGATGAAATTGCCGGTGACCGAGCCGCGCTCGGGCGCATTGAAAAAGCGCCAGTTCACGTCTCCGCGGATAAACATGGCAATCTGGCTGGCCAAAACCACCACCATCAGCGCCACCACAACATAACGCGCCCAGACCGCCCAGGCGATCAGAGGGCGGAACAGATGATCCCGCACCCAGCGGAACCCGCGATTAACCACACGGTTGGGCAGATCGTACCAATGTTCCTTGGCCGAATGTTTGATGGCGTGCGCCATGTGATTGGGCAGGATCAGAAAGCATTCGATCAGCGAGGCAATCAGAACCGCAATCACGGTAAAGGGGATGTCACGGATCAGCTCTCCGAACCGCCCGCCCACCAATGTCAGGCCGAAAAAGGCGATCACGGTGGTCAGCGTGGCGGCAAAGACCGGCATCGCCATGCGCCGCGCCGCCCGTTCCGCCGCAACGACCGGAGGTTCCCCCAGACGCCGCGCCCGGAAATCCGCGTGTTCGCCAACAACAATGGCATCATCCACGACGATGCCCAGGGTGATGATCAGCCCGAACAGCGACACCATATTGATCGACAGCCCGCCGATATACATGAATGCAATCGCCGCCGACATGGCCACCGGGATGCCCGCAGCGACCCAAAAGGCAATGCGCGCATTCAGGAACAGAAACAGCAGGCACACCACAAGGCCCAGTCCCACCAGGCCATTGTCGACCAGAATATCCAGACGATCGGTGATTGCCTGCGCGCGGGTCCGGATCAATTCCACCATGACGCCTTCGGGCAGGCTGGCCTGCATTTCGGCCACCACCTCTTCGACCGTGTGCTGGATTTCTATGGCATCCCCAAGGTTCGAGCGGTCAACCCGGATCGACATCGCCGGATTGTCGCCGACAAAATAGCTGCGGATGCGGTCCACCCCCTGGACCTGGATTTGCGCCACATCCCCAACCAGCAGTTTCGATCCGTCGCCAAAATTGCGCAGGGTGATGCCTTCGATTTCTTCCGGGGTGCGTTTTTCCGAACCCGTGCGAATGCGCGCGTTGGCACCGGTCACGTCGCCTGCGGGGCTAGCCGTGACCTCGGCCGCGACGGCTGATGCGATTTCGGACAGGGTGATGTCATTGGCGATCAGCTGCGCGGTCGGGACCTCGACTACCACGCGGGGCGCGGCCAGGCCCCGGATCGTCGTGCGCGTCACCCCGGCAGCAAACATGCGGTTGATAAGCTCGTCGGTGAACCTGGCCAGTTGGTCCACTGCGACCGGGCCGGTTACGACCACATCCGTCACCCGATCCCGCCAGGCCCCACGGCGAATCGAGGGTTCTTCGGCGTCCTCAGGCAAGTTCGTGACGCTGTCGACGGCTGTCCTGACCTCTTCTACGGCGCGGGACATGTCCCAATTGGGTTCAAACTCCAACCGGATGCTGGCCGTCCCCTCGCGTGAGGTCGACGTTGTGGCCGCAACCCCTTCGACCGCCAGCAGGGCCGGTTCAAGCACCTGAACGATGCCGTTATCCACATCCTCGGGGCCGGCCCCGTCCCATGTGACGCTGACGTCGACGCGTTCAAGTATCACATCCGGAAAGAACTGGGCCCGCATGTTCGGAATAGCCGCCGCGCCCAGAACCAGCATCACCAGCAACAGCAGGTTTGCCACCGTCCGGTGACGGGTAAAGTAACTGAGGAAACCGCCTGCTGCGCCGGGGATGTCGCGCATCATCGTGCCTAGCCCCCTGCCCGATTTTCAATGCTGCGCACCAGTGACGCCGGAACCCTGACCTCGTCCAGCTGCCCCAGTGCTTGGGCCTTGGCGTCCCCGGACATGGCGTCGCTGGCTTCGACCTGCGCCACCAGCCGGGCGCGCTGTTCGTCGGACAGTTCGACCATATCCGGCGTGACCCCGGCGCTGTCTTCAACCCGCAGCGGACGCACCCGCACACCGACCCCCAGCAGCGGCGTGCGGCCAATCACGACCTCGCGCCCCTCCAGCCCCTGCCCACGCAACAACACCTCGTCCCCCTGACGGCGGATCAACTGCACGGGCAGCGCCTCAAGCCGGTCACCTTCGCCCAGAACCAACACAGAGCCGACCGCATCCAGAACCGACGATGGCAGGCGCACCACGTTGTCCAGTGGCTGTTCCTGCACCGAAACCGTGACGAAATCACCGGGCTTAAATCCGGTTGCGTCATTCAGACGGGCGTAGATCAGCCGCCCGGTCTGCCCTTCGCCCGCCGATCCGCTGTCGCGACTGATACGCCCGACCGCAGTCAGATCGGCACCCGTGACCTCTAGCGACACGGTGACCGGCGCGTTGATCAGGTCACCCTCAGGGTCCAGCAAACGCACATATTGCGCGGTCGAGACGCGAAAGGCGACCTCAAGCGCGTTGGGATCAACCAGTTCGGCCAGCTTTTCGTTTGCAGACACCAGCCGCCCTTCGACCAACGTTACATCCGTCAGCGTACCGCCAAAGCGGGCACGGATGGTCATGTCACCCAAATCGCGTTCCGCGGCCTCAAGCGCGATGCGGGCGCGGGCCAAAAGGGTTGTCGCCTGATCCACACGGGATTCCGCCTGCGCCAGTGCGATACGACGCGCCAGAACCGATTGCTGGGCCGCGGCTTTCGCCAGTTCGGCCTCTTCCACCGAGGCCGCGGCCCCGACCCCACGGCTTTCCAGATCTTGCTGCCGCTGCAACGCGCGCCCGCGCAGTTCGACCTGCGCTTCGGCCGAGTTCAGCTCATCCTGCGCCAGCAGCAGCGACCGCTCGGCGTCGCGTTCTTCGAATTGTGCGTCCAGCAGATCGGATTTGGCCCGGTCCAGCGCCGATTGCGCGTCAGCGGGGTCAAGCTCAACCAGAATCTCACCCGCCGAAACGGCACCGCCGTCTTCGAAATCCTCGGCCAGCGTCATCACACGCCCGCCCAGCGCGGCGCGCAATTCCAGTCTGCGACGGCTTTGAACCTCGCCAAAGGCCTCAAGATACGGGGTGACGGTTTCCAGTTCCGCTGGCCGGACACTGACGGCGAAAATCCGTTCGCGCGCTTCGGGCTGGGTTTCGTCGCGCGTCAGCACATCCTGCACCGCACCCGCAATCAGCTGAAATGCGACAAACAGCAGAGCCAGCGTCACAGACGCCAGAAAAACACCGACAAGGCTTTGCCGTAGAAATCGCATTATCACTTACCCCGGTAGCATCAGGCTGCCATTCCCAAAAGGTAGCCGGACACAAAAAAATGCCAAGCCACAAAGCGGTTATGAATTGTTGAACGTACGACCAGTCTACTTCCGTCGCAGATGTTCGTCCAATCTGGGCATTATTTCCACAAAATTGCAGGGGCGGTGACGGTAATCGAACTGTTTTTCCAAAATCTCGTCCCAGGCGTCCTTGCAGGCGCCGGGGCTGCCAGGCAGGGCAAACAGGTAGGTCCCTCCCGACACACCGCCCGTGGCACGCGACTGTACCGCCGAAGTGCCGATCTTTTGCATCGAAACGATGGTGAAGACGGTGCCGAAGGCCTCAATCTCTTTTTCGTACACGTCGCGGTGGGCTTCGACTGTTACATCGCGCCCGGTCAGGCCGGTGCCGCCGGTCGAGATCACGGCGTCAATTTCCGGGTCGGCGATCCACACCCGCAGCTGATCGGCGATCCGGGCGCGTTCGTCCTGCACAATCTTGCGATCCGCGACCGAATGGCCCGCGCGTTCGATCCGGTCCACCAGTGTCTGCCCCGAGCGGTCCTGGTCCAGCGACCGCGTGTCCGAAACGGTCAGAACCGCGATCCGGACCGGAATAAAGTCCATGTTTTCGTCAATTCGCGACATGTGGCGTCAGGCCCTTTCCATGATGGCAAGCCGCACAGCAAGCGCGGCAAATATTCCACCCGTGATCCAGCCCAGCACGCGCGAGGCCCGGGCATCGGTCATCAGGGCGCGCCCTGCTCCGCCAGCGAACACACCGACCAATGCGTTTGTCACAAACCCGCCCGCCGCGATCACAACGCCAAAGGTCAGGAACTGCAACAGGACAGAGCCGCGTGCGGGGTCCACGAATTGCGGGATGAAGGCCAGTACAAACAGGATGACCTTAGGGTTGGTCAGATTGACCAGCAGCCCGTCGCGATAGGCAAAACGGGTGGGTTTGGCGGGTGCATCAGTGGACACCGCACCGTTGCGAACCGCGCCCCAGGCCACATACAACAGATATGCCACCCCCAGCCAGCGGATCACGTCAAACAGCCACGGCATGGTGGCCACCGCCGCGCCAAGACCCAGACCCGCCAACAACACATGCACAAGCGAGCCGGTGGAGACACCCGCGCTGGCTGCAATTGCGGCCCCGGGGCCGGATCGCAGCCCCTGACCAAAGCAAAACATCATGTCCGCCCCGGGTGTCAGGGCAAGCGCAAGCGCCGCAGGCACAAACGCCATCAGCGTCACGATCTCGATCATGTGGGAACCTCGAACCAGTTGACCTTCGGGCCAAGATTGGCAACCTGGGTCCGCCCGATCGCACCCCGATAACCCCAGCTGTCATGAATATGGCCGCAAAACACAAATTGCGGTTGCAGGCGTTCGACCGCATCGCGCACAGCCAGCGACCCAACGGCATCCCCGTCGGACGTGACGTCGCCATACCCCCGTGGTGGGGAATGCGCGATCAGAACGTCCGTTGCATCGCACCGGTCCAGCAATTCCGTGGCCTCGGGTTCTGTCAGATCACAGGACCAGTCGCCAAACGGCGTGACCGGCACCCCATATCCCAAACCGAACAGGCGCAGGCCATCAACGGTCATGCCGGTTCCGTGCAGGACATGCACGCCCTCGGGTGCGGCATCGGTCAGCTCTTCGGCGCTTTCGGCGTTGCCCGGGATCAGAACCAGAGGCGCGGCAATGCTGGTCAACATCTCCATCGCCTCATCCAGCCCCTGCCGCATGTTGCAATAATCCCCGGCACCGATCACCAGATCGGCCTCGGCGCTGGCGGCGGCGATTTCGGCAGCGCGATTGCGCGCCATGTGCAGATCGGAAAAGGCCAGAATCCTCATTTCGTGCCCTCCAGCCGGGCCTTCAGCTCTAGCAAATCGGCCCAGGCCTGCCGTTTCATTTGCGGCTGGCGTAACAGGTAAGCGGGGTGGAACATTGGAATGACCGGCAGATTCAGCGCCTGATCCCATTGCCCCCGCAACCGGGTGATGCCGCGTTTACCCAGGACTGCCTGACAGCTGATGTTGCCCATGATCACCAGCACCTCGGGCTTGGCCAGCGCCACGTGGCGCTCCAGAAACGGCTTCATCATCCCGATCTCTTCGGGTTTGGGGTCGCGGTTCTGCGGTGGGCGCCATGGCAGGACGTTGGTGATATAGACGTTCTGGTCCCGGCTCAGGTCAATTGCCGCCAGCATCCGGTCCAGCAACTGACCGGCCCGTCCGACAAAGGGCTTGCCCTCGCGGTCTTCCTCGCGGCCTGGTGCCTCGCCAATGATCATCACCCGCGCGCCCGGTGTGCCGTCGGCAAAGACCAGTTGACGCGCGCCGCGCTTCAACTCGCAGTGATCGAACGCCGCCATCGCGGCGCGCAGCTGATCCAGCGACCGCGCACCTTGCGCCACGGATTTCGCCACCGCTACCGGGTCGACCTTCACGGGCTTTGGCGGTGCAGCCTGCGCAGCGGCGGGTTTTTTGGCTTTGGGCGTCGTGTCGGGCAAGGCATAGCGATCCACCGGCGCATCGCCGATCGCATCCGTTGCGCCCAATTCGATCTGCCAATCCAGCAGCGCCCGCGCGGTATGATAGTCCAAAGCCGATTCCATACCCCTCAATCTAACCAGCTTTTGAACGAGGGAAAGCGAATAGGGCTTGATTGGTCGGTCCGTCGCACCGACCATCGGTGCATTCATGCTGATACTTGTGCGATTCCTTTTGCTGTCCATGCTGCTGACCACACTCAGCGGCCCGGTCCTTGCGCAGCTTTTCAACCAGAATGGCCAATGCCGTGGCGGCCAGTTCCAATGCGGCGCGCGATGCTGTTCAGGGGGCCAAAGATGCAGCTTTGATGGCCATTGCATCCCGCTGGGCGGCACCTATTGCGGCGGCGGGCGCACCTGCGGTCCGTTTGAACGCTGCGTGGCGGGCGGTACGCGTTGCGCGCCCGCCGGGGCAAACAGATGCACCTCGCGCCTGGATTGTCCGGGCGACAGTTTCTGCAACGCCCGCGGCGAATGTGAACGGACCACGCCTGAATTCGACCCAGATACAGCCATCCAGGGCCTGCCGACCACGTGCGACGATGGTTTGACCTGCCGCTCTGGATCATCCTGCCTTCCGGGCGGAGGGTGCTCGCGCCCCGGCTGGTTTGTGTGCGAGGAAACCAGCTCGCAATGCCGGCCGGGCTTCAAATGTTCCGAACATCAGGGCTGCGTGCCGATCAAGGCCGTCGACTGCGGATACGGCAAATGGTGCAAACCCGGCGAGCAATGCCTGCCCGATGGCGGATGTGAGAAACTGCCCGAAGAAACCGATCCTTAGGTTGCCTCGGGCCGCGCGGCTTTCTATAAGCGGCCCGATTGTCAGACAGGAGCCCGCCACATGCGTTTCGCCCATCGTCACCTTCTTGGCATCGAGCATCTGTCGCAATCCGATATCACCGCCATTTTGGATCTGGCTGAGAAATACGTCGATCTGAACCGCCAGTCCGCCAAACATTCGGACGTGCTGTCCGGGCTGACCCAGATCAACATGTTCTTCGAGAATTCCACCCGCACGCAGGCCAGTTTCGAGATCGCGGGCAAGCGGCTGGGCGCGGATGTGATGAACATGGCGATGCAGGCCAGCTCGATCAAAAAAGGTGAAACGCTGATCGACACCGCAATGACGCTGAACGCGATGCACCCCGACCTGCTGGTGGTGCGGCATCCGCATTCCGGCGCGGTCGATCTGCTGGCGCAAAAGGTCAACTGCGCGGTGCTGAATGCGGGTGACGGCAAACACGAACATCCGACACAGGCGCTGCTCGACGCGCTGACCATTCGCCGCGCCAAAGGGCGGCTGCATCGTCTGAACATCGCCATTTGCGGCGATGTCGCCCATTCCCGCGTGGCCCGGTCGAACCTGATCCTGCTGGGCAAGATGGAAAACCGCATCCGCCTGATCGGCCCGCCGACGCTGGTGCCCGGCCAGTTCGCCGAATTCGGAGCCGAGATTTACGATGACATGAACGAGGGCCTGCGCGACGTCGATGTCGTCATGATGCTGCGCCTTCAGAAAGAGCGGATGGATGGCGGCTTCATCCCGTCCGAGCGCGAGTACTATCACCGCTACGGGCTGGACGCCGCCAAGCTGGCGCTGGCCAAGCCCGATGCCATCGTCATGCACCCCGGCCCGATGAATCGTGGGGTCGAAATTGACGGCACGCTGGCCGATGACATCAACCGCTCCGTCATTCAGGAACAGGTCGAAATGGGCGTCGCCGTGCGCATGGCCGCGATGGAGCTGCTGGCCCGCAATCAGCGAGAGGCCGCATGAGCGATCTGACCATTGCCCCCCATGAACACGGCGTCCTGCGCCTGTTCGCGCTGGACATGCGTGCAGAAGAGGCGAAGTTTCTGCGAGAACCCGGTGCAGTGGATCAGATTCTGGGCGTTGACGGGTTGGACCCGCAACAGATTGATATCTTTCCGGTCTCCGACCTCGAAGACCTGGGCCTGTACGGGTATCTGAACGAGGGCTGCGGCGTATCTGTGGAGCAACTGGATCGTGGCGCTCTGGACGCTATCGAGGGCTGGGTCATGGTCGTGCGCAGCGCCGCCTTCGGTGGGCACGCCGCCACGCTGCACCCAGATGCCAAGGCACGCCTGATCGGTCTTTACACGGAAGAGACCACAAACTGGACCGGTGGTGTGATCCGGGCTGAAAGCGCCAAACCGTTTTCGGCCCCTCAGACACCGCCCGACACTGACAAACCGCGCCGCGTGGGATCGGCCGTTCTGGTGCTGATGATCCTGTTGGTTATCGGAGGGGTGCTGTGGCTGATCCTGTGACCTTCTCTCCCGACAAGGGGGCCTATATTCGCACAAACACGTGGCTGGCCGCCGGAGCCATGGCCGTTGCGATGCTCGTGTTGTGGCTGATCGGCAACCCCTATGTCTGGACCGGCGCACCCGCTGGCCTTGCCGCCATTGTTTTGCGCGCCTGGTATCTGGCGTCCGAGGAACTGACCAAAGCGTGGGAAATGACCGACACCACCCTGACCGGCCCCGGCCCCCGCAAAGTGGCGCTGAACCAGATCGAGGCCGTCAAGACCATGGGCAGCTTTGTCCAGATCGTCACCAAGGGCGGCGACAAGCACCTGATCAAATATCAAGCAGACCCAGCCGCCACCAAAGCCGCTATTGAAAGGGCGTTGCCATGAGCAATCTGATTTTCACCAATGCCCGCCTGATCGACCCCGAGAACGGCACCGACAATCTGGGCTGGCTGCATGTGTCCGATGGCCGGATTGCGGTGCGCGGCGAGGGTGAGGCCCCGGCCAAAGGCGCGCAGGTCATCGACTGCGGCGGTCAGTGTCTGGCCCCCGGGATCGTCGATATCGGCGTCAAGGTGTGCGAACCCGGCGAACGGCACAAGGAAAGCTATAAGTCCGCCGGATTGGCTGCGGCTGCCGGGGGTGTGACCACCATCGTCACCCGCCCCGATACCAGCCCGGCCATCGACACGCCCGAGACGCTGGAATTCGTCACCCGCCGTGCGCAAGCGGACGCGCCGGTCAACGTGCTGCCGATGGCGGCGCTGACCAAAGGCCGCGACGGGCGCGAGATGACCGAAATCGGGTTTCTGCAGGACGCGGGCGCGGTGGCCTTCACCGATTGTGACCACGTCATCGCCAATACCAAGGTATTCTCGCGCGCGCTGACCTATGCGCGCTCCTGCGGGGCGCTGGTCATCGCCCACCCGCAGGACCCGGGCCTGAGCGATGGTGCCGCCGCAACCAGTGGCAAGTTCGCCGCCCTGCGCGGCCTGCCTGCCGTGTCACCGATGGCGGAACGCATGGGGCTGGACCGCGATATTGCCCTGCTCGAGATGACGGGTGCCGCCTATCACGCCGACCAGATCACCACCGCCCGCGCGCTGCCCGCGCTGGAAAGGGCCAAGCGCAATGGGCTGGACATCACCGCCGGCACCTCGGTCCACCATCTGACGCTGAACGAGTTGGACGTGGCCGACTATCGCACCTTCTTCAAGGTCAAACCGCCGTTGCGGTCCGAAGACGACCGGCAAGCGGTGATCGCGGCGGTGCGGGACGGGCTGATCGACATCATCAGTTCGATGCACACTCCGCAGGACGAAGAAAGCAAGCGCCTGCCGTTTGAAGAGGCCGCCTCGGGCGCGGTGGCGCTTGAAACGCTGCTGCCTGCGGCGCTGCGCCTGTATCACGCGGAGCAGCTGGACCTGCCGACCCTGTTCCGCGCGATGGCGCTGAATCCGGCGAAACGGCTGGGATTGGCATCGGGGGTCTTGTCCAAGGGCGCACCTGCCGATCTGGTGCTGTTCGACCCGGATGTGCCCTTTGTGCTGGACCGGTTCGCGCTAAAATCGAAATCGCAGAACACACCGTTTGACGGCCAGCGGATGCAAGGTAAGGTCACCGCAACTTATGTAGCTGGACAAGAAGTTTACCGGAGACCCTGATGCCGCCATTAGACAGTACAACGACCCAGCTGATCATCTGGGCCGCGCTTGGATATCTGATGGGGTCGATCCCCTTTGGCATGATCATCGCCAATGCCATGGGGCTGGGCAATCTGCGCAATATCGGGTCCGGTAATATCGGCGCGACCAATGTGCTGCGCACCGGCAACAAGGCGGCAGCCGCGCTGACGCTGATTTTTGACGCTGCCAAAGGGGCCGTGGCCGTGCTGCTGGCGCGGGCCATGGCCGGAGAGGACGCCGCCCAGATTGCCGCCCTGACCGCGTTTCTGGGCCATTGCTTTCCGGTCTGGCTGGGCTTCAGGGGCGGCAAGGGGGTGGCCACCTTTCTGGGCCTGTGGCTGGCGCTGGACTGGCGTGTGGGCGTGGCCTGTTGCCTGACCTGGCTGGTGACGGCTGCGATCTGGCGCATTTCCTCGCTGGGGGCCTTGTTCGCGGCGGCGACGTCGACACTTTGGGTCATCGTTCTGGCACAAACGCCAACCTTTGTTCTGGGCGTCGTTCTGACCTTGCTGGTCTATTGGCGTCACAGCGCGAATATCCGACGTATCCGCGCCGGGACCGAACCCAAGATCGGACAGTCTTGAGCGTCCCTGACGCCTTTTTGTCAGCCTACTTTGCCATACCTCTGGGAACATCGACTGGAACAAGCGGCAATCGGCGCTACGTGGTCAGTCGTACCTCATTGGCCAATGGAAAATCCCACAAGCTTGTCGCGCATGAATTGGGTGGTGGAGATTACATCAGCCTGAACCTTTACCTGACCAAAAACAGCGGCGCCCTGCTGCGCCCGTGCGAGATGTCCGAAGCAAAAGTCGTTGAATTCATAACCTCGTTCGCACCCGGCATGTAGCTGGACCTGCTGCATTTTTGAACAGATCCCCTTTGTTACTGCACATTCACAATTGATTGTTTTGAACGTGATGACAGGACTGCCCACTTCGGTAGCGTGACGGCCAATTGTCGGTCTCACGGAACAAAACCACAGGGTTGCCCTGGCTCAATTACGGTGCCGTATGGCGGCCCAATTCACGAAAGGTGAAATCATGAACAAGATCAAATCCATCCTGGGCGGTGTCGCTCTGTCTGTTGCGATTGCAAGCTCGGCAATGGCCGCTGGCGTCGAAATCAACGCAAGCTCGACCGGTCTGGCGATGCAGGGCTATGACCCCGTAGCCTATTTCACCGTCGGCGAAGCCACCAAGGGTGACTACAAAATCACCACTCTGCACGATGACGCGCTGTACCGCTTTGCTACCGAAGAAAACAAGGTTGCCTTCGAAGCAAACCCGGAAGCGTACCTGCCGGCATATGGCGGCTACTGCGCATTCGGCACCGCGATGGGCTTCAAGTTTGACGGCGACCCGACTTACTGGAAAATCGTCGACAACAAACTGTACCTGAACCTGTCGAAAGACATTCAGGAACGTTGGGAAGGCGACATCCCGGGCTTTAACCAGCAAGCCAACGCAAACTGGGAAAACATTTCCGACAAATCTCCGGCTGAACTGCAGCAATAATTCGCTGATAGAAACATCCCGGTCGGCGGCGGATTACTCCGCCGCCGTCTGTCGTTTGAAACACCCATTTTCAGCGCTATATTTTCAATCAACGCAGAGCCCGGATTTTCAAGGGCCAGTGCCGCCAGATTTCAATGCTGCAGCACATCTTTTCGGGTCGGAATAGCAAAACCAATGGTGATCCGGTCGTGCGGCCGGGTCGTAGTGTTCAATACAGACGAACATGCAGCGCGGTTTTGCTGCGGACCAATTTGATCGAAAGGATAGCAATATGTCAGGAAGAATTGTTCTTGCTACGGCAATTGCGACCTTTGCCGCCGGGGCGGCGATGGCGCAATCCTCGGGTGATTGGACCGGGTTTTACGGAGGTCTACAGCTTGGCTACGCCGATATCGACACCGATGTTTCGGGCGTGGATGGCGATGGGGTAATCGGCGGTATCATCCTTGGATACGACTATGATCTGGGCGACTGGGTTGTCGGGGCCGGGTTTGATTATGACTGGACCAGCATTGATCTGACCAGCGCCGTCAAGGTCGAGGACGTTTGGCGCATCAAGGGCCGGGCCGGATACAAGGTGACCTCTCAGGGGTTGCTATACGGCGTTGGCGGGTTCGCCAGGGCCGGAACCGACAATCTGGGCAGTGACGACGGTTGGTTCCTGGGTGCGGGGTATGAACAGATCATCGCCCCGAACATCAGTGTCGGCGGTGAAATCCTGTACCACGAGTTCAATGATTTCGATTCCTCCGGCATCGACGTGGATGCAACCACCGTTCAGGTCCGCGCGGCATACCGATTCTAGGCCATGGGCCTTGCTGGTTTCGGACCCGGTCAGGTCGCGCCGGGTCCGCTGGGCCTATAGCTCCAACACCGTGCTGCCGGTGGTCTGGCGCGCCGCAAGCACGCGATGGGCCTCGGCCACCTGATCCAGCGGGAAACGCTGGTCGATGTGGATCTTGACCTCGCCCCCCTCGACCTTTCCGAACAGACGCCGGGCCATGGCCTGACAGACCGTGTGATCGGAAATATGCGTGAACAGAGTTGGCCGCGTGATCTTGAGCGAGCCTTTCTTGGCAAGCATTCCGATATCAATCAGCGGCACCGCACCCGAGGCATTGCCAAACGAGATCATCATCCCCAACGGCTTGAGGCAATCCAGCGAACCGTCGAACGTATCCGCACCGATCGAGTCCATAACCACATCCACACCCTTGCCGTTGGTGATCTCGGCCACACGATCGGTGAAATTCTCGGTTTGGTAGTTGATGCAATGCGCAGCACCATTGAACTGCGCCAGGCTGCATTTCTCATCCGTACCCGCCGTGCCAATCAGGGTGATCCCTTCGGATTTGGCCCACTGACAGGCGATCAGCCCCACCCCACCGGCCGCCGCGTGAAACAGCACGGTATCGCCCCGTTTCAATGGTGTCGTGCGGTGAAACAGGTATTCGACCGTCATCCCCTTAAGCATCATCGCCGCCGCCACATCAAAGGAAATCCCGTCGGGTAACGGGCAGACCTGCGCCGCTGGCATCACGCGCGCCTCACAATAGGCCCCGGCAGGTGCGGCAGCATAGGCGGCGCGCTGGCCGGGTTCCAGATGGGTCACACCTTCGCCGACGGCCTCGATCACGCCTGCGGCCTCCATGCCCAAGGCGTGCGGCAGAGTCATCGGATACAGGCCGGATCGTTGATAGACATCAATGAAATTCAGGCCGCAGGCACGGTGACGAATGCGAACCTCGCCCGGTCCGGGATCGCCCAATGGCGCATCTTCGATCTTCAGAACTTCGGGGTTGCCGTGTTCATGAATGACGACGGTTCTTGCCGTTTGCTGCATACTCACCTCCTGTTGCCTGAAACCAAGCTAGCACGCCTGAAAATCACGGCAATCGACATGATTTTTCAAGGTGCAACCACAACGCGAAAATTTATGCTATACTATGCAGTACGCGTTGCCGGCTGGTCCGGCCAAGGGCAACCGATGCCGGATTCACTCCGCTGCGCTGATACGCAAAGGGAGGGGACTACGATGGCCAAAACGATAGGGAACCCGATCAGCTGGGCCGCCCGGAGCATCGGCGCGACCGGCGATCACGTAGCCGAAAGCGTCAATCGCATCGGCAGCGCGGACACCCGGCACCTGCCGACTGTGCGGAAGGTGACATTCGAGGACCTGCGCGCCTGTCTAAAGGCGGGTTATCAGGACTTTCTGGAAACCCGGACCGACGCAATATTCATTGTTCTGATTTATCCGATCGCGGGGCTTTTGATGTTCGGCTTTGGGCTGAATCGGAACATGGTGCCACTGTTGGCGCCTCTGGTTGCGGGGTTTGCGCTGATCGGCCCGGTTGCCGCCGTAGGATTGTACGAAATCAGCCGCAAACGGGAACAGGGCGGCGAGGTCCACTGGCTGGATGCGTTCGGCGTATTCCGGTCCCCGTCTTTCGGTGCAATTCTGGCCTTGGGCTTTTATCTGGTCATGCTGCTGCTGATCTGGCTGATGGTCGCGCAGAGCATTTATGTGCACACCCTTGGCCCCGACCTGCCCACCTCGTTCGGGGCATTTGTGACACAGGTATTCACCACCGGCACAGGCTGGACCATGATTATTCTCGGCAACGCGGTGGGTTTTCTGTTTGCTTTGGTGGCGCTTGCAATCAGCGTGGTCAGCTTTCCACTGCTGCTGGATCGCAAGGTCGGACTGCCGGTGGCCGTTGTCACCTCGGTCCGGGTGCTGCGCTTTAATCCCGGTGTCATTCTGGCCTGGGGGTTCATCGTTGCCACACTGCTGGTTGTCGGCGCGATTCCAATGCTGCTGGGGCTGATCGTCGTGATGCCGGTGCTTGGCCACGCGACATGGCATCTGTACCGCCGCGTAGTGGCCTGAATAAAAGGCGCGCGGGGGTCATGCCCCGCGCATCTGTCTTAACCCGCGACGTTCAGAACGATCTTGCCAATATGCCCCGAGCTTTCCATCCGCGCGTGGGCCGCTGACGCCTCGGCCAGATCGAATTCGCTGTCCATGACGGGGGCAACCTTCCCGGCCTCCAGCAAGGGCCAGACGGCTTCGTGCAGATCCCGCGCGATTGCGGCTTTGGCCAGATCGCTTTGCGGGCGCAGGGTACTGCCGGTCAGGGTCAGGCGCTTGACCATCATCAGGGCAAAGTTCAACTCGGCCTTTGGTCCTTGCAAAAAGGCGATCTGAACCAGACGCCCATCCTCGGCCAGTGTTTTCACGTTGCGCGGAATGTAATCGCCACCCACCATATCCAGAATCAGGTTGGCCCCGCCTTCGGCCCGCAGGGCGGCGACGAAATCCTCATCCCGATAATTGATCGCCTTTTCTGCCCCAAGGCCCACGCAGGCGGCGCATTTTTCATCCGACCCGGCGGTGGCAAAGACTCGTGCGCCAAACGCATTGGCCAGCTGAATCGCCGTGGTCCCGATACCGCTGGAGCCGCCATGCACCAAGAACCGCTCACCCGCTTTCAGACCGCCGCGCATGAACACGTTGGACCAGACGGTAAAGAACGTTTCGGGCAGGCAAGCCGCTTCTTTCATACCCATGCCCTTTGGCACCGGCAGACAGTGCGCGGCCGGAGTGGCGACATATTCGGCATAACCGCCGCCGGGCAACAACGCGCAGACCGTGTCGCCGACCGATAACCCCTCGACCCCTGCGCCAACGGTCACGACCTCACCCGAAGCCTCAAGCCCCGGCAGATCGCTGGCGCCGGGGGGTGGATCATAGGCCCCGGCCCGCTGCAAGGCATCGGGACGGTTCACCCCCGCATAGGCCACTTTGATGACAACCTGACCAGCTTCGGGTTCGGGAATGGGCCGTTCCGTCAGTTGCAGAACATCCGGGCCGCCGGGTTTGGTGATTTCAACAGCGCGCATCATCTGGGTCATGGGCAAATCTCCTTTGCCCAATGCCTAGCAGGCAAAAAACCAAAGGCCCAGTAACAAGCGCGCCTTACTTGCGCGGGGTCAGCGAT
This sequence comes from Ruegeria halocynthiae, assembly GCF_000743705.1. Classification (GTDB taxonomy): domain Bacteria; phylum Pseudomonadota; class Alphaproteobacteria; order Rhodobacterales; family Rhodobacteraceae; genus Ruegeria; species Ruegeria halocynthiae_B. The sequence goes on along the minus strand of NZ_JQEZ01000006.1, from coordinate 52,423 downwards.
CCGGGCAGATCAGCGCGCGATCTGGCGGGCGCCTTCACCTGACCGGCCAGCCAGTTTGGAACAGCCAGAAACGGCTTTAGCAACGGGTTTCCGTTGACCTGCGCCTTGATCTTTTCGATCTGCATGACGTCGGCAATACGGCGATCCAGAAACTCCCACGTTTTTTGATGATCCGGGGATTCATCCCCCAACCAGAACAGCAGGGTCGAGGAATAGACACCGGACAGGGTCGCCCGCTTGGTGTACCAGTTCACATCTTCTGATGTATCGCCCAGCGTATTCCAGATCAGATCGCAGGTCTGCCACATCGCCTTGGCCCCATCCGCCGCATGGGTTGGCAGGGAAAACAGCGTCATACCCCGGCGCACCAGTTCCTTGTCCGGTACAGCCTCAAGCCGGAACCGGACGGCGGTGGCGATGCGGTCGCGGAATTTCAATTCGCTCAGGTCCGCCGCGCTCAGGCGGTCCACCATGGCCGCATCCCCACGGGCATGGAATGCCAGCGCCAGATCAAGGGCACCACGCGGGCAGATCGCGCGCGCCAGGGCGTCGTCCATATCGCCATCAGCAATAGCGGCACGAAAGCTGGCTTCGGTCCAGCCGTCGAAGGGCACGTGGGTCAGCATCGCATCCAGAAGCTGCTGTTTGGCGTCTTCATATGTGGTGGTCATGGCGGTTCTCCGGTTCCTGGGACCAGTACTAGACAAGTTAGAACGGCTTTGCTATACGGCCAATTCCTGCAATTTCCTTGCAACTCTATCTAGAAAGGTGGTGACAACCACATGCAGGTTAGTGTTCGCGACAATAACGTCGATCAGGCGCTTCGTGCCCTGAAGAAAAAGCTGCAGCGCGAAGGCGTGTTCCGCGAAATGAAGCTCAAGCAACATTTCGAGAAACCGTCCGAGAAAAAAGCGCGCGAGAAAGCTGAAGCGATCCGCCGTGCCCGTAAACTGGCACGTAAGAAAGCACAGCGCGAAGGTTTGCTCTAAGAGCTGCCCGCGACTCGTCCAGCTTTGGATGACACTATTTGACGACCCCCGAGGCATCGCCCGGGGGTTTGTCGTTTTCAGGGCTATGGTTTCGTGCCTGAATTCCGCCGACCGAAGGCACGGCTGCGCGACAATTTGCCATTTCCCTCTCAGCAGCATTTTGCCCGGCATTTTGCAGCGCAGCGAATCTCGTGACGGTAGCACGGCCCCGCCAAAACTCGCCTTGGACTTCGGCACCTCTATCAACCCCGGCAAAGCCCCCTGTAACTGGCCCCGTCTACACAGACGACACACCAAACGGAGGCTTTAATGTCGACTGCAAGTACGTTCGAGCAAGAAATGCTGACGCTCATCAACGAAGAGCGCACATCCCGCGGGTTGAACCCGCTGAAACTGGAAACCCGCCTGAATGACTCGTCCGAGGATCACAGCGCCTGGATGCTGGACACGGATAGGTTCAGCCACACCGGGGAAAACGACTCCAGCGCGACCGAGCGCATGGGAGATGCCGGATTCGAATTTTCCGGCAGCTGGCGGTCGGGCGAAAACATCGCCTGGCAGTCTGAGCGCGGTGCCGCCGGTATCACCGATGATGTCGCACAGCTGCACCAAAGCCTGATGAACAGCCCCGGCCACCGGGCGAACATCCTGAACCCGGACTTTGAATACATCGGTATCGGCATCGAAACCGGCGACATGCAAGGCTATGACGCTGTCATGGTCACCCAGAACTTTGCCACCACGGATGCCGCGGTGATGCTGGACAATGGCGGTGCAACACCTCCACCGGCCCCGGTTCCGCCCGTTGATGAGGTGGCAGAACCCGAAGAGCCGGTCACCGAAGAGCCCGACACCGATGTCACCGAGACAGAAGATCCGGCACCAGAAACGCCTGACACCGACGTCACCGAGGTCGAAGACCCGGAACCCGAAACACCCGATACCGATGTCACCGAGACCGAAGACCCGGCACCAGAAACGCCTGACACCGACGTCACCGAGACCGAAGACCCGGAACCCGAAACGCCCGATACCGATGTCACCGAGGTCGAAGACCCGGAACCGGAAACGCCCGACACCGATGTCACCGAGATCGAAGACCCGGAACCCGAAACACCCGATACCGATGTCACCGAGACCGAAGACCCGGAACCCGAAACACCCGATACCGATGTCACCGAGGTCGAAGACCCGGACGAGTCATGCTTCGATGTTGCGGCCTTCCTTGCCGAGATCGAGGAATTCGTCGAAGCGCTGCAATCGCAGTTGGATCAATTCGCATGGAATCGCGACACGGCCCCATCCGAACCTGCAGAGGATGATTTTGATCTGGTGATGAATGACAATTCCAGCCCGGGCGACGACGTCGTCTCATGTCTGGATATGGCAGGTGACGATGCCAACGACGTCATCACATTCAATGTCTTCAACTTCGACTGCATGATGGACGCCGCCTAACCGTCCTAAAGGGTGCGAGGCGGTTTGACTGCCTCGCATCTGCCTGCGTGTCAGTATATTTTTGGCACGTACAACTCATCCGGCAGAATACGGCGTTCGTATTCCGGGTTATATCGCCGGTCGGGCAGATTGACCTTGTCCTGCGGGACGTCCTCATAGGGGATTTTGGTCAAAAGGTGCTCGATGCAATTCAGGCGTTCCCGCTTTTTGTCATTGCCTTCGACGATGTACCACGGTGCCTCGGGGATATTGGTGCGAAAGAACATGTCTTCCTTGGCCTTGGTATAGGATTCCCAGCGAACGCGAGACTCCAGATCCATCGGCGACAGTTTCCACTGCTTCATCGGGTCATGAATACGCATGAGGAATCGCAGCTGTTGTTCTTCATCGGTAATCGAGAACCAGTATTTCAGCAAAATGATCCCCGACCGCACCAGCATCCGTTCGAATTCGGGAACGTCCTGAAAGAACTGCTCGACCTGATCATCCGATGCGAACCCCATCACCCGCTCGACCCCGGCACGGTTGTACCAGGATCGGTCGAAGAACACGATCTCACCGGCGGCGGGCAGATGCGGCACGTAGCGTTGGAAATACCACTGGCTTTGCTCGCGGCGGCTGGGTGCAGGCAAGGCCACCACGCGGGCCACGCGCGGGTTCAGACGCTGGGTAATCCGCTTGATAACCCCGCCTTTGCCGGCGCTGTCGCGGCCTTCGAACAGGATACACACCTTGGCCCCGGTATGTTGCACCCAGTCCTGTACCTTGATCAGTTCGGCCTGCAGGCGCAGCAGATTGCGGAAATAGACCTTGCGGTCCAGCATGTCGGGGTGCTGATCCTTGTAAATCTTGCGGACTTCCATCGAGAGCATGGGCTCGCTGAATTCGATCTCAAAATCTTCGTCCAGCGTGTCTTCCAGCTCGGCTTCCAGCCAGTCTTTGGGGACGTCGTTATGTTCGTAAGCCAAGGTCTGCTCCTTATCAATCACCGGGTTCGGACCGTACCGACGACGTGTAACCGCCTGATGTCATCAGAACAATTAATGACAATGCTTCCCTGGGCGGCGTCGCACAGGGCGGTACAGCATTTTGATGTGTGGTCTTTGCCCAAGTGTGACCCCACTAGCCATGGGATACAAGCGTCAGAATTGCCACATTGCCAACGGGTTGGCCTGATTGCGCAGACCACAGCGTCGGTGCGCGGGCGCCGCCGCTACACCGGCAACGCCGTGGTCTTGAATACCGTGCGCAGCGCGAATGAGCTTTGCATCTGCGCGACCCCTGGCAGCCGCGACAGGTACTGACGGTGGATGCGGGCAAAATCCTCGGTGTTTTCGGCGACGACCTTCAGGATATAGTCCGCCGTCCCGGCCATCAGGTGGCATTCCAATACGTCGGGAATTCGCGCGACTGCCTTTTCGAAGGCATCCAACAATTCTTCGGCCTGCCCCTGCAGGGTGATCTCGACAAACACGGTTGTCGGCACATTCATCTTGCGCGCATCCAGCAGCGCCACGTATTTGCGGATATACCCGTCCACCTCAAGCCGCTGCACGCGCCGGTGGCAGGCCGAAGGTGACAGGTTCACCTGTTCGGACAGTTCAGCATTCGACATCCGGCCATCACGCTGCAAAGCTGCCAAAATCTTTCGATCTGTCGTATCCAGGCTCATTGACGCACATTCCTTGCAAGATTTGAGAAGAATACAGAACAATTTCCCGAAAAAAAGCCCTTTTTCGGGCAGAGTTTCACAGAAATTGCGCCCCTGATTGCACATAATTTAGGCAGTTTAAGGATGGAGAGCCCAAATGAAAATCGGTTGCCCAAAGGAAATCAAGCCGCAGGAATACCGCGTCGGCGTGACACCCAATGCCGCACAAGAAGCCGTCGCGCGCGGTCATGAGGTGATCATCGAAACCGGCGCGGGGATTGGCGCTGGCTTTGACAACGATGCCTATATTGCGGCCGGTGCCCGGATTGTGGACACGGCAGAAGAGGTGTTTGCCACCGCAGACATGATCGTAAAGGTCAAGGAACCGCAGGCGGTCGAGCGCAAGATGCTGCGCGAAGGTCAGTTGCTGTTTACCTATCTGCACCTGGCACCAGATCCGGATCAGACCCACGACCTGTTGGAGTCGGGCTGTACCGCCATTGCCTATGAAACCGTGACTGACGCCAATGGTGGCCTGCCCCTGCTGGCACCAATGTCCGAGGTCGCTGGCCGTCTGGCCCCACAGGTCGGGTCGTGGACCCTGCAAAAGGCCAATGGCGGTCGTGGCGTGTTGATGGGCGGTGTGCCCGGTGTTGGACCAGCCAAGGTTGTCGTTATCGGCGGCGGCGTGGTTGGAACACATGCCGCCAAGATCGCTGCCGGGATGGGTGCGGATGTTACCATTCTTGATCGTTCGTTGCCGCGCCTGCGCTATCTGGACGACGTATTCGGTGGCACCTTCAAGAACCAATATTCCACGGCGGGGGCCACGGCAGAGCTTATCCAGACAGCTGACATGGTGATCGGCGCGGTGCTGATCCCCGGCGCGGCTGCCCCCAAACTGATCACCCGGGCCCAGCTTTCCACCATGAAACCCGGCGCGGTTCTGGTGGATGTGGCCATTGACCAGGGCGGGTGCTTTGAGACCTCAAAGGCGACCACCCATGCCGATCCAATCTATGAGGTGGATGGCGTCATGCACTATTGCGTCGCCAACATGCCCGGCGCTGTTGCGCGCACTTCGACCATCGCGCTGGGGAATGCGACGATGCCGTTCATGCTGGCGCTGGCGGACAAGGGCTGGAAACAGGCCTGTCAGGACGACCCACATCTGCTGGCAGGATTGAACGTACACGCCGGGCAGTTGACTTATTACGCGGTTGGTAAAGCACTTGGGATCGACGTGGTTTCGCCCAACGTGGTTATCAAGTCCTAAGGCTCTCCCGCCCCTGAAAGCGCCCTCTGACGAGGGCGTTTACAGCGTTGGGCCGGGCGCCGCGCCTGCGGCACGGCGCGGTCGACCATTGATCCAACGGTCCCACAAACGCAAACGGCGCCGCGCGATCAGCGCGGCGCCGGGCCCAACCGGAGGAGGGTATTTCAATGCCCGATCGACGGGCGGGAGGGATTACGCCTGTTTGTGAATCTCAACCGAATGCGGATAGGGGATCGAAACACCCTTGGCGTCAAACGCCTCTTTGACCGCTTTGGTGACCTCAAACTTTACGTCCCAGTAATCCGCTGCAGCGCACCACAGGCGCGCGGTCAGATCGACCGAGCTGTCGCCCAGATTGGTCACCCGTACCCACGGCTCGGGATCGCTGTGAATGCGCGCGTCCGCTTTGGCAACATCCAGAATGATCTGCATCGCCTCATCGGCGCTGTCACCATAATCGATGCCGAACACCAGATCGACGCGCCGCGTGTCATGAGCCGAATAATTGGTGATGATTGATCCCCAGGATTGCCCGTTGGGTACGATGATCTGGACATTGTCCGGTGTTACCAACTCGGTGGTGAACAGGTTCAAATCCTTCACGGTCCCGGCCGTGCCAGCGATATCCACATACTGACCCAGCTTGTACGGGCGAAAGACCACAAGCATGACACCGGCTGCAATATCGCTGAGCGTACCTTGCAGCGCCAGGCCGATTGCCAGCGACGCGGCACCCAGAATGGCGACGATACTGGTGGCTTCGATCCCGAAAATCCCCAGAACAGCGACCAGCACCATGGCCAGAATGACCCATTTGACCAAGCTGGCCACAAAATTGCCCAGCGTCGGGTCAATGTGCGGCGTCGCATTGATCCGGCGGCGCACCAGACCGGCAATTGCCCCGGCCACAATCCAGCCCAGGATCAGAACCACCAGCGCTTTGACCGCGCTTATGATCAGCGGGGCAAAAGCACCCACCTGTGTTACGACCTCATCCACGCGTATCTCCTTTCCACAACAAGAAACCCGCGTCTTTCACGCGGGGTTCCCCAATCTCTGAGCGAAAATCACAGCCTGGTCTAGGTGCCAGTTGCCGCGGTTTTCCCCGTTGTTCGCCAGCAAACACCAGCTGACCGGTTGTGCACAGCGCCGGGGGCTTACATGATCTTCGATCGCCCCCTACCTTTCATGCATCATCCAAACAGGAGCCCCCATGCTGGACAACAAGTCACACCCGATAATGGAGCGCTGGCCCGCGCAGTTTCCGGACAGGATTCAGCTGTACTCCTTCCCCACACCCAATGGGGTCAAGGCCTCGATCATGCTGGAAGAGACCGGTCTGCCGTATGAAGCGCACAAGGTCACCCTGTCCGACGCGGATGTCAAAAGCCCCGAGTTCCTGTCGTTGAACCCCAACAACAAGATCCCCGCGATCATCGACCCAGATGGTCCGGACGGTGAACCCCTTGGCCTGTTCGAAAGCGGTGCCATCCTGCTGTATCTGGCCGAAAAGACGGGCCGGTTTCTGGGCAAGACTGCGGCGGACAAATACCGTGTCATCCAATGGCTGATGTTCCAGATGGGCGGCGTTGGTCCGATGTTCGGGCAGCTTGGCTATTTCCACAAGTTCGCCGGTAGTGAGATTGAAGACCCCCGCCCCCGTGAGCGTTACATCAACGAGGCAAAGCGGCTGCTGAACGTGCTGAACCAGCAGCTTGAAGGCCAGGACTGGATCGTCGGAGAGTATTCGATCGCCGACATGGCAATCGCGCCCTGGCTGCGCGGGTTGGACTTTTACGGTGCAAAAGATCTGGTCGGATGGGACGATCATGCCAATGTGGCGGCCTATCTTGACCGGTTTCTGGATCGGCCCGCCGTTCAGAAAGGTCTGGTGACGCCCCCACGGGGCTGATCGCCGACACGCAGACGCAATCGGGCTTGCGGCTGATCCGGCCGCAAGCCTTTTTCATTTCTAACCCGGCAGTTTTCCGGTCAGCACATAGCGCAGGACTTCGACCACCTGCGACGGCTGCTCGGCCACGGCCAGCGCGGCGGCGTCGACCTCTTTCAGCGCGTGCTGATGATCGAGGCCATGCAGCACGATCAGTGATTTGCCCAGCGCCGCCGCATAACCCGCATCAAAGGCCGCGTTCCACTGTTTGTATTTATCGCCAAACCGGACAACGACCACATCCGCATCCGCGATACCTTTGCGCGTGCGAATCGCGTTGACCATCGCGCCCTTGTGGTCGTGCCAGTATTTGTTCGGCTCTGCGCCCAGAATGGCCACTCCGCAATCGTCACTGGCGTCGTGATCCGTGACCGGGCTGTTGAACGTGATGTCCAGCCCTTGCGAACCATCAATGATCTGCTCGCGCCAGTTGGTGTGAATTTCTCCGGACAGGTAAACGTTCAGGCCCATAGTCGTCTCCTTTGACAGTTGCAGCGACCCTAATTCGAAAGGTTGGACAACCCAATAGGCCACTTGGGAAAGGGTAATGTTCCTGATGCACTGATTGGCCCGATCTGCCGGCGCGATCAAACCAAAAAAGGGCCCCGCGTTCGGAGCCCTTCTGTTTCACGCTGTGCCGCGTTGCAGACCCGGTTAGCCGCGTAGAACGCCGCCCGTAGCTTTGGTGACCTTGGCGATGATCTTTTCGGCCACAGCCTCGATATCCTTTTCCTTCAACGTCGCATCCGACGGCTGCAGGCGCACGGTGATGGCCAGGGATTTCTTGCCCTCGCCGACACTGCCGCCGATGAATTCGTCAAAAACGCGCACATCCTCGATCAGCGCCTTGTCGGCACCGGCAGCGGCGTTCACCAGCGTCAGCGCCTCAACATCCGCGTCGACAACAAAAGCAAAGTCACGCTCGACCGCCTGCAGATCACGCAGTTCCAATGCGGCGCGGGTTGCGCCGGATTTGCGCGGCATCGGAACCTGATCCGGCCAGATGGTAAAGGCCATCGCGGGGCCTTTGATGTCCATCGCCTGCAACACGCGCGGATGCAGCTCACCGAATACGCCCAGAACCTTTTTCGGACCCAGACAAATCTTGCCGTGACGGCCCGGATGCCACCAGGCATCCCCGTCGCGCAGGATCTGCACCTTGGCCGGTGCGCCGATGGCGGCCAACACAGCCTCGGCATCGGCTTTGGCGTCGTACAAATCCACCGGGCGGGATGCGCCATGCACGTCCTTGGGACCATCGCGGCCCACCAAAAGGCCGGTGATCTGCATCTGTTGATCGCCGGGCTCGCCGTCATGGAAAACCGGGCCAACCTCGAACAGGGCCACATCCGCATATCCGCGTGCCTGATTGCGGGCGGCAGCCTGCAACAGGCCGGGCAGCAGATCGGGGCGCATATGGCTCATCTCGGACGAGATCGGGTTTTCCAGTTGCGTCGCCCCATCGCCACCACCAAACAGCGCCGCCGAGGCCTGATCGATGAACGTGTAGGAAACGCATTCGTTGTAACCCAACGCTGCACAGGTGCGTCGCGCCATCGACTGACGGCGCTGTGTCGGCGTCATCACCGGCTTGGGAATACCGTCGGTCACACGCGGCAGCGGTTTGCCCTGTAGCTTGGTCAGGGATGCAATCCGCGCGACCTCTTCCACCAGATCGGCCTCGCCCATTATATCGGGACGCCAGCTGGGGACATGGGCCATCTCACCTTCCAGACGGAACCCCAGTCGGGTCAGGGTCTGGCGCTGCTCGCTTTCGGGAATCTCCATCCCGACCAGCGACTGAACCCGGGCCGCATCCAGCTTAAAGGCCCGCGCGTGGTTCGGTGCCTTGCCGGCCTCGACGACCTTGGATGCCTCGCCACCGCAGATATCCAGGACCATCTGCGTTGCCTGCTCCAGCCCTTCCAGCGTGTATTCCGGGTCAACCCCACGCTCGAACCGGTACCGCGCGTCCGAGTTGATCTTGAGCGCCCGCCCCGTCAGCGCGATCTGCACATGATCCCAGAATGCGCTTTCAAGAAAGACATCCACAGTGTCCTCGGTACAGCCGGTTCCTTCGCCGCCCATGATCCCGGCAATGGATTCTGCGCCATTGTCATCCGAGATCACCATCATGCCGGGCTGAAGGGTGTATTCTTTCTCATCCAGCGCCACCAGCGTTTCGCCACCCTCGGCGCGGTGGATACGCAGGTTGCCCTGCACCTTTTCGGCATCGAACACATGCAGCGGGCGGTTGTGATCGAAGGTCATATAGTTGGTGATATCCACCAAAGCCGAGATCGGACGCAGACCAATCGCCTTGAGCTGATCCTGCAGCCACTGCGGGCTGGGGCCGTTCTTGACCCCCTTGATCAGACGGCCAGTGAAATGTGGGCAACCGTCCAGCGTATCCTCGTCGATCGACACTTTGATCGGGCTTTCGAAATCGCCCGGCACCGGCACGTAATCGCGCTGTTTCAGCGTGCCCAGCCCCCGCGCCGCCAGATCGCGCGCAATCCCTTCGACGCCCAGCGCATCGGGGCGGTTCGGCGTGATTGCGATTTCGATCACCGGATCGACCTTGGACGGCTCATTCTCGGCCAGCCAGTCGACAAAGCGATCACCGACCTTGCCCGAGGGCAGCTCGATAATGCCGTCATGTTCGTCCGACAGCTCCAGCTCGCGCTCGGAGGCCATCATGCCAAAGCTTTCGACGCCGCGAATCTTGCCGACGCTGATGGTGATATCCAGACCGGGGATATACATGCCCGGCTTGCAGACCACGACGGTGATGCCCTCGCGCGCGTTGGGCGCGCCGCAGATGATCTGCAGCTCACCCTCGTCGGTTTCAACGGTACAGACCCGCAGCTTGTCGGCGTCGGGGTGTTTCTCAGCATGTTTGACATAGCCCAGCGTAAAGCCCGACAGCCGGTCCGCCGGGTTGACGATCTCTTCGACCTCAAGCCCGAGATCGGTCAGCGCCTCGGTAATCTCATCGACCGAGGCATCAGTGTCGAGGTGGTCCTTGAGCCAGGAAAGCGTGAATTTCATCGCACGGGGCCTTTTTTGGCAATCATCCAGTCGGCACAGGCAATGGCAAAGAATGGCCCGAGGTGCAAGCGCCGCGCGTCACGGATAGCTGGGGGTGCGGCCCAAAAGCTCATCCAACTGCCGACCAATCCAGCCATGCGGGATGAAATGCCCGCCGGGATGGGTATCCAGCGTGACCTGCCCCTGCGCGCAATCAGTCCATTCCACCCGGCTGAGGGTCAGGATCGGCACCACGCTCCAATCCCCGCGCGGGGTGGGTGTGCTGCAATTGTATTTCTGCCGCCACAGGGCCACCGGATAGGTCGTATCACCGCCCGGACCAAAGGGAAAATCCATCACCGTATCGCCCGTTCCGTGCACATGGCGCACCTGCGCCGGGGCTTCGGGGCAATGTTCGGTCTGCCGGATACTGCCCGCAACCGCCAACAGCGCCGCCGTATCATTGCCCGACTGGCATACGAACCGCCACGCCATCGCGCCGCCAAAGGAATAGCCCGAGACATAGATGCGTTCCGGATCAATCGGGTACCGGCTGGCCACATCCCTAAGCACCCGGTCGGCGAACGGCACATCGCCCGTGTCCGAGGTCCAGAAATCCCAGCTTTTGCCCAACCCGTTTGGCGCAACCAGTAAAACACCCCGCAGCTTTGTCGCCCCGGCGATGCGGTCATGATTCACCACCACAGTCCCCTGCCGCGCCCATCCGTGGAAATGCAACAGCACCGGCAGAGGGCTTTCGCCGTCCCACCCATCGGGTTCCAGCACGTGATAGGATCGCTCGCCAACCTCACAGGCAGTATCGCCATGGCAGTCGGTTTTCCAAGGACCCATGGCAAGGGCCGGGGTTGCAGTCAGCAGTAGAAGAAGCAGTCGATAAATCATAGGCCGGAGCCTAGCCACCTGAAGCGCACTGTCACATAACATATTGGTGTAGGCCGGGCTTCAGCCCGGCATCCGACGCATGGTGGGCTGAAGCCCACCCTACAGGCAAACTCGCCTCAAGCCGCGCCATCGCCAGACCGCGGGGTGGCGATCCTAGGGATGTGGTTGGCACTTTATGTCAGCCAAATCCGTGCGCCGTTCGAGCGTTGCGCTGGCGGAGACAAATCGCCAGCCCGTGCGGGCGGTCTGGCGATAGCGCGGCGGCCTATCGGCCTTTGCTCCGCGCCTAATGCATCCAGCTTATTTTCTAAATCACGATGACAAGATTAAGGAGCGCCCCAATACATGATGGCCCAAGTTGTCAAAGCCGCAGAAACAACACTCAGAAAAACATACGGGACTCGGTCGGTCAGAGTTTCGAGCCAAAGTTCGATTGTCGTCTTGTCATACTTCTCGACAAACTCCCAACCCTCTCTGGTTAAACGGATATCTTCGTCTTCCACCTCGTAGGATGACTTATTGATACTAGTTTTCCACTCTACTTCTTTGTATTTTGACCGCTCAAGTAATCCTGAACGCCAAGCAAGAATCAAATAGTCTTCGAATTCAGGCCCGGAAAACTGATGAGCGGAGCAAATGGATATTCTTCCACGCTTGGATTGATGCACATGACCTTTTTTAACCCAAGCTTCAATAAGGCCATTGTGCTTCTTACCGTGAATCCCGGCCTCAGCTACTATAGATAAAGCCTGAGCCATAAGACCAGAACGGTATCTGAAACTCACCTACTCAAACCACCGTGCAGGTTCGGCATATCCAGCGCCGCGAACCCGTAGTGCCGCAGCCAGCGCAGGTCGCTATCAAAGAACGCCCGCAGATCGGGGATGCCGTATTTCAGCATCGCCAGACGGTCGATGCCGATGCCAAAGGCAAAGCCCTGATAGACGTCCGGATCAATGCCACCGGCGGCGATCACCTTGGGGTGGACCATGCCCGAGCCCAGAATCTCCATCCAGTCGTCGCCCTCTCCGATCTTCAGCTGACCGTTATCCCACGAACAGCGGATATCGACCTCGGCCGAGGGTTCCGTGAACGGGAAATGCGAGGCGCGGAAGCGCAGTTCGACGTCGTCGACCTCAAAAAACGCCTTCACGAATTCCTCCAGAACCCATTTCAGGTTGGCCATCGAAATGTCCTTGTCGATGGCCAGCCCCTCGACCTGATGGAACATCGGCGTGTGGGTCTGGTCATAGTCGGCGCGGTACACGCCGCCCGGACAGATGATGCGGATCGGCGCGCCCTGTTTCTCCATCGAGCGGATCTGCACCGGCGAGGTATGGGTGCGCAGCACATGCGGCGGGCGCTCATCGCCTTCGGCGCGGTGCATATAGAACGTGTCCATCTCGGCCCGCGCGGGATGGTGGCCGGGGATATTCAGCGAGTCGAAATTGTACCAGTCATCTTCGATGCGCGGCCCTTCGGCGACGGCGAAGCCAAGTTCGGCAAAAATCGCGGTCAGCTCCTCGGTCGCCTGGCTGATCGGGTGGATCGAGCCCTGACGGCGCGCGCGGGTCGGCAGGGTGACGTCCAGCCATTCGGTGCGCAGACGTTCATCCAGCGCAGCATCGGCCAAACCGGCCTTTTTGGCGGCAAGGGCCGAATTGATCTCATCTTTCAGGGCGTTCAGCGCGGGGCCTGCGACCTGACGTTCCTCGGGGGTCATCTTGCCCAGTTCGCGCATCTTCAGCGCGACTTCGCCTTTTTTGCCCACGGCGGCGACACGGATCGCCTCAAGCGTGTTCTCATCGCCGGCTTCGGCGATCTGTCCCAGATACTTTGCCTTAAGATCGTCCATGACGGTCCCCTGAAATTGGTCGAGAACCTGCTATCGGCCCAGCCACGTGATTGCAAGGCGGACGGCATGGATCAATAGCTGTAGTCAGGGAAAATCCGCGTCAGATCACCGTTCCAGTCGCCGTGATACCGCTCCAGCAATTCATCTGCCGGAACTTGACCGGTTTCGATACTGTCCTTGAGCGCATTGAGGAAATGCGTCTCATCCGGCACCAGACCGCCCGCACCGGGGTAAGCACGGGATTTCAATCCCGCCTCAGAGATTGCGACAACTTCGCGGGCCAGATCGTGCATGTTGATCTTGCCAACCTGCGCCTGCAGCCCGTCTTTTGCCGCCTCAACACGCAAGGCTTCGCGGGTTTCCGCATCCCAGCCCTTGACCAGATCCCACGCCGCATCCAGCGCGCCCTGATCATAGGTCAGACCAACCCAGAAGGCGGGCAAGGCGCACAGGCGTCGCCACGGGCCGCCATCGGCACCGCGCATTTCCATGAACTTCTTGATCCGCGCCTCGGGGAAGGCCGTGGTCAGGTGATCGGCCCAATCGGACAGGGTCGGCGTTTCGCCGGGCAGCGCGGGCAGTTTGCCTTGCAGGAAGTCACGGAACGACATGCCCAGCGCGTTGATGTATTGCCCGTCGCGATAGACAAAATACATCGGCACATCGAGAGCGTATTGCACATAGCGTTCGAACCCGAACCCCTCTTCAAACACAAAGGGCAACATGCCGGTGCGGGCGTCATCCAGATGCCGCCAGATGTGACTGCGCCAACTTTTCTGACCGTTGGGCTGGCCCTCAAAGAACGGCGAATTGGCAAACAGCGCCGTGGCCACCGGCTGCAACGCCAGCGCGACGCGCAGTTTCTGCACCATGTCGGCCTCGGACCCAAAGTCGATATTGACCTGAACGGTACAGGTGCGACGCATCATGGCGCGCCCCATGGTACCGACCTCTTCCATGTAGTTGTTCATCAGCCGATAGCGCCCCTTGGGCATCAGCGGCATTTCTTCATGGTTCCAGATCGGGGCAGCGCCCAGACCGATAAAGCCCACGCCGATCTCATCGGCGATATCCTTGACCTCGCGCAGGTGGGTGTTCACCTCGTCGCAGGTTTCGTGGATGGTTTCCAGCGGGGCACCCGAAAGCTCCAGCGCGCCGCCCGGTTCCAGGCTGACATTGGCGCCGTCTTTCTCAAGCCCGATCAGATGCCCGGCCTCGCGCACCTCGGCCCAGCCATGGCGGTCGCGCAGCCCTTCCAGCACGGCCACGATGGACCGCGTGCCCTCAAAGGGCAGCGGTTTCAGCGTGTCCTTGCAATAGCCGAACTTTTCATGCTCGGTGCCGATGCGCCAATCTGCTTTGGGCTTACAGCCCGATTCCAGATATTCGGCCAGTTGCTCATGGCGTTCGATCGGACCGCCGCCGGACTGAGGGATGGACATGAACCGTGCTCCGATCCTGATGTGTCTGTTTTGAAGGCCAGTGGTGAGCGCAAAAGCACCCAGTGTCAATGCAGCCTTAGATGTGCCGGACGGGATGGCGAACGTTCCCAGATCACCACCGGATGCGCCGCGCCACCGTTCAATTCCGCCAGCATTTGTTCGGTTTTCAGTCCCGGAAGGGCCGAAAAGACATCAAACAGCGCCTCGGCTCCTTCGGCATTCACAGGAATGTGAAGGACCGGCTGCCCCGGTTGCTCCAGCACCCAATGGGCCGGGGATGAGGTCGGGTCCAGCGCCAGCCGCTCAATTTCGCGGGTGGCGACCATGCCGCCCTCAAGCGGACCCAGATAGGTGATCTGGCCTTCGTCAATGTTCACCACGCCGGGGCCGCCCGTACCGGTGCGAAACCGGGCGCGCTGTACACCGATCACGGCGAGGGCCACCGATACGATAACCAGAACCCAGCCCAGCCAACCCAGCAATCCGCCGGGGCCGCTGATCCAGCTGAGGCCAACCAAAAGGACAAGCCCCGCCACCAGCACTTCGCGCCAGCGCCACAGGGCCAGTTTGGCTTCGGGTCGGATGAAACTCATGCCACGGTCTCCTTTTCTGTCTTGAACAGGATCAGCGCGAACTGGCCTGCGGGGACAAAGCCAATTGAGATATAGGCACGCGCGGCCGAATTCGAAGCCGCAAAAAGAACGGCGCGGGACACTCCGGCCGCCTGCGCCTCTTGCAGGTGCAGCGCCACGGCCGTTCGGGCGTATCCGCGACCGCGCAGTTCGGTTGGCGTATAGACGCCACCGATCTGGACAATATCGGGCAAAGCCGCGTTGAACCCCGTCATGCCGACGGGCTGCCCACGCACCAGCAAAGCCCGATGGCTGTCTCGGGCCAGATAAGCGTCGATATCGTGCGCGGCCTGTTTTGCCACTTCATCCAGAATAAGTCCGGGTGTTTCAATTAGGTAAGCACTCCGCCACTGCTCGGCCAATGCGCGATCAATCTCTGCCAGCGGAACAAGCCAGGCATCGGCCAATTCCGGCAGGATCAGATCATTCAAGTCCAGCGAAAAGGCCGGTTCGTCCTTATTCAGATTCGCCGGTCTGTCCTGCCAGCCCGCAAGACGCAGGATGCGACGACATTGCGCGGCGTCACCGATGACGCCAATGGTCGGATGCTCTGCGATCAAGGCAATCACGGCTTCCAATTCCACATCCGAACAGTCCGGGCATTGCGGCAGGATCATTCCTTCATTCGTGATAGTGAAGATCGCGCGCAGGTCATCACCCAACAGCCACATCCGGACAGAGCGCGGGTCAGGCCCGTTCAGACCAAAATCGCGCAGATTGGCCAGCGGGAACATCGAGCTTTGGATATGCTGGCGCAAAAAGCGCTCAATTGATGGCACATCTTCGGGTTTCGCCAATCGCCACGTCACGACCAATCCCCCAGCGCCTGTTGCCACATGGTCAGGGCCGCCACCGCCGCCGTGTCCGCCCGCAGGATGCGCGGGCCAAGGCTGACGACATGGGCATAGGGCAAAGCGGCCAGCCGCGCGCGTTCGCGATCCGAAAATCCGCCCTCGGGACCGATGAGAATGGCCCAGGGCTGACCCTTTTCATTTGCCGCCAGACGCAGGGCCGAGCCGACCTCGGCCTCATTGCAGAACATCAGCTGGCGGTCTTCGGGCCAGGCATCCAGCACCCGGTCAAGGCGTTGCAGGTCGGCGACCTCGGGTACAAAGGTGCCGCCGCATTGCTCGGCGGCCTCGACCGCGTGGGCTTGCAGGCGGTCCTGACGGATGCGTTCGGAATTGGTGAATTCGGTCTGCACCGGCAGGATACGCGCCGCGCCCATTTCTGCCGCCTTTTCAACGATGAAATCGGTGCGCGCCTTTTTGATCGGCGCAAACAGGAACCACAGATCGGGCGGCATCTGCAGCGGTCTGGTCTGTTCCACGCAGCTTAGCGTGCCACCGCGCTTGCCCGCCGCGGACACCTCTGCCAGCCATTCGCCGTCCTTGCCGTTGAACAGGCCCACGTGTCCCCCAACGGCCAGACGCATGACGCCGAACAGGTAATGCGCCTGCTCGCGCGTCAATTCAACCGATTGCCCCGGACCCAGAGGGTGCTCTACATACAGTCTGATCTTCGCACTCATGAGACCCTACATATGCAAGGCAATGCCCCAACACCAGACGGTCAGGTCGCTGATGCCGTATCCGGCAATTGGGTCGACACCCGCGCGCCCGCTTTCGCCCGCCCCTATCTGCGCCTGTCCCGTGCAGACCGGCCCGTCGGCACGTGGTTGCTGCTGATTCCGTGCTGGTGGGGACTGGCGCTGGCGATCCTCAGCGATGGCAATCCGGGCTGGGGGGATCTGTGGATTGCCGTCGGCTGCGCGATGGGAGCGTTTCTGATGCGCGGCGCGGGCTGTACCTGGAATGACATCACCGACCGCGAGTTTGACGGCCAGGTGGAACGCACCCGGTCGCGCCCGATTCCGTCCGGTCAGGTCAGCGTGCGTCAGGCGGTGATCTGGATGGGGCTGCAATGCCTGCTGGCGCTCGCGATTCTGCTGTCGTTCAATCAGGCCGCCATCGCCATGGGGGTCCTGTCGCTGCTGCCGGTGACGATCTACCCCTTTGCCAAGCGGTTCACCTGGTGGCCACAAGTGTTTCTGGGGCTGGCCTTCAACTGGGGCGTCCTGCTGGCCTGGGCCGCGCATAGCGGCACAATTGGCGTACCGGCGGTCATCCTTTATCTGTCCGGCATCGCCTGGACGCTGTTCTATGACACGATCTATGCCCATCAGGACACCGAAGACGATGAGCTGATCGGGATCAAATCCACCGCCCGCCTGTTTGGCACCGATACCGCGCGGTGGCTCAAGTATTTTCTGGTGGCGACCGTGACCCTGATGGGGCTGGCCATTGTTGATGCGGCGACAGCGCAGGCGTCAGTGATCGCGCTGGTTGTTGCGCTTGGCGGGCCGTGGGCGATGGGATGGCACATGGCGTGGCAGCTGCGCGGCCTGGATACCGAAGACAACGCGAAACTGCTGCAATTGTTCCGGGCAAACCGGGACACTGGCCTTATTCCGCTGATCTTCCTTTGCGTCGCCCTATTGCTCTGATTGCACCTCTGCGCCAGCCTCTGTAAGAGTTCTGCACAACCGCCTGAGGAGTCGATAACCCGCACATGCGTTTGCCCTATTTCTTTGCCGTTACCCTTATATTCCTTGTGTCGGCCGGGCTGTTCCTGCTGGCGGCCTCTTTTGCGGTAACCAAAGTCGAAGAGGCATCCGAGTTTGCCGTGCGTCGCGCGCTGGACCTGAAAGGCCACGACTGGGCCGAAGTGCAATCGGACGGGTTGCGTGTTGTCCTGACCGGCACCGCGCAGGATGAGGCCACGCGGTTCAACGCCCTGACAGCCGCCGGCACCGAAGTTGATACCTCACGCGTGATCGACGAAATGCATGTGGCCCCAACAACCCGATTGGCAGCGCCCCGCTTTTCCGCCGAAATTCTGCGCAATGACAGCGGCATTTCGGTAATCGGACTGATCCCGACCAGCGAAGACCGCGACGCGCTGATGAACAGGCTGCGCAGGCTGGACGGCGACGCCACCGTTTCGGATCTGATGGAAACCGCCGATTACCCCAAACCCAAGGGTTGGGATGATGCGATTGCGTTCGCGTTTGAGGCGCTGACCCGCCTGCCGCGTGCCAAAATCTCGGCCAGCCCCGGGTTGGTCAAGATCACCGCCATTGCGGACAGCCAGCAGGAAAAGGAACAGCTGGAACAGGATCTGACACGTGCAGCGCCGCCCAGCCTGCGAATCGGGTTGGCAATCTCGGCCCCGCGCCCGGTGATCACGCCGTTTACCCTGCGATATCTGATCAACGAATCCGGCGGTCAGTTTGACGCCTGTTCCGCCCAGGACGAAGACGCGCGCGACGCGATCATTGCCGCCGCAAAGGATGCGGGCCACGCCGGGTCCTATACCTGCACCATTGGGTTGGGCGTGCCGTCGCCGCGTTGGCCCGAGGCCGCATCGCTGAGCATCCGCGCGCTTGCTGAAATCGGTCAGGGCTCCGTCACGATATCGGACGCGGATATCACGCTGGTCGCGGCTGAAGGCACCGATGCCGACATGTTCGACCGCGTTGTGGGCGAGTTGGAAACCGCCTTGCCCGACGTCTTTGCGCTGTTCGCCGTTCTGCCCGACCCCGAAACAGATGAGCCGTCCGGCCCGCCCGAATTTGCCGTCACGCGCAGCCCCGAAGGTCTGGTACAGATGCGCGGACGTTTGAGCGACGAAACACTCAGGGACATGGCAGACAGCTTTGCCCGCGCGGCGTTTGGGTCCAATCAGGTCCATACCGCGACCCGTATTGCGCCCGACCTGCCCGCTGACTGGCCGGTCCGTGTTCTGGCCGGGCTTGAAGCCCTGTCAGAGCTTCATAACGGCGCGCTGACGGTTACCCCGGACAATGTCACGCTGAACGGCATCAGCCATGACCCCGAAGCCAAGTCGCGCATTGCGGGCTTGCTGTCGGAAAAGCTGGGCGAGGCACAGGAATTCACACTGTCGGTCACCTATCAGAAGCCGCCCGAACCTGCGGATAAACTGCCCGACCCGGAGGTGTGCGAGGAACGCATCGCCGACGTTCAGGCCAGCACCAAGATCGCGTTTGAGCCGGGGTCGGCCACCGTCGCTGCCGATTCGCGCGATACGTTGAACCAGATTGCGGATATCTTGCGCGAATGCGGCCCCATCCGAATGGAAATTCAGGGTCACACCGACAGTCAGGGCCGCGAAGAGATGAACGAGCAGCTGAGCCAGGCGCGCGCGCAATCCATCCTGAACGAGCTGCGCGGGCGACGGGTGCCGACGGCAAGCTATTCGGCGGTTGGATATGGCGAGACCAAACCCATCGCCGACAACGACACCGAAGACGGCCGTGAGGAAAATCGGCGTATCGAATTTCGCCTGATCCGCCCCGAACCCGTGGCCAACCCGGAAACCGGGCTGGAAGCCATGGAAAAAGAAACAGAACCGTCACCAGACGCGCAAACCGATGCCGATGCCTCGGACACCGACTCGGAAGCAGGGGATCAGTAAATTGAACAGAATAGAATTCATCATCGCCACAGCCGTCATCCTGTTCAGTGCCTTCTGCATGGGGTGGTTTGCCAATTGGTTGGCCCATCGCCTGTCCCGCGTCCGCCAAAGCGACGTGGCCGATCTGGACCGCATGAGCCAGGAATTGCATGAAGCCGAGGAAACCCGCGATCAGGCGATCACCTACCTGCAACAACGCGAGGCGGAGCTGACCAATCAGCTGACCCAGACCGAGGCCGAATTGGCCGCCGCCATGGACGGCCTGCGCGCCGCCCGGCAAGAGGCCGAAGAGCTGCGCGGGCGCATCAACAACGCCGACTAAGCCGTCACCAACGGGTCAGCGCGTCTTCGTCTTCGTCTTTGGCCGCAACCCAATCCGCACCGGATGAGGTGATTTCCTTTTTCCAGAATGGTGCGCGGGATTTCAGATAATCCATCAGGTACTCTGCCGCCTCGAACGCGTCCTTGCGATGCCGCGCGGCCGTGGCCACCATCATGATCCGGTCGCCCGCGGCCAGACGTCCGTGCCGATGGATCACCAGCACATCGCCCAAGCACCAGCGCGCCATCGCCTCTTGTGCGATCTTGGTCAGGGCGCGTTCGGTCATGCCGGGGTAATGTTCGATCTCCATCACATCCAGATCACCCGTGGCCAGATCACGCACAACGCCTGTAAAGGTCACAATCGCCCCGTTTGCGTCATCGCCCGCAGCAAAGGCATTGGCCTCGGCCCCCAGATCGAATTCTTCTTCCTGAACCGCGATGCGCATGGTGTCAGCCGCCGGTCATGGGCGGGAAAAACGCCACTTCGCGCACACCGGTCAGCGAGGCATCAAAATCCGAAAGCTCCTGATCCAATGCAACCCGCAGCGCCGACAGATCGGCAAAGGCGGCGGCATAACGATCTTCGCGCGCGCTCAGTTCGGCCACCAGATCCGAGACCGTCGCGGCCTGAGTTTCGATCCGCTCTTTCGGCAGACCGATCCGTTCGCGGACCCAGGCAAAATACAGCACGTCCATCGCTTAGCTCTCCTTCAGATGGGGCATAGCCTTACGTAGGTAGTCATAGCCGGTGATCAATGTCAGCGTCGCCGCAATCCACAGCAGCACGAGCCCAACCAATCCGGACCAAAACTTACCCGCCTCCATCCAGAGCAGCCCATGCACATCATCTTCATTTCTGGATAGGATTTCATTAACAAGATCGCCATCCATCCCATACTGATACATAAAAAAGTAGTGCTCAAAAATTCCTTGCGAAAACAAAGTGGCGATAGCGATCATTTGTGCCGTCGTCTTCCACTTAGCAAGCTTAGTTACTTTTAGTGTCCCGGCTACATCGCCCAGATATTCACGCAGACCCGAGACAAATACTTCGCGAAACAATATCACCGTAGCAGGCAACACCAACCAAGGTGTCCAATGAGACCCTGAGTAACCCACCAGGATCATCAACGCGATCACCACCATCGCCTTATCGGCAATCGGGTCCAGCATCGCCCCGATCTTGGTTTCCTGTTTCCACGCGCGGGCCAGATAGCCGTCGAACCAGTCGGTGATCGCCGCAGTTAAAAACAGGATCAACGCGAACCAGTCCGCATAGGGTCGGGTGAAATACAGAAACATCACGGCCAGACCGGGGGCTGCAACAAGGCGTAGCACGGTCAGGATATTGGGCAGGTTCCACTTCATGGTTTGGACATTACATCGCTGGTTCGGGACATAAAAGGCAGGCGGATAAAAAACTGACCCATTCACAGACAGTTGCAACCCCAAAGGTCAAAGGGTCGCAAGCATCAGCTCTCAGACAGATACTCCTTGGCGCGCGGTGGCTTTGCCGTCAGATTGGCGGGCGGCCCGATGACACAGCGAAGGCAAACAATGACAGCCCATATTCAAACCGATCCCCGGTCAAACCTGATCGGCAGCGCCTGGATGATCGCTGCAATGGCGCTGTTCGCGCTTGAGGATGCATTGTTGAAAAGCGCCTCGGCGGTGATTCCGATCTGGCAGGTTCTGGTTTTGTTTGGCTCAGGCGGTGCAGTGATCTTTGCCGGGGTTGCCGTCCTGCGCGGAACGCGGTTGCTGCAGCCTGACGTATTATCACCGCCAATGAAGGTCAGGGTGTTTTTTGAAATCTTCGGGCGTTTGTTTTATGTGCTGGCAATTGCACTGGCACCGTTGTCATCCGCAACCGTCATCCTTCAGGCAACACCATTGGTCGTGGTTGCAGGGGCCGCATTGTTCTTTGGCGAAACAGTCGGCTGGCGACGGTGGAGCGCGATCCTGATCGGCCTGGTGGGCGTTGTGATCATCATCCAACCGACCGGGGACAGCTTTTCGACCCTGTCCATTCTGGCCGTCCTGGGCATGTTGGGTTTTGCCGGGCGCGACCTGGCCAGCCGGGCCGCGCCCGCCTCGCTTGGGACCGAGGTGCTGGGGTTTTACGGTTTTCTTTGCATCTTGGTTGCCGGCTTAGCCTATCGGGTTTGGGAAAGCGTCCCGATGCAGCCCCTGACAACCCACACCAGCCTGCACCTGACAGGCGCCATCGTGATGGGAACGCTTGCCTATGCCTCGCTCATGAAAGCGATGCGAACGGGTGAGGTGTCTGCCGTCACCCCGTTCCGCTATTCCCGGTTGCTGTTTGGCATCGGGTTGGGCGTTTTCCTGTTCGACGAGCGTCTGGATCAGACAATGTGGATCGGCAGCGCGCTGATCGTGGCCTCGGGGCTGTATATCCTGTGGCGCGGGCGGCGGGCCTAGCCTTTGTCGTGGAAGAAGTCATAGACCTTCTGCGCCAGCCCCGCTGAAATCCCATCAACCGCTTTCAGATCGGCCAGATTGGCCCGGCTGACCGCCTTGGCGCTGCCGAAATGCGCCAGCAAGGCTCGTTTGCGCGCCGCGCCCACGCCGGGGATTTCATCCAGCGGGGTTGCCCCCACCGCCTTGGCCCGTTTCGCCCGATGGGTTCCGATGGCAAACCGGTGTGCCTCGTCCCTTAGACGCTGAATGAAGTACAGCACCGGATCATTGCGCTTCAGGGCAAAGGGGCGCTGGCCGATCCGGTGGAATTCTTCTTTGCCGTGATCGCGATCAACACCCTTGGCGACGCCGATCATCGGAATATCCTCGACCGCATGAGCCTGCATGATCTCATGCACAGCACTCACCTGTCCGGCACCGCCGTCGATCAGCAGCAGATCGGGCCACAGCCCCTTGTCGCGATCCGGGTCTTCCTTTTGCAGGCGGGTAAAGCGGCGATTCAACACCTCTTTCATCATGCCGAAATCGTCACCCGGGGTCAGGTCGTCGCCGCGAATGTTGAACTTGCGATACGCGTTTTTCATGAACCCCTCGGGGCCAGCGACAATCATGCCGCCCACCGCGTTGGTGCCCTGAATGTGGCTGTTGTCGTAAACCTCGATCCGACCCGGAGGGGTGTCCAGGTCAAACGCCTCGGCCACACCGCGCAGCAGCTTGGCCTGCGTGGCGCTTTCCGACATGCGCCGGGCCAGCGATTCACGCGCGTTGCGCAAGGCCCCCGCCACCAGCTCCTGTTTCTCACCGCGCTGCGGCACAAGGATTTCAATCTTGCGGCCCGCTTTTTTAGACAGTGCATCCTGCATCAGATCGGCGTTTTCGATGGCATCCGACAGGATCAGCTGCCGTGGTGGTTCCTTGTTGTCATAGAACTGGCCCAGAAACGCCTCCATCGCCTCGGCCGCCGATACATCCGGCCCCACGCGTGGGTAGAAGTCCTTGTTGCCCCAGTTCTGGTTAGCGCGGATGAAGAACACCTGCACACAGGCCTGCCCGCTGTCCATATAGAGGCCGATCACATCCGCCTCGGCCACGCCGCGCGGGTTGATGCCCTGTGACGTCTGCACCTGCGTCAGCGCCCGGATACGGTCGCGCAGGCTGGCGGCACGCTCGAACTCCATCGCCTCGGACGCCGCCATCATCTGTTCGGCCAAATCCTCTTGCACCTTGGTCGACCGCCCCGACAGGAACCGTTCCGCATCCCGGACACTTTCGCGGTAATCCTCTTCCGAGATCAGATCCACACAGGGCCCGGAACACCGCTTGATCTGATACAGCAGACAGGGCCGCGTCCGGCCGTCGAACACGGAATCCGTGCAGTTGCGCAGCAGGAACGCCTTTTGCAACTGGTTCAGCGTCCGGTTCACCGCGCCCGCATTGGCAAAGGGGCCAAAATAGGCGCCCTTTTCCTTCTTGGCCCCGCGATGTTTCTTGATCTGCGGAAAGGTATGATCCTTGGCGACCAGAATATTGGGAAAGCTTTTGTCGTCGCGCAGCAGCACGTTGTACTTCGGCTTGAGCTGCTTGATCAGGTTCTGCTCCAGCAGCAGCGCCTCGGTTTCCGTCCGGGTGGTCAGGAACATCATCGACGCTGTCGCCCCGATCATCCGTTCGATCCGCCCGGAATGGCCGGGACGGGTGTAATTCGACACCCGCGCCTTCAGGTTCCGCGCCTTGCCCACGTACAGAACACGGCTGTCCGCATCCAGCATCCGATAAACACCGGGTGAGCTGTCCAGCGTCTTCACATAGCGCAGAATGCAAGCATAGCCGGTGGGCTGAGTGTCCGAATTCGATTCGTTCTGGGTGGTCATGGATCAGAGATATGATTCTCTGACCACGGCTGCAATCTTGCGGGTTCAGGATCAAGAGAAAACAAATCCACGGTTTCTGTGGATAACTGTGCAGATAAGTTTTGAGAGGCGTCGGATTTCCCTTGTTTCATTAAGGATTCCTTAATTTGCACAATAATTAGGCGTGAAAATAAGACGTTGTTTTTAAACGTTATTTTTTCGTACACATGACAAGTGCATGAAATAAAAGACAATTTTGTAACACGTAGGTAACGGAATTGAGAGCAGTGCAAAACTTGCGACGCACATGCTTATTCTACGCCCAGAACGTCCGGTGTTTGCCAACCCAGATGCTGCCCGCCATCCACACACAAAAGTTGTCCGGTGACGGCGTGCGCATCCAGAAAATAGCCCAGCGCGGCGGTGATATCTGATGGATTTGCTCCGCGCTCCAGAACCGTATTCGCGCGCTGTGCCTTATAGTGATCCTCGCTTTGCCGATGGCCCTGCATCGTCGGCCCCGGCCCGATGGCGTTGACGCGGATCGCAGGGGTAAGCGCCTGCGCAGCAGTTCGGGTCAGCGCCCACAGGCCCATCTTGGCGATCGTATAGGACATGAATTCGGGCGTCAGCTTACGCACCCGCATATCGACCATATTGACGATCAGACCGGTGGCAACGGGTTCGCCCGCGTCGTCCGTGTCGGGTTCCAGCCCCTGTTCGGCCATGGCCTGCGTCAGCACAAAAGGCGCACGCAGATTGCTGTCCATGTGACGGTCCCAGCTTTGCCGCGTGGCGCTGTGGATGTTGTCGTATTCAAAGATCGAGGCGTTGTTCACCAAACAGGTGATCGGCCCGCCCAGCGCCTCGGCTGCGCGCGGCAGCAGCGCAGTGACCTGCGCCTCATCCAGCAGATCGGCCTGCAGCGCGACCGCCTTGCGGCCAAGGGCCTGAACCTCGGACACCGTGTCCAATGCCGGCTGTTGCGAGGTTGCGTAATGAACCGCCACGTCGTAACCGCGGCGCGCCAGATACAGGGCCATAGCCTGACCAAGACGAATGCCTGCGCCAGTTACAAGAGCACGGGTCATCGTTCACCTTTCTGGATCAGTACGTAAGCACGATGGCGATATAGAGCACATAAAGAAAGGTCAGCACCAGCCCCCAGGTCCGCGTAATGTCTTTTTTGAAAAAGACAAACGGCACCAGCAACACAGATGCGCCCAGCATGACCCACAGGTCGAAAGACAGGAACTCGGGGTCGACAGGAATGTTCCCGAACAGGGTGGCGATGCCGATGATGGCCAACAGGTTGAACATGTTCGACCCGATCACATTACCCAGCGCCACATCGGCCTGCCTGCGCAGCGCCGCCATGACCGTTGTCGCCAGTTCCGGCAGGGATGTCCCAATGGCGATCAGGGTCAGGCCAATCACTGTTTCGCTGACCCCATAGGTGCGCGCAATCTCGGTCGCGTTTTCGACCAGCAGGTGCGCCCCCATCGGCAGGCCAATCAGCCCCAGCACCAGATAGATCGACAGTTTCCAATAGGGCATGTTCGGGTCGGCTTCTTCCAGACCGTCCAGTTCTTCGTCATCCTCGCAGGCTTCGCCGCAGGCCTTGCGATGGGCACGGGCTTCGCGGAAGGCATTCCATAGAACCAGAGTAAGCGCCGCCAGCAGAATCGCTCCGCTGAACAGGTTGAACTCACCCAAAAATGCCAGCCCGATGAACAGGACCGTCGCCAACAACATGAAAACATAGTTCTTGCGGCTGTCGCATTCGCTGGTGTGCAAGGTTGCCAAAAGCGCAGGCAAACCCAGAACCAACAGGATATTCGCCGTGTTCGATCCGACCACGTTACCAAGGGCAATCCCCGGCGCGTTTTCCTTGATCGCGCTGATCGCAATCAGCAATTCGGGCGCCGAAGTACCAAAGGCGACAATTGTCAGGCTGACGATCAGCGCAGGTACGCCCAAACGCAGGCTCAGGTTGACGGCACCGCGCACCAGCGCGTCGCCAGCCAGCAACAAGATCAGCAAACCAAGGCCGGAAAGCAGCCACGCCGTCATTTCCGGCCTCCTTTTTCGCAGGCACAGGGGCCTTTGCCGATCCTGAAACGCCCGCAGCGCCGACATCTTGCAGATTGCAGCCGCTTCTGCCCCGGAAAGCGCAGCTTTCCGAACATCGCCAATACGCCCATGGCGACCAGAAACAGGGTTACAATCTTGATAATCACGTCACAAACCGAAACGCGCGTAGGCGGCGCGCTCCTCAAGCCCGGCGATGGCGTCTTGCGCCAGCGACGCACCGAACCGCGACCAGAAGGGTTTGCGCAACCCATAGCGGCGGAACTTTACCTTGTCGCCAAAGCGTTCCTGCATTTTCGGTTTCAGATGCGCGATACCGTCGATCAGGCCCAGCTTTTGTGCGCGGCGGGCCAGCCAGACCTCGCCCGTGAACAGGTCGTCGCTATCGTTCAGCTTTGCGCCACGCCGGGTTTTGACGTGGGTGATGAAATTTTCGTGGATATCAGCCAGCAGACCTTCCAGCCGGGCGACATCCTCTTTCTTTTCGGGCGCAAACGGGTCCAGCATGGATTTCGATTGCCCTGCTGTATGCACGCGCCGTTCGATCCCCTGCCGTTTCAGCAGCACATGCGCACCGAACCCTGACGAGATCACCCCGATTGACCCCAGAACCGAGCTGTCATCGGCGTAAATCTCATCTGCGGCAGCAGCCAGCCAATAGCCGCCCGAGGCCGCGACATCCTCGACAAAGGCGATCACCGGAACGTTCAGTTCCTCAGACAGCCGCCGAATCCGTGACCCGATCAGTGAACTTTGCACGGGTGAGCCGCCGGGCGAGTTGACCTCAAGCGCGACGGCGGCGGGTTTGCCCTTGCGAAATGCTTTCTCCAGCACGGGGGCCAGCGCGGTATCAGACATCGAACCACGCCCGGCCATTCCGATGGCACCGGACAGGCGCACAACGGCCACGCAGGGTTGTTTTTTGAGAAACGGCAGGCTGAGCTTCATGGGAGCCGATGTAGAGTGCGGCCAACCGGTAAACAAGGGACCGCTTGGACCTTAACCATGACGTGAACACATTTACTGAAGCACATGGGCAAAAATGCAACGCCGCTTTCTGGCTAGCTTCTGATGCGCCAACCGGTTCTGAAAATCCAGCCAATGATGCCCAGACACAGGCCGGTAAAGGCCAGAATCGCCAGCAGGCTGAACCCGATCGGCACGTCGGCTAACCCGTAAAACGACCACCGAAACCCCGAGATCAGATAGACCACCGGATTGAACAATGTGATCGTCTGCCAAAGCGGCGGCAACATCGAGATCGAATAGAATGTGCCGCCCAGAAATATCAGCGGCGTCACGACAAGCTGCGGCACCAGAGACATCTGTTCAAAGTTGCCGGCCCAGATGCCGATGATAAACCCCAGCAAAGAAAAGCTGAGGCAGGTCAGAACCAGAAACGCCACCATGGCAAATGGATGTTCGATCCGCAAATCCACAAAAAACGCGGCGGTGATCAGGATCACGACCCCCACAAACAGCGCTTTGGTCGCCGCTGCCCCCACATAACCGATCACAATCTCGATAAAGTTCACCGGAGCGGACAGCAGTTCATAAATCGTGCCCAGAAACTTGGGGAAATAGATTCCAAAGGACGCGTTGGAAATGGCCAGCGTCACCACCGACAGCATGATCAGCCCCGGCACGATGAAAGCCCCGTAGGATACGCCCTCGACCTCTTGAATGCGGCTGCCGATGGCGGTGCCGAAAACCACGAAGTACAGCGAGGTCGACAGGACCGGCGACAGAAAGCTTTGTGCAAGGGTACGAAAGAACCGGGCCATTTCGAACCGGTAGATGGCGGCTATTGCGGACCAGTTCATGCGGGCTCTCCGGACACCAGATTGACGAATATTTCCTCAAGGCTCGATTGCCTGGTCTGCACGTCGCGCAGCACCAAGCCCGCCTGCGCGACGTCGTTCAGCAGCGTGGTGATACCAGTACGGTCGGCATGGGTGTCATAGGTATAGATCAGCATGTCACCCTCGCCGTTCAGGGCCAAATTATGTTCGGCCAGGCTGTCGGGGATAGTCTGGATCGGTTCGCTCAGCATCACCTCGATCTGTTTTTTTCCCATCTGCGCCATCAGAGTGTTCTTGTCCTGCACCAGCAGCAATTCGCCCTTGTCGATAACGCCGACCCGGTCGGCGATGGCCTCGGCCTCTTCGATATAATGGGTGGTCAGGATGATGGTGACCCCGGCCTGTTTCAGCTCGGCCACGATCTCCCACATGTCTTTGCGCAATTCGACATCGACGCCGGCGGTGGGTTCGTCCAGAAACAGCACACGCGGCTCATGGGCCAGCGCCTTGGCGATCAGCACCCGGCGCTTCATGCCGCCCGACAGCTCTTTGATTGCATTCTTGCGCTTGTCCCACAGGGACAGCTTGCGCAGGATTTCTTCCAATCGGGCGTTGTCGCTGCTGTATCCAAACAGCCCACGTGAAAACCGCACCGTATTCCAAACCTTTTCGAACGGCTCCAGCGCGATTTCCTGCGGCACCAGCCCGATCATACGGCGCGCGGCGCGGAAATCGGCCTGAATATCATGCCCTCCGACCGTCACATTGCCCGAGGTCGGCGTGGTTATACCACAGATGGTCGAGATCAAAGTCGTCTTGCCCGCCCCGTTTGGCCCAAGCAGCGCCAGGATTTCCCCCTGCTCGATATCCAGCGAAACACCTTTGAGCGCCTCAAACCCGTCGGCATAAGATTTGCGCAGATCCTTGATGGAAAGAATGGTCGTCATACAATTTCCCTGTTCTGGCGGCGACCCTACCTCGCCCGACCGGCACAGAACAGGTCATTTCCGCACATTACACTGCACTTTTTTGCGGGGTCAGAATCGGGGCTGCGCCACCCGACTCTGGTCTTGCAATTTGCCCGCGTTCCCGAAACCCTGCGCCTGAACGGAAGGGGGCACAATGCTGGACGGAATACGGGTCGTTGAATTCGAAGGGCTGGGGCCTGCCCCTTTTGCAGCCATGTTACTGGCAGATCTGGGGGCGGATGTGATCACCATCCACCGCAAAGGCGGGCCGGCGGCGCCGGGGGTACCGGAACAATCTGTGCTGGACCGTGGGAAACGGTCGATCGACCTGAACCTGAAAGACGCCGGTGATTTGGAAATCGCCAAACATCTGGTCACCTCAGCCGATGCGCTGATCGAGGGTTTCCGCCCCGGTGTGATGGAAAAACTGGGGTTGGGGCCTGACATTTGCCACAGCGTGAACCCAAGGCTGATCTATGGCCGGATGACGGGTTGGGGCCAGGACAGCCCCATGTCGCACACAGCAGGTCACGATCTGAACTATATCGCCCTGTCTGGCGCGCTCTGGTACGCCTCGGCCCCGGGCCAGCCCCCACAGACCCCGGCGACACTGGTCGGCGATATCGGCGGCGGGGCAATGTATCTGGTCGCGGGCATTCTGGCCGCCCTGCTGAATGCGCAGCGGACCGGCAAAGGCACGGTGGTCGACGCCGCCATCTATGACGGCTCAGCCCATATGATGAACCTGCTTCTGAGCATGCGGCAATCCGGCAACCTGTCGGATACGCGCGGCCAAAGCCTGCTGGACGGCCCACATTGGAGCCGTACCTACCCCTGCTCTGACGGCGGATTCGTCACGGTGCAATGCCTTGAACCCAAATTCTATGCGCTGTTTCTGGATAAGATCGGCCTGTCGGACGACCCCGATTTCCAATCGCAATACGACCGCTCAAAATGGCCCGCGCTTACACAACGCCTGACCGGGCTCTTTGCCAGCAAACCCCGCGATCACTGGGCGTCCCTGTTCGACGGAACAGACGCTTGCGTCGCGCCTGTCCTCAGCCCGATCGAAGCCCAGACCCACCCGATGAACAACGCGCGCCAGACGTGGCGCACGGCAGATGAAACCTTGCAAGCCGCCGCCGCGCCCAGATTTTCAACCTCTGACTGGCACCCCAAACCCAGCCCCACCCGCGGGGAACACCGTCAGGATATCCTGAACGAGCTTGACGCGCAGCAAACACCCGCCGCTTCACCTGGCTGAAAATATCCCGGGGGATGAATTGGCCGCAGGCCAAGAAGGGGGCTGGCCCCCTTCCCGCTTTTACTGCCCGCGCACCGTGTCGATCATCAACTGAACGTTCTCCGGGTCCGCGTCGGGCGTGATCCCATGCCCCAGATTGAAGATATGCGGCCCCTTGGAAAACGCCTCGACGATCTGGCGCGTTTCATCCACCAGAGCCTGCCCACCCGTCACCATATGGGACGAGGCCAGATTGCCCTGCACACAACCGCTCACCTGCACATGCTCTGCGCCCCATTCGGGCGATACCGAATTGTCTAGCGCCACACAATCCACACCAGTTGCCTCGGCGAAGCCGATATAGCCATCCGCTGCCTCACGTGGAAAACCGATCACCGGAATGCCGGGATGACGTGCCTTGATCGCCTGCGTGATCACGTGGCAGGGCTCAACCGCATATTTCTGAAACGCCTCACCCTTCAGCGATCCGGCCCAGCTGTCGAAGATTTTGACCACTTCGGCCCCGGCCTCGATCTGGGCGGACAGGTATTCGATGGTGGCCAGCGTGATCCGCTCCAGCAGCGCCTCAAACAATGCGGTGTTACCTTCGCGCAGCGCATGGGCTGGCCCCTGATCCGGCGTGCCGCGCCCGGCAATCATATAAGTGGCCACAGTCCAGGGCGCGCCTGCAAATCCGATCAGAGTCGTCTCGGACGGCAATTCCCGCGACAGGATGCGCACCGTCTCATAAACGGGCGACAGGGTTTCGTGAATATCCTCAACCGGCTTCAGCGCATCAAACTCCGATTGCTGTGTGATGGTCGACAGGCGCGGGCCTTCGCCGGTGACGAACCATAGGTCCGCGCCCAGCGCCTGCGGCACCAACAGAATATCGGCAAACAGAATCGCCGCGTCGAACCCATAGCGGCGAATGGGCTGCAATGTGACCTCGGCGGCCAGCTCCGGGTTGTAGCACAAGGACAGGAAATCCCCAGCCTGCGCCCGCGTCGCCCGGTATTCCGGCAGATACCGCCCAGCCTGACGCATCATCCAGATCGGCGGCACATCCTGTACCTCACCCGCCAGCGCCCGCAGCAGTTTCTTTGTCTCGGCCATCTTTGTCCCCAATCGTCAGGTTTGCGGCAAACGGGTCGGCCCTCAGTGGCAATTTGTCAAGCTCTGCCCCCATTGTCAGGGCAATGTGACGCGACTAAAGCTGTGCGCATGACACTGACCCTGCCCACACCCGCCTCACCGCTGAAAATCGGCACCCGTGGTTCGCCTCTGGCGCTGGCGCAAGCCTATGAAACCCGGCACCGGCTGGGCGCGGCCTTTGACCTGCCCGAAGACGCGTTCGAAATTGTGGTGATCAAGACCACCGGCGACAACCGCGCCATGATCGACGCTGACCGCCCGCTGAAAGAAATCGGCAACAAGGGGTTGTTCACCAAGGAAATCGAAGAGGCGATGCTGCGCGGCGATATCGACATTGCGGTGCATTCCACCAAGGACATGCCGGTTGAACAGCCCGAGGGGCTGGTGCTGGACACCTTCCTGCCGCGCGAGGATGTGCGCGATGCCTTCATCTCACCCAGCCTGACCTCGATCCATGATCTGCCGCAGGGGGCCGTGGTTGGCACGTCCTCCCTGCGCCGCCGGGCGCAGCTGCTGAACCGCCGCCCCGACCTGAACGTGGTTGAATTCCGTGGCAATGTGCAGACCCGTCTGAAGAAACTGGGCGACGGCGTGGCGGATTGCACCTTTCTGGCCATGGCCGGCATCCGGCGCTTGAACATGGGCGACGTGCCCGCCACCGCCATCACCCCCGAGGACATGCTGCCCGCCATCGCGCAAGGCACCATCGGCATCGAGCGCCGCAGCGACGATTCCCGCGCTGCGGGAATGCTTGAGGCCATTCATCATACCGAAACCAATCACCGTCTGGCCGCCGAACGCGCCCTGCTGGCCGCGCTGGATGGCTCGTGCGAAACCCCGATTGCCGGGCTCGCGGAAATACACGATGGCCAGCTACGCCTGCGCGGCGAGGTTTTGCGCCCCGATGGGTCCGAGGCGATTGCCGAAGACATCACCGGCGCAACCACCGATGGGGTCGAAATGGGCAAGACGATGGCCGAAATCCTGTTGAAAAAGGCCGGACCCGGATTCTTTGATTGGAGAATTTGAGAAAAATTTCCGCATTGTGAACTACTTCACTGTTCTCGGTCCGATAATCTGGCATCAATGATGCATACCGATTGAGAAGTCGGGTTGGTCTCGAAAATGTCGAAAGTTTTGTTAGTCTGTCTATTTTTTAAGTGGTATTCGAGGGGGCGAGACTGAACCCTGATATCCGATCAGTAAGGGCCGCTGTCATAGTTTGACAGCGGCCCGCTTAGTTTTCCACCCTATAAAGCACCATCAGGCAGCCCTGATCGCCTGGACCGCTTTTTCCACCGCATCCCGGGTTTGATCCAGATCGGCGTCTGTGACTGCCAGAGACGGATAAAGTTTTCCGGGCGCTTTGAAGATACCATTGGCGCGCAAGGTCTGGTTGTAGTGAGCATTGCGCATCGGATCGTCATGTTTGGCGCTGCGATAATCGCGGCAGGCGGCATTGGTGAAGTAGAGATCGAACAGGGTTTCATCGCCGCAAATCCGGTGCGGTATCCCGGCATTGGTCAGCGCATCCGCCTGCATTTGCTGCAACGCCGCCCCGGTCTTGCGCAGTTGGTCATACACACCGTCACGCCGCAGCACCTCCATGGTTTTCAGACCTGCGGCCGAGGCCACGGGATTGCCCGACAAGGTGCCCAGCTGCATCAACCAACCCTCTGCACCCACCTGCGCCTTGTCGAAATGTTTCATGATTTCGGCACTCGCGCCCAACGCCGCCAGAGGAAACCCGCCGCCGATGATTTTCCCCAATGTGCAGATATCGGGCGTGACGCCATATTTCTCTTGCGCGCCGCCATAGGCCAGGCGGAATCCGGTGACGATCTCATCAAAGATCAGCAGGACATTATGCGTGTCGCACAGATCGCGCAGCCCTTGCAGATAACCGGGCAGCGGCGGGACGATGCGCTGCAAGGGTTCGACCATGATGGCGGCAATATCGTCATGCTCGGCCAGCAGATTGGCCACTGCGTCCAGATCATTGAACGGCGCGATCAGCATCTGCTCGGCCACGCTGTCGGGAATTCCGGCACTGTCCGGCACGGCCTGCGGGAAATTCACCTCGCGGCTGGGGGCCAGGCTCATCTGCGCCTCGGCGCTCATCCCGTGATAGCCGCCTTCGAACTTCAGGATCTTGGTGCGCCCGGTATAGGCACGCGCCAGTCGGATCGCATACATGTCCGCCTCACCGCCCGACGCGACAAAGCGCACCTGCTCGCAACAGGGCACCGCGTCGACGATGGCCTCGGCCAGTTCGATCCCTTTGGCGTTATTGGCGAAAAACGTCATGCCCTTGGGCAGTTGTTCCAGCACCGCCTCCATCACCTCGGGGTGGCCATGACCCAGCAGCATCGGTCCCGATCCGATCAGATAATCGATATATTCATTGCCATCCTCGTCCCAGACACGGCTGCCCTCGCCGCGCGCGATGATGATGCCGGGATCAAAATTGCCAAACCCTCCGGCGGGCAAGACCTCATTCGCGCGGGCGACCCATTCGGATTGAGTATTGATCTTCAGCATCTCAAACGATCTCCAATATCGGGGACCCAAGAACGTCCGGGTCCGGAGTTACACCTAAGCCCGGTCCGTCCGGCGGGGCAATCCTGCCATTTTCACGGTTTGGTGCGCCCGGGCAGAGGCGGGGCGACACATAGGACGACAGATCGCAGGTGTTCAGCAACGATCCATGCGGGGTCGAGGCCGCGAAATGCAGCCCGGCGGCTGTCACGATATCCGAGCCCCAGGTGCATTCGGCGCAAATCTCGGCCCCCAGATGCACACACAGATCCCGCGCCCGGCGCATGGCCGAAAGCCCACCGAATTTCGACAGCTTCAGCGCCACGGCGTCCATGCAGCCCAGCGCATGTGCCTGCAACAGTGAGGCCATGTCGTGTGCATTTTCGTCGATCTTCATCGGCAGCCCTGTGGCCTGCCGGACAGCGGCGCAATCCTCCAGCGTTTTGCAGGGCTGTTCCAGCATGATGTCCAGATGCGCCACCGCGCGCCCGGTGCGTGTGGCCTGCAGCCGCGACGCGCCGCAGTTCCAATCCCCATAGACCAACGGCCCCGGCCCAACCGCTTCGCGCACCTTGATCAGCCGTTCGGCATCGGCCTGCCAATCACCTTCAACCCCCAGCTTGACCTGAAACTGCCGGATGCCGCTTTGGAACGCGTCCGACGCGATCCGGGCCATGTCATCCGGCGCGATGCAGGTGATCGAGTGATACAGCGGCATGTCCGCCCGCGTCCGCCCGCCCAACAGCGCATAGACCGGCAGGCCCGAGGCCCGCCCAAACAGATCCCACAGCGCAATATCGACGATGGATTTGGCATAGGGATGACCGGGCAGGAACCCGTCCAACTTGCGCATCGGCGCATCCGCCCCAAAAGGCGACATCCCCAGAATCTCAGGTCCCATCTCGGCCACCGCCCCGGGCACACCGCCTGCATAGGCGGGCAGGTAATGCGGGATCGGGCAGACCTCGCCCCAGCCTTTCAGCCCCGTATCGGTTTCAAGACACAAGACATGCGACAGCACGGTGGCGCAGGTCTTGCCTTCGGCCATATGATAGGTCTGGTGGCTGGTCAGATCGACGGGCCACAGCGTTATCTGGGTGATTTTCATCCGTAGACCCCAACCGGATCACCCAATGCATCTTCGTCCGGATGCACGCCAAGCCCCGGTGTTTCCGGCAGGTGCAGATGGCCGTCGATGTTGCGGGGGCCGCGACCGCCGGCGATATCGACGGTGATCATGTCCTGACAGGCCCACACCGCGTGGCAATTGTCGTCCGGGATGGTGGCGGCCAGATGCAGCGCCTCGGTATCGGCCAGAACCGAGCCTCCGGTGGCCATGACAAACATGTCGATCCCATGGGCCAGCGCGATATCCCGCATCCGTGCCGCTTTGGTCAGCCCGCCGACGCGGTTCAGCTTGATGCCGAACACCTCGGCCAGCCCGTCGCGGGCAATCCGGGCGGCATCCTGCAGGGTTACAAGGCTTTCATCCACCGACACCGGCGCGGCATGACGGCCCGAGATTGCCGCGATATCGTCCAGCGTCTCGCAGGGCTGTTCGAACATCACATTCAGGTCTTCGCAGGCCCGCATCACCCGCAACGCCTGCTGCCGGGTCCAGCCCCGATTCACATCATACAGAACAACCTCACCGGGCCGCCGGATGTTTTCCACGTCATGCACGCGGGCGATATCCCGTTCCACGTCCCCGCCGATCTTCACCGAATGGGCGACATAGCCCCGCTGTCGATACCGTTCGATCACTGCGCGGGTCTCATCAACCGTTTTGGCCCCGACCGAGGATGCAATCGGGCGCGGCGTCCGCGACCCGCCGCCCATCAGATCGGCAATCGGCACACCCGCCGCCTGCCCGGCAATGTCCCAGCAGGCCATATCAATCGGGCTTTTGGCATAGAGGTGCCCCGGCAGCGCGGTATCCATCGCGCGTTCGATATCCAGCACCCGGCGTGGATCAAGGCCCAGAACAAAGGGCGCCATCGTCTGAATTCCGGCCCGGATACCCGGCCCATGGGCGGGCACATAGGTATGCCCCCATGGCGTCCCCTCACCCCAGCCGGTCAGGCCGCCATCGGTTTCAACCTTGACCAGTGTTGCGTCCAGAACGTCAAACTTCAGCCGACCACCGGACAGCCAATAGGGATGCTCCAACGGCAGATCAACGTGATAGACCGTGATCCGAGTAATCTTCATTTCAACTCCACCTCGACAAAGGACATCGGCGCATCCCCGGCATTGATCACATTGTGTTCGACCCCTTCATCGCGTCGATAGGCGGTTCCGGCGGGAACCGTCACCTCGGTAACCGTGCCCTCGGGCAGTTCCAGCCGCATGTGACAATCGGTGACCGCCGTGATGACGTAATCCATCGAGTGGCGGTGCCATCCGGTTTCCGCACCGGGGGCAAAGTCGAACCGCGTCACCCGGACGCGCGCGTCATCAATCACTTCGGTTGCGGTGGCTTGTTGTCTCATAAGCTGAACTCCTCAATCGGTGCGCCAAGGCTGTCAAAGTCCGGCGCGGCAATCCCGGTCTGAAAGATGCGAATACGGGTGATGTTCATGCAACATCCATCCGGGGCAGATCGCTCAGCCCTTCACCGCGCCACAACACCAGCGTCAGGATCGGTTGGTCCGTAGTCATCATCGCGTGGCTTTGCCAACTGCCGTGCAGGCGCGTCTGGCCCGGACCAATCGGGGCTTCATCACCAACAACCCGAAACAGCGCCCCTCCGGCAAGGGTCAGATACAGCTCTTCGGCCTGATGGCTGTGCCAGTCATAGGTTAAACCCGGCCCCCAATAGGCGATATAGCCGCGCAGCTGGTCCGAGTGGAAATGCCCGGTCGGGCCAAACAGTTCAAAATACCCATAGCAGTTCAGGAAATCCGCTCCGACCTCGGCCTCGGTATAGGTCTGTTGCCAATGCGCCAGATGGGCCGTTGCCCGGATCGCCGATACCAGCGCCTGCGTTGCCGAGGTGCCCTGGGCGGCAAAATCCTGAACCTGATGAAGCGCCGGAATGCGGTTTGGTTGCAGGCCTGTTGCCTTCAGATCCGATGGCCAGGCGCCGAAGCCCGCAAGTTCGGGGTGGGTTTCATGCACCAGCCGCGCGGCGTCCAATACATCCTCAAGCGTCATGGGACGACCACGATGTTTCCGGTGTGCTGCTTGGCGATGAATGCGGCCTGCGCTTCGCGCAATTCCGCCAGCGGGTAGGTCGCGGCAAGGGCGGGTTTGATTTCTCGGGCTTCGATGTATGTCACGAGGTTCTGCATCACCTGCGGGTCAATCACGGTAGACCCAGTGAAGGTCAGATCGCGCAGGTAGAAGGTGCGCAGGTCGAGCTCAACCATCGGTCCGGCAATCGCACCCGAACAGGTATAGCGCCCGCCGCGTTCCAGAATGTCGATCAGATGCGGCCAGTACGGGCCGCCCACCACATCTGCCACGACGGTGATCTTCTCAGACCCAAGGGCCGCGCGCAGATTCTCCGGCGCGCGGGGCAGGATCACATCAGGGCCAAGCTTGGCGACATCGCCATGTTTCGCCTCGGACGCCATCGCGATCACCCGCGCGCCCCGACGTTTGGCCAGTTGCACCAGCGCGCCGCCGACACCGCCGGATGCGCCGGGGACCAATACCGTGTCCTTGTCGGTCACATTGGCGCGGGTCAGCATGCCTTCGGCGGTGGAATAGGAACAGGAGAATGTCGCCAGTTCCGCATCCGACAGGTCCGAATTGATCGCGACAGCATTTACCGCCAGCGTCGTAGCGTATTCCGCAAACCCGCCGTCCCTTTCCGAGCCATAGTAGCCTGTTTTGCCTTTGTTTTGCGGATCAATCGGATCGCGCAACCAGCCATCCGTGATCACGCGCTGCCCGATGCGGGCGCTATCGACACCCTCGCCAACGGCGACGATATGGCCGCAGATATCCGCGCCCTGAATGCGCGGGAAGGTGATCGGCGCGCCGCCCCAGGTGGGGTCCTCTTCACCCACCTCGTCGAATGCGCCGCCGGTTGTGGCGTCGGTGACCGT
Organism: Ruegeria halocynthiae; assembly: GCF_000743705.1. Classification (GTDB taxonomy): domain Bacteria; phylum Pseudomonadota; class Alphaproteobacteria; order Rhodobacterales; family Rhodobacteraceae; genus Ruegeria; species Ruegeria halocynthiae_B. Next base: position 14,271 of record NZ_JQEZ01000006.1, on the reverse strand, counting down.
CTTGGAATACCAGCCCGAGCGGGTGTTGACGTCCGTGTTGTTCAACCCGCAGGCCGCCACGCGGATCAGCACCTCTCCGGTTGCGGGCGTTGGGCGGGGCCAGTTTTTATGCAGGACCATCTGTTCGAGGCCGCCGTGGCCCATCGTCACCATGGCTTTCATTGTGTCTGGCAGGCTCATTACGCGGTCTCCATTGCGGCGTCGGTTCGGGGCAGCAGGCTTTCGGGGTCGTAAGCAGGCGCGCCCAGCACACGCGCCGCGCGGGGTGTGCCGTGGATCACGACCTTCAGCGCTGTCCCCGGTTCGGCGGCTTCGGGTTTGACATAAGCAAAAGCCAGAATTTTGCCGACCGTGTGGCCATAGACCACCGAGGCCGTCGACCCGACCACACGCCCATCCAGCAGGACAGCCTCGCCACCATGGCCGTCGATCTCACCATCCGGTTCGATCTCAAGATAGGCGCAGACCCAGGGCAGATCGGTGTTCAGGGACTTGTCCTTGCCCAGATAGTCCTTGTCGGTGCGGGCGAAACGCAGCACGTCGGCCTCGGCCAGCGTGACCTCGTTGGTCAGCTCACCCGCTCCTTTAAAGCCCTTCTCCATCCGCATCACGTTCATGGCAAAGCTGCCATAGTCGGCGATGCCATACGGCTCACCCGCCGCCCAAAGTTCGGTGTAGACGTCGCGGCAGGCGGCATTGGGCATGTGCAGCTCCCACCCCAGCTCTCCGGCATAGGACATGCGGAAGGCCCAGACGGTGTGACCCGCGACGGTGATTTCCTGCGCGGACAGCCAGCGGAATTCGGCATTGGTCAGGTCGGCATCGGTGCAGCGGGCCAGCACGTCCCGCGACCGGGGGCCATTCAGCGACAGGGCCGACCAGTCGGCGGAGCGGCTGACGATGTCGACAGAATTTTCGTCGAAAATTCTAGACCCGCGCAAATGATCCAACAGGCGTTGTTCAAAAAAGGCGGCGCAGACCAGATAGAAGCGATCCTCGGCCATGCGGACAATCGTCGTCTCCAACTCGATCCGCCCACGGCGGTTCAGCATATGGGTCAGCGTGATCGATCCGGTCTTTTGCGGCATCCGGTTGGCGGTCAGACGGTCCAAAAGGGCGTAAGCGCCCGGGCCTGAGACCTCGACCTTGGTAAAGGCGGTGACATCCATGATGCCGACGCGTTCGCGTACGGCTTTGACCTCAGCCGCAACCATGTCATCGACAGGCGTGCGACGAAAAGAGTAGTGATCGCGCTGGTCAACCCCGTCCCGCGCGAACCAGCGAGGGCGCTCAAACCCATAGACCTCCTCATGCACCGCGCCCTTGGCGTTCAGCAGATCATAGAGCGGCGATGGCTTGATCGGACGCCCCGCCAGCCGGTTGAAATGCGGAAAAGGGATCTCATGGCGCAGGCAATAGTCTTCCTCTGCCTTGATCACCTGCCAATCCTTTGTGGCATAGCTGCCAAACCGGCGCGGGTCGTATTCGCGCATTGAGATATCGGCGGCCCCGTGCACCATCCAGCGCGCCAACTCGCGCGTCAGGCCCGGCCCCCAGCCGATGCCGATCTGGGTGCCGCAGCAGCACCAGTAGTTCCGAACACCCGGCGCTGGCCCGATCAGAGGGTTCCCGTCCGGTGGATGCGAAATCGCCCCATGCACGTCGCGCTGAATGCCCAGTTCGGCAAAAATCGGCATGCGGTTCAGGCTTTCCTCAAGCCACGGCATCACCCGGTCGTAATCCGCGTCGAACAACCAGTTCTCGTATTCCCATGGGCAATGATCATGCCAGACCGAGTTCGGGTTTTCTTTTTCGTAAATCCCGATCAGCCCGCGCTGTTGCTCCATCCGGATATAGCCCGAGACCTTGCGGTCATCGCGGATCACCGGCAGTTCCTTGTCCAGGTTCTGGAATTCGGGCACCGGCTCGGTCACGAAGTAATGGTGCGTCATCGAGGTCATGGGCAGTTGCAGCCCCGACCATTCGCCCATTTGCCGCGCATAAGTACCGCCCGCATTCACCACATGCTCGCAGGTGATGGTGTCCATTTCGGTTTCGACCACCCACTCGCCGTTTTCGGCCTGCGTGATGTTGGTGGCGCGGCAGTTGCGGAAGATGCGCACGCCCTTCTGACGCGCGCCTGCCGCCATCGCCATGGTCACATTGGTCGGGTCAACATGGCCATCATCCGGCGTGTGTAGCGCGCCCAGAACACCATCGAGATTGTAAAATGGGTGCAGTTCAGCCACTTTATCGGGGCCAACAAGCTCGATGTTGAAGCCCAGCGACCGGCCCACCGACAAAGTGTGGCGCAGCCAATCCATCTCATCCTCGGTGTACGCCAGCCGGAACGACCCACAGCCGTGCCATGTCACCGGCTGGCCGGTTTCTGCCTCCAGCGCGCCGGAATAGAGACCAATGTTGTAATCCACGCATTTGCCCAGCCCGAAGCTGGACGTCGAATGCGTGATCTGGCCCGCCGCGTGCCAGGTGCTGCCGCTGGTCAGCTCGGCCTTTTCCAGCAGGACCGTATCGTCGCCCCACCCTTCATGCGCCAGATGATAGGCCAGACCGACCCCCATGACGCCGCCTCCGACGATGACCACACGGGCGTGTGACGGCAGTTGGTTCCCGGACATGATTTTTCCTCTTCCCGAGTCGCTTTTCTGCTCGACAGGCTAATTCCACATTTGTACCATCGTCAATCATGAATGACACAAATGTATCATCAATCGTTCTCGGCCGCCTGTCCGAAGAATGGGACGCCCTGACGCCCGAGGCGCAGAAGGCCGCGCGTTACGTGCTGGAAAACCCAACAGACGTTGGCGTTTCAACCGTGCGTGAGATTGCCGAGGCCGCCAATGTCAAACCCAACACCTTTGTCAGAATGGCCCGGCAGGTGGGTTTTGAGGGGTATGAGGATTTCCGCGCCCCGTTCCGCGACGCGATTCGGCAAGGCACTGTTTCGTTCCCCGATCGCGCCCGCTGGTTGCAGACCATTGGCAAATCGGGCGAGTTGGGCGGGCTTTATGCCGACATGATCGGCGCCGCGATCCGCAATATCGAAGACACCTTTGCCGGGATTGATGCGAACCACCTGAAGGCTGCTGCCGAAGATATCTGGAACTGCCGCCAGATTTTCACACTGGGTGTGGGCGTCAACAACTCGAACGCGCGCAACTTTACCTATCTGGCCTCGACGGGGATGAAGCAGTTCCATGCCATCCCCCGCCCCGGCTCGACCCCGGTGGACGATCTGGCCTGGGCCGATGAGCAGGACGTGCTGATCGCGATCACCTGCCACCCCTACCGGACTGAGGTGATTGAGGCGATCAAGCTGGCGCGTCAACAGGGGCTGACCGTGATCGGCATTTCCGACAGCCCCGCCAGCCCTGTGATCCTGAACGCGCAGCACGGCTTTGTCGTTGCGGCCGACACGCCGCAATTCTTTCCGTCCTCCGTCTCGACCATCGCGCTGCTGGAAACACTGCTGTCCTTCGTGGTCGCCGTCTCCAGCGACGAAATCGTCGAGCGGGTCGAACGGTTTCATCGTCGCCGCCACCAGCTTGGTCTTTACGCGGAGGAGCCTGTATGAACGCACCCCTGACCCACTCACTGGACGCGCGGTACTATACCGATCCCGCGATATTCGCGCAGGAAATGCAGGGGCTTCTGGCACGGACATGGCAATTTGCCGGTCATGTCGCGCAGGTGCGGGAAACAGGTGATTACTTCGCCTTTGAGATCGCGGGGCAAAACCTGTTCTGTATCCGAGGCCGCGACGGCGAAATTCGCACCTTTTACAACGTCTGCCAGCACCGCGCGCATGAGATGGTCAGTGGCGCAGGCAACACCCGTGTCGTTGTTTGCCCCTATCACGCCTGGACCTATGAATTGTCGGGTCAGTTGCGCGCCGGGCCAAACATCAAATCTGTTCCCGGTTTTGACCGCAGCGCGATCTGCCTGACATCCGTGCGCACCGAGGTGTTCAACGGTTTCATCTTCGTCAATCTCGACGACAACGCCGCGCCCATGGACGACTGGTTCCCCGGCGTGCGCGAAGAAATCCGCGCCTTTGTCCCGCATATCGACGATCTGGAACCGCTGGAATGGGTCGAGATTCCGGAAAACTGCAACTGGAAGGTCAGTATCGAGAATTACTCGGAATGCTATCATTGCCCTCTCAACCATCAGACCTTTGCCGAAGGTGTCGTCAAGCCCGAGACCTATGACATTCAACCCGACGCAGGCGGCGGATACGTGTTGCGCCATACGACCGAATGCCAAAGCCTCGACAAGATGACCTATCCCGTTGATCTGTCGGTGCCGCACGCGGGCGATTACCAGTCGTGGTTTCTGTGGCCGATGTTCTCGTTCCAATGCTACCCGGGCAATGTGCTGAACACCTATCACTGGCGCGCGGTTGATGCCGATCACTGCACCGTCTGGCGTGGCTGGTACACCGAAGGCGGGTCGGAAAGCGCGGTGATCCGGCAACTGGCCGTGCAGGACCGCGAAACCACGGTCGAGGAGGATATCCGCCTGGTCGAAAGCGTCCATCGCGGCCTGAAATCCCGCGGCTACCGCCCCGGGCCGCTGGTGCTGGACCCCGGTTGCGGCGTCATGTCGGAACATTCGATTGCCCGGCTGCAACAATGGATGCGTGAGGGGGTCGAGTGATACCCGCCAGCCGCACATGGACATTTGGCAGATACTCATTACCCACAGTCAGATATCATAAAACGCGCTGAACAACCGGAGGCCTCACATGGCGGATATTTTCGACGAAGACCTTTTCCTGAAAGGGCTTGAGCAACGCAAAAGCACCCTTGGCGCCGAATACGTCGAGAAAAACCTTGAGGCCGCGGACGATTTCACCCGCCCCTTTCAGGAAGCCATGACCGCCTGGTGCTGGGGGTTTGGCTGGGGCGACGATGTGATTGACGAAAAAACGCGGTCCATGATGAACCTGTCGATGATCGGTGCGCTGGGGAAGATGCATGAATGGGAAATCCACTGCCGGGGCGCGATCAACAACGGTGTGACCGCCGAAGAAATCCGCGCCATCATTCATGTAATCGGAATCTATTGCGGTGTGCCTCAGGCGCTTGAATGCTTTCGGGTGGCCCGCCGGGTTCTTGATGCCGCCTGACATCACGGCGCGCATCACGATCTGCGGGTCTGCGGCCCTGTCGGACTGGAACCCGAGGTGAAATGTTTCGCCAGATGATCAATCAACGCACGTACCCGCGCGGTCAGATGGCGATTGGGCGGGTACAGCGCATAAAGGCCGAATTTCTCTGTATCATAATCCGGAAAAAGCTGTTCAAGGCTGCCATTTTCCAAACTGTGGGCGACGGCGTAATACGGGCAGCGCCCAATGCCCACACCCGCGATCGCCATGTTCGCAATTGCTGCCGGAGCGTTGGCATGGAAGGCCCCAGACACTTTGACCACAAATTCCCGCGCCCCGGACAGGAACCTCCAGGCGGTTGCGTCGGCAGGGTTTTCGTCGATCAGGCAATTGTGCGTGGCAAGCGCCGCCGGGTCACGGGGGCGTCCGTGCGCGGCCAGATAATCAGGTGACGCGCAGACGATAAGCGGCATATCCGCCAGTTTGCGCGCAATCAGCGTCGAATCCCTGAGCACACCAATTCTGATCGCCATATCAATCCCATCTTCCACCAGGGCAACTCTGGCATCCGAAAGCTTGAGGTCGATATCCACGTTCTGATGCGCCTGCAGGAACGGCGCCAGCGCCCGGGCCAGGTTGTTGCTGCCGAACCCGGTCGGAGCAGTGATCCGGATCAACCCGGCCAGCGCCGATTGTCTTTCCTGAACCAGATCCTCAAGCTCGTCGAGCTGCTCGACAATCGGACGACAACGCTCAAGGTATGCAAGGCCGACATCCGTCAATGCAACACTGCGCGTGGTTCGGTTGAAAAGCTGGGTTGCTAGTTTGCTTTCTAACTGGGCGACATATTTGCTGACCAACCGGGTAGATAGGCCAAGGCGTTTTCCCGCCGCAGTGAACGACCCCTCCTGCGCGACGGCCAGAAAGGCGCGCATCGTATCAATCGTGTCCAAGGTCGGGCTCCTTTTGTTGGGCCGGGGTGCATTTCATTATAACCATTATGTTCACAGTTACTGAATGATTTGTGGGATTATAAATGATCTGTGCATTTGGCATGTTTGGGCCAGACACCACCGGTGGCCCGCATCGGTGTGCTTTCCGAAACCCACAAAAGGGAACCAGCCATGCCAAATTCCGTCCGTATTCATCGCTATGCACTGTCCGGCCACTGCCATCGGGTTGAGCTGTTTGCCAAGCTGAGCGGCATCGACCATGAACTGGTGGATGTCGATCTGATGGTGGGAGAACACAAGAAACCGCCCTTTCTGTCGTTGAACCCGACCGGGCAAGTGCCGGTCATTCAGGACGGCGACACCACCATCGCGGATTCAAACGCCATTCTGGTCTATCTCGCCCGCAAATACGCGCCCGATTGGCTGCCGACCGACCCGGTCCACGAAGCCGAGGTTCAAAAGTTCCTGTCGCTGGCTGCCGGCGACATCGCCCATGGCCCGGCTGCGGCGCGCCTTGTGACGGTCTTTGGGGCGCAATTGGACGCCGACCGCGCCAAATCCATCGCCAAAATCGCCTTTGATCGGCTTGAGGCGCACCTTGACGGGCGCGATTGGCTGGTTGGCACCGCCCCCACCATCGCCGATGTTGCGATATACAGCTACACAGCCCATGCGCCCGAGGGGAATGTCTCGCTTGAGGGTTATCCCAACATCCGCGCCCTGCTTGGCCGGATCGAAGCCCTGCCGGGGTTTGAAGCAATGCCAAGCACCAAGGTTGGTCTGGCCGCCTGATTGCACACCGCACCCGGCCCCATGGCCGGGCACAGATCTACAGCCCCGCAACCGGCCGCCCACGCGCAGGAGAAACCGCATGTCTCAGAAAAATCCACAGGATAACGATGCCTCGCCGTTTCATCGGGGCGAACACATCGCCCAAGCGCGCATGGGCGTCCGCGATATCGAGGACTGGGCCCGCAAGGTTGTGCGCGATCATCTGCCCGAACAGCACAGTGATTTTCACACTTCGCTGCCGTTTCTGGTGATCGCGGCCCGCGATGATGCGGGGCGGCCCTGGGTAACCTTGCTGGATGGGCCCGATGGGTTTGTGACTGCGCCGAACACTAGAACGCTGTCCATCGCTGCGCTGCCGGGGCCGGGCGATGCCCTGCACAATGCCATAACCCCGGACAGCGATATCGGCATTCTTGGCATCCAACTGGCAACCCGAAGACGCAACCGGGCCAACGGCCGCGCGGGAAAAGTCTCGGCCTCGGGCTTCGACTTTCACGTCGATCAGACCTTTGGCAACTGCCCCCAATACATACATGAACGCGAGGTCTACCGGGCAGAGAGCACTGCCCCCGGCCCGACGACCCGCAGCCGGGGTCTGGCGGCGCATCAAACCAGCTGGATTTCATCCGCCGACACCTTCTTTATCGCAAGCGGTTTCCGCGACGAGGGCGAAAGCCCGACATACGGATTGGACGCATCCCACCGCGGAGGCGAACGAGGTTTCGTGCAGGTACTGGACGACAGGCGCGTGCGTTTTCCCGACTACGCTGGCAACAACCATTTCAATACGGTCGGCAATCTGCTGCTTGACCCAAGGGCCGGATACCTTTTTGTCGACTTCGAAACTGGCAGCGTTCTTCAGTTGACCGGCACCGCATCAATCGACTGGGACAGCGACGAAGTGGCGAATTTCCCGGGCGCGCGGCATCTGGTGACATTGGAAATCGACGAGGTCATCGAAACGCGCTCGGCCGTGGGTCTCAGGTGGAGCTCTGATGCCAAATCGGTTCGATCGCTTCGGTTGGTCGAAAAGGCACCCGAAAGCGCCGATGTCACATCCTTTGTGTTTGAAGCGCGCGATGGCGGTCCTCTGCCCCGGTTTGAACCGGGCCAGCATTTGCCGATTGAACTGGAAATCCCGGGGGCCAGCACGCCCGTTCGCCGCACCTATTCCTTGTCCAACGGGCCAAATGACCAACGCTATCGAATCTCGGTCAAGCGTGAACCGCAAGGCACCGCATCGCAGTTTCTGCAGGATCATCTGGAACCGGGGGCGATCCTGAACAGCCGTCGACCGTCGGGGGATTTTGTGTTGACCCGCGACACCCGCCCTTTGGTGCTGATCAGTGCCGGTATCGGCGTCACACCACTGCTGAGCATGTTAAATGCGGTTGTGGACACGGCTGACACGCGCCCGGTCCTGTTCATCCACAGCGCCCGGAACGGTCAGCACCATCCCATGGCGCAAGAAGTTCGCGCACTGGCGGCCAGACGGTCAGACGTAACCGTTCACGTGGCTTACAGCCAGCCCACCGCGCAGGAAAAGCTGGGGCGCGACTACGACTCGTCAGGCCGCGTTAACGGACCGCTGCTGTCGCGGCTGAAGCACTCGGTTGATGCGCAGTACTTTTTGTGCGGGCCGATTGGTTTCATGGCCCAGGTACAGGCCGATCTAGAAAGTCAGGGCATTTCGCCCGAGCATATCCACACCGAAAATTTCGGCCCGTCCGCAAGCCAACAGTAACAGGGGATTGAGGCAATCAGTTCGCCCCGGCCTGTGTCGCCCAACCGCGCTGTGGCGGATGGGCGATTGCATGACTGTAAATCCTGACGCAATAGCCGCGTCAGAGCAGGAAGCTGTCTTCCTCCAGCACGTTTGCAATTGTCACGCGGGTCTCTTCCTCTGCCGCGTTGCCCGCAGTTCCGCTCAACGCACGATCGACCTGAATGGCAAAGGCAGGAATACCAGCAACCGAGATCTGGCCCAAACCAAACAGGTCAGACGCGTCAGGGTCATTTTCGGCGGTCATATTGGGAACAAACTCCAGAACGTCTGCCGTTTCTTCCCATCCGACGTCAACCAGACCGTCCCCGTCTGATGACGCCACTTTCGCGGTGGGCGGAAGCTGGCTTAGTTTCTCAAGCCCATGCCCAACGGTGCCACTGCCATCGATATCCGCGCCATAGAAGCTCTCGACATCTGCGACATCGTTGACGCCATTGTGGCTGACCAACTCACCCGCGGCATTGGTGACCCATTCGGCATAAACACCGCTGGTGTTTTGCCACAGCACCTTGAAACCATCGCCTAATGCCTCGACCTGAATGGCCTGCCATCCGGGCTGGCTGTCAGGTCCGATTGGCGCACCGCCCCGGGTCAGGGTGATGCTGCCGTTGATCAGATAGGCACCCTGACTGGACGACGACAGGGACGTGGCACCAGCGGATTCAATATCGGTCGTGAAATGCCCGGTATGGGTGTCGTTATTGAGGTCCGCGCCATAAAAGCTCTCAACATCGATAATGTTGCCGACGCCATTGTGGCTGACCAACTCGCCCGCGGCATTGGTGACCCATTCGGCAAAATCGCCGTTGGTATGTTGCCACAGCACCCTGAAGCCATCGCCAGACGCCTCGACCTGAATGGCCCGCCATCCCGACTGGCTGTCAAGCCCGACTGGCGCCCCGTCCCGGGTCAGGGTGATGCTGTCGTTGATCACATAAGTCCCTGCATCCGACGACTTGAGCGTCGTGGACCCGTTAGATTCAATGCTGACCGGGGTAAATCCGACTTGTTCGTCACCGCTCAGATCAGCGCCATAGAAGGTCTCCACACTGACAATGTTRCCGACGCCATTGTGGCTGACCAACTCGCCCGCGGCATTGGTGACCCATTCGGCATAAACACCRCTGGTGTKYTGCCACAGCACCTTGAAACCATCGCCTAATGCCTCGACCTGAATGGCCTGCCATCCGGGCTGGCTGTCAGGTCCGATTGGCGCACCGCCCCGGGTCAGGGTGATGCTGCCGTTGATCAGATAGGCACCCTGACTGGACGACGACAGGGACGTGGCACCAGCGGATTCAATATCGGTCGTGAAATGCCCGGTATGGGTGTCGTTATTGAGGTCCGCGCCATAAAAGCTCTCAACATCGATAATGTTGCCGACGCCATTGTGGCTGACCAACTCGCCCGCGGCATTGGTGACCCATTCGGCAAAATCGCCGTTGGTATGTTGCCACAGCACCCTGAAGCCATCGCCAGACGCCTCGACCTGAATGGCCCGCCATCCCGACTGGCTGTCAAGCCCGACTGGCGCCCCATCCCGGGTCAGGGTGATGCTGTCGTTGATCCGGTAAATCCCCTCGTCCGTGTACGAAAGCGACGTGGTTTTGTTGGCTTCAACGCTGGCCGGGGTATATCCGATTTGGTTGTCGCCATTCAGGTCAGCGCCATAGAATTTTTCAAGGCTGGCAACGTTACCGACGCCATTGTGGCTGACGAATTGACCCGCGGCATTGATGACCCATTCAGCATAATCGCCGTTGGTATGTTGCCACAGCACCTTGAAACCACTGCCGAAGTCTTCGACCTGAAGGGCCTGCCACCCAGGCTGGCTGTCGCGCCCGATGACTTGGCCACCCCTGGTCAAGGCAATGTCTGAGTTGCCTGCGTTCAGCAAGTATATTCCCTGGTTCGCATGCTTCAGTGTCACGCCTGTCGTTTCAATATCCGACAACTGCATGGCGGATACGATGTTCGACCAAGTGTATTGCTGCGCACCGTTCAGGAACTGAATGAACTCAACATCGTTAAAGACCGTAAAGGTGACATGTGTGACAACATTCAGGAATTGGTACGTGCTGCCGTTGCCAAAGAACAAGTAATTGCTGATCGCACTGGCGAACCTGACGGTGTCCACGCCTGTTCCACCGGCAAAGGAACCATTATTGTCGACCACATGGGCCAGATCGTTGCCTTGCTCACCAAAAACCTGATCAGCGCCGGACCCGTGAGCCAGATAGATGACATCGTTACCGTGGCCGCCATAAATCGTATTGTCGTTGCGTCCGTTAGAACCCGAATGGATTGTGTCATGGCCGCCGTTGCCGCGCAAAACGTTCTGGGCGGTGCTCCCGTGGAGCAGATCATTGCCGGATCCCCCCGTCGCGTTTTCAATGACAACGCCATGCGCAATGGTAAACCCGCCTTTGACTCCGACCACATGTGATATGACGCCGCCACCAGTACCAGCGAAATCCAACGTTGCGGCCCGCAGGTCGATCCGGACGTCCCCGCCGCCATCATATCTGATCGTGTCGTTACCACCCGTATCCCAAAGAGCCTGATACCCGGTGCCCGCAGCATTTGCAGGAGGAAGATAGTAAGTGGAGTTGCCTGAATTGGCTGTGGTGTTCGCGCCATACATTGCCTGCAGCGCCGCGACATCCAAGGCACCCAACCCGGTGTTACCGCCGTGGTTCGTCTGGACTGGCAGATTTCCGATTACTGCATCCCAGCCGTCATTGTACGACATGACGGTATAGACACCCTGGTTCAGGCTTCCAACACCATACGAGTCGAAAGGCGCGGTAACGCCGGGCAAAACGGTTGAACCCAGATGATCGTCATGTGGATGGGCCAACCCCAGCGCATGACCCACCTCATGAAGCAATGTCGTAAAGAAATACCCACCCGGGTCACCGTTTACGCCGGGTTTCCAAAATTCGGTATTGAAGATGCCGAGCGATGGATCGTTTTTAGGGGTTTGATGGCTACCCAGAGTATTCGGATTCTCATAAAATGTTCCCGGTACAATAAATTCCACCAGATCAGTTGACGCAGTGAACCCGGTTTCGACGAACCTGATGTTTGCGACCGCCTCAAACATGTCCAGGGCTTTACGAAAATCTGCTTTGAACTCTGGGGTCCAGCTTAGTGAGTCGGAGGCCTGGCCGAAATGGTAAGTGATCGTGGTGACAGTCGCGGGGTTTCCGTCACCGTATGCACGCGTCCCTTGAATTGCACTAAGCGGGGAAGATACGTGGGGTCTTGGGATTGAAGTCGTCGTAGCCATCTTACAGCCTCAAATACTAGCTTTTTATTGCGCGAATAATTCTCGAAGAGTTTGTTTTTTTTGGGGCAAGCTCTTCTTCTTCAACGGTGGGGTTTGCAAGTATTCATGCTCATAATCAGATACTTCTAACTCCAGCCACTCGGATTGATACCTCAACTCGTTAACATGTGTGACAGTAGCTAATCATCCCCTGATTGCAAATCCAACAGCGCCCCAAGGAAGCTGTTGCGAAAGTGTCGCGATGACTGCCGCCCTACTCTCAAAGGTGTTTCCGCAGCTGCCGCCCGAAGCTCTCAATATGTTGAATATTCCACGCGAAGCGTGATCCCTTTTCTCGTGGCACCGTCTGACCACCAACGCCAACACACATGGGATAGGTCGGATCAAAAACTCCCGACCGCACACCGTTCTTATTAGCTGACGGCGCTGACAGTGCGGACGGTGGAGGCGCGTTGGTTTTCTTCTAGGGAGAGATTCGGATTCGGTGAGCGCCTATTTCGGTGTGCTCATGCAGCTTAATTTTGCTGTGCGGCGTAGCACCGTTGTAGCGTAAGCGTTGCATCTGACCCCCTAAATAGCCCCTGATCAGCCATTTTCTTCCATGGCATACTGCCAAGAAAGAGAGGCAGCAGCCATGGGGCAATTCCCACAATCATTCGAAGTCTACGGCTTCACCATCGAAGTTCATGCAGGTGGACGCCGTGTCTGGCCGCCCAGCTTCAAGCGGTTTGTCAAAATCAAACTTGATCTGGGTGAACTGACTGTCGGTGACATCATGGAGGACTGCAACGTTTCGCAATCCCTCGTCTATAAATGGAGGTCAGACGTGAAATCGTCACGGGTCAGAAGCGTCGCGCGGAGCGAAGAACGGATCTTTTCGGAAGTTCTGATTAACGAAGAAACACAGCCAAACCGCGATCTGGAAACTGACAATCGCATTCTTCTGACGCACCGGGAATCCAGCAAAACAAGATGGGCTGGCTAACAATCTGGAACGCAGCACTTGAAGCCAAAGGCAAACCGCCCCTTGATCTGACCGACCGGACCTCAAGTCAGGTCTGGCGCTTGGAGATGCGGCTTGGCTCCAAGCAGTTGCGTAACAGGATTTGGCCCGAAGTTCTACAAGTCGGGTCGTTCTGTGCACTATCGCCGCCGTGAGCTTTTGGAATGGGCCGAGGCACGCCGCTACGGCAACACCAGCAGTTACACCACCAAAGAGCTTATTGGGATTTGCGCCGCGCCCGCTGGCCCACACTCTATTTCGCATCCTGTTGCTTCCACAGTGCTTCCACTAATCACGGAGCCCTAAACGCAAGAAGCGCCCCTTGGGGCGTTAGTGCGTTGTATTAGTGTGGTTAAGTTTGGTTGCGGGAGTAGGATTTGAACCTACGACCTTCAGGTTATGAGCCTGACGAGCTACCGGGCTGCTCCATCCCGCGACACTTTTGAGACCTATCGCTTGCGCTACTTGAGGTCTTTGGTTGGTCTACCGCCTATTCGGCTATTTGAGACCGTTTGCTGGCCTATTGCTTACGCGACTTGAGGCCATGTTGGCCTGATGCATATTTGCTTGAGGCCGGGTCGTTTATTTGATCGTCATGAGAGAGGGGGATTTTTCTAGGTTTGGCGGTGACCTACTCTCCCGGGGCTTAAGCCCAAGTACCATTGGCGCGGCAGCACTTAACTTCCGGGTTCGGGATGGGACCGGGTGTTTTGCTTGCGCTATGACCACCAAACCGAGGAAAATCCCCACGTCGCGACTTGCGTAGCAAGCGCGACGGGCAGGAGGCAGCGTATTCGCGAAGCGGATGCGCGTTCCTGCACGGTTGTGCATCAATCAACACCGTCGCTGTTTGCGTAGCAAAAGCGACGAAGTTATCCATGTTTAATGAAGTGTATGCTTTTGATTTGTCTTTCCATTACTGGATCAAATCAAGCCTATCGGGCGATTAGTACCGGTCAACTGAACGCATTACTGCGCTTACATCTCCGGCCTATTGACGTGGTGGTCTTCCACGGCCCTCAGGGAGACCTTGTTTTGAGGGGGGCTTCCCGCTTAGATGCCTTCAGCGGTTATCCTGTCCGATCATAGCTACCCTGCACTGCTGCTGGCGCAACAACAGGTCCACCAGTGGATCGTTCACCCCGGTCCTCTCGTACTAGGGGCAACTCCTCTCAAGTCTCCTACACCCACGGCAGATAGGGACCGAACTGTCTCACGACGTTCTAAACCCAGCTCACGTACCTCTTTAAACGGCGAACAGCCGTACCCTTGGGCACTGCTCCAGCCCCCGGATCAGATGAGCCCACATCG
>NZ_JQEZ01000005.1 GCF_000743705.1 Ruegeria halocynthiae | reverse complement strand
ATCCTGGACGATTTCAGCCGCTATATCGTTGCCTGGAAGCTCTGCACAAACATGCGGGCCGAAGACGTGACTGACACAATCGAACTGGCTCTGGCGGCATCTKGATGCGACCAGGCCATCGTTCGGCACAAGCCACGCCTGCTGAGTGACAATGGGTCCTGTTACATCTCCGGCGATTTGGCCGAATGGCTGGAAGACCAAAAGATGGGCCATGTTCGCGGCGCTCCGTTCCACCCGCAAACCCAGGGCAAGATCGAGCGTTGGCATCAAACCATGAAGAACCGGGTTCTGCTGGAAAACTACTACCTGCCCGGCGATCTGGAACGTCAGATCGAGGCTTTCGTCGATTACTACAATAACGAGCGATACCACGAGAGCCTGAACAACGTCACACCGGCAGACGTCTACTTCGGGCGTGACAAAGCCATCATCAGAGAAAGGGCAAAGATCAAGAAGCTGACAATCCAACAGCGCCGCTTGCAACATCAAAAACAAGCCGCATAATCAATCACGTTAACGAACCAGAGCCTCCAATAATCAAGCCGCTCTGATGTCCCATTTTATATGACGACGGACAATCTTGGGTTCTCCGACGCCGACATGGAGCTGATCGAAGAGGAAGCGCTTGGCTTCTTTGGCGAATGAGCCCTTAGCCGCCTTCGACCATGCTTCGGTCTTTTGCAAATGCAGCAAGTCGTGAACCGCGCTAAGCAGACCTTCAACCCGGCTTTGTAAAAGGCGGCATCGCGGACGAAACCGACCTTCGCTACAAGCAGAACAAAGGCCCAAACTCAACAAAAGCGACCTTTGGCTCAGCAAACCTATAGGCGCCCAACCTGACAACAGCCATGGCGGCCAGCACTTGCTAAGGATGCGGTCGGGGCAGATCAAAACGCTTGATCAGATAAGCGAGAACGTCCTCCACATCTTCGATCCGACGTACTGCGGAAATTCCGGATCGGCTGATCCCGATAGAACAATCGTCATCCCCAGCGGCAAAAACGAGCTGTGGGCAAGATTGGTTGTCACCAACATACATTTCCATGCCGCCTCTGGGTCTATCAAAATCGACGTAACGAACGTCAAGGTTTTGGCGGACGTGCGGGAAAACAGCCAACAGCCCTTCAACGATCAAGCATTGACGGCAATAGAACGGCGTGTCTCCGATTTGGGTGTCAACAAAATCAGATCTGAGCAGGTAGAGGATGGTTTTCGTCATCATGTATTCATTTCAAGTTTGCGCAGCTCAGCATTTTGGTAGCCTGAGCTATCCGGGGGAATTTCAGAGTTCAGCGCGACCGCCATCAATGACCATCTCTGTACCCAGCATGTAACTGGACGCATCGCTTGCCAGAAACAGCACAGCGGAAGCTATGTCTTCTGGCTTTCCCATACGACCCACAGGCACCTGTTGTCCAACACGCTCGACATATGCATGAAAATGTTCGTCGGTTTCATCTGGACCGCGATGGATTGGTGTTTCGATGGTGCCTGGACTCACACAGTTCACACGGATGCGCTGATCCACAAGTTCAGCTGACATAACGCGGGCAAACGAACGCACAGCAGCCTTGGATGCCGATAGCAACGTCTTTTTTGGTGTTCCGATCTGATTCAGCCACGACGTATTCAAGATGATGGAAGCCCCTTCCTGCATCAGTGGAAGTACAGATTGAACCGAAAAGAACGTGCCTTTCACGTTCACATCCATCATCCGATGATACATCGCTTCATCGGTCTTCCCGAGTGGCGTATTGAAGGCGACACCTGCGTTGGCAAAAAGAATATCCAGCTTGCCGAAGGCCTGCTGCAACTCAGATCGCGTTCGGTCTAGATCATCCAGATTGCTGACATCTGCCTGGATTGCGATGCTGTCATCGCCGAGTTTTTCATGCGCCAACTTGAGTTTGTCCGCATTTGTTCCGGTGATTGCAACGCGGGCGCCATTGTCCTTCAACATTTTGGCTGATGCCAAGCCAATGCCGCTGGATCCGCCCGTTACAAGAGCTGTTTTTCCTTCAAGCACGAAGGTGCCTCCCCAGTTGTTTGAGTATGTAGAAGTGTCCGAGACGACGGCGATCCGTCCTGTTTTGAAACCAGGATCAGTGCTGGCTTTCCTCTTTCTCCCATTTGCTGCTGAAGTAATCCTGCGCGGGCATCTTGACCTTCGGAAGCGTGCTTTGGCTCACTTCTCCGTCTTCTGGCAGGAAACCATTCATGTGGAGAATATACGCAGTGACCGCATAGATTTCTGCCGTGCTCAGCTCTTTGGGATTGAAGGGTGGCATTGCAGTGCGGACATATTCAAAGATGCTCGTTGCATAGGGCCAGGAATAGCCCGTTGACCAGTGAAAGCCGTGATCGGGTTTGCCATTGCCGGCAAGGATTGGGATATACATGCTCATATCACCTTCCCCGTTTTCACCATGGCAAACTGAGCATTGGTCCTCGTACACGACCTTGCCCTGCCGCACAGTACCGCCGCCCGGCGGCAGCCCTTCGCCGTCCGGGTAAACCGTTGTGCTGAGACCTGCCAGCTCTTCTGTCGGGATGGTTTGACCAAGTGCGGGTGTATCTTCAGCGGTGGCCCCACTTGCCGCGAGAAGTCCAAGAGCGATCAAGTGTAGCATTTGTTTTTTAGAAGACATTTGAGATGGCTCCCTGTGCGTCGATGAACCAGGTCTGGATTGCGTTGTAGTGGTTGCGACTTCCCTCAAAGTACCTGCTTTTCCAAGTTTCATGGGTCGGCTGGACGTTATCCCATTCGTCGAATGCACGACTTTGCAGGCGCACTGGATTTCCATCCCAACGCCAGGGCAGAGTGAAACGTGTCAAGGATTTGCTCAGCACGGGCCCCTCGATGTCAGCAGGTATCCAGTTCTTGCCGCCATCATCAGACACTTCGATCCTGGAAATTTTCCCGAACCCGGACCACGCCAATCCGTTAACCTGGTAATACCCTTTCTCAGGCAGGACCTGCCCTGCCGAGGGATGGGTGATCACCGACTTGACGCCCATATACATGCTGAAGCCTTCAATTGAGCCATCGGCAAGGGTTTCAGAATAGTGGCGGCTTTCTTCGCGGGTGTAGGCCGGGCGGTCGGTGACTTCGAGACGTCTGAGCCACTTGATGCTGGTATTGCCTTCCCACCCGGGAAGGAACAGACGCATGGGATACCCTTGCGCGGGTCGCAATCGTTCACCGTTTTGGTAAAGCGCGATGATCGCATCATCCATCAGCTTTTGCAGAGGAATGCTACGTGCAAGTGAACCCGCGTCCGCACCTTCGGCAATCACCCACTTGGCCTTGGGATTTAGACCTGCTTCTTGCAAAAGCAGTTTGACCGGGACACCAATCCATTCGGACCCGGACACCAACCCGTGAAGGTATTGCAGGGGCATCGGTTGCGCCTCAGGATAATAGCCCTGTGGCGCGCTATTTCCCCCGCACTCCAGAAAATTTATGCCACCTGACAATGGGTATCGCATGAGATCACGCGTTGTGAACTTCAAGGGGCGGTCAGTCATTCCATGAATGAACAACTCATGTGTTTCCGGATCGATGTCGGGAACGCCCGAGTGATGGGCACCAAAGTGAAGCCCTGAAGGTGTGATGATGCCTTTTTGATTGTGCAGAGGTGTGAAAGATGCGGTCAGCGTCGATTTTTCATTTTGCGGAAAAATCTTTCGCGCAACCTCAGCCTCATGAGGAGACGGTCTGCCGTAGGCCTCGTCCTCCACACCAGGATAGAGCATGTTATCTGGGAATTCCGGCGCAGCGGACGCGCGTGTCGCAGCAAGCGCTGCCGGAAGGGCCGCGGAACTTGCGGTCAGAAACGTGGCACCCGCCCTCAGAAAGTCACGCCTCCCCACGAAACCGGTTGTCTTTGTCATCTGAGTAACCTCCTGAATTGGTAGCTATTCAATTGTTGGAATGAGGCTGATCGGGACCCGCGCACATCACTTGATGTGCAGACCGCAAGCCGGCTCATGTGGCTTCGATCAGCAGCAGGAATTTGTTGAAGCGCCGGAACATGCTTTCTGGTCCGCCGGAACATGTCCTTTGGCGCGGTCTTCCGCAATCCGATCCAACACCGTTTTGAACTGTCTGAACGCCTTTTCGATATCTGCTCTGGGCGCTGCTATATTAACGCGAATGAACTGAGTGGCGTCCTGATCAAACCAGGTGCCTGGCGTGGCACCAAAGCCGGAGTCGCCGAGCGTGGCCTTCAGATCATCGCCTGCCAGCCCGGTCGCGGAACAATCGAGCCAAATCTGATAGGTGCCCTCGACCGGAGACATCCTGATGGCAGGCAAGTCCTCTTTCAGAAATTGATCAATCCACGCCAACGTGCCTTCCAGATAGGTGAGCAATTCATCCACCCAGGCCTCGCCATTTTCGTAAGCTGCAATGGTCGCAAAAGTCGTGAAAGCGTTCCCATGCGTGAGGTACATGGAGTCTGCCGTCTTCTTGAAACGCTCCAGAAGCACCTCGTTCCCGGTGTAGACATAACCGTTTGAGATGCTGTGCATACCAAAGGTCTTTGCCGGCGAGCCGATCACCGATACGTGGTTTTCGTGATCCACGGCCATCATGCTGGTGAAGCGATGACCCGCATAGATGATGTCGGAATGGATCTCATCGCTGATGATTGTCACGCTGTGGCGGTTGGCGACACTCACCAACTGTTCCAGCTCGTCTCTGCGCCACACGCGACCGACCGGGTTGTGCGGGTTGCACAGGATCATGGCTTTGACATCTGGTGCGCTCAGCTTCTCTTCGAGATCGGTGTAATCCATCTCGTATGAGCCATCGATGTTCCGAAGCGGGCTTTTGATGATGTTCCGGCCGGCGGTGCTGATGACCTTGCCAAACTGATGATAGGCCGGGACCTGCATCAACACACTGTCACCGAGCTCGGTCAACTCGCGGATCAGCATCGCAATGGCGGTGAGCACTCCGGGAACTTGTTCAAACTTGTCGGGGTCCAGCGAAAGGTTGTGACGGCGTTTGAACCAGTTCGAGATCGCCGCAAAAACGCCTTTTGAGTTGAACTCATAGGAAAACTGACCGCGGTTTGCCAAACGCAGAAGCTCTTCCTGGATTGGATTTGCGACGGCAAAATCCATGTCGGCAACCCACAAGGGCGTTACCTGATCGGTGCCAAATACCATATTCAGGAAATTGGGATCATGCCGGACAAAGGTGTCACCGGTTTTTGCAGGGGCTGTGTCAAACGGGCTCACGAGAGGATTCCTTTGGAGAGAGGTGTCGGGATCAGAATTCAGGGTGGATGACTGGTGCATCTGTCAGCAGCACCCGTCCGCCAGTTCAGGCACACGCTGCTGGCACCCGCCATCTTCTTTGCATTGGCCAAGAAAAGTCTGGCCCGACAGGTAAAATTCAGAAAATGCGCCCTCAAACTCCGGTGACACTGACTTTTCTGCCAAGACCGTCTGCATCAGGTGCTTCTGCCATGATTTCAGCTTTGGTCGATCACCAACGAAATCGTAGCCGGTGTTTTTCTCGATGATGTCAGCACGATGCAGCAGGACCAACCATGCAATATCCACCATGCCGATCTCGTCTCCAGCAAAGTAAGGAGTATCGCTTAGCTTAGCTTCGATCCGGTCAAAAGCGGTGTCCAGCTTCGCCGCGCGCTCAGAGAGGGTAGCTGCATCCGCGCTGCGCTGAGCACTGCATTGAACCAGATAGTTCTTGGTCGCCAGATAGCTCCAGGCACGGTTCGTTGCCTTTTCTTCCGGCGACAAGTCGGCTTGCAGAGGTGGATATGCCTCTTCGAGATACTCAACGATAGCATCGCTTTCAAAAAGCGCCTGCCCACCATCAGTAATGAGGACTGGCACCTGACCATTGGGCGAGATGTCGAGAAACCATTGGGGCTTGTCTTGCAAGCTGATGAACTCGATCTCGTAGGACAGGTTCTTTGCTTCGAGCAATGCGGCGACGCGCTGGACGAATGGGCATATGGTGAGGCTGACAATTTTCATGGCATGTCCAATTTGGTGAGGCAGAGGGCTGTCGGGTTGTTTGTGATGAGTCGAAGGTGTTATATGGATAACTATTCAACATTTCAAGAGAGGTTGAAATATGGATGAGAAAGACGCGATTGCCATGCTTGGTGCCCTGTCTCAGGAAATGCGATTGCGCATCATTCGATTTCTGATCGGGCGCGGCGACGATGGCGCTTCGGCTGGCGAGATTGCAGAGGCGATGGATGCAATATCTTCGAAAGCATCTTTTCATCTATCGGCGTTGGAGCGCGCTGGCCTGATAACCTCGGAACGCCAATCCCGGAAGATCATCTATCGGGTGAGCTTTCTTGGGCTGGGTGGGCTTCTCTCATTCATTCTAAATGATTGTTGCAGTAATCACCCCGACATTCGGGAACATTGCGGCCTGCCGAACTTTGAGTGCTGATCCTCGTTGTTGGGCCGCAACCACACGCTTAGAGCAGCTGCCGTAACACGGGGTTGTTTCTACGGCAGCTGTAGTTTTTTCGCGGACTCGATAGCAACAGGATCAGCCTATTTCACCTTGCCGGGCAGGCTCAGATTCCCAGATGCGATGTCAAACACATCGGTTACGCAGAGCAGCGGTGCGTGGACATTGACGTTGACGCGCAGAGCGGACGTAACACCGTCATAGGCAACATCAGCAAGCTCGACATCGTTGGCGAAACCCGCGTTCACCTTTATTTCCGGGCCGTCGAACAGCGGTGTGAAGCCTGGGCTGTCGAGAAAGATCGGAAACCCTGGCCAGGTTGCGGGTAGTTTTGGGTTAGTGCCCTCGGGTATGTCGCGAACCGCAAGCGCGCCGGGCCCACATTCCTCGGTTGGTGTAAGGACAACCCAGTGACTGTGCCACTCAATACCGTCATTCGCGGGATCGCCATCCCCGTTTTCGTCGTAAAGTGGCGTATCATCGAAGTCCGGGTGGCTCGTCGCAGCCATGGCCAGAATGCCCGTTCCGCCTTCAAAACCGACCGCAGACGGATCGAGTGAGGTTGGCCAGACGTAGGACCACACGTCTGAGCCGCCAACAGATCCGGTCGAGGCAGGCGTAGAAGCTCCGGCTACGCCGTTTGTTGTCATGTGGAAGGTTACAACATTGCCGTTCCGGTGGGCGTGGGCGGCCAATATGTCAAAGTCAGCCACCTTGGTTTCATCGGCGGGTGAGGTGACAGCATCGTGCATGTCTACCGCGTGGTCACCATCAGCAAGGGCTCCGTTTGCAATCAGTACGACCGCGGCCGTGATTTTGGGCAGGGACAGTTTCATGTGATTTCTCCTGAATTTCATTAATAGCGACTCGATACTATTTTCCGAAACTGATTGCAAGGGTGATATCGACTCGCTATGAGTTATGGATGGATACCAGTCACCGCATTCGCGCGCTTATCAACCGGATCGCCAGACTTGATGCCGCTCACAGTTGGGGCGGTGATCTGAACCCTGCGCAACGGGGTGCCTTAGAGTATTTGGTTCAGGCCAATAGGTATTCCCGGGCCCCATCCCATGTGGCTGAGTATCTCGGAACGACCCGGGGCACGATGTCTCAGACTCTGAAAGTGCTTTCCCGCAAGGGATACATTGCTGAAGAGACTTCGAAGTCTGACAAGCGGTCGATCTCGTATACGCCGACTGAGGCAGGGCGCGAGGTTTTGACGGCTTCAAACCCCATAGCTGTCGCGTTCGAGTCGCTTAACCTTGATGAACAGGCCGAGCTGGAAAACGCTTTGAGGCGCGGCTTGCAACTGGCCCTGAAGGCTAACGGCGGTCAGTCCTTTGGCCTGTGCAAGACGTGCGAGCACTATGACCCGCAAGAGGTGAATGGTTTTTGCAAACTCCTGTCGGTTTCGCTGTCAGTGGGCGAAAACAACAAGATCTGCGTTGAACACAAAGAGGTGGCGAATGGCGCATCCTGACTTGACTGCCCGAGTAAATGGCCTGTTCCTCGGCGCGGCTAAAGATCGGTGGGAAGGTAAGCCGCCATCAGCCATTCAAAAAGATCGGGTCAGCGGTCCACAGGATATTTCGTTTAACGGGTTTTCCGGGGACGAACAGGCAGACCTGACGGTGCATGGTGGCGCCGAAAAGGCCATTCATCACTATGCCTTTGATCACTACAGCGCATGGCAGTCAGAAGGGCATTTGGCACCGAATACAAACCCTGCTGCCTTTGGGGAAAACATCTCCACCCGAGGATTGACCGAGGACAACCTCTGCATCGGTGATATCCTGACACTTGGCACTGCCACGGTTCAGATCAGCCAGGGCCGCCAGCCTTGTTGGAAACTTGGTCTGCATACGGGCAATAAAAAGATGCCTTATCTGTTTCAGAAAACGGGCCGGACGGGTTGGTATTACAGAGTATTGGAACCTGGATCTGTAGCGCCCGGAGACGTGATAGCGCTTGTTGAACGGCGTCACCAAGACTGGAGCGTCAAGCGCGTCACACAGGCTCGGTTGACCCGGCGCGTAAGCCCGCATGAGGCCGAAATACTCGCCAATATCGAGGATCTTGCACCGGGCTGGCGTGCGGCATTCGCGCGTATGGCAGATGGGATCGCGCATGAAGATACCACCGCCAGGTTGGGCGCTTAGACAGGTCCATTGGACTTTGTATGCATCTAAACTCCGTATTTGTTCGGCCCGCGATCAGACTGCGAAGCTTGCCAAAACCACTGACCTGTTGCTGCTACAGTCCGACAGTTGAGACACAACGCAAAAGTTGATTCTTTCGGGCTCTCTCCCACCTTTCTCTGCGGCTCGCGCCGACTGGCGGTCAGAGCCCCTGACCGGACATAGCCGAGTGATCTGGTTGCTGCCGCTGCATTAGGCCGCTTTCAGCACTTTGCCGACGTTGGCCGCCTAGATGCCAGTCAAATGTCAGAGTGAATTGATCGAATGTCGGCTCCGAGCCCAAAGCGGTCACGAGCTATTGCTTGGCTTTGTTCGCGAGCATACATTGAATTTCTCACCTGACAACAAGAGTGATCTGCCTTATCCCTGCACTCAAAGGAAGTGAACACGTTGAAAAACCTTATAGTTTCTCTGGTATTGGTAAGCTTGTTATTTGGTCCCAAAAGTGCTGGCGCGCAAGACATTGATATTTTGTCCTCTATGTTTAACTGCCTTCACGAAGCGCCCTTAACAAAAAATAAGAAAGTCGATGAGCAGGCGGTTTTGGAATGCACGAAAGAAGTTCTTTCAGAATGCTATCTATTGGACATAAGAGTCACGGATGGAATTGTGGAACATACTGGGGAAGAATGTCTTTCCGCATTTTCGGAACAAACTAGGTCCAAGATGACCGGTTTTTTGCACAGCAACTATCCCGACGTAAAAACAACCGGTCATCACCTCAGAAAACTGGCAATTGAATATGCAAATAAGCGCGCAAAGCTTGGGTGCGAGTTTCTTCGCGATTTTAGTGAAATACCATATCAACCGTGGTTACGAGACCTTGAACAAAAAGAATTGGACGATCTAAATCGATTAGAAGCTTCTTGCTTGTTCCAACATCTGGTTACCAGCTATTGGAAAGTTGTTGTCCATGACCAGATGAAATAACATCCCCGGACTTAGTTCAGGTACATAGTATGGCCGCTTTGTCCGCGTTACTGACCTTGATGCCGTCTGAACCGACCCGATGACCCACTGAAACCGTCAGATGACCGGTCTGAGCCCAACGCGGCTATCGCGATTTTGTGCTGCGTGCGCTCGCAGCGTGGAAATCTCTGCAGGTGCTCAAATTGCTGTGCCGCATCGCGGCTACAAACTCGGTCATTCGTGGGCGTCGCAGCGAGGATCGTCAGGGTCGTTCGTAGCCCCGTAACCAATGGCGCTACCAGCTGCGCCACCTGCTGCGGCACCTACCTGTCCATTTTTTACAAAGCCAAGTACGCGAGCGCCATATCCAATTGCTCCACCGATAGGTAAGCCTAGCAGTATTCCCATCATGCCTTGACCAGTGCTGCAAATCGCATCACCTACTACTTCCTCTCTAGCTCCCAGTGCCATATCAATAAGTTTTTGACCCTCTTCCGCAGATATAGGGGGAACAAATGAATCGTTGGTTTCCGGATTGGCCATTTATTGCATCCTGTAGACTAGTTCGAATGTCGAGTTGATTAGGTTTTAACTACCAATTTCCAAGCTTCGAGAGCTCAGTGAAATAAAGCTCCAGTTTTTCAGCAAAGTAGTCATTTTCCTGAGTAGCCCTCTTTTTGTCGAGGGTTACCCCATTTCGTAAGATTTCTTCCGAAGCTGCGAGGCGTGCTGCGACGCCGAATTTCTTTTCGAACACATTATATTCGCGTGTTGCGGCTTCAACTTGACCGGCCCGCGCTAAGGCTTGGCTTCTGTAAAAAATCTGAATGTCTCTACCAAATTCTCCGTCGAGCCCGAAGGACCGAAAGAAACGTGCAGCGGCAGGGGCGTTTTGGCGGTTTTTCTCGTCCAACTTTTCCGCGTATATTTCAATGAGTTTTCGCGCTTTTAGAGGTTCTCTTGCCTTAAAGTAGACCATCGCCGGAAAAATATATTTGCTCACCAGACTGGGTAGAAGCTCATCGTGCTTATAAAACGCTTCCAACGCTTCGGCATACTCGTCTGTGTAATTGTAGAGTAAGAAGCCAAGCGTCCCCTGGAACCCGGCATTTTCTGGCCATTTCACAACGAACCGACGCAAATTCTCAATCGCTTCATCGTAACGTTCTTGGACAAATAGAACATTAGCGATATCGCCTGCGGCTTCCTCATATGTAGGATCCAGTTCCAAGGCTCTGGTATAATCTGCAAGCGCCAAATCCATCTTCCCATTATTGTAATAAATTGTGGCCCTGCGTTTAAACGTAGTAGCTTTCTGCGGATCAACTGAAATGGCGCGCGAAAAATCCTCAATTGCTTCGCTAAAGCGGCCAGCGTCGCTTCTCAGATAGCCTCTCGAGATCAATGCATTCAGGTGATTTGGATCGAAGTTTAGAACTTCGGTTACGTCAGCGTTTGCTTTCTGAACTTCCCCCAAATTTCTATAGGCATGACCTCGCCAAAGCAGGAAATTCGTTCGATCTGCAACTGAAGCTTCACCCTTTGATAGAAGAGCAGTACACGCTTCCACTGTTCTAATCGGTGGTATCGCGTACGTTTCGCAGTCCGCGCGCAACGTTGCTTCATCAATTTCGAAAGGCCGCAATGCATACCATGAAGCTACAAAAATTACTGCCGCGATAGGAACTCCAAGAGCGGCAAGTGTCGATACACGCATATTAATATTTCTGGACAAGTCAACTCTACCTTTGGTAGCGCAGGTGATATTGAGATGGCAACCAAAATCATCACGCAAATCGGTTGATGTCAGCGTTGACTGTTAATGTTCGGTGAGAAGTGCCAAGGTAGGAGACGATAATACAAGTGGCTTTCCTGAGTTTTGGCGCAGCGAATGGGTCGTTTGAAATTCGCATGGGCTACCCCATTTGAAGGACCGGTTCGATGATGCGTGCCGCAAGGCAGAATGGCCTCTGCCGTGCATACCAAAGCTTTCTGCGTAAGCATTATCCGAAGCTGCACAAGTCCGGTTTGTCCGCGTCTCGCTTGCCCAACCTGCTCGCAGCGAAAGTGCGGTCTTGGTTTAGGCGAAATCGACGTCTGCGAACGACCGGATTGGCGGCTTGCGCCGCGCCGCAACCACAGACGTGCTGCAGATGCGAACCGATGCTGCGTCAGCGAAGCAAGAAAAGTGAATGTCGGCAAAGTCCGCATAGCCGCTGTCCAAGGCCCCAAATCACTGCATCTTTGATTTAAAGTCCGCTTCCAGTGCATTGCCGCCGTCGCTGAGGCCCAGTCCTGCATTAGCAGCGAAGGTCTGCTTGGTGGCCGACCTGCTCAATTCCCGCTTGAGTTTGTCCGGGAGATTGCACATCCGTGTCCAAGAGCTGCCGCCGCGCGATACCATTGTGATCCAATAGGCACACTTCAATCTTTGTCACAGTGCTTCCGTATTGCTTCCGGCAAGCCGAACGTCCCGAAGCGCGCTCTACAAGACTCAGTGTAAATATTTGTTATTATTGAAAAAAGTGGTGAGCCGTGCAGGATTCGAACCTGCGACCCACTGATTAAAAGTTAGTTCAAACGGCTTTTCCACGGTTTTCCATGTTGCGCCATACTGGTGCATAACCATTTGAAATACCTTTGTTTTTATTGAGATTCACCCGCACTCTCCTCATACTGTTTGTCACAAAGTGCTATGCCTGGTGGTTGCTAGGTGGTTGCTGTGGCTGTTTTGAGGAACCAAAGCTAATGAAATTGACTAAACGACAAATCGACAACGCCACATGCCGCGAAGATAAGCCCCTTTATCTTTGGGATGACACGCTATCTGGGTTTGGTGTCAGACTGTTGCCCTCAGGCGCAAAGCGATACGTTGTCAAATATCGTTCAGGCGGCGGCGGACGCAGCGCTAAACAACGTTCGGTGACGATTGGCACTCATGGGCAAATCCCGTTTGACCAAGCAAAGGAACATGCCCGACAGATATTAGCGGCCGTGAAACGAGGTGCTGACCCGCAAGGTGAAAGGCAAGCCATACGAGGTGCTCCAAAACTTGTTGACGCGTGGGAGAAATTCCAGCGTGAGGAACTGGCCAACAAGAAGCCCGCGACCATTCGAGATTATACCTCGTGTTGGGAGCGGCACATTGGCCCTAGGTTGGGCAGCACCAAAGCTGTAGATGTTTCGCGATCAGACGTTAGCCGCTTACATCAGTCGCTGAGTAACACACCATATTTGGCAAATCGAATGCTAGCCTTGCTGTCATCGTTGATGAACAGATGCGAAGCATGGGAGTGGCGAGAGCAAGGAACCAATCCATGCCGCTTTGTAAAGAAATTTGGAGAACAGCCACGGGAACGGTTCTTGTCCGGTCCTGAACTCGAACGGCTCGGGAAGGCGCTGCGCGATCTGGTAGACGACGGCACAATTTGGCCGGATGTAGCCAACCTAATCAGGCTCCTGTTGCTAACAGGCGCACGCAGAAACGAAGTCGCTACCTGCGAATGGGATTGGATTAATTGGGACCTAAAACTCATCTCGCT
Source organism: Ruegeria halocynthiae (assembly GCF_000743705.1). Lineage (GTDB taxonomy): Bacteria > Pseudomonadota > Alphaproteobacteria > Rhodobacterales > Rhodobacteraceae > Ruegeria > Ruegeria halocynthiae_B. Next base: position 296,861 of record NZ_JQEZ01000005.1, on the reverse strand, counting down.
GCCCGATAGTAAAACTGGGGCGAAACCACTGTTCTTAGGGGACGACGCTATTCAGGTTCTAGAATCGCAGAAGGTGACTACGCGCGACCCAGAATCGAGCTACGTATTTCCCGGCAAGAAGCCAGACTCACCGCTGGTTAACTTGTCAAAACCTTGGAGAGTGATCTGCGAAGCGGCTGAACTGACGGACATCAGAATACACGATCTGCGCCACACAGCCGCCAGCATCGCAGTCGGGCAAGGCGTCGCCCTTCCTGTTATTGGGCGTTTGCTAGGCCATACGCAAACTCAAACGACCGCTCGCTACGCGCATGTTGACAACGACCCAGCACTGGCTGCGGCCAATGCAATTGGCAAAGTTGTTAGCGACTCCATCGTATAGACGCAGTGTTCATTGATGATAGGCATTGAGGTGGCCAGTCTCAGCGCTTGGCAAACACTTCTTAACTGCGGCTTCGGTTGGAAGTTAATGTTTGCCAAGTCTGATCTAAAAAACTCGAAGGCCACCAAGCCGCCGTTCGCTGCCCTTGCAGCACTGGGCCTCAGCGACGGCGGCAATGAATAGGAAGCGGACTTTCGATCAAAGAAACAGTGTTTTGGAGCCGTGGACAGCAGCTGTGCGGGACTTTGCCGCCGTTCGACTTAACCTTGGTCGAGCGGTAGCTATGTTGCCATTTCCCCTGCCATTTTGAGGGCATTTGAACGCCGTTCCGTCGCTACGTTGCCGACAAGCATTCTTCCTGCTAAGAAACTCAGTGTGGCCTACATTGTCTTGATTTTGTTTGCACTAGTTTGTTCCATTTTCCTTCTTTTGTTAGGCGGTTACCGCATTAGCAATGGACAAATAGTGACGACAACTCCATTTTTACTATCCTTGTTTCGCGAATCCAAGCGAGCCTACGGTGATAGGGACAAAGGTGGATTGTCGATCGAGCAAGAGGAAGAAGAGTTCAGACGCTGGTATCATGTCGCCGCTGCTGCTCCCCCTGCGATGCTCGTCGCCTCATTCATTGCGAGCACTTTCTAGGTCGTTTTCTTTGGCAGAAACCGGGTTGAACCGATCCGAACCTGCGGTCATTTAGGGCTCAAATTGACAACCTTCCAGAGGCAGGCCAGAACGCTGACGAAAGCTCAGAAAGTTTCCCGGTGAATATGCTGATCCGTCCTCTTGATATGGCGTCTGACCTGAACAGGGTTGTCGAATTCTATGTTGATGCACCCGACTACTGGGAAATTGCGGAAGGTAGTCGACCGGGCCTCGAAAAGGCTAAGGAGTTTTTCAAGGATCTCCCGCCAGACTGCGACCCTAAAGATGCCCGCCGACTGGGCCTTTTCCTGGGTGAACGATTGTCAGGAATAGCGGACTTATTCTTTGGTTTTCCTGAAGCTGGCGACGCCTACATCGGCCTCATGATGCTCGGCCCATGGGCACGGAACCAAGGTATGGGTAAGAGCTTCCTCTCCCAAGTGGAGGGTCTTGCGAGAGCAGGCGAGGCCAAGTGCCTGTATCTTGCTGTCATGACGATCAACTCAAAGGGGCGCGCTTTCTGGGAACGCGAAGGCTTTTCAGCGACTGGATTGAGTGGAATGAGCGTTGTTGGAGACAACCAACAAGAGCTGCATCGGTTAGTAAAATCTCTTTGAGCCCTAGGTCACTTTGTCCGCGCTCTACCAGTTCAATCGTGGCGCGGCTAATGTCCGGTCTGTGCGCTTCGCAACCCGCCGCGCGAGCAAAAGACTGACGCGTGACTAACGGCGGCAATGGGGCTCTTATTTCCAATTGAGACGGCGAGAGCAAGCCACTGACGCGCGAACTACGCGCCAATGCCACAACACACTTAAAACTGCTGAACGGCCACGCTCTGCGCGTTAGAGCGCCGCTCAGCACATACTCCGCATTAACAATGGGTTATCAGTTTGGCTGCCGTCTGTCGGAACGCGATATTCTGAGGGGTAGCGCTGAATATCAAAACAGTAGTTCTTGGAATTCAAGCCACGCCTCTCCGTCCCTGTACGTTTTCGAGTATTCGACCCGGCTGTTGGTGCTATTCGACCAAGTTGCGCGACCAATGCATGTGACTTCCTTTGGCGATTGAGACTCCGTCGATATGTTCACAAGGGCCTGCATCGTGACACCACTATTCTGAATAGCATGCTCTTTGGAAAGCGCGATGATCTCGTCGTGAATGCTCTCGCAATCCAGATCGCCGACTTCAAAATCCATTTGCCTCAATAGATCAGTCACCATTGCGACGGGGTTTGGTGGTTCACCTTGTGACAGCCAATTCAGTCCATAGGTCAAGACAAAGCTAGCGACAACGAAACCGACAACCACTCTCACAAACTCATGGGCAGTGCTTTTGCTGGTTGCGTCCTCATTGCCAGAGTGTTGCGGGGCACCACAGTTAGGACAGGCTGTGGCTTGATCAGAGATTTCAGTTTTGCATTCGTAGCAGGTGGTAAGGGCCATCTTGTACCGCTCGTCTTTGGTTTGTTTGAATGGTGTGATTGAAGAGGTATTCGGAAGGGAGCCAACTTAGCTGTCGAGTACGTCCCCGGCGGGCTTTTTCCGAAGCCTTCGGCTTTACCAACGAGCGCATCACTGAACGCGTATTTGGTGTTCTCGTTAGCCTTGCAGGCGATCCGCTACTTTGAGGATAGAATTGTTGCCATGCCGATCATCGGATATATGAAAAATTGTATGGAGCAGAATATTCGGAACCACCCACCGATCTTTTGACCATTGTTCTGCAATCGCATTCCACTGCGGAACATCCATTGACCAAAGTAAAAACAGACCAACATGGCGGTTGCGCCTATCAAGAGCTTCATTTCGTATCCTGTTTTAGCGGGGAGTTTTTTGGAAGGTTCGGGCACAAAAAGACCCGCAGGTTTTAGGGTCTATTGAAGGACCAGCGCTGCGCACACTTGCGAAAAATCAGGGTAGATAAGATCAGACGCGCGTTTTTGCCCGGTCTGCAAACCGAACTCGATCATCTCATCCATGCATGGAGCGATGCGTTCCGCGATCATCTGCAACTGTCCACTTTGGATCAGGTGTTGAACTTGTGCGTCGGAAGGAATCAAGGCTGTGTAATAGTTCGCGGCAGATGCGACTCTGATCTGTTGAGTTGCTTGTCGCCAATCGGCGATCTGTGCGCCAAACGATAGATAGCTTGCCAAGTTGGCTGGCAAGCCAATGCTATCCTCAGGCTCATCGGCTTCACCAAAAATGAGACCTCGCGAAGAACCGGCAATAATGAAGTCGAGGAAATGCCGTGCGTCGGCTTCTGTCTCTACCGAAACATCAGTTCCAACTTCGATCAACATAAATAGTGCAGCCAATAGAGCCCGCTCGGTTCCAGCACCCCAGAGGCCGTCAATCTGCTGCAGGTACAAGTTCTGCTGTTGAAGTTCAATTTGTGCCGCTTCACGCGAGGCATGGTCTAGGGCGCGGAATGCAGTTTCGAGGTTGTGACGCTCGGTCGCTGCCTGTGCAGAAACAACGCTGCCGCAAGCAAGCAGAAGGAATGTAAGTATAATTCTCAGCAAGTTAGCTAACCTTATTCCAAAATGGGATTATTCTAACTTGGGATTATCAGGTTGCCAACAACTGATCAATACGGCACCTGACATTGAAATCCCTCAGAACCAGAGAGCATCAAATTTTGATAACTGGCCTCAAAGAAGCCAGACTCCAAGCGGGCTTGACACAGGCTGGGCTTGCGGAACGTTTGGGCACTGTTCAGTCGTTTGTTGCTAAGTCCGAAACTGGCGAAAGACGGATGGATGTAGTTGAGTTTGCGAGATGGGCAGAGGCGACAACCGGCATCGAAGCATTCACCGAAATTCTTACCGAGATGGTAAAACCATGAGGTGTTTCCAAAGCGACCTTATTGGAGGACATGAGTAAGGTGCGCACGATTTGCCCCCAACATAAGGCCAAATCCAAAGGGTAAAATCTCTTGCTCGGCACCGATGCGGTCATTCTATGTGTCAGCCATCAACCGACAATATGCGGGACTTTGTTGCCATTTGCTGCGGCTGCACCAATGTCCGTTTTGTATCTGCTCGCCGATCCCCTCAACGTGCCCCTGCTACATCCAATGGCTGAAACCAAACGTTGTTTAAACGCCATAGTCCAAAGGCTAGAGGGATCGCGGCTAGCCCGCCGATGACATAGGCCAACGGCTCGTCGGAAAAACTCTCAAACATCTGCGTATAGCCGTGGATGGCCGCGAAGGTCATGCCCGTATTGAAAAGCCCTCTTCGGTTACTCAACGCCGTCCAGATAATTAAAATTGCCAGCAGGACAGCCCAGATGACCGCGTACACTTGCTCGCTGATGTTGAAAGCTGCCGCGCGGAAGGTATCGCGCTCGGCGAAATATGCGCTGTAATCGTCAAAATCGTCCCGCGTTGGCCCCCACCAGGTTTCACCCAAGACGTCCCCCCAGATGCTGCCGACAAGGAAACATAGGTTCGCCACTACAAATGCCATGATCATCAGGATGCCAGCCTGTCGAGAGATGCGACCTCCCCATCGGTTTGCCGCCCACAGACAGGCACCAATTAGCAGCGACATCTGCAAAATACTGAGTGTCGGTTCTGGCGAGTAGAACACATAGGCCGCCGAGAAATAATAAGTTCCTGTGTCCAGCATCTGCGCGAAGGGCGCAATCGCCAACGCCGTGATCAACCGGGTATCAAGAAACACGCCGAGTGCCACGATAAATGCAAACACGTAGAAATGTACGAAAGGCATGGGCCAACCGCTAATACCAGCGTGGTTGAAAGAAAAATAGATACCGACGATATGCAGCGCTCCACCCATCAAGAGCACAGCCCCGTATGCAAAGCGCAACTGCGAAGGAACAGCCCTGAAACGCCATGTACAAAGGCCGAAAATTACAGCCCCAATGACAATCATCAACCACCCAGCGGCATCAGGTATCTTGTCCGCCAGTTCAATGCCAGTTCCGCTAATCAACATGCCCGCCCCAATCAAAGAGCTGGCATTGCCAAACATTCGATAGAGCGAGGCCGCATGCCGCAAAATCAGTAGGCCGACGGCTAGAAACAGCCCACCACAAATTGCTACACTGAGCGCTGAAGCAAGATAAAAAACGAGTCCCAGCGTCGCAGCAATAATGCCTGCGATCAACAAGGCGTTGACGCAAAGAGCAACCATCGCAGTTCGCGCACGCGATTTTATTTCATCGGCTTGGCCTTCTGAAATCACACCATCCGCGATCAAGCTTTCGGTCTCGGCAACGTAGTACATCCAACACTCCCGCGGTTGCGTCCTGATGAATAACTCATTCAAAAAAAATGGCCAATAATTCGTTTAGATCAAAGTTCGCTCAGCGCTGAATTTAGTTGATTGTCTTGGTGGCCTTCCGGTACCGGACATTCGCTGCTGCGCAGAAAATTAGTAAAGTGGGCTCACACCGGTCATCCGACGCTTTCTGTCGGGCTTGCGACTTGTCCTGACATGACCAACGGCGGTTGTGCGGACAAGCGACTGATCCATAATTAGGATGCTTTGAGTAGCTCCGCCTCTTGATCTCTTGTCATTCCGCACTTTAGCGGCACATCTTGCCTTGCTCGATCCCACTTTAGCAATGGCGTTATTGTCTCACGCAACGGTCGGCAGGTTAGACCTGCCAATTTTGCCTTTTCAGTCCCAATGGAGAGAAAATAACGGAACTCGGGTAACGAAGGCGCCATTAGCGGAATGTCTGACCACGGCGCAACACCTGCCGCCACAATAGAACTTTCCTCGACCCACACAAATTCTGCTTCGGAATTGCTCACCTCTGCAATCTGTGAAAGCACCTCCCCCATCGGAATGGGCTCGCCGGTCACATTCCAAATTCCAGACAGTGCATCGTTCCCGCATTGTACGGCAAACTGTGCAACATCTTTAACGTCTATCATTTGTACTAAACGGTCTTTGGGTGCAGGTGCTGGCACGCGCTCGCGTCCCTCGCGTGCTTGATCCAACCTGCGGACCCACCACGTCAACCGATCAGAATAGTCACCTGCACCTATCAATAGCCCAACTCGTAAAGAAGTTGCGCGCTCACCCAACATCTCATCGGCCTTGCGCTCGCAGGCACGTTTGAGCGGACCATAGGATGCCCCATAGGCAAACGCGGATGCACGATCTTTAGGGGGTAGGCCCGCAGCGATTTCAAAATCTAACGACGTAGCGTCCGGAACGGTCGCCGTTTCATTTTGACGATCTTCTTTGAACGTCCCGTAGGCAGACACAGATGAAATCAGAACATACCTTGTGATGGTATGACCTACCGCTTTCAACAGCCGTTCTACAGCTTCTGGAGTATAGGCACAGGTATCGAACACCCAATCAAATGACTGCTTTTTCAGCATTGTCAGGTCTTCATATCGGTCAGCCTGGATCACTTCGACGACTGCCGCATTTGTTGAATCTGTTATCCCACGTGAGAGGATCGAGACAGAATAGCCGCCATCCAATAAGGCATCGACAATTGCGCCACCCAGAAATCCTGTTCCACCCACAACGAGACAGCGCATGAAGTAGTCCTTTTGAACCAATTACAAGAAACCTATCAAACACCAAAAAAATGTAAAATGCGCACGCTACAGCCATTCTCTGCAGATTGCATGGACTGGTGAAAAGTGAGCCCACACCGGAAGTGTTCGATTTTCGCTGCGCGTGCTCGCAGCGTGAAAATTGCGGCACGAGCGAAAAACTCCGTGCCGGTGTGCAGCAGAATAAACGGCCGTTCGTGCCGATCGCAGCATGAAACAGGCGTCGAATTCACAGGTCGCGGACAAACCTGCCTTTTGCTCTTGAAGGTAATGCTGGCGCAGAAATTGTTCGCAAGCGCATTATGATTTTCGCTGTGTAGCAGCATGTGTCGCCAAATCAGTTATTGCAAACTACGCGGAAGCACGGATTTCAATTAGCCCTTTGCCGTGATCAAGATCAACCTCGTGGAGTGGAGATAAACCTCCATTGTCAGCGGGTTACAATAATCCCCAGTAGCGCCATTTGCTACACTCAGACCATATTTTTGCCATGAATGTTCAATCTATTGGCGAGTATTGAATTTGTTGGGAAATACTGTTGTGAATGCGATTCATTCGGAGCTGGTGCCAGCACCAGACAATTCGTCAATACTGATCTTCGAAACCGAACTGACGAGCGAAGTACGTTTTGAGCGGTATCGGCTGGATGCTCGCAGGGCATTTAAGCAGTTTCTCCTATTGGCGATAGCTGTCGGATGCCTGGCAGTAACGTTTCTTGCTGAACTACTTGGAGGCTTTGTCGCCGCCTGGAATTCTGGGCTCGATTTGAGTGTAGCTGGAGCCAAACTCTGGGCACCAATACCACTTGGTTTATTTTGTTTTTTTCTTGCGCGGTCCCATGCTTTGAGCGCCGGAAGCGTTTGGGCAGTTTGGAGGGGTCGCGCCCCTGTGGTTCTTAGTGCGGCTGAACATTCAAGTGGTAAAACGCGGTACATAGTCAAGAAAGACTACGTCGAAGCCGTTGAAATTGACCAGACAGAAGCCTGGCACTTCGCGCATGTATCCAAACCGTTACGTGTCGGACGGTTTGTGATCTGGAAAAGAGCGAACTACGGACTGTTTTTTCTTCCATTGCCGTCAGAAGAAGATGCCAGGCGACTTGTAGAGAAAGTGAAAAAGAAAAGGGCAGCGAAAAACTCGAAGGGTTTTGACCCAAGAAACGCCCCAGCAGCGGCCAATTACCAAGAAATATCCGCGACCGCAGTTTTTCATGCCTTGGAAGGACTATCCAAAAAACTGGGGACACCCTGTCCCGCCTGGCTGGACTCAGTATTCAACTATTTGGCGTATGCATGGATCTCGGGTCTCTCTATTTTTCTCTTCTTTGTTTTGTTGACCGGGAAGTCATTGGATGCGGGTTTTCCGTTGTTTAATCAAATCGGTGTCATATTGCTATTTATCGCGATGACCACAGCAGCGGTAAATGATTGGCCTTATCTGCCGAAACTGCGCCATCTTCATTACTACCGTCACGGACTTTTGCGTGGTTTCGACTGGGGCCCGACGGCAGTGAGTTGCGACAAGACAGCCGTCGAAATCTGGCGCGAAGGCAAACGATTGCGCCTCAATTGGTCAGCGGTTCGTTCTGTTCACAATGAAAATGATCTGACCATTATCGAAACGAAAGATGATCGTTTGCATGTCGTGCCGGAAATACCCGCTGCGGCAAATCTTCTTTCCGCTTACAGGGTGTCTCAGGGGCTGGGCCTATGGACAGATACTAAACGATCCGCGGCGCCGAAAATTGAGAAAAAAAGGTGGTGGCAATCCACATTCGTCAACATTGCAATTTGGGTCATCGTCTTTCTTGTCATATTGGGCTTGTTTAATTTGGCCGGCGCCAAACCTGCATCAACGGAACTGCTGCGCGATGAAAACCTACCTGAGTGGTACGAGGAAGTTTCGCAGCAGGATCGAGTAGCGGCTGTGAATACCGACGCACCCGTTAACCTACCCATTCATGACGAAAAGATTCGATTGGAAGACAACGAATACCAGAGGGTCAGGCAGAGCTTCTTTGCCGTGCATGATCGCTCAACGCTGGAACTCTATGGCGAGGTTCAGTTGATGGTGGATCCGAATTTTGAACGCGCCACTCTTCATCGATTGCAGATACACAGAGATGGCAAAGTATTAGATCAACTCGACTTGCCGTTCGAAGAACTCCGGCGCGAACCGGAGCTCAACTCAGGCGTGATGCTGGGCGACATCGAGTATTTCGGTCAAATCGTGGATCTTCGTGTTGGCGACACCGTCGAGATGATCTGGTCAACTACAGCCACCACACCCGTTTTCCCGGATCAGTTTCACTATCGTTCAGACGGGCTCAGAGACTGGGGCTGGGAACAAAGGCGCACTTCCATAGACTTGCCCACTGCAATGCGTTTTGAGCTGAACCACACAGATGAATTTGATGTGCAGCGTGAAGAGGCTGCCGGCAGAACGATCTTGAGTTGGTCCTTGGAAAAGGCTGAAGCAGATGACAGAAACACACGCTCTGCGGATGATTGGGATGTCTCCAACGATGGGTTGCAACTCTCGACCTTTCAGGATTGGTTTCAGATCATCCAGAGACTAACCAGCGACTACAAACCCAGACCGGACTTGCTGCCCGGTGACCTGATCAAACTGCTTGATGAAATGCTGGAGCAGTCCGAAGATCCGCAATGGCGCGCGACGCAAGCTTTGCGTTTGGTACAGGACCGGGTCCGGTATTTCAGCGTTTCAATTGGCGAAGGCGGCTGGATACCTCGATCCCCCAATGAGGTCTGGCTGAGCGCATATGGCGATTGCAAGGACAAGGCGCTTCTTCTGATTTCCATGCTGGCGTATTTGCAGATTGAGGCCGATGTCGTTCTCGTCGACCACGACATGGGGCCTGCTTTGCCGCGCATGTTGCCTTCTCCGTTTATCTTTGATCACGCCATTGTACGTGTCCGCGATCCGCAAGGTGACTGGTTTGTAGACGCAACCGATCTACTGCAAGGCGGCGTAGGTCGCGAGATCCCACTGAGGGATTTCGCCTGGGGCCTGCCATTGGCAGAGGACAGCACCGGACTTGTTGAAGTTGTAACGAATCTTTCTGATGAACCGACCCGAGAGGCTGTGCAGGAATATGTGTTCTTGGATGAAGGCCCGATTGCCGCCGTACTCAATGTCACAGACACATGGCAGGGTGTCGAAGCGGACAACATGCGCTGGCGCTATGACGGCGAAGACATGGAAGACCGGCGCAAACAGTATGAAAAGTGGTACGCCAAGCGGTTTCCCGGAGCCACGCACTCAGAGGCATTGATCATTGAGGACGATCTCGACGCCAATGTTTTTAGCCTCGTCCAGCGTTACACGTTGCCTCGCGACGGGTTTGAGGAAAAAGACCTTTGGAACAAACTGAACCACTCCGGCTATGCTATTTCTGGTGAGCTCTATGAGTTTGATGACGACGAGGTGCTGGAAGGGCAATCTCGCGTAAACGCTCCGATGCACAACGTCCATAGGGTCGTTATGCGCAATGTTCCCGCCCCAATCAAAAAGCCAAACGCGCTTGAGTTCGAAAATGACTTTATCCAATTCAATACCGGCGGCGAGTGGAATGAGGTAGACGCAACCTGGACATACCAGTGGAGCCTCAAAACAAAACAAACAACGCTCAAACCGGGCGATGAAGACGCCTGGAGAGAGGGTGAGGACTACGTCGACAATAACGATGGGTATTACGTCTACCTGCATCGACGGCTGTTTGAAGCCGTGGAAAACAAACCGATCTATATGGGCTTGAATGCGACGCAGTTGATGATTTTTCCGGTCTTCTTGTTGGTTGCGATGCTCATGCTGTTGTTCTTTCGGCAAGGAATACGAGCGGAGGTACTTGCTGCAAAAGCCAAACAGGAAGAGGATGAAGGTTGCGCACCCTGACGCCGCCTTAGCTAAGCGAAGAATCTATGAACCCACTGCGCCGTTTTTCACTGTATTTGTGGATATTGCTAAGCAACTTGCCCCCGATTTCGGTAGGCAGATTGCTGATGCCTGTCATATTCCTCAGTAGTTGGACGGTATTGCAGGCGGCTCAGGTTTCCGCACCTGTGGCCTTTGTTTGGGCAGGTGTATTTGCACAAGCAGCGCAGATCTGGGGCGCGCTCCCTGTCACAACTCGGCGGCATCACCATACATTTGATTTCACACGCTCGACTGCAAGTTGGGCTTTGGCAATACAAATTTGTGTATTGGTAATCCAAGTTTGGTGGTGCGAACCTTGGTTGAGTCAGAAATTGGTCACTATCTACTGTGCGGTGTATGCTGCGGTCATGGCGTTGGGCGTTTGGGGTGACCGGGATATCTTGAACCGTTTCGCCCCGGCATCAAAAGACTCCGATGTCTCTCTCGAATTTAGACGGCATGTGCTGATGCTCAGCGCTTTGGTCGTCATTCTTGTCATTGTGGTCAATGAAACTCTGTTGGTCCTGAATACCACTTTGGCCACCAGAGTGGCGGCGCTCTCTGTGTTGCCCATTGTGTTGCACTATTTTTTGCAATTGCGCTGCGCTTAACCCACCCGCCTCTGTACAAGGACGACGAATATGACGGCTAAGTCATCATATCATGCTAAGGAATCGGCATGCAGGACTGGCATAGGAACCGAGCCGAATGCGAAGAGAGCAGTCGTTGGGTTTGTTTGTTATGCGATGCTGCTCGCGTTGAAGTCTTCGAGTTTGAGCAGGCATCATCGAATATGACCGGCTTTTATGACTGGAACCCAATGCCTCATCGCCTGGCAATCAGGTGCCCATGCTGCAATGCAGAGGCTAAATTTGAGTTCGCAGAATTGGTTATAATTAGGCTGAAAAAGGATGTCGGCTTTTTTCGGAAGAGTAAGGCTTTTGAATACAAGCTCGTGGAAAATACCGGTCATGGCAGCTGGCACGCTGCCATCTATTACCATGGCCTGAGTAGCAACGACATGAGCGATATAGAAGACTTGCCAGACGGCTACAGGCCCGAAGACTGGCTTCACAGCAAGTATCTGTATCGGTCTCACGGTTTGGATATTGGGACGGTCGTGTGCAGATCCTGTTTGCTCCGCAGAAAACACGACTTGAGTTGGCCAGATGACGCCTATTTCCAGATCGAGCACAATCAACATACCTTGTGGGCTTACGACCGGGAAACAACTTCGGTGCTGATAGACTTCCTTGGATCGCGGGATCGAAAGAAAACTGGCAACTGGGGTGGATTTTTGCGGCATGTACCAAGTCGCTTTCTCCAGGCGCGTGCACGCCAACCTATTTTGAAGAAACTCAACAGCTTATTGCGGGGGATTTGAAGATGGTTGCGAAGCCGCCAGAAAGGTATTGGACCAAAGCAGCGATAGATTATCTTGCGGAGAGGCTTGGTGTTCAGAATGAGCCTTGGATGCAAGATTGGGCCTATGAAATCGCCGATCCAACAAACCTGAATGATTATTTGGCGCTTTTCTCAGAAGTTCAGGACGATGATGTACGCTTCACATTGGCAGACGTAATTATCCAAGCGTTTGAAGAGTATGGCGAGAACTTGGAGGGCGACGACAGGTGGAACGCGTTCTTGGACGACCTTGCGACAAGACCGGAATTGCATGCTCATCAAATATGGTATTGGTCAGCTTTTGACATAGACATCGAGGATGCTTGGCAGGTCACGCCGTACATGCGTTCACAGTACCATCGGTTTGGGTAGGCAAAAGCACTTTGTCGCCGTTCTTCAAATTAAGGTCGCGTTCCTTGTTGTACTGGCGTTTCACGGTTTCTGGCTGCTAATAAGGCCCTATGATTGATCCCAAAAAAGAGATTGAGTCCGTATTTGGTTGTGCGGAACTGCCCCACGGATTGTTCTACGAGTTTGAGATGGCTCTAAGGTTTGAACTTGGTGGAGAGGACGTAAGTACTGACCGATCAATAAAGCGATTTATTCAAGCGTTTGAGCGAGCCGACGCTGTAGCCGCAGACCTATTTGCCCAATCATCGGTCTGGCTGGTGAGTTCTACCTTCGGCGGGGCCAGCCCACCGAAGGAGCATTTGAAGCCATACGAGACCATTGGGCTTTCTCGGAGTGATTTTATCGATCTGGGGGCAGTTGCCCAGAAAGACGACGATAATATCGAAGAGTTTGGCAGCGACCTGTATCGTCACTGGGCTGCGGTATCGTTGGCAGGACCTGATTTAGTCAGGGAGGTGCTTTGGTTGGCGCTTGGTTCTGAACTTGGCATTCGACCTGCGGTTAGCGCTAGCCTGTACTTCGTTGACTTCGACAATCAGATTGCTCTGCACCCGTATGATGATCGGGGACTGGATGTTATCACTATGCGAAGAGAAGCGCTCTTGGATTTGTACTGGTCGCGACACTCTTGGCTTCTCGATTTCGATATGCCCCGGATGAAGGTGGCATTTGAGGAGACATAGGTGCTGCGATTTAGAACTGCTGTGCAATTTCCGCCCACGTTAGTATCTCTACTTCACGCAGACGATGTTTATGGAATCAAGTTTGCCGCTCCCAGATGGCTCTAATCTGATCCGCTCTTTGTTCAACTGCGCCCTCAGCATCGTTACAGACAAAGTAAGCGATATTGAGAGCTGAATAGAACCCTTGGTGTGGAGCGATTTCTTCCAACAAGGCCAATGAATCAGGAGCGGAATATGACAGTCCGCTTGCCAGTGTGCGCGCCGCATTGGCCATAGAATCCGCCAAAGCATGGTCAATGTGTTTGCGCCAAGTTTCTATAAGGCGTGAGACATCTTCAATTGATGCCGTGCTACCTTTTGGCGGTCTGCAAATTTCTTCTAGAAGCATAAACATAGCTGGCGTGGAAATGGATTTGGCTGTTCTGATCAGCGCTTCCGCCGAGCTGGCGTTATCGTACGGAAAACGGCAATCTATCAACTGTGAAAAATCAACTTCATTCATGTCTAGGGTTTTCTGCTGTACAAAGGTAACGGACTTGGATGGCCAGAAAACGTTGCCTGGCTAGGCGCTTGTTTTCGGGTAAAGGACAATTGGGGCGTCTTCTATGTGTGTCGATATCGGTTCAAAAGGAGTCAGGCTCGTCATTGTACGAGCTATAGACGTCCAAATCTAAAGCAATACATCGCGAACCGAGCAGCTTCGTTGTCGCGGCAGAGATGTACAGCCCCTCGTTGAATTCCTGTAAAAAAATCCCGCAGAAAATTCTCAATTCGAACTGGTTTGCCAGTTCTTTCCAGACCTCAAGGTCCAAGCTAGTTCCCTTCAGGATTTCAGATATTTGACCGTCAAGATCGCCGGGTTTTCTACGTTGTACATCTATGCACCATGAACCTGATCGAGCAATTCTATATCCTCCTTTGGGAAGGGGAACATGGTCCCCTTTGTGGTGGGCCGACGTGGGCGGCTTTCCCAAAGCGGTGGTTATTAGCTCGGGAATGAGGCTATCACCGATTATTTGTAGACAAGCAGCTGTTTCTTTGAGTTCCGCCATCGTGAATTTCCAAATCAGGGTCGACCGCTGAGTTCTATTACATGACAAAAATACCGGCAATACGGCCCTGCCAGTCAGCACTCCTCAATAGGAGTGCAGAAACAATGGCTGGAGAACAGGACAAGCAGAAACCAACCGGCTTTGCAACGCACCCAATGACCTGTTTGCCTGCGTCGCTATCGAACACTCTGGTGATAGGAAGCTCAATGGATGTCGGTTGCCATTTCGGCAACCGACGGGCAAATTCTGACCTATGAAAAAAGTTCATCCCAAAATCAATATTGAAAGACTTAGGGAAATTGGTTGGTCTCTATGGGACCCAATCGGACTGAACTATACGATGGGTGGCTGGAAGGGCCAACCTTTCGAGGACGAGTACGACACATACCTGGTAAAAGCGGTAGAAATTCTGCGAAATCAACTCGATGCAAACGAAGTTGGCGACTATCTTTTTTTCATTGAAACTGAGCACATGGGCTTGGCGCCCGCGGTAGGTGGGGTCGAAACTCGCGCAAAGCTTCTGGCGCTAGTTCAAGTGATTTCTGCTGAACCGTTGGTTTGGAAGGGTCATTGAGCTCCAATCTTGGAACTGGAACTCGTATGCCCCCTCGACTTCCGAAAATGCTGCTACGACCAGGCGTCCGACAACCCTGAGCTCAGGGCTCGACTAGCCCGGATCAGAAAGTTGAGCCATTAACCTTATGCCGTGTTGCCTAATTCTCGACCAATTAACAAAATAGTCTGCTCCCTGGTCCAAGGGAAAAAGACTGTTTTGGCGCCTTTCCCTTTTCGATTGAAGTCTAGTACTGTGCGCTCCATGCCTTCACGAAAAGGTCTTTGTAAAATGAACGTGGAATTCCTCGCGTCTGGATCGCCTGATTGTCCGTTAATTCGGATATTTGGTGAGCGGCAAATCGAACACAAACGGCTATTTGAGGCGGCGTGTCTGCTGTCGAACGGCGTTAAAGAGACCATCACAACGGCGGAGCTATTCGGGGCGCAGGCATTTGAAAATTGCCACTTGGTCATGAAGCTTGGCGACGCCGACAGTGGTCCAGTTCGATCATCAGGCGATGGTGCATTTATCTGGTCCCTAACGCGGAACAGTTGGAGCAAAGTTGCGGAACTGATCAAACCTATTGCCGAGCGCGCGGAAGTTGGGAGCTACCAATGGATAGGCGGTGAGAACGATGAAGAAATTTCTATTTTAATTAGCTATTCATCCGATGGCCAATGGTGAGTTCTCTTTTTCCATTAGTTTCGCAGGGTTAACTCCGAAGCAGCCCGCTTCGGGCTTCTGTCTCCAATCGATGCCCACCGCAGAAATAGCGGTGGTGAGCCCTTATTGGCCACATGTCATCGGCTCAACTTGAGAATTTCAGGAGGGTTAGCTGTTACCACGTTGACAGTGTGGTCGAGTGTGTTGATCTGATAATGAACGAGTTGGCCCGGAAAGTCTGATGTCGCCCACGTAGTGTGGCCTACAAAATCCAAGAAAAAGGATTTGGAAAAAATTCGCAACCATAGCCCTGTCGAAACTTCCTCATCATTTTGTTGGGCGAACATTTCTTCTGTTACAGCGTAACATACAAAATCCGCGAAGCTCAACCTAACAGCTTCGCTTTCTGGTTTTACTTCAAGAGAATGAACATTTTCAATTCCAGCCAAACTAGTCGTTTCATCGTTAACGATGGCGGCGGCTATGTCGACAACTAGCAGGCGTTGATTGATCGGTTGTATCTGCTTGGTTAGCCAATTTTTTCCCCTATTTACGTGCACGGCTATGGGGTGTTCGACGCTCGCAAAAATATCAACCATCAATCCCTCACCTCAAATACAGCTATTTTGTATCGATCATTGCTTCCAAATTGTAATGTTTTCACGGGAGGATGCGCAACGGCAGCAAAGTCAGTGACCTGTGACACGGCCCTCTTTGAATTACTGCGCGACCAACGAATGCCCGATCTCACCTCTGCAAGACGGCATGAAACATTTTGCCGTTGCAGAAAAATCAGCGCCGCGAGTGCACGCAGCAACAAATCAACACTTCTGGGTTGGGCTCACTGCCGACTTTCTCTGCGACGTGCCCGAGCTGGTGCGTAGAGCCCCTTCCTGCCTTTCCCAAGTTACTTGATCTTTGCGCGTGCATGCGTCCGGTAAGCGAACGAAACGGTCATGTGACTGCTTTGAAATCTTGCATTAGAATGCGTAGCAAGATGGCCTCAGGAGACAAATGCCATGAAGCGTTTTGATAGCTTATCTGGTGCAAAAATCGCGCTCATCTGTGAAGAAAAGGTTGTCACCTACTTGCGTGACAACAAACCATCAATCCCATTTCCGGACCATTGGGACCTGGCGGGCGGGGGACGAGAGGGGAACGAGACACCGGAACAATGCGTGCTTAGGGAAACTGAAGAAGAATTTGATTTAAAACTAGATATTGCCCGCATTGTGTGGAGACGGCGATACCCAAATGCCAGCGCGCCGAGCGAGCATGCTTACTTCATGGTCGCGCAGATTTCGAAGACTGAGGTTTCAGAGATAAAGTTTGGCAAAGAAGGGCAGTTCTGGCGAATGATGGATATCCTAGAGTTTTTGGAACACCCGAAAGCGGTCCCTCAACTCAAATCAAGACTTGCCTGCTACATGTCTCGGCTTCAGTAAACCGCGATGAGAATTGGGTGATCTGGTCTCGCTGCCGCCACTCTCTGCTCCGAGCCCACAGCGGTCATTGCCGCTTAGCGTAGGCGCTGCGGATGCATTCGGCAGCTTTCGGTAGCTCCTGCGTTGCAAGGGTTTTTTCTTTCCAGCAGAATACCTTGTCGGCGCTTGGATTATATGACTGCCGAGCTGAAGCGTTTGTCCAGGTGGATATTAAGGCCCCCAGGTCCTGAATCTGTTTGCGGCGACGGCAAAATTAGTCGCCTACCGATGATGTTCTTGCCTGTCCGGCGTTGGCTCGCAGGGAAGTCGTTGGTCATACTAAATACTGACCGACACACTAGACTTGCATCAGACTTGCATCGGTAGCGGCTACTTTGCCAAAGGTGATCGTCCCCCGGTTAATTTACTTTTAAAAGAAAACTGGTAGCCATTCTTGCAAAAAGATGCAAAAAAGCAACCTGAAACATGGAGTCACTCAGGTGTTGATCGAATTTTCAGTTGAGAACCATCGAGCTTTCCGCGAAAAGCAGACTTTTTCGTTGGCAGCGAGCACCACTACAGAAAGGTCAGGTCATGGCCATGTGTTGCAGACGGGGTTGTCCGTTGTTCCTCAGGTGCTAAGTGAAGCCTGTATTTTTGGAGCAAATGGTTCAGGGAAATCCTCGTTAATTTCTGCGATGTCGGTGATGAAGAGAATTGTAAGGGAGTCTGGGAAAAATTCTCCGGAAGACGAAATTCCTACAAAACCTTTTATTTTTCACAGCGACTGGAGGGAGAAACCAACTGAGTTTGAGGTAGTGTTCGTACTTGATGGCACATTGTACCAATACGGTTTTGTTGTAAGCCGTGAGCGAGTGTTGGAAGAATGGCTTTTCTCGCGCCCCAAAACCACAGGGCGTGAGAGGCAGCTTTTTTCTCGCATATACGACGAAGAGAACGACGAATATGAATGGGAGTTGAACGCGGTCCAATTAAGGGGTCCACGTGAAAGCTGGCGGACCCAAACACTACCAAATGCTTTGTTTTTAAGTACCGCAGTTCGATTGAATGCAGAAGTGTTAGCAAAGCCATTCAAGTGGATTACAAGTGATTGGCGTTTGCTCGTGCCTAATTCTAATGGTTTCAGAAACGGGTCGACCGTGGAGTGGCTCAAGGATGACGGTGAAAAAAAGCGTATTCTGGAGTTCCTTAGAAAAGCTGACATATCTTTGTACGATCTGCATTTGGAGGAGCAGGAACCAGATTCAGAGGTGAGAGATTTAGCTATAGCCATGTATAAAGCACTTGACGGTAAGAAAGACGCGTCTGAATTTCCAACAATTAAAATCCCTTCAGTTTCTACTTTCAGAATGGACAACTCGGACAAACCAACGAGCTTGCCAATGGACGAGGAATCCACAGGAACAAAGGCATTATTTAGTCTTGCTGGTCCTATTTTGAAGGCACTGGATTCTGGAAGTACGCTTGTAGTTGATGAATTGAATACGGGTTTGCATCCACTGGCCTTTCAGTATTTGGTCGGTCTTTTTGCTGATCCTGAAGTTAATGATAAGGGCGCACAGCTAGTTTTTACCACGCACGATACGTCCATCAGCGAGCAGGAATGCTTGGGTAGGGACCAAATATGGATTGTGGAAAAGGCTAGGGATTTGGCTGCAGCGCTTGTTCCCTTGACTGATTTTAAGGAGCGAGGAGCGAAGGGTTTTCAGAAGAAGTACCTGGATGGTCGTTTCGGTGGGGTTCCTAGGGTGGAGCGCTGATCATGGTTAAAAGAGGCCGCCGCCGGGCGAAGGGTAAAGAAGATTTTGCGCGAGGCCGTGCGAAACGCCAGGAGCGCGATAAGGTCTTGATCGTGACCGAGGGCGAAAAGACTGAACCAGACTATTTTCGTCGACTTATTTCTGAATTGGGCCTAACCACAGCCAAAGTAAGGATTACCGGAGAAGGGGGATCAGCGCCAATCAGTGTCGTCGAGATGGCTGAAGGCATTCTAGAACACGATGATGACTATGAGCAGATTTATATGGTTTTTGATCGTGACCGTCATGCTAGCTATGACGACGCGATTGCAAAAACCGCAATCTTGAAGGGGCGTTCCGGTTTTGATGACAAAACTGTTGTCGCTGTGACATCGGTGCCGTGCTTTGAGATTTGGTACTCACTCCACGTATCGGAAAGCTGCAAGCCATATTGTTCGACTTCAACAGGTGGTTCCCCCGCCAAATCTCTAATATCGGATCTGAAGAGGGCGAAACTAAACGGAGTTGCCTTGTTTTCTGAGTATGAAAAATCAGGTTGTAAAAAGCAATTTTTTGAGATTGCCCCTCAGCGTGAAGTCGCAAAGCAACGAGCAGAGCGTATTTTGCAGCGAGCTAGACAGGCAGGTGACAAAGAGCACCATGAAAACCCTTCAACGCGAGTACATTTCATTGTTGGTGCCTTGGAAAAGCTGTCTAAAAGCTAAAAGGATACCATACTAACTCAGCAAATCTTGATCGGCGGTTGGACATAAATGCGGACTCAATAAGAGAATAGTCAGGAAGCTGGATCTTAAACTCCACTTAGGAATGGGTGCTTCCGTCAATCGTATTTTGCACAAGGTCAGGTCTGGACGGTTTTCCAAACTATGCAAAGGTCACTATCTGCGCTCAGCTGCCATTTGAGATGATCAATCCTGTGACCGCAGCGAATGGCAGCTTGGTGGCCCTGTGACGCGCTTACTCCGAAATTTAAGCGACCAAAATCTCTTCCAGCGTGGCGTATCCGTCGCGGTACTCAAACGACCCGAACTGCCCGCCGATCCGCACAGCCAGGTAGAAAGCCACCGAAAGGATCAGCGCGGCCGGGATGGTGATCAGGGCCAACGGCCAGCGCTGTGTCAGCGCGTCCTTGGTCATGGCGACAAAGAACTTCCAATCGCAGCGGGCGCGGTCCCAGCGATCACCGCCGACGTCATAGCCAAAATCGTGATGCCGCCAGCTGGCATCTTTGAAAAACCAACTCGCCGATTTGGTGATCAACTTCCGAATCGGAGCGGGTAAGCCTGCTTCATGTGCGTTTGCAGGCTTTAGTGTCGCGTTATTGAGGGGTAGACCTTACAGGCCGGTTTTAACAATGTTTGAAACGCAATAGGCTGACACACATCTGAATCACAGGAGGCGCAGTTGACCCCTAATTTTAAACACCCATCCGTATTCTTCCGGGATAATTCGGCATGTTCCGGGTTACTGTAAATGAATGTGTCAAACTACACTTGAAACCAAAAATTCCTCACCCCCGACACTTGATGAAATCCTGAATCTGGAAAAGCAGGTTTGGGCAGCTCTGGTTGAAGGTAACGGTGCGGCGGACCGGGCGCTGCTGAGCGCGGATTTCCTTGGGGTATACCCTACGGGTTTTGCCAATCGTGATGATCACGTTGGGCAGTTCGCCGATGCGCCGACCATCCAGAATTACGAGTTGAGCCAGACGCAGTTGCGTGTGATGACGCCAGACATTGTACTACTGTCCTATCGCGCCGAGTTTCAGCGCCCTGGGTCGCCACGGCGCGAGGTGGCGCTGATCTCATCAATGTGGGAACGTCGCCACGATGCGTGGCTGAACAGTTTCAGTCAGGATACGCCGCTGGAGGGGACATGACCGGCCCATTACCCATTCACCGGCTGCCACGCCCCTTTGACCCGTCCCTTGGGGATGAGGCGCAGGCTTTGGTTCCTGATGTTCCGGCAGAGCAGGGTGAGTTGATCGCAGGTACGGCGGGGTCCAGCCCTTATCTGAAAGGGTTGATCGAGCACGAAAAAGACTGGCTGCCGCAGGCTTTGCACCAGTCCGATCAGGCGCTGGCCGAGGTTATGGCCGGGGTGCGGACGCTGCCGCCGGATCAGTTGAAGCCGGGATTGCGGCAGGCCAAGCGCCGCGTTGCGCTGTTGACGGCGCTGGCGGATTTGGCGGGCGCATGGCCGCTGGAAAAAGTGACCGGAGCCCTGACGGATTTCGGCGCCCTGTCAGCAGATGTGGCGGCCAAAGCCGAAATCGCGGCCCTGATCCGGCGCGGCAAACTGCCGGGGATGACGGCGGATGATGTCGAAACCGCCGCTGGAATGATCATTCTGGCCATGGGCAAGATGGGCGCGCACGAGCTGAACTACAGCTCGGATATCGACTTGATTGTGCTGTTTGACGAGACCCGCTTTGACCCCGACGATTTCTATGATGCGCGGCAGGGTATGGTGCGGGCCACGCGGAATTTCTGCGCAACTCTCAGCGACAAGACTGCGGATGGGTATGTGTTCCGCACCGATCTGCGCCTGCGCCCCGATCCGGCTGTAACCCCGGTCTGTCTGGCCGCCGAAGCCGCCGAGCGGTACTATGAAAGCCTGGGCCGCACGTGGGAGCGCGCCGCTTACATCAAAGCCCGCCCCTGTGCTGGCGATATTGCGGCAGGTGAGCGGTTTCTTGAAACTCTGCGCCCCTTTGTCTGGCGGCGGCATCTGGATTTCGCGGCGATTCAGGACGCCCATGACATGCGCCTGCGCATACGCGAGAACAAGGGAACGGGTGGCGCGCTGGCCATTCCTGGCCACGACATGAAGCTGGGGCAGGGTGGAATTCGCGAGATCGAGTTTTTTACCCAGACCCGCCAGTTGATTGCGGGCGGGCGTGATCCCGATCTGCGCCTGCGGGGGACTGTGCCCGGTCTGGCCGCGCTGGCCGCCAAAGAGTGGGTGCCGCAGGATGTGGCCGACAAGCTGACAGATCACTACCGCGCCCACCGCGAGGTCGAGCATCGCATCCAGATGATCCATGACGCCCAGACCCATAAGGTGCCGCAATCGCCTGATGGCATTGAACGCGTCGCCTGTCTGATGGGCATGGACACCGCCCAGTTGACCGCTGATCTGACCCGCCGCCTGACCGAGGTGCACGAGCTGACCGAAGGGTTCTTTGCGCCCGGTGCATCGCCACCTGCACCCGCCCAAGAGGTCGAATTCGACCAGAATGTTTTGGCCCGCTGGCCGACCTATCCGGCGCTGCGTTCGCAACGCGGTGCGCGGATATTCGAAAGGCTCAAGCCCGAGCTGCTGTCGCGCCTGTCGAAAACCGCCAAACCGGATGAGGCGTTGCAGGCGCTGGACGGCTTCCTGTCCGGCCTGCCCGCCGGGGTGCAGCTGTTTTCCCTGTTCGAGGCCAACCCGCATCTGATCGACCTGCTGGTGGATATCGTCGGCACATCGCACGCGCTGGCGACGCATCTGTCGCGCAACGCCAGTGTATTCGACGCAGTCATTGGTGGCAGCTTTTTCGACGACTGGCCGGGGCAGGCGGTGTTGCAGGCCGAGCTGCAACAGGCGCTGTCGCACGAGGCGGACTATGAAACGCAACTCGATTTCGCGCGCCGCTGGTGCAAGGAATGGCATTTCCGCATTGGTGTTCACCACCTGCGGGGGTTGATCGACGGGGCGCAGGCCGGGCAGCAGTATGCTGAATTGGCCGGTGCCGTGATCACCGCCATCCTGCCCTGTGTGGTCGCGCAATTCACCCGCAAACACGGGCCTGCGCCGGGCCGGGGTGCTGCGGTGTTGGGCATGGGCTCGCTTGGGGCGGGGCGGATCAATTCCCAATCCGATCTGGATATGATCGTGATCTACGACCCGCAGGATCAGGATATGTCCGATGGTCCGCGTCCCCTGGCCACGCGCACTTATTACGCGCGGTTCACGCAGGCGCTGATCACCGCTTTGTCGGCACCGATGTCTCAGGGGCGACTGTATGAGGTCGACATGCGCCTGCGCCCCTCGGGCAATCAGGGACCGGTGGCGACCAGCTGGGCCAGTTTCACCAACTACCAGCAGAAAGAAGCCTGGGTGTGGGAGCATCTGGCTCTGACCCGCGCGCGCGTGGTCGCGGGGGATGCCGGGCTGGCGCAGGATATCGAAACCTTCCGCGCCGATTTTCTATCGCAGCCCGAGGACCGGCAGAAGGCGCTGCGCGAAGTGGCTGACATGCGCGCGCGTTTGGCAGCAGCCAAAGCGCCCGCAGGGATATGGGATGCCAAGAATGGCCCCGGCCGAATGATGGATATCGAACTGCTGGCAGAAACCGGCGCGTTGCTGGCCAGTGTCACCCAGCGCGACGTATCTGCCGGGCTGGACGGGGCTGTCGCTGCCGAACTGCTGGACGTCGCTCAGGCGCAAACGCTCAAGGGTTGCTACGATCTATGCTGGTCGGTGCAATGCGCCGCGCGGCTGCTGTCGGGTAAAGTGATCGAAGCCGACAAGATCGGCGAGGGCGGCACGGCCTTCCTGTGCCGCGCCACCGGATTCGAACAGGTCGAACAGCTGCAGGCCGCCTTGCAGGAAAGCTATGCCATTGCCGCCGACATCATCGGCTGCGCAGTCGAGGAGGGGCGGGATGCCGCGCAGTGACGACCCAAACGACCACAAGGGCCTGATCCGCGAAGCCTATCGGATCGACGGCATCACGCTGCCCGAATGCCGCAGCATCTTTCTGGACTGGGCGCTCAGCCTGCCTGCGGACCGGGATCAGGCGCAGGCCCTGACCGAGCTGCACGCGTCTTACGCGGCGCAAGAGGCCGAGCACCCGATGACACAGGTATTGGCCGAAGGGTTGCAGTCGGCGCAGGCACCGAAACGACGTGGTGGCTGGCGGTCGCGCGCCCGCTAGGGCTTTTCCCCGGGCGCGTTCACCACTATGAGGGCGTCATGACCCAAACCATCGACCGCCCCCGTATCCGACTAAAGCCCAAAGCCAATGCGCGCGGCCTGCGCCATGGCTTCCCTTGGGTTTATGCCAATGACATTGTCACCGACCGCCGTACCCGCAAGATACCGACCGGTGCGCTGGCTGTGCTTGAGGATGAGAAACGCGCGCCCATTGCGCTGGTTGCGGTCAACCCCGAGTCAAAGATCATGTGCCGCGTGCTGGACCGCGACGTTGATGCGGAACTGAACGCCTCGTGGTTCGAAACCCGCCTGCGCCGTGCGCTGGCGATGCGCGAACGCCTGTTCGACGCGCCCTATTACCGCCTGATCCACGCCGAGGCGGATGGTTTTCCCGGCGTGATCATCGACCGTTTCGGCGATGCTTGCGTGATCCAACCCAACGCCGCCTGGGCCGAGGCACATCTGGACACGCTGACCGATGCGCTGGTCACCGTGACCGGCGTGACGACTGTGCTAAAGAACGCCTCGGGCCGCACCCGCGGGCTTGAGGGGCTGGATGATGTAAACAAGACTCTGCGCGGCACCGCGCCCGACGCACCGCTGCCGGTGCCCATGAACAGCGCCACCTACATGGCCGACCTGACCGGTGGTCAGAAAACCGGTCTGTTCTATGACCAGCGCCCCAATCACGCCTTCGCTGCGCGGCTGGTGCAACCCGGCGCGCAGGTGCTGGATGTGTTCAGCCACGTGGGCGGGTTCGGTCTGGCGATGCTGGCTGGCGGAGCAGGGCAGGCGGTGGCGGTCGACGGATCGGCCGCCGCGCTGGATTTGGCCACGCAGGGCGCACAGGCGTCAGGATTTGACGGCCAGTTCCAGACCCGACAGGGCGACGCCTTCGACGTGCTGACCCAATTGGGGGAAGAGGGCGTGCAATTCGACGTCGTGATCTGCGACCCACCTGCTTTTGCCCCTTCAAGGCAGGCATTGGACGCGGGACTGCGTGCTTATGAACGCGTGGCTCGCCTTGCCGCTGCTCTGGTGAAACCAGGTGGCTATCTGGGCCTGTGCTCGTGCTCGCATGCCGCCGATCTGGGCCGGTTCCGCGATGCGTCTTCCCGCGGAATTGGTCGGGCCGGGCGACAGGCCCAATTGATCCACACCGGCTTTGCCGGGCCGGACCACCCGCAATTGCCGCAGCTGGCAGAAAGCGGGTATCTCAAAGCAGCGTTCTACCGGTTGTGAAGGCGGTTCTGGATACCTGCGTCATCTATCCCACGGTGATGCGAGAGATGTTGCTGGGCGCCGCCAAGCTGGGTCATTTCACACCCATCTGGTCCGCCCGCATCCTCGAAGAATGGGCCCGCGCCGCCCGCAAACTCGGCCCCGAGGGCGAGGCGCAGGCCCGCGCCGAAATCGCCCTGGCCCAGGCGCATTGGTCAAATGCTGAACGCCCCGAAGCCCCGGGGTTGGAAAATCGACTCTGGCTGCCCGACAGCGCCGATATTCACGTTCTGGCGACAGCGATCTCAACTTCGGCGGATGTGATTGTCACTCTCAACGCTAAAGATTTCCCAAAAAATATCCTGTCCGAAGAAGGCCTGGACCGCCACGACCCCGATGGGTTGCTGCAAGGTTTCTGGCAGGCTGACCCCGACGGCATGACCGAAACCGCCAACCGTGTGTTGGCCGAGGCCAACCGGCTATCGGGCGACCAATGGACCCTGCGCGCCCTGATGAAAAAAGCGCGCCTGCCACGGCTAGGCAAAGCGCTTACCACCTAAGACCAGTCCCCTCTTCATCTGGCTAAAAATATCCCGGAGAGCGCGAGAGGCTGGCCTCTCGCTGCCCAACCTATCCATCTGCGCCCCAACGCTGTTCCAGCGCCTCCAGTGCCGCAATCCGTTCATCCGTCTTTGGGTGGCTCATCAGCCACGCGGGCGTCACGCCCGACCGCTGTTGTGTCAGCTCTTCGAGCTTATGAAACAGCGATTTCTGCGGTCCGATCCCGATCCCGGCCTTGGTCAGCAATGCGGCGGCATACTCGTCCGCCTCATATTCATCCCCCCGCGACAGGCGCGAGGCCAGAAGGTGCGTCAGCATATTGGCGATCCATGCGCCGATGAAAGGAATGAACCGGTTCAACAGCATCATCAGCGCTGCACGCAGCGCGTTCTGCCCTGAAAAGTCGATCATCCGCCGCCGCGCGTGACCCAGTGCCACATGCCCCAGCTCATGGGCGATGACGCTGGCCATTTCTTCGGCCGAAACCTCTCCGTTGCGGAACTTGCGGTAAAATCCGCGCGTGATGAAAATCCGCCCATCGGCCGCGGCCAACCCGTTCACCGGGTCAATCTCATAGATGTAGACGGGCACCCGTTCGATCTCCAGCGCCGCCGCCAGCCGATCGGTCATGCGATTGAGGGCCGGATCGGCCAGTTCGGTCGATTTGACATCCAACTCGCGATGCGTGCGCCAGACGGATATCCGGTACATCACAACGGCATAGGCGATGGCCAACAAGATCGGGGTCAGACGAAGCATAGGCTAGATATGGGTTTCATATCCCATTGAAGCAAACAGAAAAGGCAAAATGGGGTTCATTTGACACAAGGTAACGGCGAAAATTCATCCTTCTGAAATTCCTTGCCAAAAAACCTCTTCTGTACCACGCATAGACTGTCACCATCCCGTAAGCGCGGCGGAGGGATGAAATGAAATTGCGAGGTTGATCATGCGCTTCAAAACACTGATTTCAGCTGCGGTTGCAGCGGTATGCCCGGTCGCGTCTTATGGCCAGTCATCCGATGACTTTCCGGATATGCTTGGGACGTACGAGTGTAACATTGAATATGGCGCTATGTTTTTTGGCCTGCTCCAGGGGCCATATGCTTACGAGCTTGGCATCACAAGTCAGCTGGGTGCGGCTTTTGAGGGGTATTTCATTTGGGTCGGCGACCGCAAGACCCTGCCGGATGAGCAGATCGACCGCCCCGGCCAGACGATAGTATCCGAGGAAGGCAGCAAAGTTACGATCCGCGAGGAATTGCTGGGTATGATCGGGTGGGGGGAATACAACCTGCACATGGTCGACGCCGCAGATGAGGCACGCAAGACCGGTCGCCTGATTAAGCCCGGAGAGTTCGAGTTCATTGATGCACGGCCCGGTGAACGCGCGACTCTCACAAGAACGCGCTGCATACGCCAGCAGCAGTAACTCCGGCTAGCAGCACAAACTGCACTAATTCGAACCAGCCAGGCGCGCTACCGCGTCAGCTCGCGCATCCCTTGTTCCAGCCCGGCCAGTGTCATTGGCACCATGCGATCCTCGAAAACTTCGCGGATCATGCCGATGGAATGGGTGTATTCCCAGTATTTCTCGGGCACCGGGTTGATCCACAGATTTGACGCCCATTGTTCACGCGCACGTTGCAGCCAGACCTGACCGGCCTCCTGGTTCCAATGCTCGTTCGCGCCGCCGGGGTAGGCGATCTCGTAAGGGCTCATCGAGGCGTCCCCGACGAAGATGCACTTGTAGTCCGGGCCATAGGTGCGCAGTACTTCATGTGTGGGCGTTTGCTGATCCCAACGGCGGGAATTGTCGCGCCAGACGCCTTCGTACAGGCAATTGTGGAAATAGTAATATTCGAGATGCTTGAACTCGGTCCGCGCGGCCGAAAACAGCTCTTCGACCACTTTGATATGCGGGTCCATTGATCCGCCTACGTCCAGAAACAGCAGGACTTTGACCGCGTTGTGGCGTTCGGGGCGGGTTTTGACGTCCAGATAGCCGTGCTCGGCTGTGGCCTTGATGGTACCGTCCAAATCCAGCTCGTCTGCGGCACCTTCGCGCGCCCAGCGGCGCAAGCGTTTCAGGGCGACCTTGATGTTGCGGGTGCCCAGCTCAACAGTGTCGTCCAGGTTCCGGAATTCACGTTTGTCCCAGACCTTGACTGCGCGTTGGTGGCGGCTTTCCTTCTGACCGATGCGGACGCCTTCGGGATTATACCCGTAAGCCCCGAACGGAGAGGTCCCGGCGGTGCCGATCCACTTGTTGCCGCCCTGATGGCGGCCCTGCTGTTCCTTGAGGCGCTCTTTCAACGTCTCCATCAGCTTGTCGAACCCGCCTAGGGCTTCGATCTCGGCTTTTTCCTCAGCCGAAAGGTGCTTTTCAGCCATCTTGGCCAGCCACTCGGCGGGGATGTCGACAGCCTCGAGAACCTGATCGAATGAGATCTCGCCCAACCCTTCGAAACTGGCGGCAAAGGCGCGGTCGAATTTGTCGATATTACGCTCGTCCTTCACCATCGACACACGGGCGAGGTAATAGAAAGCTTCGACATCGTAAGTGGCGAGGCCCTTTTTCATGCCTTCCAGAAAGGTCAGATACTCGCGTAGCGAAACCGGAATGCCAGCTTTGCGGAGGTTATCGAAAAAGGGCAGAAACATGGGTTAACTCACCAGACGGACAAGGATCAGAGACAGCACCAGCCCGACCAGGGCAAAGGCGATGCCATAACCGGCCGCGTATTGCGCCAAATCCGCACCGCTGCCGTTGCGTTTGCGTGCTGTCAGCGCCCCAAGGATCGCCCCCAGTACCGCCATTCCCAGAACCACTACCATGCGTTACCCGCCTATGTTGTTGTTGGGCGATCCTTCCGCGACGTCCTGCATCAGCGACCGGGCCACCACGTCCGAGCCGAAGCCGTAGCGCGCCCACCCAAGACTGTCCAGCCTGACGGAACGTGCCTGGCTGGTGCGGCCAGCCTGATTGAGCGCTTCGGATTTCAACAACAGCAGCGTGGCCAACTGCGAGGCATTTTCGGCCCGGGTCATCACGTCAATCGCTTTGTCCAGCTCGGGCAGGACTTGGGGGCCTTTTCCCTGCGCCAGCGCATAGGCCGCCGTCTGTGTCGTCACATAGGCTTGATGCAGTTCGGTGCCCGGTGTGGCGCGCAGGAATTGCAAGGCGATCTGATACTGACGCAAGGCTTCTTGCGGGTTGTCGAACTGTCCCATTCGCCCCATCAGATAATACGGATAGGCGCGGCGGTGGTCGGTCCAACCTTGTTCTTTTCCGATCCGCGCGGCCTGTTGCGCAGATTGCAGACGTCTTTGGGCGCTACGTGATGGGCGCAGGGATTTCTGAATTGCATTCACCCAGTCGCGCGGTGTTTCTGATCTCGGTTGCGCGGGCAGGTTGTCCCCGCGTGGGTTCAGGCGGCTGAGAACGCCGGGGATCACGGCCTGAACCTGATCGCGAGTCATGCCGCTGCGCAGTTCGGGCGCATAGGCCGCCCGCAGGATCAGCATGTCGAACCCGGTCAGAACGGTGTGGAAATTGTCATCGTTGAACACTGAATCCGGCAGGTGATACAGATCGTTCAGCGGCCCCAGCGCCTGAGCGATTTCCTCGTGCAGGCAATCGCGTTTTTCCTGCGGGCTGGCGTCATAGGGGATAAAGATGCCCAGACGTTCGCGGCTGCGAAGCCGGGTCCAGCTGCTTTTGGCTTTGCGTCGGTCGCGGCTGTATTCCTCAAAGCTTGAGGAATTGGGCACAACGAAACAGGCGGCTTGCGGCAGGATGCGTTGAATCTGGGCCTGGCTGACAGATTCGATTGTGATGTTTGCCTGCCCTTCGGATATCTGGGTGATATCAATTCCGGCTTCGCGCCGCAGACGGTTCAGCAAACGGTTCAGATCGCGCTGCATCGACGGGGTGGTCGTCCCGGTCAGACGCACCGTAATCGGGGTTTCGAAGCGTGTGAACGTCGGCAGCTCTGCGCCGCTTTCCAGCGCAAAGTGCAAAGACACGAAATCAGACGCTATGTTCTGATTGGATCGGGCGGGTGGCGTCGGAAACGCGCGGGTAAACACCTTGGGCGGGGGCAGGGTTGCTTCGACCGCCTTAACGCGGGTCGGAACTTCGGTCGGTTCGACCGATGTGCAGCCCGCCAGAACGACGCCTGCAAGGATCACCGCCCATCGTATCATGGGCGCTGATATTTGATGAATGGCGTCTGCTTGGCGATACGATCATACAGTTTGCGGGCGGTGTGATTGAAATCCTGCGTCAGCCAGTAAACCGACGGCGCCCCCTGTTTGTCAGCCTCGTCATAGACTGCCTGAATAAGTGCGCGCCCGACACCCGTTCCGCGCGTCTCGGGGCGGGCAAAGAGGTCCTGAAGATAGCACACCGATTCAACCTTCCAGGCGTGGCGGTGAAACAGATAGTGTGTCAGGCCAACAAGCCGCCCACCGGATTCTGCCACAAAACAAGAAAAATCCTGGGCGTCGTCCCCCAAAAGGCGGGCAAAGGTGCTCTCGTAAATCTCGTCCGGGACAGAGGTTTCATAAAACGCAAGGTAATCGCACCACATTTCAGACCATTCAGCGCGGTCTTCGGGCCGCAGTGCGCGGATCGTCAGAGAGTTTGGCAAAATTTATGTCCCATCATATCAGATTATGCCCGGCGCAAGACCGGGCATCCGTTCAGCAATGCTGACATCAGGCCCACCCCAAGGCAAGCCGTCATCATCGGATAGTCAGCGGTTCAACGCTTGCTGCGCGCCATAAAGGCCAAACGTTCGAACAGATGCACATCCTGTTCGTTCTTCAGCAGCGCCCCGTGCAGTTTGGGCAGGGCATTGGCTCCGTCGCGCTTAAGGTCTTCGGCGCTCAGATCCTCGGCCAGCAGCAGCTTGAGCCAGTCCAGCACCTCCGAGGTCGAGGGCTTTTTCTTCAGGCCCTGTGTCTCGCGGATTTCATAGAACTGGGTCAGGGCGGTGGTCAGCAGCGCGTCCTTGATGCCGGGGTGATGCACCTCGACGATCCGGCGCATGGTCGCGTCGTCCGGGAAGCGGATATAGTGAAAGAAACAGCGGCGCAGGAATGCGTCGGGCAGTTCCTTTTCGTTGTTCGAGGTGATGATAACGATGGGGCGCTGCTTGGCCCGGATCGTCTCACCCGTCTCATAAACGTGGAACTCCATCTTATCGAGTTCCTGCAGCAGGTCGTTGGGAAATTCGATATCGGCCTTGTCGATCTCGTCGATCAGCAGGACCACTTTTTCGTCCGCATCAAATGCCTGCCACAACTTGCCCTTGCGGATATAGTTCGACACGTCATGCACGCGCTCATCGCCCAGCTGGCTGTCACGCAACCGGCTGACCGCGTCATATTCATACAGACCCTGCTGCGCGCGGGTGGTGGATTTCACGTTCCACTCGATCATATTCAAACCCAGCGCGCCAGCGACCTGCTTGGCCAGCTCGGTCTTGCCGGTGCCGGGTTCGCCCTTGACCAGCAGGGGACGTTCCAGCGTCACGGCGGCATTCACCGCAATGGTCAGGTCGTCTGTGGCAACATATTCTGCAGTACCTTGGAAACGTGCGGTCATTGGCCCCTCATTAAGTGTCGCGCGGCATCGGTTACCGGGGTTATAGCGGGGCGAAAAATTTGACAAGGCAGGTCGCTGCGTCGCCACGTGCAAAAATGACGTGCAACTCCAATGCTTTTGGTTGATTCGGGCGCTAACATCAGGTTTGAATTTTATGAGAGTGCCCCGAAAAGGCCCGCTAATTTTCACAGAAAAACAAGGTTTTGTTGTTTGATGTCTCATATTTAGACACAGCGCGATGACGCATCACCGGGGCGACGTTTGCATAGTGACATTCTTTGCGCTGTCAGATAAACGCTCCGCAGAAGGGAATGCCGCATGTCAGGTGAAGAAAAAGTAACCCGCGTTGCAGGCCACACCGAGGGAGCAAAAATGAAGCAGGAAGTATTTCTGCCCGAGGATTATCGTCCAGCCGAAGACGAACCATTTATGAACGACAAGCAGCTTGAGTATTTTCGCCGCAAGCTGTTGGACTGGAAGACCGAGCTTCTGGCAGGCAGCCGCGACACGATCGAAGGGCTGCAGGATAACACCCGAAACATTCCAGACGTCGCTGACCGCGCAAGCGAGGAAACCGATCGTGCGCTGGAATTGCGCACGCGTGACCGTCAGCGCAAGCTGGTCGCCAAGATCGACTCGGCCTTGCGTCGCATCGAAGAGAGCGAGTACGGCTATTGCGAGATGACGGGCGATCCGATCTCGCTGAAACGCCTGGACGCGCGTCCGATCGCGACCATGACGCTTGAGGCGCAGGAACGCCACGAGCGCCGGGAAAAAGTTCACCGCGACGATTGATCGCTGGGAAATCGGAAAATCTTTGACGCCGGGGCCTTTCGCTCCGGCGTTTTTGCGTTAAGCCGGGACCATGAAATTAGACGGTCGGAAATTCAGTGTCGTTGGCGGCGGAATAGGCGGTCTGGCCGCTGCGCTGGCGTTGCAGCAACGCGGTGCCATCGTGACGGTTCTGGAACAAGCACCCGAACTGGCCGAGGTTGGCGCGGGGCTGCAGATCAGTGCCAACGGGATGGTGGTCCTGCGTGCGCTGAAGGTCGTCGGCGTTGTGCCCGAGGGTGGACAGCTTTCCCACGGAACCATGGTGCGAGATTACCGCAAGGGCCGGATAATAAGCCAACTTTCTGGGCCAACCGCGGGGCCGACCTATTATTACCACCGGGCGGACCTTTTGAACCTGCTGCATCAGGCAGCCCTGCGCGCTGGTGTCGAGGTTCGGCTGGGTGCGCGTGTCAAACAGGTTCTGAAACACCCTTCGGAAGCGGAAGTGATACTGGAGAACGGTGAGCGGTTGCGCTCCGAATGCGTCATCGCCGCCGATGGCGGGCGCAGTCAGATCCGGCCGATCCTGAACGGGGCCGAGACCCCGAAATTCACCCATCAGGTCGCCTGGCGGGCGACCATTCCCTGGTCGCAATCCCAACTATCCCCGCGCGCCTCGCTGACAATGGGGCCGGGGCGGCATGTGGTGACATATCCGTTGCGGGATCAAACCCTGATGAACGTCGTCGCGATTGAAGAACGGTCTGATTGGCAAAACGAAGGCTGGCGTCTGCCGGGGGACCCGGACGAATTGCGAACCCGGTTCGCGGATTTTGGCGGTCCGGTGCGTGACATCCTAGCCGAGGTGAGCGAAACCCACATTTGGGCCCTGTTCCTTCGCCCTGTGGCGCAAACCTGGCAAAACGGAAGATTGGCGCTGTTGGGCGATGCCGCGCATCCCACGTTGCCTTTCATGGCGCAGGGCGCATGCCTCGCGCTCGAGGATGCGTGGGTTTTGATCCGCTCCTTTGAGGAACAATCCGGGGTGGCACAGGCGCTTGAAGCCTATGAAACGCGCCGCCGTCCAAGGGCGACACAGGTTGTCGCCGCCGCCGGCGCAAACGCGCGCAATTTCCACCTGCGCGGGCCGATGCGACTGGGTGCGCAAATGGCGCTGATGGCGATAGGGTCCCGGCTGGCGCGAAAATATGAGTGGATCTATTCCTACGACGCAACCGCCTGAGCGTTACAGATCTAGTTCGACCCAGACAGGAACGTGGTCCGAGGGCTTCTCGTGCCCACGCACCTCGGAATCAATGCGGCAATCGCGTAACAGATCAGCGGCTGGCGGTGTCAGCAGGAAATGGTCGATACGAATGCCGTCATTTCGGTTCCACGCACCGGCCTGATAGTCCCAGAATGAATAATGACCGGGCCCTTGGGTTCGGGCCCGGAAGGCCTCGGTAAAACCAAGGTTCAGGATCTTCCGAAACGCCGCACGGCTTTCGGGGCGGAACAGGGCATCCTCGCGCCAGGCGTCGGGGCGCGCGGCATCTTCGGCTTGCGGAATGATATTGTAGTCGCCCGCCATTAGGGCAGGTTCTTCTGCAGCCATCAGATCGCGCGCCCGGTGATGCAACCGCTCCATCCACGCCAGTTTATAATCGTACTTTGGGCCAGGAACCGGATTTCCGTTCGGCAGGTACAACCCGCAGATGCGCAACGCCTGTTTGCCGACCACCGTAGCCTCAATCCAGCGCGCCTGTTCATCATCATCGTCGCCTGGCAGGCCGCGTGAAACGTCCTCAAGCGGCAGTTTTGACAGGATCGCCACACCGTTAAAACTTTTTTGACCATGCGTTTCGACGTTGTAGCCGCGCTCTTCGAATATCTCGCGCGGAAAATTCTCGTCGACCGATTTGATTTCCTGCAGCAGCACCACATCGGGTTGAGCATCATCAAGCCAGCGGGGCAGGGCTTCGGCCCGCGCCTTGATGCCGTTGATGTTAAATGTGGCGATTTTCATGCGCGATCCTCCGAAGCCTTTGGCAACCTATCGCTCAGAATAGACCCAGCGGCAAGGTGGTGAGCGGGTTTGCGAGGCTCTGCCTCGCGCTCCGGGATATTTTTGGCCAGATGAAGAAACGGATTTTTAATCAAATTGGGTTGAATTGGTCCTGCGGTACAGGCGGGGACGCCGATGACCGCGCCAGGTGAAGCTCTCCGGCATCAATGTCGGAGAGCGGACCCCTGCTTCATCTGGCTGAAAATATCCTGGGGGTGTGGGGGCAAAGCCCCCACGGTGTTTACATTGAGAAAGACGTGCCGCAGCCACAGGATGAGGTGGCGTTGGGGTTTTCGATAACGAACCGCGCGCCGATCAGTTCCTGAGTGAAATCAATCACCGCATTTTCAAGAAATGGCAGCGAAATCGCATCAACAATGACCTTTTGACCTTTGCCCTCAAGCACAAGGTCATCGTCTTTCGGCGAGTCCAGTGCAATTTCATATTGAAAACCGGAACATCCGCCGCCTTCCACTGCGACGCGCAGGGCTTGACCCTGATTTGCCGCGCCGATTTCGGCCAGGCGATCAAAGGCGCGTTCCGTGACTGTTGGGGGCAGATTCATGCCGGTCTCCAAAGGTTTATTTCCCTTACGCCTTACAATATAGAAAGTGCAAGGACAGGCGACAAGGACAAGAGCATTGATGCGAGAAGGTTTTGCCTCGGATCCGGGGCGGGCGCGGGGGCGGCTGGTGCCGGAGGAGGAGAGCAGTTTCCGGTCATGTTTCCAGCG
The DNA here is from genome assembly GCF_000743705.1 of Ruegeria halocynthiae. Lineage (GTDB taxonomy): Bacteria > Pseudomonadota > Alphaproteobacteria > Rhodobacterales > Rhodobacteraceae > Ruegeria > Ruegeria halocynthiae_B. The sequence goes on along the minus strand of NZ_JQEZ01000005.1, from coordinate 262,482 downwards.
TGACCGGGATCGGATCATTCACGCCAGCGCGTTTCGTCGCCTCAAGCACAAGACCCAGGTCTTTGTGGAACATGAAGGGGACAGCTATCGGACGCGCCTGACCCATTCCATCGAAGTGGCGCAGGTGGCGCGCACGATTGCCGGGGCTTTGGGACTGAACCCGGAACTGACTGAGGCTGTCGCCCTTGCGCATGATCTGGGGCACACGCCGTTTGGCCACACAGGTGAGGACGCCTTGCACGCTTTGATGGAGCCCTACGGCGGGTTCGACCACAATGCCCAAGCCATACGGATCGTTACGAAACTGGAACGTCACTATGCCGAATTTGATGGCTGCAACCTGACCTGGGAATGCCTTGAGGGCATCGCAAAGCACAATGGTCCGGTCACGGGCGATTTGCCTTGGGCCTTGGCCGAATGCAACCACGGTTTCGATCTGGAATTACACACCCACGCCAGCGCCGAAGCGCAGGTGGCTGCGTTGTCCGATGATATTGCGTACAACAACCACGATCTGTTGGACGGGTTGCGGGCGGGGCTGTTCACGGATGAAGAGATCTGCCAATTGCCCATTGTCGTCGATTGCTACGCCGAGGTGGATCGCAAGTATCCCGGCCTGGACGCCTATCGTCGCAGGCACGAGGCGTTGCGGCGGGTGTTTGGTGTCATGGTGGCGGATGTCATCGACACCTCGCGCGATCTGATCGCCGGGTCCGGCGCTGAAACGGTCGAGGATATTCGTGATCTGGGGTATCCGGTGATTCAGTTTTCGGCCGGTCTCTGGACCCAGTTGAAAGAAATCCGCGCCTTTTTGTTTTCACAAATGTACCGTGCGCCCAGTGTCATGAAAGTTCGGGCCGAGGTCGGAAAAGTGGTCGAAGACCTGTTCCCGATCTATCTGAGCGATCCGAGACAAATGCCCCGGCACTGGCATAGCGATATCGAGGCGGCAGTGGACGAAACCGGATTGGCGCGTATCGTTTCGGATTACATTGCGGGTATGACCGACCGGTTCGCCCTGCAGGATCACGCAAGGCTGACCGGTCAAGCCGTGGGTTGATTATTCGACCGCGATGTATGCCAGAGCCCAGACCTGTTGCCCGGCCTGTTCCTGCGCCAGGTCTTCGTCATCTATGGGCGGAAAGACAATCATTGTCGGGCCATAGCCGCCAATCCCCATCGGGGCACCGTCCGCATGGGTGGCGACAATCGGTTGATGCGCAGTGATGCTGTCCCATGTAATCTCGGCCTGATAGCCGTCCATGGCCATGGGTTTGGCGGTCTTCCCCTCAGCCCCGGCCAGCACCATGACATCCGACAGGCGGGGGCCTGAAAACGCGATGTCGCGTTGATTATCCTCGGGGCCATAGGTGATGGTGATTTCAACCTGCTCCAGCCCATCCAGCATTGCGGCGTCCAAACCGGCGGCGCCGTCATGCTGGACCTCAAGATATCCCAGAAGCCCACCGTCGTTTTCGCCGCGCGCGGGCAGGTTTGTCTCGGTCACGGCACCGCCCAGTGTCAGCAGCACATGGCCCTGTGGCGCGGGCATGTCGGCCCAAACGGGCATGGCGGTGGTCAGCAGCAGGCTCAGGGGCAGGGCGAGGCGCATTGGGTGGTCTCCTGTTGGGGAATTTTTTCCGACCTTAGCCCGGTTTGCGGCTAATCCAAGCCCAAACTGATCGCTTCCATTGACCTTGCCGTGCTGCGTGGTAAACCGCCGGACAAGCAAAAGGACATCCGAAATGAACCTGTTTTCCGAGATCCGTGGCCTTGTATTGGACGCGCTGACGCAGATGCAGTCCGATGGTGCTCTGCCCGAGGGGCTGAGCTTTGACAACGTGGCGGTTGAACCGCCGCGCGATGCGGCGCATGGCGACATGGCGACCAACGCGGCGATGGTGCTGGCGAAACCTGCCAAGATGAAGCCGCGCAACATTGCCGACGCCTTGGCCGGAAAGCTGGCGGCAGATGACCGGATCACCAGTGCCGAGGTGGCAGGCCCGGGGTTTTTGAACCTGCGTTTGGCCCCATCCGTCTGGCAGGGCGTGCTGGCGACTGTGCTGGAGAAGGGCACAGACTATGGCCGCTCGACCATGGGGCAGGGGCAGAAGGTCAACGTGGAATACGTCTCGGCCAACCCGACCGGGCCGCTGCATGTGGGCCATACGCGGGGCGCTGTGTTCGGCGACGCGCTGGCCAGCCTGCTGGCCTATGCCGGTCATGATGTGACCCGCGAATATTATATCAACGACGGTGGCGCGCAGGTCGATGTGCTGGCGCGGTCCGCGTTCGAGCGGTATCGCGAGGCCAATGGCCTGAGCCCCGAGATTGCCGAGGGTCTGTACCCCGGTGACTACCTGATCCCAATCGGTGAGGCGCTGAAAGAGAAATATGGCGACAGCCTGATCGACAAGCCGGAAAGCGAATGGCTGGAAGATCTGCGGAACTTTGCCACCGACGCGATGATGGACCTGATCCGGGCCGACCTGAAGGCGCTGGGTGTCGAGATGGATGTGTTCTACTCGGAAAAATCACTCTATGGCACTGGTCAGATCGAAGCTGCGTTGCAGTCGCTGACCGACAAGGGCTTGATCTATGAGGGCGTGCTGGAACCACCCAAGGGCAAAAAGCCCGAGGATTGGGAACCGCGCGAGCAGACCCTGTTCAAATCGACCGAGCACGGTGATGACGTCGACCGCCCGGTCAAGAAATCGGATGGCAGCTGGACCTATTTCGCCCCGGACATCGCCTATCACTATGACAAGGTAGGCCGTGGGTTCGACGCGCTGATCGACGTGTTCGGCGCGGATCATGGCGGCTATGTCAAACGGATGAAGGCGGCTGTGTCGGCGCTGTCTGATGGCAAGGTGTCGTTGGATATCAAACTGACGCAGTTGGTGAAGCTGTGGAAGAATGGCGAGCCGTTCAAGATGTCCAAGCGGGCCGGGAACTTTGTCACTCTGCGCGATGTGGTCGATCAGGTTGGCCCGGATGTGACCCGCTTTGTGATGCTGACCCGCAAGAATGACGCGCCGTTGGATTTCGATTTCGACAAAGTGCTGGAGCAGAGCCGCGAGAACCCCGTGTTCTATGTGCAATACGCCCATGCCCGCGTCATGAGTGTGCTGCGCCGTGCGGCCGAGGCCGCCATCGCGACGGACGATACGACCCTGAAGGGCGCTGATCTGGGCAAGATCGACCATACCTCGGAACTGACCGTGGCCAAGAAACTGGCCGAATGGCCACGTTTGGTTGAAATCGCTGCGCGGACCAATGAGCCGCACCGCGTTGCCTTCTACCTTTATGAACTCGCCGGAGATTTCCATGCGCTGTGGAACAAGGGTAACGATGAAACCCAGCTGCGTTTCATTCAGGATGGCGATGTTGCCACAAGCCAGTCAAAAATCGCACTGGCCCGGGCTGTTTCTGTTGTGATTTCAGCGGGCTTGGGTATTCTTGGAGTCACTCCGGCGCAGGAGATGCGGTGACCAACACCGCCCAAGTCGCCGGTACGAGGTAGGCAAGAAATGACCCGCGCGCCCTATTTTCAGGCGCAAAACGGGCAGTGAGGCGGACATGGCGAGTTACGATTACTCGGGGCAGGCAAGCCCCGAGCATATGCATTACACGAATCAAACCCATCCCGTGGATAGCTATGACTATCCCGATGACGCCTATGGTTATGACGAGGCCCCGCGCGCAGCCGGGCTGGGCCGCATCGTCAATGCACTGGGCGCTGTTGCTTCGCTGGCTTTGGTGGCCGGAATTGGCGTTTGGGGCTATAAGCTGGTGATGCGGGATGTCAGTGGCGTGCCGGTCGTCCGCGCCATCGAAGGACCGATGCGCATTCAACCCGAAAACCCCGGTGGAACGCCTGCGGACCATCAGGGTCTGGCCGTCAATACGGTGGCAGCCGTCGGTTCGGCGGCCCCCCCGGCGGATCGTCTGATCCTGGCCCCGCGTCCGGTTTCTCTGACTGACGAGGATACGCCGGTTGAGGCACTGAAGCCGACCAAAGCCGTTCATGTCGTTGAGGAAGAGATCACCAACCAAGAGGCCGCACAACTGCGTCAGGGCGCGGTTGACGCCCTTGTTGCAGAACTGGCGGGCGAGGCGGCAAAGACAGACACACCTGCGCAGCAGGGCGTGCAACTGGCCGCATTGTCGACCCCTGATGAAGAACCTGCAATTGACCCTGCCGATCTGGCGGCGCAATTGCCCGATCCTGAATTGGCCGCGCTGCCCGGTGTGCGCCGGTCATTGCGTCCGATCACGCGCCCGGCGCGGGCCACACCTGGCGGGATCGCCACCAACAGCAATACCGAAACCTCGATCAATGTGGCCGTCAAGGCGGCCGTAGGGTTGGATGTTGATCCGGACACCCTGTCCAAGGGGACGCGTCTGGCCCAGTTGGGGGCTTATGAAAGCTCGGATGTGGCCCAGGCTGAATGGGATCGTCTGAATGGGCGCTTTGGCGAGTATATGAATGGAAAACAGCGCGTTATCCAGAAAACCTCAAGTGGTGGACGCACCTTCTATCGCTTGCGCGTTCTGGGGTTTGCCGATCTGAGCGACTCGCGCCAGTTTTGTGCCGCGTTGCAGGCGCAAGGGGCTGATTGCATCCCGGTAGCTATTCGGTGACCTTTGGCGCTACGATCACAGATGCCGAAGGTCTGCGCCTGACGCCCGAGGAAAAGGCCCTGTTTCGTCAGATGAACCCGTTTGGGTTCATTCTGTTTGCCCGCAATATCGACAACGCGGATCAGGTTCGCGCCTTGTGCGACGATTTCCGCGAGGCCGTGGGGCGCAATTGCCCGATCACCATTGATCAGGAAGGCGGCCGCGTTCAGCGCCTGCGCGCACCGTTGGCCCGCGAATGGCTGCCACCGCTGGAGCACGTGGAAAAGGCGGGCGAGCAGGCGGAACGGGCCATGTACCTACGCTATCGCCTGATTGCGCATGAGTTGTTCGGTTTGGGCATCGACAGCAACTGCGCCCCCATGGTCGATCTTGCGCGGAATGAAACCCATCCGTTCCTGAAAAATCGTTGCTATGGCTCTGATCCCAAATCGGTTTCCCGACTGGGCAAGGCTGCGGCCAAGGGGCATCTGGATGGCGGGGTGCTGCCGGTGCTGAAACACATGCCGGGGCATGGGCTGTCAACCTTGGACAGCCATCATGACTTGCCACACGTCGATCTAACGCAAGACGCGTTGGAGCAAGCTGATTTCGCCCCGTTCCGGGCGCTGAACGATCTGCCGATGGGGATGACCGCGCATCTGGTCTATGACCGGATTGACCCGCAACCAGCGACGATTTCACCCACCATGATTGGCCTGATCCGGGAAAAGATCGGCTTTGACGGGCTGATCATGACGGACGATATCTCGATGAAGGCGCTTAGCGGTGAACCCGAGGACATCGCCGGACAGGCGCTGAACGCCGGGTGTGATGTGGTTTTGCATTGCAACGGTCCGTTCGCGGCCCGGGCCAAGGTGCTTGAGGCCGCCGGGCAGATGACCGTGCCAGCACAGAAACGCGCGGAAAAGGCGCTGTCGATGCGTCAAAAGCCTGCGGAACTTGACATCCAAGCCGCCGAGGCGGAACTATCTGCCCTAATGGGCGGGCAGGTGTATGTCGGATAACCTTTTTAGCGAAGACCCGGTCTCGGTCGCGGATCGCCTTGCGGCCGAGGCCCTTATTGTGGACGTCGACGGGTTTGAAGGCCCGTTGGACGTGCTGCTGACCTTGTCGCGTACGCAAAAGGTCGATCTGCGGAAAATCTCGGTTCTGGCGCTGGCGCTGCAATATCTGGCCTTTGTCGAAAAGGCGCGCGCCCTGCGGATCGAACTGGCTGCCGACTACCTTGTGATGGCCGCATGGCTGGCGTTTCTGAAATCGCGCCTTCTGCTGCCGCCCGACCCGGATGACGAAGGCCCGTCAGGCGAAGAATTGGCCGCGCATCTGGCGTTCCAACTTGAACGCTTGCAGGCGATGCGGGATTCAGCGGCCCGCCTGATGGCACGTGACCAGCTGGGGCGTGACTTTTTCAAGCGCGGGCAGGGCGAGGATATCACCCGCATCCGCACCGTGACCTATTCGGCGACCCTGCTGGATCTGATGCAAGGCTATGCACGCATTCGTACCCGCGACGAATTCCGCCCGTTTGTGATGGACCGTGATGCCGTGTTCACGATGGAGCAGGCGTTGGAACGAATGCGCCCGCTGATGGGTTTTGCGGGCACCTGGACGGATATGGAAACTTATCTGCCCGAGGGCTGGGATGTTGACCCGATGCGCCGACGCTCGGCCACGGCGGCGACATTTGCGGCCTCGCTGGAGCTGGTGAAAGAAGGACATATGGAGATCAAGCAAAGCGAGAGCTTTGCCACGATCCATTTGCGCAAGAGGACTGACACACGTGACTGACCCCCCCCAAGACGACGGCACCGGCACCCTGTTCGAAGCCCCCCCATTGGCCGAACAGGAACGCATGGTCGAGGCCGTGCTGTTCGCCAGCGCCGAGCCGGTGACAATCGCCGATCTTGAGGCGCGGATGCCCCATGGCAGTACTGCGGCGCAAGCGGTTGAAATGCTTCAGAAACGGTATGAAGGACGCGGCGTGCGCGTCGTGCGGGTTGGGGATGCCTGGGCCATCCGTACCGCCCCCGATCTGGGCTTTCTGATGCAGAAGGAAACGGTTGAAACCCGAAAGCTCAGCCGCGCCGCGATCGAGACGCTGGCGATCGTGGCTTATCACCAGCCCTGCACCCGGGCCGAGATTGAGGAAATCCGCGGCGTTTCGGTGTCGCGCGGCACCATTGATCAACTGCTGGAAATGGAGTGGATCAGGCTGGGTCGCCGCAGGATGACGCCGGGCCGTCCGGTGACCTTTGTGGTCACGCCGCAATTTCTGGATCACTTCGGGCTGGAAAACGCCCGCGACCTGCCGGGCCTGAAGGAATTGCGCTCGGCCGGGTTGCTGGAAAACCGGCCGCCTCCGGGGGCGATGCCCCTGGGCGAGGGGCAGGAAGACCTCGAAGACGAAGATCAGACCGAACTGTTCGAGGAAGAGTGATCGCGCGGCCCTTTTGTTGCCGCACAGATCGCCTATGTTAGGGCACAGGAAACGGAGTTGAACAATGAACGCCAATCGGATCATCGACATGATCGTACGTCAGGTCATGCGCCGCCTTGTCACCAAGGGCGTGGACAAAGGTTTTGACATGGCGGGCAAGATGACCCGAAAGCCGGGGCAGCCGTCAGACGACCCGGAATCATCCCGGCGCGTGCAGGAAACCCCCGGTCATCAATCGCCGGGCATTAAACAGGCGCAGCGGATGACCCGCCAGATGCGCCGGTTCATGCGATTCTGATTAACTGACGGCTTTGAAATGCTTGGACAGTTTCAGGCCTTGCCCCTGATAGTTGGATGCAATGCCAGCACCGTATAGCTGGGTGGGCATCTCGGCCATTCTTTCATAGACCAGCCGCCCGACGACCTGACCGTGTTCCAGCACGAAAGGCGCCTCGTGGCAGCGGACCTCAAGCACACCGCGCGAACCCTCGCCCCCGGCGGCTGCGTGACCGAAACCGGGGTCGAAGAAGCCCGCGTAATGCACCCGGAACTCACCCACCATCGCCAGATAGGGTGCCATTTCGGCGGCATAGAGGGGCGGGATGTGCACGGCCTCGCGGCTGACAAGAATGTAGAACGCACCGGGGTCCAGGATGATGCGGCCGTCCTTGGTGCGCACTTCCTCCCAGTATTCCTGCGGGTCGTATTCGCCGATCCGGTCAAGGTCGATCACACCCGTATGCGGCTTGGCGCGATACCCGACCAGATCGGTTTCGGGCAGGCGCAGATCGACGGAAAACCCCAGCCCATCCTGAATGACGGCAGGCCCGTCCACCAGCGGCGATTCTGTGTGCAGCGCCTTCAGTTCAGCGTCGCTGAGCACAGCCTGACCCTGACGGAACCGAATCTGGTTCAATCGCATTCCGGGGCGCACCAGAACCGAGAAAGAGCGGGGACAGATTTCGGCGTAAAGTGGTCCGGCATAACCCGCGGGTACACGGTCGAACTCGGTGCCGCCATCGGTGATGGTACGGGTCAGCAGATCCAACCGCCCGGTCGAGCTTTTGGCGTTGGCCACGGCAGTAACGTCATCGGGCAGGGCCAGTGATTCCATCAGCGGCACCAGATAGACGCAGCCTTTTTCCAGAACCGCACCGTCCGAGATGTCGATTTGGTGCATCTCGAACTCGGCCAGTCGATCAGCGACTGAACGTCCTTCGCCGGCCAGAAAGGATGCGCGAACGCGGTAAGCCACTGTTCCAAGGCGTAAATCAAGGCTGGCCGGTTGAACTTGCGCAGGGATGATCTTGGGGCTGGCGGTAATCTCGCCGCGCGCAATCATCGCCTCTAGCTGCTGGTTTGGGCATACACCAGTCATTCCGATCCCCCCTGATGCCAGAGCGGGATCCGGCCTGTGTGCCATAAACGTCGGTGTAATTTGGTCGGGCTAGCAGGACTCGAACCTGCGACCTTCCGTCCCCCAGACGGACGCGCTACCAGGCTGCGCCATAGCCCGACGTTGAGGTGTTCATAAAGACTTTCCCGGCAGGGGCAAGAGGAAATCATCGCCTTTTTTCTTATCCCGCCGATCGGTTTTCAATTCGGTCCAAAACGGCGCGCAGCTCTTTCGCGACCGGCGCGATCTGCCGAAGAATGTCTTCGTCAAAATCGGTTTGATTCCAGGCCCGGGTTGCGATTCCGCCCAGCAAGGGCGCCTCGTCCAGATACGCGGCCTCTGGCTCTTGCGGCTCGGGTTCGGCCTGCGGCGTTGTAACGGCGGGTGCGGCCTGCTGGGGCTTGGCCACTGGTTTGGCCTCGCCCAGGTCCAGCTTGATCTGTTCGTTTGATGGGACAGGCTTGGCGGCAAAGGGAACAACAACGCTTTCGGGTGCGGCTGTGTCCGTCTCAGAGACCTCATCCAACCCCTGAGATAACGCGGCCACATGGGCCACGCCCTGTTCACGCAGTATGCGCTGGACGCCTTTGATCGTGATCCCATCCTCGTGCAGCAGCTTTTTGATGCCGCCCAGCAGACGCATATCGTTGGGCCGATAATATCGACGCCCGCCTGCGCGCTTTACGGGTTTGACTTGATTGAAGCGACTTTCCCAGAAACGCAGAACATGCGCCTGCACACCTAACCAGTCCGCAACTTCACTGATGGTGCGAAAGGCGTCGGGGGACTTGCTCATGATCTTGTCGTCCTGATTTTATTTGCGATTCCCTGCGGCGACGCGATCCTTCATCAGGTGCGATGGGCGGAACGTCAGAACGCGGCGGGGTTGAATCGGAACCTCTTCGCCGGTTTTCGGATTGCGACCGATACGAGCGGTTTTGTCCCGAACACTGAACGTGCCGAAAGACGAAATCTTGACCTGTTCGCCGCGCACCAAGGCGTCGGACATGTGGTTCAATACGCTTTCAACCAGCTGCGCGCTTTCATTGCGTGAAAGGCCAACTTCTCGAAAGACGGCCTCGCTCAGATCCATACGGGTCAGTGTTTTGTCGCTCATGCCATTTTCCCCTGTTGATAGCAAAGCATAGGGGCAGGGCAAATTCGCTGTCAATATCAATGAATTGCGCGCGGGTGTGTAAGCTGTTTTGCGCCAGTTACCAGCGCAGAACGACCGACCCCCAGGCCAAACCACCACCGATTGCCTCGGTTACGATCAGATCATCCTGCTTTATCTGGCCACGTTGCTTGGCTACGGACAGCGCAAGGGGAATCGATGCGGCAGACGTGTTTCCGTGATCCTGAACCGTGACAACAACGTTTTCCATGGGCAGGCCCATCTTCTTGGCGGTGCCCTGAATGATGCGGATATTGGCCTGATGCGGCACGATCCAATCGACATCGGCGTTGCCGAGGCCCGCGCGTTCCAATGCCGTTTCCGCCGTCTTGGTCAGCTTTTCGACTGCGTGGCGGAAGACCTGGTTGCCCTGCATTCGCAGATGGCCGGTCGATTGGGTCGATACGCCGCCATCAACGTAAAGCAGATCCTTGTACCGCCCATCCGAATTCAGGTCGGTTGCCAGAATACCGCGATCCTGCGCGGTTCCTGCACCATCTTGCAGTTCAAGAATCAGCGCACCAGCCCCGTCGCCAAACAGCACGCAAGTCGACCGATCCGACCAATCCATGATTCGCGAAAACGTTTCGGCGCCAATAACCAGAACCCGTTTGGCCTGACCGGACACGATCAGGGCGTTTGCGTTGCTCAGTGCAAAGACAAAACCGGCGCAGACCGCCTGAACGTCAAAGGCAAAACCTTTGGTCATACCCAGCCGCGCCTGAACCATCGTCGCGGCAGAAGGGAAGGTCAGGTCGGCGGTCGAGGTTGCCAGAACGATCGCGTCGATGTCATCAGCGGTCAGCCCCGCATCGGCCAGCGCGGCCTCGGCCGCGTTGGTGGCCAGATCCGACGTATTCTCATCCTCGGCGGCAAAATGGCGCCGCTCGATTCCCGACCGGGACTTGATCCACTCGTCCGTGGTATCGAGCGTTTCTTCGAACTCGGAATTCGGAACGATGCGCTCTGGCAAATAGTGTCCGACGCCTACGACAACTGAACGGCCTGCCATTTTGGGGTACTGCCTTTTTTGTTATTCTCCCGCCTTTGGCGGGGTCTGCGCGGCATCTTGTGCAAGCTCGGTCGTTGATGCAACCCGTGCCGCCAATTTTTCGGCGAAACCAGATTGGGCAAGGGTGAAGGCCAGTTTAACTGCCGCCGAAACCCCTGTGGCGTCTGCGCCGCCGTGCGACTTGATCACTGTGCCATTGAGGCCAAGGAATACGCCGCCATTCACACGGCGTGGATCAATGCGCTTTTTCAGACGTTGCAGCGATGTGATCGCCAGAACAGAGGCCAGCCGCGATAAAGGAGAGTATTTGAACGCCTCACGCAGCAGATCACCGATCAGGCTGGCCGTACCTTCGCCTGTCTTGATGGCAACATTGCCGGTAAAGCCATCGGTAACAATGACATCGGCCTTGTCGCCGGGAATGTCGCTGCCTTCGACAAAACCTACAAAATCGAAATTTGCCTGCTCTGCGAAATCCGAGATCATTGCGTGGGCTTCTTTCAGCTCAGCGCGGCCTTTGTGTTCTTCGGTGCCAACATTCAGCAGACCGATGCGGGGACGGTCCAGCGCCATGCCGTTGCGGGCATAAGATGCGCCCATCAGCGCGTATTGCAACAGATCCTGGGCATCGGCACGCACATCCGCGCCCACATCCAGCATCACGTTGAACCCATGCGGGTTGCGCGACGGCCACAGAATCGCAATGGCCGGGCGGTTCACGCCTGGCAATTTGCGCAGCCGCATCATCGACAAGGCCATCAGCGCACCGGTATTGCCGCAGGAGACAGCGCCGTGCGCCTCTCCCTGACGGACCGAATCCAACGTTGACCACATCGAGGTCTGCTTGCCGTTGCGCACAACCTGACTGGGCTTGTCTTCCATCGTGACCACATCCGGGCAGTCACGAAAAACGACGCGCCCGTCAAGGACGCGCCGTTTTGCTACAAGCTTGCGCAGTGCTTTTTCCGGCCCGTGCAGGACAAACCCGATGTCCGGGTTCTTTTTGGCTGATTTCGCAATACCCGCCACAACGACGGTGGGTCCCGCGTCTCCGCCCATTGCGTCAACCGAGATTACAATCCGTTCGGCGTGCGTGGGCTGATCTGTCATGCCTTGGCCTGCGCTTTTAAAGGCTTAGGCCGCGTCTTCGTCCAGGTCGATTTCGTCGGCCTGTGCGACGACTTCGCGATCATCATAGTGGCCGCAGGACGCACAAACGTGGTGCGGGCGCTTCAGCTCACCGCAGTTTGCGCATTCGTTCGGGTTTGCAGCAACCAGAGCGTCGTGCGCGCGGCGGTTGTTGCGGCGCGACTTGGAAACTTTGTTCTGTTGGACAGCCATGGTCTCAACCTTTGTCTACTAAGGGCCGACAGATTCGCTGCGGGCCGGGTTTCATTCTTCGTCTATCTCGTGGTTTGACGCGCGTTTAGGGTACGGGCCCCGCAATGTCCAACCCAAATTCCGATGAGCGCGCGAAAATACTGGGATTCTCGACATGTTCAAGCGATTTTTCTGAGCGCCTGCTATGACAGGAATTCCTGCCTCTGTCACTCGTCTTTTTTCAATGCGTCCCTCAGGCCAGCAAGCCCGGCAAAGGGCTTAACATCATCGTCGGTCATCGCCTTTTTTCCGGGTTCCGTATAGCCGGCCTGCTCAAGTTCTGCGCCGTCTTTGCGTGGGTATAGGGGCAGGGCCAGGGACAGCGCCTCGATCATAACAATGCCCGGATCGATTTCGGGGCCAAGCGGTTCGGTCTCATCACCTTCTGGAATCTCGAATTCGGGTTCATCGGGGTTGGACCATTCCGCCAGAAAAATGCGCGACACCGGAATGTCGATGCGTGTGGTCACCGGTTCCAATGTCACAATGCAGGGCTGAATCACCGTGGCGCCCAGTTTCCCGGTCAGTGCCCAATCGCGTTTCCCTTGCGCGCGAATGTCGCCGACAAAGCTGAGTTTGCGCAGGCCAAGCAGCCCAAGATCGTCTTTTATCGCTGTTAAACTGCTGGCGTCAGGGCGCAGATCGAACGGTGTTGGTGCGTTTTGGGGCAGGTCGGCCACCCGCAGAGATGTCTGGTTGCTCATTTGTGACCCTTTCCTGTGTTGAACCGGGGCTGTGGTTTCTGTAATCGGATAGGGGCCGCAGAGAGCCAAGGCAAGAGGGTGTAAATGTTGAAGGTTGTGAACAGGTTGAAACCAGCGTCGAAAACGCTTGTCTTTGCGGCCTGTCTGGCGGCAGCGGGGGCGTGCACCCCGATCTTTAAGAATCACGGGTATGTCCCCCCGGCCGAGGATCTGGCCGAGATCAAAGTGGGCGTCGACACCCGTGAAAGCGTTGAAGAAACCATCGGGGCGCCCAGTTCGTCCGGGGTGGTTCGCGACTCGGGCTTTTATTATGTCCGCTCGCGCGTTCGCCACTATGGCCCGAAACGGCCCGAGGTCGTCTCGCGCGAGTTGGTGGCCATCAGTTTTGATAGTCGTGGGGTCGTCCGCAATATCGAACGCTTTGGGCTTGAGGACGGTAACGTCATTACACTGGACCGTCGCATAACCGAATCCACAATTCAGAGCCAGGGCTTCCTGCGTCAAGTGCTGGGCAACATCGGCAACTTCAACCCGGCCAATATTCCCGGGGCGTCGAATTAAATTCCAGCCACGTCCTGCGATGGTCATACGACGGTCACACGGCCTGTGGTATGATCGCAGCAGGATGAGAACGGGTCAGCAACCGGCGGAGGATGCGACCATGGCATTACTGCCTGGCAAAGACCGATATCGCGCACGCCTGGCGCAATCGCCGCAGGATGTGGCAGCAGCGCAGCAACTGCGTACGCTGGCTTTTGGTACCGAACAGACCGATCAGGATGATTTCGATCCGCTCTGCGCCCATATTATGGTCGAAGACATGCGCAGCGGCGGTCAGTTGGTCTGTTGTTTCCGAATGCTGTCGATGGAGAACGGGTCCGAGATCGGTCGCAGTTATTCTGCGCAATTCTACGACCTCTCTGCGCTTGCGGCGTTCAGCGGGCGTTTGGTCGAGATGGGGCGATTCTGCATTCATCCCGACCGGACAGACCCGGATATCCTGCGTGTCGCCTGGGGCGCGATGACCGCCTATGTGGATCAGAACAAGGTCGAGATGCTGTTTGGCTGTTCCTCGTTTGCGGGAACCGAGACCGAGGAATATCTGGATGCCTTTGCCATGTTAAAGCACCGGCATCTGGCACCCAAACGCTGGTTGCCACGGGTCAAGGCACCGGATGTATTCCGCTTTGCCGCACGTCTGCGCCGCAGGCCGGATGCGAAAAAAGCCATGCTGCGGATGCCGCCCCTGTTGCGCACCTATCTGATGATGGGGGGGTGGGTCAGCGATCACGCGGTGGTCGACCGAAACTTGAACACGCTGCACGTCTTTACCGGGCTTGAAATCGGGGCGATTCCACCGGCGCGGAAACGTCTACTCAGGTCTGTTGTCAGGTAATCGGCGTTGACGCCCTGTGTCTGCCGGTTTAGCTGGCTGGCATGGCGAGAATTCCTTTGTTGCAGATGTCCGGCATTTCCCTGACCTTCGGGGGTGATCCGGTGTTTTCGGAACTGGACCTGGTGGTTCAACCGGGCGACCGTGTCGCTTTGGTGGGGCGCAACGGGTCGGGTAAATCCACCTTGATGAAAGTGATGGCCGGTCTGGTTGAACCTGACCGTGGCGACATCGTAATTCCCCCCGGGAAGTCGGTGGGTTACATGGAGCAAGACCCCGGAATGCAGGGGTTTGCCACGTTGGGGGATTATGCCTCAAGCGGGTTGGAACCGGGTGAGCTGTATCGGGTTGAACGTGCCGGTGAAGGGCTGAAATTCGACCCGTCCCGCCCAGTTGAAACCGCCTCGGGCGGAGAGCGCCGGCGCGCGGCCCTGGCCAAGCTGATGGCCGAAGCGCCGGATCTGATGTTGCTGGACGAGCCGACCAACCATCTGGATATCGAAGCCATCGCGTGGCTGGAGCGTGAGTTGGGCGCGACACGGGCGGCTTATGTGCTGATTTCGCACGACCGTGCCTTTCTGCGCGCCTTGACCCGCGCGACGCTGTGGATCGACCGTGGCATGGTTCGAAGGCATGAGCAGGGGTTTGAAGGCTTCGAATCCTGGCGCGACAAGGTCTGGGAAGAGGAAGATCAACAGCGGCACAAGCTGAATCGTCTGATCAAGTCCGAGGCGAAATGGGCTGTTGAAGGCATCAGTGCGCGGCGCAAGCGCAATCAGGGCCGGGTGCGTGCCTTGCAAGCGTTACGGGCCGAGAAATCGGCGCAGATCAAACGGCAGGGTTCCGCGGCAATGGCGCTGGAATCTGGCCCAAAATCCGGTCGAAAAGTAATTGAAGCCAAGGGTTTGTCCAAATCTTTTGGCGGGCAGACAATTGTCCGGAACTTTGATCTTTTGGCGCTGCGTGGCGACCGGGTTGCCTTTGTCGGACCCAATGGTGTGGGTAAGACAACCTTGCTGAAAATGCTGCTGGGTCAGGAACAACCGGACGAGGGCAGCGTGACTCAAGGCACCAACCTTGAGATTGCGGTGTTCGACCAGACCCGCGCGCAGCTGGACCCGGAAATGACCCTTTGGGACAGCCTGACCGGCGACCCCGAGATGCGGGTATCCGGCAAGGCCGATCAGGTGATGGTCGGGGGCCAGCCCAAGCATGTGGTCGGCTACCTCAAAGAGTTCCTGTTTGACGAGCGACAGGCCAGAGCGGCAGTAAAGTCCTTGTCCGGCGGTGAAAAGGCGCGGCTGCTGTTGGCCAAGCTGATGGCAAGGCCCTCGAATCTTTTGGTGCTGGATGAGCCGACAAACGATCTGGATGTTGAAACGCTGGACCTGTTGCAAGAGTTGCTGAACGATTATAACGGCACCGTTCTGCTGGTCAGCCACGACCGGGATTTTCTGGATCGGGTGGCCACAACGACCATCGCGATGGAAGGCAACGGCCGCGCCACCGTCTATGCGGGCGGGTGGTCGGATTACATCACACAACGGGGCGGCGATCTTCCGAAGAAAGAAGAAAAAACAAAAGCTTCCAAGCCGAAGGTAAAGCAAGAGACGCAGTCAAAATCGGGCCTGTCCTTTTCCGAAAAGCACCGGCTCGAAAAGCTGCCAGCCGAGATTGCCCGCCTCGAAGCAGAGATTGGGAAGCTGGAAGATCTTATGTCCGACCCCGCGCTGTTCACGCGTGAGCCGGTCAAGTTTCAAAAGGCAACAGAGGCGCTGGTCGAGCGGCAGGAAAAACTGGCCGCAGCCGAGGAAGAGTGGCTGACACTCGAAGAAAAGGCCGAGGGCGCTTAGGTCAGCTTTGTTTTCAGGGGCCGGGCAGGGTTGCCGACCACTGTTTCGCCAGCGGCCACGTCTTTGGTGACCACGCTGCCTGCGCCGATGGTGGCACCGTCGCCGATGGTGATGCCCGGCATCAGGATCGCCCCACCACCGACCCAGACATTTGGGCCGATTGTCACGGGCAGGGCGATCTCCAGTCGCTGCGCGCGCTCGCCCGGGTTTTTGGCGTGCTGGGCGGAATAGATCTGCACATTGGGTCCGAACATCGTGTCGTCACCGACATGAACGGGCGCGGTGTCCAGAATGGTGCAGCCTGCGTTGAAATATACCCGGTGACCAAGGTGGATATTCATTCCGTAGGCACAATGAAACGGTGCCTCGATCAAGCAATCGCTGCCGGTTCTGGCGAATAAGGCACGCAAATCAGGTGCCATCGAACCCCGCGTATCCGGGGGGCAGCAGTTATGCGCGTGAACCGCGCGCCGCGCCTGTGCACGCAGCGCATCCAGTTCCGGGTCCAGACAGCAATACCACTGCCCGGCCTGCATCTTTTCCCGCTCTGTCATGTGTCAGGCTTAGCGCATCCGCAGGGCGCCGTCGATGCGGATGACCTCTCCGTTCAGGTAGCCCATTTCGACGATGAAACCGGCCAACCGCCCATATTCGCGAGGGTCACCCAGACGGGCGGGGTTGGGGACGTCACCAGCCAGTTGCTGTTGCACCTCTTGCGGCAGGTCGGCCAGCATCGGGGTCATGAAGATACCCGGCGCGATGGTCATCACGCGGATACCGGTTGAGGCCAGATCGCGCGCCATGGGCAGCGTCATGCCCACCACGCCACCCTTGGACGCGGAGTAAGCCGCCTGTCCCTTTTGCCCGTCAAAGGCCGCGATTGAGGCGGTGTTGATGATCACCCCGCGCGCGCCGTCGGGTTCGGGATCGTTCTTGGCCATCTCGACACTGGCCAGTCGTGAGACGTTGAATGTGCCCACCAGATTGATGTCGATTGTGCGCTGAAATGCGTCCAAAGGGTGCGGGCCATCCCTGCCCACCGTCTTGATGCCATAGGCAATCCCGGCACAGTTCACAGTTGCGGTGATGCGACCCATCTTGTTCATCGCATGGGCAATCGCCGCCTCCACGGATACCTCGTTGGTCACATCGGTTTCCGCGAAATGCCCGCCGATGTCTGCGGCAACCTGTGCGCCGCGCTCGGCATCCCGGTCCAGGATGGTGACCTGCGCGCCCTGTTCGGCGAAATGGCGGGCGGTGGCCTCGCCCAGTCCCGATGCACCGCCGGTGATGATCGCGGCTGTGGTGGACAATTGCATGGCGGATCCCTCGTGTCTGGATATGAACGTGTGTTCATTTAATCCGGGGATTTAGACTCTGTCCACAAAATTTACGCCGGTTTTTAGGCCGGGGCGGCGTTTCTCAAGCTTTTCTCAGGTGATCTTTAGGCGTGCTTAATGCGCAAGTCTCACATCGAAACCTAACGAAATGACGCGTCGACGAGACGCCGCGCAAGGAGAGAAGCGTTATGGTTAAGAGTATGAAGTTTGGACTATCCGCACTGGTCGCTGCGCCGATTCTGAGTGTGATGGCAGCCAGCAGTGCCGCCGCCGCGCCCGAGGTCTGTAACTGGAAGACCGCGCGCGACGCCGCAAACAACGGGGATTATGCTGCGATGTGCGATTGCACGCATGTGACGCCCAGCTTTCTGAAGCGGCTTCAAACCCGGTCTGACTTTGGCACCACGTTGCGCAATACCAGCGCGCAATGCCCCGGATTGGCGGCGTTGCTGAGCGACCAGCCGACGGCGTCGATCGGCACTGCGTTCAATTCCGGAGAAAATCGCGACAATGATCAGCTTGCCCAGGCCGATCCCGGCAGCGGCGGCGGCTCGGGCGGGGGTGGCGGAGGCGACAACCCCGGTGACGGAGGCGGTGGCCCGGGTGACGGCGGCGGTGGCCCGGGTGACGGCGGCGGTGATCCCGGTGACGGCGGCGGTGATCCCGGTGACGGTGGTGGTGATCCCGGTGACGGTGGTGGTGATCCCGGTGACGGTGGTGGCGATCCCGGTGATGGCGGTGGCGATCCCGGTGACGGTGGCGGCGGCAATGGCGGCAACAATGGCGGCGGCAACGGCGGCAACAATGGCGGCGGCAACAATGGCGGCGGTAACGGCGGCAACAATGGCGGCGGCAACGGCGGCAACAATGGCGGCGGCAACGGCGGCAACAATGGCGGCGGCAACGGYGGCAACAATGGCGGCGGCAACGGCGGCAACAATGGCGGCGGCAACGGCGGCAACAATGGCGGCGGCAACGGCGGCAATAATGGTGGTGGCAACGGCGGCAACAACGGTGGTGGCCACGGCGACGGCAAAGGTGGCGGCAAGGGCGGCCACGGCGGCGGCAAGGGTGGCGACGGTAAAGGTGGCCATGGCGGCGGCAAGGGCGGCCACGGCGGCGGTCACGGTAAAGGCGGAAAGTGGTAACTTTACGAACGCTTGTGAAGTCACTGACCGCGTCAGAAACGTTAACGGCCACCCAATTGGGTGGCCGTTTTTCGTTTCAGTTCAACGCTTGCTTAACCCAGTTGCACCAACGCGTGGCGCTTTTTGCCCGCGCTCAGCTTTATAGGTGAGGACAGCGCCGCCGCGTCGATCATAAGCCCGGCATCCGTCAGCGGAGCGTCGTCCAGTTTGGCGCCATTCTCGGCGATCAGGCGCTTGGCCTCTTTGCCCGATTTCGCTAGACCGGATTTCACGATCAACTGCACGATGGACATGCCATCACCCAGATCATCCGCGCTGAGTGTCAGGGTGGGCAGATCGTCGCCCACACCGCCTTTTTCAAAGACCTCGCGGGCTGTGGCCTCGGCCGTGGCCGCAGCCTCGGGTCCGTGCGACAGGGTCGTGACCTCATTGGCCAGGCGGATCTTGGCCTCGTTGATCTCGGACCCTTGCAACGCGCCCAGCCGGTCGCATTCGTCCACGGGCAGTTCGGTATACAGCTTCAGGAACCGGCCCACGTCGGCATCCGTTGTGTTGCGCCAGAACTGCCAGAACTCATAAGGTGAACGCATCTCGGCGTTCAGCCAGACGGCCCCGTCCTGTGATTTTCCCATCTTCTTGCCGTCGCTGGTGGTCAGCAGGGGCGAGGTCAGGCCATAGATTTCATGATCCAGCACGCGGCGGGTCAGGTCGATGCCGTTGATGATGTTGCCCCACTGGTCGCTGCCGCCCAGTTGCAGAACGCAGCCATAGCGGCGGTTCAGTTCCAGGAAGTCATAGGCCTGCAGGATCATGTAGTTGAATTCCAGGAAGGACAGCGACTGTTCGCGGTCCAGCCGGGATTTCACCGATTCAAACGCCAACATCCGGTTGACCGAAAAATGCCGCCCGATATCGCGCAGGAAATCGAGGTAGTTCAGATCGTCCAGCCATTCCGCGTTGTTCAGCATCAGAGCGGCGTTTTCGGCATCTGTGTCATAGTCGATATAGGCCGAGAACACTTTCTTGATGCCCGCGATATTGGCGTCGATCTGTTCGGGGCCCAGCAGGGGGCGTTCATCCGAGCGGAAGGACGGATCACCCACCTTGGTGGTGCCGCCACCCATCAGGGTGATCGGCTTGTGGCCGGTTTTCTGGAACCAGCGCAGCATCATGATCTGGATCAGGCTGCCCACATGCAGAGATTTTGCCGTGGCATCGAACCCGATATAGGCAGACTGGCACCCGCTGATCAGCGCTTCGTCAAGGCCCTGATAATCGGTGCAGTCGGCAAGAAAGCCGCGCTCGATCATCGTGGCGATGAAATCCGACTTGGGGTGGTAGGTCATATCGTGCCCTCGGGGTTGATGTTGCGGGGCACTGTATAGGCGGCGGGCTGCACAAGGAAAAGGCACCTTTTCCAAGAAAACCGCCGCCTGTGTCAGCTTTTGGTTGGTGGCAGGCGAAAGGCGTAAAGCATCGCGATCAGGTTCAGCACTGCCAGCGCAAAGATCGGGGTGACCGGATCGTGCAGATGTGCCACAGCGCCAAGGATGGCGGCAAAGACCATACCGATCAGACCGGCGCTGACATCGCCCAACGCAACCAGATAGGGGCGTTCCTTTTCTCCGGTCATGTCAATGATGTACAGATAGCGCCCATAGATCACACCGTTCCCGCCCAGCGACAGCAACAGGATGATCAGCGCGTAAAGCCAGACATCCTGCGCATAGCCCAGGAAGGTGAAGACCAGCGCAAGAATGGCCGAAACGGTTGAGATCATACATCCCAGCCACATCACCGGTTTGACCGAAATGCGCCCGCTGAGCCAACCCCAAAGAAGTGACCCGATCACCACGCCGGCGCTGGCCGCGATGACAAAATAGCTGAGGGAATGTTTGGTGCCCACATGGAATGTCGCGGCGTGGATCGTGTAGAACGGCATCGCCAGTTCGACCGAGACACAAAGCAACCGCGCCGTCAGAAATTTTCGATACCACGGATAGGCCATGCCGGTTTTGAAACCCGTCGCCAGCTCGGCCAGGGGTTTGGGCTTTTTCTTCGGGGCGGGCGCGCGGGCAGGTTCTTCTTCCAGCAGGCGCACACCGGCAAAGCTGATGCCGGCGGCGAACATGGCAAAGACACCGCACCACAGGACAACGATATGGCGCTGCATCGGCTGGTCCGAGGCCAGCAGGTCCCGTGTCAGCCAGACGATGACGATGGCCAAAACCCCCGAGATCGTCGCCTGGGCAAAGACCATCCGGTTGCGTTTCGCATCCGGGACGGAAATGCCGTAAATCTGGCTGGTACCCAGGCTGGCGATCCCCTGACACAACCCCATGACAACCGCAGTCGCCAGGAACAGCATTACGATCATGATCCGGGGCAGGTTCGTTGCGAACAGCGCCACCACGGACAAAACCAAAGCGGTCATGATATTGGGCACATAGACCGCAAGTTTCGCGCGGGTCACCCGGTTGATGAATGGCGACACAAAGATTTCCGCGATCAGACGCGCGCCGGTGACGAAGGGCAGCAACATGCCCGCGAAAAATGTGGGCGCCCCCAAAGCCAGATACAGAAAAGGCAGCACCAGATTGGGGTTCACCAACTGCCCGCCAATCGTAGCCAGTGACCCGGACCAGAAGATCAACTGATAATTGCGGCCTTGCGATGGTTGTCTGGGGGTTTGCGTGTCCGTCATGTTCTGTTCGCTTTGGTCCAGGTCATGTCATTCATGATCATTTCACCACGCGGCGCCAGTGATTTCCTGTGCGTAGGGTGGGGTTTGGGCAATGGTTACTCAGGCTGCGGAGGGTTGCAACTGTCACCGTAGGGTGAGTGCAGGGATCTGTATCCGCCAAAGCAATGTGGCCTCTGCGCCCAAGTGGCGTCAAAAACCGCGCCCGCCGGGTGATGTGGGTTGCTTTGTGATTGGGGAAAAAGGCAGGTTGAGCGCGCCGTACCCGTCAATCGGTGTGGTAGAAGACAAAAAACGGAAATGAGGTGAGCGTGGGCCAATCCATCAGGAAAGTTGGGGCGATCAGGGCATTGGGGGCAATGTCCGGTACGTCGCTGGATGGGGTGGACGCCGCTGTGGTCGAAACCGATGGGCACAGGATTTTCGGCTTTGGCCCCAGCGACTATCGCGCCTATACCAAGGCCGAACGCACCGACCTGCGCGGTGCGTTGGGGCAATGGCAGGGACCCATGGTCGATAAGGCGGCCGAATTGGTCACCTTTGCCCATGCCGAGGTTCTGTCCGAGTTTGAAGAGGTCGATCTGATCGGCTTTCACGGCCAGACCCTTGCGCATGAACCCCAAGGGCGCGGGACGTTGCAGGTGGGCGATGGCAAGGGGCTTGCACAGGCGCTTGGCGTACCTGTGGTCTGGGATTTTCGCAGCGATGACGTCTCTATGGGCGGCGAAGGCGCGCCACTGGCGCCGTTTTATCATTTTGCCTGTGCCAAATGGATCGAGGCCGATGCCCCCTTGTGTTTCCTGAATCTGGGCGGGGTCGGGAACCTGACTTATGTCGACCCAAGCTTTGACGGTCCCGAAGCCCCCGGCGCGCTGCTGGCTTTTGACACCGGTCCGGCCAATGCGCCGGTCGATGATCTGATGCAGGCGCGCCTTGGCCTGCCGATGGACCGCGATGGCGCGGTGGCGCGGGGTGGGACCGTGGAAACCGGCGCGCTTGAGTTGTTTCTGGCCGAGCCGTTCTTTAACCGCCTGCCGCCGAAGTCGCTGGACCGTAATGACTTTGCCGAGATGATCGGGCTGGTCAAAGAACTCAGCGACGCTGACGCGGTGGCGACGCTGACCGGTATGTGCGCCGCAGGTGTGGTGCAGGGGATGGAGCATTGCCCCAAACCGCCCTCCCGCGTGTTGGTAACAGGGGGGGGGCGGCATAATCCCGTATTGATGGAGATGCTGCGCGTCTCGTTGGATTGCCCGGTCGAACCGGTCGAGGCAGTGGGACTGGACGGAGACATGCTTGAGGCGCAGGCCTTTGCTTATCTGGCGGTGCGTGTGGCCCGTGGGCTGCCAACGTCATGTCCCGGTACCACCGGGGTCAAGGCGCTGGTTGGTGGCGGTGTTGTCAGTACCGTAGAGAGTTCACGTAGTCTGCCGTAAACTCAGAGTACCCATCAGAAGTCGATTTAAGATGCGACCGGGTCCAGTCGTGCAACGCAGGCAGCTGGTGGAATGGCACATTGGGAAAGGCGTGATGCTCGGCGTGGTAGGGCATGTTCCAGGCCAGAAACCGGACGATACGGTTGGTGAATGTGGTACGTGAGTTTTCAAGCATATTGGCGACCGGGGGGCACAAGCCGTGCTCGGCCAGAAGGTAAAGCCGCAGAAACGGTTGGCAGATCAGAACCGGACAAACCCAGAGCCAGAACAGAGCCGACGAATAGAACAGGCTGAGAAATGCGATGGCGTAGAAGCCAAGCAGCAGGCGCGCCTCGATACGCATGGCACGGTGTTGGCGGGCCGGAAGGTATGGGGCATCGATCCGGCCAACGGCGTTTTGAATCAGAACCCTGGACATCCCCGCCCAATACGGCAGCCCGCTGAGGTACAGCAGCAGCTCGGGCCAATTCCCGGGCCGGGGTTTGCCTGCCAGTTCGGGGTCTTTGTCCGGGCGATTGGTCCATTTGTGATGCGCCAGGTGAAAGTACCGAAACCATATAAAAGGCAGGGCAATGGGGATGGAAACAAGATGCCCGATTACGTCATTCAGCCAACCGCTGCGAAACGGCGTTTTATGGGTGCATTCATGGCTTAGGGTGAATAGGAAAACCAGCAGGATACCCTGAGGAAGGATAAACAGCGGCCACAGCGGGTTTCCTGCCGCGATATATGCGGTGGTTCCCGCCATCGCCGCTCCATAAAGCACAAGATGGCGCAGCCCGGCTGTGTCCGACCGTCGCTGAAGGCTGTCTTTCGCCTCGGGTGGGAGGGACGCTATGAGGGCGCGATGGTCCACGCCTTACCCGCGCGCAATGTCAAACCCGGGCGCGGCCAGTTCAAAGCCGTCAAACTCAAACCCAGGTGAGACGGTGCAACTGACCAGCGTATACTCTCCGGCCGTTCGTGCCGCCTGCCAGTGGTTTTGGGGCACGATCAGTTGCGGCGAACCTTGCGAAAGGTCCGGGGTCAGCAGATGATCGGTGGCGGGGCCGTCATCAGTGGCGCTGAGCGACAGGGTCAGCGGCGCGCCAGAGTGGTACAGCCAGATTTCGGTCGCGTCGACACGGTGCCAATGGCTGCTTTCACCGGCCTGTAGCAGGAAGTAGATGCAGGTGCCTGTCGCGCGGCCTTCGTTTTCCGCCCGCCATGTTTCGCGGAACCAGCCGCCCTCGGGATGAGGGGCCAGTTTCAGGTGGTCGATGATCTCTTGCGCGGTCATCCGGGCCTCGTGCGTTGTTCGGGGCGATTATGCACGCGGGCGGGCGATCCGCTATGGTATTCGTGCGTTTCAGCAATATGTTTGCCGCATGACCCTTATGATCCCGTTTGACAACAGCTACGCCCGCCTTCCCGACAGCTTTTTCGCACGGCAGGCGCCGGTTCCTGTGCGCGCGCCGCAACTGATCGCGTTTAACAACGACCTGGCGCAGATCCTGCGGATTTCTCCGGGCGACGTGCCTGAGATGGCCGAGACCTTTGCCGGAAACACGCTGCCGGATGGGGCAGAGCCGATTGCGCAGCTGTATTCCGGGCATCAGTTCGGCAATTACAACCCTCAGCTTGGGGACGGGCGTGCCGTGCTGCTGGGTGAGACGGTCGGGGCGGACGGTCTTCGGCGCGATATTCAGTTGAAAGGGTCAGGGCCGACACCGTTCAGCCGCCAAGGTGACGGGCGCGCCTGGTTGGGGCCGGTGTTGCGGGAATATGTGGTGTCCGAAGCGATGCACGCGCTGGGCATCCCGACCACGCGCGCTTTGGCGGCAGTAGAAACCGGAGAGGTCGTGCGGCGCGAAGAGCCGATGCCCGGCGCTGTGCTGACCCGTGTAGCGCAAAGCCACCTGCGCGTGGGCACGTTTCAGGTCTTTGCCGCGCGGGGGCAGATGGACAGTCTGCACCGGCTGACGGAATACGCCATCGAACGTCATTACCCCGGCGCGGATGGTCCCATGGGGCTGTTGCGCGGCGTTGTGCAATCGCAGGCCGAGCTGATCGCGGGATGGATGAGCGTGGGCTTTATTCACGGGGTGATGAACACCGACAATTGCTCGATTGCGGGTGAGACGATCGATTATGGCCCGTGTGCCTTTATGGACAGCTATCACCCGAATACTGTTTTCAGTTCGATCGACCGGATGGGGCGCTATGCCTATTCCAACCAGCCAGACATCGCGGTGTGGAATGTCGCCCAGCTGGCGACGTCGTTGATCCAACAGATGAAAGACAAAGACGCCGCCGTGGAAGAGGCGACCGAGATCGTGCACGCCATGCCCGATCTGTTGCAGAAGAACTGGCTGAGGCGTTTCCGGGCCAAGATCGGGCTGACCACCGAAGACAAAGGTGACGAGGCGCTGATTTCGGACCTGCTGACGCGGATGGCGCAAAACCAGGCCGATTTCACCAACACTTTCCGGGCGCTGGGCGGTGATAAGGCCCGTGATCAGTTCCTGAACCCCGAAGCCTTTGACGAATGGTCGGACGGCTGGCAGGCGCGTTTGAGCCAAGAGGGCGACCCGGTGGCAACCATGACGGCGGCAAACCCGGCCTTCATCCCGCGCAATCACCGGGTTGAGCAGATGATCGAGGCCGCCGTGCAAGGCGATTACACCCCATTCCACAGATTGAACACGGTACTCGCACAGCCTTATGAGGATCAGCCCGAGGCCGACGACCTGACACGCCCACCGACCAAAAGCGAAGTCGTCCATGCGACGTTCTGCGGGACTTAGGGGCCGATGGATTGCCAAAGTTGACGTTTGTCTGGGGGAAACGACAGCGGCTTACCATCCTGAAAGAATGCTGCATAATGGGTGCAGGGGTAACACTGCTGGATTTTTCAGATTTGTTTTAAGGAGCATATAATGCGCTATTCGATCTTGCTGGAAGACGCGGACGGTGTTTCCTATTTTGAAGACCGCGATATTGATGCCGAGCTCAAGAGTTTTGCCCCACCCGCCAACCCGTTTCTAGTCTCTCAGGAATATGACGCATCGCGCTTTGTCTTCCTGTCACTGCCTGCGGGGTGGAAAGGGGTTCAGCACCGCTCTCCCAACCGTCAACTGGCAACGGTTCTGTCGGGCAGGTTCCGTGTTCAGGCCGGATCGGGCGAGGTGCGGGATTTTACGGCTGGCGATCTGTTCTGGGCCGAAGATGTCACCGGAACGGGCCATGCCTCATCTGCCGAAGGGGACGAGCCGGCCAATCTGATGATTACGCAGTTTTGAAAGAAATCGGGTTCTACGGGACCGTATCATGTCAATCACAGGATCTTTATGACCCATCCTTCAACTCTGCGCATCGCCAGTTACAATATTCAGAAATGCGTCGGCCTTGATTTTCGGCGGCAGCCGCAACGCATCATGCAGGTCATCGACGGCATGAAGGCCGATATCGTGGTGCTGCAAGAGGCCGACAAACGCCTGCCGCCGCGCCCGGCCGCCCTGCCGCATTTCATGCTGGATGAGGCCGGGTGGCAGGTTGTCGATTTGGGGGGCGCAGGCAGCCTGGGCTGGCACGGCAACGCGATGATCTGGCGCGGCGATGCCATCCGGGTGCGGCAGACAGGCCATCACGATTTGCCGGGGTTGGAACCCCGGGGGGCTGTGCGGGTGGAATTCGATACCCAGATCGGGCCGCTGCGGGTGATGGGGATGCATCTGGGGCTGCTGCCCGCGTCGCGGCGTCGGCAGATCACCCATATTCGCCACTGCGATTCCGGGCTGGATGCGATGCCAACCGTCTGGGCGGGGGACTTCAACGAATGGTCGCGGCAACCGGTTCTGGATCATCTGGCCCCGGATATGCGGTTTCTGCCGCCGGTCGCCAGCTTTCCGGCCGCACAGCCGCTGGGGGCGCTGGACCGGATCGCGCTGGGCGCGGGGCTTGAGGCGGTGTTGCATGGCGTACACGACGCGCGGCCCGCGCATATTGCCTCGGATCACCTGCCGATTTGGGCCGATGTGCGACCTGCGGCCTAAACCGCAATTACCCTGTAGCGCCAGCCGCGCAGACGTATTAAGACAGAGACCCGAACAAGTCCGAGAGTCACCATGTCCGATACGATCATCGCCCGTTGCGAAGCCAAGGGCCTACGCATGACGGGTCAACGCCGCACAATTGCGCAGGTGTTGCAACAAAGCGCGGATCACCCGGATGTAGAGGAGCTGTATGCCCGCGCCTCAAAGGTGGATTCGGGCATTTCCATCGCCACCGTCTATCGCACCGTGAAACTGTTCGAAGAGGCGGGGATACTCGACCGTCTGGAATTCGGCGACGGGCGCGCGCGGTACGAAGACGCCGAGCGTGATCACCATGATCACCTGATCGACATGCAGTCGGGCGAGGTGATCGAATTCGTAGACCCCGAGATCGAAGCCCTGCAGGAAAAAATCGCGGCCAAGCTTGGGTATAAGCTGAAAGGCCACCGGCTGGAGTTGTACGGCGTTCCGCTGGAACAAGACTGACCCATCACAAAACACGAACGGTGGACGCACGGGAATTCATGTTTCCTGCGGGAATAAGACTTGCCAGATAAGGCGTCTTTCGATTTTGCTGACGGCGATGGCGGCAATTCGGGTCGCAGGTTTCAACGGACACGACCATGAATAACGTGAACGGCATTATGCTGGTTGTCGGCGCGATGGCGGCCTTTGCGCTTGAGGACATGTTTATCAAACACCTGTCGATCAGCGTATCGACCGGGCAGATCATGATTGTGCTGGGCGTAATGTGCGGGCTGGTGTTCGCCGCACTGTCGATCGTGACGCGCAAACGCATCTTTGACCCTGTAGCATGGCAGTTTCTGCCCATGGCCCGCGCCGCGACCGAAGCGGTCGGCGCATTGAGCTTTGTGACCGCACTGTCACTGGTGGAACTGTCTACCGTGGCCGCCGTGTTTCAGGCGATGCCGCTGGCGGTCACCATGGGGGCTGCGCTGTTTTTGGGCGAACAGGTCGGCTGGCGGCGGTGGAGCGCGATTGGCGTTGGTTTCGTTGGCGTTCTGATGATCATCCGCCCCGGCGTTGAGGGGTTCCAGCCCGAGTCGTTGTTTGTTGTGGCCACGGTCGTTGCAATTGCCGCGCGCGATCTGATCACCCGTCGGTTGGATGTCCGTGTGGCGTCTTCGGTTGTGGCGTTGCAGGCTTATATTTCCGTGGCGCTGTCGGGGCTTGCGATGATGGTGTTCGGCGGTCAGCCCTTGGTGCCGCTTGGATCGGGTCAGATCGGACCTTATATTGGCGCGATCGGGTTTGGTGTTCTGGGCTATTACGGGATCGTCACCGCGATGCGGGTGGGGGATGCCTCGGCGTTGACGCCGTTCCGCTATACGCGGCTGGTCTTTTCGATCATGGCGGGCATGTTGATGTTCGGCGAGCGTCCGGACGCGATGACGCTGGCGGGTGCCACGCTGATCATCGGCTCTGGTCTTTACACTTTCTTGCGCGAACGACGGTTGGCCCGAACCATGGTGCCCGCCGCGACCTGACGGATCGTCGCAGGTTGGCGCAAACATCGGCCTCAAGACGTGTTAGCGATAACATGGCTGGTTTACTTTTTGCCGCGTGATGCTATGAGGCTTGCAACCAAATGCAGCCACAGGGACGGGCCTCATGAGCACGATCATCGACATTCACGCACGCGAAATTCTGGACAGCCGGGGCAACCCGACAGTTGAAGTGGACGTGATTCTGGAAGACGGCACCATGGGCCGCGCTGCTGTACCTTCGGGCGCGTCGACCGGTGCCTATGAAGCGGTTGAAAAGCGTGACGGTGACAAGTCGCGCTATCTGGGCAAAGGCGTGCTGGAGGCCGTCGCCGCAGTGAACGGCGAGATCGCCGAGGAATTGGTCGGCTTTGACGCAACCGAACAGGTTGCCATCGACGGCGCGATGATTGAACTGGACGGGACCGAGAACAAGGGCCGCCTGGGCGCAAACGCCATTCTGGGTGTCTCGCTGGCCACGGCCAAGGCGGCGGCGGACTTCACTACGCAACCGTTGTACCGCTATGTGGGCGGCACCTCGGCCCGTGTTCTGCCGGTGCCGATGATGAACATCATCAACGGGGGCGAGCACGCGGATAACCCGATCGACATTCAGGAATTCATGATCATGCCGACCTCGGCCGCGAATATCCGCGAGGCGGTGCGCATGGGCGCCGAGGTGTTCCACACGCTGAAAAAAGAGCTGTCGGCCGCTGGTCTGGCCACCGGTGTCGGCGATGAGGGTGGATTTGCGCCCAACATCGCCTCGACCCGTGAGGCGCTGGATTTTGTCCTGAAGTCCATCGAAAAGGCAGGCTACAAGCCGGGTGAGGAAATCCACCTGGCGCTGGATTGCGCCGCGACCGAATACTACAAGGACGGCAAATACGTCCTGTCAGGCGAGGGCACGACCCTGACCTCGGAAGAGAACGCGGCCTATCTGGCGGCGCTGGTCAACGACTATCCGATCATCTCGATCGAAGATGGCATGTCCGAGGATGACTGGGACGGCTGGAAGGCCCTGACCGACGCCATCGGCGATAAGGTGCAACTGGTGGGCGACGACCTGTTCGTGACCAACCCCACACGTCTTGCCGAAGGGATCGAGCGCGGCTGCGCAAACTCGATGCTGGTCAAGGTGAACCAGATCGGATCGCTGACCGAAACCCTGCGCGCCGTCGATATGGCCCACCGGGCGCGGTACACCAATGTCATGTCCCACCGTTCGGGCGAGACCGAGGATGCGACCATTGCCGATCTGGCGGTGGCAACCAATTGCGGTCAGATCAAGACCGGCTCGCTGGCGCGGTCGGACCGGTTGGCCAAGTACAACCAACTGATCCGCATCGAAGAATCGCTGGGTGAGGTTGCCGAATACGCCGGGACTTCGATCTTGAAACGCTAAGTGTTATCCTGATCCTTGAAAATTGTTTGAGGATCAGCCGATGCTAAGCATCATAGAACCAAAAACGCCGGACCACTTTGATGCGGTCCGGCGTTTGTGTTGGGATTATCGCGATTTCCTTCTGACGCTTGATCCAAAGTCGCAGAGCATCGTCCAAACAGTTTACCCGCGTGAAAAATACGTGCGCCTGATGGATGTGATCGAGGTTGAACATAGCCCTCCGAAAGGCGGCGCTTGTCTGGTGTTGAAAGAAGGCCAACCCATTGGATGCGGGATGTTTCACACGATTGCGCCCAGTGTCGCTGAAATCAAACGGGTGTTTGTGACGGAAAACGCGCGGGGAACCGGGGCGGGGTATGCCATCGTGCAGTCTTTGATCGAACAGTGCCGTCGTCAGGGGTTTGAATATGTCCGTATGGACACTGGAAAACCGCTTGAGACAGCGGCGCGCCTGTATCTTTCGATGGGATTTCACCTGCGGGATGCATATGCCGAAGTGCCAGAGATCGCAGAGGGCCATTTGCTGTTTTTTGAGATGCAGCTAGGCCCCAACACGTTCGATCCAGAGGAAAGTGGCTAAAAGATTATTGCCAGCTACAGTTTGTTTTCCCTGCAAAAAGTAACAAATTGGCAGGTTTGGCCTTGCATAAAATTCATTATGTGTGAACTTTTTCCTATTGGGCTGGCCAAAGTATCTCCTATTTTAAGGGTATTACAGAAAAGGAGAATACCATGACTGGTTCGAAATTCCTTCTCGTAGCATCGGTAATAGGCACTGTGTTCCTTGCGGCCTGTTCTACGCCCGGCACGTATCCAATTTCCGGTGATAAGACGTCGGCAGACGATCCCGTCAGGAACATGCAATCGCCGACTTACATCTACCGCGGTGAAGCCCGCTAGGATGTGCCTGCCGGACCACGGGCTTTTCGGCCCGTGATCACACCTTTTGGTCAGAGCTTTTTGCTCATCAACATGTACTGATCGCGCGGTTTGAAACCGGTGCGCAGGTACAGGTTGTGCGCGGTACTGTTGGTGCGGTCGACTTCCAGATGCAGGGCTATCATGCCGGCTGCGGCAAGGGCCTTGGGCAGATCCAGCAGAACCTCGCTGGCGATACCACGGCGGCGAACGGCGGGGCGAATGTAAATTTCGTCGACGAAACCGTCCAATCCGCCAAATTCGACGGACCAGCCAAAGGTCAGGATGATGTAGCCCAGTGGCGCACGGCCCGGGCCGATCAGATAGATGCAGCCGTGGGGGATGCCCTCAAGCAACGGGGTCAACGCATCGCGGGTCTGATCGGCGTCCTGAACGATCCCTTCCTCGGTATGGAAGGCGGTCACCAGACCCATCAGGCGGTCCAGATCCTCGGGGCGGGCAAGTCTCAGCGCGGCGCTCATAGCTTGGCCAGCCGTTCGGTGAGCAGGGTAAAGAAGCCGTCGGCGTCCAGATCGCCCATGAACATCGCGTTCGGTTTGCGGTCCGTGACGCCCCACCAGTCGGCGACGGTCATGCCCATTGTCAGTTCAGACTGGGTTTCGATTTCCACATTCACATGGCGACCCGTGAACAGCTCGGGCCGGATCAGATAGGCGGTGACGCAGGGATCGTGCAGCGGCGCGCCCGCGCTGCCGTATTTCTCCTTGTCGTAGCGTTCAAAGAAATCAGTCATCTGGGCTACGGCGACGCCGACCTTGCTGCCAAGCGCGCGGAAGGCGTCGTTGCGGGGTTTGGTGACCAGCGCCTTGTGCGTGACATCCAGTGACATGACCACGATAGGTCTGCCAGATTTGAACACGACATCAGCAGCTTCGGGATCGACATGGATGTTGAATTCGGCGGTAGGAGTGATGTTCCCAACTTCGAAATAGGCCCCGCCCATCAGTACGATTTCCTGAACGCGGTCGATGATGTCAGGGGCCTTCTGAAAGGCCGTTGCGATGTTGGTCAACGGTCCCAAGGGGCATAGCGTGACGGTCCCCGGATCATGCGCGCGCAGGGTGTCGATGATGAAATCGACGGCGTGACCTTCGGCCAGTTCCATCTTTGGTTCGGGCAGGTCCGGCCCATCCAACCCAGTTTTTCCATGCACATGTTCCGCCGTGACCAGCGGGCGGTTCAACGGCCGGTCGCAGCCTGCGTAAACAGGCACTTCGGTATGACCGGCCAGTTCACAGACGATGCGTGCATTCTTTTCGGTCAGCGCCAAAGGCACATTTCCGGCAACGGCGGTGATGCCCAACACCTCGATGTCTTCGGGGCTGGCAAGCGCCAGCAGGATGGCGACGGCATCATCCTGTCCGGGGTCAGTGTCGATGATGATCTTGCGCGCGGTCATGGGCTGCCTCCGGAGGGTCGTAAAGCGCGGACACTGACAAGTGGGACCCGCCTTGTCCAGTTGTTTTAGGCGTCGGTTGTCGCATCCACCGGCGGGAGTTTGCCGTTGGCGCGGTGCTCCTCGATTTTGACCTCGTCCCAAAGGGCGTCCATCTCTTGCAAGGTGCTGTCCGATGGGGTTTTTCCCCGATCCGCCAGCCGCGCCTCGACCTGTTCGAAACGGCGGGTGAACTTGGCGTTGGTGCGGCGCAGGGCGGCCTCGGGTTCGATGCCCAGATGGCGGCCTAGGTTGACCATCACGAACAGCAGATCGCCGAATTCATCCTCTAGTGCGTCGGCATCTTTGGCATCACGTGCCTCTTCAAGCTCAGCCGCCTCTTCGGTGATCTTGGCCAGCACATGGCTGGCATCGGGCCAGTCGAACCCCACGCGGGCGGCGCGTTTTTGCAGTTTATGCGCCCGCAGCAGGGCGGGCAGGTTGGCCGCCACGCCGTCCAGCGCGCCCTTTTGTTCCTTGCCCGCGCGTTCCGCCGCCTTGATGGTTTCCCAGTCCAGCGTCTGCTGCTCGGCCGATTTGTCACGGGATTCATCACCGAAGACATGCGGATGGCGGGCGACCATCTTGTCGGACATGGTGCGCACTACGTCCTGAAAGGTGAAATGCCCGGCTTCTTCGGCCATCTGCGCGTGAAAGACGGATTGGAATAGCAGATCGCCCAGCTCTCCCTTCAACTCATCAAAAGCCTGCCGTTCGATGGCGTCGGCGACCTCATAGGCCTCTTCGATGGTGTAGGGGGCGATGGTGGCGAAATCCTGTTCGATGTCCCACGGACAGCCCGATTGCGGGTCGCGCAGGCGGCGCATGATTTCCAGCAGGCGTTCGATACCCGCAGCGCTGTCGTGGATCAGAGGATTTTCGGCCATTGCGAACCCTTTCGTTCCGGTGTCAGATGCATCCATTCCGCAGTCCCGATCAGGAGTCCACCCCAGATGCCCGTCGTCAACCGAATTGCCGATTACACCGCTGACATGGCCACATGGCGCCAGCACCTGCATACGATCCCCGAGTTGGAGTTCGAATGTCACGAGACCGCAGCCTTTGTCGCAGATCGCCTGCGCGAATTCGGGGTGGATGAGCTGCACGAAGGGATCGCCAAAACCGGGATCGTGGCGATCATCAACGGGCAGGGTGAGGGGCCGACCATCGGTCTGCGCGCCGATATGGATGCGCTGCCGATCCCCGAGGAAACGGGCGTTGAATATGCCTCGAAAAACCCCGGTAAAATGCATGCGTGCGGCCATGACGGGCACACAACGATGTTGCTGGGCGCGGCGCGCTATCTGGCCGAGACGCGCAATTTCCGGGGCCGCGTGGCGCTGATCTTTCAACCCGCCGAAGAAGAGGGCGGCGGTGCCGGTGTGATGGTCGAAGAGGGTATCATGGACCGGTTCGACATCACCCAGGTCTACGGCATCCACAATACGCCCGGTCGGCCCGAAGGGATGTTTCAAACCACGCCCGGTCCGATCATGGCGGCGGTGGATACGTTCGAGGTGCATATACAGGGCGTCGGCGGACATGGCGCGATGCCCCATGAAACCCGCGATCCGGTGATGGCGGCCTGTGGGATCGCGCAGGCAATCCAGACCATCGTCAGCCGCAACCACTATGCGCTGGATGATCTGGTAATCTCGGTCACACAGATCCACACCGGGACGGTGAACAACGTGATCCCCGATACCGCGTATATCAACGGCACCGTGCGCACCTTCGACCCTGCTGTCCAAAAGATGGTGATGCAGCGGATGGCACAGATTGTCGAAGGGCAGGCGGTGTCATACGGGGTCGAGGCAACGCTGGGCTATGAGGTCGGCTATCCCGCCACGGTCAACGATCCGGAAAAGACCGGGTTTGCGGCCGATGTGGCGCGCGACGTGTCAGGTGCCGAGCGGGTCACCGAGGCCTGCGGGCGTGAGATGGGGGCCGAGGATTTCTCCTACATGTTGCAGGCGCGGCCCGGGGCCTATCTGTTTCTGGGTCAGGGCGATGGGGCAGGTCTGCATCACCCCAAATACAATTTCAACGACGACATTGCTCCGGTCGGGGCATCGTTTTTCGCACGGCTCGTTGAAAAGGCACAGCCACTGGGCTGAGGCCCAGTGGAACAATCGAAAGGGAAGAGGCGCAAGATGTCACTGGAAGACGCAAAAAATCAGGTGGATGAGGCATTTACCAACCCAAACCTCAAGGGCCTGTCCTTTGAAAATACATTTGGCGGGGCCACGTCGTTTCTGCGGCGGCGCTATACCAAGGATCTGACCGGTGTGGATATCGCCGTGACCGGTATTCCATTCGATCAGGCGGTGACCAACCGCCCCGGCACCCGCCTTGGCCCCCGCGCCATCCGCGAGGCCAGCGCGCTGCAATCGCCCGACGCGCCCTATGGCTGGCCGTTTGATGCGCTCAGCGAGCTGGCGATTGTCGATTACGGCGATATGGCCTTTGACTATGCCAATATCCCCGCTTTTCCCGACACTTTGACCGAACATATCCGCAAGATTCTGGCCGCTGACGTGGCCTCGGTCACGTTGGGCGGTGATCACTATATCAGCTTTCCGATCCTGAAGGCCTATGCCGAGAAATATGGCCCGATTTCGCTGCTGCAATTTGATGCCCATACGGACACCTGGGCGGATGATGACATGTCGCGCGTGGACCATGGCACGATGTTCTACAAGGCGGTGAAATCCGGAATCGTGGACCCGAAACGCTCGGTTCAGGTGGGGATACGCACCACCAACACGGACACGCTGGGCGTCAACATCATTGACGCGCGTGAGGTGCACGAGACCGGCCCCGCCGCCGTGGCGCAAAAGATCAAGGGCATTCTGGGGGACAATCCCGTGTACCTGAGCTTTGACATCGACGGATTGGACCCGGCTTTTGCCCCCGGCACCGGAACGCCGGTCTGGGGCGGACTGACCTCGGCTCAGGCGCAGATCATTCTGCGCGACATTGCCGGGATCAACATCAAAGGTGGCGACGTGGTCGAAGTATCGCCACCGTTTGATACCACCGGCGCAACAGCCATTGCAGGTGCCCATGTGGCGATGCAGATCATCTGCTTGCTGGGGTGGAACAGGCTGGCTTAACTGGGCTTGTCCGGCGCGTCTTAACCATTGGTTAGTCATCCTTCCGGTATTTGCTTTTCTAAACGGTCAGACCGGATGGAGAAGCAGGGCGTATGACAATTTTGAACCAACCGATCAGCGGCAACGATCTGGCCCGGTTTTCCGGGCCAAACACCTTCATGCGGCTGCCGCAGGCTGACACGCTGGCCGGGCTGGATGTGGCCGTCTTGGGAATTCCGATGGACATTGGCACCTCATGGCGGACGGGCGCACGGTTCGGGCCAAAGCACATTCGCAGTGAAAGCGCGATCATCCGGCCCTATAACATGGCGACTTTTGCGGCCCCATTCGACAGTTTGCAAGTTGCCGATATCGGGGACCTGGCGATCAATACGTTCTCGCTGCCTGACAGTCTCAGGATCATCAGGGAAAGCTATGACGCCATTCTGGCGCAGGATGTGACGCCGATGGCGATTGGGGGCGATCATTCGATCACCCTGCCGATCCTGCGGGCTGTTGCGGCCAAACACGGACCTGTGGCGCTGGTGCATGTGGATGCGCATGCGGATGTGAATGATGAGATGTTCGGTGAAAAGGAAACCCACGGCACCTTCTTGCGCCGTGCCCACGAAGAAAGGTTGATCGTCCCCGACAAGACATTCCAGATAGGTTTGCGCGGGTCGGGATATGCCGCCGGAGATTTCACCGAGGCCAAGGGGTGGGGGGTGCGCCAGTTTCCGGCATGGGAGTTATGGCAACAAAACCTGACCCTGATCGGGGCGCAGATCCGTAAGGAGATCGGGGATCACCCGGTCTATATCACCTTTGACATCGACAGCCTGGACCCATCTTTTGCCCCCGGCACCGGCACGCCCGAGATCGGCGGCCTGACCACGCCGCAAGCGTTGCAGTTGATCCACGCGCTTGGCGGCGTGAACGCGGTGGGCTGCGATTTGGTCGAGGTCTCGCCTCCCTATGATCCGGCAGGCACCACCGCGCTGACGGCGGCCAGCCTGCTGTTTGAACTGCTGTGCATTATGCCCGGCGTGACGTCACGGTAATCCGGCAAGGCGACCTTGCGCCGGTGGCCGGTCCGGCTAAGTTCAGCGCAGAGGAAGGGCGCTATGAAAAAGAAACTAATGTGGCTGCTGGTTGTTTTGATCGTTGTTGGTGCAGGGTACATCCGGCTTGCGCCCTCGGACCCGGAATTCTGGCATGTTGCCCCGCAGGTGCAGGCCGATCAGGACCTTGAAGGCGGCGTTTTGCGCGTTGTGGAAACCGGCCCGGACGGGTTGGCGCGCCTTGACGCAATCGCACGCGAAACGTCCCGCACGACGGTTCTGGCGGGTTCGGTGGAGGATGGGATGATCACCTATGTGACCCGCAGCCTGGTTTTCGGCTTCCCCGATTACACCACCGTGCAACAGGACGGCGACGTTCTGCGCATTCACGGGCGGCTGCGGTTTGGTGAGTCAGATCTTGGGGTGAACCGTGAGCGTGTTGACGGGTGGCTGGCTCTGCTCTAGC
The DNA here is from genome assembly GCF_000743705.1 of Ruegeria halocynthiae. Lineage (GTDB taxonomy): Bacteria > Pseudomonadota > Alphaproteobacteria > Rhodobacterales > Rhodobacteraceae > Ruegeria > Ruegeria halocynthiae_B. The sequence continues at coordinate 225,924 of NZ_JQEZ01000005.1, read as the reverse complement.
CGCGATGACAGGCAACCTTCCTGCACCTCGCGCCACATGGGTACGTTCAGCGACATCTGACATTGGGCGGTGAACATGCGGCCATCAACCTGCAGGCAGATCATCTCTCCCAATTCGATGCGGGTGCCGGATTTGTCGGTGCAATAGCAATCCTGAACCTTGCCGCCGGGTCCTGTGACATCCGCCAATGCGGGGGTTGCGCAAAGGGTCAAAGCAAGAACAGTTCGTTTCATGCCACATAGCTTAGCACAAGGCTGGGCCTTGACCAAAGCCCGTGGATGAGAGACACCGCCCGGATGATCCCCGAAGAACGCCTTGAACAGATCACCCAGCGATTCCAATACCTCGAAGCGGCCATGGCTGATGGCGCTGCGGGCGGGGATATTGCGGCTTTGGCCAAGGAATACTCGGACCTCAAGCCGGTGGTCGATCAGATCATGGCGTGGCGGCAACTGGTCGGCGACCTGACCGAGGCGCAGGCGATGTTGTCGGACCCGGACATGAAAGAACTGGCCGAAGAGGAAATTCCCGAACTGCAAGCGCGTATCCCGCAGGCCGAACATGCGCTGCAACTGGCTTTGTTGCCAAAGGACGCGGCGGATGCACGTCCGGCGATGCTGGAAATCCGCCCCGGAACGGGTGGGGATGAGGCCGCGTTGTTCGCCGGAGACCTGCTGCGGATGTACCAACGCTATGCCGAAGCGCGGGGCTGGAAGTTCGAGATCATCGAGGAACAGGCGTCAGACCTTGGCGGGATCAAAGAGGTCGTGGCCCATATCAAGGGCGACAATGTCTTTGCCCGGATGAAATACGAATCAGGTGTGCATCGCGTCCAGCGGGTGCCCGAAACCGAAAGCGGCGGGCGTATTCACACATCGGCGGCCACCGTGGCGGTTCTGCCCGAGGCCGAGGATGTGGATATTCAGATCGACGCCAATGACCTGCGGATCGACACCATGCGCAGTTCAGGCGCGGGCGGGCAGCATGTGAACACCACCGACTCGGCGGTGCGGATCACCCATTTGCCCAGCGGGATTGTCGTGACCAGCTCCGAGAAATCGCAGCACCGCAACCGCGAGATCGCCATGCAGGTGCTGAAAACGCGGCTATATGATCTGGAACGGCAGCGGATCGACAGTGAACGTTCAGCGGATCGGGCCAGTCAGGTGGGCTCGGGCGACCGGTCGGAACGGATCAGGACCTATAATTTTCCGCAGGGACGCATGACGGATCACCGCATCAACCTGACGCTTTATAAGCTGGATCAGGTGATGCAGGGCGATCTGGACGAAGTGATCGACGCGCTGACTGCCGATGATCAGGCGCGGCTGCTGGCCGAGATGGCACAATGATTGCGGCGCAGACAGCAGCGCAGGCGATGGTGGCCGCAACGGCGCGGCTGCGCGCGGCAGGGGTTGATGACCCGGCGCGGGACGCGCGGGTTTTGCTGGCCCATGCGGCGCGGATCGAAGCCAGCCGGGTGACATTGATCGCGCCCGAGGAACTGTCGCCTGAAATTGCAGAGCGCTATGACCAGTTGATTTCGCTGCGGGCCGTCCGTGTGCCGGTGTCGCATCTGTTGGGTGAGCGTGAATTCTATGGCCGCCGGTTCCGTGTCAGCAGTGACGTTCTGGATCCGCGCCCGGAAACCGAAACCCTGATTGAGGCCGCATTGAGCGAGCCGTTTGATCATGTGCTGGATCTGGGCGTCGGTTCGGGGTGCATTCTGATCACGCTTTTGGCGGAACGGACAAGCGCGTCGGGTATTGGTGCGGACCTGAGCGAAGCCGCATGTCTGCAGGCCAGCGCCAATGTGGTGCAGCATCAGGTACAGGGCCGGGCTGAGATTCTGCAATCCGATTGGCTGGAAGACATTCAAGGTCAGTTCGACCTGATTGTTTCTAACCCGCCCTATATTTCATTGATGGAAATGGAAGATCTGTCGCCAGAAGTGCGCGAGCATGAACCTAGGATGGCGTTGACGGATGAGGGCGACGGGTTGGAAGCCTATCGCCGTATCGCGGCTGCGGTTCCGGATTTCCTTTTGCCGGGTGGGCGTATTCTGGTCGAAATCGGGCCGACGCAGGGGCAAAGCGTATCCGCGCTTTTTGACGCAGCAGGGCTGTCTGATACGGGCATCATTCCCGATTTGGATGGTCGTGACCGCGTCGTTGTCGCAAGAATGCCGCAGTGACAGGGCAAGTGAGGCCGAAAAACGCCGATTGATGTAAAAAACCTGCGATTTTTTGGACAAACCCCTTGTCTGCACGCGCTGGACATGCTTACTCAGGGTTAGTCGGAGAGGTTGACGCTGTTTCAGCGGGCCCCTGACGCCAAGCCCAAAAAAGTCGACATCGCGTCACAGCAAAAGCCTTTGAGCAGTGCCCGACGCGAGGTGATCGACAGCGAATGACAAGGCTGACTAAAGTAGATGAGATCTTCCAAATCCCGCTCGCGGGCCAAGAATAACCGAAATCGTCCTTCTGGCGGCAACGTCGTGAACCGGGTTTTTGACAGCTCGGGTCCTGAAGGTAAGGTGCGCGGCACCCCACAGCAGATCATCGACAAATACAACCAGCTGGCCCGTGACGCACAGCTGTCGAATGACCGTGTGGCTGCCGAGAACTTCCAACAGCACGCTGAGCATTATTTGCGCATGCTGAGCGAAGCACAGCGCGAAGTTGACGCACGCCGTGAAGAGCAGGAGCGCCAGAACCGTGAACGCCAAGCCGAGCGTGATCGCGAGCGTGCCGAGCGGCAGGAACGCGAATCTGCCCGCCAGGCTGATCCGGCAGAGGCCCCGCAGCCTGATGTGATGGGTTTCACGGCCGAAACGGCGGCTCCTGAATCCGGTCTGGTCGAGACGCCTGAAAGCAAAGATGAAGCCCCTGTTTCAGATGCGGATGAGAAAAAGAAAAAACCGGCGCGACGTCCGCGCCCGCGCAAGCCCAAGGCTGCGACGGCTGAAGACGCGCCCAGCGGTGGCGACGACGCCCCCGAAGCCGCCGAGTAATAGCGGTTTGCCTGTTTCAGAAAGCCTCGGGCATGGCCCGGGGCTTTTTTGTTTTGAGGGTCAGCTTTTTCGAATCTCGCGGGCCAATGCGCAGAATGCTTCGAGCGGGATTTGCTCGGCCCGGTCCGTGGGCTTGATCCCGGCGGCGATCAGGCGATCTTCGATATCCGGGGCGGCCCCCTTGAGCGACGCGCGCAGCATTTTGCGGCGTTGATTGAACGCTGCGGCCACGATGCGCGACAAAGTCGCGGCGTCCGCTGGATAGCGTGGCTCGGCCAGGGCGGTCAGGTGAACCACGGCGCTGGAGACTTTGGGCGGCGGCGTAAAGGCCCCGGGCGGCAGCGACATGGCGATACGCGCCTCGGCCCGCCATTGGGCGAGGATGGCCAGACGCCCATAGGCTTTGCTGCCGGGCTGCGCCACGATGCGCTCGGCGACCTCGCGTTGGAACATCAGGGTCAGGCTTTGCCAGAACGGGGGCCATTGGGGTGGCGTCAGCCAGCGCACCAGCAGTTCGGTCCCCACGTTATAGGGCAGGTTCGCCGCGATTCGGATCGGCGGCGTCAGATGTTGCAGCGGGTCGATTTCAAGCGCGTCGCCATTGATCACCTCAAGCTGGCCGGGGTAGGCGGCGGCAATTTCGTTCAGGGCTGCGATACAGCGCGTATCCTTTTCAACGGCCACGACCTTGCGCGCGCCCTCAGACAGCAGGCCACGGGTCAGGCCGCCGGGGCCGGGGCCGATTTCCAGAATATCGCATTCGGTTAGGTCACCGGCCTGACGTGCGATTTTCGCGGTCAGGTTCAAGTCCAGCAAAAAGTTCTGGCCCAGCGATTTGCGAGCCGAAAGCTGATGGGTCGCGATGACCTCACGCAGGGGGGGGAGGGTGTCGATTGCGCTCATGTTCTGATCACCGTGGCGCGAATGGTGGGGGATACGCCAGTGATTTTTTGCCTCCGGCGGGGATATTTTCAGCCAGGTGAAGCATCATCGGGTTTGCGCCATTTTTTGTGCAAGGGTCAGGGCCTCGATCAGGCTGGTCGGGGTGGCGATACCTTGTCCGGCGATGTCCAAAGCGGTGCCATGATCGGGTGAGGTGCGGATGAAAGGCAGGCCCAGCGTCACGTTAACACCCCGGTCGAAGTCCAACGTTTTGATCGGGATCAGGGCCTGATCGTGATACATTGCAATTGCCGCGTCATAGCGCGCGCGGGCTGCGGCGTGGAACATCGTATCTGCAGGATGCGGGCCGGTGACGGAATAGCCGTCCGCCGATATCCCGGCGATCAGCGGGGCAATCCAGTCCAGTTCTTCATTGCCCATTTTGCCGCCTTCACCCGCATGAGGGTTCAGTCCCGCGATGGCCAGCCGGGGATGCGCGATGCCAAACTGGGTGCGCAGGCCTTCGGCAGTGATGGTGATGGTATCGCGCAGCAGGTCCGGGGTCAGTGTGGACGGGACCTGTGACAGTGGGATGTGAATTGTCGCGGGCACCACGCACAGTTGATCGCTGGCCAGCATCATCACCACGCGGTCGCGCCCGGCCAGGGCGGCCAGAAACTCTGTATGGCCGGGGTAGGCGAAACCGGCCCCGTCGATTAGTGCTTTTTTGTGGATCGGTGCGGTGCATAGCGCCGACGCGGCACCGGATTGAACCAGCGATACGCCGCGTTGGATCGCAGAGATCACCGAGGGCGCATTGTCCGGATCGGGGTGCCCCGGACGGTTGGGTGCCGGGAAATCCAATTGCAGCACAGGTAGGGCCGAGGCACAGAGATCATGCGCCTCGGACGGGTGCGAAATGCGGCCCGTCGGGGTGCAGTCGGGCAGGTGGGTGGCGTCACCGATGTAGAAAAACGGGCATGTGTCCCGCAGTTCGAGCCACGCTTTGGCCGCGATCTCGGGGCCTATTCCGGCGGGATCACCGCAGCTGAGCGCGATCGGCGCGATCATTGCTCGACAATAATTGCGTCGGCCCGCAGTTGTTCCAGCAGGCTATCGGCAAACGCCTGCAGCCGTTGTTGCGTCAGCGCATTGGCCACATCTGCGCGCGATGTCTCTTCGCCGCCGTCAGCGGTGCGCTTGCACAGCATCAGGAACACCAGCGTTTGACCATTGTTGCGCGTCAGGGTTGCCGAGGCCTCGTTCAGGTCCAGTTTGGCCAGTTCCAGCGCAATGTCGCGGGGGATGTCAGCCGGGCTTGCCTCGGTCCGCTCAAGAACTTCGGCAGGCTGATCCTTGGCGATACCGTAAAGGTCATCGCAGGTATCAATATTTTCTTTCAGTTTGGCGGCTTTGGCCAATGTTTCGGGGCTAAGCCCACCAGGCAAGTAGTAGGCGGCATAGTCGATCTTGGAATAACGGGGCGTGCTGGACGCAGCCTCGCGCAGACCGCGCATCTGAAACAGGGCGATGGCGTTGGGCAACGTCAACGGTTGCGTGATGTCCCCATTTTCAAGCCCCAGGATAACCGGTTGCAAGGCGGGGGGCAGATTGGTCAGGTTCAGCCATTCCAACCGGCCACCGTTGTCGCGCGTGCCCGCAGCCGAATACTGAGCCGCTGCGGCGGAAAACGCATCGAATCCCTGAAGCTGCGAAATCTCTTGTGCCAAAAGCTCGGCCTGAGCGATGGTTTGCTGATTAACCGGGATGATGATTTCAGACAAAAGCACCTGCAAGCCACCACTGCCGGCTTGACCCAGTGCGCGGTCGATCTCATCCTCGGTCGGGCGGGCCTGCGACAGGAAACGAGAACTGACGTAATCGCGCCAGGTCAATTGGTCAGCGACGAAATCCCGAACGGTTTCGCGCGAAATACCCTGATCGGACAGCAATTGCATGAACTGATCGGTTGATAGTTGGCCGCGTGCGGCGAACTGGTCGATGCCGACCTGAATTTCCTCGGGCGCGATTTCGATGCCTGCCTCGCGCATGACCTGTTTGCGCAGCCGGTCGTCAATCAAAGCCCGGCGCACTTCGTCGTCGGATGCCCCAGGAGCGCCCAGAAGCGTCAGGAACTGTTGTCGCTGATCCAGCTCATACCAGGTGACGATGTCCTGATTGACCTTGACGGCGGGCGAGAACAGGCTTTGGGCGCCGACCTGTGGTGCGGCCAACGCCAATACTACCGCAGTCAGTGCCGGTGCCACCGGTTTAAGCCAACCGGAACGAATGAAACTTGAGAAACCTAAATTCAACTGCATCTTCTCTTGTACTGTTGGCCACCGCCTTCGACAGAGTATCCTGTCAGGGCCACGGTAAAGCCGAATTCTGTCGAAGGCTCAATACTTGATGATGAGGTAAATCGCCTGTTGACGGTCATGTTAACTTGTACGCACTCATTCTGGTACGTGACACCCAGTCCAAAGCGGATCGGTTCGGATTCGTTCAGATCATAACGTGCCGAGGCATTTGTCAGCCAGTTTTGATCCACCCGGTGGAAGCCGAACATTCGGATTTCCGATATCTCGTCATTCACATTTTCTGCTGGGTCGGGTTCCTGCCAGACATAGCTGCCAGAGATGGCCGTCGCCTCTTGCTGCCAACGCGCGCGCAGTTCGGCCTTGGCAAAGCTGAAATCGCCGTTCAGCAGCCCGCGACCGGCCAGAGACCAACCATTGGCCGTCACAAGCTGACCCGCGATCAACAGATCCGAAGCGGTGCCTTGCAAACCCGAGGTCCGATTGAAATTGGGGTCCGCGTCTGCGCGGAATACCTGACCGATTGTGGCCAGGGCCCGCCAACCTTTTGGCCCAAATCGGGACCAGTTGACACCAACAACGCCCGTTACACCGTCTTCGCGCCGGTCCGGGGCCGGAAAGCGGGACAGGGACAACAGGTTACCCTGATCGAACTCCTGAAAGGTGCTTTCGTCGTTTGGCACATTGGTGTCGGAAACATGGGTCCAGCCGACCTGTGCAATCGGTTCCAGGATCTGAGTTGCGCCAGAAGCCTCGCGTCGGCGCATCGGATATCGCAGGGTCAGTGCAGCCCGCGGTGTGGACCGGGTGACTTGACTGGGAAAGGCGTCGTCGTGGCGGATGTTGAAAGTATCGACGGACGCGCCCAGCCGGGCATCAGCCCGCAGCCCCGAGGCGAAGGTCCAACTGCGCAGCCATTCCGCATCAAAGGTCGCGCGGGCCACGTCGCGGCCTGTGACGTCGGCGTCGCTGGTGCGTTCATGTGAATGGGCGATGAAACCCAGCCGGACTTCACCACCAGCAGACGTCGGGAAATAGCGTTTTTGATAGTACAGATCGAAAACACGAGACGGGATATCATCCTGATTTTCGCTGTCACGCAAGGTCTTGTAGTGGATGAAACTGGTGCGGAAAGCCGTGTCCCGCTTAATCCGTTCAAGGGCAACTTCGCTGCGCAGCCGATCAAAGTCGGGCAGGCCGTAATCGGCAAGATATGCGTCATCCGACGTTGTCTTGATGTCGAAGGTAAAGCGGAAGTCGTTGCCCAGGTTGAACCAGCCATCTGCAAACAGGTACCCCCGGTCTTCGCCCTGCTGCAGGTCGTCACGGGTATATGCCCCCTCAAACCGAATGCGCCCCTGCTTAAAGGCTTGCCGGTAACGGTAACCAAGGGTTGTGGTTCGCGGTGACAGATAAGGCGTCAGCGTCAGGTCCTTGTGATCGCCAAGCTTGATGAAATACGGCACCTGAAGGCCGGTCCCAAGCTGCGATGTGGTCCGGATGGACGGAACCAGAAAGCCGGTCGCCCGATCCAAAGTCGGGTCCGGAAGCCGCAAGTAGGGGAAGTAGAACACAGGAACGTCCAGCACGCGGAATTGCGCGCCTTCGAAATACAATTGGCGTTCCAACTGGTCATGCGTGACCTTCCGCGCGCGAATCTGCCAGATCGGCGGTTCCCCATTGGCGCAGACATGGCACGAGGTGGCTGATACCTTGCTGAACTGCGTGTATCGACCCGCCGCCCGCGTGGCCTGTACCGAGGCGATCTGAACCTGCTGGTCGAACACCATGCGCGCGCCGATCAGCAGGCCGTTTTGAAACCCGCTGTCCAGTTCCGCCGAATCCGCCAAAATCGTGGTTGCGCCGCCCTGATCTATGCGGACCGGGCCTTCCAGTGTCAGCTCGCCCGTGTCGCGGTTAAAGGTCACGCGCTTTGCGGTCAATTTGACGTCTCCCTGAAACGCCTCGACGTTGCCTTCGGCCACCAGAACACGTTCGGGTGTGATAAAGACCTTATCGGCCACCAGCAGGGCTGGCTGGTCTTCCTGCGCTGCGTCAGGGGAGGGGGTCAGGCCGGGTTGGGTCTGGGCCAAGGTGCCAGACGGCATGGCCACCGCCACCGCGCCGGATAACAACAGGCTGGCTAATATCCGCATCAGCCGTCCTCCGCGTGCAGCAACAGGCCGAGGGACAGAAGGATGGCTGCAAAGGGCGGGGCCCAGGCTGCGACGAAGATAGGCAATTGACCGTTTTCCCCCAGTATTTGGGCAAAGTTGCGAACGAAGTAAATCGAGAACCCCAACAGGACCGCTGACAGAACTGCGATGCCTGTGCCGCCAAAACGTACGTGGCGCATGGTAAAGGCGGCACCGATCATGACCATCGCCACCAGAAACAGCGGCCGCGCCAGTTGCACCTGCAACCAGACCTCATATTGTTTGGTGGAAAATCCGGCCTCGCGCAGGTCACGGATCAATTGGGGCAGATCGTAGACCGAAACCGAATCCTGTTGTCCCAGTGTGTCCAGGATACGTTGGCGCGTCAGCGTTGTTGGCACCTCAAGCTGGCGATGCTCGACCGCGTTGATTTCAGGGTTCACCCCGTCTTCCAGCGGCCAGATCTTGGCGTTGTGCAGAACCCAGTTGCCGCCTTTCAGCTCGGCCAGTTCAGCGTCGATCTGTCGTGTGGGTTTGCCGTCCTGTGCAAAGGTTATCATCGTCACGCGATCCAATTTCAACGTGTCACCATTCGAGGTGCCACGGGCATGGATCACAGACTGACCGTTTTGCGACCCCTGCCGCAGCCACAAACCCTCGCTGCTGATGGACAGGGTCGACCCGCCCTTGTTGCGGTACGTATCCGCAAGGCGTTTGTATTCTTCGGATGTCGCCGCGGCGATCGGGTTCAGCAATGCCACAGCCAGCGCACCGATACCCAGGGCCAGCATCACCGGCGCCAGCAGCGCCCGTATGCCCGAGCGCCCGGTGGCCCGTGTCACCACCAGTTCGGAACTGCGCGCCAACCCGACGAACAGCGCGATTGTGGATAGGATGACCAGCAGGGGCAGCATTTCGCTGATCGCGGCGGGCGTGTTGAGCAACGTCAGATGCAACAGCCGACCAAAGGACAGGTTTTCCGAGTCGAACCGGCGCACCTGTTCGATCAGGTCGATCAGAATCAGCAACGTCAGGAAGATGCCGCCGATAACCAGAAAACTCTGCATGAAACGGCGGGCGAAATAGCGGTCAAGGATCACGAAGGTGCCCCCGCCTGGGCTGCGGACAAAGGGAAACGGGCGAACAGATGACCAGAATCACCACTGCCTGCGCCGATGCGCAACGGCGTATGCCTGCCCAGTCTTGCCAATTCGTTCTCCCCCGATCTGGTCGGATATTTTTTCGGCACTGTAATGCAAATGGTTGGCGGGGAAAACTGCTATCTGGTCAAGTCGCCCGGCGCGGGCTAGGTCTTGGGGAACAGATTTTGAGGAGTTTGCAATGAGCAGTCTGGTACCGATCCGTTTTCAGCCCTTTGACGTGGATACAATGGCCGAAGCCGCAGGGCGTGTGGTTGTGATCGTTCCGCCCGAAGGCAAGATGGGTCCCGCCGTGCGCCGGGCCAACCGCCTGACCCGTGGCGCAGTTGCGCGGCTGGTGGAAAGCGAGCGCTTCGGAAAGGCGAAAGTGGGTGATGTGATCTCGTTGGCGTGGCCCGCCGGTATGGCAGCCGAGGCGCTGGACGTTCTGGTTCTGCCGCGCCGCCCTGATCAGGCCGAGGCGCGCAAAGCCGGCGCTGCATTGGCCAAACTGGCAGGGGGCAAGGACCTGCTGGTGATGGCAGGCAATCAGGTCCGGTGCGACGAATTGGCCCTGGGGATCGTGCTGCGCAGCTATGACTTTGATGCGCATAAAACCAAAGAGGCGGACAAGGTCGGAACAGTCACAATCGGCCATCAGAAAGCCGACGAGATCGAGGCCACGTTCGCCCCGCTGTATGCCGTTGCTGACGGTGTTCGGATGACCCGCGATCTGACCAATGAACCGGCCAACATCCTGACCACGACCGAATTTGCCGACCGTCTGGCCGAGATGGAAGCCTTGGGTCTTGAGGTCGAAGTGCTGGAAGAAGAAAAGCTGGCCGAACTGGGCATGCGCACATTGCTCAGCGTCGGGCAAGGTTCTGTCAGCCCGTCGAAAGTTGTTGTGATGCACTGGAAGGGTGGCGAGCAAGACGACGCGCCGCTGGCGCTGGTCGGCAAGGGCGTGGTGTTCGACACTGGTGGTATCTCGCTGAAGCCTGCCGGAGGCATGGAAGACATGACCATGGACATGGGCGGTGCCGGTGTCGTGGCAGGGGCAATGCGCGCACTGGCTAAGCGCAAGGCCAAAGCCAATGTCGTGGGGCTGGTCGGCCTGGTTGAGAATATGCCGTCGGGCAATGCCACCCGTCCGGGCGATGTGGTCAAGTCGATGAAGGGCGACACGGTCGAGATCATCAACACCGACGCCGAGGGCCGTTTGGTTCTGTGTGATGTCATGTGGTATGCGCAAGAGCGGTTCCAACCGGTTGGTATGATTGATCTGGCGACGCTGACCGGCGCTGTGATCATCGGTCTGGGGCATGAGAATGCGGGTGTGTTTTCGAACAACGATACCTTCTGCAATGCGTTCCTGAAATCGGCCAAGGCCGAGGATGAGGGCGCATGGCGGCTGCCATTGGGCGAAGGCTATGACAAACAGCTGAAATCGCGGATTGCCGACGTGAAGAACGTGGGTGGCCGTCCGGCGGGCTCGATCACCGCGGCGCAGTTCCTGCAACGCTTTGTCAAAGAAGACACCCCCTGGATTCACCTGGATATCGCCGGTGTCGCCTCTGTCTCGTCCGAGACATCTTATGCGCCCAAAGGGGCCACCGGCTGGGGCGTGCGTGCGATCAGCCGGTTCGTGCTGGACAACTTTGAGACGGTTGTCGAGTAAACCGATGGGGGCCGTCTATTTCTATCACCTGACCCGTCAGCCGCTGGAGCATACGCTGCCGGTTCTGCTGGACAAGGCGCGACAGGCCGGGTGGAAGATTGCCGTGCGGGGCGTTGATCCCGCGCGGATGGACTGGCTGGATGAAAGGCTGTGGCTGGGGTCCGAGGACGGGTTCCTGCCACACGGCCGCGCCGGTGGCCCGCATGACGCGGCGCAACCCATTCTGCTGACGACCGGGGCGCAGGCGGCCAACGATCCGGCCTGCGTGATGGCCGTGGATGGCGCACAGGTTGAGCCGGATGAGGTCACGGCGCTGGAACGGGTGTGCATCCTGTTTGACGGCAATGACGGAGAAGCTGTTCAGTACGCGCGGGGGCAGTGGAAAACCCTGACCGGCGCGGGGTGCTCGGCGCAATACTGGTCCGAGGAATCGGGTCGGTGGGAGAAGAAGGCCGAAGCGTAAGTGGCTGGTTTCAAGCATAAATCTTGGAGAGTGGCAGATGGAAATGAAACCTTTGGGTCGCAGCGGTATCATGGTTTCGGACCTGTGCCTTGGCACCATGACATTTGGCACCCAGACGTCCGAGGTTGATGCCCACAGGCAGGTGGACATGGCACTTGAGGCCGGGATCAACTTTGTCGATGCGGCCGAGATGTATCCGGTCAATCCGATCTCGAAAGAGACCGTGGGCCGGACCGAAGAGATTCTGGGTAACTGGAACGCCGCCAACCCGGCGCGGCGGGGGGAATATATTCTGGCGACCAAGCATTCGGGGGCGGGCTTTATGCACGCCCGCGACGGGGCGCATATATCCGGGCAAACGATTCCCGAGGCGATTGAGGGGTCGTTGAAACGCTTGCAGACCGATTGCATCGACCTTTATCAGTTTCACTGGCCGAACCGGGGCAGCTATATGTTCCGGAAGAACTGGAATTACGAACCATCAGGCCATAATACCGACGAAGTTCTTGGCAACATGCAGGAATGCCTTGAGGCCCTGCAGTCGCAGGTCGACAAGGGCAATATCCGCGCCTTTGGCCTGTCCAACGAAAGTGCCTGGGGCACCGCGCAATGGTTGCGGTTGGCCGAGCAGACGGGTGCCCCTCGGGTGGTATCGGTGCAGAACGAATACTCCTTGCTGTGTCGCCATTTCGATACTGATATGGCCGAGCTGAGCGTGCACGAAGATGTCGGGCTGATGGCCTTTTCACCTTTGGCCGCCGGATTTCTGACCGGCAAGTATCAGGGCGGTGCGGTGCCCGAAGGATCACGTATGTCGATTGTCCCCGAGATGGGTGGGCGGCACCGTTTCCGGGTGTTCGACGCGGTGGCGGCCTATCTTGAGATTGCCAATCGCCATGGGCTGGACCCGGTTCATATGGCGCTGGCGTGGTGTCAGGCCCGCCCGTTCATGATGTCGGCGATTTTTGGCGCGACGACAATGGACCAGCTTGCGCATATTTTGGGCGGCAAGGACCTGCGGTTGTCGGATGAGGTTCTGGCCGAGATCAGTGAAGCGCATCGCGCGCATCCGATGCCGTTCTAGGGGGCTCTGCCCCCGCCGCGCTGTGCGCGACTCCCCCGGGATATTTGGGGCCAGATGAAGGGGCCCCATCAGTGATGGGTGGGCTGGGTGTGTTTTTGCCGCAGGTCACGGGCGGACAGCCCATGGGCGGTGCGAAAGGCGCGCGCAAAACTGGATTGCGAGATAAAGCCGGTGGCCAGCGCGACCTCCATCAGCGGGATTTCGGTGTCTGTGACCAGACGGCGGGCCTCGGCCAGGCGCAGTTGCAGGTAGTGGTCTTGCGGCGTGGTGTTCAGGCGCAGGCGGAACTGTTGTTGCAGGGTGCGGGGGCTGGTTCCCAGGGTTTCGGCGATGTCAGCCAGTGGCAGGGGGTCGTCGAGCGACGATTCCATCAAGGTGTTTGCCTTGGACGTCAGGGCAGTGTGGCGGTGCGGTGCCCCAGTGCGGCTTTGCGGTTTTGAGGGTTCGGGCGCGCCGTCATAAAGGAACAAGCCCGAGACACGCGCGGCAAATCCCGCGCCGTGGCGCGCGGCGATGATGTGCAGCATCATCTCGACCGCCGGGATCGCACCGCCCGAGGTCAGGCGGTTGCCCGAGATGGTGAAACGATCGGGGCGGACGTCAATCTCGGGGAAGCGGGCGGCGAAATTGTCGAGGTCTTCCCAATGGGTCGTGGCAGCGTGGCCGTTCAGCAGGCCAGCCTCGGCCAGCAGCCATGGACCTCCGTCGATCCCGGCCATTGTGGCTCCGGTGCCTGCGATGCGTCGCAGGCCAGCCAGCAGGCTGGGCGTGGCGTGACGGGCCAGTTGGAACCCGGCCACCACAATCAACAGGTCGCAACTTTGCAGACGCGCCAGCGGGATGCCTGGAACGTTAAGCGCGCTTGTCAGGATCGCCGGTTCCGCCGTGGCGGTCACATAATCCCAATCGAATGCCGGGCGATCTGCCAGACGGTTGGCCGCGCGCATTGGATCAACGGCTGATGCGAAGCTGAGCGTGTTGCATTCGTCGAGCACCAGCACCGCCGTTTTCAGGGCGCGATGTTCGGGTTGGAGTATGTTTTTTGCGGATTTCATCAAGTACGATTCGCATTCTGACAAGTGTTTCCACAAAGCTGCGTCAGAGTCGGGGGCGAACGCAATTCGATAACCGGGGAGAAGCCTGGGGAAAACTCAGGTCAAAACCGGGTATAACTTGGGGAAAACACAATGCCGCTGGAAATGAACCGCGACGTCTTCATCACCTGCGCGATCACCGGCTCGGGCAGTACGCAGGATCGCAGCCCGCATGTGCCGCGTTCACCGCAGCAGATTGCAGACAGCGCGATCGCCGCAGCCAAGGCGGGCGCGGCGGTGGTGCATTGCCACGTGCGTGATCCGGAAACAGGCGTGCCCAGCCGCCGTTTGGATTTGTATCGTGAAGTCACCGACCGTATCCGTGACGCCGACGTTGACGTGGTGCTGAACCTGACGGCAGGCATGGGCGGGGATATCGTCTTTGGTGGGGTCGAGGCCCCGCTTCCGGTGGCAGAGGGGACCGATATGGTCGGCGCGACCGAGCGGGTCGCGCATATCGCCGAATGCCTGCCCGAGATCTGCACCCTGGACTGTGGCACGATGAACTTTGCCGAGGCCGATTACGTGATGACCAACACGCCCGGCATGTTGCGGGCGATGGGGCAGATGATGACCGATCTGGGTGTAAAGCCCGAGATCGAGGCGTTTGACACCGGTCATCTGTGGTTTGCCAAGCAGCTGGTGAAAGAAGGCGTTCTGGAACCCAATGCATTGGTCCAGCTGTGCATGGGGGTGCCTTGGGGGGCGCCCGACGACCTGAATACCTTTATGGCGATGGTGAACAACGTGCCGGACGACTGGACGTTCAGCGCCTTTGCGCTGGGGCGCAATGAGATGGCCTATGTCGCGGCCTCGGTTCTGGCAGGCGGCAACGTGCGTGTGGGGCTTGAGGACAACCTGTGGCTGGAAAAGGGCGTGCTGGCCGAGAACTGGCAATTGGTCGAACGTGCAGGCAACATCATCGAGAACATGGGCGCGCGGGTGATTGGACCGCAGGAAGTGCGTGAGAAGCTAGGGCTGGTGAAACGCACGCCGGTGGCCAAGTAATGTAATTCGAGAGTTGGGGTGACAAGATTCGCGTGTAAAGATATCGGTTCGGCATGATTATGTTCTTTTTGCTCTCGTTTTTCGTCGCGTCGATGCTTGCCCTTACGGCGTATCTGCAATCTGAATCCCGTTGGTGGACCGGGCTGCTGGCCGCGATCCTGCTGTTCCTTTTTGGGTTTTTCATAGCCGTGTTTGTTGAGTTTCCTGAAATTGGGGGATCATTACCGCCAGTAGCATATCTCAGCGTTGGTGCGTGGTTGTGCGCTGTAATAATCGGATTGGGCAGCATCGCGGGTCTGGTTTTGCGTTCCTTCAAGTCAGCGGGACAGATTGCAGGAATAGTATTTATTGGCGGTTGGATGCTCACCTTCAGTTGGTTTGTGATGAACGCCTTTACGTGACGGGAAACAAGGAATGATAAAATCAGCAGCTATCATTGGCGGAGGAGTAATAGGCGGCGGTTGGGCCGCCCGTTTCCTGCTGAACGGTTGGGATGTGCGGGTGTTCGACCCTGACCCCGAGGCACAGCGCAAGATCGGTGAGGTATTGGACAATGCGCGCCGGTCGCTGCCGGGGCTAAGCGACGTTCCCCTACCACCGGAAGGGGCGTTGAGTTTTCATGATGACATGGCCGAAGCCGTGCAAGGGGCCAAGTGGATTCAGGAAAGCGTGCCGGAACGGCTCGACCTGAAACTGAAGGTTTATAAGGGTTTGCAGGAGGCCTGCGACCCGGATGCCACCATTGGGTCCTCGACCAGCGGGTTCAAACCGTCTGAACTGCAGGAGGGCGCGCTGCGGCCTGAACAGATCGTGGTGACGCATCCGTTCAACCCGGTGTACCTGCTGCCGCTGATCGAACTGGTGCCGACCGATAAGAACGCGCCCGGGATGATTGCCAGGGCCAAGGACCTGCTGACCTCGGTCGGGTTCTTCCCGCTGCACGTAAAGAAAGAGATCGACGCGCATATCGCTGATCGGTTCCTGGAAGCCGTCTGGCGCGAGGCGTTGTGGCTGGTGAAAGACGGTATCGCCACCACCGAAGAGATCGACGAGGCCATCCGCATGGGCTTCGGCATCCGCTGGGCGCAGATGGGTCTGTTCGAGACCTACCGGGTGGCCGGCGGCGAGGCCGGGATGCGGCATTTCATGGCGCAGTTTGGCCCGGCGCTGAAATGGCCGTGGACCAAGCTGATGGATGTTCCGGATTTCACCGATGAACTGGTGGACATGATCGCAGATCAGTCCGATGCGCAATCGGGGGCGCATTCGATCCGCGAGTTGGAGCGTATCCGCGACAACAATCTGGTTGGGATGATGCGCGCGCTGAAGGCGCAGAACTGGGGTGCAGGGGCGGTGCTGAACCAGCATGACGCCGTGCTGAAACCCGGCGCGCTGCCAACGCTGGAGCAGGCGGACCTGAGTCAGCCAATCCTGACCCTGTCCCGCGCCGTGCCGCTGGATTGGACCGATTACAACGGACACATGAACGAAGCGCGGTATCTTGAAGCCTTCGCCGCCGCCACCGACCGGTTCATGGAGATCATCGGCTGCGACGCAGACTATATCGCCTCGGGCGGCAGCTATTTCACGGCGGAAAACCACATCCGCTATGTCGACGAAGCTCATGCGGGCGCAAAGATCGCGGTGCGTACTCAGATGCTGTTGGGGCAGGGCAAAAAGCTGCACGTGTTCCACAGTATGTATGAGGGCGACAAGCTGCTGGCGACGGGCGAGAGCTTTTTGCTGCATGTCAGCCTCGACACCCGTCGCCCCAGCGCACCTGCCGCCGAAATTGAGGCCGCAATGGCGCGGATTGCCGAGGCGCAGGCCGATCTGCCCTACCCGGACGGGGCAGGTGCGGCCATTCGGAAACCCGCATGACCATGCGGGTTCTGATCACCGCCGGGGCCTCTGGCATAGGCAAAGCAATGGCCGAGGCGTTTGACGCCTCGGGGGCCAACGTCTGGGTTGCGGATATGGATCACGCGGCGCTGGCGCGGTGCCCATCGCATTGGCGGCAATCCCATGTCGATGTGTCCGATGAGGGTGCCGTCGCCACTTGGTTCTCGGAGGTTGAGGCCGATTGGGGCGGGCTGGATGTTCTATGTGCCAACGCAGGGATTGCAGGGCCGACCGCCCCAGTCGAAGGTGTTGCGCTGGAGGATTGGCGTGCCTGTCTATCGGTTAATCTTGAGGGCGCGTTTCTGTGTTCCAAATACGCCGCCCCGATCCTGAAGCGGCAGCGGAAGGGCGTGGTCCTGATTACTTCTTCTACAGCGGGTCAGTACGGTTACCCCAACCGCGCGCCTTATGCAGCGGCGAAATGGGGCGTGGTCGGATTGGGCAAGACACTGGCGATGGAACTTGGGCCGCATGGTGTTCGATGCAACGTCATCTGCCCCGGCGCGGTCGAAGGCCCCCGGATGGAAGGCGTGCTGCAACGCGAGGCTGACGCCAAGGGCGTGACCCGCAATCAGATTTACGACGGCTACGCGTCAGGCACATCAATGGGGCGTTTCGTCGAGGGGCAGGACATCGCCAATATGGCGGTATTCCTTGCCTCGGATGCGGCGCGGCTGGTGTCAGGGCAGGTGATTGCCGTGGACGGTCATACGGTCAACCCTGACCCCAAGCTTTAGGCATCAAGCCTGATTTGGCCCGCGAATTTGGCGGATGCTCTGGCGGACCGCCTGCCAGTCCTGCGCTTGCTTTTTGTTTCCGGCGGCCTCGCATTCGCGCATTTTCTGCGCGGCTTCCGCCTCGGCCCGGTCGCCATGAGCGGTGTACAGGGCCCGTGCGTATTGAGCGGCTTGTAGTGCGTCCATTCCTGTGGTCCTCCGTTGGTTGTCGGAATGCCCGAAGGTTCGCGCCCAAGGACGATAGCACAGGTTCGGCCCCGGCGCATCAATCAGCGTCAGCTACGCCAGAAATCGCCGCCCGCAACCGGCCAAGATGCGCCGGGAAATCCCGTGCGGTAAGGTCGGCCTCGCGTACCAGCGTGTCAAAGTGACGAGAGAAAATCTCTACCCTGTCACGGTCGCGGAACGCCATATAGTGGCTGCCGGCGTAAAAGGCGCACAGCAGCGGGCCGAATATTGTCAACGGGGCAGAATAAAGGCGTTTTGCGTCAAACAGATAGATGCGTAAGCGTGGGTAAAGTTGCTGGCAAATCTCTAGCAGGTGGTCGATCTGTTGCAGCCGGATTTGCAGATCCAGGCCCTCATAATATCCGGTCGCATGGGCAAAGCTGTGGATCTCATACAGGGGCATGGCGATCTCATAGTCCGACTGGGCGCTGCGCATCCATGTCAGCCGGTCTGCCGAGGCACCGATGGCTTGATCCGCCGTCCGCCCCAGATGCGGGGCATATTCCCATTCCAACACGGCGCGGGTTTTCAGCATGTCGGGCAAAGTTGCTGGAACATAACGGATTTTATAGCCTGCGGCCTCTTGATGCCATTCAAAGATGCGCTCATCCACCAGCGCGCGGGGGGCTTCGGTCATGGATAGCGAACTGGCCAACAGTTCGGCCGCACTTTCGGGGCGGTCAGACAGGCTGAGCAGCCAGTCAGCCGATACACCCAGCGCCGAGGCGCAGCTGCCAACCACATGAGCGTTCGGTAACCGCGCCCCGCCATCAGTCAACAGCTGGGACACAGTCGAACGATCCACACCGATATGGCGGGCCAGGGCGCTTTGGCTGACAGTGCGGTCCTCCATCGCGCGGGCAAGGCGCAGGCGGAATTGGGCCGCACGGTCCCGTTTGTCGATTTTATCCGTCATATGCTGATTTATATCACAAATGATGAGTTTTGTTAATCATATTCAGAATTTTCAACAGCGCGGCGATCCGCAATTCTGAAGGCATAACAATAATATGGGTGACGGAATGGAAACACGACGCAGATCAGTCGTGAAGGCTGTGGTGTGGAATGCGATGGGCCTGGCGGTCATGACGCTGGTTGGTCTGATCGCCACAGGCTCGGCGGCGGTGGGCGGGACACTGGCGGTCATAAACACCGCAATCGGTCTGACACTATATGTCGTCTACGAGCGCGTCTGGGCCGGGATCACCTGGGGCCGAAATGTCTGAGCGTATGAAGCCCGAGTGGGGCACATTTACGCTGATTCTGGCCTGCTACGCCGCCTGGCTGGTGGTGATCTTCAGCTTGCCCTTGTGCTTGGCGATCCCGATCATGGGTATCGTTGCGGCCCTGCATTCGTCCCTGACGCACGAGGCGCTGCACGGCCATCCGTTTCGCGCAAAGTGGCTGAATGAGGCGCTGATGGCGCTGCCCCTGACCTTGTTCATTCCCTACAACCGATTTCGGGACCTGCATCTTGCGCATCACCGCGACGCGGGTTTGACCGACCCATATGACGATCCCGAATCGAATTTCCTTGACCCCGTGGTCTGGCGCACGTTGCCCGGCTGGCAGAAATTGTTCCTGACCGCGAACAACACGCTATTGGGGCGCATTGTGCTTGGCCCGGCGATTGCTCAGTTCGCGTTTTTACGCGGCGAAATTTGGGGTGCTTTACGGGGGGATCGGACCATTCTTCTGGCCTGGGCATTGCACCTATGCGGCGTGGCCATGGTTCTTTGGGTCGTTGCCCAATCACCGATGCCGATCTGGGGCTATGTTCTGTCGGCCTATATCGGGTTGGGTCTGGTCAAGATTCGCACCTTTCTGGAACACCGCGCGCACGAAAGGTCGCGGGCGCGGACGGTCATTGTCGAAGATCGCGGCCCATTGGCATTGTTGTTTCTGAACAATAACCTACACGTCGTTCATCACATGCACCCCAACGCGCCATGGTACCGGCTGCCAGCACTTTATCGCCATGGAAAAGACCGGTATCTGGCCTGTAACGAGACCTACGTCTATCGGTCTTACGCGCAGATATTCCGCGAGTATTTCTGGCGCGCCAAAGATCCGGTGGCGCATCCGCTCTGGCCAAAGGGTTGAAATCCCGACACAACTGACGCATGAGCCTTTGGATTCCCGTCACCATCGCCGCCGCCACGTTTCAGACCGTGCGGTTCATGCTGCAAAAATCACTAAGCAGCGTAAAGCTGTCTGCGGCCGGGGCGACCTTTGCCCGGTTCGCCTATTCGATGCCGCTGGCGGTAATCGGGCTGTTTATGGCGCTCAAGGCAACCGGGTTCAGCCTGCCACCTTTTACCGGGTGGTTCTGGCTGTTCGCGGTCATCGGGGGAACGGCGCAAATTCTGGCCACGATCTGCGTAGTCGCTTTGTTCAAACAGCGCAATTTTGCGGTTGGGATCACGTTCAAAAAGACCGAAGTGATCCAGACCGCCATTGTCGGCTTTCTGGTTCTGGGCGACCAGATATCAAGCGGTGCGCTGGCGGCGATTTTTCTGGGGTTACTGGCGGTGCTGTTGCTGTCCAAATCGCCCGGAGGCGAAGGGGCTTGGTGGAAACATCTGACGAACCGCGCGTCGCGGCTGGGACTGGGATCGGGGGTTTTATTCGCCTTTTCCTCGGTCAGTTATCGCGGGGCCTCGTTGGAGTTGGGCGAAATTGATGCCTGGTTCCGCGCGCTGGTCACGCTGGCCGTGGTGGTGACGTTCCAGTTTCTTAGCATGGGGTTGTGGTTGCTGTGGCGCGACCGGGCCGAACTGCGCGCCGTATGGGACACCCGCAGAACCGGAGTTTTTGTTGGTCTGACCAGCTTGTGTGGATCGTTCTGCTGGTTTTTTGCGTTCACATTGCAGAACGCGGCCTATGTCAAAGCGCTGGGGCAGGTAGAGCTGATCCTCAGCCTGTTTGCGTCGATCCTGTTCTTTCGGGAAACCATCACCCGGCGTGAGATCGCCGGGATGACTTTGCTTGGCGCCTCAATTCTGGCGCTGGTGCTGACAATCTAACCCGTGCGGCGTTCATCAAAGCTGAGAGCGATGAAGCTGGGCAGGTGATCACCCATGCCCACCACAGCGGGCCCGTTGTTGTCGCGGCGACCGCGGCCTCTGGGCTCGTTGTCTTTCTTGCGATCACTTTTCCGGGGCTCTCTGGCCTCTTTGGGTTCGCTCTTTTTGACTTCCGATTCCCGTGATTTCCTTTCGGGTTTCGGTGCCTCGGTCTTGGGTTCATCCTTGATCGGGTTGTCGATCCGGGGGATTTCCTTCTGGATCAGCTTTTCGATCGCATCCAGGGCTTTTTCATCGCGACCCGAACAGATCGTGATGGCCTTGCCCTCGCGCCCGGCGCGGCCCGTACGGCCGATGCGGTGCACATAATCCTCGGGGTGGCCGGGGACATCGAAATTGAACACATGGCTGACCGAAGGCACATCCAGCCCGCGCGCTGCCACATCTGACGCGACCAGCAGCCGCAAGGAACCGTCGCGGAACCCGTCCAGCGTTTTCATGCGCTGTGACTGATCCAGATCGCCATGGATAGCCGCGGCATCATAGCCGTATTTCTTCAGCGATTTCGCGCAGATATCCACGTCGGTCTTGCGGTTACAGAAGATGATCGCGTTGGTGCATTTTTCGCCCTCTGAATCAATCAACGCGCGTAGGACATTGCGTTTCTGGCTGGCCTCGCGATCGCGGCGGCCGCCTTTGAACATGACAACGCCCTGTTCGATGGTCTCGGACGCAGTCGCCTGGCGCGCAACCTCGACCCGGGCGGGGGCGGACAGGAACGTGTCGGTGATGCGCTCAATCTCGGACGCCATGGTGGCCGAGAAGAACAGGGTCTGACGGGTAAACGGCGTCAACGAGAAGATGCGTTCGATATCGGGGATAAAGCCCATATCCAGCATCCGGTCGGCTTCGTCCACGACCATGATCTGTACGCCGGTCAGCAACAGCTTGCCGCGCTCAAAATGGTCCAGCAGACGGCCCGGGGTGGCGATCAGAACGTCAACGCCCCGGTCGATCAGGGCATCTTGTTCCTTAAAGCTGACACCGCCGATCAACAGCGCCTTGGTCAACTTCAGGTGTTTTGCATAGGTATCAAAGTTCTCGGCCACCTGGGCGGCCAGTTCGCGCGTCGGGCACAGCACAAGCGAACGCGGCATCCGCGCACGTGCGCGGCCACGGGCCAGAAGCGTGATCATCGGCAGCGTAAAGCTGGCAGTCTTGCCGGTGCCGGTCTGGGCAATCCCCAATACGTCGCGCCCTTCAAGGGCCGCGGGAATCGCACCTTCCTGGATCGGTGTGGGGGATTCGTATCCGGCTTCCTCAATTGCTTTGAGGACCTTCGGGTTCAGGTTCAGTTCGTTGAATTTTGTCATGTATGTCCGGTTCATGCGGACACTAGACCTAGCCCGCGCGTCAGAGGAATGCCGGGCCCGGATGGCCATACGCATCATTGCGCAAATTCGGCTTGGACGGGGACATAACAAAATCGTCGGTCAGGGTCAAATGAAGACAAATTAACGCAACGGCGCCGGTGCGTAGTGGAGATTTTCCGCAACAATTCAGGGACTTCCGGTGCAGTGTTTCTGAGCTTTCCACCCCGAATTCGGCAGGTGTCGGCGGATCGGCCGTAAATCTGCGGTTCAGATGATCACTCGGGCAGGTAATCCATAATACTTTGCCGCCCCTTGTACTTCTGAATCCGCCCGAAGATGCTGCGCCGGTCGTACATCACCATTTTCAACATGCGAACACCCAGAGGGCGCAGCACCGGGTCGTTCTCGGCATAGCGCCACAGGCGCGCCAGCATGTTGCGATCCAGATCGCCGCTCGGCAATGAATATCCGCCCATATCGAAGGCCAAAGGCACATCCGAGTGTTTGTTGCCTTGCGCCCGGAAACCCTGATCGTTGGGTTGCAGGGAAATGCGCCGTTCGCTGTCGTGCAATTTGATCAGATCAAACAGCATAGAAAGACCTTGCCCACCAAGGCGCTGGTCCATCGTCTCTCCGTGATCGGCGAATGTCGTGGCGCTTGAGATCAGCCAGCGCACCGGCAGATCCTGCGCCAGTTCCGCCCCTTTCTCTTTCCACATCCGAAAGAACAGGGCGCGGGCCTCGGGCGGGGCAGGGCGGCGGCGCAAGAGCGCAATGCACAGCGCGTGCACCAGATGCAATTGCGTCGACCCGGCCAGTTCCAGCTGCAAGTCGTGCAGCTTTCTGCGGGCATCCCGGCGGTTTTCGAAAACCGCCTCTGGGTCGGGGGCATTGACCCGGGCTTGTGACAGGTCGTCCAGATCGACATCCGCCCCGGGTAGGGCCAGATGCGAATCCAGATAGGGCACTTCTTTTCGTTCCAGATGACGCATCAGCGCGTAGAAACCACCGGGATAGTTTTCCTTGTCGATATCCATCGCGCGTCTGTCCCCTTGGTGATCTGTGGCCGCCTTACATTGCCGGGTTACACCATCATCTCTTTGGTCGCCGTCAGGTTCAGCGCCGGATAGTCACGCTCGACCCGGTCGATGTCCCATTGCAGGCGGGTCAGATAGACAATGTCGCCATCATGGTCATGGGCGATGTGCTGCTTGTTGGCGTTTACGAATTTGTCGACCTCGGGTTTGTCACCGCTGACCCACCGGGCCGAGGTGAACTGAGACACGTCAAATCGCACGGGCAGGCCGTATTCCATCTCAATCCGGCTGGCCAAAACTTCGAACTGCAGCGCGCCGACGACGCCCACGATAAAACCCGAACCGATCGAGGGTTTGAACACCTTGGCCGCGCCTTCTTCGGCGAATTGCATCAGGGCCTTTTCCAGATGCTTGGCCTTCATCGGGTCGCCCGCGCGGACGGTTTGCAGCAATTCCGGCGCGAATGAAGGGATGCCTTTGACACGGATCGCCTCACCCTCGGTTAATGTGTCGCCTATGCGCAGTTGGCCGTGGTTGGGGATACCGATGATATCGCCGGCCCAGGCCTCTTCGGCCAATTCCCGGTCGGATGCCAGAAACAACACCGGGTTCGAGATGGCCATTGGTTTCTTGGTGCGCACATGGGTCAGCTTCATGCCACGCTTGAAATGGCCCGAGGCCATGCGGACAAAGGCCACCCGGTCGCGGTGCTTGGGGTCCATATTGGCCTGCACCTTGAAGACAAAACCTGCGACCTTCTTTTCCTCGGGTGCGATCTGACGCGGTTCGGCGGATTGAATCTGCGGCTGCGGGCCGTAGGCCCCGATGCCCTCCATCAGTTCCTTCACACCGAACGAATTGATGGCCGAGCCGAACCAGATCGGGGTCATATGCCCCTCCAACACCGCTTGCGGGTCAAGCTTGGGCAGCAGCTCGCGCGCCATCTCGACCTCTTCCAGCAACTTGTCCAGCAGATGCTCGGGCACGTGTTCAGCCAGTTTGGGATCGTCCAGTCCGTTGATCTGAATGCTTTCGGCCACCTTGTTGCGGTCGGCGCGGTCCATCAGTTCCAACCGGTCACGCAGCATGTCATAGCAGCCGATGAAGTCCCGGCCCACGCCGATGGGCCATGCGGCGGGGGTGACGTCAATGGCCAGCATTTCCTGAATTTCGTCGATGATCTCGAACGTATCGCGGCTTTCGCGGTCCATCTTGTTACAGAAGGTCAGGATCGGCAGATCGCGCAGGCGGCAGACCTCGAACAGTTTCTGGGTCTGGCTTTCCACACCTTTCGCGCCGTCGATCACCATCACCGCCGCATCCACCGCCGTCAGCGTGCGATAGGTGTCCTCGGAGAAATCCGAGTGACCGGGCGTATCCACCAGATTGAACCGGAATTCCCGATAGTCGAACGACATCGCCGAGGCCGAGACCGAGATACCCCGATCCTTTTCCATCTGCATGAAGTCCGACCGCGTGCGACGCGCCTCACCCTTGGCGCGCACCTGACCGGCCATCTGGATAGCACCTCCATACAGCAGGAACTTTTCAGTCAGCGTCGTCTTGCCCGCATCGGGGTGCGAGATGATGGCGAATGTCCGGCGCCGGGCGATCTCGGGCGGCAATACGGGTTGGTTCGAGGCGGTATCAAGCATGATGGCGCGTATAGGCGGGGAAACCTGCCGAGGCAAGACATTGGGGCTGGTTCGAATCAGATGGTTCTGGCAAAAAGAACATATAGTGAACAAATGATGGAGTGGATCAATGGATTTGAAAGGAATCGCCGAAGAACTGGTGGCGGGTTGTCGGGAAAACCGGGCCAAGGCCAATCTGGATAAGCTATATGCGGCGGATGCCGTTTCGGTCGAAGCGGTTGACGCAAGTGGCACGATGGGGCGCGAAGCCCACGGCCGCGACGCGATCCGAGGCAAGCACGAATGGTGGGAGGGCGCGCATGAGGTATCAGGCGCGTCGGTCAGCGATCCGTTCCTGCATGGCGAAGATCGCTTTGCCGTGATTTTCGAAGTGCAAGGCAAGGTTAAGGAAAGCGGCGAGAGTTTTGATATGCGCGAGGTTGCGATCTATCACGTCGCCGACGGCAAAATCGTGCGCGAGGAATTCTTCTACTGATCCCTGATCCGTTTCTGGTCTTCCTTGCCGGGCCGGTGCTAGATGTGAGGCAAGGATAGGGAGGATCAGAATGGATCTTGGAATTCGCGGAAAACGCGCGCTGGTTTGCGCCAGCAGCAAGGGTCTGGGCCTTGGCTGCGCCGAGGCTCTGGCGGCGGCTGGTGTTGATCTGGTGATGAATGCGCGCGGGGCCGAGGCGTTGGAGGCTGAGGCCGCGCGTTTGCGGGCCGAACATGGCGTAGATGTTCAGACGGTGGCCTGTGACGTGACCTCGACCGAAGGGCAGGCGCAGGTGATCGAAGCTGCGCAAGGCGTTGATATCCTTGTGACAAATGCAGGTGGTCCACCGCCCGGGTTGTGGTCGGACTGGGAACGGGACGATTTCATCAAGGCGCTGGACGCCAATATGCTGACGCCGATTGCCTTCATGAAGGCGCTGTTGCCGGGGATGATGGAAAGCGGCTGGGGGAGGGTGGTGAACATCACCTCGCAATCTGTGCGTGCGCCGATTGCTGTGCTGGGCCTGTCCAACGCCGCGCGCACCGGGTTGACCGGCTATGTGGCCGGAACCGCGCGGCAGGTTGCCCCGCAAGGGGTGACGATCAACAACCTGTTGCCAGGTATTCACGCGACTGATCGCGCGAATGCGCTGGATGGCGGTGTGTCTGCGCAAAAGGGGATTTCGATGGACGAGGCCCGCGCCGAGCGTGCCGCCACGATCCCGGCGCGTCGCTATGGCACGCGGCAGGAATTCGGCGCGGCCTGCGCGTTTTTATGCTCGCAACATGCGGGATTCATCGTTGGGCAGAATATCCTGCTGGACGGTGGCGGCACCAATTTGACGATGTGACGATGGCGCAGAATTTTTCCCTGAAAGACCAACTGTTCAACGCGGAAAAGACCCGCTACCTGGCTGGACTTTTTGCGGCGGCAGAGCCTGCGTTCAACGCGCAGGCGTTCGAGGCGCAGGTAATGTCCCGCCTGCCGGATCTTGAGTTGAAAGAGCGGATCGCCTGGATTGCCGAATGCCTGCAACAGGCCATACCCGGAGATCTTCCGGCCATCGCGCCTGTTCTGCTGCGCGCACTGCCGCCGCCGCTGGACCCGGACAAGACCGACGATGATTTCGGCGATTTCATCTTTGCGCCGCTGGGTGAGTGGGTCGTTGCCACCGGTCTGGATCACCCCGATCTGGCGCTGGACGTGCTAGCAGAGTTGACGCAGAGGTTTTCGATGGAATGGGCCATTCGGCCATTCCTCAACCACTATCCAGATCAGGTGCTGACCCGGATGGGCGCGTGGTGCGATCACGACAGTTATCATGTGCGCCGTCTGGTTAGCGAAGGCACGCGGCCGCGGCTGCCCTGGGGGCAGGGTATCGGGTTGGAGCTGACAGAACCGCTGCCGTTGCTGGATCGGCTGCACCTCGACAAGACGCGTTACGTGACACGCTCGGTCGCGAACCATCTGAACGACATTACCAAGAAAGACCCCGATCTGGTGCTGGGCCGGTTGCAAAGCTGGAAAAGTGGCGCGCAACAGGACGCTGATGAGCTGCGCTGGATGACCTCTCATACCCTGCGCGGGTTGGTGAAATCCGGTCATGCGGGGGCGATGAAGATGCTGGGCTATGATCCTGACGCCGAGATTGCCGTGTCGATCCAGCTAGACGGCGCGGCCCGGATTGGAGAGGTGCTGGCGTTTGACGTCGATTTGCGCGGGGCGGATGATCAGCCGGTCCTGGTTGATTACATCATTCACTTTCAGCGGCCTGGTGGAAAAATCTCACCCAAGGTTCACAAGCTCAAGCAAGCCGCGTTGCGCAATGGCGCCCTGAACCTGAGCAAAAAGCACAAACTGAAGGGCAACGCGACCACATTCAAGCTGGTGCCCGGCGCGCATCGGTTAGAAATACAGGTGAACGGGCGGGTGCGTGCCGGTGTGGATTTCGATTTGCTGGGCTGATGGGGGCGCTCCAGACCTCACGCTTTCGTCAAAAACGAATCTGCCGGATTGCGTGCCGGGCGGCGCTGTATTAGCTGCAAGCCAGAGATTGAAGGAAGGATAGCTGCGATGAAGCATGAGTCGGTGCAGAATTACTATGGTGAAGTCCTGCAAAGCAGCGCAGATTTGCAGACCAACGCGTGCTGCACGCCGGATGATATGCCGGATCACCTGAAAAAGATCCTGTCCAAAGTCCATGATGAGGTGCTGACCCGCTATTACGGCTGCGGCCTGATCGCGCCGCTGGATCTGGAAGGGATGAGCATCCTTGATCTGGGTTGCGGTGCCGGGCGCGATGTCTACGCCCTGTCGGCGATGGTTGGCGAAAAGGGCCGTGTGGTTGGCGTCGACATGACGCCCGAGCAGCTGGACGTTGCCCGCGCGCATCAGGGTTATCACGCCAATGCATTCGGATATGCCGCCAGCAACGTGGAATTCCACCATGGCTTCATCGAAAAACTGGATGAGCTGGACCTTGAACCGGGTTCGTTCGATATCATCGTATCCAACTGTGTGATCAATCTGGCCACCGACAAGGACGCCGTCCTGCGCGGCGCGCATCGGTTGCTGAAAGAAGGCGGCGAGATGTATTTCTCGGACGTCTATGCCGACCGCCGTGTGCCGCAGGCGATGGCCGAGGATGAGGTGCTGTACGGCGAATGCCTGTCCGGCGCGTTGTATTGGAACGATTTCCTGTCGATGTCGCGCAAGGCCGGGTTCGGTGATCCGCGCCGTGTGACCCACCGCCCGCTGACCATCGAAAACCCGGTACTGGAAGAGCGCGTCGCGCCGCTCAAATTCCTGTCGGCCACCTATCGTCTGTTCAAACTGCACGAACTGGAACCCGCCTGCGAGGATTACGGCCAGGCCGTCATCTACAAAGGCACCATCCCCGATGCCCCGCATCTGTTCGAGTTGGACGACCACCACGCGATTGAAACCGGCAAGGTGTTTCCTGTCTGTGGCAACACTTGGATGATGCTGAAAGATACGCGTTTCGCCCGGCATTTCGAGTTCATCGGCGATTTCGCGACCCACTATGGCATTTTCGACGGCTGCGGTGGTGAAAGCCCGTTTGAAGCCGTGGGTGAGGCCACATCCGGCGGATGTTGCTGATCTCTTGCGCCTGACAGGCGGGGTTGTTATCCCCGCCCAAGCCCGATGGAATTGATCGGGAAAGGCAACGGGGTCCATCGGTGACAGAAAACGCAACTCCTCCTCGTCTGGAAATCCGCAATCTTGTCGCCCGGTACGATGGGCGGGTCGTCGTTGATGACGTATCGCTGACCGTGCAGGCGGGGCAGGTGACCTGTTTGCTGGGGCCGTCCGGCTGCGGCAAATCCACCACGCTGCGTATGATCGCCGGGGTCGAGATGCAGGAATCCGGCGAGATTTATGTCGACGGCAAGCTGATCTGCGACACGGTGTTCCGGGTGCCCCCGGAACGACGTGAGATCGGCCTGATGTTTCAGGATTTTGCCCTGTTTCCGCATCTGAGCGTGGCCGACAATGTCGCCTTTGGCCTGAAAGGCCACAAGGAAGAAAAGCGCGCCCGTGTCGAAGAGTTGCTGCGCAAGGTTGACCTGATGCGCTTTACTGACAGCTTTCCGCATCACCTGTCAGGTGGGGAACAGCAGCGTGTTGCACTGGCGCGTGCGCTGGCGCCGCGCCCACGGATCATGTTGATGGATGAGCCGTTCTCGGGGCTCGACAACCGGTTGCGGGACGGTATTCGCGATGAAACGCTGGCGATCCTCAAGGAAGAAGACGCCGCGGTCTTGCTGGTGACGCATGAGCCGGAAGAGGCGATGCGCATGGCCGACGAAATCGCGTTGATGCGGCGCGGCAAGATTGTGCAGCAAGGGGCGCCGTACAACGTTTACACGCGTCCTATCGACAAGGCGGCCGTGGCATTTTTCAGCGATATCAATGTCCTGAAATCGCAAGTTAATGGCGCATTGGCCGAAACCCCCTTTGGTCAGTTTCTGGCACCGGGTGTGCCGGATGGTACGGATGTTGAGATCGTATTCCGACCTCAGCACGTTCGGCTTGATTTTGACCGCAGCGGTAAGGGGCCTTTGCCCACGGCAACTGACGGTGTCGCCGCGCGCGGAGTGGTTGAGCGCGCGCGGTTTCTGGGCAACGAAAGCCTTGTGGAATTCCGGATGGATCACGACGGCTCGATCCTCAGGGCGACGGTGCCGAATGTGTTTGTGCCCAATCCCGGGCGGGCCATGTGGCTGACCATTCGTCGGAACCGGTGCTTTGTTTTCACCGTTTGACGCCTGAACCGCCAGTTTAAGGCCAAGTGGTGCGCGAAAGCCTCAGATTGCGCGCGGGCTTTGCTTGCCGCCGCGCGGGGGCGGGTCTATCAAGGTCAAAACGCTGCGGTGGATGGGGCAAATGCGTATTCTTCTGACCAATGATGACGGCATCAACGCGCCGGGCCTGATCGCTTTGGAGGCAATTGCCGCCGATCTGGCCGGACCCGAGGGCGAAGTTTGGGTGGTTGCGCCCGCGTTCGAACAATCGGGCGTTGGCCATTGCATCAGCTATACACACCCCATGATGGTCGCAAAACTGGGCGAGCGCCGCTTTGCCGCCGAAGGTTCGCCAGCCGATTGCGTGCTGGCCGGATTGCATGACGTGATGAAGGACGCACCACCCGATCTGGTTCTGTCGGGTGTGAACCGGGGAAACAACTCGGCCGAAAACACGCTGTATTCCGGCACTGTCGGCGGCGCGATGGAGGCCGCTTTGCAAGGCATTCCGTCGATTGCCCTGTCGCAGTATTTCGGCCCGCGCAATCTGGGGCTGGATGACCCGTTCGAGGCCGCGACCCGTTTTGGCGCCGATCTGGTGCGGAAAATTCTGGACGCATCTCCTGCAGAGCAGAGCGATTACCGCTTGTTCTATAACGTGAATTTCCCGCCTGTTCCCGCAGATGAGGTGTTGGGAACCCGTGTCGCCGCGCAAGGCTTTCGCCGAGATACGCATTTCTCGGTTGAACCGCACAGCTCGCCCTCGGGTCGCAGGTTTCTGTGGATCAAGGGCGGGTATCAGCATAACCCGACCGCGCCGGGTACGGATGCGGCGGTCAATCTGGCGGGCTATATCTCGGTCACGCCAATGCGGGCGGATCTGACGGCGCATGACGCGCTTGAGGCGCTGAAGACAATCGAATGAGCGGACTGGACCCCGAAACAATCATGCAATTCCTGTTTGCCCTGCGATCGCGTGGGGTGACGGATGCACGTGTGCTGGCTGCGATGGAGCAGGTTGATCGCGGGCAGTTCGTCAAAGGCCTGTTCGCCGAACGCGCCTATGAGGATACGCCGCTGCCGATTGCCTGCGGGCAGACGATCAGCCAGCCTTCGGTCGTGGGGCTGATGACACAGGCCCTTGATGTCCGTCCACGGGATACGGTTCTTGAGATCGGAACCGGCTCGGGCTATCAGGCGGCGATCCTGTCCAAGCTGGCGCGCCGGGTCTATACGGTCGAACGTCACAAGCGGCTGGTGCGGGAAACCGGGCAGTTGTTTCGCGATATGGGCCTGACCAATGTCACCGCGATGCTGTCGGACGGGTCGTTCGGCTTGCGCGAACAAGCGCCGTTTGATCGGATCATTGTGACCGCCGCGGCAGAGGACCCGCCCGGACCGCTCTTGGCGCAGCTTAAAATCGGCGGTATTATGGTATTGCCGGTTGGGCAGTCGGATACGGTTCAGACCCTGATCCGTGTCAAGCGAACCGAAACCGGTTTGGACTATGACGAATTGTTACCCGTTCGTTTCGTGCCCTTGTTAGAGGGCCTTGGAAAAGACGGGGCATAAAGGAATATTCTGCAAAATGCGCCGGAACCCCGGAGAACAGGGGCAGGTGTTGAGGATAAATGAAATGAGAGCAGTTTCCAAATCAGCGATATATCGCTGCGCGACAGGGGCCGCGGTCATAGCGCTTGTGGCTGGGTGCGAAGGCCCGCTGGATTATGATTTGCGCGGTCAGGTCGGCGGTTTCTCGACCACCGACGCGGTGCAGGCGGCGACCACCAACAGACCAGCCCCGGACGCGCGGGGTGTGATAACCTATGCGACCTATCAGGTTGCCGTCGCGCGCGGTGGCGACACGGTCAGCGACGTCGCAGCGCGGGTTGGCCTGCCTGCGGCAGAGCTTGCGGGGTTCAACGGGTTGCAGCCCGCAGATACGTTGCGCGATGGCGAGGTGATCGCTTTGCCGCGTCCGGTTGGCGGCGCAAGCAATGTGGACATCGCCTCGATCGCAGGTACAGCGATTGACCAGGCCCCGGCGGATGGCTCTGTTCGTGTGTCAAATCTGGACCCGGCGACACCAGCCGCAGCGCCAGCAGCCGTACCCGCGGGACCCGAGCCGGTTCGGCACAAGGTCAAACGGGGCGAGACTGCTTACACGATTTCGCGGCTGTATCAGGTGCCGGTGGATTCCCTGGCAGAATGGAACGGGCTGGGGCCGGAATTCACGGTGCGTGAAGGTCAGTTCCTGTTGATTCCGATCAAGAACCAGCCTGCACCGCAACCGACCCCGGTGCCTGCGACCAATGTGACGCAGCCTGGGCAGGGTTCGCCAACGCCGACACCCCCCAGTGCGACACAGCCCTTGCCGGACGAAAAGATCGCCCCGCCGCCACCTGCGCCGGATGTCACAGCCGAAGCGCCCACGAACCAAAGCAATTCAGTCCTGGCTATGCCGGTTTCGGGTACGATTATCCGCGCCTATGACAAAGGCAAGAACGAAGGGATCGACATCGCCGGTGCGCCGGGCACAGCTGTAACAGCGGCCGAGGCGGGTACTGTGGCGGCGATCACTGCAGATGCCGATCAGGTTCCGATCATTGTGGTCAAGCACAACAACGATCTGCTGACCGTTTACGCCAATGTTGAAAAGATCAATGTTAAGAAGGGCGCTCGGGTGAGCAGGGGGCAAAAGATCGCGTCGTTGCGGGGCGGGGATAATGCCTATGTGCATTTCGAGGTCCGCAAAGGGTTCGAATCCGTTGATCCGGAACCCTATCTGAACTGATCCGGGTGCGGTTTTGACCTGCCAAAGGTGTTCGGTTCAGTCCGTGGGGTTATAGTCGTCCAGCCGCTTTCCCGGCTCGTCGGCGAAAATCTCTGGCAGCGGCGATACGGTTTCGATCAGGTCGATGCGAAAGACGCGAAACCCCTGCCGCAGCTCACACCATGCGGTCAGGGTCCAGACGCGGCCCCAGTATTCCATGTGCAGTGGGCGAATGGTCCGGTCAGTCAAAACCCCGTCAATCCGGCGATAAGATAGCTGCAGTTTCTGGCGGGATTTGATCGCCGCCCGGATCGGAGCCATATGCGCCAGCCCGCGCGCGGCATCGGCAAAGGGATAGACCGCAAATTTCCAGGCATCAGCCTCGGCCACGACCTGCGTCGGCAGTACTGCGTCGATCTTGTCGGCAAGTGTTTCTGCGGCGGCCTTCAGGTCCGGGTCCGCGGCCTCGGCCACGATGGCCATCCCAAGGTTCAGCGCCTCAAGCTCGGCTGGGGTCAGGTTCAGGGGGGGCAGGGTGATCTGCTCGCGCACCATGTAGCCCACACCGCGCTCGCCCTCGACCGGGACGCCCGAAGCGACCAGAGTGTCCATGTCGCGATAGATCGTGCGGACCGACACCTCTAGCCGGTCCGCAATGTCCTGCGCGCGGTGCAGTTTACCGTCACGCAGGATCTGAATGATATCGAACAGCCGGTCAGTGCGGCGCATGAAGGCTCCTGTTTGTCATGACGCCCCAATAGTCCAATGGATCGCATCGTGGCGCATGGTCACGGTGTCCGGCGCAATTGCCGCCATCACGGCGGGCGCGAACTCTTGCTTGGGGAAGGCAGCGGCGGCGGTCTGCGCGCTGTCCATGTCAGCCCATATGACCGTATCGGTCCAAAGCCCGTCGTCCCCAGAACTGAGGCGACGGAAAACAAAGCCCTGCGCGTTTCGAACGAAGGATTCTGTACCTTTCATGATATTCACGAAATCCTCCTCGGTTACATTGTTCGCAAGTTTGAATGTTACGGTTTCTGCGATTTGTGTCACGGTACGCTCCTGTTTCGTTGGGACAGGGTCGGTGTAACCATCACCAACTGACATAAACCTGTCAGTTGTGAATTGCCAACCCGCAAAAAAAGCGTGATCCGTTCAAATTTGAACCCGAAATTGACTTGCCTCACTTTTGCCGGCGGCCCAGCGGGCGTAAACACACACTCAAATCACATTCCCGGCGCATTGCGTCGACGTACAAGGAGAAGAGACATGCTCAACAATATCGGCCTTCCCGGTCTGCTGCTGATCGCCGTTGTGGTGCTGGTGCTGTTTGGTCGCGGCAAAATCAGTTCCCTGATGGGCGAAGTGGGCAAAGGCATCACCTCGTTCAAGAAGGGCGTCAAAGAAGGCACGGACGAGCTGGATCAGGACGCGTCCGAAGTGGCAAAGGACGTCACGCCCGAGACCGACAAAGACAAGGCCTAAGCGCAGATGTTTGATCTGGGCTGGACCGAGCTTCTGGTCATCGGCGTTGTGGCCCTGATCGTTGTAGGGCCAAAAGACCTGCCGGTGCTGTTCCGAAATGCCGGCCGCTGGGTCGGTAAGGCCCGTGGCATGGCGCGCGAATTCAGCAGCGCCATGAACGAGGCAGCCGACGAGGCGGGCGTGAACGAGATCAAGAAAGGTCTGAAGACGGCTGCCAACCCTGTGGGCAGCGCCATGGACGGCGTGAAAGAAGCCGCGCAGGAAATGGCCGCCAGCATGGACCCGACCAAGTTCGACCCCGACAGCGAAACCGGCAAGCTAGCGACAGAGCGGGCTGAGCAGGCCAAAAAGATCCAGGCCTCGACCGCCCGCGCCGCGGCCGAGCGTAAGGCCAAAGAAGCTGCGGATGCGCTGGCCAAGGCCGAAGAGGCCGAAGCCGCGCTGAA
This sequence comes from Ruegeria halocynthiae, assembly GCF_000743705.1. Classification (GTDB taxonomy): domain Bacteria; phylum Pseudomonadota; class Alphaproteobacteria; order Rhodobacterales; family Rhodobacteraceae; genus Ruegeria; species Ruegeria halocynthiae_B. The sequence goes on along the minus strand of NZ_JQEZ01000005.1, from coordinate 191,684 downwards.
AACTGAAAGCAAGACATGACCAACACCGAAGAGATCGAGGATTCCTCGGCCCCATTAATTGAACATCTGGCGGAACTGCGCACGCGGTTGATCCGGTCGGTTATTGCATTCGTCGTCGGCATAGTCTTGGCCTTCACGGTAGCAGAACCGATCCTACAGTTTCTGGTCCAACCGATTGAGGCAACGCTGCGGGATCTAGGGGATCCCTCTCCGACGTTGCAATATACGTCGCCCCAGGAATATCTGTTTACGCTGTTCCGGATCTCGATGGTGTTTGGGTTTGCTTTGGCGTTCCCGGTGATTTCCTATCAGCTTTGGCGTTTTGTGGCGCCGGGCCTGTACCGGTCCGAAAAGGGCGCGTTCCTTCCGTTCCTGATTGCATCGCCGTTCATGTTCATGCTGGGCGCAGCTTTTGCGCAGTTTGTGGTGACACCGCTGGCCATGCAGTTCTTTCTGGGCTTCGCGGATGTCAGCTCGATTTTCGCCAATCTGCTGTCGGCGACAACCGGGGATGTGCCAGAGGAAATCGTTGTCGTTCCCGAAACCACCGAGGGCGTGAAGATCACATTCTTTGGCAAGGTCAACGAGTCACTCGACATCACGTTGAAATTCATCCTGGCCTTTGGCCTGTGCTTCCAGCTTCCGGTTTTGTTGACCCTGATGGGCAAGGCCGGGCTGGTCAGCGCCGAGGGGCTGGGCAGCGTCCGGAAATACGCAATGGTGGGTATTCTGGTACTGGCCGCGCTGGTGACGCCGCCGGACGTAATCACTCAGGCGATCCTCTTTGTGGTGGTCTATGGCCTGTATGAGGTTTCGATCTTCCTGGTCGCCCGCGTTGAGAAAAAGCGCGAAGATCAGCTGCGCGCTGACGGCTTCTATGACGACGAAGAAGAGGCCGACGAAGAGATCGTGCAGGAAGAAGAAGACAAGTAAACCTGTCACAACCCAAGGATCAGGCGCGCTTTACCCAGCGCGCCTTTTTCGTATCCAACGCTTGTTGCGCAGGTGGGAACATGGTTTGAAACCTGCAAACACGACCCGGAGGCCCCAATGGAAGACCAAGCCCTGAACCGTATCGCCGACGCGTTGGAACGCATGGCTCCAGCCCCTCTGGCCGCGCCGGACTTCAACGCCGCATCGGCTTTTGTCTGGAATGTGGAGCCGGATCGTCTGGAACCGGTCACACAGGTCAGCCGTGTTGATCTGGATCTGCTGGTGGGTATCAACCGGTCGCGCGACACGCTGCTGGACAATACGCGCCGCTTTGCGGGCGGGTTCAAGGCCAACAACGCGCTTTTGTGGGGCGCGCGGGGGATGGGCAAATCCAGCCTCGTCAAAGCGGTCCACGGTACGTTGCAAGCCGAATACCCTGATCTGAAATTGGTCGAGTTGCAGCGCGAGGATATGGGTTCGGTCGCGCGTCTGCTGAACCACCTGCGCGCCGCGCCGCACCGGTTTATCCTGTTCTGTGATGACCTGTCGTTCAGCCATGATGACCAGCACTACAAATCGCTCAAGGCGGTGCTGGATGGTGGCATCGAAGGCCGCCCTGAAAACGTCGTTTTCTATGCCACTTCGAACCGCCGCCACCTGATGCCGCGGGATATGATCGAGAACGAACGCTCAAGCGCCATCAACCCGTCCGAAGCGGTCGAGGAAAAGGTCTCGCTTTCTGACCGGTTTGGCCTGTGGCTGGGGTTTCACCCCTGCGATCAGGACGAATACCTGGCGATGATCGACCGCTATTGCGGCGCATATGACGTGTCGGTCGATCCGGCCACCCTGCGGGCCGAAGCCATCGAATGGCAGGCCACGCGCGGTGCGCGCTCAGGTCGTGTTGCCTGGCAGTTCTTTGTCGATCTGGCTGGGCGCAACGGCGTCCACATCAACTGACCTGCCCGCTTCATCTGGCCAAAAATATCCCCGCCGGAGGCATGGCCCACAGGGCCATTCCTACAACAAAGACAGAATTCGCGCGGCTTCTGTCGCGGTGCTGGTCAAGGCATCGCGATCCTCACCGGGGTGAAACCGCGCACGTACGGCGGTTGGCATCGGCGCGGGTTCGACAATTGATACGCGCGGGCCGGTGCGTTTGGTTTCCTGCGCCCAGCCACGGGCCAGTGCCATCTGTGCCGCCTTGGTTGCGCCATAGATGCCATAGAATTTCTCACCCGCCTTGGGGTCGTCAAAGAACACGGCGTGGCCGGTTTCTCCAAGCAGGGGCGCGATGTAGGGGATCAGAACCGATGTGGCCGTGGCATTGGTGTTGACGGCCTTGGTCCATTCTTTCGGGTCAATGAAATGCGTCGGGGTCAGGGCCGATGTGTGGACGGCCGTGTGCAGCCATAGATCCACCTTGCCCCAGCGATCATGGATACCACGGCACAGTGTCGCCATGGCATTCGGATCGGCGATATCCATGGGGGCCAGCGTAGCCGCGCCGCCTTTGGCCTGAATGCGGTCATCCAGCTCTTCCAGCCCGCCGGTGGTGCGGGCGACTGCGACGATGTGGTATTCAGGTGCCAGCGCTTCGGCCAGGGCAGCGCCCAGCCCACGAGAGGCCCCGGTGATAAGGGCAATTTTGGTCTGATCGGTCATGACAGCGGTTTGAACCTCTGCACGCAAAGCGTCAAGACAGGATTAGCTGCCAGGGATGACGATCCGCCTGGTCTGGCCGCTTTGTCGCAGGATGACGCTATCGGCATCAATGGCGACGACAGTGCCCGAGGTGACCCGGCTGCCCAGTTTGACCTCTTTCACGCGCCCCGAGGACAGTCGCATCAACGCGCGCATATCAGCCTTTGGACCAAAGACCCCAAGGACTGAAACGGAATTCCTCTTTAGCGCGCCCTTCTGCGTGGCCGCGCCTTTGACGGTGGCGTTTGACATGAATATCCGGTCCGACCCAATTGGTCCGACCCCTTGTTATGAGTGGTTGGTTGCATGCGAGCTATCAAACCGAGGTGTGAAGGGAAAGGCCGAGCGGGATCACCAATTCGACAGGGTTTTGCGTCCTCGCGAAACCCTTGCGATTACGTTTCCTTCATCGGTGGGTTGTGGGCGAAAACCCACCGACCGGGCCGGATCGCTGGCAGAAAAAGGCCCGCATCGCGGTGGCGATACGGGCCTTGGGTTGAATTGATTCGGTGCCGGGTGTCACCAGCCGGGGCTACCCCGAAGCCAGTTTCGCGGCATTCCACGACCCACCGGGCACCTGCATATCCTGTTTCTTTTTGCTGACCCGGGTGCTGTTTTCCAGACTGTCCAGATAGTCGCCGCTGACGCTTCCGGTGATGTATTCTCCGTCAAAACACGAACAATCAAAGGCTTCGATCTCGGGGTTGCCTTCTTTGGCCGACCAGATCAGATCATCGAGGTCCTGATAGAACAGGGCGTCTGCACCAAGCTCCTGCCGGATTTCCTCAATGTTTTTGCCGTTGGCGACCAGCTCATGCTTTGTGGGCATGTCGATGCCATAGACGTTGGGGAATTTCACCGGCGGCGAGGCGCTGGCGATGAACACTTTCTTGGCGCCAGCCTCGCGGCACATCTGCACGATCTTTTTGATCGTATTACCACGCACGATGGAATCGTCGATCAGCAAGACATTGTGGCCCTTGAACTCCAGCGGCACGGCGTTCAGCTTGCGGCGCACGGATTTCTGACGCTCTTCCTGACCGGGCATGATGAACGTCCGGCCCACATATCGGTTTTTCACCAGACCTTCGCGATAGGGAATGCCCGTGGCCTTGGCGACCTCAAGCGCAACCGGGCGGGCGCTGTCGGGTACGGGGATGATGCGGTCGATCTCAAGGCCTGCGGCCTCAATCTGACGAGCCAGCGTCTGACCCATGCGCATCTGGGTTTTATAGACGGAAACGCCATCCAACAGCGAATCCGGGCGGGCCAGATAGACATATTCAAAGATACAGGGGGTCAGTTGCCCCTCGACCGCCTGATATGTGTGCATGTTACCGTTCAGGTCAATCAGGATCGCCTCGCCGGGCTTAACATCGCGCAGCTTATCAAAACCGTTGATGCCAAAAGCCACATCTTCCGAGGCAAAGGCATAATCGTCGCCCTGACCATCCACTTCACGCTTGGCCACCGACAGGGGGCGGATGCCATATGGGTCGCGGAAAGCCAGCATACCGACACCGGCAACCAGACAGATGACCGAATAGGCACCCTGTACCCGCTCCATCGTCATCTTCACACCAGCAAAGATGTTGCGGATGGGTTCCCCGCTTCCGTTGACCTTGATCGCATCGGCGACCTTATCGGCCAGCACGTTCAGCAGGATTTCCGAATCCGATGTGGTGCGCAGGTGGCGGCTGTATTTGGCGGTCACCTTTTCACGCTGCTCGGCCGTATTGGTGATATTGCCGTTGTGGACCAGATAGATGCCATAGGGCGCATTCACGAAGAACGGCTGTGCCTCGGACGCGCTGAGCGACCCTGCGGTCGGATAACGGACATGGCCCATGCCGATCTTGCCCACCAGGGTATCGGCATCGTTGGCGTTGAAAACGTCTTTGACCAGACCGTTGGCCTTTTTCTCACGAAAGAACTCATCATTATAAGTGACGATGCCCGAAGCGTCCTGACCCCGGTGCTGCAACATCAGCAGCCCGTCATAGATTTCCGCAAAGACATCATGCGTCCTGCTTGCGATCCCCAAAATCCCACACATGTACGGGCTCCAATTTCTATGACGTTATGATTAGCGGCGATGGTTCGAACATCTGCATGGCGATACCTGTGCGTCCTGTCGCCAACCCCGATGGTGGTGCAAACGCGCCATTGTCACGAGGGCAAGCGCGAAAGAAAACAGGTACAGCAAGATCGGCGGCTCCGATTCCATGTCAGTTCGGCCCTCACATAATGCCTTACGGTGCCTGTGTCATCAAAGGATCACAAATGTGATTTCCCGCAGGTGGTTTTTGCCAAACACGGTATCAAAAGGTGACATGCGCATTGGCCTGTGCTGTCATGAGGGTAGCAAATGGTATTTTCCCAATTCAGAGTTTCGATTGGAACAGCATCATGTGGGAACACAAGCAGGGCGTTAAAAAGGACGAGCCGGTAAAGCGCCGGTGCCACCGGTGTCGTGGCATGGGGCGTTCCTCTTGTCAGATTTGCAACGGGGCCGGACAGGTTGTCAAAAGTCGCGATGTTTTTGGCAAGCCGCTGTTCAGTCGTTGTGATGGCTGCTTTGGCCTCAAGAACACCAGATGTACGGTCTGCGCGGGCGAGGGGTTTGTCTGACCAGACTTTGGACGCATGAGCCAAAAAAAATGCCCGGTCAAAGCCGGGCATTTTTCTTATTCTGTTGTGGCCGGGGCTGTCGGCTCTTGTGTGGTTTCAGAGCCGCCGGTGTCTCCGGTGCAGCTTGCCACCAGTTCTTCATATTGCCGGGTCACCCAGCCAAGCGCGGCCTCGGGGTTTTGTTCCTCAATCTGGTCGCTGAACTGTTCGAACACCTTGGCCGAGCGGCTTTCATCAACGATTGAGTAGGTTTCCCCGGGCATCACTGTGTCATAAACAAAGAAGGCGATGGCAACCAACAGGATGCCGCGCGCGATGCCGAAGAAGAAGCCAAGCGCCTGATCCAGCCCGCCCAGGGCCGAGCGCTGAACGATAGATGAAAACAGCGGCGTAAAGATGCTGACCACGATCAGCGCGATGGCAAAGACTGCGGCAAATCCGGTAATGACCGAAAGTTCGCAACTGTCGCGCAGGAAATCGCCGACCACCGGGATCTCTTTCACCAGCGGTACCGCCTGGGGCGCAAAGATAAAGGCCAGAACGGCGGCTGCAACCCAGCCAGCGATCGCCAAAACCTCGCGCAAGAAGCCGCGCGAATAGGCCAACAAGCCCGACACGACGATGATCAGGGCAACAACCCCGTCAATTATTGTAAAACCTTCCATGGCCCTCGCCCGTAATTTTTTCTGCCCCTCAAGGCGTTACCTTAACCTGCTCCGAAGGTTTCGCCAACAAACCCTACCAAATCAGAGGGTCGGGTGAGTGTCAGACCTGCCACAGTACCGGTTTTGCCGCCCGCCGGAGCGATTGCCGATGTGAAACCAAGTTTTTGCGCTTCTTTCAACCTGTTTTCTGTCTGAGGGGCCGGTCTAAGTGCCCCTGACAACGAGATTTCTCCGAAAACGACCGTATCAACGGGCAGGGCGGTGTCCTCGCGCGCGCTGAGCAGGGCAGCTGCCACGGCCAGATCGGCGGCGGGTTCGCCGATCTTCAACCCTCCGGCGACATTCAGATACACATCCAGCCCGGCAAAGGGGATGCCGCAGCGCGCCTCGAGCACCGCGAGGATCATGGCGAGCCGCCCGCTGTCCCATCCAACCACGGTACGACGCGGTTGCGAATGGGGCGAAGGGGCGACCAGCGCCTGCAATTCCACCAATACGGGGCGGGTTCCTTCAATCCCGGCAAACACCGCCGATCCGGGGCTGGGCGTGCCGCGTTCCGACAGAAACAGGGCCGAAGGATTGGTGACCTGGGCCAGGCCTTTGCCGGTCATTTCAAAAACGCCAATTTCATCGGCGGGGCCAAAGCGGTTCTTGACTGCGCGCAGGATGCGGAATTGGTGGCCGCGTTCGCCTTCGAAATACAGAACTGTGTCGACCATATGTTCGACCACGCGGGGACCTGCGATCTGGCCTTCTTTGGTGACGTGGCCAACCATGATGATCGACACGCCATGACGCTTGGCAAAGGTCGTCAGCTCATGCGCGGCGGCGCGGACCTGAGAGACCGAGCCGGGGGCGCTGTCCACATTGTCGGCCCACATGGTCTGGATCGAATCGATAATGGCAAGGCCGGGTTTTTCAGCCTCAAGCGTTGTCAGGATGTTGCGCAGGTTGGTCTCGGCCGCCAGTTGGACAGGGGCGTCTTCCAACCCCAGACGGCGGGCGCGCATACGCACCTGCGCGCTGGCTTCCTCGCCCGAGACATAGATGGTTTTCACCCCCGCCCGGGAAAACCGCGCCGCCGCTTGCAACAGCAAGGTGGATTTACCGATACCGGGATCCCCACCCACCAGCAAGGCCGAGGCGGGGACGAGGCCACCGCCCAACACGCGGTCCAGTTCTTCGACCCCGCAGAGCGTGCGGGGCGGGGGTGTTTCCTCGGTCGACAGGTCAGTGAGTACGATAGACTGGCCCCGCTTGCCGCCGAGAGATTTCTTGGCCGGGCCCGCCGAAATCGGGACGTCCTGAATGATGGTGTTCCAATCGCCACAGCCGTCGCAACGCCCGGACCATCGGGTATGGGCGGCTCCGCAGGCCGAGCAGGAGAAAGTTGTCGTCTTTGCCATGCGGCCCTTGGTGCCCGAGGATGGGCGGTTCTTCAAGCCCTTGCAGGGCTTTCATCCCCGCCGGTGGCGCGCCACGTCCTCAGGCCCCTTGGGCCATCGTCCCCGGCGGGCGCTGACGCGCCTATTCTGCGGCGCGCGGGGGGGGCGACATGGCAATGACGCTGGACGCTTTGGGCGCGCTGTCACCGGGTGGTGATTGCAACTGTGCCGAAAGCTCGGGCAACAGTTCGAACAATTCGTCGCGCAGGCGGGTCAGCTGAGATTTCGCGATGGTTTCTTCCATTTCGACATCTTGAGTCCATTGGCGCAACTCATGCTGAATGACCTGGGCTTCTTCGATCCGTTGCTGGAACAGTTCAATCTCTTCCTGGCGTTGCTGCAGGAAGGACCGCGCGCGGGCGACGCGAGTATCGCCGTATGTTTCGGCCAGTTCCTGGCTGATCTGGCTCATCTGTGCGGCCAGTTCCAGGATTTCGGGTTCCAGCGATTGCAGGTTGGGGTGTTGGCGCAAAAAGGCCATTCGTTCCTTAACCGCGTCAAATTCCGAAGACATCAGGAAGGTATCGCCACGATCTGCGGCATGAGCGACCTGATACGCTGTCGATATGTCGTGCATGTTCAACGCGAATTTACGATGGGCGTTTTCCAAGGCCATCATGCGGGCATTGGCTGGCAGGTAGAATGCCAGCATCAGAACCAAAGCCGTCAAGGCAATCTGAATGTACATGCCTGCGTCGATGACAGTTCCGTCCCCGAAGCCCGCCTGCATGGATAGCCAAGGAAGGACCCCCAGCGCGGACAACATCGTGGTGGCAACCGCGAGAAATGCCGCCATACAGATCAGGAAGAAAGTCAGCCTCAAAAAGGCATTTTGAAATTGCAATGTAATATTGTGGAGGGCAGTCATCTTAGACGAACTCCTTTTGAAACCGGAACACACCGGCCCAAAGCGGGGAACACCTAAAACACACAGAATGATCCGCTTAGGACCGAAACTACAAAATTTACTGCTCGAAATATAAAGATGGTACTCAGATAAGCGTTTTCAATCAATTACGTCTGAGGATTTCGTGATCCGCGTGTCATTTCGGTAATGTAGCCCAGTGCGAGCGAGGCCAGAATGCAGCCCGTGAACAGGTACAAACCCCATGCGGTCTCAACGGTCGCGTAGGAGATTCCTTTGGCCAGCGTGATGTAAAGCGCGATCAGAAAAATGTCGGCCATCGCCAGTTTCCCGAGGATGTTCAGGGCGGGTTGGACGCGCGGGTCAAGCAGGTCCCACTGGATCAAAGCGGTGCCAATGGTTTTGATGTAGGGCGCGAAGAGGGCGAAGATGGTGACGACCAGCGCCAGAAAGACGTCCGATTTCCACAAGGATTGCAGGCCAGTGATGACGCTGATCTCGGACAGGCCAAAGATCGGCAGCAGCCCTGCGCGCATCAGCGGGGCGAACCATGCGATAGGGTAGAGGATCAGGAGCGAGAGGGTGGCGAGGCGGAGGGTCACGTGTCAGTGTATCTCGATCAAAAAAAAGTTTCTGCCTGCTTCCCAAACAGCAAGCTTCGATTGTGTCTCATTCGGTTGAGCACTTTATCTTTCGTCATTCGAAAGCTTCGCGTTCAATTCAACCTGCAATTCCGACAATAGAGCATCGATACCAGCCATTACAGCTTCAACGCAAACCTCTCTATACGCTCGATCTTTTGCTGGGTAACGGGAACGGAATTTTTCTTGGCTGTGTCCCCCAGACATCTTCTCAAACAAATTGTAGTTATTGTTGAGTGACTTAATGTGCGTCGAAAGGTTGAACCACCTACTTGTAGGTTGACCAGTGCTCTCTATGCGCGACAAAATACCAGCGGGTGGACCAATCAATGCGGCCGCATGGAATGCAATATCTTCTACTTTCGATAAATCATAGATAGTACTTAAATGAACATGTAGTGCGCTGAGGTCATGCCCCATTTTTCTAACTTTGGCCTTTGAACAACCCTTAAGAAGCAGAGCGGATTTGAACGTAAGCTCCGTTGCCAATCCAAGATTTTGGTAAACTGGCCCGATTCTAAAAATCTGCGCTTTCAGACTTGAAAGTCCCTTCACGCTCTTTCCAAGATCTCCTTCCGGAACGAGCGTTCTACAAAGTTTGAAATAGGCATCCGCGAAGTAGAAAAAGTCGACAATTTCTTCGATATCTTCGCTCACCGCACCGCCTCAATCGGTCCTTCCGCGCTGCCACTGATGAACTGCTCGACATAAGGATCACCCGAGGCATCCATCTGCCCAACCGGGCCGGTCCATTGGATGACGCCTCCGTGCAGCATGGCCACGTTGTCGGCAATCGCGCGGACCGAGCTCATGTCGTGGGTGATGGTCATCGCGGTGGCGCCCATCTCGGTCACGATCTCGCGGATCAGGTCGTTGATGACGCCGGACATGATCGGGTCGAGGCCGGTGGTGGGCTCGTCGAAGAAAATGATCTCGGGCTCGGCGGCGATGGCGCGGGCAAGGCCCACACGTTTTTGCATCCCGCCTGACAGTTCGGAGGGAAAACGGTCGGCCACGTCGGATTTCAGCCCCACGCGGCGCAGCTTTTCGATGGCGATCTCGCGGGCGTATTCCGGCGGGCGTTTCAATGGGCCGCGCAGCAGGCGGAAGGCGACGTTTTGCCAAACCGGCAATGAGTCAAACAACGCCGCGCCCTGAAACAGCATCCCGAACCGGGCCAGAAACGCATCCCGGTCACCTTTTTTCGCATCCTTTCCGTCGACGTAGATCATGCCGCTGTCGGGCTTGATCAGGCCAAGCACGCATTTCAGCGCCACGGATTTGCCCGTGCCTGAACCGCCGATGATGACCATCGAGGTGCCCTTGGGGATCTCAAGGCTCATGCCTTGCAGCACCGGGTTGTCGCCAAAGGCTTTATGTACGTTCTCCATCCGGATCATAGCGAGAAGAACACCCCTGTCAGAACGAAGTTGGCGGCCAGAATCATGATGGCGGCGGATTCGACCGAGGACTTGGTGGCCCGGCCCACGCCCTGCGCGCCCCGGCCTGAATTCATGCCGTAATAACAACCCATGATGGCGGCGATCAGCCCAAAGGCCGCACCTTTGACCAGAGACGAGAAGACGTCGTGCGGCTCAAGGAAATTGACCGTGTTTTGCAGATAGGCCGCCGCGTTGAAGCCCAGGTTTTGGGTCGCTACGACATAGCCGCCTGCGATGCCGATGATGTCGCCGATACCGACCAGCACGGGAACGGTGATCAGGGCGGCCAGAACGCGGGGGGCGGTCAGGTATTTCATCGGATGAGTCGACAGGGTGACCAAAGCGTCGATCTGTTCGGTCACCTTCATGGTGGCGATTTCTGCAGCGATGGATGAGGTCACGCGGGCGGCGATCATCAGGCCGACCAGCACGGGGCCAAGCTCTCGGACCATGCCGATGGCGACGATTTGCGGCACAACGGCCTCGGCGTTGAATCGCGCGCCGCCGGCGTAGATTTGCAAGGCCAGCGCACCGCCGGTGAAAATGGCGGTCAGGCCGACAACGGGCAGGGACAGCCAGCCGATGTTCATCAGGGCAACGATGAATTCACGCGGATAAAACGGTGGGCGAAAGATGTGCGAGATTGCGTTGAAGGCAAACAGGGCGACCTGACCAAAAGTGGCCAGCATCGCCAGAACCGCACGGCCCAGTCCGCCCAGCAAATCAAAAGGGTTCATTCCACGTAACCCCGGGAATACCGCGCGCCAAGCGAGGTCAGGATTTCATATCCGATGGTGCCTGCGGCCTCGGCCAGATCATCGACGGTTTGATGTCCGTTCAGAATGCGCAGACGCTCAGGGTCCTTGGGCAGGTCGGTCACGTCTACGGTGATCAGATCCATCGAGATGCGTCCAACCACAGGGCAGGGTTGATCACCGGCAAAGGTGTCGATACCACCCCCGATGGCCCGGTGCAGACCATCCGCATAGCCCGCGGCGACGGTTGCAATTCGCGATGGACGCCGGGCGATCCAGCTGTTGCCATAGCCGACGGATTCGCCAACCGCGACGGGGCGCACCTGAATGACGGGCAGATCGACGGTCACCACAGGTTTTGCATCCGCAAAAGGCATACCGCCATAAAGGCCAACGCCGGGGCGGCAGAAATCAAAATGAAACTCGGGGCCCAGAAACGTGCCGCCGGTGGCCGCCAGCGACCGGGGGGCCGTGACGCCATCCGTCATCTCTTGGAACGTCTTTAGCTGCTGACGATTCATCGGGTGTTCCGGTTCGTCCGAGCAGGCCAGATGCGACATGACCACAACCGGGTTCAGGGCTTCGGCCCGGGGGCGCAGCTCGGCCCAGTCGGATGGTTCCAGCCCCAGGCGGTTCATACCGCTGTCCAGCTGAATGCCAAATGGCTGATCCGGCAGCGCCTGTTGGTGCCGCACGAACTGTTCCGGTGAGTTGATCAGGGGCGTCAGGTCGTGGTCGCGCAGCAGGTCGCTGTCACCTTCGACATGCCCCGAAAATACGCCGATCATCGGACCGGGCCCAATGGCTTTGCGCACTGCCACGCCTTCTTCGGCGACGGCAACAAAGAACTTGCGGACACCTTCTTCGGCCAGGGTCGCAGACACTGGTCCGGCACCCAGGCCATAGGCGTCGGCTTTGACCACAGCGCCGGTCTCGACATCCGTTTTCGCGTTGAGCGCCCGCCAGTTGCTGGCCAGCGCCTGAAGATTGATCGTTAAACGTGCGGTACTCATGGTGCTGTTCATGACATTGGATCACGGCAGGTCAAGGGGGTATGCATCAATTCTTGCCCGGATGGTGGTGATCGTGCGCCGATTGTGGCTGGTATCATGGGGGGATGGCGGAAAAATACCTTGATGAGTTCGGCCCACGCCTCGTCATTTTGTTTGTTCTATGATCAACTTGCGGCGTCGAAACAGGGTGGTTGATCGAAATGGACTGGGGCCGAACATGGTAAAGCTGACTGCTGATTTTCGCGCGCGGGTGACCGAATTGCCGGGGCTGTTTCGTGATGTCTTTGCGGCCTCTGAGGGCGAGGGCGAAGGGCGCGCGATTGGTGCGTTGGTTGATGACCTGTTGGCGACGACTTTGGATGGCGATTTACTGGCCACTCTGGCGCTGGACGGGGATGAAGTGGCGGGCTGCATTCTGTTTTCGCGGCTGCGCTATGATCAGGACCCGCGACAGGTGTTTTTGATGTCGCCCGTGGCGGTGCGGACCAACCGGCAAAAAACCGGAATTGGCCAAAAGCTGATCCGCTTTGGGTTGGATGAGCTGCGCCGGAACGAGGTAGATTACGCGGTGACCTACGGCGATCCGGCTTATTATGGAAAAACCGGGTTTCAGCCAATCACTGACACGTTCGCACAACCGCCCATGCCGCTGAGCCAGCCGCATGGATGGCTGGGGCAATCGCTGAATGGCGTGGATGCGTCGCCATTGTCAGGCCCGTCCCACTGTGTCAGCGCGTTCAACAGGCCCGAGCTTTGGTAGGCGTCAATAGCCTTCGACCTGGGCATCCTGCTGCCAGGGCTTGACCAGATTGCCGAAACGCGTGAACTGCGCCTCGAACGACAACTCGACCGTGCCGATGGGGCCATGGCGCTGCTTGCCGACGATGACTTCGGCCTTGGCGTGCAGGCGCTCCATGGCCTGCTTCCACTCTTCCATCTTTTCCAGCTCATGATCGCCGGGCTTTTCACGTTCCTTATAATATTCCTCGCGGAACACGAACATCACAACGTCGGCGTCCTGTTCGATTGAGCCTGATTCCCGCAGGTCAGATAGTTGCGGACGTTTGTCGTCGCGGTTTTCAACCTGACGCGACAACTGGGACAGGGCAATCACCGGAATCTGTAGTTCTTTGGCGATGGCTTTCATGCCCATCGAAATCTCGGCAATCTCGTTGACGCGGTTTTCGGCCATGCCGCGGCACAGTTGCAAATAGTCGACCACCAACAGGTCCAGCCCGTGCGTCCGCTTCAACCGGCGCGCGCGGGCGGCGAGTTGCGAGATTGGCAGGGCAGGGGTGTCATCAATGAACAGGGGGCAGGCTTCCAGTTCCTTGGCAGCATCGACAAAGCGGCGGAACTCGGATTCCGTCATGTCACCCTGACGGATCTTGTGGCTAGAGATTTCGGACGCTTCGGCCAGAACCCGGCCCGCCAGCTGCTCGGCGCTCATCTCGAGCGAGAAAAAGCCGACAACACCGCCATCAATCGCGCCTTCGGTGCCGTCCGGTTTCAGCCCGCGCTTGTATGCCTTGGCCACGTTGAACGCCACGTTGGTCGCCAGCGAGGTTTTTCCCATCGACGGACGACCCGCCAGAATGATCAGGTCAGACGGGTGCAATCCGCCCAATTGCTTATCCAAGTCGGCCAGACCGGTGGAAATCCCCGCCATGCCGCCACCGCGCTGGTACGCTTCGTTGGTGACGTTGACGGCTTCTGTGACCGCCTTGAGGAAGGATTGAAAACCCTGTTCGGTCTGGCCCTGCTCGGATAGCTGATAGAGTTGTTGTTCCGCCTCGACGATCTGTTCTTTCGGCTCGCTTGATACATCGACCCGCGCCGCCTTGTCCGAGATGTCGCGGCCCAGCCGGATCAACTCGCGCCGGATCGCCAGATCATAGATCATCTGGGCATAGTCATGCACCGCAAAGGCACTGATCGAGGCCCCGGCCAGTTTGACCAGATAAGCCGGACCGCCCAGTTCTTTCAGGCCCTCATCCTCGGCCATGAAAGATTTCAACGTCACGGGCGAGGCCAGCGCGTTCTTGGCGATGCGGGTCGAAGCGACCTCGTAAATGCGTGAATGGACCGGATCATAGAAATGTTCTGCCCCGATAATCGAGGCAACCCGGTCATACAGGTCGTTGTTGGTCAGAATCGCACCCAGAAGCTGCTGCTCGGCCTCAATGGAATGCGGCATGGTTTCGGCGTTCTGAATCTTCGCCGCTGCCTGCTCGATGCTGCTAATCTCGTTCATATTGTCCCCGCTGCCCACGGTGTTCTTACACGCAATTTTGACGTGCAGGCTATCTGGAAATACCTGTGGTTAACCGGTGGTAAAGCCTTGGGATAACTTTCGGGATAACCACAGATCCAGAATGGATGTGCCGTATTATGTAGGATATTATCGGAATGTCACCATATATTGTTCAGTCGACGCCGAATCCAATCAGGTTATCCCCAAAATATCCACAGCAAGTTTACGTGGATTTATTGGCATCTTGCCAGGCGCGGGGGTCGTTCAAGAAGGTCTCGACCCCGTCCAGCGTTTCTTTGTCGAACGCTTTCTGCGCCTTAGCTTCGGCAAGTACGTCCCACCAGGTGCAAAGGTGATGCAATTGCACACCGTGATCACCCAACGTTTTTTCCGTTTCCGGGAAGATGCCATAGTAAAAGATGACAGCCGTATGCCCACACGTTGCGCCGGTTTCGCGGATCGCATCGACGAACGACAGCTTTGAGCCGCCATCGGTAGTCAGGTCCTCAACCAGCAGCACGCGTTCACCTTCGCTCATCGCGCCTTCGATGCGGGCGTTACGGCCATAGCCCTTGGGTTTCTTGCGCACATAGGTCATGGGCAGGGCCATGCGTTCGGCGACCAGCGCGGCAAAGGGAATGCCCGCGGTCTCGCCACCGGCGATGTTGTCGAAGGCCTCGAACCCGGCGTCGCGCATCACGGTGACGGTCAGGAAATCCATCAGGGTCGAGCGGATGCGCGGGTATGAGATCAGCTTGCGGCAATCAATGTAGGTCGGGCTGGGCAGGCCGCTGGCCAGCGTGAACGGCTCGCGCGCATTGAAATGAACGGCCTTGATCTCCAGCAGCATCCGCGCGGTCAGGCGGGCGATTTCGGTGCTATCGGGGAATGAACTGGGGATCATGGCAGGAGACCTCGGGGCTGAATGGCGTTGCGGGCTGATAGCCCGAGCCTTGGCCCAGAGTCGAGAGGGTTGTGCGCAAAACAAAAGCGGACCCTCAAGAGGTCCGCTTTGGCCCTTGCGGGCCGCGCGCGCCAAGGTGGGCTTGGCGACGCGTGTCTGTTTCCGCTTGTGCCTTTACGCCATGCCACGTGCCAAGTGCAACCACCCAGCGGGTGACAATACCCGTGGTTGCCGTCAGGGCACCGCTGTCAATCCATGGGGGTTGAATGAACGGATGCCCGATTATCCTGGCAATGCCGTGGTAGATTTGGAAAGCCCCCGGTCCAGCAGAGACAACGCGTGATCGCGCGCGGCCAGACGTACGTTGGCACGACCCAACGCGCCAAACTCGACGGTTTCGGTGTGGGTCGGCTGGCCGACTGCGGCCAGACCAAAGCAGACGCGCCCCTCGGGCTTGAATTCGGACCCGCCCGGACCGGCGATGCCGGTTATCGAAACGCTCAGCTGTGCTTGCGACTGTGCCAATGCCCCGTCAGCCATTTCGCGCGCAACCTGTTCCGAGACCGCGCCATGCGCAGTCAGCGTTTCTGCCCGGACGCCCAGCATCTGCTGTTTGGCGGCGTTGGTGTAAGTGACGAACCCACGTTCGACCACGGCAGAGCTGCCGGGGATATCGGTCAGTGCCGCCGCGACCATGCCGCCGGTGCAGCTTTCGGCGGTGGCGATCATCATCCGCTGCGCCTTGGCGCGGTCCAAAAGGTCGGCGACGGTCACAGGCCCATGACCCCATGCGCGATGCCCGCAAGGATCAGCACACCGACCCCGGCAAGGATACCCGCGATCACATCATCCAGCATCACCCCCATCGCATCATCGCGCCGGTCGGCCCAGCCGACGGGACCGGGCTTGGTGATATCGAACAGCCGGAACAGCACGAACCCCGCGACCCAACCGGGCCAGAGCGCCGTGATCTCGATCCCATGCGCCCAGGAGGGGTAAGAGATCGCCCAGAGTGCAATGAACTGCCCGGCGACCTCGTCAATGACGATTTCCGACGGGTCGTGATTGTCTTTGCCGGCGGTCATCACCCGAGTGGCCCATAGTCCGCCGAAGAATACGGCAACCGTTGCGATCACCAGCAGGGGAAAACCACCCAGCGTATGCAGAACCCACACCAGGGGCAGGGCGGCCAGTGACCCCCATGTGCCCGGTGCGGGGCGCAGATAGCCGACACCGCAGACGGTTCCGATCAGGCGCGCGGCGGTCATGATTTCACCAGACATGCTGTGGCAAGCGAGGCGATGCCTTCACTGCGACCGGTAAAGCCAAGACGCTCGGATGTTGTTGCCTTGACCGAGACCTGATCAGTGCGCAGACCCATGATCCGCGCCATTTCACTCCGCATGGTGGGGGCGTGGGGGCCGATCTTGGGGAATTCGCAGACCAGCGTGCAGTCGACGTTTGAGATCTGATAGCCCATCTGCTGGGCCAACTTGACTGCGTGGCGCAGGAAAATCTTGCTGGCCGCGCCTTTCCATTGCGGGTCCGAGGGCGGGAAATGCTGGCCGATATCGCCCTGCGCCAATGCGCCATAGATCGCGTCGGTCACGGCATGCATGCCCACATCCGCATCCGAATGCCCTTGTAGGCCCCGATCATGCGGCACCTTAACGCCGCACAGGATCACGTGATCCCCGTCACCAAACCGATGCACGTCGTACCCGTTGCCCAGCCTTACATCCATATCCGTTCCCAATATGCGTTCCGCCCGGGCAAAATCCTCGGGCCGTGTGATTTTGATGTTATCTGCATCGCCCGGCACGATGGCCACGTCCAGCCCCGCCGCACGGGCGACCTCGACATCATCCGCGGCGCCTCCGGGGTGGGCCGCATGGGCTGCGACGATAGCGTCATAGTCAAACCCTTGCGGAGTCTGCGCGGCAAACAGACTGGTGCGATCCTGTGTTCCGGTCACCACGGCACCATCCCCTGTCCAAAGCGCATCGGTGACCGCCAACCCCGGTGCCGATGCGGGATGCGCGCTCAGCGCGCCTAATACCTGTTGAATGGTCTGAAGGCTGACGCAGGGGCGGGCGACGTCGTGGATCAAAACCTGCTGCACCTTGAGGGTTTCCAGTGCCTTCAACCCGTTGCGCACGGATTCAGACCTATCGTTGCCGCCTCGGGCTATGATCAGATCGGACCCGTCGAATTCGGCCCAGGCGTCGTGATCATCCCCGGACAGGACCAGCACGATGTGATCGACCTGACCCCGGAACCTGTCGATGGTCCAATCCGCGACGCGCCGCCCACCAAGGGGGCGCCACTGTTTCGGTATCCCCCCACCGGCGCGCAGCCCGCGTCCTGCGGCGACGATGATGGCGGCGGTGGTCATGGGGGCAATCTCTCCGGATGGTTTGAGGGCATTGTTTAGGGTGCGGTGAATGCAGAGGCAATCACCCGCGTAAACTTGCCTAAAAAATAGGCAAATGATGATTTTGCGGGCTTGATGGGCGCTGATTTGTTGTTCATATGCATTCAATTCTATATCACAGCCGCAACTGCCCAAGGATTAAGCACGGTGACTCTGCAACTTGCTGACAAAGCTCTGAACCCGCCGGTATTGCTGGCACCGATGGCTGGAATCACCGATCGGCCCTTTCGTGATTTGGTGATGCGCTTTGGTGCGGGCATGGTCGTCAGCGAGATGGTCGCCAGTCAAGAGATGGTGCAGGCCAAGCCCGGCGTGCGCGAGCGGGCCGAGCTGTCGGCGGATGTCGAAAACACCGCTGTCCAACTGGCCGGGCGCGAGGCGCATTGGATGGCCGAGGCCGCCCGGCAGGTTGCCGACCGTGGCGCGCGGGTAATTGACATCAACATGGGCTGCCCGGCCAAAAAGGTGACGAATGGCTATTCTGGTTCGGCCCTGCTGAAGACCCCGGATCATGCACTGCGGCTGATCGAGGCGGTGGTCGGGGCGGTTGATATCCCCGTGACACTGAAAACCCGACTGGGCTGGGACGACAGCCTGTTGAACGCGCCCGACGTGGCGCGGCGGGCGCAGGACGCGGGGATTTCCATGGTCACGATCCACGGCCGTACCCGATGCCAGTTTTACAAGGGCCACGCCGACTGGCGCGCGATCCGGTCGGTGAAACAGGCCGTGTCCATTCCGGTTATTGCCAACGGCGATATCGTGGATACCGTCGCTGCGCGATCCGCTTTGGATCAGTCGGGCGCGGATGGCGTCATGGTCGGGCGTGGCGCGCAGGGCAAACCCTGGCTGCTGGCGCAAATCTGCCACGACCTTTACGGGGCCAATGCGCCTGAGATCCCTGTGGGTGACGACCTGACCGAAATGGTGCGGGCGCATTATCAGTCGATGTTGGAGTTTTATGGCACCGATCTGGGCCTGCGCGTCGCACGCAAACATCTGGGCTGGTACATGGATGAGGTCGCAACACCGACCACCCTGCGCCGCGCCGTTCTGACCTCGCGCGATACGGATGGGGTGCTGCACCTGCTGGGCGAAGCGCTCAGCGGCAATGCGGAGGCCGCCGCATGACATCGGATCAGAACATCTGGACCTCGCTGCCGGTACCGGCCTTCATCATCGACGCCGAAGACCGCATCGCGGATGTGAACTCGGCGGGTGAGGGGTTTCTGAATGCCTCACGCAAGGCGGTGATCGGGCATCCGGTGTGGGACCAGATCGCCGTGGACGCGCCGCTGGAAGAGGCGTTTCTGAGGGCACGCCTGCATGGCACGCCGCTGTTCGTAAACGATGTTGACGCCGGATCGGGCAATCGCGCGCCATTGCAATGTGCGTTGCAGATCGCGCCGCTGGTTGGGCATCCGGGTTCAATGATCATGATCATCTCGCCACGTGAACTGGCGGGTCGGATGACGCGCGGCAACACGGTGAAATCTGCGGCGCAATCGGCCATCGGCATGGCCGAGATGCTGGCGCATGAGATCAAGAATCCGCTGGCCGGGATTACCGGTGCCGCGCAGTTGCTTAGCATGAATATATCGCAGCAAGATGTTGAACTTACTGACCTTATCGTCGAAGAAAGTCGCCGGATCGTAAAGCTGTTAGAGCAGGTGGAGCAATTCGGAAACCTGTCGCAACCGGATGTCAGGCCGGTCAATATCCACGATGTTCTGGACCGCGCGCGCCGATCCGCGCTGCTGGGGTTCGGGGCGCACATGAACATCATCGAGGATTACGACCCGTCCCTGCCACTGGCTTATGGCGATGCGGATCAGTTTTTGCAGGTGGTTCTAAATCTTCTCAAGAACGCCTCAGAAGTTGCTGATCCCAAAGGGGGAACAATCCGTCTGCGTACTTACTTCGAACATTCCTTTCGCCTGCGCCGCAGTGACGGTTCGGGCCATTCGCTGCCGCTGCAGATTGAGATCGTGGATGACGGGCCGGGGCTGCCGGAAAAGATACGCGGCGATATCTTTGACCCGTTTGTTTCGGGCAGGGAAAACGGCACCGGGCTGGGGCTGGCATTGGTCAGCAAGATCGTCTCGGACCACGACGGCTGGATTTCGGCCGAGTCGGTTCCCGGACGCACGGTGTTTCGCCTTTCGCTAAGGCGCGCGCCACAAGAAACCCTGCAAGACGTCAAAGCCGAGACGGGATAAATCAAGGAGAGCACCCGATGGATGGCACAGTACTGGTCGCAGATGACGACCGCACGATCCGCACCGTTCTGACCCAGGCCCTGACGCGGGCCGGGTGCAAGGTGCATGCGACATCCTCGTTGACGACGCTGATGCGCTGGGTTGGCGAAGGCAAAGGGGATGTGGTGATCTCGGACGTGGTCATGCCAGACGGCAACGGGTTAGAGATGCTGCCCAAGATCGCGCAGGACCGACCCGGGTTGCCGGTCATTGTGATCTCGGCCCAAAACACGATCATGACAGCCATTCAGGCGGCCGAGGCCGAGGCCTATGACTATCTGCCCAAACCCTTCGATCTGCCCGATCTGATGAAACGCACGGCGCGGGCGCTGGAACAGAAGCAGCGCGTGCAGGCAGAGGTGCAGGAAACGCCGGGTGATCGGCCTGATGACCTGCCTCTGGTGGGGCGTACCCCGGTCATGCAGACGCTGTACCGACTGGTGGCGCGGGTTATGAATACTGATCTTTCGGTTATGATCTCTGGTGAAAGTGGGACGGGCAAGTCATTGATCTCCCGCGCAATTCACGACTTCTCGGATCGCCGTACCTTGCCATTCATCACCGTTACCGCCACCGACCTGCGCGACCTTGAAGGCCCGGCGCGCGTGATGGCGCGTGTGCGCGGCGGTACGCTGTTGATAGATGAAATCAGCGATATCGAAGATGAGCTTCAGGCCCGTATCGTGCGTATGATGGACACCCCCGGCGACCTCACTCCGCGGTTCATGGCCACCAGTCAGTCGGACCTGACCGAAGCCATGGAAAGCGGGCGCGTACGTCAGGACCTTTACTATCGCCTGTGCGGCGCGACGGTGCATGTTCCGGCCCTGCGCGGGCGGGTCGATGACATTACCTTGCTGGCCGACCATTTTCTGGCACGAGAAGAACGCGAGCACGGTGCGAAACGTTGGCTCAGTGCGGATGCGGTCGAATTGGTACGGCGCTATTCCTGGCCGGGAAACGTACGGCAGTTGGAAAACGCCATTCGTCGCCTTAGCCTGACCAGCCAGTCGGACGAGATTTCCCGGGCCGAGGTTGAAATGGTTCTGGGCAGCCAGCCCGAAGCTGAACCGGTTTTGGGGGATGGGGATCGCGAAAAACTGTCGGCTTCGGTTGCCCGCCATCTGCGCCGGTACTTTGACCTTCACGGAAACTTGTTGCCGCCTCCGGGCCTGTATCAGCGCATTTTGCGCGAGGTTGAGGTGCCATTGATCGAACAGGCACTGGATGCAACAGGTGGAAATCAGGCAAAATGTGCGGACTTACTTGGGATTAACCGAAATACGCTGCGCAAAAAGATTACAGACCTCGATATTCAGGTGACACGACGCCGCAAACTGATGTAATATCGCCACACAAAGCGTGGCATCCGGGTTTTCCCCCGGCAAAGACCACGACATATGGCGGTCAGTCGCGCAGGCGACACATCAGGATGAGGGCAGACGGTGGCAACCCGAGCACAGAGCGGGATGATCCTATCGATTAATCGATGGCGGAAATCACGAAAGCTGCGCAATTTCAGCACCTTGGGGCTTGTTCTTCTGGGTCCCGTGCTGGCGTTGGCAACCTATCTTGTCATTGGTCCTTTTGACCTTGGCACAACAGCCCCGACATTGCGTCTGATCCTTCTTGCCGATCTGGTTTATGTGCTGGTGGTTGCTGCGCTTGTTCTTAGTCAGGTGGGCAACCTTATCGCCGCGCGCCGAGCAAAATCAGCGGGGTCGCGGCTGCACCTGCGACTGATCGGGGCCTTCACGCTGCTGGCGCTGGTGCCCACTGTAACGGTCGCGATCTTTGCAGGGCTGACTGTGAACATCGGGCTTGAGGGCTGGTTTTCCGATCGTGTGCGCGAGGTTGTCGGCTCGTCCCTGACAGCGGCCGAAGCTTATGAGCAAGAGCACCGGCAGGGCCTGACGCAGGACGCCACCGTTCTGGCGCGTTTTCTGGACAATGCGCGGACGTTGGATTTCTACATATCAGACGCAGAACTGCGCGAAGTTCTGGCACAGGGGCAGTCGCAAATTCAGCGCGGCCTGCGCGAGGCATATGTCATTGATGGCAGTGGCGAAATCAAATCGCGCGGGGATCGGTCCTACCTGTTCAACTATGAACAACCAACGCCCGATCAGATGGTCGAAGCCGCAGATCAGGGTTTGCTGATCATTGCCGATTGGCAAAACAGCGAATTCCGCGCCCTGGTGCCGTTGAATGCCTACCTTGACCGATACCTGTATGTCAGCCGCGATGTGGATGGCCAGTTGCTGACATTGCTGGATGACACCAAGGAAACGGTTCAATTCTATCAACAGCTCGAAAGCGAACGGGGCAGGGTGCTGTTTGAATTCGGGCTGTTGTATCTGGGCTTTGCGGTCATCCTTATTCTGGCGGCGATGTCACTGGGTATGTGGTTCGCGGAACGCCTGTCGCGCCCGGTGGGGCGTTTGACCACTGCGGCACAGCGCGTGGGGGCCGGGGACCTCAGCGTGCAGGTGATCGAAGAGGCCAGCGATGACGAAATCGCAATGCTGGGCCGTTATTTCAATCAGATGACCCGGCAACTTAAAGGACAACGCGACACGCTGCTGGAAAACACCCGTCAGATCGAACGTCGGCGGCGGCTGTTCGATTCGGTGCTGACGTCGGTGACCTCGGGCGTGGTTGGCGTGGATGCCGAAGGCTGCGTTACCTTTGTGAACCGCTCTGCGGAGCGTCTGCTGGATTGGTCGCGCGGCGAAGAGCATCTGGCCATCGGCATCGCCGTGCCAGAGTTTCTGCCCCTTTTCGAAAACCTGAAGGGCAGCGGACAAGAGGCGGTTCAGGGTGAGGTCAAGGTGACCCGCAAAGGCCAGTTGGAAAATCTGTTGGTTCGCATGGCGACCCGGCGGGGCGAGGATGGGCATCTGGAAGGCTATGTTGTTGCCTTTGACGATGTAACCGATCTGGTCAGCGCGCAACGGATGGCGGCCTGGGGCGATGTGGCCCGCCGCATCGCGCATGAGATCAAGAACCCTCTGACCCCAATCCAGCTAAGCGCCGAGCGGATCAAGCGCAAATTCTCGCGCAAACTGGACGAGGCTGATTGCGACAGCCTGGAATCCATGACCGATGTCATTGTGCGCCAGACCAACGATCTGCGGCGGATCGTGGATGAGTTCTCAAAATTCGCGCGGATGCCTGAACCGGACCGGCGCGAGGAAAACATCGTGGGTTTGGTGCGGGAAGCGGTGCTTTTGCAGCAGGCGGGGCAGCCGGATGTTCAGATTGACGCGACGCTGCCGGACCGGCCGGTTCTGGCGGATGTGGACGCGACGATGCTGCATCAGGCGTTGACGAATTTGATCAAGAACGCGGGCGAAGCTATTGCAACGCTTGAGCAAAAGGACGCGCCGGAAAATCTGAAACCACAAATCAAAGTGGATGTTACCAGCGACGATGCGGGTACGGTTATCACAATTGCGGACAACGGCATTGGCTTGCCCGAAGACCGGGCGCGGCTGTTCGAGCCCTATGTGACGACACGCGACGAAGGCACTGGGCTGGGCTTGCCCATCGTCAAGAAGATTATCGAAGAACATGGCGGTGCGCTTACTTTGGAAGACGCCCCTGTGTTTGACGGACAGGACCATTTTGGCGCGATGGCCGTGATCCGTTTGCCGGGGGGCAATTTACCCCCGAAAGCAGCGCCGCAAAAGCAGGCGATTAAAACCAACAAACTGAAAGCAGGCCAAAGATGAGCGACATTCTGATCGTAGATGACGAACGCGATATTCGCGAACTGGTGTCCGACATTCTGGAGGACGAAGGCTATTCAACCCGGCGCGCCGGCAACTCGGACGAGTGCATGGCCGAAATCAATTCCGAGCCGCCGGGGCTGCTGATTCTGGATATCTGGCTGAAAGACAGCCGCATGGACGGGATCGACATCCTGAAGGCGGTGAAACGCGACAACCCGGATGTGCCGGTGGTGATCATTTCCGGCCACGGTAACATTGAAATCGCGGTAGCTGCGATCAAGCAGGGGGCGTATGATTTTATCGAAAAGCCCTTTAACATCGACCAGCTTATGGTGGTGATCCGCCGCGCGATGGAAACCTCGCGCCTGCGCCGCGAGAATGCCTCGTTGAAACGCAAAGAGGTCACGAGCTCGGACATGATCGGCAAATCGGCGTCGTTTCGGGCAATGCAAAGCCAATTGGACAAGGTCACAAAATCGAACGGCCGCGTGATGCTGAGCGGCCCCGCAGGGTCCGGCAAGGAAATCGCCGCGCGCTATATCCACGCCCATTCCAATCGGGCCAATGCACCGTTTGTGACAGTGAACTGCGCCGGGATCGAACCCGAGCGCGTCGAAGAGGTGCTGTTCGGGCGGGAATCATCGGAACGCGGAATAGAATCCGGACTTCTGGAAGAGGCCCATGGCGGCGTGGTCTATTTCGATGAGGTGGCGGATATGCCGATGGGCACGCAGTCCAAGATCCTGCGCGTTCTGGTGGACCAGCAGTTTCAGCGAGTTGGCGGCTCGGACAAGGTGAGGGTTGATCTGCGGGTCATATCCTCGACCAACCGAAATCTGGACGCCGAGATTGAGGCAGACCGTTTTCGCGAAGAGCTGTATCACCGCCTGAATGTCGTGCCGATTGCGGTGCCGTCGCTGGAGGAACGGCGCGAGGATATCCCTGTGCTGGCGCAGCATTTCATCGAAATGTGCAACGAATCCCAAGGTCTTACTGCGCGCGAAATCTCGGAGGAGGCCGTTGCGTTGTTGCAGACGATGACCTGGCCGGGGAATGTGCGGCAACTTAAGAACCTGATCGAGCGTGTCTTGATCCTTGGCGACGGGGCCGGGCCGATCGAGGCCAAGGAACTGCCGACCGAAGAAGAAAAGGCTGATGATTCCGGCCGCGTTGTCTTGTCGGGTGCATTGGCGACCTTGCCCCTGCGCGAGGCACGCGAAGCGTTCGAGCGGGAATACCTGCTGACCCAGATCAACCGGTTTGGCGGCAATATCAGCCGTACGGCAAGCTTTGTCGGGATGGAGCGCAGTGCGCTGCACCGCAAGCTGAAGTCGCTGGGGGTTGTGACCTCGAACAAATCCGGCGCACGGGTGGCGCAGGTGGATGAACCGGAACCGGCGGACTGATCCGCCGGGGCGGCTACCCGGCCTGACCGGGGGTTATGATCTGGAATGACCCGTTGTCGAATTTCACGAAACACGATTGGGTGCTGAGCGGCGGCAATGTCGTCGTTGGCACGGCGGGCACGCGGGATTTCACACCCTGTTTGCAAGGCGGCAGGCTGACCGGGCGATAGCCTTTTTGGGCCATGCATTGCGCCTCGACCGTGTTGCGCAGACCTTTGTTGACGTCAACGGTATAGACCTGTCCCGGCTGCCACCAGCCGGGCGAGCGATGGCATCGCCCCTGACTGTCGCAATAGGTCCGGCCGGGCCAATATGTTGGCGCGCCTTGCCGTACCTGATTGGCAACAGGGGCATCCTTGAGGGCCTGAACCTGGCATTGCGTGGTCTCGGTCTGCATGCGCGACACGCTTTCACCCTCGCGGTAATACAGCGAGAGTGGACCGCAAGAGGACAGGACCATCACAGGAAGTAGCAAACGAAGCACTGATTTCATGCACTTATCTTGCCTCAGCTTTACGGTCATGACAATTCAATTGACCACTATCAGGGCATCTGTCATTCAAACATTTCAGGCAGAGGGGCCAAAAACATGAAGGTCATCATATGCGGTGCCGGTCAGGTTGGCTGGCAGATTGCACGGCACCTGTCGGGCGAGCTGAATGACGTGACGGTGGTGGACAACAACCCCGATCTGGTGCGCCGCGCGACCGAAACGCTGGACGTGCAGGGGATTGCAGGGTTCGCCAGCTACCCGGATGTGCTGGACCGGGCCGGGGCGCGTGACGCTGACATGATCATCGCGGCGACCCATTCGGACGAGGTGAACATGGTCACCTGCCAGATGGCGCATTCCGTGTTTTCGATCCAGCGCAAGATCGCCCGCCTGCGGTCCAAATCCTATCTTGAGGCAATCCACTCGGACCTGTACCGCCGCGACCATCTGCCCATCGACGTGGTGATCAGCCCCGAGCGTGAGGTGGCCGCCGCCGCCATGCGCCGCCTGTCCGCCCCATCCGCGTTTGATACTGAAACGTTCATGGACGGCAAGGCTCAGTTACTGGGTATCCGCATCGACGAAGACTGCCCGATCGTGAACACCCCACTGCGGCAACTGACAGACCTGTTTTCAACTCTCAGCTCGATCGTTGTCGGGGTGCGGCGCGAAGGTACGCTGTTCGCTCCGGAATCCGAGGATCAACTGTTTGTGGGTGACGAATGTTACGTCTTTACCAACGTCAAAGACGTGGACCGCACGATGGAGGTCTTTGGCAAGACGCAAAAGAAACAGGACCGCGTGGTTATTGTCGGCGGCGGCAACGTCGGGCTTGAGGTCGCGCGCACGCTGGAAGAACGCGAAAGCCGCGTTCGGGCCAAGGTCATCGAACGGGACCGGAAATGTGCGGAACTGGCCGCCGAAGCGCTTGAGCGGACAATCGTTCTGAATGGCGACGGGCTGGACGCGGCCTTGCTGCGTGAGGCCGGGATCGACCGGGCGGATGCGATGCTGGCTGTTACCGACGACGACCGGGCCAATATGCTGGCCGCTGTGCGCGCCAAGGCCGAAGGCTGTGCGCTGGCGATTGCGCTGATCAACGACCCCAGCATGGTGGCGCTGATGGGGCCTTTGGGCATCGACGCCTATATCAACCCGCGGGCGACCACCGTCAGCTCGATCCTGCGGCACATCCGTCATGGGCGGGTGCGCCAGGTCTATTCCATCGGCGATGCCGAGGCCGAAGTGATCGAGGCCGAAGTCCTTTCAACCTCGCCAATGGCCGGTCAACGGCTGCGCGACATAGATTTCCCCGAAGGTGTGCTGGTCGGCGCTGTCCTCAAGGGGGATGAGCTGCTGCGCCCGACCGGTAGCCTGAGGATCGAAGAGAAAGACGTGGTCGCGATCTTTGCCATGGCCAAGGACGTGCCCGAGGTCGAACGCTTGATGCAGGTCTCGATTGATTTCTTCTGATGGGGCGTGTGCGGATACAAAAGATCGGGCTTTTGCGGCGCTTGCCGCTGTTCCTGCTGATCTGGGGTATTGTTTCATTTTCCATGTGGATACCCGCGATTTACGCGCTTGCACTGGATGATCACGAAACGTCCCGGTCCTTCTTTTATTCCGGGTTGCTGGGTCTTTTTGTGGTGGCCACGATCTCGGTGGCGTCGTCGAACCGGGTGCCGCGCCGAGGCACGTTGGGACAGTTGGCGGTGTTGTTGGGGTGTTTTACCGTCCTGCCATTGTTTCTTGCGATCCCGTTGCACGATGCCCTTGGGAACACGACGTTTCTGAACGCCTATTTCGATATGGTCAGCGCCCTGACCACGACCGGGGCGGACATTTTCCCCGACCCGGATCGTTTGACCGCGCCACTGCATCTGTGGCGTGCGTTGGTAGGATGGATGGGTGGCTTGCTGATGTGGATTTCAGCCGCTGCCATATTGGCTCCGCTTTCGTTGGGCGGGTTCGAAATCACCGCGCGCGGGCAGCCCGGCCGGCCGGTTTCCGGTGTGGCCCAGAACGAAAAGGTCGACCCACGCGGGCGCCTGATCCGTGTCACACGGACGCTGACACCGATCTATGCGGGCTTGACGGCCGTCATCTGGCTGCTGCTGTTGGTTGCGGGTGAACAGGGACTGACGGCCATCTGTCATGCGATGTCGACGATGGCGACCTCCGGAATATCTCCGGTCGGTGGGATGGAGGGGGCTGAGGCCGGCATAACAGGCGAGGTCATTTTGTTCCTTTTTCTGTTTTTCGCCCTGTCGCGCCTGACCTTTTCGACGGATACGGCCACTTCTGGATACTCCCGGCTGGATCAGGACCCCGAATTTCGGATCGGCCTGATTATCGTTGGCAGTGTCGCTGTGTTGTTGTTCTTTCGGGTTCTGGCTGGCGTGAACGAGATCGGTAATCAGATGGCACCGATGCAGGCGCTGCATGTGATCTGGGGCATGTTGTTCACGGTTCTGTCTTTCCTGACGACGGCGGGGTTTGAAAGCGCCAATTGGAACGACGCGCAGCAGCTTTCGGGGTTGGGTACCCCGGGGTTGATCCTGATGGGGTTGGCGTTGATCGGGGGCGGGGTTGCGACAACTGCGGGTGGGGTCAAACTGCTGCGCGTCTTCGCCCTGTATCTGAACGGCGCGCGCGAGATTGATCGCCTGATCTACCCTTCGTCCGTCAGCGGGGTCGGCGGCGGCAACCGGCGCATTCAAAGCGATGGTGCCTTTATTGCGTGGATATTTCTGATGATGTTCGCGTTGACGGCGGCGGTGTTCAACGTCTTGCTTTCGATCACCGGCGCAGGGTTTGAGCAGGCAATGGTGCTAACCGTCGCCGCGCTGAGCACAACAGGACCGCTGATCGAACTGGCAACGGATGTGCCGATCCGGCTGGTTGATCTGTCGGGTGGCGCCAAGCTGACCATGTGCGCGGCGATGGTGATCGGTCGGTTGGAAACCCTGGCAATCATTGCCCTGATCACACCAACACTCTGGCGAGACTGAGAAACAACGCCCATGATCTTGGCTGATTTTTGATCTGGAATATCGGTTAACTCCACTCCATACTCACTCGGAGGGAGCGCGTTGGTCCGCAGCGCGTAGCAAGAACAATGGCGAGATTATAAAAATATGGCTTCGGACAGACAGAATCTGCAGGACGCGTTCCTGAATAATGTACGCAAGGCAAAGGTCCCGGTCACAATATTCCTGATCAACGGTGTGAAATTGCAGGGTGTGATCACCTGGTTCGACAATTTCTGCGTCCTGTTGCGGCGCGACGGACAGTCGCAGCTTGTGTATAAGCACGCGATTTCGACGATCATGCCGTCGCAACCGATCAACCTGTATGAGGGCGAAGACGCCTCTTGATGGAACATGACAGGGTGCGCACCCGGGCTTGGGTGCTGCATCCGGATATCAAATCAGACGAACAACGCCGTGTCCCCGAACCGGCGTTAGAGGAAGCGGTGGCACTGGCCGCCGCTTTGCCCGATCTGGATGTGATCGGGTCCGAAATCGTGCGCCTGCCACGCGCGCAGGCGGGATATCTTTTCGGCAGCGGCAAGATCGAAGAACTGGGCGAACGGTTTCATGACAATGAGGTCGAACTGGTTTTGATCGACGGTCCCGTGACCCCGGTACAGCAGCGCAATCTGGAAAAGGCGTGGAAGGTCAAAATTCTGGACCGGACCGGCCTGATCCTTGAGATTTTCAGCGACCGCGCGCGCACCCGCGAAGGTGTGTTGCAGGTCGAGATGGCCGCGCTCAGCTATCAACGCACGCGTCTGGTGCGCGCCTGGACCCACCTTGAACGTCAGCGGGGCGGATTGGGATTTGTCGGCGGCCCCGGCGAAACCCAGATCGAGGCTGACCGCCGCGCCATCGACGACCAGCTTGTGCGGCTGCGTCGCCAATTGCAAAAGGTCATCAAGACTCGCACGCTGCACCGCGCCGCGCGTGCCAAGGTGCCGTATCCGATTGTTGCGCTGGTGGGCTATACGAACGCCGGAAAGTCGACCTTGTTCAACCGCTTGACCGGGGCCGAGGTGATGGCCAAGGACATGCTGTTTGCCACGCTGGACCCGACCATGCGCCGGGTCGAGCTGCCGGACGGCCCCGAGGTGATCCTGTCGGACACGGTGGGCTTCATCTCGAACCTGCCGACCGAATTGGTCGCGGCCTTTCGGGCAACGCTGGAAGAAGTGCTTGGCGCTGATCTGGTCGTGCATGTGCGCGACATCAGTCACGAGGATTCCGAAGCTCAGGCGCGGGATGTGGAAACGATCCTGACGTCGCTGGGTGTTGACGACGATCGCCCGCGGCTTGAGGTCTGGAACAAGATTGACCTGCTGAATCCGGACGAACGCGAAGCTGCGTTGGCACGCGCGGACCGCGACCCTTCGATCTTTGCCATCTCGGCGGTCACGGGTGAGGGAGTTGACCCCCTGCTATCCGAAGTTGCGACAAAGCTGCAAGGCGCGCGGCACGAGGTGACGCTGACGTTGGGATTTGCCGAAGGCAACAAGCGGGCCTGGCTGTTTCGGCAGGATGTCGTGAAATCTGAACAGCAGACCGAAGACGGGTTCGAAATAACCGTGTTTTGGACGGACAAACAGGCGTCGCAGTATTCCGCGCTTTGATCTTGTGGGCCAGCCAACGGGGGATTTCACGATGAGCGGTGCAGAGGCCAAAGTACATCTGGACGGTCACATCACCGTGCCCGAAGACAGGCTGACGCAGGTGCGAAAAGCGCTGCCTGACCACATTGCCCTGACACGGGCAGAGCCGGGATGCGTGTCTTTCGACGTCACCGAGGACGCGGCGCGCCCCGGGCATTTTAACGTGTCCGAGGTTTTCGAAAATCAGGCCGCTTTCGACGCGCATCAGTACCGGACGAAAAACTCTGAATGGTTCCGGATCACGCAGGGCATCCCTCGGGATTACTCGGTGACAATCAAATAGCGCAGCGTTGGTACCGTGTCAGCCGCCGTCAATTTGCCGCTGATAGTCATCCGCATCGAACCAA
Organism: Ruegeria halocynthiae; assembly: GCF_000743705.1. Classification (GTDB taxonomy): domain Bacteria; phylum Pseudomonadota; class Alphaproteobacteria; order Rhodobacterales; family Rhodobacteraceae; genus Ruegeria; species Ruegeria halocynthiae_B. The sequence continues at coordinate 161,073 of NZ_JQEZ01000005.1, read as the reverse complement.
CCCAGGGACGATTGAATCTTGTTGTTCGTGGTCATCTCCCACTCTTCCCAGCCGCGTGTGACGACGTGGTTGCCGGTTTCAGAATGATGCCCTTCCAGCGTCCAGACAAAGATGGCATGGGTTCCGGCCCAGCGCAGCATATCGCAGCGCACCTCAAGATCGGGGAAGTCGGCGTAGAACCCGCGCACCATGTCAACCAATGCTGCGCGCCCGACAATCGGTTCGCCCCGATTGATCGTGATTTGCCCGTCAGGTGCAAAAAAACTGGCCACCGCCTCGGGCTCGCCCGAGCTCCAGGCGATGGCGTAATCCCGCGCGAGATTGTTCAGCCTGTCGCGAATACTAGCCATCTAAACCCCCGGTTCCAATAAAGTTGGCCTACAGATCGTAGGCGAAAACACGGGTCGGCGTCCACGGTGGGGTAAAAAAGGGGCAAGGTCCTGCCGAAAAGGCAGAAATCAGCGCGGGATTAGATTTGTCACCCCAACGGCGGCCGCACGGGCCAGGTCAATGTCCAGGGACATCGGGATGTATTCCCCCCGCCGCCACAGCTGCGCCTGATCGTCATAATAGCGCGACAGGAAATGGCCCGACTGACCCGTAGCCGTGATAAAGACCGAGCTGTCCGGGTCGGCAAAATCATAAACCCCGCGATATCCCGCACCATGCACGTTCTGGAAGGGATCAGGCCCTTCGCCCGACGTTCGCCCGCGCAGCAGGGTGTTGTCCCCGCCGCTGGTCGATTGCCGGATGTTGACGAAATACCGCAGCACCGGGACTGAGCCCAGAACCGGATGGTCATGAGTGGCCTCATGGGCATCGCCCCAGCGCAGGGATTGCAGCGCGCTGCCGTAATTCTCGGCGATCCAGATCAGCGCATCGTCCAAAGCCAGCCGCGCCATGTCGGTGCAGGTTTCAGTGGGTGCGCTTTGGCGGACGTCGCACCAGACCGATGCCCCGTCAATGTTGCGATACACGCGTTCAATGAACAGCGGCTCCACATGTTTGTATTCGGCGGCCAATGGCCCCAGCTCGTCCGAGATCAGCCGAATCTGCAGGGCGCGCACCCAAGCGGCATAGATCAGAGGTTCAGGCAGATGCTCGTTCATCTCGCCATTCCACTCGGCCAGCAGCGACAGAGCGATTTGGCGTTGTCGCTCGGGCGTGCCTTCGGGTGCGGATGCGCCGGTGAACCACAGGTCCGCGCCGATCAACGGCAGCAGCGAACGGGCGGTAAAGCTGACGGTATCCAGTTGCGCCTCGATAAAGCTGTCGCGCGTGTGAACTTCACGCGATTGCATCAGGCGTTCCCAACGATGGACGCGTTGGGAATCGCCCCATTCATACGACACGTGGTCCGGAAAGGGCCGGTCGATAATCTTGTTGTTCGTATTGCCCAGAATTCCGCCCGCAGGGGACACGAATTCCGGATTGTTGGCATAGGGCAGGCGCCCTTGCCAAAGGTTCTCGGCCAGCCAGCCGGGCGTCGGGATGCGACCCTGGCTTTGGTTTCGCAAGTCGCGTCGGGGCATGGCGCCGATCAGTTTTAGGCCGATGGTGTCCTTGTCCACCAGAGACAGGTTTTGCGAGGGCGCGATGAACCCTTCGGCCACGTCAATGGCCTGGCGGACGTTGTCCGAATTCATCAGCGCCATCGACGCCGACATCGACGTGTCCTGCGGGCTGAGTGCTGTCCAGGACAGCGACGCAACATGCCCGGGTGGGGTGATGGTTTCCAGATCATAGTGACTGCCGGGCAGGACGGGGCCATTTTCAGTCCAGCGCAGGGTCAGTGTGATGGGTGCTTCGTCCTTGATTTCGATGATCGAGGGGCGCGTGCGGAATGTCTTGTACCCATCGGGGGTCAGGTATTCTTCGGGGTTGTCGGGGTTCAGCTGTTCGATGTGCACATCCTGATCGTCCAGATAGGATGACGTCAGCCCCCATCCCAAACGATCGCTGCGCCCGGTCATGACGGCAGGGATGCCGGGGATGGTCGCGCCGATGACGCCGCCTTTGGCCAGTTCCAGCCGGGCCAGATACCAGACACCGGGCGCGGTAAATCCCAGATGCGGATCATTGGCCAACAGAGTGCCACCGCTGGCTGACCGCGTGGGGGCGGCCGTCCATGCGTTCGATGCCCCGGCCAGCCCGCGTTTCGGGAAAGGCGACAGTGGGGTGTCGGGCATTGCTGTGCCCCTGGCATATTGCGGCAGGTTGGGAAACAACGCTGCATATTCGGGCAGCGCTGCAATCCCTGCACCCGGAACATCGGGCAGAATATCGGACAGCCGCGCGGTATCGTTCAGCATCAGCGAGGTTCGGGCGCGCAGAACTTCGTCTTTCAGATGGCCGGACAATTGCAGGCTCATCAACTTGATCACCGCGATGCTGTCACCGGGTTGCCAGGGAGAGACCGGCGCGTTGAACAAGAACATCTCGGGCGCGCCGCGTCCCAGTGCTTTCTCATTGATTTCATTCAGCCGCGCGTTCACTCCGGCGGAATAGGCACGCAATGCAGCTTTGGTATAATCATCCTGCGCGTCAACTGACCGATGGGCCAACCCGTACAGATCCAACCGGCGCAACAGCTTGTCGATATGCACCGTGCGGGGGCCGAAAACTTCGGACAGGCGACCCTGCGCGGTACGGCGCATGATGGTCATCTGCCACAGGCGGTCCTGTGCGTGGGCATAGCCCAACCCGTAGAATACATCCGGGTCGTTTGCGGCCAGGACATGGGGAACATTGGCGGTGTCGCGGACAATCTCGACCGGGGCGCTCAGGCCGCTGACTTCGACCGTCTGGTCGTAGTCCGGCAGGGATTGGCTGGCCAGAAAGTAAACCAGCACGACGGCGGCCAGAGCAAGCAGGACAAGACCCGAGGCAATACGCACAAGCCAGCGAAAAACAAATCCCATTTGTGGCCCACATTCCTGATCAATCCCGGATTGCGCCAAGACTAGTGGATGCCTGCGCCGACTGAAAGAGGGACAGCCCGGGAATATCGTGATTACAGCCCTTTAAACGAAAAACCCCGCCACGGGCAAAAGCTGATGGCGGGGTTCTTTGAGGGGGGGGGTGGTATGAGGTTACGGAATGATTCTTGTGTATTTGATGCCTTCGACGGTTGCCCCGAACAGCAGGCCAGCCTGGCCAAAGATTGCCGCGATGACAGGGGTGCGCAACGTAGTGGTTGTCGTCGACAAGGTGTTGCCGGTTGCATCGACCACATAACCGACGTCGGCCCCTGCGGTCCAACCGGTCGAGCGGCGGAAATCATTCAGCGCGTCTTCGGTCATGAAGAACAGAACATGCGCATATTGCTGCGCGCCGATCTGCAACCCGGCGGTGCCTTTTACGGCGGAATAATAATCGACCGTGGCGCCCTGAATGCGCAGCGCTCCCTGACCGAACCCACCGCCAAAGATAAACCCGGCCTCGGTGATCAGGGGCATGACAAGCATACCGTTTGCCTTGTTCGCGATTTCCACCGTGTTGGGATAACGCGTGTACATTTCGTTCAGCGTGGCGTCGACGCGCGCGTCGATCGCGGTCGCATTCGAATTGCCCACACCGTTGCCGCAGGCTGCGGTCACGGTCAGCCCGGCCATGCCAAAAGCAAAGCCACGACGGTTCAGTCGAGGAGAGTTGGAACTGCTCATGTTTTTTGTTCTCTGTATAACTGCCTGAAGTGTCGGGTAATCCCGATCTTATGTGCAAGAATACGCCGATTGCGTCCGCGTGTCACGGGAAAGCTGTGTAAACACAGCGCGCAATCGGCGAAAAATTGCGACTTTATTGGGATTTAACCCTGAAGGATGCGCGCGACCTGCGGGGCAAAGTAGGTCAGGATGCCATCACAGCCTGCGCGCTTGAACGCCATCAGGCTTTCCAGCATTACCTTTTCACCGTCAATCCAGCCGTTTTGCGCCGCTGCCTGAACCATCGCGTATTCACCTGATACCTGATAGGCGTAAGTCGGCGCACCAAAGGCATCTTTCACGCGGCGGCAGATGTCCAGATACGGCATCCCGGGCTTGATCATCACCATGTCGGCCCCTTCGGTCAGATCGCGTTCGATCAGGCGCAGCGCCTCGTTCGAGTTTGCCGGGTCCATCTGATAGGTCTTTTTATCACCGGTCAGCGCGCCGGATGCGCCTACTGCATCGCGGAACGGGCCGTAAAATGCGCTGGCGTATTTCGCGGCATAGCTGAGGATCATCACATTGTGATGCCCCGCGGCCTCCAGCGCCTGGCGCATCGCACCGATCCGGCCGTCCATCATGTCGGACGGGCCGATGATGTCGGCACCGGAATCGGCCTGCGCCAGCGTCATTTTCACCAGCGCCTCGACCGTCTGGTCATTCACAATTTCGCCATCAACGACAAAGCCATCGTGGCCGTTGATGTTATAGGGGTCCAGCGCCACGTCAGTCATCACCGCGATATCCGGGGCTGCGGCCTTGATCGCGCGGATGGCGCGATTGGACAGGTTGTCGGGGCTCCAGGCCTCCGCGCAATCTTCGGTTTTCAGGCTGGCGTCGGTGTAGGGAAAGATGCAAATCGCCGGGATTCCCAACGCCTGCGCCTCAACCGCTGCCTTGGCAATCAGATCGACCGAGCGACGCATGACGCCGGGCATTGACGGCACGGGTTCCTCCACGCCTTCGCCATCGCGCACGAAAACCGGCCAGATCAGATCATCTGTGGTCAACGTATTTTCCCGAACCAGACCCCGGACAGACTGCGATTGGCGCGCCCGGCGGAACCGGGTCAGGGGATAGGGGGCGATGGTGGGTTTCATGTCGCGCTCTCCTTGAATATTCCCGCATTGGGTGGCATGAATTCCCTGTGGTCTCAAGGGTTACGATTGACGCGCCTGCGCGAAAACCCCTTAGGGCCGGGAACAAAGGGCTGACGCTTGGACTTATACTCAACGATTTTCGAAATCATCGACATGCGCAGCTTTTCGAATCTGTGGTATTGGATCGTTCTGGCCGTGGTGTGGTCGTCGGCAAGCCACTGGGCGATGGGTGTACCCTATGATCTGCTGGTGCGTGCGCGTCGGGCCGGAGGGCAGGCCGAACAGGACCTGCTGGACATCGTACGGATCAACAGGAACCGGTTGCTTTATATAACCGAGGTTTCGGGTCTGGCCATTCTGGGCTTTAGCTGTTTCTTTTTCAGCGGTCTGGCTATGTTGGGCTTTTACTATAGCGTCGAATTCGCCCAGGCGGTGTTTCTGCTTTTGTTTCCGGTGTGTTTTGTGATGCTCATCAACATTTCGACTGCACGCAAACTACGGCAGGGCGACACCTCGTTGGACATCGTTGGCAAGTCTTTGATCCGCTGTCGAATTTACACACAAATCATTGGCATGATCTCAATTCTGATCACGTCGCTTTGGGGCATGTACCAGAATTTCTCGATCGGTGCTCTGGGGTAGGAAAATCGGAAAGGCTTGACGATGAAGGCTCCGAACCACGTAACAGTCGGCGGCGCCCCCGAGGGGTTTGACGCACAGCTAATCCTGAACGAGATCGCGCGTTCGGGCGGCCCGGTCTGCCATGTCGCACGCGACGACAAGCGGATGGAGGCGATGCGCGCTGCGTTGGCCTTTTTTGCGCCGGACATGCCGGTGTTTATCTTCCCCGGCTGGGATTGCCTGCCTTATGACCGGGTATCGCCCAATTCGGATATTGCGGCGGCCCGGGTGGCCACGCTGGCGGCGCTGGTGCATCAGATGCCCGATCGGTTCGTGTTGCTGACGACGCTGAACGCCGCAACACAGCGGGTCCCCGCGCGTGTGGTTCTGCAAGAGGCTGCGTTCACTGCGCACGTCAATCGACGCATTGATGAAACCGCACTGCGGAATTTTCTGGTGCGCATGGGGTTCACCCAAAGCCCGACAGTGATGGAGCCTGGCGACTATGCGGTTCGGGGCGGCATTATCGACATCTTTCCCCCGGGTGAATCCGGGCCCGTCAGGTTGGACCTGTTCGGCGATGTTCTGGACGGCGCGCGCCGGTTTGATCCGGTGTCACAGCGCACGACTGAAAAGTTGGATGTGATTGAGCTGGCCCCTGTGTCCGAGGTCATTCTGGATGAGGCCGCCATTACCCGGTTTCGTCAGAACTACCGGATCGAGTTCGGGGCCGCAGGCACCGATGATCCGCTGTATGAGGCCGTGAGCGCCGGGCGCAAGCACCAAGGCGTTGAACACTGGCTGCCGTTCTTTCATGAAAAACTTGAGACGCTGTTCGACTATCTGCCCGGCGCCACGATCTCGATGGATGATCAGGTGACGCCGACGCGTTTGGCCCGTTGGGACAGTATCGCGGATCAATACGAAACGCGCCGTCTGGCGCTGGAAAACCGCGCCCGGATGGATACGGTCTATAAACCCACACCGCCCGGGTTGCTGTATCTGGACGATGCGGCGTGGGAGCAGGCCGTGGGCGAGCGTCGGGTGATGCAGTTCAGCCCGCTGCCGCAGGCCAGCGGCCCCGGCGTGATTGATACGGGCGGGCGGATCGGGCGCAACTTTGCGCCTGAGCGCCAGCAGGAAAGCATCAGCCTGTTTGGTGCGCTGGCCAGTCATATCACCGACAAGATGGCCAAGGGGCCGGTTCTGATCGCCTCCTACTCGGAAGGGGCGCGGGAACGTCTGACCGGGTTGATCGAAGACGAAGGTCTGGCCGAGGCGATCCCCGTGACCGATGGCACCCGTGTTGGCAAGCGCGGGCTGCATCTGGCGGTTTGGGCGTTGGAACATGGGTTTGAAACCCCGGGTCTGACCGTCATCGCCGAACAGGACGTTCTGGGCGACCGCCTGATCCGCCAGCCCAAGAAGCGCCGCAAAGCTGCAAATTTCCTGACCGAAACCCAATCTCTCAGCCCTGGCGATCTGGTGGTGCATGTCGATCACGGGATCGGCCGCTATATGGGGATGGAGGTGGTTACCGCCGCAGGGGCCGCTCATGAGTGCCTGCTGCTGGAATACGCGGAACGGTCCAAACTGTACCTGCCGGTCGAAAACATCGAACTGCTGTCGAAGTACGGCCATGACGAAGGGTTGCTGGACCGTCTGGGCGGTGGCGCATGGCAGGCGAAGAAAGCCAAGCTCAAGGAACGCATCCGCGAGATGGCGGACAAGCTGATCCGTATCGCCGCCGAGCGGGCGTTGCGCAAGGCCCCGGTCATGGACCCGCCGCCCCACGCGTGGGAGGAGTTCAGCGCGCGGTTCCCCTATCAGGAAACCGACGACCAGTTGCGCGCCATATCCGAAGTGATGGAGGATATGCATTCCGGCGCGCCGATGGATCGCCTGATCTGTGGCGATGTAGGCTTTGGCAAGACCGAGGTTGCGATGCGTGCCGCCTTTGTCGCCGCCATGTCCGGTGTTCAGGTGGCCGTTGTTGCCCCGACTACATTGCTTGCCCGGCAACACGCCGCGTCGTTCCGCGAACGGTTCCGGGGTTTTCCGTTGGAGGTCCGGCAACTGTCGCGCTTTGTCTCGGCCAAAGAGGCGCAGCAGACCCGCGACGGGCTGGCGCGTGGCACGGTGGACATCGTGATCGGCACCCATGCGCTGTTGGCCAAAGGGGTTCGGTTCAACAATCTGGGCCTGTTGATCATCGACGAAGAACAGCACTTTGGCGTCGGGCACAAGGAACGCCTGAAACAGCTGCGATCCGATATTCACGTGCTGACACTGACGGCAACGCCGATCCCGCGAACACTGCAACTGTCGCTGACCGGCGTGCGCGATCTGTCGATCATCGGAACGCCACCCATCGACCGGCTGGCGATCCGCACCTATGTCAGCGAGTTCGACGCCGTCACCATCCGCGAGGCGCTGCTGCGTGAACATTATCGCGGCGGGCAGAGTTTCTATGTGGTGCCTCGCATCTCGGACCTGCCTGAGATCGAGGAATTCCTGAAGGAACAGCTGCCAGAACTCACCTATATGGTTGCCCATGGACAGATGGCCGCGGGTGAGCTTGATGATCGGATGAACGCCTTTTACGACGGCAAATACGATGTGCTGCTGGCCACGACGATTGTGGAAAGCGGGCTGGATATTCCTACCGCGAACACGATGGTTGTGCACCGGGCTGATATGTTTGGCCTGTCGCAGCTCTATCAGATACGGGGTCGGGTGGGGCGGTCGAAAACCCGCGCCTATGCCTATCTGACGACCAAGCCGCGCGCGCGCCTGACCGCAACGGCGGAAAAACGTCTGCGCGTTCTGGGGTCGCTGGATACGCTGGGGGCCGGGTTCACGCTGGCGTCACAGGATCTGGACATTCGCGGCGCGGGCAACCTGCTGGGCGAGGAACAGTCAGGCCAGATGCGCGACGTGGGGTATGAACTGTACCAGTCGATGCTGGAAGAAGCGATTGCCAAGATCAAAGCCGGTGAGATGGAGGGGCTGTCGGATGCCGACGATCAATGGGCACCGCAGATCAATCTGGGTGTGCCGGTTCTGATCCCCGAGGATTATGTGCCCGATCTGGACGTACGTCTGGGCCTCTATCGTCGTCTGTCGTCGCTTACGACCAAGGTAGAACTGGAAGGGTTCGCCGCCGAACTGATCGACCGTTTCGGGTCGTTGCCGAAAGAGGTAAACACCCTGATGCTGGTCGTGCGCATCAAGGCGATGTGCAAACGCGCGGGGATTGCCAAGCTGGACGGCGGGCCAAAGGGTGCGACGATCCAGTTCCACAAGGACAAGTTCGCCTCGCCCCAGGGGTTGGTGGAATTTATCCAGAACCAGCGCGGGCTGGCCAAGGTGAAAGATAACAAGATCGTTGTGCGCCGTGACTGGAAGAAAGACAGCGACAAGATCAAAGGGGCGTTCTCCATCGCGCGCGATCTGGCGGAAAAGGTCATGGCGGAAAAGAAAAAGGCCAAGGCCTAGTCACCGCTGACAAAGGTACACAGCTGCCATTCGCCCGCGTCGGATTTCACCAGCGCGGCGCGATGGCCGACCATGGACCATAGAAAGTCGCTGTGCATGTATCCTTGTGTCCCGTCGGTCAGAAGCACACTTTGATACTCGGCCTCGGGCTGAAAATCGGGGATGATCACGACCTCATGGCTGATCGCCGCGAGAACAATTCCGTCTTGGGACGGGCTGTCGCGCAATGATACCTTCTCGCCGGTCACAAAGTAGGCGAGGAACGGATTCAGCGCGGCGGGCAGGGTGATCTGCCACTGATGCGGCATCCAGAATTCGCCTTCGTCATCGAAATAGCCGGGTTGGGACAGGGTGTTTTCCAGATCGGCCCAATAAGCCTTTTGCAATTCATCGGCCTGATCACGGTATTCTTCGGACAGGTTGTCGGGATCGACGGTCAGATTGGCGCGCAGTTCGTCCGGGCCGCCGTCACCACCGTGGCTGAGGTAGATATCGGGGCAGGCCGCCGCGATGACGGCGTCGATGTTCCGCGCTGCCACGCTGGCCTGCAAAGAATCCCGAAACGCAACCAGCGACGGGTCGCGGTCGGCCTGATCGACCGGTGGAAAGGATTGACGATCCGCCAAAGCAGGGGTGCAGAGCAAGGCGAATATCGCAGCGTATTTCATTCGGCGGCCCGCATCGCGGCCTGTGCGCAGAAACACGATGCGCTGACGGCCCGGTCGGCGCGTGCCAGCGCCAGATCAAGGCGTTGTTTGATCAGCCTGACCTCGATCGTGTCGCCGCGCGCTTTCAGGCAATCGTGCAACCCCTTGAGGCTCCAGACATTGTCCGGGTGGATCGAGGCGCGGCTAAGGGTGCCGCCCAGACCAAGATCCTCGCGATAGACCTCTTCGGCCTCGGCCACGTGGCCCTGTTCGAACAGCAACGCCCCCAGTGCGTGGCGGGTGGGCTGCATCCAGCCCCAGGGTTCGTCATAGGGCAACGTATCGTCCAACTCGACCGAGCGGCGCAGATGCGCATAGGCCGCGTCGTAGTTTTCCTTTCGATACTCGATCTCTCCGCGCAGCATTTCGCGGGCGATTTCAAGTAGATCGACGACGCGGTTATTGTGCATCAGCCGGGTTTCCGGCACGCGGGCCTTGGCGGCACGGAAAAGCTGTTCCTCGGCTTCAGCCTCGGCCACTTGTCCGGTGGCGGCAAAGGCAATGGCACGGGCGTAATGCGTTGTTGCGGTTAGCGTCCGGTACAGATCGCGGTCAGCGGGCAGTTCCAGCGCCTTTGCTTCCTCCCACCGGCCAAAACGGATCAGGATATGCGGTCCCATCGACATGTAGCTTTCGAAGTAATCCGCCATGGGCGGGCTTTCGATACGCAGCATCTCTTCGGGGGTGGTGTCCCACAGGCCCTGATTGGCGCGCAGGGCCGGTTCCATCTGACCCAGAAACAGCGCACCATAGATGGTGAAATGGTAATCGTGCTGCCGGTAGCCGGTGTAGATGTTGAACGCGCCTTCGCGTTCATAGTATTTCAGATCTGCCTCGGTCGCCTTTTCATTCCAGTGGACGACGTTGTGGTAATGACCGCACAGCACGTCGATATGGGTGGGCATATGCACCAGATGGCCCGCATCGGGCACAAGCGTCCGCAGCACATCCCCGGCCTTCAGCGCCTTTTCCGGGGTTGGCGACATCTCCATCAAATGGACATACAGATGCAGCAGGCCCGGATGGGACATGGCCGCCGGGTCATTGGCCATGGCGTCTTCCAGCGCCTTCTGCGCCTCAGGCGTTGCCGCGCCTTCGGCGGGTTGACCTGTTCTGAGGTCCCACATTTGCCAGGGAGTAAGGTTCAGCAAAGCCTCGACATAGATGGTGCGCAGGTCCAGTTGACCGGGATGTTCGGCAAAGGCGGCGCGCATGGCATCGGCGAAATCGTGGTTCCATCCATTCATGTCGGGGATCGGATCGCGCTGCGGATAGCGGGCGGGTAACGCCCGGATCAGCGCCTGTTCGACGGGGGTGCAACCTTCCTGCAGTGCCAGTACCCGCTGCGTAGCATCATAAGCCTGCGCCAGCGCCTTTCGCTGCCCGCGATCATCGCGCAAATCCCACGGCAGATTGTAATTCGGCCCGGCTGCATAGGCCACGCCCCAATGCGCCATGGCGCAGCCCGGATCATGGTCCGCAGCGCGTTGGAAGCAGGCGACGGCCTCATCATGGTTATAGCCGTAGGTCCAGTTCAGGCCCCGGTCGAACCACAGTTGTGCCTCGGATGAGGATGTTGTGACCGGGCAGGTGTGCGTTCCCAGATCGTAATAACCGCTCATTGAAAATCTCCCCCTCGGATCAAAGAGAGGTTAGCGCGATTCACCAGGGCTGCACAGATCAGGCAGGCAGTCTGTTTTCGATCCGGCCCATATGCAGCATCAGGCCAAAGCCGATCACGCTCATGATCAGAACGGCGGTGCTCATCGGGGTCAATGTCCCGTCGAAAAGTTGCCCTATTGGGGCGGCAACAGCAGCGGCCAGAATGGTTGAAAACGCACCGATGACCGAGGCCGCCATCCCGGCGATATGGCCCATCGGCTCCATCGAAATGGCGTTCAGGTTGCCCAGGGTCATGCCCGCCATGAAAAAGATCGACGTTTGCCAGAAGACGAACATCGCAAAGGACAAGTTTGGCGACAGGGGCATCATGCTAAAGATGACGACGCCAAGGGTGATGACAATCTGCGCGCCCAGGGCACAGGTCACCAGCCGCCGCATACCCACGCGAATGACCAGCGCGGCGTTCAGCAGGCTGGCGGACCCGGCCATCAGGGCCACAAAACCGAACCAGAATGGAAAGCTGTCGGCGCTGTCAAAGATCACATCATAGACCGGTTGCACCATGGTCAGCATGGTAAACAGCATTCCCAGACACAGGGTTTGCACCAGGATCGAAACCCGGACAGTCGGATGACTGAACATCTCGCGTGCGGCTGCGGCCATCAGGGGCAGGCGCAGCGGTCTGCGGTTTTCGGGCTTCAACGGCTCGGGCAGTCGCAGACCCATCCAGATTACGGTGATTGCCGAGAACACTATGAATGTCGCGAAGACCCCGCGCCAACCGGTGATTGCGATAACCCCGGCCCCCAGCATCGGTGCGATTGCGGGCACTAGGGTAAAAATCATCATGGCGATTGACACAATGCGCGCCATTTCACGGCCCGAATAAAGATCCCGGATAATCGCAATGGCGACGATGCGCGGGGCCGCGCAGCCGATGCCCTGAACGACGCGGGCGACCAGCAGCAATTCAATCGAAGAACTGGCCCACGCAACAGCGGCGGCCAGAATATACACTGCGGAGCCGACATAGATCACCGGTTTGCGCCCATAGGCGTCAGATAGCGGGCCGGTAAAGAAGGTGCCGATGCCCAGGCCAAGTACAAAGGACGTCAGGATCAGCTGCGCCTTGTTGGCGTCACCCGGACTAAGCTGCGCGCCGATGGTGGGAAGGGCGGGCAACATCGAGTCGATCGAAAACGCGATCGTCGCAACCATCATCGCGATCAGCGCGACAAATTCCCCCCGAGACATTTGATTGGCCATGTCGCCCTCCTGACCTGACTGCGCTATCACGGCAGATCAGGGGGCGCTAGACATCAACGCGTACAAAGCACCGTGTTAATCAGCAGGGGATGCCTCAAGTTGAGACATGATGTCGGCGATTACTTGTTCCCACATTTCAGGGGGTTGCGCGCCGGGAACCGCGTGTTGATTGGCGACAATGAAGGTCGGCACCGAATTCACACCCATCTGGCGGGAATGCGTGTCGCGGTTGCGGATATCCTCACGGTCGGAATCCGATTTCAACAGTTTCATGACCACGGCAGCGTCCATGCCTTGGGCGTCGGCAATATCGGCCAGAACCTCGTGATCTCCGATGTCGCGGGCCTGCACGAAATAGGCGTCAAACAGGGCGTCAACGATAGCGTTCTGCTTGCTTTCGATCCCGGCCCAGTGGATCAGGCGGTGCGCATCCAATGTGTTCGGCGTGCGTTTCATGCCTTCGAAATCAATGCTCAGCCCGGCGTTTCCGGCGTGTTCGACCACGGGCGCATAGGCACGCACCGCGCCGTCCTTGCCGCCGAACTTTCGTTCCAGATATTCGCGACGATCCATGCCTTCGTCCGGCATATCGGGGTTCAGCTGAAAGGGATGCCATTCGATGACGAACGGATGATCCGGTATGGCGGCCAGCGCTTTGTCCAGATGGGTTTTGCCGATATAGCACCACGGGCAGATCGGGTCGGACATGATGTCAAGTTTGACGGTCTGGGTCATGGTGTGGTCGCCTTGAAATAGGCCGGCAGCGCCCGGCGCAGGAGTTTGCCGTTGCCGCCGGTTGGCAGTTCGGGCAGGTGAAGGAACGCGCGCGGCTGTTTATAGCGCGCCAGATTTTCTTCGACATAGGCGCGCAGGGCGGCATCGTCCAGTTTTTCCGGACCAGTATAGAAGGCCGCGATCACATATGTGTCCTGTTTGACCTCAACCGCGGCGGCACCGACCTGCGTGATGCCGGGGTGTTTGGACAGCGCGGCCTCGATCTCGACCGGTGAGACGCGATAGCCACCGGCATTCATCATGTCATCGTCGCGGCCCAGATAGGTGATTTGCCCGTCGGTGGCCATGGCCCCCTGATCCCCGGTCAGAAACCAGTCGCCTTGCATCCGGGCGGCGGCCTCGTGCGGGGCGTTCAGATAGGTCAGCATCAGGCCGGGGTCCGAGCGATGAATGGCGATGGTGCCTTCGTCCCCGTGCGGCACCGGCCCGTTCGGCCCAAGGATCGCCACCCGGCGGCCCGGTTGTGGCTGCCCCAACGCCTCGCCCCGCGCCGGATGGGCCGGGCTGGATGAGATGAAGGTGGAACATTCGGACATGCCGTAAGCTTCGTACAGTTCGGTGCCGGTCAGGGAGAGCCACTGTTCATGAAGGTGCCGCGACAGCTTTTCCCCGGCGCACAGGCCATGGCGCAAGTCTGGCAGATGCAGCGGAGTGTTGTCCTTTACGATCTTGCGAAAAACGCCGGGGGCTGCGGCAAAGATGGTCGCCCGGTGTCGGCGCAGCAATTCGGGCAGGGCATTCGGGTCTGTGCCCGGTTCTGGGATCAGGGCGGTTGCGCCGATGGTCCAGGGGTCCATCAATCCGGTGCCCAGCGTATAGGTCCAGTTGAACGCCCCGGCATGGCACAGGCGATCCGTATCCCGCAGCCCGTACCAGCCATCCACCATCATCTGCCGCGCCCAAATGGCGCGATGCGCGTGGGCCACGGCGCGCGGCTTGCCGGATGTGCCCGAGGTGTAGACGACATAAGCCATCCGATCCGGGTTGCCGTACATGAAATCGGCCGGGGGCAGATCACGCATAGACTGCAACTGGTCCAATGTGATCTGAAACGGATGGTTGGCACAGGCGACATCAGGGTCTCGTAGTATCACCGCAGGGTTAAGGTCTTTGATCATCCGCGCCGTTTCTGGCTGGGTCAGTTGCGACGAGGTGGGCACCGGCACGATCCCCACGGCAATCGCCCCGAGATAGGCAATGGGAAAATCGACCGTATTTCCCAGCCGCATCAAGGCGATATCACCCGGTTTCAGGCCCGCTTGCAGCAATCCGGTTCCGGTTCCCATAATGGCGGATTGCAGGGCGCGATAGGTCCAATCCTCGGCGCCGTCCGCCCGCAAGACCGACAAGGCCGTTTTGTCGGGCATCTGACCGGCGCAGCGCAAGACATGTGCAGCCAGATTGAACGGGGCGGGGCAGGCCCGGGCAGGGCCTTGATCGAATACAGATAGCATATCGTCTGGCTAACGTGACGTATGGTGCGTTGCAAGCGGGACGAGACGGCCCTATAGAATTGCGCATGAGCACCCAAGACCAGACATCCCTGATCCGCATCGCCCGAGATTCGGGTGACCACACGGAACTCGAACCGCTGGACCTTGGCGCGCGCGTGCGCGAATTGCGCAAGGCGCGCAACTGGACGCTCGAGCAGGCCGCCAATCAAGCGGGCCTTGCGCGATCAACGTTAAGCAAAATTGAAAACGGCCAGATGTCGCCAACCTATGACGCGCTGAAAAAGCTGGCGACCGGGTTGGAGATTTCCGTCCCGCAGCTATTCACCGCGCCACAGCGCGATCAGGTGATTGGCCGAATGGCCGTAACCCGTATGGGCGAAGGTGCGGCCCATCCGACTGTGACCTATGAACACGAGTTGCTGGCCGAAACGCTGACGAAAAAGCAGATGCTGCCCTATCGTGCCCGTGTACGCGCCCGTTCGATGGACGAATTCGAAGGCTGGGTCCGACATGACGGCGAAGAGTTTCTATACGTTCTGACCGGTGTCGTCCGTCTGTTTACCGAATTCTACGAACCGGTCGAGATGCGCCGCGGTGACAGCGCATATTATGACGGAAGCATGGGGCACAACGTCATCTCTGTCAGCGAAGAAGACGCAACGATCCTTTGGGTGACGTCACTTACCTAATGAGCGGCTGAATTCGCGGTTCAGACCTTCTGTAAACAAAAAGTCCTCAAGCTCTTCGTGCGCTTCATTTACGGTCAGGTGGTGGCGTTCGGCCAAATAGGCCTCGAACCTTTTGCGATCTTTGCTTAGCTGCCCCATGTCGCGATTACGCAGGTTCGGAAATCGCCGCTTGGCGCGCGCATACATGGCATCCCAGTCTTGCGTCAGATCAGTCCATTTTAACATCTGCTGGCTTTCCGGTTTCAGGTTTCACAAATTCTCGCCCCTTTGTTCAGGGTACGAACCAGTGTGTGACCCGCGCGCATGACAAAATGTCGCACCCAAATTTGACCTGAGCAAAAACCAAAAGGCCCGCTGCAGCTAAGCTGCAACGGGCCGACGGACCGGAGTTTAGAGTGAGTGGAGGCTGGTCCGTAAAACTTTGTCCTGTGCGCCGGAAGACGGGCTATCTAACGAAATTCAAAGTAATAATTTGGTTCTTCACGTCGCGTTATGTTTCGCAGGCTATAACTCGTGACGGCCTTCCGTAAAGACCCTTGTAGCAGTTTTTTGGCTTCTGACTGAAATTAGAGGCATTAACTATTTGTGGCGGAAACAATCCGGTTCTCCCACAATATACTGTATACTGAACGCATGTGCCGAATTCCGCCGAAGGCCGAAAACAGCTGGTCTGATGCATCGTCAAGATAGGCATCTCAGGATCGCGAACGTAGTCGTTAGCGATCACAGGTTTGTGGGCGCGGCTTTTTTGGCCAGTGAAACGGTGCCTGTTCCGGTGCTAAAGGATCACTCTTCGTACCACCACACCTGCGGCATGTACTCTGGGCCGTCGCCATAAATCGGTACGACCTGAGGCTGCTTGAGTTCTTTTGCATGAGCGATACGCCCGACATCGAAATTCCAGATCGGAATGACATAACGCCCTGAGGTCAGAACACGGTCCAGGGCGCGGGTGGCGGCCACAAAATCCTCTCGGCTTTCCGAGGCCAGCATCGCGTCAATCATCCCGTCCACAGCGGGTGAGGCGACACCCATCAGGTTACGCGTGCCCGGCGTGTCGGCATTTTCGCTGCCCCAATACAGGCGCTGTTCATTGCCGGGCGACAGGGACAGGGCGCGGCGGAAGAAGGTCATGTCAAAATCCAGCTCGGCATTGCGGCCGGTGAATTGTGCGCTGTCCACCTGTTCAACGGTGACCTGAACGCCAAGGCGTTCAAGCGCGCGGGTATAGATTTCGATGGCCGTTTGCCCTTCGCTGTCGCCCTGTTGCAGCAGCACGGTGATGGCAAAGTCTTCTCCGGCCTGATTGCGCAACACGCCATCCTGAATGGTCCAGCCTGCGTCGGTCAGCAGCTTGTTCGCCTCACGGATATTGGCGCGGTTGCGGGCCGAACCGTCGCTTTGGGGCAGGGTATAACCCTCAAGCGTGCCGGGCGGCAGGTCAGCGGCGAAAGGCTGCAACAAGTCGTCGACCCGGCCTGCGGCGGTGCCGGGCTGCATACCCAGATCAGAGCCCGAAAAATACGAGGTGATCCGGGGCTGTGCGCCCCCGGTAATGGTATCGTTGATGAATTCGAAATTGAACGCCAGCAACATTGCCTCGCGTACGCGCCAGTCATCAAAGGGTGCCTTGCGGGTGTTCATGACGAAACCGGTCATGCCCGACGGTTTGCTGTGTGGGATTTCCGTTTTCACGACATCGCCGCGCTGAACGGCGGGAAAGTTGTATTGGGTATCCCATTTGTCGGCGTTGAATTCGCGAACGGCGGTCAGTTCACCGGCTTTGAACGCCTCGAACAGAACCGTGCCATCGCCGTAGAATTCGATCCGCATCTCATCCAGATTCATAGTGCCGCGCCGGAACGGAACGTCCTTGCCCCAGTAATCGGGATTGCGGCGCAGGGTCACGTAACGCCCGGCCTCATAATCGTCGACCACATAAGGCCCCGACCCGATGGGAACGTCTTGCAGCGCGGCGTTGGCGAAATCCTTCCCCTCCCACTGCGCTTTTTGCAGGATCGGGCGCAGCGCGGCGATCAGGGCAAGTTCCCGGTCTGGTTCGTTAAAAGTGATCCGAACCGAACGTGGGCCAGTTTTCTCGATGCTGCCGATCTTGCCCCACAGCCCGCGGTAACGCAGATGCCCTTCGGTGCCCAGAGTTTCATAAGACCAGATCACATCTTCGACAGAAACAGGGCTTCCATCCGAGAATTTCGCGCCTTCGCGAATCGTGAATTCGACCCAGGATCGGTCCGGCGCGGTTTCAACTGATTCGGCTAACAACCCGTAAAGCGAGAAAGGTTCGTCCCAGGACCGGCCCATCAGGCTTTCATGTGTCCAAAACCGCAGCTGCCACGGAGAGGTGCCTTTTTGAATGAACGGGTTCAAACTGTTGTAGCCGCCGGTGTTTCCGAAAACGACCTTGCCGCCTTTTGGTGCCTCGGGGTTGGCGTAGGGCAGCGACACAAAATCCGGTGGTAAGGCAGGGTCCCCGTACATAGCTATGCCATGAGCCGATTCTGCATGCGCTGCTGTGGTTGCAAAAAAGGCGGCGATTCCCGCGATTACGGGACCGGAGAAGCGTAGAAAATTGGGGCGCATTTTGGAAACAATCCTGCTCTGGCCTTATTTTGTTGGGATTCACCGTAGCGATGATTTTTCTTATTATCAAACTTTTAGCTTGGACCAAGGCGTGGAATTGCTTATAAAGGGTGCACTGCTCGATAGGTTTCTTGCCTGTATGAAACCTGCCTCAATAACTTAACGCCCGCTTCGTGCGGGCGTTTTTTTTCGCGCAGTTTTCACCCGGATACACTGGCAGAATCTTTCCCCGTTTCTTTTGCAGATGCAGCATGGCACTGTCCTGCCGAAACGGATTTTTTTGAGGGAGATTGGTCATGAGCCTGTCAGGAAAAACTGCGATCATTACGGGGTCGAACTCCGGAATCGGATTGGGCGTGGCGTGGGAACTGGCCAAGGCTGGGGCGGATGTGGTGTTGAATTCCTTTACCGACCGGGATGAGGATCACGCCCTGGCGGCAGAGATCGCCAAAGAGACCGGAACAAATTCGCGTTACATCAAGGCGGATATGTCCAAGGGGGATGAATGCCGCGCTCTGATCGAAAAAGCGGGCGCTTGTGACATTCTCGTGAACAACGCGGGTATTCAGCACGTTGCGCCGATTGATCAGTTCCCGACCGATAAATGGGATGCGATCATCGCGATCAACATGAATTCGGCCTATCACACCATGGCGGCGGCGCTGCCGATGATGCGGCAGGCGGGTTGGGGGCGGATCGTCAACATCGCCTCGGCCCATGGCCTGACGGCGTCCCCGTATAAGTCGGCCTATATCGCAGCGAAACACGGGGTCGTGGGCATGACCAAATCCGTGGCTCTGGAGACCGCGCAGGAACCGATCACCTGCAACGCCATCTGTCCGGGTTACGTGTTGACCCCGCTGGTCGAGGCGCAGATCCCAAACACGATGAAAGAATACAGCATGAGCCGCGAGGACGTGATCAAGAACGTCATGCTGGAACGTCAACCTTCGAAAGAATTCGCCACGGTCGAACAACTGGGCGGCACGACGATCTTTCTGTGCTCGGATGCAGCGACGCAGATCACCGGAACGACGATTTCCGTGGATGGCGGCTGGACCGCGCTTTAGTCCGGGAGGGCGTGCAATGAAACGGATCAATCTGGCCTTGCAGGGCGGCGGCGCACATGGCGCCTTTACCTGGGGCGTTCTGGATCGCCTGTTGGACGAAGACGATATCGAGGTTGCGGCAATCACCGGAACCTCGGCCGGGGCGCTGAACGGCGCCGCGTTCAAGTCAGGGATGGTGCACAATGGCCGTGACGGGGCGCGGGACAGCCTGGACCGGCTGTGGGCGCGCATGGGGGCCGTTGGTGACATGCGCCTTGCCAACTGGATGCAAGCCATCGAACCGGCGCAGATCGCCCATGCGATGGAGTATTCCCTGCCGTTTTCCATTGGCGATGCCTGGTCGCGGTTGGTCTCGCCTTATGCCTATGGGCCGTTCTATCGCAATCCGCTGGAACCGGTGGTGGATCAATTCAATTTTGATGAGATTTGCGCCGATGAAGGCCCACAGTTGTTTGTCTGCGCGACCTGCGTGCGCAGCGGCAAAATCCGGGTGTTTACGGGCGATGAGGTGTCGACGGATGCCATTCTGGCTTCGGCCTGTTTACCAAGTCTGTTTCAGGCGGTTGAGATTTATGATCCTAAAACCGACCGGACCGAGGCGTATTGGGATGGCGGCTACACCGGCAATCCGGCGCTGTACCCCCTGTTCAACACTGATCTGCCCGATGATGTTGTGATCGTGAATATCAACCCGCTGGAACGCGATGAGGTGCCGAAGACACCGCAGCAGATTCAGAACCGGATCAACGAGATCGGCTTTAACTCGTCCCTGTTTCGCGAATTGCGCGCGATCAACTTTGTTCAACGTCTGCTGGCAGACGGCAAGCTGAAGTCAGGCGAGATGAGCAGGGTTCTGGTGCATATGATTGCGGATGATGCGCTGATGAACGATTTGTCGGTGGCGACCAAAACGGTGCCGAACCCGGTTGTCCTGCATAAGCTGAAAGAAGCCGGGCGCGCGGCCGCGGATCAGTTTTTGGCAACAAACAAGGCCGATATAGGCAATAACAGCACTGTGGACCTGCCCGAGATGTTCAGTTGATCACTTGGGCTGCTGAGTTGGGTCTTTGTCGTTTGGATAGACAAGGCCCGCTGAAATCACCAGCTTTGCTGCGTCTTCGATGGACATGTCCAAAAGGATCACGTCTTCGGCCGGGAAGAATAACAAAAACCCCGACGTCGGGTTGGGCGTGGTCGGAACAAACACGCTGAGCATTTGGTCAGAGGTTTCCGCCCGTTCGCTGACCTCGCCTCTGGCCGCCGTCGAAACGAAACCAATGGCCCAGATGCCACGGCGCGGGTACTGGATCAGACAGGCCTTTTCGAACGACCGCTCGGTCTGCGCAAAGACCGTTTCCGAGATTTGCTTGATCCCGGAATAGACAGAGCGGACAACCGGCATCCGGTTGACGAGGCGTTCGGCGAAATGGATCAGAGACCGACCCAGAATGCCTTTGGCGATCCAGCCCACAAGGACCGTAAAGATCAAAAAGATGACAACGCCGACGCCGCGCAGATTGACGCCTACATATTCCTGCGGCTGAAAGCGTTGCGGCACCAACGGCAGAACCGCGCTGTCGATCCAGCCCACGACGGACCAGATCAGCCAGATGGTCAGCCATACAGGCGCAATGACAACGATGCCCGTCAGGAACGATGCGCGCAGTCGTGAAAACAGGCCCGGGCGTCGATGCGGTTCTTCGTCAAACGGTGTGTTCATTGTCGTCCTGAATGGTTTGCGAATTTAAGTAAGCAGCCCGGGGCCTTGGTGCAATAGGTCTAGTTCATTCAGGTTACGCGGACAGGGCGCGCGCAATGCCAGCCGCCAGCCGCGCGTTGTTGCGCACCAGCGCGATATTGGCCGTCAGCGAGCGGCCATCGGTCTGTTCATAGATCCGTTGCAACAGGTAGGGTGTGACGCCCTTGCCCGTGATCCGGTGGGTTTCCGCATCAGCCTGCGCCGAGGCGATGATGGGGGCCAGTTCCTCGGCCGGAATCTGATCCGCTGTTGGGATCGGATTGGCGATCAACTGGCCTCCGGGCAGGCCAAGGGCGCGGCGGGTGGCGTGGGCGCGGGCGATGTCTTCGGCACGGTCCATGCGCAACGGGGCGGCATAAGACGATTTGGCCGACCAGAATGCGGGAAATTCGTCCTGACCATGCGCGATGACGGGAACACCCAGTGTTTCCAGAACCTCAAGCGTTTTGGCCAAGTCCAGAATAGCTTTTGCGCCCGCAGCCACAACCGTAACCGGCGTCTGGGCCAGTTCGTGCAGGTCGGCCGATATGTCGAATGAGGTTTCGGCACCCTGATGCACGCCGCCGATGCCGCCGGTGGCGAAAACTTCGATCCCGGCGTAATGCGCGGCGATCATGGTGGCGGCGACGGTGGTGGCACCGGTGCCGCCGGTGGCGATGCAGGCGGCCATGTCAGCGCGGGACAGTTTGGCCACACCTTGCGCCTGGCCCAGCGAAGCCAGTTCGTCCGCTTCCAGCCCGACATGCAATTGGCCATTTATGACTGCAATCGTGGCAGGCACGGCACCCGCGTCGCGGATGTCCTGTTCGACCTGCGCCGCCACTTCGATGTTCTGCGGGTAGGGCATCCCGTGGGTGATGATGGTGCTTTCCAGCGCAACAATGGGCTGGCCTGCGTCTTTGGCGGCGCGGACCTCGGCGGAATATTGGATGTCGATCACAGTGGGGTTTCTCCGGAAACGTAAGTTGCGGCGGCGTGCAGGGCGCGGGCCAGGGCCTCATCGTTTGATGCGCCACTGGCCTCGGACGCGATATGGGCCGCCATGAAAGTGTCCCCCGCGCCGGTCACGCGGGTGACCAGAACGGACGGGGGTTTTTGGGTCAGGATTTCATCGGGGCTGCCAACGGTGGCCGAGTTGCCGCCATCGGTGACCAGCACCCGCAGCGCGCCGCGGTCCAGCAGACCTTTGGCGGCGACCTCAGAATCGGTGAATTCGCGCTGACACAGGATGCCCGCCTCTTCGAGGTTCACATAAAGCGTCGCGCGCGCATGTTTCAAAAACGGCAGCAGACGTTCGGCCTTGCCGGGTGAGGCCGGGGCCACACGCAGGTCAGCCTTCGCAAAGGCGGGGCTTTGGGCGATTTCCTCAAGCAGGGTCTGGGTCAGGTTGCCGTCCAGCGCAATGGGGCCTTCGAACGGCGTGTTTTCATACCCAAGCGGCCCGTGCATCAGCGGGCGCAAGATTTTGGCCCCTGCGGCCTCAAGCGAATGCGCGTCGGCAATGGCGGCGATCAGACCGTTGGCACCTTCGACGGCCATGTAACGATCCGTCGGCAAGTCCTGCGAACGATAGATATGGTCCGTCACCATCCCCAGCCGGGCACAGGCATTGATCAACTCGTCGCCTTCAGGATCACGGCCAATTGCAGTCAGCAGGGTGGGGGTCATGCCGAACCGCACCAATGTCATGGCAATGTTCATGGCCACACCGCCGGGCAGGCGGGTGATCCGCCCCGGCACGTCCGAGCCCTGCCGCATGGCGCTGGCCGAACGTCCGATCACGTCCCACAGGACCGAGCCGATACACAGGATTTCACTGTTCTGAGTCATGTCGAACACATGCCGCAGCCCCGGCGCGGGTGCAAGGGTTAACGCTCACATCGCGTCGGTCAGGGCTTTCAGCGCTGTCAGCGGGTCGTCCTGCGACCAGATCTCATCCCCGATGCCGAAGAAATCGACGCAAGGGGACAGGTCGCGGATCAGATCGGGGGTCAGCCCGCCTTCGGCCACGACCGGAACCTCGATCACTTCGGACCACCACTGGAACAGGTCATGTTCCGCCGTGGAGCCGTCGCCCAGCGTCGACGCGCCGACCGGTCCAAAGGCCACGTAATCTGCACCGGCCTCGCCCGAGGACATGCCATCATGATTGGAGATGCCGCAAAAGCTGCCGACGATGGCGTCGGTGCCCAGTTCCTTGCGCGCGGCCCGCACGGATCGTGCGGCGTCGTCCAGATGCACACCGTCCAATCCCAGCCGCTGTGCCAGCAACACATGGTTCGAGATCACCAGCGCCACGTCGCGGGAATGGGCCACCTCGCGGCAGGCATCGGCGGCGCGGGCGATGGCGTCTTCGTCCCCACCGGCCAGGGCAAGGCGGATACAGGCGATTTCGGCCCCATCCAACACGCGGGCCAACTGGTCGGGGAAAGTGCTCAACGTGATCGTTGGCGGTGTGATCAGATAAATCTGTGGCTGCTCGGGGGTGTCCATCGCCGCGTCCTTCGCTTTCAGTCTTTGGCGCGGTTTAGCGGATTGCGGCGGGGAAGCAAACTTTTATGCCGATTTGTGGGGCATTTGGCCGCCTGGGTGCCTTGCCCTGCGCCGACGCGCCGATTACAGCAGACCAAGTTTTCGGAGACAGCCATGCCCAGCGACAAATCTCAGCCTTCATTCGTGCTTGTGCGCCCGCAGATGGGCGAAAACATCGGGGCCGCCGCGCGGGCGATGTGGAATTTCGGGCTGGACCGGATGCGGATCGTAGCGCCGCGCGACGGCTGGCCGAACCCCAAGGCGGTGGCCATGTCCAGCGGTGCCGGGCGGTTGTTGGATGCGGCACATCTGTACGACGATCTGGGCGGGGCGCTGGCCGACAGCACCTATGTCTTTGCCACCACGGCACGGCAGCGCGGGTTGACCAAGCCGGTCTACAGCCCCGAGCGTGCCATGCAGATCGCGGCAGAAAAGGTTGCGGCGGGTGAAAAAGTCGCCGTGTTGTTTGGCCCCGAACGCGCGGGGCTTGAGAATGAGGATATCGCCAAGGCCAATGCGATCATCTCGGTCCCGGTCAACCCCGAGTACGCCTCGTTGAACCTGGGCCAATGCGTGCTGCTGACCGCGTACGAATGGATGCGCCAAAGCGGTGACGTAGTGCATGAGGCCACCGATCTGGGCCGGGGTGACTGGGCCACTGGCATCGAAGTTGAAAAACTGGTCGAACATTACGAGGATCGGCTGGAAGAGGCCGGGTTCTTTTACCCGCCCGAAAAAGCCGAAGGCATGAAGGTCAACCTGCGCAATCTGTGGTCGCGGATGCGCATGACGCGGGCGGATGTGCAGATGTTGCATGGCATCATGCGTCAGATGGTCCGCTGGAAGGATCGGGGTTAGTCGGCGGCCGAGGCTGGACCTTGACCCGACTACGCCCTAGCTTGCGACGAAATCCAAGGCACATGAGGACAGCATGAGCGGTAAGCGCAGCATCTTCGAAGACGTCTCAGACATTGAAAAACAACAAGCCGTTCAACCGGGTATGATCGACCGGGGACGTGGCGGCGCGCGCCGAGGCATTCGCGCGTGGCTGATGATCCTGTTTGCGTTGGTCGTGGTGATGATCGCGGTTGGCGGTCTGACCCGCCTGACCGACAGCGGGCTGTCGATCACCGAATGGCGTCCGATCACCGGGGCCATCCCACCGATGACCGAAGTTGACTGGCAGGCCGAGTTCGACAAGTACAAACAGATCGACCAGTGGCGCATTCAAAATCAATGGATGGAGCTGGACGATTTCAAATCAATCTACTGGTGGGAATGGGGCCATCGC
This sequence comes from Ruegeria halocynthiae, assembly GCF_000743705.1. GTDB lineage: Bacteria > Pseudomonadota > Alphaproteobacteria > Rhodobacterales > Rhodobacteraceae > Ruegeria > Ruegeria halocynthiae_B. The sequence goes on along the minus strand of NZ_JQEZ01000005.1, from coordinate 136,360 downwards.
CAACTGGGCCGGGTGATCGGTCTGGTCTGGGCACTTGGTTTCTTTGGCTTCCTTGTCATGCGGAAAATCCCGACCGGATGGACCGGTAAGCTTTTGGTTCCCGGCATTCTGGGTGGTGTTCAGGGGGCCGTTGGCTGGTGGATGGTCGCCTCGGGCGTCACACAGGGTGAGGGGATGACGGCCGTTGCCAGCTATCGTCTGGCGCTGCATCTGGGGCTGGCGTTTGTGATCCTGGGTTTTCTGGCCTGGTACGTCTTTGAATTGGGCCGCGAAGAACGCGACCTGATGCAGGCCCGGCGCGCGAAAGAGGCCAAGCTGTTTTCGCTGTCTACCGGGTTGATGCATTTCGCCTTTTTGCAAATACTCATCGGCGCGTTGGTGGCCGGAATTGATGCCGGGCGGTCCTATACCGACTGGCCGTTGATCGGCGGGCAGTTATTGCCGCCTGATGCCACGATGTTGGAGCCGATGTGGCGTAATTTCTTTGAAAGCCCGGGTCTGGTGCAGTTCATTCACCGCTGCGCGGGCTATCTGCTGTTCATCTTTGCCATCATTGTCTGGCGGCGCGGCAGCAGTAGTGCCCACCCACAGACGCGGTTCGCCTTCAACGCGGCCTTTGCGGCGCTGTCGCTGCAGGTGTTGATCGGTATCGCGACGGTGGTTTACGCGGCTCCGTGGCAGATCGCCATATTCCACCAATTCATGGCGGTTGTCGTCTGGACCTTGATCCTGCGCGCGCGTTTCCTGACCGCTTACCCAATCGCAACTTCGATCCGCGGAGCCTGACCCCGATGACAGCTTTTGATGACCTGATGGCCTTTCAGCGCGAGACCTCGGCCCTTGGGCAGATTGCCGGGCGATTGGGCTGGGATCAGGAGACGGTGATGCCCCGTGGCGCGGCCCCTCAGCGGGCCGAAGAAATGGCCGCGATCGAGGCGGTTCTGCACGCCCGCCGCTCGGACCCGCGTGTGGCCGAATGGCTGGAAAAAGCCGAACCGCAGGATGATGCAGGTCAGGCCCAGCTGCGCGAAATCCGTCGGTCGTACGAGCGCACGGTCAAAGTGCCGGCCGATCTGGCCAAAGCCATCGCGCGGGTCACTTCGGCGGCCCAGGGGACGTGGGCACAGGCCCGCGCCAACGAAGATGTGGCAGCTTTTCTGCCCGTTTTGCAAGAAGTCGTGTCCCTGAAACGCGAGGAAGGCGAGGCGCTTGCGCAGGGCGGAAACATCTATGACGCCATGGTCGAAGATTATGAGCCCCACACCACCGGCACCCAGATCGCCGGGATTTTCGATCAGATGCGCCCGCGTCTGGTTGCCCTGCGCGCGGCCCTTTTGGACAGGCCTGCACCGGCACCGCTGACCGGCACGTTTGACGAACTGCGCCAGATGCAATTGTCGCAGAAGCTGGCCGAGGCTTTTGGCTATGACCTGAACACTGGACGCGTGGACAAGGCGGTGCATCCGTTCAGCTCGGGCAGTGGGCTGGACGTGCGGATCACCACCCGCACCAGCGAGGTGGACCCGTTCAACTGTTTTTATTCGACCATCCACGAGGTCGGCCACGCCGCCTATGAACAAGGCATCGACCCGGCCTATGCGTTGACGCCGTTGGGGCAGGGTGTGTCGATGGGCGTGCATGAAAGCCAAAGCCGGATTTACGAGAACCAGCTGGGCCGCTCGCGCGCCTTTACAGGGTGGCTATTCGAACAGATGGTGGATGCCTTCGGTGATTTCGGTATCGCGGATGCCGACGCGTTCTATGCGACCGTCAACCGTGTCCACAACGGCTATATCCGGACTGAGGCGGACGAGGTGCAATACAACCTGCACATCATGCTGCGGTTCGATCTTGAACGCGCCTTGATGGCGGGTGATCTGCAGGTCACCGACCTGGAGGCCGCTTGGAACGATCGTTTCGCAGCTGATTTCGGGTATGCGGTCGACAAGCCATCGAACGGGTGCTTGCAGGATGTGCATTGGTCGGTCGGGCTGTTTGGCTATTTCCCAACTTACGCATTGGGCAATGTCTACGCGGGATGTCTGTATCAGGCATTGCAGAGCGCGGTGCCGGGGTTGGATGCGCAATTGGCCGAAGGCGATACCTCGGGCGCGACGGGCTGGTTGCGAGAGAATGCGCAACGTCATGGCGGGCTGTACGCCCCGCGTGAGATCATCCAACGCGCCAGCGGTATCGAGCCGGGACCAGAGCCGCTGTTGCAGTATCTCGAAACCAAATTCGGGGCCTTGTACCAATTATAGGTTTTCGTCAGCCATTTCTCTGAACGATGCCGGGGTGGTTGGGATACCCTTTGCAGGAACCCAACCAGCGGTCTGATATTTTGTTCATTTTTGTTCCATCTGACGTAGGCTTGTCGCAGATCAATGAGCGGACAAGTCGATGTTGGATCAGAAACAGAAATTTGAAGTTCTCAAAAACCTTCACGCCGGGCCGGGCGCATTCGTAATGCCCAACGCCTGGGATGCGGGCTCTGCCCGGTTGCTTGCCAGTCTGGGCTTTGATGCACTTGCCACCACCAGCGCGGGATATGCTTTCTCTAAAGGAAAGCGAGATTCATTCGCGGCGTTAAGTCGGGACGAACTTCTTCAAAACGCCGCTGAAATTGTCGAATCTACCGACCTACCAGTTTCCGCTGATTTGGAAGACGGCTTTGGGGGCGAGCCTGAGACCTGCGCGCAGACAATTCTGAAAGGGTGTGCAATTGGCGTTGTGGGCGGCAGTATCGAAGATGCAACAGGCAACCCAGACGATCCAATTTATGACATGTCCAAGGCGGTCGACCGTATCCAGGCCGCCGCCGATGCTGCGCGTGATTTACCGTTCGTCCTTACGGCGCGCGCAGAAAACTTTCTTTGGGGCCGCGAGGATTTGCGCGACACAATCAAGCGTCTGCAAGCGTTTTCAGAGGCGGGGGCTGATGTGCTGTTCGCACCGGGTTTGCCCGACATCGACGCGATAAGGACAGTCTGCAGCGAGGTCGACAAGCCGGTGAATGTGGTGATGGGCCTTAGCGGGAATACACACAGTGTTTCCGAGCTTTCCGAGGCCGGTGTTCGCCGTATCAGTGTTGGCGGTTCATTTGCCCGGGCTGCGTTTGGTGCTTTGATGCGGGCCGCTGAAGAAGTGCGGTTGCTTGGCACATTTGATTACGCGGCCAATGCGATTCCCGATGCAAAGATTGCCCAGTTGATGAAGCAGGATGTAAGCAAAAACAGGGCGTGAATGGCGCTTTTTTGGTTAAGTGCTTCAGCAAGTTTCAAGGGCTTCGCGGACGTGCTGCGAAGCCCTTGAAGATAAGTTATTCTTCTTCGCCGTCTTCCTCGCCCTGATCGGCGATCCAGGCGACGCTGACGACCACTTCGCCCTTGCCGGTGTTGAACACCTTGACGCCACCTGCACTGCGCGAGCGGAACGAGATACCCTCGACCGGCACCCGGATCGACTGGCCCTTGGACGTGGCCAGCATGATCTGGTCGTCAATCTCAACCGGGAAAGACGCCACCAGCTCTCCTCCGCGCATGGCCTTGTCCATGGCGGCAACGCCCATGCCACCGCGACCGCGAACCGGGTAATCGTGGCTGGAACTCAGCTTGCCCGCCCCCCCTGACGTGATCGTCAGGATCAGGTTTTCAGCCGCCGACATTTCCGCATAACGCTCTTGCGGCAGAACGCTGTCGGCGTTGCCTTCGTCCTCGTCGCTTTCGGCATCGTCAGTGACACCGGCCATCAGGCGGCGCATCTTGAGGTATGCGGCCCGCTCGTCCGAAGTGGCCTCGAAATGCCGGATCACGGACATGGACACGACACGGTCGCCATTGGTCAGCCTGATGCCACGCACACCTGTCGATTTCCGCCCCTTGAAGACACGCACGGCAGTGGTCTGGAAACGGATCGCACGGCCCGAATTGGTGACCAGCATTACGTCGTCATCCTCAGAGCAAATGCGCGCATTGACCAGTTCGACACCCTCGGGCAGGTCCATCGCGATCTTGCCGTTGCGTTTGACGTTGGTGAAATCGCTCAGCGCATTGCGGCGGACGTCACCGGCACTGGTGGCAAAGATGATTTGCAGGTTTTCCCATTCCTCATCCGGCACATCAACCGGCATGATTGCCGCGATAGAGACGCCAGTTGGAATTGGCAGAATATTGACGATTGCCTTGCCTTTGCCGGTACGGCCCGATTGCGGCAAGCGCCAGGTCTTGAGCTTGTAGACCATACCGTCAGTGGTGAAGAACAGCAGCTGCGTATGGGTGTTTGCCACAAAGAGGTTGGTGACAACATCCTCTTCCTTGGTCTGCATTCCCGACAGGCCCTTGCCGCCGCGTTTTTGCGCACGGAAATCGGCCAGCGGGGTGCGTTTGATATACCCGCCCGAGGTGACGGTCACGACCATGTCTTCCCGCTCGATCAGGTCTTCGTCGTCCATATCGCCAGACCAGTCGACGATTTCTGTGCGGCGCGGCACAGCGAATTGTTCGCGTACCTCGCGCAGCTCATCCCCGATGATCGACATGATACGCTCGCGCGAGGACAGAATCTCAAGGTATTCCTTGATCTTGCCTGCCAGTTCTTCCAACTCGTCGGTGACTTCTTTCACGCCGATCTGGGTCAGGCGCTGCAGGCGCAACTCAAGAATGGCACGGGCCTGAGTTTCGGACAGGTTGTAGGTGCCGTCCTCGTTTGCCGTATGGGTCGGATCGTCGATCAGCGCGATGTATTCCAGAATCGGCTGAGCGGGCCAACGCCGTGTCATCAGTTTTTCACGCGCCTCAGCCGCATCGGCAGATTGCCGGATGGTCGCAACGATTTCGTCGATATTGGTAACTGCAACGGCCAAACCGCACAGAATGTGGCTGCGTTCGCGGGCTTTGCGAAGCAGATGCGCAGTGCGACGGGCAACGACATCTTCGCGGAAGTCGATGAACGAGGTCAGGAATCTGCGCAGGGTCAATTGTTCGGGTCGACCACCGTTCAGCGCCAGCATGTTGCAGCCAAAATAGGTCTGCAACGGCGAGAAACGGAACAATTGGTTCAGTACCACTTCGGGTGTCGCGTCGCGTTTCAGTTCCACAACAACGCGCACACCGTTGCGGTCGGATTCGTCCTGAACGTGAGCAACGCCTTCGATGCGTTTTTCGCGGACGGCTTCGGCGATCTTTTCGATCATCGCGGCCTTGTTTACCTGATAGGGGATTTCATCCACAACAATGGCATAGCGATCCTTGCGGATCTCTTCGATCCGGGTCTTGGAGCGAATGATGACGCTGCCGCGACCTTCCAGATAGGCTTTGCGCGCGCCGGACCGGCCCAGCATTACACCACCGGTCGGGAAATCGGGGCCGGGGACGTATTCGATCAGTTGCTCGGACGTCAGGTCCGGATCGTCGATCAATGCCAGCGTGGCATCGACCACTTCGCCAAGGTTGTGCGGCGGGATATTGGTCGCCATACCCACGGCGATACCACCGGCACCGTTGACCAGCATGTTCGGGAAACGGGCGGGCAGGACCGTAGGTTCCTTGTCCTTACCGTCATAGTTGTCCTGAAAATCGACCGTGTCTTTTTCGATATCGGCCAGCAGGGACGCGGCAGGCTTGTCCATGCGCACTTCGGTATAGCGCATGGCCGCCGGATTATCGCCGTCCATCGAGCCAAAGTTGCCCTGACCATCCAGCAGCGGCAGCGACATCGAGAAGTCCTGCGCCATCCGCACCAGCGCGTCATAGATCGCGCTGTCACCGTGCGGGTGGTATTTACCCATCACATCACCGACAGGGCGGGCCGATTTGCGGTACGATTTTTCGTGCGTATTCCCGGTTTCATGCATGGCATAAAGAATACGCCGATGCACCGGTTTCAGCCCGTCGCGCAGATCCGGGATCGCGCGGCTGACGATAACCGACATCGCATAATCGAGGTACGACGTGCGCATCTCAGATTCGATGGACACCGTCGGGCCGTCGTAAACGGGGCGCTCGGGCGGGGTTTCATCCATGTTTTCAGGAATTTCTGGCGTATCGCTCACGTAAGTGCCCGTTCTTTGTGCAGGGTCTATATCTTGTGGATTCATCTTATCAGACCCAGCACATAAGGTGCAAGCAAGCTGATGGTTTCCGGCAAAGATCCACAGTAACACGAGGGTAACATATTGTTATATAAGGGATCAGAGATTTCCGTGTTACTCTGAAGAGACCTTACAAGAAAATTGGAGGTCAGAATGGAGCAAAGCGAAACCGAACTAATGCTCAAGGGGTATGGGCTGACGACGGCGGAATTTTTCTACCGCATGCCCGACTACATCCATGTATTGAATACGTTCATCTGGCAAGAATACGATCTGGCGCCGGATCACCCGAAGTTGTTTGATTTTATCGAGTTCTGGCAGCGTGAGATTGACGGGCCGTTGCATTCGGTCCGGTACACGCATCGGAAAATGATCGCGCCCGGCGAATGGCGCAACATGATCGGAGAGTTCAGGGTGAACTGAACACTTGCACGTGTTCTTCGGGCTTTTGGCGCTCAGGTGCGTTTCAATCCCGGGCGGATTGAGTATGGTGCCGGCCAAATCATTGGTCACATACGGAATCTATTATGCCCAGAGCCCTGTTTCTTGCCGCCACAACTGTATTGCTGAGCGGCCCCGTTGCTGCCGACGGTGTTTTGGAGACTATCAAAAAAGGTGCCGAAGGCACGGTGGACGCCATTGGCCACGGCGCTGAAAGCGTGGGGAGCACCATCGAAAAAGGCGCAACGGCAGTGGGTGATACCATTGATTCAACCACCGATCTGGTAACAAACGAGGCCACCCCAGAAGAAACCCGCGCCAAGCTGGACGTCATGGCGAATGATGTGCTGGCGCAGTTGATGGCCGAAAATCCCGAGGCACAGGCGCTGTTTGATGTCAGCGCGGGTTATGCGGTGTTTGATTCCCGCAAGATTTCCGTGTTTCCAGTTTCTGCTGGCTATGGGCGCGGTGTCGCGGTTTCCAAGGAAACGGGGCAGCACACTTATATGAACATGGGAACCGGCGGGGTCGGGGCCGCGATCGGCATCGGCGGGTTTGAGACCAAGTTTGTGATCCTGTTCGAACACCCCGCAGACCTTGAGAAGTTCGTCACCCAGGGCTACGACGCCACCGCAGAATCCGGTGCCGTGTTTGGGGATGACCACAATGGCGAAACCCTGCGGTTCGTTGATGGGCGGTCCTTCTTTGTGCTCAGCAAAAAAGGCTGGCGGGTCTCGGCCGAGGCTTCGGGGACGAAATACTGGAAATCGCCCGAGCTGAACTAAGGATCAGCCCGAACAGCTTGCCCCGCCCAAAACGCAGAACTTGGCGCAGTGGGGGTGGTTAAGGTGCACGTCCGCCTCGGCCTCGGCCAGGGTGGACCCCATTTCAAATTCAGGCTCATAAGGCAGCAGGGTGCAGGCCAGAACGGCAGGTCGGTCAGCACCCTTGCGTTTGACCACCATTCGGGCGCTTGCACACATGACCGCGCCCGGTGATTTGTTCAGAATGCCCCAGCAGGCGGTGGTGATTTCCGGGACTTCGACGGTTTCGTCCATCTCGGGGAACAGAACCGTCTGCCCCGGATTCTGCGCATCAATGTCAAAGCCGTGCTGATCGAAAAACGCGGCGTATCCCGCGCGGCTTTCGGCGTCGCTGTCGCCCCATACGGTGCGCCCGGCGATGGCCATGTTGAATTGATTGTCACGCAGCCATTCCATTCCGGTCACAGTCTTGTCGAAGCTGCCTTTTCCGCGTTCTTCATCGTGTAGGTCAGGGCGATAATGATCGACCGAAATCCGCAGGGTCAGCTTATCGCCAAAGTCGCGTTGCAACTCCAGCAACCCTTCGCGCGTCTTGCGGCGCATCATGGGCAGCATCGCATTGGTGAGGATCAGCACTTCATACCCACGCTCAAGCGCGGCGCGGGTCATGTCGATCATCTCGGGGTTCATGAAGGGTTCGCCCCCGGTGAACCCGATTTCACGTATCGGCCAATTGCGGGCCTCGATCTGATCCAGGTAATCCCGAACCTCATCCGCAGTGATATAAACCAGCGCATCATTGCTGGGGCTGCTGGCGATATAACAGTTCACGCATTCGATATTGCACAGGGTTCCGGTGTTGAACCACAGGGTGTCGGGGTTGCTCAGCGCCACGCTTGCCCGGGTTTGCCCGTCAGCTGTCACCAATTTGTTCTGAAACTTGCCTATATTGGCGGTCTGAGGGGCGTTGTCTTTCATGCCGGTATCCGGTTCTTTGAAGTTATCTAACCGATTTAGCCTTTCACCAAGGCATAGTTAAGTGCGACATGTCTGATCTGACAGAGTTTTGATGAGGGGAAATTCGCTTGATTGATGGCGCTAACATTGGACATGTCCTGCGGGGCAAGGTAAGGAAATCGCATGGTTTCTCGCGTCATACCTGTTGAACCCTTCGATCTGGTTGTTTTCGGCGGTACGGGCGATCTTGCGCAGCGCAAGATCCTGCCCGCACTGTTTCGCCGGTTTTGCGCCGGGCAATGGCCCGATGACGTGCAGATCATTGGTGCGGCGCGTGCCGGATTTGATCGGGATGGATTTCGCGACGTTGTCGCCGAATCGATGCGCCGCCATGCGCCGAAGCACTGTCAGGACGCCGGGAAAATGGCCGCCTTTTTGCAGCGGGTCGACTATGTTCCGCTTGATGCCTCTACGGGTGAGGGGTGGGATCAACTTGCCGAAAAACTGAGTGTTGATCGCGTGCGCGCTTTCTATTTCTCGGTCGGTCCGCGCCTGTTCGGGCCATTGGCGGATCGGATCAAGGCGCACGCTTTGGCCACGGCCCGCACCCGTATCGTTGTTGAAAAGCCATTTGGTCACGATCTGGAAAGCGCACGCGCGTTGAACGCCACACTGGCCGAGCATTTTACGGAAGGGCAGATTTATCGGATCGACCATTATCTGGGCAAGGAAACGGTTCAGAACCTGATGGCAGTCCGGTTCGGCAATATGCTGTTCGAACCGCTGTGGAACAGCCAATATGTCGATCACATCCAGATCACCGTCGCCGAATCCGTCGGTATTGACGGGCGCGAAGAGTATTACGACCGCGCCGGGGCGATGCGTGACATGATGCAGAACCATCTGATGCAATTGCTGTGCCTGATCGCGATGGAGCCGCCGGCGAAATTCGACCCGGACGCGGTGCGGGACGAAAAGCTCAAGGTGATCCGCGCGCTTGATCCGGTAAAACCGCACCATATCGTTCGCGGTCAGTTCGAAGGTGGGACCAACGGGCCAGGGTATCGCGCCACCGTTGGCAATCCGCGCTCGACGACCGAAAGCTATGTGGCCCTGCGGGCCCATGTCAGCAACTGGCGATGGGCAGGCACGCCGTTTTACCTGCGAACGGGCAAGCGGCTGGTGGCGCGGTCTTCGGTAATCAACGTGATGTTCAAGGACGCGCCCCATTCGATCTTTGGCGAAGAGGTCGGTCGGCACGCCAACGTGCTGTCTATTCGCCTGCAACCGAACGAAGGTATTACGCTGAAGGTCACGATCAAGGAACCGGGACCGGGTGGAATGCGTCTGGTCGACGTGCCGCTGGACATGAGCTTTGCCGAGGCGCTGGGGCCGGGAAATCAGGACCCGCCGGACGCTTATGAGCGGCTGGTGATGGATGTGATCCGGGGCAACCAGACCTTGTTCATGCGCGGTGATGAGGTCGAGGCCGCCTGGGCCTGGACCGATCCGATCATTGCGGGTTGGCAGGCACGGGGCGACGTGCCCAAACCATATGACAGTGGCAGCACCGGCCCGGGCGACGCCGAGCTGCTGATGAAACGGGACGGTCGCCATTGGCAGGGAATAAACCCATGAACATTCAGGAATACGCCGACAGGGACATGCTGGCCATCGACGTTGCAAACGAAATTGCTGGCGATCTGGAATCCGCTTTGCTGCATCATGACATGGTCTCGCTGGCCGTGCCGGGCGGTACCACGCCGGGGCCGATCTTTGACGGGCTGTGTGCTGCGGATCTGGAATGGGATCGGGTGCGTGTATTGCCAACCGACGAACGCTGTGTTCCGGGCGATCATGATCGTTCAAACGAACGTCTGATCCGTGAACGCTTGCTGACAAGCCGGGCGTCGGTGGCGCAATATATCCCGCTTTATGCACCGGGTAAGGACCCCGACGAGGTGCTGCCGGAAATCGAAAGTCTGATCAACCCGGTCCTGCCGCTGTCGGTCCTGGTGCTTGGGATGGGTGAGGATATGCACACCGCCTCATTGTTTCCGGGGATGCAGGGGCTGGCGGCTGCGTTGGACACCCGCGCGCCGACATTGGCGGTCGCGCGGCCCGAGGTTCAGCCCGAGGCGCGCATTACCCTTACCGCGCCGGTCTTGGACGGGGCGCTGTCGAAACATCTGATCGTGTATGGCGCAGCGAAACGGGACGCGCTGAACCGCGCAATGTCCCTGCCACCCGAAGAGGCACCAATCGCCGCCGTTCTAAGTGGCATGACAGTACATTGGGCGGAATGACGATTATGCGGTTTGAAACCCTCAAATCCTTGGCGTCGGACAGCCAAAACCAAAGCATTCTGGAGCTGTTCGAAAGCACCCCCGACCGGGCGCAGAGTTTTTCAGCCTCGACGGGGGATCTGCTGCTTGATTACTCGAAAACCCAAATCGACCAGCGGGTTCGCAATGCCCTGATCCAACTGTGTGACGAAGTCGGATTGGACGAGCGCCGCGCCGCGATGTTTGACGGTGCCAAGATCAACGAAACCGAAAATCGCGCCGTTTTGCACACCGCGCTGCGAAATCTGGATGGCGGCCGGGTTGAGGTCGACGGGCTGGACGTCATGCCCGATGTTCTGGACACGCTGCAACGGATGCGGGTTTTTGCCGAAGAATTGCGCGGCGGCGCGATCACCGGGGCAGGGGGCAGCTTTACCGATGTGGTGAACATCGGCATCGGCGGGTCTGATCTTGGCCCCGTTATGGCAACACACGCGTTGGCACCCTATCATGACGGGCCAAGGCTGCATTTCGTCTCGAATGTGGATGGCGCGCATATCGCGGACGTTCTGCGCCCGCTTGATCCGACGCGGACGCTGGTGATCGTTGCATCCAAGACCTTTACAACAATTGAAACCATGACCAATGCCCGGACCGCGCGGGCCTGGATGACAGAAGGCGGTGGTGATCCGTCCAGGCAGTTTGCCGCAGTATCCAGCGCGCTGGACAAGACGCTGGCGTTCGGCATCCCCGAGGATCGCGTTTTTGGCTTCGCCAATTGGGTCGGCGGGCGATATTCGGTTTGGGGACCGGTGGGTTTGCCGGTCATGATCGCGGTCGGATCAAATGCCTTTGACGCGTTTCTGCGCGGCGGGCAGGCGATGGACGTGCATTTCCGGGCCGCCGAATGGTCTGAGAATATGCCAGTTATGTTGGCGCTGGTTGGCATTTGGCATCGGCAGGTTCTTGGTCGGTCCAGCCGCACGGTGCTGCCGTATGATCAGCGGTTGTTGCGGTTGCCTGCATATTTGCAGCAACTGGAAATGGAATCGAACGGCAAATCTGTTGCGATGGATGGCAGCTCTCTGCCGTATCCATCCGGCCCTGTCGTTTGGGGCGAACCCGGCACCAATGGTCAGCACGCCTTTTACCAACTGATCCACCAGGGCACAGATGTGATCCCCTGTGAATTCCTGGTCGCGGCTGAGGGGCACGAGCCCGAACTGGCCCATCACCACCGCCTGTTGCTGGCCAACTGTCTAGCCCAGTCCGAGGCATTGATGCGGGGACGTTCCCTTAGCGAAGCGCGGCAGCGCATGGCTGATCAGGGTTTGCAGAGGGACGAATTGGAACGCCAGGCACGCCACCGTGTGTTCCCAGGCAATAGGCCGTCCACGACCCTGATCTATCCCAAACTCACACCGTTTGTTCTGGGGCAGATCATCGCCCTTTATGAACATCGGGTGTTTGTCGAAGGTGTCTTGCTGGGGATCAATTCGTTTGACCAATGGGGTGTTGAACTGGGCAAGGAACTGGCAACCTCGCTTGGTCCGATTGTGGATGGTGAGGTTAGCGCCGATACCAAGGATGGCTCGACCGCGGCGCTGGTCGCCTATGTGATGCGCCACCGAATCTAAGCCCGCAATAAATTCTGACTTACCGAAGGGGCAAGGCGCATTCTCTTATTGTCAGACAATTAAATGATTGGCAGGGTTCGACCTGAGGAATGGTGCCGCCAACCCCGGGCGGTGCTGCCAAAAGGAGGATGTCCATGCTGGGACAGATGATGACGCAGCCGCTGCTGATCTCGTCGCTGATAGAACACGCCGATCGCTATCATGGCCAGACCGAGATCATCTCGGTCGAAACCGATGGGTTCGTGACAGAAACCAACTGGTCGCAGATCGCAGGCAATGCGCGAAAGCTGGCGTCTGCCCTGACCAAACTTGGGTTAGAGCCGCAGGACCGGATCGGCACGTTGGCCTGGAACAACAGGCGGCATCTTGAAATTTACTTTGCCACCTCGGGGGCAGGCTTTGTATGCCACACAATCAATCCACGCCTGTTTCCTGAACAGCTGACATATATCATCAACCATGCGCAGGATCGGGTTCTGTTTTTTGACGCAACCTTTATTCCGCTTGTCGCGGCGCTGCAGGAACATCTGACAGAAGTTCGGCATTTTGTGCTGATGGGGCCCCGAAATGACGATGCTGTTTCGCAAATACCGGGTGTGCAGTTCTTTGATGACCTGATTGAAACCGGGGACGCCGGGTTCCAGTGGCCCAGCTTCGATGAGAATACCGCCTCAAGCCTGTGTTACACATCGGGCACGACGGGCAATCCCAAGGGCGTGTTGTATTCCCATCGCTCAACCGTTCTGCACAGTTTCGCATCCAACAGCCGGGACGTCATCGGGTTTTCGGCCATGGACGTCGTGATGCCGGTGGTTCCGATGTTCCATGTAAACGCGTGGGGATCGCCCTATGCTTGCCCTATGTCGGGGTCACGCATGATTTTGCCGGGGCCGGATCTGCATGGCGAGGCGTTGGTCAAGCTGATCGACACTTATGGGGTCACCCTGGCCATGGGGGTGCCGACGATCTGGCAGGGTTTGCTGAACTACGCCGCGTCGTCGGGTAGCAAACTTGCCAGCCTGCAACGTACGGTGATTGGCGGCGCGGCGTGCCCGCCTTCGATGATTGAAACCTTTCGCGAATCCTATGGCGTCGATACCGTCCACGCCTGGGGGATGAGCGAGATGAGCCCGTTGGGAACAGCAAATCATCCCCTGGCCAAACATCGGGCGCTGCCGCTTGAAGATCAGCATAAGTTACGGGAAAGTCAGGGACGCCCCTGCTATGGGGTAGAGTTGAAAATCGTCGACGACGATGGCAACGACTTGCCGCACGACGGTGAAACCCAGGGTGATCTTATGGTGCGGGGGCATTGGGTATTGGACCGCTATTTCCTGATGCAGGAACAGGATATTTTGCAGGACGGCTGGTTCGCCACCGGGGATGTGGCCACTCTGGACCCGGATGGGTACATGACCATCCGTGACCGATCCAAGGATATTATCAAGTCCGGAGGTGAGTGGATCAGCTCGGTCGAGTTGGAGAACATTGCTGTCGCGCATCCCAAACTGGCCTCGGCGGCCGTGGTTGGCGTGCCGCATCCAAAATGGGACGAACGCCCGCTTTTGGTCGCAGTCAAGGCCGAGGGTGAGAACCCAAGCGAAGGTGAGTTGCTGGCGTTCTTTGAAGGTAAGATCGCCAAGTGGCAAATTCCGGACAAGGTCGTATTCATTGATGCCTTGCCGCTGAACGCCACGGGCAAAGTCCTCAAGCGGAACTTGCGGGCTGATTTTAATGAAATACTAAGCGGATAGGTGGGCTTCACATCCATTTCGGGCGGAAAGAGGCTCACGTTTTCGCGGGCCCGAAGGAAAAGTTGGAAATGGCTCCGGCGGTAGGGATCGAACCTACGACCAATTGATTAACAGTCAACTGCTCTACCGCTGAGCTACGCCGGAACGGTTCGCGCCGTATAGCAACCTGAATCTGCGGCGTCCAGAGGAAGAAAAGATTTTTCGACGAAAAATCTCGTGCCGCGTGCGATAAGCAAATCAGCTTTCTGTAAGGTGGTGATTTTAGGGAAAATTGGCTCCGGCGGTAGGGATCGAACCTACGACCAATTGATTAACAGTCAACTGCTCTACCGCTGAGCTACGCCGGAACTGAGGGGCGTATAACAACCCGTATTTTTGCCGTCCAGAGGGGAAAGCAACGTTTTCGCAAAAAAGTTCCTGCGTTTTAGGAGAGCCGGAAAAATTGCGCGTTCACCGACAGTTCCCGGTCGCAGCCGACTTGTGATTTTCCTGTCAGATCAACCAGATGCGCGAATACGTTTCTTTCGGCTGCGGGCAGTAAGGCGGAGGGCGTGTCCGTGTAGATGCGTTCGGCAAGAGTTCGAGCCGTGCCGGGTTTTTCGCTAAGGGCGGCCAGAATCTGCGCTTCGCGTGTCAGGCGGTGGTTGATCAGCCAATCCAGTCGCCCGGCAGGATCGGTAATCGGCGCGCCATGGCCCGCGTGAAACACTGACCAACCACGCGCGCGCAGCCTGTGGCAGGCGTTCATGAAATCGGTCAGGTCGCCGTCTGGCGGCGACACAAGCGAGCTTGCCCAGCCCATAACGTGATCTGCGGTAAAACATGTGTCATCCCATGCCAAAGCGATGTGGTTTCCCAGATGACCGGGCGTGTGAATCACCTCAAGCTGCCAGTCGTCACCGGGTATCATTTCTCCATCCGCGACCTCGATATCGGGACGAAACGCCGTATCGATGCCTTCGCCGCCCCCCGCAAGGCCCCGTTGCGCCAGCGTGGTCATTACGGCACTGCGCCCTGCGATCGGGCCGCCAAAGGCCAGCACCGGTGCGCCGGTTTGTTTCGACAGCGGCGCAGCCAGAGGCGAGTGATCCAGATGGCTGTGCGTCACGATGATATGGCTTATGCGCTGGCCGGGCTGTACCGCCGACAGAATCGCGCTTAAATGATCGTCCAGCAATGGGCCGGGATCTATTACCGCAAGGTCGCGTTCACCCAGCAGATAGGTATTGGTTCCGCGATAGGTCATAGGCGACGGATTCGGGGCCAGAATACGACGAAGGCCGGGTTGCAGTTCAACGGCTTTGCCGGGCGTTGGGTTGAAATTGTCGGGGGCCTGCATTCTGTGCTCTTTCTCTTGTCGTAACAGCCCGTTAGGTTTAGCGCATGTCCACGCAATGGCTCAAACCCTATATGCCGCGCAGCCTGTATGCCCGGGCGGCTTTGATTCTGGTTCTGCCAGTGATCGCCCTGCTTTTGGTTGTGGGGGTCGCATTCCTTCAAAAGCACCTTGAGGACGTCACGGCGCAAATGACCCAAGCGGCATCGCGCGAAGTGGCCCTGGTGGTTGAGGTTATGGAAGGGGCCGAAACCCAGCAACAGGCGTTGGCGGCCGTGCGGCCCGACTTGGTAGCACTGGAGATGAAGGTCCGGTTTCTGGGAATAAACGAAGAACCGATGGTCGGTTCACGCAGGTGGTATGATTTTATCGCGCCACAGGTCGAGGCGAACCTGCGCGCGCGTTTGCCTGAATTGGTCGCTGTTGCCCTGCCCAGCGGGCACGAGGCGCGGCTTTACCTCGAGACGGATCTGGGCACGTTGCAACTGACCTTTGATCGGCGGCGTCTGTCCGCGACAGCGCCGCATCAGTTGATCGTGACCATGGTGTTCTTTGCGGTCATCATGACCACGATTTCCTTTCTGTACATGCGCAATCAGCTGCGTCCGATTACGCGTTTGGCGGATGCTGCCCAGGCATTTGGCCGGGGCAGGGCCGTTCCGTATTCGCCTGGCGGCGCCATCGAGGTTCGCGCAGCCGGCAGCGCGTTTCTGGACATGCGCGCCCGGATCGAACGGCAGATGGAGCAGCGCACGCTGATGCTGTCAGGCGTCAGTCATGACCTGAGAACCCCGTTGACGCGTCTGAAACTGGGCTTGTCGATGCTGCCCGAGGACGACGCCGCGCCGATGCTGCAGGACGTTGATGAAATGCAGTTGCTGCTGGACGCGTTTCTTGATTTTTCGCGCGGCACGGCCGAGGGCCCTCCGGAACCGGTCGAGCCCGAAGTGCTGCTGCGCCAAATCGTCAGGGACGCGCGCCGGGCCGGACATGCGGCGGATGTGATCCGGGTCGAGGGTGAGGGGACGGCGATGTTGCGACCCACGGCCATTCGTCGCGCCGTGGAAAACCTGATCGGCAATGCCGTCAGATATGGCAATCGCGCGGACGTCAGCCTGTCGGTGACGCCCAAGTCGCTGCGCATCCGTGTGGAAGACGACGGGCCGGGTATTCCGCCCGAGCAACGAACCGAAGCTGTAAAGCCCTTCTCTCGTCTTGATCCGGCCCGCAATCAGAATCAGGGCAGCGGCGTGGGCTTGGGCCTTGCGATAGTTGCCGATATCGCGCGTGCGCATGGTGGCGTCCTGCGTCTGGGTAAAAGCGAGCGTCTGGGCGGCCTCTGCGCCGATATCATCATCGGTCGCTAAAGGGCCGCGCGGTACATGCGCCGCATCATCAGCGGGGTCAGGTACATGGGGATCTGATAAGCCCCGATGAACACCATGATCGGCGCGGTCAGCTCTGGCGCTAGGGCCACGAAAAACAGCGCGATATTGCGGTTTGCCACGATCAAAGACACTGCCGTCGCCATGGCGGCGGGCAGGCGAAACCGGGTCAGCCTGAAACAGATGATCTGCGTGCCGAAATTGACCGCACAGGCGAAGGCAATCCAGAAAAACGCGCGGTTCGGGGTTTGCAGGATGGCCTCGCTGACCGATGGCATCAACCCGATTACGAACACTGCGAGGGTGATGTTGGCCAGGCCGTCCAGATTGCGTTCAGAACCGGGCGACGGGGTCCGCAGCAGGGATTTGCGGATGAGGATTGCGGCAAGGGTCGACAACAGAATTGTCGCCAGCAACTTTGCCGCCGCCCAAAGAACCGCGCCCAATCCGCCCAGTTGTGGGGCCAGCCAGAATACCGGGGCCATTGTCAGCGGCAAAAGCGCAGTGCCGACCACCAAAAGGCGCAGCGCGAATTCTGATGGCTGACCCATCATCCGGCACAGGTTCGGGCTTCCGGCGATTGAGGGCGCGGCGGTCATCACCAGCAAGGCAAACAGGGCAGGGCTGTCAGACCATCCGCCCGCAGTTCCGACCCCCAGAACCACCAGCGGCAGGGCAAACTGCAATCCAAGAACCACCGCCACAACGTGGCGCAGTTCTTTTAGCGAGCCAAGTATTCCCGCAGGGTCCATCCGCAGGACGGTGACGAACAGCAACAAAACCACCATCGGGGGCAGCAAGGGCCGCATCGGTTGCGCCAACCCTGGCAGTAGCAACCCTGCCAAAAGGCCCGCCAGCAGAACATATGGCCCGTGGCGGGCGGCGAGGTGCAGCGGGTTCAAGGCCGGGCTACCCTGACGGGCTTTGCCGCAGGTTTTCCGGCAACCATGTGGCCAATTCCGGGAACCAGATCAGCACGAACACCATCACCACCATGATCAGGAACATCGGAATCGCGGCACGGGCGATATAGCCCATCTCGTGGTTGGTCATGCCTTGCATGACAAACAGGTTGAACCCAATGGGGGGCGTGATCTGCGCCATCTCAACCACGACGACAATGAAGATGCCGAACCAGATCAGGTCGATCCCGGCGTCGCGGATCATCGGCTCGACCACGGCCATGGTCAGCACGACCGAAGAGATACCGTCCAGAAAACACCCCAGAATGATGTAAAAGACCAGCAGCACCATCAGCAGTTCGAACCGCGTCAGATCCCATCCGGCGATCAGATCGGCCAGACCACGCGGCAGCCCGGTAAAGCCCATCGACAAGGACAGAAACGCCGCCCCCGCCAGAATCAGCGCAATCATGGCGCTGGTGCGGGTCGCGCCCATCAGGCTTGCCGTAAAGGTTTTCCACGTCAGTGATCCCTGACCGGCGGCCAGCAGAAGCCCTCCGATCACGCCAAAGGCGGCGGCCTCGGTCGCGGTGGCATAGCCCAGATACATCGACCCGATCACAACCGTAATCAGCAAGATCACCGGCAGCAAAAAGCGTGAGTTCCTGACCTTTTCGGAAAAACTCAGCTTGCCCTCTTGGTTCGGATTCCAGTCTTTGCCAAGCTTGGAATAGATCGCCACATACCCCATGAACATCGCGGCCAGAAACAGCCCCGGCAGGATGCCCGCAAAAAACAGCTTGGTGATCGATTCATTGATGGTGACGCCATAGACGATCAGCGTCAGCGAAGGCGGGATCATCAGGCCCAGCGTCGCAGCACCTGTCAGTGTGCCGATGATCATCCGCTCGGGATAGTTGCGCTTGCGCAGTTCGGGGATCGACATCTTGCCGACCGTGGTCAGGGTTGCGGCGGATGATCCGGACACGGCGGCAAAGACCGTGCAGCCGACGATATTGGTGTGTACCAGCCCGCCGGGCAGGGGCGCCATCCACGGGGAAAGCCCCTTGAACATGTCCTCGGACAATCGCGTTCGATACAGAATTTCACCCATCCAGATAAACATCGGCAGCGCCGTCAGCGTCCATGAGGACGAAGCCGACCAGATCGTGGTGATCATGACGTCGCCGACGGGGCGGGTGGTGAACAGCTCCATCCCCACCCAGGCGACGCCCATCAGGGCAAGGCCGACCCAGACGCCGGAGCCCAGCAGGGTGAACAGAACAAAGAGAAAGAGGATGATGATTGATGCGTTTTCCATGCTCTTACTCTCCGTGGCTTTGGTCAGCCAGATCGCGGGTGATGCGGTGATCGCCCCGGAACAGAACGTGGATCAGATGATCGGTCAGGGCGATGGCCAGAATGATCGCGCCGATCAGCATGGCGGACTGCGGAATCCACAAGGGGGTTTTGTCCTGCCCCTGACTGATGTCGTTGAACTTCCAGCTCCAAAAAACAAAGCGATAGGCGTACCAGCAGAAGTACCACATCACTGCGGTTCCGATGCCAAAACACCAGATTTCCAGCACGCGCCGGAACTTGTCGGGCACCGTGTTGAGCAGGATGGAAACACGGATATGGCTGCCACGGTTCAGCGCGTTGGCAAAAGCCAGGAACGAGGCGGCGGCCATCGCGTATCCGGCATAATCGGGCGCGCCGGGAAAGACCTCGCCGGTCCAGCGGGCCAGCATCTGCACCACGATCAGAACCAGAATGGCAATGAGGCTGAGCGCCGCCAGCACACCTGCCGCAAGATAAATGAAATCCAGTACGGACCGAAGCCCTCGCAAAACCGCCATACTGTCCCCGCTGTGTTTTTGATTGAATTGTAAACGGGCGGCAATTCTGACTGCCGCCCGTGCCCAAAAGGTTATTGGGCCGCGTTGAAACCATCGACGATGGCTTTGCCTTCGTCTCCGGCGGCTTCCAGCCACTCGTTGGTCATGGTGACGCCGATCTCTTTCAGCTCGTTCGTCATCTGCTCAGACGCCGGGCCAACGGTCATGCCGCCATCGCGCAACCCCTGCAAGGTGAACCCGGTGTATTCCTTGGCCCGCCAGTTGCCCGCATATTCAGCCAGTTCAGCGCAGGCACTGATGACGTTCTTGTTGGCGTCCGAGGTGCCTGCCCAGATATCCGAGTTGACCAACACATAGTTGCGCGGCAGCCAGGCGTCGACTTCGTAGAAATAATCCAGGCTTTCCCATACCTTGCGGTCATACCCCGTTGATCCGGACGAGACCATGGAATCGGCAACGCCGGTGGCAAAAGCCTGGCTGATTTCGGCGGCTTCGATGGTAACCGGCAGCATACCTGTCAGTTCGGCCAGACGTGATGTGGCGTTGTTGTACGAGCGGAACTTGATGCCCTTCATCTCAGCGACCGAGTTCACCTCATTCTTGAAATACAGCCCCTGCGGCGGCCAAGGCACGGCGTACAGCAGGGTCAGGTTCTGTTCGGCCAGCAGTTTTTCGATGGATGGTTTTGCGGCCTCCCACAGTTTTGCGCTGTCGTCAAAGGACGTGGCCAGAAACGGGATCGAATCGAACCCGAACAGTGCGTTTTCATTCTGATGGCCGGACAGCAGACGCTCGCCAATCGGGGCCTGACCGGTCTGGATGGCGCGCTTGATGTCGGCACCTTTGAACAGCGAGCCGGACGGGTGGGTGACAATTTCGATCTCGCCGCCTGTGCCGGTGGTCACGCATTTGGCGAACTCGGCACCGGTGGCCGAATGAAAGTTCGACGCCGAATAGGCCATCGGCATGTCCCATTTTTCGGCCGTTGCCGGAAGGGTCGCAGCGGCGGTCAGCGCGGTTGCCGCCAGAAGGCGTGTCAGCTTTTTCATCGTATTCTCCCAGTTGTTGATTGCTGTGCCGGTGTTTTTCACCGGCTTGGTTATGTTGTATATCGCGAAGGGGCGTAGACCCCTATATCCGTGTTCGGGGTTCTGCCCGCGATCATCTGCGCCAAAAGGCGCCCTGTTTTTGGCCCGCCTGTCAGGCCGATGTGATGGTGGCCAAATCCCATGTAGGCCCCGTTGATCCCCGGCACCTCTCCGATCACGGGGATCGAATCTGCGGGCGCGGGCCGGTGTCCCATCCACTCCACTTCGTCTTTCCACGTCACGCCCGGAAAGGCCGCCCGGGCGTTTTTGCGCATCAACTCGAATGGCCCCCGCGAGGGCGGCGCGTCCAGCCCGCCGAACTCGACAATCCCGGCCAGACGTATGCGGCCATCCATCGGGGTGGCGACGAATTTACCCGAAGCTACCATAACCGGGCTTTTGGGCATCGCAGAAGGTTCCACCAATTCAAGATGATATCCACGTTCGCTTTCCAGAGGAACAGAAACACCCAATTTCTGTGCCAAAGGGCCGGACCAGACGCCTGCCGTCACAATCGCGGTGTCGCAGGCGATGGTTTCACCGCCTGCGCGTATGCCGGTCACCTTGCCGTTTTCGCGCACCACGTCATCAACTGCGGCACGGATGAACTGGCCACCGCTGGCCTGGACATGCGCGGCCAGGTCTTTGACATACCGCCCCGGATCGGTGATGTGACCGTGGTCGCCCAGCTTTGCGGCAAAGCCGATATCCTTGCTGAAAACCGGGTCATAATCGTGAAAAGCCTGCCCTTCGAGCTCCTCCCACGTGAACCCCTGTTTACGGCGGATATCCCAGCCCAGCGCGTCGCCTTCAAAGTGCTTTCGGCTCTCATATAGGAACAGGTAATCCGACGGTATGATCCATTTCTCGGCACCGGTGCCAGCAGCCAGCGCCCGATGATCGTTCAGGCTGTCGCCCACGATCGGGGTCAGGGCGGCGGCGATGCGTTCAACGTCGCTTGCGTTGGCATGTTTCATGTAACGCAGCAGCCAGGGCAGCAGCTTGGGAAGGTAGCCCCATTTCAGGAACAGCGGCTGGGTCGGGTTGAACAGCATCCCGGGCGCTTTTTTCAGCAACCCTGGAACGGTGACGGGAATAATCGAACAGGACGCCAGAACCCCTCCATTCCCGTGCGAGGCCCCTTCGCCGGGTCCGGCTTTGTCAATCAGGATCACGTTGTGCCCATCGCGTTGCAGCCAGATCGCGGTTGAAACCCCCACGATACCAGCACCGATGATGGCGATGGTTTTCCGCTCACTCATGCCGCCACCGCCTTGACTACGGCATAGTGGTTCAGCCTGTCGCGATCCGGGCGACCGCCCAAACCGGGTGTGTCCGGTACGATCACCTGCCCGTTCTGTACGGGAAAGGGGTCTTCGAGAATGTCCTGTTTCAGAAAGTAGGAAGCCTGATAAAATTCGCACCCCAGGGTGATTTCAGGGGTCGCGGCGATCATGTGGGTTCCGGCCAGATGGGCCAGCCCGGCCTCGAACATATCACCTCCATAAGCGCTAAGCCCATGGGCGGCAGCGATACGCGCCATGGTTTGAGCACGGCTAAGCCCGCCGGATTTCATGATCTTGACCGAGACACCGTCACAAATGCCTTCGCGCGCGGCGCGCACCATGTCTTCGGGGCCAAACACGCTTTCATCGGCCAGCAGGGGGATGTCGATCTGATTTCGCAGCCTGGCCATCATCGCGAAGTGATGTGCCCGTACGGGTTGTTCGATAAAATCCGGTTCGAACTGCGCAACATCCCGGACCTGTGCCGGGGCGTCCTCAATCGACAGGCCCTGATTGTAATCAACACGTACCGAGAACTTGGGGTAGTGGTGCGCCAGATGTTCCAGCCGCATGATGTCAAACGCGTGGTCCTTGAACCCGGTTTTCAGTTTGACGATCTGAACGCCGTCGTCCTTTAGCCGTTCCAGCAGCGCGATGTCCTGCTGAAAGTCGGGGTTGGCGATGGAACAGCTCAGCGGGATCGTGTCGCGGCACTTACCGCCCATCAGCGCCCAGACCGGCAGGCCGCTGATGCGCCCGGTCAGGTCAAGCAGCGCACTTTCAAGCGCGGCCTTTGCTTCGGTGCAATGGGCAACCGCATTGGCCGTCTTTGCCATGATCGCCGCGCGATCCGCCACCCGCGCGCCCAAAACCAGCGGGCGGATATAGCGGTTCAGCGCCGCAAACGTCGCTTCGGGCGTGCCGGTGAAAACCGACCAGGGAGAGGCCTCGCCAAACCCTTGTGATCCGTCTTCCGCAGTCAGGCGCAGGATCACCACCTCACAGCTGCCTTCGACCGATCCAATCCCGTGGTCGCGCCGGGACGTGACGGGCAGCTCAAGGTGCCAAAGGTCGAACCTGGTAATGGTCTGGCTTAAATCGCTCATTGGTCCTCCGGTTGTTGGGATGAACCGTGCCGCGACGGGTATATCATTTCAAATACTATGTTATAGCAATGGTATCAGAAAAAATGATGAGAGTTGCGCAATGTCCCTTCGGTTCCGGCAATTGCAGGCGTTTCACGCGATCATTGAGACCGGCACGGTAACCGGTGCTGCCTCGGTTCTGGGGATATCGCAACCGGGGATCAGCAACCTGCTGTCCCAGCTGGAGCGGGAAACCCGTCTGACATTGTTCGAACGCAACAAGGGCCGGTTGTTGCCTACGCCAGAGGCCGATCTGCTGTTTCGCGAGGTTGATACAGTGGTGCGCGGGCTGGATCACGTGGCGCAGGCGGTGACGGATTTGCAGAACAAGCACCCCGGTCAGCTACAGGTCGCCGCGCCGCACCTGCTGTCGTTTGGGTTCATGCCGCGCGAGATCGCGCGGTTCGCCGCCAGCCGTCCGAACCTGTCAGTCAGTTTCCAATCGCAATATTCGTCCAAGATACAAGAGTGGGTGATCTCGGGCCTGTTCGAGATTGGCATTGTCGAAATGCCCATTCTTCATGACACGCTGAACTTTCAGGAATTCCACTTTGAAACCCTGGCCACTTTTCCAGAAGACAGTGATCTGGGGCAATACGATGTGCTGACGCCTCAGCAGCTGAAAGATGAGCCCTTTATTGTGATGGGCCCCGAACATCAGACCCACCGGCGAACGCGCGATATCTTTCAGGCGGCCGGGTGTACGTGGCGAACGAAAATTCACACCCATCTGTCGGAAAACCTGCTGAGCTTTGTCAAGCAGGGCATGGGTGTGGCCGTGATTGATCCTTTCACGGTCACCTTCGATGCCGAAAGCGGATACCAGACCCGCCCGTTCCGGCCCGCAGTCATGCTGGACATGGCGATCATCACGGCAAGGGGGCGTCCGCTGTCCTCTATCGCGCAAGAGTTTCTGGCACAGCTGACGCCCGCAATCGCGGCTTATGCCACCCATTCCGACACCGGTGCCGCCGCTTCGTGAAGGGGTTGCGAATAGATGTCGACCAGGGTCGGGCCGTCATGTTCAATCGCCTCTTTCAATACGCGCCGCAGGTCGCGTGGATCTTTCACTGTCCATGACCTGACCCCAAAGGCCGAGGCAACGGCGGCATGGTCCGTGCGGTTGAAATCGACGTTGTAATAGCGCTGCCCGAATCCCGTGTCCTGCCCGGCTTTGATCCAGCCGAACACCGCATTCGAGAACACAATTGATGTGATCGGCATGTTGTGGCGCACCATCGTCTCAAATTCACCGCAGGCAAAGCCGAAAGACCCGTCGCCCATCACGGCCAGAGTTTTGACCGACGGGCGGCCGACATGCGCGCCCATGGCGGCACCCAAGGCATAGCCAAGCGCCCCATGCGCGCGGTTTGTGATGAACTGCCGCCCCGACGTCCGCCAACGATAGTGGGCGCTGAAATACGGGCAGGGCGTGCCCGGATCGGCCACGACAATCGCGTCGTCATCCAGAGTGTCCATCAGCGCGGCCATGACCGCCTCGGGGCGGATTGGCGTGTCCTGACTGGCGGCCAGGGGCGTAAATGCGGCCAGCTTCGCCTGCCACGCCGCTTTGGCTTTTGCTGCGCCGCCTTGGGCGGTCAGATCATCCCGTGCCTGTAATGCCTCTGCCAGCGCCTCCAGCGCCAAACGGGCATCGGCGCAGATGGCCACCTGGGTCTGATAGTTTGCACCGATGGCCATCGGGTCGCTGTCGATATGGATGATGGTCGCATCGCGGCCCGGGCTGCGCCAGCGTTCGGTCGTGACCGACCCGGCCCGGCACCCGATGAACAATACGACGTCAGCCTGATCCACAACCGCGCGCGTGGCGGGAATGCCGCCGTTCGACCCCACAACGCCAAGAGACAGGGGATCGGTTTCCGCGATGGATCCCTGACCGGACACGGTTGTTGCAACAGGCATATCCAGCAACGCGGCCACCTGATGCAGTGCCTGTGTTGCGCCCGACAAAACCGGCCCGCCGCCGCAAATCGCAACGGCCGACTTGGCGCTGGCAAGGACATCAGCCGCCGCTTCGATTGCAGCCTGATCCGGGGCCGCAGGTTCAGCCGGATAGCTGCGGTGGCGGTCGTCAGCCCAAATCTCGGCCTCTTCAACCTGACCTTTCTGCGTGTCGAAAGGCAGCGCCAGATGGGTCGCACCGGGGGTGCCGGTGGTCATCGCGCGGAACGCGGCGCGCACCATGGCGGGCAGGCGGGCCGCATCGTCCAGCGATGTGTTCCACTTGGACAGCGGCTTGAACAATGCGGCCTGATCCAGCTCGGTCAAAGGGTATTTGCCCCGGCTTGTGGTCGCCACGTCCGAGGTGATCGCAAGGATCGGCACCGAGCTTTCGTTGGCCTCGATCACACCGGGCAGAATATAGGTCGCGCCACCGCCTGACGGCCCCTCGCACACGCCCGGCTTGCCGGTTACCCGTGCATAGCCATCGGCCATATAGGCCGCATGGCGTTCATCGCGGGTCAGGATGTGTTGAATGCCGTGATCCATCCGCGCCAGCGCATCATAAAACGGCAGGGTCGTGTCTCCGCACAGGCCGAACATGTGCGTCACGCCGTGCGCCTCAAGCATACGCACCATAGCCTCGGCCCCGGTCAGGTAGTTCGTGCCAGTCATCGTCGCGATTCCCATCTGTATCGTTGCTGTACGCAAGTCTGTATACAGTTTTGTATATTGAACTCAAGCGCGCCTTGTGGCACCAGTTCCGTAAATGGCAAAAGGCGGTTTCATGGCGGGTCCACGCGTTGACGATATTTACGAACAGGTAAAGGCGATGGCCGTCTCATTCCGCCTGCGCCCGGGTGACCGCCTGAACGAGGTCGCGCTGTCCCGGGAACTGGGGGTCAGCCGGACACCTCTGCGCGAAGCGCTGAACCGGCTGGTCGCGGAACGAATGTTCGATTTCCGCCCGGGGCAGGGGTTCTTTTGCCGGTCGCTGGACGCCAAAACAATTTTCGACCTGTTCGAGTTGCGCCAGGTGATCGAGGTGGCCGCCGTGCGGCTGGCCTGCGACAAGGCAACGGATGCCGACCTAAAGGCCTTGCGTGATGACCTGTATGCGACCGGCATCGACATTACCGGTCTGACGATCGAGGACGCGGTCAGCCGGGATGAGGCGTTCCATCTGGAGATCGCCAGACTCTCGGGCAATTCCGAGCTTTTGCAGACCCTGCGCCGGATAAACGAGCGCATTCGCTATATCCGCTGGATTTCCCTGAGTCTGGACCGGGTGCAGCGATCGAAAGAAGAACACAAACGGGTCATGCAGGCTCTGCTGAACCGACACGCCGATGAAGCGGCTGATGTGCTAAGCCAGCACATCGCCAAGCGGATGGATCAGGTTCAGGATGCCGTGCGCCACGGGATTTCGAACATCTACATGGAAGGGTCCGATGATATCTCGGCCCGGATAGTTGAAGAGGTTTAGCCGATGATCGCGCAGGGCGGAAAATCGTTGTATGGCGCATCTGTAGGGATATTGATGCTGGATGCCCGATTTCCCCGAATTCCCGGTGATATGGGCAATGCGCTGACATGGCCTTTTCCGGTTCACTACCGGATTGTGCGGAATGCGTCGCCCGATCTGATTGTGCGCCACAGGGGCCACGGGTTGCTGGATGCCTTTGTCGAGGCGGCGCAGGAACTGGTTCAGGACGGGGTGGATGGAATAACCACGAATTGCGGGTTCCTGTCGTTGTTCCAAAAGGAACTGTCCGACGCGGTGCCGGTTCCTGTTGTCACCTCTTCGCTTATGCAGGTGGAGATGGTGAACCGGGTTCTGCCGTCTGATAAGCGGGCGGGCATCCTGACGATCTCGGCCTCGACCCTGACCCCGGACCATTTGCGTTGCGCCCATGTGCCCGAAGGGACGCCGATTGGGTCGACCGAAGGTGGGCGCGAGTTTACGCGCGCGATCCTTGGCAACGAATTGACCTTGGATACCGAAAAGGCGCGGGCCGATAACATTCGGGCCGCTCTTGCGATGAAAGATGAACATCCCGATCTTGGGGCACTGGTTCTAGAGTGTACAAACATGTGCCCCTACGCCGCCGACATTCAGGTGGCCACGGGGCTGCCGGTGTATTCGATCGTCTCACTGGTCAGTTGGTTTCAAGCCGGTCTAAGGCCGCCGATCTACTGACCAGGACGGCTTGGCAATTGGATGGGGCATAACTGAATCATCACGATCACGGGAATCGTCAATTTAAGCTTAGTCACTGGCTGGCCTCGGATTGCGGCAGGGGACTTGCGACAGGGTGAGGTGAGGGAAATTTGCGGATTTTGGTAGGCCCGGAGGGACTCGAACCCCCAACCAAAGCGTTATGAGCGCTCTGCTCTAACCAATTGAGCTACAGGCCCGCCTGAGCGCTTTGCCTATCACGGTGAACGCCCGCGTCAAGCCTGACCGTTGCAACATGTGGCACAATCGAATAACCCGCGCGGGAACCATTCATAAGGGGCTGGCCATGACGACGGGCAAGAACGGAATCACCTATGCCGATGCAGGCGTTGATATTGACGCGGGGAACGCTCTGGTCGACCGGATCAAGCCTGCGGCCAAGCGAACCAACCGATCCGGCGTAATGAGCGGGCTGGGCGGGTTTGGCGCTTTGTTCGATTTGAAAGACGCCGGGTACAAGGACCCGATTCTTGTGGGTGCAACCGATGGCGTGGGCACCAAGCTGCGGATCGCCATTGATACCGGTGTGGTCGATGGTGTCGGCATTGATCTGGTGGCGATGTGCGTGAACGACCTGATCTGTCAGGGTGCCGAACCGCTGTTCTTCCTTGATTACTTTGCCACGGGCAAGCTGGACACCGATACCGCCGCGCGGATCATCGAAGGCATTGCCGAGGGCTGTGTACAGTCCGATTGCGCCCTGATCGGTGGCGAAACGGCCGAAATGCCGGGCATGTATCCCGATGGGGATTTCGATCTGGCGGGCTTTTCTGTCGGCGCGATGGAGCGTGGGGCGCATCTGCCCGCAGGGGTTGAGCAGGGCGATGTACTGCTGGGGTTGGCCTCGAACGGGGTGCATTCCAACGGCTATTCTCTGGTGCGCAAACTGGTCGAAATCTCGGGGCTGGGCTGGGATGCGGCGTCGCCCTTTGGCGATGGGTCGCTGGGTGAGGCGCTGCTGACGCCCACGCGGCTGTATGTAAAGCCGGCATTGCAGGCGATCCGGGCAGGGGGCGTGCATGCGCTGGCCCATATCACCGGCGGTGGTCTGACCGAAAACCTGCCGCGGGTCCTGTCCGATGAACTGGGTGCGGAAATTGACCTGAACACCTGGGATCTGCCGCCTGTGTTCCGCTGGATGGCGGAAACCGGTGGGATTGCCGAGGCAGAGATGCTCAAGACCTTCAACTGCGGCATCGGCATGATCGTTGTCTGCGACGCCGCGCGCGCCGATGATCTGGCGGCATTGCTGACCGAGGCCGGTGAAACAGTCGCCCGGATCGGCACCGTGACCGAGACGCCCGGCGTAGCCTATTCCGGCACCCTGTCGTGAGCCACAAGCGCGTTGCCATCCTGATTTCCGGGGGTGGGTCCAACATGGTGTCGCTGGTCGACAGCATGGTCGGGGACCACCCGGCGCGCGCCTGTCTGATACTGTCGAATGACGCCGAGGCGGGCGGTCTGAAAAGGGCGGCCGAGCGTGGTATTCCAACAGCGGCGGTGGATCACCGCCCGTTCAAGGGCGACCGGGCCGCGTTCGAGGCCGAACTGCTGAGGCCGCTGGAACAGGCGCAGCCCGATATCGTGTGCCTTGCCGGATTCATGCGGGTTCTGACGGGGGGTTTCGTCTCGCGGTTTCAGGGGCGAATGCTGAATATCCACCCGTCACTGTTGCCGAAATACAAGGGTCTTAACACGCACGCGCGCGCGATCGAGGCCGGGGACGCCACGCATGGGTGCTCTGTTCACGAAGTGACAGCGGCGTTGGACGACGGCCCGATTCTGGGGCAGGCACAGCTAAAAATAGAGGCCGGAGACACCGCCGACACCCTGGCGGCCCGGGTACTGGTTTGGGAACATAAGCTATACCCTGCAGTGCTGAGGCGCTTTGCCAATGGTGACAAGACCCCGGTGTTGCTGCCCTGATGACGTCAGGGTGATTTACACCTGCGGGGAATTCGGCCTATGGTCTGCACTACAGCTCGGGACGGCACAGAACTGACGGGCAGACACGAAGAACAAGAGCAAGAATAGCACCGCGCATGAAAACCCTGACAACGACGCAAGAGCTGGCCGATTTCTGCAAGGCCGCGGCGGAATACGACTATGTTACCGTAGACACAGAATTCCTGCGCGAACGCACGTATTACTCTAAATTATGCCTGCTGCAATTGGCGGTGCCGTCAACGGACGAAGACAGCGCCGTTCTGGTTGATCCGTTGGCCGACGGCCTGTCGCTGGAGCCGCTTTACGAGCTGTTCGGTGATGAAAGCGTGGTCAAAGTATTCCACGCCGCGCGCCAGGATCTTGAGATTTTCTGGGTTGAGGCCGGGGTGTTTCCCAAGCCGTTGTTTGACACTCAGGTCGCGGCCATGGTCTGCGGCTTTGGCGAACAGGTCGGGTATGAAACGCTGGTGCGCAAAATCTGCAAGCAGGGCGTGGACAAGACATCCCGCTTTACCGACTGGTCGCGGCGTCCATTGTCTGAGGCGCAAAAAACCTATGCGCTGGCAGACGTGACCCATTTGCGGCAAATCTATGAATATCTGGCCGCAGAACTGAAGAAAACGCAGCGCAGCCATTGGGTGGCCGAAGAACTGCGCACTCTGACCGAGGCCGCGACCTATGATGTTCAGCCCAATGAGGCGTGGAAACGGGTGAAAACACGAACCAACTCGGCCAAGTTTCTGGCTGTGGTGCGCGAACTCGCGCAGTTCCGCGAAACCTATGCGCAGGAAAACAATGTGCCCCGTAGCCGGGTGTTCAAGGATGATGCGCTGATCGAATTGGCATCGACCAAACCCAAGTCCGGTTCCGATTTGGGGGGATCTCGTCTTTTGTTGCGCGAGGCGCGCAAAGGCGTGATTGCGGACGGCATTCTTGCCGCCGTGAAAAAAGGGGTGAACTGCCCCGCTGACCAACTGCCGCATGTCGATAACAGCCGGGAAAAACTAAAGGTCAATCCAGCGCTGTCGGATCTGTTGCGCGTCTTGCTGAAATCCAAAACCGAAAGCTCGGGCGTGGCGGCCAAGCTTATCGCGACAAGTTCCGAACTGGACCAGATCGCGGCCGGCGAACGCGAGGTTCCAGCGATGTCGGGATGGCGGTTCGAGGTCTTCGGTCAGGACGCCTTGAAATTGTGCGAAGGCAAGATCGCGCTGGCGGCAAAGGGTCAGACGGTCAAGGTTGTTTCCCTTTGAAACGGCGCCTAACGGCGCCGGGATTCCAATGCGTTTTGCTGACCTGTGACCCGGACCAAACGAATGTTTTCCAGGTCATCGCGGCTGACGTTCACGGCGTCTGAGACCATCCGGGACCGTTCCGTGCCCTGATTTGTTTGATTGGTCGGGTAGGTGACGCGGTATGTGAACTCCAACACACCGTTCTTTTGATTCTCTGCGCTTTCAACACGAACCAGCTGCGCGTTATACGCCCCTTGCCGAATTGCGGTACCTGAAACGTATACAATTGCGCCGGATGGAATCGGGTCTACCCGAAGCTCGTCAATCTTGGCGATCGGCACGCTGGTATCTTCGGCCTCTGGTCGGGAAAACAGGCTAATGCCCTCACTTTGTTCCGGAACAAGAGCGTTGGCGTCATTCACTGGCGCATCCACTGGCGCGCTGGGGCCAAACCAGTTTGACGGATTGGCCCGCGAGTCGCGCCAATTGCTACAGGCGGACAAGGTCAGGGTGGCGACCATAAGAACGGTAAGTGATTTTTTCATGGTCCCAACGTCCAGAGCATTAATTCCAGCAATGGGTTACCGCAATTTCCGGGCTTTGAAAAGCCACGCCGGGGGCTGGACAGGCGCAGATCGACAACATAGGTCACAATTGTGATCGCAACGAAAGGATCGTCGCAAATGGCAACGCCTGCCTTTGAGGAAATCGTCGAGGATTTCGAGTTTCTGGAAGACTGGGAAGACCGGTACCGCCATGTCATTGATCAGGGCAAGGCGATGGAACCGTTGGATGACGCACTGAAAGTCCCGGCAACCAAGGTTCACGGCTGCGCCAGTCAGGTTTGGCTGCACCCTGTGATCGAAAGCGGGTCGTTTCGATTCGACGGCGACAGCGACGCCCTGATCGTGCGTGGGCTGATTGCGGTGCTGCGATCGTTATACAATGGCCTGCCTGTTCGTGATGTTCCCACGGTCGATGCAGGGGCCGAGCTGGCGCGTCTGGGCCTGAACGACCACCTGTCCGCCCAACGATCCAACGGCTTGCGGGCCATGATCGAACGCATCCGCGACGTCGCCCAAGAAAACGCTTGAAGATCCGGGCGCGGGAACATCCGTGCCCAGTTACTCCTTCGTCCGGCTCGCCCAGTCGGAAAGCGTAGTTTCCAGATCGCCGTACCCTGTGAAACGCCGCTCAAACTCCAGCCCCATACGCTGGGCGCAGTCACGGGCGCGTGCGGTCAGGGCCGGGTCATCCGTCTGCGCCTGATAGACCAGCTTGGTATAGTTGCCAAAATACATGTCCCGCAGTTCAGGATGCCGGTCGAGGCCAAGCGGCTTCCAGACAAAGGCGTCAAATTGTCGGGCCAGAAAATCCGTCAGGTAAAAGGCGGTGATTTCATCGTCGCCATGGGCGTCAAATTCTTGATTCCCTTCGAAAAAAGAATAGCAGTGGGGGCCCTTGATCATCTCAACGCCCATCTCTTCGCAGGCTTTCTGCAGTAACCCCCCGGTGCCACAATCGGCATAGACGACAAAGATCTGGTCGTAATGATCACGGTGTTTGGTGACCGCATCTTCGACGGCCTGGGTGATTTTTTCGGGGTGGATATGCAGAATGGCGGGCAGGCAGGTCAGTTCCAGATGATCCCAGCCGTTACGCTGTTTCAGGTCCAGAATTTCGCGGGCAAGGGCACCGCAGGCCAACAGCAGGATGCGACCGGCCTGATTTTGGCTGGAATAGCCCTGTGTGGTCAGGCTGGCATCATCCGGGATCTGATCCTGCGTCATTGCTGTGCCTCGTTCTTCCTACTTGTCAGGATGACCGGCTTTGGCACAAGCAGGCAAGCCTGATATCGACATGCAGACCCCGGTCAGCGTCGTATTCCGGCGGGCCGGTCGCCGACGACCTGCGGCGAGGGGTCTGTTAACGGAAAAAGGCCGCCCAAAGTCGGACGGCCCCCAACACAAATTGGCGATGGATCAGCCAGCCAGCTGATTGTGCTTGCGTGACACAAATTCCTTGGCGGTCTCGACGGCCACGGCGGCGTCACGGCAATAGGCATCTGCGCCAATGGCTTTGCCGAATTCTTCGTTCAACGGCGCGCCACCGACCAGCACGATATAGTCCTCGCGCAGGCCTTGTTCGATCAGCGTGTCGATCACAACCTTCATGTAGGGCATGGTTGTGGTCAGCAGGGCGGACATACCCAGAATGTCCGGCTGTTCGTTTTCCAGCGCTTCCAGATAGTTCTCGACCGGGTTGTTGATCCCCAGATCGACCACTTCAAAGCCTGCGCCTTCCATCATCATCGACACAAGGTTCTTGCCGATGTCGTGAATGTCGCCCTTGACCGTTCCAATCACCATCTTGCCAACACGGGGCGCACCGGTTTCCACCAGCAACGGTTTGAGGATCGTCATGCCGCCCTTCATGGCGTTGGCGGCCAGCAGAACCTCAGGCACAAACAGAATGCCATCCCGGAAGTCATGACCAACAATCGTCATGCCGCCAACCAAAGCTTTGGTCAGGATGTCATACGGCGTCCAGCCGCGTTCCAGCAGGATGTTCACACCCTCTTCGATTTCTTCTTTCAGGCCGTCATAAAGATCGTCGAACATCTGTTCGACAAGTTCGTCGTCATTCAGTTCGGACAGGACGATGTCTTCTTCATCGGACATGGGGCGTTTCCCTGAGCTGTTCGGGCATTTCGCCCGTGGTGGCGTTTTTTCCGTTTTGGCCATTTCGTCGCAGTTCGACTGTGACGATTGCGACCTTGGCGGCTACGGGACCGACCTATACGGCAAATTATCTGTATTCACGATGGAATTTTCTGCAAGAACATCCTGCATTTCGTTCAGATCGGCCAAGCTGCCGCGCACCTGGCCCGTGCTGTAATTCCAAAAAGGCGCGGCGGGTAATGCTTGTTCAACCGCGCTGTATTCACTATTGAATAGGGTAAGAACAAAGTGAGAACAAACATGATGTCATCCAGCATCCGCAGCCGGGGCACAGCTACGAACGCATCTGGCCGGTTCGAAAAGTTCGAAACTGAGCCCTGTGATGATGGGTGGGGCCCGGATGACGATCTTCCGCCCTTGCGAACGGATGTCAGGGATGAAGTTGCCCGCAGTCTGATTACCTATAACCGGTCCCCCGATCTGCCGTTCGACAGGTCGATAAACCCGTATCGGGGGTGTGAGCATGGCTGCGTGTATTGCTTTGCGCGTCCGACCCATGCCTACCTTGGGCTTTCTCCCGGGCTGGATTTTGAAACCCGATTGACCGCGCGCCCGAATGCGGCGGCTATTCTGGGGCAAGAGCTATCTGCCCGAAGCTATAAGGTGTCGCCCATTGCGCTGGGGACAAATACCGACCCCTATCAACCTGTCGAAAAGGCGCGTTTGATCACACGGGAATGTCTGGAAGTTCTGCACGATTACCGGCACCCCATCGCCATTGTTACAAAAGGGACGTTGATTGAACGTGACCTGGATATTCTGTCGGATATGGCACAGGACGGTTTGGTGCGCGTCGGGATATCTCTGACGACGCTCGACGCGGATCTGTCCCGCCGGATGGAGCCCCGCGCGCCGTCGCCGCAGCGGCGATTGACCATCATTCGCCGATTGACCGAGGCCGGGGTTCCGGTGCGGGTCATGACGTCACCCGTCGTACCGGGATTGACCGATCACGAGTTGGAAGCCTTGTTAGAGGCGGGCAGGGACGCCGGGGCCGATGCGGCCAGTTGGATTATGTTGCGTCTGCCCCGCGAAGTATCCGAGCTCTGGCAGGAATGGCTGAAAACCCATGAACCCGCCCGCGCAGAGAAGGTCATGTCCAAACTGCGTGAGATGCACGGCGGCCGGGATTACGATCCGCGCTGGGGCCATCGTATGCGGGGCGAGGGGGAATATGCCGAATTGATAGCCAAGCGATTTACGCTGGCGGTCAAACGGTTGGGTCTTGCGACGCGCACGGCGGAATTGCGATGTGATCTATTTTCGAAACCGGCGCAGGCGGGGGATCAGCTAAGCTTGTTCTAAAGAAAAAGCCCCGAACGTTTGTCCGGGGCTTTTGATTTCAGACGTGTTGATCAGCGGTTTTCGATATCCACGTAATCGCGGGCAGTTTCGCCCAGATACAGCTGGCGCGGACGGCCGATCTTGTTTTGTGGATCGGCAATCATTTCTTTCCACTGGCTGACCCACCCGACGGTGCGCGACAGCGCAAAGATCGGGGTGAACATCGAGGTCGGGAAGCCCATTGCCTCAAGAATGATTCCGGAATAGAAGTCCACGTTCGGGAACAGCTTCTTCTCGGCGAAATATGGATCTTCGAGCGCCTGTTTTTCCAGCGCCTTGGCAACCTGCAGTTTCGGGTTGTCTTCGATGCCCAGCAGATCCAGCACTTCGTCTGCCGACTGTTTCATCACCTTGGCGCGCGGGTCAAAGTTCTTGTAGACGCGGTGGCCAAAGCCCATCAGGCGGAACGGATCATCCTTGTCTTTGGCGCGGTCGATGAATTCAGGGATACGGTCGACGGAACCGATTTCCGCCAGCATCTCAAGACAGGCTTGGTTGGCACCGCCATGGGCTGGCCCCCAAAGGCACGCGATTCCCGCCGCGATGCAGGCAAAGGGATTCGCACCCGACGAAGACGCCAGACGCACAGTCGATGTCGACGCGTTCTGTTCGTGGTCCGCGTGCAGGGTAAAAATCCGGTCCATCGCACGGCTGAGGATCGGGTTGACCTCATACTCTTCGGCCGGAACGGCGAAGCACATGCGCAGGAAGTTGGAGGCATAGTCCAGGTCATTGCGCGGATAGATGAACGGCTGACCGATGTGATACTTATAAGCCCAGGCCGCGATGGTCGGCATCTTGGCGATCAGGCGGTGCGAGGCGATCTCGCGCTGCTGTGGGTCCGAAACATCGGTCGAATCGTGGTAGAACGCCGACATTGCACCAACAACGCCAACCATAATCGCCATCGGATGCGCATCCCGGCGGAAGCCGCGATAGAAATACTGCATCTGTTCGTGCAGCATGGTGTGGCGGGTGATCGTGGTTTCGAATTCTTCCAGATCCTTGGCAGCCGGCAGTTCTCCGTACAGCAGCAGATAGCAAACCTCGAGGAAGTGCGATTTGCCTGCCAGTTGATCAATCGGATAGCCACGATGCAGCAACTCGCCCTTTTCACCATCGATATAGGTGATGGTGCTGTCACAGCTTGCTGTCGAAGTGAAACCCGGATCATAGGTGAACACGCCAGCCTGACCATAAAGCTTGCGAATGTCGATTACGTCGGGTCCCACGGTTGGCGAATGAACCGGCAACTCGTACGTTTCGCCATGAACTGTCAAAGTGGCTGATTTGTTGCTGTCGGTCATAGTGTCCCTTCCTCATTCATGCGCAAATCGGATCGCTGTCCGATCCTGCGGGCAACGGATGCGCGCAAGCGCGCAGTCCGGGTGTTAGCGGAGCAGCGTTACCCAAATGTGAAACTTTGGTTATACCGCTGCGTCAGAAAGCCGTGCCAGGGTTTCTTCCCGCCCCAGCACAAGCATCATATCAAAAACCGAAGGTGTGACGGCCTTGCCTGCCAGGACGGCCCGTAAAGGTCCGGCCAGCTTGCCAAACTTCAGCCCTTTCGCTTCTGCAAACGAATTCAGGGCTTCCTCCAGTTCGCTTCGTGTCCAGCTAACATTTTGCACATGCGGCGTCAATTCACTCAGTATACCATCGGATACAGAGGCCAGTGCTTTTGCCGCCTTCTCATCTGGTTCAACCGGACGGGAAGTCAGTACAAAATGCGCCTTTTCAAGTAGTTCAGGAAATGTGCGCGCCCGATCCTTGAGGCAATACATCGCACGTTCCAGATCACCCGATTGTGTTTCGGTGAGAGGGGGCTGGCCAGCCGCATTCAGGTAAGCCTCGATTTCATGCCGCAATGCAGCATCGTCGGCAATGGCGTTATGCTGACCGCACAGATTTTCCAACTTTTTCGTGTCGAACCGGGCAGGGCTTTTGCCGATCCCCGCCAGATCGAACCACTCTTTGGCTTGTTGATCGGTGAAAAACTCGTCGTCTCCGTGGCTCCAACCCAGGCGTGCCAGATAGTTTCGCATACCCGCAGCCGAGTAGCCCATCGCCTGATATTCCTGTGCGCCCAATGCACCGTGACGTTTGGACAGTTTCTTACCATCCGGCCCGTGGATCAGTGGAATATGGGCCCAGACCGGAACATCCCAGCCCATCGCCTGATAAATCATCATCTGGCGCGCGGCGTTATTCACGTGGTCGTCACCCCGGATCACATGGGTCACACCCATATCGTGGTCGTCCACCACAACGGCCAGCATATAAACCGGCGTCCCGTCTGAACGTAGCAGGATCATGTCGTCCAGTTGATCGTTGCGGATGGTGACATCACCCTGAACCTGATCACGGATCACGGTCGCGCCATCCTGCGGGGCCTTGATACGGATCGCAAAGGGTTCATCCGGATGGCTTGCGGGATCGGCATCGCGCCAGGGGCTGCGGAACAAGGTGGATTTCCCCTCGGACCGGGCCTGTTCGCGGAAGGCAGCGATTTCGTCTTGAGTCGAAAAACACTTGTAAGCCTTGCCCTCGGCCAGCAGTTGATGGGCCACCTCGGCGTGCCGATCTGCGCCTTCGAATTGGCTGACGATGTCGCCGTCGTGATCCAGGCCCAGCCATGCCATGCCCTGAAGGATCGCAGCCGTCGCCTCGGGGGTCGAACGCTCGCGGTCAGTGTCTTCGATCCGCAGCAGGAACTTGCCTCCCCGTCCACGAGCGAACAACCAATTGAACAACGCGGTACGAGCCCCGCCAATGTGGAGAAACCCGGTGGGAGATGGTGCGAAACGAGTGACAACCTGATCGGACATTGTGTGGATTAACCTTTTGGTAACCGTGTCGGGCATAGTTTGGCGCCTGTCTAACGAGCCGGAAGGACGGGGGCAACCATGCGTGTTCTGGCACGGGTTAAGGCCGCTCTGCTGAACCAGACCGGGCACCTGTTTCAGTGGTCTCCGGTGTGTCTGGCCGTGGGAATCGGCCTGTATTTCAGCCTTCGGTTTGAGCCGGGTTGGCAGATCCATGCGGGCCTTTTGGTTTGGGTGGCATTGATGCTGGGCTTGGGTCGCAAAGCCCAGCCTGGCTGGGCTTCGTTGGCAGTGGCAGGCGCGCTGATCGCTGCAGGATTTATTCTGGCAGGCGTGCGTGCCCATACGGTTGCAGAGCCGGTCTTGTCATGGCGTTACTATGGCCCGATCGAGGGGCGGGTCGTAACCCTGGACCGCTCTGCGTCGGATGCGCTGCGGGTTACGCTGGACAGGGTGCGTCTAGGGGACGTGCCCATGGATCGCAGACCGCAGCGCGTCCGGCTTTCTCTTCACGGCGAGGATGTGCCTTTGGTGCCGGGGCAAAGGATCATGACCACCGGTCATCTGTCGCCGCCACAGGGCCCTGTAGAACCTGGCGGATTCGACTTTCGCCGTCACGCCTGGTTTCAGCGTCTGGGCGCGGTTGGGTACACGCGTGTTCCGGTGATGACGGTCGCACCGCCCGAGGAACGCGGATTGCGGGTGACGTCTTGGCGGATGGCGATTTCCCAACATGTACGAACGATCCTTCCCGGCGAAATCGGAGGGTTCGCCGCCGCCGTAACCACCGGGGACCGCAGCGGAATGGGGCAGGGTACATTGAAAATGTTGCGGGCGTCTAACCTTGCGCATCTGCTGGCGATTTCCGGCCTGCACATGGGTCTGCTGACAGGGTTCGTGTTTTTGATGTGCCGGATTGGGTTGTCCTTAATTCCGTTGCTGGCTTTGCGATTGCCTGTGCGCAAGTTGGCTGCGGTTTGCGCTTTGGTCGCAGCGGTTATCTATTTGTTGCTCTCCGGCGGGAATGTCGCCACGGAACGGGCCTTTGTGATGGTAAGCGTCATGCTGGGTGCGATCCTGATTGACCGACGGGCCATTTCTTTGCGCGCCGTAGCTGTGGCGGCGTTGATCGTCTTGATCCTACGCCCAGAGTCGCTGTTAAGCCCGGGGTTCCAGATGTCCTTTGCCGCAACGACCGCCCTTGTCGCAGTTTTTGGCGCACTTCGGGAATATGGCCCTCTGCCGGGACCAAAGTGGCTGAAACCCGTCGCCGGGTTATTGATGTCTTCGGCTATTGCCGGGCTGGCAACCGCGCCGATAGGGGCCGCGCATTTCAATACGATGTCTCACTACGGATTGCTGGCAAACCTGCTGTCTGTGCCTGTGATGGGCGCTATCGTTGTGCCCGCGGCTGTGGTCGCCGCGCTGTTGGCACCATTCGGGCTTGAGACGCTGGCGCTGAACGTTATGGGCCTTGGCCTGCATTGGATCCTTGGCGTTGCCGAGTGGGTGTCGGGCTTGAGCGGGGCACAGGGCTATGTTGCCAGCCCCCCGCACTATGTATTGCCCTTGTTTGCATTAGGGTCGCTGTGGCTTGCCTTGTGGCAGGGCCGGGCAAAGTGGGTAGGCGTCGCGCCTGTATTGGCGGCCTTCTTGCTATGGGGGCAGGGGCAACGCCCCGAAGTGTTGGTCGCTGACACGGGCGGCCTTGTGGGCGTGATGACAGATCAGGGCCGGGCCCTGAGCAAGGAAAAAGGCAGCGGGTTCGTTGCCTCTGTCTGGCTGGAAAACGACGGTGACGGGGTCGATCAAATAAAAGCGGCCAGCCGGTGGCCTGGGGAGGCAAGCCTTGTTCAGCGTTTCGTCTGGCAAGGCAAAGAACTGATCCACATCACGGGGAAACGCGCAGCGCGCGGTTTTGATGAATGCAGCGAAAACCAGATTATCATTTCTTCTGTTGCGGTGGATCTGATCGGAGACTGCGGTATTTTCGGCCCCAAGCGCCTGTCGGAAACCGGAAGCTTGTCATTCCTGAACGGCAAGATCACCACCAGTAAACAGGCGATTGGAAACCGGTTGTGGTCCCCGGGCGCAGCCGCGAACCACAGGTTCAAACGGGATCAGTAGCTGCGGATCAACCCGACCAGCCGCCCTTGAACCTTGACCTTGTTTTCGGGCAGGACACGGGTTTCATAGGCCGGGTTCGCTGCCTCAAGCGCGATGGCGTTGCCCCGGCGGAAAAAGCGTTTTAGCGTGGCCTCCTGATCTTCGACCAGGGCCACGACAATATCGCCGTTATCGGCCACTCTGGACTCGCGGATCACCACGATATCGCCATCATTAATACCGGCGTCGATCATCGAATCGCCGCGCACTTCCAGCGCGTAATGCTCACCCTTGCCCGAAACCATGCTGCCCGGTACCGCGACGCGGTGCGACACGTGGCTGATCGCCTCAATCGGAACACCGGCGGCGATGCGGCCCATGACTGGCAACTCCAAGGCATCCACAGTGACCGGTTCGAAATTTGCTGGCCGCTGACCCTCGGGCTTGTCACCTTCGATCACACGGGGCTTGAAGGCGGCCGTCGGTTCACCACCAAGGCTTTCCGGCAGCTTGACGATCTCAATTGCCCGGGCACGGTGGGCAAGGCGGCGGATAAAGCCACGTTCTTCCAGCGCGGTGATCAGGCGGTGGATGCCGGATTTCGACCGCAGGTCCAGCGCGGCCTTCATTTCATCGAAACTGGGCGGAACACCGTCTGCCTGAACGCGTTTGTGGATGAATTCCAACAAATCCAACTGTTTCTTGGTCAGCATTGCTCACACCTCGTCGGTTATGCGTTTTCTTTTGTTCTACGCATGTTCACGTTTTGTGTCAATGGATTTGAGTGGCCTTTAAATCGGCAGGTACAGCACCTCATCCCCCGCGAGCCGTGCGGGATCGTGTGGTTCACGCATCAATAACGCGTTGGCCTGCGCTAGAACGCTAAGCAGCGAGCTGTCTTGATCGGTGCAGGCGCGAATGCCGGTATCGTCCAGAACCGCACGCATATAGTGCTCGCGCGGGCCATTCTTGCCGATCGGTTCAGCCAGTTGGGCGCGTTGAAGCGGCGTCAAAACCTGTTCAACACCCAGCATACGGCGCACCATTGGCAGCAAGAAGAGATATCCGCAAACCATTGCGCTTACAGGATTTCCCGGCAGGCCAACCATCGCGGTATCGCCCAGACGCCCGGCCATCAGCGGTTTGCCGGGGCGCATGCGGATTTTATAGAAAGACCGCTCCATCCCTAACTGCTGCGAGACGTCTGCGACCAGATCATATTCCCCAACCGACGCGCCGCCAATAGTGACGACCAGATCTGCGCCCTCGGCCAGCTCAAAGGCCGTCTCCAGCGAGGCGGCAGTGTCGCGGGCAATCGGCAGAATTCGCACCCTGGCGCCCGCGTTTTCCAACAGTGCCTTCAGGCCAAAGGTGTTCGAGGCGATGATCTGATCCGGGCCGGGGGTTTCACCCGGCATCACCAGTTCATCCCCGGTCGAAATCAGCGCCACCACAGGTTTGCGCGCGACAGGCACCGAGGCAATGTTCATCGCGGCCATCAATGCCACGTCTTCGGGGCGCAGAACACGCGGTGCGGTGATCTTGGTGCCAGCGGTAAAGTCGATGCCTGCGGGGCGGATGTTGGTCTTTTGGCCAGGGGCGTCAGTGATTGTGATCAGATCTTCGCGGCGTTCGGTATCTTCTTGAATTACAACGAAATCCGCGCCTTGGGGTACCGGAGCGCCAGTGAAGATGCGAACGGCCTGACCCGCGCCGACAGAGCCTTTGAAACGACGCCCTGCTGCGGATTCACCGATGACTTTGAACATGGCGTGCTGCTCAACCTCGGTCGATTTCAGCGCATAACCATCCATCGAGGACGCAGCAAAAGGCGGTTGATCGCGGGTGGCGCTGACGTCCTGCGCCAACACACGCCCGGCGGCGTCGGCAAGCGGCACGGCTTCTGCCTGCAGCGGAGAAACCAGATCAAACAGCAGCGCGCGCGCGTCTTCAACTGTAATCATTTCGCCTCGTAACGTCCTGATTTACCGCCATCTTTCAAAAGAACTCGGACGCCTCCGATTTCCATGGCCTTATCGACCGCCTTGGTCATGTCATACACCGTCAATGCGGCTGTTGAAACGGCTGTCAGGGCCTCCATCTCAACCCCGGTCTGGCCCGAGGTCTTGACGGTTGCCTCAATCTGAACGCCCGGAAGATCAGGGTCCAGCGTCAGTTCAACCGCAACCTTGGTGACCGGCAGCGGGTGGCACAGCGGGATCAGGTCGGGCGTTTTCTTTGCCCCCATGATGCCCGCCAAACGCGCGATGCCCAGAACATCGCCCTTTTTGGCGCGCCCTTCCGAAATCAAATCAAAGGTATCCCGCGCCATTTTGATATGACCAGCCGCCACTGCTACCCGGTCGGTGACCGCCTTGTCAGAGACATCGACCATATGCGCCTGTCCTTGCGCATCAAAATGGGTCAGGGGCATCACATAACTCCGGGGATCAGCGGATGCGCCAGCAAGTTGCGGGTCGCCGCCGCAACATCGTCCTGACGCATCAGGCTTTCGCCAATCAGGAAACTGCGTGCACCATAACGGGCGATGTCCGCCAAATCTTCAGGCGTGCTCAGGCCGCTTTCGCACACGATGGTCCGGTCGCCGGGAACAAGTTTCGACAAGCGGCGCGTTGTATCAAGAGTGGTCTCGAACGTCTTGAGATTGCGGTTATTTATCCCGATCAGCGGGCTTTTGAGCAGGGTTGCGCGTTCAAGTTCAGCTTCGTCGTGAACCTCGATCAGAACATCCATTCCCCAGTCAAAGGCGGTTTGCTCAAGCTCGGCGGCTTGGTCATCCTCGACCGAGGCCATGATGATCAGAATGCAATCTGCACCCAGCGCACGCGCCTCGATCACCTGATAGGGGTCGTACATGAAATCCTTGCGCAAGGCGGGCAACGAACAGGCGGCGCGGGCGGCAGTCAGGTATTCTTTGGCGCCCTGAAAACTTGGGGTGTCGGTCAGCACGGACAGACAGGCCGCGCCGCCGTCCTCATAGGCTTTGGCCAACGCGGGTGGGTCGAAATCGGGGCGGATCAAACCCTTGGACGGGCTGGCCTTTTTAACCTCGGCGATTAGGCCGTACCCCCGGCGTGTGGCGGCTTGCAGCGCCTTCGCAAAACCGCGAACCTCGGAGGCGCCTTTGGCTTCGCCCTCCAAGGTTTCTAAAGGCTTTTCGGCCTTGTCTGCGGCAACTTCTTCCAGTTTGTAGGCTTTGATCTTGTCCAGTACCGTCTCTGTCATGCGGCCTCCTGAGTCATTCGGGCCAGTGCGGCGATTTTTTCTTTGGCATTTCCGCTGTCGATGCTTTCAACGGCTTTGGCGACACCTTCCGGCAGGTCGGTCGCGGCCTCTGCAACCACCAGTGCGGCGGCTGAATTCAACAATACCGCGTCGCGATAGGCCGAGGGTTCACCGTCCAACAGGGCACGGAATGCGATGGCGTTTTCTTCGGGCGAGCCGCCCAGGATATCCTCGAACGGGTGTACCGGCAGACCTGCGTCTTCAGGATGCAGTTCAAGGTCTTTGACACCGCCATCTTCAAGCGCGGCAACCCAGCTGACCCCGGTGATGGTCAACTCGTCGGTGCCGTCCGACCCGTGCACAAGCCACGCCCGGTCGGACCCAAGCAAGCCCAGCGTTTCGGCCATGGGACGGATCAGGTCACGGTTGAATGCACCAGTTAACTGGCGTTTCACACCGGCAGGATTGGTGAGCGGGCCGAGGATGTTGAAGATGGTGCGCGT
Organism: Ruegeria halocynthiae; assembly: GCF_000743705.1. Taxonomy (GTDB): domain Bacteria; phylum Pseudomonadota; class Alphaproteobacteria; order Rhodobacterales; family Rhodobacteraceae; genus Ruegeria; species Ruegeria halocynthiae_B. Next base: position 93,285 of record NZ_JQEZ01000005.1, on the reverse strand, counting down.
TCCCAGTTCTTGCCGCGACGGCATGACATGGGCGATGGCGGGATGGTGCATGGGGGCCATCATAAACCCGATGCCGACACTTTCCAACGCATTTTCAACGGTTTCAGGGCCGACCATCACGTTGATGCCCAGCTGTCCCAAGGCGTCGGCCGCCCCGGATTTGGAACTGAGATTGCGGTTGCCGTGCTTGGCGACGGTAACACCGGCCCCGGCAACCACAAAGGCGGTTGCGGTTGAAATATTCAGCGTGCCTTTGCCATCACCGCCAGTACCGACGATATCCATCGCACCGGCGGGGGCTTTGACGGCGTTGCACTTGGCGCGCATCACGGCGGCGGCAGCGGCGTATTCCTGCACCGTTTCGCCACGGGTGCGCATGGCCATCAGCAAGCCGCCGATCTGGCTGGGCGTGGCTTCACCGTCAAACAGGATGCCAAAAGCTTGTTCAGCCTCGGCGCGGGTCAGCGGCCGGTCGGCGGCAGCTCCGATCAGCGGTTTCAGAGCGTCGCTCATGCGGGGACTTTCATCTCGGACAGGAAATTCTTGAGCAGGGCATGGCCATGCTCGGATGCGATGGACTCCGGGTGGAACTGGACGCCATGGATGGGCAGCTCTTTGTGCTGCAGGCCCATTATGGTGCCGTCTTCCAGCTGGGCTGTGGTTTCAAGGCAATCGGGCAGGGTCGCCGGATCAACCACCAGCGAATGATAGCGGGTCGCCTCGAACGGCGAGGGCAGCCCGGCGAACAGGCCTTTGCTGCTGTGGTGCATTGTACCCATCTTGCCATGCACAATCTCATGGCAGCGGATGACGTCGCCGCCAAAAACCTGTCCGATGGTTTGATGCCCAAGGCACACCCCCAACAAAGGTGTCTTTGTTTCGGCGGCAGCTTCGGTCAGGGCCAAACAGATTCCGGCCTGATCGGGATCACAGGGGCCAGGACTCAGCAAGATGCCCGCCGGGTTCATGGCCATGGCTTCCTGCACATCTAAGGCATCATTTCGCCGAATGACTATTTCGGCGCCAAGTTCGCCTAAATAATGTACCAGGTTGTAGGTAAACGAGTCGTAGTTGTCGATCAGCAGCAGCATTTGGGCACTTGTCTCGGCTTGGGCATTTCGGGCTGGCGATGCAGACCCGTGCCACGGTATAATGTCGGGACATACATGCTCAGGCTTGCGTGGCAGCGTCAAGGGGACATCCTGTTCTTGATACGGCGGCGCGCAGGTAGTGCAGCAGATTGGGCAAAAACGTTCGTAGCAGGACTTACGTGAGAGGCAGTAAGAATGGGTGGATTTGTCGGTGGAATGATCGCCGGAGCGGTCGCTATCGGGGTTTTTGGGGTGTTGTTGTCGTTGAACACTCCGTTGAGCCGACGGCCGTCTGTTGCTGTGCAGGTGCCTGAACCCACACCGGTTGAAACACCAGAGACTGTCGCGGATGCCACGGATTCCGGGTCCGATTCCGATCTGGTTGAATTGCCGCCGTCCTCTCTTGAGGAAGACAGCGGGCGTTCTGATACATTGACCGAACTGTCCGATATGGAAACAGCACCTGATACGCAGCCTCAGGTGAATGACAAGGTCGATCAGGTTGATGCGCCCGACGTGACCAACACGTCCGGGATCACTGTATCAACAGAGGCACCGCTTGCCCCGCAGGCCCCGGACCCAGTGCAGGTATCGCCTGACGCCAGCGATGCGCCGGTGGTGATCGCGGATGCCCCGCAACCAACGCCTGTCGAAACCGAAGATTTCGCGGTGGCAGAGCCGCTGCCTGAACCGCAAACCGACGCGCGCTTGACCCAACCAGAGCAGCCTGAGGTTGACCCGTTCAAGGACAATCCGATCGCGGTCGAAGGGGATGAGGATACGCTGCCGCGTGACCGGCCCAAAATCGCAGCCCTGCCGCAAATTGGAAGTGATCAGGTAGCCCCGGCTGCCACCCTAGGCAAGCGCGTGGTGCCGCTGACCGAACGCGATGACGCGCCAGAGGCGGACAACAGCGCAGACATCCCACCCGCTGCAGGTAAGCCTATTCAGGCATATTCCGCAAAGTTCGATAACCCGGAATCCAAGCCCTTGATGTCCATCATCCTGATCGACGACGAAGGCGCATATGGGGCCGAGGCGCTGCAGGATTTCCCCTATCCGATCAGCTTTGCCGTCAGCCCGTCAGACCCGAATGCGTCCGAGAAGATGGCCAAACACCGTGAGGCCGGGTTCGAAGTACTTGCTCTGGCCGATCTGCCCAAAGCGGCCACAGCGCAGGACGCCGAGGTGTCGCTGTCCGTGTGGCTGGATGCCCTGCCTGAAACGGTGGGTATTCTGGAAGGCGTCGGCACAGGCATTCAGGGCAACCGAAAGCTGGCTGATCAAGTGGCCGTTATTGCCGGGGGTACCGGGCGCGGTCTGATCACGCAGGATAACGGTCTGAATACCGTCCAGAAACTGGCCGCGCGCAATGGCATCCCCTCAAGTGTCATTTTCCGTGATATCGACGGTGCCCGGCAAAACCCCAAGATCATGCGCCGTTTTTTGGATCAGGCTGCATTCCGCGCCGGTCAGGAAGGGACGGTTGTCATGCTTGGCCGGTTGCGGCCCGACACAATTTCCGCATTGCTGCTGTGGGGATTGGAAGATCGCGGTAACCGGGTGGCCATGGCCCCGATTTCAGCGGTCATGATGAAAGAAGTTCAGTAACGCGGGGATGAAGCTGGGATGCCACTAGGGCATCCCGCTTTCACGAGTTTCCGGACCCGGTGAAACGGGCTGCGTCAGCGGCTGCGCGCCGGATTGCGTTCGACTTGTGAACGGTCTCCATATACTCGGCTTCCGGGTCGCTGTCGTAAACGACACCGCCACCGGCTTGAATATACAGCTTGTGGTCTTTTACGATGGCAGTCCGCAGGGCGATACACATGTCCATGTCGCCGCCGGCGCTGAAATAACCGACACCACCGCCATAGATGCCGCGCTTTTCGGGCTCAAGCTCATCAATGATTTCCATCGCGCGGACCTTGGGCGCACCCGATACCGTACCAGCGGGCATGCCGGCAAAGAACGCATCCAGCGCGTCCTTGTCTTCGGCCAGTTCACCGACAACGTTTGACACAATGTGCATCACGTGGCTGTAGCGTTCGATGATGAACTCTTCGGTGGGGCGCACCGTGCCGATTTTTGACACCCGGCCCGTATCGTTGCGACCCAGATCCAAAAGCATAAGATGCTCGGCCAGCTCTTTTTTGTCTGCCAGCAGGTCGACCTCGTGGGCCTTGTCCTCTTCGGGCGTTGCACCGCGCGGGCGCGTGCCTGCGATGGGGCGGATCGTGACCTCGTCGCCAAAGACGCGCACCAGAATCTCGGGGCTGGCACCGACAACCTGAAAGCCGCCGAAGTTGAAATAGAACATGAACGGCGAGGGGTTGGTACGCCGCAGAGACCGATACAATGCAAAGGGCGGCTGCGGGAAATCCTGCGTCCAGCGTTGGGCTGGGACAACCTGAAAGATATCGCCCGCGCGGATATAGTCCTTGGCCTTTTCAACCGCTTCCATATAGCCAGATTTGGTGAAATTCGACACCGGAGGCGCAACCTCGGAGGCATCGCCCAGATCGCGGGTTTCCGCGGGCATGGCGCGTTCCAGATCGCGCACGGCATCCATCACACGTTCGGCGGCCTGCGCATAGGCGGCCTTGGCCGATTGCCCGTCACTGACCCAGGCGGGGGACACAACTGTCACTTCGCCTTTGACGCCATCCAGCACAGCGATGACTGACGGGCGCAGCATGATCGCATCGGGCAGGCCCAGCGGGTCGGGGTTCACATCCGGCAAGTATTCAACCAGCCGCACCATGTCATAGCCCAAATAGCCAAACAGCCCCGCAGCCGCCTGTGGCAGGTCGTCGGGCAGGTCAATCCGGCTTTCGGCCAGCAAGGCCCGCAGGTTGTCCATCGGGTTGCCGTCCTGCGGGTCAAAGGCCTCGGGGTCGAAGCGGGCCGTACGGTTCAACTCGGACGCCTCGCCCCGACAGCGCCAGATCAGATCCGGCTTCATCCCGATGATCGAGTAACGCCCGCGCACCTCGCCGCCGGTTACCGATTCCAGCATGAATGCGTCTTTTTGCGCGCCGGTCAGCTTGAGCATCAGGGAAACGGGCGTGTCCAGATCCGCCGCGAGACGGGTGTAAACGACCTGATTTTCGCCTGCGTCATAGGCGCGGGCGAAACTGTCGAACTCAGGGGTCAGGGCCATATCCGGTCTCTTTTAATAATTCGCTTGTACGGCGTTCAGCGCGCGCTGATCCACGACCGGCCGGGCGCGCGCCTGCGCATCACGGACGAAGGCATCGAAAATGTTTTGCGCCAGGGCCTGATTCAGTTGCGCGGACAGGGCACCTTGCACCTGACGCCGCTCGTCGGTTTCGGCGGGCGGCAACAACTCATCAAGACGTACGATCAATGCGGTTCCGGTGCCGGGTACGACGCGCAGTTCACCGGGTTGCATCTCAAAGACCTGCCGCATGAAATCGGCGGGCACGTCTTCAAGGAATGCAGTGCGGGTCAGGGCGTTTTCCACGCGGAACGGCAGGCCGGTGGCAGTGAAATCACCATCACTGTTCAACTGCTCAAGAATGGAATTCGCATGATCTTCCAGATCTTTGTTTGTCTCTGCCTGTGTCCACGCAGCGGCAACACGGTCGCGGGCCGTTTCCAGAGGTTCGGGCCGACGGGGCAGCACCTCGTTCAGGCGCAGCGCAAAGATCGAGCCATCATCAAGGAATGCAACCTCGGGGAAGTCACCTTCGGTCACTGCTTCGGCGGCGCTGCGGAAACCGTCATAGGCGGCGACGCCATCGTCGCTTTGACTGGTCCAGTCGATCTGGCCGACCTCCAGATCGGATTCGGCGGCCAGTTCTTCCAGCGTTGCGCCACCGGCCAGCAGGTCATTGATGTCTTCGGCCTGCGCTTCGATCTGACGGCGGGCGCGGTCTGCGGCCAGTTCCTCGCGCAGGGCGGGGGCGGCATCCTCGAAAGAGGTGTTGTTTTCCGCCAGCGAACCGTTGATGCGGAACAGTGCAGGGCCAAAAACCGACGGCAGGGGGCCGACAACAGTATCCAGTTCGGCCGCAAACACGTCTTCGGCAGCGCCGCCCAGATCGTCACGGGTTACATCGCCAAGATCAACATCGCTAAGTTCCAGATCGCGGTCTCTTACTAGTTGTTCAAAAGACGTGCCGCCAACTTCCAGTTGGGCCTTAGCGTCCTTGGCTGCGTCCTCGCTCGGAAAGGCCAGACGTTCGACCAGCCGACGTTCGGGTTGGTGGAACTCGGCCGCGCGCTGGTCGAACAGGCGGCGAATGTCATCTTCTTCAACCTCGACACTGTCCAGCAGCATGTCGGGCGACAGGATCGCATAGGTCAGCTGTTTGGTGCGGGGCAGGGTGAACTGATCCGCGTTTTCGTCATAAAAGGCTGCCACCTGTTCATCGGTCGGTTCAGCAACCGGCGCGGGCAGCACGTCAGAGGCAACCGTTGCAACGGTAAAGCTGCGCCGCGCGCCGACATAATCCGTCAGAACCCGCGTCAGAACCTCAGGCATTTCCACACCACTGACGACTGCGTCCTGCACGATAGTCCGCGAGGATTCCTTGCGCATATCCGATTCGAACTGAGAATCCGTCATCCCGATCTGATCCAGTTGAAACTGATATGCCTCACGGTCGAAGGTGCCGTTGACGCCCTGAAAGGCCGGGATGGCGACGATTTCCTTTTGCAGGTTTTCATCACCGATCGAAATGCCCAGCAGGCCGACCTCATTATCCAGCGCAGCCAAAGCCGTCAGGCGTGACAACGCCAGTTGATCCAGCCCGTATTCCCGTGCCTGCGACATTTGCAGGGGTTGCCCGGTCTGGTTTTCAACGGCACGGATTTCGCGTTGAAGTTCGCGCACATAGTCGTCGATCGAAATATCTTCGTTCCCAACCTGCGCCACGGTACGCACCGTCCCGCTGAGGTTGACCGCGCCAAACCCAGCAAGACCCAGCATCAAAAGCCCCATGAGAATCCAGACAAAGGTCTTCGATAACTTTTTGATGCCTGCGGCCATGGTGCCCTCTTTGTGCTTATTTCGGCAGGTATCTGCCCTGTCGGTTGCGGCCCTGAATACGATGCGCACAGCCGAGGGGCAAGCTTAGAAGGACACCCCCCGCAGCCGATCAAACAATTGCCCGATACCAGCACGATCCAGATTGGCAAAAGCAATGCGTACCTGGCGTTTTCCGGCGGGATCATTGGGTGGCATGAACATTGTCCCGGGCAACAACAGTACGCCGGCGTCGGACACCAATCTGCGCGCCAGCTCATCCGAGGGGATGTCGAACGGATGTTCGAAATAGGCGAAATAAGCACCCAACCCCAGCAACCGCCAGCCCTTGTCGGTCAGGCTTGGCGTCAACTCTTTGATTGCAGCGCGTCGATCCAGGATTTCATCTCTTTCGCCTGCCAGCCATTCAGACAGGTTTTGCATTCCCCAATGCGCCGCGAACTGACCGATCTGACCGGGGCAAATGGCAACCGTGTCCAGAAATTTCTCGACCTCCGCCAACAGATCGGCACCAGTTGCAATCGCGCCGACCCGATGGCCCGTCAGGCGATAGGCCTTTGAGAATGAATACAGATGAACCAGCGTATCTTCCCACCCCGGCTGCCGAAACAGATCGTGCGGCGGGCCGCTGCGGCTGTCGAAATCGCGATAGGTTTCATCCACCAACAGCCGGATACCGGCATCGCGGGCCAGTTCGTAAAACGCCAGCACCAGATCAGCCGGGTACTCGACCCCGCCGGGGTTGTTGGGCGTCACCAAAGCGATGGCGCGAGTCTTGTCGGTGATCAGGGCGCGTGCTTTTTCGGGGTCAGGCAGCAAGTTATCGCCCATTTCAAGAGCGACTGCGTGAACACCCGCCATGTCCAACCACATTTTGTGATTGAAATACCAAGGGGTTGGCAGAATAACTTCATCCCATTGATCCGTGATGGCCGAGATCGTGGCGGCAAACGCCTGATTGCAGCCCGATGTGATGGCGATCTGATCCGTCACAACGTCAGCGGCATAGTGCTGTCCGATCTGCGCGGCAAGTTCCGCCCGCAGGTCGGGGTTGCCCAGAACCGGCCCGTACAAATGTGCGCGGTCTTCGGCCACCGCAAACTCTGCCATGGCTTGGCGCAACGCCAAAGGCGGCGGGTCGACCGGTGCCGCCTGACTGACATTGATCAAAGGCCGGTCGTCGGGAAACACCACGCCTTCCAGCCAACGCCGCGCCTCCATCACCGGAGGGGCGAAGGTGGCAGCGGTGCGTGTCCGGGTCATGCGTAGTCCTAAATGTTTATCTGAGGATCAGTCGGTGCCCCGATAGGGCTCGACATATTGCAGGGCCATATCCCAAGGGAAGAAGATCCAGGTGTCCTGACTGACCTCGGTGATGAAAGTATCCACCATCGGGCGGCCTTTGGGTTTGGCGTAAACAGTTGCGAAATGCGCGTTGGGGTACATCGCGCGCACCAGCTCCAGTGTTTTGCCGCTGTCGACCAGATCGTCGATGACCAGAACACCAGTGCCGTCGCCCATCAGCTCGGCGTCCGGGGCTTTCAGCACTTCGGCCTCGCCCTGATCCTGATGGTGATAGGACCGGACACTGATCGTGTCGACGGTGCGAATGTCCAGCTCGCGGCTTACAATCATAGCGGGAGCCATGCCGCCCCGCGTGATGGCAACAACTGCACGCCAGGCACCATCATCCGGGCCTTGACCATCCAACCGCCAGGCCAACGCCCGAGAATCACGGTGAATCTGATCCCAGCTGATGTGAAAGCCTTTTTCGTGAGGCAGACGATCCTTGGCGCTCATGTCTTTAACCCTTTTCAACGTCTGGTGCGTCGACGGCTTTCATGCCGACAATGTGATAGCCTGAATCTACATGCAGATTCTCACCCGTCACGCCACTGCTGAGGTCTGACAGCAAGTAAAGTGCGGAATTGCCGACATCGTTGATGGTCACGTTACGGCGCAGTGGAGAGTTATACTCGTTCCACTTCATGATATAGCGGAAGTCACCGATACCGCTGGCGGCCAGGGTCTTGATCGGACCGGCCGAGATCGCGTTGACACGGATGCCATCCTTGCCCAGATCTTCGGCCAGATATTTTACCGACGCCTCAAGCGCGGCCTTGGCAACGCCCATCACGTTATAGTGCGGCATGACCTGTTCGGCACCATAATAGGTCAGCGTTACTGCGCTGCCGCCGTCGGTCATCAGCTTTTCAGCGCGCTGCATAACGGCCGTGAACGAATAAACAGACACATCCATTGTCAGCTTGAAGTTCGCGCGCGACGTATCGACATAGCGCCCGCGCAATTCGTTCTTGTCCGAAAACCCGATGGCATGGACCACAAAGTCCAGTTTACCCCATTTCTCGGACAGGGCCGTGAACAACCCGTCGATTGAATCCTCGTCGCTGACATCGCAGGGCAGGACGATTTCGCTGCCAAGTTGGGCCGCCAGCGGGTCGACCCGTTTCTTCAGAGCATCCCCCTGATAGGAAAAGGCAAGCTCTGCCCCGGCTTCGGACAAAGCGCGGGCAATTCCCCATGCGATTGATTTATCATTGGCCAGTCCCATGATGAGGCCGCGTTTGCCGGCCATCAACTGATTTGACATGTTTGGTTCTCCGCCTGTCCTTCGCGTCATGTTGAGATGGTTTATGCCATTGGATGCGCTGCATCAAGGCCGCGCGCTCTTGCCCGTGGCAGGTTCTCGCCCTAGGGTAGTTAACAATGGTTTCCAGGGGATGGGAATGAACGAGCGTGAAGGCATATTCGCCGGCACCGATCCGTTTGAAATAGCGGGGCGGTGGCTGGCGGAAGCTACGGATAGTGAACCTAACGATCCTAATGCGATTGCTCTGGCAACCGTGGACAGTACCGGTATGCCGAATGTGCGCATGGTACTGTTAAAAGAGATCGAGCCGGGTGCTTTTGTGTTTTACACCAACTACGAAAGCGTCAAAGCGACTGAGCTGGACGGCCAGGGCAATGCCGCATTTGTCATGCATTGGAAATCTTTGCGGCGACAGATCCGAGTTCGTGGTACAATCACGCGAGAGAACGGACCGCTTGCTGATGAATATTATGCGTCCCGATCCCTAAAAAGCCGCCTGGGTGCATGGGCGTCAAAGCAATCACAGCCACTAAGCAGCCGCACTGCGCTGATGGCCGAGGTGGCAAAGGTGACGGCGAAATTGGGGCCGAATCCTCCACGTCCTTCGTTTTGGGGCGGATACAGGCTTGAACCGACCGAGATCGAATTCTGGGCCGATGGGGCCTTTCGTCTGCACGATCGGTTCAGGTGGCAGCGGGATCAGGTGGGTTCCGCGTGGCAAGTACAAAGGTTGAATCCATGACGTTCGCGTATCGTGAAATGCAACACGCAGATATCAAAGGGTTTTTTCAACTTGAATTTGCGTGCCATTCCCATACACATCGAACCCTTAACGAATTGGTAATTTTCGCGATGGGAAGACCGTGCCAGAAGATCTGAACAACATGTACCGCGTTAGTGGACACGTAAAATGGTTCGACCCCACCAAGGGGTATGGGTTTGTTGTGTCCGACGAAGGCGGCCCGGATATTCTGTTGCACGTGAACGTGTTGCGCAATTTTGGCCAAAGTTCGGTCGCGGATGGCGCAGGCATCGAAATCATGACGCATCGGACCGATCGCGGCGTTCAGGCGGTCGAGGTTATCAGTGTTGATCCGCCAGTGCGGACCGACACGATGATGTTGGCGGATTTTGCGGAACTTGATCCTGTCGAAATCGCTGCGGCACCATTGGAGGCCGCGCGCGTCAAATGGTTCGACAAGGGCAAGGGCTTTGGCTTTGCGAACGTCTTTGGTCGTGGCGAGGATGTATTCCTGCATATCGAGGTTCTGCGCCAGTCGGGTCTGGCGGATCTGCAGCCAGGCGAAGCTTTGGCGATGCGTGTTATCGATGGTAAGCGCGGGCGCATGGCGGCGCAGGTACTGGCCTGGGAAGCGGCACTGGACGATTGACGCCAATGATCAGGTTTTCCACGGTTCTTGCAATTGTTGCAGTGCTTTGGGCCCAAGGGGCGCAGGCCGCGTGCCGCGAAGATCGGATCAGTCTGAAGAACGAAAAAACACAAGTCGGCTTTGACATCGAGGTCGCCGTGACCCCGCAAGAGCGGGCGCGGGGGCTGATGTTCCGGGAATCGCTGCCGCAGCGGTCGGGGATGCTGTTTGTGTTCGATCCTCCGCAGCCGGTTGCGTTCTGGATGAAAAATACCCTGATTCCCCTGGATATCATTTTCCTCAACCGTTTGGGTGCGGTTGTTCACGTGCACGACAACGCGATTCCCGGGGATCTGACTCCGATTGAGGGCGGCGATTCGGTGTACGCAGTGCTTGAAATCAACGCGGGCCTTGCCGCACGTTACCTGATTACGCCTGGTACAGAGGTGCAGCACAAAGTTTTTTCGCAAGGTCCTGCAATTTGGCCCTGTTAGGGCTTTTCAAATCCAAACGGCACAGTTAGGAAGGCGCACGGTCCGGGGCGTGGCGCAGTCTGGTAGCGCACCTGTTTTGGGTACAGGGGGTCGTGAGTTCGAATCTCGCCGCCCCGACCACTTCTCAACTTATGTTGGTGAACCACCCATCGCTTGGTAAAGCGCGCTCAGCGCTTTATCCAGCGTTTTGCTTTCCACTGGAACTTTGACGGCCGGGCCGGATTTCTGCGGTACATTAAAGTACAATTCGGCATCGACACGGTAGCCACCGGTGTTTTTGGTTGAGGTCATGCGCATAACACTTTGCGGCAGGTCCTGCGGATACCCGTCATAATTGAGAATCAGAAAGGCCGTTGTGTCGGGGGGCAGAAACTCGCTGCATTCGAACGCGCTATTGCCAACTTTTTCAAAACGTTCACCAGGGCCATCACAGCTGATTTCAAAGGTTTCGAACAATCTTTTCGGGAATTCCTGAAACTGCGCGCTGCGTGTTGATGGGGGGACATCTTGTGGTGTGCAGGCCACGATCAGGGCCAGCGCGGGAAACAAGCGAAACAACGACATCAATCCAACTACCCCAATCCTTCACGCATTTGTAACCGGCGAGATTCAGGTGCCCGGATAGTTGAAGACTGATTCTAAGCCAGCCCCGTCATCTTATCGCCAGTTTATCTAATTCCGATAACCTTAAGGCCAATAACAGTTAATTCATTTGCTTTTGGGCAATGCCGGCTTTCTGGGGCTGTTGATGAAGCTGTGGAGGAATCGGATTCCTGTGCGCGGCGGTCTAACCACATCGTTCGGTCAACAAAAAAGATTTCAAAAATGACGTAAAAAGAACGTTGACGTTCTATGGACGAATACGCCAAATTGTATGGGCCGAAGGTGATGCCACTAAATCTGGTAGAAAAACCAGAGCAAGGCATAGGGCGAGGGTCGGAAAGCACAAAATAGCAATGTGCAACCGTTTGAACGGTTTCGCGCTGTCGAATGCAGCGGGCGGTCGTTTGCGTCCAAAATTTCTGGCACGGTAAGTGGTCCGCGAATTTGGGCCTGACGCTAATGACAAGTTGATTGAATCTAGGGCGGCGGACATGAAGATTGACAGAAAATTCACTAAATCGGGACAAGATGCTTATGCAGATTTGCAGTTCGCCTCTGCGACGTCCGAGATTCGAAACCCGGATGGCACGATCGTTTTCCGTCTGGACGACGTAGAAGTTCCCACAACCTGGAGCCAGGTTGCCAGCGATGTCATTGCGCAAAAATATTTTCGAAAAGCTGGCGTTCCGTCCAAGCTGAAGAAGGTTAAGGAAAAGGACGTTCCCGAATTTCTGTGGCGTTCAATCCCTGATGAAGGGGCAGAGTTCGAAGGTGAAACCTCGTCCAAGCAGGTCTTCGACCGTCTGGCCGGTGCCTGGGCGTATTGGGGTTGGAAGGGTGGCTATTTCTCGACCGAGGATGACGCGCGCGCCTATTTCGATGAGATGCGCTATATGCTGGCCACCCAGCGCGCCGCGCCCAACAGCCCGCAGTGGTTCAACACCGGTCTGCATTGGGCCTATGGAATCGACGGCCCGGCGCAGGGGCATCATTATGTCGACTATAAAACCGGTAAGCTGACCAAATCGAAATCCGCCTATGAGCATCCGCAGCCGCACGCGTGCTTCATCCAATCCGTCGATGATGATCTGGTGAACGAAGGCGGCATCATGGATCTGTGGGTGCGCGAGGCGCGCCTGTTCAAATATGGAAGCGGAACCGGAACCAACTTTAGCCACCTGCGCGCAGAAGGTGAATCGCTTTCAGGCGGCGGCAAGTCCTCGGGTCTTATGGGGTTCCTCAAAATCGGCGACCGCGCCGCTGGCGCGATCAAATCAGGCGGGACAACCCGTCGAGCAGCAAAGATGGTAATCGTCGATGCAGATCACCCGGATATCGAGAAGTTTATCGAATGGAAGGTGATCGAAGAGCAGAAGGTGGCCTCGATCGTTGCCGGATCGAAGATGCACGAAAAGATGCTGAACGGCATTTTCGAGGCCATCCGCACATGGGACGGCGCGCAGGACGATGCGTATGACCCCAAAAAGAACGACGCCCTGAAAACGGCCGTGCGCGAAGCGAAAAAAGTCGCAATCCCCGAGACTTACGTCAAGCGTGTGCTGGATTACGCCAAGCAGGGCCACGACAGTATCGAATTCCCGACCTATGATACGGACTGGGATTCCGAAGCTTACAGCTCGGTCTCGGGTCAGAACTCGAACAACTCGATCCGGGTGACCAATGCGTTCCTGACGGCGGTTGAAAAAGACGCCGATTGGGAGCTGATCAACCGCACCGATGGCAAGGTTGCCAAGACCGTCAAGGCACGCGATCTGTGGGAAAAGGTTGGTCACGCGGCCTGGGCCTGTGCCGATCCGGGCATTCAGTTCCACGACACCGTCAATGAATGGCACACATGCCCCAACGATGGTGAGATCCGCGGCTCGAACCCTTGTTCCGAGTACATGTTCCTGGACGACACAGCCTGTAACCTGGCGTCGATGAACCTGCTGACCTTCCTGAAAGATGGTGAGTTTCAGGCGGCGGATTACATGCATGCCGCGCGTCTGTGGACGCTGACGCTGGAAATCTCGGTGACCATGGCGCAGTTTCCGTCCAAGGAAATCGCGCAGTTGTCTTATGACTTCCGCACCCTGGGTCTGGGCTACGCCAATATCGGCGGTCTGTTGATGAACATGGGTTACAGCTACGACTCGGATGAAGGGCGCGCGATTTGCGGGTCGCTGACCGCGATCATGACCGGTGTGGCCTATGCGACCTCGGCTGAGATTGCCGGTGAGCTTGGCCCGTTCAAGGGCTACGGGCGTAACGCAGATCATATGCTGCGCGTCATCCGCAACCACCGCCGCGCATCACAGGGCGTAACCGACGGGTATGAGAAGCTGGCCGTGAAGCCTGTGCCTCTGGACCACGGCAACTGCCCGGACAAACGTCTGGTCGATCTGGCCATGTCCGCCTGGGATGAGGCGCTGAGCCTCGGTGAAAAGAACGGTTATCGCAATGCGCAGGCCACGGTGATCGCGCCGACCGGCACCATCGGTCTGGTGATGGATTGCGATACCACCGGGATCGAGCCCGATTTTGCGCTGGTGAAGTTCAAGAAGCTGGCCGGTGGCGGTTACTTCAAGATCATCAACCGCTCAGTCCCTTCGGCTTTGGAAAAGCAAGGCTATTCCTCGGCCCAAATCGAAGAGATTGTGTCTTACGCCGTCGGCCATGGCAGCATCGGCAATGCGCCGGGGATCAACCACACCTCGCTGACCGGCCACGGTTTTGGCCCCAATGAACTGGCCAAGGTGGACGCGGCGCTGGAAAGCGCCTTTGACATCCGCTTTGTCTTTAACCAGTGGACCCTGGGCGAAGATTTCTGCACCGGCGTTCTGGGCATCCCGGCGACCAAGCTGAATGATCCCACCTTCGACCTGCTGCGCCATCTGGGCTTTACCAAGGCGGATATCGACGCGGCCAACGACCATGTATGCGGAACCATGACGCTGGAAGGTGCGCCGCATCTGAAGGAAGAACACTATTCGATCTTCGACTGCGCCAACCCGTGCGGCAAGAAAGGCAAGCGTTTCCTTGGGGTTGATAGCCACATCACCATGATGGCGGCCGCGCAAAGCTTTATTTCAGGTGCGATCAGCAAGACGATCAATATGCCGAATGATGCCACCATTGAGGATTGCCAGAAAGCGTATGAACTTAGCTGGTCGCTGGGTGTGAAGGCCAACGCGCTGTATCGCGACGGCTCGAAGCTCAGCCAGCCGCTGGCCGCGGCCTTGGTCGAGGATGACGACGAGGCGGCGGAGGTGCTGGAGAGCGGATCGGCGCAGGAAAAAGCTGTCGTTCTGGCCGAGAAGGTGATCGAAAAGGTTGTGGTCAAGGAAATCATCCGCAGCCACCGCGAGAAGCTGCCGCATCGCCGCAAGGGTTACACCCAAAAGGCGATCGTGGGCGGCCACAAGGTCTATCTGCGAACCGGTGAGTTCGAAGACGGCAAACTGGGCGAGATTTTCATCGACATGCACAAGGAGGGCGCTGGCTTCCGTGCGATGATGAACAATTTTGCCATTGCGGTCTCGGTTGGCCTTCAATACGGCGTGCCGCTGGAGGAGTTCGTCGACGCCTTTACCTTCACCAAGTTCGAACCGGCGGGGATGGTGCAGGGGAACGACTCGATCAAGAATGCGACGTCGATCCTGGATTACATCTTCCGCGAACTGGCCGTGTCTTATCTGGACCGCACCGATCTGGCCCATGTGAAGCCCGAAGGTGCAAGCTTTGACGATCTGGGCCGGGGCGAGGAAGAGGGCGTCTCGAACGTTTCCGAGATTAGCGAAAGCGCTGCGACTAAGTCTTTGGAAGTGCTGAAACAAATCAGCTCAACCGGCTATCTGCGCAAACGTCTGCCGCAGGATCTGGTGGTGTTCAACGGCGGTCAGCCCGAGGTGAACGGCATGGCTGAATCCGCAGCGCAGTTCGTGGCCCCGGAAGCCGAAACAGCAGTGGCAACCGGCATGGATGCGCGGACCAAGGCCAAAATGCAGGGGTACGAGGGCGATCCCTGCGGCGAATGCGGAAACTACACGCTGGTGCGCAACGGCACCTGCATGAAGTGCAACACTTGCGGTTCGACCAGCGGGTGTAGCTAAGACAAACGCCCCGCCAAGCGGGGTGTAGGGACCTGGATTTCCCCCCGGATATCCGGTCCCGACGAACACGGAGCAAGACCTGAGACTTACCAAGGCACCTTGCTCCACTCGGCCGACATGCTCGTGTTGGCCGGGAACAGGGTGGGGCGGAATATCAGCTCCTTCCCACTCTTTCACGGGGCGGGTGCGCTCGTCCCATGCGACGTCCAGGCCGCAGGCAAAAAAAACACCGGGCGGTCAACGAATTGAGCCTGGATGGCGAAACTGACAGGGGGCTTCGGCCCCCTTTTCTTTTTTACGCGGTGCGAACGTGAATTTGGGCATAGTTCTGCCAGATATCACCACTCAAGTCGGGCAAGAACCGCCGAGGGCCTATGGGGGAATTTTGCCCAGCGGCTCGCCGCAGACGCGACTCTGCCAAACACGCGGAGATTGGCGCGAAAACGCCACATTCACCTTGCGCGAGTGACAGCGGGGTGGGTTGCGGTGTTTGTGATGCTTGTCCGGACACAAATACGCAAAAAAGCTCAAATCAGGAGGCATCACAATGAAACCGCAAACACTGGCCACCATTTCCGCACTTGTACTTGGTCTGCCGGCGCTGGCCATCGCACAATCCTCGGTCGACACCAACGGAGATGGTGTTTTGACAATAGAAGAAGTGCAGGCCGTTCTGCCTGACGTTGACGCCGACGGGTTCTCGGCGATGGACGCAAACGGCGATGGCGCATTGGATCAGGCAGAAATTGCTGTCGCCCAAGAAGCGGGCTTGTTGCCTGCGACCAACGGTTGACCTTGATGGAACAAAGGCGGCCCGATCTTCGGGCCGCCTTTTCAATGTTTTACAGCGGTAAGTGAATGTTGAATTTACTGCGGATTTCCGCGTCCAATACAGGATCAAACCGGGCGGGCGATGGGTGGGACAGGATCTCGGTCTTGCGGTCTGTTGCCTTCTGGATCAGGTCTGGCTTTCCCACTTCGACCCATTCTTTGGGCGAGGTACGATCACCGAATGTCGGGTAAACGTAATCGGCCTGCATTCGGCTAAGCGTGGCATCTGTCCCAAGATAGTGACCGGGCCCGCCCAGGCACACCTGGGCCATCTGATCCAGCGCCAGGGTTTCGTCGGTCACCTCAATACCGCGAACGCACCGCAGGGCTTGTCCGATCAAGTCATCCCCAAGGATCAGGCTTTCAAAGCAAAAGCCCAACAATGAAGAGTGCATTCCGGCCGATTCATACACCATGTTCAGGCCTGACAGGCCGGCCATCACGTTCGAGCACATCTGCTCCCATCCGGCCTGCATGTCCGGCAGCTTGGAATCCGATGCCCCGGCTGCGGCACCCCCAGGCAGGCCATAGAATTTGTGCATCTGGGCGCAACCCGCGCTGAGCAGGGCCTGCTCGCCCGAGCCCACGGACATCGCCCCGGTGCGCAGGTCCAATCCAAACGGCCAAGTGCCAAAAATTGCTGGGGCACCGGGACTTACAGCGTTTACATAAACCAATCCAGCCAAGCATTCGGCAGTGGCCTGAGCGATTGCCCCGGCGATGGTTGAGGGAGCCGTTGCCCCGGCCATCCCCGCAGATAGCAACAGGATGGGCATTCCGGCCTTGATGCATTCCTCCATCACCTGACAGCTTTCAGTGGCGAATTTCATCGGAGGCACAACAAAGCAATTGGTGTTCGACACGAATGGTCGCTCTCGCCATTTGGCTTCGCCGCCAGCTATCGTATGGATCAATTCCATCGCCGGGGCGACATAGATGGGGTCGGTAAACGACGTTCCGACATGCTTGTATGTCCCTGAACAACAAGCATAAATAGTATTCAGGTCCATCTCTAGATTATCGACAATATCGCGACATACCATCGGTCGTTGTACAAAATGAATGTTGTCTAGCTGTTCGCAAATTCGGGCGGCATCGTGCAGGTCTTGCACGGTCGAGTCGCGATATTTCCGCCCATGGACGTCAACCATGCTGACGGCTGCACCGGCTGTTCCGTAGTGGACCTTGGCCCCCGATAGCTCAAGATCGGTATTGCCATCGCGGCTGAACAGGGTGATCGAGCGATTGGCCTTGGCGATTGTGTCTTCGACCAGCGCACGTGGGAACCGGATGCGACCATCATCGCCCAGGGTGCAGCCCGCTGCGACAAGGTAATCAATACCGCTCTGGGGGGCGTCAGCAAGACCGATGGTTTCCAGCGCCTGCAACGCGGCCTGGTGAATGCGTTCCACCTGCATTTGGGTCAGGGGCTTGTATGTGCCACCTTCCAACCCGGGCCGCACAGGGCGCAGATGATCTGGCAGGGCCGAAGCGCGGGCCGCACGGCGCGCGGCACGACCGCCGCTGCGCGAGGTATTGCGAGTTTGTTCGTTCATAGTCGGAATCCGGTAGATGGGGTGTGTTCAGGGTGGATGTACTTAGGCCCCCAAAGGTCGACCCCGTGCCGCACGGCCCCGATCCGCACCAATGGTGCGGCTGACCAAACGGATCTTCCAAATTTCGTCGTGCATGTGGATCCTCATCTTATGAGGGCCAGTTTTCCAGCTGTGATCGTCGCAATCTGTTCTATTTGCGACCAGAGTGTTCAAAAGCGAAACATTCGATACCGTGATTTCAGCGCTCGGTTTGCTGGCTCAAAATTTTTTCCCGGTTCGGCATAAATCTGTTATAGTTCCTTCACTTATTTAAGATTAGGTCGTGATCTCTGTTGAATATTTGGGATTGCTGACCATTTGTTTGCATAACGATACCCCGACTTGACCCAAGCTTTGGTGCAAGGTTTTTTTGGAGAGGTTAATGAAAGTCCTAAAGGCCTTCATTGTTGCATCACTGATGACCAGCGCGGCCCCAGCTTTGGCTGAGGATTGGACCGGCGCTTATGCCGGATTCAGCTTTGGATACACGGATGCCGATGGGCCAAACGGGACCAGCGGGAATGACGCCAGTTTTGGCCCGCATATCGGATACGATCGCGATTTCGGAAACTTCGTTCTTGGCGGGGAACTGGAATACAACCGGCTCTCTTTGAATCTGGGGCAGGGTGAGGGCAGCCTTGACAGCATGACACGTCTGAAACTGCGCGGTGGCTATGATTTTGGGACAGCGTTGGGCTATGTCGTCGTCGGTGCGGCCAGGGCGGAAACCTCGGCCGACAACGATACCGCCGCCGTCTATGGAATCGGTGTTGCCTATCCGATTGGAGAGAACTTTGTTATCAGCGGCGAGGCATTGCGTCAGAATTTCGACGATGTCACACGATCAAACGGCGGGCTGGATGCTAACGTGTTTAACCTGCGTACAACATTCCGGTTTTGACGCCGACTACTCAGCCGCGCGACGTTCAGCCAGACCAGCAGCAAAGTCGCAGATCGTCCTAAGCGCTGCCGCGAACCGGTCATCATCAATTGTCATCGCAACCCGAACATGACCTGCCGCAGCTGTGCCAAAGCTTTCGCCCGGCATGACCGCAATGGCGTGCGTATCCAGCAACGCGTTGGCAAAACCTTCGCCGCTTAGTCCGGTGGCACGCATATCCAGCATCAGATACATCGCGCCCTGCGCCGGAACCAGGCCAACGGTATTCTGGGTTTCGAGAATGCGCATGGCCAGCGCGCGACGTCTGCGAAAGGGGGCCGCGATGTTCTGTTCAAGCTCGCTTCCAGCATTCAGCGCGAAACTGGCCGCGTCCTGAACGAAGCCGGGGACGCCATACGTTGTGTGCGTGGCCAGATTGATCAGATGGGCGATGACTTCCTCTGGGCCAACAACCCAACCGCATCTTGAACCGGTCATTGCATGAGATTTCGACATCGAACCAACGACCAGCGTGCGGTCTGCCATGCCCGGCAATGTCCGGGGCGAGATATGTTCGCCATCCCAAACCTGCGTGTCATAGACCTCATCCGAGATCAGCCAGAGATCGCGCTTGCGGCAAACCTCTGCAATACCGTCAAGCGTTTGACGGGAATACACCACGCCCGTGGGATTGTTTGGCGTGTTGATCAAAAGGGACACGGCACCCTCTGCAGCGGCATCAATCGCCTCGGCCCGGGGCTGGAACGCGTCTTCGGCTGTGGTCTGGATTGAACGCGCCGTCGCGCCAGCACCACGGATGGTGCCGGGGTAGGTTGCATAATACGGGTCCAGAAACAGGCCGGCATCGCCTGCGTCACACACTGCAAAATGCGCTGCAAACAGCGCGGATTGCCCGCCCGGCGTAATCAGGACGTTGTTGCGTGAGGTTGGAATGCCAGTCCGCGCCTGGATCCGGGCCGCCACAGTGTCGCGCAGCAAATCTGTGCCGGGCACCATGGCGTATCCAGTGTGTCCCTGGCGCGCCGAAATCTCCATCGCGTTTAGGATCGTGGGATCGGTGCGCACGTCATGCTCACCAATCGTCAACTCGGTTATAGCGTGGCCCTCAGCGATCATCCGACGCGCACGGTAGAACACTTCCCAACCATCGCTGCCGCCTCCGGTCAGCTGGGTGATACGCTGCGACAATTTCATGGTACGCTCCTGTCCGATCAGTTTCGCAGACTGGGCCAGAGCTTTTTGAGAATGTCAATTATCTTCGATCAGGAAGCGCGGCTTGCGCCTTCTTTGTCAGCGATGCCCGGACCAGATCATAGGACGCGGTCAGGCGGTGGCGCAATTCGTCCTCGGCACAGTCAAAGGGCAGGCGTATCCAACTGCGATGAAAGTAAGGGGCCTTGGTCGCGACATTTGCATCAATCAGCATCTGGGCGGTTTCGATATCCGGTGTCTTGACTGAAACGCCGTCATTTGCCGTGCCAATACAGGCGAACATCTTGCCGCCGACTTTCCAGGCATCATGCCCACCGCCCCAAGGGTCGGACAGCTCGGCCCCCGGCAGCGCGCGGCAGATGGAGTTGATGAAATCCCGGTTCATTGCGGCAGCCTGCGGCAGTTCCAAGTAGAACTCAAGACTTGGCTCCAGATGGTCTGCGTGCTAGAGGAGGGGCTATGAAACGCATGAGCTGCATCATTATTTGCTGCATTACCTGCTGATACTTCAAGCGGGCCGGTTTCTTTCGTTTTCATCCCTGAGACAAGTTGCTAAGCCCGCGCCAACGCGAGAAGCTATGCTGTCTTTAGGAGCCGACCGATGACGACGATCAAACTGCACAACACCCGGACGCGCACGAAAGAGGATTTCGTGCCGATCAGCGCCGACAATGTGCGGATGTATGTCTGCGGTCCCACCGTTTATGACCGCGCCCATCTGGGCAATGCGCGACCGGTGGTGGTGTTTGATGTGCTCTATCGGCTGTTGCGGCATGTCTATGGCGCCGATCATGTGACCTATGTGCGCAATTTCACCGACGTGGACGACAAGATCAACGCGACCGCACTGGCACGGCAAAAGGCCGGGGCCGAAGGAACGCTGGAGCAGTTGGTTCAGGAACGCTCGGACGAGACCATCGGCTGGTATCTGCACGACATGGGCGCGCTGGGGGCGTTGGAGCCCAACGAGATGCCGCGCGCCACGCAATACATCGCGCAGATGGTCGCAATGATCGAAGACCTGATTGCCAAGGGACACGCCTATGCCGCCGAGGGGCATGTTCTGTTCGCTGTGGACAGCTGGAAAGAACACTATGGCGAACTGTCGGGCCGGTCCGTCGATGACATGATCGCAGGCGCGCGAGTTGAGGTTGCACCCTATAAGAAGAACCCGATGGATTTCGTGCTGTGGAAACCCTCAACCGATGAGCTGCCGGGCTGGGAGTCGCCCTGGGGCCGGGGGCGTCCGGGTTGGCACATCGAATGCTCGGCCATGAGCTATGAGCTGCTGGGCGAGAGCTTTGACATTCACGGCGGCGGCAACGACCTGATGTTCCCGCACCATGAGAACGAGATTGCGCAGAGCAAATGCGCCCATCCGCATGGGGAGTTTGCAAAGGTCTGGCTGCACAACGAGATGTTGCAGGTCGAAGGCAAGAAGATGTCCAAATCGCTGGGCAATTTCTTTACCGTCCATGATCTGCTGGAACAGGACGTGCCCGGTGAGGTGATCCGCTTTGTCTTTCTGCAGACCCATTATCGCAAGCCGATGGACTGGACCGAGAAGAAGGCACGGGAGGCTGAGAAAGACCTACTCAAAATGAGTAGGTTGACTGAAAATGTCGACCTGGACCAAGAGTTGGTCGACGAGCAAATTGTTGAGCTACTCGCGAACGACTTGAATACGCCTGCGGCAGTTGCTCGACTGAAACGACTCCTGAAAGAGGGTAAGGCGGAGGTGTTGAAAGGTTCAGCGCGTCTGCTTGGACTAAAATTCCGTCCCGAAGCGAAAGATGATATGTCGGTTGGAGATGTGTTCAGTCGTTATGTCGAAGGCTTCGGGCGTGAATTCTCAGATACTTCTGAACGTATTAACCAGAAAGTTAGCGAATTCGTCGATGAATTTGTTGAGGAGCTTGAAACAGTCTCTCCAGACGTTCCTATGCGTAAAAAGCTGATAAAAAAGGCAAAAGATGAAGGTGTGGTCGAACTCGTCAGAGCATATGAAGATGCTCGAAGTACAAAAGATCACACGAGATCTGATTTATTGAGGGATCAAGCTCGTCAATTAGGTTTTGACTTGATTGCAACTCCTGATGGTTCAAAATGGAGGCCGGTTTGATGACCAAAACCCGCCTCTACCTCTACGACACCACACTGCGCGACGGGCAGCAGACGCAGGGCGTGCAGTTCTCGACCGCCGAAAAAGTGCAGATCGCACAGGCTCTGGATGTGTTGGGCGTCGATTACATCGAAGGTGGCTGGCCCGGGGCGAATCCGACGGACAGCGCGTTTTTTGACGCCGCGCCCAAGACCTCGGCGCGGTTGACCGCGTTTGGGATGACGAAGCGGTCGGGGCGTTCGGCTGAGAATGACGATGTTCTGGCGGCGGTGATGAACGCGGGCACAAGGGCCGTGTGTCTGGTCGGCAAGTCGCATGACTATCACGTCACCCATGCGCTTGGCATCTCGCTTGAGGAAAACACCGAGAATGTCCGCGCCTCGGTCGCGCATATCGTGGCGCAGGGGCGAGAGGCCCTGTTCGACGCCGAGCATTTCTTTGACGGCTACAAGGATAATCCCGCATATGCGGTTCAGGTGTGCCGGGCCGCGCTGGAGGCCGGAGCGCGTTGGGTCGTGTTGTGTGACACTAATGGCGGCGCGCTGCCGGCCGAGGTCTCGCGGATCGTGTCCGAGGTGATCGCCGCCGGGTTGCCGGGCGACCGTCTGGGCATTCACACCCATGATGATACCGAAAACGCAGTCGCCTGTTCGCTGGCTGCGGTGGACGCTGGGGCACGCCAGATTCAGGGAACGCTGAACGGGTTGGGCGAGCGGTGTGGCAATGCCAATCTGACTGCTTTGATCCCGACCTTGTTGTTGAAGGACCCTTATGCGTCGACTTTCGATATCGGGGTCAGCATGCAAGGGCTGGCCGGTTTGACGCGGGTCAGCCGGATGCTGGACGATATTCTGAATCGTGTGCCCAGCAAGCAATCGGCCTATGTGGGGGCCTCGGCCTTTGCGCATAAGGCGGGGCTGCACGCCAGCGCGATCCTCAAGGACCCGTCGACCTATGAACATGTCGATCCGGCCACGGTTGGGAACGCGCGGATCATCCCGATGTCGAACCAGGCGGGGCAGTCGAACCTGCGCAAACGTCTGACCGAGGCCGGGCTGGCTGTTGAAAAAGGCGATCCGGCGCTGGGGCGCATCCTGGACCGGATCAAGCAGCGTGAGGCCGAGGGTTATTCCTATGACACCGCGCAGGCCAGTTTCGAGCTGTTGGCGCGGGACGAATTGGGACAGCTTCCGGCCTTCTTCGAGGTCAAGCGGTACAAAGTGACCGTTGAGCGGCGCAAGAACAAATACAACAAAATGGTCAGCCTGTCCGAAGCGGTGGTTGTGGTGAAGGTCGACGGGGAAAAGAAACTGTCGGTCAGTGAATCCCATGATGAACACGGCAGCGACCGCGGGCCGGTGAACGCGCTGGCCAAGGCGCTGTCCAAGGATCTGGGGCAGTATTCGCGTATATTGGACGATATGCATCTGGTGGATTTCAAGGTGCGCATCACCCAGGGCGGGACCGAGGCGGTCACGCGTGTCATCATCGACAGCGAGGACGGGCAGGGGCGCCGCTGGTCGACCGTTGGCGTCAGCGCGAACATAGTCGATGCGTCATTTGAGGCGCTGCTGGATGCGATCCAATGGAAGCTGGTACGTGATTGCGGACCTCAGTCGGCGGTGGCCGAGTGACCGTGGCATTTGACGAAGACGTAAAAGCCTGCGCCGCGCTGGTACATCGGGCTGATCCAGACCGTTTCATGGCAGTGATGGCTGCGCCTGTTTCAGCGCGTGCGGCGCTGTTTCCGCTATATGCGCTGAACGTCGAGGTCGCGCGCGCGCCTTGGGTCACGCAAGAGCCGATGATCGCGGAAATGCGCCTGCAATGGTGGCGCGATGCGCTGCAGGAGATCGCCGAAGGAAAGCCCGTGCGCAGGCATGAGGTCATGACCCCCTTGTCGCGCGTTCTCTCGCCGCATCTGGCGGCCCAGCTGGACGAATATGTGGCCGTCCGGCGTTGGGACAT
Source organism: Ruegeria halocynthiae (assembly GCF_000743705.1). GTDB lineage: Bacteria > Pseudomonadota > Alphaproteobacteria > Rhodobacterales > Rhodobacteraceae > Ruegeria > Ruegeria halocynthiae_B. The sequence goes on along the minus strand of NZ_JQEZ01000005.1, from coordinate 69,361 downwards.
TTACCGCGATCCGTTCGAGGATGACGCCCATTTCGACGCCTACATCAACCACAGCGCCGGATCTTTGATGGTTGCAACGGCGCATGTGCTGGGTGCCGCGGATGAGGATGTTCTGCGCGAATTCGGCTATGGCGTGGGTGTGGCCAACTGGCTGCGGGCCATTCCCGATCTGGAAGCGCGCGGTCGCATTCCCTTGCTGGACGGCACGCCCGAAGGTGTCCGGACATTGGCGCAAAAGGCCCTGGACAGGCTTAAGTCGGCGCGAACCAGGTCTGCGGGTATCTCGGCACAGGCCCGGCCCGCGCTATATGCCGGATGGCAGGCGGAATGGGTGCTGCGGCGTGCTGTGGCCCAGCCAAAGCGTGTGGCGGCTGGGGATTTGCTGCAAGGGGAAGTGCGACGCAGGTTGTCGCTGATGTGGACTGCCGCCAGCGGGCGTTGGTAGGCGTCAGGCCGTTTCCGCGTCAGAGGGTTTCAGAACCAGCCACAGCAGCGCACCGCCTGCCAGTGTCAGCAACGGGATCATGGCCAGATTTACGGCGGTCCAGCCTTCGATCGGTGACCCACCCGAGCAGTTCATCAACCCGCCCGAGGCCAGCGATGCCAGCGTCACGCCGCCAAACACCAGCAGGTCGTTCAGCCCTTGCATCCGCCCACGTTCATTCACGTCATGCGAGGCGGCCAGCATCGTGGTCGCGCCGATGAAACCAAAATTCCAGCCGATGCCCAGCAGGATCAGGGCGACGAAGAAATTTCCAAGTTCGACACCTTGCAGCGCGACGACACCAGCGGCGGCCAGAATGGCAAGGCCTAGGGCCACGATCTTCTCGACTCCGAAACGGGCGATCAGCTGGCCGGTGAAAAAGCTGGGCACGTACATTGCCAACACGTGGCTGGTAACGACGTCAGCGGCGTCATTGGCCGAGAACCCGCACCCCACCACCGCAAGCGGGGTCGAGGTCATCACAAGGTTCATCAGGGCATAGGACACCATCGCGCAGATGATCGCCACGGCAATCCGGGGCGTCCTGAGCATTTCCAGCCGGGTCCGCCCTTTGGGCGCGTCTTCCTTGGGTTTTTCCGGCGTGGGAATGTCGAGAAAAAAGAACAGAACCGAGCCGACGACATTCACGGCGATCACGGCCAGATAGGTGCCGAGAAATGGGATGACATATGCGGTCGACGTCAGCTTTACGATCTGCGGCCCGATAATGGCTGCCGCCAGCCCGCCTGCCATGACATAGGAAATGGCTTTGGGGCGGAATTCATCAGACGCTGTGTCAGCCGCTGCAAACCGATAGAAACCGTGCGCGCTCATGTAGATGCCGGTCAGCAAGCTACCCAGCAGGAAGATCGGAAATGATCCCAGATACAGCCCATACGCACCCACCACGCCGCCGCAGGCTCCGGCGGTTGCACCGACAAGAAAGCCAGCGCGCCGCCCCCAGCGTTGCATGATCGCAGACACAGGCGTTGCCGCCAGCATCGAACCCAGAACGATCAGTGAAATGGGCAGGGTGGCCAGGCAAGGGTTCGTGGCCAGCGACTGCCCGGCCAACCCGCCAACGATAAAAAGCATCGGCATCTGTGCGCCAAGGATGGCCTGCGCTGCCACCAAAACGGCGACGTTGCGTTTGGCCTGACTGTTGTCCGGGGTGGCAGTTGTCATTGTCATGCGCTCATGCGTATCCGCGAAAGGTCAGCCACACAAGCGGGTTGCATCTGCGGCAAAGCGACTTAACGTGCCCGAACCATCAACTGTCGGAGCGCCCATGTCTGTCGGACGGATTATCGAGACACCCGACTGTGTCGAAGAAGGGGCCACCTGGCTGGCAGCGACGTGCCCGCGCATGGCCTGGGCGATGGAGCAGACAGGCCCTTTGCCCCTACGCCGCCGCCCGGACGGGTTTGCCCAGCTTCTTAGCGCCATTGTCAGCCAACAGGTCAGCGTGGCCTCGGCCAATGCGATCTGGAAGCGGTTGCGCGACGCGAAACTGACCGGACCGCGCAAGATCATGTGGGCCACGGATGACGATTTACGCGCAGTCGGGCTAAGCCGTCAGAAAATCCGTTATGCCCGGGCGCTGGCCGAGGCGCGTATTGATTACAAAGTCTTACGAGATGCTTCTAACGAAGAGGTCATGGCCGTTTTGACCGAAGTACCGGGCATTGGCGTCTGGACGGCTGAGATTTACGCGATGTTCTCGCTGGGCCGGGCCGATGTGATCGCGCCGGGTGATCTGGCGCTGCAAGAGGCGGCGCGCATCCTCTACGATCTGCCCAAACGCCCGACAGACAAGGAACTGCGCCAGATGGCCGAGGCCTGGTCGCCCTGGCGATCGGTTGCGGCGCGGGTGTTGTGGGCCTATTACCGCGTGGCCAAAGAACGAGAAGGGATCAGATGACACGGGTTTTGAATGCGCTCCGAAAAGAGCCGGTTTCGGGCGATACACGCTCAGTCGTGGTGTTCGTGCATGGCTATGGCGCCAACGGGGCCGATTTGCTGGGGCTGGCCGACCCGCTGGGCGAACACCTGCCGGACACGCTGTTTGTGGCCCCTGATGCGCCCGAACAGATCCCCGGAATGCCCAACGGCTTTCAGTGGTTCCCGATCCCGTGGATCGACGGCTCGTCCGAGGAAGAAGCGCGGCGCGGCATGGAGATGGCGGTCGAGGATTTCAACGCTTTCCTTGACGCTCTGATGGTGGACGAAGACGTGTTGCCCGAGCAGGTTGTTCTGTTCGGTTTCTCGCAGGGCACGATGATGAGCCTGCATGTCGCCCCACGTCGTGAAGACCCGGTTGCCGGGATCGTTGCCTTTTCGGGCCGGTTGCTGGAACCCGATCTGTTGCCGGACGAAACGGTCAGCCGGATGCCCGTGTTACTGGTGCATGGGGATGCCGATGATGTGGTGCCACCGCAATCGCTGCCCGAAGCCGCCGAAGCGCTGCAAGAGGCCGGGTTCAAAGATGTTTTTGCCCATGTGATGAAGGGCACCGGCCACGGTATCGCACCCGACGGCCTGAGCGTCGCGCTGGCCTTCATGCGCGACAAGCTGAGCCTGTAGCGATGATCGCGGTCCGCCCCATGATGCCCGAGGATGTGGCGACGGCGTGCCGCATCCTCAACGATATCATCCAGATTGGGGGGTCAACCGCGTTTGAAACCTCGTTTTCTGAAGCGCTGTTCAGGCAAAGCTTTCTAGACGGAGCCGACAAGACTTTCTGTCACGTCGCGCTGGATGATCAGGGCGATGTGGCAGGGTTTCAATGGCTGGGTACGAACACGGATTTGCCGCCGGATTGTGCCGACATCGCCACCTTCGCCCGACGCCAACCTGTGTTGAAAGGGGCTGGGCGCGCTTTGTTTGCGGAAACGTCAAGGCAGGCTGTGGCCATGGGCTTTATTGCGATCAACGCAACCATCCGGGCCGATAACGGGCAAGGGCTGAACTATTACGACAAGATGGGGTTTCGTGATTATTCTGTCGATTATGGTGTGCCGTTGCGGGACGGAACGCCGGTGGACCGGATCTCGAAACGATTTGAACTGAAAAGGAAAATCGAATGCTGATCGTGACGGGAATTGTCGAAGTTGCGCCAGACGGCGTTGAAAACGCCGCTAAGGCCGCGCAACAGATGGTGGCTGAAACGATGAAAGAGCCGGGGTGTCTGACCTATGAGTTCAGCCAGATTCTGGGTCAGCCCAACCGGTTTCGGATCTATGAGGAATGGCAGGATCAGGCCGCGCTTGAGGCGCATTTTACCGCGCCGCATATGGCCGCGTTTCAGGGTGTACTTGCAGAGGTCGGCGTGATTTCAGCCGATATCTACCGGGTTGTCGGCGGTATAAAGCAGCCGCTGAACTAAAGATGTCAGCCCCACAGATGCCCTTCGGCGAACTCCACCGAATTCCCGGATGGGTCCCGCACGTATAGTGAGTGCGCGCCGCTGGGCCAGTCGAATTCCGCATCGATGGGGATGTTCCAGTCCAACAGATGTTTGCGCATCGCGTCGATTTCGGCGCGGGTCAGGATCAGGCAGACATGGCCAGGTCCACGCGCGCCATGCGGCGGGACTGGCAAATCGGGGTTGCCCGGCGGTTTCTCGGTTTCATCTGCGTTGAACAGCAACAGGACCGAGCCACCGACCCGGAAGAAAACATGCCGATTGGCCACGCGCTGAATTCGCTCAAGCGCAAGAACCTCGCCATAGAACCGCTGGGCCTCATCCAGATCGTCGACATACAGCGCGGCTTCTAGAATGCCTGTGGGTGTGGGGATATCCGGCGTGACCTTCATTCTGTAAGTCTATCACAACACGCGCTTTTTGTCACCGGCGGGGGCGGCGGTCCCGTTTGCGCTGTGGGGCGGCCTGCAAAGCCGGTGGGGACAGGGTGTCCCATTGGCCCGGGTCCAGCCCGTCCAATGACCAATCACCGATCTGCGCCCGGATCAGGCGCAGCGTCGGATGCCCCACGGCTGCCGTCATGCGTCGGACTTGCCGGTTGCGGCCTTCGCGCAGCGTCAGTTCGATCCAGCAATCGGGTACTGTTTGGCGCACGCGGATCGGAGGGTTGCGTGGCCACAGCCCCTGCGGCTCATCCATCAGTCGCGCCTTGGCGGGTCGGGTCGGCCCATCCTTTAATTCGACCCCGTCGCGCAAGGCTTTCAGGGCTGCGGCATCCGGCAGCCCTTCGACCTGCACCCAATAGGTTTTGGCCATCTTGTGTTTGGGATCGGAAATCTGCGCCTGCAGCCGCCCGTTGTCGGTCAGCAGCATCAGCCCCTCGCTGTCGCGGTCCAGCCGCCCGGCCGGATACACTCCGGGCAGGTCGATATAATCCGACAAAGTGCTGCGCGGCGTATCCGAATTCGCGCGGTCAGTGAACTGCGGCAGCACGTCGAAGGGTTTGTTGAAGCGTATGAACCAAGACATGGTTCACGCCATAGCCCGCCGACCAGATCGGTGCAACCTGTGGATAACTGTCACGATGTTGTTACGGATTCGGCTTAACCAATCCCCGAGATATTGTGGAAACTCAGGGCTTGTCAGAGTTTTAACACGATATATAGTTAAGTTAAGGCCGGGGCGGGTGTTCCCCGCTCTGGTGTCAAAACGGGCAGAGCAGAGCGAGGAGCGATTCTGAGATGGATGGAGACTTCAGGACCGAATTTGTCAGGGAACCGGGTGCGCTAAAGCACCATCCGGCATTGGTTTTGAACGCCGATTATCGCCCCTTGTCCTATTACCCCTTATCCCTGTGGCCCTGGCAAGAGGCGATAAAGGCGGCCTGGCTGGACAGGGTGGACATTGTGGCCGAGTATGACGAGGTGGTCCGAAGCCCGAGTACCGAGATACGAATACCGTCGGTCGTTGTCCTCAAAGATTATGTGAAACCCAGAAAGCGCGTGGCCTTCACGCGCTTTAATTTATTTTTGCGGGACGAATTCCGCTGCCAATACTGCGGCGGTCGTGGTGATCTGACGTTTGATCATGTCGTACCGCGCGCAGCAGGTGGTGTCACAAGCTGGCAAAACGTGGTCGCTGCGTGCAGCCCATGCAACTTGCGCAAAGGGTCGAAATCCCTAAGGCAGGCGAGGATGAACTTGCGCAAACCGCCACGTCAGCCCGATGCCGAGGCATTGCGGAATATCGGTCGTAAATTCCCGCCGAACCATCTGCATGACAGCTGGATCGACTTTTTGTACTGGGATGCGGAACTGGACGAGTTCTGATCTTTACCGCGCACGCCACGCCGCGAGCCAGACCAACACCAATACAGCGGAAAGAACAGCGTTCCATCCGGCCATCGACAGGCCGAACATTTGCCAGGGGATATCGTCGCAACGTACCAGCGGGGCGTTCATGATCTGATCCATCAGCTCTTGCGATGACAGACCACCGATATCGCCCGAGGTACAGGTCGAAGGACCCTCCCACCATTTTTGCTCGACCCCGGCGTGAAAGACGCCGATCACGGCTGTTGTCAGTGCTGCAAGCCCGCCGAGAAGGGGCAGGTATGCCTGTCGGGGCAGGGCAAGCGCCAAAGCTCCGATCAGGATGGCCACGCCATGCGGATACCGCTGCCAGATGCACAATTTGCAGGGCGGCAGCCCGCCGATGTACTGAAACCCCCATGCGCCAAGCAAAAGCGCGACTGAGCCGCAAGTGGCAACAAGAACAAGTATGTTTCTGCGCGTCATAGGTACCTCACCACCAGGAAACCACCGAACAGAAGGATGATGAACAGGGTAAACAGAAGGCCCAGCCGCTTTTCAATAAAGGCGCGGATCGGTTCCCCGAACTTCCAAAGCAGCCCGGCGACCACAAAGAATCGCAAGGCCCGCGCAAGAATCGACGTGGCAATGAAGGTGCCCAGCGGCATCCCGGTCCAGCCGGACATGATCGTGATGACCTTATAGGGGAATGGGGTGACACCAGCAGCCAACACGGCCCAAAACCCGAAGTCGTTGAACTTGGTGTTGAACTCTTCCATGGCGTGCGCCTTGCCCATGGATTCGAGGATGGGTTGACCGATGCTGTCGTAAAAGAACGCGCCGATGGCGTATCCCAGCAAGCCCCCCAAAACAGATGCGACAAGTGCGACAGTTGCGATCAGCCATGCACGGGAAGGGCGGGCCAGGATCATCGGAATCATCAGAACATCCGGTGGAATCGGAAAGAACGAACTTTCGACAAAGGCCACAACGGCCAATGCCCACAGGGCACGCGGATGTTCGGCCAGACGAATGGTCCAGTCATAAAGCGATCGCAACATAACGTGTTATTTTCCTGTTTCGTCGTTGCGCAAGCCAAACCACGCGTCTGACAAGGCGTCAACCGCTGCCGGGCAAACAAACTGGATTTGGGTTGGTTTTTGCCTCTGGACCTTCCCGGTCTTGGACGCTAATTCAGTGTTCGTGGCCCAAGTGGCGGAATGGTAGACGCAGGGGATTCAAAATCCCCCGTCCTAACGGACGTGCCGGTTCGAGTCCGGCCTTGGGTACCAAGGTAAAAACAGAGGGTTAGGGGAACCTGCTCTCTGTTTTTTCTTTTCCGGCATTTCGATTTCTCACGCTTTCACACTCTGGGTTAATTTTGGTCCCATCTCAGATTCGACGGGGTCGCAGGGGCTTAGGCTGTATGCGGCGCAGTGTGATTGCCGGTTCATGGATTGCGTCGCAGGCACAGCCAGATCAGAAATCCAATGTAGGCAAAGATGGTGAGGTTCAGCATGGTGTCGATGACTTCGCTGCTCATGGGTGATCCTCGCGCGTCAGGCTTTTGAACAGGCAGATCACGAGGATCGGCACGATGAAGACAAACGCCATGGCCGAAAGCGCGATGATTGACCTGACCAATGAGATATCGCCCACCAGTATCATCGCCAGCCCAAGCGCGCCCAGAATGACACCCCAGATTGTGCGGATGCGGGGTGACGGGTTGTCATCGCCACCTGTTCCGATCATCGCAAGGGTGAACCCGGCGCTGACGACACTGGTCACCACGAACAGAAACGCGGCCAGCACGGTGGCCATTTGCGTCAGGCCGCCCAGTGGGAACTTGGCCAGCAGGGCGAATGTCGTCGCATCCAGGTTTTCGGCGTTGACGGCGGCCAGGGCACCGTCCTGGCGCAGTGCGTCGTAAAAGCCCAGCCCGCCGAAGATACCAAACCACAGGATCGAGAACAGGGTGGGGGCCACGATGACGCCGACCAAAAACTCGCGAATGGTGCGCCCGCGTGAAATCCGGGCGATGAAAATGCCCACAAAGGGCGACCAGGCCAGCCACCAGATCATATAGTTCAGCGTCCAGCCGTGAAACCAATTGACCAGAATGTCGTCAAAGAATTCGGCGGTGGAAAACCCTGCGGGCAAGACCTCAAAAAGATAGCGGCCAAACCCTGACACAATGTCATTCATCAGAAACGAAGTGGGGCCCAGGATCAGCAGATAGACCATCAGCCCGACCGCAATCAGCATCGCCGTGTTGGATAGCAGCGACATCCCCCGACCAAGATCGCGTCGCAGGGGGATGATGTAGGCCACGCAAAGCAGGGCAAAAACGGGCAATGTCAGTACGCCCGGTTGGTCGATGCCGATCAATCCGGCCAAACCGGTTTGAATCTGAAACACGCCCATTGCCATCGACCCCGCCAGACCAACCGCAATCGCGACGATCGAAAGCAGATCGAACACCCATCCCAGCGCTTTGATCCAGCCTGCGTCGCCCAGTGCGTCGGTCAGGGGTGCGCTCAGCAACAATGTGCGGTGCCGACGATAGGCGAAATAGGCGATGACCAGACCCACGGTCGCGTAGATCGCCCAGGCGTGGAACCCCCAATTCAGATAGGTGACGAACAGGGCATAACTGGCAGCTTGGGGGTCAGAATCGTATTGGCGCAGCACTTCGAAGTGGGTCAGCGGCTCGGCCGCGCCGTAAAACAGCAGCCCGACCCCCATTCCGGCGGCGAACAGCATGGCGATCCATGCCGGTGTGGAAAATTCCGGCTCGGCACTGTCGGGGCCAAGGCGAATGTTTCCAAACCGGGACAGGGCCAGATACAGCGCCACCAACAACAGGCAGCTGACTTCAAGCATGATGAACCAGCCGCGGCTGTTGAACTGCATGTTGACGGCGGCTGCGGCCAGACGCCCAAGCCCCTGTGAATCAGCGATGCCCCAAGTTGCAATCGCCGCGCTGATTGTAAGGGCTACGACAAGCAAGGGGCTGGGGGATGTGCGTCTCATCAACGGGCGCCTTTCGCGGCAACTGTGGAAAAATCCCTTTGCGAACCTGTGATTACAGAGGCGTGCAAAATTTGGCCCGAGGTTACGGGTCAACCAATAAACATTCAAAAGAATTGTTGCGTCAGTCGGGGCGTTTGTCCCTTTGCCCAGCTTTGTTCAATGTTTCGGCCATTCAAGCCAACAGCAGGGGGAAACTTTGGAAAAACCCTTCAGATATGCAGCTTTGGCTCGTTCTGCCGTGCACGGGGGTTGACAAGTCGAGTGTCTAAATGAAACGTCGAAGGTGTTGGGAGATTTGGAATTTCAGGCGTTTGTATCTGTTGCAAGACAGGTTCGCTTGTCGTACCCGCTGAACCCGTGATGGGACCGCTAACAATCTCTCATCCACCAAAAGAATTGGGAGTTCACAAAAATGAAAAACAGCAGCAAGCTTAGCCTCGGCGCGGTCGTTACCGCAGCCCTTATGGCACCTGCCGCATATGCAGAAGAATTCATCACCATTGGCACCGGCGGTGTGACCGGTGTGTATTATCCGACAGGCGGCGCAATCTGCCGTTTGGTCAATAAAGGCCGCAAGGAACATGGCGTGCGCTGCTCGGTCGAATCGACCGGCGGTTCGGTCTACAACATCAACACCATCCGCGAAGGTGAGCTGGAGTTCGGTGTGGCCCAGTCCGACTGGCAGTACCATGCGTTTAACGGCACCTCGAAATTCGAAGAGGCGGGCCCGTTCGAAAACCTGCGCGCCGTATTCTCGGTACACCCCGAACCCTTCACCGTTGTGGCCCGTGCCGATTCCGGCATCGCCAACTTCGAAGACCTGAAGGGCAAGCGCGTCAATATCGGCAACCCCGGTTCCGGTCAGCGCGGCACCATGGAGGTTCTGCTGGGCGAAATGGGTTGGACCACCGATGATTTCGAACTGGCGACTGAGCTGAAGGCGGCTGAACAGTCGGCAGCCCTGTGCGACAACCAGATCGACGCCATGGTTTACACCGTGGGTCACCCGTCGGGTTCGATCCAGGAAGCGACCACAGCCTGTGACTCGGTTCTGGTGAATGTCAGCGGTGACGCGGTCAGCAAGCTGGTTGACGACAACTCGTTCTACCGTACCGCAACCATCCCCGGCGGCATGTACCGTGGTTCGGATGGCGACACCGCGACCTTTGGTGTCGGCGCGACCTTCGTGACCTCGGCAGACGTATCGGATGACGCGGTCTATGCGGTTGTCAGCTCTGTCTTTGAAAACTTCGATGATTTCAAAAAGCTGCACCCCGCATTTGCGAACCTCAAGCCCGAGGAAATGATCGCGGACGGCCTGTCGGCCCCGCTGCATCCGGGTGCCGCGAAGTACTACAAAGAAAAAGGCTGGATTGAATAATCCACCGATGACCAAGGAACGAGGCGCCCGTGCGCCTCGTTTTTTTAACCGGGAAACACCGGGACGAATAAACTGAGCCAGAAATCGGCCGTTGGACGGGGAGAGATTTTATGAGCGCTGATCAACAGGGCAATCGACCGTTATCCGAAGAAGAACTTCAGGACCTCGTCGCATCCTCGGATGCGGGCGGGCGTGATCCTGCCGGAAGTATCGGGTTGTTTCTGGCCATCGTGGCCGTGATCTGGTCGGTCTTTCAGGTGCTTTTGGCTTCGCCGATCGCCAACTATGTGTTGCCCGGCAGTGTCGTCAACAACGCGCGTCAGTTTCATTTGGCCTTTGCGATGTTTCTGGCCTTTGCCGCTTATCCGGCGCTGAAATCCAGCCCCCGGAACTATATCCCGATTCAGGATTGGATCATGGGAGTTTTAGGCGCGTTTGTCGCGCTATATGGCTATTTCTTCTACACCAAAATCGTCGATGCTGGCGGGCTTGCCGACGATACCGACAAGTGGATCGCATTGGGCGGTTTGATCCTGTTGTTCGAGGCCGCGCGTCGCGCGCTTGGCCCAGCAATGGCGATCATCGCGACGATCTTTCTGGCCTACGTCTTTTTCGGCTCATCCGAATGGGTGCCCGAAGTTATCCGCTGGAAAGGCGCCAGCTTGAAAAAAGCCATGAGCCATATGTGGATAACGTCTGAGGGCGTTTTCGGTATCGCTCTGGGTGTTTCGACGAAATTCGTCTTCCTCTTCGTTCTGTTCGGCGCGTTGCTGGATAAGGCCGGGGCAGGGAACTACTTTATCAAGATGGCCTTTGGTGCCCTTGGCCACCTTCGCGGTGGCCCGGCCAAGGCGGCTGTTGTGGGGTCGGCGGCAACCGGCCTGATCTCGGGCTCATCCATCGCCAACGTTGTGACCACTGGGACATTCACCATTCCGCTGATGAAGCGTGTCGGATTCAGCAGTGAACAGGCCGGCTCGGTCGAGGTTGCATCGTCCGTGAACGGCCAGATCATGCCGCCGGTGATGGGGGCCGCGGCCTTTTTGATGGTGGAATATGTCGGCATTTCTTATGTCGAGGTGATCACCCACGCGTTCCTGCCTGCGGCGATTTCCTACATCGCGCTGGTCTACATTGTGCATCTTGAAGCCGTAAAGCGGAACATGCCCACGCTGGGCGATCGTGAAGTGCATCTGGCACGGACGATCGTTGGAATGGCAAGCTTCTTTCTGGTCTTTGCCGGTCTGTGCTATGGCTCGCAATTCCCGGTCGACGCGGCCGAGGCTTGGGTTCCGAGCATGGCGGGTCTGGTGATCACAGCAGCGATCCTGCTGGTCTATGTCGGACTGGTTGCCATGGCCGCCCAAGTGCCGGATCTTGAACCCGATGATCCAAACGCCAAGACGGTCGAGCTGCCGGACATCAGCAAAATCTACAAGGCTGGTCTGCACTATCTGCTGCCGATCATCGTGTTGGTCTACTTCCTGATGATCGAGCAGAAATCACCCGGTTTGTCGGCCTTTTGGGCCACCGCATTACTGTTCGTAATTCTGGCGACGCAAAAACCGCTGAAAGCGATCTTCCGGGGCAATAGCGAGGTGGTGAATGCTTTCCTCAGCGGTGTTTTCGACCTGTGGGAGGGCATGATTGCCGGTGCTCGCAACATGATCGGGATCGCCCTTGCAACCGCGACCGCAGGGGTCATCGTTGGCACGGTGACGCTGACAGGTATCGGTCAGGTCATGGCCGATCTGGTCGAGGCGATGGCCTATGGCATGACCTATTTCGCCGCGGTGTTTGTGCACCTTATCAGCCCTGCAACCGATATGATCGGATTGACCGCCTTCGACGGAACCATCGCCGAACGTGCGCAGGATATGACCGGCACAACACTTGTGTTTGTCCTGATGTGCGTCGGCTTACTAAGCTTGGTTCTGGGCATGGGCTTGCCAACCACGGCGAATTACATCGTGGTCAGTTCGTTGATGGCGGGCGTGGTCGTGGAACTGGGCGCACAAAGCGGGTTGATCGTACCACTGATCGCGGTGCACCTGTTTGTGTTCTACTTTGGCATCATGGCGGATGTGACCCCGCCGGTCGGGCTGGCCAGCTTTGCCGCCGCCGCCGTGTCGGGTGGTGATGCGATCAAAACCGGCTTCACCGCGTTCTTCTACAGCCTGCGCACCGTGGCCCTGCCGTTTGTGTTTATCTTCAATACTGATCTGTTGCTGATTGATGTGACCTGGGTCGAAGGTATCGTCGTTGCGGTATTCGCCACCATAGCCATCCTTGTGTTCACCGCAGGGACGATGGGGTATTTCGTGACCCGAAGTCGCATGTATGAAAGCATCGCGCTGGTTTTCGTGGCCTTTGCGTTGTTCCGGCCGGATTTCTTCATGGACCGGATTTCACCGCCATTCACGTCTGTGGACCCCTCGGCCCTGGTTGAAACCGTAGGCGAAACCCCGGTGGGAACCGAAGTGCGCCTGGTCATCAGTGGTCCGGATTTCGATACGCTGGAAATGGTAGACACCACCGTCGTAGTCCCCGTTGGCAACGAAGAAGGCGGTGCCGCGAGGGTTGAGGCGATGGGCCTGCTGCTGGTCGAAGAAGATGGTCTGGTGAAACTGGATGAGCCGCTGTTCGGCTCGCCGGTTGCGGATGATCTGGGCAATTTCGACTATTACGGCGACGAGGCTGTTCGCATTACGTCGGTCAACCTGCCGTCCAGCCAGCCCCCGAAACAACTGATCTATATCCCGGCGATGATCCTGCTGGGGCTGATTGCATTCCTTCAACGCGGCCGTGCCGCACGACAAGAGGTTCCGGCATGACAAAATCTGTTCTATGCGCCGTTGATATAAGTAACAGTGATCTGGACGTTCCCGTTCTGAAACGGGCCGAAGCGCTGGCCGACATGGATGGCGCGGGTCTGGATGTGGTGACTGTGTTGCCCGATTTCGGAGAAAGCTGGGTAGCGGGCTTTTTCGAAACGGACTTTTACGAGAAAGCCGTGGAAGAGGCACGGGTGAAACTGTCCGACCTATGCGAGTCAACGCTGGGTAAGGACCGCAACGACAAAATCCGCCATGTGATTGCAACCGGTACGGCCTATCAGGAAATTCTCAAAACTGCGGAAAGCGCCGGCAGTGATCTGATCGTGATCGGGGCCCACAAGCCGGACTTCAAGGATTATCTGCTTGGCCCGAACGCCGCGCGGGTCGTGCGGCATTCAACGGTATCGGTTTACGTCGTCCGTTAACTTAAATCAAAGAGATGGCGGGAAGCCTCAGTATCCCGTCATCTCAAGATACCCACGTCCTGAATGGCTGCCAGTTATCGTGACGGGACCCTCCCAATATTCGAAACGGGCTGCCATCCAGGCATTGGGGGTCAGGGCGGAAACCTCAACATCCAAATCCTGATCCGGCAGGGTGACCCGCCACAGAACGGGGACGTCGCGATCAGCAACATGGGCGGTCTTCAGCGGTGCAAGGGACACGGACCCATCGGGCAGGGGCGTCGCTGATCCATCTGCGTTGATCCATGTTGCAGCGGTGAAATCCCCGCGCGCACCGCGCAGGCGAAACGCCATCAGCTTGTCCCCGTCATCGAAACTGAGCGAGAACCAGTCCCACCCGCTTTGGTCCGCCGCCAAAGGTTGCGAGGACCATTCCCGATCCAGCCAGCCCTGACCGGTCACCGGAACATCCCCTTCCGGCAGGTGCAGCACGCCTTTGACCGTGTAAAAGGGTTGCGCGTAATAATAGCTGGCCTGCCCATCGGTGGATTTGACCGAAAACCCCGCGTCGCCATGAAAAACAAACGGGGTCTTGGCATTTAGGGTCAGGTTGTATTCAAACTGATCTCCGCTGGCCGCCAAGCTCAGGGTGTTCGGATCGGGGCCGCGCATGTGCCATTCGTCTATCCAGGCCTCAAAAGGCTGGGCCGTGACCCCGGCTTGTCCGATTCCGCCCCGCGACAGGCGTTCGGCAAAGTAATGCGCGTCGGGTGTGGTGACTGCGGCGTGTCCCATCCACAGCTGCGGGCTTTGCCAGCCTTCGGATTCCATGGGTTTCAGGGCAGACCGAAACAAAGTCCACTGAATGCCGTAATCACGCCCGTCGTCCCCTTTCAGGTTTGCGGTCAGATACCACCATTCGATCCTGAAGCTTGGGTGTGGGCCATGATCGCGGGGGAATTCGAATTGATAGCCGGGTTGGGGTACGTCGAACCCGTCGGCTGATCCGCCCAACCCGGCATAGCCCTGTGCGCGAAGGGTTTCAGGAAGCAACAGACATACGCAAAGCAACCAGAGTTTAACGTTCATTGGCAAACACCTTTAGTAAATCCGCAGGCGGCAATCGCAACAATCGCAACGCGGGCAGGGCCGCAGCGACGAAGGCGGCGACCAAGGTTAGCGCGAACAGATAAATCCAATCCGCAGGGAACAGATACATCGGCAGCCGCCAGCCAAAGGCCTGAACATTGACGACGGCCAGCAAGGCCCACGCCAGAACCAGACCCAATGGCAAGGCCAGAACTGCGGTCAACGTCGCCAGCAACACGCTGCGCAACACCTCAAGCCGCGCCAGTTGCGCGCGCGTCAGCCCCAATGCCCAGACCGGCGCGATTTGCGGCAGGCGTTGTGTCCACAGGGTCAGCAGGCTGGTGAGAATGGCAAACCCCGCAACCCCAAGTGTCAGGATATTCAGCGCCGAGGTCACGACAAACGTCTTTTCAAAAACGGCCAGCGATTGCGCCTTCATCGTCGCTTGCTGAACCACTGCGTGTCGCGGCAATTCAAAACGATCCCGAATGTCTTGCGCCAGTTCCGAGGCGCGATCAGGGGCAACACGAATGCCAAACCTGCGCGCTTCGGCCCCCGGAGCAATCTGGTCAAGCTGCGCCATCGACACAATTGCCTGACCTGTCGGGTTGCCATAATCCGAATACACCCCCGCGATAGTAAGGGTGTGGTCCGGTGCCAGTGTCAGAAAATCTCCGGGCCAAAGGTTGGATCGGCGGGCGAGTTGTTCGTTGATCAACACGGCCTTTCCGGCAAAAACGCGGTCCCAATCATCTTTGGTCGACGCAATCAGGGGCCATTTCTGGCGATAGGTCTGATCATCAATGACCCCATACAGAAACAAAGGCCCGGTTTCATGCATCAGCTCCGCGCTGCGGATCGGCAGTACCGCCGTGACCCGGGGGGTCAGCCATTGCGCGATTTCTTGGCCTAGTTCGCTGTCTGGGGCGGTCACATACACCTCGGACGTCAGGCGCTGATCCAGCCAACCGGTGAACGTCAACCGAAAGCTGGAAACCATTGTTCCGACACCGATATTGGCGGCCAACGCCAGAAGCAGGGCCATCAAGGCAAGCGACAAGCCCGGAAGCTGGGCGCGCATGTCTGCCCAGACCCATTGGGCCACCGGGGACTGGGTCCAACGTTGGAATGCGG
Source organism: Ruegeria halocynthiae (assembly GCF_000743705.1). Lineage (GTDB taxonomy): Bacteria > Pseudomonadota > Alphaproteobacteria > Rhodobacterales > Rhodobacteraceae > Ruegeria > Ruegeria halocynthiae_B. The sequence continues at coordinate 53,764 of NZ_JQEZ01000005.1, read as the reverse complement.
AAATGACAAGGGACAGCAAAACCGGCAACAACAGCGCTGAGCCGGTCAAGATACCAGCCACCATGGCAAATCCAAATATCAGCCCATCAAACAGGTAGGATATGACAATCCCGCCAGCGATCAGGAAAACCCCTGCCAAGGGAATGACACGGTTGCCCGAAGTTGCACCGCGCCAGGCCTGTAATCCAGCCCCGGTCAGCAGCGGCATACGAGACAACCGGAACAGGGCGTGACCGCTGGCCAGCAAAGTGCCGGCCAAAGCCATGGCAAGACCGGACAGCGCCCAATGGGGGTGCAGGGTAATCTGGCCGTCCACCGGCGCGCTATACAGCCCACGCAATGTGGCGGCGACGTCGGGCAGCAGCGCCCCGGCCAGAAAAAAGCCCAGGACCAGACCCAGCAAGCCACCAATAAGCGCCAGCAGGGCCAGTTCGATCGTAATCATCCAGACCAGTTGCTGCATGGAGACACCCAGCGCCCGCAACGTTCTGATCATCGCACGCCTTTGTGCAAAGGCCAGCCCCACGGTGCCATGAACGATGAACAACCCGACGGCAAAAGACAGCAGCCCAAAGGCCGTCAGGTTCAGGTGAAAACTGTCGGTCAGCTGGGCCGTGTCTATACGCGCCGAAGCCCGGGTAAGCTCCAACTCAGGGGCGATGTCTGACAAAGGTTGAACCGACTGTGGCTGGTTTGGCAGGACAATCAGCCGAGAGATTTGACCCGGCTTGTTCAACAGCGTTTCAGCTACCCCGATGTCGGTCAGGATCAGATCCGGGGGCAGCGCGTCGGTCGGCAAAACCGGGGGCAGGTGGGGATGGTCGCGCAACAGCTTTTGTACCGAAGGTGCGGCCAGCAATCTACCGGGTGCTGTCAGCATGTCGGCAGGGTTCGGGGGCGTTGCGCTTTGTTCAACTTGGGTGACAGCGGGCAGGGTCGGGTATGTGACCATATCAACGCCCAACACCTGCAATCGGCGCTCGCCGATTTGCAGCGACCCTTCGAGGACCGCCGCCACCTGCCACCCGGCACGGCGGAGGTCGACGTACCGCGAGATCGGGATCATGCCCGAGGGGTTGCGCAGCTCATCATACTGGCCAAAGGCCAGTTGATCGTTTGCCCGCTCATAGCTGGCGCGCGCCTCGGCATTGACGGCCTGAACGGCGGACCACAGACCCGTTGCCAGAGCAATGCCAATCAGCAAGGTCGCCAATTGCAGCCGGTGAACCCGCCAATGAGACAGTAATGCCTGAATGACGGCTCGGGTCATGTGATATGACCACCCGACAGATGAACACACCGGTCCAGCCGCGCGGCAATGTCTTGCGAATGCGTCACCAAAAGCAATGCGGCCCCGGTTTCGGCGACCAGTGCCAGCATAAGGTCCAGCACATTCGCGCTTGCGGTTTCATCCAGATTTCCGGTCGGCTCGTCCGCCAACAGCAGTTTTGGCCGGGCAGCCATGGCCCGTCCGATCGCAACACGTTGTTGCTGTCCGCCGGACAGGTTTTCGGGATATCGCGCCAGCAAGTCAGACAGGCCAAGCCGATCCGCCAGATGGGTGCTCCACCCGGTATCATGACACCCTGCCAACCGGGCGTGAAACGACAGGTTCTGCTCAACCGTCAGCGACGGGATCAGGTTGAATTGCTGAAATACAAGCGAGACCCTGTGTCGGCGCAGATCGGCCCGACCGGAATCGTCCAGTGTCGACAGGGGCACGCCGTCCAGCGTGATCTCACCCCCATCAAAGCTGTCCAGCGCGGCCGCCAGGTTCAACAAAGTGCTTTTGCCACACCCGCTTTCCCCGGTCAGGGCCAGTGTTTCCCCCTGATCCAGCGTCAGGGACACATCCCGTAAAACCGGGCGGCCGCCCGGATAGGATTTTTGGATCTGATCAATTCTCAGCAACATGCAAGCGCCCCGGTTTTCTCATCACAATGTGCAGCACAACCGACTAGTGTCCAGTGTGGACACGCGCCCGTTTCCTTTCGCCGCAGGGCTTGGCGATCTTGCATCCCGGGGTTGTTCAGCGTAGCGCAACAGTACATTGTCGCAGGGCTTTTCCGGATCACAGCAAGAGACGAACAGATGTACCTATCGGACCAGATTGTTTGGGGCAGTATCTTTTTGGGGATATGTTTCCTGATCGAAATCGTTCTGCTGACCTGGTGTACGCAGATCGTCGGCAAACTGTCTGAACGTTGGGCGAATGCTCATAGGTTCTTTGCAACAGCTGGCCCGCTCAGCGTGGCGCTTGCGTTCATTGTACTGATCCACACCTGTCAGGTCTGGTTGTGGGCACTGGTCTGGGTGCTTAGGGATGTGCTGCCTGATTGGAACTCGGCGCTGTATTTCTCGTTGGTGACATTCACGACACTGGGCTACGGCGATATCGTGCTGGGCGAGGATTTGCGCATCTTCGGCGCATTTGCATCCGTGACGGGCCTGTTGGCGTTTGGCCTGTCGACGGCCTTTATGGTGGCGCTGATGACGCGAGTCTTTCAGGAAGAGTTTATGCCCTAAAGGATCGGCGCGAACAGACGGGCCAGGGGTGATCCGAACCGGATATAGGCGGGCTGCGCTGGCAGTTTTCGGGTAAGCTCGTAACTTTGCTGAAAATCGGCGCGCAACATCTTGTCCACGGCCTCTGTTGCGCGCGCGTCAAAAAACAGTGCCATCGCTTCAAAGTTCAACCGGAACGAGCGGTTGTCCAGATTGGTTGTGCCTACGGCGGCCAATGTATCGTCTACCACCAGCACCTTTTGGTGCATGAAGCCACCGGTGTAGCGGAAAACACGTGCGCCGCAATCTCTGACCTCATCGAAATAGGCGAATGCGGCCAGCCAGGGCAGGCGATGGTCGACAATCTCGGGCACCAGTATTCGCACATCCACACCACGCAGGGCGGCGTGCTGCAGGGCTGTCATGATGTCTATGTCGGGCACAAAATAGGGGGACGCGATCCACAATCGTTCTTTGGCCTCGGTGATGGCGGCAAAGAACATCATCGCCCCGGTCTCGGTCTCATCCCCTGGTCCGGTCGCGACAAGCAGGGCGTTCATGTTTTGGTCGGATTCACTGCCGGCCCAATCCAATTGGTCGATCAGGTCCTCTTCGTGGGCCCAATGCCAGTCTTCGGTAAAGATCAGCTGCAACTGGCGAACGATATGGCCGGTCATCTGTATATGCGTGTCCCGCCAATGGCCGAAATGCGCGTCTTGGCCCAGATATTCCACACCGACGTTGTGACCGCCGATAAAGCCGGTTTCTCCGTCGATGATCACGGACTTGCGGTGATTGCGATAGTTAAGCTGAAAGCGGTATTGCGGACCTCGGCGATCACTTGGGTTCGCAATTTCGACACCTGCTGCCCGCAGCGCGTCCAGGTAAGCGGTTGGCAGGCCATAGCTGCCCACGGCATCCGTCATGAAGCGGACGCCAACGCCGCGGTTGGCAGCTGCAATCAACTTGCTTTGCAGCTGTTGGCCCAGCGCATCGTCGCGCACGATGTAGAATTGAATCAGGATGTAGTTTTGCGCGGCGTCGATTGCCTTGAAAATGGCATCGAACGTGGCCTGGCCGTCGACCAACAACTCTGCGCCGTTACCACGCGATACCGGCAGATGCGCCAAGGCTTCGAACGGCCGGGGGTTGATTTGCATCGTATCCGGATTAGGTTTTGAGAAATCCGCAAAGCTCTTGATGCCTTCGACGACACTTTCACTGTGTTTACGGGCAATGCGATAACCCCGAAAACGGTGGTGTCCCAGAAACAGGTACAGGGGCACACCAAGCAACGGGACCGAGATCAAAAAGACCACCCAACCAACGGCGCCCTGCGGCGTGCGCGCGGTCTGTGCCGCCCGTATGGCAAAGACTATGGCCGTCACGTACAAAAGGAAAATGAACGCGGAAAACAGCAGTGTCCACATTGGGTTATCTGTCCCTGAGTGTCTTAATTTTCCCCAGTGTAGATGCGATCCCAATCTTTTGCCATGTCCACGATGACCCAGCCCATTTCCGGGCCTTTATCCAGTCCGTCAACCAATTTTCCGACCGGACCTTCGCGGTCATAGGCCCATTCACGATCAGCATCCGTGTGGTGGATCAGGACGCCCATCCGGGGGCCATCTCCGGTGGTTGTCCATTCCAGCATGGCGAAATCCCCGTCCGAGTTTCCTGCGGCCAGAATGGGACGTCTGCCAAGTGTACGTTCGATATTGATGGGCTTCCCGTCCTTGTCATCCACAAAGGCAATCCCCGGCGCTTTGACGATGGTGGGCGTGCCATCAACGTTGTCATAGTTGGTATCGGCGTAGGTGCCCAATACCTGTTCCGGCGGGATGCCATAAGCCTGTTCTGCAAAGACGCGCATGAAATGCAGACCGCCGCCTGACACGATATAGGTCCGGAACCCTTCGTCCCTGAGATAGCGCAGCAGCTCTACCATCGGCTGATAGGTCATCTGGTCATAGGGCAATCCGGTGTCGGGATGTCGCGCGGTGTCCAGCCAATCAGACACGGTCGCCTGAAACGCATCCACGCCGATGCCGGAATGAGAGGCGTTGATCACCTCGATCAATGCCTCGTGACCGCCTTCGGCAACAGTGTGGAAATCCCCCTGTGCCGCGGCCTCAAGAATCGGGGTGCTCAGGATGGATGGGTCCGCCTTGGCCATCTCTGCCAACCGGTCCATGGCAAATATCAATTGAAAATAAACAGGCTGTTCCGCCCAAAGTGTCCCATCATTGTCAAATACAGCAACACGCGCGGCTGGTGTGACATAGTCCGCGCCCTCGGGGTCAGTGACCGAGTCGACAAAAGCGATGATCCGGCCCCGGGTCTGAGTGTCATTCCAACTTGGCAGGGGATCGGCGATGGCCAGCATTGGGGCCGTTGAAACGATCGCGGCAAGAACAGTACGCAGCATGGATGAAATTCCTTGTTGGTAATGTCAGGGGCCGCATCGTGTCCCGGCCCCTTTTGTGATTGTCATGGACGTCTTAGTTCGATGTCGGCGTCGACAGCTTTTGCATTACCTGATCCAGGCTAAAGCTGGCGGCCTTCTGGCGTGGTGGGAATTCCTGGAACGTGCTGAGAAATTTGCCAACATATTGCTGAGCAGGAACCAGGAAATAAACGCGGTCGATCATCCAGTCATAGTAGGTGTTGGATGTGCGGTATCCACGTTCATAAGGGTCACGCCGCAGGTTGATGATGATCGGAACGCGCAACTCGGTAAACGGTTCCATCCATGCCCGCAGGGTAGCCCAGGCTTTCTGTTCAAGAAAGATCAGTTTCCAATCGTCAAATCGCAGAGCCGACAGATCGCCATCATCGGTGAAATAGAAAATCTCACGTCGGGGGCTTTCGTTGGACTCACCGGTCAGCAGCGGCAGGATGTTATAGCCATCCAGATGCACCTTGTAATCACGGCCCATCGCGGATGAGGAGTAACCGCTCATCAACTTGTCTTTGATTTCCGGGTCTCCGGCTACGGCCAGATATGTCGGCAACCAATCCATATGGTGCACGATTTCATTGGTGACGGAACCGGCTTCGATCTTGCCGGGCCAGCGCACCATCGACGGAACCCGCCAACCGCCTTCCCAATTGGTGTTCTTCTCGCCCCAGAACGGGGTCGAGGCGGCATCGGGCCACGTGTTGTAATGCGGCCCATTGTCGGTCGAGTAATGGACGATTGTGTTATCGGCGATACCAAGTTCATCCAATAAATCAAGAAGCTGACCCACCTGAATGTCGTGTTCGATCATGCCAGCGGTGTATTCATCGGCCACGCGGCCGATCATCTCATTGGCCTGCTGACGCATTTCGTCTTTGACATGGGTGCGGAAATGCATCCGGGTGCCATTCCACCAGACATAGAAGGGGGTTCCGTTCTGATTTGCCTCGCGGATGAATTCAATCGCCGCTTCCAGAGTTTCCTGATCCACTGACTCCATGCGCTTGCGGGTCAGGGGGCCGGTGTCCTCAATCGGGCCACCCGCAGTCGAGCGGATTACGCCACGCGGGCCATATGCTTCGCGAAAGGTGCGCCCGTCCGGCAGGATCGCATCACGCGGATAATCTTCATGCTCTGGCTCTTCTTCTGCATTCAGGTGGTAGAGGTTCCCGAAAAATTCGTCAAAACCGTGGTTTGTCGGCAAATGTTCATCCCGGTCACCCAGATGGTTTTTGCCGAATTGCCCGGTGACATACCCGTGGTCCTTCAACAACCCGGCAATGGTCGGGTCCTCGACCTGCATACCTTCTTTGGCACCCGGCAGGCCGACCTTGGACAGGCCCGTGCGGAACACCGATTGCCCCATGATGTACGAGGAACGCCCGGCCGTGCAGGATTGTTCGCCGTAGTAATCAGTGAAAATCATCCCCTCGTCGGCAACCCGGTCGATGTTGGGCGTCTGATACCCCATCAGCCCCATTGTATACGCCGAGATATTGGACTGACCGATATCATCGCCCCAAATGACAAGGATGTTGGGCTTTTGATTCTGCGCCCAGGCCGGTATCGCAAGACATGCGGCAAAAGCGGCCGCGGCAAGCCTGCCTATCCATTTCGTTGAAATCTTATGTGTTGGTGACATAGAAAGCTCCTAAAATTACGGGCCTGAAAGGGCCGCTTTCAAAATCATCGATGGCGCAATTGTTTCGAAACGCGCCGCTGGCAACTGTCGATTCCCGGCATTAGTGTTTTGTTCTGCGGGAGCTTCAATTTTAGGGTGTCAAATTTTGCGACACCTTCTCGCTTAACATATTTATAAATCTAAATATACCGTTAGGTATGTGTTGAAATGCGCGTACTGATAGCAATCAGGCTGTGCGTTCAGAACCGTTCTGATCGTCCCCAAGCCGACCGTCCAGCGACATCAAAATCGCGATTGGACGCAGGGCAGGGATGTGGCTGAAAACGATCAAGATGCACACGGTAAGGGGGACGCTCAGAAACGCGCCGATCAGACCCCAGATCGTGGTCCAGAATGTCAGGGCCAGGATGACCAGAAAGGTGGACATGTTCAGGGACCGGCCCAACATGGCCGGGTCCACGAAGTTTCCGATCAGGAATTGTATCGTACCGCAGCCCAGAACGATGATCAGAAAGGGGCCGATACTATCGAACTGAACCAACGCGATCATCGAGGGAAATATCACCGCGATGATTGAGCCGATCGAGGGAATGAAATTCAGCGCAAAGGTCAGCACGGCCCAGGTTTCCGCATACTCCAACCCTAAGGTCTTGTAGACCGAATAGCTGATGCCCGCCGTGATCAAGCTGATAAAGGTTTTCACACCGACATAACGCTGCAAACTGAAGGAAATCGCATCCAGAACCGCCGCAAATTCGGCACCTGTCAGCGGGTCACCCGCGGCTAGTTGGATTTTTTTGCGAAAGGCCAGACGCTCGGCCATCAGGAAGGCCACATAAAGGCTGATCAAAAAGAAATGGTTCAACAGCGACGTGGCGCTGCCCAGCAGCACCCGCGCGACATAGGACATGTCGATGCTGATCAGATTGTCCCGAATGAATGTGGTCACGTCATTGCCGACCAACCCGGTGATGCGGTTAACCGCGCCGTCAAACTGGTTTTCATAGGTGCTGATCGAACGCGCGAACTGGGTCGCCTGACTGCCCAGAATGTACATGATTACGAACAAGCCAGCCAAAACCACAATGACCCCGGCGATATTGGCCAGCCAAACGGGAACGCGGGATATGGCGATGACCCGGTCGCTGAGCGCTATGATCAGGACGTTGATCAAAAGGGCCATGGTCAAGGGGATCAGAAATGCGGACCCGGCGTATAATCCCAATACCATAAGGGTCGCAACAATCGACACGTCCCGCACGACCGAAAGCCTAAGTTTCGTTGGGGTCGCAATGTTGTTTTTGTCCAGAGTCATGAATGGGCCCGTATCAGGAACCGCAGATTGCGCGGTTTCAGTATCAGATTGCGTTTCGGCTAATCCTGCACAGCCCTGCAGGATTATGCAATGCGGCCAAACATTTGTATAAGTTTATTTGCTGCCCGGTGGGTTTTGCCGGTTCAGGGATTGATGCTGGCAGGTTAGGCTTTGGACATGAGCGCGCGTGTGATTCCCCTTGTTGGCCAGCCGGTTCAGGCGCTTTGGCTTGCCGTTGTGCGCTTTGGCGCAAAGAACGGCTTTGTCATGAGCAGCCATGTCGCCATGTCGCTTATGATGGCGTTGTTTCCCTTTGTCCTGTTCACCGTTGCCCTGGCGGGGTCTCTGTCGCAGGGCTATGTCACGGACGAGTTGATCGAGCTGATTTTCGGCGCGTGGCCCAAGGATGTCGCAGGCCCGATCGTGGCCGAGCTGCGCTCGGTCCTTGAAGAGTCGGGCTCGGGCGTGATCACACTGGGTGGTCTGCTGGCGATTTTCTTCGCCTCGAACGGGGTTGTGGCCGTGCGCGCGGCAATGAATCAGGCGTATCATGATCGCGACGTCTGGCCGTTCTGGAAAACCCGCCTGTTGTGCCTTGGGCTGGTTGTTGTTGGTGGCGCCGCCATCTTGGCCATCGCCGCTGTCGAAGTTGTTTTGCCGGTTTACACGCGGCTGGTGTCCGAAAAGACGGATGTTAACGTATCCGACTGGCTGTCCGTGGACCGGCTGCGCTGGACATTTACCGTGGCCGTTCCAGCGGGGACAGTAATTTTGGCGCATTTGGTCCTTCCAACCCGGCGGCACCGGTTGGTGCAGATCCTGCCGGGTGTCGTGTTGACCTTGGCCCTATGGGCAGCGGGCGGCTGGGGGTTTTCGATCTATATCGGCCAGTTCGCATCCTACAGCGCGACCTACGCAGGGTTGGCCGGGGCGATGGCCGCGTTGATTTTTCTGTATCTGTGCGCCGCAATTCTGATCCTTGGTGCGGAATACAACGGTGCGCTGATGGATCTGCAAAGCAAATCCGATGGAACCGCAAAGTGAGGTTTCCTGCGCTTGCAGCACTTCTGTTTGCGCCCTTGGGCGCATTTGCGCAATCCCCAAGTTATGTCGGGTCTGACCAGTGTGCCGCTTGTCACAAGGATGAGACCGCGGCCTGGGCTACATCGCATCACGCGCTTGCCTGGACGCAGGTTGATGCAGGCACGGTGGTGGCCGATTTCGACGCTACGCGCTTTGACCACGACGGCATGTCGGTGGAATTCAGCGACACGAACGGCAAACTGCAGGCTCGGGTTACCGAGAAAGACGGCACCAGCACGCAATACGATGTGCATTCGGTCGCTGGTATAGAGCCATTGCAGCAGTACCTGTTTGAAACCGAACCCGGCCGCCTTCAAAGCTTTGATGTGGTCTGGGACACGGAACAAAAGCGGTGGTTTCACCTGTATCCCGATCAGGACCTTCCGCCGGACGATGGGTTGCATTGGACCGGGTCCTACAAGAACTGGAACGCCCGTTGCGCTGAATGTCACGCCACCGGGTTTGAAAAGAACTATGATACGGAAACCCGAAGCTATAACTCGGTCCAGTCCGAAATCGGAGTAGGGTGCGAGGCATGTCATGGCCCCGGTTCGGCGCATATCGACTGGACCTTGGGCCAAGGCACGCCTGACGGGGTGAATGAATTCGGGTTCAGCATGAGCTGGGGCAGGGGCCAGACCGAGGCCGAAATACAGCAATGTGCTGGATGCCATTCTCGGCGCGAAGCGCATGAGGACGGCAATCCCATTCCCGGCACCCCTTATCATGACGCGTATAATCTGGCGGTGCTGCGCCCGGGGTTTTATCAACCCGACGGCCAGATTTTGGACGAGGTTTATGTCTATGGATCGTTTCTGCAATCCAAGATGTATGCGCGGGGTGTGGGGTGCATGGATTGCCACAAACCCCATAGTGCGCAGCTGAGGGCGGACGGAAACGGGATTTGCACGCAATGCCATTCGGCGGCTGGCAATCCTGATTTTCCGACATTGACAGCCAAGGAATACGATGCCACCGCGCACCACCAGCATCCTGACGGCAGCGACGGCGTGCAGTGCAAGTCCTGCCACATGATTGAACGCACATACATGGGTGTCGACGGTCGGCGTGATCACAGCTTTCGGGTGCCCCGCCCCGATTTGGGGATGGGAGAGGACGCCTGCACCGATTGTCACAAAGATCAGGATCAGGACTGGGCCGCCCAGCGGATTAAGGAATGGTTCCCCGAATCCCCCCACCGGGGCCCGCATTTCGGGACAGCGTTTCAGGATGTCGTAGCGGGGCGCGCCGACGGGCCAGAGGATTTGCTTGAGATTGCGGCCAATCCGGATTTGGCCGGGATCGTGCGGGCGACGGCTGTGTATCTTCTCCAACCCTATGGGTCGCCCGACGTTGCGACCAGAACGGCCCCGTTGCTGTCTGATCCGGACCCGTTGGTTCGGGCCAATGCCGCACCATTGCAACGTCAGGCCAGCCCGCCCGACCGGCTGCGGCGGCTTGAGCCTTTGTTGGCCGATCCGCTGCGCAATGTGCGCATGTCGGCCGCCAAAGAGTTTTTGACCATTCCGCAAAACTCAATGACTGCGGAACAAAGCAGGTTGGCCGGGCAGGGGCTGGCCGAATGGCGAACAGCAATCTCGAACCGTCTGGATTTTCCCGAAACGCATCTGGTGCTGGGCGGGATGGCGTTGACGTTGCGCAATGCCGAAGCTGCAGAACGCGCCTTTCGCGAGGTTGTCACGATGGACCCGCAGCGCGCCGAGGCGTGGCCCATGCTGGTGCAACTGACCCAAATCAATCGCGGCCTACGGGCGGCACGCGACGTTGCACAGCAAGGGTTAACCGTTTTGCCGGACAACCCCGCGCTGTTGCAACTTTGGAACCAACTTGATCGCTAAACCGGCAAGGCAAAGCCCGGTTTAGGCCATTTTCACGGCAAATTCCGGGGTTATGGCTGTGATAACTGCCAAGCCCAAAGGTGATTCATGTCCGATAAGCTTGTTCAAACACCGCTGCTTCAACAGCCGTTGGCGCAACGTATTGTCGATCTTCAGGCCCGAAAACCCGCTTATATCAATCATGGCGAGGCGCTGATGCTGCAACGCATCGCCTCAGATTCCCTGCGGGCACAATTGCTGACCGAAGACCGGATCACGCTCGACGATTGAAATCAGCCGCGAAATCCTGTTGCGACGACAAATTTTTCCGAGCTGTCAGACCGGGACGCAGGTGGCTTAACATTCGCCACCTTCTCGAACTTCTGCTTCAGCAGCTTTTGCAGGTCACCTTCTGCGCCGCCTGCCAGCACCTTGGCCACAAATGTGCCGCCCTGCTCCAGAACATCGAACGAGAAGTAGGCCGCCGTTTCGCACAGCGACATGATGCGCAGGTGATCGGTCTGTTTGTGTCCCGAGGATGAGGCCGCCATATCGGATATCACCACATCCGCCTTACCGCCCAGCCATTCCTTGACCTGATCGTCAGCCCCTTCATCCATGAAATCCAGCTGATGAATTTCAGCCCCTGCAATCGGCTCGACCTCTTGCAGGTCAATGCCCAGTACAGTGCCAATCCGTTTGCCCGAACGTTCGCCCAGCGCATTGACACGCTTTACGGCCACCTGACACCAGCCGCCGGGGGCACAGCCCAGATCAACCACACGCGCACCCGGTACGAGGAACCGGAATTTTTCATCCAGTTCAAGAATCTTGAATGCGGCGCGCCCGCGATACCCTTCGGTTTGCGCGCGTTTCACATAGGGGTCGTTCAATTGCCGCTGCAACCAACGGGTCGAGCTGAGCGTGCGCCCGCGTGCAGTCTTTACCTGAACCTTCAGATCGCGCTGCCCGCGCCCCGAAGTGTTTTTGCCAGTCGGTGTCTTCGCCATCAGAACGGTCCGTCTTCCAGTACGCCATCCGCACTCATCTGCGCATAAAGCAGGCCTTCGCGCAGCCCCCGGTCCGCCACGGAAAGGCGGTCGGTGGGCCAGCATCGTAACAGCGCCTGCAAAATGGCCGAGCCGGACATGATCAGGGCCTGTCGGTCATCGCCAATTCGCGGATCCCGGCGTCGCCCCTGAGGGCCGAGTTCTAGATACCCTCGTATGACTTTGTCAATCTGATCGCTGGTCATGCGTAAACCATCGACCTTGGTCCGATCATAGCGCTTGAGCCCTAGGTGTGAGGCCGCAACGGTTGTAACCGTGCCGCTGGTGCCGACGATCTGGAACCCCAAGCGGGCCTGTTCGTCCTTGTAAGGCGCAAAGTCGGCCAGGTTTTCCTCAAAAAACCAGCTCATCAACGCAAACCGGGCCGAGTCGTCTTCGACATCGTTGAACTGATCGCGCAGCGTTGCCACGCCCAAAGGTACGCTGATCCAGTCCACCACCTTGGCGGCGGGAAAGGGGCTTTCGACCGGGTGAAACCCGTGGTGCAAACGCATGATGGCGGCGGGGCGATCCCGGCGTGGTACGGATGAAATGTCAATCCACACCAACTCGGTCGAGCCGCCACCGATATCGACGACCAGCAATTGGTCCGTTTTGGTGGAAACCAGCGGCGCGCAGGAGATCACGGCCAGGCGGGCCTCTTCCTCGGGTTGGATGATCTCAAGGTTCAGGCCGGTTTCGCGTTTGACCTGTCGGATGAACTCGCGTGAGTTCTTGGCGCGGCGGCAGGCTTCGGTCGCCACAAGCCGCATACGGCGGACCTTGTTGCGCTTAAGTTTCTGCTGGCAAATCCTTAGTGCCTGAACGGTACGCGCCATCGACGCCCGCGACAATCGCCCGGTACGCTCAAGACCCGCACCCAATTGCACGGACTTGGAAAAGCTGTCTACCACATGGAACCCGCTGCCCTTGGGCTGCGCTATCAACATGCGGCAGCTATTAGTCCCCAGATCCAGCGCCGCATACAACGCATCTGGATCGGGTCTTGCCGGCGCGGGGCTTTCGACCGCCTTCGGGAACGCGCCCGCACCTTTGGGACGCTTGGGCGCCATCGTAACGCCCTCCGATTTTCGAGTTACCCTGACCATAGGTCGGCCAATAGTTTCGTGCAAGACGCTCATTAAAGTGATGAGTATTTTGATATGCGCGTTTGCCCGGTAATTCAGTACAAGCGCGGTATCCCATCGTGGGCAAAAGGTCGTTTGAAATGCGCCGTGTGTCGAAAACCGACCGACTTGCGCCCATATAGAAGTCTAGAACCGATCCATCTGGTTAGGAGGAATCAGCAACAATGCCTGACGTCACCATCGTATTCTGGCGCGACATTCCCGCCCAAGTCATCGTCGGCAAAGGCCGTCGCGGCGCCAAGCGGCAGTTGGAGGAACGGTTCGAGCAAGCCATCGACCGGGCTGCCATGAAGGTGAACGCCAAGGACAGTGATGCCTATCTGGCCGAATGGCGCAAAGCCGAGGCTTATCCGGTTGAGGGCGACCCGTCCGAGATTGCCGAAGCCGAAGCCGTGCGTCTGGAAACGGAATACGATCAGGACAGGATCAAGACCTTGATCGCCAATGACGGTTGGGCATGAGCCCGAGACAGCTATGGGAGGCCGCAATGGCTTTGCTGAACTTCAAGAAACGTGATGCGGTCGAAAACGGGCCGGTGAATCCGACCGTCGAAGCCTTTTTGCAGGGCTATTCGATCGAGGTGATGCCGCGCACCGCTGAAAAGGTCGAGGATTTCCGCGCGCTGCTGCCCCAGGGCACCCGCGTCTACATCGCCCATATCGAGGGCACGCCCATCGAAGACATGGTCCAGACCGCCAAACGCATCGCCGCCGAAGGATATCCGGTCATGCCGCATTTCCCGGCGCGTATCATCAAGGATGCCGCGACGCTGGAGAACTGGATTTCCATGTATCAGGGCGAAGCGGGCGTCGATCAGGCGTTGCTGCTGGCCGGTGGGGTTGCAAGCCCACATGGCGACTTTGACAGCTCGATGCAATTGCTGGAAACCGGACTGTTCGACAGGGCAGGCTTCAAGCGTCTGCATGTGGCGGGTCACCCCGAGGGCAATAAAGACATCGACCCGGATGGTTCGACCAAAAATGTCGATGACGCGCTGCGCTGGAAACAGAAATTCAACGAGACAACCGATGCGGAAATGGCGCTGGCCACTCAATTCGCGTTCGAAGCCAAGCCAATCATTGCCTGGGCCGACAGCCTGAAAGAGGCGGGCATCGACCTGCCGATCCATATCGGCATCGCGGGTCCGGCCAAGCTGCAAACCCTGATCAAATTCGCGATTGCCTGTGGTGTCGGCCCGTCGCTGAAAGTGCTGCAGAAACGCGCCATGGATGTATCCAAGCTGTTGCTGCCGTATGAGCCGACCGACGTTGTGACTGAACTGGCCAACCACAAGGCGGCCAACCCGGATTTCAACATTACCAACGTGCACTTCTTCCCGCTTGGCGGTATCAAGACCAACGCCAACTGGGCGATCAATAACGGCGGTGCTTCGGCGCAGCCTGCAAACTCCTAAGGAACGGACATGACCCGTACAGTCGTAGAATCAAAAACAAAAACTGCCGTTCTGGGCTTTGACGAACCGTTCTGTGTGATCGGAGAGCGGATCAACCCAACAGGACGCAAGAAACTGGCAGCCGAGCTGGAAGCGGGCGATTTTTCGACCGTTGAAAAGGACGCGCTGGCGCAGGTTGCTGCGGGCGCGACCGTTCTGGATATCAATGCGGGCGTTGTCTACAACTCGAACCCCAACCCGAACGAGACCGAGCCGCCGCTGATGCGCAAGATCATCGAGATGGTGCAGGGGTTGGTCGACGTGCCATTGTGTGTCGATTCATCGGTGCCCGGCGCGCTGGAGGCCGGTCTTGAAGCGGCTGAGGGCCGCCCGCTGTTGAACTCGGTCACCGGCGAGGAAGAGCGTCTGGAACTGGTTCTGCCGCTGGTCAAAAAGTATAACGTGCCGGTTGTTGCCATCTCGAACGATGACACCGGTATTTCCGAAGACCCCAATGTGCGCTTTGAGGTCGCCAAAAAGATCGTTGAGCGCGCCGCCGATTTCGGCATCCCCGCGCATGACATTGTGGTTGACCCGCTGGTCATGCCCATCGGCGCGATGGCGACCGCAGGCCAGCAGGTGTTTGCTCTGGTCCGTCGCCTGCGTGAGGAACTGGGCGTGAACACCACCTGCGGTGCGTCGAACGTGTCGTTTGGCCTGCCCAACCGCCACGGCATCAACAATGCCTTCCTGCCGATGGCGATGGGCGCTGGCATGACCTCGGCCATCATGAACCCGGTGGCGTTGCCTGTCGGGCCCAAGAAACTGGCCGAGAAAAAGGCCGAGGTCGAAGCCAAAGGGATTATCCTGCCCGCTGACATGGATGATGAAACCTTTTGCCAGCTGTTCGGCCTGGGCTCAACCAAGCCGCGCGCCGGTAAGGAAATGGAGGCCATCCGCGCCGCCAACCTGCTGACCAACAATGACCCGCATGGCGGCGAGTGGATCCGGTTCAACAAATCGCCGGATGAGGCTGGGGCCGCCGGCGGTGGTCGTCGCGGCGGTGGTCGCCGTCGTCGCGCCTGATCTTTCGGCAATACAACGAACAGAGGCCGGGCTAGACGCCTGGCCTTTTTGCGTTTGATACCGATCAATGCCACACTCTGGCGGGCATGTGACCATGGTTAGGATCCTAAGCAAGTTCCAGGTAGTTGAATGAGCGAACATCGCCCCCCGCATTTGGCGGATGCCGACCTAAACAAGCGGCTTGGAAAGAAAGACTATTTCCTCCAACTGGCCGAATTGCAGGCGCAATTGGCCGTGATTCAACAGGCCTTTTTGTTTCACGGCACCAAGGGCGTTCTGGTGTTTGAAGGCTGGGATGCCGCAGGCAAGGGGGGTACGATCCGGCGGATCAGTCAGGCGCTGGACCCGCGCAGTTTCAAGGTCTGGCCCATCGGCGCGCCGCGCAACTACTATCTGAATCGCCATTACCTGCTGCGGTTTTGGGAAAGATTACCCCCTGAAGGGGCGATCTCGGCCTTTGATCGCAGTTGGTATGGCCGGGTGCTGGTCGAACGTCTGGAGGGTTTCACGCCCGAGAAACGCTGGCGCGCTGCGTATCAAGAGATCAATGATTTTGAACGGATGCTGGTGGATGACGGCACCCGGATCGTGAAATTGTTTTTCCACATATCCCCGGAAGAGCAGATGGAGCGGTTTTCAGAACGTCTGCGCAATCCGATGAAACGCTGGAAGCTGACATACGAGGATTTCCGCAACCGCGAACGCTGGGCCGAAACCGAAGTGGCCGTGGATGAGATGCTGGCGCGGACATCCACGGAAATCGCGCCCTGGCATGTCATCCCTGCCAACAATAAGAAATACGCCAGAATCAATGCGATACAGGCGATTGTGAATGCGTTTTCCAAGGATATCGACCTAAGCCCGCAACATCTGGACCGCCAAACCCTGGACGCAGCCAGCGCGGTTCTGGATGTGGACCAATCGTTGATTGACAGCCTGCGCGCACGCACGGAATAACCCGCTGAACATGACCCAGCTTTTAGGTTGCGGGGCGGTCTCTGCGACGCTACATGTTCGTTATTCGCGGGTGTAGCTCAATGGTAGAGCAGTAGCTTCCCAAGCTAACGACGAGGGTTCGATTCCCTTCACCCGCTCCACTCAGCCAGATCGACGTGCCTGATACAGGTTGATGACAGCGGGGATTTGAACCCCATTGTCAGTCAGATAGCTTTGGAATGCTTCGCCAACAGCGGTCTGAATCGCCTGAACGTCCCGATCATCCCCGTTGAAATGTGAAATGGCACGGGCCGCCGGTCCGACGCGTGTGCACAGCACCGCCGAGTCGGTAAGCCCGCCGACACCGGGCAGGGACAACGGTACGGCGTCAGCCTTTACTTCGGTTAGTCCGGCTTGTTCCATCATGCCTGCGACGTGATCCAGATCATGAAGCGCCAAAGGCCCGGGGGCATAACGATCCACGCGTGGCGGCTGACCCAATTGCTTGACGGCCGCGATGTGGGGCACTTTGAACCACGGGTTGTCAGACAGCGGCCCCCACGCGGCAAAGGTCATCTGCCCGCCGGGTTTCAAAGCACGGGCGATATTGGCAAAGGCAGCAACGGAATCCTGAAAGAACATCACACCAAAGCGAGAGATTGCGGCATCCACTTGATCAGGCGCAAAGCTGTAGCTTTGCGCGTCAGCATATTGAAAATCAACGTTATTCAGGGCTTCTTTCGACGCTCTTTCCCTGGCTCTGTCCAGAAAAGGTTGCGAGATATCGGCGGCCAGTACATGCCCATCCGGCCCCGCTTGCCGCGCGGCGGCCATCGTGCTGACGCCGGTTCCACAGCCGATATCCAGAACACGCATTCCCGCAGAAAGCGTGGCCCGGTCCAGAACCAGATCCAGAACCGGGGCCATCAGATGATCAAGCTGGTCTTCATAAGTTAACCAACTGGTGCCTGCTGGCGACTTGCCCCAATATTCCGCCTGTTCTTCATTGGTCAATAGCATCGGGGCCTCCTGTTGATGGTGGGACTATGACCGCCGGCGGCGACGGCGGCCAGACCTTTCATCGTCTCCGCCGGTATTGAATGACGGTGACGGGAGGGTGACGATTTGCGCCAGTTCCGGGAACGGATCGGTTTTATGCGGAATCGCGTTGGCGGCGACGAAGTGATCCTGAAACTTGGGTTCGATGGCGGTTTCGACTTTGGTGATTTCGCGCACCACCTGTTCGATCTCGGTCCGGGCGGCGATATTGCACAGCGCAATCCGCGCGCCGGTCCCGGCCGCGTTCCCCGCGCTTGAGACCTTATCCAGCGGCGCATCCGGGATCATGCCCAGCACCATCGCGTGTTTGGTCGAGATATGCGCGCCGAAGGCCCCGGCAAGGACGACGCGATCAACCTTGTCGACATTCATGTTATCCATCAGCAGGCGCGCACCGGCGTAAAGCGCGGATTTCGCCAGTTGGATGGCACGGATATCGCCCTGCGTCACGGTGATGCGCGGACCGCCTTCGGCGCTGGCATCGTGGATCAGATAGGAATGGGTGCGACCCTCGGGTACGCAACGGGGCGTCCCGGTTTGCTTGGCCGATCCGATCAAACCGCTTTCATCCAGCAATCCGGCAATGCGCATCTCGGCGACAGCTTCGATAATACCCGAACCGCAGATACCGGTGATGCCGGTTGTGGCGATGTGCTGATCGAAGCCTTCCTCGTCAGACCATAGTTCCGATCCGATCACGCGAAAGCGGGGTTCCTTGGTGACAGGATCAATCCCGATCCGCTCAATCGCACCGGGCGCGGCGCGTTGGCCGGAACTGATCTGCGCGCCTTCGAATGCCGGTCCGGTGGGGGACGAACAGGCCAGAACACGGCTGGTATTGCCCAAAAGGATTTCCGCATTGGTGCCGACATCGACAACCAGCACGAGGTCTTCGGATTTGCCCGGCTCTTCGGACAAGGCAACGGCGGCGCAATCTGCGCCCACGTGGCCCGCGATACAGGGCAGGATATAGACCTGCGCGCGGGGGTTCATCCTGGTCAGCTCCATTTCGCGCGCGCGCAGGGACACACTTTCGGACGTGGCCAGCGCAAAGGGCGCCTGACCCAGTTCAACCGGGTCCAGCCCCAGCAGTAAATGGTGCATGACCGGGTTACAGACAAAGACCGTTTCCACGATCAGATCGGCATCAATCCCGGCCTCATCCGCGATCGAGGTGGTGAGGTCATTGATCGCCTCACGCACGGCCTTTGTCATTTCCTGGTCGCCACCGGGGTTCATCATGGCATACGAGACGCGGCTCATCAGGTCCTCGCCAAACCGGATCTGCGGATTCATCAGGCCGGATGAGGCATTGACCTCGCCCGTTTCCAGATCGGTCAAATGGGCGGCGATGGTGGTCGATCCGAGGTCAATGGCCAGCCCGTAAAGTCCGCTTTCATGCAGGCCGGGCCAGATTTCGGTGATCCGCGCAACGGTATCCTTGTGGCCCTTGTGGACGGCAACCGTGACCTCCCATTTACCTTTGCGCAGAACGGGTTGCAGCTTGGACATCAGGGAAAGATCGGCGGTGATGGCATCAATGTTCCATTGCTCGCGCAAGGCGCGCTCCAGCCGCTCAAGATCGCCAGTGGGCGAGTGCATGTCAGGTTCTTCCACCACCACGAAATACAGCCGGGTCGCGGGGTCCATGGTGATCGCGCGCGCAGTGGCCGCCTTGCGGACGACCTGACGGTGAACCTGGCTTTCCGGCGGTACGTCGATGACCACATTCCCCTGAACCGTGGCCTGACATCCCAGACGACGGCCCGGTTTCAGCCCGCGCTTGTCGTCATAGCGCTGCTCGACCGCGTTCCAGTCGCTCAGCGCGTCTTCGGATACCGTCACACCGTGCTTGGGGAATTCGCCATAGCTGGGCGTGATCTGGCATTTGGAACAAATCCCGCGTCCGCCACAGACCGAATCCAGATCGACGCCAAGTTGCCGGGCGGCTGTCAGAACCGGGGTTCCAACGGGGAAATGCCCGCGTTTGCCCGACGGGGTAAAGACAACAAGGGGGTCGGTGGTCATGATTGGCCTGCCTTTTGTGTTCGCGCGTATGTCGGGCAAGATATGGGTTTGCGCGCAAAGGGAAAGGGCATTCAGCGGCACGTTTTGCACACGTTGCGTCGTTTTTGGTCGCGGCTTTGGCCCGCAGAGGAAAACTAGTTTAAGTCAGGGGCTTTTCCTTAACCTGAATCCATGTAATAGGGTCACCGTCAAACGGGCTTTTGCATGGGGTTAGCAGATGCAGATTCGTGAGGCACTCACCTTTGACGATGTTCTATTGGTTCCGGCGGCCTCGTCGGTGCTGCCGGCGACGGCGGATACAAGCACGCGTGTGACGCGTGAAATTACGATGAACATCCCGCTGCTCAGCTCGGCGATGGACACCGTGACCGAGGCGAGGATGGCCATTGCCATGGCGCAGGCTGGCGGGATCGGTGTTGTTCACAAGAACCTGTCGGTCGAAGAACAGGCCCGCGAAGTGCGGCGGGTCAAACGCTTTGAATCCGGGATCGTGTATAACCCGGTGACTTTGCGGGTCGATCAGACGCTGGCCGACGCCAAGGCGCTGGTGCAGCGTTATAACTTCACCGGCTTTCCGGTGGTGGACGAAGCAGGCCGCGTGGTGGGCATTCTGACCAACCGCGACATGCGGTTCGCAAATTCCGACGACACGCCGGTTCACCTGATGATGACGTCTGAAAATCTGGCGATGCTGCAGGAACCTGCGGATCTGGAAGAGGCCAAAAGCCTGATGCGCGCCCGCCGGATCGAAAAACTGCTGGTGGTCGACGGTTCGGGCAAATTGACCGGCCTGCTGACGTTGAAAGACACAGAGCAAGCCGTATTGAACCCAACCGCCTGCAAGGATCAGCTGGGCCGCCTGCGCGTTGCCGCGGCGACTTCGGTCGGAGATGCCGGGTTTGAGCGGTCTGAACAACTGGTGGATTCAGGTGTCGACATCATCGTTGTGGATACGGCGCATGGCCATTCACAAGGGGTTCTGGACGCGGTAACGCGGGCCAAGACCTTGTCGAACGAAGTGCAGATCATCGCGGGCAATGTCGCAACCGGTGACGCCGCCAAGGCGCTGATTGACGCCGGGGCGGATGCGATCAAGGTTGGCATCGGGCCGGGCTCGATCTGTACAACGCGGATGGTTGCAGGCGTTGGCGTGCCGCAGCTGACGGCGATTATGGATTGCGCCGCAGCGGCACAGGACGTTCCGGTCATCGCGGACGGGGGCATCAAGTTCTCGGGCGATTTCGCCAAGGCGATTGCGGCGGGCGCGTCCTGTGCCATGGTCGGGTCGATGATTGCCGGTACCGATGAAAGCCCGGGTGAGGTGATCCTGTATCAGGGTCGGTCGTTCAAATCCTATCGCGGCATGGGCAGCCTTGGCGCGATGGCGCGCGGCTCGGCGGATCGGTATTTCCAGAAAGACGCCGCCAACGACAAGCTGGTGCCCGAAGGGATCGAGGGGCAGGTGCCGTACAAAGGCTCCGCCAGCGCCGTGGTCCACCAACTCGTTGGCGGTCTGCGCGCAGCAATGGGGTACACCGGCTGTGCAACGGTTGAAGAGATGCGCAAGAACTGCAACTTTGTCAAAATCACCGGTGCGGGCCTGAAAGAAAGCCACGTGCATGACGTGCAGATCACACGCGAAAGCCCGAACTACCGGGTGATGTAACCCCGGCTCATGATCAGTGCGGCGCCCGGCCCAGGGCGCCGTTTTGCATTTGTGGCGCTCTGGTCGAGGCCGCATAACCAGCAACGGAATACACCATGACGCCCGCCGCACGCATTCAGGCATCAATAGAAATCCTTGACGATTTCCTTTCCGGAACACCTGTCGAAAAGTCCCTGACCAACTGGGCGCGCCGCAGCCGGTTTGCCGGATCCAAAGACCGCGCGGCCGTGCGGGATCACGTGTTTGCCGCCCTGCGGTGCAAGCGTTCCTTTGCGGCGCGCGGCGGGTCCGAGACCGGTCGCGGATTGATGATTGGATTGATGCGTGCGACGGATCAGAGCCTTGAGGCGCTGTTTTCCGGCGACCGCTATGCGCCTGCTGCGCTGTCCGGTGACGAAACAGGCCGGGATTTTGAAACCGAGGCGGAACAATGGGATGTGCCAGAATGGCTTTGGCCCAGATTCCAGTCTTCTTTGGGGGATCAGGCCGTTCCGGTCGCGCAGGCGTTGCAAAACCGCGCGCCGGTGCATTTGCGGGTCAACCTGATCAAGTCGGATGTGACAGGTGCCATCGCGGCCCTTGCCACTGGGGGAGTAACTGCGCAACCGCACCCGGCTTGTGAAACCGCGTTGGAAGTTGTCGAGGGCGCGCGAAAGATTTCCCAGAGCGAGGCGTATCTGGATGGGCTGGTCGAACTTCAGGATGCAGCCAGCCAGGCAGTGGTGGCGGCCCTAAAGCTGCGCCCGGGGATGCGCGTTTTGGACTATTGCGCAGGCGGGGGCGGGAAATCTCTGGCCCTTGCAGCACAGCAAGGGGTGAAAGTGTTCGCCCATGATGTGAATGCCGGACGCATGCGGGATCTGCCCGAAAGGGTCGCGCGGGCCGGGGCAGATGTTACGATCCTGTCTCCGGATGACATCGCGCAGCACGCGCCGTTTGATGTGGTTCTGGCGGATGCGCCTTGTTCGGGCAGCGGGTCATGGCGTCGTGCACCAGCCGGAAAATGGGCTTTGAACGAACAGCGTTTGCACGAGCTGTCGCAAATTCAACGCCAGATTCTGGAAGACATATCGCCATTGGTTTGCCCGGGTGGAACTTTGGCCTATGCCACATGTTCGATGTTAGACGATGAAAACGGCGCTGTGACAGATTCGTTCGTTCAGTCTAACCCGGGTTGGACGGAAACCTTTCGCAAAACGTGGATTGTTTCTCACGGTACCGATGGTTTCTTTACGGCACACTTGACGCGATAGTGCGTCGCAACGTAGCAACTAAAAGGAGAGTGCCTCGTTCTTAATAGGGCATTAACCTTATTTGGGCTGATTGACTGAAAGCCCACTGAACTGAGTTGCTTATGTCCGACACTGCCGAAATTTATTCTGACCCATCAACTCAAAAAACTCCAAATGGCGTGCGGCTTGTTCCGATCGTCGTTCTGGGATTGCTTCTTAGCTTTTCATCGGTTGTCGGGTTTTTGTCACCAACCTGGAACACGGGTCTTGTTGTCGCCGGGGTATCCCTGCTGGCCGCCACGTTTTTTGTCCTGCTCCGCGGGCAGATTGCTGACCGATCCGTGCGACAAACGGTACAAGCTATGGCGGTATTTGCAGAGCAGGACCCTTTCCCGTGCCTGATCGCAAATGCACAGGGTGACGTTCTGACCTCGAACTCAAGGGCGCGGGCGCAGTTTCAGGCACGTCCCGGCAACCGGCTAGAGCAATGCCTTAAATCCACATTCGCAAACCCATCGGCTGTTTTGCTGCGGTTGCAATCGCTGGCCGAGATTTATGGGAAAGCGCGCGAAGATATCGTTACGGTTGGATCGACCATTCCGGTTTCGGTTTTTGGCGTCGGCAGTGACCTGTTTTGCTGGCGCTTGCATCTGGATGCGGCGGGACATTGGGATGACGCCAGTGTTCCGGTTCTGACAGAAGGGCGAAACGGCACGTTGCTGCGCGTGAACGGGGCGGCTGAGCATCTGCTGGGGCACAAGCCGGACAAGCTGCATCAGGTGATTGCCAGCGAACTGCAAGGTCAGGGTGAGATTGCGCAGGTTCAGACGACCAGTGGTTCCCTTTCTGCCGCAGTTGGCGAGTTGAGCCGGTCCGGAACGGTCCGCGAATTGCTTCTTCTTCCCCTGGACGAAGCCGCGCAAAGTGCCAGCGGAGCGTCTTTTGCCGATCTGCCCGTGCCGGTCATGTGCCTTTCACCGGATGGCAGCATTCTGGAGGCCAACAGGCTGGCCGTGAAATTGATCGGAGACATCCAGCCGGGTGAAACCAACGTCAGTCAGATCATGCATGGGCTTGGTTACCCCATTCTGGATTGGTTGGCCCGTACCGCGGAATCCAATCCCGCGCCGCGCTCTGAGTTCTTGCGGCTGTCGCGCCAGGAAAAAGAAGTCTTTGTACAGGTGACGCTGAACCGGGTGGTCAACAACGGGCAGGTATGCCTGATTGCCGTGCTGAACGACGCGACCGAACTTAAAACTCTGGAGGCGCAGTTTGTTCAGGGGCAAAAGATGCAGGCCGTTGGGCAATTGGCTGGCGGTGTAGCCCATGATTTCAACAACCTGCTGACGGCAATCTCTGGTCACTGCGACCTGTTGTTGTTGCGCCATGATCAGAATGACCCGGATTACGGAGATCTTGTTCAGATCAACCAGAACGCCAACCGGGCGGCTGCGCTGGTCAGTCAGCTGCTTGCGTTCTCGCGCAAGCAGACCCTGCAACCTGAGGTGCTGGACCTGAGGGATACGATCTCGGATTTGATCCACCTGTTGAACCGGCTGGTCGGTGAGAAAGTGCGCCTGATCCTAAGTCATGATCCGGTTCTCAAGCCGGTGCGGGCCGACAAACGGCAATTAGAGCAAGTGTTTATGAATCTGGTCGTCAACGCACGCGATGCCATGCCGGACGGCGGCGAAGTGCGGATTGAAACCGAAGTTGTGGTCCTGAGCCAACCTTTTTCGCGGGATCGGGCGACCATACAGCCCGGCGAATATGTGACCGTAAAAGTCATCGACAGTGGCGTTGGTATACCTGCTGATAAGCTCCAAAAAGTGTTTGAGCCGTTTTATACGACCAAAAGAACCGGCGAGGGTACAGGATTGGGGCTGTCCACCGTTTACGGGATCGTCAAGCAGACCGGTGGCTTCATTTTTGTGGATAGCTTTCAGGGGCAGGGAACCGAGTTCACGGTGTTCCTTCCGGTGTCTACCGCAACACAGGAACCAGCAAAGGCAGATGCCATCGCAACTGATACCCAGACCGCCCGGCAGGGCGAGGGCGTGGTGCTGTTGGTTGAGGACGAGGCTCCGGTTCGGGCGTTTGCTACACGCGCTTTGAGGCTGAAGGGATATACCGTTCTCGAAGCTGATTCGGGTGAAGAGGCGCTGCGCCTGCTTGAAGATGGCGCGCTGAACGTCGATGCGTTTGTGACCGATGTCGTCATGCCCGGTATGGACGGGCCGACCTGGGTTCGCAAAGCGCTGCAGACGCGTCCGGATGTAAGGGTCATTTTCATGTCCGGCTATACCGAAGGCGTTTTTGGCGATTCCAGACCAGAAATTCTGAACTCGACCTTTCTGCCAAAGCCGTTTTCACTGAATCAGCTGACCGAAGCTGTTTTCCAGCAGTTGAACTAAGCCACCTAAAGCGCCGTGTCGTGGCAAGTGAATTCGGCCGCGTGTGTTTTGCGGAACTTTCGCTCGGTTTCGGGCGACATACTAAGATCCCGGAGGGGGGACACGTTTTCCTGTTGCAGGTTGACGTGAGTGTTCAGCCGGTCCTGTAGAAATTCCAGTATCTTATCCTGATTTTCGTACTTGAATATGTGGCTTGCGCCAAACCCGTTGCTGCGTGTCCGAAAAAATTGGCTTTGGCTTCCCACATCCGCAAATTCAGGGCGCGGGTTTTTCATGTATGCCTGAACAAATTCGTCAAAGCTCAGGTCATGGGTCGAATGGGGGTGCCCAACACGCTCTGGTCTGCCGCGAAACTTGTACCAACTGCCCAACCAGTCGATCGGTTCGCGCACCACGGCCATGATTTCCATCTCGGTGTCGTACATTTTCCGAAAGATGTTCTGAAAAAAGCGATCATAGCGCCGCACAGGGGCATGTTTCAGTTCCGGCGGGCCGGTCACGACAAAATCGGCGCGGTCCTGCAGGGCAGAGTGATAGGCGGTGCTGCCGGTTTTGGGTACAGCCAGAAACGCAAGACGTTCCTTATAGAAAACAAGCATTTATTGCCCCTTTGGCGATCTTTGTTACCGGCGCAGATTGGCGTAAACGACTCTTTAATACAATTGCTCAACAGTAGGTGTTGTAAGTTTTAGTTGAAATGTTCTCTTTTTGATCTCATAAGGAACAAGAGGCGAACAAAGCAGCGATTGCCGCCCGTTCAAGGGTGTGACAAAAGGGAAGGCGACAGGACAATGGCGGATCTTCTGACGATGAGCGACAAGAAAAACGCAGACAAGCAAAAGGCGCTCGACAGCGCGCTGGCACAGATCGAACGTCAGTTCGGCAAGGGTTCGATCATGAAGCTGGGTGAAGACACCAAGCAAGAGATCGAGGCAAGCTCGACTGGGTCGCTGGGTCTGGATATCGCGCTGGGGATTGGCGGCCTGCCGATGGGCCGGATTGTCGAGATTTACGGGCCTGAAAGTTCGGGCAAGACCACGCTGACGCTGCATTGTATTGCCGAGCAGCAGAAACGCGGCGGTGTGTGCGCCTTTGTGGATGCGGAACACGCGCTGGACCCGCAATACGCCCGCAAGCTGGGCGTCGACCTGGATGAGCTGCTGATCTCGCAGCCCGATACCGGTGAACAGGCGCTTGAAATTACCGATACGTTGGTGCGTTCGGGGGCGGTAAACATGGTTGTGGTCGACTCGGTCGCCGCGCTGACGCCCAAGTCCGAGCTTGAGGGCGACATGGGCGACAGCAGTGTCGGCGTACAGGCTCGCCTGATGAGCCAGGCGATGCGCAAGCTGACCGGCTCGATCAGCCGTTCGAAATGCATGGTGGTGTTCATCAACCAGATCCGGATGAAGATCGGTGTGATGTTTGGCAGCCCGGAAACCACAACCGGTGGTAACGCGCTGAAGTTTTACAGCTCGGTCCGGCTGGACATCCGCCGCATTGGCGCGATCAAGGACCGGGACGAAGTGGTCGGCAACCAAACCCGCGTAAAGGTCGTCAAGAATAAGGTGGCACCGCCCTTCAAGCAGGTGGAATTCGACATCATGTATGGCGAAGGCATCAGCAAAATGGGCGAGCTGCTGGATCTGGGCGTCAAGGCTGGCGTGGTCGAGAAGTCGGGTTCCTGGTTCAGTTATGGTGATGAACGGATCGGGCAGGGGCGTGAGAATGCCAAGCAATACCTGCGCGACAACAGCCGCTCGGCACTGGAAATCGAAGACAAGATTCGCGCAGCCCATGGGTTGGAGTTCGACATGCCCCCCAACGCGGCCGAGGATGACGATATCCTCGAAGCGTGACGGCCACGTACGGTAACAGTAATTTGCCACGGCCCCAATTGGGGCGCTGGGGATACTCTGAACAAGGCGGTCCATGGGGCCGCCTTGTTTCATACGGCACCTGCAATGTTGTGGACTATCCTGGGGGACAGGGATAAACCCGTTTCGACACAAAATGATTGCGCGCCGAGAGAGCCTTATGCCCACGCTGAACGATATCCGATCGACCTTTCTGAACTACTTTGCCAAACAGGGGCACGAAGTGGTGGCGTCCAGCCCTCTGGTCCCGCGCAATGACCCGACGCTGATGTTCGTGAACTCGGGCATGGTGCAGTTCAAGAACCTGTTTACCGGAGTGGAAACCCGCGACTATCAACGCGCGACCACGGCGCAAAAATGTGTGCGCGCAGGCGGGAAACACAACGATCTGGACAACGTCGGTTACACCGCTCGGCACCACACGTTCTTTGAGATGCTGGGGAACTTTTCGTTCGGCGACTATTTCAAACCCGAAGCGATCCCTTTCGCCTGGGAATTGATCACCAAGGAGTTCGGTATCGACAAGAACCGTTTGTTGGCAACGGTTTACCATACCGATGATGAGGCGTTTGAGATCTGGAAAAAAGTCGGCGTGCCCGAAGACCGGATCATCCGCATCGCCACCAGCGACAATTTCTGGCAGATGGGGCCAACCGGCCCATGCGGTCCGTGCACCGAGATTTTCTATGATCACGGCGATCATATCTGGGGTGGCCCTCCGGGTTCTGCTGACGAAGACGGTGACCGGTTCATCGAAATCTGGAACATCGTTTTCATGCAGAACGAGCAGTTCGAAGACGGCTCGATGGTGGAACTGGATATGCAGTCGATCGACACCGGCATGGGGCTGGAGCGGATCGGCGCGTTGCTGCAAGGCAGCCATGACAACTATGACACCGATCTTTTCAAGACATTGATCGAGGCATCGGCAGACGCGACAGGCGTAGACCCTTATGGTGATCAGAACGTGCATCACCGGGTTATCGCCGACCATCTGCGTTCGACGTCGTTTTTGATTGCGGACGGGGTGATGCCCAGCAATGACGGCCGCGGATACGTGCTGCGGCGGATCATGCGCCGCGCCATGCGTCATGCGCATTTGTTGGGTGCAAAAGATCCGGTGATGCACCAGCTTGTGCCGACTTTGGTACAGCTGATGGGCGCGCAATATACCGAGCTGGGGCAGGCGCAGCCGTTGATTGAAGAGACGCTGCTGTTGGAGGAAACCCGGTTCAAGCAGACGCTGGATCGCGGCCTGAAACTGTTGGATGATGAGGTTGCGAACCTGCCCGCAGACGCGGCCTTGCCCGGCAATGCCGCCTTCAAATTGTATGATACCTTTGGGTTCCCGCTGGATCTGACACAGGATGCGCTGCGTGAAAAAGGCCGGACCGTGGATACGGATGGGTTCGATGCCGCCATGGCCGAGCAAAAGGCCAAGGCCCGTGCGGCCTGGGCCGGATCGGGCGAAGCCGCGGATCAGGTTGTTTGGTTCGATGTGCTGGATACGGCCGGGGCTACGGATTTCCTGGGCTATGATACCGAAAAAGCCGAAGGGTTGGTGGGCGCGTTGGTCGTTGATGGCGCCTTGGTCGACAGAATCGAAAAAGGCGGAACCGGTTGGGTCATCGTGAACCAGACGCCGTTTTATGGCGAATCTGGCGGTCAGGTCGGCGACACCGGGGAAATTCGCCGTCTGGAAAATACGGACGACGTGGCCGTAGTTGAAGACACCAGAAAATTCGCGGACGGGAAAATCTACGCGCATAAGGTGACTGTCAATCACGGCGTTCTGTCCAAGGGTGACACCGTCGAGCTTGAGGTCAATCACGCGCGCCGCTCGGCCATACGGGCCAATCACTCGGCGACGCACCTGCTGCATGAGGCATTGCGCGAAACGCTGGGTGATCACGTGGCGCAAAGGGGATCGCTGAACGCGGATGACCGGTTGAGGTTTGACTTCAGCCACTCCAAGGCTCTTAGCCCGCAGGAAATTCAAAAGGTCGAACGCGACGTGAATGCGTTCATCCGTCAGAATTCTGCCGTCGAAACCCGGATCATGACGCCCGACGATGCACGTGGACTGGGCGCGCAGGCCCTGTTTGGTGAGAAATACGGTGATGAGGTGCGCGTCGTGTCGATGGGCAAGGCACCCACCGGGAAAGGGCAGGACGGGGAAACCTGGTCGATCGAACTGTGTGGCGGTACGCATGTGCGTCAAACCGGGGATATCGGAACATTCATTCTGCTGGGCGACAGCGCCAGCAGCGCCGGTGTGCGCCGGATCGAAGCGTTGACCGGTGATGAGGCGCTGCGACATCTCTCGTTGCAGGATCAGCGCCTTAGCCAGATCGCATCCGAGTTGAAGGCGCAGCAGGATGATGTTGTGGGCCGGGTCAAATCCTTGTTGGACGAACGCAAGTCGCTGCAAAATGAGGTCGCGCAACTGCGGCGTGATCTGGCGATGGCTGGCGGTTCGGGGCAGGGCGGTGCCGAGGCACGGGATGTAAATGGTGTGCAATTCCTGGCGCAGGCACTGAATGGGGTGTCGGGCAAAGACCTTCCGGCGCTGATTGATGAACACAAAAGCCGGTTGGGGTCGGGGGCAGTTCTGCTGATCGCCGATGCGGGCGGCAAGGCGGCTGTTGCTGCCGGTGTCACGTCGGACCTGACAGACAAGGTATCGGCGGTCGATTTGGTCCGGGCCGCAGTTTCGGAACTGGGCGGTAAGGGCGGCGGTGGTCGCCCCGACATGGCACAGGGTGGCGGCAAAGACGCCTCGAATTCGGATGCGGCGATCAAGGCTGCGGAACAAGTATTGGGAGGATAAGATGGGTGCACTTTGGATTGCTCATGTCACGGTGACCGACACAGAAGCGTATGCCAAATACGCCGAGCTGGCCGGACCCGCCATTGCCAAACATGGGGGCACCTTTATCGCACGTGCTGCCAGATACGTTCAGCTGGAAGGGAAAGAGCGCCCTCGCAATGTCGTTGCCCGATTCCCGTCGGTCGAATCCGCGGTCGAATGCTACAATTCACCCGAGTATCAGCAGGCGCTTGACCACGCGCGCGGAGCCAGCGAGCGCGAATTGGTCGTGGTAGAGATCACTGAATAACGACGATCTGACGCTCATCAGGCCGTCTTTCGGTCAAATGGGCGGATTTTAGCCAATGATCCAACCGGGCAATTACGGCTGTTGCCCGGTTTTTGCCTTAATGACCTCAGCCGTTATTTTTCAGCAACTTGAACCCAGTTCCGAAAGTCAA
Organism: Ruegeria halocynthiae; assembly: GCF_000743705.1. Classification (GTDB taxonomy): domain Bacteria; phylum Pseudomonadota; class Alphaproteobacteria; order Rhodobacterales; family Rhodobacteraceae; genus Ruegeria; species Ruegeria halocynthiae_B. The sequence continues at coordinate 23,762 of NZ_JQEZ01000005.1, read as the reverse complement.
TTACCGCCGGTTCACCTATAGATTGTGACCTGTGCTTCTCAATTCTTGCCTGAAATGGTCATATTGAGTGACGAATTTCCGCCTCTTTTCGCTTGCAACTTCGCTTCAGATTGCACAAACGGCTCCGTCTGAAGATAGTTTGGAACACAACAAGCGGCCCTGTTTGTCTCAAATCGTTGGATAGGCATGGATCGAGGTACAGGCATGAAATCGTTGAGCGCAGAGCTTAGAGCCGCTTTTTCGCGGCTGGTCAATTCGACGGGGCGGATGGTTGCTGTTTCGGGAATCGCACTGGGGCCTTTGCTTTTAGGTTCGGGCGCCGAAGCGACCGAAGGGGCCTTTATCCCAAGTGTGGCTGGATCTCCTCCGCCCGCAGGCGCGCAGCAACTTTGCCGGGAATACAATTGGGCGTGCTCAGGCAAGTCTTCAAGCTCTATGTCGAGCCAGCAAGAAATGCGGCTTATCAAGCGAGTAAACCAAAAGGTGAATTCGACGACACGATCGGTGACCGATCAATCGCAGTACCGAACCAGCGAGCGTTGGGCGTTGCCAACATCCAGAGGCGGGGATTGCGAAGATTTTGCCCTTTTGAAGAAACGCGACCTGATCCGAGCGGGCGTCAACCCAAGTAAATTGCTGATTGCGACTGTACTGGACACGCAAAGAAATTCTCATGCCGTGTTGGTTTATCGATCCGCAGCGGGAGACCTGGTTCTGGATAATCTGACAAACCGGATCAAACCGTGGACGGCCACGCGGTATTTGTTTTTGCGAATGCAGAACCCCCAAAAGCCCAGCAGTTGGGTCGGCGTTTACGGAAAAAGCTGAAAGCAGGGTGCGTTCAACGACCCCAGGTTTTCAATTTCAGCTCGAACCGAAGGGCGACGGATAGGTCGCCCTTCTCGTTTGGACATTTGTCAAACGCAGCCGACTTAATCGAAGGTTCCGCCGCTGCCAGGGCCGCCGGCGTTACCGCCGCCTCCGGCACCGCCGCCTGAACCGGCACCGCCCGCGTTTCCGCCATCGCTGCCACCGCCAGTTCCAGCTCCACCGGAGTTTCCACCGTCATTTCCGCTGTTGTTGCCGCCGTTGCCGTTACCGGTGTTACCATCGCTGCCATTATTGCCGCCGTTGCCGTTACCAGTATTGCCACCGCTGCCATTATTGCCGCCGTTGCCGTCGCCGGAGTTGCCACCGCTGTCATTGTTGCCGCCGTTGCCGTTACCGTCGTTGCCACCGCCGCCGTTGTTGCCGCCGTTGCCGTTACCGTCGTTGCCACCGCTGCCGTTGTTGCCGCCGCCCCCGTTGCCATCGTTGCCGCCGCTATCGCCGTTGCCGTTACCGGAATCGCCGTTATCGTTCCCGTTATCGTTCCCGTTATCGTTCCCGGAATCGCCGTTATCGTTCCCGCTATCGCCTCCGTTGTCGTTTTCACCACCTGACGAGTTGCCACCGGCATTATTGTTGCCGTTTGACCCCGACGAGGTGTCGTTGCCGTCACTGGACCTATCGCTTGCCGAACTGATCGATGCTGTTGGAATATCGGTCAGAACAGCCGCAAAAGCCGGACAACTTTCTAGCGTGTTAGCCAGGATTTGTTCGAAATCCGCACGGCGTTGAATATAACGCAACATCCTTGCATCAACGACCTTACATGCGCAAAGTGTGTCGGTGGACACTGACTTGCGAGCCGTTTTGATAGTACACGTTTCTGCTGATTGCGCCGCACCTGCTGAAATCAATGGGAATGTTGCGGAAACAAATACAATAGACAATAAGTTTGATTTTAAGCGCATGGCGCCACTCCTTGAAACTCGTTAAAACACATCGAAGCACTAAACTACCATGCCATAGTTTAGACAAAAAAACATCTCTTACGAGTTAAATTTTCAACAACAAACGCATGAGAGTATTCACGACAAAGTCAGTGGGATTTAAAATGCTGTTTAGAAACAAAAACAAAGCCCGCCACGAAGGCGGGCTTTGTTTTTGTTGCGATGCTGAGGTTGGATGCAAATGCGGCATAAATGCGACATTGTTTCCAATTCAGGTAGTAATTCGGCGTGTTTCCTACGCTGATTTGGACATGCGTTTCCGCTCGTGCGGGTCCAAAAAGCGTTTGCGCAGTCTTACTGCGTTGGGTGTCACTTCGACCAGTTCATCATCGTCGATATAGGCAATGGCCTCTTCCAAAGAAAACTGAATCGGAGGCGTCAAACGCACGGCATCATCCGAACCGCTGGCCCGAACGTTGGTCAGTTTCTTGCCTTTCAGCGGGTTCACCTCAAGATCATTGTCGCGGGAGTGTTCGCCAATGACCATGCCCTGATAGACATCTGTCTGCGGGTTAACAAACATGCGGCCGCGCTCTTCCAGGTTCCAAAGGGCATAAGCCACGGCCTGACCATTCTCCATTGAGATCAAAACACCGGCGCGACGGCCCGGAATCGAACCCTTGTGTGCAGCCCAACCGTGGAAAACCCGGTTCAGCACGCCTGTACCGCGGGTATCGGTCAGGAATTCGCCGTGATAACCAATCAATCCACGGGACGGGACATGAGCGATAATGCGGGTTTTGCCGACACCGGCCGGGCGCATCTCGGCCAGTTCGCCCTTGCGCGTGCCTGTGATCTTTTCGATCACAGCGCCCGAGTATTCGTCATCGACATCAATGGTGACTTCTTCGATGGGCTCCAGGCGCTGGCCATCTTCTTCCCGGAACAGAACCTGCGGGCGCGAGATGCTCAGCTCGAACCCTTCGCGGCGCATGTTCTCGATCAGAACGCCCATTTGCAATTCGCCACGACCAGCGACCTCAAAGGCTTCGCCGCCCGGTGTGTCGGTGATGCGGATGGCGACGTTCGATTCAGCCTCTTTCATCAGGCGGTCACGGATGACCCGGGACTGTACCTTTTTGCCGTCACGGCCGGCCAGGGGGGAATCGTTGATGCCAAAGGTCACGGTAATGGTTGGCGGGTCGATCGGTTGTGCGGGCAGGGCCTCTTCGACCTGCGGCGCGACCAGAGAATCCGCAACGGTGGCTTTGCTCATCCCTGCAATGGTGACGATGTCACCCGCTTCGGCGACATCAATAGGCTGTTGGCCCAGGCCCCGGAAGGCCAGGATTTTCGACGCGCGGAAGCTTTCGATTTGCGTTCCATCGCGGCTGAGCGCCTTGAGGTTGTCACCAGCCTTGAGCGTGCCGCTTTCGACGCGACCAGTCAGGATGCGGCCGATGAACGGATCGCTACCCAATGTGGTTGCCAGCATGCGGAACGGTTCTTCCTTGTGCTCGGCCTGCTTGGGGGCTGGGACGTGATCGACAACAAGGTCAAACAGGGCGGCAAGATCTTTGCGCGGCCCGTCCAGCTCCATATCGGCCCAACCCGAGCGGCCCGAGGCGTACATCGCCGGGAAATCCAGTTGGTCGTCATCGGCACCCAGATTGGCGAACAGGTCGAAACATTCATCCAACGCGCGGTCGGGCTCGGCGTCGGGTTTGTCGACTTTGTTCAGCACCACGATCGGACGCAGCCCCAGCGCCAGCGCCTTGGAGGTGACGAACTTGGTCTGCGGCATCGGACCTTCTGCAGCATCGACCAGCAGGACGACACCGTCGACCATGCTGAGGATACGCTCGACCTCGCCACCGAAGTCGGCGTGGCCAGGGGTGTCGACGATGTTGATCCGCGTGCCTTTCCACTCGACCGAGGTCGCCTTGGCCAGGATGGTGATCCCGCGCTCGCGCTCGAGGTCATTGCTGTCCATGGCACGTTCCGCCACGGCTTGATTTTCCCGGAACGCGCCGGATTGTTTGAGCAGCTCATCCACCAGGGTCGTTTTGCCGTGGTCAACGTGAGCGATGATTGCGATATTGCGCAGGTCCATGAGAGGTCAGCCTTTGAACGGGAAGTTGCCGCGCGCATAACGTGGCACGGCGAATTATACCAGCCCTAACCGCCCATCAGTGGCTTGTCGTGCTGGAAAACAGGTGAATGATCAGGATTCCGGTCAAAATCATGGCCAGGCCGATAACAGCGGGCCAGTCCAACCTCTGCCCGAACGCAAAGTAACCGATGGCCGCGATAAGTGCGATGCCAAGCCCGGACCAGATCGCATAGACGATCCCGACCGGCATATACTTCAGCGTCAGGCCAAGCAGGTAAAACGCAAACACATAGCTGACAACAACCAGAACGGAGGGCCACAGACGGGTAAACTGCTGGCTGGTTTGCAGCGCCGTTGTGCCAATGGTTTCCGCGACGACGGCCAGCAACAGGATCAGATAGGCTTTGGGCACTTTAGTCATCTCTTTGATGTTTTACCGTGGTTGAGCATGAAACACGGTTTGCCAGCAAGAAAAAACTGGTCCCGTTATCGGGGCTCTGCGTCGGTTGGCGGGCTGTAGAAGGGCAAACAGGGTCAGGATTACCTGACTATGCACGCATGAGCCATTTTGGTATTAGAGTGATGTTTTTTAAAGGTTTTGTTTAATGAGTTTTAATGTGACGAAGTTTACAATATCCGTCATCGTTGCTTCGGCATTGATAGCGGCGCTTGGGTGGCTTGCTGACGGGGGGTCCGTCGACAAAAATGCAGCCAAATTTGTTGAGCGGGTGAATGGTACACAGGTTTAAGCGCTCGCCGAAGTTGGGGGAAAGGGGCATTCGTGCCCCTTTTTCTTTGGGCGGCTAGTATCGCGCGGTGTCAGGCGTCGGCTTTTGTCGCAAAAAATGAGGTCAGCTGCGGGCGAAGCCACGCCCACAACTTAGGTGCCCCTCGTTGTATCGGCGTGCCGACGCGCTGTTCCACCTGCGTAAGCGTAACATCGAAATCCACCCATGACCCTCCGCCTGTTTCAAGGTTCCCGATTGGGGTTTGAAACCGGTCTATGGCCTTGGCAAAGCGGGCATCAGCGCTGTCTGCGGCTTCGAATTCCTGCCACAGGGACATGAACGCCCTGTTTTCGCCCGTTGGAAGCAGTCCAAACAACCGTTTGGCGGCGGCCTGTTCTTCGGCCTCTTGGGCTGCGTGATCGACCTGACCGTGAATGGGGTGATCGCCGGCGTCAATTTCGACGATGTCGTGCAGCAGAAGCATCTTCAGAACACGGTCGATTGTAACGCCGGGTTCAGCGTATTCGGACAAAACCCAAGCATACAGCATGATGTGCCACGAATGCTCGGCCGAGTTTTCGAACCGGCCACCCTGTAAAAGGCGCGAGGCGCGGTTGACCGATTTCAACTTGTCGGTTTCGGACAAAAACGGAAGGCGCGCGGAAAATGCGGTTTCTGCGGGGCGGTCACCTTGCAACAGGGCGCGCGCAAGGGTGTAAGCCTTGGGGAACTCGGTCCTCAGATAGGCCGCGCGTCCACCGTCCAGATTGTTGCGAACAACGGTCAGGTGATCCGGGTTGGGTTTCGGGGCGCACAGGACCTGAAACATCGGTTGGCACCGATCCAGGTATTTGGCGAACTTCGCATCCGGCGTTGTATCAGCCTCAAACTCTTGCCACAGATTCAGAAACGTCTTGGCCTGATCGGCTGGAAGAAGTCCGAAAAGCGCCTCAGCGGCTGCGCGTTCGGCCCGGGCGACGGCGTCCCAGTCCGTTTCCAGATGGATTGGATGGTCGCCGACGACGACCTCGACCAGATCGTGCAGCAGCAACATTTGGATGACGCGATCAATTTGAACCTCGGGCCCGGCCAGCGGTTCCATCGTCAGCGCCCACAATGCCAGCTGCCAGCTGTGTTCGGCGGCATTTTCGGGACGGGACTGATCCAGCAGGGTGTTGGCGCGATCAACCGATTTCAGCCTGTCTGCGCGTTTCAGGAATTCGATTTGCGCAGACAGCCTGTTGGTCATTTCTTCTCGATCGCTTTCAGTTTCGAGCGGTGCTCGGTCAGGGTTTCCACCACGAACTTTCGCGCCGTCCGTTCGGCCAGCCGCACGCGGATTTCGGTTAGAAACGCCTCTTCCAGTGTTTGTGAGGACGCACCCAAAAGTTCGCCCACTTCTACGAAGAAGCGGTCGTTCCCGGTTTCGTCCATCACTTTCATCGTGTCTTCGGCCAGTTTGGCCGCAAGGGTCGTGATGGTGCCGGACATCAGCGCGTGTTCTCGGTCAGGCGGCGTTTCACGTAATCACTGACATCCGTGATCATCGTGTCCATATGGCGGTCCTGAAAGAAGTGATCCGCGCCGTCGACCTCATTATGGGTGATGGTGATGCCTTTTTGTTCGTGCAGCTTGTTCACCAGGGATGTGGTGTCCGCCGGTGGTGCCACACGGTCAGACGACCCGTTGATGATCAGACCGGATGAGGGGCAGGGCGCCAGGAACGAGAAATCATACATATTCGCGGGCGGCGACACGCTGATGAAACCGGTGATCTCGGGGCGGCGCATCAACAGCTGCATTCCGATCCACGCACCGAACGAGAAACCTGCAACCCAGCAGTGCTTTGAGTTGTTGTTCATCGACTGCAAGTAATCCAGCGCCGAGGCGGCATCGCTTAGCTCGCCCACGCCCTGATCGTATTCGCCCTGGCTGCGACCTACGCCGCGGAAATTGAACCGCAACACGGTAAAGCCCATGTTGTAGAACGCATAGTGCAGATTATAGACCACCTTGTTGTTCATGGTCCCGCCGAACTGTGGATGCGGGTGAAGCACGATGGCGATCGGCGCGTCTTTTTCCTTTTGCGGGTGGTAGCGGCCTTCCAGGCGGCCTTCGGGTCCGGGAAAAATCACCTCGGGCATGTGTGCTTTGGTCCTGTCTTTTTCATCTTGGTGCCAGGGATATACTTGACGTTAATCGTCAGGCACCTTAGAACGGTTCTAATTATGATACTCTGCGCAAGGGCGCTGTCAGTGGGAGATACGCATTGGCAGCGGCGGCGTCAATGTTTTCGCGCGCAACCTGCCAAAAGGGAACGACAATGAAGCTTTCGACAAAGGGTCGTTATGCGATGGTGGCTTTGGCTGATATCGCCCTTCAACCGGCGGGTGAGCTGGTGACGCTTAGCGAAATTTCCGAAAGGCAGGACGTATCGCTGCCGTATCTCGAACAGCTGTTCGTCAAACTTCGCCGCGCCGAACTTGTGGCGTCGGTTCGCGGTCCCGGTGGTGGGTATCGGCTGGCGCGTGCCGCTTCGGAAATCCGTGTGGTCGAGATTTTGGCAGCCGTGGATGAAACCGTTGATGCCTTGCAAAAAGGCGCGGGCGCTTCTGGTGCGTCTTCGGGAAGCCGGGCGCAGTCTTTGACCAACCGCCTTTGGGAGGGTCTGAGCGCCCATGTCTATGTGTTCCTGCATCAGACACGGCTGTCTGACGTGATCAAAAACGATCTTGCGCCGTGCCCGGCTGTTCCGATCTTGTTTTCTGTGGTTGATGACTGATCACGAGGGCAGCCGATATTGGTTTGTCAGAACATTCACTATCAAAGAAAAGGTGAATCTATGAATCGCGTTTATCTTGATCATAACGCGACAACACCCCTTCGCCCCGAGGCGCGCGACGCCATGGTTGCCGCGATGGATGTATGTGGAAACCCGTCCTCGGTCCATGCTGAAGGGCGTGCCGCAAAGGCATTGATTGAACGCGCCCGCGCGCAAATCGCGACTGCGTTTGGGGCGGATGGGTCCGATATCGTGTTTACGTCCGGTTCCACCGAAGGGGCGGCGCTGGCGCTGGCGGGGCGTGATCTGAGTGGGTCAGCGATTGAACATGATGCGGTAAAAGCCTGGTGCAGCGATGATCTGGGCGTGTCTGCCACTGGTCTGGTTTCGGTGCAGACGCCCGGGGCATCGACCCTGCAACTGGCCAATTCCGAAACGGGGATTGTTCAATCCCTGCCGTCGGGGTTGGCGGTGACTGACGCGACGCAGGCGTTTGGCAAACTGCCCGTGGCGTTCAACTGGCTTGATGCTCAAATGGCGCTGATTTCTGCCCACAAACTGGGCGGCCCAAAGGGGATTGGCGCAGTTGTGATGAAACGCGGAACGGATGTTCCCGCCATGATCAAAGGCGGTGGTCAGGAAATGGGCCGCCGCTCGGGCACTGAAAATGTCATTGGAATCGCGGGGTTCGGGGCCGCAGCTGAAGTCGCGGCGCGGGATCTGGCAAATGGCGTTTGGGAGCGGGTTGCGGAATTTAGAAATATTCTAGAAAAGGCCCTTGAGGCTGGCTCTAAATCTACTATTTTTGTCGGGAAAGGTCAGGATCGCCTTCCCAATACTTTGTGTTTTGCGTCGCCGGGCTGGAAGGGCGAAACGCAGGTTATGCAGATGGATTTGTCGGGTTTCGCTGTCAGCGCGGGCTCGGCCTGTTCCAGCGGCAAGGTCCGGGCCAGCGCGGTACTGACCGCTATGGGATATGACGAGGTCACAGCCGCCAGCGCAATCCGTGTTTCGCTGGGGCCTCGGACGACAGAAGAAGATGTGCTGCGTTTCGCCGAAACGTGGCTTGAGAAAGAGAAAAAGCATCGCGCGCGTGCCGCGTGATCTGACGGAGGGTGTTTTATGGCCGCTTTGGACCAGACCCAGGTAAAAGAGGGTGTCGATCAGGAAACCGTGGATGCGGTACGTGAGGTCGGAACCTATAAATACGGTTGGGATACCGATATCGAGATGGAATACGCGCCAAAAGGCGTGAACCCGGATATCGTCCGTCTGATCTCGGGGAAAAACGAAGAACCCGAGTGGATGACGGAATGGCGTCTGGCTGCATTCGAACGCTGGACCCAGATTGATGAGCCGAACTGGGCGATGGTCAGCTATCCCAAAATCGACTTTCAAGACCAGTATTACTATGCCCGTCCGAAATCGATGGAGGAAAAGCCCAAATCTCTGGATGAGGTCGATCCCAAGCTGCTGGCCACATACGAAAAGCTGGGTATCCCCCTGAAAGAACAGATGATTTTGGCTGGCGTCGAAGGGGCCGAGGATATGCCCGCCGAGGGCCGCAAGGTCGCTGTGGACGCGGTATTTGACTCGGTTTCTGTTGGTACGACCTTTCAGGACGAATTGATGAAGCACGGCGTGATCTTCTGTTCGATCTCCGAGGCGATCAGAGAACATCCCGAGCTGGTTAAGAAATACCTCGGCACCGTGGTTCCGGTGTCCGACAACTATTATGCGACGCTGAATTCGGCGGTCTTCTCGGACGGCTCGTTCGTTTACATCCCGCCGGGTGTACGTTGCCCGATGGAGTTGAGCACCTATTTCCGCATCAACGCCGAAAACACCGGCCAGTTTGAGCGGACACTGATCATCGCTGACAAGGGTTCGTACGTATCCTATCTGGAAGGCTGTACTGCGCCCCAGCGTGACACTGCGCAGTTGCACGCGGCGGTGGTCGAGATCATCATCGAAGAAGACGCCGAAGTGAAATACTCGACCGTTCAGAACTGGTTCCCGGGCGATGAGAACGGCAAGGGCGGAATCTATAACTTTGTGACCAAGCGCGCCGATTGCCGCGGTGATCGGTCCAAAGTGATGTGGACGCAGGTTGAAACCGGCTCGGCCGTGACGTGGAAGTACCCGTCCTGCATCCTGCGCGGCGATGACAGCCAGGGTGAGTTTTATTCGATTGCGATTACCAACAACTATCAGCAGGCCGACACCGGCACCAAGATGATTCATCTGGGTAAGAACACCAAGTCGCGGATCGTCTCTAAAGGGATCAGTGCAGGTAAGGCGCAGAACACCTATCGCGGGTTGGTGTCGATGCATCCCAAGGCGAAGGACAGCCGCAACTATACGCAATGTGACAGCTTGCTGATCGGCGACAAATGCGGTGCACATACGGTGCCGTATATCGAGGTCAAGAACAATTCGAGCCGGGTCGAGCATGAAGCGACGACATCCAAGGTGGATGAAGATCAGCTGTTCTATTGCCGCCAGCGCGGCATGGACGAAGAAGAAGCCGTGGCGCTGGTCGTTAACGGGTTCTGCAAGGACGTACTGCAAGCACTGCCGATGGAATTTGCGATGGAAGCGCAACAGCTTGTGGCGATCTCGCTGGAAGGCTCGGTTGGCTAATGGCGCGTGAGCCTCGCAAGCCCATCCAAAAGGATGATGTGTTGACCCTCTTGGGTTATGCGCTTCCGGTATTGGGCGGCTTGCTGGGTGTTGTCTACGTCAACATCAATCATATGGACTTCATCAACCCGGTCTGGGCCGTAGGCGGTGGAGCGATCCTTGGATGGGTTGCTGCGCGCGTTATGCGCAAGGCGCTGGGTTAGGAATTGACTGGGGCAATCTAACGCCCCTTGCGTTACGCAAAAGGACAAAAAATGCTGGAAATCAAAAACCTGCACGTGAAACTTGAGGAAGAAGACAAGCAGATCCTCAAAGGTGTCGATCTGACGGTCGAGGCTGGCAAGGTGCATGCGATCATGGGGCCGAACGGCTCGGGCAAGTCAACGCTCAGCTATGTGTTGTCGGGGCGTGACGGCTATGAGGTCACCGAAGGTTCGGCCGAATTGAATGGCGAAGACCTGCTGGAGATGGAGCCCGAAGAGCGTGCGGCCGCGGGTGTCTTTCTGGCATTCCAGTACCCGGTTGAAATCCCGGGCGTTGGCAACATGACCTTTCTGCGCACCGCAGTGAACGCACAGCGCAAAGCGCGCGGCGAAGAAGAGCTGTCGGCGGCCGATTTCCTGAAACTTGTCCGCGCCAAGGCCAAATCGCTGAAAATCGACGCCGACATGCTGAAACGCCCCGTAAACGTCGGCTTCTCGGGCGGTGAGAAAAAGCGCAACGAGATCCTGCAGATGGCGATGCTGGAACCCAAGATGTGCATTCTGGACGAGACCGACTCGGGCCTGGACGTGGATGCAATGAAACTGGTGGCCGAAGGCGTGAATGCCCTGCGGGATGAAGGGCGCGGTTTCCTTGTCATCACCCACTATCAGCGTCTGTTGGATCACATCAAACCGGACGTGGTGCATATCATGGCGGACGGCCGGATCATCAAAACCGGCGGCCCCGAGCTGGCACTTGAGGTGGAAAACAACGGCTATGCCGACATTCTGGCCGAGGTGAACTGATGGCATTGCCCGAAGTCAAACAAACTGTGACGCAGGCGCGGTTGGCCAATCTGGTCATGCCCGACGCAGGTTGCACCCGGGCCGCGCGCGAGGATGCGCTGGCCCGCGTGCTTGAGATGGGTCTGCCCAGTCGGCGCGATGAGTATTGGAAGTACACGCGCCCCGATACGCTGATTGCACCCGAAGCGCCGCACGCAGCGGTGTTCCATTCTGATGAACCTTTGCTGTTCAGTGATCTGGACCGCCTGAAAATCGTATTTGTCGATGGTGTTTTCAGCCCGGAAGAGTCGGATGATCTGACACTGGAAGGCGTCAGCATCGACCGGATCGAGGATATCTGCTGCAAAGACATCCATTGGGCCAAAGAGCTGTACGGCGTTCTGGAAACGCGCGGTCAAACACCTGTGCAGCGCCCGCTGGCGGCGTTGAACACGGCGTTTGCGGCGGATGGCGTCGCAATTCACGTGACTGGAAAGCCAAGCAAGCCGATCAGCCTGATCTATCGCCATGCGTCGGATTCGTCTGATGCCATGCTGCACCATATCGTCCGCGTCGAAAGCGGCGCCGAGGTGACGATCCTTGAAAATGGTCCGGCTGCTGCCCGGTTTAATAAATGCATTGAAATCGACATCGCTGATGGCGGTACGCTGCATCATGTCCGTGCGCAGGGCAGGGATCATGAACGCCGGGCTGCTACACATATGTTCACGCGTTTGGGGCGAGAATCGGTTTACAAGTCCTTTACTCTGACAGTGAACGGCGTGCTGACGCGCAATGAACAGATTGTCGAGCTAACCGGGGATGATGCGATTGCGCAAGTTTCGGGTGCCTGTGTCGGTGATGGTGATTTTCATCATGATGATACCGTCTTTATCACGCATGACGCGGTGAACTGTGAAAGCCGACAAGTCTTCAAAAAAGTTCTGCGCAATGGGGCAACCGGCGTGTTTCAGGGTAAAATCCTGGTCAAGCAAGGCGCGCAGAAAACCGATGGGTATCAGATCAGCCAGTCTTTGCTGTTGGATGATGACAGTCAGTTTCTGGCCAAGCCCGAGCTTGAGATCTATGCCGATGATGTGGCCTGTTCGCACGGGTCGACGTCGGGCGCGATTGACGAAACGGCTTTGTTCTACCTGCGTTCGCGCGGGGTTCCGACAAAAGAGGCCACCAATATGTTGACTTTGGCCTTTCTGGCCGAGGCGGTGGACGAAATCGAGGACGCAGCATTGGTCGAAGCTATCGTGAACCGCCTGGAAGGCTGGTTGTCGCGGCGCAGCTGATGCCTGTCACATCGGATATCGTAGCGACCTATCGCGGGCCGGGGCGCGTCGTGCGTCGGCTTCTTGATCTGGGCCCGCGTGAGGATCGCGCATTGGTCTTTGTCATGGCATTTTGCGTGGTGGCCTTCATCGCGCAAATGCCAAACCTCGCCCGCCGGGCGCATCTGGAAGGGCTGGAATTAAACATGCTGATGGGTGGGGCGTTGCTCGGCTCGGTCATTATCCTGCCGTTGTTGTTCTATTTTCTGGCCTTCGCCTCATATGGGGCCGCGCGCCTTTTTGGTGGGGGCGGGACCGCGTATGGGGCCCGGCTGGCTTTGTTCTGGGCCCTTTTGGCCTCGACCCCGTTGATTTTGTTGAACGGGCTGGTTGCAGGGCTTATCGGACCTGGCCCGACATTGACCTTGGTCGGTGTCGTGTGGCTGGTAATTTTTGTCTGGTTCTGGCTGTCTGGCCTCAGACAAGCACAAAGGCATACTGAATGAACGCTGCTGCACTGGGTAATCTTGCGGTTTTGACCTTGACCAATCCCGCCGAGGCGGCCCGCCGCCTGCTGAGCCTTCGTCCCGGACGAGAGGTTTTGTGGCTGGCCTTTTTCCTGGCTGTTGTCCTGAATGGTCTGGTGCAGGTCGGAATCGAAAATCTGATACCGATCCCTGATGGTGAGCCGGTGCCCGCCTCGGATCCGTTGGTTCTGAACCTTGTCAGATCAGCCGGCGCCATGCTGTTCAGCATCCTGGCTTTTTTGATCATCGGACGGTTTCTGGGCGGGTCCGGCCAGTTTGAGGACATCATGGTTCTGACGGTCTGGCTGCAGTACCTGCAAATTGGCGCGCTTTTGATCACGCTTGTTATCACGATTGCCTTGCCCTTCATGATGCTGATGTTTTTGCTGGCAACTGCGCTGATCAGCCTTTACGTCACGCTCCATTTCCTGAATGAAGCCCATGAATTCCAATCGCTTTGGAAATCGTTCGGGGTCATTGTGTTGTCCGCATTGGTTGCGGTGCCCTTTGTCCTCGTGTTGACGCCCAGCGGCCCCGTATAGGGAATACAAACCATGTATGATGTGCAGAAAATCCGCTCTGACTTTCCGATCCTCGCACGCGAAGTGAATGGCAAGCCGCTGACCTATCTGGACAACGGCGCGTCGGCCCAAAAACCTCAGGTCGTGATTGACGCGGTCACGCGCGCCTATTCCGAGGAATACGCGAATGTGCATCGCGGTCTGCACTATCTGTCCAATCTGGCGACCGAGAAATACGAATCCGTCCGCGGAACCATCGCGCGTTTTCTTGGGGCGTCGGACGAGGATGAGATCGTATTGAATTCCGGCACCACCGAAGGGATCAACCTTGTGGCCTATGGTTGGGCGATGCCACGCCTTCAGGCCGGGGATGAAATCGTGCTGAGCGTGATGGAGCATCACGCCAATATCGTGCCCTGGCATTTCCTGCGGGAACGGCAGGGAGTTATCCTGAAATGGGTGGACGTGGGGGCGGACGGCGGGCTGGACCCGCAGGCCGTGATCGACGCGATTGGACCCCGAACAAAGCTGGTTGCCGTGACCCAATGTTCGAACGTTCTTGGAACCGTGGTCGACGTCAAGGCCATCACCGAAGGCGCACACGCCAAAGGTGTTCCGGTGCTGGTGGACGGTAGTCAGGGCGCGGTGCATATGCCGGTCAACGTTCAGGACATCGGCTGCGATTTCTATGCGATCACAGGTCACAAGCTTTATGGCCCTTCGGGATCAGGTGCGATCTACATCAAATCCGAACGCATGGCCGAGATGCGCCCCTTTATCGGTGGCGGCGACATGATCAAAGAGGTCAGCAAAGATCAGGTGATCTACAACGATCCACCGATGAAGTTTGAGGCCGGAACACCCGGCATCGTGCAGACCATCGGCCTTGGCGTTGCGCTGGATTACATGATGGATCTGGGGATGGAGAACATCGCCGCGCATGAGGCTGGTCTACGGGATTATACCATGCAACGGTTTTCAGGATTGAACTGGGTGCAGGTGCAAGGGACACGTCCGGACAAGGCGGCCATTTTCAGCTTTACGATGGATGGGGCAGGGCATGCCCATGATATTTCGACGATTCTGGACAAAAAAGGCGTCGCCGTTCGTGCCGGTCACCATTGCGCCGGACCGCTGATGGACTTTTACGGCGTGACCGCGACCTGCCGCGCCAGCTTTGGTCTCTATAACACCAAAGAAGAAGTCGACACGCTGGTTGATGCGCTGGAACTGGCGCATGATTTGTTTGCCTGAAAGCTGGTTCCGGGGTGCAGATTTGCAGTTGCACCCGGATCGGAACAAGGATAGCTAACGGCCAAGGCACCTGTAGCTCAGCTGGATAGAGCGCTGCCCTCCGAAGGCGGATGTCAAGTCTAGCGAAGTTTGTGGGTGCCGGAAGAAAGAAGTGACTAAACAACGGCTTGAGCGAATATCGGGTTTGCTCTTTAGGCCGACGAAAATCTCGCGTAAGCATGGCGTAAGCATCTCGCGAACGGTATGCACCCGTAGCTCAGCTGGATAGAGCGCCGCCCTCCGAAGGCGGAGGCCAGAGGTTCGAATCCTCTCGGGTGCGCCATTTCTTCCTTTTATTCAATATCTTGAGGCGTAGATGTCTTCCGGCGTTGGTGCTTACTTGGGAGTTTTGCGTAAGCACTCTTGCTCACCACATAAACAATCTGAATTCGTGAGCAGCTTGGATGATGCGTCTGTCTTATTCCTGACAGAGCACGCCAAGTCGCCCTGACAGAGCACGCCCATTCACGCAGAGATACCAAAGGGAGGCAAACTGGCCCAGTGATCCGAAGAGAATTCTCCGACACAAACCTCTGCGCACCTGACTATCGGCGTAAGGTTTAGGGCTCATCCTCAACTCTTGATGGTGGTAATGAGCCCTAAACCCCTCGGTAATTACGCTAACTGCGGTTCGGAATCGGAGGCAGAGACCGAACTCAGTCATCGCAATCGTGCGACCCGAGGACTTACAGTGCAATTGGTGCTGAGTATCCGGTCTCGTTGCCGACTGTGAATTGTCCCATCATGCCGCAATCCTCATGCTTCAGGATGTGGCAATGATACATGTAGGGCGTTGTGTCCGGCGCATCGTAATTAAATTGCACCAGCAATTCTGAAGTCAAACCGTCTCCTGCGTACATCATGTCTTTCCAGCCGGAAGCGTATTCCGGTGGTTGGACGCCGAGTTGTTTGAGAATTCGATATGAACACTCATGAACGTGGAATGGGTGAGCCCCGCCATCCGAAGTTACTTCCCAGATCTCATAGTCACCTCGCGGTACACGCTCGTTGATGAACGTCATGTCCATCGGTCGACCATTGATACCCATCGCTTTGTGCTCGCCGTGACAAGTGTTGCCCCAACCGGCGGAAGCTTTGATCATTCTTTGCGAAATGTGCTCATTGAGAACGAATTTGCGACGGCGGACTGCGAGGGTTGGATCTGCTGCTGGCAAAGTCGCCAGTGTTTTCGGCAAGGTCCCAGAAAATCCGGAGATCTGAGTGCTTGGCTGAAGGGTGAGCGCGGGAGTGGGCCGAGGTTGCGTCTTCTGGGTTGTGACGATGCCATCGGTGGCTGAGACATCCTCGTCATCCAGACGCACGGCATTCAATGTGACGGGATTGCCAGCGCTGCAATCGACCAGCACATCGTAACGTTCGCCAGGTGAGATCATCAAGACATCCGTCGCTGCCGGGGCGGCGAGAAATCCACCATCTGACCCAATGACCTGAAATGGCAGACCGGTGTCGGTGGTCAGTTTGATGAAGGCGCCATTCGATCCGTTGAGCAAACGCAAGCGGACCCACCCCTTCGGGGTGATCTGCTGTACCGGCCCGACGACACCGTTTACAACAAGGGCGTTGTTGACGTTTTCAGTCGTTTGAATCGCTTTTCCAGCCGCATCGAAGATGCTTATCTTGCAAAACAACAGCGAACTCTTCGACGCCGAAGGTTTTTGGCAGATCAGCGGCGATACTGTCGTCATCTTCAATTAGAAGTAGCCCGGCCAAACCCTTGTAGACCTGTGGCATGGTGTGACCATGCGTGTGAGCATGAAACCAGTTGAGACCGGCCGGTTGATCAATCGTTAGGACCAGGCTCCACGTTGCCCCCGGTTGGATCGACTGATGCGGCCCGCCATCAACATCTCCTGGAATGTGTAGTCCATGCCAATGCACAGCCGTGAGCTCACCAATGTTGTTGGTGACATCGAACTGAACCTCTTGCCCTCGACGTACCTTCACCAGGGGGCCAAGGTAGTCCGAGTTGATCCCGAAAGTATCGGTTGCCGCGCCAGTTCCAAAGTTGTGCGAGCCAGTCCTTAGATCCATTGCATATGGTACGTTTGAACCGCTTGTGAGATCAGCGACTGCGATCTGAGGCATAGCCGTCATGCTGTTTTGCGCGAAAAGCTTTGGCGGAGATGCCAGCAATGTTCCCGTCGCCGCTGCGCTGGCCAAAAAGTGTCGTCTGTCGATGTCCTGCATCAAGTGTTGTTCCTTTTCTGACAACCCAGCTCTGATGGCTGGAATCCAATAAAAAGGGCGGTGCTGAAGGGGGTAGGTCGCGCACCGCCAAGTCCCTCGTGGACTAGGGGGCATGCTTTAAGGGCGTTTTAGATAGTTCTTTTTTCTTGTGCAGGTTGACGCAATCAAGCAGCAAGAAAGGTCTTCAGGCCTTTCAAGACCATGCTGACAGCGATTGCCATAGCGCTTGATGCGCACACAACTTTGGCTTTCGCTGCCGGGAGCGTGCTTAACATCAAGTCCGGACGGGCCGTGGAATTGGAGCAGCGAACGCTAAAGCGGAGCGTCTGGGCCGCCGACGATGTTCCGACTGATCCGGATTGGCCGACGCTCGATTCAACTGTGATTGAGCTTACGACGGACGCACCGGATATTGCGGTGGCCTTTAGCATAACCCACGACATCGCCGGCGATGTGCGGCGATACGTTGAAGATCAGCTTCCGTCCGTCGGGCGATTGTTGGTCCTCCGGCCCTCGACGGGTTCAGGATCGCAGGTTGTTGCCGCAGGGCGGCACGCATTCGATCTTGCGCAATCGGCGAAGGAAGCGATGCGATCAGCAAATTGCGGGCAGCGGCCGGGGTCGGTCTCTCACCTGTTTGTCGCCGCGCCGAATGCGCTGACGTTCTTCCTTGGCCAGTAGGCGCCAGTGCTCGGGCGCCTGCGCCTTTATGAATTCGACTTTGAGGGGGGCGCGACTGCAGTTACCGCCCATCACTGAACCTTCCAGTTTTGACGCAGTGACGGTTCTCCAGAACCCATGTCCGAAATATGTAGTAGATTTCGGACTCGTAAATGTCCGAACAATGTGACATATTTCGGACATGATCACTCACGATGCCCAGCAAAGTTTGCCGACACTTATCCTGGACCGGGTCGTAGCCGAGCCAGCAAAGGTCTGGACTCCTGCCGATTTTGCCGATCTCGGTCCGCGGGAGGCTGTTGACAAGGCGTTACAGCGCATGGTCAAATCAGGCGAGCTCCGACGCATTGAGCGCGGTCTTTACGATAGACCGAGGGTGAACAAACTGACCCAGAACCGCTCGGTACCAGACTATCGCGCGGTTATTGAGGCTGTTGCGCGACGCGATAAAGCCCGCTTTGTCGTTGACGGGATGACGGCAGCCAACACCTTGGGCCTTACAAATGCTGTGCCCGCGAAGATCGAGGTCCTCGTGGATGCACGCTTGAAACCTATTGAGCTTGGGAAGCAAAAAATTGTCTTCAAACATGCTGCGCCAAGCCGACTGTACTGGGCCGGACGACCTGGCATGTATCTCGTGCAGGCGCTGTATTGGATCCACGACGCAATGCGAAGCGAAGTTGAACGTTCCAAGCTCGATCGCACTATTCGGAAGCTTCTTGCAGACGAGAAGATCGGCCCACAACTCATCGAAGACTTGCGCACCGGCCTAGCAGCGATGCCTATCTGGATGCAGGAGATATTGCGCAATCCACTCGCTGCGGCTCGCGCGGGGTCGCAAGAATGAGTACAGATGCCTTCAAGGAAATCATTCGCGCGGAACCGACAGATCGTGCGGATTTATTCCTGACAACTGCCCAGCGTCTGGGCGCGCCGCTCAACAACATCGAGAAGGACTTTTGGGTGTGTTGGACACTCAACACGCTCTATAATCGACTTCCTGGTAACGGACCACGCCTTCTCTTCAAAGGCGGCACGTCTTTATCGAAGGCCTATGGCTTGATCAGCCGGTTCTCCGAAGACATCGACGTGACGGTTTTCCGAGATGATCTTGGCCATCCGGGGACCACTGCGGAAATTGCAGCGCTATCCAACAAAAAAAGGAAGGCTGCGCTCGACGCAATCGCTGCTGACTGCAGCAACTACATCACGACTGACCTTCGTACTGCGGTCGCTGAAATTCTTGATGGCGACACGGAAGGCCTGGGCCGCGTGGAAGTCGACGAAACTGATCCGAGCAATCAGACCTTACTCGTCTGGTACCCACGGGTAGACACGTCCGAAACAGCATATGTGCAAGCGGCTGTGAAGATTGAGTCCGGAGCGAAATCCGCGCTTGATCCTAATAAACCCCTTACGATCACACCGTATATCGACGATGACCTTGAGACATTTGATTTTAGCGTCCCGGGTGTCACGACCATTGATGCAGAACGGACGTTTTGGGACAAGATCGTCATTGCACACGGGCTACGCAGCTGGTTCGAGCGACGTGGTGAATTGCGTCAGGACGGGCAGCGAATTTCGCGTCATTATTACGATCTGCATTCACTGCGGAAGTCGAACGCTGGCGCCGCCGCGCTTGCGGATCTAGCTCTTGGAGCGGATTGCATTGTGCATGCACAGACATTCTTCAATAGGCCGGATTTCGATCTCGCGTCCGCTGCGCCAGGTACATTTTCGCTTCGGCCCGTTGGCGATATGATTGAACGACTGGCTCGTGACTATGACAATACCAGGGCCATGATCTTCGGTGATGCACCGGACTTTGAAGACATAATGTCATCAATCGGAGAGATTGAAGACAGCCTGAATGCTCCGGCGCAGGGTGCCGACGTAGGCGACGGCCAGGAACATGCCTAAGAAGACAAAAAGCCGGAAGCCGCGCCGTGATACAAAGCCATCGTCCACACCGGCCAAAGCTGCGTCCAGGGCTGGTTCCCATGCAGGCAGAGGTTTTCGCTACCAGGACGCCGTGTCTGTTTGGTTAGCGGTAGAAATATGGGCTGGTCAGCGAGCGCCCGCCATCGTGATCCCTGAAGGCGGTGACGATATTGAGCTGCGTGGCGAAGCACCGAGCTTTGTTCAGGTCAAGAGTAGGCGAGAACACCTCGGAGACTACACAGAAAGCGAGACAGCCGGACACATTGAAGACCTGTGGAATCGGTCGCTTGGCTCCGCACAGCGACCGCAGCGATTGGAGCTCGTTCTTGAGCGGGACGTGGCAGGTCTCAGTCCCCTCGACGACCACCCCGCAATCCGATCAATCGAAGGTCCGATCAGCGAAAGGCTTTCAAAGTTCAGTGGAGCCTCTGATCTTCTTCCGGGAACGTCGATCACCGTGGCGGCCTCACCGCAGGAATGGGCGATCAGCTTGATCGTAGATCGGCTGAACTGCGCCCCGATTGCAGCTCAGATGTGCTTTGCCGAACTGCTTGTTCGCGTGGGCTCCTTGTCAGATGCCAACGGTAAGTTGGAGGCGAGGCTGGCGCGCAGCTCGTCGATCAGGCATGGCGGACAGCTGGTGTCCGGGATCTTGTGACCATCCCACTTTACCTTACGGCACTTCTCTCGCTGCCAGAGGGCGCGCCTTTTCCGATAACAAAGGAAGAAGTGCTACGGCGCTTCATTGCCGCACACGAGCAGGAAGCCCGCCGTGCGGCGGCGCTTCATGTCGTGGCCCTTGGCTTCCTGCAGGACTATTTGAACGATCTCGCTCTGTTCGCCACGACAACGGCCAACACGGCGATCACGGACATCAACGCGCGCAGATCGGTCGCTGAGACTGCGCGGGTTCTGGTGGACGACGGACAAATCACTATCTCCACACAGCCCGACACGTTGCTCGACACGCTTGTCAGCAATCACGTTCTGACGCGCTCCGGCGACAGGCCGGGCTATTCGTTCCAGCACCAGCAATTTCAGGAATGGTACGCCTCGCACCATGTTGAAGGACTGATGCTACAGGCCGTCAGCGATCCGGCAGCACGCGAGAAGCTGAAGGTTGACGTACTCGATCAGCGCCCGTGGGAAGAAGCAGTCCTGTTCGCTGTCGAACGAAGCGCGCTCGGCGACAACGTACATAAGGCCGCATGCAGCACCGCCATCCATGCAGCTTTCGAAGTCGATCCTGTCCTCGCGGGCGAGATGATCTTCCGCGCATCCGATGACGTATGGGCACCGATCGCCACGGCAATGCGGAATCTTCCTGAGCAGTGGCACGCACCAGGCAAGGTGGATCGCGCGGTGCGTTTCATGATCGCGTCCGGCAGGCCGGAATTCGGTGACCTGATTTGGCCACTTATTTCGCACCCAAACAGCCAAGTGCACTTGCCCGCTCTCCGAGCGGCGAAGCGATTTCGCCCATCCGTGCTTGGGAACGACGCGTCGGCGCGCATCGCAGCGCTGCCACCGGAAATCCGCAAAAATGTACTGCATGAAATCGCATTGCATGGCGGGATCGACGGTCTCGACCTTGCGACCGCAATCGCGAAGACTGACAGTGATCCGGACGTGAAGGCGACAGTGGTCGATGCGCTCTCATTTCGACGGGCGGATCGCCACGTCGCCGACTTGCTCGCTGACGCGGGCGACGCGACCTACGACATCCTCGCCGAAAAGGGTCACCTCGACGACATTGCAGTCGATGCCGTCCAGCAGGAACTCCGGCGAGCGGGCGAACGGCGCAAGGTTGCTGGCATTTCGCACTTTCAGCGCCTGCGCACGCTCGTTCACGCGCCGGTCGGAGATGATCACGATACCGAGGTTACTGAAACTGTTGCCGAAATGGAGATCGACCGGAAACGCGATGGCGAAATGCACTTGTTGTATGAAGCGCGAAAGCGATATCCGGAGGCTCTCGCTAAGGGGCTACTGCGCCGCGTGCGCGAGCACCGCGAACTCTTTTACGGCGCGGACGATATTCTTGCGGCCGCCGGGTTCGCGCTTGAGGACGGCGCGCTTCTCGGGATCGCCCTCGAAGAAACAAACCGTCACGACGACCGCGCTGAGGCCGCTGCTTCAGTGCTGGGACCAAACGCTGTTGGCCGGCTGATCGACGCGTATCTTGCAGCTGGGAAGGTCGTGCGCGACGCTAGTGGGCAGTACAACCAGGCGGCGGGTGATCGCTATCACGGTCTGCGCGACCGCATCGGCCACACGCCGGGTGCAAGTTTGGTGGACGCCGTTCAGACGCGGGCGGTAAGTGCTGATAATGAGGAAATCGTTCAACTGGCCGAGCTGTTTTCACGTGAGACCTACGGCGACGAAAAGCGGGCGCGACCCTTCAATGTGGAAGGCTTGGCCGCAATCGGCGTGCTGGCGCGCGAATGGGCAGAGCGCATGCTCGTTACTGGGGATGAGAAGCGTTTGCGAGTGGCCACCATTGCAACGATGATGAGCCGTGCGCCGTCGGTCGAACATCTTCCATTCTTGAAGAGAATGCTTAACGACAATTTACGTCGCTATCGGGCTTTTCGCGAACAAGCTACCGCGAGCGGCTGGAAGGATCGTGACGCTGTGCACGAAGCGCAGCATCCAAACATGCATGAGTACCAACGTGCGTTCTTGGCGATCAAGGCGCCGGAGACCGCTGCGCTGATGCGTGAATACCTGACGGATGAGTATTTTGGCGAGTTGGCTGCGCGTGTGCTGGCCTTCCAGTGGTTCGAGGCCAACGAACCCAAGGACGACAACAAATTCCGGAGCGGCGAAGATTTTTCGCGCGTGGAAGAGCGCCGCGAGGCCCGCGCCGCCGATCCCGCCGCGACGTCAGCCGAGGCAGAGGCTATCTTCGGCGCAATCGAGACCTTGATTGTCGTTGGTTCGTCGGATGCACAAGTGAAGCTGGCAGTTGCGCTCGGGATTGTTGGAGCACGGCTCCCCCATGGTCAGCGTGACGCGACGATCCAGAAGCTCGTTTCTCTCGCGCCGAGGCAGGCGCGCGCAGCCTTGCTATTATCGCTGGTCCTCTCTGGCGAGGACATCAACATCAAGCTTGTGGCCGACGGCATAGCTGAGACTTTCGAGGCGGCAGAGAAGGAGACTTGGATTCTGACTCAGAGCGACGCGTATCAGCTACGTGCTTGGTTACGCCTTTTGCCAATCGCCAAACCTGCCACCGACCTGCCTGCAATCGTGCGGGGCCTGCCGGACGCGCAGCGCGAACCACGAATGCTCGAAGAGATGGTCGGCGGACTCAGCAGTTCCTCCTCGGATGACGCAGAAGGTGTGGTGTTCACGTTCGCAGAGGAAGACCCGCGTCAGGTCGGTCTTGGCCGATGGTGTCGCCTGCTTCCGAAGTAGACGTCGCAGCTGATCTGTAGGGACACGACATAGCAACAAACACGGTTTGGAGGGCGTAAGTCGTCAGTCTACGCTGACGCTTGGAATAGCAACTCGAGATCAGATCGAGCCCCCGCAACCAACGGTGTCAGCACCTTAACAGTGCCTGAAGAGGCGGCCCCACCCAGGCCGCTTTTTTCGTTCTGCTGCTCACGTTGGTTGTGCCCTCCCGCATTGATCGTAAGCGGTGCGTGACGATCACCTTCCAGCCCTTCGGTTGATCTGAGATTCCGCCTTGGAGTGTTTTTTTGAGGTGAGTTTCTCCATGGAGAGTACAAGAGAGTATCTCATTGGGCTTGGCGTTATCTTCTCATCTGATGGGAGGCGGCGGTGGCCGGATGATTTGAAGGCGCGGATTGTGGCTGAGACGCTGCTGACGGGTGCGGCAGTGAATGATGTTGCTGCCAAATATGGCTTGAAGCCGAACCACGTCTCGTCGTGGCGGCGGATGGCCAAAGATGGTGATCTTGTTCTTCCGGTTTTGGAGGAGGAAGCTGCGTTTGCGCCGCTGGTGGTTTTTGAGGAGCCGCCTGCTCTGGAAGTTATGCCTTCTACCCAGCCCATCGAGATCGCGGCTGGAGACCTCTTGATCAAGCTGGATGGGGCCACTCCGGCGGTACGGATTGCTGAGATTGTCCGGGCGCTTGGGGTTGGGTCATGATCTTCCCCTCGAACCGGGTGCGGATCCTGGTGGCGACCAATCCGGTGGATTTTAGAAAGGGCCATGACGGGTTGTCAGCGCTGGTGCAATCTGTTCTGCGCAAGGATCCTTTCACAGGCACTGTCTTTGTGTTCCGTTCCAAAGCTGCTGAACGGCTC
>NZ_JQEZ01000004.1:195000-398701 GCF_000743705.1 Ruegeria halocynthiae | reverse complement strand
TCGTCGGCTGCCTTGTTCACGACGTAGTCTGGTTCGTTACTCAGATCAGCTGCCTTTCACAATCTATAAGCAGATTGTGCATAAATAAAATACCGCTGTTCTTCGGTCTATTTGACCGCCAGCTCCCGTGTCGTTAACACCTCATGTTCCAACGCAAACTCGATCAGATCATCCCGCCTAGCTTGTGGAATGCGGTTCCAGACAGACTTTGGGCAAGGTGAGCGATCCGCCAGGGCATCAAAGCCGCCTTCGACATAGCGATCATACCAACGATAAAATGTCGTGCGGGGGATGCCCAGCATGTCCAGGGTCTGCTTGGTGGGCAGATGGGACCCCTCAACGGTGCGGATGATCTCCAGTTTCTCAGAGGCAGGGTATCTCATTCCTCGAACTCCCCAGCCCCTGTCATGCTTTTTTTGAGCAGGCGGTTTTCAAGGGTCAGATCGGCGACGCATTCCTTCAGTGCCGTCGCCTCGGATCGAAGCTCCTTCACTTCAGGCGACGTCGCTTGCCGGGCTGTATCGCCAGACAGACGGCGTTTCCCGGCTTCGAGGAACTCCTTTGACCAGCTGTAATACAGGCTCTCAGAAATGCCCTCGCGCCGACACAGTGCCGAGATGCTTTCCTCACCACGAAGACCCGCCAAAACAATGCGGATCTTCTCCTCCGCCGAATAGGTTTGCCGCGTCTTGCGGCGGATGGTTTTGACCAACTTGGTAGCCGAAGCTTTGCTGGTTCCGGATTTCTTGTTCATCTTCACTCCTTGACGGTTACGATGAACCAGAAATCCTCCGTTGTTCAAATCCTCAAATCTGTCCCACAGGTGCTGACGTCAAACAGTGTCCGAGATATTGGCGCGGGCAAAGCTGCGCCAGGCCGCGTCCGGATCATGTTCCAGCTCGTACAGATCGTCCCGGTTGACGCGCACAGAACTCAGCGGGACGCCGTCAGACATCAGCGCGATGTCAAAGTCCTTGATTTCGGCGGGCTCTTGGTTGGCCAACACGCGGGCTGTTCGCCCAATAGCCTGCGCCGCCTGACCGTAGGTGGCGTTTTCGATGCCCACCTGCGCGGTACTGCCTTGGTTCCTGAGATAAACCAGACGCAGGCCTTGTTGATCCAGGGCAGCTTGCAAACCCTGCCGAACATCCTGGTGGTCTTGACCCGCGGCCACCTGACCTTGCGCTTTCAAAGGTGGCGGCGCGTCGCCTTGCCCGCCCGGTGCCACGGTTTTACGCGGGTCAATGAAATAGCTGTAGGTCACCCCGAACGTGGTTCCATACAGATAAGATGCGGTCAGCTGAGACCCGTTGCGAAACTTATACTGTGCGCCCACGTTGATCGGGGATTTGACATCGAAACCGACGCGGTTGCGTTCCTGCGTGTACAGATCGGGTGAATATTCCGCCATAAATGTCAGGCGGTCGTTGTACTGCCAGCTACCGCCGCCAAAGAAGGCTGCATCACCCTGAAACCAGTTGCCGAAATCCAACTGACCGGTTTCTGAAATACCGCCGGCATTTGCATCTTCGCGTTTGTCAAAACGCTTGCTGAAAACGCCCAGAGGGTTGGAAAAACTGCCGCGCCCCGCCAGACGGCCCCAGCCGATACCTCCGGTCAGTTTGAACCGGTCCCGATACGTCTTGGTGGCAACAAGATATTCAGCCGCATAAACCCCGGTGCCGCCGAAATCCCGCAGCCCCAGCACCAGTGCCGGGGCGAGCCTGCTTTCCTCGCGCAGCCGGAAATGGAGATCGAAACTGCGGTCGTAACGGCTGCCGATGTCGCCATCAAAACCGTCAATCACCGAATAGCGAAAACTGCCATGGACCCAGGGCAGCATCTGGAAGGTCATCGTGGTGCGCAGCGTTTTGTCAAAGGCGGCGGCTGTGAAGGCAAGCGTGCCGTCCTCGAACATTTCAGCCGTCGGGATTTCAAGCAAACCGGGCGTACCATAGGTTGAAACGGTCTGCGCATTCAGCACCGTCGGGGCGATGGCAACAGCCATCGCCATCAGACTTGTCCGCTTGCTTGGTCCTGCTCGGTTCATTGTTGGTTATTTCACTGCCTGTTCGCCCCGAAGGCCCCATACCCGCGTATCAATCGAAGGTCTTGCCACCCGCTACGTCAAAGACGCTTATTCCCGTATATGGCGAATTCGCCCGTTTGCGTGCCCCTTAAACCATTTCTGTGACACCTGAAAGAAGGGAGTCCTGGGAAACGTCTCAGCCGATGTCGCAGCATCGGCGAGGGTGGCTTTTAGTCGCGCAACCGCCCTGATGCCCTCTGTTTTCCGGGCGGCGATCGTCGCGCCGCCAACGCCAGCAGCGACCCTTTGGAATCCCAAGCCAATTGCGCGCAAAATCGAACGTCGTTGAGTTTCCGTTGTGCAAGAATTGTGACTATCGGAAACCTGCGCTCCGGATTGGCACGGGCGCGTGTGTCGTTTTCAGCCGATAAATAGTCTTTCCCGCTTGCAGGCGCGTTTCAGGGAAAATAGGTCTGACGGTGGGACACCCCTCCCCAACGAGGGGCGTGTATCTGGAAGGATAATACACATGACTATCGAAAAAACGGCGTCGCGCGACGCCGCGCGCAAACCTGATCTGCGACCGGCGAATCCGCGTTTTTCCTCGGGCCCCTGCGCCAAACCCCCCACATTTGATCTGACCAAACTGGCTGATGCCGCGCTAGGTCGTTCGCACCGGGCTGCTGTCGGCAAGGACAAGCTGAAAGCCGCG
Source organism: Ruegeria halocynthiae (assembly GCF_000743705.1). Lineage (GTDB taxonomy): Bacteria > Pseudomonadota > Alphaproteobacteria > Rhodobacterales > Rhodobacteraceae > Ruegeria > Ruegeria halocynthiae_B. The sequence continues at coordinate 395,960 of NZ_JQEZ01000004.1, read as the reverse complement.
ATCGAAGGCACGCGTGAGGTGCTGGGCATTCCGGCGGATTACAAGATCGGCATCGTTCCCGCCTCGGACACCGGCGCGGTTGAAATGGCGCTGTGGTCGCTGCTGGGCGAACGCAAGGTCGAGATGCTGGCCTGGGAGAGCTTTGGCGCTGGTTGGGTCACCGATGTGGTCAAACAGCTGAAGATCGACGCCGACGTGAAAACCGCCGATTACGGTCAGATCGTTGATCTGGCGTCGGTCGATTTCGCCAACGATGTGGTCTTCACCTGGAACGGTACCACCTCGGGTGTGCGGGTGCCCAATGGCGACTGGATCGCCGATGACCGTCAGGGTCTGACGATCTGCGATGCGACTTCGGCGGCCTTTGCGATGGATCTGCCCTGGGACAAGCTGGATGTAACCACCTTCAGCTGGCAAAAGGTTCTGGGCGGCGAAGCGGCGCACGGGATGCTGATCCTGAGCCCCCGCGCGGTGGAACGACTGGAAAGCTACACCCCCGCATGGCCTTTGCCCAAGATTTTCCGCCTGACCAAAGGCGGCAAGCTGATCGACGGTATCTTTACCGGTGCCACGATCAACACGCCGTCGATGCTGGCGGTCGAAGATTACCTGTTTGCGCTGGATTGGGCGCGTTCGGTCGGCGGCCTGAAAGGGCTGATCGCCCGTGCGGACGCCAACGCCGGTGCGGTACATGCGTTCTGTGACCAGAATGACTGGATCGCCAATCTGGCCGAAGATGCGGCGACGCAGTCGAACACATCCGTGTGCCTGAAGTTCACCGATGCCCGTATTCAGGACGGCGCGACTTTCGCCAAGGCTGTGGCCAAGCGGCTGGAGGCCGAGAAAATCGCACTGGACATCGGGGCCTATCGCGACGCGCCTGCGGGTCTGCGCATCTGGTGCGGTGGCACGGTCGAAACCGCAGATGTCGCGGCGATGCTGCCCTGGCTGGCCTGGGCCTTTGAGGCCGAGATCGCCGCGCAGACGGCAGCGGCCTGAGCGAAGAATTTTCGACGAAAATTCTGGGCCGCCTGAGGCCCGGACATCTCCTCATATTCAAGGACCACAAAAATGGCTCCCAAAGTACTCGTATCTGACAAGCTCAGCGAAACCGCCGTGCAGATTTTCCGTGATCGCGGCATCGACGTGGATTTCATGCCCGATCTGGGTAAAGACAAGGACAAACTGGCCGAGGTGATTGGTCAGTATGACGGCCTTGCGATCCGGTCCGCCACCAAGGTCACGCCGACCTTGCTGGAAACAGCGGACAAGCTGAAGGTTATCGGCCGTGCGGGCATTGGTACTGACAATGTCGACAAGGACGCGGCCTCGAAAAAAGGCGTGATCGTGATGAACACGCCGTTCGGTAACATGATCACCACCGCCGAACACGCGATTGCGATGATGTTCGCCGTGGCGCGGCAAATCCCTGAGGCCAGCGCCTCGACCCATGAAGGCAAGTGGGAAAAGTCCAAGTTCATGGGGATCGAGCTGACCAACAAGACGCTGGGCGTGATCGGCGCGGGCAATATCGGCGGTATCGTTTGCGAACGCGCGCTGGGCCTGAAAATGAAAGTGGTCGCTTATGACCCTTATCTGGGCGAGGAAAAAGCCGCCAAGATGGGCGTGGAAAAGGTCGAACTGGATGAGCTGCTGGCACGCGCTGATTTCATCACCCTGCACGTGCCGTTGACCGATCAGACCCGCAACGTTCTGAGCCGTGAGAATCTGGCCAAGACCAAAAAGGGCGTGCGTATCGTCAACTGTGCCCGCGGTGGTCTGGTGGATGAGGCCGCGCTGGCCGAGATGCTGCAATCGGGTCACGTCGCCGGTGCCGCTTTTGACGTGTTCAGCGAAGAACCCGCCAAGGAAAACGCGCTGTTCAATCTGCCCAACGTGGTCTGCACCCCGCACCTTGGCGCGGCCACCACCGAAGCGCAGGAAAACGTGGCGCTGCAGGTGGCGGAGCAGATCTCGAACTATCTGCTGACCGGTGCGGTGGAAAACGCGTTGAACATGCCCAGCGTCACCGCCGAAGAGGCCAAGGTCATGGGGCCATGGATCAAGCTGGCCGGTCACCTCGGCAGCTTTATCGGCCAGATGACGGATGAGCCGATCAAGGCGATCAACATCCTGTATGACGGTGTTGCGGCGGATATGAATCTGGCGGCGCTGAACTGCTCGGTCGTGGCGGGGATCATGAAAAAGTTCAACCCCGAGGTGAACATGGTCTCGGCCCCGGTTGTGGCGAAAGAGCGGGGCATTCAGATCTCGACCACCAATCAGGACAAAACCGGGGTGTTCGAAGGGTACATCAAGGTGACGGTTGTGACCGAAAAGCGCGAACGCTCGATCGGGGGCACCGTGTTCAGCGACGGCAAGCCGCGCTTCATCCAGATCAAAGGCATCAATATCGACGCCGAAGTGGGCGCGCATATGCTTTACACCACCAACGAAGACGTGCCGGGCATCATCGGCACGCTGGGTCAGACCATGGGTGAGAGCAGCGTGAACATCGCCAACTTTACCCTTGGCCGGTCCGAGGCAGGCGGTGAGGCGATTGCCCTGCTGTATGTGGACGAACCGGTTCCGGCCGAGGCGCAGGCCAAACTGGCGGAAACCGGGCTGTTCACGCAGATCAAACCGCTGGCCTTCGACGTCGCCTGAGCGGCTGCGTTGATTACCTGAGACAAATTGTACCCGCGCCGCCCTTGGCGTGGGTATTTTCTTTTCCCGATGCAAAATTCACGCCACAAGCAAGGTATGCTTTTTGCCTGAGGATATTTCATGACATCCCCTATTTATGCCGTCGGCGACATTCACGGCCAACTTGCGATGCTGGAAGACGCGCTGCACCTGATCGAACAGGACGGTGGGCCGGACGCCCGCGTGGTGTTTCTGGGTGATTATGTGGACCGGGGGCCTGATAGCCGTGGGGTTCTGGACCTGTTGATCGCTGGCCAGCGCGCAGGTCGCAACTGGGTCACGGTCAAAGGCAATCACGACCGAATGATGGTGCGGTTCGTGCAGGAGTGCGAGATCGCGGATAAGCAGCTGCCGATCACTTTGAACTGGCTGAATCCCCGGTTGGGTGGCCAAGACACGCTGGCGTCTTACGGCGTTGAGGTCACGGACAATGACCGCATTTATCAGGTCCACGAACGCGCCTGCGCCGCTGTACCGCCCACGCATCTGGACTTTATCAATGCTTTGCCGACCTATCATCAGGAAGGTGATTTGCTGTTCGTCCACGCGGGCATCCGCCCCGGTATTCCATTGCCGCAACAGTCCGAGGATGATCTGATTTGGATACGGCAAGAATTTCTAGGGGATTCCGGCCAACACCCCTGGCTGGTTGTGCATGGGCACACACCGGTCGACCGGGCCGAACATTGCGGCAACCGCGTCAATCTGGATGCAGGTGCGGGTTATGGTCGGCCGCTGGCCACGGCTGTTTTCGAAGGCCAGGACTGTTGGCTGCTGACCGGGGCAGGGCGGGTGCCGCTGACACCTAGCCCGTCGTGAACAGGTCCTTAAAGCGGTCACGCAGCACGTTTTTCTGAACCTTGCCCATAGTGTTGCGGGGCAACTCGTCCAACATGATCAGCTTGCGCGGATGTTTGAACCGGGCCAGCGTGTTTTGCACATTGGCCAGAATGGCCTCGGGGTCCGGTTTCTGGCCGGTTTCTGCCACCAGAAGGCCCAGAACGGTTTCGCCAAAATCCGGATGCGGCACGCCAATCACCGCGCTTTCAAGCACGCCGGGCTGGTCATCCAGCACCAATTCGACCTCTTTGGGATAGATATTGTAACCACCCGAGATGATCAGGTCTTTGCCCCGCCCGACGATATGGACATAGCCGTCCTGATCCATGCGCCCCAGATCGCCGGTGATAAAAAAGCCGTCCTCACGCAGTTCGGCGGCTGTTTTCTCGGGCATCTGCCAATAGCCCTGAAACACGTTCGGGCCGCGTACCTCGATCATGCCGATCTCACCCTGCGGCAGCGTTTCGCCAGTATCAGGGTCTGTAACCTTCAATTCGACATCCGGCAGGGGGAACCCCACCGTCCCCGCGCGACGTTCGCCGTCATAAGGGTTCGAGGTGCTCATATTGGTTTCGGTCATGCCATAACGTTCCAGAATGCGATGGCCGGTGCGGCCCTGAAACCGTTCGTGGGTTTCGGTCAGCAATGGCGCCGAGCCTGAGATGAACAGTCGCATGTGCTGCGCCAGATCGCCGGTGAACCGGTCATCGCCCAGCAGGCGTGTGTAAAAGGTCGGCACCCCCATCATCGACGTGGCCTGCGGCATCAGGCGCAGCATGTCGTCCAGATCGAGTTTCGGCAGAAAGATCATCGACCCGCCCGAGGCCAGCACCACATTTGTGGCCACAAACAGCCCGTGGGTGTGAAAGATCGGCAGCGCGTGCAGCAGAACGTCATCCTGCGTGAACCGCCACTCTTGCACCAGCGTCTGCGCATTCGACAGCAGGTTTTCCTGCGTCAGCATCGCGCCTTTGGATCGCCCCGTCGTGCCCGAGGTGTAAAGGAATGCGGCCAGATCATCCTCGGACCGGCGGACCGGCTCGAACGCGGGCAACATCCCCAATGCCCGACGCATCAGACTGCCTGTGCCATTGGCGTTCAAAGTCTCTAACCGGGCGTTTTGCGCCGCGGCGACGGGGGCAAGCCCCTTTTCCTTCGCGGCGTCACAGACCACCAGCGCGGCGCCGCTGTTTTCGATGAAATAGCTCAGTTCAGCGGTGGTATAGCCGGTGTTCAGCGGCAAGAAGATCAACCCGGTCTGCGCACAGGCGGCATACAGCGCCAAGGCCTCGGGCGATTTTTCCACCTGAACGGCCACCCGGTCGCCGGGTTCAAGCTCAAATCCGTTCAGGGCGTTGGCAATCTGTGCGGCCTGATCCAGAAAGGCGGCATGTGTCAGGGTCTGCCCGTCAGGCAGGTGCAGAAACGGGGTGTCCTTGCCCGCGTGAATGCCAAACAAGCGATCATAGAGCGGGTTGCCCATTCCCTTTTTCCTTCGCACCGGGTTGTTGGAACTGAATCTGTCTTGGAACGCGTGGGGGGTAAAGCCCTTGCGCGCAGAAATTGCGCATAGGCTCAGAATTGGGTGGTCATGCGGTATCCGGCGGCAAAATACATCTTGGCAAATGTCACAGGCTGGCCCTGCAACCATGTAATGCGCTCGCCGGTAAAGATCGGTTCACCCTGTGACACATCCAGAAATCCGGCCACGGTTGCATCGGCCCGGCTGGCCAGAAAACTCAGTTCGACATTGGTGAAGGGAACAGTCTGGATCAGCCATTCATTTGGGCCAGTTTGCGAGAAATCAGCCTGTTTTACCTGCGGAACGCTGTCGATCACGATCCAGCGGTCTTCGTACTGAAACGGCGTGTTGCCATTGAAATGCATACAGCGCACGTGCATCACGCTTTGCCCCGGCGACAGGGCCAGACGTGCGCTCAGCCACTCTGGCGCGGTTTGTGAGGCCGCAGAGATCAGCGCATAACGGTAAGTGCCGCCTAACGCCTCGACCTCATCGCGGACCATGGGGATGGTGAAACGCGCCTGCCGCTGTGGCGCGCTGAGAACGCGCGTGCCCGCCTTGCGCCGACGTTCCAGAAACCCTTCGTCCGCCAGTTCCCGCAGGGCACGGTTCACGGTGGTGCGCGTGCACGAGAATTCGACAGCAAGCTTCTCTTCGTTTGGCAACAGAGAGTCCGGTTGCAATTCACCCGAGCGGATGCGTGCCAACACGGTTTGCTTGATGTCCTTGTAACTGGTGTTTTCGGTCGGTTGAGTCATGTGTCCTCGGGGGTTGAGAGGGGTTCTCTAAACGTCGGTCAGAAGGTCGGCAACCGCTGCGCGATAGGCGGGGATGATCTGGCCGCGGGCGATGTGGCGACCGCGCTGCACCATATGCCGCCCAGCGGACCACAGGTCCGTCACCACCTGATCGGGCGCTGCGAAACACAGCCCGTCCAACAATTGATCGTCAGTCAGGGCGCAGAGCGTCGGGTGGGTTCGATCCACGGCCACCAGATCGGCCAGCTTGCCGACGGCAATCTGACCCGCATCACGCCCAAGGGCCTGGGCACCGCCCTGCGCGGCGTTGGTGTAAAGCGCGTGACCCACCGACCCTTCGCCCCGGACCATGATCGCGCGCGATTGATCCCGCAGACGTTGTGAGTATTCCAGCAGGCGCAGTTCTTCAGACATTGAAATCCTGATATTAGAGTCTGATCCCACGCCAAACCGGCCACCTTCGGCGGTATAGACAGGCCCGTTAAAGATACCGTCACCCAGATTCGCCTCGGTGATCGGGCACAGCCCGGCGACTGCGCCAGAGTGGGCCAGCCTGCGTGTTTCCGCATCAGTCATATGTGTTGCATGTATCAGGCACCAACGCGCATTGACGTCCGCATTGTCCAGCAACCAGCTGACCGGTCGCTGGCCCAGTGTGGCCTGAACGTCCGTGACCTCTTTGATCTGTTCGGCAATGTGAATATGCACCGGCCCGGTCGGCGCGGCCTGCAGAACCAGGCGCAAATCATCAGGTGATGTTGCCCGTAAGGAATGCGGCGCAATCCCCACCACGGAATCCGCATGGGGAAGGGTGGCGCGGCACTCTTCGACCAGCTTCAGAAATCGGTTCACAGCATTGCCGAACCGCATCTGCCCACCCGCCAATGCGCCCTGCCCAGTGCCGCCGTATGTGTACAGAACGGGCAGATGGGTCAGGCCAATCCCGGTTTGGCCGACAGCGGCAAATATGCGTTGGCTCAGCTCTGACAGGTGATCATAGGGCGCGCCGCCGGGCTGGTGGTGGACATAATGGAACTCTCCGACGGCGGCGAACCCGGCCTCTTGCATTTCCATGAAAGCCAGCGCCGCAATTGCCTGGATCTGTTCTGGCGTCAGCCGTTCCAGAAACCGGTACATCAGGGTGCGCCATGTCCAAAAGCTCTCGCGTCCGACGGTGCGGGTTTCGGTCATACCCGCCATAGCCCGTTGAAAGGTATGGCTGTGCAGGTTTCCCAACGCAGGCAGCAACACGTCAACTTGGGCGTCCCCGGTTGCTGCGGCAGTGTCTTTTTGCACGCGGCGAATGATCCCCCCGTCGATTTCCACCCGCAGGTTGCTGACCCATTCAGCCCCTAACAAGGCCGTTTTTGCGTGAACCGACATGTTGCATCCATTTTGTGTAGACTTTAAATTTTTACCCGTATACGAAAAAATACAAAGTGAGGGGAGTCCAAAAGAATCGCCATGACGGAAAAATCGGTCCTTTTCAGCGCGCAGGTGGCAACAATGGCAGCTGGAGGTACGGCCTATGGCCTGTATCGTGATGCGGCCATCGCAGTGGACGGTTCAGACATTGTCTGGGTTGGCGCTCGGTCGGCTTTGCCTGCCGAATATGCGGATTGGCCGGCCCAGGATTATGGCGACCGGCTGATCACGCCGGGGCTGATTGATGCGCATACGCATGTGGTTTTTGGCGGCAATCGCGCGGCCGAGTTCGAGATGCGCCTCAATGGTGCAACTTACGAAGAAGTCGCGCGCGCGGGCGGCGGCATCCTGTCCACGGTCAACGCCACGCGATCGGCAAGCGAAGACGCGCTTTTGTCAGACGCATTGCAGCGCGTGGATGCGTTGATTGCCGAGGGCGTCACCTGTCTTGAGGTGAAATCAGGGTACGGGCTGGATACCGAGACCGAATTGAAAATGTTGCGTGTCGCGCGCCGGATAGGTGAAATGCGTCCGGTGCGGGTCAAGACCAGCTTTCTGGGCGCGCATGCCGTGCCGCCCGAATTCGCGGCGCAGCCCGATGCTTATATCGCTGAAATCTGCATCCCAGCCCTGCGTGAAGCCCATGCACAGGGTCTGGTGGATGCTGTGGACGGGTTTTGCGAAGGGATCGCGTTCAACCCAACCCAGATCGCGCAGGTCTTTGATGTGGCCGCTGAGCTGGGCTTGCCAGTCAAACTGCACGCGGAACAGTTGTCGAATCTGGGCGGGGCGCGGCTTGCGGCGTCTTACGGGGCTTTGTCTGCGGACCATATCGAGTATCTGGACGCCGAAGGAGCAGCCGCCATGGCGCGTGCCGGAACCGTCGCGGTCCTGTTGCCCGGCGCGTTCTATACGCTGCGCGAAACTCAGGCGCCGCCCGTTGATCTGTTGCGGCAACATCAGGTGCTCATGGCGCTGGCGACGGATTGCAATCCCGGGTCATCTCCGATGACGTCACTGTTGCTGACCCTGAACATGGGGTGCACGTTGTTTCGCCTGACCCCCGAAGAGGCGCTGGCCGGTGTCACCCGGAACGCGGCGCGGGCCTTGGGTCTGACGGATGCGGGCACCATAGCGCCGGGTCAGCGGGCGGACCTTGCCATCTGGGATGTCGAACACGCGGCCGAGCTGTCCTATCGCATCGGTTACAACCCCCTTCACAAACGAATTTTCGGAGGTCAGGGATGACAGCCCTTTCGCTTGTTCCGGGGCGGGTATCCCTGTCGCAATTGGCCGAGGTCTATTGGCATCAGAGGGCAGTTTCTTTGGACAACGGGTGTCGGCAGGCGGTCGAAACCGCCGCCGAACGGATTTTGTCCGCCGCCGCTGGTGACGCGCCCGTTTATGGCGTCAATACCGGATTCGGCAAGCTGGCCAGTCACAAGATCGACGCAAAGGATACGTCCACCCTGCAACGAAACCTGATCCTCAGTCATTGTTGTGGTGTCGGCCCGGCCATACCGCGTCAGGTAACCCGGTTGATGATGACACTTAAACTTTTGTCCTTTGGGCGGGGGGCCTCTGGTGTCCGGTGGGCGCTGATCGACCTGCTGCAACAGATGCTGGCGCGCGGCGTAACCCCTGTCATCCCGGCGCAGGGGTCGGTCGGGGCATCCGGCGATCTGGCGCCGCTGGCCCATATGACCGCCGTAATCATTGGCGAGGGCGAAGCCGAGGTGGACGGCGTCGTCCTTTCAGGTCGCAAAGCGCTGAAGTCCGCCGGATTAGAGCCTGTCGAGCTAGGACCAAAAGAAGGATTGGCTTTCATAAACGGTACGCAATTTTCGACGGCATTTGCGCTGGCCGGTCTGTTCGAAGGATGGCGCGCCGCGCAAAGCGCCCTGATGATTTCCGCGCTGTCGACGGATGCGATCATGGGGTCCACGGCCCCCTTGCAACCAGAAATTCACGCCCTGCGCGGTCATCGCGGCCAGATTGAGGCCGCCATCGCCATGCGCACTGCACTGGCAGGGTCGGACATCAGGGAAAGCCACCGGGATGGCGATACGCGCGTGCAGGACCCGTATTGCATTCGCTGCCAGCCGCAGGTCACCGGGGCCGCGTTGGACGTCTTGCGGCAAGCAGCTGTGACGCTTGAGGTTGAGGCCAACGCGGCCACGGATAACCCGCTTGTTCTGGTGGACGCCGATGCAATTGTCTCGGGCGGGAATTTCCACGCCGAACCGGTGGGGTTTGCCGCTGACATGATCGCGCTGGCCCTGTCCGAAATCGGTGCTATCGCGCAACGCCGCATCGCACTGATGGTGGACCCGACGCTGAGCTTTGATCTGCCGCCCTTTCTGACGCCCGATCCGGGGCTGAACTCGGGCCTGATGATCGCCGAGGTGACCACAGCCGCGCTGATGAGCGAGAACAAGCACCTCGCCAATCCCTGCGTGACCGACAGCACGCCAACCTCGGCCAATCAAGAGGATCACGTCTCGATGGCGGCCCACGGTGCGCGACGTCTGACCCGGATGGTCGAGAACCTGAATTACATCCTTGGGGTCGAACTTTTGTGCGCCGCGCAAGGCGTCGAATTCCGCGCGCCTCTGACCACCAGTGGCCCCTTGCAGCGGGTCATTGCCAGGTTGCGGGCCGACATCGCGACCCTGGCCGAGGATCGCTATCTGGCCCCGGATCTGGAACTGGCCAAGCGTCTCGTCGCCGAAGGCGCAATCCTGCAGGCCGTCGACACGCCGATGCCGGAACTGGCGTGATGCAGGCGGTCAGCATACAGCGCGGGGAAGGCCCCATCGTGCTGGGGCAACCCCATGGCGGGACATTCGTGCCAGATAACATTATCGCCCATCTGAATTCCACCGGGCGCGCGTTGGCGGACACAGATTGGCACATAAACAGGCTCTATCATGGGCTTTTGGATAATGTGACCGTGGTTCAATCGCATATCCATCGCTATGTGATCGATGCCAATCGCGATCCTGAAGGTGTCTCCCTATATCCCGGGCAGAACACGACGACGCTGGTGCCGCTGACCGATTTTGATGGGCAACCGATCTGGCGCAGTGGACAGGAACCCTCACAGGCCGACACCGTCCAGCGCTGCCAAGCCTTTCACGCGCCCTATCACGCTGCGCTGGCCGAGGAGTTGCAACGCGTCAAGGCACGTCACGGCGTGGCCATTCTGTTCGATTGCCATTCGATCCGCAGCCGCATTCCGTTCCTGTTCGGTGGTACGCTGCCCGACATGAACATCGGGACAAACGGCGGTGTGACTTGCGCATCGAAATTCGAGTCTATTGCGCAAGAAATTGCTGCTTCGTCGCCCTATAGCACTGTCCTGAACGGACGTTTTCGGGGTGGCTGGACCACGCGCCACTATGGCCGCCCGGCCGAAGGCATACACGCCATACAGATGGAACTGGCGCAATCCACCTATCTGACGACCGAAGCCGCCCCGTGGGCCTATGACAACGCGAAAGCCAACCGTCTGCGACGTTGGCTGCGCGATATTCTGGATGCCATCCAAGACACCGCATTGGAGCTTGTGCCATGACCGACCCTCGCAAGAACACCCGCGACATCTATCCTCCGACAGGCCCCGAACTGACTGCCAAAAGCTGGTTGACCGAGGCCCCGCTGCGGATGCTGATGAATAACCTGCATCCCGATGTGGCCGAAAACCCGCATGAACTGGTGGTCTATGGCGGCATCGGTCGCGCGGCCCGCACGTGGAAGGATTTCGACACTATTGTCGCCGGTTTGAAGGATTTGGAGGCGGATGAGACTCTGATCGTCCAGTCGGGCAAGCCGGTTGCGATCATCCGAACGCATAGGGACGCGCCGCGTGTGCTGATTGCGAATTCGAACCTTGTGCCCCATTGGGCGACTTGGGATCATTTCAACGAATTGGATAAGAAGGGCCTGATGATGTACGGCCAGATGACCGCCGGGTCATGGATATACATCGGCACACAGGGCATCGTTCAGGGCACCTATGAAACCTTTGCCGAGGCGGGGCGTCAACACTATGGCGGCGATCTGACCGGCAAATGGATTCTGACCGGGGGCTTGGGCGGTATGGGTGGCGCACAGCCGCTGGCGGCGGTGTTCGCCGGGGCTTGCTGTCTGGCGGTAGAGTGCAACCCTGACAGCATAGAATTCCGCCTGCGCACCAAATATCTGGACGAAAAAGCCGAGACGCTGGACGAGGCGCTTGCGATGATCGACCGATGGACCAAGGCGGGTGAGGCGAAATCCGTCGGCCTGCTGGGCAATGCGGCTGAGGTTTTTCCCGAAATCTATGCCCGGATGCAAGCTGGCGGGATGCGCCCCGACATTGTCACTGACCAAACCAGCGCGCATGATCCGATCAACGGCTATCTGCCGCTGGGTTGGTCGATGGCGCAGTGGCGGGAACAGCGTGAAACAGACCCTAAATCAGTGGAAAAAGCCGCACGCGCGTCGATGAAACAGCATGTCGCCGCAATGGTCGATTTCTCGAACGCGGGTGTCCCGACGCTGGACTATGGCAACAACATCCGGCAGGTGGCGCAGGATGAGGGGCTGGAAAACGCCTTTGCCTTTCCCGGATTCGTGCCCGCCTATATCCGCCCGCTGTTCTGCAAGGGTATTGGCCCGTTCCGCTGGTGCGCCCTGTCAGGCGACCCCGAGGACATTCATAAGACCGACGCCAAGATGAAGGAACTGTTTCCGGAAAACGAACACCTGCATCGCTGGCTTGATATGGCGTCAGAGCGGATTGCATTTCAGGGCTTGCCGGCCCGCATCTGCTGGATCGGGCTGGGGGATCGTCACCGTGCTGGGCTGGCTTTTAACGAGATGGTCGCCAGTGGCGAGCTGAAGGCCCCGGTGGTCATCGGCCGGGATCACTTGGATTCAGGCTCGGTCGCCAGCCCGAACCGCGAGACTGAGGCGATGCTGGACGGGTCCGATGCGGTGTCGGACTGGCCGTTGCTGAACGCGCTGATCAACACTGCCAGCGGTGCGACCTGGGTGTCGCTGCATCACGGTGGCGGTGTGGGGATGGGATTCAGCCAGCACGCGGGCGTGGTGATCTGTGCCGATGGTACCGAAGACGCCGCGCGGCGGTTGGAGCGGGTTCTGTGGAACGATCCGGCCTCGGGCGTGTGGCGCCATGCGGATGCGGGATATGACATTGCAAGGGACTGCGCCCGGGAACACGGGCTGCGCTTGCCGGGAATTCTTGGATAGGTCGCCGCAAACTGTCTCTGGCGAAAATGCTGCACCTGCGATATGCGCATGTAAGCATGCGGGAGATTGAAAGATGTACGTTGCAACTTTGCTGACCAACCCAACCGCGCCGTCGCTGGAAGAGGCCCTTGTCGAGTCGCTGTGCAATGCGTGGGGCGGCGGTGATATGGTCTGGCTCAGCCCGGACGAGGCCGCGCAGTTCAAATTCCCCGAGATGCCGGGCAATCGCTGGGACGTGTGGGCCGAGTTGCAACTTCTGGGTGTGGATCTGATCGTGCAGCCAGTTGCCGGACGCCGCAAGTTGATGCTGTTGGCCGATATGGACAGCACGATGATCCAGCAGGAATGCATCGACGAACTGGCCGATGAAGCCGGTGTCGGGGATCGGGTCAAGGGCATCACCGCGCGGGCGATGAATGGCGAGCTGGACTTTGAAGGCGCGTTGACCGAGCGGGTCGGCCTGTTGAAGGGCTTGTCCGAGACGGTGATCGACAAGGTTCTGGCCGACCGCATCACGTTGATGCCGGGCGGCAGAGAGCTGGTTGCAACCATGCGGGTGAACGGCGGGTACGCGGCGCTGGTCTCGGGCGGGTTCACTGCCTTTACCGCCAATGTGGCCGCACAGCTTGGCTTTGACGAGAACCGGGCCAATACGCTGTTGGCCGAAAACGGTGTGCTGACTGGAGAGGTGCAGCACCCCATTCTGGGGCGTCAGGCCAAGGTCGATGCACTGGAGCAGATCACCAAACGGTTGGGCCTGTCCGAGGCTGATGTCATCGCTGTTGGCGATGGCGCCAATGATCTGGGCATGTTGGACCGGGCCGGAACCGGTGTCGCGCTGCACGCCAAACCTTCGGTCGCCGAGAAATGCGACATTCGAATCAATTACGGTGATCTGACGGCGCTATTGTACCTTCAGGGATATGCCCGCACGGCCTTTGTCGAGGTCTGATCTGAAGGGGCTTCCCTTCATTTAACAAAAATGTTAAACAATGGTCATGAACACGCTTCTGACCACATTTTCGGCCTTGTCCGATGCCACCCGATTCTCAATCGTCGAGCAGTTGATGCAGGACGGGGAATTGCCCGCCGGTGACCTGATTGATGGGCGCGGGATGTCGGGGGCTGCGATCTCGCGCCATCTGAAGGTGCTGCGCGAGGCCGGGCTGGTGCAACAGCGGATACAGGGCAGCCAGCGGATGTATTCGGTCCAGCCCGACGGGCTGCGCGCGATTGCCGAGTGGACCATCTCGAAACGGGAGTTCTGGGAAAACAGCCTGGACCGTTTGAACGCCTTGATTGAAAGGGAAAATTCATGGCCGAACTGAAACTGGAACGTGAGTTTCCGACCAGCACCGAAAATCTGTTTGCCTGGATCAGTGATGGCGCAAAGCTGTTGCAGTGGTGGGGCCCGGAAGGGATGCATGTGCCCGAGCATGATCTGGATTTTTCGCGCCTTGGGCCGTGGTACTCGGTCATGGAGAATGCGGAAGGCCAGAAATACAAAGTCTCGGGGCAGGTGACCCATATCGACCCGCCAAATTCGGTGGGCTTCACCTGGGGCTGGCATGACGATCAGGATCAGCGCGGCGCAGAAAGCCATGTGACGCTGACTGTCGAATCTGCGGGTGACTGCGCGCGGCTGATCCTGGATCACCGCGATCTGGGCGATGATGAGATCGCCGCGAACCACAATACCGGCTGGACCTCATCGCTGCGCAAGCTTGAGGCGCAATTTCAATAGATCTTTATCAGGGAGGAAAGAAATGCCCCAATATCTGTTTGTCTATCACGGCGGCAACACCCCAACCGACCCCGCCGAAGTCGAAGCGACCATGGCGGCCTGGGGCGCATGGTTCCAGAACATGGGTGACGCGCTGGACATCCCCGGCAATCCGGTGGGCCAGTCCTATACCGTCAGCTCGGGCGGTGTCGTCGATAACGGCGGTTCCAATCCGGCTTCGGGCTTTACCGTCGTCAAGGCCGCCAGCATGGATGCCGCGACCGAAATGGCCAAGGGCTGCCCCATGGTGGTGAACGGGTCAGGCTCGGTCGAAGTGGCTGAGGTCCACGAAATCGAGATGTGATGCCTTAGCCGGGGAAACCTGGTACAGGGCGGATCACGCCGCATTCCAGCCCACGGCGGCTGTATTGGATGGCGTTCATGAATTTGCGGGTGGCCGGGTGTTCGGCCTCCAGCACACCAAGGCTGACAAGAATGGCTGCAATGGCGCATTCGCTGGCGCGGGTGGTGCCATCGGTGATTTTCAATGCCACACCCATGCGTTTTTCCGGAATGATGGCGATGAACACCGCCTCGGCCCCGGTCTTGATCGCAACGCGGCCCTTCATGGCGCGCATCAATTCGGTGCAGGCACGGGTTTCGCCCGCGACCAGTTCGGGGTGTTTCATCATTGCAGCGGTTAGCTGCTGGGCTGCATCGCTGGCGCGATCCGACCGGTCGGCGGCCGAGGCAAACCAAGCCATCGACCGCGCCAAACCAACCAGCGATGTGGCAAAGTTCGGGGCCGAACAGCCGTCGATCCCATAGGCTGGGCTGGTCTCGCCCGTTGTTTCCTCAAGAGCTGACAGGCAAGCCTGTTGTACGGGGTGGTCGATCTCAAGATATTCCGGCCCGGCACCCATATGCTGCGCGACCGCCAGAAACCCGCAATGCTTGCCCGAACAGTTGTTGTGAATCTGGCAGGGCGTGTCATCGGCCAGGATCAGCCCGTCGCGGGCGGCCATGTCCTGTGGTTCTTGCGGACCACAGCGCAAATCATGTTCGGTCAGCCCCAGATGATCCAGCCAGGCCGTCACCCGATCGGTGTGAATGGCGGCCCCATTGTGGGAGGCACAGGCCAGCGCCAGATGTTCCGTATTCAACCCGTATTTTGCGGCCGCTCCGGATGTGATCAACGGCAGTGCCTGGATCATTTTGGCCGAGGATCGGGGATAGATCACCGCGTTCGGATCGCCCCAGCTTTGCACAATCTGGCCGGTATCATCACAGATGACAGCATGGCCCAAATGCAGGCTTTCCAGCAATGGCCCGCGCCACAGTTCGGTCATCGGTACTGGTTGTGTCATCTGAACCCTCCGTTACATGCGCAAAATTCTGCCAATCGCCCTTTCGCCTGTGGCGAAACCTGCGTTAGTGTGTGTATGTCGACAATCATCGGGATGCGCAACTTACCTGAGACGAACCGGCAGAGTTCGCAGGCATTTCCGATGGGTATGAGGTAATAGGTCGAGCTAGGAGGCTGGACAATGGGATCAAAGCTTGTCCGCGTGATCGCGGGCCTGTGTGTGGCGGGAATGGCCACAACTGCAATTGCGCAACAGGCGACCAGCACAAATCGAGTGGCGGCAAAAACGGATTGGAGCGTTTTCGTCGAAGATGATCCCACCGAATGCTGGAGCGTTTCAGCCCCCAAGGAAACCGTCAACACGCGCGGTGGCCGGGTTGTATCCGTCCGGCGCAGCGACATTCTGCTGTTCGTGTTCTATCGGCCCAACGCCGAGGTCAAAGGTCAGGTGACCTTTACCGGCGGGTATCCTTTTGCACCGGGGTCGACGGTAAATCTGGACATCGACGGCACCAAGTTTGAACTGATCACCGAAGGCGAATGGGCCTGGCCTGCGACGGCTGGCGAAGACCTGAAGGTGGTTGCTGCCATGAGGCGTGGCACCGAAGCTGTTTTGACAGCCCGGTCCGAACGCGGGACGCAAACCAAGGACACGTTTTCCCTTTTGGGGTTCACCGCAGCGATCGAAGACGCCGAAAAGCGCTGTACGAACTGAAGATAGCCCGCTGTGATGCAAACAACCCCGCCAATCCGGCGGGGTTTTTTGTGTCAAACAGGCGGTCATTCTTATTGGCCTAAGTGACGCCACGTACATTGAAATAGTTGATTCACATCAAAGTATGGAATTTCTGAATATGAACTACTTGGTTCAGCAGAAAAACAGGAGTCACGAGATGATGAACAAGAGCGTTGCAGTCCTTATGATGGTATGCGCCAGCTTTCTGAGTGCATGTGAAAAAGCCCCGGACACATATCCAATATCGGGTGAGCAATGCGGCCCGGAAGATCCGGTTAAAGATCTGACGCCGCCCAACTGCTTCTGAACGCAGGGTATGGGCACGGCGTAAAACGCGTGGTGCCCATGCCGGGATTCATAGATACGCCGCGTATTCGGATAAGATTTCAGAGCTCGAAGGTTGAATTTGTCCGAAACCTTTTGATCTTTGCGCCTATTCCTATATAGAGGCGCATCCCAAACCAGAATCCTTCGAGAAAAGCTATGTCAGCCAAAGCGCCGATCACCCAGGACGTCATGACCATCCCCCGCAAACTGCCGGAGGGTAAGATCAACCTCGTCGGTTTGACGCGCGATCAGTTGCGCGCGGCGCTGATCGACCATGGCACGCCTGAAAAGCAGGCCAAGATGCGCACCGGGCAAATCTGGCAATGGATCTATCAGTGGGGCGTCCGCGATTTCGCCGAGATGACCAATCTGGCCAAAGCTTACCGCGCGCAGTTGGCAGAAAATTTCGTCATCGAAATACCCGAGGTTATCACCCGTCAGGTGTCCGAGGACGGCACCCGCAAATATCTGGTCCGCATCGCAGGCGGGCACGAGGTTGAGGTTGTTTACATCCCCGAGGATGACCGGGGCACGCTGTGTATCTCGTCTCAGGTCGGGTGTACGCTGACCTGTTCGTTCTGCCACACGGGCACGCAGAAACTGGTGCGCAATCTGACGGCGGCCGAGATTGTCGGTCAGGTGATGATGGCGCGCGACGATCTTGACGAATGGCCGGTACCGGGGACGCGTACGGATGATACCCGTCTGCTGTCGAACATCGTTCTGATGGGCATGGGTGAGCCACTGTATAATTTTGAAAACGTCCGTGACGCGATGAAAATCGCGATGGATCCCGAAGGGATTTCCCTGTCGCGTCGTCGCATTACCCTGTCGACGTCGGGCGTGGTGCCTGAAATTGCCCGCACGGCCGATGAAATCGGCTGTTTGCTGGCGATCTCGTTCCATGCAACCACGGATGAGGTCCGCGACTTTCTGGTGCCGATCAACAAGCGCTGGAATATCGAAGAGCTGTTGCAAGCGTTGGCCAACTATCCCAAAGTTTCGAATTCCGAACGGATCACGTTTGAATACGTCATGCTGGATGGGATCAATGACAGTGATGCAGATGCGCATCGTCTGATCGACCATATCAAGCGCCACAACATTGCGGCCAAGATCAATCTGATCCCGTTCAACGAATGGCCCGGCGCGCCGTATAAGCGCAGTTCAAACAACCGTATCCACGCGTTTGCCAAAATCATCCATCAGGCGGGCTATGCCTCGCCCATCCGCAAGACGCGGGGCGAGGATATCATGGCGGCCTGCGGTCAATTGAAATCGGCCACCGAGCGCGCCCGCAAGTCACGCAAACAGATCGAGGCCGAAGCAGGGCTGCAAGATCAAAGCTGAACTTGCCGGTTGTCTTGCGGCGGTTGGCAATAATTTAATGTTCGACCGCTGTTTTTTGCATTCAGAATTTGGTATGTTTTAGGGGTCAAAGCCGGATCGGCGCGCTTCACTCTTGCGCACAAAGCGGTGAATTCCGTGTTCTGGCTGTGGCGCGTTTGTTCAGGGCCGCTATCTTATTTTATGCGTGACGTGCGGCGTTCAGGCGAACCTTATGAACCAGGTGGGCCATCCATATGTTTTTACGATTTACACGGCTGTTTTCGATCCCCCTTACAATATTGGTGTTTTCGGGCGCGTCCGTCACCCATGTCGCGGCACAATCAACCGATGAGAACGCGCATCTTGCCATCGAGAATCCGGCGGATTTGTCCAAGGACGAAGCGCTGGGCATTTACCAATCGTTGCAGCGGCGCATGGCGCGCGGCTATGGTGCGGCGCAGTTGGATTTGCTGCTGAACTATCAGAACTGGCCGCTGTTCAACAATGCGCCCTATATTTCGGCCACACATGGGCAGCGTTTTGTGAACAGCTATGCCAATCGCATGGCGCATAACTATGGCACGTTGAAAGAAGGCGAAAAGCTGCCCATGGGGTCGGTGCTGGCCAAGGACAGCGTGACCGTCACTGATGAGGGCAACATCCATCCCGGCGCCTTGTTCGTGATGGAGAAACTGCCCGAAGGAACCAGCCCCGAAACGGCGGATTGGCGATACATCATGGTGATGCCGGACGGATCGTTGTTTGGCGATACCATGGGCGCGCGTGCCAGCGCGGTCGCCTATTGCCACGCCTGCCATGAGGCGGTGGCGGATCGGGACTATACCTTTTTCGTGCCCGAGGAATACATCGCCGGAGATTGATTACCTGCGCCCGAAACGCGCGGCTCCGATCACTTTGATCAGGGTTTGGCGCACGGGCTCGGGCTGTGCGTCCACCGCCTTCAGCACCTCGCGCAGCTCGGCGCGCAGGCCGTGCATCTGGTCGATCAGGGAAATCATCATCGACAACGCATCAGGTTCCATCTCGTACTGATCATGCAGCTCGCAGGCCAGCTCCAGCCGCGCCACGTCGAGGCTGTGATAGACAAGGCCGCTATCCGTCTGCTCGGGGATCACGATCTCGGCGGCCAGATATTCGGTCAACCGGGTCGATGTCAGGCGGGTAACGGATGTGATCAGTTCCTTTTCGGTCAGGGTGCGGGTCATGACGGCATTCCTTTGCGCGGATCATAACGGTGGTTTTCGCGCCATGTCTCCATGAATTGCTTCAGCTCATCGTCGATCTGATCCGGCATCGAAACCGTCAGCTCGATCAGCTGATCCCCCCGGTCGGACGAGCCGCGTTTTTTGACCCCCTTACCGCGCAGGCGCAGGGTCTTGCCGCTGCTGGTGCCCGCCGGGACGCTGACATTCACGCCGCCGTCAATGGTGGGGGCGGGGACTTTGCCACCCAGAATCGCCTCATCCAGGGTGATCGGCAGGGTGATGTGAATGTCGTCACCCTGACGGTCGAAGACGGGGTGCTTTGCCACCGACACCGACACCAGCGCATCACCCGGGGGGCCGTCGCCAAAGCCCGGATCGCCCTTGCCGCGCAGGCGGATGGTCTGGCCGTCGGTGATGCCTGCGGGGATCTTGACCTCGATCCGGTCACCATCGGGCAGGGTCAGTTTCTGACTGGCCCCGAATACCGCATCCAGAAAGCTGATTTGTAGATTATAGGCGCGATTGTGGCCCGGTGCGTGGAATTCCTGCGTGCGCTGACCATAGCCGCCGCGCCCGCGCATGAACTCGGCAAAGATGTCCGACATGTCGTCCGGGTCCGCTGCGCGCCCGCGATAGGGGTTTCCCGCAGCCTCGGCATGGTCGCGGTAATATTGCTGCTGCGGGCGTTCCTGACCCGAGGCATCAATTTCACCCCTGTCATAGCGCGCGCGGGTATCGGGGTCTTTCAGCAGGTCATAGGCTGCTGCGGCGGCCTTGAACCTGTCTTCGGCCTCGGCGTCACCGGGTTTCAGGTCCGGGTGACATTCCTTGGCAATGCGCCGGTACGCCTTTTTGATCTCGGCGGCGCTGGCGTCTTTGGCGACGCCAAGGGCAGAATAGGGATCGTCGCTCATCTCACCTCTCGCGGATGTGGCAGGGCTGATCTTGATGAATGTATTTTATCATGCGATTTCAATAGCCCAAAAGGAAGAGGCTTTTGAAACCGCTCGCAAATTTCTGCGCGTCTGTTAACATATGCATATTTCGAACTGTTGACTGACGGAGACCCCCATGTCGCGCAGAATAAAATCCGCTTTGGCCCTGTTGGCCGGGAATGCCATAGGTTTGTTGCTGGCCATGCTGCTGCTAAGCGGGTTTTCGATCCGGCCCCTGTCGTTCATCGTGGTGGTGATCGTTTTCACGCTGGTTCAGGTGATCGCCGAACCGCTGATCCTGAAAATCGGTGAAAAGGACGTGCCTGCACTGAAGGGTGGGATTGCTCTGGTCGTGACCTTTGTGGGCTTGCTGGTGACCGATTGGATCACCGCCGGGCTGACGATTGGTGGAATTTCCAACCTTCTGGCCGCAACATTGCTGGTCTGGCTGGGGGCGTTGATCGCCAGCGTTGTGCTGCCGATCTTTGTGTTCAAGGAACTGCGCGAGCCTAAGAAGTAATCACAGCGCGTTCAGGCTGGCCTCGATCGCCTGCCACAGCTCCTCCACCGGTTCGCATCCAACAGACAGGCGGATAAAGGCGGGGTCGACATCGTCGCCCCATCGCGCGCGTCGTTCGGCGGAACTGTGCACGCCGCCAAAGGATGTTGCGGGCCGCAGCATGGGGCAGCTGTTGATGAAGGTCTCGGCCTTGGCCTCATCCTCCAACGTGATCGACAGCAGGAACCCGAACCGCGCGGCCTGCGCTTTGGCCAGCGAGTGCGAAGGATCACCGGGCAGGCCGGGATAGCGGATTTGCTTGACCGCCGCATGATCCGCCAGCCGTTCGGCCAGCACCTGCGCCGAAGAACACATCCGGTCGAACCGCACGTCCAGCGTTTCCAGCCCGCGATGCAGCAGCCACGCCTCATGCGGGCCGGGGATCGCGCCCGAAACCCGCCGCCATTCCTCGACCCGTTCCATGATTTCCGCGTTGCGGCTGGCCACATGGCCCATTAGCAGGTCGGAATGCCCGCCCATGGCCTTGGTGTCCGAGGCGACAACCACATCCACCCCCATGTCCAGCGGACGCTGCCCCAAGGGGGTCATGGTCGTGTTGTCAGCAATCGTGATGCCGCCTGCCGCGCGCACTGCGGCGGCGATGGCGGGCAGGTCCATCATGTCCAGCCCGGGGTTCGAGGGGCTTTCGACAAAGACCACGTCAAATCCGTCAAGCCCGCCGTCGGTGAAGGCGGTGGTCGGGCGTTCGGTGACGGAAACGCCCAGATTGGACAGGAACCGATCCGCCAGCACTCGCGTCACGTAATAGCCGTCAGACGGGATCAGGATGCGCGACCCGGACTTTACGGTCGCAAACAACGCCGCCGAAATTGCCCCCATGCCCGACGGAAATGTCAGGCAGGGCGCGTCTTCCAGATGCGCCAGCACATGTTCAAGATGTTCCCATGTCGGGTTGTTCACACGACCGTAGAAATCATGCCCGTCAGCTGCGCCCGGCAGGTGGAACATGCTGCTTTGGGTCAGCGGCAGGGCCACCGGCTCACCTTTGTTCAGGGCATTGCCGCGCAGGTGCAGCATCTCTCCGGTCTTTGGCGCCATGGCTCAGCGCCCCGGGATTTCGTCGCGGGGCGGGGCGGGTTGCCAGTTGTCGATGATATCCACCGCCTCTTGCGCGGTGTCGACAAAGCGGAACAGATCCAGATCCTCGTCCGAGATGGTGCCCGCGTCTGCCAGCGCCTCCCAGTTGATGACCTTTTCCCAGAATTCGCGGCCAAACAGCAGGAAGGGCACGCGCTCCATGCGGCCAGTTTGAATCAGGGTCAGGGATTCGAACAGCTCATCCATGGTGCCAAAGCCGCCGGGAAAGATGGTGATGGCGCGGGCGCGCATCAGGAAGTGCATCTTGCGGATGGCGAAATAGTGGAAATTGAAGCTGAGCTCGGGCGTCACATACTCATTCGGTGCCTGCTCGTGCGGCAGCACGATGTTCAACCCGATGGAACAGCCGCCCGCGTCCTGCGCGCCACGGTTTCCGGCCTCCATCACGCCGGGGCCGCCGCCGGTGACGATCACATTCTCGCGGCAGCCGGTTTCATTGGATTTCTCAGTCATCAGCCGGGCAAATTCCCGCGCCTCGTCGTAATATGTCGACAGACCGGCCAGCGTGTCCGTCCGCGCGGTGTGTCTCTGCGACGGCTCTGGAATGCGCGCACCGCCGAACATGACGATGGTCGAGGTGATCTCACGCTCGGTCATTATCATTTCGGGCTTGAGCAGTTCCAGTTGCAGGCGCACCGGACGCAGCTCATCCCGGCACAGGAAATCGTCATCAGCAAAGGCGAGGCGATAGGCAGACGAGCGGGTTTGCGGTGTGTCGGGCACCTCGCTCGCGGTGGAACGGTCAGTCTGCGCGTCGCGGAAAGGGCTGAGGCGGTCTTCTCTCATTGCTGGGGGTTCCCTGCTTGCGTGTTTCCAAAACAGCTATAGGGTTCGCGGGCAGAGCGCCAGTCACGGAAAGACACGAATGAATTGGAAAAGCGAAATTTCAGCAGCCGCCGATCGGATCGCCGGACATGCACAGGTAACGCCGATCATGGAAAGCCGCGCGCTTGGGCTGGACTATCCGGTCGAGATGAAGCTGGAACACCTGCAACACACCGGCAGCTTCAAGGCGCGTGGTGCGTTCAACACATTGCTTGGCGTGGATGTGCCGCAGGCTGGTATCGTGGCTGCATCGGGCGGTAATCACGGGGCAGCGGCGGCGTTTGCGGCACAAACACTGGGTTTTCCGGCCAAAATATTCGTGCCGGAACTGGCAGGCCCGTCCAAGATTGCCCTGATCGAACAGACCGGCGCGGATCTGAGCGTGGTGCCCGGCGAATACGCCAATGCCCTGACCGAGGCGAAATCTTTTGAAGAGGCCACAGGCGCGATGCAAATCCACGCCTATGACGCGCCCGCAACCGTGGCCGGGCAGGGCACATGTTTTGCTGAGTGGGACGCGCAGGGGCTAACGGCCGATACCGTTTTGATCGCGGTCG
This sequence comes from Ruegeria halocynthiae, assembly GCF_000743705.1. GTDB lineage: Bacteria > Pseudomonadota > Alphaproteobacteria > Rhodobacterales > Rhodobacteraceae > Ruegeria > Ruegeria halocynthiae_B. Next base: position 372,751 of record NZ_JQEZ01000004.1, on the reverse strand, counting down.
GTGGCGGCGGCCTGATCGCGGGCGCGCTGGGCTGGTTGCAGGGTGCGCGCAAGGTTGTGGCAGTGGAACCCGAGACCTCTTGCGCGCTGAATGCGGCGTTGCAGGCGGATGAGCCGGTGGATGTCACCGTTTCGGGCATCGCGGCCAATGCGCTGGGCGCGCGGCGCATCGGGTCGATCTGTTTCGAACTGGCGCAGGGGATGACATCGGTTCTGGTGCCGGATGCGGCCATTGCGCAGGCGCAGCAGATACTGTGGCAGGCGCATCGCATTCTGGTGGAACCGGCAGGCGCGACCGCATTGGCGGCGTTGATTTCAGGGGCGTATCAGCCCGCGCCGGACGAAAGGGTTGCGGTGCTGATCTGCGGTGGCAATGTCTCACCCGATCCGTTGAACGGCTGAATCCGGGCGATTGGCCGCAAAGCGTGCGGTCTGCGTCGCATTGCGGCCAGTCCCGCGCTTGCGTATAGGCAAGACCAACGTGAACAGATTCAGCAGGGAGCCGCCAAATGTCCAACGCGCAACTGGAAGCCGCCATCGAAGCCGCCTGGGAGGCGCGCGACACCATCACCCCCGCCACCACTGGTGAACAACGCGACGCGATCGAGGATACGCTGAACGCGCTGGACAGCGGGTCGTTGCGGGTTGCGGAAAAGCAGGCGAGCGGCGACTGGCATGTGAACCAATGGGCGAAAAAAGCGGTTCTGCTGGGCTTTCGAATCAAGGACATGGAAATCCAGTCCGGCGGCCCGCAGGATGGCGGCTGGTGGGACAAGGTGGACAGCAAGTTCGCCGGTTGGGGTGAGGACAACTGGCGATCTGCCGGTTTTCGCGCGGTGCCGAACTGCGTTGTCCGCAAATCCGCCTATATCGCGCCGGGCGTGGTTCTGATGCCGTCTTTCGTGAACCTTGGCGCTTATGTCGACGAGGGCACCATGGTTGATACATGGGCCACTGTTGGTTCCTGTGCGCAAATCGGCAAGAACGTCCACCTGTCGGGTGGCGTTGGTATCGGCGGTGTGCTTGAACCGATGCAGGCGGGTCCGACCATCATCGAAGACAACTGCTTTATCGGCGCGCGCTCTGAGGTGGTCGAAGGCTGCATCGTTCGCGAAGGTTCGGTTCTGGGTATGGGTGTGTTCATCGGCCAGTCCACCAAGATCGTGGATCGGGAAACCGGCGAGGTCATGTATGGCGAAGTGCCGCCCTATTCGGTGGTTGTTGCCGGTTCGATGCCGTCCAAGAACAACGTCAACCTGTATTGCGCGGTGATCGTGAAACGCGTGGACGAAAAGACCCGCTCGAAAACCGGGATCAACGAATTGCTGCGCGACTAATCCACGCGCAGATGGAAAACGGGGCTGTAGCGATCACCGCTGCAGCCCTTTTTTGTGGCCCGCTTATCCTTTGACCGGATAGCGATCGGGTTCCTCAAACACGTCGATGACCCGTGACCCGGCCTTGATCTTACCGCTATGTTCAACCCCGGAGGGGATCGAATAGCTGTCCCCGGGGCCGTAGGTTCTGGTTTCCCCGCCGATGGTCAGTTCAATTTCACCTTCGATCACGGTGCCCCATTGCGCCTTGTGGGAATGCGCGGGCAGCTCAAAATCCTTGAGGAATGTAAAGAACGCCACCAATCCCGCATCTGACCGGATCACCGCGGTTTGAACCACGTCTTCGGGGAACGGCACATCAAGGCCTGGAAACGCGGCAATGAAATCTGGATAGGGCATGAAGACGTCCTTTGATGATCGTTGCAGGGGTGTCGCGGGCACTATGGCTGCGCCGGGGGCTTCCTGCAATTCCCCGGCTGCTTGACCGGCAGCCAACACGCGGCTATGGCCCCCTGCATGGAAAAGCAAAAGAAACCCTCTCGTCAGCAAGTCTATACCCTGCTTGTGCAGATCGGCCGCAAGGACGGCGATGGCCTGCCCGAAGGTGCGACCGGGGCGGCACTGATGTGTTTTGCCAGCGGCGTGGACGAGGCCGAAGCCGTGCGCGAAACCGTGGCCATCCTGAAACAGGCTGATACCGCGCCGCTGGATGTAACCGGCTATGGCACATTGGCCGAGCGCGAGGCGCAGGGTCATGACATCGACCCGGATGAACGCGCATTGATGCAGCGGGCATTGGATGAAAACGCGGTTATCGTCGCACAGATGACGCCGTTTTTCGGCGACGAAGAAAAAGCCTAGTTCCGCACCCCGAACCACTTGCGATAAATTTCGTCATAGGTGCCGTCTTCGCGCAGCGACAGCAGGGCCTGATTGACGTCTTCGATCCGGGGCGATCCGGTCGGGAAGGCGATCCCGTAACTCTCGCGCAAAAAGACCCCGCCGGTCATGGATGCAATCCGGCGACCTTCGTGCGAGGCATAGTAGGACAGGATCGGCGCGTCGAAGACCACCGCATCCAGATCCTTGTCACGGAAGGCGGTCAGCATTTCATCCAGTCCGGCATATCCGACAAACTCGACCTCGCGCCGGGTCAGGAAGCTTGCGGCGGTCGATCCCGCAATGGTGCCTACCTGTTTGCCATAAAGGTCGTTGACCGAATTCACGTTGCCGGTGATCGCGTCCACCGTCATGACCGAGGTAATGCGGGCGGTAAAGACCGACACGATGAACAGCGACGACACCACCAGAATCACACCCAGCAAGCGGCCAAAGGGGGTGCGCGGCATCCGTTCCTCGAACCCGCCATTTACCACTAGGTTCAGCGCCCACCAGAACGACGGGAACCACGCCTCGTCCAGTTTGCGATCAAAATAGGGTTGCGAGCGGCGCTCGAACAGCCACATCAGCATCCCGCCACCCAGCAGAATGGCAAAGGCCAGGCCGATGGCGATGAACAGTTCACGCGATAACAGTGCCTGTAGCAGAGAGGGCCGGCGCGCGGCCTCGGAAGGGACCATGATCTGCAAGCCGGCCTCAAAGATTGGCTGACTGAAATCCATCTGCGTCTCGCGCGCGGCGGTGATCGAGATATTGGCGATGGCCAGATCGGCGGAACCGTCCCGCACCGCACCCAGCATATCACTGAAGGCATCGACCCGGTTGACCGAGTATTCCCAGTTCAGTGACTGGGCCAGCGCCTCGAGCAGTTCCATCGAAAAACCGGTTTGGGCCCCGTCCTCGACATAGGAAAACGGAGGGCGGGTCACCGTGGTGACATTCAGCGTTTGCGCCGGGCTTTGCTGTGCAATGCCAGCGAAAGTCAGGCAGACCAGTGCGAAAAGCGCGCGTATCATCGTTAATTTACCCATTTCGCGCGGCTCTAACGCAGATTTGAATAGCGCGGCAAGGTGGTCGCAGGGTAAAGGCCGGTGTTTTAATGGGGTGTTCGGCTGATACAGGCGCAAAAAAGCCTGCGGATTCGGCCGGGCAGGGGTTGGCAATCGGTCCAATTCGTTGAATCTGTGCGCGAAGGAACCAAAAGAGGTCCAGCCATGACAGATCCGGTAGAATTGACAGCAGAACTGATCCGTTGCCCATCAGTCACACCCGAAGAAGGCGGCGCATTGGTGTTGTTGGAGCAATTCCTGTCGAACGCAGGGTTCGACTGCACCCGTGTGGATCGTGGAGGTATCAGCAATCTGTTCGCGCGCTGGGGCGACAAAGGGCACGCGCGCAGCTTTGGATTCAATGGTCATACCGATGTTGTGCCGGTCGGGGATGCGGTGGCCTGGACCATGCCGCCCTTTGGCGCGGAAATCCGCGACGGCGTGATGTATGGGCGCGGAACCACCGATATGAAGTCGGCCGTGGCGGCCTTTGCGGCGGCGGCTGTGGATTTTGTGCGCGACACGCCTCCGGATGGGGCGGTGATCCTGACGATCACCGGCGATGAAGAAGGCGACGCGCTGGACGGCACCACGGCGCTGCTGGATCATATGGACCGCACGAATGAACGGATGTCCGTCTGTCTGGTGGGCGAGCCGACCTGCCCCAACATAATGGGCGAGATGATGAAAATTGGCAGGCGCGGCTCCATGACCGCCTGGTTCACGGTGACCGGCGTGCAGGGGCATTCGGCCTATCCGCATCGTGCCAAGAACCCGCTACCCGCGATGGCGCGGCTGATGCATCAACTGGCCAGCCACAAGCTGGATCAGGGATCGGATCATTTTGACGCCTCGACGCTGGCGGTTGTGAATATCGACACTGGCAACACGGCGACCAACGTGATCCCGGCGCAATGCAGCGGTGCGGTGAATATCCGTTTCAACGATCTGCATTCCGGCGCCGGGCTCAGCGACTGGCTGCGCGCCGAGGCGCTGGCCGTGGCCGAAGCCTATGATGTTGAGGTCGACATACGCATCAAGATCTCGGGCGAAAGCTTTCTGACCCCGCCCGGACCGCTGTCCGATCTGGTCGCGCAGGCGGTCGAGGCGGAGACCGGCGTGCGCCCCGAGATGTCGACGACCGGGGGCACCTCGGACGCGCGGTTCATCAAGGATCACTGCCCGGTGGTCGAGTTTGGACTGGTGGGCCGGACCATGCATCAGGTGGATGAATGCGTCGAGGTGGCGCAGATCGAACAGCTCAAGGTGATCTACACGCGCATCCTGCGGGACTATTTCGCCTGACCCATGCAGCGCACACTTGTCATCATGGTGAAAGAGCCGCGACCGGGGCGGGTCAAGACCCGGCTGGGCCGCGATATCGGCATGGTTGGTGCGGCATGGTGGTTCCGGCATCAGACCCGGTCGCTGATCCGGCGGCTGCGCGACCCGCGCTGGCAGATCATTCTGGCGGTGGCCCCCGACCGCGAGGGGCTGACCAGTCGCATCTGGCCCGCCGACCTGCCGCGTGCGGCGCAGGGGCGGGGTGATCTGGGTGACCGCATGGCGCGGATGCTGCGCGGTATGCCCAACGGGCCTGTCTGTCTGATTGGTGCTGATATTCCGGGGATCACACGCGGACATATCGCGGGGGCCTTTGGCGCGCTGGGGCGCGCGCAGATGGTGTTCGGCCCCGCGCCGGACGGTGGCTATTGGCTGGTTGGCGCGCAGCGCTATGGGGCGCTGCCTAAGGGTTTGTTCGGCAATGTCCGCTGGTCCACGGAACATGCGCTGGCCGATACGCTGGCCTCGGTTCCCGGTTCCCGCGTGGCCTTTCTGGACCCGTTGCGCGATGTCGATACGGTGGCCGATCTGCAATCCTGACCCGCCGTTCCGTTTTTTGGTCATGACGCAGTCGCATCCGCGTGTTAGGCCGAAATCATGACACGCATCCCCACCAAGCAAGAGGTCCTTGATTGGATCTCGGCGAACCCGACCCTGACTTCGAAACGCGATATCGCCAAGGCCTTTGGTATCAAGGGCGCGGATCGGATCGACCTCAAGCGTATCCTCAAGGAGCTTGAGGCCGAAGGCCATCTGGAAAAGCGCAACCGCAGCTATCGCGACCCGGACCGCCTGCCGCCCGTCAGCGTGTTGCAGGTCAAGGCCCCCAATGTAGATGGCGATCTGTTCGCGCGCCCGTTGGAATGGCATGGCAAAGGTGTGGAACCCATCGTTCTGATCATCCCCCGCGCCAGTGATCCCGCGCTGGGCGAGGGCGACCGCATATTGGCGCGTCTGACCGTAGTGCATGAAGAAGATCACAACTATGAGGCCCGCCTGATCCGGCGCATCGGCACCAACCCGCGCCGCATTGTCGGTATCTTTCGCAAGGGGGCCGAGGGCGGGCGGATCGTGCCCATCGACAAGGCCGGTTCGACCGAATGGCTTGTTGCCGATGGCGCTGTGCACGGGGCCAAGGATGGCGAGCTGGTCGAGGCTGAACAGGCTGGACCCAAGAACCGCATGGGCCTGCCGCGCGCGCGTATTGTCGAGCGGCTGGGTGATCCCACGGCCCCCAAGGCGGTTTCACTGATCGCAATCCATCAACACGGCATCCCCGATGACTTCCCCGACAAGGTGATCGACGAGGCCGACAAAGCCAAACCGGTTGGTCTGAATGGGCGCGAAGACCTGCGCGACATGCCGCTGCTCACCATCGACCCGTCAGATGCGCGCGATCACGATGATGCCTGTTATGCCCATGCCGATGACGACCCCAAGAACCCCGGCGGCCATGTGGTCTGGGTCGCCATCGCCGATGTCGCCGCCTATGTGCAGCCCGGCACGGCGCTGGACCGCGAGGCGCGCAAACGGGGCAACTCCAGCTATTTCCCCGACCGGGTGGTGCCGATGCTGCCCGACCGGCTGTCGGGTGATCTGTGTTCCCTGCACGAAGGCGTTCCGCGCGCCTGTATCGCCGTGCGGATGCAGATCGACGCCGATGGCACCAAGATCGGCCATCACTTTGTGCGCGGGCTTATGCGATCCGCCGCCTCGCTGCATTACGCCGAGGTGCAGGAGGCCATCGACGGCACCCCCAATGACCGTACAGGACCTTTGTTAGAGACGGTTCTGAAGCCGCTTTATGCCGCCTATGCGGCGCTGAAAAAGGCGCGCGCCGAACGCCAGCCGCTGGAGTTGGACCTGCCCGAACGCAAGATCATCCTCAGCGACGCGGGCGAGGTTCAAAGCGTGGCCTTCCGCGACCGTCTGGATGCGCACAAGCTGATCGAAGAATTCATGATCCTCGCCAATGTCGCCGCTGCCGAGACGCTGATCGCCAAGCGGCGTCCGCTGCTGTTCCGCGTGCACGAAGAACCGGCGCAGGAAAAACTGGAAAGCCTGCGGGAAACGGCGCAGGCGGCGGGCTTGAATCTGGCCAAGGGGCAGGTGCTGCAAACCCGCCACCTGAACGCGCTGCTGAATGCCGCCGCCGGGACCGAGGATGCAGAGCTGATCAACCTGTCCACGCTGCGGTCCATGGCGCAGGCCTATTACAACGCCGAAAACTTCGGTCATTTCGGGCTGGCGCTGCGGAACTATGCACATTTCACCTCGCCCATTCGCCGCTATGCCGACCTGATCGTGCACCGCGCGCTGATTTCGGCGCATGGCTGGGGCGAGGACGGGCTGACCGAGGAGGAAATCGCCCGGCTGGACGACACCGCCACGCATATCTCGGACACGGAACGCCGCTCGATGATGGCCGAACGGGACACGACCGACCGGTATCTGGCCGCCTACCTCAGCGAGCGGGTGGGCAATGAATTCTCTGGCCGGATCAGCGGTATTGCCCGGTTCGGGGCCTTCGTGAAGATGGACGAAACCGGTGCGGATGGGCTGGTTCCCGTACGCTCGTTAGGGCGGGAGTTTTTCCATTTCGACCGCGAGGCGGGAACATTGATGGGGTCGGACACCGGCCTGACCATTGCCATCGGCCAGCGCGTCACCGTGCGGCTGACCGCAGCGACCCCTGTAACCGGCGGGCTGGAACTGGAGCTGTTGTCGATTGACGACCAGGCCCTGCCGCGTGGGCGGGGGCCTGCGGGGCGCGGGGCGCGCCGCAAGACCGCCAGCTATAAACGCAAGAAAGACAAGATCAAGCGCAAGGTCGAACGCAAGCGCCGTCAAAAGTGATAGGTCAGCGCCCGCGCAATCAGCCAGCCATGGCGGGTTGCGTCGATCTGATCCGGGTCGTCGAACAGCACGGCACGGTTGCCGTCGATGCGATCCTCGCCCGGAAAGGCCGAGGTGAAATCACCCATGACACGGCTTTGGCAATGCACGAACAGGGCAAAGCTTGCCGCCTTGTGCCCGCCCAGCCGGATCGTGGTGCCTTTGGGCGCCAGATAGGCGGGCTGCCCCCAGCGCAGCGCCTCTTGCACCGGTTGGGCACCGGGCAGCGAACCCGCCGTTTCGAACACCAGCGCGCGCAGGGCCAGTGCGCCTGCGCGCGTGGCCTCGGGGAAGGCCTCGAAGGCGGCGGCAACGGCGGGGTCATCGAAACGTCTCATGCCAGCGGCAATGCCTCCTCCATCCGATCTACATAGCTGTTGAGCAGGTTATCCTGTTTGATGCGCCGGGTCAGCGGGGTATCGGCGGGTGTTGCGCGCATGGCCGCCAGCATCGGACCGACGCTCATATCTGCCGAGGTCGGGTGTTCCCCCAGCAAAAACGGCGATTGCCACAGGTAGGCCGAGATTGCCTCAAGGTCGCGCTCGACCCGATCCAATCGTTCCGCCGGTGAGAAGCGCCCGATGCCCTGGGTCCGAATTCCCCTAAGGACGGATTTGCGGATCGCGCCTGACACGGGTTTTCGGATCAGGGCCGGGATTTCGGCAAAGAACATCGCGCGCAGGATGGGCCAGACCGCATCATTGCCCCAGCGATCCAGAACGATGTGAAAATACAGGTGTTCCTCAGACATGCGGGTCAGCGTGCGGGCTTGTGCCTTTTGCACATCCGTCAGGCCCTGATCAAAATCCGCGCCCTGCGCCTCGAGCCATTCGCGGATCAGGTCGCTGTCAGGCACCAGCCGTTCGGGTGTGCGCAGAACGGGCAGTTTCTGATGCGGCATCTTGCGAGGGTCCAGCATGTCGGACCGCCGCCAGGCCTGGCCGGATTGTTGCAGCATCAGGGCCGTCTTGACACAGAACGGGCTGGCGCTGAACAGACCAAAGGCTGAAGGGTAGGTGAGAAGGGTCAACATCGTCTGCTCCATCATTGGGGATGTCCGGTTGATAACGGTCACTGATGACAGTTTCTGTCATCAGGTATAAGCTAAGCTTCGTCATGTCCCGCACCGCCCGCCTGTTCCAGTTGATGCAAGCCTTGCGCTCTGGCCCGTCGCCGAAAACATCGGCGCAGCTGGCGCAGGATCTTGGCGTTTCACCCCGCACCGTTCACCGCGACATAGATGCGCTGCGCGGGCTGGGTGCGGTCATCGACGGAGAGGCCGGGTTTGGTTTCACCCTGATCGAGGATGCAACACTGCCGCCGCTGGGCTTCACCGATGATGAGCTGGAGGCGCTGGTTCTTGGCCTGCGCGAGGTGCAGTCCATCGGCGATCCCGGACTGTCAGAGGCGGCCAGCGCGGTGTTGCGCAAATTGCAGGGTCGGTTGCCGCAGCGCCAGTCCCATCGCCTCAGCCATGCGGTCCTGACCGCAACACGTTTTGATCGTCCGGAAAAACCGACCATCGACGTGGCCGTCCTGCGGCAGGCCACCTGGGACGAGCGCGCGGTGGAATTTGCCTATTCCGATGCAAAGGGGCAGGAAACCCACCGCCGGGTGAACCCGCTGAGCATCGTCTACATGGATCGCTCCAGCATTCTGATTGGCTGGTGTCATCTGCGGCAGGATTTTCGTTTCTTCCGATTGGACAGGATGCAGAAGATGTCTGTATTGGATCAAAGCTTTAGGCCGAACCGTGTTCCCCTGCTGCGCGAGGCGTTGGCCCGCATCCGCGCCGAGCGGGAGGCAAAAGACCGTGAGGGGGCGGTTTGAACGCTTTGTGAAAGCCCGGTTTTGCGCTATTCTGTGCCCGAGCAGTAATCAGGAAAAACGGAATGCGTAAATGCATGGGTGGCGTCGTGGCCGCCGCATTATGGGCATCCATTGTGCAGGCGGAAACCCTGAACACGGCGGATCGGTCGAAGACCATTCAGCTGGCCTCGGCCGATGTGGCGGTGTCGCTCAGGCCGGTCGTGCGACCCTCAGCAAAGGAGTATCGGGTGTCTACCGAAGGAAACGCGCGATTTCAGGCGTGGCTTGGGGCGTTCCGCGACCGTGCGATTCAACAAGGCATTGCCCCTGCAACACTGGACCGGTCGCTGGCGGGTCTGACCTATGACAAGAAGATCATCGCGCGGGATCGAAATCAGGCCGAGTTTTCCAAGCCGATATGGGAGTATCTGGATGCCGCCGTGTCGGATACGCGGATTTCAAATGGCCGCGCCGGGCTGGAGCGTCATCACGCAACCCTGACCCGGATCGAGGCGCAATATGGCGTTGAAAAAGAGATCGTAACGGCGATCTGGGGGCTTGAAACGTCGTTCGGGACGTTCCGGGGCAGCAATCAGACCATCCGGTCGCTGGCGACGCTGGCCTTTGATGCACGGCGGGCGCAGTTCTTTGAAACCCAGCTGATCGCGGCGCTGCGGATCGTTCAGGCGGGGGATGTGAGCGCCGGAAACATGATCGGCAGCTGGGCCGGGGCGATGGGGCATACGCAGTTCATGCCGACCTCATATCTGGATCATGCGGTCGATTTTGACGGCGACGGGCGGCGCGATATCTGGTCGGATGATCCCACAGATGCGCTGGCCTCGGCCGCGTCCTATCTGGCGCGGCATGGCTGGACCAAGGGGCAGCCATGGGGGGCCGAGGTGCGCTTGCCAGATGGGTTCGATTTTGCCACGGCCAAACGCGATTATACGCTGAAACCGTCGGAATGGGCCGCGCGTGGCGTCACGGCGACGGACGGCTCGGACGTGGCGGATCACGGGCAGGCGGCGATCCTGCTGCCCGCAGGCGGGCGGGGCGTCGCACTGATGATCTTCGACAACTTCAGCGTGATCGAGAAATATAATGGCGCGGATGCTTATGTGATCGGCATTGGCCACCTGTCCGACCGTCTGGCAGGGCGCGGCCCGTTTCGATCCAACTGGCCCCGTGGCGACCGGGTGCTGAGTTTCACGGAACGCAAGGAATTGCAGACGCGTCTGACACAGGCAGGGTTTGATACGCAGACCATTGATGGGCGCGTCGGTCCCAATACCATCAATGCAGTACGCGCCTATCAGGTGGCACAGGGGCTGCTGCCGGACGGTTATGCCAGCCTGAACCTGCTGGAACATTTGCGGTAAAGAAATCGGGCGGCCCGAAAAGACCGCCCGACCGATGTATTAGTTACCGATGGCCTCAGGAAGCGGCTTTCATCAGTCCTTTTTCGATGATTTCAGCATGGGCTTCATCCAGCGATTTGTGGATGCGCACGAACATCTCATCAATATCCGCAGGGGTCATAACCAGCGGTGGTGAGATGATCATCCGGTCGCCCACATGGCGCATGATCAGGTTGTTGGCAAAGCAATGCTCGCGGCAGATATAGCCGATTGTGCCCGGCTCGGACGCGAATTTGGCGCGGTTGGCCTTGTCTGGCGTCAGCGCGATAGAGGCCATCATGCCCACGATCCTGGCCTCACCCACCAGCGGGTGATCGGCCAGAGCCTCCCATTTCTTTTTCAGATGGGGGGCCGCGACGTCGCGGACATGGTCCAGAATGTTCTCTTCTTCCAGAATGCGCAGGTTTTCCAAGGCAACAGCCGCCGCGACCGGGTGGCCGGAATAGGTGTAGCCGTGATTGAACTCGGCCTTGCTGATCACTTCGGCAACCTCGTCGCACACGATGGACCCGCCAATCGGCGCATAGCCCGAGCTGAGGCCCTTGGCGATGGTCATGATATGCGGGGTGATGCCGACGGTCTGCGATCCGAACCAATTGCCGGTGCGGCCAAATCCGCAGATCACCTCGTCCGCGATCAGCAGGATTTCATACTTGTCGCAGATCCGCTGAATCTCGGGCCAATAGGTGTCGGGTGCCACGATGACGCCCCCGGCGCCCTGAACGGGCTCGGCGATAAAGGCGGCGACGCGGTCTTCGCCCAGTTCCAGAATCGCCTCTTCCAGCTCGCGAGCGCGGGCCAGGCCGAATTCCTCGGGCGACATGTTGCTGCCTTCGGCCCACCAGTTCGGCTGCCCGATGTGATGAATGTTCGGCACCACGCCGCCCTGCGCGTGCATGCCTGACATACCGCCCAGCGACGAAGCCCCCAGGGTCGAGCCGTGATAGGCATTTTCCCGGCTGATGATGATGTTCTTGTCCGGCTGGCCCTTTTCGGCCCAGTAGGTGCGCACCATGCGAAGGTTGGTGTCATTCGCCTCGGACCCGCCACCGGCAAAGAATACGTGGTTCAGGTCACCGGGGGCCAGCTCCGCCAGCTTGGCGGCCAGCGCGATGCCGGGCACATGGGTGGTTTTGAAGAACGTGTTGTAATAGGGCAGTTCGCGCATTTGGCGGGCCGCAACTTCGGGCAGTTCTTCGCGGCCATAGCCGATATTGACACACCACAGCCCGGCCATCGCGTCGAGGATCTTTTCCCCCTCGCTGTCGAACAAATAGGCACCTTTGGCCCTGGTGATGACGCGCACGCCATCTTCTGCCAGCGACGCATTGGTCGAGAAAGGGTGCATGTGATGGGCGGCGTCCAGCGCCTGCAATTCGGCGGTCGGCATGTGGTTCGTGATGGTCGTCATCGGAGAATCTCCTGCAAGAGCGGTTGCTCAACACAATATGATCAAATTTCTCACAGTCAATCGAATCGAATCGATTTAGGTGCTGGTCAGCGTATCCGCCATCAACTCCATACCCTGTTCGATGTCCTGCGCGGTGGCTTTGGCCACAAGATCGGCGTCCTGTTTGCGCAATGCCGTGATGATATCCTTATGGCGGTCAGGCAGGCATTGGGTGCCCAAGCGGCCGCTGACAACCCGCAGCGATGGCCCGAATCTAAGCCAGAGCCGCTCTGCCAGATCACTGAGAATCGGCGCATCGGCGTGGGAATACAGCGTTTCATGGAATGTGTGGTTCTGGCGCAGGTAACCGCTGACGTCACCGTCTATGATTGTGCGGTCCAACTGTTGGTCAATCTGTTCCAGGCGATCAATGTCCGTGGATTTGATGTTTACTGTCGCGCGACGAGAAAGTTCTGATTCTATTGAAATTCTGGCAAAAATCATCTGCTCGACATCGCGCCCCGACAACAGCGGTACGCTGACCCGTCGATTGCCCTGAAACATCAGCGCACCGTCCGAGATCAGCCGCCGGATGGCTTCGCGCACCGGGGTCATGCCAACACCCAGCGAATCAGTCAGCCCCTGTATCGTGACCGGCTGTCCGGGCACCAGTTCACCGTACATGATCTGCGATCTGAGCCTCTGGTACACACGTTCGTGAGCGGGTAGTTTGTCAGCATCCGCTGATGCGCCCGAAGCCTTATTTTTGATCAAATCCAATTGGTTTGCCCTGTTTCCGATGATGTTGACTTGCCAGGTGCCTGACCTCGTGAAACCATAAGTTGGATCGAGGGAAAACGCAAAACTTGATCAAATCCAAAAAAACGTGAAAATACACGCAAACCTGCAGGGAGACTAAAATGACAATCAAAACGCTGACACTGACAGCGGTCATCGCACTGGGGACTTCGGCGGCCTTTGCCGAAGAGGTGCGGGTTTACAACTGGTCCGACTACATTGACGAGGATCTTCTGAAGAAATTCGAAGAAGAAACCGGCCTGACCCTGGTCTACGATGTTTTCGACAGCAACGAAGTGTTGGAAACCAAGATGCTGGCTGGTGGGTCGGGCTATGATGTGGTGGTGCCCACAGGCACATTTCTTCAGCGCCAGATCCAAGCCGGCGCGTTTCAGGAACTGGACACATCCAAGCTTTCGAATGCAGACAACCTTTGGGACGTTATTCAGGAGCGCACCGCAGGCTACGATCCGAACAACGCCTACTCGATCAACTACATGTGGGGAACCACAGGCCTTGGCGTGAATGTCGGTAAGGTCAAAGAGGTACTGGGTGACGATGTTGCGCTGAACAGCATGGATCTGGTTCTGAAGCCGGAGAACATGGAAAAGCTGGCCGCCTGCGGCGTGCATTTCCTGGACGCGCCAGCCGAAATTCTTCCGATGACTCTGCAATACCTCGGTGAGGACCCCGACAGCCACGACAAGGATGTCATCGCCAAGACCGAAGAAGTGCTGACCAGCGTACGCCCCTATATCCAGAAATTCCACAGCTCGGAATATATCAACGCGCTGGCGAATGGGGATATCTGCGTGGCCGTCGGCTGGTCGGGTGATATTCTGCAGGCGCGCGATCGTGCGGTCGAAGCAGAAAACGGTGTCGAGATCGAATACCATCCGTTCGCCGAAGGTTCGCTGATGTGGTTCGACCAGATGGCCGTTCCGGTGGACGCGCCAAACCCGGAAGGCGCACATAAGTTCCTCGATTTCATTCTGGATGCCAACAACATGGCTGCCGCGTCGAACTATGTGTACTACGCCAACGGCAACAAGGCGTCTCAGGAGTTTCTTGAGGAAGACGTGATCGGCGATCCGGCGATTTACCCGGATGAGACCACGATGCAGAATCTCTACATCACAACGCCTTATCCGCAGAAAACGCAGCGTTCCGTGACCCGTCTCTGGACCAAGATCAAGTCCGGTACCTGACTCTCTGCGCGGGGCGACATCAACGTCCCGCGCCCTTTTTTATGCCTAGACAGACATGCGGGGACCGCTTTGACCTCTGACGTTTTTACGCCGTGGGACGACCCACAGGCGAAGCCTTTGATCCAGTTCAAAAATGTTACCAAGCGGTTCGGCGGTTTTACGGCCATCGACAACCTGTCGCTGGACATTTTCGAACGCGAGTTTTTTGCCCTGCTGGGACCATCCGGCTGTGGCAAGACCACGATGATGCGGATGTTGGCCGGGTTCGAAACCCCGACGGAGGGTCACATCATCCTCAGCGGGCAGGACATCGACCCGATCCCACCGAACAAGCGGGCGGTGAACATGATGTTCCAGTCCTATGCGTTGTTCCCGCATCTGAGCATCTGGGAAAACATCGCTTTTGGCCTGCGACGCGATAAAATGCCGAAACGTGATCTGGAAGACCGGGTCGAGGAGATGCTGCGTCTGACCCGGCTGGAACAATTTGCCCGCCGCAAGCCGCATCAGATATCCGGGGGGCAACGGCAACGTGTTGCGCTGGCCCGGTCGCTGGCCAAGGCGCCCAAGCTTTTGCTGCTGGATGAACCTTTGGGGGCGTTGGACAAGAAACTGCGGCAGGACACGCAGTTCGAACTGATGGATATTCAGGAAAAGACCGGCACCACCTTTGTGATTGTGACCCACGATCAGGAAGAGGCGATGACGGTCGCCAGCCGCGTCGCGGTCATGGATCAGGGGCAGTTGAAACAAGTCGCGACCCCGGATCGGATTTATGAGAATCCGAACTCGGTCTATGTGGCGGACTTCATCGGTGACGTGAACATCATCGAAGGCCGTGCGACGGCACAGGGCGATGAGACCTATCAGATCAACTGGGCCGAAGGGCAGACGCCCCTGACGGCGACCTCGGCCACTGATCTGTCCAATGGGCAGGGCTGCCATCTGGCGATCCGGCCTGAAAAGGTCACGATCTCGGCGGACCGCCCGGCGGATGCGGTCAATGCAATTCAGGGCAAAGTCCATGACATCGCCTATCTGGGCAACCTGTCCACCTATTATGTCGAGCTGGCAAACGGCACGATCATCAAGGCGCAATCGGCCAACACCCGCCGCATCTCGCGCCGCTCCTTCACATGGGAAGACCCGGTCTGGCTGTCCTGGACAGCAACGGCCGCGGTTTTGTTGGCGAACTGATGCGCCGCGCTTTTTTGATCGCGGTCCCCTATGTCTGGCTGCTGGCGCTGTTTCTGGTGCCGTTCTTCATCGTCCTGAAGATCTCGCTGTCGGACACCGCGCTTGCGATCCCGCCCTACACCCCGACATTGGACCTGTCGCAGGGTTGGTCCGGTATTACGGAATTTTTCAGCCAGCTGGATTTTGAGAATTTTGTCTGGCTGACCGAAGACGACCTTTATTGGAAAGCCTACCTGTCCAGCGTCAAGATCGCGCTGATTGCGACAATTTTTACGCTGATTTTCGGGTATCCGATTGCCTACGGCATGGCGCGCGCGCCTGAAGAATGGCGTCCGACGCTGATGATGCTGATCATCTTGCCGTTCTGGACCTCGTTCCTGATCCGGGTCTATGCGTGGATGGGTATTCTTAGCAACGAAGGGTATCTGAACCAGTTCCTGCTGTGGATCGGTGTCATTTCGACCCCGCTGACCATTCTGAACACCAACACGGCCGTCTATATCGGTATCGTTTACACCTATCTGCCATTCATGATCCTGCCGATCTATTCCGCGCTGGAGCGGATGGATGAATCCCTGATCGAAGCCGCCGAGGACTTGGGCTGCTCGCGTATTCAGGCGTTCTGGCTGGTGACCATCCCATTGTCGAGACCCGGCATCATCGCCGGCTGTTTCCTGGTGATGATTCCCGTGATCGGCGAATTCGTGATCCCATCGCTGCTGGGTGGTTCCGGCACGCTGATGATCGGTAAAGTGCTGTGGGAGGAGTTCTTCTCAAACCGTGACTGGCCGGTGGCCAGCGCCGTGGCGGTGGTGCTGTTGCTGATCCTTGTGGTGCCGATCGTGCTGTTCCAACGCAACCAGCAAAAGCAGACGGAGGCCGAACAATGAACAGGTTGAGTTGGTTCAACGCGGTGTCCCTGACGCTTGGGTTTGCGTTTCTTTACATCCCGATGGTCATTCTGATCATCTTCAGCTTTAACGACGGCAAACTGGTCACCGTCTGGTCCGGGTTTTCGACTAGATGGTACGGAGAGCTGGTTCAGAACGAGGCGTTTCTGGATGCGGCCTGGGTCACGTTGCGGGTTGCGGTGTTTTCATCGACGCTGGCAACCGTTCTGGGAACCGCTGCGGCCTATGTGATGGTGCGCGGCGGGCGGTTCTTTGGCCGGACGCTGTTTTCTGGCATGATCTACGCCCCGCTGGTGATGCCCGAGGTGATCACCGGCCTGTCCCTGCTGTTGCTGTTCATCGGCATCGGGCTGGACCGGGGCATTCTGACCATCGTTCTGGCACATACGACGTTTTCGATGTGCTTTGTCTCGGTTGTTGTCTCGTCTCGTCTGGTGACCTTTGATCGGTCGCTGGAAGAGGCCGCGCTGGATCTGGGTTGTTCCCCGGCACAGGCATTCCGGTTGGTAACGCTTCCGATCATTGCGCCTGCGGTGATTTCGGGCTGGTTGCTGGCCTTTACCCTGTCGCTGGATGATCTGGTGATTGCGTCCTTTACCTCGGGCCCATCGGCCACGACCTTGCCGATCAAGATCTTCTCGGCTGTGCGTCTGGGGGTCAGCCCCGAGATCAACGCCCTGTCCACACTGATGATTGCGGTTGTGACGGTTGGTGTGATCACGGCATCATTGGTCACGAAACGTGCGATGATGAAGCAAAAGCAGGATGAAATGGCCGCAGCGCGCGCAGAATGAGACGTCTGTTCCCAGATTACACCTATGGGCCGGGCCCCCGCACGAACTGTTGGTGGGACGAGACAATCGCCAGCCCGGACTGGCCGGTACTGCGGGGTGATCTGAACGTGGATGTCGCCGTCGTTGGCGGCGGCTTCACCGGCATGTCGGCCGCTTTGCATCTGGCCGAGGCGGGCGTGTCCGTCGCAGTGCTTGAGGCCGAGACACCCGGTTGGGGTGCCTCGGGTCGAAATGGGGGGTTCTGTTGTACCGGTGGCTCAAAGCTAAGCCAGAATGCCATGATCCGCCGGTTTGGGGACGCTGCTGCACAAAGCTATGCACAGGCCGAAGCAGAGGCCGTTCAACTGGTCGCTGGTTTGCTGAACACCCATCAGATTGATGCAGAAACGCATTCAAAGGGTGAAACGAAGCTGGCTCATAACCCGCGAGCGATGGAAAAGCTGCGCCGATCCGCCGAGGGTGCAGGCAAGCTGCATGAGGCCGCTGACCTGCCGGGTCTTGGGTTCGGTGACATGTTTTACGGCGGGTACACCGATCCGATCGGTTTTGGCCTGAATCCCCGGAAATACCTTTTCGGAATTGCAAATGTCGCGCAGGCGCACGGGGCGAAACTGTACCAGCAAAGCACGGTCGAAACCCTGCAAAAGACGCCGTCGGGATTTGACGTTCAAACCCGCTCGGGTCGGGTCAGGGCGGAGAACGTTCTGATCTGCACCAACGGATACTCCAGCGAGGACCTGCCGCCATGGCTGTCCGGGCGATATATGCCTACGCAGTCAACGGTTTTGGTAACCCGCCCCTTGTCGGAATCCGAGTTGCATGCGCAGGGCTGGACCTCGGATCAGATGTCTTATGACACTCGCAACTTGCTGCATTATTTTCGCCTGATGCCGGATCGTCGGTTTCTGTTTGGCATGCGTGGGGGGCTGCGGTCGTCTGCCGGGGCCGAGGCCGCAATTCGCCAACAAGCCCAGCGCGATTTTCGCAACATGTTTCCGGAGTGGGCAGGCGTAGAAGTAACCAATATGTGGTCCGGGATGGTATGTATGTCGCGATCGCTGACCCCCTACGCCGGACCGATCCCGGGCCAGCCGGGTATGTTTGCAGGATTTGCCTACCACGGGAACGGGGTCGCGATGGGGACTTATTGTGGACGTGGACTGGCGCGTCTGGTTCTGGGGCAGGAGGCAGGGTTGCCGGACCCGGTCACCAGGCCACCGGCGCAGTTCCCGCTTGGGCCGTGGCGCCGCGCCTTGTTACCTCCGGCTTATGCGGCGATGGCGCTTGCGGATCTTTGACCCTTACAACGCGGCAACTTCCAGCTTGAACCCAATGGCGTAATCTGGCGTGCCGTTTTCGGCGCGCCACAGACAATACGCAGCCATCCGCCATGCATACCAGCGGCGCAGCAGCCTGTACCGGGCTACGGTTTCTGTCCGACCGTAGGCTGATAGGAACAAGCTTTCTTCCGATGGTGTCAAAGGCGCGCCCCGGTAAAGGTGCTGCATGGCCGGTGAAAGGAACAGCGCCAGATCCTCGCACGGGTCGCCCCGCGCCGGGCATTGCCAGTCAATCAGGGTCAGGCCGGATGCCGCGACCAGGATGTTCCCGGCAACCGGGTCGCCGTGAATCAGGCAGGTGCGGGCGGCAGGGAGCACCGGTTCGTTCGGGCGCAAATGCTCTATCTGGCGCTGGGCATCCGCCGAGCACCCGTCCAGAATGTCCTGTCCGTGCCGTGCCAGATCCGCGCTGCCGTTGCATCCCCGGGGCACCTGAACGTCCAGATCAAGCGAATGCAGCTTGCACAAAAGCTTTGCCACCTTTGTCGGGTCTTGCTGCCAGGGCGTTCCCGGCGCGTGATCGTACAAAACCCAATGGCCGCTGTCGTGCAGGCCGGTGGCGCGCAGACGGGGTACAAAACCGGTGAAATCCAACGCTCTCAGACAGCGTGCTTCTAACCGGGCGTCATTGCGAAAAAGTGGATTGCGCAGCGTGGCGCGGTACAGTTTCAGAACCTTGCCGCCGTTTCCGTCCAGCACTTTCCAGACCTGATTGGTGCGCCCGCCATAAAGCGCCTGAAACTGCGCACCGGAATCAACAAGTCCCCGATTGCGAAGATCGTCGGCAAGGTCCAAAGGGGGGACGGTCGGGTCAGACAGCAGGATCACCAGTTCAGTCAGCGAGTCGATGGTTCCATCGGTGTGGCCTGTCGCGCCCGTCAGATCAAGCTCCGGTTCGAACTGCAGTCACCTCTGCCGCGGATACAACCTGACCATTTTCCAGGGTCAGCAGGATCGTATCATCGCTGGACTGTGCCTCTTTCACCTTGTTGTAGGCGGATGCCAGTTTCTGGGACAGCAATTTATCCCCGTCGTAACTTTCCAAGGTGGCCGAATAGCTTCCTTTAGGCAGTGGATTGCCATCGCCATCCACTCCGGCCCAGACAAATTCCGCCTCGGACTTGGGAACGGCGATTCTGTCGATGACCGTCCCGGCGTTGTCGCGGATCACCATGACGGCATTGGTTGCCGCAGGCTCTGCCTGGGCGAAAAGGGTCTTGGGCGCACCGTCAAATTGAAAAGCAGACGCAGTGCGGACATCCATTCCGACCCAGCGCGTGAGCTCTTCCAGATTGACGCTGCCCATTGACGACGACAGGCCAGACAGCAGGTTGTTGGTCCTTGTCTGCTGTTCGACCATGGAAAACTGCGCCAGCTGCGATGCGTATTGAGAGGAATCCAAGGGCTCCAGCGGGTCCTGATTCTTGGCCTGAGTCGTCAACATCAACAAAAATGTCTGAAAATCCGTCGCCAGGCCGGAGGTTTTCGGCGGTGTCGCCGCTGGGGCCTGAGCCGTATTCTGGGTCGTTGGTTGGGTTGCAGTGATCATGGTCAAAGCCTTATGTCGATGCGCCCATCGGCGCGAATTTTCGGAAGATCCGGTTCGGAATCGGTGGTATTCTCGGGCAGATGCGACGTTTGCGGTGATCCGTCTTCGGTATTGGGATGGTCCTGCTCCGCGTCGGATGAGGTGCCCAGGTCAAAGGTCAGATCCCCAAGGCCGAGGTTCTTGAACTCGGCCTCCAGCACCGAAAGATGCCGACGCATCAGATCCATCGTCTCGGGGCGTTCTGCGGCGATGGTCAGGTGAAACCCGTCATCGCGGCCGTTCAGAACAATCGAAACGCGCCCCAATTCTTCGGGGTTCAGCGCAATTTCGATCGCACCGGATTGCGGGCGCGTATTGATGGCCGATATCATCTGACCCGCTATGGCCCGGGCCGTCTCTGCCCTGGCCGTGGCCGTCATTGCATGCGTCCCAGCCGCAGTTTCACGGGTCGACGACGAACCCGCTGTGTCCCGGGTTGTCTGCAATCCTTCGATTTCCTGATCCGACGCGGTATCAGCGTCATCACTGGTCTGTTCTGTCGCCAGCAACTGCATCTGGACAAGTGTCGGTGCCTGCTCTGGACCGGTTGGCCGCTTTGGAGGGGGGGCAGATGCGGGCGGATCATGCGAAATGTCGCGACCCGACCCAAAGGATGCGGTGAGATTCGGAACATCCTTTGGCCGCGCCTCGGCTGTTGCCGGAACTGAGTTGTCGTTTTGCGGTTTCAGGGCCGTATTGGCGCGCATTCCGTCCCCCCAACGCAGCGTTTGAACCACAGTGTGACCGGCCTGCTGAACGGTGCTTTGCTGCGACGCCGGGATTTCCGCCTTCGAGGAATCCAGCTGGTCGGCTGCGGTGGCCTGCTCATCCAGCTTGACCGGGACTTGAACAAAAGAAGGGTGTTCAGTGCTTGTTCGCGCGGCTGGGGTTAAAGCAGGCTCCTCGCTGACGTTGCGCGTTTCAGGCAAAGGATGATCTTCCAGGGCAACAGCGATGTCTGCTGTTTCCACGTCTTCGGTGGTTTCTTCAACCTCGGGCTCGGCCTCAAGTTCCTGAAGGGGGGGATCTGCGACCTCTGGCCCGGCGGGCTGTTGGCCGTTCTCTTCATCCATGACCGATTGAAAGGACGCCGCTGCATTCGGGTCGCGCTGGTCCCGGGCGTTTGCGTCCGGCTTTACGGCCGCAGTTGGCGTGGACATCGCCATTGAAAGAGGGTTGGGCATTTTGCTCCGACTCCGTTTGTATGACCGGAAATCTGCCCGCAGGAAGTTACGTTTATTTTAACTGCTTTCCTCTTTGATCAAGAAAGTTCGATGCAAATTTCGGAGAAAGCGATGAAGATTACCGCGTCCCCGCCTGCGGTGCATGCACCCACAGTTACAGACAGATTGCAGGCCGCAGCGGTCGAGTTGGAGGCCGCATTTCTGGCGGAAATGCTGAAATCGGCCGGATTGGGCGAAGCGCGCCAATCCATGGGCGGCGGAGCCGGAGAGGATCAGTTCTCGTCGTTTCTTGTACAGCAACAGGCAACACAACTGGCGAAATCCGGTGGCGTTGGTCTGTCCGAAATCCTGTTCAAATCGATGATGGAGAACGCCAATGTCGACCAAACCTGAGGCCAACCTGATCAGATCGCTCGAAGAAGTACTGGACCTTGAGCGCGCCGCGCTGGTCCACGGGGATCTGGATCGTCTGCACCATATGACCCCCGAAAAAGAAAAGCTGATCGGTGCGATCAACGACCTTCAGGTCCATGACAGCGAAGATTTGATTCGGCTTCATAAAAAGGTCGAACGGAATCAGGCCCTGCTGAACAGCGCTGCTGACGGGATACGCGCAGTCGCCAGCCGCATGGCCGAGATGCGGCGCGTAAGGCAGGAATTCAGCACATATGGGGCTGACGGGCAACGCAGCGGCTTTACCGTGCGCAGCCACGCAAAACTGGAAAAACGGGCATAGCGACGGGTTTGATTCAAATCCGAAATTTCTGGCGATTGCGCCTTAGCACTCCGTTAGGGGATCGGCGGCAAGAGTGGTCCTGCACCTGGAACAACAGGTGGCGCGAACGGCCCGATGGCAAAACGCATTGATCAGAAAGACGTCAAAGCCCGCAGATAGTGCGGGGTAAGCATGGGCGCAAAGGGCCCGAACGGAAAAGGAAGAAAGCTATGTCCAGCATTCTGACAAACAATGGCGCAATGGTGGCGCTGCAAACACTGAAGTCGGTCAACAAGAACCTGGGTCAAACCCAAAACGCGATCTCGACCGGTAAGGACGTCGCGACCGCCAAGGACAATTCGGCCGTCTGGGCGATTTCCAAAGTCATGGAGTCGGACGTCAAAGGGTTCAACGCGATCAAGGACAGCCTGGCGCTGGGTGAATCGACTGTTGCGGTGGCCCGGAACGCCTCGGAAACCGTGACCGACCTTCTGACCCAGATGAAGGGCAAGATCGTCGCGGCGCAGGAAGACAACGTTGATCGGGGCAAGATCAACGACGACGTGACCGCCCTGAAAGATCAGATCGCATCGGTTGTCAGCGCGGCGCAGTTCAACGGGTTGAACCTGGTGAATGGATCAGGATCGGCCTCGATACTGGCCTCACTGGATCGCGATAACACGGGCGCGGTGACCGCGTCGTCCATTTCCGTTGCGGGTCAGGACCTGTCGACGGGTGGCTATGTCGCGGCTCAGGTCTTTGACGGATCGACCGGTTCGTCGACCGGCAATGACCGCGTGGGTGCAACCATTGACAACGGCGCGACCTCTGCCACCGCGCTGGTGACGGACGAAACCAGCGGCACTTTCGCGGCTGGGGACAAGGTGATCGTTGCGATTGACGATCAGGTTGTGTCTTACACCGTGTCCGCAGCCGATGCAGCCGCCACATCCACCGGTGACCTGGTCGCCGTGGGTCTGAAGTCCAAGATCGAAGAGCTGGGTATTACCGGTCTGACCGTTGACTACGATTCGGGTACCGCTGGCACCCTGTCTGTGGCCAATGCGACGGGCGCTGATGTTTCCTTCTCGGCTCAATACGTGAATGCGGGTGCTGGTGGTCTGGGCGCGCTAAGCGGCATTGACGTGTCCACAGGCGCGGGTGCAACCGCTGCGCTGGCCGCAGTTGAATCGCTGATCGACACGTCGATTGACGCCTCGGCTGCATTTGGGTCATCCCAAAGCCGGATCGAGACCCAGAAAGAGTTCATCTCGAACCTGGCGGACTCGTTCAAATCCGGCATCGGTTCGCTGGTTGACGCCGATATGGAAGAGACTTCGGCCCGTCTGCAGGCCCTGCAGGTGCAACAGCAGCTGGCCACCCAGTCGCTGTCCATCGCCAATCAAGCGCCGCAGTCGATCCTGTCGCTGTTCCGTTAATCTCCGGAACCTGGTCGGGGCGCGCGCAAGCGCCCCGGCCCTGACCGCCAAAAGACGGCCTATTGAAAGGATTTCAAGTGACACCGCAAACTCTTGCACAGCGTGCCTACGCGCAGACCGCCGCCCCAACCCGCACGCCGCGCGATACCGAGTACGAGGCTATTTCGAAGATCACGCATCGTCTCAAGGCCGCTGCGGCCCGGCGCACATCGGATTTCGGCGGGTTTGTTCAGGCGCTGCACGAAAACCGTCGTTTGTGGACCGTCCTTGCAACGGGTGTATCTGATGCCGACAACGCGCTGCCCAATGAATTGCGCGCGCGGATATTCTATCTGGCGGAATTCACGGAACAACACAGCAGTCAGGTTCTGGGCAACAAGGCGACCGTGGAACCTCTGCTTGAAATCAACATGGCCGTCTTGCGTGGCCTGCGGCAAATGAGTGCGACCTGATGGGGGGGCTGGTACTGAAACTGGCACCAAAAGAAAGGGTGCTGATCAACGGTGTGGTTGTCGAGAATGGAGACCGCCGTAGTCGGTTTTCGATTATGACGCCGCAAGCAAATGTTCTGCGTCTGCGCGATGCCATCCATCCCGATGAAGTAAACACGCCGGTCCGACGGGTGTGCTACGCGGCCCAGCTGGTTCTGTCCGGCGATATGGAGCCCGAACGGGCGCGGCATCAACTCTTGCGGCGGGTAGAAGAACTGAGCCAGGTCTTTACCGATGCGGATAGTCGTCGGGTGCTCTCCGAAGCCACCGAAGCCCTGTTGGACGAACAGTATTACAAATGCCTGAAGTCTCTGCGGGCCTTGCTGCCGCGCGAAGAACGGTTGATGGCCTATCAGCAATGACGTTTCAACCTGTCGTACCTTCGGACGGTATCGTCGGCTGGCGCTTTTTGCAGCGCACTTATGATGCGCAGCTGGAAAGCTATTCTTCATCAACCGTCAGGGAAAGGGAAACGCGGTATTTTCTGGAAAACATCGGCAAGGTTCAATCCGCAGAAGATCTGGTGTCGGACCGGCGCCTGTTGCAGGTGGCGCTGGGTGCCTTCGGGTTGGAGGGTGACATAAACAACCGCTATTTCATTCAGAAAATCCTCTCTGATGGCACAAGCGCTGATGATGCGTTGCCCAACCGGCTGGCGGACAAAAGGTACCGAGAGCTGTCCGAGGCGTTTGGTTTCGGGCCGGGAGAGGTGCGCAAAACGGGCCGGGTCAGCGATATGGAGGCGATTGCGCAGGACAACGTGGTGTCCCGGTTCGAGATCGCGGTGGGTGAGTCGGATGATTCCATGCGTATATCCCTGTACGCGCAACACGCCCTGAAGGATCTTGCGTCGCAGGACAGCAGCTCAGACACCAAATGGTTCGATCTGATGGGCTTGCCCCCGCTGCGCAGTATGATGGAGACGGCGCTGGGGCTTCCGTCAAGTTTCGCGCAGTTGGATATCGACAAGCAGCTTGAGGTTTTCAAGGACAGGTTGTCAGGTCTGACCGGGTCTGATGATCTGGCACAATTCACGGAAGAGGCCGCTGTTTCAAAGCTGACAGATCAGTTTCTTGCCCGCCGGCAAATCGCCCAATTGCAAAGCATAATTTCACCGGCCCAAACCGCACTGATCCTGCTGGGGGCATGATGTGGGATCGTCCGACCGGCAGGGTGGCGGTCTGGCAAATCTGTGCCAGATGGACAAACCGATATTGCGCGGGCCAACTGCAGGGAACGGCTTACGATATCGGGGCGTCAGGCGTTCAGTACTGCATCCGCGGACGTTCTAAGCGCAAAGGACGTCACGGGTCGTGAGACGTTATGCAGTTTGATATCGCCCAACGGCAGCGCATTGGCGCACGCGGGTTGAATATCGGCCGACACGACGATCCGGTGACCCACTGTTTTACCGTATTCCCCCAGACGCGCGGCAATATTCGCTGCCTGTCCGATGACGGTGAAATCCAACCGTTCGCGCGATCCGACATTGCCATAGGTGACGCGCCCATAGGCCACGCCGATAGAGCAATCGCA
Source organism: Ruegeria halocynthiae (assembly GCF_000743705.1). GTDB lineage: Bacteria > Pseudomonadota > Alphaproteobacteria > Rhodobacterales > Rhodobacteraceae > Ruegeria > Ruegeria halocynthiae_B. The sequence goes on along the minus strand of NZ_JQEZ01000004.1, from coordinate 347,406 downwards.
ATGGGTATCAGACCCGGCTTGGCGCAGCGCGCCAAGCTTCTCTACGATCTCTACGGCCGAGCGTTGGGCGTTTCCGCGCGCGGCGATGGAATCTTCGCCTTCGGGAAACACCGCCAGAACAGCGTCGCCTATGAACTTCAGAACCTCGCCGCCGTTGTCATGCACGATGCCTGACACGGTCTCGAAAAAGTCGTTCAGCAGGCTGATATAGGCGGTGCGGCCCAGCTGCTCTTCCAGACTGGTGGAATTGCGCAGGTCGCAGAACATGATCGCGGCGTCGATCTCATCCCCGTCACCGCGCCGGATTTCGCCGCCCAGCACCCGCGCACCTGAACGTTTCCCCACATAGGTTTCCAACAGAACCTGCGCGTTTTCGCGCTGCATGAAGACCTCGTAGAACCGGGCAATGACCGAAGAGCATTCGAACACCAACCCAAGGTTTTCCGTAGTGAACCCGTCCGGGTGATCGCAGGTCAGGGTCAGCACGTTGGTCCGCCCGTCCGAGAATGGCAACGGCATGGCGACATAGTCGGTCGCGCCCTTGGCCCGCAGGTCTGCCATGATCGGAAAGCTGTTTTGCGGGTTGTCCGCATTCAGACGCTGGCGCACACCGCCCAGCCCGTTCGACACATGACGCAGCGGGCTGTTGATATAGGCCGGGTGGTCATGAATTTCATAAGTGGGCACATTGGTCGAAATCTCGGCCGTGCCCTTTTCCCAGATATAAATCTTGCCCGCGATCAGCGGATGCAGCGACCAGGTCAGGATGCTGAGACGCTGGATGGCGATGCCGTGTTCCAGCATCTTTTCGGCCAGGGCTTTGGTGAACGTCTCGGGCGTGCCGTTCTCGGACGCGCCGCGCATCAGCCAGTCGATCAGCGGACCACTGATATTGCCGTCATCAGGTTCCCGCAGATGGTTTTCGCCCAGATCCAACTTGGTATAGATGCCGGACATGAAACCGATGTGCCCCTGAATGGCGACGCTTTCGGGCAGAGCTTCCTCATAGGCCCAGACGGAATTTGCCAACCGCTGATCGTTCAGGACGACGTCGTGATAGGTGGCCGTGCCCTTAAAGGGGCAAAAGGTCTGCAATTCGGTTTCATCACCAAGATCGACACAAACATCTTCGCGCGGGATATAGATCGTCGGCGACAGCCGCGTTTCATACATCACCTTGGCGTCGGAACTTTCGGCCAACAGAATGTCATCGCGGTAAATCGCAACCCGGCCTTTCAGCCGCTCAACCGAAATCCCGTAGCCTTTGGTTTTTGGCGTGGCGTGGACGTTCATTATCAACCTCCCTGGCGCAGGTCCTTTCTAGGATGGTCCTTCGGACAGGATTTTCCAAGGGGGACGCCAAGATTTTCGGTATGATCCGCATGGTTTTCCACCGGATTAGACCATCTGGATCACGTCCTTTTCGATCGACAGCATATAACCCTTCTTGGCGATGTTCTTGACCAGCAATTCGCTGACCATCTGATTGCCCAAGGTGTCGCGCAGTCGTTTGATCCGCGTGGCACCTGCGGCCTCGTCGCAATCGGCGGCGTTTTTGCCTGATATCATCGCCTCGATCTGGGCACCGGACAGGACTTCGTCGTCCAACCGGGATTCGGCCAGAACGGATAAGGTCTCCATCGCTGCGGGGGTCAGTTTGAAGTCCATGTTGTTGAGGTACACGGTGTTTTCCTCGCGGCTGATCAGAAGCGAGGTCACCTGAATGCCGGTCCGTTCGATCTGTGCCATCCGTCGATTCAGCATCACCAGCATCACCAGAAACACCAGCGCCGTCACCAGCATGGCCGTAGCAAAGACCAGCAGCACGAATATCACCATGCGATAGCTTGACAGCGTGTCGGCAAAGGCGGTGCCGGACTGCGCCAGAATTTCCAACAGGCGTATTTCGGTCTGCGAGGTCAGGTCGCTTTCGACAAACAGCCGCTCGACCCGGGCGTTAAAGGCGTTGGCGTCGGGCAGGGTCCAGAACAGGAAAACCGCCGCCGTCACCAGAATCACCACGATCGCCGCGATGCCCGCGCCAACCAGTCTGACACCGGATCGGCGGGCCTCAGAAACGGAGATAGAATTGTCCGGCATTGGCCTTCCTTTTATCCAACCCTTCCGGTCCGAAGACGGACATGACGTTCAGCAGTGACCAGCCGGACGCCTTGAGGCGCTGCGCGACCTCTTGCTGGGCCTGACCTTTGTCACAGGCTGACACCTGCATCACGCCATAGTGCAGCCGCAGCGGGTTGTCCTGCTTGGCCTTGTAGTCCGCATAACATTCCGCCGCAGCAGAGGTGCCAAGCGATATCAGGGCCGCAACGGCCAGAGAAGAGAGGATCGGTTTCATAGGCCGCATCCTGCGCATGGCTTTGTCTGATATTCAATAACCCAAGGGGTTTGAAGGGTGTGATATCGGATAACAACCGGCCGTTATTGCTTGTCTGAGGGGGGCGGACCCAAGTGTGGTGCATCAAGTTTGCGGTCTGTGCCGGATCGCCCCTCAACATCCAGAAGGACACGCATCATGCACCGTAAATTCATCGCTCTTATCGTTGCCACCGCGATCACCGTCACCGGCGTTTCGGTATCCCAGGCGCGGGCGGCGGATACCAAAGACATTCTTGGGGGCCTTGCCGCCATCGCGATTATCGGCGCGGGGGTTCACTATTATAATCAGGAAAAACGCAAGAACCGGGCGACGCGCCAGCAAACGCACACCTATCAGCCTTATGTTGCCCAACCCAGCCATCCTGTGCGCCCCTTGCCGCAACAGGTTGCGCGGTATGATTTGCCGCAGAAATGCCTGCGCACCTTCAAGGGGTATTCGCATAACCGCCCGCTGCTGGGGCCGGGTTGCCTGAAAAAACACTACAGACACACCAATAGCCTGCCGCAAGAGTGCAAGGTCGGTTTCTGGAATGGCAAAAAGGTCAAGCGGGCGTATGAACCCGCGTGCCTGCGCCAGAAGGGGTACCGCGTAAGTTACCAGTAACGATTTTCGAGCAGGAGCGGTGCCGCAGAAGCGCCGCGCTGGAGAGGGTGGCGCAGGCTGCCCTCTCTTTTTTGTCTTGCGGTGCGCGGCGAAACGCGATTTCCCCGGGGGATGACGACTCCGGATTATGAAATCGAAAAGACCGCGATGGCGCAGGGGTATCTGCGGATCGCTGGTGTGGATGAAGTTGGCCGCGGGCCGCTGGCGGGGCCAGTGGTTGCGGCGGCTGTGGTTCTGGACCCAAAGGACATTCCCGACGGGCTGAACGATTCCAAGAAACTGACGGCGAAACGGCGCGCCGTGCTGGACACCGTCCTGCGCAACCGGGCCGAGATTGCGATAGCCGAGGCATCCGTGGCCGAGATCGACGAACACAACATCCTGCGCGCCTCACATCTGGCGATGGAACGTGCCGTTGCCATGCTGGACCCGCCACCGGATTACCTGCTGATCGACGGCAATATGATTCCGCGCGGTCTGACGATCCCAGCGCAGGCCGTGGTCAAAGGTGATGCGCATTCTGTGTCGATTGCGGCGGCTTCAATCATCGCCAAAAACTGGCGCGATCAACTGATGGTGGATTTGGCGCAACAGCATCCCGGTTACGGATGGGAGACAAACGCAGGCTATCCGTCGAAACAACACAAAGAAGCACTGCAAAATCTTGGCGTGACCCCACATCATAGGCGTTCCTTCAAGCCCGTACACAATATCTTGTATCAAGGGTAAATAGTAACTTACTGATTCAAAAAAGAAATTGACGGCGAATCGTCTTTGACTCATCCTTGTCTCAACCAAATGAGCGCAAAAGCGCCGTGGATACTTGAGGCAGTAAAATGACAACAATCACTAAAAAGGGCGCAAAAGCGCTCCCTTTAAACACGATTCTATCCGGGGACTGCATCGATGTGATGAACAGTCTGCCCGAGGCGTCGGTTGACCTGATTTTCGCTGATCCGCCCTATAATCTGCAGCTAAAGGGCCAGTTGCATCGCCCCGACAACAGTCAGGTGGATGCGGTTGATGACCACTGGGATCAGTTTTCCAGCTTTGGCGTCTATGACCAGTTCACGCGCGACTGGCTGAAGGCGGCGCACCGTCTGCTGAAACCCAATGGCGCGATATGGGTGATCGGCTCGTACCACAATATTTTCCGTGTGGGCACGGCCCTGCAGGACGCGGGATACTGGATTCTGAACGATGTGGTGTGGCGTAAATCGAACCCGATGCCGAATTTCCGTGGCAAACGCTTTACCAACGCACATGAGACGATGATCTGGGCATCCAAAAGCGAAGGTGGGAAATACACCTTCAACTATGAGGCGTTGAAGGCGCTGAACGAAGGCGTGCAGATGCGCAGCGACTGGGTGCTGCCGATCTGTACCGGGCACGAACGCCTCAAGGATGAAAACGGCGACAAGGCGCATCCGACGCAAAAGCCGGAATCGCTGCTACACCGGGTTCTGGTCGGCTCGACCAATCCGGGCGATGTGGTGCTGGACCCATTCTTTGGCACCGGCACGACCGGCGCTGTTGCCAAGATGCTGGGCCGCGAGTTCATCGGCATCGAGCGTGAGGAGAGCTATCGCAAGGTGGCCGAGAAACGCATTGCCAAGGTCCGCAAATTCGACCGCGAGGCGCTGGAGGTCAGCGCCAGCAAGCGCGCCGAACCGCGCGTGCCCTTTGGCCAGCTGGTCGAGCGCGGCATGCTGCGTCCGGGTGAGGAACTGTATTCCATGAACCAGCGCCACAAAGCCAAGGTGCGGGCAGATGGGACGCTGGTGGGCGACAACGTCAAAGGCTCGATCCATCAGGTGGGGGCGCATCTGGAAAACGCGCCGTCCTGCAATGGCTGGACCTACTGGTGCTTTAAGCGCGACGGCAAGACTGTGCCGATCGACATTCTGCGTCAGCAGATTCGGGCCGAGATGCACAACTGATTTCAAGAACACCGCCGGTGCCTGTGGCCTGACACAAGGCACTACGCCTTGCCCCGCCGTTCTCGGCGGGGTCTTTTGTTTTCTTCCCCCGGTAGTTCCGATATGAGCCTTCCTTACAAGTAGTGTCCCGAAGGAGGCTCAGCAATGTCAGAAACCACATCCAGCGCGCCCCGCTTGGGACGGTTTTTTGCAGCGCCTCCCAAGGCTTACGATCTGGATAACAAGTACACCGAAGCCGCGCTGGAGCGGCACAAACGCGAAGGACTGGAACTTGCCGTTCGCGCGCGGTGGATCGCAATGGGTCTGACCGCCATATTGCTGATCTTCCTGAACCCCTATTGGAACGTTCTGTGGTACCACTTCATTTTGTTGCTGATCTGCGCAAATGGCTGGCTGATCAGGCGGGCGGGCCGCGTCGAGCGGTCGCGCACTGAGCTGTTTCTGATTTTTCTGGACCTGCTGATCATGACGCTGGGGATGGTCATCCCCAACCCGTTCAGCGACGAGGTCCGGCCGCTGGCCATGCAGTTCAGGTTCGACAATTTCCAGTATTTCTTCATCATTCTGGCCGCCGGGACATTGGCTTATTCCTGGCGGACAGTTGTGGCGATCGGGATTTGGACCGCCGTGATGTGGACGGTCGGTTGGATCATAGCCTGGTTCGTTTCAACGCCGTTCCCAGGTATTAGCGCAAGCTTGGCAGAGGCTCTGGCGGGTTACCCGGATGTTGCGAGGATGTTGGATCCAAACAGTTTTGGCGCGCAGCAACGCATTCAGCAGGTGATCGTTTTCATGATGGTCGCGGTTACCTTGGGTATCTCGATGCGCCGCCTTGACTGGCTATTGATGACGAATGCGGGGCTTGAACGGGAACGCGCCAACCTGTCGCGGTATTTTTCGCCCAATGTGGTGGATGAGTTGAGCCAGAATGACGAGCCGCTCAAGCAGGTCCGCAAGGAAAGCGTTGCCGTTCTGTTCATTGATATCGTCGGGTTCACCAAATACGCAGCCGGTCGTGACCCTTACGAAGTGATTGAGGTGCTGCGCGGATTTCATGCCCGGATGGAGGCCGAGGTGTTTCGGCATCATGGTACATTGGACAAATACCTTGGGGATGGGTTGATGGCCACGTTTGGTACACCGGTGCCGACCACCACGGACGCCAGCAACGCAGTGGCTTGCGCGCGCGCAATGGTTGCCGTGATCACGCGGTGGAACCTCGAACGCCGCCGGGCCGGAGAGCCTGAGATCCACGTGGGAATCGGTGTTCACTATGGGTCGGTTGTGCTGGGGGATATCGGGGCCAACCGGTTGGAATTCGCTGTTATCGGCGATGCGGTCAATGTGGCGGCCAAGCTGGAGGCGCTGACCCGGGACCTGACCGTCAGTGTTATTCTGAGCGACGCAGTGCGGATGCAGTTGGCGGAAGAAAGTGCTGATACCGCTGAACTGATTGCGGGCTTTGAAAAGCGCCAACAACAGGCAGTGCGCGGTGTCGAGGCGCCGATGGATATCTGGGTGCATTAGGGCCGGGTGCTCCCGCCGATCAGCCTTGCATCAAAGATGCAAGCCGGACCGTTGGGCCGGGCAGCGCGCTGATGCGCGCTGCGGTCAGGACAAGGGGCGCGGGTTTTGTGATTTGTTGTAGGGTGTCCAGTCGGAGACTTCGGGGTAGTGTTGGCGACGCCATGCGCGGACGCGGGGATTCATCACGCGACGCCACAGCGGCGGGATCATGGCGGCGACAGTCATCACTGGATAGCCAAAGGGCAGTTGTGGCGCGGCGTCTTCAGAATGGTGTTGCAGCAGCGGAAAGCGCCTGTTGGGCTTGTGGTGATGGTCCGAGTGGCGTTGCAGGTTGATCAGCAGCCAGTTCGACGCTTTGTGCGAGGCATTCCATGAATGGCGCGGCTGAACGTGTTCGTATTTGCCGCCGCCCAGATGTTTGCGGGTCAGGCCGTAATGTTCCACATAGTTTACAAGTTCAAGCTGCCAGATGGCGACGCCCGCCTGCAGCAGGAACAGGGCGAGGCCGGACCAGCCCCCGATCATGAAAGCCAGTGCCAGCATGGCGACCTGAAGCGCCCAATAGCGCCAGAATGGGTTGCTCGGGTCGTTCCAGGGGCGATCCTTGCGCGCCAGCTTGTCGCGTTCGGCGCGTAAGGCCGAGGCCAGACATTGCACCAGGACGCGCGGATAGAACCGGTGAAACCCTTCGTTGTAGCGCGCGGTGACGGGATCGCGCGGCGTGCCGACGTAACGGTGGTGCACCAGCAGGTGTTCGGACCGGAAGTGCGAATACAGCACCATGGCTAGCAGGATATCACCCAGCCATCGTTCTTGCCGCCCCTTCTGGTGCATCAGCTCATGGCTGTAGTTGATGCCGATTGTGCCCGAAATCACTCCCATGCCGAAGAACAGTCCGATTTTGGCCAGCACGGACAAGTGGTCGGTATGTGTCGCGTACCAGATCAGCCCGAAAAGGGTCAGGAATTGCACCGGAACCCAGGCCCTTGTCAGCAGGATGTGCCAGCGCAGCACGGAATCGGGCGTGTCGGGGTCGGCATTGTCCAGCTCTAGCCCGGTCAGGCGGTCCAGTACGGCAAAGATCCACCAGGTCGACATCGGAACAAGCAACACCCACCAGCTGCCCGCAACCGCAGTGGCCCAGATCAGCGGGATCAGCAGGAACGAGACCCAGAAAGGCAGGGCCGATTGCCAGCGGGACAGGGTTTCAGCTGCGATCATTCATAGGCTCCGATCTACTGCGCCAAGATTAGCCCTGATTGGGCAGGCCACACAATGGGTTACCGGGTACGCCAGAGGTCGTGCGCCTTGCGCATGACGGTCGGCAGATCACCCGGGCGGAAGGCGTGTTTTTCCATCACGATCAGGCCGCCGGGTGCCGTGTTGTTCGGCAAACGGGCGGTCCAGATGCGCAGGATCAGGTGGAAATGGGTAAAGGTATGGCGCACCTCACCGGGCAGGGTTTGCCAGTCGGCGGGAAATGGCGGCGCTTCGGTGGGCGTTGCGGACCAGTCCGAGCCGGGCCAGCCCAGCATACCGCCCAGCAGCCCCTTGTCGGGGCGGCGCTCCAGCAGCAGGGCTCCGTCGGTGCTTTGGGCGATATAGACATGTCCGTATCGGGTGGGTTTGGGTTTCTTCGGTGTTTTGCGCGGCAGGTCGGACTGGGTTCCGGCGGCGCGGGCCTGGCAGGGGTCGCGGACCGGGCAAATACCGCAAGCCGGGGATTTCGGCGTGCAGATCGTGGCACCCAGATCCATGACAGCTTGTGCGTAATCTCCGGGGCGTGCGTCCGGCGTCAACGCGGCGGCTTTGGCTTTCAGAACCGGTTTCGAACCCGGAAGCGGGTCGTGGATGTCATAAAACCGCGCCATGACCCGTTCGACATTGCCGTCCAGCACTGTTTCTGGGCGGTCGAAGGCAATGGCCGAGATTGCGGCGGCGGTATAAGGGCCGATGCCGGGCAATTGCAGCAGGGCGTCATAGGTGTCTGGGAAGACCCCACCATGTTCACCGGCCACCACCCGCGCGCATTTAAGCAGGTTGCGGGCGCGGGCGTAATAGCCCAGTCCGGCCCATTCCCCCATGACCTGATCGTCAGGTGCCGCCGCCAGCGCCTGAACCGTTGGCCAACGAGCGGTAAAACGCAGGAAATAGTCACGCACGGCGGCGACGGTGGTCTGTTGCAACATCACTTCGGACAGCCAGACCTGATAGGGATCGGGCAGGATGCCAGCGGCCCGGTCTGCCGGACCCACGCGCCAGGGCATCGCGCGGGCGTGGCGATCATACCAGCCCAGCAAGGCGTTGCTGGGGGTGTCTTGATTGGTGTCACGCAAGTTTTATTTATCTCCCTGTCGGGTTTCGCTGGCGCCCGTCCGTATGCCCTTTACAATAGCGGCGCAGGAGTTGGAAACCAGATGCAGCGCAGACGTTCGTCGACCCGCGGGTTCAAACGCACCGCGACATTGCTGAACGGCCAGATCAGGCGCGCCGGTGAAAGCCGGGGCTTTGCCGTATCGCGTCTGCTGACTCATTGGTCCGAGATCGTGGGTCAGGACATGGCCGCCATCGCGCGGCCGGTCAAGGTGGGCTACGGCAAGGGTGGGATCGGTGCAACGCTGACAGTGCTGACAACCGGCCCGCAGGCCCCGATGCTTGAAATGCAAAAGGAACAGCTGCGCGGCAAGGTGAATGCGGCCTATGGCTATAACGCCATCAGCCGGATACGCATCACCCAGACCGCTCCGACCGGATTTGCCGAGGGGCAGGCCAGTTTCGACCACAAGCCGAAAGCGGTGAAACCCAGCATCGACCCGGAAATCGCGGCCGAGGCAGGCCGGACCGCACGGGACGTTCACGATGGTGACCTGCGCGCGGCCCTTGAACGCCTGGGCCGCAACGTTTTATCCAAGCAAAATCGCTGAGAAAGGGCTGAGAAATGAGCCGTATTGCAACCGGAATTTGTGCAGCTGTTGCCATAGCTGCGGGCGGCTATTGGCTGTCGCTGTCAAACTCCTCGTCCCCGTCTTATCCGCTGGTCAGCAGCGCCGAGGCGCAGGAAGCCGATCTGGATACGTCGAGTGTCGTCGACATGGTGCAGGGTGCCAAAGACGCGCCGGTCGAGATTATCGAATATGCATCCTATACCTGCCCGCACTGCGCCACGTTCCACACCGGGGCGTACAAGCAGCTCAAGAAAGACTTCATCGACACCGGCAAAGTGAAATTCACCTATCGCGAGGTGTACTTTGACCGCATTGGCCTGTGGGCCTCGATGGTGGCGCGCTGCGCCGGTCCCGAGAAGTTCTTTGGCATTTCCGATCTGATCTACAAAGGTCAGTCCGAATGGACCCGCGCCGGTGGCCCGGCCGAGATCGTGGACGAGCTGCGCAAAATCGGCCGTCTGGCCGGTATCGACAACGATCAGCTTGAGGCCTGTCTGCAGGACGGCACCCGCGCACAGACGTTGGTGGCCTGGTACCAGGAGAACGCCGAGCGTGACGGAATTCAGGCGACCCCGTCCTTTATCGTGAACGGCAAGAAGGTCGACAATCAGTCTTATGGCGATTTCAAAAAGCTGATTGAGGCTGAACTGGGCAGCTAAACCCAATGGCGACCGGCCTTGTTCGGGCCGGTCGCCTTTCAGGGCGACGGGGCGACCTGCAGCAGCATCTGCCGGACCTTGTCGGCCTTATCCATTTTCAGACGAACGGGCAGGGTGATTACCTTGCTGCGAAACGCAGCGGGCAGGCGCACGGCGTCTTTTTCCGTTGTCACCATCTGCGCACCCAACAGGCGCGCTTCGTTTTCCAGCCGGGCCATCAGTGCCGTGGTCAACGGCTGATGGTCATCCAGCGCCTCGGACCGCAGCAGGGTAGCGCCTTGCTGGCGCAGGGTGGCAAAGAACTTCTCGGGGTGGCCGATACCGGCAAAGGCAAGAACGGGCGTGTCATGCCAATCCATGCCGGTTTGCAGCGGTTCAACCGCGCCGGTGGCATGGGGAACCGAAAGCTTTGGCCCCCAGTGCGCGGCAAACTGATCCTGCGATGGTGTATCGCCCAAAGACAGGACAAGATCGGCCCGTAGCAGGCCCACATCGACCGGTTCGCGCAGTGGCCCCGCAGGCAGACACAACCCATTGCCGAACCCGCGCGCGGCATCCACGACAATGACCGAGAAATCCTTGGCGACCGAGGGGTTCTGAAAGCCGTCATCCAGAACGATCACGGTTGCCCCGGCAGCGGCAGCGGCCTGTGCCCCGGCCGCGCGATCCTTGGCCACCCAGACATCGGCAAAGGCCGCCAGCAAAAGTGGCTCGTCCCCGACCTGCGCGGCGGAGTGTTTGCCGGGGTCAACGCGGACAGGTCCTTCAAGTGAACCGCCATGTCCACGGGTCACAACATGTGTCTGGTGCCAGGCGTCGCGCAGTTGTTCGATCATCCAGATTACGGTTGGCGTCTTACCGGTGCCGCCTGCATTCAGATTGCCGATGCAGATAACGGGAACACCCGGGTTCATCCCGGTGTCGGACGCGATCCGGCGTGCCGTCGCGGCCGCGTAGATGCGCCCAAGCGGGGCCAACAATCTGGCCCGCAGGCCGGGGTGTTCGGGCGTGGTGTTCCAGAAATCAGGTGCTCGCATAATCTGCACTCCGCTGATCCAGATAATCCTGCACCAAGTCGATCATCTGATCTGCCTGTGGTGCCCCTTCGGTTACGACCTGCCAGCCCGCCAGCGCCATGTCGGCGGCGCGATCCGGCGCCAAAAGCTCGACAACGGAATCACCCAGTTCTGTTGCGGTTCTGACGACGCGTGCTGCGCCCGCCCGGTTCAACTGGTCATACAGCTGTTGATGGCGATCGACAAACGGACCGTGGATAATGGCCGAACCCAGGGCCGTGGCGACCAGTGGATCGTGCCCGCCTGCTCCGCGTTCCAGCGAGCCGCCCATAAAGGTCACCGCCGAAACCCGGTGCCACAGGCCCAGATCCTCGGACACCGCCGAAAGGATGACCTGGGTCGTGTCCTCGATCTGCCCGCTATCGTCCCAGTTCACGCATCGCAGGTCCATGGATTCCAGCCGCCTGTGCAAAGGCATTGCTTCGGCTGTATCCGCAACGTGCAGCACCAACGCCAGCCGGGGCAGCATCCGCATCGCCTGACGATGGGCGCTGAGGATCGAGATAAATTCCTTGTCCCGCACACATGCCGCCAACCAGACCGGACGGCCCGCCAGCGCATGGTTCATTTCAATCAACTCATCTTCGGGCCAGGGGCGTGGATTCGGGCTGACGTGCAGGGCGGGTGATTCATTGACTTTTCTGGCCGAAACCCCAAGGCGACGCAGGTGTCGCGCCGTTTCCGGCGTTGTCGCAAAGATGCGCCGAAAGCAATCGAAGGTGTATCTGGTGATATCCGGAAGCCACCTGGCCCCCCGCGCGACCTTTATGTCGACCTGGGCTTCGATCAGGATCAGGGGAATGGCCCGCTCGTCCGCCCGTGTGATCACGTTGGGCATAAGCCCGCCCCCGACCCAGAGGCCGACATCCGGGCGCCAGTGATCCAGAAATGCACGCGCCGCCCCGGTTTTTTCCAAAGGTAGGTTCACCATGGGGTATTCGCAGTTTTCCCACCGCGTCAGATCAGCCTCGGGGGGTGCAGATAGAAGCACCGACAGTTCCGGGCGTGCCTGTTGCAGTCTGCGACAGAAATCAACAACGGCGCGCAGGCGGTCCGGGTCGTTGATGTGAACCCAGATCAGTTCGCCGTCCGGTCGGGGAAAAAGGGGGTGATCGGCGGAATAGGGCACTCCCCACGACAGTACCCGATAGGCCGCAAGGCTTAGAGAACGCGGTTTGCTCATGGGGCGATTCCGGTGCTGCCAAGGTCCAGCCGCGCAGACAGGGCATTGTGAACACCGGTGCCAGCGGCAACGACACCATTCAGGCGAGGTTGGGAGTTGTTGAACCGCAGCGGCTCCCCCAACCGGTTCGAACAAGCGCCGCCCGCTTCGCGAATGATCAGGTCACCGGCGGCGATGTCCCATTCCCAACTGGGTCTCAGTGTCAGCATCCCATCAAACCGCCCCTGTCCGACAAGCGCCATGCGATAGGCCAGAGACGGGCGATACATACGCTTGAACGCAGGCACCTTACCCTGCTGCCAATGGCGCGGGTCCATATTGGGTTTTGCCGCCAAAATCTCGGCCGTGTTCAGATCAGGAGTATCGGACACTTTGATCGGAGCGTCATTCAGCGTTGCGCCGCGCCCTTTGGCCGCCGCGTACAACAGGTTGCGCAGCGGAAGATAGATCACTGCGGCGGTCACCTCGCCCTGTTCGGCAATTGCCAGGGAATGCGCCCAGGTCTGCGATCCTTCGGCAAAGCTGCGGGTGCCGTCGATCGGGTCGATGATGAACACGCGGGATTTTGACAGCCGTTCAGACGTATCTTCGGTCTCTTCGCTCAGCCAGCCATAGCCGGGCCGGGCGGCGGGCAGCCGCTGTTCCAACATCGCGTTGACGGCCAGATCCGCTTCGGTCACGGGGCCTGCGCCCTGAGGTTTGTCCCAGCGTTTCGCCGTGGTGCCCGAATATCGGGTGGCGATCTTTCCGGCCTCTAGTGCGGCGTCGATCAGCAGGGGCAGGTCAGTTGCCGGCAAGCGTCATTCCTTCGATCAGCAGGGATGGCACCACGCGGGACAGATGCGTTCGGGCATCATTTGCCGGGATGATCCGCTTGAGCATATCGCGCAGATTACCGGCAATCGTGCACTCATTGACCGGATGCGTGATTTCCCCGTTTTCCACCCAGAAACCCGAGGCCCCGCGGGAATAGTCGCCGGTATTGGGGTTGATCGTCGATCCGATCATCGAGGTCACCAGAAGACCCGTTCCCATGTCGCGCAAAAGGTCGGCACGGCTGCGCCCGCCCTGGGTCAGGCCAAGGTTCCAGTTGCTGGGTGAGGGCGGGCCCGAGACCCCGCGCGCGGCATTCCCGGTAGAGGTCATGCCAAGCTTGCGCGCGCTGGACAGATCAAGTGTCCAGCCGGTCAGGATACCGTTTTCGACAATGGCCCGCTGCCGGGTCGGTAACCCTTCGGCGTCAAACGGGCGAGAACCTGAAATCCGTTGGCGGTGCGGGTCTTCGATCAGCGACAGGTTGTCCGGCAGCACCTGCTGGCCCAGACAATCGGAAAGCCACGATGCCCCACGGGCAATGGCCGCGCCGTTGCTGGCCGCCATTAGGTGGCCGATCAACGAAGACGATATACGTTCATCAAACAGCACCGGATAGGTGCCGGTTGCGGGTTTTTGCGCCCCGACCAGCGCCACAGCGCGTTCCCCGGCGGTGCGGCCGATATCCGTGGGGCTGCGCAGGTCGCTTTGAAAGGTGCGGCTGTCCCCGTCATAATCGCGCTCCATCCCGGTGCCTTCGCCCGAAATCGCCACGCAGGACGTCGATCTGCTGCTGCGGATGTACCCGCCGGAAAACCCGTTGGTGGCAGCCAGATGCACGCGGTGGGTTCCATAAGCCGCCGCCGCGTCGGACACCTGTGATACCCCCTGAACGGCCTGCGCCGCTTCTTCGGCGGATAATGCATCGCGCATGAGGTCTTCGGCGGTGGGTTCTGGCGAAGCGTCGAACAACTCCAGCGCCTGCACATCCCAGCCGTTGGCTAGTTGATCTGCATCGGCCAGACCGGTGAACTGATCTTCGGGGGCTTCGCGCGCCATGGCCACGGCCCGTTCGGCCATGGCTGTCAATGTCTCGGGGCGGCTGTCGGAACTGGACACGATCGCCTGACGCTGCCCCAGAAAAACCCGCAGGCCCAAATCCGACCCTTCCGACCTTTCGGCATGTTCCAGCGCGCCATTGCGCACCTCGACCGATACCGAAGACCCGTCGATCACGATGGCATCCGCGGCCTCGGCCCCGGCTTTGCGGGCCGCATCCAGCAGGTTTTGGCTGATTTCTTCAGGTGTAAGGGTCATGCGGCCTCCGGTCTTGTTGCACTGGACCTAGCCTTGGACCGCCCGTCCCGCAAGGCCTGCGGCGGTATTGATTGGCGCAAACAAGTGTGAAGGTCGCGGGGTGAGCCGCCCAAAAAGGGGGCGCAACCCTGAGGAGCGGGAAGGCAGCGGGGCCGCCTTCCCGGTTGTCATTATTTGAGACGCTGGCCATTCGCCAGGATCTGGCCGTCTTCCGTGAACTCGATTTTCGATTTCAGTGTGTCCGGTTCTTCACCGGGCACGGCCATCAGGCCCATCATCATCCGCGCACCCAAGGCGTCGTTTTCCGAAACCAGGCCCACCCCGATCAGCTTGTCGAGCAGGGCGTTTGCGCCATCCAGTTGCAGGTTCGCAACGCCTGAAGGTGTGGGCATACCGTCGAATTCTTCGGTGTTCGAGTTGTCGAAGGCGAAATCCGCATCACCCGACAGCTTTGCACCGACCAGCGACACCAGCAGCTCATTGATTTTCAGGGAATGCAGTTCGCCAGGTGCCTCGTCTGAATTTTCCAGCGCTTCAACTGCGACGGGGTCAAAGATGTTTGTCAGAACCTTGGCTGTACCGGTCGAGTCCAGGGCAATGGTCGCCGGATCACGGGGCAGGGTGCCTGCAGGGTCAAAGATGCTCCACAATACGTCCGACATGGTGAAATCCGTCAGATTCATCGCAAAGCCAAAGGGCTGGATTTCTTCGGATTCCTGAACCGGGAATTCGAATTTCAGGCCAGCCCTGGCCATCGCGATTTCGATCGGGAAGGGCAGATCAGCAGTCGTGATCGCCAGTTTGGTGCGGTTTTGTTCGATATCATAAGCAAGACGCTGGGTATCAATGCTGGCCCCAAACCGTCCGCCTTCGGATTCGCTGGCCATCGAGAACGCCTCACCCTCGCTGGTGCCTGCGACGGTTGTCATGCCCGAGGCAATGGTGAAGACGCCCGAAAACGCGAAGCCGTTGGCCATAAAGCTCTGAGGGTCAGCGGCGTCGAAATTCGATGGGATGACGCTGTTGCCCTCAAATGCCAGTTGCTTCATCGATCCGTCGAATTTCGCGTCGTCCTCCCCCTCGGGGTCTTGGAACGCCATGCTATAGGTCAGGTCGTCCGCCGTGAATTCCTGATCGACATCGCGGTTTTCACCGATTTTCATCCGCGAGCTGCCGGCAAGATCGGTCATCTCCAGATTTGCGGCGAGGACGTCATCCTGCGATGTCTCGCCTTCGACTTCCAGCTTGTCCAGCTTCAAGCCGAGGCTATCCGCTGTATAATCATAGGTCATATCGTCCGGCGTGCCAGAGACGACCATGTTCAGCCCGCTTTGTGTTTGCACGACATTGACCGAGAACGCATCGCCGTCGAGCTCGCCCGAAACCGTCATCGGCAGGCTTTCGGGCAGATCAACGTTGACCGTACCATCGCCGTTTTCGATCAGCGTCATCTGCGGTACGACGAACTGGAACTGACCTTCTTCTTCGGGCAGTTCCATCGACACGGTCATATCCGTGATGGTAGTCACCGCGCCCGAGATCGCCTGATCGCCGGAAACCGTGTACCCCATCTGGGTCAGGTACGCCTGCCAGTCGTCCCAGATATCATTTGCGGTGACGTCGGCAAGCGCCCCATTGGCGACAACGGCATAGGCCAGAGCTGCGCCGCAGCTGCGGCGAAGGAAAACGGACATTTGAGAACCCTTCTTGATCAATTTTGCCGGCATCGTCGTGCCTGTGGCTTCGGGCGTCAAGGGGCAAGGGCTGGACCCTTTCCCCATTCGCAAGGTAGAGGTTCATGCAAAGGCATTCCAACGGAGGTACAGGGTCCGCATGCAAGGGAAAACCGTGCTGATAACAGGGGCCAGCCGTGGCATAGGAGCCGAGGCAGGGCGCGTATTTGCCGCAGCCGGGGCTAATGTCGCACTGGTCGCACGCAACAGGGATCAGATCGGGGCGTTGGCCTCGGGGCTGGGGGAAAACGCAATCGCGCTGGGCTGCGACGTCAGCGATTTCGCGCAGGTGGAACAAGCCGTTGCCGATTGCGTGGACCGGTTCGGCGGGCTGGATGTGCTGATCGGTAACGCCGGGGTCATTGATCCGATCTTTCACCTGTCCAACGCGGATGTATCCGCCTGGAGCACAGCCATCGACATCAACCTCAAGGGTGTTTTCTATGGGATGCGCGCCGCTTTGCCTATTATGCGCGCAGCAGGTGGGGGTACGGTGCTGACCGTGTCATCCGGTGCCGCGACCAACCCGATCGAGGCCTGGAGCCATTATTGTGCCTCGAAAGCGGGGGCGAAGATGCTGACCGAATGCCTGCATCTGGAAGAGGCCATTCACGGGATACGCGCCATGGGCCTGTCCCCCGGTACGGTTGCAACAGACATGCAGCGGGTCATCAAGGACAGTGGCATCAACGCTGTCAGCCAGTTGGATTGGAGCGATCATATCCCCGCCGACTGGCCCGCGCGGGCGCTGCTTTGGATGTGTTCCGCCGATGCGGATGAATTTCTGGGCACAGAAATCTCGCTGCGGCGCGAGGATATTCGGCAAAGGGTTGGGCTGACGTGATCGAACTGAACAAAGCGGACGGGTTGTGGACCGTCACGCTCAACAACCCCGAAAAGGCCAACGCGCTGACCGGGGCGATGCTGACCGAACTGGCCGAAATCGCCGAGGCCGCGACAGAGGCCCGTGCCCTGATCCTGACCGGTGCGGGCAAGGTGTTCAGCGCCGGGGCCGATCTGGACGAGGCGCGCGCCGGTCTTGCGACCTCGGGGCTGTGGGAAAGGCTGTCCGGTGCGATTGCCGCTTTGCCGTGTCTGACCGTTGCCGCATTGAACGGAACCCTGGCCGGGGGCGCGAACGGTATGGCGCTGGCCTGCGACATTCGCATTGCTGTGCCTGCGGCCAAGTTCTTTTACCCGGTCATGAAGCTGGGATTTTTGCCGCAACCTTCGGACCCGGTGCGCATGGCGGCCCTGATCGGGCCATCCCGGACCAAGATGATTCTGATGGCCGGACAAAAGATCACCGCGGATGAGGCGTATGAATTCGGTCTGGTCGATCGGGTGGTCGCGCCCGACGCGCTGATGAAAACCGCGCATGAGCTGGTCGCTGACAGCGTCGCAGCCGACCCGAAGATTGCCAAAGGGATTGCAAAATTATGTCAATGAGGTTGTCCGCCCTTCAGTTGCGTGTGGCCGATCCGGACCGGTTGGCCGGGTTTTACCGCGATGTTCTGGGCATGACGGTGCAGGTACAGGGGCCGAACCGGCTGGTAGGGTATGCAGGGCAGGACGCGGACCTGCTGTTGACGCCGGGCGGAGGCGGATACACCCATGACCGGGGTCAGCGGTATTGGAAGATCGGGATCACCTTGCCGGATGTCGACCTTGCCGCGTCGCGGTTGCGTCAGGTCGGGGTGGCGGTCTCGGACCCGGGGCAGTTCACGGACATCGGGTACATGTGTCATCTGCAAGACCCCGAAGGGTTCGTGATCGAGCTGTTGCAGCATGATTTTGAGGGCAACCGTCCGGATGATGCCGCCGACCCTGCGGCCCCCTTTGCCGATGCCCGTATCGGGCAGGTTACCCTGCGCACCGGGGATATCGCCGCCGAGGATGCGTTCTGCCGCGCTTTGGGTATGCGATTGCTGTCGATGCAGGACGTTGCGCTATACGGGTTCGATCTGCATTTCTACGCCTTTACGGATGAGATGCCGCCAAATGCGGATCTCTGGGCCGTGGAAAATCGCGAGTGGTTGTGGAAACGCCCCTATACGACGCTTGAATTCCAGCATCTGGCAGGCGCGCAATTTGCACCTGTGCCCGATTATCTGGGGCTGGAGGTTCTGGGCCTGAACGCGCCGACGCGGGATGCGTTTGGCGATCCGGTCAAACCCGGTTGATCAACGCCCGCGCCGCCTGCCCGGAACTTCTGAGCGGAACCCCGGCGGGCGTTTGCGAACCCAGGACAGGAATTTTTCCAGACGCGGATGGGTCCGCAGCGCCTCGACCGTGTTGAAATCGCGCGCCAGTTCGGCCTCGGTCAGGGTGGCGTGGATTTCTTTGTGGCAGATCAGGTGCAACAATACTGTGGGTCCGCCCTTGCCCCCTTTGAGTTTTGGGATCAGATGGTGCAGGCTGCCGCCCCCTTCGGGGATCGGGCGGTCGCAAAGCGGGCAGATCGGATCGCTATCGGTCATGGTCGGGGCAAGGTCGCGCCACGGGGCGCCGAAGGCAAGAGGGCAGCGATGGCACAGGCATTGGTAATCGGGGCGGGGCCAGCGGGGCTGATGGCCGCCCAGCAGCTTGCAGCCGCAGGCCACGATGTGCTGGTGGCCGAAGCCAAGCCATCTGTTGCGCGTAAATTCCTGATGGCGGGCAAGTCTGGCCTGAACCTGACCAAGGACGAACCGTTCGAGACCCTGCTTCGGTCCTACGGCAGCGCGGCAGATTGGTTGCGCCCGATGATCGCCGAATTTGACGCAGACGCAGTGCAGACCTGGGCGCGAGGTCTGGATCAAGAGGTGTTCACAGGCTCAACCGGTCGGGTTTTTCCGTCCGTGATGAAAGCCTCGCCGCTTTTGCGGGCGTGGCTGGGGCGTCTTGCCGGTGCCGGGGTGACGATCAACACCCGCTGGCGGTGGACGGGCTGGGCCGACAGGGCTGCGGTGTTTGATACGCCGGAGGGGCCGCAAAGCATCCACGCGGATGCCACTGTGCTTGCCCTGGGCGGGGCAAGCTGGGCGCGGCTGGGTTCGGATGGCATGTGGGCGGATACTCTGAGGGACAGGGGCGTACCCCTTGCGCCTTTCACCCCGGCAAACTCGGCCCTGTCGGTAGAATGGAGCCCGCACATGCAGGCCCATTCCGGGGCCGCGCTTAAATCGGTGCGATGGGCTGCCGGACCCCTCGACAGCAGGGGTGAGGCCACGATTTCGGACACAGGGCTGGAGGGCGGCGGACTGTATTCCCTGACCCCGGCCCTGCGGGACGGCACACCGCTGTTTGTTGATCTGGTCCCTGATCTGGATGACGCAGCCCTGCAAACGCGGCTTGCGTCAAAAAGGCCAAAAACCACGCTGTCGCAATGGCTGAAAAAATCCCTGCACCTGTCGCCGCAGAAAATCGCACTGTTTCATGAAATGGTAAAACGCGACGCGGATTCTCAATCGCATCAGTTGAGCGCGCTCAAACAGTTGCCGGTCTTTCACCGGGGATTGCGCCCGATGGATGAGGCTATTTCTACAGCCGGAGGCGTCACACGCGCCGCGCTGGACGATGGGCTGATGCTGACATCCATGCCGGGTGTCTTTTGCGCCGGGGAAATGCTGGATTGGGAGGCCCCGACCGGTGGCTATCTGCTGACGGCTTGTCTGGCGACCGGACGATGGGCCGGGCTTGCGGCCGCGAACCGGTTGCGTCAGGGCGGCTAGCGTGACCGCGCCAGCATCGCCAGACGGATCATGGCGCGTTCGACCAATGCCATGGCCGGGGCCGTCTGACCGGCGGATCGCAGGGACAAATCCGTATCCGTAAGAACGGTCAATGCCGTTTGCAATTTCTGCGCGCCCCAACCCTGTGCCTGCCGCAATATCCGATCACGGCGCTTGCCATAGACTGGCGGGCGCAGCTTGCCGATGCCTTGCGCCGCGCCACCCGGATCAGAGGCGCAGGCATAAAGGGTGCGAAAATGCCGGGTCGCCCCGATACACAGCGTCACCGCGTTGGTGCCTTGTGATTGCAACCGCCGGATCAGCGGGCCGATCTCTCCCGCGCGGCCTTCTGCGATGACGTTCAGAACATCGTCCAACGCGGCCTCGGTCGAGCGCGGCGCGCAGGCTTCAATATCTTCGATAGTCAGATCCGCGCTGTCGTTGCTTTTGTAAAGAGACAGCTTTTCGATGGTTTGGGTGAAATCACCGGGGCTGATCCCTGCTGCCAGTTCGGCAAGCGCAGACATGGAATCGCGCGGGATGTTCCTAAGCCCGGCTTGCGCCAGAATCCGTTCGATTTCACCACGGGATGGCGGGTCATCATAGATGCCGACCGCATAGGCCGCCGGATGCGCCTCAAACGTCTTGCGGATTTTCGAACTGGGTTTGAGCTGCCCTGCGGTCACGATGATTTGCGCATCACCGGGGGACCAATCCTCGAACGCGGTGATGATCGCCGGGGCGGCGATATCCGTGGTGTCTTCGACAAAAACAGCGCGTGGGCCGGGGAAGAACCCAACCGCCTTGACCGCATCCAGCAGCAAAGCGGGATCACCGCGCAGATTTGCGCCGGGCATACGGGTCAGGCGCATTTCCTCTTCGGCACCGGGGCCCAGCAAGGCGGCCAGAACCTGCTGACGTTTCAGCGCCACGCGCATCGCATCTGCGCCGTAGATCAGCAGGCCCGCCTTGTCTGTGTCCGGCTTGGCAAAATATCCCTCAGCCTCGCGCGGGCTGAGCTTCATTTGGATAAATCCGGTACGGCGTACAGCCTGTTTACGATCTGATCGGCCAGAATCACCATCAGCCGCTGTTTCGCATCGCGTTCATCGGCCAGGGTGGACACGGTGGACCCGGCGGCGGAATAACCGACAAAATCCGTAACCTCGCCCGAGGCAAGCACCTGCCCCGATTCGCCGGACTTGAGCGCATAGCTTGCCCGTCCGTCTATGATCAGGCGGTTGATTTCGTTGGTTTGCGTAATGGCCGCAGCCTGCGTCACGGTCGAAACCGAGACGTCCAGCATATAGTCCTGACCCGAGTTGGCGCTGCGGCCCAACTGCTGTTCCAGATTCTGGACCAGCAGAAAGCTGTCCACCGTATTCGGGGCGGACACGGCGACGTTGCCGTTCAGCGCCGCGCCCGAACCGCCGGGTGCGTAGACAGGTTCAAACCCGCAGGCGGCCAGCGCCAGCGGGATCAACAACAGGGTTCTGCGATTAAACAACGACATTCACGATCCGGCCCGGAACAACGATCACTTTTTTCGGCGTGGCACCATCCAGCGCCTTTTGCACAGCTTCGGTGCTGAGCGCGATTTTTTCAACCTCTGCCTTGTCCATATCTTTGGCCACGTTGATTTCCGCGCGACGCTTGCCGTTGATCTGGATCGGCAAGGTGACAGTGTCATCCACCAGCATCGCGTCATCCGCGACCGGCCAGGGGGCGGTGGCCACCAGCCCCTCGCCGCCCTGGTGGGCCCAGATGTCCTCGGCCAAATGCGGCGTCATCGGTGACATCAGCTGCGCCAATGTTTTGATCGCCTGCTTTTGGGCCGCAGCACCCGCTTTGGATTTTGCCAGCGTGTTGGTGAAGGCATACAGCTTGGCAATGGCCGCGTTGAAGCCAAAGCTTTCAACGCCAAGCGTCACGTCGCGGATGGCTTTGTGCATCTCGCGCAGCAGGTCCTGATCGCCTTCGCCTTTCGCCTCGGGGTTCATTGCGCCGATCTTATCGCACAGGTTCCAGACCCGGTTCAGATGTTTGAACGCAGCCTCGGCCCCGGATGCGGTCCATTCCACGTCGCGCTCTGGCGGCGAATCGGACAGCACGAACCAGCGCGCGGTGTCTGCGCCAAAGGCCGAGATGATGCTGACCGGGTCGACCACATTCTTCTTGGATTTCGACATTTTGGCCGAGGGGATGACCTCGACTTCGGTGCCGTCGGCCAGCTTGCCGTCGGTCACATCCTCGGGCAGGTGATAGACCGGGCGTTCATTGGCGTCACGGGTCTGATAAATCTCATGCGTGACCATGCCTTGGGTGAACAGCGCATCAAACGGCTCGATGGCTTTTTTCGGCAGGTGGCCTGTGATGTTCATCGCCCGCGCAAAGAATCGGGAATAGAGCAGGTGCAGAATCGCATGTTCAATGCCACCGATATACTGGTCGACGTTCATCCAGTATTCAGCTTCGGCCAGATCGGTGGGCGTTTCCGCGTGGGGCGCGGTGAAGCGGGCGAAATACCACGACGAATCGACGAAAGTGTCCATCGTGTCGGTTTCACGCCGGGCCGGTGCCCCGCAGGACGGGCATTCGCAATCGCGCCATGTCGGGTGACGATCCAGCGGGTTGCCGGGTTTGTCAAAGGTGACATCATCAGGCAGGCGAACGGGGAGGTTCTCTTTCTTTTCGGGGACCACGCCGCAGGCATCGCAATGCACAACGGGAATCGGGCAGCCCCAATAGCGTTGGCGCGACAGACCCCAGTCACGCAGCCGGTATTTGGTGACGCCTTCGCCCCAGCCTGCCTTTTCGGCGAAATCAACGGTGGTATTGATGGCATCCTCACCGGTGGCCTCGGTCAGACCGGCAAAGTGATTCACCCAGCGCACTTTTTCGGTTTTCGGTGGGACAAAGGCGGTCTTGTCGACTGGCGTATCGTCATCCAGCGCAAAGAAGGTGTCGACGACGGGCAGATCATACTTGCGGCAGAAATCCAGATCGCGCTGGTCATGCGCCGGACAGGCAAAAATCGCGCCGGTGCCGTAATCCATCAGGATAAAGTTGGCGATCCAGACCGGCAGTTCCCAATTCGGGTCCAGCGGATGTTTGACGCGGATACCGGTGTCATAGCCCAGTTTTTCCGCCGTCTCGATGGCCTCTTCCGTGGTGCCGCCCTTGCGGCATTCGGCAACGAAATCAGCGATTTCGGGGTTCTCGACCTCAAGCTGGCGGGCGATGGGGTGATCGGGCGAAATACCAACGAAGGACGCACCCAACAGCGTGTCGGGGCGCGTCGTGTATACGGTGATCGGCTCCTCTCCGTCGGTGCGCTCGAACCCGAATTGCAGGCCGCGTGACTTGCCGATCCAGTTCTCCTGCATCAGGCGCACTTTGGCGGGCCAGTTCTCTAATGTGTCCAGCGCATCCAGCAGTTCTTCGGAATAGTCCGAAATTTTGAAGAACCACTGGGTCAGCTCACGCCGTTCCACCAGCGCCCCCGAGCGCCAGCCGCGCCCGTTTTCCACCTGTTCATTGGCCAGAACGGTCATGTCGATTGGGTCCCAGTTCACCACGGCGTTCTTGCGGTAAACCAGCCCGGAATCGAGCATATCCAGGAACAGCGCCTGCTGCTGGCCATAATATTCGGGGTCGCAGGTGGCGAACTCGCGGGACCAGTCGATCGACAGGCCCAGCGGCTTCATCTGCGCGCGCATGTCGGCGATGTTGCCATAGGTCCACTCTTTGGGGTGGCCACCAATGGCCATAGCCGCGTTTTCCGCAGGCATACCAAAGGCATCCCATCCCATCGGGTGCAGCACGTTGTGGCCGGTCGCCAGCTTATGCCGCGCGATCACGTCACCCATCGTATAGTTGCGCACATGCCCCATATGGATTCGGCCCGACGGGTAGGGGAACATCTCAAGCACATAGTACTTGGGCTTGTCCGCCTTGCGGTTGGCGGTAAATACCCCGGCCTTGTCCCAGGCCTCTTGCCATTTAGCTTCGATTTCGTTGGCCGAGTAACGCGACATCATGCGGTCCTTCGTGAATGAAAACGCCGGGCAGGGGCCCGGCGTGGTAATATTGTGAATTTCTGCGGGTTGCTAGAGTTTGTTGTCCGCGACGCGTAGCTGACGCGCCCGTGACAGTATTGCATCCTCGACTGCACGTGTGGTTGCCGCGCTGACCGGCGACCCGCCACTTGTTTGCAGGGAAACGGACAAAGAGCGTGCCGCCAGCGCCGGATCACTGATGTGAACCGTTGCGCGGTACTGCCGCCCCCCACCCGGAGGTGTGCCGTATCCGGTCACGATCACACCGGTAAAAGGATCAACTTCCTGAACGGGCAGGAAATTCAGCACATCCAGCGAGGCCGTCCATAAATAGCGGTTCACATTCGTGACCTGCTCGGCATCGCCTGTGTTGAACACATCCCAGATGGTTGAACGATTCGGATCGTTCAGCTCGCGTTCATCTGTCCGGCCGCCGTCGAGATTCACGTACTGGGGGCTGGTGGATGTGTTTCGATTCTGTCCGCAGGCCGACAGGGCAGCAGTCATTATGATCAAACCGAAAATCGTCTGCAGGCGCATTGTCGACTGGTCCTGTTCACTTTGGTCTAAGTTCGTATGTGTTACTCCTAGACAAGGTCCAGTGCAGCAACAACCCTATTATTGTCACATATGGGCACATACAGGTGGGTTGGCTGGCAGATCGGGCCATAAAACGTACTGTGGCATCCTTGCACCAATTTCTGGCCAATGCGGACGCCACATTTATGGCAAGCTTGCGTGAAGGGGGCAAAAAGAGCGAAACGGTTCCCGTGCTGAGACATGTGCTGATGCATGTGTCGAGTAGAAAAAACTTTTGAAACCGAGGGAAACAAGATGAAAAAAGTTCTCTTCGCATCGACCGCTCTGATCGCAACCGCAAGTGTTGCAGCGGCCGACGTTAAATTCAGCGGCTATGGTCGTTTTGGTATTGGCTATCAGGAAGACCGTTCCGGTACCGTTCCGAACTTCACCACAGACGCAGATGGTAATGTTATCAGCGCCGGTACGGCCGCTGTCGACACCGACAACACCATCCTGATCTCGCGCTTCCGCCTGAACATCGACGGCACCGCAGAAACTGATGGCGGCGTCGAGTTCTCGGCTCGTGTTCGTCTGCAAGCTGACGAAAACGCCGGCAACGGTGAGCAAGGCGAAGCTGGCCTGAACGGCGCGCGCTTCTCGGTCATCTACGGCGGTCTGCGTGTTGACGCGGGCAACGTTTCGGGTTCGTTCGACAACCTGGCAAACTACTACGGTAACGAGCCTGGCCTGGAAGCCTTCATCGCTCAGTACTCGGGCGTGAACTACGAGTTCCTGTCGTACACCTCGACCGGTTCCGGCGACAACGCTGTGTTCTTCCAGTACGCAGTCGGCGATTTCGCGTTTGGCGCATCGTATGACCAGCGCACTGTTGCATTCAACGGCAACGCCGAAGATGCCGACCGTTGGGACGTCAGCGCGACGTACACCTTCAACAACATCACGGCTGCTCTGGCCTATGGTCGTACCGACGCTGGCAACCTGTCCAGCGACGATCCAAGCCTGCTGGCCTTCACCCTGGGCGGTGAATGGGGCGACTTCGGCGGCACTCTGATCGTTGGTCGCGACGACAACACCGCGGACACTTCCTCGGGTCAAGAAACTGACGGCACCTTCTACGGTGTGTCGGCTTCTTACAACGTTGGCGCTGCAACCACTCTGAACTTCGCCTACGGTGACGGTTCTGCAGACGGCGACCGCCAGGAATTCGGTATCGGCGCCATCTACGACCTGGGCGGCGGTGCATCGCTGCGCGGTGGTATTGGCCGTGAAAAGACCGGTGACGATGAAGGTCTCGTCCGCGCCGACTTTGGTGCTCAGTTCAACTTCTAAGTTGATCTGAACCACAAGGTTCAAGGGCAGGTCTTCGGGCCTGCCCTTTTCTTTTGCGCTGACATGGTGTTTTTCTGCGGGCAAAGCAGATTGAGGAACCAAATGTCGCTGCAGGATATCACCACCCGTATCACCGATGCCGAAACCGCCGCGGGACGCCCCAAGGGATCTGTAAAGCTGATCGCCGTATCAAAAGTTCAGCCAAACGAGCGTGTGCGGGATGTTCTGGTTCAGGGCCACCGCTGTTTCGGTGAAAACCGTGTGCAAGAGGCTGCTGGCAAATGGCCAGAGTTCAAAGAGCAGTTTTCAGACGTTGATTTGCATCTGATCGGGCCTTTGCAAACCAACAAAGTCCGACAGGCGATTGAGCTGTTCAGCGCGATTCATTCCGTTGACCGACCCAAGCTGGCCAAAGCGCTGGCACGGCTGGCACAAGAAACCGGCACCTGCCCGGATCTGTTTATTCAGGTCAACACCGGGGAAGAGGATCAGAAAGCAGGGATTCTGCCGACCGATGCGGATGCTTTTGTTGCCGAGTGCCGGGGGCTGGACCTGCCGGTACAGGGCCTGATGTGTATTCCGCCCGTTGACGAAGAACCCGCGCTGCATTTCGCTTTGCTGGCCAAGATTGCGGCGCGCAACGGTCTGACCGGCCTTTCGATGGGCATGAGCGGCGATTTCGAACGCGCCATCGCGCTGGGGGCAACCCATGTGCGTGTGGGATCGGCCATATTCGGAGAGCGGGTCAAACCCGAGGAATAATTACACGCGTTCCCAGCGATATGCGCTGCGCGATCCAGTGCAGGTGTTCGCGGCGCAAGGCAATGCAGCCTTCGGTCGGGTATCCCGGGCGCCGCCATTGATGAATAAAGATCGCCGACCCGCGCCCCGGTACGGCATTGGGCCAGTTCCAATCGGTAAGCAGCACCAGATCATACAGCGGATCGGCACGGCGCAGCACTTCGTAGCTAAAGGCATAGGGCGCGCTGACCAGATGATTGTACTGGCCGTCCCGGATGTCATCCGCCCACAGATCGCGCGGGCCAATGGGAATCGCCCAAGGGGCAGGGGCTGCGATTCGATCCGGCCGATACAGCATCCCGACGATTTGGTGGACCCCCGTCGGGGTGGCACCGTCCCCCTCGCGTTTGGCGTTGCTCAGCCCGCCCTTGCCGATCGAGCAGGGGAACGCCCGCCCGGCAAATCGAACGCCGCGCGGGGTCAGCACCAGATCGTCTGGTGTCACAGCAGATGCCCTGACTTGGCGGCCTTTGTCGCCAGATACTCACGGTTATGGGCGGTCTCTCCGACCTTCAGGGGCACACGTTCGGTCACCGCGATCCCGGTTTTTTCCATCATCGCGATCTTCGCCGGATTATTGGTCAGCAACCGGACCGCGCTGAACCCCAGAGATTTCAGAATGTCTGAACCTAGCCGGAAATCCCGCTCATCATCCTCGAACCCCAGCCGGTGATTGGCTTCGACCGTATCGAACCCCTGATCCTGCAGGAAATAGGCGCGCATCTTGTTGGCCAGACCAATACCGCGCCCCTCTTGGTTGAGGTACAGCAACACGCCAGCCCCTTCCGAGCCCATCTGCGCCAGCGCACCCCGCAACTGCGGGCCGCAGTCGCATTTCAGGCTGCCCATCAGATCGCCAGTAAAACAGGCCGAATGCAGCCGGGCCAATACGGGCTGGTTCCGATCCGGGCGGCCGATTTCGACGGCGTAATGCTCCTCTCCGCCGTCTTCCGGGCGGAATACATGCAGCCGCCCAGCCTCGGACACTTCCATAGGCAGGCGGGCGGCGACAATTTCGTTCAGAACGCTGCGATCCGCCAGATGCGGTGCCGCGCGGGTGTGGTCGATACATGTCAGGCTGTGCGCCGCTGCGAACGCCCGACCGTCCTCGATAGGAACAACAACAGCTGCTGGCAGCAAACGGGCCGATTTGGTCAGCGCGATGGCAATACGGTGCAGATTGGCGTTGCCCTGGCGTTCGCTCATCAGGGGGCCTTTCATCGGTGCGTTCAGATCGTCCGAGGGATCGGCCACGGCCTGAACCCAGGCGATATCCGCATCCGCCGGGATGATCACCCGCGCCAGATCGCCGTCATAGGCGCGGGCCTTCAGGGTTTCGGCCCGCCGTACGGTGATGGCCACCACCGGCTCGCCCCCAAGTCCGCGCAAATCCGCAAGGCGTTGGGGATCAAGCGTTTCTGATGCAATCGCCAGCACGCTGAACCCACTGTCATCCGTAAGGGCAACCGGAACCCCCATGCGCAGGTCTGCGCGGGCCCGTGCCAGCAATTCTGAAATGTCCGGGATGAGACTCATCTATGTTACCCTGTAACGTTCTGGCCTTCCTGTAGCCTGAAAAGATGGAAATGTGAAACATTTCCTCCGTGTTGGACACGAGGGCGTGAGACGGTTGCAGCAAATCTTGTTGATTGCATCTTCCGCGCGCAAGTGGTGGAACAGGTTAAGGAGGACCGGACATGGCTCAGCTCAAGAAAATCCTGCTGGTGGATGACGATGAAGACCTGCGCGAGGCGCTCAGTGAGCAACTTGTGATGACCGAGGATTTTGATGTGTTTGAGGCATCGGACGGTCAATCCGCCATGGAGCGGGCGCGCGAGGCGATATACGACCTGGTTATATTGGACGTCGGTCTGCCCGATACGGATGGGCGTGAACTGTGCCGCCTGATGCGCAAGCAGGGCGTTAAAAGCCCGGTTCTGATGCTGACCGGCCATGACAGCGACGCAGACACGATTCTGGGTTTGGACGCGGGTGCCAACGATTATGTTTCAAAACCTTTCAAGTTTCCGGTTCTTCTGGCCCGCATCCGCGCCCAGCTGCGCCAGCACGAACAATCCGAGGATGCGGTCTTTGTACTTGGGCCGTATACGTTCAAGCCCGCGATGAAGATGCTGATCACCGAAGAAGATCGCAAAATCCGCCTGACCGAGAAAGAAACCAATATTCTCAAGTTCCTGTATCGGTCCGCCGACGGTGTTGTAGCCCGCGATGTGCTGCTGCACGAGGTCTGGGGCTATAACGCCGGTGTCACCACCCATACGCTGGAAACCCACATCTATCGTCTGCGCCAGAAAATCGAGCCCGATCCGTCAAACGCGCGCCTTTTGGTCACAGAGTCGGGCGGATACCGGTTGGTTTCTTAACTCGTTGTGGATTGACGTGGATCAAAGTGATACTCTGGACTCGTAATTAGAGTACTCCCATCCCGTGCATGTCCGGGTAATGACATGTACCTCCCTGTTGGACTGCCGGGCCTTTGGCCCGGCCTTTTTTTGTAGGTTGCATTGGTTCAGCGGTTAAGCCGCTTGGTCGACGTGACCCGCGTTTCGCGTTCACGATCAATCGCCAGGCTTGCTGCTCAATCCACAGGCTAGCTGATACCGTCGTTCTCCAGAACGGTACTGTAGGTTATGCCGCTGCGAAGGCTGCGGAAGTCCGCGAAAATCTTGCCATCCTCAAAGGTGGCGTCGATCAGCCCATTCACCTTGCGGTCTTCTCCGACCCGGCTTTCGACCATGGCAATTGAGCCGGTGCCATCACGGCTTATCGTGCCCGTCACCTGACCTTCATTCCACCGGTCCGAGCTGGTGCGGCTCCATTTGCTGGTGCCCCAGAACACGTTGTCCTGCTGTTCCTTGATCTCAAGAACCCATTCCGACTGGTTGAAACGCGGCGCACCATCACTGTTTTCGTTGGGCAAAGCTGCAACGGTGTGGGTGCCGCTCCAAACGCCGCGCAAATCAGGGGTGTTGTCGGCGGTCGCCATTGCGGCAAAGGCAAAGGTGCTGGCCAGAGCAGCGGCACTAAGTGTCTTAATTCCGGTCATGATATCCTCCGTTTCACATGACATAGATGTTGGCAGCCACCGGCCCGATTTCTATATCCGCTCCAGTTTATAAATTGGATTTCATAATTGCTTCACGTGCAGAGATCGGCAGCAGAGGCGGCTTGCATTACTGCACATGCTCAAAACAAATGTGTCCGATTTTTCCCATGGTGCAGGGCCGGAGGTCACGCTAACCTGCGCCAATCGCGACAGAGGATTCCCGTCTCATGCCCTTTACCCTTGCCACCTGGAACATCAACTCGGTCCGCCTGCGCGAGCCTATCGTGCTGAAACTGCTGCAGGAAGAGGCGCCGGATGTTCTATGCCTGCAAGAGTGCAAGTCGCCGGTGGAAAAGATCCCGACCGAAGGGTTTGCTGAACTGGGCTACACCCACATGGTTGCGCGTGGGCAAAAGGGCTATAACGGCGTCGCCATCCTGTCGCGCCTGCCTATGGAAGAAGCGGGCGACAAGGATTTCGCGGGCCTGGGCCATGCGCGCCACATTGCCGGACGGTTGGAAAATGGTGTCACGATCCACAATTTCTATGTTCCAGCTGGTGGTGATGTGCCGGATCGTGAGGTGAATGAGAAATTCGGCCAGAAACTCGATTACCTGACCGATATGCGTGACTGGTTCCACGCGGAAAAACCGGAAAAATCCATTCTGGTCGGCGATTTGAATATTGCCCCGCGCGAAGATGACGTGTGGTCGCATAAAAAGCTGCTCAAGGTCGTGTCGCACACCCCGATCGAGGTTGAGCATCTGGCTGAGACGCAGGATGCGGGCGGTTGGGTGGACATTACCCGGCAGGATATTCCCGAAGGACAGTTGTATAGCTGGTGGTCGTATCGTGCCCGCGATTGGGACGCGGCAGACAAAGGGCGGCGGTTGGATCACGTCTGGGCCACGCCGGATATTTCGAACGCGGGCCATTCCAGCCGCGTCCTGCGCGATGCGCGCGGGTGGGAAAAACCCAGCGATCACGCCCCTGTCTTTGCGACCTTTGACGTTTGATCGCGTCTCAGATCCAACTCGGCCCTTGGTTTCTGCAACAAGGGGTTGCATATAGGGCGCAAGTACGAACCGGAGACGATACGCCATGGACCTTCTGAACGCCGCAGCCAGCCCCGACACCACTGACCTGATCAAGGACGGAACCGAGGCCACGTTTATGGCCGACGTTGTTGAAGCCTCGCAGGAAACGCCGGTGATCGTCGATTTCTGGGCCCCCTGGTGTGGCCCATGCAAGACGTTGGGGCCGCAACTGGAAGAGGCGGTGACCGCCGCCAAGGGTGCGGTAAAGATGGTCAAGATCAACGTGGATGAGGCGCAGATGATCGCGTCGCAGATGCGTATTCAGTCGGTCCCGACCGTTTTCGCCTTTTTCAAGGGGCAGCCAGTGGATGGGTTTCAGGGCGCTGTGCCCGGGTCCGAAATCAAGGCTTTTGTCGATCGCGTGATCGAGGCTGCGGGCGGCGAAAGCCCCGGCGGGCAATTGGATGACGCCGTTCTTGCAGCCGAGGAAATGTTGACCGAAGGCGCGGCTGAAGATGCGGCGCAGACCTTTTCCGCCATTCTGGGCGAAGATCCGAACCATGCCGCAGCTTATGGCGGGCTGGTCCGGTCCCATATCGCTTCGGATGATCTGGAGCAGGCAGAGGCGATTCTGAACGGCGCGCCTGCGGAAATCTCCAATTCGCCAGAGCTTGAGGCCGCACATGCGCAGCTGGAGCTGGCCAAACAGGCCGCAGATGCCGGTCCCGTGGCAGAACTGACTGCAGCGGTCGAAGCTGACCCCGACAACCATCAGGCGCGGTTTGATCTGGCGCAGGCCCTGCACGCCAATGGCGACATAGAAGAGGCCGTGTCGCAGCTGCTGGAACTGTTCCGCCGCGATCGCGAATGGAATGAGGGTGCGGCCAAGACGCAGATGTTCACGATCTTCGATGCGCTCAAGCCGAATGACCCGATTGTTCTGAATGGGCGGCGCAAGCTCAGCTCGATGATATTTGCCTAATTCCGGATCAGGGCTACACTCGGATACATGATGCATCCCGCTGACCTGCCGGAAACGGTATCCATTTTTCCATTGCCTGGGGCGCTGTTGCTGCCCCGATCCCGCTTGCCGCTGCATATTTTTGAACCGCGCTACCTGCAGATGTTGGATGACGCCCTGAAAACGCAAGAGCGGCTGATCGGTATGATTCAGCCGAATCCCTGTCAAAGCAACGAAGACAAGCTGCACCAGATCGGCTGTGCCGGGCGTGTGACGCAGTTTTCGGAAACGGAAGACGGCCGCTATCTGGTTACGCTGACCGGGGTCTCGCGGTTTCGTATCCTGTCGGAACAGGATGCGTTTACCCCTTACCGACGTTGCACGGTCTCATGGGGCGGGTTTGACCGCGATCTGGGTAAGGCAGAGCATGACAACGGGTTTGATCGCAGTGCTTTTCTGAACTTGCTGGAACGGTTCTTTTCCTCGCAGCAGTTGTCCACGGACTGGGACACATTGAAGGATGCGGATGACGAACTGCTGCTGAATTCCCTGTCCATGCTGCTGGATTTCGACCCGGAAGAAAAACAGGCTCTGCTGGAGGCGCCCTGCCTGCGCACACGGCGCGAGACGCTGGTGACATTGATAGAATTCGCCATGCGCGGCGGATCGAACGAGGAACATCTGCAATGAACGACCGCGAACACCCCTTTGACCGCCACATGCTAGAGGCGTTGATTTGCCCACAGACCCAATCGACCCTGCATTATGATGCCGAAAAGCAGGAACTTGTGTCCAAGGCCGCTGGCCTGGCGTTTCCGATCCGCAATGGCATCCCGGTCATGCTGGTCGATGAGGCGCGCGCGCTGGATTAAATCACGCGCCCTTGCAACAGCTTGGGCAGGTCTCCGGTCAGCCCGGCAGCCTCGCGCACGAATCCACGGCGCAGACCGGGCAGCGCGCCAACGACACCCATTCCGATGTCCCGTCCGATCCGTAGCAGGGGGTTGTCGTTGGAAAACAGCTTGTTGAACACATCCGTCGCCATCGCCAGCGCCGCTGTGTCGAACCTGCGCCATTCCTGATAACGCTCCAGTACCAGCACCGAGCCGATATCTTCGCCACGTCGACCCGCCAGTGTCAGCACCTCGGCCAGCGCGCCGACATCGCGCAACCCGGCGTTCAGGCCTTGCCCTGCGATGGGGTGCATACCGTGGGCCGCGTCCCCGACCAGCGCCAAGCGGTCACCGACAAAGGAATTGGCGATGGTCAGATTCAGCGGATAGGTAAACCGGTCACCAGCCAGGCGAATGTCGCCCAGAAAATCGCCGAACCGTGGGCGCAGGACTTGAAGGTAGTCGGCCTCGGGCAGGGCGTTGATGCGTTGGCCCATCTCGGTGCGCTCGCTCCAGACGATCGAGCTGCGATTGCCGGTCAGGGGCAGAATGGCCAATGGACCGGGAGGCATAAAGAACTGATGCGCAACGCCGTGATGGGGTAAATCATGCTCGATGGCGCAGACCAGCGCGGTTTGCCCGTAATCCCAGCCGGACCGTTTGATCCCCGCACGCGCGGCTGTACCACTGCGGCGACCATCACACCCCACCAGCAGCCCGCCCGTGACGGTGGCACCATCGTCCAGCGTTGCGGTTACACCGGTCGCGTCAACCTCTTGCGCGACGACGGTTTTGCCGCTGATCTGGGTGATGCCCTTTTCCCTGTCCATCGCATCCAGAAAGGCGCGGCGCAGGTGGCGGTCTTCGACCATATAGCCCATGGGGCCTTCTTCGATCTCGGCATGGTCGAAATGCATGAAGAACGGAGACGGCCCCGCACCCGCATGACCATCGGTGACCTTGATCTCAAGCATGGGTTGGGCATGGTCGGCGACGGCGTTCCAAACACCAATCGCATCCAGCAGCCGTTGCGAGGCCAGCGCCAGCGCATAAGCGCGCCCATCAAAGGCGGCATTCTTGCGTGCTTGTTCGGCCAGGGCGTCAATCACGGTGACGGAGTGCCCCGTTTGCGCCAGTGCCAAAGCCAGGGCCGGGCCGTTCAGGCCGCCGCCCACGATCAGGATATCGGACTTGTGTTCCATGCCCCGCAATATGCGCGCCCATTCGGGATTGTCCATGTGCGGTCCTGTCGCTACCGTCCAGACACAGCATTATTTTCCAAAGGGGGCAGGGATGCAGGATTGGCTGACCATGACGGCATGTGATCTGGGTCGGGGCATTGGCATGGGCCAGATTGATCCGGTTGAGTTGACCGAAACCTATCTGTCCGCCATCGACGCGCACCCCCACCGGGACCGTATCTATGCCCGTGTCACCCACGAACGGGCCCGGGCCGAGGCGAAAGCGGCCGCGAGCCGGGCGTCGATGGGGCTTCGCCGGTCGTTACTGGATGGTGTGCCGATCAGTTGGAAAGACCTGTTCGATACCGCCGGCGTGGCCACCGAGGCCGGTTCGGCCCTGTTGAAAGGCCGTGTGCCCGAGGCCGACGCGATTGTGGTGCGAAACGCCACCGCAATGGGAACCGTCTGCCTGGGTAAAACCCACATGAGCGAGCTGGCCTTTTCGGGTC
The DNA here is from genome assembly GCF_000743705.1 of Ruegeria halocynthiae. Classification (GTDB taxonomy): domain Bacteria; phylum Pseudomonadota; class Alphaproteobacteria; order Rhodobacterales; family Rhodobacteraceae; genus Ruegeria; species Ruegeria halocynthiae_B. The sequence continues at coordinate 313,120 of NZ_JQEZ01000004.1, read as the reverse complement.
TGGGAGTGAACCCGATCACCGGCACGCCGCCCTGCATTGATGACGAAGACGCTGTGTCGGGCGGGTCGTCATCCGGTGCGGCGGCCTCGGTCGCATGGGGTTTGGCGGCCTGCGGGATTGGCTCGGATACTGGTGGATCAGTGCGAATCCCGTCGGCCTGGAACAATCTGGTCGGGTTGAAAACCACCGCTGGCCGCGTAAGCCTGGAGGGCACCGTGCCGCTGTGTTTACGGTTCGATACGGTCGGCCCGCTGGCGCGATCGGTCGAAGATGCGGCCCACATGCTGGCCCTGTTGGAGGGAACCCCGCCTGCCGATCTGCGCGGAGCCAGCCTGAAGGGCAGGCGTTTTGCCGATCTCCAAAACGTCGCCAAAGATGACCTGAGGGACGCGCCGCGCAAAGCATATGACGAAGCAGTGGACCGGCTCCGCAAAGCGGGCGCAGAAATTGTACCGCTGGAAGTGCCCGAACTGAACGACGCGATGGGCCTGTCCGGTATTCTGTATACGACCGAAGCCTATGGCCTGTGGCGCGACGTGATCGAGGCCAATCCCGATGCCATGTACCCCGAGATACTGGAACGGTTCCGCGCGGGTAAAGACTGTGCCGGGGCCGATTACATCGCGGCCTGGTCAAAACTGAAAGCGTGCCGTGGGGCCTGGGATGCGGCCACAGCCGGGTTTGATGCGGTTCTGACCCCAACAGCACCCATTCTGCCGCCGAATCTGGACCGCCTGATGAATGATCATGAATATTATATAACCGAAAACCTGTTGGCCCTGCGCAATACGCGGATCGGCAACCTGATGGGGCTGGCGGCGCTGACTTTGCCCACGGAAACACCCGGCTGTGGCCTGATGATGCTGGGCTATCCAGGGTCGGAAGAGGCGCTGTTGCGGCTTGGGGCCGCTGCCGAAGCGGCACTGGCCTGAATGCCACAATCCCCTGATTCGGCACCTGTTTGTCTGGACGAAGGGGGCCTCGGTCTGTAATCTGTCAAAAAAACGGGGCGATAATGATCCCGGTATTGAGGCAGCAGTTATGAATTTCCCCGAGCGGTTTTCGAACCTACCGGAATACGCATTCCCGCGTCTGCGCACCCTGTTGGATCATCACCAGCCGGGCGGAGATGTCATTCACATGACCATTGGCGCGCCGATGCATGACTTTCCGTCCTGGGTGACGGATGTGATCATGGAAAACGCCGCAGGCTTTCGGAGCTATCCACCGAACGAAGGCTCGCCCGAGCTGCGGTCGGCGATCACGGGTTGGATTGATCGCCGCTATGGCGTGACCCTGGACCCCGAGACCAACGTGATGGCTCTGAACGGCACGCGCGAGGGGTTGTATAACGCGGCCATGGCCCTGTGCCCGGAGCAGAAAAACGGCCAGAAACCGGTCGTTTTGTGCCCGAACCCGTTTTATCAGGTCTATATGGTGGCCGCGATCTCGGTCGTGGCAGAGCCTGTGTTTGTCCCTGCCACGGCAGCGACAGGTCATTTGCCAGATTACGCCGGTCTGCCCGAAGATGTTCTGAGCCGTACCGCTGTGGCTTATGTCTGCTCGCCCGCCAACCCGCAGGGCGCGGTTGCCTCGCGCGCATATTGGGCCGAACTGATCGGGCTGGCCGAAAAATACGATTTCCGCATTTTCGCGGATGAATGCTATTCCGAGATTTACCGGTCTGCGGCCCCTATCGGTGCGCTGACCGTCGCACAGGAACTGGGCGCGGACCCCGAGCGGGTTACCCTGTTCAATTCACTGTCGAAACGGTCGAATTTGGCCGGTTTGCGCTCGGGCCTGATTGCGGGCGGGCCGGAAACGATCCGGCGCGTCAAGCAATTGCGCAGCTACGCGGGCGCGCCTCTGTCAGCACCACTGCAGGCGGCCGCGGCAAAGGTCTGGGCCGATGAGGTGCATGTTGCTGAGAACCGCGCGCTTTATCAGGAAAAATACACCATCGCCGATGAGGTTTTCGCTGGAATTCAGGGCTATATGCCGCCCGAGGCCGGGTTTTTCCTGTGGCTACCGGTCGAAAACGGCGAAGAAATCGCATTGAAGCTGTGGCAGCAGACCGGTGTTCGGGTTCTGCCGGGCGCATACCTTTCTCAAGGTGATCCGGGGCAAAACCCGGGCGAGCAATTTATCCGGGTCGCCATGGTGGCCCCAAAAACACAGATGCGGCAGGGGCTGATTACACTCCGCGACTGCATCTATTTGTGAGGTACGAGGGCAAAATGGCATCATATAACGCGCGCAACCGCGATCCATTGCTGGACAGCACCACGCAGGCCGCGATTGAGCGGCGCAGCAAGGAACTGATCGGGATCACCCTGATCCTGCTGGGCCTGGCCGCCGCTGCGATGATCTGGTCCTATACGCCGGATGATCCGAACTGGATGGTGTCGACCGACGCGCCGGTGCAGAACTGGCTGGGCCGGATCGGTGCTTCGATTGCTGCGCCTTTGTTCATGATTGTCGGCTGGGGCAGCTGGAGCATCGCCCTGGTGTTGATCGGATGGGGGGTACGGTTCGCCGGCCACTTCAACGAAGAACGCGCGATTGCCCGGCTGATCTTTGCGCCGATCTGGATTGCGGTGGTTTCCGTCTACGCGGCGACATTGGTGCCGGATGAGGCATGGCGCGCAACACATAGCTTTGGCCTGGGCGGCCTATTCGGCGATACAGTAATGGGCGCGCTGCTGACGTTACTGCCGATTTCGTCGCATTTCATGATCAAGGTCATGTCGCTGGCGATGGCGATTGGCATGTTGGCGCTGGGCGTCTTTGTTCTGGGCTTTACCAAAGCCGATGTGCGCAAGGGGTTCCGCGCTTTCCTGCTGGGCCTTGTGATGTCCTATGATATGCTGATGACCTTGCTGGGCCGTGGTGCCGCCGCCACTGCACAGGCAGCCCGTGATCGTCGTACGCAATGGGACGAACGCAAGGCAACCCGTGTCGAACCTGCCGCAGCGATGTTTGACGATGATCTGGTCTATGCGGACCCCGTATTCGAAGACCCTGAATTTGATGAACCCGAAGCCGAGCCTGCCAAGCCGGGCCTGCTGTCGCGCATCCCTGATCTGATCCGACGCCCCGAACCGATTCCAGAACCTGAGCTGGTCGATCCAGAACCTGTGTCCGGCTTCTTCGAAATGCCGGGCGAAGATCGCATCCGGTCCAAAATCTCGGCCGCTGTGCGCAACCGCAAGGTCGCCACCGGTGAAGTGACACCCGAACCCGACCCGAATCTGCCGCTGACCAAAGGCCGGGGCAGAAAGCCGGCCCCGCTGATCCTGAATTCCGGAGCCACCGGAGAGCTGCCGCCCGAGCCGCCCGTGACATCGGTTGGATTACCGCCCGAGCCGCTGTTGTCTGCGGATGTTGAACCCGATTGGCAAGAGCCGGTGCACGACGAGTATGCCGCCGCGTTTGCGGTTGAGGATGACGCGGTGTTCGAGGACGCGCCCGAACCCGCGCCGCAGCCGCGCCCCGCAATGAAAATCCCGGTGGCCGAGCCGCGCAAGCCTGTCGTCGCACAACCTGTGCGCCGCACCCCGCCGCCCTCGCGCCGGGCACAGGCCGAAGCACAGCCTGGGCTGTCCTTCGAGGAAAAGCACTCGGACTTCGAACTGCCGCCTCTGAGCTTGCTGTCGAACCCGTCAAGTATCGAACGCCATCACCTCAGCGACGAAGCGTTGGAAGAAAACGCGCGGATGCTGGAAAACGTGCTGGATGACTATGGCGTCAAGGGCGAGATCGTCAGCGTCCGCCCCGGCCCGGTTGTCACAATGTATGAGCTGGAGCCCGCCCCCGGTTTGAAAGCCAGCCGCGTGATCGGTCTGGCCGATGATATCGCGCGATCGATGTCGGCGCTGTCGGCGCGGGTTTCGACCCTGCCTGGCCGCTCGGTCATCGGGATCGAACTGCCCAATGAAAACCGCGAAATGGTGGTACTGCGCGAGATCCTGGCCAGCCGTGATTTCGGTGATGGCAACCACGCTTTGCCGTTGGCTTTGGGCAAGGATATTGGCGGCGATTCCATTGTGGCCAACCTGGCCAAGATGCCTCACCTGCTGATTGCGGGGACCACGGGGTCGGGTAAATCGGTGGCGATCAACACGATGATCCTGTCACTGTTGTACAAGCTGACGCCGGATGAATGCCGCCTGATCATGATCGACCCCAAGATGCTGGAACTGTCGGTTTACGATGGCATCCCGCATCTGCTGTCCCCTGTTGTGACCGATCCGAAAAAGGCCGTGGTGGCCCTGAAATGGGTCGTGGGCGAGATGGAAGACCGCTATCGCAAGATGTCCAAAATGGGCGTCCGTAACATCGCTGGCTACAATGGCCGCGTGAAGGACGCGCTGGCCAAGGGCGAGATGTTCAGCCGCACGGTCCAGACCGGCTTTGACGACGAAACCGGCGAGCCGATGTTCGAGACCGAGGAATTCGCGCCTGAAGCGATGCCCTATATCGTCGTCATCGTTGACGAGATGGCCGACCTGATGATGGTCGCGGGCAAAGAGATCGAAGCCTGCATTCAGCGTCTTGCTCAGATGGCGCGGGCCTCGGGTATTCACCTGATCATGGCGACGCAACGCCCATCGGTGGACGTGATCACCGGCACGATCAAGGCGAACTTCCCCACCCGGATTTCGTTCCAGGTGACGTCCAAAGTCGACAGCCGTACCATTCTGGGTGAGATGGGCGCCGAGCAACTGCTGGGGCAGGGCGACATGCTGTATATGGCCGGTGGTGCCAAGATCACCCGCTGCCATGGCCCGTTTGTGTCGGACGAAGAGGTTGAGGAAATCGTCAACCACCTGAAACAGTTCGGCCCGCCGGATTACGTGAGCACCGTGCTGGATGGCCCGTCCGAGGACAAGGCCGACAATATCGACGCCGTTCTAGGGTTGAACACCGGTGGCAACACCAATGGCGAGGATGCGCTCTACGATCAGGCGGTGGCGATTGTGATCAAGGACCGCAAATGTTCCACCTCGTACATTCAGCGGAAACTTGCCATTGGCTATAACAAAGCTGCGCGGCTTGTTGAGCAAATGGAGGATGAAAACGTTGTTTCGGCGGCAAATCACGTCGGCAAACGCGAAATCCTGGTGCCCGAGCAATAAAGCACTTTGCGGAAACCCGCCTTAAGCAGCATCACCTGACGCGTTGAAATCTTGATTTCAGGCAGCGTCAGGTGATTCAGATGTTTCGCAAAGTGCTATTGGATATTTAATAACAGGGGCAGAACGCATATCTGGTACCTTATGAAACAGATTGCTTTTGCCCTTGCCCTGACCCTGGCCGCGCCTGCGGCGTGGGCGGCCGATAAGCTGCCATTGTCGCAGATCTCGAACTATCTGAACCAGTTGAAAACGGTTCAGACCACTTTTACACAGGTCAACGATGATGGGTCGCTGAGCACCGGAAAGCTGTGGATTCAGCGCCCCGGCAAGATGCGGTTCGAATATGACCCTCCCAACAGTGCTGTGGTTTTGGCCCGTGCCGGGACGGTGCAGATTTTCGACCCGAAATCCAATCAACCGCCTGAACAATACCCGCTAAAGCGAACGCCTCTGTCGCTTGTATTGGCGCGAAACGTCAATCTGGGGCAGGCCAATATGGTTGTCGGTCACGACTTTGACGGCACGGCAACAGTTGTCACAGCCCGGGACCCGAAAAACCCCGATACCGGCCGGATCGAGCTGATGTTCACCAGTGACCCGGTTGAGCTGCGAAAATGGGTGATCCACGACAATGCCGGAAGCCAGACGACAGTGTTGCTTGGCCAGTTGGAAACCGGAGCCAGCCTGAATCAGGATCTGTTTTCCAGATCGAAAAGAAGCGGGTCAAACAATCGCTGACCCGCGATTGCGTCAGTAGCGGCAGCTGGCCAGCTGAGCCTGATACAGTCTGGCGCGTGAATCCACATCATTGGCCACGTTCAATAGCCACGACTTGCTTTGATAGCTTCCGCGGGCGAAACCTGTGTGCCCCTCGTGATAGGCTAGATACTGATTGCGCGTGTCAGCGGGGTGAATCCCGTTCCGCTTGGAACTTTTGTTCATGTACCAGCCGATAAAATCCGAGGCGTCCCGGATGCGGTCACGCTTGGCCCGGCGTTTCCCGGTTTCGCGCTGATATTCGTCCCATGTGCCGTCCAATGCCTGGCTGAAACCGTAGGCGCTGCTTTGACGGCCCATCGGGATCACGCCCAGCACGTATTGATGTGGTGTGCGCGCATCGTGCTTGTAACGGCTTTCCTGATAGATCGTCGCCATCTGAACATGGACCGGGACGCCCCATTTGCGTTCCGTGCTTTTGAACGCCTTCATGTAATCGGGACGTTCGCGCGCAATGCTGCACGCGTCATTGAGTTTGCTGGGCGGTTGTTTAGACCCGCCGCCACAGGATGCCAAAAGCAGCACCCCGAAGAGTACGAAAAGAATTCTGCTCATGTGCCTCAAGCCTTTTTTCTGCATTCTAACGCAAATTGAGTCCTGAGGAAATCACAATCGTTACAAAACAATAGCCAGAATCAGCGGCAGCGCGCCCACGGACAGCAGCGTCGACACCATGACCATCCCCGCAACAGCGTCAGCGTCCGCGTCAAACCGCTCTGCCAATAGATAGGAGGTCACTGCAACCGGGGTACACATTTGTAGAACCAGAATGCCAAAGGCGGTCGCATCCAACGCAAACAGAACTGCAAGCGCCCAGCCCAAAGTGAAACAGACCGCAAGCTTCAGCACTGACAGCCAAATCGCCTGGCCAAGCTTGCGTGTTGTCAGGCGCGCAATGGCGACACCAACCGTGATCAGCATCATCGGAATGGCCATTTGCCCCAACAGCTCTAGCGTGTTGGTTAGGAAGGCGGGCGTTTCCCACCCCCGCCACAGGAACAATGCGCCCAACAAGGTGGCCCAGACCATCGGCTCTCGGGCGACTTTGCCAAAGGCACCTTTGCCCGCGACAAGGTATATTCCATAGGTGAATGAAAACAGCGCGGTCACGGCCAGAAAAATGACCGCAAACCCCAATCCGGCCTGACCAAATGCAAAGATGCACAGCGGTAGACCCAGATTTCCGGTGTTTCCGAATATCAGCGGCGAAAGATAGGTTCTCTGCTCTAACCCGGTAAGGCGGACGAAAACCTGGAAAGCCCCTGCAAGCCCGACATGCCCGGCGATGGCTGCCAGGGTAAATCGGGTCAATTCGCCCGGCGGAATCTGGGATTGCATCAGCGCCACAAAGATCAGGCTGGGTACCGCCAGTGTCACTGCAAGGCGGGTAACGAACTCAAGCCGGTACTCAAATCCAAGCTTGACCCAGATGAACCCGATGCCCGCCAGCAAAAAGACCGGGGCCACGATTTCGAACACTGTAAGCAAAAGGTTCACAGTCTGTTTCCCTTAATTTCAGATCAATGATTGGCATTTCGGCCCGGAAAGAGGTAGTAAGTTTTTCGGGGGCAAAAATATGCTGAAAACACACGCCAAGTACCGCCTAGGTCAGGTTGTCCGCCATAAAAAACATCCCTTCCGAGGGGTGATTTTCGACGTGGATCCGGAATTTTCAAATACGGAAGAATGGTATGAGGCCATTCCTGAGGATAGCCGCCCAATCAAGGATCAGCCGTTTTACCACCTGTTGGCAGAGAACGACCAATCCTTCTATGTTGCTTATGTTTCTGAACAAAATCTGGTTGCGGATCATTCCGGAGAACCGGTTGAGCATCCCGATATCCCTGACATGTTCGGCCCATTTGAAAACGGCGCATACCCGTTACATTTTCATCTGAACTGAATGTGGCGGCGCGCGCAGAAAACTGCGCGACACACATTAATATCCAAGGGCACATCCGTCTTTTCGCGGATCGCTTGCCCCCTCAAGAACGCCACTGTCATGGATTCGTATGGCTTGTGCGCCACCGGGTGGTGTTTCCGGAATATGGACGTTGTGGCCCATTTCCGACAATTGTTGCGCAATACTGCGCGGAAATCCGCGCTCCAGATTCAATACTCCGCCGTCTGCAAAGGCGCGTGGCGCATCCATGCTGGCCTGGAGGCCGAGGCCGTGATCAATCAGGTTCGATACAAGCTGCGCGTGCCCCGTGGGTTGAAACGCGCCGCCCATGACGCCGAATGGCATCAGAACACGGCCGTCTTGCTTTAGCAGGCCGGGGATAATCGTGTGCATCGGGCGCTTGCCTGCGCCGAATTCGTTGGGATGGCCGTCCTGCAAGGTAAAGCCGGACCCGCGGTTTTGCAGCAGGATGCCATATTTCGAAGACGCGATGCCCGACCCAAAGCTGTGGAAAATGGAATAGATCAGCGATACGGCCATCCTGTCGCGATCGACGACCGTGATGTAAACCGTATCCTTGTGAATGGCTTCGGTCAGCGGGGCGGCCGCAGGCATTGCGCGGCCCGGATCAATCAGGGCGGCCAGCTTGTCAGCCAAATCCTGAACCAGAAAACGATCCGCCTGTGCCATGTGATCGGGATCGGCGATGAACCGATTGCGGGCGTCATAGGCCAGTTTTGAGGCTTCGGCCTCAATATGGATACGCTCGACACCAAGCGGGTCCATGCTGGCAAGGTCAAAGTTCTTCAGAATGTTAAGCAGCAATATGGCCGTTGCGCCCTGACCATTTGGCGGATGTTCGACAAGGTCCACCCCCTTGTAATGTCCGCTGACCGGCTGAGTTTCTGTGCACGCAGCGGCCTCAAAATCATCAGCTGTGTGAACGCCGCCCATTTTTGTCAGTGCATCCAGCATATCCTGCGCGATGTCGCCCGAATAGAATGCATCACGCCCCTTCGCGACAATCTGGCGCAGAACTTCGGCTTGCCCGGGGGCGCGAAAAACCTGCCCGATTTCCGGCACTTTGCCGTTTATCAGGTAATGGTCCCGCGCCGCGCCCTGCAGGGTGGCGGCCCCCTCTTTCCAGTCAAACGCCACCCTTGGCGCGACCGGAACCCCGGTTTCCGCATAATGGATGGCGGGCTGCAAAATGGCGTCCAGGCCTATTCTACCTTCTGTCTCAGCCAGATGGCAGAAGGCATCGACCGCGCCCGGGATGGTGACGGCGTCAGGTGTGTTCAGCGGAACCTCGGTCATGCCTTGCGCCCGAAGGTGGGCGGCACTGGCCGCCGCAGGTGCACGCCCCGAGCCGTTCAGGGCGCGGATTTCATCCTCACCCGCGCGGTTGTACAAAACAAAGCAATCCCCGCCCAAGCCGGTCATCTGAGGTTCGCAAATGCCCAATGCGACGGCACCTGCGATGGCGGCATCCATTGCATTGCCGCCTTGCGCAAGAATGTCGACGGCAATCTTCGCAGCCAAAGGATGAGAGGTGGCGCACATGCCCTCGGTCGCAAGAACTTCGGACCTGCCCGGAGTGTGAAAATCACGCATAGCTTCGCTTTCCTGTCAGAACGCGTTGAAGGTAAATCGCGGTCTGTGATTGTCCAGTCAAATCAAGGATAAGATCCTCGGCGCCGTTCACTGGGTGGGGGCTGTGACACTTGGCGCCGAGGGAAGCTATCTGAGCTACAGTGTATTTTATGTCTGTGGTTTGGGGCGCGGCAATGGTTCTATCGGGGCTTTATTGTGGCCTTTTCTGGCCGCAAGGCGGCCTTGGAAATTCAAAACGCAGGGACAGCCTGTTGCAGCCATCGCAGCGTTCATAACGGATGTCGCTGGTCAGTTCGTGAATCAGAAACCAGCCAAAGCCGCCTTCGGGCAGTTCGTCGATTGACGATCCAAGTGGAGCGGGAACCCCGTCCGGCACGCGAAAACCGGGCAGCGGATTGCCCGTGTCCGAGATCAGGATATCAAGCCAGTTCTGATGCAGACGACACCGGACTTTGACCTTGGCCGGGGTGATATCGGCATAGGCGTGTTCGACCACGTTGTTGATCGCCTCGGCCAGCGCAATTTTGACATCGCCGGCTTTGTGGGCCGGCAGGCCGTGTACCTCGAGACATCTGCTGAGTTGAGCGATTCCGGCGCTAGCCTCGGCCTCGGTCGCTGCAAAGCTCAAATCCAAACATTTGCCGTCACACATGGGCTTGGTGCCTAATCAGATCCACAAAGAAGTCAGCCTGCTGTCGTCGCCAAAGCGTCGTCCAGCGTTGGATACAGTTTGAAAACGGTGTCCATGCGGGTCAGCCGGAACACTTTTTCGACGAACGGGTGCAACCCGGCCAGATCCAGCCTGCGATCATTGCCCAACTGCTTCATCGAGGCGACAATGGCCCCCAACCCGCTTGAATCAATGAATTCAACGCCCGTCAGGTCCAGCACCACCCGCGCGGCCCCGCCATCGGCCTGGGTGCGCATGTCTTCCTTGAACTGAATGGCCATCGCGGCATCAATCCGATCGGAATGAACCGTGATGATCTGGGTGGCATCGGTTGTTGTACTGGTCAGGGCCATGCGCGACGGTCCTCTAAACTGAAATTCACTCGTAGAAATACGCTAGACGGCAATTCTTACCATTCGGTATCCAGAAACGGAAAAAGAGGAGGCGCATCCAGATGAAGCAGGTTGTTATAGCAGGTGCAGCACGCACCCCCATGGGTGGGTTTCAGGGGATGTTCGACACGGTGACTGCTGCCGATCTGGGTGGCGCCGCCATTCGCGCCGCATTGCAGGGCGCTGGTTCCAAGACGGTGGATGAGGTTCTGATGGGTTGTGTCCTGCCTGCTGGGCAAGGTCAGGCTCCGGCACGGCAGGCCGGGTTTGCGGCGGGTCTGGGCGAAGAGGTGCCTGCAACGACGCTCAATAAAATGTGCGGATCGGGAATGAAGGCTGCGATGCTGGCCTTTGATCAGATCGCGCTGGGCCACGCGGATACGATGGTTGCGGGCGGGATGGAAAGCATGACCAATGCGCCATATTTGCTGCCCAAGATGCGGGCGGGCGCGCGGATCGGGCATGGGCAGGTGGTGGACCACATGTTTCTGGACGGGTTGGAGGACGCCTATGACAAGGGCCGCCTGATGGGCACCTTTGCCGAAGATTGTGCCGAGGCTTATCAGTTCACCCGCGAAGCCCAGGATGAATACGCATTGCAATCCCTGTCCAATGCCCTGTCCGCGCAGGACAGCGGTGCATTCGGCGATGAAATCGCGCCGGTCGTCATCCAGACCCGCAAAGGCGAAGTCACGCAATCGGCAGACGAACAGCCGCAATCTGCGCGGCCGGAAAAGATTCCAACGCTCAAACCCGCCTTTCGCAAGGATGGGACGGTGACGGCGGCCAATTCCTCGTCGATATCAGATGGGGCGGCCGCGCTGGTTCTGGCCTCGGCCTCGGCGGCCGAGGCGCAGGGTCTGACGGTGCGTGCGCGCATTCTGGGGCATTCAAGCCATGCTCAGGCCCCCGGCCTTTTCACCACGGCCCCGGTTCCCGCAGCGCAGAAACTGCTGTCCGCGATCGGCTGGTCCAAAGAGGACGTGGATCTGTGGGAGGTCAACGAAGCCTTTGCCGTTGTTCCCATGGCTTTCATGCACGAGATGGGATTGCCGCGCGACAAGGTGAACGTGAATGGCGGGGCATGTGCATTGGGGCACCCGATCGGGGCATCAGGCGCGCGGATCATCGTCACGCTGCTGAACGCGCTGGAGAAACGCAACCTGCGGCGCGGCGTGGCCGCCATCTGCATCGGGGGCGGTGAGGGGACAGCCATTGCTATCGAACGCGTTTGACGCGTTGCCGTTCAAGGCCTACTTGGGCAATCACACAGCCTGCTTAGGCCCCGAACCGGACCGATGACCATGACCGCAGATTACGACACGCTCGCCAAAACCATCGCCGCCCTGACCGAGGGTGAAACCGACGAGGTCGCCCTGATGGCGACCGTCGCCTGCGAGGTGCACCATTTCGATGATCGCTTTGACTGGACCGGTTTTTACCGCGTGACCGAACCCGAAGTCCTGAAGATCGGCCCCTATCAAGGCGGCCACGGCTGTCTGGTGATCCCGTTTGAACGGGGCGTCTGTGGGGCCGCCGCAAGAACGGGTGAAATCCAACTGGTGCCGGATGTCGAAGCCTTTTCCGGTCACATCGCCTGTGCGTCTTCCACGCGGTCCGAACTGGTGCTGCCGGTGCGGGATGCCTCGGGCAAGGTTATTGCGGTATTCGACATCGACAGTGACCAGCCGGATGCCTTCGATCAGGTGGATGCGGAAAAGCTGATGTTGATCCTGTCGCAGATCTTTGCGCGCCGGTAAGGCGTTTTATGCGGTGCGGGCTTGTTTGACGCGACCGCGTTGGGCCAACTCAAAGGATCAGCTGGCCCGATTGTCTTGCCGCGCGATGCTTTGCTCGCGCAACCAGATCACGACGCCGCAGATCACGACAAAGGACAGTATCGCATCGACAAGATTGACCAGGTTGTTTGGATTCAATCCCCGCATCATGGCGTCCACTAAATCGAGCGCACAGATGGCCGCAAATACGATAGCGGCCCAGCGGTTTTCGCTGCGCAACCCCATGAGGAATAGAAGCGACACAAAGATAGCGACCGCTGCGCCCAGCGCATGCATCATCGTATCGGTATCATTGAACCAGATACCCAACCCGAACAGCACCGCAAGTAGCGCGGAATGAAGCCAGATACTGTATCGCGTGGCCCGAATTGCGAGGTCCAAGGGCACCCTCCATTGTATAGGTCGCCGCGGTTGAGGGCTTTTCAGCCCAGTCGGTACTCGTTTACGACGACCAGATAGCAAGCCGCCACCTGAACCGCCAATATCGCGAACAGCCACAGTGAAAACCTGCGTTTGCGCGTTTTGTGCCGAAATATCCATCGGCCCAGCACGGCACCGGGGCTGCCACCCAGCGCGGCAAGCCACAGCAGCCTTTTCTCGGGCACCCGGCCCCGGCGGCGTCTGGCCCGTAGCTTGTCCCAACCAAAAGCCAGCAAAGTCAGGCCGTTGATGGCCCAAAGATATATCACCGCGATCCACATGCCCGTGGCATAGCCAAACGCAGGTTCAGACCCAAGTGAAAAAATGCTTGGAAATTTCATTGATTCGCAGCATCGTGAAAAAGAGACGGAAAATTTCACAGGATTCGGAGCCGCCAATGAACAGCCAAGCCCCGTCCAGCGCGACCCTCGGTGCCGACATTCGTGCCTTGCGCAAGGCGCGCGGTTTGACACTGGCCGGGACCGCCGCGCGGCTGGATCGGTCGGTCGGGTGGCTAAGCCAGGTTGAACGCGACATCTCTGAGCCGTCGATTTCCGATTTGCGCCTGATTGCGAAATGTCTGGGCGTGCCGATGTCGATGCTGTTTGCGCATTCCGCCGCGCCGGTGGACGAACAGGGGTATGTCGTGCGCGCCGGATCGCGGCGACCGATGGGATCAGGCGAAGAAGGTCTGATCGAAGAGCTGCTGTCGCCCGATCTGACCGACGATTTTGAGATGGTGCATTCGACGTTCAAACCCCACTCGGAAATGCAGACCCCAGCGGATCGCCCCACGCAAGAGGTCGGGTATCTGGTATCCGGTCGATTGGATCTGACAATCGGCGGCCGGCGGTTCTCGGTCGGGCCGGGGGACAGTTTCCGCATCAGGCATGAGCCGTATCATTGGTCTAACCCTTATGATGAACCCGCCGTGGCCATCTGGGTCATCGCCCCGCCGGTGTATTGATGAGTTTTGAGGCCTGGACCATATTCGCGCTGTTCTGGGTGGTGTTTGTGACCACGCCGGGGCCGAACGCGGTCAATTGCATCTCGAACGGGATGAGCCTGCCGTTTCCCAAGGCGATGTTGGGGGTAATGGCCATTCTCACGCAGGCCAGTGCGTTTCTGATCCTGTCGGCGCTGGGCGTCACCGCCCTGATCGCGGCGTCGCCGACCGGGTTTTTTATCGCCAAACTGGTGGGCGCGGGGTTCCTGGTCTGGGTCGGCATCCGCGGCTGGATGAACGCGACCAGACCGGCACCAGCGTCGGAACGGCCCGCGCGCCATGTCTATCTGCATGCGCTGGCGGTTGCCACGATCAACCCTAAAAGTGTGGCCGGATATCTGGCCGCCTTTTCGCAATTCGTGCAGCCGGATGTGCCGATCTGGCAGCAGATGTCGGTAATCATGCCCACGGCGCTGATCATCACCACGCTCAGCTATACCGGGTTCACATTGCTGGGTGCGCTGATGGGCAAGGCAGCCTTGGGGGCCGTGTTCAACATCTGGGTCCGCCGCGTGATGGCGGGGTGTTTCATTATCTATGGCGTGTTGCTGGGTGCCAGCTCTACGCCCACTGCAAGGGGGTAATCACATGCACACCGGTTCCTGCCTGTGTGGCGCGGTCGCATTCACGATTGACGGAGAGCTATTGCGGCCGTCCGCCTGCCACTGCGGCCAATGCCGCAAACAATCGGGTCACCTTTGGGCGTCAGCCGTGACCCATCAGGACAACCTGCGCTTTGCCACCAGCGATACGCTGCGCTGGTATCGCGCCTCGGACATCGCCCGGCGCGGGTTTTGCAGCGCCTGCGGCTCGTTCCTGTTCTGGCAGCACAATGACGAGGACACGATTGCGGTGTCTATGGGTTCACTCGAAGAACCCACCGGGCTGAAGCTCGCCCGGCACATCTTTGTGGCCGACAAGGGCGACTATTACGACATCCAAGACGATCTGCCCCAAGAGGCACAGTAACAGGGATCAAGACCAATGAGTGATTTTCCGACAAAAGCCCGCGTGGTTGTTATCGGCGGTGGTGTGGTGGGGGCCTCCTCGCTCTATCATCTGGCCAAGAAAGGCTGGACCGATTGTGTCCTGCTGGAAAAGAACGAGCTGACGGCTGGTTCGACATGGCACGCAGCGGGGAACGTTCCGACATTCTCGACCTCATGGGCGATCATGAACATGCAGCGCTACTCGACCGAGCTGTATGCGCGGTTGGGCGATGAGGTCGATTATCCGATGAATTACCACGTTTCGGGGTCGATCCGCCTGGCGCACAGCAAAGAGCGGATGCAGGAGTTTGAGCGCGCCATGGCGATGGGCCGCTATCAGGGCATCCCGATGGAGATGTGGACCCCGGAAGAAGCACAGGAGCGCTATCCGTTCCTGGAAACCCATGATCTTGAGAGCGTGCTGTACGACCCGACCGACGGCGATATCGACCCGGCGCAGCTGACGCAGGCGCTGGCCAAGGGTGCGCGGGACATGGGCGCCAAGATCATCCGTTTCTGCCCTGCGACCGGTGTGACGCAGCATGACGACGGTACCTGGGCCGTTCACACGGACAAGGGTGATATCGCCTGTGATTACGTGGTGAACGCGGCTGGCTATTATGCGCAGCGTGTGGGGGAATGGTTCAAGCCCTTTGGCGGGCGCACCGTTCCGGCAATGGTCATGAGCCACCAGTACCTGCTGACCGACGAGGTGCCCGAGATTGAGGCATGGTCAAAGGAAAACGGCGGTAAAAAGCTGCCGCTGCTGCGCGACGTGGATATCTCTTACTACCTGCGGCAGGAAAAGAATGGCTTCAACCTTGGCCCCTATGAGCCCAACTGCAAGGGCCACTGGATGTCCGAGGACGACCCGATGCCCGAGGATTTCAGCTTTCAGCTTTGGAACGATGATCTGGACCGGATCGAGGATATTGTCACCGACGCGATGGAGCGGGTGCCGCTGATGGCGACCTCGGGTGTTGGTCGTGTCATCAACGGGCCGATCCCCTATGCACCGGATGGATTGCCGCTGATCGGCCCGATGCCGGGTGTGAAAAACGCGTTTGAGGCCCACACCTTTACCTTCGGCATCGCGCAGGGTGGTGGCGCGGGCAAGGTGCTGGCTGAATGGATCGTCGATGGCGCCACCGAATGGGATATGTGGGCCGTCGATCCGCGTCGTTATACCGATTACACCGATCAGGATTACTGCAACCAGAAGGGCATCGAGGTTTATGGCAACGAATACGCCATGCACTATCCGCATCACGAATGGCCCGCCGCACGCGACAAAAAGCTGTCGCCGGTGCATGACAAGGTCAAGGCGCTGGGCGGCGTGATGGGGGCCTATAACGGATGGGAGCGTGCCAACTGGTTTGCGCAGCCGGGCGATGACACCTCGCTTGAGGCGACCCATACCTGGGGCCGGTCCGGCCCGTGGGAGCAGCGCGTCAAAGAGGAATGCGAAGCTGTGCGCGACCATTGCGGCGTGCTGGATCTGCCAGGTTTCTCACGCTTTATGGTCAAGGGAGAGGGTGCTGCCGAGGCGCTGCGCGGCCTCGCAACCGGCGGGTTGCCCAAGGTCGGCCGCATGAACCTGATCTATATCTCGGACAACCGGGGCCGCATCCTGACGGAAATGTCCTGCATTCGCCTGGGTGAGGATGAGTTCATCATGATCACGGCCGCGACGGCGCAGTGGCATGATCGTGACATTCTTGTGGGCGCAATGCCTGCTGGTGTGTCGGTCGAGGATGTCACCACCACGCGGGACACCCTGATCGTCACCGGCCCGAATTCGCGCACGGTGTTGTCGGGTCTGACCGATGCCGACCTGACCACCGGATGGTTGACCCACCAATCGGCCACCGTTGCCGGGCAGCCTGCCTATCTGGTCCGTGTGTCCTTCGCTGGCGAGTTGGGCTGGGAGGTTCATGCGCTGAACGAACACATGCCCGCCATCTATGACGCAATCACCGACGCCGGGGCAAAACCGTTCGGGATGTATGCCCTGAACTCATTGCGCATCGAAAAGGGGTACCGCGCGTGGAAGGGCGACCTGAGCACCGATTATTCGCTGCTTGAAGGCGGCTTGGAGCGTTTCGTCAAGCTGGACAAGCCGCAGGACTTCCCCGGCAAGGCCGCAATCCTGAACGAAAAGCAGCAGGGTGTGAGGAAATCCTTTGTCACCCTGACGGTGGATGCAGGCGACTGCGACGCGCCCTATATGTCCTGCATCTGGCAGAATGGTGAGATCGTGGGCGAGACCACCTCGGGCGCGTGGGGGTACCGCGTTGGTAAATCCATCGCGCTGGGCATGATCAGGGCCGAGCTTGCCGACCCCGGGACCGAGCTTGAGGTGGAAATCTACGGTCAGAAATGCCGGGCCGTGGTGCAAGAGGATCAACCCCTCTGGGATCCTCAGAACGAAAGGCTGCGTGCATGACACGACCGGCGACCATGTCCGGCGTTTACCTGACCCGCCACGGAGGGCCAGAGGCGCTGAAATGGCGCGATGACATTCCTGTTCCGACCCCTGGGCCGGGGCAGGTTCTGGTCCGCGTGGCCGCCGCCGGTGTCAACAACACCGACATCAATACGCGGGTGGGCTGGTATTCTTCGGATGTGACCAGTGCCACCGATGCGGTCGATCAGGATGTCGAAGCAGGCGGATGGGGCGGCGCGTTGCAGTTCCCGCGCATACAGGGCGGCGACCTGTGCGGGATCGTCGCGCAGGCCGGGCCGGGTGCCGGGTTCGAACCGGGCCAGCGCGTGACCTGTCCGATCAACCTGCCGCGCCCAAGCCCGGGCAACCCGACGGGTTTTATTGCCCTGGGTTCGGAAATCGACGGGGCCTTTGCACAATACTGTCTGGTTGCGGCGGATGACCTTTACGATGTGACCGCCTCACCCCTGTCGGATGTTGAGATCGCCGCCATTCCCTGTGCCTTCGGTACTGCCGAAAATCTGCTGACCCGCGCGGGTGTGACTGCGGGCCAAAAGATGCTGATCACCGGCGCATCGGGCGGCGTTGGTCTGGCAGCTGTGCAACTGGCGGCGCTGCGGGGGGCAACTGTTTGCGGGGTGACCAGCCCGGCCAAGGCCGAGGTGGTCAAAAGCCAGGGCGCGGTGGACACATTCGACCGCGACGCGACACTGCCTGCGGATATGTTTGACGTTGTCATCGACGTTGTGGGCGGCCCCGCGTGGCCGGGCCTGATCCTGGCGTTGAAGCCGGGCGGGCATTACGCCGTTTCCGGTGCCATTGCAGGCCCGGTGGTTCAGGCCGACCTGCGCGACATCTATCTGCGCGACATCACCATTCACGGCTGCACGCATCAGGCGTTCGAGGTGTTCGGTCGGCTGGTTGCGATGGTCAATGCAGGCCGCATCAGGCCCCTGATCTCAAAGACTTACCCGTTGCGGAACATCGCCGCTGCGCAGGAGGATTTTCAATCCAAGGCGTTTCCGGGCAAACTTGTTCTGATTCCCTGACAAGGCTGAAACATGGCACATATCACTCTTCTGGATGGCTCAATCGGGCAGGAACTGGTCAGGCGCAGCGGCGACAGGCCCACGCCCTTATGGTCGACCCGGGTGATGATGGACCGCCCCGAACTGGTTGGGGATGTGCACGACGAATACTTCCGCCGGGGCGCGACAGTTGCCACCACCAACACCTATGCGGTGCATCGGTCGCGGCTGGTGCGCGCCGGGATGGAGGACCAGTTTGCCGATCTGATCAATGCGGCCCTGACGCAGGCCGAACAGGCGCGTGGGGCAAATGGCGGACGTATTGCCGGGGCATTGGGCCCGCTATTGGCGTCCTACCGGCCGGACCTGAAACCCGATCCGGATGACGCCGCCGATAAATTCGCCGAGCTTGTCGGCCTGATGGCGGATCGCGTCGATCTGTTCCTGATTGAAACCGTATGCTCGCTGCAAGAGGCTGAGGGCGCGTTGCGCGGCATGGCGCAGGGCGGCAAGCCGGTTTGGCTAGGGCTGTCGGTGATGGACGAAGACGGCACGCGCCTGCGCTCGGGCGAGGCGCTGTCGGACATAGCCCCCGTAGTGACCCGTTTCGCGCCCGAGGCCGTGCTGATCAACTGTTCCCGCCCCGAAGCCATCCCCGCCGCGTTGGAAGTCATCGCAAAGTTTGGTCGGCCCTTCGGGGCCTACGCCAATGGGTTCACCGGGATCACCCAAAAGTTTCTGGAAGATGCGCCCACTGTCGACGCGCTGGAACAGCGAAACGATCTGGGGCCGGATGCCTATGCGGATCACGCCATGGCCTGGGTGGCGCAGGGCGCGACCATCGTTGGCGGCTGCTGCGAGGTTGGACCGGATCACATCGAAACACTGGCCAACCGGCTGCGCGCCGCCGGCCATCGGATCGTCTGAGGGACGGCGATGCGGACGCCGCCGAACATTTCAGCCCACAGGCAGCAGCATTTCGATATCCTTGTGGCCCCCGGCTATGTTCTGCTGGAACTGGCCTCATTGGTCGAGGTGCTGCGGCTGGCCAACCGGGTGTGCCCGAACCCACCATTCACCTACACGTACCGGTCGCTGCGGGGCGGCCCGATTGCCAGCAGCAGCGATGCAACGGTTCAGACCGCGCCTGTCCCGGGCCAGCCCAATGCGGACTATCTGTTCGTGATCGGCAACTCTGATCCCGATCATCCGGACCTGTCGTTGGGGCGGGTGGTGTCTGATTACACCTTTCGCGGGGCCCGGGTGTTCTTGCTGGCCGAAGCCGCCAGTCGGTACATCGACGAACACGGTGCCGATGACATGGCGACCCATTGGGAAAACGCATCCTTCCTGCGCGAACGTGGCGCGCGGTTCGAAGCCAAGCTGTCGATCGCTACAGAGCAGGGCGCGGTGGTGACCTGCGCCGGGATGGAGGCGACAACCGATGTGGCGCTTGCGGTGATCGGACGCCATATTTCAGGGCCAGCCAAGATGACGGTGGCCGATATCATGCTGCATGAAAACATCCGCGATTTTTCTTCCATGCAGCCGTTCTCCGGGGCAAAGCTGACCGCGACGGGTGATGCCAGATTGGATCAGTGCATCAAGCTGATGCAGGCCAATATCGAAGACCCGCTGCTGATCCACCAGATCGTCGAGGAACTGCATCTGTCGAACCGGTCGCTTGAGCGGAAGTTCAAAATCTTTTTCGGCACCACGCCCAACGGTTTTTATCGCGAGATGCGCCTGGCCAAGGCCAATAACCTGCTGTTGAACACCACCATGAGCGTGCGCGAAATTGGCTTGGCCTGCGGGTTTCCCAACGGATTCTCATCCGTCTACAAAAGTTTTTTCGGCGTTACCCCCTTTGTCCTGCGGCGGGAAAAGCGGGCGGCCTCACATCGGTGAAAATCAACCACGCCGTGACGGTTTTGGTGCATTTTCTGTCGATCTTTCGTGGCAAATTGGCGCAAACCTGACACAGCGGAGATTTCAGGATGGTTGATCTTCCCAGCAAGGCCCGTGTGGTCATCATCGGTGGCGGCGTCATCGGATGTTCGGTCGCGTATCATCTGACCAAGAAGGGTTGGACAGATGTTGTACTGCTCGAACGCAAGCAGTTGACCAGCGGCACCACCTGGCACGCGGCGGGCCTGATCGCGCAGCTGCGCGCGACGGCGAACATGACCAAGCTGGCGAAATACAGTCAGGAACTTTACGGCGCGCTGGAAGAAGAAACCGGCGTGTCCACGGGGTTCAAACGCAACGGCTCGATCACCGTGGCCCTGACGGATGAGCGTAAGGAAGAGATCTATCGTCAGGCCGCCATGGCCCGCGCCTTTGGTGTCGAGGTTGAAGAGATTTCGAACGAACGGGTGCAGGAACTGTATCCGCACCTCAACCTTGATGGCGTCAAAGGGGCGGTTCACCTGCCGCTGGACGGGCAGGGCGACCCGGCAAACATCGCGCTGGCGCTGGCCAAGGGCGCGCGTCAGCGTGGTGGCATCGTCAAGGAACGTGTGAAGGTCACCGATATCGTCAAACAGGGCCGCAAGGTCAGCGGCGTCGATTGGGTTGCGGACGACGGCAGCGCCTCGGGACATATTGAATGCGACATGGTGGTGAACTGCGCCGGTATGTGGGGGCACGAGGTCGGTCGCATGGCGGGGGTCAACGTGCCACTGCACGCCTGTGAACATTTCTATATCGTCACCGAGAATATCGACGGAATGACCCAATTGCCGGTGCTGCGCGTGCCGGATGAATGTGCCTATTACAAGGAAGATGCGGGTAAAATCCTGTTGGGCGCGTTTGAGCCCAACGCCAAACCCTGGGCCATGGACGGCATCCCGGACACGTTCGAATTCGATCAATTGCCCGAGGATTTCGACCATTTCGAACCGATCCTCGAAGCCGCCTGTAACCGGATGCCGATGCTGGCCGAGGCGGGGATTCACACCTTTTTCAACGGGCCCGAGAGCTTTACACCCGATGACGCCTATCATCTGGGCCTTGCGCCCGAGATGGACAATGTCTGGGTGGCGGCCGGGTTCAACTCAATCGGTATTCAGTCCGCCGGGGGCGCGGGCATGGCGCTGGCCGAGTGGATGGATACGGGTGAGAAACCCTTTGATCTGGGCGATGTGGACATCAGCCGGATGCAACCGTTTCAGGGCAACAGGAATTACCTGTTCGAACGCTCGAAAGAAACGCTGGGCCTGCTTTATGCCGATCACTACCCCTATCGCCAAAAAGCCACGGCGCGCGGTGTGCGCCGGACACCGTTCCACCATCACCTGCTTGAGCACGGCGCGGTGATGGGCGAATTGGCAGGTTGGGAACGGGCCAACTGGTTTGCCAGTGAAGGGCAGGAGCGTGACTACCAATACAGCTGGAAGCGCCAGAATTGGTTCGAGAACTCGGCTGCCGAACACCGCGCCGTGCGCGAGAATGTGGGCATGTATGACATGTCCTCCTTCGGGAAAATCCGCGTCGAAGGGCCGGATGCGCAGGCGTTCATGAACTATGTGGGTGGCGGTGACTATGCCGTGCCGGTGGGCAAGATCGTCTATACGCAATTCCTGAACCGCGCAGGCGGGATTGAGGCGGATGTGACCGTCACCCGCCTGTCTGAAACCGCCTATCTGATCGTCACCCCGGCAGCCACGCGGCTGGCGGATCAGACATGGATGATGCGCCACGCAGGCAATTTCAACGTGGTCATCACCGATGTAACGCCTGGCGAAGGTGTTCTGGCGGTGATGGGCCCCAATTCCCGCTCTTTGCTGGAAAAAGTCTCGCCCAACGACTTCTCGAACGCAGTGAACCCGTTTGGTACAGCGCAGGAAATCGAGATCGGCATGGGCCTGGCCCGTGTCCACCGCGTGACCTACGTGGGCGAGCTGGGTTGGGAGGTCTATGTTTCTTCCGATATGGCCGGTCACGTCTTTGAAACTCTGCACGAGGCCGGGCAGGATATGGAACTAAAGCTGTGCGGGATGCACATGATGGACAGCGCCCGGATCGAAAAGGGCTTCCGCCATTTTGGCCACGATATCACCTGCGAAGATCACGTGGTCGACGCGGGCTTGGGTTTTGCTGTGAAGGTGGACAAGGGGTGCGACTTCATCGGTCGTGAGGCGGTGATTGCACGCAAGGAAAGCGGACCGAAAAGTCGCTTGGTGCAATTCAGGTTGACCGATCTTGAACCGCTGCTGTTCCACAACGAACCGATCGTGCGGGATGGTGAATATGTGGGCTATCTCAGCTCGGGCAACTATGGTCACACGCTGGGCGGCGCTATCGGTCTGGGCTATGTGCCGTGTGAAGGGGAGAAGGCGGCTGATGTGTTGGCCTCGACCTATGAAATCGACGTCTGCGGTGTGAAGGTCAAGGCAGAGGCGTCGCTCAGACCGATGTACGATCCGAAGTCTGAGCGGGTCAAAGCCTGAACGAATCGAAAGGGTGGGGGCTCTACCCCCGCCGCCCGTGACGGGCGACTCCCCCGGGATACTTTTAGCCAGATGAACATGGGGTCTTTCATTCATCTGGCCCAAAATATCCCGGAGCGCGAGGCAGAGCCTCGCTGAATGGCCCAGTAAGCAAAAGCGCGACCTATCAGAATTCTTGATGGCACGCTTCACAGTTTTCGCAGTTCCCAACCCGGTCTGATTTACCGTAAAGACAAGCGGTATCACCCGGAGACCTGCCATGGCAGACGCAACAACGCCCGCCCAGAATGCCGACACGCCAAAGGGGCTTGCCCTGGCGGTTACGGCCTATGTCCTGTGGGGGTTCCTGCCACTTTACATGAAAGCTGTGGCCCATGTAGGGGCGATTGAGATCGTGGCGCATCGGATCATCTGGTCCGTGCCGGTGGCCGGGCTATTGCTGATTGCATTGGGGCGGACACGCGATTTGAAGGCGGCGTTGAAAGATCCGAAAATGTTGGGCATGGCCTGCCTGACGGCCGCTTTGATTTCGGTGAACTGGGCGATTTATGTCTGGGCAATTGCCAGCGGGAATGCCCTGGATGCGGCGCTGGGGTATTATATCAACCCCTTGTTCAGCATTGCACTTGGTGCGCTGTTGCTGCGAGAGCCATTGAACAAGACGCAACTGGTTGCTGTAGGACTGGCCGCAGCCGGTGTTTTGGTTCTGGTGCTTGAGGCCGGCAGCTTGCCCTGGGCAGCCTTGGGGTTGATGCTCAGCTGGGGGTTTTACGCTTTTTTCAAGCGCTCTCTGCCCATAGGACCTAATCAGGGGTTCTTGCTTGAGGTCCTGATCCTGCTGATCCCCGCTTTGGCCTATGTGACCTGGCTGGGCGCGCAGGGAACCGGGCATTTCGGGTTTGCCGTTGAAGACACGATGATGCTGGCCGGTGCCGGAGTGGTGACGGCTGTGCCCTTGCTGGTCTATGCCAACGGGGCCAAGCTGGTGCGCCTGTCGACGATGGGCATTCTGCAATACATCGCGCCGACCATGATTTTTATCACCGCAATTGCCGTATTCGGCGAACAGGTGGACCGGGGCCGGATGATTGCCTTTCCTTTGATCTGGGCGGCGCTGGTGGTTTATTCGATCCCGATGATCCGGCAGATGCGGGCTCAGGCCTGACGCAGCAGGCGGGCGGCTTCTTTGGCCCAGAGAGCATAGGCCTTTGGGCTGGGATGATACCCATCCGGCGCAGCCAGGGCGGGATCGTCGGGCAGCTTCAGTGACAGATGGCGAACCTGCGGGAAATGGTCGGCGACCTGTTTCAGGCCATGGTCCAGCCGTGCGGCCTGTTGCCCCAGCACCCACGCCAAGGGCTGCGGCAAGGCTGGAAACCGGTCCATCTGCGGAACCCCTGTCACCACAACCCGCCGAACTCCCATCGGCCCGGTTAGCAGGCCCAGCAGACGGGCCTGATGTTCGGCGAACCGTTTCTGTGTCACACCCCGGGTCACATCATTCACACCCAGCGCAGTCAGGGCCATGTCAAATTGGCCGTCCAGCCCGTTCAGCCGATCAATTGTGTCCTGCGTTGTGTGCCCGGTGGTGGCCTCTAACCGCCATTCAACCGCATAGTGCCTGGCCAGTTGCGCAACAAGATGCCCGGAGAGAGCCTGCGCTTGCGTGCCCGCACCGACCCCGGCGGCAGAGCTATCGCCGGTGATCAGCAGGCGCAATCGCGGCCCTCGTCCCATACGCCCTTTTCGCGGGCCCGCGGGTTCCGACAGAAGTTGCGCATTGCGGCGCACCAACAGGCCCTGCGCCGCCAGTACCGGCAACAGGGGCACCCGCAGGATCTGGTCTGTTGCGACCAAGCCCACCATTGATCAGCTGAGCGCGTCTTTGAATTCAAGGAACCGCGCGTCGGACATGACCCGGGCCATCATTGCATCGCGCAAGGCGCCAATGGTTTTGTGGGGGCGCATGACGACCTCAAATTTCTGAATCAGCCCGTCTTCGTTCAGGGTGATCAGATCCGCGCCAACCGCGTCCAGATCACCTACCTTGCACTGAAACTCCAACGCCCAGTCCTTGCCTTCGCCCATGATCCGGCGATAGCGAAAGTCAGAGAACACCTGACCCACATGGCCCAGAATCGCGGCCACAGGCGCACGGCCGGACCAGGTGCTGAAATAGGTGGGTGGGGAAAACTGGACATCCTCGGCCAGAAGTTCGCGGATCAGACTTTCGTCGCCTTTGGCAACGACGTCCTGCATACGCTTGATCGTCGGGTGCATTCTCTTTCCTCCGCTTTGATCCAAGGTTTGCTGAACCGTTCCGCTCAGGCAAGGCCGACGTTGCGGGAGGTGGCACCATACGTTAGGCAGGCGCGCATGAGCGAGACGTATGATCCCCCGAAAACGCCCCTTGATGTGTTGCACGAAGATGCGCAGCTGATCGTGGTGAACAAACCTTCGGGGCTGCTGTCGGTGCCGGGGCGCGGGGCGCATCTGGCTGATTGTCTGCTGACGCGGGTTCAGTCGGCATTTCCGCAGGCCCTGCTGGTACATCGGTTGGACAGGGACACGTCAGGCGTCATGGTCTTTGCCCAGACGCCCCATGCGCAGCGGCACCTGAGTATGCAGTTCGAAAAGCGCCAGACCCGCAAGACCTACGTCGCCCGCATTTGGGGGCAGCTTGAAGCAAAGACCGGAACGGTGGACTTGCCCCTGATCGTGGACTGGCCCAATCGCCCGCTTCAGATGGTGTGCCATGAGACCGGCAAACCCGCCGTCACCGACTGGCGCGTGGTCAAGCATGAGGGCGACGCGACCCGTGTCCGGCTGTTCCCCAAAACGGGCCGGTCGCACCAGTTGCGCGTTCATATGCAGGCGTTGGGCCACCCGATTCTGGGTGATCCGTTTTATGCTGACGGTGCGGCGCGGGATTTCCCGCGCCTGATGCTGCATTCCGAGGAACTGCGCCTGAAAACCCCCGAGGGCGGGGTCTCGATGAAATTTCGCGCCCCGGCAGAATTCTGACCCTAGGCCGTGCTGACCCACAGCATCTTGAGGTTGCCCAGCGAAAACCGTCTGGTTCGTTTGCGCCGGGCCGCAGGGCAGCGGGCCGCCATAATCTCGCGTTCAATCTCAAAGGCGCGCAGGCTGTGATCGCGTGACCAGCGATCCAGTTGCAGGGTCATCATCACGTGGTTGTCGCGGCTTGGCATGGCCGACCTCCTTATTTTTGTGTTTGCCAATCCTGGGCCATCACTGCTGACACCACCTTGTCAGGGGGCTGTGCTAGGGTGTCAGTAGATCAATCGGAGAACCCCATGCGCCGCTCGACCCGTCTGTTCGAAATCATTCAGATTCTGCGCGCCGCCCACGCGCCTGTAACGGCCGAGGCGCTGGCAGAGCAGCTCGAGGTATCGGTGCGGACCGTGTACCGCGATATCGCGGCGTTGCAGGCGCAGCGCACGCCGATTGAGGGCGAGGCCGGTGTTGGATACCTGATGCGGCGCGGGTATGACCTGCCGCCGCTGAACTTTGATGCCGAAGAGGTAGAGGCACTTTGGGTTGGCCTGTCGATGCTGGCACGCACCGGGGACAGCACGTTGCAACAGGCCGCCGATCGGGTCTGTCGCAAGATCGACGCCCTGCGCGCACCGGCCAATTGGTTGCAGGTCGCCCCGTGGGGCGCGCCCGCCGACGATCCCGCAAAAGGCTGTGTGCCGGTGGTGAATTACCGCGAGGCGATCCGGGCCGAGCGTAAAATCCGCATCACCTATGTGAATTCAGGCGGCGACCGGAGCGAGCGGATCGTCCGGCCCGTTGCGCTGATCTATCATATCGAATGCACCATGCTGGTGGCATGGTGCGAGCTTCGGAATGGATTTCGGCATTTCCGCACCGACCGCATCTGGTCCTGCGATCTGATCGACGATCACTTTTGCGGGCAAGGAGAACCCCTGCGCACGATCTGGCAGGAACAAAACCGATGGGATGATGTGGCTGCACCTGCGGATGCGGGTTGAACGGCGGGTAATTGCCGACTTCACCGGATTGTTGCTTGAGACGTGGCGCATGCAGCGCGATATACTGCGCCAAACAATATGGACTCGGTGAACGGGCCCAGAGCAGAAGGTGATTCCATGACGATTTCCAAGATTGTTCTTTCTTCCGGCCTGTGCGCGGCCCTGTTTTTGGGTGCGTGTACCGACCCCGGCACGCTGAACCTGCCATCCGATCCCAACCAGAACGCCAAGCAAGGCGCGCTTCTGGGTGGTCTGGTCGGCGCGGGTGTCGGTGCGATTGCAAATGATTCTGATCCTTTGCTGGGTGCATTGGCCGGTGGGGCCATCGGTGCAGCCGGTGGTGGCTTGATCGGCAACCAGTTGGACCAGCAAGCGGCCGAGTTGCGCCAACAGCTGGCCAATGACGGCATTACCATCGTCAACGCGGGTGATCGGCTGATCGTCACCGTGCCGAACGATATCACCTTTGACACCGACAGCTCGACCGTGCGCCCGGCGTTGCGGTCTGATCTGGTCCGGGTGGGGCAGAATCTGGTGCGATACCCCAACTCGAACGTTCAGGTCATCGGACATACCGACAGCGACGGCGAAGCCTCGTATAATCAGGGTCTGTCCGAACGCCGCGCCCAGTCCGTGGCAGATGTCTTGCAGGCCAACGGTGTCAGCGGTGCCCGGATTTCGACAGTTGGCCTGGGGGAAAGCCGCCCTGCCGCCTCGAACCTGACGCCCGAAGGCAAGGCCCAGAACCGCCGGGTCGATATCGAGATTATCCCCAACGGTCGCACATAATGTGACGGGGCACCTGCGGGTGCCCCTGTTCCGCACATTGACCCTGCGTCATCTGGGGTTTGGTGCGCGCAGCTCTCGGGCTATCAATTGGGAAACACCTTAGTGGAGTTTCCAATGTCCGAACCGATCCTTCTGAGCCTTTCCGGCTCATTGCGCCAAAATGCCACCAACCGCAAACTGCTGCGCGAGGCGGCGCGCCTGTTCGATCCCGGCACCCACATCGAGGGTGAGCTGAACCTGCCGCTTTACGACGGTGATCTGGAAGACGGCGAGGGCATCCCCGAGGCGGTGCAAACCCTGTCCGACCAGATCGCACAGGCAGATGCGGTGATCATATCCACCCCGGAATACAACAAGGGCCCGTCGGGGGTGCTGAAAAACGCGCTGGATTGGGTCAGTCGGACCAAAGGCAAGCCATGGGCTGACAAACCCGTCGCGGTGATGTCTGCCGCGGCGGGGCGTGCGGGTGGCGAACGTGCACAGATGGTTCTGCGCGGCTATATGGTGCCGTTCCAACCCCGCATCCTTCAGGGGCCGGAAATCCATCTGGCCAGCAGCTCTAATGAATTCGACGCGCAGGGCAAGTTGATCAATGAACGCTATGAAAGCAGCTTGCTGGCTTTGATGCAGAAACTGCGGGCCGAGGCGGGGTTCTAAAGCTTGTTCACGGGCGAACGGCTGCCTAATCTGCCGCCATGGCAGAGGAAATTCAGACCGACGTAATGGACCCGGCCCGCGCCGCCGCGCTTCAGACGGCGCTGGGGCAGACGGTTTCGGTTGCGGATGGCACCCCGTTGCCACCGTTCTTTCATCACCTCTACTTCTGGTCGCCCCGTTCACCCGAACGATTGGGCCGGGATGGCCATCCAAAGGTGGGTGGTGATCTGATCCCCGACATGGGCCTGCCCCGCCGTATGTGGGCTGGTGGCCGCCTGCAATTCCAAGCCCCGCTGATTGTGGGTAACGGGGCCGAGCGCCGGTCTGTTTGCGAAGGCGCGATCCGGAAATCCGGGCGCAGCGGTCCGCTGGGCTTTGTCACCTTGCGCCACGAGATATGGCAGGGCGATACCCTGCGCCTGACCGAATGGCAGGATCTGGTTTACCGTTCAGAGACCACGGCTGATGAGGTCAGGCCCGTCCCACCAACAGCGCGGACCGACGAAACGGACCGGCGAGAGGTCACATTCGACACCACTTTGCTGTTTCGGTATTCGGCGCTGACCTTCAATGGCCACCGCATCCATTATGATCTGGACTATGCCCGCGACACCGAGGGGTACGATGGGCTGGTCGTGCATGGCCCGCTGCTGGCGCAACTTCTGATCCTGTTTGCCACGGAATTGATCGGGCCACTGGATCGGTTTTCATTTCGCGCCACCGCGCCGTTGATGCATTCCGAAACTGCGACCCTGTGCCGGGCCGGGCAGACCCTGTGGGTGCGTGGCCCCGATGGGCGGCAATGCATGACGGCCGAGGCAGCGCCCCAGTCAGAGTGAGGCTTCCGGGCGGAAATCGTCAGGGATCGTATCGCGCCCGTCCAACATAAGGTCAGCCATGACCTGAGCAATCTTGGGGGCCATGCCAAAGCCGATCTTGAAACCTCCGTTGGCGATGAACTGTCCTTGGTGCAACGGGTGTGAACCCAGCATCGGCGCGCGGCTTTTGCTGCGGGGGCGCACACCGGCCCACCGTTCGATCACCTCTGCGCCATGCAAAACAGGCACGGCCCGCATGGCGCGGTCGATCACATCGTCCAGCAGCGTGTCGGTGCTGGATGGGTCGTCATAATCCCGTTCGGATGTCGACCCGATTGCCAGCGTTCCATCTGCATGCGGGACGATGTGGATGGTGTCCGCGAACAGCTGCGGCACGTCGCCCGCGTCAAACCGCAACAGTGCCGCCTGACCTTTCACGCCATTGCCAACGGTTTTGCCAAAAGCCCGGCTCAACTCCTCAAGGCCGGCAAGACCGGTTGCATGGACCACCAGCCCCTTGTCCGGCGCGTCAGATAGGATTTCCACGCCTCGGACACTCAACGCGGCGACCAGCGCGGCGCAGGCGCGTCTTGGGTGCATCCGCGCAGTCAGCGTGTCGTGCACCACAAATCCCGTCGGGCTGGGCGGGCACCACGCATCCAGATCGCCAACCGGCTTAACGGTCCAGTCCGCCCGGCCCTGCCACAGCTTGGCCGCCGTGGTTTCCCGCGCGCGCGCCAGTTCCAGGGTGCGCGCATCCGCGATTGGTTGAATGCGGCCAAGACGGCCATACCCCGGTGAGACGCCACCGGTTGTTTCGACCTGTGTCCAAAAGGGTTCCGCCATGATCAGGCTGTCGAATTGAAAGGCTTTCTTGGCGTTCCAGTTTTCCGGAACATGCGGTGCCAGCGCCCCCACCAACCCGCCGCTGGACCCCGCGCCGGGGCCGAAGGGGTCGACAACCTGCACCTTTGCGCCACGTTGGGCGCAGACCCAGGCAATGGACAGGCCGAATATCCCCGCCCCACGCACTGTTACGTCGACCATTGCCATTCCCTAGTTCCTTGTTCAGTGTCGCGCCGCTTAGCTACAGGATTCCCCGATGGCAGACCAGCGTGCCGAACTGACATGGACCGAAGATCAGATCCCGGTTTCAGACCGGTTCGATGACCCCTATTTCTCGTTGCAGAACGGGCTTGAGGAAACGCGGCACGTGTTTTTGGTAGGCAACGACCTGCCCGTGCGGTTCAAGGCAGGGTTTCGCATTGCCGAGCTGGGGTTCGGCACGGGGCTGAACATGCTGACGGTCTGGTCTGAATGGGAACGATCCGGCCAGACCACGCCCCTGTCATTCACCAGTTTTGAGGCCTTTCCGATGCTGCCCGAGGATATGGCGCGCGCGCTGGCCGCCTTTCCCGAACTAAGCCCCTGGAGCGACCGTTTCCTGGCGCAATGGCAATGTGGCACATGCGATCTTGGCACCCTGCATCTTGAGGTCATAAAGGGGGATGCCCGCGACACGCTGCCGAATTGGACCAGTGGGGCGGATGCCTGGTTTCTGGACGGATTCTCACCCGCCAAAAACCCCGAACTTTGGGGCGCGGACCTGATGCAGCAAGTCGCGGAACACACCACCACAGGCGGCACCGCCGCAACCTATACGGCGGCCGGTTTTGTTCGGCGCGGGCTGCAAGACGCCGGTTTTGCCGTCACCCGCAGCCCCGGCTACGGTCGTAAGCGGCATATGACCCGTGCGGTCAAAACATGACGCAACAGAACAACACACGAGCAGGGATCACCCTGATGATCGCGGCGACGATTGTGTTTGCTACTCAGGACGGCATCTCGCGCCATTTGGCGGGAACCTATAACACCTACATGGTGGTGATGATCCGGTATTGGTTCTTTGCAGCCTTTGTCATTGCTCTGGCCGCCCACGCGCCGGGTGGAGTAGGGGCAACCGCGCGGACCCAACAGCCGGGCGTGCAAATCCTGCGTGGTCTTCTTCTGGCAGCTGAAATCTGTGTTGCCGTTTACGCCTTTACGATTCTGGGGCTGATCGAAAGCCAGGCGGTGTTCATCTGTTACCCTTTGCTGGTCGCCGCACTCAGCGGTCCTGTGCTGGGCGAACAGGTGGGGTGGCGACGGTGGGCCGCCATTGGTGTTGGCTGTGTCGGGGTTCTGATCATCCTGCAACCGGGGATAGGCGTGTTCAACCCTTGGGCAGTGATCCCGCTGATTGCTGCGCTGATGTTCGCGGTCTACGGCCTGTTGACCCGATACGCCGCGCGGCGCGACAGCACAGCGACTAGTTTTTTCTGGACCGGCGTGATCGGAGCCGTCGCGACAACACTGGTTGGCGTCTGGTTCTGGGAGCCGATGGCGCGGGCGGATTGGCTGTGGATGGCGCTGCTGTGCGTAACCGGTGTTCTGGGCCACTGGCTGCTGATCAAATGCTACGAGATGGCCGAAGCCAGCGCGGTACAGCCCTTTGCCTATTTCCACCTGATGTGGAGCGCCATTCTGGGCATCTCGATCTTTGATGAAACCCTGCGGCCCGCCGTTATCGTTGGCGCAACTCTGGTCGTCGCCGCAGGGTTGTTTACCCTATGGCGCGAACGACGCCAGCGTTGATCCCACCAGTTCCTGCGAGAACGGAACCGGCAGCGCAGGCTGGCCCAGCCGGGCGCGATAGACAGGCAGGCTTTCGGTCACGCGCATGACATAGTTGCGCGTCTCGCTGAACGGAATGGTCTCGATCCAATCGACCATATCCACCTCACCTGCGCGCGGGTCGCCATAGCGTTTCATCCATGAAATCGGCCGCCGCGGCCCGGCGTTATAACCTGCGGCCATCATGACCACATTGCCGTTGAAATCAGCAGCCAGCCCGGACAGGTAATTGGCCCCCAGCTTGGCGTTATACTGCCAGTCCGACGTCAGCTTGCCGGTTTTATGACCGCTGAGAATGCCCAGATCGCTGGCCACCACCTTGGCCGTGGCAGGCATCACCTGCATCAGGCCGCGCGCGCCTGCGCCGCTGATAACCACCGGGTCAAATTCGCTTTCGCGCCGGGCGATGGCCAGCGTCATCTCTTTGGCCATCGGCAGCCCGATATCGGCCACTGGATGCACGGGATAATAGGCAGCAGGCAGGACGACACCGGTTTTTGCCGCGCGTTTGGCGATCATCACCGCAAGATGCGGTTCCTTCAACTCGATCACCAGATCGCCCAGTTGATTGGCCTGCACCGAATTCAGACCTTCGACCAGATGGGTCAGGAACCGCTCGGACAAGGGGTCTTCGCCTGCGCGCAGCAGCAGCAAGCCAGCTTCCAACACACTGGAGTTGGCGAACTCGGCCTGTTTCCAATGCGGCGCGCGGCGCGGGTTGGCCAGCTCACTGTCAAAGGGTCGCCCGATCCGTTCCGCCGCCAGCAAGCCATAGAAGGATGTTTGATAATCCGCACCCGCCGCATAGGCGTCATAGGCCTTGTCCGCATCCCCCTGCGCAGCATAGGCCCGGCCCAGCCAATACCCGCCGCGCCCTTTCGAGATCGGCGATTGCACCGCGCCCGAGAAGTTCTGGAAATGCCGTACAGCTGTTGTCGGATCGTTCAGTTTGCGCAGTGCAAGAAAGCCCGCCAGCCATTCCAGATCGGCATAGCCATAGCCCATTTCAGGCGTCATGTGATGGTTGGCGGCTATTTCATAGGCGCGGTTCATGTCACCATTGCGCATCTCAAGCCGTGCCAGCCTGCGCCGTCCTTCGGCCCATTTGTCCGGCTCGCCCAGGGCGTCCGGCCCGGTTGAACGGGCCAGCATCAGGTCAATAGCGCTGTCGTCCAATTCTTTCCTGTCGCGCCAAACAAAACGGTCAAATGCCAGGCCGGGTGTTCCGGTCAGGGCATCCGGCACCGCCGCCACCTTGCCGTCCACACCCGGCAGACGTTTTTGCAACGCGATCCGCGCCTCGGCCAGTTTGCGTTGGTCCGTGCCGACCAGTGGCAGCATCTGCCCGGCGCTGACCAGATGATTGTCCCACAGCATCCGATCCAGACGGGCTGCGTGATGCGGTTTCAGCAGGTCGCCGAAATTCTGCAAATAGTCCTTTTGCAGGCCCGACCCCATCGGCATGGTGCGCCACGCTGCGACAACGTCGGCCTCGGCGTCGCCCTGACGTCCCTTTGCCATCAGCGCAACGGCATAATTCAACGCGCCTTCGGCGGTTTGCGGTGACGTATCAGCGTAGAACTTCAGAACGCGATCAGGATCGGCACCGGTAAAGGCGGGCTCGCTCTTGCGTCGCAACCAGGCCAGTCCGGGCCAGTCCGGGCGGCGCTCCAGAAACACCAAAACATCGCCGGAACTGCCAAACCCTTCGCGCAGCCAGTGCCAGACAATGATGTCCCGAGATACCGAACCACGTGGACCCGATTCGCGCAAAGCGGCATTCCAGTCGCCCTTGCGCATTTCATACAATCCGGCCCGCAGATCACCGGCGGCATCAGCTTGCGCCTGTCCGACCGAACCCACAATCACCGCTATCAATAACGCCAGAACGCGTGTCATCCCTTGCATTTCCCAACCAACCAAGGATACAGCCATTCAGGATAAACCTTGCGCCGCCGGGATCAACTCAGAAAGCCACAATCGTGATGGCCCGCGATGCAAAAACTTTAACTGCACTCTAAGGAGCGTGTCATGTTCAAAGGCTCGATGCCAGCCCTCGTCACCCCGTTCACTAACGGCGAGTTGGACCTGAAGGCGCTCAAACATCTGGTAGAGTGGCAGATTCAGGAAGGTTCGACCGGGCTGGTTCCGGTGGGCACCACCGGTGAAAGCCCGACGCTCAGCCACGAAGAACATGAAACGGTTGTCGCCGAGGTGGTCAAATCCGCCGCCGGTCGCGTCCCGGTGATTGCCGGTGCGGGGTCGAACAACACGGTTGAGGCAGCCCGCTTTGTCCGATTCGCGCAGACAGTCGGCGCGGATGCCGCACTGGTCGTCACGCCCTATTACAACAAGCCGACCCAAAAGGGTCTGTTGGCGCATTTCCGGGCGCTGCACGATTGCGCGGATATTCCGATCATCATCTACAATATCCCCGGCCGGTCGGTTGTCGACATGACGCCCGCGACCATGGGTGCGCTGGCGGAACTGCCGCGCATTGTCGGGGTCAAGGACGCCACCGGCGATCTGGCACGCGTCAGCCAGCAGCGTGCCACCTGCGGTCCTGACTTCTGCCAACTGTCGGGCGAAGACGCCACCGCGCTGGGCTTCAATGCGCACGGGGGGGTTGGCTGTATCTCGGTTACGGCAAATGTCGCCCCGAAGCTGTGCGCCGACTTCCAACAGGCCACGCTGAACGGTGATTTTGCCAAGGCGCTGGACTATCAGGACCGCCTGATGCCGCTGCACGAGGCGATCTTTATCGAGCCGGGCCTGGTCGGCGCGAAATACGCGCTCAGCAAGCTGGGTCTGTGCGGCGAAGAAGTCCGCTCGCCTCTGACCACGCTGGAAGACAGCACCAAATCCGCCATCGACACCGCGATGGTACATGCCGGACTGCTCTGACCTGCAATAGACCGGGTCTGCTCTTCATCTGGCTAAAAATATCTCGGGGGATGAATTGGCCTGCAAGGCCAAGAAGGGGGCTGGCCCCCGTCTTTACCGTTTGCCGTAATACAGGCCGACGACATGTTCCGCCTGCGCAAAGAACAACCAGCGTGACACGGCCACTCCGGCCAGATGCGACAGGACGGCGAGCAAGCCAAAAAAGTGGCTGAAGGGCAATAACAGCAGGGCGACTGGCACAAAGAAGGCCAGGGCAAACGAGATGACACGCAGTTTTGCGACGTGTTTGCGGCCCACTACATGCACGAATTCGCGCAACAGGTAATTGGTACCTGTATGCGGCGGCTCAAAGGCCCGAACGCTGCCACGCTGGCCCAAACCCGTAGCTGTGCCCAAATTGGTCCCCGAGCGTTCAAGGGCGCTGTCGCCGCGCCACCAGTACAAGATCTGCACACTGGCCGCGATGGCCAATAGTGGAATAGCCAGGCCGGCCTGCCCGGCCAAGACTGCGCCCCCCGCCAGACCAAAGCTGAGAAACATGACAGGGGTCAGGGCCATGTTCCAACGCGGAATTGTCCTGAGTTGCGTGTAGATCATCGAGGTGGTGAACACGGTCGCCAGGGAAAACAGCGCGCCGAGCAAGCCCAGAACACCCCAACGTTGGCCGAAGAAAATCGCGCCGATCGCATAAAGCCCCATGATGATCAGGGCAATCACCGCACACCAACCTTCACGGCTGAGCCAACTGGATTTCCATTGAGTCAACGCGTTCCATGCGCGTTCAGGGCGCCCCAGATGGAAGGTTGAGGCCATCAACCCACCCACAGACAGCGCATAGGCAATGGCGTAGATCACAAAAGCCACCCAGCCAGTGACCTCGGGCAACCCAAGACCAAGAAAGAACAGCAGGCCAAACCCAAGGCCCGACAGAGTGGTGAAGACGATGACGGAAGGGGCCGGATGCATCAGAACTTCTCCAGAGTTTTGTCGAGCCAACCGATGAAACCGCCGGGTTCCTCGGCAACCGGTGCCAGCAAGGGGGCCAGAATGTCGATCTGATCCTCAATCTGATCCTTGGGGCGTGGTGGCAGGTATTTGTTGACGGGTTTGGTGCCCATTTCCGGCATCAGGTCCATGCCGTCGCGTTCCGCCACCAGTTTGCTGACATCGCTGTCAGGATCGCCCAGATCCCCGAAGTGCCGCGCGCCGGCGGGGCAGGTCCGCACGCAGGAGGGAACCCGGTCCACCTCGGGCAGGTTCTCATTGTAGATACGGTCAACGCAGAGGGTACATTTCTTCATCACCCCTTCGGCCTGATCCAGCTCGCGCGCGCCGTAGGGGCAGGACCATGCGCATAGGCCACAGCCGATACAATCGCTTTCGTTGACCAACACGATGCCATCTTCGACCCGTTTGTAGCTGGCCCCGGTGGGGCAGACGGTGACGCAGGGGGCGTCTTCGCAATGCAGGCAGGATTTGGGAAAGTGGATCAGTTGGGCGTGACCTTCGGCGGGCTGCACCTCGTACGAGTGTACGCGATTCAGGAATGTCCCGGAAGGGTCGGCGCCATAGGCGTCCTGATCGGACAAGGGGGCGCCGTAGTTTTCGGTGTTCCAGCCTTTGCAGGAAATCACGCAGGCATGGCAGCCAACGCAGGTATCCAAGTCAATGACCAGGCCCATCTTGCGGTCGGTGGATTGGGGTAGCTGGGTCATGACTGCCTTGCCTCCGCGTTTGTGGTGAGGGCGGGAGCGAGGGGCCAGCCCCTCGCGCTCCCCGGGATATTTTTGGCCAGATGAAGAGCGGATCGGGTCATTTGCCTACCTTCCATACCAAATCTTTTGGGCCGGTGCCGACCGGGGATTTGACCGGGGGAAATTCAGGCTGGCTTTCGGCGTCGGTTGGCGGCGCGGCTTTTTCGATTCTGACCTTCAGATCGAACCATGCAGCCTGTCCGGTCACAGGGTCTGAATTGGCCCACCTCATCCCGTCGCTCTTTGGTGGCAAAAGCTCGTGGATCAGGTGGTTGAGCAGGAACCCTTTGGTGGCTTCGGGGGCGTCTTCTTGCAAAGCCCAGGCTCCCTTGCGCTTGCCAATAGCGTTCCAGGTCCAGACGGTGTTTTTATTCAGCGCGGCCATTTCCATGACCGGCACAGTGATCTCGCCGTGTGGTGAGCTGACTTTGGCCCAGTCGCCGTCCTGCAACCCGTGTTCGCGCATCAGCTTGGTCGGTACATAAAGCGGATTGCGCCCATGCAACTGACGCAGCCAGGCGTTCTGGGTGCCCCAGCTGTGATACATCGCCATCGGACGCTGGGTCAGCGCGTTGATGGTATAACCCTCGTTGCCCTGTTGATCGGTTTCATACCATATCGGCAATGGGTCCATCGTGTCCTTGACGCGCTGGCGCAGATATTCGGGCGGTTGTTGGTCGCCGTGCCCTTCGGCGGCCAGTTGGAATTTGCGCATCGGTTCGGAATAGAGCTGGAACAGGTAGGGCTGTGGGCTGTCATAGATGCCCATGCTGACGGCCCAGTCCTGATAGGCCGCGTTCCAGGGTTTGTAATAGTCGGCCCCCTCGGGGATATGAGCGACATAGAAGCCGCCGTTTTCGATATAGCGGTTCAGCTGGTCTGGGTTGACCTCGCCCCGTCCTTCTTTATCGCCGTTTTCGCCACGGAACCCGGCCAGGGGGCCAATGCCCGGCTTGCGCTGATGGGTGACGATATAATCGGCGTAGTCTTTCCATTTCGGACTGCCGTCTTCGTTGGTGAAGCCCGGCAGGTTCATGCGGTTGGCCAGTTCGATCAGCACCGACTGAAACCCGCGCACATCGCGGTCGGGTTCGATCACCGGCCAGCGGATGGCGTCGGCGGCGGCGTCAGCCTCGCAGATCGGACGGTCGAGCAGCGAAATACAATCGTGCCGTTCCAGATAGGTCGTGTCGGGCAGGATCAAGTCAGCATAGGCCACCATTTCCGAGGAATAGGCATCGGAATAGATGATGTTGGGGATGACGTATTTGCCATCCTCGTTGCGGGCGGTCAGCATTTCCATCACGCCCTTGGTGTTCATGGACGAATTCCACGACATGTTGGCCATATACATGAACAGGGTGTTGATCTTGTAGGGATCGCCGGCAGCGGCGTTCGAAATCACCATATGCATCAACCCATGGGCTGACATCGGGTTTTCCCATGTGAACGCCTTGTCGATGCGTTGGGCGTTGCCGTTTTCGTCCAGCAACAGATCTTCGGGGCCGCGCGGGAAGCCAAGATGCGGGCCTTCCAGCGGGCGTCCGGGGCGGCGGTCGCCATGGGGGGTCGGGTGGGCCTCGACCGGTTTGGGGTAGGGCGGTTTGAACCGGAACCCGCCGGGAACCTCGACCGTGCCCAACAGGATTTGCAGCACATGCAGCGCGCGGCAGGTTTGAAACCCGTTGGCATGGGCCGAAATCCCGCGCATGGCGTGGAAGCTGACGGGTCGGCCGATCATTTTCGAATGTGTTTCACCCCGAAAATCGGTCCATTCCTGATCTAGCTCGATCGCCTCGTCAAAGGCAACGCGGGCGATTTCGGCGGCGATGGCGCGGATGCGGCTGGCGGGGATCCCACAGCGCTCGGCCACGGCCTCGGGGGCGTGATCGTCGTTCAGGTATTTTTCCGCCATCAGGTGAAAGACGGGCCGGTGGGTGACACCGTCCTTGTCATAGGTCGCCGACAGATCGGGCCGCACGCCCGGTTTATCGAAGGCGGTGGGTTCCCCTGTCTTGCGGTCGATCACCAGCGGTTTGCCATCGCCGTCACGCAGGAACAGACCCTTTTCAGGCCCTTCGGCTGCATTCACCAGCACCGGCGCGTTGGTATAGCGGCTGAGGTAATCCAGGTCGATCTTACCTGCCTTCATCAGCACATGGATCAGCGACAGGATGAACAGGCCATCGGTGCCCGGGGTAATGCCGACCCAGTCGTCGGCGATTGCGTTGTAACCGGATCGGATCGGGTTCACCCCAATCACCCGCGCACCGCGCGCCTTGATCTTGCCCAGCCCCATCTTGATGGGGTTGCTGTCGTGGTCTTCGGCCACGCCAAACAGCATGAAAAGCTTGGTGTGATCCCAATCGGGTTGGCCAAATTCCCAAAACGCGCCACCCATCGTATAGATGCCGCCTGCAGCCATGTTGACGGAACAGAACCCGCCATGGGCCGCATAGTTGGGCGTGCCGAAATTCTGCGCCCAGAATGACGTAAAGCTTTGGCTTTGATCGCGTCCGGTGAAAAAGGCCAGCTTTTGCGGCGCGGTTTCGTGCAGTTCATTCAGCCAGCCGACTGCGGTGCTGATGGCTTCATCCCATTCAATCTCGCGGAATTCGCCTGAACCGCGCGGGCCGACACGGCGCAGGGGCTTGCGCAGGCGTGAGGGTGCGTTGACCTGCATGATCCCTGCGCTGCCCTTGGCACATAATACGCCCTTGTTGACCGGGTGATCGCGGTTGCCTTCGATATAGGCGACTTTGCCGTCCTTCATGTGGACGTTGATGCCACAGCGGCAGGCGCACATGTAGCAAGTGGTCTTGCGGATCTCGTCCGAGACCTTGGGCGAAGTATCAATAGTTGGCTGGTTCACGTGCGCCCCCTGTAGCTGACTACCCGATCATGCCCATATTTGACGGAAAATCGGAACTTTATTTTTTAGTCGTCAATCTGGCGCGACTTGCGTTCCAAGTTGATTATGCTGCGCCTGTACCGCTGTGACGGCGATCATGTGCAAAACATCTTTGGCGGAACAGCCGCGCGACAGATCGTTGGCCGGTTTGGCCAGACCTTGCAGCACTGGTCCGATGGCTTCGACCCCGCCGATCCGCTGCGCAATCTTGTAGCCAAGATTGCCCGCGTTCAGGCTGGGGAAAACAAAAACATTCGCTTCGCCCTTAAGGGGCGAGTCGGTGGCTTTTTTCGCCGCGACCTCGGGCACGAATGCGGCATCGAACTGCAATTCGCCGTCAATCAGCAGGTCAGGGTCTTGTTCGCGCGCTATGCGGGTCGCCTCGACCACTTTTGAAACTTTGGGATGATCGGCGCTGCCTGAGGTGGAAAAGGACAGCATCGCCACCCGCGCCGTTTCCCCGGTCAACACCGTATACGAGGCGGCAGATGCGCGAGCGATTTCCGCCATCTCCTGCGCATTGGGATCGACCACAAGGCCGCAATCGGCAAAGATGCGGGCACCTTTTACGTCGTGGTGATCCTGACAGAACAGCATCAGGAAAAAGCTGGATACCATGGCCGCGCCCGGCGCGGCTCCGATGATCTGCAAGGCGGTGCGGACTGTATCCGATGTCGTTTCAACAGCGCCGCCGACGGTGCCGTCAGCGATGCCCTGCTGTACCAGCATGGCGGCATAGGTCAGCCTGTTGGTGATCTGCTTTTGCGCCCGCTCTTCGGTCATGCCCTTATGCTTGCGCAATTGGTACAAGGCCTGCGAAAGTTCAGGTGCATTCGGGGATGTCTTCGGATCGTGAATTTCGATCCGGTCCGGATCGAACCCCTCATGCGTGCCCAGCAGTGCCGAAACCCTGGCCTGATCGCCAACTAGAATGATCCGCCCGACATCCTCTTTCACGGCCATGACCGCGCCTTCGACAACGCGGGGATCATCGCCTTCGGACAGGGCGATGATCTTGTTGGAAACGGATGCCGATCCGAGAATGGCGCGCAGAGGTTTCATGCGATTTATACCCCAGCCTGCGGGGTCATGTCATCCGCCGAGATACCCGCAACTGCGACCGGGTTTTTCATTGCATCACGGCGGAATGGCTCACCCAGTTCCTGATTGATCATGGCCTCGATCAAGGTGGTGATTCCGTTTTTCTGATCCGTGATCGCCTGGTTCAGCGCCGCAGTCAGCTCATCCATCGTGCGTGCCACCACGCCCTTCAAGCCACAGGCCTGCGCGATCCCGGCATAGGACACTTTGGTATCCAGTTCAGTGCCGACGAAATTGTCGTCATACCACAGGGTCGAGTTCCGTTTTTCCGCACCCCACTGATAGTTGCGGAAAACGATCTGGGTGATTGCGGGCCATTCCTCACGGCCGATGGCGGTCAGCTCGTTGACCGCGATGCCAAAGGCACCATCCCCGGCGAAACCGACAACGGGCACGTCCGGGCAGCCGATCTTGGCACCCATTACTGATGGCAAACCATATCCGCAGGGGCCGAACAGGCCCGGGGCCAGATACTTGCGGCCTTCCTCGAACGAGGGGTACGCATTGCCGATGGCGCAGTTGTTGCCGATGTCGGAGCTGATGATCGCCTCTTTCGGCAGGGCGGACTGAATCGCGCGCCACGCCATGCGCGGGCTCATCCAGTCGGGCTTGTCCGCACGGGCGCGCTGGTTCCAGGTGGTGCCGGGGTCGTCATCCTCGTGATCCATGCTGGACAATTGCTGCGCCCAAGCGGATTTCTTCTGCGCGATCTTGGACTTGCGGTCGTCGCGCCCCGCGTCACCGGCGGTATCGCTAAGCTGCGCCAGAATACCGCGCGCAACCTTGGCCGCATCACCAATAATGCCGATAGAGAGTTTCTTGGTCAGACCGATGCGATCCGGGTTGATATCCACCTGAATGATTTTTGCGTCGGCGGGCCAATACTCCATGCCATACCCTGGCAGGGTCGAGAACGGGTTCAGACGGGTGCCCAGGCACAGCACCACATCCGCTTCGCTGATCAGCTCCATCCCCGCTTTTGATCCGTTATAGCCCAGCGGGCCTGCAAACAGCGGGTGGCTGCCCGGAAACGCGTCATTGTGCTGGTAGCCAACGCATACCGGCGCATCCAAGCGTTCGGCCAGCGCTTTCGAGGCGTCGATGCCGCCTTCGGACAGAACCACACCGGCACCATTCAAGATCACCGGGTTTTTCGCGTTCGATATCAGCTCGGCCGCTTGCGCCACGGCATCTTCACCGCCCGAGGGGCGTTCGAATTCGACAATGGCTGGCAGGTCGACGTCAATCACTTGCGTCCACATATCGCGCGGGATGTTCAACTGGGCCGGGCCGCTGGCGCGTTTGGCCTGCATGATCACGCGGTTCAGAACCTCGCAGACGCGGGTCGGATCGCGAACCTCTTCCTGATAAGCGACCATGTCTTCGAACAGTTTCATCTGCTCGACTTCCTGAAAACCACCCTGACCAATGGTCTTGTTCGCCGCCTGCGGTGTGACCAGCAATAGGGGTGTATGATTCCAATAGGCGGTCTTTACGGCGGTGACAAAGTTGGTGATACCGGGGCCGTTCTGCGCGATCATCATCGACATTTTGCCAGTGGCGCGGGTGTAACCATCGGCCATCATGCCAGCGCTGCCCTCATGCGCGCAGTCCCAGAACATGATGCCAGCTTTCGGAAACAGGTCCGAGATCGGCATCATCGCAGAGCCGATAATCCCGAACGCATGTTCAATCCCGTGCATTTGCAGGACCTTAACAAAAGCCTCTTCCGTCGTCATTTTCATCTGAATGATCTCCGCGCGTGTTTGGAACGGCCGGGTATGTCGCCACCCTACCTTTGTTTATGTTATTGACCTATGGGAAAGAATGGCGTTAGGGCCAGAACGTCTGGCGGAATAGGTCCAGAGCGTC
This sequence comes from Ruegeria halocynthiae, assembly GCF_000743705.1. Taxonomy (GTDB): domain Bacteria; phylum Pseudomonadota; class Alphaproteobacteria; order Rhodobacterales; family Rhodobacteraceae; genus Ruegeria; species Ruegeria halocynthiae_B. Next base: position 270,989 of record NZ_JQEZ01000004.1, on the reverse strand, counting down.
AGCCCGCGCGTATGGCGTCGGCGATCAGCTTTACACCCGGTGCAATATTGTCGGGGTTGATCGAGGAATACCCTAGGCGATAGAAATTACGCGGCTTGTCAGGGCCGGAAAAGAACGGTGCGCCGGGTTCGATGTGAACGCTTTGACTTTGCAATGTGTGGGCTAGCCTGGTGGTGTTGACGCGGTCGGGGGCCGACATCCAGATTGACGACCCGCCAAGAATACCGCGCCCGGCAACGGTCAGCCCGTATTGCTCTACGGCTTTGTCCAGCGCATTACGTCTTTGCGCCAATGCTTTGGACATGCGCTTGATCTGCGCGTCGTAATGGCCCAAAGACAGGAAATACGCCGCCGTGCGTTGAATGTGACCTGGCGGATGGCGCAGAACCAGCGACCGCAGCGCCCGGGCCTCGCGGATGAAAGGTTCGGACCCGACCATGTAACCCAGCCGCAACCCCGGAAACAGCGATTTGGAAAAGCTGCCCACATAGATTACGCGCCCATCCCGATCCATGGACTTCAAGGCCGGGGAAGGGGGGCCAAGAAACGCCATTTCGAATTCATAATCATCCTCGACCACCATTGCGTCCAGCTCACGCGCGCGCATCAGCAGATCATGGCGGCGGTCGACCGGCATGGTGGCTGTTGTCGGGCTTTGGTGACTGGGGGTGGTGAAGATCACATCGGTCTCATCGGGCAGCGCATCGGGTGGCAACCCGTCCCGGTCCACGCCGAGAGGAGTGACTTTGCAATCGGAATGGTTCAGCAGATCACGCAGCGCGTAATAGCAGGGGTCTTCAATGACAGCCGTGCGGTTGCGGTTCAGAAGAATGCGCGAGGCCAACCACAGCGCGTTCTGCGCGCCCATGGTGATCAGGATTTCCTCGGGGCGGGCGGCGATTCCGCGACGGGGCAAGGTGTGACGGGCAATGAATTCGACCAGCAGCGGGTCGTCCAGATCCACATAGTCACCGGTCAGGGAATCGAAGTCCTTGTGGCCCAGCGCACGCACGGCGCACAGCCGCCAGTTGGCGTGGTCGAACAGGGACCGGTCGGCCTGACCGTAGATGAACGGATAGCGATAATCGCGCCAGTCGCTGGGTTTCGCCAGAACATCCCCGTCCGAGAACCGCCGCGCCAGGGCTGCGTCCCAGTCGACCGTTTCGTCGCCGCGCTGCACGGGGGAATACTTGGGCGGTACGGGGGCGTTTTGCGAAACGTAATATCCCGACCGGCCTTTGGCGATCAGGTAGTCATTGGCCAGCAGCTCGGTATAGGCCAGTGTTACGGTGATCCGGCTGACGCCCAGATGTGCGGCCAGTTTGCGCGACGAGGGCAGCTTTTCCCCAACATGGAATCGGCCGGACAGAATGCCCTCGGCGATCATTTGTTGAATCTGCGCCTGCAGTGTGCCCTGGCCGTTAAGCTCAAGAAAGAAGGTTTCGACCGATATCGCCATAAGGTCTTATAGGTTGGACTTATGGGGCGGGCAATCTGGACTTAGGCATTTCTGACGAATTCTTTGGTCGGGCTGGTTGACTGGTCAATGTGATTGGACTAAATAACTAGAAAGCTAGTTTAATAGGATAAGCGAAATGTGGGAAACGGCAGCAGCAGGATTTTCGGCCATGGGGTCCGAGGCCCGGTTAAAGGTTCTGAAGGCACTGGTCCGGGCCGGGGAGGCCGGGCTGACGGTTGGTGAAATCCAGACCCGGACGGGTATCGCGCCATCGACACTGGCGCATCACCTGCGGTTTCTGGCGGCAGGTGGCGTTGTCGAACAGGAAAAGATCGGGCGTACCACGATCAACCGCGCCTGTTACGGCGAATTGAAGGCACTGGCGCAGTTCATTCTGGCTGAATGCTGCGCGGATGAGGTTGGAAAGGCGGCAAACGATGGCTGAGTTGACGCAAAACCCCAAAATCCCGGCAAAAGCCGCGTTGGGTCTTATCAAAACACCCTGGGCTGTGATTGTGGCGATCCTTGTGGCGGTCGCGATACTGGACCCGGGCAACTGGACCGAGGTCGTGAGTTTCGCAGGCAAGGCGCTGGCCCACACCGGCCAATACATCCTGTTTGCGGTGCTTTTGCTGTCCTACCTCAAAGCGACCGGGGCCGAGGTTATGGTGGCGCGCGCCTTTGAGGGGCGCGAGACGCGGATGATCTTTCTGGCGGCCTTGTTCGGTGGGCTGGCCCCGTTCTGTTCGTGCGAGGTTATCCCGTTTATCGCGGGTTTGCTGGCGCTGGGCGCGCCGCTGTCGGCGGTGATGGCATTCTGGCTGAGCTCTCCGCTGATCGACCCGCCAACGCTGTTGATCACCGCAGGCGCGCTGGGCTGGCCCTTTGCGATCGGCAAGGCGATTGCGGCGGTGGCGCTGGGTCTTTTCGGTGGCTTCACCGTGCGCGCCCTGATGCGCGGTGGTGCCTTTGCGCAGCCCTTGCGGGACTACAAACCGGCCGGATGCGGTTGTGGCCCAAAACAGGATGACAAGCCCGTCTGGCGGTTTTGGCGGGACACTGCGCGCCGTCACCGGTTCCGGTCCGAGTTCGCCCAGAACGGGTTGTTCCTGCTGAAATGGCTGGCGCTGGCCTATGTTCTTGAGGCGCTGCTGGTCAGCTATGTCCCCGCCGATCTGATCGCCCGTGTGGTGGGTGGCGAAGGGATCGTGCCGATTGTGATTGCCGCGCTGGTCGGGATGCCTGCCTATCTGAACTCATACGTTGCGCCGCCGCTGCTGGCGGGTTTGACCGAACAGGGGATGAGCGCGGGCGCGGCGATGTCGTTCATGATTGCGGGTGCGGTCAGTTCGATCCCGGCGATGGCGGCCGTGTGGTCGCTGGTCAAACCGAGGGTCTTTGTGACCTATCTTGGGCTGGGCATCACCGGCGCGATCATCGCCGGTATCCTGTTCCAGATGATCTGAATGATCTGAATGAAAAACCGCCCGGTGTTGCCACCGGGCGGTTTTGCTTTCTTAGCTTGCTTCGCAATAGCGCGGAAGTTTGAAGCGATACCTGGTGTCCCCGCTTTCGACATATACGCGCTTTTCGATACAGGCGCTGGTGCCGACAGTGCGCGAAATTGGGGCCTCGGTCGATGTGATCGAGGTGGCCGACCCATCCGGCAAACGGACCGAGGCGATGACGCCGTTATCGACGTCTCCGTTGATCGGGGTCGCCGACAGTACCGGGACCGTCAGAAAGGCTTCGTGTTCGTGCGTGCCGTCATCATTCAGCACCAGCAACGCCGTTGCGACAACAACCAGGCCAACGCTGCCCGCCAATGGCAATCCCCACGTCTTGAGGAAGGCATAGATCGACACGGCACGGTGTGGTCCAAAAAGCGCGGACAAGATGTTCAGCATGGGGGTCTCGTCAAAAAAGCCCTGGCCGTTTCAGACCGGTGCTGCTTGAGAATCAGAGGCGCGGATCATCGCTTTCGTCTTCATCCTCGGCGTCGCCCTTGGGCAGGTTAAAGAAGCTGTCAGCGTCGATGATCGGCTCTTCTTCTTTCTCTTCGGCAGGCTCGTTGGACAGCGAGAAAGTTTCCAGACCTTCGATGGCGGTCGGGATCTTCGGTGCGGCGTCCATTTCCAGCGACTGCTCGGTCGAGACCAGCTTGCGGCGTTCGTCATCGCTCATGACACCACCTTCGGCGGCCTTCTTGGCAGCAGCCTTCTGTACAATGGCGTCCAGCTCGGACTGTTTGCACAGGCCCAAAGCAACCGGGTCAATCGGCTGCATGTTCGAGATGTTCCAATGCGTGCGTTCACGGATCGACTGGATGGTCGGTTTGGTGGTGCCCACCAGCTTGGCAATCTGACCGTCGCTGAGTTCGGGGTGGAACTTGACCAGCCACAGGATCGAGTTCGGACGGTCCTGACGTTTGGACAGCGGGGTATAGCGCGGACCACGGCGTTTTTCCTCGCCCGAGGCGGCGGGGTTGAACTTGAGCTTCAGCTTGTACAGCGGGTTGCCCTGCGCCGTGTCGATCTCGTCCTGGGTCAGTTGGTTGTTGGCGATCGGGTCAAAGCCTTTTACGCCAGCTGCCACATCGCCGTCTGCGATGCCCTGCACCTCAAGCTCGTGCATGCCTACGAAATCCGCGATCTGCTTGAAGCTGATCGTGGTGTTGTCCACCAGCCATACGGCTGTTGCCTTGGCCATAAGCGGTTTTGCCATCAGCCCGTCTCCTATAAATACATCTGTCCCGTCGCCGGAATTCGGCGGCCCCTTGGTCTTGGGGCAGGTTTCCGTTGTCGGGGAACTTGGGCTGTATATAGTCGCGCAAAGGCAAGAAGGGAAGAGGTGAATGCGCAGGGTGCTTCGGGGTCTGTTTCTATGGGTATTCAGCGCGGTTGCTGCGCTGGCCAATGGCGAAAAGGCGGGTGAGTTCGACTACTACGTTCTGGCGCTCAGCTGGTCGCCGAACTGGTGCGCGCGCGAAGGTGATGCGCGGGGATCGGATCAATGCGACGCCCGGTATGACCACGGCTGGATACTGCACGGGCTGTGGCCGCAGTTTCACCAAGGCTGGCCTTCGTACTGCCGCACACCCGAGGCCCCGCCGACCCGCCGCATGACCCGCGAAATGGAAGATATCCAGGGCTCAGCCGGTCTGGCGTGGCACCAGTGGAAGAAACACGGCACCTGTTCCGGCCTTTCGGCACCTGATTATTTTGCCCTGTCCCGGCAGGCTTATAAGGGGGTCGAGCGCCCTCAGGTGTTTCGCAAGCTGGACGCATCGGTCAAACTGCCCGCATCAATTGTCGAAGAGGCGTTCCTGAAAGCCAATCCAGGGCTTGAGCGCGACATGATCACAATCACCTGCAAACAGGGCTATATCGAAGAGGTCCGCCTGTGCCTGTCCCGCGATCTTGACCCGGTGCCCTGCGGCCGCGACGTGATCCGTGACTGCACCGCCAAGGACGCGCTGTTCGACCCGATTCGTTAGAGTTTTTTGTTCTGGCAGTCCCGGGCATAATCCAGTGCTTTGGCAGTGCCTTTCAGATCAATCGCCATCACCACCTCACCCGCCGGGTTGTAGACGGTCATTGTCTTGTTCTGGGCAATCGCAGTGACAAAACTCCGGTCGGTGAAAAACACCGTCGCGCCCGGCACGTCGCGCTGATTGAACCCGATGGCCGTGGCGTCAAAGCTTTTGCCATCCAGTTCAAACCGGATCGGATAGCTTTTGCCCTGTTCAATCTGGCCCCAGGCCTTGTTGTAGACGGCGAAATACCCGCGATTGTCCAGCGCGTCATAGCCAATGCGAACCACCGAGAGATCCTGATACACCGTCTGGATCAGGCACCCGTTGCCCAAGGCGGGGTCCATCATGATGTTCCAGCCTTCGACAAAGCCTTTGTCGATGAGGTCCTGCGCGAAGGAGGCCGTAGCGGTGAAGGTGGCGAAGGTGAGGGCGAGATGGCGGGTCATTGGGTTGTTTCCTATAATAGTACTTTGTTCATCCAGATAGCTGCAGTTTTTTACCTTGTTCGACCCGCGTGTATGCCATTGAAAAGATAGAGGCAGTAAGAGCGGTGTTGAAAATACCCAGAAACCCAGCCACCGTCTGGTACACAGTATTGGAAACTGTGATACCAGCGAAAGTTTCTGGAACTTCTGAGGCAAGGCCCTGTTGATTCAACGTGAGCGCAACGCCCATGAAAATCAGGGAAAAAACCGTAGGTCCAGTGACAAGCCTCCAAAGAATAAACCAAAAACTCCTCCGGGCTCGCTTTAAAGCAGCGCGAACACCCATCGAAGTCCGGATCGCCGCAGCCGGTATCATAGTGCCGACCGCGGCGAGTAACACGCCAAACAACGGAATGGATAAGAGCATGGCGTAACCCAGTGCTTCGCGTCCGGAAAGCGTCTCGTCTGGCAGTGTGGCTTTTACTATGAGAATGGTGGTAACCATTGATAAAATAAGGAAAAAAATTGGAAGTAGAAATGCGACCCAGAAGCTCCAACTTGGGGAAGAGTTTTGGGGAAAAAATTGAAAAACCGAAACTGTGGTTCCGGTAAGCAGCGTGAAGTGAAATGCGAACGCCAGATACCCATAAACCATTAATGTTGGCACAAGAGATCGAGCGATACTTCCTTGCCCCCAAATATCCAGTAAAAATAAGATCACCGATGCAAGCAGTATTGGCAGCCAGTAAATACGAAAGATGTGGAAGGCGAGTTTGTACAAAGATAGTACCTTAGTTCTTGGAGGTTTAAATTGGATCGGAATTAATCTAATGAAATTAATTAGTAAAGGCTCACAATTCCTTCCGCGCCCTCAATGCAGCCGTAATCGTCCCGTCATCCAGGTAGTCCAGTTCTCCGCCAATCGGCACACCCTGTGCCAGTGAGGTCAGGCGCACCTGACCCTCCAGCTGATCGGCGATGTAATGGGCGGTGGTCTGGCCGTCGACAGTGGCGTTCAGGGCCAGAATGACCTCAGAAACCCCCTCGGCCATGACCCGATCCTTGAGGCGGGGAATGCGCAGCTCATCCGGGCCAACCCCGTCCAAAGCCGACAATGTGCCGCCCAGAACGTGATAGCGGCCTTTGAACACGCCAGCGCGCTCCATTGCCCAGAGGTCGGCGACGTCCTCGACCACGCACAGCTCTCCGGTTGCGCGGGCTTCGGCGTCGCAGATGTCACAGATATCGGTGGTGCCGACGTTGCCGCAGTTCAGGCATTCACGGGCGGTTGCGGCCACCTGCTGCATGGCGTCCGACAGGGGCGTCAGCAGCAGGGCGCGTTTTCGGATCAGGTGCAGAACCGCGCGGCGGGCCGAGCGGGGGCCGAGGCCCGGCAGCTTGGCCATCAGGTCGATCAGATTGTCGATATCGCTGTTCGAACTCACCGGGCACGCTCCTGCAAATGGGTCGGGCAGGCATGCCCGACCGGTCTTCCGTCAGGAGTGCCTATCAGAACGGTAGCTTGATGTCTTTCGGAAGACCCATGCCTTCGGTCAGCTTCGCCATCTCGTCTTGCGAGCGTTCAGCCGCCTTGGTCTGCGCGTCCTTGATGGCGGCCAGGATCAGATCCTCGACCACTTCCTTGTCGTCGCCGTTAAAGATCGACGGGTCGATGTCCAGACCTTTCAGGTCACCTTTGGCAGTGGCTGTCGCCTTCACCAGCCCGGCACCGGATTCGCCGACAACCATGATGGTGTTCAACTCTTCCTGCATGTCGGTCATCTTGGTTTGCAGATCCTGCGCGGATTTCATCATCTTGGCCATATCGCCCAGACCGCCTAAACCTTTGAGCATCGGTTTTCTCCTGTAAATCAGTTTGACGCCTAAATACGGGTGACACTCGCGCGGCACAAGGGGCGGGGTACTCCCGCCGGTCGTCAAGGTCTTTGGCAAGACCTCTCCTTCCGTTGGGCCCGGCAGCGCGGGCTATGCCCGCGCTGCCGGGCCCAAGGCCGCTTAGAGAGATCGGCGTCAGCCGAGACCGCGTGGCGGGCGCGGGAGGATTTGGGGGTTTGACGGCGATGGTGTGTCAGTCTTCCTCGAAGGGGTCCCATTCGTCTTCAACTTCGGGCAGGGCTTCGGTTTCGACTTTGGCCGCGCGTTGTTCCGGCGTTTCGATCCGCTTGATGCGGGCTTTGGGGAATTGCATCAGTACGGCCTGAACCAAAGGGTGCTGTTCAGCCTGCTTTTTCAAAGCAAGATCGGCGGCGTCGCGAACCTCGGCGATTGTGGCAGCCTCGCCATCTGCCACGATCGACACGGCCCATCGGTTGCCGGTCCAGCGTTGCAGCGCCGAACCCATTCTCTGCGCCAGATCGGTGGGGGCGTTGTCGGTCGGCGTGAACTCGACCCGACCCGGTTGATACGACACAAGGCGCACACCGTTCTCAACCTCGACCAGCAGCTTTACGTCCCGGTTTGTCCGGATCAGCTCAACAACATGTTCAAACGTCGGATAGCGGGCCAGTGCCGCTTGGACGTCCTGCGCCAATGCTGCGGTCGGAGCGCCCGCGCCCGCGCTTGCCTGCGCAACATATGCGGGTGCCGCTGAGACCGGAGAGGATCCGGCAGCGTGCTGTGGTGCGCCCACTCCGCCCCCCGGTCCACCGGCGGGCGGTGGTGTGTCCTGAAGGCGTTTGATCAGCTCTTCCGGGCTGGGCAGATCGGCCACATGGGTCAGGCGGATGACGGCCATTTCCGCCGCCATCATCGCGTTGGGCGCAGCAGAGACTTCTTCCAGCGCTTTCAGCAACATCTGCCACATTCGGGTCAGCACGCGCATCGGCAGGGCCTCGGCCATTTGCTGGCCGCGCGCGCGTTCGTCTGGCGACACAGTCGGGTCTTCTGCCGCATCAGGGGTGATTTTGACGACCGACACCCAGTGGGTGATTTCGGCCAGATCGCGCAGCACCGCCAGCGGGTCGGCACCTTCGGCGTACTGCCCGCTCAGTTCGGTCAGGGCACCCGCTGCATCGCCGCGCAGGATCATATCCATCAGATCCAGCACCCGCCCACGATCGGCCAGCCCCAGCATTGCGCGCACCTGTTCGGCGCTGGTTTCCCCGGCACCATGCGGTATCGCCTGATCCAGCAATGAGGTCGCATCCCGCGCCGATCCTTCGGCGGCCCGGGTGATCAGCGCCAGCGCGTCATCTGCGATCTGGGCGTTTTCCGCCGCTGCGATCTTGTTGAGCAGGCCGATCATGTCTTCGGGTTCGATCCGGCGCAGGTCGAACCGCTGACAGCGCGACAGAACCGTTACCGGCACCTTGCGGATTTCGGTCGTGGCAAAGATGAACTTCACATGTTCGGGCGGTTCCTCAAGTGTTTTGAGCAGCGCGTTGAAAGCGCTGGTCGACAGCATGTGAACTTCGTCGATGATATAGATCTTGTAGCGCGCGCTGGCGGCGCGATAGCGGACGCTGTCGATGATCTCGCGGATATCGTTCACGCCGGTGCGGCTGGCGGCATCCATCTCCATCACGTCGACGTGCCGGCCTTCCATGATGGCCACGCAGTGTTCACACTGGCCGCAGGGTTCTGTTGTCGGCTTGCCTGTACCATCGGGGCCGATGCAGTTCATGCCCTTGGCGATGATCCGCGCGGTGGTGGTTTTCCCGGTGCCGCGAATGCCGGTCATGATAAAGGCCTGCGCGATCCGGTCGGCCTCGAACGCGTTTTTCAGCGTACGCACCATTGCGTCCTGACCGACCAGGTCGGTAAAGGTTTCCGGGCGGTATTTACGGGCAAGAACCTGATAGGCGGGGCTGGGCGTGTCGTTCATGTCTGCTCTGTCGGATTCGGGTCAAGGATGCAGCGTAGAGACCGCCGCCGTCCGCGTCCACAGCGGGTAAGGGCGAATTTCCATTTGCATGACATTTTGCGCGCCTTAGAAACGATCCCCAGGGAGGGTCGTCTCGTGAGCCTGTTCGAAATTCATACTGTGCAAGTGGGGAATGGCACCGTTGCCCTGTCTGCTTTACCGGGGCGCGACGACAGCTATCCGCAGGATTTAAAGGTCATTCGCGATTGGCGGCCGGATCTGGTGATCTCTATGACCACCGAGGCCGAGATGCTGCAACAAGGGGCCGCTGGGTTAGGCGACGACCTGCGTGCGCACAACATCCGCTGGCACCACCTGCCGGTTGCGGATTTCGGCGCGCCATCACCCATGATTGATGCCCTGTGGGGGGACGTCTGCGTGGCGGCCCGCCGGGTCCTGGCCCAGGGGGGGCGGGTGCTGGTGCATTGCCGGGGCGGGTGTGGGCGGTCCGGGATGATTGTCCTGCGCATCATGGTGGAGCATGGGGAAATGCCAGAGGCCGCGCTGAAACGCCTGCGCGTGGCACGACCCTGCGCGGTTGAGACAGACGGTCAGTTGGAATGGGCCGCACAGGCAGCCCGGCGTTGAGTGCAGGGCTGGGTCAGGCCGATAAATGCTCGGATATCGGCGCAGCCGGGCGCGGCACCAGAGATGAGACCTCAAGCATTGCGCAGGGCAGGTCGGTCAACACGCCCGCTGGCAGCGGTGTAAAAGAGGTGCCAAACATCATGTCAGCATACCCATCCAGCGTTTTTGTCGGGGTATCCGCGCAAGTGCCGCAAAAGACCCTGATCTGATCTTTTTGCGCCCAAAAACGCGCGGTGCACCCTTCCGGGCAATAGGTCAGATCACTGCTGCCTTCGACCTGAAATTCCGGGGTTGTGGTCGGTGCAGCGGTTTTCATCGCGACGGTCATCGCTCGTGCTAGCCGCGCCAGGGCCGGGCATGTCTTGCCGGTGCGTTGGCACACAGTTGCGGTGAATTGATGCGTCTTTGTCTTCCATATCATAATGCGCCCTCCGCGCGAGGAACGGGGCATTGTTCAGGTAAGGCAGCACGCTGACGACCTGCCCGGACACCCCGCCCGAGTTTCGGTTTTCGTTCGATGGCAGGTCTCCTGACTTGCGGGTCATCGCTTTGCCGACCTTCCCGGCCTTTCGGCCAGTGGTGTTTCGGCATTGCTTACCGCTTACAGTTGCGGGGGCAGTCGCGGCCTAGGTCCGTTCCGGCATTGCCGGGCAGGACCGCACCGTGTTCCCTTTTCATCTCGCCCCGAAACCGGGGACGAGAACCATCACAGTATCGCTAGCGGGTGCGAGCGCCCCGAGTCAAGCCAGAGTTGGCACGGCAAAGCGGACGTTTGGTCATGTCCGGCCGGTCTTGACTTGCCGGGGCAAACAGGGCGGATTGAGGAAGGTGAACCAAGCGGTTCAGAAAGATGAGAGCGCAATATGCTGGACACGTCACAGACCGTATTGACCGAGGATTATCAGTTTCCCTCAGGCGCGGGCCGCTTGTCGGCGCGGCTGTATGTGCCGGTGTCCGCACCCCGGGTCGCCGTGGTCATCCACAGCGCAACCGGCGTGCCGCGCGAGTATTATCAGCACTTCGCCCGCTGGCTTGCGGCCGAGCAGGGCATGGCTTGCCTGACATATGATTACACCGACTTTGGCCATTCGTTGCGCGGCCCCTTAAAGGCGTCGCGGGTCAGGATGGCGGATTGGGCGCTGACGGATATGCCTGCGGCCCGGGCCGAGATGCGGCGGCGGTTTCCTGATGCGCAACAATGGAGCATTGGTCATTCCATCGGCGGGATGCTGGGGCCGCTTCAGCCTGATATCGCCCAGATAGACCGCATGATCTGCGTTTGCTCTGGCGCTGTTACAGTGTCGGATCACCCCTGGCCCTATCGGGCGCTGGCAGGTCTGTTCTGGTACGGGCACGTGCCATTGATCGTGAAAGCCCTGGGGTATCTGCCGGGCCGCGCGCTGGGGTTTGGTGCGGATTTGCCTGCGTCGGTCTACTGGCAATGGCGCAGGTGGTGCACCGCGCCGCGAAACTACCTGCCCGAAGTCGGAGGCGCGCTGCCCAAAGCACGCTGGGCGCAAACCGATACACCCGTAGACCTGATCACTTTCGAAGACGATCAGGTGGTTCCGCCAAACGCGGTCTGGAGGTTGGCTGATCTGTATGGGCCAGATGCGCGCCGAATCCTGCTGTCTCCTGCTGAGTTCGATCTGTCCGGGGTGGGTCACATCGGCGCCTTCGCCCGCCGTAACGCCGCCGTCTGGCCACGGCTGATCGCATAGCCGGATCATTCGCTTGGCGCTGATACATTACGGAGTGAAGAAGTGAGAGGTTGGACATCGACCCAAGCGGGGCTCGTTGTGGCTGCTTCCTTCCGGATCTGACCAGGTTGGCGAGGCGCTCGCCCGCGCCAACCTCTCGGGGTTTGATATAAGCAAGGGCGGCGGGAATGACAACCCGTCAGAAGGTCAGATGGACCTGCAAAAAGCCCTCATCGTTTTCGCCAAGAATAAATGGTTTGTATTCCGCTAGTTCCGACAGGTGCTGTCGGGCCTGTGTTCCGGTTTTCAGGATCGCCGAGGCACCGGGCATCGGGGCGAATCTGAACGGGCGTGGCGCGTCCTCCAGCGGGTCGCGTGGCAGGGCACCCGACAGGTAATCCTGCAATATGCGCTGAATCGGCAAAGCAGGCAGCGCGAGCGGATGGGCCTGACCGACAAAGGGGAAATACCCCCCTCCGGCGGCGCGGTAGCTGTTCAGCGCGACGACAAACTGCTGGTCTGCGGCGACGGGTTGGTCATCCAACCGAATATCCGACACCCGGTGGTGTTCCGGGTGGATCAACTGCCCCATGTCATCAAAGCGCGGTGGCTTGGACAGGTTGATCTGATAGGAAATCCCATGCAACACATCGAAATTGTGCCCCGCCCGGTCAGGATTGACCAAGTCGGGTCGGGCACCGGGGTTCACCTGATTGAGGACACCGGCCGACATTTCCAGCCAATCCGCGATCTGTTCGCCTGTAACCACCACGCCCTGTAGTTCGTTCGGGAAAACATACAGGTCGATGACATGGCGCAGGCATATTTCGCCCGCTGGTACGTCTGTAAAAAAACGCGGGCCAGCGCGGCCACCGAATTTGGACGGCGATGCCACGGAAAGGACCGGCAGGCCCGCAAACGCAGTCCCCTGCAGAAAAGGGCGCAAGGCGGCTGCCTGCGCCGCCGCGACCAAAGCAAGCCCGCGATCCGGGGCGCAAAAGCTGAAAAAACTGTGCAAATGCCGGTCGCAATGCCCAACGGGGTCAGCCGCGCGCTTGCGGGTTTCGGAATGGCCGCTGGCAAACAGGTGAACCAACTCGGCATCTTCCTTCGGTTGGATTTGCGGCGTGGTCGATGGTGTGGGGGAAACAGCGCGCAACTCTGACCTGTGGTCGCGCACAGCCCAGTTGCCCTGATCATTCATGTGTAGCGTCAGATCGATCACACCCAGGTGCGACCCCGCAAAACCCGGCATGACCACCGGTTTTCCATGCACACGGCCACGGATTGCATCGACGTGCTCAATGCCTTCATGCGCTTTTCCGGGCAGGGTCAGATGCGAATGCCCGGCAATCAGCGCGTCTATCCCCTCAATGGCGGCCAGGGGCACTGCTGCGTTTTCAAGATCGGGCTGGGCATCGGGCGGCCCCAGCCCTGTATGCGCAAGGGCCAGGATCAGGTCGCAGCCAAGGGCCTGCAGGTCCTGCACCTTTTTGCGGGCGCAGCTGAGGATATCGTCTATCACAACCGCGTTTTTCAGCAGATGCGCCTCCCACTTGGCGGTCTGCGGCGGCAGGATGGAAAAGACGCCGATTTTCAGGGGCAGATGCCGGGACTGAAACTGGATAGTTCGCTGCAGGATCGATTGGCTTTGCCAAGCCGGAGCGGCGTCCTGCCGGTGGGCGTTGCTGCAAATCACCGGGCAAGGGGCGTCAGACAGAATCCGATCCAACACCTTCAGACCAAACCCGAAATCGTGATTGCCCAGGCCAATGGCGTCATAGTTGAGATTGGCGAACGCCCGCATCAGAACATGCGGTTCATTGCCTTGTTCGGCTGCCCAGTCGCCAATCGCGCTGCCCTGCAAGGCATCCCCATTGTCGAAAAGCAGCACCAATGCGCCGTCTGCCTCGGCCTGTTGACGTGCGGCCCGGATCAGGCTTGCGGTGCGGGTCAGGCCAATCGTCGGTTCCGGGGCGTCGCTGTAATAACTGAAACCATTCAGATTCATATGCAGATCCGAGGTTGCCAGAATCCGAATTTGAGCTGTGGGTCGATGCGGCGATGAGGTACTGGTCAAGATTCTACTTTTAGCAGTTTCATTTTAATCATTTTCAACAAAAAGATTAGTATTTGCAATTTGTAAGACGCGCCACACTTGTGCACTGGCGGCGCGTTGTTTTCCTGTCATGAATTGCCATTGCAACGCCGGTGCAACCGTGGCAGCCCTGTGCGGACGATCCAAAGGAATTCCTATGAAAAATGCGGAACATGTGACGTTTGGCGGCTCGGGGCTGGATCGCGCGGCGCATATTCGGGGTGATGCCGAAAAGATTGCGCAGGCGCGGGCGCATCCGCAGGCCAAATGCCTGTTGATCTGGCGCGGCAAAATTCTGGTGCAGGGTGAGGGGCTGGATCAACTGGGTCTGATCCCGATGATCCACACGCTGGTTGAAAACGGGCCGGGTGGTATTGTCGAAGAGCCGGTTTTCCTTGGCCTGTCGGACGATGCACCCATTTTTGCGACCGATATCTCCGACTGGTCAGCGGACGGCTTGGATTTGTCGCAGATCAACGCCTTTATCGACCGCTCTGAGCAGCAGCACCCGGATCTGCCAAACGGATATGTTTTTGCCGAATTGCGCCGGATCATGACACGCCTTTCTGCACGGGATGCAGAATTGGCGGCAGCAGCCAAAGCGGTGATCAGCTGGCACGAAACCCATCGATTCTGCGCCCGTTGCGGCGCGGCCAGTGATCTGGTGCAGGCCGGGTGGCAGCGCAGTTGCCCATCCTGCTGCGGGCAGCATTTCCCGCGCACGGACCCTGTGGTCATCATGCTGATCACCCACGGAGATTCGGTTCTGATGGGGCGGTCTCCGGGTTGGCCGGACAGAATGTATTCGTTGCTTGCCGGATTTGTCGAACCCGGCGAAACGCTTGAGGCGGCCGTCAGGCGCGAAGTCATGGAAGAGGCGGGCGTGCCCGTCGGCCCGGTCAGTTACCTGTCCAGTCAGCCGTGGCCCTTCCCGGCCTCATTGATGTTCGGTTGCGCCGGTGAGGCGCTGTCGCGCGAGATCACCATTGATCCGGTTGAAATCGAACACGCGATGTGGGTCAGCAAAAGCGATATGATGCAAGCCTTTGCGGGCGAGCATCCGGATCTGTTGCCTGCCCGCAAAGGGGCGATTGCGCATTTTCTGTTGCAAAACTGGCTTGCGGATACGCTGGACTGACAAAATACTAGGCCAATCAAGTAAGAGAACGACGCACCACCATGCAGTTATCAGCGCGCGAAGATATCCAGGCCCCGATCAATGCGGTGTTCGAGATGGTCGCCGATTTCGAGCGGTTCGAACGCATGGCAATGCGTCGCGGGATCGAAGTGCGCCGCATGTCGGGCCATATGGGCGTGGTGCCCGGCACAAGATGGGAAACCGAATTCAGGCTGCGCGGTAAGCCGCGTCATGTGGCTGTCCATATGGCGGAATGTGACCCCCCGTCCCGCATGATGTTCGAGGCGGCCAGCAAGGGCATGAACGGGGTCACGATGATCGAATTTCTGTCCCTGTCGCAACGCAGAACCCGCCTGAGTGTTGATATGTCCCTATCCGCCAAATCACTGCCCGCGCGGCTTCTTTTGCAGTCGCTTCGGCTGGGGCAATCCAGATTTCGGCGGCAATTTCAGGTGCGGCTCAGCGAATTCGCAAGAGAAATGGAAGAACGTCACCTGCATGGTGGCTAGGGGGGCGGGGCTATTTTGAGGTTTCCGTGAACGATTTTGTCATTCGCACAGCCAGCAGAAGCGATGCCGAGGGCGTTGCCGCAGTTCTGCAGGAACTGGTCGCCGCCGGAAAACGCAGCAAATCCAGCGATGTGGATTTTGCCGCGTCGCATTACATTACGCATCCGGATCAGATTGTCTGCACTGTGGCGTTGGATGCAGGGTCACGTGTTCTGGGGTTTCAATCCCTGAAACGGGCGGTAGGGGGCAACCCTTATGGCGCCCCCGTTGGCTGGGGTGTCATCGGAACCCATATCCGCCCCTCAGCCGCGCGCCGGGGCATTGGGCGCGCCTTATTTCAAAATACGCTGACAGTGGCGCGGGCATCCGGGATACCGGCCATAGATGCCACGATATCCGCCAGTAATGCCGAAGGATTGGCCTATTACGATGCAATAGGGTTCGTCGATTACCGACAGCACGGTGGTGCGGTGTCCAAAGCATTTGCGGTCTCGAATCAGCCGCGCGGCTGTGCCGCCGGATAGACGCCCAGAACCTCGACGTTGGTGGTGAAATGCTCCAACTCTTCCATGGCCAGCTGCACGTTGCGGTCGTCGGGGTGGCCGACGATATCAGCATAAAACTGGGTCGCAGTGAATGAACCGTCGACCATATAGCTTTCCAGTTTGGTCATGTTGATGCCGTTGGTGGCAAAGCCACCCATGCCCTTGTACAGCGCCGCCGGAATGTTGCGCACCTGAAACACGAAGCTGGTGATCATGCCGTGTTCACCGCGCCGGGCCATATCCGCCTGGCGCGACATCACCAGAAACCGGGTGGTGTTGTTGTCCCGATCCTCGATATGGCGGGCCAGCACATTCAGCCCATAGATTTCCCCGGCCAATTCGCTGGCCAAAGCCGCCGAGTGCTTATCGCCCTGTTCCGAGACCTCGCGCGCGGCGCGGGCATTGTCCGGGCTGACCCGTCCCCGGATGTTGTGTTCCTTCAAAAAGCCCGCGCATTGAGGCAGAAGAACCAGATGGGAATGCGCCTCGGTGATGTCCGCCAGTGTGGCACCGGGGACCGCCAGCAGGTTGATGTGAACCCGCACGAAGGCCTCGTCCACGATATGCAGGCCGCTATGGGGCAGCAGGCGGTGGATGTCGGCCACCCGGCCATAGGTCGTGTTTTCGACCGGCAGCATGGCCAGCTCAGCCGCGCCAGAACGGACCGATTCGATCACATCTTCGAATGTGCGGCAGGGCAGGGCCTCCATTTCGGGACGGGCGTTGCGGCAGGCCTCGTGACTATAGGCGCCGGGTTCTCCCTGAAATGCGATACGTTTGGTCATTTGGTCGATTCCGTGCAACAAGTTCTTGAATTGGGCGTTTAGTCGCGGTGTCTATACCTTGCCTCTTGTCAGGGGAAGCCTTAGACACCCCGCAGACAGCTGAAATGGACTCGCGATCAATGTTCGACACGATGACAGTTACCAAGGCCGCAGCAGGCCTGTTTGGCACCTTCCTGGTGCTGCTTCTGGCAAAATGGGGTGCCGAGGTGCTTTACCACGCCGATGGGCATGGCGAGACGGCCTCTTACATCATCGAAACCGAAAGCTCTGGCGAAAGCGCCGACGGTGAAGAAGTGGTGTTCGAAGACATGTTGGCCGCCGCCGACCCGGACAAAGGCGCTCGCGTCTTCCGTAAGTGTACCGCCTGTCACAAACTGGAAGACGGCGCAAACGGCACTGGCCCCTATCTGTTTGGCATTGTCGACCGCCCGGTCGCCACGGCCAAAGGATTCGGTGGCTATTCAGCCTCGATGCAGGCGCACGGCGGCAACTGGACGCCCGAGGCACTGGATGCCTTCCTGACCCGCCCCAGCAGCTATATCTCGGGCACATCCATGAGCTTTGCGGGCCTGAAAAAACCGAAAGACCGCGCCGATCTGATTGCGTATCTTCAGACCATCGGCAACTGATCTTGTGATCACCGCACCGAATTTCAAAGCCGCTGCCCCGTGCAGCGGCTTTATTTTTTGCCTAAGAAGAACTTCACAAAGCGTTCACGCGTTCTAAACTTGAATCTGACAGTGCTGGTCATTTAGCTGGCGCATACAAGATAAAAGACAAAGGCGAAGCAGGGGATGAGCAATATGAGATCCAACAAAGTTTCCGTTCAGGCGCGTGCATTGGATTTCAGGGGGTGGATGAGTGCTTTGATGGTCGGATTTTTTCTGATCCTTTTGGCCTCAACCCAGCTGTTTGCAGAAGAAAAGATCATCAAAAGCCACGGATTCTCGGAATTCGGTGATCTGAAATACCCCGAAGGCTTTCCTCATTTCGACTATGTGAACCCGGATGCCCCGCGCGGGGGGGACCTGTCCTATGCCGCCCAGGGTACGTTCGACAGTTTCAACCCGTTCACGCGCAAAGGCCGGGCCGGGGCGCGATCCGCAAGCCAATACGAATCTCTGCTGGTGGCCTCCTATGATGAGCCTGCGTCATATTACGGTCTGCTGGCGGAAAGTCTGGAATATCCGGAAAGCCAGGAATGGGTGATTTTCAACATACGGCCTGAGGCGCGGTTTTCTGATGGAACCCCAATCACAGCCGAAGATGTCGTGTTTTCCCACGATCTGTTGCTGGAGCAGGGTTTGAAATCTTATGCCGATGCGGTGCGCAAGCGGGTCCCCCGTGCCGAAGCGCTGGATGAGCACCGGGTTAAGTTCTATTTCGCGCCGGACATCCCGCGCCGGTCTCTGATCGCGGTTGCCGGGGGTGTGCCGGTATATTCCAAAGCCTGGTTTGAAGCTGATCCTGAAAACCGACGTCTGGACGAACCACGCCTGGTGCAGGGGATCGGGTCGGCCCCGTATGTTCTGGACAGCTACGATATCAACCGTCGTATCGTTTACAAACGCAACCCGGACTATTGGGGGGACGACATCAATGTGAATGTCGGGCGCAACAACTACGACACTATCCGTATCGAATACTTCAGCGACTCGATCGCCGCGATGGAGGGGTTCAAGGCGGGCACCTTCACGCTGCGACAGGAAAACAACTCGAAAAGCTGGGCCACGGCCTATGATTTTCCTGCGATTTCGAATGGCAGCGTGATCCGGGCCGAGCTTGCGGATGGCAACGTACCCTCGGCAACCGGGTTCATCATGAACCTTGACCGTCCACAGCTGCAAGACCCGCGTGTGCGCGAAGCGATTCAGTTGGGCTTTAACTTCGAATGGACCAATGAAAGCCTGCAATACGGCCTGTTCCAGCAACGCAGCTCGTTCTGGGAAGGTACCCATCTTGAGGCCACCGGCCTGCCCGAAGGGCGTGAACTTGAGGTCTTGCAAAGCCTGGGCGATGCACTGGACCCGGCGGTTCTGACCGACGAGCCCATAAGCGCTCACGAATCCCGCGCGGCGCGTCAGAATGACCGCCGCAACCTGCGCACGGCCATGAAGCTGCTGGATGAGGCCGGTTGGCTGGTGGGCAGCGATGGTGTCCGCCGGAATGAAAACGGTGAGGTGCTGTCGATCGAATTCCTGTCGGATCAGCCGACCCTTGACCGGATCATTCAGCCCTTTGTCGACAACTTGCGCGCCATGGGTATTGATGCGGCGTATAATCGTGTCGACAACGCACAGTTTACGCTGCGCCGCCGGGACCGTGATTTTGACATGATCGTTGGCGGGTACCCGACATCGCTGCAACCTTCGACCGGCCTGTACCAGCAATTCGGGACCGAGGCCGCCTCGTATTCCGTGTTCAACCCCTCGGGCGCGCATGGTCCCGACATCGAGCCGCTGATCGACAACATTATCGCCGCAACCGAAAGCGAAGAGTTGTACGCCAATGTCCGCGCTCTGGACCGCGTTCTGCGCGCCAAGCGGATCATGGTGCCCACGTGGTATCTGGGTAAATACTGGGTCGCCTATTGGGATATGTATGAACACCCTGAAAACCTGCCGCCCTATGCGCTAGGTATAGAAGACCTGTGGTGGATCAACGCCGAGAAAGAAGCCGAGTTGAAATCCTCGGGCGCGTTGAGGTAATCCGCCCCCATGGGAGCATATATTCTAAGACGCTTGTTGCTGGTCATTCCCACCTTGTTGGGGATCATGATCGTCAATTTCACGCTGGTTCAGTTCGTTCCGGGCGGTCCGATTGAACAGATCATCGCCCAGCTGGAAGGTGGCGGCGACGTGTTCGAAGGCATCGCCGGCGGCGGTGGCGATGTTGAACAGCACACCGGTGGCGTAAACGACCGCTATGTCGGCGCGCGCGGGCTGCCGCCCGAATTCATTGAAGAGCTGGAAAAGGAATTCGGGTTCGACAAGCCCCCGCTTGAGCGGTTTCTGAATATGCTGGGCAACTACCTGACTCTGGATTTCGGCGAGAGCTATTTCCGGTCGATCAGCGTAACCGATCTGGTGCTGGAAAAGATGCCTGTGTCAATCTCGCTGGGCCTGTGGTCAACCCTGATCGCCTATCTGGTGTCGATCCCGCTGGGCATTCGCAAGGCGGTCAAGGACGGCTCGCGGTTCGATACCTGGACCAGCGGCGCCATCATCGTCGCCTATGCCATTCCTGGGTTCCTGTTTGCGATCCTGTTGCTGGTGCTGTTTGCCGGTGGCTCCTACTGGCAGATATTTCCGCTGCGGGGGCTGACCTCGGACAATTGGGACAGCCTCAGCCTTTTGGGCAAGATCGCCGATTACTTCTGGCACATCACCCTGCCGGTCATAGCCTTGACGATTTCCGCCTTTGCGACGCTGACACTGCTGACCAAGAACTCGTTTCTGGATGAGGTCAAAAAGCAATACGTCATGACCGCCCGCGCCAAGGGCCTGAGCGAGCAAAAAGTGCTGTACGGCCATGTTTTCCGCAACGCCATGCTGATCGTCATCGCGGGCTTTCCGGCGGTGTTCATCGGCGTGTTCTTCAGCGGTTCGATCATTATCGAGACGATCTTTTCACTGGATGGGCTGGGTCGTCTGGGGTTTGAGGCCGCCGTGGCGCGGGATTATCCGGTGATCTTCGGCACGCTGTTCATCTTTGGCCTGATGAGCCTGGTCGTCGGCATCATCAGCGACCTGATGTATGTGCTGGTCGATCCGCGCATCGATTTCGAAAAGCGGGAGGGGTAAATGACACTGTCCCCACTCAACCAGCGCCGCTGGCGCAACTTCCGGCGCAACGGCCGGGCCTTTTGGTCGCTGATCATCTTCTCGGTTCTGTTCGGGCTGTCGCTGTTTGCCGAATTCATCGCCAACGACAAACCGATTCTGGTGAAGTACCGCGGTGAGCTTTACACGCCGATCTTCAACTTTTACGCAGAGACTGAGTTTGGCGGCGATTTCCAGACCGAAGCGATCTATCGCGACCCCGAGGTTCAATGCCTGATCGACAGCGGCGGGCTTGAAGAGTGTTTTGATGATCCCGAAGGCATCATCGACGAAATCAAGACCGGAACCTTTCAGGCCGACGGCTATGAACGGGGCTGGGCCATCTGGCCGCTGATCCCATATTCCTTCACAACCAGTGTGGACCGTCCCGGTGCCGCGCCGCTGCCGCCCAATGGGCAGAACTTGCTGGGCACGGATGACACCAAACGCGATGTGCTGGCGCGTGTGATCTATGGCTTCCGCCTGTCGATCCTGTTCACGTTGATGGTGACAGGCGTGGCCAGTGTGATCGGCATCTTTGCCGGGGCGATTCAGGGGTTCTTTGGCGGCTGGCTGGACTTGGTTTTTCAGCGGATCATCGAAATCTGGTCCGCAACCCCATCGCTGTATGTAATCATCATCATGTTCGCCATTCTGGGGCGCAGTTTCTGGCTGTTGGTGGCCCTGATGATCCTGTTCAGCTGGACAGGGTTGGTGGGCGTCGTGCGGGCCGAATTCCTGCGGGCGCGAAATCTGGAATATGTCCGGGCTGCGCGGGCGCTGGGCGTGGGCAACAAGACCATCATGTTCCGCCACATGCTGCCAAATGCGATGGTTGCCACGCTGACCTTCATGCCGTTCATCGTGACCGGCACCATCGGCGGCCTGGCCTCGCTGGATTTCCTGGGCTTTGGCCTGCCATCCTCGGCCCCGTCGCTGGGGGAGTTGACCTTGCAGGCGAAACAGAACCTGCAGGCCCCGTGGCTGGCCTTTACCGCCTTTTTCACCTTTGCCATCATGCTGTCGCTGCTGGTCTTCATTTTTGAGGGCATCCGCGATGCGTTTGATCCCAGAAAGACGTTCTCATGAGCCTTTTGGATGTGAAAGACCTCAAGGTCTCGTTCCGACAGGACGGGCGGGTCAGCGCGGCCGTCAAGGGCGTGTCCTTCACCGTTGATCGCGGCGAAACCGTCGCGTTGGTGGGCGAATCCGGATCGGGGAAATCCGTTACGGCGCTGTCCACGGTGTCGCTGTTGGGTGACAGCGCAATTGTTGAAGGGTCGGTCAAGTATGATGGCCATGAAATGATTGACGCATCCGAAGACAAACTGATGGATGTGCGCGGCAACGACATCAGCTTTATCTTTCAAGAGCCGATGACCTCGCTCAACCCGCTGCATACGATCCAGAAACAGATGGCTGAATCGCTGGCGCTGCACCAGGGGCTGACGGGTGAGGCGGCGCGGGATCGTATTGTCGAACTGCTGACCAAGGTTGGTATTCGCGATCCGCGTGACCGGCTGGACAGCTATCCGCACCAGCTTTCGGGCGGGCAAAGGCAACGGGTCATGATCGCCATGGCGCTGGCCAACAAGCCGGACATTCTGATCGCGGACGAGCCGACAACGGCGCTGGACGTGACCATTCAGGCGCAAATTCTGGAGCTGCTGGCTGAACTGCAGAAAGCCGAGAATATGGGGATGCTGTTCATCACCCATGATCTGGGCATTGTGCGCCGCATCGCCGACCGGGTCTGCGTGATGAAGGATGGTGAGATCGTCGAAGCCGGCGTAACCACCGAGATTTTCGACAATCCGCAACACCCCTATACGCGCAAACTGCTGGGGGCCGAACCCTCGGGCCATCCTGATCCTGTCGCGCCCGACGCAGAAGAAGTGGCCCGAACCGATAACCTGAAAGTCTGGTTCCCGATCCAGCGCGGGTTTCTGAAACGGACGGTTGGATATGTGAAAGCGGTGAATGACACCACGCTCAGCGTGCGGGCGGGTGAGACGCTGGGTATTGTTGGCGAAAGCGGATCAGGCAAGACCACGCTGGCGCTGGCGATCATGCGGCTGATCGCCTCCGAAGGCAGTATCACCTTCCGGGACAAGGACGTGCGTCGCTGGTCGACGCGCGAACTGCGGCGGCTGCGCAAGGATATGCAGATCGTGTTTCAGGACCCGTTCGGTAGCCTGAGCCCGCGCATGACCTGCATGCAGATCATTGCCGAGGGTCTGGCGATCCACAAGATTGCCCCCCACCGCGCCCCGCGCGAACTGGTGGCCGAGGTGATGACAGAAGTCGGCCTGGACCCGGCCGCGATGGATCGCTATCCGCATGAGTTTTCGGGTGGGCAGCGCCAGCGCATCGCCATTGCGCGGGCCATGGTGCTGCGACCCAAGCTGTTGGTTCTGGATGAGCCAACCAGCGCTTTGGACATGACGGTGCAGGTGCAGATCGTCGATCTGCTGCGTGATCTACAACGCAAGTACGGACTGGCCTATCTGTTCATCAGTCATGACCTGAAAGTTGTGCGCGCCATGTCGCACAAGGTGATTGTGATGCGGAACGGCGATGTCATCGAGATGGGCACGGCGGACGATTTGTTCGAGAACGCACAGACAGAATACACCCGCGAACTGATCGCTGCGGCGGGCTGACAGCAGCCCGCCCCGCAAAACTTCAGGCGCTTGCCTTTTCCTGCCCTGCGGTTTTTGGCACCGGTCCGCGCAGTTCTTCGTAGTGGTCAAAGTTCAGCCTGACCCAACCTGTTCCGCGCGTGGCGCTGGCCAGGGTGCGGTGCAGTTCGTCTTCGGAAACCGACGGAAGCTGGGCGTTGAAAATCTCCCAACCTGATGCGTTCGGATTGCCCTCGAAACCCAGTACCTGCCCCTGGAGCGAGCTTATGGTCGGGACAAGGTCGCCGACAAAATCGGACGGCAGGTGAATCTCGGCGCTCAGGATGGGTTGCAGGACCACGGGTTTTGCCTGTGGCAATGCCTCGCGGACCGCATTCTTGCCCGCTGTGCGGAACGCATAATCCGAGCTGTCCACATTATGGTGCTTGCCGTCGCTCAGTGTAACTTTCACATCGACAACCGGAAAGCCCTCGGGGCCTTGCACCAGCGCGTCTTTGGCGCCGTGCTCCACAGAGGGGATATAGTTCTTGGGCACGGACCCACCTTTGACGACCTCCTCGAACTGAAACCCAGAGCCGCGCGGCATGGGGGCGACCGAGATCACCACATCGGCAAACTGACCGGCCCCGCCGGATTGCTTGCGGTGGCGATAGCGGTGCTCGACCGGGGTGCGGATGGTTTCCCGATAGGCGGTTTCGACCGGCCCCGACTCGATCTCGATGCCGAAATCCTCGGCCAGTTTCACCGTTACGCGGCGCATGTGCTGGGGGCCTTGCGATCCCAGAACCGCGTGACCGCTGAGTTCGTCCTGTTGCAGATGCAGGCCCGGATCAATCTCGACCAACCGGCTAAGAGCATTGGAAAGGCGAACGTCGTCCCGTTCGTGCGCGGGGGACACGATCTGTCGATGTGCAATTGGATGCGATGCGGCCCATTCCGGCAGCGGGGTTGCCCCGGTGCTGTCATAAAGGTGGCCTGGGTTCAGGTGGTCGGATTTCACGGCCAGTCCGATTTGCCCGGCCTTCAGTTCGGAAATCTGTGTTTTGGCATCAAGTCCCGTCAAATTGCCGACCGTTTCACCGCCCAGCGTTTCATGCGTTTTCACGCCTTGGCCCAGGCCGCGCAGGATGATGATTTTGCCGATGTGCTTTTTGACATCCGCAAATCCGGCGATGGCACGGGCGTCTTCTGCCGCTTCATCGCGTCCGGCTGCAATGTCGAATTCCGGTGTTTCATGCCGCAGCGCTTTCATAAGGCGGGTCAGGCCGTTGCCATGGTTGGCCGCCCCCAGACAGGCAGGGATCAACTGGTGGCTCTGCAACACCTGCGCGGCCAGATCATAGACCTCGGCGCTGGGGGGCTGTTTGTCTTCGATCAGCTGTTCCAGCAAGTGATCGTCAAAATCCGACAGGGTTTCCAGCAATTCGGTGCGGGCCTCCTGTTCGCGATCCTCAGCTGATTGCGGCAGTTCGATCAGGGCCGAGGGCTGCCCCTCCTGATACTTCCACGCCCGCTCCGAGATCAGATCGACCGCACCGATGATTGTCTCGCCATCGCGGATCGGCACCTGACGCAGCGCGATGTGATGGGTGCAATAGGTCTGCAAGGCCGCGATGATGTCGCGAATGCGACCGTTGGGGTTGTCCATGCGGTTGATGAACAGAAAGCAGGGGATGCCCGCCTCTTCGACCAGCCGCAGATACGGGGCACACAGGACAGCCGCATCCGGGTCGGGCGGAACAACGACGACAGCCGCGTCCGAGATCGCCATCGCCGGGCCGACATAGGCGAGGTTATCGCCGCCCCCGTCCACGTCGACGGCGCACCAAGGCTCGTCCAAATAAGAAAAACCGTGCAGGTGCACGGTTCCGGATACGTCGAATGTGGTGGGTCGGCCATCGAGGCGGCTGATGGCCTCGACCAGAGTGGTCTTCCCCGATTGACTGGGGCCGAGGACGGTGAATACGCGCATGGTGCTGTCCCTCTTTCACGTTGCAATACGGCTGCACGAAAGGGGTCGTCGAACGCGGGTGCGTCGGCACGATCTGACTGTATCTTTGCCTGCCTCAGGCATGAGGCGTGTTACCGCCTGCCGTACGAGTTTGGGAAAAACCCACCCCGTGCGTCAAGCCCCGTCCGGTTATCGTTTCAGATCGCCGAGCTGTGGCCCGCCTTGCTCAGATCATATACGTCAAAGCTCCGGGCGATCATGCGGGTCAGTGCACGCGCCTCGGGGGGGATGAAAAGACCGTCATCGGTGACCTGCAGCAATCCGTCGAACGCGTCATTGGCGGTCTTATACATGCCCTGCAATTCTGCGGCGGTAACTTCGTAATCGCGCAGGATTTCGGCCGAATCGATCCGGAAATCACACATCAGCGCCTCGATCAGGCGGGCGCGCAGCACGTCCTGATCCTTGAACAAGTGCCCGCGTGATGTTGAAAACCGCCCGGCGCGGATCGCCTTGATATGGGCCGATGTCGCTGGCGCGTTCTGGGCATAACCCTGCGGAAACCGCGAGATTGAGCTGGCCCCGACGCCGATCAGCACATCAGCCTGATCGTCGGTATAGCCCTGAAAGTTCCGCTTTAGCCGCCCGGCGTTCAGCGCGTGGGTCAGGCCATCATCCTGCGTGGCAAAGTGGTCGATGCCGATTTCGGCATATTTGTCCCACAGGAACAGACGCCGCGCGGTATCGAACAGGTCCAACCGCTGCTCGGGGGTTGGCAGGGCGTCCGATGGGATCAACTGCTGCCGTTTGGCCATCCAGGGCACGTGGGCATAGCCATAAAGCGCCACGCGGTCGGGGGCCAGCGACAGCAGCTTTTGCACGCTTTCGGTCATCCGCGATTTGGTCTGATGCGGCAGGCCGTACAGAATGTCGGCATTCAGGCTGGCAATGCCCCGGGCACGGATCATGTCAACGGCGTTGCGCGTGACGTCATAGCTTTGAATGCGCCCGATGGTTTTCTGGATTTCATCGTCGAAATCCTGCACCCCGATTGAGGCGCGATTCATACCGGCCTCGGCCAGAGCGTCCAGGCGACCCTCGTCGATTTCGTTCGGGTCGATCTCAACCGAGAATTCGGCGTCCGGGCCAAGGGGCACGATTTCAAGGATACGGGATGCCAAATCCCGCATCAGGCCGGGGTTCAGTAAGGTCGGCGTGCCGCCGCCCCAATGCAGGCGCGACAGTGTGACCCCCTCGGGCAGGCGTGCGGCCAGAAGATCCAGTTCCGCCTTGAGGACATCCACATAGGCGATAACCGGGTTGTCGGTTTGCGTCCCCTGCGTTCTGCAGGCGCAGAACCAGCACAGTCTGCGGCAGAACGGGACGTGGATATACAACGATACGGCGCTGCCGGGTTTGATTCCGGAAATCCAGTCAGCATATAGGTCTGACCCTACGTCATTGCTGAAGTGCGGGGCGGTGGGATAGCTGGTATAACGCGGGACTTTCGCGTCAAATAGTCCAAGCCGTGCCAATTGTGGTTTCACTATCATGTCGATACCGTTAGAGGACAGCCAGCAAAGATACCTTGACCGAGATCAAGTGGAAACGCGCATGACGCCGAACTTCAAAATCGACCACACCAATTGTAACGACTGCCCCATAAGGCACCGGGCAGTCTGTGCGCACTGCAATCCGAACGAGCTCGAAGAGCTTGAAGATATCAAGTATTATCGCAGCTTTGAGGCGGGGCAGACGATTATCTGGTCGGGGGATCAGATGAATTTCGTGGGCTCTGTCGTGTCGGGGATCGCCTCTTTGACGCAAACAATGGAAGACGGACGTACCCAAATGGTGGGCCTTTTGCTGCCCAGCGATTTTGTTGGGCGGCCAGGCCGCGAATCGACGCCTTATGACGTGCAGGCAACAACCGACCTTGTCATGTGCTGCTTTCGCAAAAAGCCGTTCGAAGACCTGATGACCGAAACCCCCCATATCGCGCACCGGCTGTTGCAGATGACATTGGACGAGCTTGATGCGGCGCGGGAGTGGATGCTGGTTCTGGGACGCAAGACCGCGCGCGAGAAGATCGCCAGCCTGCTGTCGATAATCGCGCGTCGCGATGCCTCGATCGGGCAAAAAGTAAATGCGGGACCGATCGTGTTCGACCTGCCCCTGACCCGCGAGGCGATGGCGGACTATCTTGGACTGACGCTGGAAACGGTCAGCCGGCAGATTTCGGCCTTGAAGCGGGATCAGGTGATCTCACTTGAGGGCAAACGCCATGTGACGATCCCGAATATGGGGCGTTTGATGGAAGAGGCGGGTGACGATTCCGACGGCGGTTTTCTGGTCTGATCGCATTGTGGCGTGACGGGTCGTGCCCGCCGTGGTCTATTGGCCTTAATTGAAACAGATATTCAGGAGCCGGGCATGGAATTCAGCAGCCTGTTGGCGATGCTCTTCATTGGTGCCTTAGCCGGATGGTTTTCGGGCAAGATCATGGAGGGGCGCGGATTCGGTCTGATCGGCAACATCATCGTCGGGATCGTCGGGGCGTTTTTGGCGGGCACGATTTTTCCGGCACTTGGGTTTGCCGTAGGGGGTGGCGTGATTTCGTCGATCCTCTTTGCCACCTTGGGCGCGATCATCCTGCTGTTCCTGATCGGTCTCGTGAAGCGAGGTTGAAAAAACCGCCCGGTGGGGCGGTTTTTTGTTTTCGAAAGTGTCAGTGCGCCAGAAACACCGGTACCGAGGATTGTTCCAGCATATTGCGGGTTGCGCCCCCAAGAATGGCTTCGCGGAACCTTGAATGGCCGTAGGCCCCCATCACGATCATATCGGACTCGGTGTCCGCAGCATGGCGATTCAGAACATCCGACACCCGTGTCATCGTCTTGCTCAGCACGTCGATTTCACATTTCACACCGTGGCGCGCCAGCATTTGCGACAGCATACCGCCGGGGTCCGAACGGTCAGGGCCGTGACGCGGCGGGTCGATCACCACGATACGCACCAGATCGGATTGCATCAGGAAGGGCAGGGCACGGCGGATGGCGCGCATGGCCTCGACGCTTTCGTTCCAGCCGATCATGATGGTGCCGGGCCGGTCAAAGGGTTTTGCGTCATCCGGTGTGACCAACACTGGCGCGTGGCCTTCGAACATTGCAGCTTCGACAATGGGCTCGGCTTCGGCACCGCGATCCGCCCCATAGGGCTGCGGCAGGATGACAAGATCGGAAAACCGCGCGCGATGGGCGACATGGCGGCCGATGTCGGAAATCTGGGCCACGCCGCTTTCGGCAGACCAGCGGGTGCCGGACTTGCCCAGAAAATTCTGCGTATAAGTCAGAACCTCATCAGCTTCGGCATTTGCGCGGTTCAGTGTTTCCTGAAGAATCAAGGCATTCGCCCCGGCATAATAATATCCGGTCTGACTGCGATCAACACCCAGGCACAGGGCTTCGACATGCGCATCCTGCGCAAGGGCCAGCGCTGACATCTGGGTCAGGGCAGATTCCGCGTGTTTTGTATCCGTCATGACGGTGAGAATAGATTTGTAAGCCATTTTAACCTCGTGTCCTTCAGAGTTCGGCCATCTGCGGCTTGAAAGCCCAATTGTTTGTTTACGGTTGTCATAGAAATCGGGGTATTGTCTTGACACAGATCAAAGCAGTTCTGGCCGCAGTCCGACAAAACAGCAGCCAGTCAAAAGGGTCCTGCGACAAATAAGAATCGCGCGGGGCATGGCAAAGGGACGCAATATGTCAAACTACATCAAGCTGATCGTGCTTGGTCTGATCGCATTGTTCGCCGCGATCGGAACCAATTATGCACGGGACTTGGCGTATCAGGTGCACGCAATTCTGGTGATGTTGATCGCCGGTGGATTGTTCATCTGGACGCTTCGAAACACCGACGAGCCAGATATTCTTGTAGACCGCTCGGCCGAGTACATGGATGACGTGATCCGTTACGGCGTGATTGCCACCGCCTTTTGGGGCGTGGTTGGTTTTCTCGCAGGGACGTTCATCGCCTTTCAGTTGGCCTTTCCGGTGCTCAACTTTGATTGGGCGCAGGGTTATCTGAATTTCGGTCGTCTGCGTCCTCTGCATACGTCGGCGGTAATCTTTGCCTTTGGCGGCAACGCGTTGATCGCGACGTCGTTCTATGTTGTCCAACGCACCAGCGCCGCACGCCTTTGGGGCGGTAATCTGGCGTGGTTCGTGTTCTGGGGGTATCAGCTGTTCATCGTGCTGGCAGCGACCGGCTATGTGCTGGGTGGGACCCAATCCAAAGAATACGCCGAGCCGGAATGGTACGTCGATCTGTGGCTGACCATCGTCTGGGTTGCCTATCTGGCGGTGTTTCTGGGTACGATCATCAAACGGAAAGAACCGCACATCTATGTGGCGAACTGGTTCTATCTGGCCTTTATCGTGACCGTTGCCATGCTGCACCTGATCAACAACATGACCATCCCTGTCAGCATTTGGGGTTCGAAATCGGTCATCGTCTGGTCGGGCGTGCAAGACGCCATGATCCAGTGGTGGTACGGTCACAACGCCGTGGGCTTTTTCCTGACCGCCGGTTTCCTGGGTATGATGTATTACTTCATCCCGAAACAGGCCGAACGTCCGGTGTTCAGCTATAAGCTGTCGATCATCCACTTCTGGGCGCTGATCTTCCTGTATATCTGGGCCGGTCCGCACCACCTGCACTATACCGCGCTGCCGGATTGGGCATCGACGCTGGGCATGGTGTTCTCGATCGTGCTGTGGATGCCGTCCTGGGGTGGTATGATCAACGGCCTGATGACCCTGTCGGGTGCTTGGGACAAGCTGCGCACCGACCCGGTGATCCGAATGATGGTGATCTCGGTCGGGTTCTACGGCATGTCCACCTTTGAGGGACCGATGATGTCGATCCGCGCTGTAAACAGCCTCAGCCATTATACCGACTGGACCATTGGGCACGTGCATTCGGGCGCGCTGGGCTGGAACGGCATGATCACCTTTGGTGCGCTGTACTTCCTGGTGCCTGTCCTGTGGAAGCGGGATCGCCTGTACTCGCTCAGCCTTGTCAGCTGGCACTTCTGGCTCGCCACTATCGGCATCGTTTTGTATGCCGCGTCGATGTGGGTGACCGGTATCATGGAGGGCCTGATGTGGCGCGAGGTGGATGCCAACGGCTTCTTGGTGAACTCGTTCGCTGACACCGTTGCCGCCAAGTTCCCGATGTATGTGGTGCGTGCTTTGGGTGGGGTCATGTTCCTCGCGGGTGCGATGGTCATGTGCTACAACCTGTGGATGACTGTGCGGAAGGCACCGGCTAAAGAGGCCAGCCTGACCGTCGCGGTCCCGGCTGAATAAGGAGGGCCGGTAGCTATGGCAATTCTCGACAAACACAAGATCCTCGAGACCAACGCGACCCTCCTGCTGGTGTTCAGCTTTTTGGTCGTGACCATCGGTGGCATCGTTCAGATCGCGCCCCTGTTCTATCTTGAGAACACCATCGAGAAGGTGGAGGGCATGCGCCCTTACACCCCTCTCGAAATGGCGGGGCGTGAGATTTATCTGCGCGAAGGCTGCTATACCTGCCACAGCCAGATGATCCGCCCGATGCGCGATGAGGTCGAACGGTACGGGCATTACTCGCTGGCGGCTGAATCGATGTATGATCATCCGTTCCAGTGGGGGTCCAAGCGGACCGGGCCTGATCTGGCCCGTGTCGGTGGCCGGTATTCGGACCAATGGCATGTTGATCACCTGCGTGATCCGCAGTCCGTGGTGCCGGAATCGGTGATGCCGAAATACGGCTTCCTCGAACACCGCAAGCTGGACGGTAAGTATATCGGTGACATCATGGCCGCAAATGCGCTGGTCGGTACGCCATATACCGAAGAGATGCTGGAAAACGCGCGGGCGGATTTCCGGGCTCAGGCTGATCCGGACAGCGACTATGACGGTCTGCTGGAACGCTATGGCGACAAGGTCAGCGTGCGCAACTTCGATGGTCAATCCGAACTGACCGAAGCGGATGCGCTGGTTGCCTACCTTCAGATGCTGGGCACTTTGGTCGACTTTTCGACCTTCACCCCAGACGCAAGCCGCTGAGGAGATTTGTGATGGAAGCCTACACAATCCTCAGACAGTTCGCGGACAGTTGGATGTTGCTGCTGTTGTTCGTCTTTTTCGTTGGCATCGTCATTTGGGTTTTCCGCCCGGGTGCCAGCAAAGAATACCAGGACACCGCCAATATCCCCTTCCGGCATCCGGACAAACCCGCCGCAGTTAAGGAGGCGAGGAAATGAGCAAGACACCTGAAAAACAGCCGGGCGACCCGAATACAACGGGCCACAGCTGGGACGGCATCGAAGAGTTTGACAATCCGATGCCACGCTGGTGGCTGTGGACGCTCTACGCCACCATCGTCTGGGCCGTGATCTATACGATCATGTATCCGGCATGGCCTTTGGTAAAATCGGCAACGGCGGGCGTCATGGGCTGGTCTTCGCGGGCGCTGGTGCAGGAAGAAATGGTTGCCTTTCAGGAAGCCAACGCGCCATGGAACGCCAAGCTGGTGGAAACTCCGTTGGCGGATATCTCGAAGGACCCTGAACTGCAGCAATATGCCGTAAATGCGGGTGGCGCTGTGTTCCGTACCTGGTGCGCACAATGCCACGGCTCGGGTGCGCAGGGTGCGCCGGGGTTCCCGAACCTGCTGGACGACGCATGGTTGTGGGGCGGTTCGCTTGAGGACATCGAAACCACCGTCGCCTATGGCATCCGTAACGAGGAAAGCGACGATGCGCGTTATTCCGAGATGCCGGCCTTTGGTGAGATCCTTGAACATGACGAGATCACTCAAGTGGTTCAATACGTCATGTCGCTGACCAATGCGCAGACCGACGATGCGGCGGCACAGGCAGGCAAGGTAGTCTTCGAAGACAACTGCGTCGCCTGCCACGGTGAGGACGGGAAGGGCGACATCACGCAGGGTGCGCCGAATCTGACTGATGCCATCTGGCTTTATGGCGGCAGCCAAGAAGCCCTGACCGAAACGGTTACGAACAGCCGCTTTGGTGTGATGCCAGCCTGGGAAAATCGTCTGACCGACGCGCAGGTTCGCGCGGTCACCGCCTATGTCCACCAATTGGGTGGCGGTCAGTAACGGCAAAAGAATACCTTCGGACGGCTTGCCGCCCGAAGGTTAAGGCACCGGCTGTTCCATCTGTTCGCGCGTTTCCAGAACAGCCGGTGCTACAATCCCAACCTACTTGTTGGTTTTGATGCGGTCCAGACGATCCGTTACCGCGATTTTGGACTTTGGATGCGCGGCTTTTCTTTCCACCAGTGATCTTCCGGCAGCCATTTCGATCTGCGGGTCTCGGCAGAGTCCGGATCGAAAGACCTGTCCGGGTTTCGTGTTTTGGATGCAATCATGAAAGTGCGCGCGAGAATTGAGAGCATTTGACCTCTCCTGAAATTGGTTCCAACTGCATTCAGGATTGATCGGGAAGGCATAAAATGCGACTCAATTGCCATTCGATTGTGTAATCAGGACTTACATATGGATTGGTTGAAGATGCCGCCGCTTGCGTCCCTCAGGGCCTTTCATGCCTTTGCCGAGGCCGGGAATGTGGTGCAGGCGGGCGCGTTGTTGAATGTCAGCCATGCTGCCATCAGCCAGCAATTGCGCGCTTTGGAAAAGCACCTTGGGGTTGCGTTGCTGGACCGGGCGGGAAAGTCCATGGCCTTGACGCCCGAGGGTGAGAGGCTGGCCCGCGCCCTGCATCTGGGGTTCGGGGCAATCGGCAGTTCTGTCGCGGATCTGATGCAATCCACCGACGACCGCCCCGTTCATGTGTCCCTGACCGCCTCGTTTGCGGCATCGTGGTTGATGCCGCGTCTGCCTGCATTTCAGGCGGAACATCGGGATATTCACCTTGCGCTGGACCCCTCGCCCGATCTGGTCAACCTGCGCCCGGGCGGCGTGGATGTGGCGATCCGGTATGGCGCGGGGGGCTGGGGCGGTGTCAATTCGCAATTGCTGCTGCAAAGCCCCATCGTGATTGTCGCCGCCCCATCGCTGTTGGGCGACCGGCCTACATGGACCCCGGATGAGCTAAGCCAACTGCCCTGGCTTGAGGAATTCGGCACCACCGAGGCAACAAGCTGGCTGTCCCAGCAGGGCGTCGAACACGGGCCACGGGCCGGGCGTATCGCCTTGCCGGGAAATCTGCTGCTGGAGGGGGTGCGCGCCGGGCAGGGGGTGACTGTGACTGCGCGACATTTTGTCGAGCACGACATCACATCAGGGCGTATAGTGGAACTGTTCCGTGAACCGGATGCGCGTGGGTACCATATTGTAACCGGTGAAGCACCGCTTCGCCCCGCGGTCAGAACATTTGTGCGCTGGCTGAAAGGGCAAGCCGGCGGACTGTGACAAAAGGTGTCTGCCCGATGCGCTTTTGACCCATGTCAAAGTGCATACGTGTATGATCTGGGACAAGGCGTCAAAAAAATAAACCCATCTGGAGCCAGCCCGTGAGCGATTCCGACCCAGCCCCCAGCCTTTATGCAGCGAGGGAGCCCATCTTTCCCCGGCGTGTTTCCGGGCCATTTCGAAACCTGAAATGGATCATTCTGGCGGTTACATTGGGTATCTACTACGTGACGCCCTGGTTCAGATGGGACCGGGGGCCTAGCCTGCCGGATCAGGCCGTGCTGCTGGATCTGGCAAATCGCCGTTTTTACTTCCTTTGGATCGAAATCTGGCCACATGAATTCTATTTCGTTGCGGGCTTGCTGATCATGGCAGGCTTGGGGCTGTTCCTGTTCACCTCGGCGCTGGGGCGCGTGTGGTGCGGCTATGCCTGCCCGCAGACGGTGTGGACCGACCTGTTCATTCTGGTCGAACGCTGGATCGAGGGCGACCGGAACGCGCGTTTGCGTCTGCACCGGCAGGAAAAGCTGGATTTCCGCAAAGCCCGGCTGCGTGTCACAAAGTGGGCGGTCTGGCTGTTGATCGGTCTGGCGACCGGCGGGGCCTGGGTGTTCTATTTTGCTGATGCGCCCACATTGACCCGGGATCTGGTCACCGGAAATGCGCATCCGGTTGCCTATACGACGATTCTGATTCTGACCGGCACCACGTTTTTGTTCGGTGGCTTTGCCCGCGAACAGATCTGTATCTATGCCTGCCCGTGGCCTCGTATTCAGGCGGCGATGATGGACGAGGACACTTTGGTCGTCGGCTACCGCGAATGGCGGGGCGAGCCGCGCGGCAAGGGCAAACGCACGGCGGATTCCGAATTGGGGGACTGCATCGACTGTATGGCTTGTGTGAATGTCTGCCCGGTGGGCATCGACATTCGCGACGGTCAGCAGCTTGAATGTATCACTTGCGCGCTTTGTATCGACGCCTGCGATGATATGATGGAAAAGATCGGCAAACCGCGCGGGCTGATCGACTACATGGCGCTGAGCGACGAAACCCGCGAGCGGGCAGGGCAGTCGCCCAAAAATGTCTGGAAGCACATCCTGCGGCCACGGACGATCATGTACACGGCGATGTGGTCCCTGGTTGGGTTTGCCCTTTTGTTTGCATTGTTCATCCGGTCGGATATCGACCTGACGGTGGCACCGGTTCGTAATCCGACCTTTGTCACACTGTCCGACGGAACAATTCGCAATACCTATGACGTGCGCCTGCGCAACAAACACGGTGAAGATCGCCCGTTTGAGCTGTCATTGGCCGGGGACCCAGCCATGGTGATTGAGATTGAGGGTGTCGAGGGCAATATTGTTAACGTCACCGCGGACACGGCACAATTGACTCGCGTTTACATTGTGGCACCCAAAGATTCTGGTCCGGCAGCAGCCGACGCGACGCAAGTGCGCATCTGGGTCGAAGATCGGGAAAGCGGCGAGCGGGCCTACAAGGATACTGCGTTCAACGGCCGGGGGAACTGAGAATGGCAGAACGTCAATTCACCGGGAAACATGCATTGGCCGTATTTGTCGCGGCCTTTGGGGTGATCATCACCGTGAATCTTGTGCTGGCCTATAGCGCCGTCAAAACCTTTCCCGGGCTTGAGGTCAAAAACTCTTATGTCGCCAGTCAAGAGTTCAATGAGCGCTTGCAGGAACAACAGTCGCTGGGATGGGACGTTCTGGCCGAGGTTTCGGGCGGCCTGCTGATCCTGCGCATCACGGATCAGACCGGTGCACCGGTCGAAGTTGCCGAGTTGCAGGCGGTTGTTGGGCGCGCGACCCATGTGAAGGATGACTTCTCTCCGGATTTCACCTTTGACGGCGTGGCTTATGCAGTTCCGGCGGTGCTGGGTAAGGGCAATTGGAACATCCGTCTGGTGGCCAAAGATCACAGCGGCGCTGAGTTCGCACAGCGAATTCCATTGTACGTAAAGGGATGACGGGATGACGGCGCAGCTTACATCCGGCACTGCCGCCTGCCCGGGTTGCATCGCAGCCCCGGTCGAACCGGCCCGGCCTGTCCCCGAGGATGTGCAGATCGCGCTTTCGCTGCCGGGCATCCACTGCTCGGCCTGTATCGCAACGGTCGAGCGAGAGTTGTCTGCACACCCGGGGGTCGATGATGCCCGGGTCAATCTGACCCTCAAACGTGCGATGGTCAAAGCCAAGCCAGACCTGCAAGCGGCTGATCTGATCCCGGTGCTTGAACGTGTTGGGTTTGAGGCGCACGAGTTGGACCCATCGGCCCTGTCGGCCACGCAGGCCAACAAGGCAGGGCGCGATCTGTTGATGCGTCTGGCGGTGGCTGGTTTTGCCTCGATGAATGTGATGCTGCTGTCGGTGTCGGTCTGGTCCGGGGCAACGGATGCCACGCGCGACATGTTCCACTGGATTTCGGCGGCCATTGCGCTGCCGGCGATTGCGTTTTCGGCGCAGCCCTTCTTTGCCAACGCCTGGAGCGCCCTGCGCGTCGGGCGGCTGAACATGGATGTGCCGATTGTTCTGGCGATCCTGCTGGCGCTTACGACATCCCTGTGGGAAACCGCACTAAGCGGCGAGCACGCCTATTTCGATGCCGCCCTGACGTTGACGTTTTTCCTGTTGGCCGGTCGCTATCTGGATTACCGCACCCGCGCCGCCGCCCGATCTGCCGCCGAGGAGCTGACCGCGCTTGAGGTGCCCCGGGCCATCAGGCAGGTTGACGGTGTCGAGGAAGAAGTGGCCGTTGCCACGCTGAATGTCGGCGATCTGATCCTGGTTCGCCCCGGTGGCCGGATGCCCGTGGATGGGGAAATTGTTTCGGGACGCTCGGAACTGGACCGGTCGCTTCTGACCGGGGAAACCCTGCCGGTCTTTGCCGAAGCTGGCCTGACGGTCAGCGCCGGAGAGGTCAATCTGACCGGCCCCCTGACAATTCGTGCGACGGCAGTGGGCGAAGATACTTCGCTGCATCGGATGGCCGATCTGGTGGCCATCGCTGAATCAGGGCGTTCCCGATACACATCGCTGGCGGATAAGGCGGCCAAGCTTTATGCACCGGGCGTGCACATCCTGTCGGCGCTCAGCTTTCTGGGGTGGTACATCTATTCCGGCGATATCCGTACCGCGCTGAATATCGCAGCAGCGGTTTTGATTATCACTTGCCCCTGTGCGCTGGGTCTGGCGGTGCCTGCGGTGACAACGGCGGCATCGGGCCGGTTGTTCCGCAAGGGGATGCTGATCAAACACGCCACCGCGCTGGAACGTCTGGCCGAGGTGGATACCGTTGTGTTCGACAAGACCGGAACGCTTACCTCGGGCGCGCCCGAGTTGACCAATCTGGCCGATCACGCCGCTGCTGACCTAAAGATGGCACTGGCACTGGCCCAGGTTTCATCGCATCCGTTGTCTGTTGCCTTGACCAAGGCTGTGCGTTTGGCGGGGGTGACGCCCACCAGCCTGCAGGATGTGGTCGAAGTGCCGGGATATGGCACCCAAGGCACCTGTGACGGGAAACAAGTGCGTCTGGGGCGTGCGGAATGGACCGGAGGCCGCGCAGGTGATCAGACCGCTGCGTGGCTGTCCATCGAGGGGCGGGCACCCGTTGCGTTCCTGTTCTCGGATTCGCTGCGGCCGGGTGCGGCGGAATCCGTTCAGGCCTTCCGCGATGCCGGGAAAGAGGCCATCCTGATTTCGGGCGACACGCAAGGCGCGGTGCGGGCATTGGCGCAAAAGTTGGGGATTGAAAATTGGGTTGCACAGGCGCTGCCACAGGACAAGGCCGCCCGTGTTCAGGACCTGCGTGATCAGGGCCGCCATGTCCTGATGGTGGGCGATGGTCTGAATGATACGGCGGCATTGGCGGCGGCACATGTGTCGATCTCTCCGGCCTCGGCGCTGGATGCGGCGCGTGTGGCGTCGGATATCGTGTTGCTGGGCAATGATCTGTCGCCCATCGCCGATGCCTGCGACACGGCGGTTAAGGCGACCAGACGGATTCGCGAGAATTTCCGTATCGCGACTGTCTATAACATCGTCGCCGTACCATTGGCTGTGGTAGGCTTGGCCACACCGCTGATCGCGGCCCTGGCGATGTCGACATCGTCAATTACGGTGTCCCTGAATGCATTGCGGCTGAGGTAACTGATATGAATGTTCTGGCCTATCTCATACCGATTTCCCTGCTATTGGGCGGGGTTGGCCTTGGTGCGTTCATCTATACTGTCCGAACCAACCAGTATGACGATCCCGAAGGCGACGCCCGGCGAATCCTGAGTGATGAATGGGACGACAAGCCTAAGCAGTGACAGCCCTTGAAATTGCCGCATTGCCCGGTTATGTCCGGCCCATCCGCTAGCAGAGAGAACAACGCCAAATGGCCACCACAAACCCGATCCAGTTTATTCAGCAGGTCCGAGCCGAAGTCGCAAAGGTCGTCTGGCCCACCCGGCGCGAGGTGCTGTTGACCACGGTCATGGTGTTTATCATGGCAGCGCTGACAGCGGTGTTCTTTGCTCTGGTCGATCTGGGCATTCGCGGCGGTCTTCAACTGGTTCTGGGTGCATTCGGCTAAGTGTGCGTTGGGGCCGCGGTAACGCCACTGCCCTCTTGCACAGCGCGCGATGTCAGAGTAGTTGACGCGGGACTATTCGGAATGGGCGTGCGGCGATTCGGGCTGTGCGCCGCTTTTTATTCCGGGTGACGTGACAGATTTTCAATAACGGGCGCATCCGGCAAACGGCTTGCCCCGAAAGTAAACAAGGACGACAGGTTCATGGCGAAACGGTGGTACTCGGTCAGCGTTCTTTCGAATTTCGAAAAGAAGATCGCAGAGCAGATCCGCACGTCCGTGGCCGAGCAGGGCCTTGAGGACGATATCGACGAAGTACTGGTGCCCACCGAAGAGGTGATCGAAGTGCGCCGGGGCAAGAAGGTCACGACCGAACGCCGCTTTATGCCTGGTTACGTGCTGGTGCATATGGAGATGTCCGACCAAGGTTATCATCTGGTCAACTCGATCAACCGCGTCACCGGCTTTCTGGGCCCACAAGGCCGCCCGATGCCGATGCGCGACGCCGAGGTCAACCAGATTCTCAACCGCGTTCAGGAAGGCGAAGAAGCGCCTAAGCTGATGATCTCCTTCGAGATCGGCGAGAAGGTCAAGGTCAACGACGGCCCGTTCGAGGATTTCGACGGCATGGTCGAAGGTGTGGACGACGACGCGCAGAAGCTGAAGGTCTCGGTCTCGATCTTTGGCCGCGAAACCCCGGTCGAGCTGGATTTCACGCAGGTTACCAAGCAGGGCTGAGAAACTCTCAGTAAATCTAAGGTGCCGCGGCGCTCTTGGTATCGTGGCCTTTTTGTCGTCGCAGGTGTTTGCTATAGTTTAGCAATTCGTATCGTGGGTTAGCACCATCTTTCGGCGTGTGACAGTAGTATCCCATCCCGTGGTGGTTCGCCTGTTAAGCCCATCAACTCCAGTTG
Organism: Ruegeria halocynthiae; assembly: GCF_000743705.1. Lineage (GTDB taxonomy): Bacteria > Pseudomonadota > Alphaproteobacteria > Rhodobacterales > Rhodobacteraceae > Ruegeria > Ruegeria halocynthiae_B. The sequence goes on along the minus strand of NZ_JQEZ01000004.1, from coordinate 231,949 downwards.
ATTTTGTGTCACTGTACAATCAAACCTACGGTACTTCACGCTGAGAATTAGAGTTCGTGAAACGCCCAGCAGTGTACTCTTGTAACTATACTCTTTTAGCATTCTGAAGCTGGAATTCTTGCTGCTGCTGAACATATATTGCCACTTTTCCAGCTGGTCCAGATCACCTTCTTGGCCAGCCTGTATGTAGAAGACACCTGTATCTGGCAGATCGGATATCAAAGCTCTGAATTCTTCTGCCGACCTATCATTATTGTCATTGAAGTCTACGTAGATGATGCATTCGTGTCCTTTTGAGATTGTTATAGAGTTGATAAAGCTTTCAGAGTCCAAGGGGTGCCAAGTTCTATCCTTGCGTCCATCAAACGAAGCGCCATATTTTTTGCTCGCATACTCTTTTGATCTTCGAAAATCTGGAAGCCCCTCAAGACAAATGTCTGAGAACAATTCGAACGATTGAACAAAGCTCGCCTGGACTCGCGCCGGTCGCGATTCGTCTGTTTCAGAGCCGCCGAGTGCAGTAGTAGTGGTTACAGTTGATCCCAATGTTGTTGCGAAAATAAAAATAGTGCACCTGCTGAAAAATGACATCTGGATTTCTCGTTTAATGCGAAAGAATTTCGTCTCGTTCAACTCAAGGCTTTTACCGTGTTTATCTGACAAGTAGAATTGAGCACAAGAACGGTGATTGAATCTTGGCTTGATCCACTTGCCAACTCCCACATTCCCCTATAAATGCCGCCCTTATCGTCTTCGGGCGAGATTCTCTCGTGGGAGGTTGCTGGGATCGCGATCCCGGGTCGGACCACGCAACATAATCTGGGTGGGACGCGTTTCACCTAAGTTGAAAGGAAAACCAAATGGCCAAGAAGCTTGCTGGTACAATGAAACTGCAGGTTCCTGCAGGTCAGGCGAACCCGTCGCCGCCAGTTGGTCCGGCGCTGGGTCAGCGCGGCATCAACATCATGGAATTCTGCAAGGCGTTCAACGCCAAGACCGCAGACATGGAGCAAGGCGCGCCTTGCCCGACCGTGATCACCTATTATCAGGACAAGTCCTTTACCATGGACATCAAGACGCCGCCCGCGTCTTATTACCTGAAAAAAGCCGCTGGTCTGAAGCCGGTTGGCAAGCGTAACCGCCCCCGTGGCGCGGAAAACCCAGGTCGTGAGACCGTGGCAACCGTGACCTCGAAGCAGGTTCGCGAAATCGCCGAAGCCAAAATGAAAGATCTGAACGCCAACGACGTCGAAGGCGCAATGCAGATCATCCTGGGCTCGGCCCGCTCTATGGGCATCGAGGTGAAGTAAGATGGCAAAACTCGGTAAACGTACGCGCACAGCGCGCGAAGCTTTCGCTGGCAAGGCAGAACTGTCGGTGGAAGAAGCGGTTGCACTGGTCAAAGCCCATGCAACTTCGAAATTCGATGAAACCGTCGAAATCGCTCTGAACCTGGGTGTTGACACCCGCCACGCGGACCAGATGGTTCGTGGCGTTGTTGGCCTGCCGAATGGTACCGGTAAAGCGATGCGCGTTGCTGTTTTTGCTCGTGGCCCCAAAGCTGACGAAGCAAAAGAAGCAGGCGCGGATATCATTGGCGCAGAAGACCTGATGGAAACCATTCAGGGCGGCACCATTGATTTTGATCGCTGCATCGCAACCCCGGACATGATGCCCGTCGTGGGTCGTCTGGGTAAAGTTCTGGGCCCCCGCAACCTGATGCCGAACCCCAAGGTTGGCACCGTGACCATGGATGTGAAAGCAGCCGTGGAAGCAGCCAAGGGCGGTGAAGTTCAGTTCAAGGCGGAAAAAGGCGGCGTTGTGCACGCCGGTGTTGGCAAAGCGTCTTTTGACGAAGCCAAGCTGGTCGAAAACGTCCGTGCCTTTATCTCGGCCGTTGCCAAGGCCAAGCCGGCAGGCGCCAAAGGCACCTACATGAAGAAAATCGCACTGAGCTCGACCATGGGCCCGGGTGTGACTCTGGATGTGGCCGCTGCTGCAGGCGAATAAGTTTCAAGCTACCTGCTTGGAAAATGAACCCGGGTCACGGATGTGGCCCGGGTTTTTCTTTGCCCGCTCAGCGTCAGATCAGAGGTAGGCGCGCAACACTGTGGCTTCGCGCGCGCCGATCGTTGTTGCCGCTGTGTGCGTGAACGCATCGCTGGCGTCCTCAAGCGAGGGGAACAGGGCGACAATTTCCGCACGTTGCGGAGAGGGCAGCGCGCGTGCCGCAGTGTCCGAAAAATAGAAGCTTTCCGTCAGCGCCCCGTTTGAACGGACGATGTGGTGCCGGTCAAACATGAAATGGGTATAGGCGATACTGTCCGTCTCGCGGATGGAAACGCCGGGCAGGCCACACAGATGTTTTGCGGCCACGAACACTTCGGGTGATCCGAACAGCATATCGGTCGCAGGCGAAGAAATCAGGACCCGGTGCAGCTGAGACACAATCAGTTCTTGAGTGTTTCCGATCACGCCAGCCTCGATCACAACTGGCGCAAACGCGCCCTTGCCCGAGGCCTGGGTCGTGCCGATCCAGACAATGGGTTGCAGCCCGCCATCCCGGGTCCAGACCAGTTGGCCGCGTTCCAGGTTCTGAACCGCGATATTTCCATCGGCGGTTTCGATCAGGGTGTCCGGGCCAAAACAGGTCACATAATCGGTATAGGCCGAGCTGCCGGCGTTTGATCCCCTGATTTTAACGTAGGATGTTCCGGGCGTCAGCTCTTGCGACGTTCCGTAGCCCCAGACATCTTGTGTGACCCCGTTCTGAGAAAACACATAGATGTCAATTTCGGGTCCGGTCGGGTTTCCGTTGCTGTCCAGGGCACGCACGGTGATGATGGATTCGGATTCGACCGGGGTGCCATTGGCGACAATGCCGCCGCCATCCGTGATCGTGTGTCCAAACGGTTGATCATCGTTGAACACATTTGGTCCACCACTGGTGTCATCCAGTGTTACTGTGGTGCCAAAGCCGCCGGAATAGGCAAAGATCGATCCGTTCGGCGTGTCAGAGTTGTTGATGATCGGGTTGCCGACCTGCACTGTGCCTGGGGGGTTGTTCGTACCAGGGACAAATGTTGCGACAAGGCTTTCGCTGTCCTGAGCGAAAAAACTGCGGAGTACCATTTACGCTATTTAACCTTCTTTGAACTGGATACTTCAGGGTCTGCCCGCAGCAGGCCCCGTGACTGATTAACTGCATTGTAAGCTAACCTTGACTTGTCGCGTCAACTAGAGAATTCCAAGGTCAACGGTACACAAATGCGTCATGGAGTTGCGTAAATCAACCTCGCACTCAATCCCGACTAAAGGCGATCCGCAGTCGTTGCTCCAGGCGGTGCCTTCTGTCTTCTTCGAAAGCGCTGCAGGAATGATCGATCTGCCACAAGGCCAGCCAGTCTTTCAGCAGGCGCGCCCGGATGCAGAAATCCAAAATGCCCATGTGCACCGGATGTTTGTACCGCCGGAAAAACATGTCCTTGTTCGTGGTCAGGATTCCGCTGCGGTCCACATCTGCGGATGATCCATCCCGGAATATGTCCGACTTGAGGAAATCGACAATATCGTAAACGGCCAGCTTTTCCCGCACCTCGGTGAAATCCAGCCCGATCATGTCTCCTTGGCCGACAATCAGGTTCTCGCCGTGGAAATCCCCATGCGAAAACACTTGTGTTTCGGATATGCCCTTCAGCCGCAAAAGATCGTCTTCCAATGTGGCAAGGAAGGGCTGGCTGACCAAAAGAATGTCGCGCGGGACGGATTGAGACAATTCTCTGATGCTGTCAGTCATCCAACGTGGCCGGAAACCGTATTCCTTGGCGGGCTGAAACCCGTGAAGATCGTGAAGCCACGAACCGGCCCTTCGATAGATTTGGGCGATCTGGTCATTGTTGGGGCTGTTGTGGATCAAATCCACCGCCGTAGGCCGGTCGACGAATTCGGTCACAAAGAACGCGTGCCCCGGCGACAGATACAAGGGTTGCACCACTTGCGAGGATCCGGATGGCGCGAAATACGCGGATAGTGCGGTCAGGACATCGAATTCCTTTTGCAACCGCCCAGTGCCGGGGGACTCTGTGTCGATCTTCAGTGCATAACTTTGTGCCTGTGCCTGCACCTTCAGAACCATCCGTGTTTCCGCAAAATCATGCGAGCGGTAAATGCATTCGAACGGCAAGAGCTCGCCCGCAAAGGCATGGTGCGAGAATTCTTGCACGAATTCAGCAGCCCGAGTGTGTTCGTCTTTGGTGAGGGTTGGCATAAACGCAGGGTTTTCAAGGGTAATAAGGGTTCTGTTGACAGGACCTTAGCCTGCATCACATGTCAATCCACGGCGCCCATGCTGCGCAGGTGGTGTCGTCCGGTGGAAACAGGCGTTGCCGTGCAATTTACCCCTTGGAAACCCGCTGTATCTGCCCTAAATAGGGCTGCGAAGTAAAGCGTGCGATTCGTCGTGCGCTTTATTTCGTTTCGTCCAAGACGGTGGGTGGTGTCATTTGGCCCCTTAATTCCCTGCCTGAGACGGGTAAGACCAAAGAATTCTGAGGGTCCAACCCTCGGGCGAATTTTGGCCAATCCCGTAACAACGGACCTGAACGCCGGAGCGTAAGCTGCGGCAAATATGAGCCGGGGTGAGATATCACCCCAAACTTGGAGAAAACTGTGGATAGAGCCCAGAAAGAGAAAGTGGTCGACGAGCTCGGCCAGATCTTCGAAAGCTCTGGCGTCGTTGTGGTAGCCCACTACGCCGGTCTGACAGTTGCCGAGATGCAGGACCTTCGCGCACGTGCTCGTGACGCGGGTGGTGCCGTGCGTGTTGCCAAGAACAGGCTCGCCAAAATCGCCCTTGAGGGTAAGCCGTGTGAAAGCATGACTGACCTGCTGACAGGGATGACCGTTCTGACCTATTCTGAGGACCCCGTGGCAGCAGCCAAGGTGGCCCAGGACTACGCCAAAGAGAACCAAAAGTTCGAAATTCTTGGCGGTGCAATGGGTGAGAACGCTCTGGATCGTGCCGGCGTCGAAGCCGTGTCGAAAATGCCTTCGCGCGAGGAGCTTATTGCTACTATCGCGGGCATGCTTGGCGCACCTGCTTCGAACATCGCTGGCGCAATTGGCGCACCTGCAAGCAACATCGCAAGCATCCTTTCCACCATCGAAGAGAAGGCGGAAGCTGCGTAAGCGGTTGGCACTGACTGATCTGCGTAGGGTGAATACCCTGACGTTGGAACACACACTGTAAACGGAAAGAGCTGATAAAATGGCTGATCTGAAAGCACTCGCAGAAAGCATCGTGGGTCTGACCCTGCTGGAAGCACAAGAACTGAAAACCATCCTCAAAGACGAATATGGCATCGAGCCCGCAGCTGGCGGCGCGGTTGTCATGGCAGCCGGTGGCGACGCCGGTGGCGCAGCTGAGGAAGAAAAAACCGAATTCGACGTCGTTCTGAAGAACGCCGGCGCTTCGAAAATCAACGTGATCAAAGAAGTTCGCGGCATCACCGGTCTTGGCCTGAAAGAAGCCAAAGAGCTGGTCGAAGCTGGCGGCAAGATCAAAGAAGGCGTGTCGAAAGACGAAGCCGAAGAAGTCAAAGGCAAGCTGGAAGCAGCTGGCGCCGAAGTCGAGCTGGCCTAAGCCAATCGACAGGTGCATCGCTGATGCGCCGTAAATTTTGGCTGGATCCGGAGAAAATCCGGGTCCAGCCGAACCTGTCTTAGAAAGGGCCTCTGGCAAGGGGGGCGTTTTCTAAGACGCGGTTCACGGATCGGGAGGCCGCCATTCGGGACGGTGGCCACGAATTGATCCGGACGTGTCGTCTCTAATGTGCAAGGCGCCGGGGCCCGACGGTGTCTTAGCCCGCTGAGAACATCGAAAGGTGACATCTGACATGGCTCAAACGTTCCTTGGCCAGAAACGTCTTCGGAAATATTACGGCAAAATCCGCGAAGTGCTGGAGATGCCGAACCTCATTGAGGTCCAGAAATCTTCTTATGATCTATTCCTGCGCTCAGGCGATGCAGAGCAGCCCACTGACGGCGAAGGCATCAAAGGCGTGTTCCAATCGGTTTTCCCGATCAAGGATTTCAACGAAACCTCCGTTCTGGAGTTCGTGAAATACGATCTGGAAAAACCCAAATACGACGTCGAAGAGTGCATGCAGCGCGATATGACTTACAGCGCGCCGCTGAAGGTTACTTTGCGCCTGATCGTGTTTGATGTCGACGAAGACACCGGCGCCAAGTCGGTCAAGGACATCAAGGAACAGGACGTGTTCATGGGCGACATGCCCCTGATGACGCCGAACGGGACGTTCATCGTGAACGGAACCGAGCGTGTGATCGTGTCCCAGATGCACCGCTCGCCCGGTGTGTTCTTTGACCATGACAAGGGCAAGACCCATTCCTCGGGCAAGCTGCTGTTTGCCTGCCGCATCATCCCGTATCGCGGCAGCTGGCTGGACTTTGAGTTCGACGCCAAGGACATCGTCTTTGCCCGTATTGACCGCCGCCGCAAATTGCCTGTGACAACCCTGCTGTATGCGCTGGGTCTGGATCAGGAAGCGATCATGGATGCCTATTACAACACGGTGTCCTACAAGCTGGACAAAAAGAAGGGCTGGGTCACGCCTTTCTTCCCCGAGCGTGTGCGCGGCACCCGTCCGACCTATGATCTGGTTGACGCAAAATCCGGTGAAGTGATCGGCGAAGCGGGCAAGAAAGTCACCCCGCGCGCGGTCAAGAAGCTGATCGAAGAAGGCGTCGTCACAGACCTGCTGGTTCCGTTCGAGAACATCGTCGGCAAATTTGTTGCCAAAGATGTCATCAACGAAGAAACCGGCGCGATCTATGTCGAAGCCGGTGATGAGCTGACGCTGGAGTACGACAAAGACGGCGAGCTGATCGGCGGCACCGTCAAGGAACTGGTTGACGCGGGTATCACCGACATTCCGGTTCTGGACATCGACAACATCAATGTCGGTCCGTACATGCGCAACACCATGGCCGCAGACAAGAACATGGGTCGCGACACCGCGCTGATGGACATCTACCGTGTTATGCGCCCGGGTGAGCCGCCCACGGTTGAAGCCGCTTCGGCCCTGTTCGAAACGTTGTTCTTCGACAGCGAGCGTTATGACCTGTCCGCTGTTGGCCGTGTGAAGATGAACATGCGTCTGGCCTTGGATGCGCCGGATACGCTGCGCACTCTGCGTCGCGAAGACATCGTGGCCTGCATCAAGGCGTTGGTGGAGCTGCGCGACGGCAAAGGTGACATCGACGATATCGACCACCTGGGCAACCGTCGTGTGCGTTCTGTCGGCGAACTGATGGAAAACCAGTACCGCGTCGGTCTGCTGCGCATGGAGCGCGCGATCAAAGAGCGTATGTCGTCGGTCGAGATCGACACTGTCATGCCGCAGGACCTGATCAACGCAAAACCGGCTGCTGCTGCTGTTCGCGAATTCTTCGGCTCGTCGCAGCTGTCGCAGTTCATGGACCAGACCAACCCGCTGTCGGAAGTCACTCACAAACGCCGTCTCTCGGCGCTTGGCCCCGGTGGTCTGACACGTGAACGTGCGGGCTTTGAGGTGCGCGACGTACACCCGACCCACTATGGCCGGATGTGCCCGATTGAAACGCCGGAAGGCCCGAACATCGGTCTGATCAACTCGCTGGCCACCTTCGCACGCGTGAACAAGTATGGCTTCATCGAAACACCCTACCGCGTCGTCAAAGACGCCGAGGTGACCGATGAGGTTCACTATATGTCCGCGACCGAGGAAATGCGTCACACGGTGGCGCAGGCGAACGCGACGCTGGATGAGAACGGCAAGTTCATCAACGATCTGGTTTCGACCCGTCAGTCGGGCGACTACACCCTCGCCCCGCGCGAGAATGTGGACCTGATCGACGTCAGCCCGAAACAGTTGGTATCGGTTGCTGCATCGCTGATCCCGTTCCTTGAAAATGACGACGCCAACCGTGCCTTGATGGGCTCGAACATGCAACGTCAGGCGGTTCCGTTGCTGCGGGCCGAGGCACCGCTGGTCGGTACCGGGATCGAGGAAAAGGTTGCGATCGACTCAGGTGCTGCGATCCAGGCGAAACGCGCCGGTATCATCGACCAGGTCGATGCCCAGCGTATCGTTATCCGTGCCACCGAAGATCTGGAACTGGGCGATGCTGGCGTGGACATCTACCGTCTGCGCAAATTCCAGCGGTCGAACCAGAACACCTGCATCAACCAGCGTCCGCTGGTGAAAGTGGGCGACACTGTCATGAAAGGCGAGGTCGTAGCCGATGGTCCGTCCACCGATATCGGTGAACTGGCACTGGGTAAGAACGTGGTCGTCGCGTTCATGCCTTGGAATGGTTACAACTACGAAGATTCGATCCTGATCTCGGAACGTATCGCGCGTGATGACGTCTTTACCTCGGTCCATATCGAGGAATTCGAAGTCGCCGCCCGTGACACCAAGCTGGGCCCGGAAGAGATCACCCGTGACATTCCGAACGTCGGTGAAGAAGCGTTGCGCAACCTCGACGAGGCTGGCATCGTTTACATCGGCGCGGATGTTGAGCCGGGCGATATTCTGGTCGGCAAGATCACTCCGAAGGGCGAAAGCCCGATGACCCCGGAAGAAAAGCTGCTGCGCGCCATCTTTGGTGAAAAAGCATCTGACGTGCGCGACACCTCGCTGCGCGTGAAGCCGGGCGATTACGGTACGGTCGTCGAAGTTCGTGTCTTCAACCGTCATGGCGTCGAGAAAGACGAGCGTGCGCTGCAGATCGAGCGTGAGGAAGTCGAACGTCTGGCCCGTGACCGGGACGACGAGTTGGCGATCCTGGACCGCAACATCTATGCGCGCCTGCAAGGTCTGATCCTGGGCAAAACCGCTGTCAAAGGCCCCAAAGGCGTCAAGCCGGGCTCGGTCATCACCGAGGATCTGCTGGAAACCTTGACCCGTGGTCAGTGGTGGCAGCTGGCGCTGGAAGACGAGAAGGACGCCCAGATTGTTGAGGCGCTGAACGAGCAGTACGAAGTGCTCAAGCGTGCCTTGGACGCCCGTTTCGAAGACAAGGTCGAGAAGGTTCGCCGTGGCGACGATCTGCCGCCGGGTGTGATGAAGATGGTCAAAGTCTTCATCGCCGTGAAGCGTAAGCTGCAGCCGGGTGACAAGATGGCTGGTCGTCACGGGAACAAAGGTGTGATCTCCAAGGTTGTTCCGATGGAAGACATGCCGTTCCTGGCCGATGGTACGCCGGTTGACTTCTGTCTGAACCCGTTGGGTGTTCCGTCGCGTATGAACGTTGGTCAGATCCTTGAAACCCATATGGGTTGGGCCGCACGCGGTCTTGGTCTGAACATCGACGACGCGCTGGGTGAATATCGCCGTTCCGGTGATCTGACCCCGGTTCGCGAAGCGATGAAGCTGGCCTATGGCGAGAATGTCTATGAAGAAGGCATTGCCGGCATGGACGAAGGTCACCTGATCGAGGCTGCGGGCAACGTGACCCGTGGTGTTCCGATTGCGACACCGGTCTTTGACGGTGCCAAAGAGGCTGACGTCAACGATGCGCTGGTGCGTGCGGGCTTCTCGGAAAGCGGTCAGTCGGTTCTGTTCGACGGTCGCACGGGTGAGCAATTCGCGCGTCCGGTGACCGTGGGCATCAAGTACCTGCTGAAACTGCATCACCTTGTGGACGACAAGATCCACGCGCGTTCGACCGGGCCCTACAGCCTGGTTACCCAGCAGCCGCTGGGTGGTAAGGCGCAGTTCGGTGGTCAGCGCTTTGGTGAGATGGAAGTCTGGGCCTTGGAAGCTTACGGCGCCGCCTACACCCTGCAGGAGATGCTCACCGTGAAATCGGATGACGTCGCCGGCCGGACCAAGGTCTATGAGTCGATCGTCAAGGGCGAGGATAACTTTGAAGCGGGCGTACCGGAATCGTTCAACGTTCTGGTTAAAGAAGTCCGTGGCCTCGGCCTGAATATGGAACTCCTGGATGCGGAGGAAGAGTAGGGGCGGCAACGCCCCACACTCATCCCATCCCAATTTGTAAGGACGCAAAATGAACCAGGAAATCACCAATAACCCGTTCAACCCGCTGACGCCGCCGAAAGTCTTTGACGAGATCAAAGTCTCCTTGGCGTCGCCCGAGCGGATTCTGTCTTGGTCCTATGGCGAGATCAAGAAACCCGAAACCATCAACTACCGGACGTTCAAGCCTGAACGCGACGGTCTGTTCTGCGCGCGTATCTTTGGCCCGATCAAAGATTACGAATGTCTGTGCGGCAAATATAAGCGGATGAAGTATCGCGGCGTTGTCTGCGAGAAATGCGGCGTGGAAGTCACCCTGCAGAAAGTCCGCCGTGAGCGTATGGGCCACATCGAACTGGCCGCGCCCGTTGCGCACATCTGGTTCCTGAAATCGCTGCCGTCCCGCATCGGCCTGATGCTGGACATGACGCTGCGCGATCTGGAACGCGTTCTGTACTTTGAAAACTATGTCGTCATCGAGCCCGGCCTGACCGACCTGTCATACGGCCAGATGCTGACCGAAGAAGAGTACATGGATGCGCAGGATGCCTTTGGCATGGACGCGTTCACCGCCAATATCGGCGCTGAAGCCATCCGTGAGATGCTGGCCCAGATCGACCTGGAAGCCGAAGCCGAGCAGCTGCGTGCTGATCTGGCCGAGGCAACCGGTGAACTGAAGCCGAAGAAGATCATCAAGCGTCTGAAGGTTGTTGAATCCTTCCTCGAGTCGGGCAACCGGCCCGAGTGGATGGTGATGACCGTAATCCCGGTCATTCCGCCGGAACTGCGCCCGCTGGTTCCGCTGGATGGTGGCCGTTTCGCAACGTCGGATCTGAACGATCTGTATCGCCGCGTCATCAACCGGAACAACCGTCTGAAGCGTCTGATCGAGCTGCGCGCGCCTGACATCATCGTCCGCAACGAAAAGCGGATGCTGCAGGAATCCGTGGACGCTCTGTTCGACAACGGCCGTCGTGGCCGCGTGATCACCGGCGCCAACAAGCGCCCGCTGAAATCGCTGTCGGACATGCTGAAAGGGAAACAGGGCCGCTTCCGTCAGAACCTTTTGGGGAAACGCGTCGACTTCTCGGGCCGTTCGGTCATTGTGACCGGTCCGGAACTCAAGCTGCACCAGTGTGGTCTGCCCAAGAAGATGGCGCTGGAACTGTTTAAGCCGTTCATCTACTCGCGCCTTGAAGCCAAGGGTCTGTCTTCGACCGTGAAACAGGCGAAGAAACTGGTCGAAAAAGAACGTCCCGAAGTGTGGGATATCCTCGACGAGGTGATCCGCGAACACCCTGTCATGCTGAACCGTGCGCCGACGCTGCACCGTCTTGGCATTCAGGCGTTCGAACCGGTTCTGATCGAAGGTAAGGCCATCCAGTTGCACCCGCTGGTCTGTTCCGCCTTCAACGCTGACTTCGACGGTGACCAGATGGCCGTTCACGTCCCGCTGAGCCTTGAGGCCCAGTTGGAAGCGCGCGTTCTGATGATGTCGACAAACAACGTTCTGTCGCCTGCAAACGGCGCGCCGATCATCGTTCCGTCGCAGGATATGATCCTGGGTCTCTACTATGTGACCCTGGAACGCGAAGGCATGCCGGGCGAAGGTAAGGTGTTTGGTTCGATCGACGAAGTTCAGCACGCGCTGGATTCCGGCGAAGTGCACCTGCACACCAAGATCACCGCGCGGATTGCGCAGATCGACGAGGAAGGCAACGAGGTTCAGCAGCGGTTTGAAACCACGCCGGGCCGTCTGCGTCTGGGTGCGTTGCTGCCGATGAACAACAAAGCGCCGTTCGAACTGGTCAACCGTCTGCTGCGGAAGAAAGAAGTGCAGCAGGTCATCGACACCGTCTACCGTTACTGCGGTCAGAAAGAGTCGGTCATCTTCTGTGACCAGATCATGTCGATGGGCTTCAAAGAAGCGTTCAAGGCGGGCATCTCGTTCGGCAAGGACGATATGGTCATCCCGAACGACAAGTGGGGCATCGTTGACGAAACCCGCGGTCAGGTGAAGGACTTTGAACAGCAGTACATGGACGGCCTGATCACTCAGGGTGAAAAGTACAACAAAGTTGTCGATGCCTGGTCCAAGTGTAACGACCGCGTAACCGAGGCGATGATGAGCACGATCTCATCTTCGGAACGAGCAGAGGATGGGTCCGAGCAGGAGCCAAACTCTGTCTACATGATGGCCCACTCGGGCGCGCGTGGCTCGGTCACTCAGATGAAGCAGCTGGGCGGGATGCGCGGCCTGATGGCGAAGCCGAACGGCGACATCATCGAAACGCCGATCATCTCGAACTTCAAGGAAGGTCTGACCGTTCTTGAATACTTCAACTCGACCCACGGTGCCCGTAAGGGTCTGTCGGATACGGCTCTGAAGACGGCGAACTCGGGTTACCTGACCCGTCGTCTGGTCGACGTCGCGCAGGACTGCATCGTTCGTGAGATCGACTGCGGAACCGAGCGTGCGATCACTGCCGAGGCTGCGGTCAATGACGGTGAGGTTGTCGCCTCGCTGGCCGAACGTGTGCTGGGCCGTGTCTCGGCTGATGACGTTCTGCGTCCGGGTACGGAAGAGGTTCTGGTCGCTGCGGGTCAGCTGATCGACGAACGCATGGCCGACACCATTGACGAGGCCGGTGTTGCTTCGATGCGTATCCGTTCGCCTCTGACCTGTGAGTCCGAGGAAGGCGTATGTGCCACCTGCTACGGTCGTGACCTTGCACGTGGTACGCGGGTCAACACGGGTGAGGCTGTCGGCATCATCGCCGCCCAGTCCATCGGTGAACCTGGTACGCAGTTGACGATGCGGACCTTCCACATCGGCGGTGTTGCACAAGGTGGTCAGCAGTCGTTCCAAGAGGCCAGCCAGGACGGTGTGGTTTCGTTCGAGAACCCGCAGGTTCTGGCCAATTCCGCAGGCGAAATCCTGGTCATGGGCCGGAACATGAAGTTGGTGATCAAAGACGAACACGGCGAGGAACGTGCCAGCCACAAGCTGGGCTATGGCTCAAAGCTGTTCGTCAAGGACGGCGCCAAGGTGGCTCGTGGTGACAAGCTGTACGAGTGGGACCCCTACACTCTGCCGATCATCGCCGAAAAAGCCGGTACTGCGAAATACGTTGACCTTGTGTCGGGCATTGCTGTCCGCGATGAGACCGACGATGCAACCGGCATGACCCAGAAGATCGTGATCGACTGGCGCGCCGCGCCCAAAGGCAGCGACCTCAAGCCCGAGATCATTCTGGTTGGTGAAGATGGCGAGCCGGTCCGCAACGATGCGGGCAACCCGGTTCACTATCCGATGTCGGTGGATGCGATCCTGTCGATCGAAGACGGTGACAAAATCGAGGCTGGTGAAGTCGTTGCGCGTATCCCGCGTGAAGGCGCCAAGACCAAGGACATCACCGGTGGTCTGCCGCGTGTGGCCGAACTGTTCGAAGCCCGCCGTCCGAAAGATCATGCGATCATCGCAGAAGCCGATGGTTACGTGCGCTTTGGCCGTGACTACAAGAACAAGCGCCGCATCAGCATCGAACCGGCGGATGAGTCGATGGAAACGATCGAGTATATGGTGCCCAAGGGCAAGCACATCCCGGTCGCCGAAGGGGACTTCATCCAGAAGGGTGAATACCTGATGGACGGTAACCCGGCTCCGCATGACATCCTGTCCATCATGGGTGTCGAAGCGCTGGCGGATTACATGATCGACGAGGTGCAGGATGTTTATCGTCTGCAGGGCGTGAAGATCAACGACAAGCACATCGAGGTCATCGTGCGCCAGATGCTGCAGAAGTGGGAGATCCTAGATTCAGGCGACACCACCCTGCTGAAAGGCGAACATGTCGACAAGCAAGAGTTCGACGCGGCCAACGAGAAGACACTCTCGCGTGGTGGACGTCCGGCTCAGGGCGAACCGATCCTCTTGGGGATCACCAAAGCCTCGCTGCAGACACGTTCGTTCATCTCGGCGGCGTCTTTCCAGGAAACCACCCGCGTTCTGACCGAAGCTTCGGTTCAGGGTAAGAAAGACAAGCTGGTTGGTCTCAAAGAAAACGTCATCGTGGGTCGTCTGATCCCGGCCGGTACCGGTGGTGCCACGCAGGCCGTGCGTCAGGTTGCACAAGGCCGCGACAACGTCGTGATCGAAGCCCGCCGGGAAGAGGCCGAAGCCGCCGCTGCCCTGGCCGCGCCAACGATCAACGACGATATGGTCGGCGACGAGTTGGACGTTCTGGTGGAAACACCGGAAAGCCGCGAGTAAGCGCGCCAACATTTCAATGATCAGGCCCCGCGATTTCGCGGGGCCTTTTCTTTTGAGCCGCCATTCTGTTTAGTCAAAGATGGTGAGACAGAAAGCACTCCAATGCTGACGATTAAGGGTGACCTGATACGGCTGGCCCTGAAAGGTGAGTTTGATGTCATTGTTCACGGCTGCAATTGTTTGCACGCAATGGACGCGGGCATCGCCAAGGCGATTGCGGCGGAATTCCCCGATGCGCTGGTGGCGGATCAGCAGACTGAATATGGGGCCAGATCCAAGCTGGGCACTATCTCAACGGCTCCTGTCACACGCGGGTCGACCAGCTTTGTGATTGTCAACGCCTACACTCAATTCCAGTGGCAGGGGCGGGGACGCATGGCGGATTACGACGCCATCACGCGCTGTTTCGAAGAGATTGCCCGCCGCTTTCCGACCGCGCGGATCGGCTATCCCCTGATCGGTGCCGGCCTTGCTGGCGGAGACTGGACCGAGATCGCACCGCGAATTGACAAAGCGTTGAAGGGGCTGGATCACAGGTTGGTCGTTCTTCCGCGCGATTGACTTGTGGGTGTTGTGCGGCGCTTGGATGTCGGTTTTTGTGGACTGCGACGCGAGGGGGCTTATCTGGCCGCCGCGTGAACGCGCCGGACTTCATTCTGATCAATGGCGAACCGTGCGATGAACTCACCCTCTAGTTCTGGGGTCAGCGGCGCCAATTCAACCTTGTTGTTGCGAGCCAGCGGTGAGTCGTTGAATTGATTTAGCGTCCGAACCCACATCGGCGCGTCCGGGTAACTGATGACCGGCATGAAATTCCCGATCCGGTGATGGCCGAAATTCATGATCGTTGAATCGCACCCACCCCGGACATACATGCCGAAGCCCACCCCCAACAAAGGGCGAAATATCTGAGCCGCCTGAATGCCCCGGTCACTAAAGCGAGCCAGAAACCCGCTGTTGTAGTCAATGGCGACGTATTTGCTGTTTCGCATCAACCCTTCGCCGTCTTTAGTGGCAAGGCGCAGGCGTTCGATGAAATCGACCGATACGGCGTCATCATCATCGTGGCGAAATTGCAGGCAGGGCGCATCGGGGTCGATGCGTGCGGTATTCAGAACCTCTTTCATCACCCGGCGATGGCGCATCGGGCTGCGCGCGACGATCTTCACCTGTTTCATGCCTGCGGTCAGATCGTGCAACCGATCCAACGCGGGTTTGGGCAAACAGGTTCCGATAACGATCAGCAGCTCAAACTCTTCATCGGTCTGCTCTTTGAAACAGGGCAGGGTGGTGGTTTCGAACAGGCGGAACCGTTCTTCCAGCCGCGCGGGATCATACAGATAGCTGCGGCGTTCCTCGATCGTTTCATGTTCGATCTGAAAGCCGCCATGGGCCGGGTAGGAAAAGCGGCACAGGCCGATAACTTGCATGGTTCATCCGTGGTGTAGACTGTTGCCCAGACTATGCCCATGCGCCTTCGATCCCGCAACGGGTAGATGGTCTGGAAAATCCCGGTGCGGCCTGTTAATCCGTCGCGCACCAACCTGCCAATGGCGTAATCAGGAGCGCTGTTGACACTCGGGTCGACTCCCCCTATTACGCGCACATCTCGGTGCGGGGGCCGCCCCATAACCGATTCCAGTAATGAACTGGTCAAGGCCCGGACAATTTTGCCGTTCGCGCCCTCTGATAATAAACCGCGACGTTCACCTCGGAATGGGAACGTTCGCGGGTTTTGCGCTTGTGGACGCACAAGTGCAGCGAATTTAACCGCACGCGTCGCGCGTGCATGTCATGTGTGTTGCAAAACGGGGATATAACCGGAATGCCAACGATCCAACAGCTGATCCGCAAGCCGCGGCAGCCGAAAGTAAAACGCTCGAAGTCCATGCATCTGGAGCAGTGCCCGCAGAAGCGTGGCGTCTGTACCCGCGTGTATACGACTACACCGAAAAAGCCGAACTCGGCTATGCGTAAGGTTGCCAAAGTGCGCCTGACCAACGGGTTCGAGGTCATCTCGTACATCCCCGGTGAAAGCCACAACCTGCAGGAACACTCTGTTGTTCTGATCCGTGGCGGTCGTGTAAAAGACCTTCCCGGTGTCCGTTACCACATCCTGCGCGGTGTTCTGGATACCCAAGGCGTCAAGGACCGTAAACAACGTCGTTCGAAGTACGGCGCGAAGCGTCCCAAGTAAGAGACAATGCAGATGGCCCGCCTTTCGGTATTCGTTCTTGTTGCTTCGGTGTTGGTTGCACCCGTTCAGCTCCGCGCAGAATTTGCGGCACTGGCGTACAACCAAAATACGAACAATATGGGGTTTACTTGGGGGCGAGATACGCAGGAATACGCAAACCAAAGGGCGTTGGCGGCTTGCGAACGATATTCTCACAACGTTTCTGGTTGTGAAGTTGTTCTAGAGACCAAGCAATGCTTTGCCGTGTTCCGATACAAGGGCAAGGATCACTGGGCTGAAGGTGCTTCGCATTCAAAGGCCAAGAGAACCGCATCTGCTGAATGTAGAGAAAAATTCGGTGCAAAATGCTGGCGGGTGACCAGCAAATGCGCCGATCAATAGAAAGGGGAACAGACTATGTCCCGACGTCACGCGGCTGAAAAACGCGAAGTTCTGCCTGACGCCAAATTTGGCGACAAGGTCCTGACCAAATTCATGAACAACCTGATGATCGACGGTAAAAAGTCGGTTGCAGAGCGCATCGTCTATAACGCCTTTGACCGCGTTGAAGGCAAGATCAAGCGCGCACCTGTTGAAGTGTTCCACGAAGCGCTCGACAACATCAAACCGTCGGTCGAGGTTCGCTCGCGCCGGGTTGGTGGTGCAACCTATCAGGTTCCGGTCGAAGTGCGCCCCGAGCGCCGCGAAGCACTGGCCATCCGCTGGCTGATCACTGCTGCGCGTGGCCGTAACGAAAACACTATGGAAGAACGCCTCGCCGGTGAGCTGCTGGACGCTGTACAGTCCCGCGGAACCGCTGTGAAGAAGCGTGAAGACACCCACAAGATGGCGGAGGCAAACAAAGCCTTCAGCCACTACCGTTGGTAATTCCAGAGGCTTATCAAAATGGCACGCGAATATACACTCAATCACTACCGTAACTTCGGTATCATGGCGCACATCGATGCAGGTAAGACCACCTGCTCGGAGCGTATCCTGTACTACACCGGCAAATCCCACAACATCGGTGAGGTGCACGACGGTGCGGCCACCATGGACTGGATGGAGCAGGAGCAGGAACGCGGCATCACCATCACTTCGGCTGCGACCACCACGTTCTGGGAACGCACCGAAGACGGTGAAACTGCTGACTCGCCCAAGCACCGCCTGAACATCATCGACACCCCCGGCCACGTTGACTTCACCATCGAAGTTGAACGCTCGCTGGCGGTTCTCGACGGTGCCGTTTGCGTTCTGGACGCAAACGCCGGCGTTGAGCCCCAGACCGAAACCGTGTGGCGTCAGGCTGACCGCTATAAGGTTCCGCGTATGGTGTTCGTCAACAAGATGGACAAAATCGGCGCAGATTTCTTCAACTGCGTTGCAATGATCGAAGACCGCACCGGCGCACGTGCTGTTCCGGTTGGTATCCCGATCGGCGCAGAAACCGAGCTGGAAGGCCTGGTTGACCTGGTCACCATGGAAGAATGGCTGTGGCAGGGCGAAGATCTGGGCGCAAGCTGGATCAAAGCACCGATCCGCGACAGCTTGAAGGACATGGCTGACGAATGGCGCGGTAAGATGATCGAAGCGGCCGTCGAAATGGACGACGACGCGATGATGGAATACCTGGAAGGCAACGAACCCGATGTTCCGACCCTGCGCGCCCTGCTGCGCAAAGGTACTCTGGAAATCGCGTTTGTTCCGGTTCTGGGTGGTTCGGCGTTCAAGAACAAAGGCGTTCAGCCGCTGCTCAACGCTGTGATCGACTATCTGCCCAGCCCGCTGGACGTTGTTGATTACATGGGCTTCAAACCCGGTGACGAAGAAGAAACCCGTAACATCGCCCGCCGTGCGGATGATGACATGGCGTTCTCGGGGCTGGCGTTCAAAATCATGAACGACCCCTTTGTTGGCTCGCTGACTTTTACCCGCATCTACTCGGGCACTTTGGGCAAGGGCGACACGCTTCTGAACTCGACCAAGGGTAAGAAAGAGCGTATCGGCCGGATGATGATGATGCACTCGAATGACCGTGAGGAAATCACGGAAGCATTCGCGGGCGATATCATTGCGCTGGCAGGTCTGAAAGACACCACCACGGGCGACACCCTGTGTTCGACCGGTGATCCGGTGGTTCTGGAAACCATGACCTTCCCCGATCCGGTGATCGAGATCGCGGTTGAGCCGAAAACCAAGGCTGACCAGGAAAAGATGAGCCAGGGTCTGGGCCGTTTGGCCGCCGAAGACCCCTCCTTCCGTGTGGAAACTGACATCGAAAGCGGTCAGACCATCATGAAGGGCATGGGCGAACTTCACCTGGACATCCTGATTGACCGTCTCAAGCGTGAATTCAAGGTTGAAGCGAACATTGGTGCGCCGCAGGTGGCCTATCGTGAAACCATCGGTCACGAAGCCGAAATCGTCTACACCCACAAGAAACAGTCGGGTGGTTCGGGTCAGTTCGCCGAGGTGAAAATGATCATCTCGCCGACAGAGCCGGGCGAGGGTTATTCGTTCGAATCCCGCGTTGTTGGTGGTTCGGTGCCCAAGGAATACATCCCGGGCGTTGAAAAAGGCATCAACTCGGTTATGGACAGCGGCCCTCTGGCTGGCTTCCCCGTGATCGACTTCAAGGTTGCCCTGATCGAAGGTAAGTACCACGACGTGGACTCCTCGGTTCTGGCCTTTGAGATCGCGGCGCGTATGGGTATGCGTGAAGGCATGCGCAAGGCGGGTGCGAAACTGCTTGAGCCGATCATGAAGGTCGAAGTGATCACCCCGGAAGAATACACCGGCGGTATCATCGGCGACCTGACATCACGTCGTGGTCAGGTTTCCGGACAGGAAAACCGTGGCAACGCAATCGCGATCGACGCGTTTGTGCCGCTGGCCAACATGTTCGGTTACATCAACACCCTGCGTTCGATGTCGTCGGGCCGTGCCCAGTTTACCATGCAGTTCGACCACTACGATCCGGTTCCGCAGAACATCTCGGACGAGATTCAGGCGAAATACGCATAAGCGAAAATTTGAGGGAGCTCGATTAGCGGGCTCCCTTCATTACCGAAAAAGGAGCCTAACCATGGCAAAGGAAAAGTTTGAGCGTAACAAGCCGCACGTCAACATCGGCACGATTGGCCACGTTGACCACGGCAAGACCACGCTGACCGCAGCGATCACCAAGTATTTTGGTGACTTCAAAGCGTATGACCAGATTGACGGCGCGCCGGAAGAAAAAGCCCGCGGCATCACGATCTCGACCGCCCACGTGGAATACGAGACTGACAACCGCCACTATGCGCAYGTCGACTGCCCCGGCCACGCCGACTATGTCAAGAACATGATCACCGGTGCGGCGCAGATGGACGGCGCGATCCTGGTTGTGAACGCCGCTGACGGCCCGATGCCGCAGACCCGCGAGCACATCCTGCTGGGCCGCCAGGTTGGCATCCCGACCATGGTCGTGTTCATGAACAAAGTTGACCAGGTTGACGACGAAGAACTTCTGGAACTGGTGGAAATGGAAATCCGCGAGCTGCTGTCTTCGTATGACTACCCCGGCGACGACATTCCGATCATTGCCGGTTCGGCTCTGGCCGCGATGGAAGGCAACAACCCGGAGATTGGCGAAGAATCGATCCGCAAGCTGATGGCGGCCGTGGATGAGTACATCCCGACACCTGAGCGCGCTGTTGACCAGCCGTTCCTGATGCCGGTCGAAGACGTGTTCTCGATCTCGGGTCGTGGTACGGTTGTGACCGGTCGTGTCGAGCGTGGCGTGATCAACGTTGGCGACGAGATCGAAATCGTCGGCATCCGCGACACTCAGAAAACCACCTGTACCGGCGTTGAAATGTTCCGCAAGCTGCTGGACCGCGGCGAAGCGGGCGACAACATCGGCGCCCTGCTGCGCGGCATCGACCGTGAAGGCGTTGAGCGTGGTCAGGTTCTGTGTAAGCCGGGTTCGGTGACACCGCACACCAAGTTCGAAGCCGAAGCCTATATCCTGACCAAGGATGAAGGTGGCCGTCACACGCCGTTCTTCGCGAACTACCGCCCGCAGTTCTACTTCCGTACGACTGACGTGACCGGCACCGTGACCCTGGCCGAAGGCACCGAGATGGTCATGCCCGGCGACAACGTGTCGTTCGGCGTCGAGCTGATCGCGCCCATCGCGATGGAAAACGGCCTGCGCTTCGCCATCCGCGAAGGCGGCCGCACCGTCGGCGCCGGAGTTGTTTCCAAAATTGTAGAATAATTTTGGAAAGCGGTGGGCGGCAGTTGCTCTGAAAGAGCAATGAGAGCCCACTCGGTTGAACTAGAGAAGGCCGCTCCAAACCGGGGCGGCCTTCTTTGTTGAACTAGAGCTTCGAAACGATGCGCCTTATATGGTCTGTCGCAAGATCAATCTGCTCGCGATTAACTTGGACACGTTTCCCGAAGACGTCATAACGGCTAGCATTCATTTTCGAGAATGGTAATCCTCGCGCTGCTGCCACGACACCACATGTTTGAAAATCTCTAATTTCGCAAAAGGCATCGCTCTCGTTAGAGAACGAGAAGTGTTGTGGATTCGCCTTAGACAGGTCGGCTACATCTTCGTTGATAGACTTCAGCACCGCGGCATATCCAGATGCAGGTCCCATGTACTGAGTTAAGCGGTTTTTGATAACCAAATGAGTTTGAGGTGGCTTCCGGTTAGCACTTTCAAGCTGGCTCGAAAAAGCGTGTTGTGCGTAGATCGGAGAAGGAAGCCTAAGGCCATAAACAAGAGAAAATGCGTTCTGGATTGCCCTACGCGACGAGTCGTCCGCCATAACAGGTAAGAGCAGTCGGTCGCACGCAGCCAATGCAATTTGAGTGTATAGCGAGAAGCTGGGATTCAAGTCGAAGAAAACATAGTCGTAATCTGTTGACAAAGCGGACAAGAAGTCTTCGAGCCAAAGAATTACTGCCAGCCAGTTATTCGCAACTGGACTGCTTACGTTTGCCATCGTGTACATGGTGTTTGCTTGCAGTTCCAAAAGTGGATCACCTGCAAGTAAATCTACATTACTCGGCACATTTGCGTTGAAGCGGTGGGGATTACAAATGAAATCCTCGGGCGTAAATACAGGCGGGCTAAAAGGTGTAGGGAGGCGTAGTTCGAAATACCCGCCGATCGTTTTTCTGACCTGCCCACCCTGAAGGATCAGTAGATTTCGACCACCGTTGCCCTGCAAGCTACCAAGCAAAAGCTCCGAAAGGTTAGCCTGAGGGCAACAATCGATGACTAAGAATTTCTTAGTTGGATTTTGGCGCGCAAGCTCGCTAATGGTTTGAAAGGAAAGAGTTGTCTTGCCTGTTCCACCTTTGTTGTTCCAGAATGCGTACTTCATGGCTGCTCCGATTTTGGTTTCTTCATCCCCAATAAAGTACAAAAAGTACGGACACAAGTATTATGGGTACCAAAATAAGGAAAATGCGGCTGATTGCGGAAGCCTAACACTGTTGTAAGTCTAGAACTTCTCCCTTGCCAAACCCCACCAACCCCTGTAGATCGCGCGAGTTCTCTATAAGAACATCAAGGCGGGGTGATTCCCGCCTTTTGGGTTCGATGAGGGTTGGCGATGCGCGCTTGTCCTCCTCTCAACCTCAACGCCTGATAAAAGGCTGTTATTATGCAAAGCCAAAATATCCGTATTCGGCTCAAGGCATTTGACTATCGCGTTCTGGATGCCAGCACGCAAGAGATCGTCAACACTGCCAAGCGGACCGGCGCGAACGTGCGTGGCCCGATCCCGCTGCCGAACAAGATCGAGAAGTTCACGGTTCTCCGTGGTCCTCACGTTGACAAGAAATCCCGCGACCAGTTCGAGATCCGTACGCACAAGCGTATGCTCGACATCGTTGATCCGACCCCCCAGACCGTTGACGCGCTGATGAAGCTCGACCTCGCCGCTGGTGTGGACGTCGAGATCAAGTTGCAGTCGTAAGATCGGAGGGTATTGATTATGCGCTCTGGTATTATCGCAAAAAAAGTCGGCATGACCCGCCTGTTCATGGAAGACGGCAAGCAGATTCCTGTGACCGTTCTTCACCTGGACAACCTGCAGGTTGTTGCACAGCGCACTGACGAGCAGGACGGCTATACCGCTGTTCAGCTGGGTGCCGGTGCTGCCAAGGCAAAACGCACCTCGAAAGCCATGCGCGGCCACTATGCCGCTGCCAAGGTCGAGCCCAAGCGTAAGCTGGCCGAGTTCCGCGTCTCTGCTGATGGCCTGATCGAAGTGGGCGCCGAAATTTCGGCAGAACACTTCCTGGAAGGTCAGAAGGTTGACGTTTCGGGCACCTCGATCGGTAAAGGCTTTGCCGGTGCAATGAAGCGCCATAACTTCGGTGGTCTTCGCGCCTCGCACGGTGTTTCGATCAGCCACCGTTCGCACGGTTCAACTGGCCAGTGTCAGGACCCGGGCAAGGTGTTCAAGGGCAAGAAGATGGCCGGTCACATGGGTGCAGCCCGTGTTACCACCCAGAACCTGGAAGTCGTCAAAACCGACGCCGACCGGAACCTGGTATTCATCAAAGGCGCCGTTCCCGGACCGAAATCGGGCTGGGTCACTGTCAAGGACGCCGTCAAGAAGAAAGCACCCGAAGGTCTGCCGTTCCCGGCAGCCGTGAAAGGTGCCGCAACCGAAGCTCCGGCGGAAGAAGCGCCTGCGGAAGGTGGTGAAGCATGAAACTTGATGTAATCAAACTGGACGGCGGCAAAGCCGGCAACATCGAGCTGGATGCAGACCTGTTCGGCCTTGAGCCGCGCGCGGACATCCTGCACCGTGTGGTTCGTTGGCAGCGCAACAATGCGCAGGCTGGCACCCACAAGGTCAAGACCCGCTCGGAAACCAGCTACTCGACCAAGAAGATCTATCGCCAGAAGGGCACCGGTGGCGCACGCCATGGTGACCGTAACGCGCCGATCTTCCGGGGTGGTGGTATCTATAAAGGTCCGGTCGTGCGTTCGCATGGTCATGACCTGCCGAAGAAGTTCCGCAAGCTTGGCCTGCGCCACGCTCTGTCGGCAAAAGCCAAGGCAGGTGAACTGGTCGTGATCGAAGACGCCGCATCCGAGGGCAAGACTGCCGCTCTGGCCAAACAGGTTGCAAACCTGGGCTGGAAACGCGCTCTGGTTATCGACGGCGCTACCGTGAACGAAGGTTTCGCCCGTGCAGCCGCAAACATCGAAGGTCTGGATATCCTGCCGACGATGGGCGCAAACGTCTATGACATCCTCAAGCGTGACACTCTGGTGATCACCAAAGCGGGTGTCGAAGCACTGGAGGCTCGACTGAAATGAGCGCGAAGGCAGAACACTATGACGTGATCCGCAAGCCGATCATTACTGAAAAGTCGACCATGGCGTCTGAAAATGGCGCGGTTGTCTTTGAAGTGGCGATCGACAGCAACAAGCCGCAGATCAAAGAAGCGGTTGAATCGCTGTTTGGTGTCAAGGTGAAGGCGGTTAACACCACCATCACCAAAGGCAAGGTCAAGCGGTTCCGCGGCCAGTTGGGCAAGCGGAAAGACGTCAAAAAAGCATATGTGACCCTGGAAGAGGGTAACACCATCGACGTGTCCACCGGTCTCTGATCGAACCCGTCTTTGGAAGAAAACAAAGGCCCCTGCGATTGCGGGGGCCTTTGGCATTGGGGGGCGGTCTGCGCCTGACCTAAGCAGCAGGGCGCAGCCCTGGTAAGCCGCTTACCCTTCCGGTGTGTACCAGATGGGTGAGGAATAGGCGCGTTCCTGATGCGTCAGCTGTGCCTCTTCGGGCAGATCGGTGCCGTATCGCACCTTGTCGTACAGAACCCAGCGCGGCGTGGGGATTTCGAGAACTCGCGCGTAATAGAATGCCCGTTGCGCGGGGTCGAAATCGGGGTCGGTCCAGACTGTCAGTAATTCCGATGCGCCGATGTTGTTCATCCAGCTTGCCGTGTCCAGATCGACGGTGTTTCCGACGGCAGGCAGCTTGCCGTCGTCGCCCGGCACCCTGTCATCCGACCACGCGACATCATAGACTTTTTCATGAAGCGCGCCATCGGCATCCATCCAACCTTTGATGACCTGAACGCGGTCAAGGTTTGCGCCGATCGGATCACGTAAAGCGGCGATCAGGAAGTTGGGCGCGCCATCGCCTTCGCGCTTGCGCAGGTCGCCACCCATCGGAACGCCTTTGGTATAACCGACATCAGCCAGCCAGCGGGTTCGGAGGTCTTCGTCCGAGAAATCCCAGCCGCCAAAAAACCTGAGACCAATCCGCGGCCCCGTAGAGGCATAGGTCTCGCGCCGCTTGAATGCGTCGAAAATGGCCGCACGCGTGTTTTCTGTAGCCCAGACTGCCGTATAGCCCGAGGCGACAAGAGTGTGGCCCTCGAACGAGCCCAGATCGCTTTCGACAAAGGGGTGCAATACCCGCGTAGGAGAGGGCTCTACGCTGACGCTTTTGCCAAAGTAGTTGTCCTCTTCGGCGGTGGCCAGTGACGTGTGGCTGTCGGTCGCGCCGCCCATCCCGAACTTGTAGGGATTGACGCCAAACTTGGCCTCTAGCGACAGCCCAAGCTTCAGGGCCTCGCGGGCGTATTCACCGGCCAGCATGTCCTCGGTTTTCAGTTCGGTAATATCAAGGTTGCCGACGTCCCAGTTTTCGTAATCGGCGAATTCGTCATCGGGGCTGAGAAAGGGATGCGCCTCACCATCGCCCTTGATCTGCGTGACTTCGTAATGCGGTTCCCATTTGGCGCGGTTTTGGACGTATGCCTCATCGACCTTGCCACCGTGATAGGTGTCTTTGGTCGGAAACATCCAGCCGTTCGACAGGTTCCCGTTGTGCGCAAACGCTATGGCGCGGCCACCGGTTTCCCCCTGATATTGTTCCAACCATTCGTAAAGGATCTTGGGGTCGGTATCCCCCATGGGGGGCTGGGTCACGGGTGGTACGAATTTCAAGGCGCGGATCGGGCCATCCCGCAGCATGACATTGCGATGCAGGTTGAACCCCTTGGGAACCGACGTCCATTCAAAGCCGATGAAGGCGGTGAAGTTTCCGGGGTCATTGTGACGTTCGGCCGCCATGACGATGTGTTCCCAGGTAAACGAAAACGCATCGGCCCCCGGGCTGTAGGATTCCAGCAGAACCTCGGGCAGGGTGCCCTGTGAAAAGTTGCCGATGATGTCGAATGCGGCCTTGCCGGCGGCCTCTCCACCGGCCTTGTACCCCTCGTACCATTCCAGCCCTTTGGGGTCAGACAGAACCCCGGGCTTACCGGCCTGCAAATCCGGGGCAAAGCCCATCAGGTCCGTATGGTCCGTCAGCACCATCCAGTCCAACGGGCGCGCCAACCGCACCGGTTGACCGGAGGACGAGATGACCTGTTCACCCTTGGCAAAGCGCCAGGCCTCATCCGGTAGCAACGTATTTCCAAAGGCCCCTGCATCCAATGAAAGGGCGGTGTGCAGATGCGTGTCGCCCCAAAGCGGCCGTTCGGGAAAGCTTCGGTCGGCATAGGGTGAAAACGGGGGATCGGCGAATGTGCCCTCGGCGGCTGCCGCGCTTGGGGCGCCGTCCGCGAATGAGATTGCGGGGGTAAATGCGACCAGAGTGGTCGATAATAGAAGTCTTAGCATTCGAAACTCCTGGTTTGAACGGGCTTCTGTGCCGAACTTAAGTCGGCATGTTTCAAAGGTATTGCTGCAGATGGGGGTGATTATGCAGAGATGGCGCGAAAAAGCAAAACATTCGAATATGAATGATTAAAAGGCTGCGCAGGCCTTAATTCACAACTGCGTGCCTTGCCCTTATTTTATTGTGGTTTGGAGGGCCGCCCCTAAGATGAAAATCCATCTAATAACGTATCTGGGATCAGAAAAGGCCTGTATAATGAACTGCAAATCTATTGTCGCGGCCCTTGCTTTGGCCATTGCTGCCACGTCTGCTCAGGCGCAGGTTTACAAAACCGATCAGGGACATACCGAGGTACGTTTCGGTTGGAGCCATGCGGGCGTTTCAAATCAGAACGGCGAATTCACTACCGCCGAGGGCACGTTGGATCTGAATGCTGAGAACGTCGAAGCATCGACGCTGAGCGTGACTATTGATGCCAGCAGTGTCACCTCGGGTTTTGGCCCGCTGGATGATCACCTGAAATCCGCCGATTTCCTTGAGGTGGAAACCTATCCCGAGATCACTTTTGTCAGCACCGAAATTGAACGCACGGGTGACACTACGGCGAATGTGACCGGGGATCTGACGATCCACGGAGTTACCAAACCCGTCGTTCTTGAGACGACGATGACCCTTCAGGGGCCGCACCCGCTGGGCGATGCAATCGAATATTATAAGGGCGATTGGGTGGCTTTTTCGGCAACGGCCGAGATTGACCATATGGAATTCGGTGTGGGGCCATTCTCGACCGGGCCGATCACCATCTCCATCGTAACCGAGATGAAAGCGGACGGGTAAACCAACGCTCGTTCGATCGCTGCAAAGACGTTTAGAACCACATGTGCCCCTGAAACAGGGTAACTCCGTCGACGTGTCCTCCGATCTCTGATCGGAACTGTCTTGAGAGAGAAATGAAGACCCCCGCAATAGCGGGGGCTTTTCGTTTTGGCGAACCTGGGCTTTGCGCTCAAACCGGGCGCGTATAATTTTGCAAAACCCTCTTTGTGTTCCTTGGAAAGCAGCCGTTGCTCTGGACGCGTGATGCGGATAGCGTCACACCCATGAAACATGTTCCCAAAGAAACGACAGATGATGCCCTTATTCAGGAGTTCCTGGATAAAGGAGGCAAAGTCAGCGTCGGTGTTTGACGTCAGCACCTGTGGGACAGATTTGAGGATTTGAACAACGGAGGATTTCTGGTTCATCGTAACCGTCAAGGAGTGAAGATGAACAAGAAATCCGGAACCAGCAAAGCTTCGGCTACCAAGTTGGTCAAAACCATCCGCCGCAAGACGCGGCAAACCTATTCGGCGGAGGAGAAGATCCGCATTGTTTTGGCGGGTCTTCGTGGTGAGGAAAGCATCTCGGCACTGTGTCGGCGCGAGGGCATTTCTGAGAGCCTGTATTACAGCTGGTCAAAGGAGTTCCTCGAAGCCGGGAAACGCCGTCTGTCTGGCGATACAGCCCGGCAAGCGACGTCGCCTGAAGTGAAGGAGCTTCGATCCGAGGCGACGGCACTGAAGGAATGCGTCGCCGATCTGACCCTTGAAAACCGCCTGCTCAAAAAAAGCATGACAGGGGCTGGGGAGTTCGAGGAATGAGATACCCTGCCTCTGAGAAACTGGAGATCATCCGCACCGTTGAGGGGTCCCATCTGCCCACCAAGCAGACCCTGGACATGCTGGGCATCCCCCGCACGACATTTTATCGTTGGTATGATCGCTATGTCGAAGGCGGCTTTGATGCCCTGGCGGATCGCTCACCTTGCCCAAAGTCTGTCTGGAACCGCATTCCACAAGCTAGGCGGGATGATCTGATCGAGTTTGCGTTGGAACATGAGGTGTTAACGACACGGGAGCTGGCGGTCAAATACACCGACGAAAAGCGGTATTTTATTTCTGAATCATCTGCTTATCGATTTTTGAAGGAAGCTGATCTGATTACCGCACCAGACTACGTCGTGATCAAAGCAGCCGACGAGTTCACGGATAAAACCACCGCCATCAACGAGATGTGGCAGACCGACTTCACTTACTTCAAGATCATCGGCTGGGGCTGGTTTTATCTCAGCACGATCCTGGACGATTTCAGCCGCTATATCGTTGCCTGGAAGCTCTGCACAAACATGCGGGCCGAAGACGTGACTGACACAATCGAACTGGCTCTGGCGGCATCTGGATGCGACCAGGCCATCGTTCGGCACAAGCCACGCCTGCTGAGTGACAATGGGTCCTGTTACATCTCCGGCGATTTGGCCGAATGGCTGGAAGACCAAAAGATGGGCCATGTTCGCGGCGCTCCGTTCCACCCGCAAACCCAGGGCAAGATCGAGCGTTGGCATCAAACCATGAAGAACCGGGTTCTGCTGGAAAACTACTACCTGCCCGGCGATCTGGAACGTCAGATCGAGGCTTTCGTCGATTACTACAATAACGAGCGATACCACGAGAGCCTGAACAACGTCACACCGGCAGACGTCTACTTCGGGCGTGACAAAGCCATCATCAGAGAAAGGGCAAAGATCAAGAAGCTGACAATCCAACAACGCCGCTTGCAACATCAAAAACAAGCCGCATAATCAATCACGTTAACGAACCAGAGCCTCCAATAATCAAGCCGCTCTGATGTCCCATTTTATATGACGACGGACACTCGATAAAGCCCCCGCGTTCCTGGTGTCCAAAATCGAGAACCAGAATGTCGTCTAGTTTTACATCAGACTACTTCGTGCAATGCCTCGCGAACTCCACGGCTTCTTCGAGCGTTTCTTCATCATGCCATGAAGTCATAACGAACTTTTCTTCGGGGTATGCTCGCGAACAAAGCCGAGCAAGAGCCCGGGACCGCTTCGGGCTCGCTGCCGACATTCCCTGCGACGTGCTGGAGCTGGCACGTTGAGCCCAAAGTTGCCGTTGACGGCCAGGCACACCCTCGCATGTGCAGCGTGCCGCAAAGGCGCATGAGCGGACATAGGGAGATTACCAGTTTTAAGTGGTTTCCCATGAATCAAAGACATCTGTCGACCAAGGCATCGAAACGAGGCGTTTGAAACAGGTTGAATTTCAGCATCATAGCAGGACAATCTGAGGTTGCTCATTTTTTGCTAAGAGGTTTGACATGTGCGATTCGGAGTTGAATGGGTTAGAGATGATTTCCGAGGCCGCAACTGGCTTGCCTGCCCCAATTAAGAAGGACTTTCTGAAGGCAATGATGGGCATGCTTGGCGGGCTTTCGAATATTCCAGCGGCTTGGGTAAGAAGGTCGACCCAAGGAATAGATGATACAACGAAGGGGCGATCTTTAGTCGCCAGTGAATTGGCAAAAGCGGTGGCAAAAGAGGCGACGCTGGACCCGGAGATTCTGCAAGCGGCCGCTGAGGTTTATTTGCCGGACAAAGTGCGCAAGACAAAGAATAGGATACATGTCGCTCAAAGAGCTGCTGACTATGTCTCAGGGATGACTGAAGATGGAGCCAACGCTTCCGCACCTGACGAAGACTGGATGAACCTTTTTTCACGGTTCGCAGAAGACGCGACTTCAGAGCGACTTCAAGATATGTTCGGACGTGTTCTTGCAGGTGAAGTAGTACACCCAGGGTCCTTCAACCTGAGAACTTTGCGCGCAATCTCCGAGATGGATCAATAAACAGCCCAAGATTTTAACCAGATGTGGGCGAGAAGTGTTGGTAAGGCTGTCAATTTCAATCGCGACTTCCAATTAGGCGATTGGTACTCAAGGTGGCAGAGACTGACAGAAGTAGGACTGATGGCACCATCGCAAAGCTACCAGTATTTGCCACAGCAACCCCTCGTTCAAGATGGGTTTGGCTTATGGTCTCCAATCAGCGCCGCTGGAATAACGTTATCAGTCAAGTACCCATTCAATAGTCAAGCCAAGTGGGCCTACATAGCATTTACTCGCGTCGGCACCCAGATTGGTAGCATCCTTGCTCCACCTGACTACACGGTGAATATACGAGAAGTAGGTCTAAGTTTGGCAAACCAAGGCGTAGCGCGCATTGAATTGCACACGCCAGGCGCTCAGGTGGAAGTCCTTTTCCCCGAACCAACCGGCTGACTTGGCGCATTAGTGAGCCCTTAACAGACCTTCATCGGTGGCCTGAGTTTCGCTCGTGCAGCAAGTCGCGAACTGCGGAAACCAGACTTTGCCTGCAGAGTGTACAGATAGCGGCGAAGTGAGAAGAACCTCACTTTCGCATGTCTAGAAAAAAATGAGCTTCGCCAACACCTAACTGTTACTCACCAGCAAGCATTGCAAATTCGGGGATACGGGACTTTCCCGCCGTTCATCTTAGGGAAATTTTTTACCGCTAAGAACGGTACTTGACGTATTCACGTGAAATAATTAATTAACGTAAAACACCGCATGACGTGAAGGTATATAGATATGGAATTTCGTGCAAACCAAGCCGCCGTCCGTTTGAACAGCCAGGTGGCGAGCTACTTCACCAGTAACCTCTCTGACTCGGCAGCAGGTTTAGAACTGTTTAATGAGGTGCAAGACCGGCTAGGCAATGCCGTCGATTGCTTGCCTGATTGGCATCCAATCTTGACTGCACCGCCTGAGCGCCCCCAACACCACTGGCACGCTCCCAGCTATTCAGAACTGCCAATCTATGCCCCATGCGATCACACGCAGGAGTTTGTGCGAGGGATGCTCACGTGCCCATACAGTGAAGCAGATGCAGACCAACTCGTCGAAACGGTGAACCAAGTGAAAGGGTTGAATGCTGAACGTCTTAGTGGACCTCTCTACATGGACAACGCGTTCCCGGTACTGATTGAGGCTTGGGAGGTAGAACTAGAAGCTGACGGAACAATTCGGAGCCGTGATGCATTGGCTTGGTTCGTTCAGGCAACCGTTGAACACGCTCGGGAAGCTAAGGTTGCGGAAACGTGGTGGAACATTCGGTATCTGACACTTGGTAAGCCACACGGAGCCCGATCATCATTACTGGTGAACGACTATACCGGGCGACATATGCGAAAAATTCTCGAAACCCTGAATGACAGCGGGATGTTCGGCCCGATTAAGGAAATGTCGCTAGACATGCTTTCAGAGCGAAAACGCAGCGCAATCGCTCGGACGCTGATACGGGCGGCTCTGGACGCCGCAGCACCGCTTGACAGCGTAACCGATGAATCTCGTGAATTTGTTTTCGAGTTGCGCGGGGAAACCTGCAACGTTCGCATCCGGGATACTTGGGGCGATGGTATGGAATACTCGGTGCGGGTCAGTATTGGCGAATTTGATTTGAGTGTGTCCGGGTTTTACTATCCCAAGGACGACAAATTGCAACAAACAGACCCAACGGGAAAGCAGAAACTGGCGGAGAAATTCATCTGATTGCGAGTTTTGTGCGTTGTCAGATGATCCATTCCTCCTTTGCTTAGAGTCAGCTCAGTAGAGCTGACTTTCGAGCAAGTGCATCCAAAGTCGGCTTGCTGCCGCTCTTTGTGCTCTCTGCACTACACGTAGCGAACCGCACTAACCACACATTCTGCCTTAGCGGTTTGGCTGCTTGATGTGAGCAATATGCTATCGCCAATCCACATTCAGTTCATCGTCATAATCGAATGGCATTAGCATCATAGCTTCGTGAGCTGCAAAGAGACGCCCAGGTCTTTTTCGGCTGACATCGAAACCAAATTCCCCGCCGTCCATGATCATCTCAAGCTCAGCGCGGTGCGATTTCTCGATCAGACTCAGCACATACTGGAGGAACGAATGCACGTCGTGGTAACGGCTTAGGACGCCCGGAACATCAAAGACGGCTTCTTTCTTTCTGAATAGTTCGAGAATTGGATCAGCGCCTCGCTCATAGAGCGGAGTGAACTTGTCGAAATAGACCGTCTCAATGGTATCCTTCGCTGGGTCGATGTTGCCATGCAGGTTATAGTTCCGCCGGTCCATTACGCGTTTAAACGCCTTAAAGTCCTCGCTATTGGGATCTACGCCACCAGTGAAGCAATTGCACTTTAGGTGTAAGTCAAAAACCCGAGTGTCAATCGGTTGCCGTATGTAGTGGTCGTACTGGCGGGAATTGCGTTTTAACTCGTCTTTCCGTGTTAGAAAGATAATCAAGTTGATGAAAGACTCTGCGAGGATTGGGGTAATAAGATCAAGAGCGAGTGACGCGCTAAACACGCGTGTCGCCCTTTCACCAATCTTCTTGACCTGACGTTGATACCGCTTAATCCCGGCTTTTGTATTGCGTTTGTGAGGTGCAAAGTCAGGTTCTTCAACTTCGTCTATCAGCACGTTGTGGAATCCGGCGCAAGCATCTGCGATCATGGCGAACCTATTCGACACGATACTCCATTTTTCCAGCGTAGAGCCGATTTTGGCCATCTCTGAACCGCATCGTGCGAAGTCTTTTTTTAGCGTTTGCGCAAGCTGTACCCAATCTTTGGATTTCATAGTTCTGCCCGAAACGAAAACGTGTACATCTCGGTTACCACCTTGGATCCAAAGCATGTCGGACCCGGCTTTGATCAGGTAATCCCAATGGATCAGGTTGTCGCTATCGTTCGGACTCTTAGTCAAAGTCTGGATACCATAGGGTGGCCCAAATCGAGCGAAGAGATATTTATAAACAGTTAGAGGTGAAAGGTGCTTTCGGAAGACTAGGCAGCTCTCCCTGAGCTTGCCTTTCTTTGCTTTCTTCCGGTGGACAAAGGATTTCATCTCATCGGGGGTAGGCTTTTCCCACCTTTCAATCTCATAGATCAATGTATTCTGCCTTGAGTAATAAAATATGGAGCAAGCATGCTGCTCACAGCATAAATGGCAGCTTTTGGGGCAAGGTAAAAGCTCCGAAAAGCTTGCCTTTTTACGCAAAGCTGTCCTTGGTGTCGATGAGAACTGCGCTCGCAGCGAAGGTCCGCTTGGTGGCCCTCTATGTCGAAGATCTCTTGTTTGAGCGCT
The DNA here is from genome assembly GCF_000743705.1 of Ruegeria halocynthiae. Taxonomy (GTDB): domain Bacteria; phylum Pseudomonadota; class Alphaproteobacteria; order Rhodobacterales; family Rhodobacteraceae; genus Ruegeria; species Ruegeria halocynthiae_B. Next base: position 198,806 of record NZ_JQEZ01000004.1, on the reverse strand, counting down.
TGGTCGATTGTTGTTTCCCTTCTCATTTTGCACATGGGATAGCCGTTTTCGGGGAGGGGGAAAGAAAGTCGACAGCAGCCAGACAAATGCCTGAGTGCAAGCAACCGCAGCCGGGGAAATTACGCATTTATCGTTCCCGTGCCACGTCAGTTGGCGGTGTTTTCGGAAGTCCCGGTCAAGCGTTAGAATTCGGTAATAGATATCAAAGCAAATCGTCTTCCCAATTCATCAATGATGAAGATTGGTTGATACTCGGCGATCCTAAGAAAAGCGCTCAGGTTGTCTTGTAGCTGCGCCGCCGAGATATCTTGGCCCTTCGCCAGGATAGCACGCGCAGCGGCATCACAGACAAGCTGCCTAGCGTAGTCTTCGACTGACAGATTGCTCTCCGCAGCACCGGATAGAAGCGTCCCCATGACGGATTCAGGAATGTTGGTGATGACCATATCTGACAAGATGTAACTCCTTCGTTGATACTAACCGTCAGACAGCGATCGGACGCCGTGTGCCTCGCGCTATCACACGCTTCCAGTCGAGCCCTTCGAAAAGGGCTTCAAACTGCGATTTGGTCATCGTCATCACCCCGTCACTGACGCGGGGCCATTCAAAGCCTTTACCCTCGATCCGCTTGTAGACCAGCACAAGACCCGTCCCATCCCAGACTATGAGTTTCAGCCGGTCAGCGCGTTTTGAACGGAAGATGAAGATAGCACCACTAAATGGATCGAGATCGAATTCATTCAGAACGATCGCTGCCAAACCATCCATGCCTTTACGAAAATCAACCGGCTTGGTGGCGACGTAGAATTTGAAATTACCGGCTGGGGCAATCATGATTGTTTATCCATCGCGAGCGCGATTTTGACCAGATCGTTCACCGGATAATTGGCGGGAAAAGACAAGGTGCTTTCCCGGTGCGTCAGAAGAATGCGATTGTCAGTTTCCAGATCGCGGTTTGGCTGTGTCTCTTCGTTAATCAGAACTTCCGAAAAAATCCGTTCTTCGTTCCGCGCGACGCTTCTTACCCGTGAAGATTTCACGTCTGACCTCCATTTATAGACGAGGGATTGCGAAACGTTGCAATCCTTCATGATGTCACCGACGGTCAGTTCACCAAGATCAAGTTTGGTTTTGACAAACCGCTTGAAACTGGGCGGCCAGACACGGCGTCCGCCCGCATGCACTTCGATGGTGTAGCCGTAGACTTCGAATGACTGTGGGAATTGCCCCATGGCTGCCGCCTCTCTTTCTTGGCAGTATGCCATGGAAGAAAATGGCTGATCAGGGGTGATTTAGGGGGTCAGATGCAACGCTTACGGGCTACATGCAACGCTTACCTTACATTCGTCCCGCTTGCTTCCACAGTGCTTCCACGCGCTGTCGTGCAAATAGAAACGCCGCCCGAAGGCGATGCGTAAGTATCTGTTATTGTTCGTTAAGTTTGGTTGCGGGAGTAGGATTTGAACCTACGACCTTCAGGTTATGAGCCTGACGAGCTACCGGGCTGCTCCATCCCGCGACACTTTTGAGACCTATCGCTTGCGCTACTTGAGGTCTTTGGTTGGTCTACCGCCTATTCGGCTATTTGAGACCGTTTGCTGGCCTATTGCTTACGCGACTTGAGGCCATGTTGGCCTGATGCATATTTGCTTGAGGCCGGGTCGTTTATTTGATCGTCATGAGAGAGGGGGATTTTTCTAGGTTTGGCGGTGACCTACTCTCCCGGGGCTTAAGCCCAAGTACCATTGGCGCGGCAGCACTTAACTTCCGGGTTCGGGATGGGACCGGGTGTTTTGCTTGCGCTATGACCACCAAACCGAGGAAAATCCCCACGTCGCGACTTGCGTAGCAAGCGCGACGGGCAGGAGGCAGCGTATTCGCGAAGCGGATGCGCGTTCCTGCACGGTTGTGCATCAATCAACACCGTCGCTGTTTGCGTAGCAAAAGCGACGAAGTTATCCATGTTTAATGAAGTGTATGCTTTTGATTTGTCTTTCCATTACTGGATCAAATCAAGCCTATCGGGCGATTAGTACCGGTCAACTGAACGCATTACTGCGCTTACATCTCCGGCCTATTGACGTGGTGGTCTTCCACGGCCCTCAGGGAGACCTTGTTTTGAGGGGGGCTTCCCGCTTAGATGCCTTCAGCGGTTATCCTGTCCGATCATAGCTACCCTGCACTGCTGCTGGCGCAACAACAGGTCCACCAGTGGATCGTTCACCCCGGTCCTCTCGTACTAGGGGCAACTCCTCTCAAGTCTCCTACACCCACGGCAGATAGGGACCGAACTGTCTCACGACGTTCTAAACCCAGCTCACGTACCTCTTTAAACGGCGAACAGCCGTACCCTTGGGACCTGCTCCAGCCCCAGGATGAGATGAGCCGACATCGAGGTGCCAAACACTGCCGTCGATATGGACTCTTGGGCAGTATCAGCCTGTTATCCCCGGCGTACCTTTTATCCGTTGAGCGATGGCCCTTCCACTCGGGACCACCGGATCACTATGGCCGTCTTTCGACTCTGCTCGACTTGTCAGTCTCGCAGTCAGGCTGGCTTCTGCCATTGCACTCAACGAGCGATTTCCGACCGCTCTGAGCCAACCTTCGCGCGCCTCCGTTACGCTTTAGGAGGCGACCGCCCCAGTCAAACTACCCGCCACGCAGGGTCCCGGATCCGGATAACGGACCGCGGTTAGACATCAAGAGTGCGAAGGGTGGTATCTCAAGGGAGGCTCCACAAAGACTTGCGTCTCTGCTTCAAAGCCCACCACCTATCCTGCACATCACAATCCTGATGCCAGTGCGAAGCTGTAGTAAAGGTGCACGGGGTCTTTCCGTCTAACCGCGGGAAGCCTGCATCTTGACAGGCAATTCAATTTCGCTGAGTCGATGTTGGAGACAGCGGGGAAGTCGTTACGCCATTCGTGCAGGTCGGAACTTACCCGACAAGGAATTTCGCTACCTTAGGACCGTTATAGTTACGGCCGCCGTTTACCTGGGCTTCAATTCAAGGCTCTCACCTCTCCTTTTAACCTTCAGGCACCGGGCAGGCGTCAGACCCTATACGTCGTCTTGCGACTTCGCAGAGCCCTGTGTTTTTAATAAACAGTCGCCACCCCCTGGTTTGTGCCCCCAGCCCCTAGTTGCCTAGGAACCGGGCCTCCTTCTCGCGAACTTACGGAGGTATTTTGCCGAGTTCCTTCAACATCGTTCTCTCAAGCGCCTTGGTATTCTCTACCAGTCCACCTGTGTCGGTTTAGGGTACGGTCTTATAGGAGGGCTATTTCCAGGAACCTCTCAGCAGCCCATTCAATCCAATAAGGATGAACTACCTCTGAGATCCGTCACCACTCCACGGCCTAGGAATATTAACCTAGTTCCCATCGCCTACGCCTTTCGGCCTCGGCTTAGGGGCCGGCTTACCCTGCTCAGATTAGCTTTAAGCAGGAACCCTTGGACTTTCGGCGAGAGTGTCTCTCACACTCTTTGTCGCTACTCATGTCATCATTCTCACTAGTGATCTCTCCACCGGATCGCTCACGCGCCAGCTTCATCGAAAAGACTCGATCCTCCAAGGTGCCCCGAAAGACACTAAAGAGGATAAGTCTTATGTCACACTACGCTCTGCTACCATGCCTTACGGCATCCTAGACTTCGGCTCATGGCTTGAGCCCCGTTACATCTTCGCCGCAGGACAACTTATTTAGACCAGTGAGCTGTTACGCTATCTTTAAAGGATGGCTGCTTCTAAGCCAACCTCCTGGTTGTTTTGGTCGTCCCACCTGCTTTCCCACTTAGCCATG
>NZ_JQEZ01000004.1:0-190000 GCF_000743705.1 Ruegeria halocynthiae | reverse complement strand
ATTGTCCTGCCACAGCAGTTCTTCGCCTGGCGCTTCGTCACCGATATAGTTCGAACGCGGACCCATGTCGCGGTGGGTCAGCTTGAACCAGGCGCGGGCAAAGGCATCGGCGAACTCTTCGGGGTTTTCATGGAACCGTTTCGAGATCGGGCCATAGATCGGGTCCATGCGCATCGCCATGTCGGCGGTGGTCATCATGGTCTTGACCTTTTTGGACGGATCATGCGCCGCCGGGGCCATGTCTTCTTCTTTGACGCCGACCGGCTCCCATATCCATGCGCCCGAGGGGCTTTTGGTCAGGTTCCAGTCATAGCCGAACAGCAGATCGAAAAAGCCGTTGTCCCATTTGATCGGATTCGCGGTCCAGGCACCTTCGATGCCGCTGGTGGTGGTGTCATCCCCTTTGCCGCTGCCGAACTTGTTGATCCAACCCAGACCCATCTCCTCGATCGGGGCGGCCTCGGGCTCAGGTCCAACCAGATCGGGGTCACCTGCACCATGCGCCTTGCCAAAGGTGTGACCACCCGCAACCAGAGCTACGGTTTCTTCATCATTCATCGCCATCCGGCCAAAGGTGTCGCGGATGTCCCGGCCCGAGGCCAGAACGTTCGGCTCGCCATCCGGGCCTTCGGGGTTCACATAGATCAGGCCCATCTGAACAGCGGCCAGTGGGTTTTCCAGATCACGTTCACCGGAATAGCGGCTGTGCGGGTTGTCGGTAGGGGCCAGCCACTCTGTTTCCGTACCCCAATAGATGTCTTCCTCGGGGGCCCAGATGTCCTCGCGGCCACCGGCGAAACCAAAGGTCTTGCCGCCCATCGATTCAATGGCACAATTCCCGGCCAGGATCATCAGGTCGGCCCAGGAAATCTGATTGCCGTATTTCTGCTTGATCGGCCACAGCAGGCGACGCGCCTTATCCAGGTTGCCGTTGTCGGGCCAGCTGTTGAGCGGTGCAAACCGCTGGTTCCCGGTCGAGGCACCACCCCGGCCATCCGCCGTCCGATAGGTTCCCGCGCTGTGCCAGGCCATGCGGATGAACAGGCCGCCATAATGGCCGTAATCTGCGGGCCACCAGTCCTGTGAATCCGTCATCAGCGCATACAGGTCTTCCTTCAGCGCCTTCAGGTCCAGCTTCTTGAACTCTTCGGCATAATTGAATTCCGCACCCATCGGATTCGACGCGGGCGTATTCTGATGCAGAATCGACAGGTTCAGCTGGTTTGGCCACCAATCCCGGTTCGACCGGGACCCCGCGCCATGCATCACAGGGCATCCGCCCGTTTTGGGGTTATCACTTCCGTCCATATCGATCTCCAATCCTGGCTAATTTCCGGCGGGTTCGCGCGGGTAAAACTCGGTCGATCAAGAACACATATAGGGGGCACCTTTACCCCGCCCAAACGCGCGCCGAACGACGCGCATCAATTCACCAGGGTATCGGCGACTCTTTTGTCTTGTCACCGCCACAAGTAGCAAATTGCAGTCATACGCAGAAGTTTTGTTTTTAGATCACATTCATAATTAAAAGCTATCATTAAATCGAACCAAAAACCTGATCTGCAAAGCACAGGGAAATCTCATACCCCAGTTTCCCGCAGCGCGTTACCTTACGTCATACCGCCTGTGTTACGATTGTTTTTTTGGCCGACACCCCGCAGTTATCTTTCCAACCGAAAGGCGCAGGTCATGAAGGCTTTGCACCTATCGCTATGGGAGAGGCCAATAATGAAGTTCGACTATGTGATCGTGGGCGGCGGTTCAGCCGGGTGCGTTCTTGCCAACCGCCTGAGCGAGGACCCAAGCACCAGCGTATGCCTTCTTGAGGCCGGAGGGCGCGGAAACAGCCTTTTGGTCAGAATGCCCGCCGGAGCCGTGCTGATGACACCGGGCAAACCCCCGATCAACAACTGGTCGTTTGACACCGTCAGCCAGCCGGGGCTGAATGACCGCAAGGGGTATCAGCCGCGCGGCAAGGCGCTTGGCGGTTCCAGCGCGATCAACGCCATGCTCTATGTACGGGGTCAGCAGCAGGATTATGACGAATGGGCCAATCTGGGCTGTGAAGGCTGGGATTGGGACAGCGTGCTGCCTTATTTCCAAAAGTCCGAAAACAACGAGCGCGGCGCGGACGACATGCATGGCGGCAGCGGCCCGCTGCAAGTCTCGGACCAGAAAGAAGAACGCCCCATCACCCGTGATTTCATCGAAGCCGCCAAACAGCTTCAACATCGCGAGGTTGATGATTTCAACCGTGGCGACAATGAAGGCGTCGGCCTGTATCAGGTGACTCAGTTCCACGACAAAGCCAAAAACGGCGAGCGGTGCTCGGCGGCGGCGGCCTATCTGTTTCCAATCATGGATCGCCCCAATCTGACTGTGGTCACCGGCGCTCAGGCCACCGAACTGACCTTTGACGGTGATCGCGCAACGGGCGTCGTCTACAAAAAAGGCGGCAAGGGTGATGACATCCTCGTCACCGCCAACCGCGAAGTTCTGCTGTGCAGCGGCGCGCTGAAGACGCCGCAGCTGCTGCAGGTGTCGGGCATCGGCGACCCCGAGGATTTGACCAAACACGGGATAGCCGTGCGTCACGCCCTGCCCGGTGTCGGCAAGAACCTGCAGGACCATCTGGATTTCATCCTTGCGTATAAAACCAAGGACACCGACAATTTCGGCGTCAGCCTAAAAGGCGGCGTGCATATTCTGCGCCACGTCACGCGATGGTTCAAATCCGGCGTGTCGATGGCCGCGACGCCCTTTGCCGAAGGGGCGGCGTTCTTCAAGACGTCCCCCGATCTGGATCGCCCCGACATCCAGTTGCACTTTGTGATTGCCGAAGTCGAAGATCACGCGCGCAAACTGAACACAGGCCACGGATTCAGCTGTCATATCTGCAAGCTGCGCCCTGAAAGCCGCGGCTCAGTCGCCCTGAGCAGTGCGGATCCCTTGGCCGTGCCTGAGATCGACCCGGCGTTTCTGGCCGACCGGCGGGATTTGGACACGTTGATCAAGGGCGCGCGGATGGCCCGCGAGATTCTTGAGGCACCCGCATTGGCCAAATACCGCCACCAAGAGCTGTTCGGCACCGAAACCGCAAAAACCGACGCCGATTGGGAGGCCCACATTCGTGAGCGGGCCGACACGATCTATCACCCGGTCGGCACCTGCAAGATGGGCGTTGATGACATGGCCGTTGTCGACCCCGAACTGCGCGTGCGCGGGTTGCAGGGGCTTCGGGTTGTTGACGCCTCGATCATGCCCAACCTGGTTTCGGGCAATACCAACGCGCCGACAATGATGATCGCGGAAAAGGCGGCGGATATGATCAAGGCCGCCGCACGCTGAGGCCTTATCCAGCCATCAGCGCCTCAAGCCCGACCCGGTAGTTGGGGTACAGCAATTGTACCCCAAGCTCACTTTTGATCCGGTCGTTCCTGACCCGTTTGTTTTCGTTGTAAAAGCTGCGCGCCATGGGCGTCAGATCGGCCTGATCGAACGGCACAGCGGGGGGCAGGGGCAAGCCCTGCAATTCAGCGGCATAGGCGATGACATCCTGCGGCGGCACCGGCTCATCATCGCACACGTTATAGATTGCGCCGGGATTGGGCCCGGCCATCGACGCCGCCAGAACCTGCGCGATATCGTCCACATGAATGCGTGAAAACACCTGACCCGGTTTGATGATCCGCCGCATCCCGGCCCGCTTGAGTTTGGAAAACGGGCCGCGACCGGGGCCATAGATACCAGCCAGCCGAAAGACATGCGTGGGCAGGTTCGGGATTTCCAGCCATTGCTGTTCGGCCTGCACCCGCCATCTGCCCCGCTCGGCCATGGGCGCGGGCGGCGTGTCTTCATCCACCCAATCACCCTGATGATCCCCGTAAACCGCTGTTGTCGACAGGTATCCGACCCATGCAAATTGCGCCGCTCGCCGGGCAATTTCATCCCGCAGCACCGCCAGAACCGGGTCACCGTCTGCTTTGGGGCTGGTCGAGATCAACAGATGTGTCACCCCGTCCAAAGCCGGAACCTGCCCGGGCCAGACCACTGGTTCGGCCCCTGCCGCCCGGATCGCAGGCGATTGGGCCGGGTCGCGCGTGGTCCCGAAGATGCGCCAGCCTTTGGGTTTCAACTGCCGGGATAAGGCCTGCGCCGAATACCCGTGACCAAACGAAAAGAGAGTACCTGTCATGGCTTCCTTGATGATCCGCAATGCCGACGGATGCAAGCACCGGCATCGAGATACTTGATTCGAATCCCGCAATGGGCCTTTCTAAAACGATGAGCAAAAAGAGCCCCGACCTTCACGCCGCCTACGCACTGGATTCACCGCAGGATCATAAACGCCTGTATGCAGAATGGGCCGGTGACTATGATCAGGACTTTGCCACGCGCGAGGATTACCAGCTTCATATTCACACCGCCCGCGCCTTTGTCAGCGCCGGTGGGCAAGGGCCCGTCTTGGATGTTGGCGCCGGCACCGGGTTGTGCGGGGCGGTTCTGGCCGGGCTGGGTGTCGGACCAATCGACGCCACCGATATCAGCGCCGAGATGCTGGATCAGGCCATGCGCAAGGATATCTACCGCGACGCGATCGAGGCTGACCTGAATCAGGGTATCCCGGTTCCGCGCGACAGCTATTCCGGCATCGTCTCTTCGGGCACGTTCACCCACGGCCACCTTGGCCCCGAAGCCCTGACCGCCCTGCTGCGCGTGGCGCGCCCGGGTGCGCAATTCGCGCTGTCGATCAACGCACAACATTACGAAAAACTGGGCTTTGCCGATGCCCTGCACACGTTGGCGCAGGGCAGCATCCAAAACCTGACCCTGCCCGAAGTCCGCATTTACGGTGATCTTGCCGTCGGCCCCAACAAGGACGACACCGCCCTGATTGCCCTGTTCGAACGGACCTAAAGACCCGCCTACCGCCCCTTCCAGACCGGATCGCGCTTTTCGGCAAAGGCGCGGGCGCCTTCCAGATTGTCTTCTGATCCGTACAGGATATCGACGGTTGGCAATTGCCGTTTGGTGATCCTGTTCATGGTATCCTGAAACTTGGAATCCTCGGCGTCGCGCACGATTTCCTTGATCGCGGCATAGACCAGGGGCGGGCCGCTGGCCAAAAGCCGCGCCAATTCGCGGGCGCGGTCCATCAGCTGATCACCGGGCACAACCTCGTTGATCAACCCCCAGGCCTTGGCTTCCTGCGGGTCGAACCAGCGTCCGGTCAACAGCAGCTCCATCGCGATGTGATAAGGGATGCGCTTGGGCAGCTTGACGCTGGCCGCATCGGCAACAGTACCGGATCGGATTTCGGGCAGCGCAAAACTGGCGTGATCCGCCGTGATGATCATATCGGCGCTCAGCGCCAGTTCCAGCCCGCCACCGCAGGCAATCCCGTTTACCGCCGCGATGACCGGCTTGTTCATATCGCGCAGTTCCTGCAACCCGCCAAAGCCACCGACGCCGTAATCGCCGTCAACCGCATCGCCGTCTGCAGCGGCCTTCAGATCCCATCCGGGGCAAAAGAACTTTTCGCCGCTTGCCGTCAGGATGGCGACGCGCAGGTCGGGGTCATCGCGGAAATCACGAAACACCTCGCCCATGATCCGGCTGGTTTCCAGATCAATGGCATTTGCCTTGGGGCGGTCCAGGGTGACTTCCAGTATCGCGCCGTCGCGCTTTGTTTTGATCGGGTTCATGATTGTGCCTTTCGGATCAGAGCATCCACCGCAACCGCGCCGTCCGGCGCGCAGATAAGCGGATTGATTTCAACTTCGCCAACATCGGCCGCATTGGCAATGACATAGGCCTGCACCGCCTCGACCGTATCGAGTATTGCGTCCATGTCCGCCGCAGGCTTGCCGCGATACCCTGCCAATAGCGGCGCGCAGGCCAACCCGCCCAGTGCCCGCCGCACCGCTGTTCGCGACGCCGGGATCAGCAGCGAAACGGTGTCCCGCAGAATCTCGGTCAGAACGCCACCGGCCCCCAGGGTCAGAACAAACCCATGGGCCGGATCGCAGGTCACACCCACCAGCAGTTCGGCGATGCCGTCACCGGCCATTTCTTCGATCAGAATCTCATCGGTTCCGATATCCATCGCCACCTCGACGACAGTGTCGGCGCATATATTCAGGCGCACGGCCCCGTGGTCGGATTTATGCGCCAGGCCCACACCCTTGACTGCAAACGGGCCGGTCATATGGGTAACGGCACCCCGGGCCAGGATTGCGGTGGTGACGACGCTTTGCGGCACCCGCACGCCGAATTCTGCAAGGGCCTGCTTGGCCTCGGCCTCGGTCAGGACACAATCCGCATCCGGTCGGGTCGGCAGCAGCACCGGATCAGCCATCGGATGCGCGGGGCGGGCGGCGGCCTCGACCGCGGCTAGGGCTTCGTGCAAACCGGCAAAAGGGACAACGCCCCCCTCCAGCAAACGCCGGGCCACGGATTCGGGCATCAATTCGGGCAAGGTCGCGGTAACGGCAAAGGGCCGCCCTATCCGGGCGACACAGTTCAGGGCGGCCTGCGTGGCACAATCCCAATCCGTCGCATCGGTATGCGGGTAATCGACAATCGCCATGGTCACAGCCTGCTCGGGGGCCATCATCGCGGTCCACGCCTGCGTCATCACCTGCGTATCGCGCCAGATATAGGTGTGGTAATCCAACGGGTTCGCCAGCGCCACCATTGGCCCCAAAGCCGCCCGCAGATCAGCCTTCTGTATTGTGTTCAAAGGCGGGAAATGCAGATTGCGACCCTCGGCCATATCGGCGGTCAGGCTGGCCTCGCCGCCGGAGCAGCTGATCGTTCCCAACCCGTTTCCATCCAACCGGCCGGTCACATGCAGCAGTTTGAGACATTCCAGAAAGCTGGGGATATCATTCAGCCGTGCGATGCCCAGCCTGTCCAGAAACGCCTGTGCCCCGGCATCGTCCCCCGCCAGTGAAGCCGTATGCGAAATCGTCGCCGCCTGCGCATGGGCGGAACGGCCCATCTTGAGCGCGACGATGGGCACGCCGCGGTCGCGCGCCTTATGGGCCAGAGCCTCCCATTTGCGCAGGTCGCCGAACCCTTCGATATGCACGCCGATGGCGGTGATACGGTCATCGTCCAACAGCGAAGCAGCGATTTCCGCCTGATAGGTCTGCGCCTGATTTCCGCAGGTCAGCATAAAGGCCAGCGGCAGTGCCCGACGCTGCATTGTCATGTTGATCGCAATGTTCGAACTTTGCGTCAGAACAGCCACGCCCCGGTCCACAGGGGTCATACCGTGCTGATCCGGCCAGATGGCGGCCCGGTCCAGCGCGTTGACGAAGCCGTAACAATTCGGGCCCAGAATCGGCATGTCACCGGCGGCGGCCAGCAATTGGTCCTGCAGATCGGCGGCTTGTTCATCTTCGGCCCGGGCCTCGGTAAACCCCGAGGCGAAGCACACAGCGCCCCCCGCCCCCATCTGCGCCAGGGCCAAGACGGCCTCGATCGTGCTGTGGCGGTTGATGCCGACAAATGCCACATCCGGGGCGGCGGGCAGCGATTCAAGCGTTGCAAAGGCGCGTTCGCCCGCAATCTGATCCGCCTTGGGATGCACCGGCCATATCGGGCCTTGAAACCCGAACTTGCGCGCCTGTTCGATGACGGCGACACACCAGGCGCCGCCTCCGATCACGGCAATGGACGCGGGGTGCAACGCACGGGCCAGCACATGCATCAGGTGACGCCCCCGCTCATGCGCCCAGCGCGCGCAGCAGGTCGCGGCTGATGATGTGGCGTTGAATTTCGCTGGTCCCGTCCCAAATCCGTTCGACCCGCGCATCGCGCCAGAACCGTTCGAGCGGGTAGTCATCCATCAGCCCCATGCCGCCATGCACCTGAATCGCCGCATCGGTCACGCGCGCCAGCATTTCGGATGCGTACAACTTGGCCGAGGCGATCTCGCGGTTGGCAGGCAGCCCTTTGTCCAACCGGTCCGCAGCCGCCAGCGTCAGCAGGTCGGCTGCGTCAATCTCGGTGATCATGTCCGCGATCTGAAATGAAACACCCTGAAATTTACCGATCTTCTGGCCAAACTGTTCGCGCGTGGCCGCGTAATCCAATGCGTAATCAAACGCCCGGCGCGCGCGCCCCACGGACATCGCGGCAACGGTGATGCGGGTGGCGTAAAGCCAGGTGTTCATCACGTCGAACCCGCCGTCGACTTCGCCCAGCACCTGCGCATCGGGCAAACGACAGTCATCAAATTCGAGGATCATGTTCTTGTATCCCCGGTGACTGACGGATTTATACCCGTCGCGAATGGTGAACCCGGGTGTGCCGCGATCAACCAGAAACGCGGTAATCCGCTTCTTAGGGCCTTTTGGGGTTTGATCCTCGCCAGTGGCAATAAAGACGATGACGAAATCCGCGTGCTCGGCCCCCGAAATGAAATGCTTGGACCCGTTGACCACCCAATCGCCGCCATCACGCACCGCCGCGCATTTCATACCGCGCACATCCGATCCCGCGCCGGGCTCGGTCATGGCCAAAGCGTCCATGCGTTCACCACGCACCGCCGGCATCAGATAGCGGTCGACCTGTTCGTCCCGGCACGCCATCAGGATGTTCTGCGGGCGGCCAAAGAAATGGTTCAACGCCATCGACCCGCGGCCCAGTTCACGCTCGACCAGCGCAAACTCAAGATGATTCAGCCCGGCACAACCCACGCTTTCGGGAAAGTTGCAGGCATAGAACCCCAGTTCGATCGTCTTGCGCTTGATCTCTTGCGCGATCTCATGCGGCACTTCACCGGTGCGTTCAACCAGTTCCTCGTGCGGGTAGATTTCATTCTCGACAAAGCTGCGAACGGTTGAGACGATCATGTCCTGTTCGTCGGTCAGACCATATTGCATCGGGCTTCTCCACATCCGGTGTCTCGGGGTATCCTGACGCGGCTTGATTTCTCGAATATGCAGAAATAGACGTTCATAATGCAGGATTGGAAAAAATCGCCCTCTGCACCGCAGCAAATCGGGGTGCTGTTGTTTGACGGGTTTTCGAACCATTGTCTGGCAAATGCGGTTGAACCGCTGCGCGCGGCAAACACGCTGGCAGGGCGGGCGCTGTATGACTGGCGGTTTCTGTCGCTGGACAGCGGGGCTGTGACCTCGTCCTCGGGCCTGCAGGTCGCGCCGCACGCGACATTGCAAAAGGCCGGGGGGGACATGCTGATGGTCATGCCCTCATACGGGTTCCGGGCGCATGGTGGGTGGCGAACTCTTGCCGGATTGCGGTCGGCAGCGGCGCGATACACGGTCATGGCAGGGCTGGACACCGGCAGCTGGCTTTTGGCGCGGGCGGGGTTGCTGGATGGACATCGCGCCACGATTCACTGGGAAGAGCTGACCGGCTTTACCGAACGGTTCCCCGAGGTCGACGCCCGCCGCGAGCGCTATGTCATCGACCGCAACCGCATTACCTGTTCCGGCGCGATGGCGGCCTTTGATCTGGTATTGCACCTGATCGGACGCGATCAGGGGCAGGCGCTGGCTTTGGAAGTGGCGCAATTGTTCATGACCCGCGATTCCGCGCGATCCCATTCAGGTGGGGCGGGCGCAACCAGCGGCTATGTGAACAAGGCGCTGGGTCTGATGCAAGAGAACCTGGAAACGCCGCTGCCTGTGTCCGAAATCGCCCGCCGGGTCGGCCGGTCACAAAAGGCGCTGTCGGTGCGGATGCAATCTGAACTGGGCGCCGGGCCGTCGCAGGTGTATCGCCGCCTGCGTCTGAATCTGGCGCGCAAGCTGGTGGTCGAAACCGATTTGACCATCGGTGAAATTGCCCTGCGGGCGGGGTACGACGATCCCAGCGCCCTGACACGCGCCTTCAGGGGTGAATTCGGAACCACGCCGCGCGCGCTGCGGGCGGGTTAGGTATACATCTGCTTTTTGAACGCGCGGGTCCGGGTTGTCGCCTCGGCCGAGCCATCGTGATAGGTGCCGAACCACTTGTCGAAAGGGATTTCGGAGGTGCCGTAGTTGCACTCGAAATACCGGTGGTGCAGCTGGTGAAAGAAATCCCCCGCGCGGGCGGCGTCCGTCTCCCCGGCCCGCAGCTTTTCGAACCCGGAATGCGACAGGACCGGGCTGATTTGCTGGAAAGAGGCGTGGAACAACAGATGCAGCGGGTGCGAGGGCACGATCAGATGGACGAAATAGGTGGTGAAATAGAGGATATTCTCAAACCAGTGGTTTGAAATCCCCGACCACGGCCCGGTATTGACGTTGCGGTGATGCACAGCATGCACGTGTTTGTACAGCTTCGGGTGATGTTCCAGCCGATGCACCCAATAGAAATGCAGCCCCGACCACATGGGGATGAACAGCATCCAGACCACGCACCAGACCGGTGCGCTGGCCCAGGTGACGGTGGGCACATAGCCGTTGGCCATCGCCCAGTAGATGATCCATTGATAGACCGTCGCCACCGTCATCGCGCTGCCCAGCGTCCACCAGATATTGTCCCAGACCTGATTGCGAAAGGTAAAGGTGCCGTTGCCCCGGGTCAGGTCACGGCGGTCGAACTTTTTGTACATGCCTTGCCCTTTGCGCATGTACAGCCACCAGTGCAGGCCGCCTGCGACAAGGATCTGGGGCACCATGTTCAACAGCCAGATGCGGAACATCCAGCCGGGTGCAAAGCGCTGCATTGTCTCTAACGCGGGGAAAAAGAACCCGTACGCCGTGACCGCCAGCACCAAACACAGCGTGATGGCCGTGATCTGCAACCACGCGCCGCTGTACCACTTCAGCACAGCCGATGGGCGCGGTGGCCAGTTGAACAGCGGGTTCAAACCCACGGGTCCTTGGGGGCGATAGTTCCAGCGAGCGGCTTCGGGGTCCTGCGATGCATCCGTCATGGTGATACCCTTTATGTCGCGTAGTCCGAGCCCTGGGCGTCGAGCACAGCTTTGATTTCGCGCAGATGCGCTTCGGCCTGGCCGGGATAATCATCCAGTTCCTGCGCGGTCTTCTCGGCAATCTCATCAGACAGAACGCGCAGTGGCTGACCGGTTTGCAGGGCGCGGACATAGGTTTCGGCCGCACGTTCGAAGTAATACAGCCTGTTAAACGCATCCGCCGGGTCGCTGCCGATGACCAGAACACCGTGGTTGCCCATGATCATGACCTTCTTTTTCGGGTCTGACAGCATCGAGGCACAGCGTTCACCTTCGCTTTCAAAGGCCAGACCGCCAAATTCCTGATCCACAACATACCGGTCAAAAAATGTCGCCGTGTTCTGGTCAATCGGCGGCAGTGTGCTGTCAGCCAATGAGGCCAGGACCGTGGCAAAGACCGAATGCACGTGCATCACGCAGCGCGCATGCGGGCAAGCGCGGTGGATCGACCCGTGCAAACCCCATGCTGTCGGGTCGGGCGCACCGGGCTGATTCATAACCTCAGCATCGTTGGCATCCAGAAACAACAGGTTCGACGCTTTGATGCGCGCGAAATGCATTTGGTTGGGATTCATCAGGAACTGCGTGCCATCTTCGTTCACGGCCAGGCTGAAATGATTGGCCACGCCTTCGTGCATGTTCAGCCGTTCGGTCCAGCGAAAGGCTGCAGCCAAATCCACACGCTCGGGCCAGTGGTCGATATTAGGGCGCAGGTTCGTGACGGTCATTTCGGGCTCCTGTTGGGGTGGCTGGGACTTTGGAAAAGCGTGCCCGCAACGCGAAAGTTTGACCAACGAAAAAATCGCATCTATTTCATTAGCTCAACTAATGGCAGGATAATGCGTATGCAAAAATCACTTCCGCCACTGGGTTGGCTGCGCACATTCGAGGCGGCGGCGCGCCACCTGTCCTTTACCGGCGCAGCCCGGGATCTGAACATGACCCAAAGCGCGGTCAGTCAGCAGATCAAGTCGCTGGAAGGTTATCTGGGTCAACCCCTGTTCCTGCGCCGACCCCGGGCGCTGGAACTGACCGAGGCGGGCATCACCTATCTGCCGGTGGTGCGCGAGGCGTTTCGGACGCTGATGCGCGGAACGCAGGCCGTCACCGGTGCGCAGCAAAACGCGGTTCAGGTGCAAAGCAATATCACCTTTGCCGTCAACTGGCTGGCCCCGCGCCTGCCGCAGTTCCGAACCGAACATCCCGAGGTGCAACTGAACATTTTCACCGAATTGTGGGAGCCCCGGGAAATGGCCGAAGGTGCCGCGGTGGAAATCCGCTATTCGCTGCGGCCATCGGATACGGTCCGGACTGAATTGCTGCGGACGGATCACTATTATCCGGTCTGCGCGCCGGGCTATGAGGTGACGCTGGACACGCTGCAACAGCAGCCCCTGTTTGATTGTTCCAACCTTCTATCCAATTGGGCGAACTGGGCCGAAGATCAGGCTCTGATCTGGGAAAATCCGCCAATTACCTATTCAACTACCTATCTGGTCAGCCTGTCGGTTGCGATGGCCGGAGGGGGGCTGTGCCTGGCCCATGACACCATCGCGCGCGACCTGATCAATCAGGGGCGTCTTGTGGCCCCGTTTGCCCGCCGCGCGGTGATGCCCGAAGCCTATTACCTGCTGTTGTCCCCTCAGGCCGAAGAAACGCCGGGTGCCGTCACTTTTGCCAATTGGCTGCGCCGCGAGATGGGGGCAGACAGGCTGGGCTGAGCGGGGGCTCTCCCGCCCATCGTCGATGCCCCCTGCGGGGCATCTCCTCTGGTTGGGCCGGGCAGCGCTGGCGCGCTGCGTGACGATTTCATGATAGCTGTGCGGCGGGGGTTGCACCTTTCACTGCATTCGGGAAAGTTGAGCCATGGAATACACACCTTTCCCAAGCTGGCCCGATGTCGCCCCTCAATTGATTGCTGTTGCCGCAGGACGTGAGGCTGCGGATATGGTCATTCGCGGCGGGATCTGGGTGAACGTGCACAGCCGCGAGACCCTGCCTGATCATGACATCGCCATCGCCGCCGGGCGCGTGGCCTTTGTCGGGCCGGATGCGACCCATTGCATCGGCCCCGATACACAGATCATCGAAGCGCGCGGCCGCTATATGCTGCCGGGCCTGTGCGACGCGCATATGCATATCGAATCGGGCATGCTGACCCCCGCCGAATTTGCCCGCGCAGTGATCCCGCATGGCACCACAACGATGTTCACCGATCCGCATGAGATCGCCAATGTGCTGGGGCTGGACGGCGTGCGCATGATGCATGACGAGGCGCTGATGCAGCCGGTGAACATCTTCACCCAAATGCCATCCTGCGCGCCCTCGGCCCCGGGGCTTGAGACCACAGGCTATGAGATCACCCCCGAAGATGTGGCCGAGGCGATGAGCTGGCCCGGGATCATCGGGCTGGGTGAGATGATGAATTTCCCCGGGGTGATCCACGGCGACCCCAAGATGCTGGCCGAGATCGCGGCGACCCAGCGGGCGGGTAAAACAGTGGGCGGACACTATGCCTCGCCCGATTTGGGACCGGATTTCGCGGCCTATGTCGCGGGAGGCCCGGCAGATGATCACGAAGGCACCTGCGAAGCCGACGCCATCGCCCGCGTGCGGCAGGGGATGCGGTCGATGATGCGACTGGGATCAGCCTGGTTCGATGTGGAAAGTCAGATCACCGCTGTCACCGAAAAGGGGCTGGATCCGCGCAATTTCATCCTGTGCACGGATGACTGCCATTCGGCCACATTGGTCAATGACGGGCATATGAACCGGGTGGTGCGCCATGCGATTGCCTGTGGATGTGATCCGCTGATCGCGCTGCAGATGGCGACGATCAACACCGCAACCCATTTCGGGCTGGAACGCGATATCGGCTCGATCACGCCGGGTCGGCGGGCGGATGTGATCCTCAGCCCGGATCTGACCGAACTGCCCATCGAGATGGTTATTGCCCGCGGTCAGGTTGTGGCTGAAAACGGCGCGATTACCGTGGACTGCCCCCATTTCGACTGGCCGGGCAGCGCCCGCAACACTGTGCATCTGGGCCATACGCTGACCTCGGTCGATTTCGAGATCGAAGCGCCCGCAGGGGCCAACCGTGTGCAGGCCAATGTGATCGGCGTTGTGGAAAATCAGGCCCCGACCAAGGCGCTGAAGGCGGAACTTCCCATCATCGGCGGGCTGGTCGAAGGCGAAGGCGAGGTCTGCCAGATCGCGCTGGTCGAACGGCATCGCGCCACCGGGGGGGTGACAAACGCCTTTGTTTCAGGCTTTGGCTATCAGGGCAAAATGGCCATCGCCTCGACCGTGGCACATGACAGCCACCACATGATCGTGGTGGGCACCGACCGCGCGCAAATGGCGCTGGCGGCAAACCGGCTGGCCGAAGTGGGCGGCGGCATCACCATTTTCCGCGATGGTCAGGAACTGGCGCTGGTAAAGCTACCGATCGCGGGACTGATGTCAGACCAACCTGCGGCACAGGTCGCGGCAACAGCGGACAAGATGGTCGAGGCGATGCAGGCCTGCGGCTGTCAGTTGAACAACGCGTATATGCAGCATTCGCTGCTGGCCCTTGTGGTCATCCCCGAGCTGCGGATTTCCGATCTTGGGCTGGTGGATGTGCGCACATTTGAAAAGATCGACCTTCTGGAACCACTGGCATGACAATAATAAAAACACCAAACGTCCCGAACCCCGAGAAATTCACAGACCCCAAAGCCGCTGTTGCGCGTCTTGAGGAATTGTACGAACAGGCCACGAAATTTCTGTGCGACAGCTTTGCCAACGCGTTGGAAGCAGGCGCCCCGCCCGAACGATACAGAGCCTATTACCCTGAAATTCGCATCAAGACGTCATCCTACGGGCAAGTCGACAGTCGCCTGAGCTTTGGCCATGTATCCGAACCCGGCACCCATGCGACGACCGTGACGCGTCCCGATCTGTTCCGATCCTACCTGACGCAACAAATTGCGCTTTTGATCAAGAACCACGGCCAGCCGGTGACGATCAGTGCATCCGAAACACCGATCCCCGTTCATTTTGCAGTCACCAGCAACCCCAATCTGGTTGTTCCCCATCAGGGGGCTGCGGGCTTTACCCTGCGCGATGTGTTTGATGTGCCGGATCTGACCACCACAAATGATGACATCGTCAACGGCGTCTATGATCACGAAGACGAAGACGGCCCCTTGTCCCTGTTCACCGCGCAGCGGGTGGATTACTCGCTGGCCCGTTTGGCGCATTACACGGCGACTGATCCCAGTCATTTCCAGAACCATGTGCTGTTTACCAACTATCAGTTTTATGTGTCTGAATTCGAAAACTACGCGCGGGAACAATTGGCCAATCCTGAAAGTGGATACACCAGCTTTGTGTCGACCGGGAATGTGCAGATCACGGCCCCGGATGAAGTACTGGAACAGCCGCTGAAGCTGCCTCAGATGCCGACCTATCACCTGAAACGGGCGGATGGGTCCGGGATCACGCTGGTCAACATCGGTGTCGGCCCGTCCAACGCAAAAACGGCGACCGACCATATCGCGGTGCTGCGCCCCCATGCCTGGCTGATGGTCGGGCATTGCGCGGGCCTGCGCAACACGCAGGCCCTGGGGGATTTCGTGCTGGCCCATGCCTATCTGCGCGAGGATAAGGTGCTGGACGATGACCTGCCCGTCTGGGTGCCGATCCCGCCGCTGGCCGAGGTTCAGGTGGCGCTGGAACGCGCCGTGGCCGAGGTCACCGAACTGGACGGGTATGAGTTGAAGCGGATCATGCGCACCGGCACTGTTGCGTCGGTCGACAACCGCAACTGGGAACTGCGCGATCAGTCCGGACCGGTACAGAGGTTAAGCCAGTCGCGCGCGATTGCGCTGGATATGGAAAGCGCCACCATCGCCGCAAACGGCTATCGATTCCGGGTGCCATACGGCACATTGCTGTGTGTGTCAGACAAGCCATTGCACGGCGAATTGAAGTTGCCGGGCATGGCCTCGGACTTTTATACAACGCAAGTCAGCCGCCATCTGGCCATCGGAATTCGCGCGATGGAACACCTGCGCGGCATGCCGTTAGAGCGGTTGCACAGCCGGAAATTGCGCTCATTCGACGAAACGGCCTTTCTCTGACGCAAAAAAACAACGATTTCCCCCTATTTTTATGGTTTTCAGCGCTACTACGCGTTGTGTTCGCCCACAATATCCCGTTACAGTTACGCGGTGAGGCCCTATGTATCGGGCACGTTAAGGAGACCAAGAAATGGCAAAGCCTATGACAAAGACTCAGCTGGTTGCTGCTCTCGCTGAGGAAATGGGAACCGACAAGAAAGCGGCGAACACCGCACTTGAGGCCGTGACCGGCCTGATCACCCGCGAAGTTTCGGCTGGTGGTGCAGTGACCCTGCCCGGCGTCGGCAAAATCTACTGCCGCGAACGCCCCGAGCGCATGGTGCGTAACCCCGCCACAGGCGAGCAGTTCAAGAAAGAAGCTGACAAGGTGGTCAAGATGACCATTGCGAAAGCTCTGAAGGACAGCGTGAACGGCTAAACCCAGCCGTCACTGCAAAACGATTGAGGGCCGCCTTTTGGGGGCCCTTTTTCTTTGGTGAACTGTCAATTCATCAACACCTCGCAAACGAGGCGAAAACAGTCTGCTCCGCACGCATCTTCAGAACAGTTTCAAAATCTGTTTTAGTTTCATCTGAGATGACGGGAGGGGTGAAATGAACCGATCCACAGGCGGGTGCAACTGCGGTGAAATACGCTTTGTGGCGTCAAATGAACCACTCAGGGTTGGCATTTGTCATTGCCTCGACTGCCGAAAACACCACGGCGCGCTCTTTTACGCGGCCGCAATCTTTGCAGAAGATGCGGTTGTCGTCACCGGGCAAACCAGAAACTATCAGGGACGGCATTTTTGCCCCCATTGCGGTGCATCGGTATTTGCCCGCAGTGGCAATGAAATTGAGGTTCATCTGGGCGCGCTGGATAATCCGAGCCAGTTCCGACCAGATTACGAAACCTGGTGTGTTCGTCGTGAAGATTGGCTGCCTTCTTTCCCGGGCACAAAACGGTTTGATCGCGACCGCACTGTGCCAGAGGGTTAACACGGGTGCTGATGGCGGCCATGTGGTTTGCCAATTTAACCAGCAGGATTTCCGCGAACTTCACGCGCGGCCTGATCCTAAAGAAGCAGAACATGATTACATTCCCGTGATCCGGATGGGCATTTATCGACGCAAGCCACAGCTTTTCTTGCAGCCTTAGTCGAATTCATGAACAGTGCCCGAAAACCGGGGAAAGGAACCGCGATGGATCTGCGCGCCATGGCCATGGGGCTGACTTTTGCGTTCATCTGGTCATCTGCCTTTACCTCGGCGCGGATTATCGTGGCGGATGCCTCGCCGCTGTTTTCACTGGCACTGCGCTTTCTGATATCCGGGCTGATCGGCGTGGCGATCGCGCGGGCCATGGGCCAAAGCTGGCGTCTGACCCGATCACAATGGTATGCGACCATCCTGTTCGGAATTTGCCAGAATGCCCTTTATTTGGGCCTGAATTTCTACGCCATGCAAACGATCGAGGCTTCGGTGGCAGCCATTATCGCCTCGACCATGCCGCTGTTGGTTGCGCTGGCCGGATGGCTGTTTCTGGGCGAACGGCTGCGCACAATCGGCATCGCCGGATTGCTGGCCGGGTTCGCAGGCGTCGCCCTGATCATGAGCAGCCGCATTGGCGCAGGGGTCGACATGTTCGGCATCATGCTGTGTGGCATCGGGGCCTTGGCGCTGACATTCGCAACGTTGGCCGTGCGCGGCGCCACCTCGGGCGGGAATTTCATGATGGTGGTGGGGTTGCAGATGCTGGTGGGCTCGGGCGTTCTGTTTGCCGCCGCACCGCTGTTTGAAACGATCTTTATCAACCCCACAGTGCCCTTGGCGCTTGCGTTCACCTACACCACGCTGTTTCCCGGCCTGCTGGCGACCTTGATCTGGTTTCTGTTGCTGGATCGGATCGGGGCCACGCGCGCGGCCACGTTCCACTTTCTCAACCCGGTCTTCGGCGTTACCATCGCGGCCATCCTACTGGGTGAGAAACTGGGACCTCTGGATGCGGTGGGCGTCGCCACAACAACGCTGGGCATTCTGGCCGTGCAGCTTGCCCGCCAACCCGCGCCAAAACCGGGTGATCCCCGCACGTCCACGCGAGGCGGTTGAAACACCCCTTTGCTTTCGCCGCATAAACCCCATTTACTAGGCCAAAGCCCCTAAGTCCGGAGGACCCATGACCCGATTCACAAAATCCCCCGAGGCCATCGCCGCCCTGTCAAAAGAAGAGTTCCACGTAACCCAGCGCAGCGGTACCGAACGCCCCGGCACCGGCAAGCACCTGAACAACAAGGAACCCGGCATTTATGTGGACATCGTCTCGGGCGAGCCGTTGTTCGCGTCGACCCACAAATACGAATCCGGATGCGGCTGGCCCAGCTTTACCAAACCGATCATTCATGAGCACGTAGAAGAGTTGCAGGATCAGACACTTGGCATGATCCGCACCGAAGTCCGCTCGAAACACGGAGACAGCCATCTGGGGCATGTGTTTCCCGACGGCCCGCGTGAACATGGCGGGCTACGCTACTGCATCAACTCTGCCGCGCTGCGGTTCATCCATCGCGACGAGATGGAGACCGAAGGCTATGGCGAATATCTGATCCATGTGGAGGACATCCAATGACCGAACAACGCGCCGTTCTTGCCGGGGGCTGTTTCTGGGGTATGCAGGACCTGATCCGCAAACTGCCGGGCGTCACCCATACCCGCGTCGGATATACTGGTGGTGACGTGCCCAACGCGACCTATCGCAACCATGGCACCCACGCCGAAGGGATCGAAATCCGGTTCGATCCCGCGCAGATCACCTTTCGCGATCTGCTGGAGTTTTTCTTTCAGATCCACGACCCCAGCACCATCAACCGCCAAGGCAATGATCGTGGTATGAGCTATCGTTCGGCGATCTATTATATCGACGACGCGCAGAAACAGGCCGCGCTGGACACGATCGCCGATGTGGATGCCAGTGGCATCTGGCCCGGCAAGGTGGTGACCGAGGTCGAACCCGTCGGCGATTTCTGGGAGGCAGAGCCCGAGCATCAGGATTACCTTGAGCGTATCCCGAACGGCTATACCTGCCATTTCCCACGCGCCGATTGGGTTCTGCCCAAGCGCGACGCGGCGGAATAAGGGAACAAGCCCCCTCTGCGGGTCTAACCCGACGCCACCCGGGGCCGGCCACTGGCCTCAACGGTGATCTGGGCCTCAACAAAGACCTCCTGCGCCTCAATGCGGGCGGTTCGGATATCCCGGTCGACCACGACCCGGATATCCTCGGCCCCGGCCTGACGCACAGCGCCCTCAGCCTGATCCCGCAACACCGATTCCAGCAGCTTCAGCGCCTTGTCGGATTCAGTGAAATCCTGCGGCCCGTCTTCCAGATGCACCCTGTAGCGCCCCTCGGACGGGGATGTCACCGTACCTGATCTGCGCAGGGTCAGGCGGCCAACAACCGCGCCAATGGCATTGGCCACACCCGCATGTTCCGGCAGGATCATGCGACAACGCAACCGCGTGCCAACCGCAGGGTAATAGCTGGCGGCCGAGGCCCCAAGACCCACCACATCGACATTCAACTCTGCATCCAAAGCCAGCAGACCGCGATGCCCGGTTAAGCCCTTTTGCGTCAGAACATGGCGCGCCAGATCGGCCGAGGGGACGCCAAATGGCTCTGCCTCTTCAGCAAAAGCAGTCTCTAATAAGGTCAATGCGGTTTGTTCGGTCAACTGGTTCACGATCATCTGCGCCAGCTCTTGTGGCGAGCCTGCCAACATGTCGCCGGTTCCAACACGTTTGCGCGCCATCAGCTCCAGCGCCTTGTGCGCAGCATCGGCATCCCAGGCCTGCAACCGACCCAGAACATGACTGGCATCCGACGGCGTCACGCCTGAGACCTGAACGATCCCGCGATCCACCAATCGCGTCAACGCGCCATTTTCAAGCCGGGTGCGCAGCAGATCGCTTAGCGGAAGAACCCGGTCACCCAGCCGCTGCAACAGATCTTCTTCCCGCACGCCCAGACCTTCGGCGTGAATTCCCGGAACCCGGCGGGCGAAACGCGCGTCATGCTCACCCGCTGTTGTCGCGCGCAGTTGCGCATCCAGAACCGCGTGGACGACATCCGGCGCCTCGGACGCGATCAAAGAGACCGGCAACACCCGTCGCGGACCCAGAAACACGCCGCCGCCCAGCCCTTCGGTCACTACATGTACCTGGCTGTCACCGCCCAAGCCGTGGGTGCGCATCGCCACCGCCTCGACCATGGTGCGGAATCCGCCGACCCGCGCACCGGCGGGATCAATCGCAGGTTTGCCACCCCGGATCAGCGCCACATCGGTTGTGGTTCCGCCAATATCCGAAACCAGGGCGTTCTCGACCCCCGTCAGCCAACTGGCCCCGACAATCGACGCCGCTGGCCCGCTGAGGATCGTTTCAATCGGCCGCGCCCGCGCCTGTTCGGCGCTCATCAGCGCGCCGTCACCACGCACCACCATCATCGGGGCCGAGATACCCAGATCCCGCAACCGATCCTGCGCCCGCCCGATCAGCCGATCAATCATCCCGATCAACCGCGCATTCAACACCGCCGTCACCGCCCGTTTCGGGCCGTTCAGCTTTGCCGACAGGTGATGTGAACAGGTCACCGGCGCGCCGGTCCTGTCTGCGATGATCCGCGCCGCCTGCAACTCATGCGCAGGGTTCCGAGTGGCAAACTGCGCGGCAACGGCAAAGCCAGAAATACCTTGATGGGATTCCAGAAACGCCTCAAGCGCCACTACATCCAGCGGCTCCGCTTCCCCTCCGGAATGGGTGTGACCGCCTCGGATAACCAGTGCCGGATCGCCCTTCAGCGCATCCTTCAACCCGTGCTTGTCCAGATCGCCGTCCTTGAAGCCGATATAGATCAGCGCAACGCGCCCGCCCTGCCCTTCGACCAGCGCATTTGTGGCCAGAGTGGTCGACAGGGACGCCATCGAAATCTGATCCGGCGACACCCCAGCCTGATCCAGAACCGCCTGAATCGCCTTGCCGACCCCAATCGCCAGATCAGCCCGCGTGGTCAGAGACTTGGCCGAGGCGACAACCTCGCTTTCATCCTGGATCAGCACCGCATCCGTATAGGTTCCGCCCGTATCCACCCCCAAAGCCAGCGCCATCGGGATCTCCTTCCTGTTCGCTGCAAAAGGGTGTAGCGGTTTGGACCGACACGTCCAGCCTGTTTGCGTCACTTATGACAATCGCTTGACCGCCCAGCGCGCCGCATCCGCAACCGCCGGATCAGGATCATCCACCAATGTCCGGGCAACGGGCTGCAATGCAGCCACGCCCGAATTGCCAATGGCATACAGCACATTGCGCACAAACCGATCCCGCCCGATCCGCTTGATCGGCGAGCCCGAGAATTTTGCCCGAAAGGCCGCGTCATCCAGACTGGCCAGATCCGCCAAAGCAGGGGCTTTCAGATCATCCCGCGCCGCATAGCGAATATCGCTTGCCGCCACAGCGAACTTGTTCCACGGGCACGCCGCCAGACAATCGTCACACCCGTAGATCCGGTTGCCCAGCTTGCTGCGCAGCTCTTCCGAAACCGGACCTTTATGTTCGATGGTCAAATAGGAAATGCATCGCCGCGCGTCCAACTGGTAAGGGGCCGGAAAGGCATCCGTCGGACAGGCGTCCAGACAGGACCGACACGACCCGCAATGATCCGCATCAGCCATGTCCGCCGGCAGGTCCAGAGTTGTGAAAACAGACCCTATGAAGGCCCAATTCCCCCAATCCCGGCTGACCAGGTTGGTGTGTTTCCCCTGCCACCCAAGACCTGCAGCCTGACCCAGCGCCTTCTCGGGCACCGGTGCCGTATCGACAAAGACCTTCACTTCGCCCCCGGCCTCGGCAATCAGCCACCGCGCCAGTCGCTTCAGCCGTTTCTTGACCAGATCATGATAATCCTTGTTCTGCGCATAAACGGATATCGCCGCCCGGTCCGGGAAACCCAACACCTCAGTCGGATCATGGTCAGGCGCATAGCTCTCGGCCAGCATGATCACCGACTGCGCCTCGGGCCACAAAGCCGCCGGATCGCCGCGCCAATGGGTCCGCTCGGCCATCCACCCCATCTGGCCATGATACCCGGCCTTCAGAAATGCCTCCAACCGCGCCGCAACAGCTGGTACATCCCAAGGCCGACAAATACGGCAGGAAACAAACCCTTCACTCAGGGCCTGCGCCACCAGTTTTTCCTTTAAACCCGATCCGTTCTTCATCTGGCCAAAAATATCCTCGGGGGTGAATTGGCCCAAAGGGCCAAGAGGGGGCAGACAGCCCCCTGCTCCACCTTATCAGAAATCCAGATCAGCGTAATGCGCAGGCGGCCGGAATCCCGGCACCTGATCCGCAAGGATCGACCGGAAGGCTGGTCGCGACTTGATCTTGGCGTACCAATCCTTGACCGCATGGCTTCGGTTCCAATCCACATCCGAGATGTAATCCAGCGCCGACAAATGTGCCGCCGCCGCAAAATCCGCCAGCGTCATCTGGTCGCCGGCCAGCCAACGACGGTGATCCAGCAACCATGCCATATAGTCCAGATGGTATTTGATCGCCCGCGCGCCTTCCTTGACGTTCTTGCTGTCGGGATACCCCTCGCCGGTCACCTTCTTGTTGACCCGCTCATACAACAGCTTCGAGGTGACCTCGTGATGAAACTTGTCGTCGAACCACCCCACCAGACGCCGCACCTCATACCGACCCTCGGGCGTTTTGGGCATCAGCGAAGGCTCGGGGCGGGTTTCCTCGATGTATTCACAGATTGCCGCGCTTTCCGACATCACCTGCCCGTCCAGCCGCAAAACCGGTACCTTTCCGGCCGGGTTGCGGCGCAAGAAGTCCGGGTCCCGTTCCCAGTATCTTTCCTCGACCAGCTCGACCTCGATCTTTTTTTCCGCCAGCGACAGCCGTACTTTGCGGCAATAGGGGGACAGGGGAACGTGAAACAAACGCGCCATGAGCTTCCAATCGAACCAGTGTATACCTAACAAGCTTTAGCCTTGAGAGGGCGTAAGTTTCAATCCTCGAAACAATCCGCGCGACCATCTGCGCGGATGGTGGCCGCCCCATCCAGGATCGCCGCCGCGCGTCTGCGCGTCCGAACCGAGGGATCGGTGACCGATCGGTTGCGCGGCGACGGTAAAATCGCGGCAATCCGGGCCGCCTGCACCGGGCTCAACCTCGCAGCAGGAACGCGGAAATACCCCTGCGCGGCCGCTTCGACGCCAAACACACCCTGCCCCGTCTCGGCCACGTTCAGATAGACTTCAAGAATGCGCTGCTTGCTCCAGAAAACCTCAACCACCGGTGTGATCGAAGTTTCCAGTGCCTTGCGCACCCAACTGCGGCCCTGCCACAGGAATACATTCTTGACCACTTGCTGTGTAAGGGTCGATGCACCGCGCGACCCGCCATCCTCCAGCGCGTCGCGGATGGCCTCGACGTCAAAGCCCCAGTGCTGGCAGAAATTCGCATCCTCGGCGGCCACAACAGCACGGGCCATGATTGGTGAGATTTCTTCGATCGGAACCCAGTCGCGTTCGACCTTGCCCAATCGGCGCCATTCAGACCAGATCGTGTGGGTCACAGGCGGATTCACCACAGAAAAAAGTATCACCAGCCCTACAACAAAAGCAACCAGCCCCAGTGCGACCCGCGTTACCCAACCGCGAATCCCCAGGGATTTTTGCTTTTTAGCCTTCGACGCTTTGCTTTTCTGACTGCTCGATTTGCGCGCTGCTTTTTTTGCCATGCTGTTGCTATACGACGCGGTGCCGGAGTTTGAAAACGTTTATATCGCCAACGCGCGTGCCTCTCGCGGGCGCACAACCGGACGCGCGGTTGTCGGCAGAACCGGATTGCGGGCGCGCAGTTCCGGAAACAGTTGCAACACCTCGGCCAGCGTAGCCCGGTCAGATTGTGTAAGCGCATGACCGGGATAGTAGCTTTCGCTTTTGGCCCCATTGGCGATCACGATCTCATGCCGCGAAAACAGCAGATGGATATACTCCACCTCGCCCCCTTCGACGCGGGTCACTGTGTCGCCATTCACCAGACAATGCGCGGCGATCAGCACTTCGGAATGGCCAAACAGATAGGGGGCCCGCCAATCGGCCACCAGCATCCGGTGCTGGGGTGAGACGGTCAGCGGACGATCAAGCCCCAGCACCCCGGCCTCAAACCGGATCGGCGCCAATTTACCTTGCGCCTGCACTGTGGTGCGCCCCATCCACAGCAGCGGCTGCGCGCCGTGATCGGCGGTGATGATCAAATCGCCGGGTTTCAGATCCTCAACCCGGCGCGCGCCGCCTGGCGTTTCGATCAACGTACCGGGCGTGAAACAGGGCGGACCCAGATCACCATTGGAAATATCGACCGAGCCGAAGGACCCCCCAAAATCACTGAAATCCGTGACGGATGATCCGACAAAGGTCCCGTTTTGCAAAACCTGACCATCAGTGGGGGTAAACACCTCGCGCCCGTCAGCAAGATAGAAGGTCACGCCGGAATAGGTCACCTCGGTCCCGTCGGGCAGTTCGATCGTCACCATATCGTTGAAATACGAGGCGGTGATATCGACGCCATCCACCGTGTCGCCAGCACCACCACCAGGCGGATTCAGCCGGTTGATCAGATCGTCATCGTTGTGATCCACGATGTCGAATTTCTGCACGGTCAGGGACGACCCCACAACTGTACCGTTGGCACCTGGGTTCGCCGGGTCCAGCACAAAGAACTGGTCTGTAAAACTTGTCGGCATGCGTCTGCTCCTGCCTACTCGTCACACTGGGAAGCAGTTTGGCTGCAAATCCCGAAGAAACTAAGACCAAAGCTAGGCGTAGCCTGCGTAAATTCGCAATAAGTGCGGACAAATTGTCGAAAATCAGAAAAAAACCGCGTGTTTCTGGTGACACGCGGTTTTTGGGATCATGGCTGGTCAGGCGACCTATTCTGCCGGAACAGCCGCGGCCTCATGTGTCAGAGGATGGCTGAGCTTGTTCAGCATCTCTTTCGGGCAGACCTGCAGGAAGTTGGTCTTTTCAACGTCCCAATGCTGCAGGATGCTGGCGGCCTTGCGGCTAAAGGTTTCGGCCTGATGGGTTTCGATCAGCGCTTTCAACTGCTGTTCCCAATGGTCGACAGTCACCGGGCAGGTCACCAGTGTTTCCATATTCATCAGCGCCTGGGCCTTGCCGTCGGGGTCATACAGATAGGCCATGCCACCCGTCATCCCCGCGCCAAAGTTGGCACCGATATCACCCAGGATCACCGCGAGGCCACCCGTCATGTATTCACACCCGTTGGATCCGCAGCCCTCAATCACAACCCGGGCGCCCGAGTTTCGCACCGCAAAGCGTTCGCCCGCGCGACCTGCGGCAAACAGGTCCCCATCGGTGGCACCATAGAGGACGGTGTTGCCGATGATGGTGTTCTCATCCGCCTTCAACGGGCTGACCTGCGGCGGGCGCACGACGATCATGCCGCCCGACAGGCCCTTGCCGACATAGTCGTTGGCGTCACCTGACACTTCCAGTTTCAGACCCGGCGCTGCAAAGGCCCCCAGCGACTGGCCAGCCGAGCCCTGAAGCTTTACGTGCAGGTGGTCAGGCTGGAACGTGTTCCGCATCCCGAAGTTCTGCACGATATGGCTGGAAACACGGGTGCCGACCGTGCGGTGCGTGTTCTGCACCGCATAGGACAGCTGCATTTTTTCACCGTCTTTCAGGAACCGTGCCGCATCGCGCACGATTTCGGCGTCCAGCGTATCGGGCACTGCGTTACGTTCCTTGTCGCGGTTGTACACGATGTCATGTGCCCCATCGACGGTGATCAGCAGCGGGTTCAGGTCCAGATCGTCCAGATGCGCGGACCCACGGCTGACCTGCGCCAACAGATCGGCGCGGCCGATGATCTCGTCAATGGACCGCGCGCCAAGGCTGGCCAGCAGCTCGCGCACTTCCTGCGCGTAGAAGGTGATCAGGTTCACCACCTTATCCGCATTGCCGGTGAATTTGGCGCGCAGAGAATCGTCCTGCGTACACACACCAACCGGACAGGTGTTCGACTGGCACTGGCGCACCATGATACAGCCCATCGCGATCAGGGCGGCGGTGCCGATGCCGAATTCCTCGGCCCCCATCATCGCGGCCATGACAATGTCACGCCCCGTGCGCAAACCGCCATCGGTGCGCAGGGTGACGCGATCCCGCAGGTTGTTCATCGCCAGAACCTGATGCGCCTCGGTCAGGCCCATCTCCCACGGCAGACCAGCATACTTGATCGAGGTCGCGGGAGACGCACCCGTACCGCCATTGTGGCCCGAGATCAGGATCACATCCGCCTTGGCCTTGGCCACACCAGCGGCAATCGTGCCCACGCCCGAGGACGCCACCAGCTTGACCGTCACCTTGCAGCGCGGGTTGATCTGTTTCAGGTCATAGATCAGCTGGGCCAAATCCTCGATCGAATAGATGTCGTGGTGCGGCGGTGGTGAAATCAGCGTCACGCCTTTGGTCGAATGCCGCAGACGCGCAATCAGATCGGTGACCTTCATGCCCGGCAGCTGACCGCCCTCACCGGGTTTTGCACCCTGCGCGACCTTGATCTCCAACTCTTCACATTGGTTCAGGTATTCGGCGGTCACACCGAAGCGGCCACTGGCCACCTGTTTGATCTTGGCCGACGGGTTATCGCCGTTGGGTTCCGGCACGAAATGCGCCGGATCTTCGCCACCTTCGCCACTGTCGGATTTCGCGCCGATCCGGTTCATCGCTACGTTCAGCGTTTTATGCGCCTCGGGGCTGAGCGCGCCCAGTGACATGCCCGGCGTCACGAACCGCTTGCGGATCGAGGTGATCGATTCCACCTCTTCAATCGGGATCGGGTTGTTAAGCGCTTTGAAGTCCATCAGATCGCGCAGATGGATCGGCGGGTTCGACTGCATCTTGGCCGAATACTGCTTCCACAACTCGTATGAGGCCCTATTGCAGGCCATTTGCATCATATGCATCGAGGTCGCTTCCCACGCGTGGGTCTCACCCGACTTGCGCGCCTTGTAGAAACCACCGATGGGCAGCACGTCCAGACCGCTGTCCCAGCCCTTGGCGTGGATGTCTTCGGCTTTGGACTGAATGCCCGTGACGCCGATACCGGAAATCCGGCTGGTCATGCCCGGGAAGTATTCCGCCACCATGGCGCGGCTAAGGCCGACAGCCTCAAAATTCAGACCGCCGCGATAGGATGAGATCACCGAGATGCCCATCTTGGCCATGATCTTCAACAGACCCTGATCAATCGCCTCGCGGTATCGCGCCACATTTTCTGTCAGGGTTCCGTCCAGCAGACCGCGATCAATACGATCGGCCAGCGAATCTTCGGCCAGATAGGCGTTCACAACGGTCGCACCACAGCCGATCAACACCGCGAAATAATGCGGATCAACACATTCCGCCGAACGCACATTCAGCGAGCAGAAGGTCCGCAGCCCCTGACGGGTCAGATGCGAATGCACCGCGCTGGTCGCCAGAATCATCGGCATCGCCACACGGCCCTGACCGGAATTCATATCCGACAGCACCAGATGCCCCGCGCCGGAACGCACGGCCTCTTCCGCCTCGGCCCTGACGCGGGTCAGAGCGTCGCTGAGCGCACCTTGCCCGGGCTCAAAGCTACAGTCGATTTTCGCCAGCGGCGCGTGGAAATTCTCGGCCAGCTCCTCCCACTGCGCGTTGCCGACAAACGGGCTTTCCAGCACGATGATCTCGGTCTGGCTGCTGTCCTCATCCAGCACGTTTTTCAGGTTGCCGAACCGGGTTTTCAGCGACATCACGCGGTACTCGCGCAAACTGTCGATCGGCGGGTTGGTCACCTGGCTGAAATTCTGGCGGAAGAAATGGCTGAGCGGGCGGTATTGCTTCGACAACACGGCCGAGGGCGTATCATCACCCATCGAGGCCAGTGCTTCTTTGCCGTCTTCGGCCATGGGGGCCAGAATTTGCTCCAGTTCCTCGACCGAATATCCGGCAGCGATCTGGCGCTTGCGCAGTTCTTCGCCCGAGAACATCGGCTTTTCGGTCACTCTGGCCAGCACGTCATCCAGATCAGCAATCTTGCCAACCCAGTCGCCAAAAGGCAGCGCGGCGGCCAACTTGTCCTTGATCTGCTTGTCGCGGAACAACTTGCCCTTTTTCATGTCCACGGCCAGCATCTGGCCCGGCCCCAGCGCGCCTTTTTCGGTCACGCTGGCCTCATCAATCGGCACCATACCGGCCTCGGACCCGGCGATGACCAGACCATCGCCCGTCACCACGTAACGCATCGGACGCAAGCCGTTGCGGTCAAGCCCGGCGCAGACCCAGCGGCCATCGGTCATGGCCAGCGCGGCGGGGCCGTCCCACGGCTCCATCACCGAGTTGCAATAGGAATACATGTCGCGCCAAGCCTGCGGCAGTTCCACCGCCTGTTTGGACCAGCTTTCCGGCACCAGCATGGTTTTCGCCATCGGGGCCGAACGGCCTGCGCGCACCAGAACCTCAAAAACCGAGTCTAATGCGGCGGAATCCGACGATCCGCCCGCGATGATCGGTTTGATATCCTCGGCATAGTCACCAAAGGTCGACGAGGCCATGCGGATCTCATGGCTTTTCACCCAGTTGACGTTGCCTTTCAGCGTGTTGATCTCGCCATTATGGGCCAACATGCGGAACGGTTGGGCCAGCCACCATTGCGGGAAAGTGTTGGTGGAATAACGCTGGTGATAGATGGCAAAGGCGCTCTCGAACCTTTCATCCATCAGATCGGGGTAGAACACCGCGACCTGCTCGGCCAGCATCATGCCCTTGTAGATGATCGAACGGCAGGACAGCGAGGCCAGATACAGATCCGAGATTCCGGCGGCCACCGCTGCCTTTTCGATGCGGCGGCGGATGACATAAAGCTCGCGCTCGAACGTATCTTCGTCCACGCCTTTGGAATTCGAAATCAGAATCTGTTCAATCTCGGGCCGGGTCGCATTGGCCTTTTCACCCAGACAGGTCACATCGACCGGCACATGACGCCAGCCATAGATGTAATAGCCCATGCGCAGAACTTCGGTCTCAACGATGGTCCGGCATTGCTCCTGTGCGCCAAAATCGGTGCGCGGCAGGAAGACCTGTCCGACCGCAACCAGCTGATCCAGCCGGGGCTCATGACCGGTGCGGCGGATCTGGTCATAAAAGAAGGGCACCGGAATCTGCACGTGAATACCCGCGCCGTCGCCGGTTTTGCCATCGGCATCCACCGCCCCGCGGTGCCAGATCGCCTTCAGCGCGTCGATCCCGGCATCCACCACCTTGCGGCTTTTCTTACCGTCGATCGAAACCACCAGACCCACGCCACAGGACGAATGCTCCTCATCCTCGGAATAGAGACCGTTTTCCGCCATCCACCGGCGTTTGGCTTCTTCGGCCCGTACCCACTCGGCATCATATTTGGTCATTGGCTGTCTCCTTCTTCCGGCGGGGCATACATGGCTTGGACCTCGGCTGTGGTCATCTGCCGGCGTTCGCCTTCGAACGCGTACCCTTCGGGTTTTTTGTCGATATAGAGTTCCAGTTGCAGCGGGTGGCCTGCGCCGTTGTCAAACAGGCCCGCTGCCATTTGTGTGTGTCCGTGCATCTCACCGGGCAGGGTGATCCGATACCACAGCGCCGATCCGCAATCCGCGCAAAAGGCGCGTTCGGCCCATTCGGACGAGGTATAGACCTTGACCGGGCCAAGCGCCGCATATCCATGTTCGGCCTGAAAGGTCACCAGCATCGAACTGGTCCAGCGGCGGCACTGGTCGCAATGGCACGCGCCCAGCGCATCCCGCGCCGGAGTGGCGGTCACCGTGACCGCGCCGCACATGCATTGGCCTTGCAATTCGGGCATTCCTGACCCTCCTGTCGCTGGGCGGTTGGGTTATTCAGCCGCCACAGCGGCCTTGGTGTTGAACCGGTCGAGGATCGCATCCGCGCAATCACGCCCGTCACGGATCGCCCAGACGACAAGGGACGCGCCGCGCACGATATCACCGATGGCGTAGACACCGTCCATCTCGGTCTCGCCGGTCTGAAAGGCGGCCTTGACGGTGCCCCAGCGGGTTACCGGCAGGTCGGGCTGACCGAACAGGGTCGGCAGGTCTTCGGGCTCAAACCCCAGCGCCTTGATGACCAGATCGGCGTCTTCGACATAATCCGCGCCTTCGATCACTTCGGGCGCCTGACGGCCGGACGCATCGGGCTGACCCAAACGCATCTTCTGCACCATCACGCCCGCAACCTTATCGTCGCCGGTGAACCCTTTGGGCGCGCTGAGCCATTCGAAAATGACGCCTTCTTCTTCGGCGTTCTGGGTTTCGCGCTGCGAGCCCGGCATGTTGGCCCGGTCGCGGCGATACAGACATTTGACCGAGGTCGCGCCCTGACGGATCGAGGTGCGCACGCAATCCATCGCAGTGTCACCGCCACCGATCACGACAACCTTTTTGCCTTCGGCATTCAGACGACCATTGTCGAAATCCTCGACCCTGTCACCAAAGCTCTTGCGGTTCGAAACGGTCAGGAAGTCGATGGCTTTTTCGATCCCCGCCAGACCGCTGCCCGGCATGGACAGGTCGCGGGATTTGTAAACGCCAGTCGCAATGATCACAGCGTCATGTTTGGCGCGGATCTCTTCGAACTTGGCCGCATCCACGTCGCAGTTCAGAACAAATTCAACCCCGCCATCAGCCAACAGGTCATTACGGCGTTGCACGATGTCCTTTTCCAGCTTGAAGCCCGGAATGCCATACATCAACAACCCGCCCGCGCGGTCATGGCGGTCATAGACGGTGACCTGAATACCGGCGCGGCGCAGCATGTCCGCCGCGGCCAACCCACCGGGGCCACCGCCGATAATGCCGACGCTTTCACCGCGCTCGGCCCCCGGCTGAGTGGGTTTGACCCAGCCTTTTTCCCAGGCGGTATCGGTGATGTATTTCTCGATCGTACCGATAGTGACAGTGCCGTGGCCGGATTGTTCGATCACACAATTGCCTTCGCACAGGCGGTCCTGCGGGCAGATGCGGCCACAAATTTCCGGGAAGGTATTGGTGGCCTGGCTGGTCTGATACGCCTCTTCCAGACGCCCCGTTGCTGTCAGGTTCAGCCAGTCGGGGATATTGTTGTGCAACGGACAATGGGACTGACAATAGGGCACGCCACACTGGCTGCAGCGGCTGGCCTGCTCGGCAGCCTTTTCGGCAGCGTATTCGGCATAGATTTCGTCAAAGTCTTCCTTGCGGTCATCGGCGGCACGCTTTTCCGGCATGACACGGTCGATCTGGACAAATTTCAGCATCGGTTGCTTGGCCACGGGTCAGACTCCATGAATTGGCTTGGTCGAACCTGTTTAAGAGATGGCACTTCGGATGAAAAGTCAACCTTATTGACCTAAAACAGAGATTTTCGCTCGCGCCAGACAAATTGCTGGAAAATATTTAGATTTTTATGTCCGATTCGGACTTATATGCGCGCTTTTCTTTTCAGCACCACACTTATACCCATTGAAACCAAACAACACGTGACGACAACACGGCGGGGCAGATGGGTCTTTTTCAGTTGATTCTTGTGGCAATTATTCAGGGAATAACCGAATTCTTGCCAATCTCGTCGTCGGGTCATTTGATCCTGCTGCCGCATCTGACGAACATGGATGATCAGGGGCTTGCCATCGACGTGGCCGTCCATGTCGGCACCCTGGGCGCGGTCATTCTGTATTTCTGGACGGACGTGAAACAAGCCATCGCCGGGCTGCCGCGTGCTGTGACCGGGCGAACGGATACCCCGCAGGCGCGGTTGGCTCTGGGGTTGATCGTCGCCACAATCCCAACTGTCATCGTCGGGGCCATCCTGTTCAAAACCGGCCTCAGCCAATCCTTGCGGTCCATCACTGTGATCGGATGGACGATGCTGGGGTTTGGCCTGCTGCTGTATTGGATGGATCAGAAAGGCCCACAGTCCAAAAAGGCGGACAACTGGGGTCTTCGGGACGCATTTATCATGGGGTTATGGCAGGTTCTGGCGCTGATCCCGGGGACATCACGGTCCGGCATCACGATCACCGGTGCGCGGCAACTGGGATATACCCGGGAAGATGGCGCACGGATCGCCATGCTGATGTCGATTCCAACAATCCTGGCCTCGGGCGTATTGCTGTCGGCAGAGGTCATTCGCGAGGCTGATGCCCAACTGGCCATAGACGGCGCGATTGCCGCCGTCTTTGCCTTTTTCTCGGCCCTACTGGCCCTGACCATGATGATGCGCCTGCTGCGCAGTATCAGCTTTACACCCTATGTCATCTATCGCGTGATCTTGGGTGTCGCCCTGCTGGTGATCGCCTACAGCTGATCACATCCGCAGGTTTTTGGCCGAATTCTGGATGTCGTCATACTGGCCCGAGGGGCGGAACTTCCACAAATAGTCGGGCAGGATCGATTCAAGCGCAGCCGGCTCGATTCCCAGATCGGCAAATCCTTTGGCCCCATCGGACACCACATTGTCACGACGCAGGTTTTTCAGCTGATCGCGCGTCAGGATGTGGTTCGGGAACAGTTGAAAGCTGGCGAATTTCAGGATGTCCAAAACGCTGGCCATGATGCGGGCCACCCAGAACGGCATCCCGATGATCACGCGGCGGCGATAGATCACATCCAGCATCTGCTGCATCAACGCGCGGAAGGATTTCACCTCGGGTCCGCCCAGTTCATAGATACCGGCCTCGGCCTGGCCCTGCGCACCCTGCACGGCGGCTTTGGCGACATCGTCGACGAAAACCGGCTGAAACTTGGTGCCAGCACCCGCCAACGGCAGAAACGGTCCCATCCGGGTCATCCCGGCAAAGCGGTTAAAGAACTGGTCCTCGGTCCCGAAAACGACCGAAGGCCGCAAGATCACTGCGTTCGGCATATGCGCCAATACACCAGCCTCGCCCTGTGCTTTGGTTCGCGAATATTCGCTGTCAGACCCGGCATCAGCCCCGATTGCCGAGATATGCACCATCCGCGCAATCCCCTGATCAGCCGCCAGCCGCGCGATC
The DNA here is from genome assembly GCF_000743705.1 of Ruegeria halocynthiae. Classification (GTDB taxonomy): domain Bacteria; phylum Pseudomonadota; class Alphaproteobacteria; order Rhodobacterales; family Rhodobacteraceae; genus Ruegeria; species Ruegeria halocynthiae_B. The sequence goes on along the minus strand of NZ_JQEZ01000004.1, from coordinate 156,803 downwards.
CGCTCGGCCCCTTCGGCGTGAACGGTATCAAATGCGTTCTTGCCCAGTTCGTTCAGAACGCCAACGCAGTTCACCACCGCATCGGCCCCACGCATCGCAAAAGCGACCGAGTCGTCATCGCGGATGTTGCACAAAATGGGCTCAACCTGCCCCACGACACCATAGGGTTTAACGAACATCGCTTCGTTGGGGCGTCGAACTGCAACCCGCACACGCCACCCTTCGCTGGCCATGCGCCGCGCGATGTACCGACCGACAAATCCCGATCCGCCATAAATCGTGACCAGTTTGGACATGAGTGGGCTCCTGCTACGTGGGTCTTGTCCCGATCTACCGCCCAAATCCTCGGCAAACAAGGCGCAATAACGCCGCGCATCCGGGAAAAAACCAGCCGGAACCGGACGCTTTTGGGTGAGGGTCAAAAAACTTTCCAAAAACTTCTCGAATCTGGTTGACGCCCTCGGCCAGTAGGCTTAAACGCCGCTCCACGACACCTGCCCAGGTGGCGGAATTGGTAGACGCGCTAGCTTCAGGTGCTAGTGTCCGTAAGGACGTGGAGGTTCGAGTCCTCTCCTGGGCACCAAATCCCCTGTAATTCTTTATTTGTTAAGGTGTTACACTGTGGGATTTCCGTTCAACTCTCGCTGTTAAGCTACCGTGTTAGATCAGGTCGTTTGCTGTCTGAAACTGCGGCGCTGGAATGCTCTGACCGGTTTAACCGTGTTCTTTCCGTGGAGCTGGTTTGCTTGATCATCCAGCGCGGGATTCCACTCTGCCTGCGACATTCAACACATGAAAAGAAGCCGCTCGTCTTCCTCTGACCAGCAGGATCGGAAGGCTACCGGGCGTATCATAATGGGCGGGGCGGTGGTGATTTCGGTTGAAATCAGCGCACCGCCCCGACCCTTGCCGTTACGCCAGGGGGTCGAAACCAAGATCGGTCAGTTGGGCGAACAGCAATCCGGTGTCGTCCAGGATCGGATTGTTGGCATCTGCGGTCAGATTGGCCGCGGTCAGGTTCTCGGCCTGAATTCCAACCAGGGTCGAGATATTGCCGCCATTGCCCAGCACCTCGATCTCAAGGTTGCCGTCCACCTCACGGATATCGACCTGATCGCCGCCAAGCGCGTTGAAATCGAAGTTGTCATTGGCGGGGTCGAACCCTTCGATCCGGGTCTGCGCGCCCCAGCTCCAGTCGATATCAACCGTATCGACCCCATCGCCCAGCACCACGGCCCCGTCCGGCGCAGGATCGGCAGGCGCAGGATCGACCGACCCATCGTCCGGGTCCTGTGAGCCGCCCGTCATATCCCCGGTGCGGGTCTGATGCCCGTCTGTGGTGGCCCCATCCGGCGCGGCAGGCGTCAGCAAGACGGTGCGGTCGACCAGCGTGACATCGTCCTGATCAAAGCCGAATGGCGTTTCAAGATTGTCCTCCATCACCTGATCGAAATGGAACTCGACCCGGCCCGGCACCAGATCCGCCTTGGTGACACCGGTGAAGGTAAAGCTTTGACCAGAAGGCAGGGTCGAAATCACCAGACCCGCATCCGTGTCCTCGACCGACAGCCGCTCGCGGGTGCCGAAGTAAAGAAAGCTGATCTTCATGGTTTCAGGGTCGAAATCGTTGATCACCTCGGACCGGCCATACTCGTGACTGCGGATATAGACCGTGTCGGCCGCGCGCGGACCGACGCCTTGTTCCCAGGAAACCACGCCGCCCAAATCCTGCCGGAGGTGTTCATTCCCGACCACGCCGAAGGTGTCGATGTCGACATCCTGAAAGCCGACGCCCTGCACGATCTGCGCGGCATCCGACCAGGGGCTGTCAATCACGATCTCACCGGTGGGCGATTTCGTCACGATCATGCCGTGAACCGAGGTACCGCCGAAATCCAGCTGATCGCGGGCCGGGTCGAACCCGGTGATGTCATCAGCGTTGCTGTCCGCCCGAAAGATGCGACCGCCATCTTCGGTGGTGCCTGTCACCTCGGGCGGGTTTGACCCGTCGGTGTCATCAATCAGTGTATAGCCACCGGTAGCGGGGGCCGAGATATCCTGCCCCAGAACGCTGGCGATTTCGTTCAGAACGGCCTGATTGTCGACCGAGAAGTTGGCAACCGTCAGGTCTTGCAGGCTGACGCCCGTCAAAACGGTCTGGGTGGTGACGCCGTCCCGGGTCACGCTGATCCGCACCGTGGTGCCAAGCGCATCGCCGGATTCCTCGAAAATTTCGAAGTTGCTGGCGGTGACGTCTGTGGCGATCTCGATCACATCACCCATATCCGGCCGGAACCCGTCGATCACGCGGGCCGGGCTGTCATAGCCGATCGTGACGTGCATATGCGTATGACCGCCATGCCCGTCGCCATCACCATCGCCAGCGCCGCCATGCCCGTCGCCGCTGCCACCGTGCCCATCGCCGCTGTCGGACGTGATCAACGTGGCAAGCTCGGCCTGTGCGGTTGCGTCCAGCGCGTGGATCAGGCCGGGCTGCAGCATATCCAGCGTTACCCCCTGCAGTGTGACCGCCTGGTTATTTGACGGCACAGAGATGACGACGGAACCATCTGTTTCGGTGATTTCAAGCGCATCAGCACCGATCCAGTCGATAAAGATCGTATCGCTGGCCGGATCGAAATGGGTCAGAACCACATTGGTTCCATAGGCCCATGTCACGACCACATCGGCGTTTTCCTTGGTGATCGCAGGGTTGTCGAACGCACCATCCGGCGCCGGTGCGGGTTCAGGTTCCGGGTCGGGCGTCGGTTCGGGTTCGGGTTCGGGGTCAGGATCGGGTGTGGGTTCCGGATCAGGATCAGGTGTGGGGTCGGGATCAGGCGTCGGATCTGGGGCCGGTGCGCCTTGACCGATCAGGCCCAGGATTTCCTGCGCGGCGGTATTATCGAGAATGGTAAAGTTCCCAGCCGTCAGATCAGCCAGCGTCACCCCAACCAGCGTCAGCGTCTGATTGTTGGACGGCACCGAAAAGACAACCGATCCATCCTGTTCGGTCACCTCAAGCTCAGCCGCCGAAATCCAATCGACAAATATCGTGCCGGTGGCCGGATCGAAATCGGTGACACGGGTGTCTGACCCATACGACCATGTCACAACCACATCGGCATTGTCCTTGTCCACATTGGCGGATCCGCCGTCCACAGGACCGCCGGTATCGGGATCACCTACGGGGTCACCATCAGGGGTGCCCAGCCCTTCGTCTCCGGTCTTGCGGTCTTCGAAAAACGCAATCATCGCGTCGACCGACGGGCTGTCGAAGCCGCCGAACTGATCCACATAACGCAGGATCGAGGTGCCGTATTCGTCGGTGGACACAGCACCGTTCAGCAGCAGGTTCAGCGTGCCGAAAGCCCCGCGCAGGTGGGCGGCGGCCAGTATGCCGGTCAGCGTCAGTTCAACCGTGACGGTCGAACCATCGCTGTCGGTATAACTGGTGGTCTGACCCAGAAAGTCATCCAGGCTTTTGCCCGCGTTTTCCAGACCGTTTTCGATGATCTGAAGGTTCAGGCCAAACGCTTCTTGAATGGCGACGGTCTGGGCCTCTTTGGTCGTGAACTCCTCAAGAGAGCTGACACCGTTCTTACCCGTCCAGGCCCCGTCCCATGTGTTGGTCGCAGCGCCGTTGCCATAAAAGACATCGTCATCGTAATAGCCCAAATCAATCAGCAGGGCCTCGCCGAACTGAAACCCGACAAACCCCAGCGAGTTCATCGACCGATAGGCCATCGATTCCCACTCGCCGTCGGTCAGATCGCCCCAACTGGTGTAATCGGGAAAGAAATCCGTGACCTGGCCGCGCGACCAGGTGTCAAGCTGGGCATCGGTGATGATGCCATTTTCATATCTATCCCGGTCCCAGCCGGATTCGAACGCCAGCAGCGCCGAGAGGAAATCGGTGAACGTGCCCTTGGACATTGTGAGTGTGCCTTCATCTTTAGATTGATTCTTCCACGTGTGGTGGACGTGTAGGTATCAACTAAAGCATGGAATTCACGTTGCGGGTCCGCCAATTCTTTTAGAAACTCTGCCATAAGCGGGTTACCGCAACTTTTCCCCTTTTATCAGCGATTTCCTGTCTGCGTTGGGGGTGCGGCCTGTCCATCTTCGGTAAGCTTGGGTAAAGCTGCTTTGATCGGAAAATCCGCACAGATGCGCGGTTTCAGCCAGTGACAGATGCGGATCGCTTAGAAATGCGTTCGCAAGCTTAAGTTGTGCGCGTGTCGCCAAGGCCCGAAAGCTTGTGCCTTCTTCCTGCAATCGGCGGTTCAGCGTGCGTTCGGACAGGCCCAGTTCAACGGCGGCATCGGACAATTTGGGGCGGCCCGCCGCCATCCCATGCAGCAAATGGCGCTCAATCGCCTCGGACAAAGTAACCGGGGCGGGCCGTGCGCGGCTTAGCAAGATCTCGCCATAGCTGGTCAGGTGACCCAACAGCTGCAAGTCCGCGTCGCGAATTGGCGTGTCCAGCGATGCGGCCGGAAACCGCAGATAGTTTTCCTGCGCGCCCAATACCACGGGGCAACCAAACAGGGTTGCCAGGTTCCGCTGACCGTGGCGGCGTGGGGTGGCAAGCCCGATCTGTGTGGCCAGATGCGCTGTGCCCGTCGCGGTGCGAAATGCGCCCAGCAAGGCACCCAGCGAGAATTCGACCAAATGAGTGTCGAGCAGCAAATTCGGCCCGATCCCATCAAGGATGAAATCAACATGATCAGCAGCTGTGCGAATCCCGATCGTCGCGCGTGGGCGGGTGACAGGGGCAAAGCGCTGCACATGATAAAGCGCATCCCGCAGCGTGTGCGAGTTGAACAGAATATATGTCAGCATGGCCGAGTTGCGCGAATTTACCTCCAACCCGATCCCTGCCCCCACAAAGGGGTCATTCAAACGGGCTGAGAGAAATTGCAGAATTGCTGCCTCGGACCCGCGTGGAACCGGCGCTCCGATGTCCTGTAATGCAGCGGGTGTCAGACCCGCGGCGGCCAGCGCGTCGGTGACATGTCCGGACAGTCTGGGCAGGGCGCAGATTGACCGAATCCAGTGATTGGGCACCTGATCCACAGGTTCGAGTCGTGGGTTGTGTCGCAAACTGTTGCTACCTTTGCCGTCAGGACACCGGTTGATCCGAAACGATCTCACCAAATCGGGTAAAGAACGTCCCCGACAGCTTTTTGGCCGTGCCCGCAATCAGACGACTGCCCAATTGGGCAATCTTGCCGCCGACATCCACATTGGCGGTATAGGCCAGAACCGTTTCGGCCCCATCTTCGGTCAGGGTCACATCGGCGCCGCCTTTGGCAAAACCGGCCGCCCCGCCTTTGCCTTCGCCGGTCAGGGTCATGCCAGCGGGCGCGCCGCTTGTGTCCAGCGTGACTTCGCCAGTAAACCGCGCCTTGACCGGCCCGATCTTCAGAACAACCTTCGCCGCAAATATTTCGGGGGATGTCTGGGTCAGGTCTTCGCAACCCGGAATACATTCCTGCAAGATTTCAGGGTTGTTCAGGGCCTGATACACCACGTCCAAGGGTGCCGCGATGCGGATTTCGTCGCTCAGTTCCATTCACGTTTCCTTTGTTCAATACCTTCCGGGATCAGGCCAGACTCGCGGTTTCCACCGCCGCAGCGGCTAGCTGAATATGCGTCACAAGGCTCCCCCCTGATACTCCCGAACTTTGCCACTGCACTCTCCCGGCGTGTGATCCAACCCCTGCATGGCAAAGTCCGCAGCCAGCGTATCAGCTTTGCTGCGGCTGACTACCATGGAAAAATGGGCGGGGTCGGTTTGCGAGGCAATGTCAGGAGCCGGGTTTTGGAGGGTCGTTTTCTGTAATCCAGAAGACTCAACCTGTTGGCTTCAATTCAACGGGCTGGGCCAACGCCGGACATTGCCGGGCGTTCCGCTGCGCGCGGGCGATCCCTTCACAATCGCCATGGCACGGGTTGCCCAAAATGACCCATGGCATCCGTTGGGTAAAACCCGCGCTAGACCTGCTTTTCGACTGCGGGTTCGACATCGGGCCGGACGGGCTCGACCTCTACCTCGATGACATCCGCCTCGGGCGTGTCCTCAACCTCATCCACTTCAGGCACAACTTCGGGTTCTGCGTTATCCTCCAGCGCGCCGACGATCAGCGGCAGCATGTGGACGCCGGTTGCGGTGGCTATCTCGGGCGTTTGCGGGGTCTGCCAGCTGAGCGTGTCAAAGCTGTGGCAGTTCTGACAGACTGGGGCCCATTCCGGTTGAATGTCATGGCAGTTGTCGCAAACCCACTGCGGCCCGCGGGGCGCGTTCAGTGCCCGGGCCAGCCAGCCCTGCACCACCGCGTCCGAGGCACCCTCGCCCCGCTCAATCGCCGCCATCAGGGTATAAGCGCGCGCATCGGCCTGTTTTTCCACCACATCGCCCAGCGCACGGCGGGCTTCGGGGAAATCCTCGGCCACGATGTTCAGTTCGGCCAGAATCAGGCGGGTTTCCATGTTTTCCGGGTGAATGCGGGTCAGTGCGGTGAATCGTTTGATCCGCTCATGCGGTGTTTCATCTGGCGCAATCTCGGCAAAGGCGTGGGCCAGATCAGGGTGGGGCTGCACCTCCCACGCTTTTTTCAGGATCTTGGTGGCAGGGCGCGGCTTGCCCTTTTCGATATAGGCCCGCGCGGCCATCGCGGCAGCGGGCACCAGATCGGGTGACAGGCGGTTGGCCTCAATCGCGTGTTCTTGCTGTTCGACACTGGCGCTGTCGTCCAGAATCTCTTTGGCCTCGGACAGGGCCAGAACCGCGTCGCGACGCTTGAACACATCGCGCGGCAGATGACCCGCCTTCAACTTGGCGGTCAGGGTGGATCGCGCCCCGGCCCAATCCTGCGATTTGGTCTGCAGACCCAGCAGAATGTCCTGCGTTTCCTGATGGCGCGGTTTGATCGCCAACGCCTTTTCGGCCAGCTTGCGGGCGGTTTCGTCATCCCCTTCGGACAGCTTCTGTTTCATGATGCCGCGTACGCCGACAAAACGGGTGGCATTGTTGGTGACCAGCTTCTTATAGGTGTCCGAGGCCTTTTTCGTGTCGCCATTCATCTCGGCTGCCTGGGCCACCAACAGGTTGGTCAGTTCCGGCTTGTTCAGCAGCTTTTCGGCCTTGGTGGCCTTGCTCATGGCCACGCGCCCCTCGCCCGAGGCCAGCGCCATGATCCCGTCGGCCAGCGCCTGATAGCCGCGCTGTTCCCGGCTGCGGTCAAAGTATCGCGACAGGGCGGTTTCATCACCGTTGAGGAATTTCAATGTGGCGATAAGCAGGGTCAGCAGTTTGAAGAACACCCAGATCGCAACGACCAGCACGCCCAGCGCGATGACCGATTGCAGTGGCCCCAAAGTGAATTCCGTGCCCCCGGCGGTGATCTGCACGCCACCGCTGGTTTCCATCAGGAACATGGCACCCATGGCCAGCAGGCCGATAATCGCTACAAAAACAAGGATCTTAAACAATGACCACAGCATGGCAGGTCCTTCAGTTCGAGTTTATGCTGGATTGAAGCGCATTCGCGGCCTCAACGGCAGCCACACGCGTCTGCGCCGCCTGTTCCCAATCGGCCAGTGCAGCCTGCGCCGCATCGGGCAGGGATTTGAGTTCACTCAGCGCCGAGGCAACGTCGCCCTCTGACAGAGCCGCCTGTGCCCGCGACAAGATCGCGTCGGGATTGTCACCCTCTTGCGGTGTCACCGACCGCGCGCCGGTCTGACGTTGCAGAAATGCAACCAGACCCGTGCCCTTGTCTGCGTCGCGCGCTTCCGCCAAAGCAGAGCGGGCTGCGGGCGCAAAGGACGCGCGCAACGCGGCCAAGGTCGCAACACCGTTTTCTGCCGGGGCTGACAGGGCCTCGGGCACGGACAGGCCACCTGCTGTCAATTCGTCAACCAGATCGTTGTAGGGCTGACCCGCGTCCAATTGCCCATGAACCTGAGACAGAACCGCCGCATTTGTCGCCACCTGCGCGTCAGCAGCGGCCTTTGCTTCCAGTGTCTGCGCGTCGGAAACCATTTTCTCGACCTCGGCCCGCTGCGCGGCCAGCGAGTCCTGCAATTTCTTCAACTCGGCCTCAAAAGCCGCCGAAGTTTCGGGCGACGCGCCTTGCGTCAGCGCACCGGTTTCCAATTCGTTCAGACGGCCGGCCAAAGGATCCACCTTGCCCGCCAGCCCCGCAAGGTTGGATTTCAGCGTGTCCAAATCCGAACTGAGCGGCGCAACCTGATCGGTCAGCGCCGAAATCTTTGTGTTCAGGTCCGCCGTGTCGGACAGGGATTTCGTCAGTGCCGCAATTTGGCTGGATTGTTCGTTCAGCTTTGTCTCAAGCGTTGTAAGTGCGTCGGACTGGCCCGAACTGAACACCCCCGCACTGCCTGCCGCAAACCCGATCGCCGCCGCGATCGCACCGCCGATCAGGGCCGGTACAAAACCACCGCGCTTTTGTTCCACAGGTTCGGTGGGTTTTTCCTCAGCCCGTTCGTTGGTGGCTTCGGCTTCGGCTTCGGCTTCGGCTTCGGCTTCGGCTTCGGCTTCGGCTTCGGCTTCGGCTTCGGCTTCGGCTTCGGCTTCGGCTTCGGCTTCGGCTTCGGCTTCGGCTTCGGCTTCGGCTTCGGCTTCGGCTTCGGCTTCGGCTTCGGCTTCGGCTTCGGCTTCGGCTTCGGCTTCGGCTTCGGCTTCGGCTTCGGCTTCGGCTTCGGCTTCGGCTTCGGAAAGGGCCTCTTCGACCGGCTCTGCCGCGTCAAGCGTTGTGTCTTCCGGCGCGGTGGCCGGGTCGATCACCTCGTCCGATTTGGGGTCTTCCACCGGCTTTTGATCGGTTTTCTTCTTACCAGCCAACGCAACGTTCCCCTTATCGAATCCAAAAACACAAGAATAACAGTCCTGCCCAAGTTAGTCGGTGGTCTCGCCGCTCTCAACCCGCATCGCATGTTTCACAAGCTTTTTAACGGCTTTCCGCATTTTCTTGGGCGTTGGTTCTCTGGCAATCTTCAGGCGGGCGCAGGTCAAGGAATTAAGGGGATCGGCGGTTGCCTGGCTGATTGCAGCCAGCCACAAAGGCGCTGAACCGGACCAGATATCGGCAAATTGTCGCGCCGTTCGGGGCGAAAACAACGGTGCAATCACAGGCGCATCTCCGATCGCTGCGGCTGCGGCCTCCGGTGTCAGGGGCAGGACGCGCTGCTGATAGACCACCTGTTCCTGCACGGTCAGCCCCGATTCGGTCAGCCGCTCGGCCACGTTTCCGCGGCTGTGCTCGCCCCGCAGATGCAGCAAAGGGCTGATGGGCCGGTGTTTCAACAGATAGGCCACCAGTTCCTCGGCGGTTGCCCCGGCCATCCGGGCATCCCAACCAGCGGCCCGGGCGGTTCCTGTCGTGGCCGGACCCACGCAATAGGCGGGCAGGCCCCGTTCGACCCCAAGCGACGCGGCGGCGTTCACCGCATTGGCCGAAGTAAAGATCAGCCCCTGTATTCCAACGGCCTCGACCTGCACAGGCAGCGGCTTGATCTCAAGAATCGGGGAATAGATGACCTGAACCCGGGATCTGGTGCGGGCCGACAGTTGCGCCACAAACCTTTCAGAGGCAGCGCGCGGGCGGGTCATCAACAAATACAACAGTCGGCGCCTTCGGCCTTGGGATTGTTTGCATCCGCGCAGGGTGATACCCCGCTTGGCAATCACGGTGTAACGGATCAGGCCAATGGTGCAAACACTTACCGTCCTCGGGTTGGAAAGCAGCTGTGATGACACGGCCGCCGCCGTTGTGCGCCAAACCGGGACTGGGGCGGCCCAGGTGCTGTCTTCCATCGTGCATGGCCAGACCGAATTGCACAGCGCCTTTGGCGGCGTGGTGCCCGAAATTGCTGCCCGGGCCCATGCGGAAAAGCTGGATACCTGCGTCGTACAGGCGTTGGAGGCCGCGGGCCTGACCCTGAACGATATGGACGCCATCGCCGTGACCGCCGGGCCCGGCCTGATCGGTGGTGTCATGTCGGGCGTGATGTGCGCCAAAGGGCTAAGCGCCGCAACCGGCCTGCCCCTGATTGGCGTCAACCATCTGGCCGGACATGCGCTGACGCCGCGCCTGACCGACGGGATCGGCTTCCCCTATCTGATGCTGTTGGTTTCAGGCGGGCATTGTCAGTACCTGATCACCCACGGACCAGAAGAATTCACCCGATTGGGTGGCACCATCGACGATGCCCCCGGTGAAGCGTTCGACAAAACCGCCCGCCTGTTGGGCCTGCCGCAACCCGGCGGCCCCTCGGTCGAGGTCGAGGCGCGGTCGGGCAACCCGAAACGGTTCCGCTTTCCCCGGCCGCTGTTGGACCGACCCGGTTGCGATCTGTCTTTCTCGGGGCTCAAGACCGCGCTGATGCGGATGCGGGATCAGATCATTGCCGAGCAGGGCGGCCTGACCCGTCAGGACCGCGCCGATCTATGTGCCGGATTTCAACAGGCCATTGTCGACACGCTGGCCGAGAAAACGCGCCGCGCGATTGACCGGTATCTGGAAGAAAATCCCGTCGACCCGGTTATTGCCGTGGCGGGCGGTGTCGCGGCAAATTCCGCCATACGTGCAGCGTTAGAGACTGTTTGTGCAGAAAAAGGCGCGCGATTCACGGCGCCTCCGCTGAACCTGTGTACCGATAATGCTGCGATGATCGCCTATGCCGGACTGGAGCGGTTCCAGCTTGGCGCGCGCGATGGTCTGGACCTGACCGCCCGGCCCCGCTGGCCGCTGGATCAAACCAGCCCCGCCATGCTGGGCAGCGGCAAGAAAGGGGCCAAAGCATGAGCGTTTCAATACTGGGATCAGGTGCATTCGGCACGGCGCTGGCAATTTCACTGGCCGGGAATGGCCCGGTGACCCTGTGGTCGCGCGACCCCGAACAGGCGCAGATACTACAAGAAACCCGCGAAAATGCGCCCCGGCTGCCTCAGGTCACCCTGCCCCCGAACATCACGGCGACATCGGATATTGCGCAGGCCGCCGAAAGCGACACTTTGTTGCTTTCGGTCCCGATGCAGCAATTGCGCAGCGCCCTGCAACAACACGCCCCGGTCTTAAGTGGAAAAACCGTGGTCGCCTGTTGCAAGGGCATCGAGCTGACCTCGGGTCTGGGCCCCATGTCGGTGATCCACGAGGCGATCCCCGACGCCCATCCTGCCCTGTTGACTGGACCCAGCTTTGCCGATGACATCGCGCGAGGCCTGCCGACTGCGCTGACTTTGGCGTGTGGCGATGACGCGCTGGGTCAGGATCTGCAACGCAGGCTGACCACGGCCAATTTGCGCCTGTATCGCACAACCGACGTGGTCGGCGCGGAACTGGGTGGCGCGCTGAAAAACGTCATGGCCATCGGCTGCGGGGCCGCGATTGGTGCGGGGCTGGGCGACAGTGCCCGCGCCGCGCTGATGACCCGGGGGTTTGCCGAGATGCAGCGCTTTGCCCTGATGCGAGGCGCGCGTCCCGATACGCTGATGGGCCTGTCTGGATTGGGGGATCTGGTGCTGACCTGCTCGTCCGAATTGTCCAGAAACTATCGGTTTGGCCTGTCTTTGGGTCTGAATCAAACCTTTGACGCCCGCACCACAGTCGAAGGTGTCGCCACTGCGCGCGCCATGTCCGGTATCGCCGCCGCCGAAGGGCTGGACATGCCCATCAGCGCAACAGTGGCGGACCTCAGCAGTGGCGCATACAGTGTAACCCAGGCCATCCAAACCCTGCTCAACCGACCCCTCAAGGAGGAATAACATGCTGATCGCCCTCATCGCCCGTGACAAGGACGGCGCTTTGCAAACCCGGCTGGACAACCGTGCCGACCATCTGGCCTATATCGAGAAGACCGGCGTCGTGTCGCAGGCCGGACCGCTGTCGGACGGTGACGCCATGACCGGATCGCTGATCATCCTTGAGGTCGAAGATATGGCCGCCGCGCAAAACTGGGCCGACAATGACCCTTATGCCAAGGCCGGGTTGTTCAAATCCGTCGATCTGATCGCCTGGAAAAAGGTCGTGGGCTGATGGCATATTGGCTGTTCAAATCCGAACCCTCGACCTGGGGCTGGGACCAGCAGGTTGCCAAAGGCAACGCGGGCGAGGAATGGGACGGCGTGCGCAACTATCAGGCGCGCAATTTCATGCGGCAGATGGAGGTCGGCGACCGAGGGTTTTTCTACCACTCGCAAAAGGACAAGGCGATCGTCGGCATTGTCGAAGTCTGCGCCGAGGTCCATCCCGACAGCACCACCGATGATGAACGCTGGGAATGCGTGGACATCAAGGCGGTGCGGCCGTTCACAGCCCCGGTCACGCTGGATCAGATCAAGGCGGATGAACGGCTGGCCGAGATGGTGCTGGTGAAAAACTCGCGCCTGTCGGTGCAGCCGGTCAGCGATGCGGAATGGCAGGTGATCTGCGATCTGGGTCAGACACAAGCAGACTGAATCAGTAAAAAAGGGAAGGTCCTGACGGATGCAGAACCTTCCCTACCCCCGCGTGCTCCCTACTCACCACACGCATCTGGAAAAACCTTGGTTCTGACCGTCCTGGTCATATGCTGACATTAGTCGATTTCCGGCGCCTGGTACAAACGCCAAATGTCTAAAATTGAACACGCCCGTCAGCAATCTGACGGGCGTCTGTAATCCAAAGGATTAGCCGTAAACCGACTCTTTGCCAAACTGCTTGGTCAGCATGTAGTAGACCACGGCGCGGTACTTGTTGCGCTCGGACATGCCATAGGTTTCCAGCGCCTTGTTGATCGCTTGCATCAGTTCAGGCCCGTCGGACAGGCCGAGTTTCTTGATCAGGAAATTGTTCTTGACCGTCTCAAGCTCGGCTTCTTGCGTGGCTGCCACGGTCGACGCGTCGGCGTCATAAATCGCCGGGCCGCAGCCGATGGTAACCTTGGTCAGCAGATCCATATCCGCATCCATCCCGCATTTGTCTTTCAGATCTTCCGCATATTTGGCGATCAACTCGTCGCGTTTTCCCATGTCCCGGTCTCCATTGGTTGTGTTTTCACGGCACAAACTGCCGTCGCAGATAAGGTTAGCCGTGACAGCAATGTTTCCGAAAGGAAAAAGTTCGGGGATTTCTCCCCCCTGAGATTCCATGGCTACAGGTAAAGGAGGGCCGCCGGATCGGGCTATCTGCAAAAGCCCCACCCAGGGCCTTGCAGATGGAAGTGATCTGCGTGCAAGCGATTGTAATCAGGCCCCAAAACGACCCGAAACCAATCACAGGCACCCTGGTTGATGCGGCGCAAAAACTCGGCCTGGGGTCCGGGTACAGCCCAATCGGACAGCAGGGTCAGTTTGCGCCCATCCTCCAGATCCAGACTGATGATATCAATTGCATCTGCGGTGGCGTGGCTGCTCCAGCCGCTGTCCTGGCCTTGCGCGGTGCGCATCCGACGACAGTTGTAGCTGCCCAGATGATGCAGGGCGCGAACATCGGTGCCCAACACATCCCGCGCGGCGGGCTGCACCACGTGATGTTCCCACATGGCCAGCCGCAGGGTTGTGGTACAGCTGGTTTCGACCGCGGCAACCCTGGCCGTAACCAGACGCGACAACAGGCCCCGACCTGCGATGCCGCAGTTCGGGTCAACCACCAGATCATCCATCGGCGCAAAGGTCACCCCGGCGGCAGACAGGGCCGCCCGGCATTGCGCCTCATCCCCCAAAGCGCGCTGCAGTTGATATGTGGTTATCGGCGTGACTGGTGCCCGTACGGTTAAATCCCGCAGCGGGTTCCAATGTGACGGCACCGGGGATTGCGGATGCGACAAGACCCACCATCCGCCCCCGCCCACGATGATCAGCAAGGCAACGACCGTAAAAAACAAAGACGCCGCCAGATGCAAAAACCGGCGGCGTCCATTGCGTTCTGTCATACCCGATCCGCGATCAGTAGCGGTAATGCTCGGGCTTATAGGGGCCTTCAGGTTTCACACCGATATAGGCCGCCTGTTCGCTGTCCATCTTGGTCAGCTTGACGCCGATGCGGTCCAGATGCAGGCGGGCGACTTTCTCGTCCAGATGTTTGGGCAGGATGTAGACGTCGTTCTCGTATTCGTCACCCTTGGTGAACAGTTCGATCTGCGCCAGAACCTGGTTGGTGAAGGACGCCGACATCACAAACGACGGGTGACCGGTGGCGTTGCCAAGGTTCAGCAGACGGCCTTCGGACAACAGGATGATGCGGCTGCCTGAGGGCAGTTCGATCATGTCCACCTGTTCCTTGATGTTGGTCCATTTGTGGTTCTTCAGGTTGGCCACCTGAATTTCATTGTCAAAGTGGCCGATGTTGCCAACGATGGCCATGTCCTTCATCGCGCGCATATGCTCGATCCGGATCACGTCCTTGTTGCCAGTGGTGGTGATGAAGATGTCTGCACTTTCGACTTCATCTTCCAGCAGCGTCACTTCAAACCCGTCCATGGCAGCCTGCAGGGCGCAGATCGGGTCGACCTCGGTCACTTTCACACGAGCACCGGCACCGCGCAGTGACGCGGCCGAGCCTTTACCCACATCGCCGTACCCACAGACCACGGCAACCTTGCCGGCCATCATGGTGTCGGTGGCGCGACGGATGCCGTCAACCAGCGATTCCTTGCAGCCGTACTTGTTGTCGAACTTCGATTTGGTGACGCTGTCGTTCACGTTGATCGCTGGGAATGGCAGCTGACCCTCTTTCACCAGTTGGTACAGACGGTTCACGCCGGTGGTCGTTTCCTCGGAAACGCCCTGGATCTGACCGCGCATCTTGGTAAACCAGCCGGGTGAGGCCGCCATACGCTTGGCGATCTGCGCCTTGATCGCCTCTTCTTCCTCGGAACCGGGAACGGGGATGATATCCTCGCCTGCTTCGGCGCGGGCACCCAGCAGGATGTACAGCGTCGCATCGCCGCCATCGTCCAGAATCATGTTTGGGCCGTCTTCGAACAGGAAGGATTTGTCCAGGTAATCCCAATGCTCTTCCAGGGTCTGGCCCTTGATAGCAAAGACCGGCACACCAGCCTCAGCGATCGCAGCCGCGGCGTGATCCTGGGTGGAGAAGATGTTGCACGATGCCCAGCGCACATCCGCGCCCAGCGCCACCAGCGTTTCAATCAGAACAGCGGTCTGAATGGTCATATGCAGCGACCCGACGATGCGCGCGCCTTTCAGCGGCTTTGCCTCGCCATATTCGGCGCGCAGGGACATCAGGCCCGGCATCTCGGTTTCGGCGATATCCAGTTCCTTGCGGCCGAACCCGGCCAGTGTAATGTCTTTGACGATATAGTCCCCGGCCATCAGGTGCTCCACTCCGGTAAATCTTGATCCGGAGTGCCCCTAGCATTCCTTGGGACAGGTGGCAACGAAGATGGCCGGAAACGGGAATTTACGCCGAATAAATCAGCTTGGCGTACCCTCAACCTTGATTTTCGGAATAGCTTCGAAAAAATCGGTGCCAACGGCGACAATACAACTCATGCCGTTCGCATGGGTCACCAGGACGGTATAACTTCCCGTTTCCTCTGAGGTCCAAACCTCCATGACCGACTGCGCACCCCGTGTTTTCTGCAATCCACCAAAGACCAGCTGTTCCGAATAGCTGTCTTGCAATTTGGTGATCACATGCTCGCGCTGCGCACAATTCTGGGCGAAGGCGGGCGGCGCGGTGGCGGCCATTCCAAAGGTCAGGGCGAGTGCAAACAAACGCTTGAACATAGCAAGCTCCTTTCGATACGAGTTTCGTTTCGAGAGGAGGCGCAACTGGGAGGAGTCTGCACCCCCCTCAGTCCATGATGTCGGGATCGTTTCGCACCGGTTCAAAGCACGAATGCTCAAGAAAACGTTGGCAGCAAGTGATCCAGACAGGTACATCATAGCATAAAAACGCGAATTCAAAGTGTGCAACTTCACAAGGCATGGCATAATGGCAACACAACCCAGAGCATGGCAAAGAATGCTGTCAGGGCGCAGGCTGGATTTGCTGGACCCCACGCCCGTGGATATCGAGATCGAAGATATCGCGCACGGGCTGGCGTTTGTGGCGCGCTGGAACGGGCAAACGGCGGGCGATTTCGCCTATTCCGTGGCCGAACATTCCCTTCTGGTTGAAGAGCTTTTCGGCCGGATTGCCCCCAAAGCGCCGGTGAAATGGCGTTTGGCGGCCCTGTTACACGATGCGCCGGAATATGTGATCGGAGATATGATCTCGCCGGTCAAATCCGCCGTCGGGCCGGATTACGGCGCGCTGGATGATCGTCTGGCGGCAGCGATCCACATCCGCTTCGGCTTGCCTGCTGCGGTGCCCAAAACGGTGAAACGGCAGATCAAAAAGGCCGACAGGATCAGCGCCTGGATGGAGGCCACCCAAATCGCGGGGTTTTCCGAGTCTGAGGCCACCAAATTCTTTGGCCGCCCGGACAAGGCGGTGATGGAGGGTTTGGAGATCAGGTTGAGGCCGCCGGTTGAGGTAAGAGAGGCGTATTTGGCGCGGCATAGTGAATTGCTAATTCAGCAATAGCTTTCTCAGATACCAATCTAGTGCTTACTCTCGATTAATTTTTGAAGCTCTGAAAATAGCGGTCGGTTTTGATTTATCCGAATACGATCAAAAACATTGACCGTAGCCGTTCTCATATCTTCGCGAGAAGGTTTTTCATTTGAAACTGACTCCACCTCGTTTCGAGCATAGTCAAACAGACTATTGGTATATGCCTGCAACAACGCGATGTCATATTTATGTAGGATATGTTGTCTCTTGGGTCCGGAACTTGTCATCCGGGCATGTTGAACCTGAAACAACGAGGCAAGCTCGAAAGCCCGGTCTGCTGCATCATCGTCAATATATTCAATGACTTGCTGCAGAGTTGTAATGGAGGCGGACGGAGGCTGAGGGGGTTCCTCCTGAGTTTCGAGTAAATACCCTCCAACCTGACGCGCATATTCGCTCATTTCACTCAACGCGTCTGGCATTTTCGCTCGAGCAGCCTTTTTCTGGCGACGCAGTTGGCTTTCGTGACGGATACTCTCGTTCACCATTTGCTTCCGCATGGTGCGAATAGTCAAAAAGGCAGCACCCAACGCTAATAATCCTGCAACAAGCGTCTGCCACTCTTTTATTACTTCAATCCAACTATCGCACATGCCATTTATTACAATTAATCATTTGAAATTGTTAAATTTTTTCTCTAAAGTTCTTAAAAATTTTACCGCGGGCTACGCTTTGCCAATATCCGCTGCAAAGTCCGGCGGTGCATGTTCAGGCGGCGCGCCGTCTCGGAGACATTCCGGTCACACAGCTCATAGACCCGCTGGATATGCTCCCAGCGCACACGATCCGCGCTCATGGGATTTTCCGGCGGCGGGGGCAGTTCGTCGCCCTTGGCCAGCAGCGCGTTGGTGATGTCAGTGGCGTCGGCGGGTTTAGACAGGTAATCCGTCGCACCGATCTTGACCGCCGCCACGGCAGTGGCAATCGCGCCATATCCGGTCAGAACCACAACCCGGCTGTCGGGGCGTTTCTCACGCAGCACCTCGACCACATCCAGACCATTGCCATCCTCAAGCCGCAGATCGACGACCGCATAGGCGGGCGGGCGGGCGGTCGAAATGGCGCGGCCTGCGGCGACGGAACCGGCGGTTTCAACCTCGAACCCGCGTTTTTCCATGGCCTTGGCCAGGCGTCTCAGAAACGGCTCGTCATCATCCACCAACAGCAGGGATTTGTCCGCGCCGATATCGAGTTGAGAGCTGTCCGCCATATTATATTCTTTCCGCTATTTCACGCCTTTGGCTTAAACATGAGTAATAGCAGCGCCATTCCAAACGTCAAACGGGCCGTTGCGTTCTATATCTTGTCCAGGAAACATCCAACCTTGTCGGCCATCTGCTCGGCCGTGTCGTCGCGGTTGAAAAACTCAATGAATCCATCCTCGGGCGTGACCAGATAGGTATAGGTCGTGTGATCGACCAGGTAATATTCGTCGCTTTTGTCCTGAGCCTTGTAATAGGTCTTATAAGCCTTGCTGGCGGCCTTGACCTGTTCCGGCGATCCGGTCAGCGCAATCATGCGTTCGTGCAGGTTAAAGGCATAATCCCCCATCACCTCGGGCGTGTCGCGGTCCGGGTCGATCGAGATGAAAAGCGGTGTCACCGACTGGCCGCGTTCGGCCAGAACATCAACGGCTTCGGCGTTGCGCGACATGTCGAACGGGCAGACATCGGGGCAGAAAGTATAGCCAAAGTAAACCAGCGTCGGCTCAGTGATCACATCCTTGTCCGTGACCGTTTCGCCCTTGCCGTTGACCAATTCGAACGGGCCGCCGATCGCCGCCGTGCCGCCTGCGATCTGGCTTGAGCGGCATTGCGCGAACTTGTCGTCCGATCCGGTGCCTCGGGTCAGCAGCCACATGGCACCAAGGCCAACGGCCAAAACAACGGTTGCGAGGATGGCATAAAGGCGGACCATGACATCTATCCTGACATGCGAGGGGTTGTTGAACGTTTCGGCCGGGACACCTATCAAGATGATCAGCCGATGCAACAGGACATAATAGACCGATGGCAATTTCCAACATCACTTTGTGGCGCGGTCAGGAACGCAGCAGTTGGATTCGGCTGCGAACACTGATCCTGTTGCGCTGGGTGGCCATATTCGGCCAGATCACCGCCATTACCGTCGCCCAGCAAACCTATGACGTGCGGCTGGATGTCACCCTTTGTTATCTGGCCATCGGGGTTTCGGTGATGGGGAACCTGACAGCGATCCTGCTGTTCCCCCGCAGCAAGCGCCTGTCCGAATTCGAGAACTTCCTGATGGTGCTGTTCGATCTGCTTCAGCTGACCATCCTGTTGTATCTGACCGGCGGGCTGAACAACCCGTTTGCGCTGTTGCTGGTGGGGCCGGTGACCATCTCGGCCAGCGTCATGAGCACCCGATCAACCCTGATTATCGGTGGCGTGGCCATTGCCCTGACTACTCTGTTGGCTGAATTTCACCTGCCGCTGCAAACCGATTTGGGTGTCGAACTGGATATTCCCGATATCCTGCTGTTCGGAAACTGGGCCGCGATTGTCATCGCCATTGTGTTTCTCGGGGCTTATTCCCACCGCGTCAGCTCCGAGGTGCAGTCGATGTCCGAAGCGCTGGCTGCCACCCATATGGCCCTGGCGCGCGAACAGAAGCTGACCGATCTGGGTGGTGTGGTCGCCGCGGCCGCGCATGAGCTGGGCACGCCGCTGGCCACGATCAAGCTGACTAGCGCCGAGCTGATCGAAGAGTTGGACGACCGCCCTGACCTCAAGGAAGACGCCGCCCTGATCCGCGAACAGGCCAACCGGTGCCGGGATATTCTGCGCGACATGGGCCGGGCCGGTAAAGACGACCTGCATTTGCGGCAGGCCCCGCTGTCCACCGTGATCCACGAGGCGGCCGAACCACATATCCATCGGGGCAAGACCGTTCATTTCGGCGAAGGTCCGGCAGAGGACGGCGATGTGCAGCAACCCTCGATCCTGCGTAAGCCCGAGATCATTCATGGCCTGCGCAACCTGATCCAGAACGCGGTGGATTTCGCCCGCGCCAATGTCTGGGTCGAGGCCGAGTGGACCACCGATCAGATCACCGTCAGCATCATGGATGACGGGCGCGGATACCCGTCGCAGATGATCGGCCGCATTGGCGACCCCTTCATGCGCCGCCGCCGCGCCGAAACCGACCAGCGCGCCCGCCCTGAATACGAAGGTATGGGTCTGGGCCTGTTCATCGCCAAAACCCTGCTGGAACGCAGCGGTGCCGAATTGGAGTTCGCCAACGGGTCAGACCCCTATCAGACCCTGACCGACAACCCCGAACGCCGGGGCGCGATTGTCAAGGTCCGGTGGCCTCGGAACCTGGTGGACGCCCAGTTCGGGGATACGCCCGTTCCATCGGGCGCAAACCAACGCATCCAGGCCTGAGTTAACACCCCGTTAACCATTAAGACCGATAGTCCCGTCTCGTGGTTTCAGCACCGGAGAACGCATGGTCGACTGGATCATTCTGGCCGCTATCAGCCTGGTTTCGGCCAGCCTTGCGGTTCAATGGCTTTTGCCCCGCCGCAGACAGCGGGGCGACAACTTTGGATTATCCGCACCGGCATCGCTGTTCGATGCGGTATTTCTGTTCGACGGCCATCGCCTGATCAGCCATTCCGACATGGCATTGGAAGGGTTTGAATCGGTCCGCGATTGGTCGGACCTGCGCCGCCTGCTGCAACGGGATTTCCCGACGTTTCCCGAAACACCCGACCGGATTCGGCGCGAGGGGAATCTGGTTATCCCGGCCATCGACTGCACGGTGGAGCGTGATGTGCTGTGCGAATGGATTGACGGCATTGTACGCGTGCAGCTGCGCGACAGTTCCGAATGCCCCGCAACCGTTTTGCGCGACCCCAACGACCCCAGCCGCCTGGCGATGGAGCAGGCCCCCTATCCGGTCTGGCTGCTGGATCATCACAGCAACGTCCGCTGGTGCAATGCCGCCTATGTCTCATTGGTGCGCAAGGTTCGTGGGCAGGATACGGACCTGACCGCGCCGCTGTTTCCCAGCGCGGACGATGACACCCGGCTGAGCGCCAAGACCCGTGTCTCGATCCTGTCGGAAGGAAGCGACAACAAACTGTGGTTCGATCTTACCCTGGTCGATCACCCCGAAGGGCATCTGTGTTACGCCGTTGATATCAATGCCATCGTTGCCGCGGAAACCGCCCAACGCAAATTCGTCCAGACCATGACGAAAACCTTTGCCCAGCTGTCCATTGGGTTGGCGATTTTCGACCGGAACCGCCAGCTGGCGCTGTTCAACCCGGCCCTGATCGACCTGACCACCCTGCCCCCGGATTTCCTGAGCTGCCGCCCCAGCCTGTCCAGCTTTTTCGACCGGATGCGCGATCAGCACATGATGCCGGAACCCAAGAACTATCGCAGTTGGCGCAGCCAGATGAATGACCTTCTTGAGGCGGCTGAGGACGGGAATTATCAGGAAACCTGGTCGCTGCCGTCGGGGTCGGTCTATTCCGTCAGCGGCCGCCCCCATCCGGACGGCGCAGTGGCGTTTCTGTTCGAAGACATCACCGCCGAAATCACGCTGACCCGGCGGTTTCGGTCAGAAATGGACCTGATGCAATCCGTGCTGGACAAGCTGGCCGACGCCATTGCCGTATTTGGCGACGACGGTACGCTGGCGATCACGAACACCGCTTATCAAAAGCTGTGGGGGGACAGCGGGGAAACCGGGTTTGAACCGGATTCCGTGCTGGAGGTGACGCGCGCGTGGCAGGAACATTGCGCCGCCACGCCCATTCTGGGCGAAATCCGGGACTTTGTTGAAACGCGCGACAACCGGGTCGAATGGTATGGCGACATTCAGATGCGAAACGGCGTGCCGCTCAGGTGCACTGTCAGCCCGATGCAGAACGGGGCCACGATCATCTGCTTTGCCACCGACGTCGGCGCAGGGGTGCGGCAAGAGATACGGCAGATCAGCGCCTGAACCGGGTTGCAGCCAACCGGGCGTAGGTTCATTGTGGCGCCATGACCGCGCCACCCCTTTCGATCACCTTGAATTCGCCCGAAGAAACGGCCCTGTTTGCAACCCGGCTTGGCGCTGCGTTGCGGCCCGGTGACATCTTGTTGCTGGAAGGGGATATCGGTAGCGGCAAAACCCATTTCGCGCGCAGCCTGATCCAATCGCTGATGGCCATACCCGAGGATGTCCCCTCGCCCACATTCACGCTGGTTCAGGCATATGACACCGAATCCGGTGAAATCTGGCATTGCGACCTGTACCGCCTAAGCGCCGTGGAAGAGGTTGAGGAACTTGGCCTGATCGACGCCTTCGACACCGCCATCTGCCTGGTCGAATGGCCCGATAAACTGGGTCCGCTGACACCGGAATCCGCCTTGAAAATGACCTTTGAAACAGACCCTAACACAATGGAAACGCGGCAATTGACCCTCAGCTGGAGCAACCCGGTCTGGACCCCGAAACTGGAGATTGCCGCATGACCAACCGGGCAGTGCTGGCTGCGGCATTGATTGCACAAACCCCATGGGCCAACGCAACCCGTGCGCCGCTGGCGGGGGATGCCTCGAACCGGCGCTATGAACGGCTGACAGACCCGGACAGCGGCCGGACGGCCGTGTTGATGGATTCTCCACCCGGCAAGGCCGAAAGCGTTGAATCCTTTGTGCGCATGGCCAATCATCTCCGCTCGATCGGACTGAGCGCGCCCGAGATTTACGCCGAAGACACCCAATACGGGTTTCTGCTGCTGGAAGATCTGGGGGATGACCTGTTTGCCCGCATTCTCAAGCAGCACCCGCGCATGGAGCGCGAGCTGTACGGGGCCGCAACCGACGTGTTGATTGATCTGCACAAGGCACCCATCCTGTCGCTGCCGTCTTACGGCCCGTCCCTGATGACCGAGCTGGCCGCGCTGTCCTTTACCAAATACGCGCAATCGGTTCTTGGAACGCATGACACGGACGCGCGGGAACGGTTCGAATACCGGTTCTCAGACATATTGCATAACGAAACATCGGGCGCGAAGGTTGTCGTCCAGCGCGATTACCACGCCGAAAACCTGATCTGGCTGCCCGAGCGCACGGGGGTGAAACGGGTGGGTTTACTGGATTTCCAGACCGCCATGCTGGGGCATCCGGCCTATGATCTTGTGTCGCTGTTGCAGGACGTGCGCCGCGACGTGGCTGCGGGCACTGAAATGCGGATGGTGGACCGCTATATCACCGCAACCGGCGTGAATGATCACGATTTCCGCACCGCTTATGCAGTTTTGGGCGCGCAGAGGAACCTGCGGATTTTGGGGATCTTTGCCCGTTTGGCAACGGAATACGGCAAACCGCAGTACGTTGATCTTATCCCGGCCACTTGGGCGCATCTGATGCGCGATCTGGACCATCCTGCGCTGGTCACCGTCGCCGATCTGCTGCGCACGGCCCTGCCCGCGCCAACCCCGGACCATCTGGACAGGCTCAGACCGAAATGACCCAATGCCCCGAAGCCGTGATGCTGTTTGCCGCAGGGTTCGGCACCCGCATGGGCGCCTTGACCAAGGACCGGCCCAAGCCGCTGATTCAGGTCGCAGGTCGCCCTCTGATCGACCACGCACTGGATCTGGTGGACGATCTGCGCCCCGCGCGAGTGGCGGCCAACCTGCACTATCTGCCTGATCACCTTGCAACGCATCTGACCTCCAAAGGCGTGCTGCTGTCGCACGAACAGCCCGAGATTCTGGAAACTGGCGGCGGGCTGCGCGCGGCTCTGCCCCTGCTGGGGTCTGGGCCGGTATTTACTCTGAACACCGATGCGATCTGGTCGGGTCCAAACCCTTTGACCCTGCTGCGCGATGCTTGGGACCCCGATAAGATGGACGCGTTGTTGATGTGCATTCCGGTCGCACAGACCATCGGGCATACAGGGCCGGGTGATTTCACGGTGGATGACGCGGGCCGGATCACCCGCGGACCCGGTCTGGTCTATGGCGGCGCGCAGATTGTAAAAACCGAGGGGCTGAAGGCGGTGCCGGAAAAAGCATTCTCGCTGAACCTGCTGTGGGACCGGATGCAAAATCAGAACCGCCTGTTTGCCGCCACCTTTCCCGGTCACTGGTGCGATGTGGGCCGCCCCGAAGGGATCGCGCTGGCCGAAGGGCTGATCGCCGATGTTTAAGCCCAGCACCGCGCCCCGCGTCTTTGCCGTTCCACCCGGTGCGGATTTTCCCAGGGCGCTGGTGGACGGGCTGCGACACCGCAGCGCCGATCACCCGCCCGAGGCGCTGGCGCGGGTGCAGCTGGTCGTCAACACCCGCCGCATGGCCCGCCGCGTGCGCGAGCTGTTTGATCGCGGTCCCGCCTGCCTGTTGCCACGCCTGTCGCTGGTCACCGATCTGGGCGAAAGCGTCGATCTGGCACAGCTTCCACCCGCGATCCCACCGCTGCGACGCAGATTGGAGCTGACGCAGCTGATTTCCAAACTGTTGGAACAACAGCCTGATCTGGCTGCGCGATCCTCTTTGTTTGATCTGTCTGACAGCCTGGCCGCCCTGATTGATGAGATGCAGGGCGAAGGGGTATCACCGGATGCCATCCGACAGTTGGACGTCAGCGACATGTCCGGCCATTGGGCCCGTGCGCAGGCCTTTATTGGCATCGCCGATCACTTCATCGACACCGGCCCCGATGCGCTGGACGCGCAGGCACGGCAACGGCGCGTGGTGGAAAACCTGATTGATCGCTGGCAATTCGCCCCGCCGCAACATCCGGTGATCCTTGCCGGCTCTACCGGTTCGCGCGGCACCACGCTGATGCTGATGGAGGCGGTCTCCCGCCTGCCGCAAGGGGCGCTGATCCTTCCCGGATTTGATTTCGACCAGCCACACCATGTCTGGCAGGGGTTGGACGATGCGCTGACCTCGGAAGATCATCCGCAATTCCGGTTTCGCAAACTGATGACCCGGCTTGAGGTGCAGCCGGATCAGATTGAACGCTGGACCGATGACCCTGCCCCCTCACCTGCCCGTAACAAACTGATTTCACTGGCATTACGCCCCGCGCCCATTACCGATGCCTGGATGTCCGAGGGTCCCCGGCTGACCGATCTGGACAGTGCCACCAAAGACCTGGCATTGATCGAGGCGCAATCCCCCCGCGCCGAGGCGTTGGCCATTGCCCTGCGCCTACGGCAAGCGGCGGAAACCGGGCAGACCGCCGCCCTGATCACGCCGGACCGGATGCTGACACGTCAGGTTAGCGCCGCGCTGGACCGCTGGAACATCCTGCCCGACGACAGCGCGGGCTTGCCGCTGCAGCTGTCTCCGCCCGGTCGGTTCCTGCGCCATGTGGCGGGCTTGTTCGCAAGACGGCTGGAAGGTGACGCGCTGCTGACCCTGCTGAAACATCCGCTGTGTCATGGCGGCGGTGATCGGGGGGCACATCTGCTGCATTCCCGTGATCTGGAACTGGATCTGCGCCGTCACGGCCCGCCATTCCCCGATACGGTCAGCCTGACCGCCTTTGCCATCCGCAAAGAAGTCCCCGAGGATTGGATGCGCTGGCTGACCACCCATTTCTGCAATCAGCACGTAACGGCAGAGCTTCCCTTGTCCGATTGGGTGACCCGCCTGCGCAGTCTGGCCGAGGCGATTTCGGCCGGCAGCACGGGCGACACCGGCACGCTGTGGGACAAGAACGCAGGACAAAAAGCGCTGGCCGTTCTGACCGCGCTGGAGGCCGAGGCGCAGCACGGCGGCCCAATGACTGCCCATGATTTTGCCGACCTTCTGGGCGCGCTGTTGGCTGGCGAAGAGGTACGCGACCGCGACGCGCCACATCCGCACATCATGATCTGGGGCACGCTTGAGGCACGCGTGCAGGGGGCGGATCTGCTGATTCTGGGCGGGTTGAACGAAGGCAGCTGGCCCGAGGCCGCCGCACCGGACCCCTGGCTGAACCGCCAGATGCGCGACAAGGCCGGGCTGTTGCTGCCAGAACGCCGCATCGGCCTGTCGGCCCATGATTTTCAACAGGCGGTCGGCGCGCCAGAGGTCTGGCTGACCCGCGCGACACGCTCGGATGACGCCGAAACCGTGCCGTCGCGCTGGTTGAACCGCATGACGAACCTGTTGCAGGGCTTGCCGGGGCAGGGTGGTCCTGACGCCCTTTCCGCAATGCGCACCCGCGGGCAGCAATGGGTGCGCTGGTCAGAACAGCTTGAAGTCGCGCCGCGGCTTGATCCGGCACCGCGCCCATCGCCACGCCCGCCGGTCGCGTCGCGCCCACGGGGCCTGAGCGTGACCGAGATCAAGCGGCTGATCCGCGATCCCTATGCGATCTACGCCAAGCATGTGCTGCGGCTGCGGCCGCTGGACCCGTTGGTGCAGGCCCCCGATGCCCTGTTGCGCGGCATCGTTATCCACGAAATCCTTGAGCATTTCGTCAAAGACAGCGTGTTGGACGCGGCCCTGCTGACCCGTGAGAATTTCCTGAAACGCGCCGAAACCCTGCTGAACCAACATGTTGCCTGGCCCACTGCCCGCAAGCTGTGGCTGGCGCGGCTGGAGCGGATTGCCGATGATTTCCTGAGCGCCGAGATCGCCCGGCGGGGCGATGGCGGGCCGGTCGCCTTTGAGGCCGTCATGAAACTGGCGCTGACCCCGCTGGATTTCACCATCGCAGGCCGCGCCGACCGGATCGACCGCAACAGCCGTGGCGCGCTGCGGATTGTGGATTACAAGACCGGCACCCCTCCGACTGAAAGCCAGCAGGCCAAATTCGACAAGCAGCTGCTGATCGAGGCCGCCATGGCCGAGCGGGGAGGCATCAAAGGGTTCGACCCGATCCCTGTCGCCGAGGCGGTGTTTATTGGCATGGGCGGCGCCTACAAAGAGGTCGCCGCACCGCTTGTCAAAGAGCCGCCCGACAAGGTTCTGGCTGAGCTGAAAGAACTGATTTCTGCCTATTTAGAGCCTGATCAGGGTTTCACCGCGCGTCGGATGCTGCACAAAGACACCGATATTGGCGATTATGACCATCTGGCCCGGTTCGGCGAATGGGACCGCACCGATGAAACCACACCCGAAGATCTGACATGAGTGCCCGCAACGATGCCACGGAACGGCAGGTGCAGGCCGCGCGGCCCGATGCCTCAACCTGGCTGGCGGCCAATGCGGGATCAGGCAAGACGCGGGTTCTGACCGACCGGGTGGCGCGCCTGTTGCTGGGGGGTGTGCAGCCACAGCACATCCTGTGCCTGACCTATACCAAGGCTGCCGCCAGCGAGATGCAGAACCGTCTGTTCAAACGGCTGGGGCAATGGGCCATGCTGGGGGATGACCCTCTGCTGGCACAACTGACCGATCTTGGTGTGCAGGGGGTGATTGACCCCGACCGGCTGGCGCAGGCCCGCACCCTGTTTGCCCGCGCGATCGAAACGCCGGGTGGTCTGAAAATCCAGACGATCCACTCTTTCTGTGCCTCGCTGCTGCGGCGCTTTCCGCTTGAGGCCGGGGTCAGCCCCCAGTTTTCCGAGATGGAGGACCGCGCCGCCGCCCTGTTGCGCGATGAAATTGTCGAGGACTTCGCCGAAGGCCCTCAGGCCAGGCTGATCGAAGAGGTCGCGCGCTTTGTCACCGATACCGGGTTCGACAAGCTGACCGCCGCCCTTACCCACAAACGCAACCTGTTTGCGCAACCTTTGAACTGGTCCGATCTGTTGCAGCAGTTCGATTTGCCCGACGGGTTTGACGAGGACGCGCTGCTAAGCCGCGCCTATATGGGCGGCGAGGTCGATCTGATCCGCGCTATCCTGCCCGCCCTGACCGAAAGCGGCGGCAACAACGCCAAGGCTGCGGCCAAACTGGCGGTGTTTACCGAGGCCCGGATCAGCAAACTGCCCCTGTTGGAAAGCGTATTTCTGACTGGCAAAGGGGCAAAGGAGCCCTTTACCGCCAAGATCAACAGCTTTCCCACCAAAGCCCTGCGCGAAGGGGCGCTGGCCGGGTATATGCCACAGCTTGAGGCGTTCATGCTGCGCATCGAAGCCGCGCGCGCACATCGGCTGGGCCTGATCGCCGCGCGCAAGACGCATATACTGCACCGCTTTGCCACTGCGTTCCTGCCGGAATACGAACGGCGCAAACAGCTGCGCGGCTGGCTGGATTTCGACGACCTGATCCTGCGCGCGCGACAGGTACTGAACGATCCGGCGGTGGCGGAATGGGTGCTGTACCGGCTGGATGGCGGCATCGACCACATTCTGGTGGACGAGGCGCAGGACACCAGCCCCGATCAATGGGATGTGGTCGAAAAACTGGCGCAGGAATTCACCAGCGGCGAGGGGGCCCGGTCCGGGGTTGAACGCACGATCTTTGTGGTCGGCGACAAGAAACAGTCGATCTATTCCTTTCAGGGTGCCGACCCGCAGGCCTTTGACCGAATGCAAGAGGAATTTGGCCGAAGATTGGCAGAATCAGGCTCTAAACTGTGGGATTCGACGCTGGAATATTCCTTTCGGTCGTCCAGTGCGATCCTGTCGCTGGTCGATATCCTGTTCGAAAACCGCACTGACGCCGGGTTTCACAAAGACAGCCTGCACCGCGCCTTTAAGGGCGATCTGCCCGGGCGAGTCGATCTGTGGCCGGTGGTCGACAAGGTCGACGAGGATGATGACGTTGATTGGACCGACCCCGTGGACCGGCCCGGCGCGCGTCACCACACAGTCATTCTGGCCGAACAGGTGGCGCAGTCGATCAAGACCATGATCGAGACGGGCGAGACGATCCCCGAGGACGGCGATACGCCCGGCACATTCATACGGCGCAGGGTGCAGCCCAGGGACTTTCTGATCCTCGTACAGCGCCGATCGGACCTGTTTGCGGAAATCATCCGGGCCTGCAAAGCCGCCAATCTGCCCATCGCCGGGGCCGACCGGCTGAAAGTGGGTGCAGAGTTGGCGGTCAAAGACCTGGCCGCGCTGCTTGGCTTTTTGGCCACGCCCGAAGACAGCCTGTCACTGGCGACCGTGCTGAAATCGCCGCTGTTCGGGTGGACCGAACAACAGCTTTTCGATCTGGCCCACCGCCGCAAGGAACAGTTCCTGTGGGCTGCACTGCGCCAACGGGCCGAAGAATTTCCCGAAACGCTGGAAATTCTTAATGATCTGCGCAGCCAGATCGACTTTCTGCGCCCTTATGACCTGATCGAACGCATTCTGACCCGCCATGACGGGCGGCGCAAACTGCTGGGGCGTCTGGGGGCCGAGGCCGAGGATGGCATCAACGCGCTGTTGTCACAGGCGCTGGCCTATGAGCGTACCGATATCCCCAGCCTGACCGGATTTCTGGTCTGGATGCAGACCGACGATCTGGAAATCAAACGGCAGATGACCGGCGTTGGCAATATGATCCGGGTGATGACGGTGCATGGTTCCAAGGGGCTGGAAGCGCCGATCGTGATCCTGCCGGATACCGGCAAACGACAGGCCCCGCGCGATGCCGAGATCATGGTGGCGGATGGCACGCCGCTTTGGAAAGTGCCTGCGGACGCCTCTCCGGCGCTGATCGCCCGCGCACGCGAACAGGCCCGCGCA
Organism: Ruegeria halocynthiae; assembly: GCF_000743705.1. Lineage (GTDB taxonomy): Bacteria > Pseudomonadota > Alphaproteobacteria > Rhodobacterales > Rhodobacteraceae > Ruegeria > Ruegeria halocynthiae_B. The sequence continues at coordinate 127,617 of NZ_JQEZ01000004.1, read as the reverse complement.
CGCGAAGAAAACGAGCGGCTTCGCTTGCTATATGTGGCTCTGACACGAGCGGAAAAGTGGCTGATCGTTGGTGCGGCGGGGGATGTCGGCAAGGATGGAACCAGCTGGTATCAGATGGTCGAGGCCGCGATGGAGCGGGCAGGGGCCACGCAGCTGCACGGGTCCGGAACCTTGCGGCTGTCGCATGGGGATTGGGACGCGCCGCCGCTTGTTGTAAAGCCGGAAACTGCGACTGCGGACACGGACCTGCCTGGCCGGTTCCTGTCTGCCGCCCCCGCGCCGGACCCGATGCCGGAAACGCTCAGCCCTTCGGAGTTGGGCGGGGCCAAGGCGCTGCCGAGTGAGGCCGGTCAGGATGAAGAGGCCGCAAAACTGCGCGGCACGCGTCTGCACCTGCTGTTGGAACACCTGCCATCTGCCGAGCCGCAAATCTGGCCCCAGCTCTGCGCCCGGGTTCTGCCCGATATGCAGGACGCGGACCGGCAAGAGCTGTTGGCCGAGGCGCAGGCCGTGCTGAGCGCAGATAATCTGAGGCCCGTTTTCGCGGATTACGCATTGGCCGAGGTTCCGGTCACCGCCGATCTGAACGGGCAGCGAATGCATGGGGTCATTGACCGCCTGATCGTGACCGAGACAGAGGTGCAGGTTATTGATTTCAAAACAAACATCACGGTTCCCGACAACCCGGAAACCTGCCCCGAAGGCTTGCTGCGACAGATGGGAGCCTATGCGCACGCGCTGGCGCAGATTTATCCGGGCCATGAAATCCGCACTGCGATCCTGTGGACCCGGGCGGCGCATCTGATGTGGCTGCCACACGATCTTGTGACGGGCGCGCTGGCCCGGACGCGGATGCCTTGACCTTGGATTACCCCGCACCTAGGTTCTGTGACCAAGCATTCCCCATTCAGGAGACAGAATATGTCGACCGTAGCCGTTACCGACGATACCTTTGACGCCGAAGTCAAGAACTCTGACATCCCCGTGGTTGTCGATTTCTGGGCCGAGTGGTGCGGACCCTGTAAGCAGATCGGCCCCGCTCTGGAAGAGCTGGCGGCGGAATACGGCGACAAGGTGAAGATCGCCAAGGTCGACGTCGACAGCAACCCCAATGCCGCCGCCGCCATGGGCGTGCGCGGTATCCCGGCGCTGTTCATCTTCAAGGACGGTCAGGTTGTTTCGAACCGCGCGGGCGCGGCACCAAAGGCTGCCCTGCAAAGCTGGATCGAAGAATCCATCTGATCCGTGCTCCGATCAGAGACATACAGATCAAAGGCGCCTGCATCAGGGCGCCTTTTTTATGCCGGAGGAACAAATGGCGAAAACACGGGTTCTTGTTGAATTTGGCATGGGCACCTCGCTGCGGCGCGAGGACTATACCGAGGCCGCGCTGCGGGCCATCAAAGACGCGCTGTGGCACAATTCGGTCAACATGGCCGAACTGTTCGATTTCCCGAAAGAAGCCATGATCATCGACGCCGAGATTGGCGTGCAGCAGCCCGACAAGGTCGATCAAGACGCGCTGAAGGCCATATTCCCCTATGGTCACCCGAACATCACCGTCGCGCAGGGTGGGCTGGACATTGAAAAGCCGCACACCGACGGCCGCACCGTCATAGCCAATGCGGCCATCATCGTGTCTTTTGATATGGAGCCGGCGCAATGACTGAAAAGCGTATCATTCTGGAAATGGGCACCGGGAACGATCTGTACGGGCAGGATTACACCAAGGCTGCGCGGCGGGCTGTGCAGGATGCGCTGCACCATTCATCCATCACGCTGTTTTCCAAGCTGGGCATCGACCACAGCGAAATGCGCGTGCGTGTCACGATTGCGGTGCAAAACCCGGATCAAGTGGATTGTGACCTGGTTGCCGCCGATCTGCCCCGGGGCCGGGCCGAGGTGCGGGCCGTCAAAGGCGGGCTTGATGTTCAAGATACTGAATCCGGCACGCGACATGTCGTGGCAACCGCCGCGGTCGAGGCTTTTTTGCCGGACCTCTCGGACCAATATAAACTGTCCTGACAAAGAAAAAGCCGCTCGGACGAGCGGCTTGTCTTTAATGGTCCGGTGGGACGCGGATCAGAGGTTCTTGATATCCGCGCGGCACAGGCCGATATCTTCCAGCTGTTCGTCGCTCAGGACCGACAGGGCCTTGCGGGTCTTGCGGGATTCATTCCACGCGACTGCTTTTTCGAATGATCCGATGAACGCGTCCACTACATGCAGGACGGTAGCTGCTCCGAGCGGCGCATGGATGTTTGCGGTGGTTGCCATTTGCGCATTCCTTATAACTGAAACAGCCGACCCATTGTCGGTTGTGAGGCTCATGTAGAAGTTTCGGCTGAGTCCCACAATTGCTAGTCCGGTAACCCCGGTTTGCGATTCTTGCATATCTTTCGCACCGTTTGTGACCTGTTGCGCTGCGGGCGGGTCCGGCCCATATAGGACGCCAGATGGAAACGGAGGCTTTTATGGCGGACAGCGATTTTCCCGGTTGGCACGGCACAACCATCATTGGCGTCAAGAAAGGCGGTCAAGTGGTGATTGCCGGGGACGGACAGGTCAGCCTGGGCCAGACCGTGATCAAGGGCACCGCCCGCAAGGTACGCCGCCTGTCGCCCGGCGGGTTCGAGGTTGTGGCCGGTTTCGCCGGTTCGACCGCCGATGCCTTTACGCTGTTGGAACGGCTGGAAGCCAAGCTTGAGGCCACACCCGGCCAACTGGCGCGCGCTTCGGTCGAACTGGCCAAGGACTGGCGCACGGATAAGTACCTGCAAAAGCTTGAGGCGATGCTGATCGTCACCGATGGCAAAGATCTGCTGGTGATCACCGGGGCAGGCGACGTACTGGAACCTGAACACAACGTGGCCGCCATCGGATCAGGCGGCAACTTTGCCCTGGCCGCCGCGCGCGCGATGATGAACAGCGACAAACCCGCCGAGGACGTGGCCCGCGAAGCCATGGCGATCGCCGCCGACATCTGTGTTTATACCAACGGCAAGCTGACGGTAGAGACGATCTCAGGCCAATAGCGTTTTGATCTCTTTGCCTTTCCAGCGCAGGTGCATTCCGATCAGACCCATCAACGCTGTCGCGACGACGATGTAATAGGGCAGGCGGATATCAAAGCTCATCAATCCGCCGCCGACCAGGGACATGACACCACCCGCCAGACAGAAGACGGCGGTGGTTACCCCCATGACCCAACCCTGATCGGTCTCGCTGACGGCGGATGAGAACAGCCCCAGCATGGTTGGGTAGGACACACCGAAGAAGAAATAGAAGAAGAAGACCGGAACATAACTCAGCACGCCGCTGGGGCTGAAGGCAAAGCCAAAACCGCAGATCACCATGACCACAAGTGAGGTATAGATGATCTGGTGCTTGCTGAACCTCTCTTGCGCGGGTTTGACAAGGAACGTGCTGGAAAACGCCAGCGCAAAGCCGATCACCACCATCGCCATGCTGCCGCCGATCACGCCATACCCCCAGGCGCTGGTCAGGAAATTGTCGACGAACACATAGAAGGTGACGTTGGCAATCATGAACAGCGCATAGACCGGCAGGATTTTCAGAACCATCGGATGTTCGCGCACCGCAACCAGACTGTCGGTGATGTCACGGGGACGGAACACAAAGGCCGTACGCTCGGTCCGGGTGTCCTTGAAATAGAACAGCACCAGGAAAATCGCGATCATCACCAAGACAAACGCGCCGTAGAACGGGGTTTTCAGGGTGGCGAAACTGCCCAGAAGGTTCGCGTCCGACAGCACCGCGCCAATGATCGGGCCGCCCACAAGACCAAAGCTGACGCCGGTGATAATATAGCCCATGTTGCGGTCCCGGTCAGCGGCATCCGTACTGCCATCGATCATCGCCGCCTGCGCGATGGGCTGGTTCCCGGCGGTAAAGCCGGTGATCGAACGCCCGACGATCAGCAACAACAGACTGTTGAGATACAGCGCCGCGATGGTCAGCGCATAGCCTGCCAAGGCACCACACAGACACACCAGCAACGCATTCTTGCGCCCAATGGAATCCGAGACCTTGGAGACATAGACCACACCCAGAAACCACGACAGAAAAAAGCATCCGATCACCAGCCCATAGTACAAATGGCGCGTTCCTGTGGCGGTGCTTTGCGGCAGGAAACCCGATTTCGTCTCCATGATCAGAGAGTTGATAATCGGGAAAACCAGCCCTTGCCCGATCAGGTCGACAAAAACCACAAACAGAAGGGTGATCTTGGCAATTTTCGTCATATCCGCGCTCCTGACCCTCAACGCCTTGAAAACACAGTACCAGAAGGCGCGCGTTTCACCTATGGAAAGCATTTGCAAACCCGGTGGGGCGTTGCTAACCAACGCTGCCAAGGAAAAAAGCTTGGTTGTTTTCGCCCCGGCGGTGATTACCTAAGCCGCATCTGACCCATGCCGATCGAAAGGACTGCCCCTTGACCGACCTGACCCCGCGCGAGATTGTCTCGGAACTGGATCGTTTTATCATCGGGCAAAAGGATGCCAAACGTGCCGTGGCCGTGGCGCTGCGCAATCGGTGGCGGCGCAAGCAGCTGGCCGATGATATCCGGGACGAGGTTTATCCAAAGAACATCCTGATGATCGGCCCCACCGGGGTGGGCAAGACCGAGATCAGCCGCCGCCTGGCCAAACTGGCCCGCGCGCCCTTTATCAAGGTCGAAGCCACCAAATTCACCGAGGTCGGATATGTCGGCCGTGACGTCGAACAGATCGTGCGCGATCTGGCCGATGCCGCGATCCTGCAGACGCGGGAGTACATGCGCGAGGACGTCAAGGCCAAGGCCTATCAGGCCGCCGAAGACCGCGTGATCGAAACCATCGCCGGAACCGACGCCCGTGACGCCACGCGTGAGATGTTCCGCAAAAAGCTGAAAGCAGGTGAGCTGGACGACACGGTGATCGAGCTGGAGCTGTCCGACAGTTCAAACCCGATGCCGATGTTCGAAGTTCCGGGTCAGCCGGGCAGCCAGATGGGGATGATGAATCTGGGTGATATCTTCGGCAAAGCCTTTGGCGGGCGCACCGTCAAAAAACGCCTGACTGTCGCCGAAAGCTATGAAGCGCTGATTGGGGAAGAGGCCGACAAGCTGCTGGATGATGAAACGGTCAACCGTGTCGCGCTGGAATCCGTTGAACAGAACGGCATCGTGTTTCTGGATGAAATCGACAAGGTCTGCGCCCGCACAGACGCGCGCGGTGGCGATGTCAGCCGCGAGGGCGTGCAGCGCGACCTGCTGCCTCTGATCGAAGGCACAACCGTATCCACCAAGCACGGGCCGGTGAAAACCGACCACATCCTGTTCATCGCGTCGGGTGCGTTCCACATCGCCAAACCATCGGACCTGCTGCCGGAATTGCAGGGCCGCTTGCCGATCCGTGTAGAATTGCGCGCCCTGACCGAAGAGGATTTCGTGCGCATCCTGACCGAAACCGACAACGCTCTGACCCTTCAGTACACCGCCCTGATGGGCACCGAAGAAGTCACCGTCAGCTTTACCGAGGACGGGATTGCAGCACTGGCCCGCATCGCGGCAGATGTGAACCAGAGTATCGAGAACATCGGCGCGCGGCGGCTGTACACGGTGATGGAACGCGTGTTCGAAGAGCTGTCGTTCACCGCGCCCGACCAGGCCGGCGCCGAAATCACGGTGAACGCGCAGTTTGTGGACGACAATCTGGGCGAGCTGACCAAATCGACCGACCTGAGTCGTTACGTTTTGTAACGCCGCCAGCCGGTTTTCGCCGCATTTTCCGCCCTGCGCCGCTGGACGCGGGCCAAGAAATAGATAGCGTAGGCACGAAACACCCAAAGGGTCAGTTGTGCTGCGCTATATCGTTCTTTTCCTGATTCCACTCATGCTGACCGCTTGTGTGGATCGCTCAATCTCTCAGACTGTTCCGGCGGCATTGAACGTGGGCACACCGGAAACGGTTTACGCCACAACGACGCGTGCGCGGGAACCGGATGGGTCTTACAGGTTTGGGCGCGGGGGCGGGCTGAAGTATCTGGAAATGACGGTTTCGATCCCGCCGAACCACACGCCGGGAACACTGGATTTTTCTTACGCCAACCCCGATCCCGAAACACAATTCGTCATGGCCCGTGTGGATGAGCTGCAGGGACCACAGGACCTTAAAACCCGTTTGCGCGGGACTGATGAGGTTTCGATCTTTGTACACGGCTATAACACCACCCAATCCGAAACCACTTTCCGGGCTGCTCAGCTAAGCCGCGATATCGGCATACCCGGCGCCACGATGGTATATTCCTGGCCCAGCCAGGCCACCGGATATGGCTATGCCTATGATCTGGACAGTATGTTGTTTGCCCGCGATGGGCTGGAACAGACGGTGCGGCAGCTCAAGTCGATGGGTATTCGCAGGGTGGTCATCGTTGCCCATTCCATGGGCGGCGCGCTGACGATGGAAATGATGCGCCAGGCCGAGTTGCGCGAACCGGGCTGGGCCAGCAGAAACATCGAGGGGGTGGTTCTGATCTCGCCCGATCTGGATGTGGATCTGTTCCGATCCCAAATGGACAGTATCAAGACCCTGCCGGATCCGTTTGTCGTGATGGTCTCGCAAAAGGACAAACTGCTTGGCATCTCGGCCCGCCTGCGCGGCACAGCCAAGGGTGAGCGGCTGGGCAATATCAGCTCGGCTGAAACACTGGCCGACTATAAGATCAGCATTCTGGATACGACCGCCTTCAACAGCGACGCCGCCTCGTCCCATTTTGTGGCGGCGACATCACCGGCTTTGCTGGCAATCCTGACCTCGGCCCGCCGCGTGGGCCAGACCTTTGACACGAACCGGCGCGGAATTGACGTGCTTGTACCGGCAGAGGCCCGCAATCCCAGCGGGGCAACCGAAATCGTTCTGACCGAAACCGGGCAGGCGCAGGTCAGTTCCCCATGATGCACTCCCGCCTGCGTCATTACTTGCAGGACAATGCCACCTGGTTGGGTGCCGGGGTGCTTTTGACCTTTATGTCCAGCTTTGGGCAGACTTTTTTCATCTCGATCTTTTCGGGTGAAATCCGGGCGGAATTCGGGCTGAGTCACGGGGCCTGGGGCAGCCTGTACTCGCTGGGTACGACTGTTTCAGCGGTGGTGATGATCTGGGCCGGGGCCCTGACCGACACGTTCCGCGTGCGGACCCTGGGGCCGGTGGTTCTGGCCGGGCTTGCGCTTGCGGCGCTGTGCATGGCGTTGAACCGGTGGCTGATCCTGCTGCCGGTGGTGATCTTTCTGCTGCGCCTTTTCGGACAGGGGATGAGCACCCATCTGGCCCTTGTCGCCATGACGCGCTGGTTCACTGTAACCCGTGGCAGAGCGTTATCCATTGCATCGACCGGATTTGCCATGGGCGAGGCCCTGCTGCCACTGATCTTTGTCGCCGCCATGGCCTTTCTGGACTGGCGTTGGCTTTGGGTGATTGCGGCAGGCATCACGCTGCTGGGGATACCAGCACTTACGCGGATGCTGCGCCAGGAACGAACACCACAAAGTCTGGCCAGCGAATACTCAGCCGCCGGGATGCAGGGCCATCACTGGACCCGGCGCGAGGCGCTGTTTCATCCCCTGTTCTGGTTCATGGCACCCGCCTTGCTTGGCCCATCCGCCTTTATTACCGCCTTTTTCTTTCATCAGGTCCATCTGGCCGAAATCAAAGGCTGGCAACATATCGAGCTTGTCGCCCTGTTCCCGGTTTTCACCGGTGTATCGCTGCTGTCGATGTTTGCGGCGGGGTGGGCGCTGGATAAATGGGGCACGGCCCGCATGATGCCGTTTTACCAACTTCCCATGTCCGTTGGCTTTGTGATCCTTTCGACAACTGGGTCGATTGGCGGGGCTTTGGCGGCTTTGGTTTTTTTGGGCCTGACGGTTGGGGCCAACAACACCTTGCCCAGCGCGTTCTGGGCGGAATTCTACGGCACCCGGCATATCGGCGCGATCAAGGCGATGGCAACGGCGGTCATGGTGCTGGGATCTGCCATCGGGCCGGGGTTAACCGGCGTGTTGATCGACCAGGGTGTCTCGTTGAACACACAATTCCTGTGGATCGGCGGCTTTTTTGTGCTGGTCTGTTTGTTGGCCTGGGTTGGCATCACCCGTGCGGCCCGCACCCTTTAGCGGGTGCGGCGCAGGTAGACGTAATAGGCCCCATCTCCGCCGTGGCTGATGTGGGCGGGCGTTACCTGCAACACGGCCTGCGCCACGGGCGGCAGCGACAGCCATTGCGGCACCTGATTGCGCAACACACCCCGGGGCGTGGGGATCGGGCCGGGCTCATCACGGTCCTTGCCCTTGCCTGTCACCACCAGAACCAGACGCTTGCCCTGCGCCTGAGCCGTCAGGATGAACCGGATCAGAGCAGGATACGCCGTATCCATGCGCATACCATGTAGGTCCAGCTTGCCTTCGGGTTTCAGCTTGCCCCGTTTCATCCGGCCAAAGGCCTTGGTGTCCATTTGCACCGGGCTTGCGCGCAGGGCGTCCGTGACCGAAGGTTTCAGCGCGTTACGTGCGGGTTTGGTCGCGGCGGTCTGGCCAAGTTCGAACGCCTCAATCCGCGCCTTCGGGGCCTTGGTCGGCTTGGGCTTGGGCAGGGTGGTCGGATGCACCGACTGGGGCAGTTCGGGGTGCAGACGCTCGGCCTGTTGGGTGACCTTGCGCCACAGATCAATCTCTTCTGTGGTCAGTTTGCGACGGGTCATCAGAACTCATCCGGGATCAGGGCATAGGCGCGCTGGATCGGCAGCAAAAGCACCATCCGGCCTGGGTCTTTCAGACGCCCGGCCGCCTGACCGGCGGCGTCGCCGGTGCCAAAGAAAATATCCGCCCGCTGTGCGCCTTTGATGGCAGCCCCGGTATCTTGCGCGATCATCAATCGCCGCAACGGTTTTTTGCCATCCTTTTCCACCCAGACCGGAGCCCCCAACGGCGTATAGGCCGGATCGGCGGCAATACTGCGCATGGTGGTGACGGATCGGTTCATTGCCCCCAGCGGACCGTGCTCGGGCGCGACGCGTGTGACTTCGCGAAAAAACACATAGGACGGGTTGTGAAACAGCAGTTCCGCCCCGGCCTCGGGGTTTTTGCGGACCCAGGCGCGGATCATCTGGGCGCTGACCTCATGCGCGCCCAACGCCCCTTGCCGGATCAACTCGGACCCGATTGACCGATAGGGATGCCCGTTTGCACCACCATAGCCCACCCGCAATCCACCGCCACCGGGCAGGCGAATACGGCCCGAGCCCTGGATTTGCAGAAAGAACAATTCGACCGGGTCATCGACCCAGGCAATTTCCAACTCTCGTCCGGTCATCACGTCACCGGTCAGGATTTCCCGGCGGCTTAGCCATGGACCTTCGGCGCGCGCCTCGGGCGGCATCTTGTAGATCGGGTATTTGAACCGGTCGGTCCGGCTGCGCGATCCATCCAATTCTGGTTCAAAATATCCGGTGAACAGCGCGTCCTTGCCGTCTTCGACCAGAACCGGGCGAAAGAACAGCTCAAAAAACGACCGCGCCGCGTCTGGTTCATAGGTGCCGGCCACGCCGCACAGGGCACGCCAGTCCGGGTCTTTCAGATCGCCGCAAGTGTTCAGAAAAACCGAAAGGGCCGCCCCGTGATCATCGGCGGCCCAGCCTTCAAGGTCGTCAAACGACAGGATCGAGCGCATCGCCTCTGCTCCGGCGGCGCTTGCGGTGGTCATTGCGCCCACCAGGATAAGCGACCGGAGTGCGGCAATCATGCGTCCGTGGCGACAAGCAGCCAGTTCGGATCGTCCTCGCCCATGACGCGGGCAAAGGTCCAGCTGTCCTTTTGGCGTTTGACGGTGTTCGGATTGCCTTCGACGATATCGCCGCCGCGATCCCGCACGACCGAGGTCAGCTCACCCACGAATTTCATGGTGATCTCGGCCTGATTGGTATCCTTGTCGAACTTCGCATCGGCCAGCGTGGTTTCACGAACGCCAATGAACTCGGCCTCGATGGTCAGGCCCTTGTCTTCGCGATCGGCAACGACCGAGACGAAAGTATCGAACACCTCTTCGGACAGGAAGGGCTGGATCTCGTCCAGATTTCCCTTTTCGAACCCCATGACGATCATTTCATAGGCACCACGCGCACCCTGCACGAATTCGGTGACGGAAAATGCGGGCTCGATCCGCTTCATCGCGGCCAGCGTCTGTGCCTGTTCGCTGTCTTCGGCGACATGGTCGGTGATGTCGTGATCCGGGCCACCGTCGATCACTTCGAACCCGTGGCGGGCACTCTGCGTGTCTGGCTGTTGCTGAACGGGAGGTTTCTCAAAACCTTCACGGGTACCCAGCACACTTTTCAGGCGCAGGATAAGGAAAATGGCAATTCCGGCCAGGACCAGCAACTGGATCATCGGTTCGTTCATTTCATCCTCTTTTCAGACCGCGACTTTGTATACGCAGCCTCTTGCCACTATGTAGGTGACAGTTCGTGGCAAGTCCACCGTTGGGCCTCTGGTAAAGGATAACGCATATGTATCTGTTCTTGGCATTTTTATTGGTTCCGATCATCGAGATTGCCCTGTTCATTCAGGTTGGTGGCCTGATCGGCCTGTGGCCAACCCTTGCAATCGTGGTTCTGACGGCGGTTCTGGGCACTGCGCTGGTCAGGACACAAGGTCGCATGGCGCTGGCCAATCTGCAGCGATCCTTTGCCGAACTGGACGATCCGACCGAACCTCTGGCCCATGGCGCAATGATCCTGCTGTCCGGTGTTTTGCTGCTGACGCCGGGGTTTTTCACCGATGCGGTTGGGTTTGCTCTGCTTATCCCGGCGGTGCGCGTTTCGGTCTTTCGGTATCTCAAGTCCCGGGTAAAGTTCACACAGTTCCAGATGGGCACCGGCGCGCAGTTTCGCACCGGTCCTGCCCAGTCTGATCCCGATGACGTGATCGACGGCGAATTCACCGAGGTCCGCCCGCGTCAAGACCCGTCAAAGCCATCCAAATGGGTCGAAGGGCCGCACCAGCATTGAGGTGCCGCGCCCAACTTGCTAAGCAGTGGAGAATTTCATTTTTGGAGTAGTTCCATGGCTGACGAAAGCCCTGCAGAAAACACCGCGGCACAGGCCGCCCCGCAAATTCAGATGCGCGTTCTGGGACAATTCATTCGGGACATGTCCTTTGAAAACGTAATGGCGCAAAAAGGCGTGTCCGGTGACGTTCAGCCCGAAATCGCCGTTCAGGTGAACCTGGACGCGAAAAAGCGCCCGACCGAGCACCAGTACGAAGTGTCAGTCAAGCTGAACCTCAAGTCCAAGGCCAAGGGTCTGGAAGACATCCTGTTCCTGTGTGAGCTTGACTATTGCGGCCTGTTTCACATCGAAGGTGTCGCCGAAGATCAGCTGCACCCGTTCCTGATGATCGAATGCCCGCGCATGTTGTTCCCGTTCCTGCGCCGCATCGTCAGCGACATCACCCGCGACGGTGGCTATCCGCCCGTCAATCTGGACAACATCGACTTTGTCGCCCTGTACCGCAATGAACTGATGCGTCGTCAGGCTGAATCCCAGAAAACCGACGCCTGATAAGATTGACCCGCGCCGGGCTTGACCTCAGGCGCGGGTCCACAGGGCGTTTTCGCCCAGTTTTTCAACAAAAGCCTCATGCGCCGCACGTTCTTCGTCGGTGATCTTTGACGCCAAGGGGGTCGGGCGCGCAGTCGGACGCCAGTTATCCGCGCCACCCGCAGCAGAAGACGCCGCCGTGGACAGGCCAAAATCCGGCTGCCGCCCACCGGTCAGTTCCAGATAGACTTCGGCCAGAATTTCCGAGTCGAGCAACGCCCCGTGCAGCACCCGGTTCGTATTGTCGATATTGAATCGACGACACAATGCGTCCAGCGAGGCCGGTGAACCCGGAAACCGCTTGCGCGCAATGGCCAGCGTATCCAGCGCCTGATCCATCGGGATCTGCGGCAAACCCATCCATTTGAGTTCTGCGTTCAGGAATTTCATGTCGAAAGAGGCGTTGTGGATCACCAGTTTCGAATCCCTGACGAAATCCAGGAATCCCTGACCGACCTTGGCAAAAACCGGCTTGTCCTTCAGCGTGACCTCGCCCTTTTCGGGCGGGCGCGGGTTGTCCAGAAGGTCGGGGCCGATGCCATGCACGCCAAACGCCTCTTCGGGCATTGACCGTTCGGGGTTGATATAGACGTGATAGGTCTCGCCTGTGGCCACGTGGTTCCACAGCTCGACCGCGCCGATCTCGACAATCCGGTCGCCGCTTTCGGGGTCAAAGCCCGTGGTTTCGGTATCAAGAACAATCTCACGCATCTGCCATCACCGCCCGTATCTGCCTGACCACATCCTGCACCTGTGCGCGGGCATGGTCCAGCGTGTCCGTGACGATCACAAAATCCGACCGCGCGCATTTTTCGTCGTTGGGCATCTGTTTGGCGCGGATCTGTTCGAACTGCGCCTCGGTCATCGTGCCGCGTGCCATCACGCGGCGTTTTTGTTCATCCGCCGGGATCGACACGCAGGCCACCGCGTCCATCGCGGCTTCGCCCCCGGTTTCGAACAGCAGAGGGATGTCGAACACCAGAATATCCGCCGTGGCGTTTTCCCGAAACGCAGCCCGGTCAGCACCAACCAACGGGTGTACGATGGTTTCGATCACTTTCAGCGCCGCCGGATCGGCCGAGATGATCTGTTTCAACGCATCCCGGCTCACCGCGCCATCGACAATCGCCGCGGAAAAGGTTTTGCCCATGGGCGCAACCGCAGTGCCGCCGGCAGAATACAGCCGATGCACCGCCGCATCCGCATCCCACAGCGCGCAGCCCTCATCGACGAACATCTGCGCCGTGGTGCTTTTGCCCATCCCGATCGAGCCCGTCAGGCCAAGCGCAAAGCTCATCCCAACACCGCCGCGCGCAGGTCGTCTGTCACCTTGGGGCGCGTGCCAAACCAGCGCTCAAAACCGGGCACTGCCTGATGCAGCAACATGCCCAACCCGTCGACAGTGGTGCATCCGACCTCTTCCGCCTGTTGCAGCAGGGCGGTTTTCAGCGGTGCATAGACCAGATCGGTCACCACCGATCCCGGCTGCAACCCATCCAGCGGCACCCGCAGTTCAGGCTGGCCCTGCATCCCCAGCGAGGTGGTGTTGACCACCAGTTCGGCATTTTCGATGACATTTCCGGCCTGTACCCAATCAACCACCGTGATACGGTTGCCGAATTCCTGCTTCAGTTGGTCCGCACGGGTTTGGGTGCGGTTGGTCAGCAGAATCTCGGGCACGCCCGCATCCAACAAACCTTGCAACACTGCGCGCGCCGCGCCGCCCGCGCCAAACACCACCGCCGGGCCCTCTGACGGGACCCAATCGGGCGCACCGCCGCGCAGGTTCTGCATGAAACCATATCCATCGGTGTTATCCGCATGGATCGTACCATCGTCCTGAAACACCAACGTATTCGCCGCACCAATGACCGAGGCGCGCTCGGACACGTGATCCGCAATGCGCAGCGCGGCCTCTTTATGTGGGACGGTGACATTGGCACCCACAAAACCAGCCTTGGGCAGGGTGCGCAGAACCGACTCTAAATCCTCTGGCGCCACGTCCATGGGAATGTAATGCCCGGCCAGACCATAGGTTTTCAACCAATGGCCATGCAGCTGCGGTGATTTCGAATGCGCAATCGGGTGCCCGATCACCCCGGCCAGTGGAATTTGGTTATGCGTCATTGATCAATCACCCCTTTGACGGCCAGAAAATTCAACAGCTCCAGCAGCGGTATACCCAAGACATTAAAGTAATCGCCGTCAATGGTGGCGAACAGGCGCACGCCTTCTTCTTCCAGCTTATAAGCGCCTACCGCGTGCCGGATACTGTCCCAGTTGCGATCAACATAATCGCGCAGATAGGCATCCGAGCTGGCGCGCATCCGCAAGCGTACCTGACCTACGTGCCGCCAGATCGGCTCGCCGTTTTGATAGATCACCGCAGCAGACAGCAACATGTGCCGCTTGCCCCGCATCGCCTTAAGCTGCGCCAGCGCGTCGTGGGGCGTTTCCGGCTTGGACAACAACTGCCCCTCGAAATCCAACACCTGATCACAGCCCAGAACCATCGCGCCCGGGGTTTTTTCGCTGACCTTGCGCGCCTTCATCTCGGCCAATGCATCGGCGATGTCGCGCGGCGGTGCATCCTCGGCCAGCAACGCGCGTTTGGCGGTGTCCTCGTCCACACGCGCGGTCTGCACGGTAAAAGGCACGCCTGCATTGCGCAGCAGCTGTGCACGGATGGACGACCCCGAGGCAAGAATGATGGGGACAGACATGTGGAAAACCCCCTGAGCAATTTGTTGAGCGTTCTGGGATGGTTTGTATGGTTTTCCGGTTGACACGCAACCCCGGTAATTTCGCGTCAAACTTCCCCGAGTCGCCCGAAACCTGTCCAATCGGGACAAGGATAACTTGCAAGACCGGGATAACCGGTTTTTCCCATCTTACCCCTTGAGTTATCCCCAAAAAATAGAAATCACACGTTAGTCAAGACATTGTTCTAAAACATTTTTATTCTCTACCAACAGAATCAGCCAGTTTGTGATGAATTCTGTCCACTTGGGGAAAACGCTTGGGTAAAACAATAATCCACGGATTTTGCTCACCCTACAAAACCATCTTCCTTTTTCTTTTCTTATTTTTTTATTAGGGAGAGTTCCGAGCAACGTCCGGAGCCAAAATGACAGATCTTCTTTTCACGCTGTACCCGTGGGTGAAGTCCCTGCACATCATGGCGGTGATTTCCTGGATGGCAGGGTTGTTCTACCTACCACGCCTGTTCGTCTATCACGTGGAAAAGGCGCAGGCCGTTGACGGCGCGCAAGAGATCTTCTTTGAAATGGAGGACAAGCTGCTGCGCGTGATCATGCGTCCCGCGATGATCGTGGCCTGGGTTTGCGGGCTGATCATGGTGTTTACGCCGGGTATCGTGGGATGGGACTGGGCATGGCCCTGGGTCAAAGGCGCTGCGGTAATTGGGATGACCTGGTTCCATCACTGGCTGATGACACGCCGCAAGGATTTCCATGAGGGGCGAAACACGCTCACAGGGCGCCAATACCGCATGATGAACGAGGTCCCGACCGTTTTGATGGTTATCATCGTTCTGGCGGTCGTTCTGAAGTTCTGAGGGCTATTTGACTCTGGTCCCCTGGATGCGTATGTAACGCATAACACGCCCGTCCGGGCGGCGTATTTTCCGTATTGAAATTCCAGTCCGTGCCGCGATCCATGCGGCCAAGGTTCGTATCATCATGTCCACTGAATCCCTGAATCTGGCCGACCTCAAGGCCAAAAGCCCCAAAGACCTTCTGGCTATGGCCGAAGAGCTTGAGATCGAAAACGCCTCGACTATGCGCAAGGGCGAGATGATGTTCCAGATTCTGCGCGAACGCGCAGACGAAGGCTGGACCGTTAGCGGTGATGGCGTTCTGGAGGTGCTGCAAGACGGGTTCGGTTTCCTGCGCTCGCCCGAGGCGAACTATCTGCCCGGTCCGGACGACATCTATGTCTCACCAGAAATGATCCGCCAGCACTCATTGCGTACGGGGGACACTGTTGAGGGTGAGATCAAGGCACCTGATGAAAGCGAGCGCTACTTTGCGCTGACCAAGGTCACCAAGATCAACTTTGAAGACCCGGAAAAGGCCAAACATAAGATCGCCTTTGACAACCTGACGCCGCTTTACCCTGATGAGCGTCTGACGATGGAAGTCGAAGATCCTACGATCAAGGATAAATCGGCCCGTGTGATTGATCTGGTTTCACCCATCGGTAAAGGCCAGCGGTCGCTGATCGTGGCGCCGCCGCGGACCGGTAAAACGGTGATCCTGCAGAACATTGCGAACTCGATCGAAAAGAACCACCCCGAGTGTTATCTGATTGTCCTGCTGATCGATGAACGCCCCGAAGAGGTGACGGACATGCAGCGTTCGGTGAAGGGTGAGGTTGTGTCCTCGACCTTTGATGAACCGGCAACGCGCCACGTGGCCGTGTCGGAAATGGTGATCGAAAAAGCCAAGCGTTTGGTCGAGCATAAACGAGATGTTGTTATTCTTCTCGATTCGATCACAAGACTTGGTAGGGCGTTTAACACTGTTGTGCCTTCTTCGGGTAAAGTTCTGACCGGTGGTGTTGATGCAAACGCCTTGCAACGCCCCAAGCGTTTCTTTGGTGCCGCGCGGAATATCGAAGAAGGCGGTTCGCTGACCATCATCGCCACCGCGCTGATCGACACCGGCAGCCGGATGGACGAAGTGATCTTTGAAGAATTCAAAGGCACCGGTAACTCGGAAATTGTTCTGGATCGCAAGATTGCCGACAAACGCGTGTTCCCGGCCATCGACATCCTCAAATCCGGTACCCGGAAAGAGGACCTGCTGGTCGACAAGGGCGATCTGGCCAAGACCTTTGTTCTGCGCCGTATCCTTAACCCGATGGGCACGACCGACGCGATTGAGTTCCTGTTATCCAAGCTGAAACAGACCAAGTCGAACGGTGAATTCTTCGATTCGATGAATACCTGACACAGGTCTTTAACGACGCGAGGCCTTCGAATGGACACGATATTCGCCTTGGCCAGCGCGCAAGGCAAAGCAGGAGTGGCGGTCATCCGCCTCTCAGGCCCTTTGGCGCATTCAGCTGCTGCCGGTTTAACCGGCAGCGGGCTACCACCCCGTGGGATGCGGGTACGGACGCTGTATGCGGGTGATGGAACGCGCCTGGATGATGGATTGGTTCTGACGTTCAAGGCGCCGGCCAGCTTTACTGGCGAGGATGTGGCCGAGTTGCAGATCCACGGCAGCACGGCATCTGTAAACGCTGTAATACGCTGCCTGTCGGATCATGACGGGCTGCGCCTGGCCGATCCTGGGGAATTCACCCGGCGCGCGCTGGAAAACGGCAAGATGGACCTGACGCAGGTCGAAGGTCTGGCTGACCTGATCGATGCCGAAACCGAAGCGCAGCGCAAGCAAGCTCAAACCATCCTTGCCGGAGAGTTGGGCATGTTGGCCGAACGTTGGCGGCGTGATCTGATCCGGGCTGCCTCGCTGCTTGAGGCTGTCATTGATTTCGCCGATGAAGAGGTGCCCACAGACGTGACACCTGAGGTGCGCAGTCTGGTTTCCGGTGTCATGGCCGATTTGCAGCGCGAAGCGGACGGTGTGAAAATCGCGGAACGCATCCGAACGGGGTTCGAGGTGGCGATTGTCGGTCTTCCCAACGCCGGAAAATCGACCTTGCTGAACGCGCTGGCCGGGCGCGAAGCGGCGATAACCTCAGAATACGCGGGAACCACGCGGGATGTGATTGAGGTTCGGATGGACCTTGCAGGATTGCCGGTAACATTGCTGGATACGGCAGGGCTGCGCGAAACCGAAGATCACGTCGAAAACCTGGGGATTGAACTGGCCAGAAAGCGGGCAGATTCCGCGGACCTGCGCGTTTTCCTGGCGGATAACCCCAAAGAGCTGGGGATCGCAATGGCGCCTGACGACATTCAGGTGCTTCCGAAATCTGACCTTCGGGATGGCAGTGACGGGGGTATATCCGGTAAGACAGGGCAGGGGATTGATCAATTGATATCCCAGATATCGGGTGTACTGTCCTTGAAATCCACAAGTTATGGTATCGCGACACGCGAAAGGCATCGAGTTGCGCTGAACACAGCCCAAGAAGCACTTGGTGCCGCAATGACAGTTCTGGAATCAGGCCCGGACTTGTATGATATCGCGGCAGAGGAAATGCGTACCGCAATCCGAGCACTTGAAGCGTTGGTTGGCAGAATTGGCGTTGAGGATCTTTTGGATGAAATATTCTCGAGTTTTTGCCTGGGTAAGTAAGGAGTGTTTCACGTGAAACATTCAGATTTCGATGTTGTCGTAATTGGTGCCGGACATGCCGGGACCGAGGCTGCCCATGCGGCTGCCCGAATGGGTGCTGAAACGGCACTGGTGACGTTGTCCGCGTCGGATATCGGGGTTATGTCCTGTAATCCGGCAATTGGTGGATTGGGCAAAGGGCATCTGGTTCGGGAAATCGACGCGCTGGACGGCGTTATGGGGCGCGTTGCGGATCAGGCGGGGATTCAGTTCCGATTGTTGAATCGTCGTAAAGGTCCGGCTGTACAAGGACCACGGACACAAGCTGACCGCGCCCTGTATCGCGCCGCGATGCAACGGGAAACGCAAGCGCAGCTGAATTTGTCAGTCATCGTCGGCGAAGTTGTTGATTTTCTGATGGAAAGCGACCGGGTTACTGGAATCAGGTTGGCGGATGGTTCCGAAATCAAGTCACGCACAGTTATTCTGACGTCCGGTACGTTTCTGCGTGGGATGATTCACATTGGAGACGTGTCGCGCCCAGGTGGGCGCATGGGGGACAAGCCTTCTGTCAAACTGGCGGAAACGCTTGATGGATTTGACCTACCATTGGGGAGATTGAAAACCGGGACGCCACCCAGGTTGGATGGCCGCACCATAGATTGGTCCGATCTTGAGCGGCAAGACGGCGATGATGAACCCACGTTGTTTTCCTTCATGTCCACATCAGTTGTAGCGCCGCAAATTTCCTGTGGAATTACTCATACGAATGCACGCACACATGAAATAATCGAGAAGAACCTTTCTCGTTCAGCCATGTACGGCGGGCATATTGATGGGGTGGGTCCTAGATACTGTCCCTCGATCGAGGACAAGATTGTTCGGTTTGCTGACAAGGATTCTCATCAAATCTTTTTGGAACCCGAAGGGGTAAACGACCACACGATTTATCCGAACGGCATTTCAACTTCTTTGCCTCAGGATGTTCAGCAGAATTATGTACGCTCGATCAAAGGATTAGAGAAGGCCGAGATCCTGCAACCTGGGTATGCCATTGAATATGACTATGTCGATCCGCGCGTTTTGACATCCTCTCTGTCTCTTCCGCGGGTTCAGGGCTTATATCTTGCCGGTCAGATCAATGGAACCACAGGATATGAGGAAGCTGCAGCGCAGGGCCTCGTCGCTGGCCTAAACGCGGCGCAAGAGGCGCGCGCCGGTGAACCTGTTCATTTCACACGGGCGGACAGCTATATTGGCGTAATGATCGACGATTTGACAACACGTGGCGTGGCTGAACCCTATCGGATGTTTACCTCGCGGGCTGAATTCCGATTGTCGCTTCGCGCGGATAACGCAGATCAGCGGCTTACCCCAATCGGATTGAAATTGGGATGTGTCGGTGAAAAGAGAGAGGCACAGTTTTCCCAGAAAATGGATAAACTGGCCGCAGCTAAATCTAAACTTACCGAACGGACATTCACACCGAAAGAAGTTCGGGCGGTTGGAATAAATATCAATCAAGACGGCAACCGACGGGATGGAATGGCCATTTTGGCGTTTCCGGATGTTGGTTTTGAAGATTTGATTCCACTGATTCCTGAATTGGACAAGGTAGAAGGGGACATCCGATTGCAGGTAGCGCGCGATGCGCTTTACGCAAACTACATTGCACGTCAGCAAAAGGATGTCGAAGCCATGAAACGGGATGAAGCTTATGAAATCCCACATGATTTTGACTATTTCTCTCTCGAAGGGCTATCTTCTGAAATGAAGCAAAAGCTGACGCAAGCCCGCCCGGCAAATGTTGCCCAGGCTGGCAGGGTAGAAGGGGTAACCCCCGCTGCTTTGACCTTGGTGCTGGCTAAATTGCGACGTGACCAAAAGGTGCGTAAAGCATGAGTTTTGGCCTTTTTGATGGATTGGATGTTTCACGTGAAACATTTGATCGGCTGAAAACCTATGTTGAACTGGTCCAGCGGTGGAATCCAAAGATAAATCTGGTGTCACGGAACAGCCTGAATGAGGTCTGGACGCGTCACATTCTGGATTCGGTGCAAGTTTACCGATGTGCCGATTCTTTTGATGTGTGGGCGGATCTGGGCAGTGGTGGTGGCTTTCCCGGGATGGTTTGCGCGATTATGGCCATCGAAGAAGCGCCAGATGCCCGATTTGTCTTTGTGGAAAGTGATCAAAGGAAATCAGCCTTTTTGCGCAATGTTGCCAGGGAATGTGGAGCAAAATGTACAGTTCTTTCAAAGCGAATCGAGGCTGTTGACCCCCTGAACGCCGATATCCTGTCGGCGCGGGCCTTGGCTGATCTGCCTACGTTAATGTCCTTTTGCGACAGACATTTAAGCTATTCTGGCACCGCGCTGTTGCCGAAAGGCGCAAGCTGGAAAAAAGAGCTGGAAGACACGCACGAGGAATGGAATTTTGAAGCTGAGCCGATTACAAGTTTAACTGAGCCTCAAGCCGTTATCCTGAAGATCAAAGGAGTTTCTCGTGGTTGATCTGTCTCGTCCGTCCGGGCCCCGGATTATTGCGGTAGCCAATCAGAAGGGCGGGGTCGGAAAGACCACTACGGCAATAAATCTTGCGGCGGGGCTGGCGGAGGCCGGATGTAGGGTGCTGGTCGTTGATCTGGACCCTCAGGGGAATGCCTCAACAGGTTTGGGTGTCGAAGACCGGGACTGGACGACCTATGATCTTATTCTTGACGAGGCCCCATTGGAGGCTGTCGTACAGGAATCCGAAATTGACGGGCTGTATGTTGTACCTGCTACAGTTGACCTTAGCTCGGCTGATATCGAACTCATCTCGAACGAAAAACGCAGCTATTTATTGCATGATGCGCTGCGCCAGACGGCCATTGACAAATTTGAGCTGGATTTTGTGCTGATTGATTGCCCTCCCTCGCTGAATTTGCTGACGGTCAACGCCATGGTTGCCGCTCATTCGGTGCTTGTCCCCCTGCAAAGTGAGTTTTTTGCGTTGGAAGGGCTGTCGCAGCTGATGTTGACCATTCGCGAAGTGCGGCAGACGGCGAATCCTGACCTTAGAATCGAAGGTGTTGTGTTGACCATGTATGACAACCGCAACAACTTGTCCCGTCAGGTCGAAAAGGACGCGCGTGACAATCTGGGTGAGATGGTATTTAAAACCAAAATACCCAGAAATGTGCGGGTCAGCGAGGCACCGTCATACGCATTGCCGGTCTTGCAGTACGATTCGGGCTCGTTGGGGGCAATGGCGTACCGGCATCTGGCCCGGGAAGTCATGCATAAAAACAAGAAAATTGCCGCCTAAGCGGTATTGAGGAGGACGCCATGGCCGCCAAAAAAACAAAACCAAGAGGTTTGGGGCGGGGTTTGTCCGCACTGATGGCTGACGTGACGCAGGAGGCGGAAGGGCGCATATCTTCAGACCCACGCCGTCCCGATATGAAAGTTCCCATCGAGAAGCTGCGTGCAAACCCAAACCAGCCGCGCCGCACCTTTCAACCGACGCAATTGGATGAGCTTGCTGCCTCGGTTAAAGAAAAGGGGATCATTCAGCCGCTGATCGTTCGTGAAGTAGGCGGCGGCAATTACGAGATCGTCGCGGGTGAGCGTCGTTGGCGTGCGGCGCAGATGGCGCGACTGCATGATATTCCGGTTATTGTGCGTGATTTTGACGACACCGAAGTTCTGGAAGTTGCCATTATCGAAAACATCCAGCGCGCCGATCTGAACGCAGTGGAAGAGGCGGCTGGTTACAAACAATTGATGGAGCGGTTTGGCCATACGCAGGAAAAGCTGGCGGAAGCACTGGGAAAAAGTCGAAGCCACATCGCCAATCTGTTGCGTTTGTTGTCTTTGCCATTGGATGTTCAGAAGCTGGTCATCGAAGGAAAACTGTCAGCCGGACATGCGCGCGCGTTGATTACGGCCGAAAACCCTTCGGAATTGGCAAAGATCGTCGTGAAAGATGGGCTGTCCGTTCGTGCGACTGAAGCCCTGGTGAAAAAGCAACAGGCTGACCCCGCTAAATCCGTGCCGAGATCCAGAAATCTGGATGCTGGTAAGGACGCGGATACACGCGCTTTGGAAAAGGACCTGTCTGCTATTCTGGCGATGAAAGTTGCGATTAATCACAAGGCTGGATCGGAAACAGGGCAGGTGGTGCTGACCTATGAAAATCTGGATCAGCTGGACGATTTGTGCGCCAAGCTTAGCCGGTAGGGCGGGACCAGATAAAAACCAGAACCCCACCCAGAACCATGGCTTGGATCAGCAAGACATAGGTCGGTACGGAAATCAGAATTGAAAATGTAAAGACGGCGGCAATCGATATGGTTGCCGCCTTTTTTGCGGTTGGGCGAATGGCGCCCGAGTTTTGCCAATCCAGTATCAGCGGGCCAAACGTGCCGTGGCTGATCAACCAATTGTGCAGCCGGTCTGAAGATCGGGCAAAGAAAAATGCCGCCAACAGCAGGAATGGGACCGTCGGCAGCAATGGCAAGACGATTCCTACAACCGCAAGTGCGACACAAATCAACCCCAACACGGCCCAGATAAACTGCATGATTACCCCAATAATTCCCGGATTACCGCATTCAGGACGGCCCGACCGTCCTTGGTGGCGATCAGGTGGCTGCTAGTCTGCTCAACCATGCCAATGTCGTTTAGGTGTTTTAGCTTATCTTCGGACATAGGGTGGTCAGACAAAGCGGTAAATCTGTCTATATCTAGACCGCTTGCCACACGTAACCCCATCATAAGATATTCGTTGGCTTGATCTTGGGTGGCAAGGGTCGAGCGTTCCTTTTCCCCGCTTCCTTGCGATACGGCATCCAGCCAGGTGTTTGGGGCCAGGTAAGTCTCGGTCGCATACTTCCGCCCGTCCTTGGTGATCCGGCCATGCGCACCAGGCCCGATGCCGACGTAATCGCCATAGCGCCAATAGATCAGGTTGTGCTGTGATTCCGCGCCCGGCCGTGCGTGGTTGGAAACTTCGTACGCGGGCAGGCCGTGCGCCTCGCAGATGTCCTGGGTGGCCAGATACATGTCGGCGGCGTTGTCGTCCTCGGGCAGACCGCGCAGCTTGCCCACGGCGTAGCGGTCGCCAAAGGCGGTGCCGTCCTCGATGGTCAGTTGGTACAGGGACAGGTGATCGACGGCCATGGACAGCGCTTCGGTCAGCTCACTGCGCCAGGCGTCCAATGTCTGATGCTGACGGGCATAGATCAGGTCGAAGCTGACCCGATCAAAACAACTGCGGGCGATGTCAAAAGCTGCGCGCGCCTCGGAGACAGTGTGAATACGCCCCAGCCGGCGCAGGTCGTCGTCATTCAGGGCCTGAAGGCCCATCGATATCCGATTGACCCCGGCATCGCGATAGGCGGCAAAACGACCCGCTTCGACCGAGCCGGGGTTGGCCTCAAGCGTGATTTCCATGTCATTTGCGGGGTGCCACAGCGCGCGGGCCTCATTGATCACGGCGGCGACGGTGCCGGGGTCCATCAGCGAGGGTGTGCCGCCACCAAAGAAGATCGTGTTCAAAACCCGATCGGGGGTTTCAGCGGCAGCGCGGCGTAACTCGCTTAAGTACGCATTAAGCCATTGTTTTTGATTAATATTTCTGGAAACATGGCTGTTGAAATCGCAATAGGGGCACTTGGCCTCGCAAAAGGGCCAATGCACGTACAGGCCAAAGCCCCCGTTGCGCCAATCATCCGCCAAAACAGCCTTTCACGAACATCTCCACCGCGCGGCCGCGATGGCTGATCTTGTTCTTTTCCCAGCGATCCATCTCGGCAAAGGTAATGTCGTATCCGTCGGGGACAAACATCGGATCATATCCGAACCCGCCCGCGCCCCGGATCGGCCAGACCAGATGGCCGGGGGCGATGCCTTCGAACACTTCGTCATGGCCGTCGGGCCAGGCCAGAACCAGCGTGCTGCGGAACTGTGCGGCGCGGGGGTGCGGGGCGTTTTTCGCCTCAAGCTCTGTATGGGCACGGGTCATCGCCATCAGGAAATCGCGACCATTGCCGGTTTCAGCCCAATCGGCGGTGTAGACCCCCGGCGCGCCGTGCAGCGCGTCGATGGTGATGCCGGAATCGTCCGACAGGGCAGGCAGCCCGGTGGCCTTGGCCGCAGCATGGGCCTTGATCCGGGCATTGCCGACAAAAGTGTCCTCAGTCTCTTCCGGCTCGGGCAGATCCATGTCACCCGCGCCAACAACCGTGACACCAAAGGGCGCGAGGAGGTGTACCAACTCTTCGAGCTTGCCCTTGTTGTGAGTCGCAAAAAGCAGCCTGTCACCGTCGAACTTGCGGGTCATGCGGTGGCGGCCTTTTGCGCAGCGGCCAGTTCGCCCACACCTTTTTCCGCCAGATCCATCAGCTGATCCATTTGGGCGCGGCTAAAGACCGAGCCTTCGGCGCTCATCTGAACTTCGATCAGTTTACCGGAGCCGGTCATGATGAAGTTGCCATCCACGCCCGCTTCGCTGTCTTCCGGGTAATCCAGATCCAGCACCGGCTGACCTGCGTAAATCCCGCAGGATACGGCTGCCACCGGATCGACCAGCGGGTCCGAGATCACGTCGCCCGCCTTCATCAGCTTATTGACGGCCAGACGCAGCGCAACCCAGCCACCGGTGATCGACGCGCAACGGGTGCCGCCATCGGCCTGGATCACATCGCAGTCAACGGTGATCTGACGTTCACCCAAGGCAACCCGGTCCACGCCAGCGCGCAAGGACCGCCCGATCAGGCGCTGGATTTCCACGGTACGGCCGCCTTGCTTGCCGCTGGCGGCTTCACGCCGCATCCGGGTGTTGGTGGCGCGGGGCAGCATACCGTATTCGGCGGTGACCCAGCCCAGACCCGACCCCTTGATGAACGGCGGCACGCGATCTTCGATCGTGGCGGTACACAACACATGGGTGTCGCCCATCTTGATCAGGCAGGAACCTTCGGCATGTTTGGTAAAGCCCGTTTCGATTGAAACCGGGCGCATTTCGTTTAGATCACGTCCTGAGGGTCGCATGGAAAATCCTTTGTTTGCTGGGTTGGGGATAACGCCCCGCAGCGTTACGATGCAACCCCGATTGACCTTTCGGATGCCTGCTATTTAATGACGGCCCAGCAGAGGAACGCCGATGAGCGAAGCAAGCAGAATTCTGGACGAGATGAACGACCGGTCGCGTGAGGTGTTCCGGCTGATCGTCGAAAGCTATCTGGACAGTGGCGAACCCGTCGGCAGCCGCACTCTGACCCGTACGCTTTCGGAAAAGGTCAGCGCGGCCACCGTGCGCAACGTGATGCAGGATCTGGAGTTTCTGGGTCTGCTCGACAGCCCGCACATCAGCGCGGGCCGGATTCCCACCCAGCAGGGCTTGCGGATGTTCGTCGACGGCTTGCTGGAGGTTGGCGATCTGGGCGCTGATGACCGGCGGAAACTGGATGACACATTAGGCTCTAACGCGGGCGATGTTGGCGGGATGTTGGATCGCGTCGGGTCCGCCTTGTCACACGTGACACATGGCGCGTCGTTGGTTCTGACGCCCAAACAGGAATCCGAGATCAAACATATCGAGTTTGTCTCGCTGGCGCATGACCGCGCTTTGGTGGTTTTGGTCTTTGCCGATGGTCATGTGGAAAACCGCCTGTTCACACCGCCACCGGGTCAGACACCCAGTTCCATGCGCGAGGCGGCGAATTTTCTGAACGCACTGATCGAGGGGCGGACCCTCAGCGAAGTGCGCCGTCAGATGCAAAGTCAGATCACCGCCCGCAGGCAGGAAATCGACGCGTTGGCCCGCGATATGGTCGAAAGCGGTATGGCGGCCTGGGACGGTGACGGGACCGACTCGGCCCGGTTGATTGTGCGGGGGCGGGCGAATCTGTTGGGCGATCCGGGTGAGGCCGAGGAATTGGACCGAATACGCACCCTGTTTGACGACCTGGAACGCAAACGTGATATCGCGGAATTTCTGGAATTGACCGAAGAAGGCGAGGGTGTGCGCATTTTTATCGGGTCTGAGAACAAACTTTTCTCACTTTCGGGTTCCTCTTTGGTGGTGTCTCCATATATGAACGCTGATCGAAAGGTAATCGGTGCGGTTGGGGTCATTGGGCCCACACGTCTGAATTACGGACGGATCGTGCCGATCGTGGATTATACGGCGCAACTGGTCGGCAAGCTGATTTCCGACCGGAGCTAGAGGGTAAGAGATGGCAGAGCCCAAGAACGAAGATTTTCTGGACGATATCGCATCCGCTGAGGCGGAAGAACTGGCCAATGAAATAGCCGAGTTCAGCGACGAGGCACTGGAACTGGATGCGCTGCGCGCAGAGCGGGATGAATACAAAGACAGATTCATGCGCGCGCTGGCGGATGCCGAAAACGCGCGCAAGCGTGGCGACAAGGCGCGTCGGGATGCAGAGCAATATGGCGGCTCGAAACTGGCGCGCGATATGCTGCCGGTTTACGACAACATGAAACGCGCGCTGGAAGCTGCGACCGACGAGCAGAAAGAGGTTGCAGGGCCGCTGCTGGAAGGTGTCGAACTGACCATGCGCGCGCTGAAAGACGTGTTCCAGAAACACGGGATGGAAGTGATCACGCCCGAAGTTGGCGATCGGTTCGATCCCAATGTGCATGAGGCGATGTTCGAAGCGCCGGTTCCCGGCACGCGTGCTGGCGATATCATTCAGGTATCGGCCGAAGGATTCATGCTGCACGACCGCCTGCTGCGTCCGGCGCAGGTTGGTGTGTCGTCGACGCCCGCAGGTTAAGCAGCCTTGGACCTAAAGAATGCTGAGGCGGTCAGGATCTGGCCGCCTCTTTCAGTTTATAGATCAGGTCCAGCGCTTCGCGCGGGGTCAGCTCGTCCGGCAACACGTCGCTCAGCATATCCGTGACGGGTGACGCTTTGGGTGCGGGCGGCGGCGGGGGCGGCGCGGCTGAAAACAGCGGCAGATCGTCGATCAGCGTCTTTTGCTTACCACCTTCACGTTCGGTTTTTTCCAGTTGGTCCAGCACAATTCGGGCACGCTCGACCACCGTGGCGGGCAGACCTGCCAGTTGGGCCACCTGAACCCCATAGGATCGGTCAGCCGCGCCTTTGTGGACCTCATGCAGGAAGATCACCTCGCCTTCCCATTCCTTGACCGCAACGGTGGCGTTGTCGACGCCTTCCAGCTTGCCGGCCAGGGCGGTCAGCTCGTGGTAATGCGTTGCAAACAGAGCGCGGGATTTGTTGGCTGCGTGCAGATGTTCCAGGGTGGCCCAGGCGATGGACAGGCCGTCATAGGTGGCAGTTCCACGGCCAATCTCATCAAGAATGACCAAGGCACGGTCATCAGCCTGATTGAGGATGGCAGCGGTTTCCACCATTTCCACCATGAAAGTTGACCGCCCGCGCGCCAGATCGTCAGACGCGCCAACACGGCTGAACAATTGGCTGACCACGCCGATATGGGCCTGTTCTGCGGGAACATAGCTGCCCATCTGGGCCAGCAAGGCAATCAGGGCGTTCTGACGCAGGAAGGTTGATTTACCGGCCATGTTGGGACCGGTCAGCAGCCAGATTGCAGCACCGGTATTGGCGCTAAGGTCACAATCATTGGCAATGAATGCATCACCGCTTTGTTGCCGCAGCGCCTGTTCCACAACCGGATGGCGGCCCCCCTGCACATCAAAGGCGCGTGACGTATCGACCTGCGGGCGGCACCAGTTCTCACCGCGCGCGAGATCGGCCAATGCGGTGGTCAGATCCAGTTCGGCCAACCCCCGGGCAGCTTGGTTGAGCCGTGCGGCGAGGGATAAAATTTCACCAGAAAGCCTTTGATAGAGCCGTTTTTCGATCTCCAGCGCCAGATTTCCGGCGTTCAGTATACGGGTTTCGATCTCGGACAGTTCGACGGTGGTGAACCGTACCTGATTGGCGGTGGTCTGGCGGTGAATATAGGTCTCGCTGAAAGGCGGATTCAGCATCTTTTCGGCATGTGTGGCCGTGGTTTCGATGAAATAGCCCAGCACATTGTTGTGCTTGATCTTCAGCGAGGTGATGCCTGTATGTTCCGCATATTTCTGCTGAAACCCGGCGATGACGGAACGGCCCTCGTCCCGCAGGGTGCGAGCCTCGTCCAACTCGGCATCGAACCCGGGGGCGATAAAGCCACCATCACGGGCCAACAGGGGTGGTTCGGCGACCAGCGCCTGATCCAGCAGGGTCAACAGATCATCGAACCCAACAAGGTTCTGCACGGCGGTGGCCAGCAAAACCGGCAAATCTTGGGGACCGCATAATTCCGCTATGGTGGCAGCCTGCGCCAACCCGTTGCGGATGGCGGTCAGATCGCGGGGGCCGCCACGTTCCAGCGACAGGCGGGACAGGGCGCGATCCAGATCGGGGGTCTTGCGCAAAGCCTCGCGCAGGTCCGATGCGGTCAGGCTGTCCTCGGCCGCAAATGTCACCGCATCCAGCCGCGCGTGGATCACGTCCAGATTGCGGGACGGGCTGGACAGGCGTTGTTCCAACAGCCGCGCGCCGCCGGGCGTCACGGTGCGATCCACCACTGATAGCAGCGAGCCAGCGCGGCCACCGGACAGCGACCGGGTCAGTTCCAGATTGCGCCGGGTGGCGGCGTCGATCTGCACCACGCGGTCCTCGGATTCCTTCAGCGGTGTTTGCAGCAGCGGCAGTTTGCCCTTCTGCGTGATCTCAAGATAGTCGATCAGCGCGCCCATCGCCGAAACCTCAGCGCGCCCGAAATTGCCGAATGCGTCCAGGGCGCCGACGTGAAACAACCCGCAGATGCGTTTTTCCGCCGCAGTGCTGTCGAAACTGGCGCGCCCAATCGGGGTCAGCGAAATGCCCAGATCGCGGACGGGTTCCTGCAAAACCTGTTCGGACCCATCCGCCACGATCAACTCGGACGGGGCCAGCCGCGCCAGTTCGGGGCTGAGGCGTACGGACGTCAAAGGCATCACGTGAAACGCGCCGGTCGAGATATCGGCCCAGGCCAGCGCCGCCTCATCCCGGACCTCGGCATAGGCGGCCAGAAAGTTGTGACGGCGGGCTTCCAGCAGGGCGTCTTCGGTCAGGGTGCCGGGGGTAACCAAGCGCACCACACCGCGCTTTACCACCGATTTAGAGCCTCTTTTTTTCGCCTCAGCCGGGCTTTCCATCTGTTCGCAGACGGCAACGCGAAACCCTTTGCGGATCAGCGTCAGCAGATATCCTTCGGCGGAATGAACCGGCACGCCGCACATCGGGATGTCGGTGCCGTTGTGTTTGCCGCGTTTGGTCAGGGCGATGTCCAGCGCCTCGGCCGCGTTCACCGCGTCCTCGAAAAACATCTCATAAAAATCGCCCATGCGATAAAACAGCAGGGCGTCGGCATGGGCCTCTTTGATTTCGAGGTATTGCGCCATCATCGGCGTGACTGTGGACAAGGCTGACCTCTTTTGGCGTATTCCGGTCGCGACCTTACAAATCCCCCACCCGCGACGAAAGGTGAAAACGCATTGCCGTTGAGGCGCGCCGCCGTCTGAGGTAAGAGGCGAAATCCCCGAAGTCATGGAAACGACCAATCCGATGCCCAAAGCGAAGATCACCAAAGAAGAGGCGCTGGCCTTTCACCTGGACCCCACCCCCGGCAAGTGGGAGGTGCAAGCCACCGTTCCCATGACCACGCAGCGCGATCTGTCGCTGGCCTACAGCCCCGGTGTGGCCGTTCCTTGTGAGGCTATCGCGGAAAATCCGGAAACGGCCTATGACTATACCAACAAGGGCAATCTGGTGGCCGTGATCTCGAACGGGACGGCGGTTCTGGGTCTGGGCAATCTGGGCGCGCTGGGTTCGAAACCGGTGATGGAGGGCAAATCGGTCCTGTTCAAACGGTTCGCCGATGTGAATTCGATTGATATCGAACTGGATACCGAAGACCCGGATGAATTTTGCCGCGCGGTGCGTCTGATGGGGCCGACCTTTGGCGGCATCAATCTGGAAGACATCAAAGCGCCCGAGTGTTTCATCATCGAACAGCGCCTGAAAGAAGAGATGGATATTCCCGTCTTTCACGATGACCAGCACGGCACGGCGGTCATCTGCGCGGCAGGTCTGCTGAACGCGCTGCATATCTCGGGCAAGAAGATCGAGGATGTGAAGATCGTTTTGAACGGGGCAGGTGCGGCGGGGATTGCCTGTATCGAATTGCTCAAGGCGATGGGGGCCAAGCACGAAAACTGCATCGTCTGTGACACCAAGGGCGTGATCTATCAGGGCCGGACCGAGGGCATGAACCAGTGGAAATCGGCCCATGCGATCACCACGGACCTGCGCACGTTGGAAGACGCCATGAAGGACGCGGACGTGTTTCTGGGCGTATCCGTCAAGGGCGCGGTGACGCAGGATATGGTCGCCAGCATGGCCGACAATCCGGTGATCTTCGCCATGGCCAACCCGGACCCCGAGATTACGCCGGAAGAGGCGCATGAGGTCCGTGTTGACGCCATCGTCGCCACCGGCCGCAGCGATTATCCCAACCAGGTCAACAACGTATTGGGTTTCCCCTATCTGTTCCGTGGTGCGCTGGATATCCATGCCCGCGCCATCAACGACGAGATGAAGATTGCCTGCGCCCATGCGCTGGCCCGCCTGGCCCGCGAGGATGTACCGGACGAGGTGGCGCTGGCCTATGGCAAGACGCTGACCTTCGGCCGCGATTACATCATCCCCACACCGTTCGACCCGCGCCTGATCCACCGTATCCCGCCCGCTGTGGCCAGGGCGGGCATGGACACCGGCGCGGCGCGGCGTCCGATCATCGACATGGAGGCATATGAGCTGAGCCTCAAGTCGCGCATGGA
Source organism: Ruegeria halocynthiae (assembly GCF_000743705.1). GTDB lineage: Bacteria > Pseudomonadota > Alphaproteobacteria > Rhodobacterales > Rhodobacteraceae > Ruegeria > Ruegeria halocynthiae_B. Next base: position 96,824 of record NZ_JQEZ01000004.1, on the reverse strand, counting down.
TCCGACGGCCAGCATCCTGCGTGGTTTGAACGCCCGTGCCCGTGCGGCGCAAAGCCGGATGATCTTTGCCGAAGGGGACGATCCCCGCGTCTTGCGCGCGGCGGTGATGTATCAGCGCTCGGGCTTTGGCAAGGCGATGGTGGTCGGTCGCCCGGAAGAGGTCAAACAAAAGCTCGACGAGGCCGGGCTCAGCGATGCGGTGCGCGAATTGGAGGTGGTGAATGCCGCCACAACCACGCATCTGGATGCCTACAAGGATTTCCTGTACCGGCGTTTGCAGCGTAAGGGGTTTGATCGCAAAGATATTCACCGTCTGGCCGCGCGTGACCGGCACGTGTTTTCCTCGTTGATGCTGGCCCATGGCCATGCGGATGGTCTGGTAACCGGCGCCACCCGTAAATCGGCGCATGTACTGGACCGGATCAATCATGTCTTTGACGCAGATGCGGCCCATGGGGCGGCTGGTGTCACCGCGCTGCTGCACAAGGGCCGGATCGTTCTGATCGGCGACACGCTGGTGCATGAATGGCCGGATGAGCATGACCTGGCCAATATTGCCGAACGCGCGGCCGGGATTGCCCGCCATATGGGTTTGGAACCGCGCGTTGCCTTTGTCAGCTTTTCGACCTTTGGGTATCCAGTGTCTGAACGCGCTGAAAAGATGCATGTCGCACCGGGGGTCCTGGATTCGCGCGGTGTCGATTTCGAATACGAGGGCGAGATGACCGTCGATGTGGCCCTGAACGCCCATCAGCAAGAGGCTTATCCGTTCTCGCGCCTGACTGGTCCGGCCAATATCCTGATCGTGCCAGCGCGACACTCGGCGTCGATCTCGACCAAGTTGATGCAGGAAATGGGCGGCGCGACGGTCATCGGCCCAATCCTGTCCGGCATCGACAAGCCGATTCAGATCTGTTCGACGGGGTCGACCGCCAATGACATCTTGAACATGGCCATCCTTGCATCCTGCGATATCGGTTAAGCCATGACAATCTGGAACCTCGGCTCGATCAACGCGGACATGATCTATGATGTGCCGCATTTGCCCGGGCCGGGGGAAACCCTCTCGGCCAATCGTCTGGACAGATACCTGGGGGGCAAGGGGGCGAATATGTCCGTGGCGGCGGCCCGGGCCGGCGCGCGCACGGCGCATATCGGTGCCATCGGGCCCGACGGGCGCTGGGCGCGGGATCGGTTGACCGAATATGGCGTCGACACGCGCTATATCGCCGAGGTCGACATACCAACCGGCCACGCCATCATTGCCGTGGATGCGCAGGGTGAAAACAACATCATCCTGTTTCCCGGCTCTAACCAAGCGATTTCATCGGACCAACTGGGGCAGGCGTTGTCTTCGGCGTCGCAAGGTGACCTGCTGGTGATGCAGAATGAAACCAATCTGCAGGTCGAGGCCGCCAGAATGGGGCATGAACTGGGATTGCAGGTTTGCTATGCCGCCGCCCCGTTTCAGGCCGAGGCGGTGCAGGCCGTGCTGCCCTATCTGGATTTTCTGATCCTGAACGAGATCGAAGCCGAACAATTGCGGAAGGCGTCCGGACAGGACCTTTGGGACCTGGATGTTCAGCATGTGATTGTGACGCTGGGCTCTAAAGGGGCGCGATATTATCTGCGCGGCTCGGATGTTTCGGAATTCCCGGCGCACAAGGTGCAGGCCGTGGATACGACCGGCGCGGGCGATACGTTCACTGGCTATGTTCTGGCTGGGATGGATCGTGGGATGCCAATGGCGCAAGCTATCTCACAAGCAAACCGTGCCGCGGCCCTGATGGTCACGCGGCACGGCACAGCAGATGTTATCCCGGATCTGAAAGAGGTGCGCGCAGCGCGCCTGGATTAAGAACCGACAAATGGCGCGGCACTGCCCCACAGTTGTTTGACACGCGTGTCACGTCCGCAAGCGTTTCGATACGCTTTGTAGGCGTTCTTCTGACGTTTGGGGCCGAACCGGGTAAAGATCAGCTTGTCACCCTTGTAGTAATCTTGATGATAGGCTTCGGCCGGGTAGAATGCGCCTTTTTGCAGGATCGGGGTGACAACTGTCTGCCCCAACGCTTGCTGCGCGTCGGCTTTCGCTTTCTGCGCCAGCGCCTTTTCCCCTGCGTTAGAGACAAATATTGCTGTGCGATAGCTGTTGCCCCGGTCGCAGAACTGGCCGCCCGCATCGGTAGGATCAACCGAGCGGAAGAACATGTTCAACAGGGTTTCACGGGAAACACGTGACGGGTCAAAGGTGATCTGGACGGCCTCATAATGACCAGTGCCACCTTTGGAGACTTGATCGTAGGTCGGGTTGGCGGCCTTACCACCGGTGAATCCGGATACGGCGCCGGTGACACCGGGAACGGATTCGAAATCGGATTCAACGCACCAGAAACATCCTCCGGCAACTGTCAGGGTCTCGGTCCCGGCTGCGGGTGCGGGTGCGGCGCGCAGCATGGCTGTCAGAGCAATTAGAACAAAAAGAAACGTCGGTTTGACATAGTCGAGATAAGCGATGCGGGTCATAGCAGGTCTCCTTCTGACATTACGCTGCCCTGACTTATGCGGCGGCGCAATCCGCTGACATCGTTTGTCACGGGGTGGTGAGACGAGTTTATCGCCGCTTCAGCCCAGCAACTGCCCCAGTTTCATCGCCACACCCATATTGCCCGAGATCTTGAGCTTGCCCAATGCCACGCCCGTCATCGGGTTCAGTTTGCCGGTCAGCAGCTTGGCCAGATTGTCCTGCGAGATACGGATGGTGCAATCCGTGTCGCGATCCTGTGTGCTGGCCTGATTGTCGGCCAGAACGATCACGCCGTCCTTGCCGCAATCGAATTTGAGCGAGCCTTCAAAGCCGCGCCCGACAAGGTTTTTCTGAATGCCGTCGGCTATGGTGTTCAGTGTCATCGGTCCCCTCCTGTTCCCCATTCACAGGGTTAGGGGGCGGCAAGGTCACGAGCAAGGGGTGGGGTTTATTGACCTTGGGTCAGTGATTTCAGGTTCTCCTGACGTGTCTTGAAGCCCGGGTGGGTGCTGAACCAGTCATCGCCATGATCTCCGTATTCCTGATCCAGCAGGTCAAAGAATTCGGACAGGCCATCGGGATCAAACCCGGCCCGCGTGGCCAGATCGACACCGAACCGGTCGGCTGCCAGCTCATGCTGGCGGGAATAGGACAGGGACAGGATCAGGTTGCCTTCCAGCAGTACCTGTTCCAGCACCGGGCCAGTATCGCCAGCCATCATGCCGATCAGGACAAACGCCCCGAGCGAGCGGTAAATCTGCGTCAGCCCATGTTGTTCGGCCACATGCCCGATCTCATGCCCGATCACCCCGGCCAGCGCGTCGGCCGAGACCAGCCGGACCAGATCATCAGTCACCACAATTGAGCCATTGGGCAGGGCAAAGGCGTTGGGACCCATTCCAGGCAGATCGCGAAATTTCAGAGTATAGTCATGATCTTCAGCCGCGGGCCCCAATGCCGCCAGCACCCGGTTGAAACTGTCCTGAACCTTGGCTTTTTCACCGGCGTTCAGCGTGCTGGGTTTGGTTAAAACCTGATCCAGGGCCTGCATTACCCCGGTGTCGATGGCAGAGACCAAAGGGGGCGGCGTCATCCAGACCGCCAGTGCCACCAGCACGGACAGCCCGTATTTCCAAAGGCCCCATGCGCCAGCCAAGCAGGCGACGGAAATAAGGATCAGGCGGGGATGAAACTTTTCCGCATGATGCAGGCGCGATCCGCTGGTGTCTGCCAACAGATGTTCCAGCGCTGTATGCCTGTCAGTTAGAAATAACGTGCCATCGGGGAAGTTCACCCGCCGTTCCGTGGCACCTACACGAGATTCCACCGTCAGCTCATCCAAGGCGCAGCGGGCCTGAATCTGCCCCTGCGCGTCGATCAGCCAGACGGTATTGGTGCCAACCGCCAGCCGCGCCGATATCTCGCGCGAGCTGAGGGGTGGATAGGCGCGCCCGTGAACAGGCGCGCCAATGTCTTCAGGAAACTCGTCCAAGGATCAGACCGCGATACCGATATCGAACCCTTCGATATCCCCATAGGCGTCGCCGATGGCGCTGACATTTGCGCTGACAGTGCCGACGAACTCATCCAGCGGCCCCGCCGGAAGAAAGATGGTGTGATTGGCCAGGTACCGCACCCGGCGCACATGTGCCCAGGGCAGCATCAGACCCAGCGTCAGGCCAACAATCACCGCGTTCGAGACCGAAATCCACAGCAGACGCAGCGCCGAGACATCCGAATGGAACCGATGCCCATCGCCCAGAACGGTGTAATTGTAGACCGTGTTGCGAACCATGGCATGATAGATGATCACGGCCGGAACCAGCACCAGGATAAGAAACCCGTAGAGCGACAGGATGGTCAAAATCGCCGCGACGTTTTTGGGATCGTTTTCGAAAGTCTTGAACGCTTCAAAGGTTGATGCATTAACACCCATGATCATGAGGATCGCGATGAGACCAGCGATCACCCAAAGCGCCGAGCACAAGAATGCCTTGTAAAACGGCGCAATTGGGCTGTCGAAAGACATCGGAGTGGTCCCGAACGTATGCCCGTTCACGTGAAACCGCTGGATTGATCGGGTGACGAAGGGCCAGGTGGTATACAGTGTCAGCGCGGCGATGATCGGGTACAAGAAGTAATTTCCGGCGGCCGACCCCCATGTACCCTGAAAATCAAACCGGACGTTCGACCAGCTGGACACGCGTGCCTGAAACCGCAGCGACCGGACCAGAAGGTAGGGGATCAGGAACACCAGCCCGAGCAGCATGATCAAGTTCACCAGCGGAACCGCCGCCAGGATCGTATAGGCCACGATCCCTGCAATCACGATCAGCCGCCCGATCAGAATCTGCCCACCTGTGGCGTGGTAATCAAAGCTGCGCCCGGCGACATAAGTGTTTTGATAGAAGTACTTTTTGGTGCGAACCTTGGCCCAGGCGCTGTAGATGCCAAAGGTCACCAGCGACAGCAGCAGATTGACGATCCAGATGCCGAAGTATTCGCTTGCCGATCCGCGGAACTCGAACTCGGCCAAAGTGCCCTGTGCGTGATCTTCCTGCATGTATGCCTCAAATTGATTGAATGAAAAACGGGCCGACCCTCTGCAGGACCGACCCGTTTTCTGTGTACAATCAACCGGGCATTTCTACGGCAAAGTTGCGGCGAGTTTGAAAAACTCAACCCTTTCGTGTGCCGCCCTTGTTACTTGAGACGCTTGTCCCGCGCCGCCAGCAGTTTCAGACGCAACGCGTTCAACTGGATAAAGCCAGCAGCATCTTTTTGGTCGTATGCACCGGCATCATCTTCAAAGGTCACATGCTCTTCGGAATAGAGCGAGTGATCTGACCAGCGACCCACGGTCGACGCCAAACCTTTGTACAGCTTCACGCGGACGGTGCCGGTGACATGCTCTTGCGATTTGTCGATGGCGGCTTGCAGCATCTCACGCTCGGGACTGTACCAGAAGCCGTTATAGATGATTTCCGCGTATTGCGGCATCAACTGATCTTTCAGGTGCATCGCGCCACGGTCCATGGTGATCGACTCGATCCCACGGTGCGCTTCCAGCAGGATGGTGCCGCCGGGCGTCTCATAGATACCGCGCGATTTCATGCCCACGAAACGGCCTTCGACCAGATCGAGACGGCCAATGCCGTGCTTGCCGCCATATTCATTCAGCTTGGTCAGGATGGTGGCGGGGCTCATCGCCTCGCCATTGATGCTGACCGCGTCGCCTTTTTCAAAGCCGATTTCGATGAACTCGGGTTGATCGGGCGCATCCTCTGGGTTGACGGTACGCTGATAGACATAATCGGGTGCCATATCGGCGGGATCTTCCAGAACCTTGCCCTCGGACGAGGTGTGCAGCAGGTTCGCATCGACCGAGAAGGGGGCCTCGCCGCGTTTGTCCTTGGCAATCGGGATCTGGTTCGCCTCGGCAAATTCCAGCAGCTTGGTCCGGCTGGTCAGATCCCATTCACGCCAGGGCGCAATCACCTTGATGTCGGGGTTCAGCGCATAGGCCGCCAGTTCGAACCGCACCTGATCGTTGCCCTTGCCGGTCGCGCCGTGTGCGACGGCATCGGCGCCGGTTGCTTCGGCAATCTCAACCAGACGTTTCGAGATCAACGGCCGCGCGATCGAGGTGCCCAGCAGGTACAGGCCTTCATACTGCGCGTTGGCGCGGAACATCGGGAAGACGAAATCGCGGACGAATTCTTCGCGGATGTCCTCGATATAGATGTTTTCGGGCTTGATCCCCAGCAGCTCGGCCTTTTGGCGGGCCGGGTCCAGTTCTTCTCCCTGACCCAGATCGGCGGTGAAGGTGACGACCTCACAGCCATACTCGGTCTGCAACCATTTCAGGATGATCGAGGTATCAAGGCCACCGGAATAGGCCAGAACAACTTTCTTGGGCGCGGACATCTGAATTCCCCTTCTGCGTAGAACGCTTGGCCCCTAGCGGGTTTTGGACGTGGGGGCAAGTTATCTGCGTTGACCCGAGCAGGAATTGGGGTGAAACAGGTGCTTGGAAAACAAGGATTGGTTGAAGAGGCGGTTATTAAATGTTGAGTTGGAAGATTCTCATGCATTCGGTTCGGATGGTTCTAAGAAACTTACCGGCAGTTTTTCGGATTTTCTGGGCGCCAACCGTGTTGAGCGTCTTAGCTCTGGTCGCTTTTGTTTATGTGTCGGGATTGGGCGAGTTTTTGGTTTGGGGCGAACATGTAAACGTTCCAGCAGAAAATCTTCCTCGCTTTTTTCTGTTGTGGGGCATAGCCGCTTGGCTTGTGACGGCTGTCATTGGCGCCTGGGGCGTAACTACTTGGCATCGTTTTATTCTTCTTGAAAAATTCTCTTCAGGGTTAGTTCCAGAATTTCACATAGGCAGAGCTGTAGGATACGTACTCCGGCTCTTTCTTCTCGGACTAATCGCTTTGATAATATTGCTCCCTGTGGGATTTGTTTTAATGGCGGTTGTTCAGGCTGCGTGGCCCGTCGGTCTGGCCTTGCTTGTGGCGGTTTTGTTTTTGCTTGGCGTTTTAATGTTTAGGTGGTCGCTTATCCTTCCAGCTTTTGCGGTTGGTAACCCGTTGACCATGTCTGAAAGCTGGAAATGGTGGGAGACCATCGGTAACCCAGGACGGACCGCTTTTGGGTTGGTTTTCTTTTACGTGGTTGTGCAGTTTTTGATTGGGCTGGTCGTGGAGGCCTTCCAGTTCTCGCCCGTATTGCACAGTGTTCTGTCACTTGTGGTACAAGTCTTCTTTGCGATCTTGAATGTCAGTATCTTGACAACCTTGTATGGGTACATCGTAGAGAAACGCGAACTCAGCTGACCGCCCGTACACATATGTATTCCTTGCCCTTTCGGCGGTGATGCGGCACTGAAACGGTCATGAGTGATTTCATGACCCGCGCCCGTGCCGCCGAACAGGCGATGCGCACCGTCTTTCCGGCAACGCCGTTGCAGCGCAATGCCCATTTGTCCGATCGTTACGGTGCCGATATCTGGCTCAAACGCGAAGATCTCAGCCCGGTGCGGTCGTATAAAATCCGGGGCGCGTTCAACGCCATGCGCAAGCAGCAGGGGCAGGAACTGTTCGTTTGTGCCAGCGCGGGTAATCACGCGCAGGGCGTGGCCTTCATGTGCAAGCATCTGGGCGTGAAGGGTGTGATCTTCATGCCGGTGACGACGCCGCAGCAGAAAATCCAGAAAACCCGCATCTTTGGTGGCGACAATATCGAAATCCACCTGATTGGCGATTACTTCGACGACACGCTGGCCGCTGCGCAAGAATGGTGCGCCCGGCAGGGCGGGCATTTCCTGTCGCCCTTTGACGATGCGGATGTGATCGAAGGTCAGGCCTCATTGGCGGTTGAGATCGAGGCGCAACTGGGCGGTGTTCCCGATCACGTGATCCTGCCGGTGGGCGGCGGTGGCATGTCCTCGGGCGTGGCGACGTGGTTCGGGGATCGAACCCATTGCCTGTTTGTCGAACCCAAAGGCGGGGCCTGTTTGCACGCGGCCATGGCGGCGGGGCATCCGGTGGCACTGGATCGTATCGACAATTTCGTCGATGGTGCGGCGGTTGGAAAGATCGGTGCGAAGCCGTTTGATCTGCTGAAGGATCGCCACCTGTCCGACGTGTTGGTGCTGTCCGAAGATCGCATCTGCACCACCATGATCGAAATGCTGAACGTCGAAGGCATCGTGCTGGAACCTGCCGGTGCGCTGGCGATCGAAGCCATTGGTGACGTGCAAAGCTTTATTCGCGGAAAAACCGTGGTCTGTGTTACTTCGGGCGGTAATTTCGATTTCGAACGTCTGCCCGAGGTCAAGGAACGGGCGCAGCGTTATTCCGGCGTGAAAAAATACTTTATCCTGCGCCTGCCACAGCGCCCCGGCGCGCTAAAAGAGTTTCTGGGCATTCTTGGCCCCGAAGACGATATCGCCCGGTTCGAATACATGAAGAAGTCGGCCCGAAATTTTGGTTCGGTCCTGATCGGGATCGAAACCCGCAAGCCCGAGAACTTTGCCCGCCTGTTTGCGCATCTGGATGAGGCCGGGTTCACCTATACCGACATCACCGAGGACGAGACCCTGGCGCAATTCGTGATCTAGGTCAGGTTTGCCCCCCTGTCCGCGATGAACACGGCTTTGGACTCGTCATAGACCTTCAGGATTGAGATCAGATCAACCTCATCCGCCTTGCCTGCGGCGGCGATACGCTCGCCATCCTGACAGAGTTTAGAGAACCGGTCGAACCCAAGGCTCAGCGCGCTGCCTTTGAGGAAATGCATGTTCTGCTCGAACTCAAGGCGGTTTGTGTCCTTGTGCAGCCGGTCGATGGCTTCCTGCACCTCGTCCAGGAAAATCTGTACCACCTCAACGAATTCGGCGGTGCCCACCTCATCCCGCAGCTGTCTGACCCTGGACCAGTCGATCATGTTCGGCCTCTCCACACATATCGCGACCTGACTTGGGTATCCCAAGGCCGGTAAAGACCGGGTTAAGCAACGCAATAAAGACGCCTTCACGGGATGTTAAACCGGCCCGCGCTAGGGTCGCAGCGTTCCGAGTAGGTCGCAGTGCAGAGGGTTCAGGTGGCAGAGGGCAGTCAGGCAGAGGCCAGGGCAGAGCTGGATTTTGGCGCGATCCAAAAGGTGCTGGTCGTGGATGACAGTCGCCTGCAACGGCGGATTCTGGTGGCGTCGCTGAAAAAATGGGGGTTTCAGGTGCTTGAGGCCGACAGCGGCGATACAGCGATTGCGATGTGCGCCACGGATCAGCCGGATCTTGTTCTCAGCGATTGGGTCATGCCGGGGATGAGTGGTCTGGAATTCTGCCGCGCGTTCCGGGCGCTGGACAGTGATCAATACAGCTATTTCATCCTGCTGACCTCGAAAAGCGAAAAGCAAGAGGTGGCGCGCGGCCTGGATGCGGGGGCCGACGATTTCCTGATCAAACCGCTTGAGGCGGATGAGCTGCGCGCGCGTATCTCGGCCGGGGCGCGCATTCTGGATATGCAGCGTGAGCTGTCTGAAAAGAACCGCTTGATCGAATCCGCACTGGAGGAACTGCGTGTGGCGCATGACGCCATCGACAAGGACTTGATCCAGGCCCGCAAAATTCAGGAATCGCTGGTTCCGGAACTCACGCGCGAGTTTGGCAAATCGCGGGTCAGCATGTTGCTTAAACCCTGCGGTCATATTGGCGGTGATCTGGTGGGGATGTTTTCACCCGGGGTCAACCGGCTGGGGTTCTACAGCATTGATGTGTCGGGCCATGGCATCACTTCGGCGATGATGACGGCGCGGTTGGGCGGGTATCTGTCCAGCAACCACTTTGAGCAGAACGTGGCGATGGAAAAGCGGTTCGATAAGTTCTACGCGCTATTACCGCCCGAGCAGGTGGCCGAAACGCTCAACTCCCGCCTGATGGCGGATACCGGGATCGAAGAATATTTCACCATGGTCTACGCCATCATCGACCTGCGCAACGGGCATCTGAAAATGGTTCAGGCCGGGCACCCGCATCCTTTGTTGCTGCGCCACGACGGCAGTACCGAATTTCTGGGTGAGGGTGGGTTGCCCATCGGATTACTGCCCGAGGCCAGCTTTCAGCAGATCGACACATATATGAATCCCGGCGACAGGCTGCTGCTGTATTCGGATGGCTTCACCGAATGCAGCCTGGCGGGTGGCGGCCTGCTGGAAGAAGACGGTCTGCGCCAGATGGCGGTTGACTGCGCGCCCGGGCGTTGCGGTACCGAATTTCTGGATGACATGTTCTGGCGGCTGACGCAGGCGATGGCGCCGGGCAGCGGTATGGATGACGACGTTTCAGCAGTGTTTTTTGAATACAACGGCCCCTAAAGCCCTTGCAGATGCTGGTTGGCAAAGTGGCGATCCCCGTCATTGCCCAACATTTGCACGGCGTCTGCGCTGTCCATCCACAAGGCCTCGTGAAACGGTTCCGAGGGCGGGCCGATGCGGCGCACAGGGCGCGCGCGGTAGATCAGGCATACTTTCTCGGCCCATAGGTCGTATTCGGGCATATAGGTGAACCGCCGAAACGCACCGACCCGGCGCGGGGTTGCCACAAGCCAGCCGGTTTCCTCGAACACTTCGCGGTGCAGGGCGCAGGTGGGTGATTCGCCCGGATCAATTCCGCCGCCGGGCAGTTGCAGATCGGGTCCGGGTTCTGTCTGACAGGTCAGCAACAGATGCCTGCCACGGGGCAGCAGTGCATAAACGCCGACGCGTCGTGTGTATTTCCGCCCGGCCTCGGGGGTTTCACCGAACCGTCTGATCATGTATGGCCCCTTACAACCCAAATTGTTCGACCTATATGCTGGCGGTATGCCAACCTGTGGCGTGTAAGGAAACCCCATGTCTCTTGGAACGAAAATCGCGTGGGACGACACCGTCCTACCCTTTCAACTTGATGTATCGGATATGCGCGGCCGCGTGGCCCGTCTGGACGGTGTGCTGGACGGCATCCTGAAACAGCACGACTATCCCGAAAAAGTCGAGGCTCTGGTGGCCGAAATGGCCCTGCTGACCGCGTTGATCGGCCAGACCGTCGCGCTGCGCTGGAAGCTGTCGTTGCAGGTTCAGTCCAAGGGCGCTGTGCGGATGATCGCGACCGATTATTTCGCCCCAACGAAAGAAGGCGAACCGGCCCGCATCCGGGCCTATGCCAGTTACGACCGGGATCGCCTGACCGATGGTGCGCCGTTCGATCAGGTGGGCGAGGGATATTTCGCCATCATGATTGATCAGGGTGAGGGCACGCAGCCCTATCAGGGGATCACCCCCCTTTCCGGCGGATCGCTGAGCGCCTGCGCCGAGGCTTATTTCGCGCAGTCCGAACAGCTGCCGACCCGGTTCTCGCTGAGCTTTGGCAAATCGATCGAACCGAGCGTCGAGGAACACTGGCGTGCGGGCGGGATCATGTTGCAGCACATGCCCAAAGCCTCGCCCTTTGTGGCCAGCGGCGAAGGTGAGGGCGAGATTCTGAGCGCCAATGATCTGGTTGACGGCGAAGAAGGTGAGAACTGGGGCCGCGTCAATATCCTGCTGGACACGGTCGACGATTTGGAACTGATCGGCCCGTCGATTGCCCCGACTGACCTGCTGATCCGGCTGTTTCATGAGGAACAGCCGCGGGTTTATGACGCGCAACCCGTGCAATTCGGCTGCACCTGTTCCGAAGATCGCGTGCGCCAAAGCCTGTCGATCTATTCGGCCAAGGATATCGAAAAGATGACTACACCCGAGGGTGATGTCACGGCGGATTGCCAGTTCTGCGGCGCGCATTACGTGTTGGATCCCGGAACAGTCGGTTTCGATGCTGACGGAGCTTGATCCGACAGAAAGCTTGCGGGCGGCCTTGTGTCGCCCCGGCAACGGGTCCAGCGATTTCGATTTGAATCCCGAAGCCGTTCTGCCCGAAGGGCGCAAACTGCGTCCCGCTGGCGTGTTGGTTCCGATCACGGTGTTTGGCGACACACCGCGCCTGATCCTGACAAAACGATCCTCGGCCCTGAAACACCACCCCGGCCAGATCGCCTTTCCCGGCGGCAAGCAGGATGAAGGGGACGTGGATGTTACCGCCACTGCCCTGCGTGAGGCGCAGGAAGAGATCGGATTGCCCCCGGAGATGCCCGAAATCCTTGGGCATCTGCCCGCCCATGAAACGGTGACCTCGTTCACCGTGACGCCGGTGGTGGCGATCTTGCGCGCACCGTTTCGGATCACCTCTGAGCCCGGCGAAGTGGATGAGGTGTTTTCGGTTCCGCTTGCACATGTGCTGGACCCCGCGAATTATGTCGTTGAATCGCGCCGTTGGCGTGGTCAGAAACGATATTATTTCACGGTGCCTTATGGCCCCTATTACATTTGGGGGGCGACGGCCCGAATGTTGCGGGGATTGTCCGCACGGGTGAGTGAATGACGCAAGTAACCGAGGCCTGGGTTTCTGATCCGGCGACACAAAAGGTCTGCGCGGCCCTGACATCGGCGGGCGCGCAGGCCCTGTTCGTGGGCGGCTGCGTGCGCAACGCGCTGTTGGGCGCGCCGGTATCGGATATTGATATCGCCACCGACGCCTTGCCAGAGCGGGTGATGGAGCTGGCGCAGGCGGCCGGGCTGAAGGCCATCCCAACCGGGATTGACCACGGCACCGTTACCGTGGTCAGTGGTGGCATCCCGCATGAAATCACCACCTTTCGCCGTGATGTGGAAACCGATGGTCGTCGGGCTGTTGTGGCCTTTTCCAACCGGGTGGAAGAGGATGCTGCGCGCCGCGACTTTACCATGAACGCGATCTATGCGCGTCCTGATGGTGGCCTTCTGGACCCGCTGAACGGATTGCCGGACCTGCGGGCGCGGCGTGTGCGTTTCATTGGCACCGCCCAGAATCGCATTCGTGAGGATTACCTGCGCTCGCTACGCTATTTCCGGTTTCACGCCTGGTATGGCAACCCTGATGCGGGGTTTGACCCGGATGCGCTGGCGGCGATTGCGGGTAATCTGGACGGTCTGGCGGGCCTGTCGCGGGAAAGGGTCGGGGCCGAGGTGCTGAAACTGCTTGGTGCACCTGATCCTGCGCCATCTGTTGCGGCGATGCGTCAGGCTGGTGTGCTGGCGCAGGTGTTGCCGGGGGCCGATGACCGGTCGCTGGCGCCGCTGGTCGCGTTGGAGCAGCAGGCCGGGGCCGATCCTGATCCGATCCGCCGTCTGGCAGCGATTGCAACACCCGCGATGGCCAAGACCCTGCGCCTCAGCCGGGCGCAGTTGCAGCGCCTGACGCGAATGCGCGAGGAAGCATCCGGCACGGCCACGATTGCCGAATTGGGCTTTCGCTATGGCGAAGAGGATGGGCAGCACGAAGCGTTGTTGCGCTGTGCCTTTTTTGAACAGCCCTGGTCACAGGACATGCAACAGGCGTTGCGCGATGGGGCCGCCGCTGATTTTCCGATCAGGGCGACGGATTTGATCCCCGAGTTTACTGGCCCTGCGCTGGGCAAGAAACTGGCCGAGCTTGAGGCGCGCTGGATCGCATCCGGCTTCACTTTGAACCGCCAAGATCTGCTAAGCAACTCGATCGAAGTCTCAAAAGGGGATGACAAGTCAATTTGATTATGCTTACTTGCGCCTGTCACATGGATGGAGGAATGCGAATGTATTACGGGATCTGGTTCAGCTAACGCGCGGAACGCTTGACCCGTTGGGGTGGTGTTCTGACGCCATCTTTCTTCGTATTTTCCAATTTTCTGCTCAATCGGAGCACTCTCCATGTTTCGCTATTTCGAAAACCTCGTAGATCCTTTTGTCGCCTATAAAGAAGCCGACGCACCGCCCACGCGGCTGTGGCCCTTCATGCTGGATTATTCCAGGCCGTTCTTTCGGGTGTTTGTCTGGGCCGGGCTTTTGTCCGTCATTGTTGCCGCGGTCGAGGTTGGCCTGATCTACTACATGGGTCGTGTCGTCGACCTGCTGGGCGGATCGCCTACCGAGGTCTGGCAGACCCACGGAACCGAACTGTTGCTGGTGGCCGCGTTTATTCTGTTTTTGCGCCCGTTGCTGCATGTGTTTGACGTGTTGCTGCTGAACAACACCATTTTGCCGAACTTTGGCACGCTGATCCGATGGCGAGCGCATAAACATGTGTTGCGCCAGTCAGTTGGCTGGTTCGAAAATGACTTTGCCGGACGTATCGCCAACCGGATCATGCAAACCCCGCCCGCTGCGGGCGAGGTGGTGTTTCAGGTCTTTGACGCGATTTCGTTTTCGCTGGCCTATCTGATCGGGGCCGCGATCTTGCTGATTGCGGCCGATGCGCGATTGCTGTTGCCCCTGCTGATCTGGTTTGTGTTCTATGGCTTTCTGGTTCATTGGACGGTGAAACGCGTGGGCCCTGCGTCGCAGGCGGCCTCTGATGCGCGTTCGACCGTGACGGGGCGGGTGGTCGACAGCTATACCAACATCCACTCGGTCAAGATGTTTGCCCATGACACCCAGGAACTGGATTACGCCCGCGAAGCCATCAAGGAAACGCGCCGGACGTTTCAGGCCGAGATGCGGATTTTCACCGTCATGGATGTGGTTCTGGTCACCTTGAACGGGGTCCTGATCATTGGCGTTGTCGGTTGGGCCATTGCGCTGTGGATGCAAGGCAGCGCGTCCGTGGGCGTCGTGGCGGCGGCCACTGCCCTGACCCTGCGGCTGAACGCGATGACCGGTTGGATCATGTGGGCGCTGACCAGTTTCTTTCGCCAGCTTGGTGTGGTGGCGGAGGGGATGCAGACCATTGCCCAACCGATCGACCTGCTGGACGCACCGGATGCCAAGCCGTTGCAGCTGACCAGCGGTCAGATCGAAATCCGCGACCTGTCGCATCATTATGGACGCAAGACCGGCGGTCTGGATCACGTCAACCTGACCATCCATCCGGGTGAAAAGATTGGTTTGATCGGGCGATCGGGTGCCGGGAAATCAACCTTGGTCAAGCTGCTTTTGCGGTTCTACGACGTCGAAAACGGGGCAATCCTGATTGATGATCAGAACATTGCAAAGGTCACGCAAGACAGCCTGCGCAGTCATATCGGTATGGTGCAGCAGGACAGTGCGTTGCTGCACCGTTCGGTGCGTGACAACATCCTGTATGGCCGACCAGACGCCACCGAAGAACAGATGACTGCCGCCGCCAAACAAGCCGAGGCGCATGACTTCATCCTTGACCTGCAAGATCCGCAGGGGCGGACGGGATATGATGCACAAGTGGGCGAGCGCGGCGTAAAGCTCAGCGGTGGTCAGCGGCAGCGGGTGACCCTGGCGCGGGTGATCCTGAAGGACGCGCCAATCCTGTTGTTGGATGAGGCAACATCTGCCCTGGATTCCGAGGTTGAAGCGTCAATTCAGGACACCCTCTACGGTATGATGCAGGGTAAGACGGTGATCGCCATTGCCCACCGCCTAAGCACCATTGCGCAGATGGACCGTATTCTTGTCATGGATGGCGGCCGGATCGTTGAGCAGGGCGGCCATTCCGAGCTGTTGGCCCTGGGCGGGGTTTACGCCCAGTTCTGGGCGCGGCAATCTGGGGGTTTCCTGAACCCGGAGGCCGCAGAATGAGGATTGCCGACCTCATCAACCCGTTCAAGAACATCGAATCGCCCCCGCCGCAAACGCTGGGGGCGTTCATTCGGTGGTGCTTGTCGGGTGCATGGCCCATGCTGTTCGTCGCCGCGTTCTTTTCGGCCACGGCTGGCGCGCTAGAGGCCGGGACGGCCTGGATTCTGGGGCTGGTGGTCGATCTTGCAACATCCAGCGGGCCTGCGGGGTTCTTTACGGCCAGCAATATGTGGATGATCTTTGGGGCGGTGGCTTTTTTCATGCTGCTGCGCCCGGTACTGTTTGGCCTGTCCTCGGTATCGAACAACTATGTCGTCATGCCCAACATCACGCCGCTGGTGTTGGCCAAGCTGAACCGCTGGACGCTGGGGCAATCGGTTACCTTCTTCGATGACGATTTCGCCGGACGTATCGCGCAGAAACAGATGCAGACGTCGAATGCACTGACCTCGGTTGTGTCCGAGACAATCAGTGCGATCGTTTTTGCGATGGCATCCCTTGTGGGGTCTTTGCTTTTGTTAGGCTCTATTCATCCGCTGGTCATGCTGCCCTTTGCGGCTTGGTTGGTGGTATATTTCCTGCTGATCCGCTGGTATTTGCCGCGTGTTCGCAAACGCTCGGCGGCACGGGCGGGGGCGCGGGCAATGGTGTCCGGGCAAGTGGTTGACACAATCACCAACATCAAGACAGTCAAGCTGTTCGCCCATTCCGAATTCGAGGATCAGGCCGCGCGGAATTCGATGGTCGATCTGCGGGAAAAGTCGCTGGAATTTGGCAAGCTGTCGGCCAGCTTTCGGTTCTTTCTGATGACGCTGGCCGGGGTTCTGCCAGTTCTGCTGTTGGGTGCGACCTTGTGGTTGTGGCAGGTCGGATCTGCCACGGCGGGCGATATCGTGGCGGCGGGTGCGGTGTCGATCCGCATCGCACAGATGACCGGCTGGGTCAGCTTCACACTGATGGGTCTTTACGCAAATGTCGGCGAGATCGAGAACGGCATGAAGACGCTGACCTCGCGGGATCGGGTCGAAGATGCAAGCGATGCCACCAGCCTGAACGTGACCGATGGTCAGATCACCTTTGACAAGGTCAGCTTTGCCTATGGGCGTGACATTGGCGGCGTTACCGACCTGACGCTTACCGTTAAACCGGGTGAAAAGTTGGGTATCGTGGGGGCATCCGGGGCCGGAAAATCCACCCTCGTATCGCTGCTTTTACGGCTCTATGACGGTGAAAAAGGCGCGATCCGCATTGATGGGCAGGATGTGTCGAAGGTGACGCAGGACAGCCTGCGCCAGCAGATCGGCATGGTCACGCAGGAAACCGCGATGTTCAACCGATCCGCGCGCGAAAATATACTGTACGGCCGTCCCGATGCGTCCAAAGGCGACCTGATCGCGGCAGCCAAAAAGGCCGAAGCGCATGACTTTATCCTCAGCCTGCAGGATGCCCATGGCCGCACGGGTTATGACGCGCATCTGGGTGAGCGGGGCGTGAAGCTCAGCGGTGGACAGCGGCAGAGGATTGCCTTGGCCCGCGCCATCCTAAAGGACGCGCCGGTTCTGGTCTTGGATGAGGCGACTTCGGCGCTGGATTCCGAGGTCGAGGCCTCAATCCAGACGGCGCTGCACCGGGTCATGCAGGGCAAGACCGTGCTGGCGATTGCGCATCGCTTATCGACGCTAAGCGAGATGGATCGGATCATCGTGTTGGATCAGGGGCGGGTGGTTGAATCCGGCACCCATGACGCGCTGCTAGAGCAGGCCGGGCTTTATGCGCGGTTCTGGCATCGTCAGTCCGGCGGGTTCATTCAGGCCGAAGCAGCGGAATAAGGGTTTTGTTGCAGGCCAACCCCGGGTATCAGGCGCGTCATGACGCAGCAGTTCACCATAACCCGTCTGGGCCATCAGGGCGACGGCATCGCCGATGGCCCTGTCTATGCGCCGCGCACCCTGCCGGGTGAGGTGGTCAGCGGGACGTTACTGGGCCAGTTTCTAAGCGATATCCGGGTCGAGACGCCTTCGGATCAGCGGATCAAGGCCCCTTGCCGTCACTATAAGGCCTGCGGCGGTTGCCAGTTGCAGCACGCCGCGGATGATTTTGTTGCCGATTGGAAGGTCGATGTGGTGCGCAACGCGCTGGCTGCGCAGGGGCTAAAGGCGCAGATGCGGCCGATCCACACCTCGCCCGAACGTTCGCGCCGCCGGGCAACCATCGCCGTGCGGCGGACGAAAAAGGGCACCCTGGCCGGGTTTCACGGGCGTGCGTCGGATACAATCACTGAAATCCCCGATTGCCACCTGCTGGACCCCGCCCTGATCGCCGCCATCCCGGTGGCCGAGGCGCTGGCCCTATTGGGCGGCAGCCGCAAGGGCGTGCTGGCGGTGACGTTGACTCTGTCCGAAGGTGGTTTGGATGTGGCCGTCACAGGCGGCAAACCACTGGACGGCCCGCTGGAGCTGACCCTTGGGCAGGCAACTGAACAACACGGCCTTGCCCGGCTTAGCTGGGACGGAGAGGTGATCGCCATGCGTCAACCTCCGGTTCAACGCTTTGGTCTGGCCGGGGTTGTGCCGCCTCCGGGTGCGTTCCTGCAGGCGACGAAGGACGGAGAACAGGCTCTGTTACAGGCAGTTTTGCAGGCAACACAGGGTGCCAGGCGCGTTGCCGATCTGTTTGCCGGCAGCGGAACCTTCTCGCTGCCGCTGGCTCAATCCGCAGAGGTTCACGCGGTTGAGGGCGAAGCTGCCATGACGCAGGCGCTGGATCAGGGCTGGCGGCGGGCGCAGGGCCTGAAACGGGTCACGCCCGAGGCGCGCGATCTGTTCCGCCGCCCCTTGATGCCGGATGAGCTGAAATCTTTTGACGCCGTTGTGCTGGACCCGCCCCGCGCCGGGGCCGAGGCGCAGGTGGCTGAATTGGCCAAGGCGCTGCGCCCGGTGATCGCCTATGTCTCGTGCAATCCGGTCACCTTTGCGCGGGATGCAAAAACACTGGTTAATGCAGGCTACACCCTTGAATGGGTCCAGGTGGTCGACCAATTTCGGTGGTCGTCACACACGGAACTTGCCGCGCGGTTTGTGCTGGAGCCCGCATCATGAGCAGACAGGAGAGTATCAGAATGGGGTTCACTCAGCGCCTGCTGGCCATCATCGAAAGCCCCTCGTTTGGGCGCTTCATCACCGGTGTCATCATTTTCAACGCCGTTTTGCTGGGGATGGAGACATCGCCAACCCTGATGGACAGCATCGGCCCCCTGATCGTAACGCTGGACAGCCTTTGCCTGACCATCTTCGTGGCTGAGATCGGGATGAAACTGGTGGCCAATGGGCGCCGGTTTTTCACAAATGGCTGGAATATTTTCGATTTCGTGATTGTCGGCATCGCTTTGGTGCCCGGTGGGGCCGGTCTTTCGGTGTTGCGGGCGCTGCGTATTCTGCGGGTGTTGCGCGTCATTTCGGTTGCGCCGCGTCTGCGCCGGGTGGTCGAGGGCTTTATCTCGGCCTTGCCGGGTATGGCCAGCGTGTTCCTGTTGATGGCGATCCTGTTCTATATTGGCGCGGTGATCTCGACCAAGCTGTTCTCGGGCACGTTCCCTGATTGGTTCGGCGATCTGGGCCTATCGGCCTATACGCTGTTTCAGATCATGACGCTGGAAAGCTGGTCCATGGGCATCGTGCGCCCCGTGATGGAGGTGTACCCCTATGCCTGGCTGTTCTTTGTGCCCTTCATCATGGTCACCACCTTTGCGGTGGTGAACCTGCTGGTCGGTCTGATCGTGAACTCGATGCAGGACGCGCACCATGCCGAGGATGAGGTGAAAACCGACGCCTACCGCGACGAGGTGCTGGAGCGGCTCGAGTCGATCGAGCGCCGTCTGACGGATCCACAATACATCAAAAAGTGATTTCAGTTTTTCGGATTTCTGGCATAATAGCTAAAAAAAAGAGCAGTAGCAGGCAGTGAACATGGATCGTCGAGCATTTGGATTGGGTGCCATGGCAACGCTGAGCGTTTCGGCATGTGCCTCAGCCAGCCCCAGATTTCTGACTTACGAAGGCCCCGAGGTGACCTCGATGGTCATCAACAAAGGCGCGCGGAAGCTTTACCTTCTGCATAACGAGCGAATTCTCAAGGAATACTCGGTCAAACTGGGTTTTGCGCCGAATGGCACCAAGACCAAGCGCGGTGATGGCCGCACGCCCGAGGGCAGCTATCTGATCGACCGTCGCAACCCCAACAGCCGGTATCACCTGTCGTTGGGAATTTCCTACCCGAACTCGCAGGATATCGCCCAGGCCAAGGCGGCCGGTGTCGACCCAGGTGGTGACATCTTCATTCATGGTGAACCGAAATCGCGGTCAGAGGTGAAGCGCGCCAAAAAGACGCCGGACTGGACCGCAGGTTGTATCGCCGTCAAGAACGAAGAGATAGAAGAGATCTATGCGATGGTGAACCGGGGCACGCTGATCACGGTGCGCCCGTAAGCGGATTCCAATCCCCGAACCCAAACTGCAAATAGTCGCGCTGATACGCCTCGGCGGCCAGCGCCTCCAGCTTTTCGTCGTAAATGTCGCTCAGCGTATACGAGGTGTCTGGCGCGACCTTGCCCAAAGCGGGCGGCGCGTCATGCCCCAGCCGATGTGCCAGATCCCTAAGGGCTGTTGCGGCTTCTTCTTCGTGCAGGATCAGATCGGGCATCGCAAAGCCGGACATCCCCTCAAGCACCTGCGCTTGACTGGACCAGACTCCATCCACCCGGACCGGCGTTTGACCGGCCAGATTCTGGCGTAGAAACACCAAAAAGGCAGAAAACGCCTCATAATGCTGTTCGACCGGGTAATTGTCTTTGCGCAGTTGTCCGGGGATCGGCAGTTTGAACCTGTTGCGCAGCATATTGCGGATCTTGAGGTAAGCGCCGGGTTCCGTGCTTAGAATATAGGTGCAGAACGCCGTATGCGCCCGCGCCAGAGGATGGCGTAGCACCGTGAATTTCTTATGTCCGGGGTGGTCGCGAAGCCAGTTCCGCATCTGTTTGCGGTTCTGATTGGTCGACAGCTTATCTGTACTGACAGCGTCCAGATCAGCCAGCCACCGGGTCACCGGCCCCTCGGCGCCACCGCGCAGAGGCATATAAATCAGTGGCGTTTTGGCGGCCGCGACATAGCTGCCAACTGCCGGTCCGCGCCGGGGTTCCAGATTTGGCGTGCGGTGCAGATTGAAGCTGTCGATCCGTGACAGCGCCTGCTCCATCTCGTCGGGGTTTGTCACTTTGGACAGCGCGGGTTCGGGATTCTGCGGCTTTAGCGTATCGTCAAGCGAGGACAGCCGCGCCGGTACGCCCAGCCATTCGGCCAGCCCATTCAGCGTGTCCAGACGGTTCAGATCGTCGTATGAGATGTAAAACCCTGTCTGCCCCGACGACTGAAGGCTGTGCAGCAGCAGCAATTGGAACTGCTGTTGCTGTTCCAGATACGCCTCGAATTCGTGGGCGTCGAATTCAATCTGCGCCTCGCGTCGACGTTTGATGTTCTTCAACTGCCATTGCTTGGTTTCCCGCGCGATTTTCAACGACACATAGCTGTCCAGCGGATTGCGCGTCAGAATGATCTTGGCACAGCGAGGATCGGCCAAAGCAGGCTCTAACACACGGGGATCATGGCCCTGAAAAAACCGAAACCCGTTCAGATCACCCGGGGCCGCGCGTATTGCCTGAATCAACCGGGACGGATCATTGTCGCGTTCCGCGATCGAAACCCCCAGCAGATCGTCGGATTTGAGGCGACCGATGAAATGCGGGTTAAAGGCCTCACCATGGCAGGCGACGCCCTCCAACGCGTTCAGGTTGGCCTCAAGCAGGTTCGAGCCGGTGCGCATGGCGGCGAGGACGATGAAATAGTCGAATTCTGTGGTCATGAGAAGTTATTGTACAAGATAGGGTTTCCGGAACGGTTTGATCTGTGCGCCAAACACATCGTCAGGTGGGAAATCACCCATCAAATAGGGGTGCATGCCCTGGTTCTTGAGGTTTTGCAGGAATTGCCCGAACCCGGATAACTCCACCATTTTCGGCGCTTCGGTCAGGTGGCTTTGATGATTAAACCCGATTTCTTCGATCATGGATTGCAGCGGCTCCATCGGGGATTCGATGAACTCGGCCAGGGACCAGGTTCGAACCTGTGCTTTGGTCCAGACAGACGTCAGAATATCCAGCTGTTTGGTTTCGATCCGCTGCAGGCGCGCTGCCTCGATCCGAATATCGGCGAAGTTCATGTTCGACCGGAACAGGGGAATGGCCCAGGCACCTGTGATCACGGACAGCCTTGCGTTCTTGTCGCGCGCCAGGAACCAATTGATGTCCTGTGTGTCCGCAGGCCCGAACTGGAAACATTGCCGCTGGCCCCGCGTGTTCCAAATCAGGTTCGAGACAAAAGCAGTGGGATTATAGTCGCGCAGCGTCGCGCAATCACTAAGCACGCCGTTGATGATCGTGTCGCCACCGGCGAATTCTGCGCGATCTGGGGCGAACAGATGCCCATGGACCCGCGCCCCTGTGGCGTCCGCCAGCCACGGTTCGAAATCCTCGAACAGTTCGGTAAAGCCCTGGAAGACCGAATAGGGAAATGAGGTCAGGCCATTTTCGCTGCCGTGGCGCGGAAAGCGGCTTTGCATATACAGGCCGTCGCGCCCCCGGGTTCGCCGCTCGACCGCCTTTGAAAAAATACGGTCGATCTTGCCGGGGTTCGGTTCGGCAGGTTTCATGGCGCTCGCCTGATCGGTCAGAAAGGACTGATACAGCCGATCTGCCTGCGGCCAGATCTTGCGGGCCACGAAACAGTCGGACCGGCGCAGCAATTGAAGGTGATCATCGTAGAAGATGTGCGGGCGACCCTGAAAATCGAACTTGGACAGCGTCAAAGACCGGCTTTCGATATGAGTCGAATAGAGCCGCGTCAGCGTCTGAAAGTAGCTTTCATCCGGAATCCAGACCCGCCGGAAATATCGGTCATAGGTCTTTCGCTTGGGGTCCTGAAGGATGGCTGACAGGGTCTGCCGGGT
Source organism: Ruegeria halocynthiae (assembly GCF_000743705.1). Classification (GTDB taxonomy): domain Bacteria; phylum Pseudomonadota; class Alphaproteobacteria; order Rhodobacterales; family Rhodobacteraceae; genus Ruegeria; species Ruegeria halocynthiae_B. The sequence goes on along the minus strand of NZ_JQEZ01000004.1, from coordinate 74,095 downwards.
CAGGCACCACCATTGGCTGCCCATATGCGGCGTCAGCCCTTCGGGGATGCGGCGGCGTATTCTCAGGGCGCGTTGCAATTTCACGTAAGTATCAAACAGCTTGCGATGATTGCGCCACGAAAACGGAAACTGCAGGGTGAACCGTTCCTGATCCAATCCCCCAATGGTCCAGCTGACATCGGCGGTGGTCGCGCTTTCGATGAAATCGACGCGGGGGCGGTCGGACAGATACTCAATCAGTTCTTGCACCGGTCGCAAGGGCAGGCACGATCCTGAGGACAGATACACGTGACGCACATCGGGGAATGTTTCAAGCATTAGCGCAGCTGCGGTTTGCGTTGCCGCCACGATGCCCCAGCCGCCCCATTCGCACACATGCCTGTCCGAAAACCGGATCAGCGGATCGTCTGAGCAAGCCGAGACAAATTTGGAATACACCTGGTTTGTAATCTTTTGATCCACGTGGATCACCACCGGGCACCCCGAGGCCGTCCAGTGACGTGCGACCTGTTCCGCCCGGTGCAATGCGGTGTGGACCAGCATGACGATGCCAAGGCGGTTCATGCCCAGTTTCCCTTGGACATGAGACCCAGAATCTCAAGCTGTCGCCAATTGATGTATTTTTCGGATTGATCGCACCAGAAAACGGGATTGTGGCCCAACTTTTCGGCATAGGCACGGTATTCGTTGGATTTGCCGTAATGTTGGCCGCGCGCAAGCTCCTCTTGGGCTTTGTCGCCCAGGATATCGATCAGTTTGGCATGCAACAGCGCGCCGCTGGTCTTTTCGCCGCCCCATTCGTCATAGACCTGGTTCAGCCCGCGCGGCAGCAATGAATGGGTCGAACTGACATAGGCATAGCGCCTATCCCATTTCACCAGCGAGATTTTGTTCAGCGCGGGTGCCCTGGAGGGGTTTTCCGGGAAAAATACCCGCGCGCGTGGGCCGCCTTGAATCCACAGGTTTCGATATTCCGGATTCTTTGTGATCATATAGTTTCCGGCATCGAACCAACTGGCAATTTCGAAAGGATCGCGCCCTTCGTCATAGGGTTCAGCATCCACAGTTCCCCGCGGGTACATGTCGATCAGCATTGTGCCGAAACTGCGCACACCGCACCCGTTCAGCCAATCGGTCAATGCCCGAATGGGCCGGGTGTCGCAGAACGGGTAGATAAAGAATTCATCGGGGTCGACTGTCAGAGCCCAATGTCCGTGGGCGTATTTGCGCAACAGGTAGTTCGACCAATCAAGACCAAACCCAGCCCGCTTGTAACTTGTCTTGGCCAGCCAGACTGAAACATCCGGCTGGTGTGCCAGATAGTCCAATGTGTCGTCGTCGCTGTCGTTATCAACGAACAGGAAATGATTGACCCCCAGCCTGCGGTAGTACTCCAGAAAATAGGGCAGGCGGATCTTCTCGTTCCGGATCACGCTAATCAACAGGATATCCTGGCGTTGGATATTGGCGGTGTTGTCGGCGATTGACAGCAGTTCCCGCCGTTTGCGCAGGCAACGCATCAGACGGCGCTTGCGCCGCAATCTCATCCGGTATGAATCCAACAGGCTCACGCGAGCGCTCAACCTTCTTGTTTACGCGAGCATGCCCGGGAGCTGGATAATCCAGAGTGGTGCCGGGCAAATGCGGTTTTATGCCATCTTTGCATGTTTCAAGGCAACGCCTTTAAAAGTCGTTAGTCCGATGCGTTGTTTTTGTGTTTTCACCAGTCGATTTTGCCCATCAATCCCAACTGCTGCAATGGCAACCAGCCGCTGTACTGCACAGATTCCGTGGTCCACATATCGGGGCGGTCAGTGATTGCATCGTAATATGTCTCAAATTGGTCGGGATCGTGAAAATGCTGACGCCGCGATTTCTCAGTTGTGGATTTTCTGACCACTTCGGGCAGGAACTTTGTGTGCAGCAATACGCCCGATGGGGTCGTGCCACCCGGCCCGTCATAGGCCGCGTTCAGTTGCCGGGGTAGGGCGGAATGACATGAATTTACATAAGCATAGCGCCGCGACCACCGCACCAGTGGGATTTTGTTCAACGTGGGTGAATGTCGGGATTGGTCGGCAAAGAACATGCGGTCACGCGCGCCGCCCTGCACCCAGAGATTCCCCAGCGGGCTTTGCCGTTGAACCCGATAAGGACCAGGGTCGAACCAGCCCAGAACCGTGGTCGGGTCCGTTTCGGGGTCGTAGGCCTGCGCACCCAGCGGACCTTTGGGGTAAAGATCCAGCATCAGCGCACCAAATGCTACGCGGCCTTGCTGATCCAGCGCTGTGGTCAGGTCCTGCAGGGACCGGCTGTCATGGTCGGGATAGATCAGCAGCTCATCAGCGTCGACCATCAGGGTCCAGTGGCCGTGCCCATGGCGCATTTGCAGCCATGTCAGCCAATCCAGCCCATATCGTGCGGCGCGATAGCTGGCGCGGGTCTGCCAAAGCGACACATCCGGCTGATCACGCAGAAATTCGGCAGACCCATCATCACTGCCGTTGTCGACAATCAGGAAATGATCCACCCCCAGCGCCCGGTAATGGCGAAAAAACCACGGCAGGCGGGTGATTTCGTTGCGCAGTGTGGTAAAGGCCAGGATCGCGCCGGGCTTGATCTGCGCAGTTTGATCGTTCAGGCAGGACAGTTGACGGCGGCTGCGAAAAGATCGCCACAGCAGCCGTCGCCGTTTCAGGCGCAACCGATACTTTTGCACCCATCCGATGGGTGGAAGGTTGTCGGCTGCGAAATCGGTCACCAGTGGCTCATTTCTCGTAATTACCGTTCTGGTGCCAGCGCCATGCGTCACCGATCATCGTCTCTAACGTTGATCGCTTCGGCGCCCAGCCCAGCTCTTGCCCGGCCCGGACCGAGCCCGAGACCAGCTTGGTGCAATCCCCGGCCCGGCGCGGTCCGATGGAATGAGGCACCTCGCGATTGGTGACGGCTTTGGAATGGCCGATTACATCCATCACCGAAAAGCCCGACCCGGTGCCCAGATTGAACACGCGGCTGCCTTTGTCCTGTTCCAGCCAGTTCAGCCCCAGCACATGCGCATCCACCAGATCGCAGACATGCACATAGTCGCGGATGCAGGTGCCGTCGGGCGTGTCGTAATCGGTGCCGAACACCGTCAGCCCGGCGCGCTTGCCGTCAATCGCATCCAGCATCAGCGGCACCAGATGGGTTTCGGGGCGGTGAAATTCACCCACCTCACCGTCCGGGTCGGCACCGGCCACGTTGAAATAGCGAAAGATCACGTGGTTCAGCCCATGCGCGGCCTCAAAATCGCGCAAGATATCCTCGATCGCGCGTTTGGACGCTCCGTAAGCGTTCAGTGGCAATTGCGGCGTGTTTTCATCCAGCACCACATTGTCATGCTCGCCGTAGGTGGCGCAGGTTGATGAGAACACGAAGTTCAGGCAGCCAGCGGCCACGGCGGCCTCGATCAGGTTCAGGGATCCGGTGACGTTGTTGGTCCAGTATTTACCGGGTTCGGACATTGCCTCACCCACTTGGCTAAGGGCGGCGAAATGCATCACGGCGGCGGGCTGGTACTTGGCGAAAACCTCGTCCAGACGGGTGCGATCCAGCAGGTCGCCCTGTTCAAAGGGTCCGAATTTTACCGCGTCCTGCCAGCCGGTGATCAAATTGTCATAGGTTACCGGCGTATAGCCCGCCTGCGATAATGCTTTGCAGGCATGAGAGCCGATGTATCCGGCACCTCCGGTCACAAGAATATTGGTCATCTAATTTTCCAGATCAAAAAACTTTTCCTACAGCTTTGCCGTCAAGCTGGTGTGCGCCAGAGGGAACCCGGATCAATCCAGCCCCATGGCGGCCATCATCTCCTCTAGTTTTGGCACGTCCTGCGGGTTGTTCAGCTCCCAGAACTGGCGACCTTTGGCCTCAACCTCGACGCACAGAACCTTGCGGCCGTTTTCCATGAACCGCAGCTGCTCCAGACCTTCCAGCTGTTCCAGCGGACCGGTGGGCCAGGTGGGATACGCAGCCAACGCATCGGGGCGATAGGCGTAGACGCCGACATGGTGGAAGACCGGTGTCGGGTCCTGACCGGCATAGGTTTGCGCGGTATAGGGCACGACCTCTTTCGAGAAATACATCGCGCTGTGATCGGCAGCGAACACAGCGGTGGTACCGCCGACACGCCCATGTTTGCGGTCATTCAGCAGGCCGTTCAGCGCATCGCCATCGCAGCGCAGCACCGGCGTAGCGACTCCTGCCTCGGGCGCAGCGCGCAAACCGGTAACCAGATCTTCGACAAACCAATGCGGGGTCAGCGGTGCATCGCCCTGCAGGTTCACCACGATGTCATAGCCCGCGCCAAGGGTCGTATGGGCCTCGGCGCAGCGTTCGGTGCCGTTGCCGCAGGATTCCGAGGTCATCACCACCTCGGCCCCAAATCCTTCGGCCACTTCGCGGATGCGGTCGTCGTCGGTGGCCACCACCACCTTGTCCACCCCCGAGACGGAACAGGCGGCGCGCCATGACCGCTCAATCAGGGTCATCGCGACACCATTGGCACCGGTCAGCGGCACCAGCGGTTTGCCGGGATACCGGGTCGAGGCGTAACGGGCGGGAATGGCGATCAGAACGGACATCAGGCCTCCTTCAGGTCAACACCCGGAGCGTAGGCGATAAAGAACGGGTTTGCATAGCCGTCCTTGCCATAGGTCAATGGTGAATGATCATCAAAACGGACAACCTTGCCGCCTGCACCGGCCAGAACCGCGTGACCGGCGGCGGTGTCCCACTCCATCGTGCGGCCAACGCGGGGATAGATATCCGCCTCGCCAGTGGCGATCAGACAGAACTTCAACGACGAGCCTGCGCTTTTGCTGTCCTGTACCTGATACTTATTGATGTAGTCATCCGTGGCCTGATCCCTGTGGGATTTAGAGGCCACCACCAAAAGCGCAGAATTGTCCGGATCAGAGACTGATATTGGTGTCACATCGCCGACCTGTGCCTTATCCAACGCGCCGGTTTCCTCAACCGCCTGACCATCGGCCTGGGTATAGAACATGCGTCCCCGGGCAGGGGCGTATACCACACCACGGGTCGGTACACCGTTTTCGACCAGCGCGATATTCACAGTGAAATCGCCACGCCGGTTGATGAATTCCTTGGTACCGTCCAGCGGATCAACGATCAGAAAGGTATCAGCCTTTTCAGAATGCGAGGCGGCCTGTTCCTCGGTCACAAGCAAGATATCGGGAAAAGCCGCGCGCAGACCGGCCGAGATCAGAGCATCGGCGGCTTCGTCCGCTTCGGTCACGGGGCTGGCGTCGGATTTGACCTTTACATCGAAATCATCGGCCTCATAGATCTGCATGATCGTGTCACCAGCTTCCAGAGCAAGACGTCGAATGACGGGAATGAGGGCGTCGTAGGTCACAAAAAAGCTCCGTTCCTGTGGTTTGTTGATCGAAAATCCTGATGGCCTTATGATGCGCTGGTTACGGAACAGCAAGAATTTCGTGGCAGGTTGCAGGCAGTAATACGGGAAAGACGCTTCGGGTGTTTTATTTCAAGCGAAATCAGACGTTGCTGGGCGGCGCGTTCACGACAGGGGAACTGGTTTTCCACGCTGTTGTCCGCAATGTGCGGTCGCAACATTCAAATGCCGTGCTGGCGATCATAATAAACATTCTTCAGGTTCTGGCCCTGGTGTTGGTGTTTTATTTGATCATGTCCTTCATGGGGACGCGCATTGCCAAAATCCGGGGTGAGTTCATTTTGTACCTGCTGTCCGGCGTGTTCCTGTTTCTGACGCATATCAAGGCCGTCAGCGCGGTTGCGGGGGTTGGCACCGGAAACAACCCGATGATGCTGCACTCGCCCATGAACATGATGGTTGTGTTGCTGGCGACGGCCTGCGGCTCTTTCTATACGCAATTGGTGACCATCATCGTGATCTTGTTCCTGTACAGCGTCACAGTTGCGCCCTTGGTTATTCAAGAGCCGGGCGGGGCCTTTGCGATGCTGGTTCTGGCGTGGTTCACCGGCTGTTCGGTCGGGTTGGTGTTCATGGCGCTCAAGCCTTGGTTTCCGACCACTGTCACGCTTCTCAGTAATATTTACCGGCGATTGAACATGGTCTTTTCGGGAAAGATGTTCGTGGCGAACGCGCTGGGCGGTAGCCTGCTGCTGATGTTCACATGGAACCCGCTGTTTCACATCATCGACCAATGCCGCGGTTTTGTTTTTCGAAACTATTTCCCACGCAACACCAGTTGGGAATATGCGCTTTGGGTCGGGTTGGTGCTGTGGCTGGTCGGTATGCTGGGCATTTTTTATACCCGTCAGTTTGTCTCGCAAAGTTGGGGTGCGCGCCGTTAACTGGCGACTCGCAGGGTCAGGTTGATCCGCCCGCCCTTGGGCAGCAGTTTTGATGAGCCGAACCGGATGCGGTCAATACCGTGATAGGTCAGCCGGGCGGGGCCGCCCATCACCACGACATCTCCGGAATTCAGCCATATGGATTCCGTCTTGCCGCCCCGGCTTGTATTTCCGATCCGGAACATCGCGTCGTCTCCCAGCGAGATTGACAGGACCGGCCAGGAAAAATCGGCCTCGTCCTTGTCTTGATGCAGCCCCATCCGGGCATCTTCCCCGTAGTAGTTGATCAAACAGCAATCAGGGTCTCGGTCGGGGCTGGCCAGATCCCGCCAGATATCCAGAATTGCGTCGGGAATGGTCGGCCATTCCATTCCCTTGGGATGCTGGGGCTGATACCTGTATCCGGTTTTGTCGGTGACCCAGCCCAGCGACCCGGCCGAGGTCATGCGCACCGACATTTCCTTGCCAGACGGGGTGACCGGGCGAAACAGCGGCGCGGTTTTCAGAATCGGGCGTAACAGCGCAATCAGCCGGGCCTGCGCGGGCCCGTCCAGATACGCTTTTCTGATATCGAATCCGCGCAAAAGCAGCCGCGTCATGTAAGATTCCCCGATCCTTGCCAAAACCTTGCCAAAAAAGGCCGCAGATTCCCCAAAACCTGCGTTTTACACCGCTTGCAGGCTTTTGGTCTCGCCCTTATATACGCCGGGACGCGTGATGGTGTAGGGCCATTGCGCAATTCAGATCGGGGCCGGGATGCCGTAGCGGGTTCAGGCCTCGGGACATCGCCTTGAAGAGAAAGGGATCGAACATATGGGAAAAGTAATCGGGATTGACCTCGGCACCACCAATTCGTGTGTGGCCATCATGGACGGCTCGCAGCCGAAGGTCATCGAAAACGCAGAAGGGGCGCGGACCACGCCCTCGATCGTCGCCTTCACCGAAGATGAGCGTCTGGTCGGTCAGCCTGCAAAACGCCAGGCGGTCACCAACCCCGACAACACGATTTTCGGCGTCAAGCGCCTGATCGGTCGTCGTGTGGATGATGCCGAAGTCGAAAAAGACAAGAAAATGGTGCCGTACAACATCGTCAACGGTGGCAACGGCGACGCGTGGGTTGAAGCCCGCGGTGAAAAATACTCCCCAAGCCAGATCTCGGCCTTCACTCTGGGTAAGATGAAGGAAACCGCCGAGAGCTATCTGGGTGAGGAAGTCACGCAAGCTGTGATCACCGTTCCAGCCTATTTCAACGACGCCCAGCGTCAGGCCACCAAAGACGCGGGCAAGATCGCCGGTCTGGAAGTGCTGCGGATCATCAACGAGCCGACAGCGGCCGCGCTGGCCTATGGTCTGGACAAGGAAGAAACCCAAACCATCGCGGTCTATGATCTTGGTGGCGGTACGTTCGACGTGACCATTCTGGAAATCGACGACGGTCTGTTCGAGGTCAAATCGACCAACGGCGACACCTTCCTGGGTGGTGAAGACTTTGACATGCGCATCGTCAACTATCTGGCGGATGAGTTCAAAAAGGAACACGGCGTCGATCTGAGCAAGGACAAGATGGCCCTGCAGCGCCTGAAAGAAGCCGCTGAAAAAGCCAAGATCGAACTGTCCTCAACCTCGCAGACCGAGATTAACCAGCCGTTCATCTCGATGGGCGCCAATGGTCAGCCGCTGCACATGGTCATGAAGCTGACCCGTGCCAAGCTGGAATCGCTGGTTGGCGATCTGATCAAGAAGTCGATGAAGCCCTGCCAGGCCGCTCTGAAAGACGCAGGCCTGTCGGCTGGCGACATTGACGAGGTTGTTCTGGTCGGTGGTATGACCCGGATGCCGAAAGTGATCGAAGAGGTCACCAAATTCTTCGGCAAAGAGCCGCACAAAGGTGTGAACCCGGACGAAGTGGTTGCCATGGGCGCCGCCATTCAGGCCGGTGTTCTGCAAGGCGACGTCAAAGACGTGGTTCTGCTGGACGTGACCCCGCTGTCGCTGGGGATTGAAACCCTGGGTGGCGTGTTCACCCGTCTGATCGACCGCAACACCACGATCCCGACGAAAAAGTCTCAGGTCTTTTCGACCGCCGAAGACAACCAGAACGCCGTGACCATCCGTTGTTTCCAGGGTGAGCGCGAAATGGCCGCGGACAACAAGATCCTGGGTCAGTTCAATCTGGAAGAGATCCCGCCCGCACCGCGCGGCATGCCTCAGATCGAGGTGACTTTTGACATCGACGCCAACGGTATCGTCTCGGTTTCGGCCAAGGACAAAGGCACCGGCAAAGAGCAAAAGATCACCATCCAGGCATCGGGTGGTCTGTCGGACGAAGATATCGACAAGATGGTCAAGGACGCCGAAGATAACGCCGAGGCGGACAAGGAACGCCGCGAGCTGATCGAGGCGAAGAACCAGGCAGAAAGCCTGATTCACTCGACCGAGAAATCCGTCGAAGAACATTCGGACAAAGTCGATCCGACAACCGTCGAAGCCATCGAACTGGCGATTGCCGCGCTGAAGGACGAGCTGGAGACCGAGAATGCCGACAAGATCAAGTCGGGCATCCAGAACGTCACCGAAGCCGCAATGAAGCTGGGTGAGGCCATCTATAAGGCGCAAGCTGAAGAGACCGAAGACGAGCCTGCGGCGGCAGATGCTGCGCCGACCGGTGAAGATGACATCGTCGATGCCGAGTTCGAAGATCTGGACGACGACAAGCGTAAGTAACGGGAAACCGGGCCAATTCGGGCCGGTCCGGTTACCGGGCCGGCCCGATTACGTTGAGACATAAGGAACTACTGATGTCCAAACGCGACTATTACGATGTGCTCGGCGTGTCCAAGGGCGCATCGGCGGATGAAATCAAGAAAGGTTTTCGTACGAAAGCCAAGGCATTGCATCCGGATCGCAATAAGGACAACCCGGATGCCGAGTCGCTGTTCAAAGAGGCGAACGAGGCCTATGACGTGCTGCGCGACGCCGACAAAAAGGCCGCATATGACCGCTTTGGCCATGCCGCATTTGAAAACGGCATGGGCGGCGGCGGTCGTCCCGGTGGCGGCTTTGGTCAGGGTGATTTCTCCAGCGCATTTTCGGATGTGTTTGACGATCTTTTCGGCGATTTCATGGGCGGTCAGCGCAGTGGCGCAGGCGGTGGACGCCGCGCCGCACGGGGGTCGGACCTGCGTTATAACCTGCGCGTAACGCTGGAAGAAGCTTACGCCGGATTGCAAAAAACCATCAGCGTGCCCGCCGCCGTGGCGTGTTCAGCCTGCGAAGGATCAGGGGCAGAAGGTGGCGTCGAGCCGACCATGTGTCCGACGTGTTCCGGCATGGGTAAAGTTCGCGCGCAACAGGGTTTTTTCACCGTTGAACGCACGTGCCCGACCTGTTCTGGTTTGGGTCAGATCATCAAGAATCCCTGCAAATCCTGTCAGGGTGCGGGTCGCGTTGAAAAAGAACGTGCCCTGTCGGTGAACATCCCCGCCGGTGTCGAAACCGGAACCCGAATCCGCTTGGCGGGTGAGGGTGAGGCCGGAATGCGCGGTGGTCCCCCGGGCGATCTGTATATTTTTGTCGAAGTCTCAGACCACAGACTGTTCGAACGCGACAGCGTGAACCTCTATTGCCGCGTGCCGGTCAGCATGGCCAAAGCGGCACTGGGTGGGTCAATCGAAGTCCCCACCATCGACGGCGGCCGGGGTCGGGTTCAGATACCGGCAGGCAGCCAGTCGGGTCGCCAAATGCGTCTGCGTGGCAAAGGTATGCCCGCCCTGCGCGGCGGCGGCATCGGTGACATGTTTATAGAACTGGCCGTGGAAACCCCGGTCAACCTGACAAGCCGTCAAAAAGAGTTATTGCAGGAATTCGACGATCTGGGCGAAGATAACCACCCGGAATCCAAAAGCTTCTTTTCATCCGTAAAATCCTTTTGGGATGGAATGAAGAGCTGACCGGAAGTCACTAAAGGGGGCTCTGCCCTCGCCGCCGCAAGCGGCGACTCCCCGGGATACTTCTGGCCAGATGAAGCAGGGTGTCCGTTCTTCATCTGGCTGAAAATATCCCGGAGCGCGAGGCAGAGCCTCGCAAATTTCATAGCTATCCAAATTCGAATTGGCCTTATTTGTTGGTTCAGGGTGGTTATACTCTAAAACAATTCCTTCTTGATTTTTGTCGCGCCGCCTGAGAGTGTCCGGCACAACCGTTGGGGTGCCCTGATCTGAGGGCTGAGAGGCGCGGAAGCGTCAACCCATCGAACCTGATCCGGGCAATACCGGCGGAGGGAACGGTCTAACAAACACAGACGTTTTCCATGCCCCCGTTGCCCACAGAAGATGGAGCAGCGATATGGTGCCGATAGCTTTGACAATTGCCGGATCGGACAGCGGCGGCGGGGCCGGGATTCAGGCGGATCTCAAGGCGATGTCGGCATTGGGGGTTTATGGCGCAAGCGTCATTACGGCTGTTACCGCTCAGAACACCCAGGCTGTTACCGCGGTACACGGTATCCCATTGGATGTGATATCCGCTCAGATTGATGCGGTGCTCAGCGATCTGGAGGTTCGGGCGATCAAAATCGGTATGCTGGCCACACCGGATATCATCCATACCGTCGCAGCCGGGATTGCCGATTTTCAAGGCCCTATCGTGTTGGACCCGGTTATGATCGCAAAGTCCGGGGATCCATTGCTGGCTGAGGACGCGGTGCAGACTTTGCGTGATGTCCTGCTGCCCCGCGCCACTGTACTTACACCGAACCTGCCCGAAGCCGCCTGTTTGCTGGCCTGCTCTGATGCTGAAGCCCCGGATGATATGATCGCGCAGGGGCAGGCGCTTTGCGCTTTGGGTGCTCAGTCCGTTCTGATGAAGGGTGGTCATGGCAAAGGGGACGTCTGCCATGACGTGTTGATCAGTGGCCCGGGTCAGATCACCGAATACACAGTGCCGCGGCTAGAGACTGGGAATACCCATGGTACGGGATGCACCTTGTCTTCTTCGATCGCTGCGGGTTTGGCGAAAAACCTGTCGCTGGTGGATGCGGTGGCTCAGGCCCACGCCTATCTTCAGGGCGCGATCACACACGCGGATGATCTGAAGGTGGGGCGGGGCCACGGGCCGGTCCACCATTTCCACCGGGTTTGGTCCGCGTGACGGTCTGGTCCGTCATAGGTGCTGGCGTTGCCGGTTTGGCTGTGGCCTCGGAGCTGGTGGCGCGCGGGGCAAAGGTGCAGGTGTTTGACCCCGGTGGACCGCCCGGCCCGCATGGGTGTTCCTGGTGGGCGGGCGGTATGCTTGCCCCGTGGTGTGAGTTTGAGAACGCCGAAGAACCGGTGCTGCGGCTGGGGCAGAACGCAATTGACTGGTGGGCCGGGCGCACTCGGGTGCACCGGCGCGGGACTTTGGTTGTGGCCAATTCACGTGACCTGCCGGATTTGCGCCGATTTGCGCGGCGTACTGAGGGGTTGGTTGACGTCAATGGCCCCAAAATTACTGAATTAGAGCCTGATCTGAATAGCTTCAGCAAAGGACTGTTGTTCGAAGCTGAGGCTCATCTGGACCCGCGGCAAGCGCTGCGCGACCTGCATCGCCAGCTGTGCGATCAGGGTGTTGTGTTCCACCAGAAACTCGCTCCGCCCCGGCTTGAGAATGCCATAGATTGCCGGGGCCTTCATGCCCGCGAAGTGCTGCACGACCTGCGCGGTGTCAAAGGTGAGATGCTGGTGATCCGTTGTCCGGATGTGACGCTGACCCGGCCCGTGCGCCTGCTGCATCCGCGTATGCCGCTTTACATCGTGCCGCGCGGTGACGGCGTCTATATGCTGGGCGCGACGATGATCGAATCCGAGGACAGCAGCCGCATCACCGCCCGTTCGATGCTGGAACTGCTCAGCGCAGCCTATGCGCTGAACCCGGCCTTTGGCGAGGCCGAGGTGCTGGAGATCGGCGTCGATCTGCGCCCGGCTTTTCCCGATAACCTGCCACGTATCCGGCGGTTGGGGCACACGATCTATGCCAACGGGCTGTATCGCCACGGTTACCTTCTGGCCCCGGCTTTGGCGCAGGGCGTGGCGGATCTGGCGCTGGACAACAAACATTCGGAGTTGGTCGATGAAGATCGTGCTTAATGGTGAACCCCGTCAGGTGCAGGCGACAACCCTGACTGATCTGCTGGCAGAATGTGGCTTTACCGGGCGTGTCGCCACCGCCGTGAATGAGGAATTTGTGCCCTCAAGCCTGCGCAGTGGGTGCACATTGAATGAAGGCGATCGGGTGGAAATCCTGTCGCCGATGCAGGGGGGCTGAGGATGAAGACGTTTTATGGCACCGAATTGCCCAACCCGCTGATGCTGGGCACGGCGCAATATCCCAGCCCGGCCATTCTGGAACGCGCCTTTCGCGACAGTGGCGCAGGTGTCGCTACCGTGTCATTGCGGCGCGAATCCGGTGCCGGTCAGGCGTTCTGGCAGATGATCCGCGATCTGGGCGCGCTGATCCTGCCCAACACCGCAGGGTGTCACACGGTGAAAGAGGCGGTAACCACCGCCCATATGGCGCGTGAGGTGTTTGACACCAAATGGGTCAAGCTGGAACTGATCGGCCATACCGACAGCCTGCAACCGGATGTGTTCCAATTGGTCGAGACCGCGCGCATCCTGACCGAGGACGGGTTTCAGGTCTTCCCCTATACCACCGACGATCTGATCGTCGGCGAACGTCTATTGGGCGCGGGGTGTGAGGTTCTGATGCCCTGGGGCGCACCGATCGGGTCGGGGCGCGGTTTGAACAACACCTATGCCCTGCGCGCGATGCGGGCCGAGTTCCCGGAGGTGCCATTGGTGATCGACGCGGGCGTCGGCCTGCCCAGCCATGCCGCGCAGGCGATGGAATTGGGATATGACGCTGTTCTGCTCAACACCGCTGTTGCCCGTGCGGGGGATCCGGCGGCGATGGCGCGGGCGATGATGCTGGCGATTCAGGCCGGGCAACTGGCCCATCAGGCTGACCCGATTGAGGCGCGCGATATGGCCGAACCTTCGACTCCTGTGATCGGAAAGGCGTTTTTGTCATGACACTGGATCGCTTTTACCCGATCTTCGACCACTCGGACTGGTTGCGGCGGATGCTGCCCCTGGGTGTGAAGTTGGTGCAATTGCGGATCAAGGATCAGCCCGACGCGGTGGTGCGGGATCAGATCGCCACTTCGCGTGACCTCTGCCGGGACCGTGGCGCGGTTCTGGTGATCAACGACCATTGGCAGCAGGCCATCGACGCGGGCTGCGACTGGGTTCATCTGGGACAGGAAGATCTGGACGAGGCCGATCTGAAAGCCATCCGCAAGGCGGGGCTGAAGCTGGGCGTCTCAACTCATGATGAGGAAGAGTTGGAGCGGGTTCTGGCGATGGACCCGGATTATGTGGCACTGGGGCCGGTCTATCCGACCATCCTGAAAAAGATGAAATGGCACCAACAGGGCCTGCCCCGGGTCACCGAATGGAAGGCCCGCGTCGGCGCGATCCCTCTGGTCGGCATCGGCGGGATGAGCGTTGAACGCGCGCCGGGCGTGTTGCAGGCGGGGGCCGATATCGTCTCGGCCGTGACAGACATCACCCTGAACGCCGACCCCGAAGGCCGCGTGCGTGAATGGATCGAGGCCACGCGATGAGCCGCTATGCCCGCCAGATGATCCTGCCGCAGGTCGGCGCGGAAGGTCAGGCCCGCCTGACCACTGCCCGCGTTCTGGTGGTGGGTGTCGGCGGCCTGGCGGCACCGGCGTTGCCGCTGCTGGCCGGGGCAGGGGTTGGTCATCTGACTCTTGTGGATGGGGATGACGTTGCCCTGTCGAACCTGCATCGCCAGACGCTGTTTTCGGAACGGGATTGCGGTCAACCCAAGGCGCAGATTGCTGCGCGGCGCTGTGCTGAGCTGAATGGTGATGTCAAAATTGACGCGCGCATTCAGTCTCTAACAAACAAAAATGCGCCGGAATTGGTGGCAGGGGTCGATCTGGTTCTGGATTGTGCCGACAGCTATGCGGTCAGCTATACCCTCTCCGATATCTGCCGCGATCAAAACACACCGCTGATCAGCGCCTCGGCCCTTGGGCTGTCGGGCTATGTCGGCGGGTTCTGCGGCGGTGCGCCATCTTTGCGCGCGGTGTTTCCCGATGCCCCCGACAGCGGTGCCAGCTGCGCCACCGCGGGGGTGCTGGGACCGGTGGTCGGGATGCTGGGCGCAATGCAGGCGCAGATGGCGCTGGGCGTGCTGCTTGGGTTTGACCCGTCGCCGCTGGGCCAGATGGTGCAATTCGACGCGCAGACCTGCCGCAGCAGCAGCTTTCGGTTCGACGACGCGCCGGAACCGGGCCAGTATTTCCCCTTTGTCGCGCCCGCGCAGCTGACATCAGACGATCTGATCGTCGAACTGCGCAGCGTTGATGAGGCCCCTGACCCGATCCACCCCACCGCGCGTCGCATCGCGCCTGACACCCTGAAATCAGAGCCTGATGCGGGCCAAAGACTGGCTCTTTGCTGTGCAACCGGCCTGCGGGCCTGGCGCACGGCGGAACAGGTTAAACCGGATTGGCCGGGCGAGATTGTCCTCGTCGCGGCCTCAACCTCGTGAACAGAAGGAACCGCGAGACATGAAGAAACTGATCACAGCCATCGCCCTGCTGGCCGCTGCGCCCGCCTGGGCCGAAGACAAGATGACCGTGCTGCTGGACTGGTTCATCAACCCCGATCACGGCCCCATCATCGTGGCGCAGGAAAACGGGTATTTCGCCGAGCGGGGGCTTGAGGTTGAAATCGTCCCGCCTGCTGACCCCTCGGCCCCGCCGCGCCTTGTGGCTGCTGGTCAGGCCGATCTGGCGGTGTCCTATCAGCCGCAGCTGCACCTGCAAATCCACGAAGGCCTGCCGCTGAAACGTGTGGGTACGCTGGTTGCCACCCCGCTGAACTGCCTGCTGGTCCTCAAGGACGGCCCGATCAAATCGCCCGCCGATCTGAAGGGCAAGAAAATCGGCTTTTCCGTCGCTGGCGTGGAAGAGGCCGTTCTGACCACCGTTCTGGGCAAATACGACGTGAAACTGGATGAGGTTGAGCTGATCAACGTGAACTTCTCGCTCTCGCCCTCGCTGATGTCCGGTCAGGTCGACGCGGTGATCGGGGCCTATCGCAATTTCGAGCTGAACCAGATGGATATCGAAGGCGCGCCCGGCACCTGTTTCTATATCGAGGAGGAAGGCGTGCCCGCGTATGACGAATTGATCTATGTCGCCAACCCCGACACGATGGATATCGACAAGGTCATCCGCTTTTTGGCCGCAACCGAAAAGGCCACGCAATATATCGTCAACAACCCGGAAAAAAGCTGGGAAATCTTCTCGGCCACGTCGCCCGAGCTGCAGGACGAGCTGAACGCCCGCGCCTGGGTCGATACGCTGCCCCGGTTCGCCCTGCGCCCAGCAGGTCTTGAGGCAGGTCGCTATGCAAGGTTCGAGGCGTTCCTGAAAGACAGCGGCATGATCGACAGCATCAAGCCTGTCAGCGACATCGCCATCGACGTGACCGCACAATGAGCAGCGATTACGGCAAAGCCTTCGCGCTGATGCGGGATGCGGCGCAGGGGCCGTGGGGGGATTACACCCGCCACACCTTTGTCGAAGGGCTCAAGGATGGCACCCTGCCGCGTGCGGCGTTCCTGCATTATCTGCGTCAGGATTATGTGTTCCTGACCCATTTCTCGCGCGCCTGGGCGTTGGCAGTGGTCAAGGCGCAGACGCATGACGAGATGCAGGTTGCCTCTGCCACGGTTAACGGGCTGTTGCATGAAGAGATGATGCTGCATGTAGGCGTTTGCGCCGAGGAAGGCATTACCCGGGAAGAGCTGTTTGCCACGCCCGAGCGGCCCGAAAACCTTGCCTATACTCGCTTTGTTCTCGAATCCGGGTATTCGGGGGATTACCTGAGCCTGCTTGCGGCGCTGTTGCCCTGCGTTGTCGGCTATGCCGAGATCGGATCGCGATTGGCGCAAGAGGCGACATCGGAAACTTACCGCCCCTGGATCGACACCTATGCAGGCGAACAGTATCAGAGTCATTGCCACAATATCGGCGCGTTGCTGGATGGCGCGCTTATCCGGCGACTGGGAGAGAATTATGATGCGCTTCCAGTATGGGCTGACCTCTGCAAGACCTTCCGCACCGCGACCGAGCTTGAGGTCAATTTCTGGCAGATGGGCCTGACCCCATGACCCCCGCGCCCGACCTGATCGTCAGCGGCTCGGCCACGATTGACGGCACAAGCTTGTTTGCGCCGTTGACCCTGACCCTTGGGGCGGGGCAGTGGACCTGTTTGCTGGGCGGATCGGGCGTGGGAAAAACCACCGTTCTGCGCCTGATCGCGGGGCTGGACACCGGAGCCACCTTTGCCGGTGACATCAGCGCCAGCGACGGGCAGCCGGTTACTGACCGTGTCGCCTATATGGCGCAGGACGATCTGTTGCTGCCCTGGGCCACCGTGGCGCAAAACATCACGCTGGGCGCGCGATTGCGCGGCGAAAAACCCGATCTTGCGCGCCGCGACCGCCTGATCGGGCGGATGCGGCTGCAGGATCATATTGGCAAAAAGCCATCCGAGTTGTCCGGCGGGCAGCGTCAACGCGTGGCGCTGGCCCGCACGCTGATGGAAGATCGCCCTATCGTTCTGCTGGATGAGCCGTTTTCGGCGCTCGACGCCCGCACCCGCGCCGATATGCAGGATCTGGCGGCCGAGGCGTTGCAGGGCCGCACTGTCCTGCTGGTCACCCATGACCCGGCCGAGGCCGCGCGGCTGGGGCAGGCGATCCATGTCATGACGCAACACGGCCTGACGCCCTGCCAACCGCCGCACGCCCCCGCGCCGCGCAGGGTGGACGATCTGGAAACGCTGGAAACGCAGGGATCGCTGCTGCGGATGTTGCGAGAGGAAGCGGCATGAAAATCCTGTCACCCCTTGCCGCCACCCTGTTTGCGCTGGCGGTCTGGCAGGCAATCGTGTCGCTGACGGGCCTGCCCAAGTTCATCCTGCCGGGGCCTGCGCTGGTGGCGGAAACCTGGTGGCAAAACCGCTGGCTGATTGCCGAACACACGTGGATTACGGCGGTCGAGGTTGTGATCGGCCTGGCCTGCGGCACGATTTTGGGTGTGATCACCGCCCTGCAACTGGCCAATTCGCGGGCCGCGCGGGTTCTGGTGCAGCCGATGCTGGTGTTCACACAGGCGCTGCCGGTCTTTGCACTGGCGCCGCTGCTGACCCTGTGGCTGGGTTATGGGCTGTGGTCCAAAGTAGCGATGGCGGTGCTGATCATCTATTTCCCGATCACCTCGTCCTTTTTCGACGGGCTGATGCGTACGCCCACCGGCTATCTTGATCTGGCCCGCACCATGCAGGCCAGCCCGCGCGCGGTGCTGTGGCATATCCGCATTCCCGCTGCGCTGCCGTCGCTGGCCTCGGGTCTGCGGCTGGCCGCTGTTTATGCGCCCATCGGGGCGGTGATTGGCGAATGGGTCGGGTCCTCGCAAGGGTTGGGATACCTGATGCTGCTGGCCAATGGCCGCGCCAAAACCGATCTGATGTTTGCGGCGATGCTGACGCTGGGCGTGTTTTCGGTTCTGCTGCACCTGATCATCCGCCGCGCCACCGCCCGCATGGCGGGTGAAACGCATTAACCTTTCGGAAACCGATTCTGCGCCAGTCTGGGCGCATGACTCAGAATGCCTTTGCCGAAGCCCCGATGCTGTTTGAAAGTGATGAAGCCCCGGTTGCGCCGCTGCCGTCGGGGCGGCTGCCGTCTTACATCAAGGACCACCGCAAACGCCTGCGCGAAAGGTTCATGTCCGGCGGGTCTGCGGCCATGCCGGATTATGAGCTGCTGGAGCTGGTCCTGTTCCGTTCCATTCCCCGGCAGGATGTGAAGCCGCTGGCGCGGGCGCTGATGGATACGTTTGGCGATTTCAACCGCGTGCTGACCGCGCCCGAGGATCGGCTGCGTCAGATCAAGGGCGTGGGCGATACGGTGATCACCGATCTGAAAATCCTTGAAGCCTGCGCCCACCGCATGGCCCGCGCGCGGGTGATGCAGCGGCATGTAATCTCGGGCTGGGACGCTTTGCTGGACTATTGCCATACAACGATGGCGCATCGCGAGACTGAGCAGTTCCGGGTGTTCTACCTGGACCGCAAAAACGTGCTGATCGCGGATGAGGAACAGGCCAAGGGCACCGTCGATCACGTGCCCGTCTACCCGCGCGAGGTCGCCAAACGGGCGTTGGAATTGAATGCCTCGGCCCTGATTGTGGTGCACAACCACCCGTCGGGCGACCCGACCCCGTCGCAATCGGATATCGACATGACCAACCGGATTCAGGATGCCTGCACCGCGCTGGGGTTGACGTTGCACGATCATCTGATCATCGGCAAATCAACCGAGCTGAGCTTTCGGTCCGAAGGTTATCTGTAACCACTACTGCACCCAGACTTCGACCCTGCGATTGGTCTTGCGGCCCCATTCCGTGTCATCGCAGGCCATGGGCATCGCTTCGCCAAAGGCGTCGACCGTGATTTCGACACTGTCGGGTATCGCGGTTTCAACCGCCGCCAGAACCGCGTTGCGCACCGTTTTGGCCCGCAGCATGGCAATTTTGGCATTGGCGGTGGCAGCCCCGTCCCCGTCACTGAACCCGACAAAGGTCAGCATGCGCGCGCCCAGTGTGCCGGATTCCAATTTCTGCGCCAGTTGCCGGATGTTTGCCCGCGACTGCGCATCGGGTCGTGATGAACCGGCCTCGAACCGGAAGGACAGGGACAGGCGGGACAGCGGTCGCAGGGTTTCGACCATGCGTTGCAGCTCCTCAAGGCCAACCTCGGGGCCGCCGGATGCAACGGCGTTGGCCAGCCGATCGCCCTGCAACCCGATACGCAGCATCTCGGGGGCCTGATCGACAAAGCCCGCCTTGCGAACGGCCATCTGCGCCTGGGCACCCTGAGTATAGGCCAGAAACTGCCGCGCAATGCGGGGCAGACGCCGGTCTGGCAAGTACAGGAACATAGGCGCGGTCAAAGGGTAATCCTCGGTCTTGATGGATTGCCGCGTCGCGGTCAGCGCGTGACCACACCCGCCCGCCAATGGCAAAGCGCGGGCCATGTGTGCCTCGGTTTGGCTGGCGATACCGATCGCAAAGGGGTCATTGGCAACATCCCGAACCAGATCGCTGCTGCGCCCATGCCGAACAACGTCATCCGACAGGGGAACACCCGCAGGGCCAAGCAATTGATCCTCGACCCCTTGGGCCAGCCCCGATCCGGCATCGGGCAGATGCAGGGAAATCGGTGCGTCCGGACCATCCAGTTCGGTCCAATTCGTGATGTCGCCGGAAAACACCCGCGCCAGATCAGCGGGGGAAATCTGCCGCACCGGATTGTCGGGGGCCACGACCGGGACCAAAGCATCCAATGCCACGACCCGGGATCGATGTCCTTGCGAAAGATCTCCATGCCCGGCGTCTTGCGCCGCCTCTTGTTCCGACGGGCGGATTTCCCGCTGGGCCATGACGATATCTGCCTGATCCGCGATCAGGTCGGAAAACCCCTGCGCCGTGTTGCCGATGTCAAAGAAAAACCTGCCCAACGGCGCATCCCGTCCGGTTTGGCGCAACTCATACTGCCACGTCCCTGTTCCGGTGCGCTGTGGCGTGGCGGACAGGCCCTCTTGCTCGGCAAAGCCCACGATCAGGGCGGGCAGTACATTCTCGGCCATGACAGAAGATCCGGAAAAACGAATCTCGGCCACGAAATCCGTTAGATTGGGGCACGCGGGCCCCGCACAGACCACCCCTGATCCGTCGACCGTCAGTTCGCCAAATTGGGTGGCCAGGCGATAGAACTCGCCGTCGAAACCCAAGAAATTGCCTGCGACCTCGACCTTGCCGTCATGAGAGGTCAGCGTGATGTCCTGCGCATTGACGCCTGACGCACATGTCGCCGAAAACAGTGCGGCCGCTGCCACACGAAAAAATGTCATAAGTTGGTCGAGCCTGCCTGCGGTTTAATTTGCCGCGATTGTCAGGTCTTGGAACAGATTATTCAACACCAGAAACTCACCCGTCTGCGAACAGCCCGGCAATGTCAGCGTTAAATCGCGCGACCGAAGCTTCCGATCACCGCGCAGTTCCAGCGATTGCACGTTCAGATCATGACCGCAGTTTTCGGGGGTGACTTCGGCCTCGACTGTCAGTTCGACGGAACCTGCCTGATGGGGCTGGCCGATGGGAAAGGAATAGACCTCGATATTCTGTGCATCTGTGAACCCGGGTTGACCCAGGTGCACCACGTTGCCCGCGCCCTGCGTGTCCGGGTCAGCCGACACGTGGCCATTGCCGCCATAGGTCGCGCCAAATTCCAGCGCGTGTATCTGAAGGTCCGTATCACCCTGCCATTGCAGGGCGATACGGTTGTATTGGTCCATGTCGGGGATGTGAGTGGTAGCTACTGTGCCTTGCTGATCGTCCAGCGAGATCAGAAAAATCGCGTATTCCGACAGGGCCGGTATGGTCAGATCCAAAGCGCCTGTGCTGTCTGTTCTTTGACTTACGGTTAGGCCGCTGTGGTGCACCTCGATCCGTTCATCCTTATGACAGGGGGCTTTGATTTTCAGGCGTGCGGCTGCGCCGGGTACGGCCATGGCACGGGCGCTGAGGCTGCAATCGGCGCGGTCAGAGGGGGTTGACCGGCCCGGCCGCGGGGGCCGTTGCAACGTCTCGACATCAGAGTTTTCATCCAAGGCCGAAGGCGAGGAGGTCAGCACAATTCCTTGGAGCCCGGAAATCACCGAGGCCTGACCCGTGGTCGTAACCACGGTTTCATCGGCCTGTGCATCGCGATGCGCAGGTGTTCCATTCTGCATCAGGTAACCGATAGCCAGCGCACATGCGACTGTGCCACCTGTGGTCACGTAGTTCTTAATTACAAACAAGACACCCTCCCCAGTTGAAGGAGCGAGTCGCATCTTGATCATGAAACGCGGCCAATATGTGGCCGCGAGGCGGACTCATTGTGTCTGAATTACGATGACGTCAGGTCAACCGTCCGTGGCAATGTTTGAACTTCTTGCCAGAGCCGCAGGGGCATCTGTCATTGCGCGACGGATTACCCCAGGTCGTCGGATCATCTTCGACAAATCCGGGGCGCGGATCGCCCGAGGCTTCGGCCTCGGCCACTGCTTCGGCCTGACCGGCGGCCTGATCCACGGCCTGTTGTGACCGCGCCTGCTGCGCCTGCATCTGGGCCAGCATCTCGCGCTGTTCCTCTTCGGTCAGCGGGCGCACGCGCGACAGTTGCTGGGTCACGGTTTCGCGCAGGCTGTCCAGCATGGATTCGAACAGCTGAAAGCTTTCATTCTTGTATTCATTCAGCGGGTCGCGCTGGGCATAGCTGCGGTATCCCACGACCGAGCGTAGATGTTCCAGCGTCAGCAGATGTTCGCGCCACTTGCCGTCGATGGCCTGCAGCAACACCTGCTTTTCGATGTTGCGCATGTTTTCTGGGCCAAATGCGGCCGCCTTTTGCGCCATCATCTCATCAGTGGCATTGATCAGACGTTCGCGCACCTGTTCGTCATCCACGCCTTCCTCGGCGGCCCAGTCCTGAACCGGGGCGTCGACAGTCAGCTTTTCCTTGATCGCTTCGTGCAACCCGTCGGTGTCCCACTGGTCGGCATAGGATTTCGGCGGCATATATTCGTCGATCAGATCGTCGATCACCTGTTCACGCATGTCCGAGACGATCTCGGACAGATCGTCGGTCGACATGATCTCGCGGCGTTGGCTGAAGACAACCTTACGCTGATCGTTCATCACGTCGTCAAATTTCAGAACGTTCTTGCGCATGTCAAAGTTACGGCCTTCGACCTTGGACTGCGCCCGTTCCAGCGATTTGTTCACCCAGGGATGGACGATGGCCTCGCCCTCTTTCATGCCCAGCGTGGTCAGTACTTTGTCCAGCCGTTCCGAACCGAAGATGCGCATCAGATCGTCTTCGAGGCTGAGGTAGAAGACGGTGCGGCCCGGATCACCCTGACGGCCCGAGCGGCCGCGCAGCTGGTTGTCGATGCGGCGGCTTTCGTGACGCTCAGACGCCATCACGTACAGGCCACCGGCAGCCAGAACCTTTTCTTTTTCCTCAGCATGGCGCGCTTCTTCCGCAGCGCGCAGTTCGGCGGGATCGGCCTCGGGGTTTTCGGCCAGCGCCTGCAGCACCTTCATTTCCGCGTTGCCGCCCAGCTGAATGTCGGTGCCGCGACCGGCCATGTTGGTGGCGATGGTCACCGCGCCATAGCGACCCGCATCGGCGACGATCTGTGCCTCTTGTTCGTGCTGGCGGGCGTTCAGAACATTGTGCTTGATGTCTTCCTTGTTCAGCAGCTGGCTCAATAGTTCGGATTTTTCGATGGACGTGGTGCCCAAAAGAACCGGCTGGCCCTTGGCTTGTGCTTCTTTGGTCTCGTCAATCATGGCGCCGTATTTCTCGGCGGCGGTACGAAAGACCTGATCGTCTTCATCCAGACGGGCAATCGGCTTGTTGGTCGGAACCTCGACCACGCCCAGACCGTAGATTTCCGCGAATTCCTCAGCCTCGGTCAGCGCTGTGCCGGTCATGCCGCCCAGCTTTCCATACAGACGGAAATAGTTCTGGAAGGTCACGCTGGCCAGCGTCACGTTCTCGGGTTGGATATGAACGCCTTCTTTGGCTTCAATCGCCTGATGCAGCCCTTCGGACAGGCGGCGGCCCGGCATCATTCGCCCGGTGAATTCGTCGATCAGCACCACATTGCCATCGCGCACGATGTAATCCTTGTCGCGTGTAAACAGTTTATGCGCGCGCAGGCCCTGGTTGACGTGGTGAACAACCGTGGTGCTTTCGGGATCGTACAGCGAATGCCCTTCGGGGATCAGGCCCGCCGTAAGCAGCTGTTGTTCCAGAAACTCGTTGCCTTCGTCGGTAAAGGTCACGCTGCGGGACTTTTCATCCAACGAGAAGTGATCATCGCCCAACGACGGGATCAGCGCGTCGATGGCGGTGTAAAGGTCTGACCGGTCTTCGGACGGGCCCGAGATGATCAGCGGTGTCCGGGCTTCGTCGATCAGGATCGAGTCGACCTCATCCACAATCGCGAAATTGTGGTGTTTCTGATAAATCTCGGCCAGATCGGCCTTCATGTTGTCGCGCAGATAGTCAAAACCCAGCTCGTTGTTGGTGGCATAGGTGACATCACATGCATATGCGGCTTTTTTCTCGGCGTCAGGCTGGCCGGACCAGATCACACCGGTGGTCATGCCCAGGGCAGCAAACACCTTGCCCATCCATTCCGCGTCACGCTTGGCCAGATATTCGTTCACCGTGACCACATGCACGCCCTTGCCGGTCAACGCGTTCAGATAGGCCGGGAAGGTCGCGACCAAAGTCTTGCCCTCACCGGTTTTCATTTCCGAGATGTTGCCCTGATGCAGGAATGCGCCGCCCATCAGCTGCACGTCAAATGCGCGCAGCCCCAGCGCTCGGCGCGCACCTTCGCGCACATTGGCAAAAGCTTCGGGCAGCAGACCATCCAGGCTTTCGCCATCCAGCGCGCGTTGGCGCAGCTCGGCGGTCTTTTCGATCAGCCCTTCATCCGACAGCTTTTCGAACTCTGGTTCCAGCGCATTGATCTGTTCGACCAGCGGGCGGGTCGCCTTGATCTTGCGGTCGTTCGGCGTACCGAACACCTTTTTGGCAAGCGTTCCGAGTCCCAGCATGTTCACTCCAGCGGATCTGTTCTTATCGTGGTTGCGACAGGCTTGCCCACCTTGCGCGCAACCCATAGATACGGGGGGTGAAAGGCGGCCCTGTCCAAGGCTTCAAAGCGATGTAAGCGGCAGGTCCCAGAGTGTCAACGCTGCGCCCTGTCGCGGTAAACAAATAGGATGAATCAATGCCCAAAGGCCTCACTTTTCTGCCATCGCTGGCTCTTGCTGCCGTGATGGCCCTGCCGCTGGCCGCCGAAACCAAGCCTGATGCAGGCACCGTGGTTGCGCGCGTAAACGGAGATGAGATCACTCTGGGTCACGTTATCGCCACTGCAGCGACCCTGCCGGCGCAGTATCAGCAGATTGAGGATGACGTTTTGTATGAATTCATCATCGAACAGCTGATCCAGCAGCAATTGTTGGGGCAAGAGCAGGACGATCTGACCGCACGGAACGCGCTGACGCTGGAAAATGAAACCCGGTCGCTGCGCGCTGTGCAAACGGTCAACGCGCTGGTGGAATCAAGCGTGACGGATGAGGCGGTCCAGGCCGCATATGACGCGCAATTCGCCGAATTTCAGGGCGAAGATCAATATAACGCCAACCATATCCTTGTAAAAACCGAGGATGAAGCCAAGGCCATCAAGGCGCAGCTGGATGATGGCGCCGATTTCGCCGAAATGGCCAAAGAGAATTCGACCGGCCCCTCGGGCCCCAATGGCGGCGCGCTGAACTGGTTCGGCAAAGGCCAGATGGTTCCGGAGTTCGAAGCCGCCGTTGTTGCGCTGGAAAAAGGCCAGGTTTCCGAGCCGGTGCAGACCCAATTTGGCTGGCACCTTATTATCCTGAACGACAAACGTAAAAGCGAAGCGCCCGAACTGGACGCGATACGGGGTGAGCTGGTTCAGACCATCCAGCAGGAAACCGTTCAGGCCCGCATTGACGAGCTGACGCAGCAGGCGCAGATCGACCGCCCCGCGCTTGAGGGGGCAGGTCCCGAAATCGTGCGTCAGCTGGACCTGATTCAGGAGTAACCACGCGTGGCCAAGATCACTAAAACCTCTCCGCTGGCGCCAGCGGCGTTTCCCGATCTGCCCGCAATCGACGGTGCGCGTTTCGCCACCGTCGCCGCAGGTGTCCGGTATCAGGGTCGGACTGATGTTCTGTTGGCAGTACTTGATCCGGGGACTTCGGTGGCAGGTGTTTTCACCCGCTCGGCCACCCGTGCCGCGCCCGTGCTGGATTGTCAGAACAAGATCGGCGGGGCCAGCGATGGCCCCGCGGCGATCCTTGTGAACTCGGGCAACGCCAACGCCTTTACCGGGCATTATGGCCAAGCCTCGGTGGCCGAGGTGACACAGGCCGTCTCGGCGGCGACCGGTGTGGCGGTTGACCGGGTCTTTACCTCGTCGACCGGCGTGATCGGCGAGCCGATGCCCCATGACCGTATCGTGGCACAGCTTGAAACCCTGAAGGCGGGTCTTGACCGTCACGCGCTGGAAGATGCCGCACGGGCGATCATGACCACAGATACCTTTCCGAAAGGGGCCAGTGCGCAGGTCGAGATTGACGGCAAAACAGTCTCTATCTCGGGGATTGCCAAAGGTTCGGGCATGGTCGCGCCGGATATGGCGACGATGCTGGTTTACATCTTCACCGACGCGCAGATCGAACAATCCGCGCTGCAGGCGATGCTGGGTGCGCAAACCGACCGGACGTTCAACTGCATCACCGTCGACAGCGATACCTCGACCTCGGACACGCTTTTGCTGTGTGCTACGGGGGCTTCGGGTGTCGACGCCAGCGGCAACGCCGCTTTTGCCGAAGCCCTGGAAGGTGTGATGCTGGATCTGGCGCAGCAGGTTGTGCGCGATGGCGAGGGGGCCACGAAATTCGTGGAAATCCGGGTGACCGGGGCTGCATCAGACGCGGATGCCAAGGTTCACGGGTTGGCCATTGCCAACTCACCCCTGGTGAAAACAGCCGTCGCGGGCGAAGACCCGAACTGGGGCCGTGTGGTTATGGCCATCGGCAAATCCGGGGCGGCAGCGGATCGCGACCTGCTGAGCATTTCGTTCGGGGATATTCTGGTTGCTGAAAAGGGCTGGGTCAGCCCCGATTACCGGGAAGAGGACACCGCCGCCTATATGAAGAACCAGGATCTGGTGATTGCCGTCGATCTGGGATTGGGTGACGGTCAATCGACGGTGTGGACCTGCGATCTGACCCACGGATATATTGAGATCAACGCGGATTACCGCTCGTGAAAACGGTACTGGTTTCCGCTGTTGCGTTGATCGACATCGAAGGCCGGGTGCTGCTGGCGCAGCGCCCGGAAGGCAAATCCATGGCCGGTCTGTGGGAGTTTCCGGGCGGCAAGATCGAACCCGGCGAAACCCCCGAGGCCGCGCTGATCCGCGAATTGCACGAGGAACTGGGCATCGACACCTGGGCCTCGTGCCTCGCCCCGCTGACCTTTGCCAGCCACAGCTATGATGATTTCCATCTGCTGATGCCTCTGTTCGCCTGCCGCAAGTGGGAGAACATCCCGCAGGCGAAAGAGGGCCAATCGTTGAAATGGGTTCGTGCCAATGAGTTGCGGAACTATCCGATGCCTGCGGCGGATGTGCCGCTGATCCCGATTTTACGGGATTGGCTGTAGAAGCAGCACTACCGAACCTCCGCATTGGTTTGGAAGGGCCAATTTCCGTTGACTAAGAATTTGCGGTTATTTCAGGTTTCTTAACTTATCGCTTTGATCGGATAATTGCCGTTCGAACGCGCTGAATACGCGCAGCGGTATTCGGCAAATCACCTCTCTGTGACTGTTACAATTCGTAAGAATTGAGAAAACATCAGGCAAAACTTGACGCTGATCGTTCCGGTGTCCCTTAATCGGGGCGCTGGCGTCCGGGCATGGTTCCGGGTCCGCCGATTCCGACCCGGGGAGGGGGCGGATTGGGAGGAGAAAGAGATTGGCTCAGACGCAGTCGGGGGCCGAGGGGATGCAGTCCCTTCCGGCGCTTTTACACCGCAATGCAACGCAACTTGGGGATGCTCCGGCGTACCGGGAAAAGGATTTCGGGATCTGGCAATGCTGGTCCTGGGCCGAAACGGCCGCTGAAATCCGTTCGATCGCGCTGGGATTTCTGGAGATTGGTGTTGAAAAGGGCGACCATATCGCGGTGATCGGGCGCAACCGCCCGGCGCATTACTGGTCGATGGTCGCGGCCCAGATGGTGGGCGCCGTTCCTGTGCCGCTGTATCAGGATGCCGTCGCCGAAGAGATGGCCTATGTGCTGGAACATTGCGGCGCAAAATTCGTTGTCTGCGGCGATCAGGAGCAGGTCGACAAAGTTATCGAGATTCAGGAAAATCTGCATCAGATCAAGCACATCCTGTATACTGAAAAGCGCGGGATGCGGAAATACGACCACAGCCAGATGAACGCGCTGGACGACATCAAGGCTGAAGGCAGCGCCGGTCATCAGCGGTTCGACGCAGAGCTGGAAAAGCGCATCGCCGCGATTGCCTATGACGATACCTGCGTGATGCTTTATACTTCGGGCACCACGGGCAAACCCAAAGGTGTGGTGCTGTCGAACCGCAACGTGATTGAAAGCGCCAAGAACTCGGCCGAATTCGATAATCTGACGCGAAACGAAGACATCCTGTCCTATCTGCCGATGGCCTGGGTTGGTGATTTCATCTTTTCCATCGGTCAGGCTTATTGGTGCGGCTTCTGTGTGAACTGCCCCGAAAGCGCCGATACGATGATGACCGATCTGCGCGAAATCGGACCAACCTATTTCTTTGCCCCGCCGCGCGTTTTTGAGACCCAGCTGACCAATGTGATGATCCGGATGGAGGACGCGGGCAAGCTGAAGCGGAACATGTTCCACCACTTCATGGCGCACGCCAAGAAGGTGGGTGGCCTGCTGCTGGACGGCAAACCGGTGGGCTTTGGCGACCGGCTGAAATACGCGCTGGGCAATCTGCTGGTCTATGGGCCGCTTAAAGACACGCTGGGTTATGGCCGATTCCGCGTGGGCTATACTGCGGGGGAGGCGATCGGACCGGAAATCTTTGATTTCTATCGCTCACTGGGGATCAACCTGAAACAGCTGTACGGCCAGACCGAAGCGACCGTCTTCATCACCGTGCAGCCGGATGGTGAGGTTCGGGCGGATACGGTGGGCGTGCCCGCGCCGGATGTGGAGTTGAAAATCGACGATACCGGCGAGATCCACTACCGCTCACCCGGTGTGTTCGTTGAATATTACAACAACCCCGATTCCACCGCCTCGACCAAGGATGCCGAGGGTTGGGTGGCCACGGGGGATGCCGGGTTTATCGAAGAGGGCTCGGGCCATTTGCGCATTATCGACCGGGCCAAGGACGTGGGCAAAATGGCCGATGGGTCGATGTTTGCGCCGAAATATGTCGAGAACAAACTGAAATTCTATCCCGATATTCTGGAGGTTGTCGTATTCGGTAACGGCAAAGATCGGTGCGTGGCCTTCATCAACATCGACCTGACGGCGGTGGGCAACTGGGCCGAGCGTAACAATGTAGCTTATGCGTCGTATCAGGAACTGACGGCCCATCCCCGTGTGTTGGAGACGATCAAATCCCACGTGGAAGAGGTGAATAAGTCTGTCGCCGCCGATGAAATGCTGTCGGGCTGTCAGGTGCATCGCTTTGTGGTGCTGCACAAGGAGTTGGATGCAGATGACGGAGAGATGACCCGGACCCGTAAAGTGCGGCGCGGGTTTGTCGAAGAGAAATTCAGCGACATCATCGCCGCGTTGTATGACGGGTCAGATAAGGTGTCGACCACCACGGAAGTGACCTACGAGGACGGCCGCAAAGGCGCGATCAGTGCCACGCTTCAGATCATCGACGCGCCGGTTGTCACGGCCGTTCAGCACAAAGTGGCTGCGGAATGAGCGTCGGTCGTGCGCCGCTCGACCTGCGGTCATCGCCCCGCCCGCCGTCCCGTTTTTGCGCAAGTCAAGGAGTGACTGATGCTGGATAGTGCCGAAGGATATGTCACCGAGGACGGCCGCAAGATCGGTGGCGTGGTGATGGAGATGAAGAACATCACCCTGCGGTTTGGCGGTGTGGTGGCGATCAAGGACATCTCGTTCGACATTCGCGAGGGCGAGATTCGGGCGATCATCGGCCCGAACGGGGCCGGAAAATCCTCGATGTTGAACGTGATTTCCGGGTTCTATGTCCCGCAAGAGGGCGAGGTCTGGTTCCATGGGTCGAAACGCCCACCGATGCGGCCGTATGAGGTGGCGCAACAAGGGATCGCGCGGACGTTTCAGAACATCGCCTTGTTCGAAGGCATGAGCGTTTTGGATAACGTCATGACCGGTCGGCTGGGTTACATGAAAACCAACATTTTTCAGCAGGCGCTGTGGAAGGGCAAGGCCGAAGCCGAAGAGGTCGAAAACCGCGAGGCGGTGGAAAAGATCATCGACTTCCTTGAGATTCAGCATATCCGCAAGACGCCGGTCTCGCGCCTGCCATACGGGTTGAAAAAACGCGTTGAACTGGCCCGCGCGCTGGCGGCGGAACCCAGGCTTTTGCTGCTGGATGAGCCGATGGCAGGCATGAACGTCGAAGAGAAAGAGGACATGAGCCGCTTTATCCTGGACGTAAATGATGAATTCGGCACCACCATCGCGCTGATCGAACACGATATGGGCGTGGTGATGGATCTGAGCGACCGGGTGGTCGTGATGGATTACGGGCGCAAGATCGGAGACGGCACCCCGCATGAGGTGCGCAACAACCAAGAGGTCATCGACGCTTATCTGGGGGTTAGCCATGACTAACCATCTGACAGACATGAGAGGGGGCGCAGATGCCTGATCAGCTGATTTTCGCGATGGAGGTTTTCCTCAACGGTCTGATGGCCGGGGTGCTTTATGCGCTGGTCGCGCTGGGCTTTGTGCTGATCTACAAGGCGTCGGGGATTTTCAATTATGCGCAAGGGGTTATGGCCCTGTTTGCGGCGATGACGCTGGTCGGGGTCATGAACGGGCAGGTGCCGTTTGCGCATCTGATCAACGCGACCTTCGGCACCCATGTCTATACGTTCGGTTGGAGCGTGCCTGCGCTGGTGGCGATCATTGTGACCATGGGGGTGATGGTGTTGCTGGCCTGGGCCGTGCAGCGCTTTGTCATGCGACACTTGGTCGGGCAAGAGCCGATCATCCTGTTCATGGCGACCATCGGATTGGCTTATTTCCTTGAAGGTTTCGCGGATCTTATGTGGGGGTCCGAGATCAAGACGCTTAATGTGGGTCTGCCGCAGGGTATCAACCTGTGGATTGACGAGAGCACATTCAACATCTTCGGGTATGGCTTCTTCATCGACAATCTGGATATCGTGGCGACGGTGATTGCGGCGCTGCTGGTGGCCGCGCTGGTGGCCTTTAGCCAATATACCAAACAGGGCCGCGCGATGCGCGCGGTGGCCGATGATCATCAGGCGGCGCTGTCGGTTGGCATCTCGCTGAACTTCATCTGGATCATGGTCTGGTCGGTCGCTGGATTCGTTGCACTGGTTGCGGGGATCATGTGGGGCACCAAATCGGGTGTGCAGTTCTCGCTGTCGCTGATCGCGCTCAAGGCGCTGCCGGTGCTGATGCTGGGCGGGTTCACCTCGATCCCCGGTGCCATCGTCGGCGGTCTGATCATCGGTGTGGGTGAGAAACTGTTCGAGTTTTCCATCGGCCCGCTGGTTGGCGGCGCGACCGAGAACTGGTTTGCCTATGTTCTGGCGCTGATCTTCCTGGTGTTCCGGCCGCAGGGCCTGTTCGGTGAGAAGATCATCGAGAGGGTGTAGCCATGCAAAAGTTGATCGCCATTCTCAACGTGGTCGCATGGGCCGGATTCTGGGCCTTCGGCTATATCGCCGTTACCTCGGATGACCTGACCGAAGGTCAACTGGTGATTGCCGCGATCCTGGCCTTTGCCGGGTTGGTCACTGGCATTCTGGCTTACATGAAACTGGTGCGCGCGTCCGAGGCGAGCGGTTACGCCAAAGGGTCTAAACAACTGGACGCCGCGACCCGGAACCGGGCGCAGGAAGAATGGGGAAAGTAAGACATGTTCTATCGTGAGGCCGGAGATTTCAAAACCTCCTACACAGATGACAGCCAGACTTTCCCGATCAAATTCGACCGGTACAGGTATTATGTCGTGCTGGCGGTGGCGTTTGGCATCGTCCCGTTTATCATCAATGATTACTGGGCCAACGCTTTGCTGTTGCCCTTCCTGATTTATGCCATCGCGGCCATAGGGCTGAACATTCTGGTGGGATATTGCGGGCAGGTCAGCCTTGGCACCGGCGGGTTCATGGCTGTGGGGGCCTATGCCTGTTACAAGCTGATGACCGCGTTCCCCGATGTCAGCATGTTCATCCATGTCCTGCTGGCCGGTGGGGTCACTGCGATTGTAGGCGTTCTGTTCGGCCTGCCATCCCTGCGCATCAAAGGGTTCTATCTGGCGGTGGCCACGCTGGCGGCACAGTTCTTTCTGGTTTGGTTGTTCAATCGGGTGCCGTGGTTCTACAACTACTCGGCCTCGGGGCAGATCAACGCGCCGGAACGCGACGTGTTTGGCATCATCATCACTGGCCCCAACGCGCCAGCCTGGGCGACGTATCTGTTCTGTCTGATCTTCCTGGCGCTCTGCGCTGTTCTGGCCCGTAACCTGACGCGGGGCACCACGGGGCGGACATGGATGGCAATCCGCGACATGGATATCGCGGCAGAAATCATCGGGGTGAACCCGTTGAAGGCGAAACTGACCGCCTTTGCCGTCAGCTCTTTCTTTATCGGCATCGCCGGGGCGTTGTTCTTTGCGGTTTATCTGGGCGCGGTCGAAGTGGGCGAAGTGTTCGGCATCCAGAAATCATTCCTGGTGCTGTTCATGATCATTATCGGCGGATTAGGGTCTATTTTCGGGTCCTTCGCAGGCGCTGCCTTTCTTGTGTTGCTGCCGGTGGTTCTGAAGGTTGTCGGTGCGGATATGCTGGGCTGGCCCACGGATATCGTGGCACATCTGCAGTTGGTGATCGTGGGTGCGTTGATCATCATGTTCCTGATCCTTGAACCACATGGGCTGGCGCAGCTGTGGCGCGTCGCCAAAGAGAAACTCAGACTCTGGCCGTTCCCGCACTAAGGGACTGGCCCAATCAAATAACGGGTGCAAAGCCCGAACCCAACATCGGAATAATCAAGGGAGGAAACACCCGATGAAATTGAAACTGGCAACCGTGGCGCTGAGCGCCGCAATGGCGGCAGGCCCGGTAATGGCCGATCTTGTATTCCCATCGCTTAGCTATCGCACCGGCCCATACGCGGCTGGCGGTATCCCATTTGCGGATGGCTACGCCGATTATTTTACCCTGCTGAACGAACGTGATGGCGGGATCGGGGGCGTTCCGGCCAAGGTGATCGAATGCGAAACCGGCTATAACACCGAAAAAGGTGTGGAATGCTATGAATCCACCAAGGGCGAAGGCGCGCTGGTTTATCAGCCGCTGTCCACCGGTATCACCTATCAGCTGATCCCTAAGACCACGGCTGATGGTATCCCGATGCACACGATGGGCTATGGCCGGACCTCGGCCAAAAATGGCGACGTGTTCAGCCATACCTTCAACTATCCCGCCAACTACTGGGATGGGGCATCAGGCGCGATCAACTATCTGCTTGAGGAAAACGGTGGCGACCTGAGCGGCAAGAAAGTCGCGTTGGTCTATCACAACTCGGCCTATGGCAAGGAACCGATCCGCACGCTTGAGGAGCTATCGGCCAAACACGGTTTCGAACTGGTCGCCCTGCCGGTTGATCACCCGGGTCAGGAGCAGAAATCGCAATGGCTTCAAATTCGCCGGGAACGTCCCGATTTTGTCCTGATGTGGGGCTGGGGCGTGATGAACCAGGTTGCTGTGCAAGAGGCCGCGAACATCCGCTATCCGATGGAGAATTTCATCGGCATCTGGTGGTCGGGTTCCGAAAATGACGTGCTGCCTGCGGGTGAGGCCGCAAATGGCTTTAAGGCGCTGACCTTCCACAACGTCGGGTCGGATTTCCCACTGTATGACGACCTGAACAAATATGTCGTCGATGCAGGCAAGGCTGCCGGCGCAGGCGATCAGGTGGGCACGGTTCTGTATAACCGCGGTCTCTATGCGGCGATGCTGGCGGCTGAGGCCGCTAAAAAGGCGCAAGAGATTTCCGGTAATGCCGACATCAACGCCTCTGACATGCGCGACGGTATGGAAGCGCTGGAAATCACCGAGGCCAAGATGGCCGAACTGGGCCTGCCGAACTTTGGCCCGGCCTTCTCGGTGTCTTGCGAGAACCACGGTGGCGACGCCCTGGTCGGCGTGACGCAGTGGGACGCGGCCAATAAGACCTGGTCGCTGATTTCCGAGTTCAAGTCAACCGATGGCGACGTGATCGGCCCGCTGATCACCGAAGATTCCAGTGCGTATGCCTCGGAAAACAACATCGGTGCGCGCTGCAACTAAGGCGCTTTGAAACACCGGGACGGCGGCAGACCGCCGTCCCGACCCCAACTCTCGCACGAGGACACGCGCAGATGCTGGATGCGGCACAAACCACCGAAGTGCAGGCCGAAACCCTGCTTGAGGTCAACAATATCGAAGTGATCTACAATCACGTGATCCTTGTTCTGAAGGGGGTCAGCCTGACCGTGCCCAAGGGCGGCATTACGGCTTTGCTGGGCGGCAATGGCGCGGGCAAGACGACAACGCTTAAGGCGGTGTCAAACCTGCTGCATTCCGAACGTGGCGAGGTGACCAAAGGCACGATCAAATATCGCGGTAAAAGCATCCATGAAAGCGACCCGGCCGATCTGGTGGAAAAGGGCGTCATTCAGGTGATGGAAGGCCGCCATTGCTTCGAACACCTGACGGTCGACGAAAACCTGCTGACCGGGGCCTATACCCGTAAGGATGGCAAAGCTGCGATCCAACAGGATCTGGAGCTTGTGTATACTTATTTCCCGCGCCTCAAGGAACGCCGCCGCAGTCAGGCGGGCTATACCTCGGGCGGGGAACAACAGATGGTGGCGATGGGCCGGGCGCTGATGTCACGGCCGGAAACGATCCTGCTGGACGAACCCTCGATGGGATTGGCGCCGCAGTTGGTCGAAGAGATTTTCGGCATCGTGAAGGATTTGAACGAGAAAGAGGGCGTGTCCTTTCTGCTGGCCGAACAGAACACCAATGTGGCGCTGCGGTTCGCGCATTACGGCTATATTCTGGAATCGGGCCGCGTGGTGATGGATGGACCGGCGGCTGAGCTGCGTGAAAACCCGGATGTAAAGGAATTCTATCTGGGCATGTCCGACGAGGGCCGCAAAAGTTTCCGCGATGTGCGCTCGTACCGCCGTCGCAAGAGGTGGTTGTAAGCGGATGGAGGATCTGGTCATGACGAAATACTATGACACGCTCGAGACCCGTTCACCCGACCAGCGCGGCGCCGAACAGGCGCATGGGCTGCGAATTCAGCTTCACCGGGCGCAATCCGCGCCGGGCTTTGCCGGGTATCTGGACGGGGTCGAGATCGACAACATCGCCTCGGTCGATGATCTGGTCAAACTGCCGGTGCTGCGGAAATCGGATCTGGCCAAGGCGCAGGCGACGCGTCCGCCCTTTGGTGGCTTTACCGTCAAACCGGCGCGGCATTTTCATCACGTGTTCCAATCTCCGGGGCCGATCTATGAACCCGGCAGCACCGATCCCGATTGGTGGCGCATGGGGCGGTTTCTGCATGCAGCCGGCGTGGGGCCGGGCGATATCGTTCACAATTGTTTCGGTTATCACCTGACCCCGGCGGGGATGATTTTCGAAAGCGGCGCGCGGGCCGTGGGGGCCGCCGTGCTGCCTGCTGGTACCGGCCAGACCGAGTTGCAGGTAACCGCCGCGCGTGACGTAGGCTGTACCGCCTACGCCGGGACGCCGGATTACCTGAAGGTCATTTTGGACAAAGCCGATGAGATGGGCGTGAAGCTGAACTTTGCCATGGCGGTTGTCGGCGGCGGTGCGCTGTTCCCGTCGCTGCGTCAGGATTACGCCGACCGGGGCATTTCCTGTCTGCAATGTTACGCGACCGCCGATCTGGGCAATATCGCCTATGAAAGCCCCGCGATGGAGGGGATGATCATCGACGAGCATGTGATCGTCGAGATTGTCACGCCGGGCACTGGCACACCGGTCACACCGGGCGAAGTGGGTGAGGTCGTGGTGACTTCGTTGAACCCGGATTACCCGCTGATCCGGTTCGCCACGGGTGATTTGTCCGCCGTGTTGCCGGGGGAATCCCCTTGCGGTCGCACCAACATGCGGATCAAGGGCTGGATGGGGCGCGCCGATCAGACCACCAAGATCAAGGGCATGTTCGTGCGCCCCGAACAGGTCGCGGCATTGGTCGACAAGCATGACGAAATCGTCAAAGCCCGCGTCATCGCGTCCCGCCAGGGTGAGATGGACACCATGACCGTTCAGATTGAAAGTCCCAGCGGCAATGACTCGGCCTATGCCAGATCCGTTGCCGAAGTTCTGAAACTGAAAGGCGCGATTGAGGTTGTGGCCCCAGGATCGCTGCCCAAAGACGGGTTGGTGATCGAGGATCAGCGCGTTTACGAATGAAGCCTGAACAGATCTGCGGCAGTATGTGTCGCAGATTTGTTCCCCTGCCCACTGGTGTTTCTGAGCGTTTTGGTCGATTAAAGGCTGAATCTGCGCCTTTGCCAGTCACAAGCCGGAAACATGGCCGACATCGAACTTTCAAAACACGGAACACGCAATCGGGGCGTGTTGGGCACCCGGTTGGTGGCCATGGTGGCCTATCTGGTGGCTGCGGCCTGTCTGTTGCCGATGGTCGCGGTTGTGCTGGCAACGGTCACGGGCGGGACGGACACGATCTCACATCTGTTGGACACGGTTCTGCCGCGCTATGCGCTGACCACCCTGATCCTGGTGGTTCTGGTGGCCGCAGGCACATTCTCGATCGGTGTGGGCGCTGCCTGGCTGGTGACGATGACCCGGTTTCCCGGAGTGCGGTTCCTTGAAATTGCGCTGGTCCTGCCGTTGGCTTTTCCGGCCTATGTGCTGGCTTATGCCTATACGTTCATTCTGGACCACCCCGGCATTGTGCAGACTACCCTGCGAGAGGTGACCGGCTGGGGCCCCCGCGACTATTGGTTCCCGGAAATCCGCTCGACCGAGGGTGCGGCGGTGATGCTGATCCTTGTGCTGTATCCCTATGTTTACCTGCTGGCCCGTGCGGCGTTCCTGCAGCAAAGCGCATCCGCCTTTCTGGCCGCGCGTGCGCTGGGCAAAAGCCCGTGGCTGGCGTTCTGGCACGTGTCTCTGCCGATGGCGCGCCCGGCCATTGCGGGGGGTGTTTTGCTGGCCATCATGGAAACCATCGCTGATTTCGGCACGGTGGCCTATTTCGGCGTCCAGACCTTTGCCACCGGTATCTATACCAGCTGGTTTTCGATCGGGGATCGTGCCGCCGCGGCGCAGCTTGCCCTGTGCCTGCTGGGCTTTGCACTGATTATCGCTGTCACGGAACGAACCCAGCGCGGTAAGGCGAAATACTATCAGGCGGGTAAAAGCCACGCGACCCTACCCTCGGCGCAGTTGAAGGGCTGGCAATCGGCGGCGGCCTTTACGCTGTGCGTCATTCCTGTGCTGCTGGGCTTTTTGCTGCCGGTGTTCATCCTGATTCAGATGGGGCTGACCTCAGAGCAGAACCTGCTGTCACGGCGCTATGTCGGGTTCATCCAGAATTCGCTGACGCTTGCGGGAACGGCGGCGGTGGTGACCGTATTCGCGGCAATTTGTGTGGGGTTCTTTCAACGGCTGCGCCCGGGGCGGGGTTCGGCCACCACAGGCTATCTGGCGCGGTTGGGCTATGCGGT
This sequence comes from Ruegeria halocynthiae, assembly GCF_000743705.1. Classification (GTDB taxonomy): domain Bacteria; phylum Pseudomonadota; class Alphaproteobacteria; order Rhodobacterales; family Rhodobacteraceae; genus Ruegeria; species Ruegeria halocynthiae_B. The sequence continues at coordinate 36,930 of NZ_JQEZ01000004.1, read as the reverse complement.
GCCCGGCGGCGTGATCGCGGTGGGCCTGATGGTGCCATTTGCCAGTTTCGACAATGCGCTGGACGCCTGGATGCGGCAAACCTTCGATATTTCGACCGGGCTGCTGGTCACCGGTTCGATCTGGTTGCTGGTGGCGGCCTATATGGTGCGCTTTTTGGCCGCCGCGCTCAGCGCTTATGAGGGTGGGCAAAGCACGGTTCACGCCAATATGGACGCTGCGGCGCGGTCTTTGGGGCAGACCCCGCTGGGCACATTGCGCCGGGTGCATCTGCCGATCCTGACGCCGTCGCTGCTGACTGGGTTGCTGATTGTCTTTGTCGACGTGATGAAAGAGCTGCCTGCCACGCTGATCATGCGGCCGTTCAACTTTGACACGCTGGCGGTGCAGGCCTATCGGCTGGCCTCGGATGAGCGGCTGGAGGGCGCTGCCGTACCCTCGCTGGTGATCCTTGCGGTGGGGCTTTTGCCGGTGATTCTGATCTGCCGTCAGGTCGGGCGGCGCTAGGGCGCGACGGGTCAAAATACCACACCTCTTTGTGCGCGGGCTTGATTCAAACGCGTTTTCCGGCAAGGCTAAGGGTATGAACATGCAGCCTCCCAGCCGGTTTTCTGCAAACTCGGCCCAGATGCCCGTCGCGTTCGACCGGCGCGAGATGTCATATATCCTGACTGTCTATGGCCGGATGGTCGCCGCCGGAGAATGGCGCGACTATGGTATCTCGAACCTGCGCGACATGGCGGTGTTTTCCATATTCCGGCGCACCGCCGAGCACCCGATCTATCGAGTTGAAAAACACCCGCGTCTGCGCGCGCGACAGGGGATGTACTCGGTGGTGGGCATGGATGGCCGCATTCTGAAACGCGGCCATGATCTGCGCACCGTGCTGCGGGTGCTGGAACGCAAGCTAATCCGGTCTGTTGACCTTGATTAGAGCCGCTTATGCGCGGTCACGGGGCCATCACCCTGTTCCAGAATACGCGTAATCGCCTGATCCATCGGCTCAAAGGTGACGTCCATATGATAGGCATTGGCGTGCAGCAGCATGTTGGCGTCATAGACCCATGCGACATGCCCTTTCCAGAACAGCAGATCGCCGTGTTTCGGGGCGCTACCCGCTGGCAGGGCGTCACCCAACGTCCGTTCCTGATCGCCGCTGTCACCGGGGCAGGTCAGGCCACAGGCCAGCAGTCCCGCCTGCACCAGACCCGAACAATCCAACCCGAACCGGCTGTTACCGCCCCACAGATACGGCGTACCCAGAAACAGCTCGGCCACAGCAACCGGGTCGGTCAGCCGGGTTGTGTTCAACTTGGCGTGCACGGCAGGGATGAACCCCAGTTCCGTTTCCAGAAACCTGCCCTGGTCTGACAGAACCTGCACCCGGCTGCCAAAACTCAGCGAGACCCGGTCGGGGCTTTTCATATCCGGCTGCGCATAGGCATGGGTGGCGGGTGCGGTGATCCAATGCGTATCCGGCACTGGCGCGCCCAACTGGTCCGATGCCACCCAACCGGTATAACCGTCCTTGTCGGCGGTGACCTGGCTCCAATGGTTTTGAGTTTCCGACACGGTGACCGTATCGCCGAACAACAACTGCCGGTCGCGTGGCCCATCGGGACGGCGCAGCAGGTCTGCGACCGGGGTTATGATCCGCAGTTGGGTCACAGGCCCAAAATCTCGGGCAGGGCGGTCAGCAGGGCGCGCGGACCCTGGCCAAACCCACCTTTGCTGCGGCCCGGTGCTTTGCCGGGCTGCCAGGAATAGATGTCGAAATGCATATAGCGGCTTTCGCCCACAAACCGGCGCAGGAACAGCGCGGCGGTGATGGACCCCGCAAACCCGCCCGAAGGTGCATTGTCCAGATCGGCGATACCCGGTTCGATCATCGTCTCATAGGGTTCATGGAAAGGCATTCGCCAGACCGGATCGGCCGCCGTTTGCCCGGCGCGCGCCAGCGCCCCGGCGGCGGTGTCATCGTCGGTGTAGAACGGGGCCAGATCGGGGCCAACGGCGACCCGCGCCGCGCCGGTCAGCGTCGCCATCGAGATCACCAGATCCGGCTGCCCCTCATCTGCCAGCGCCAGCGCATCGGCCAGCACCAGCCGCCCTTCGGCGTCGGTATTGTTGATCTCGACCGTCAGACCCTTGCGCGAGGTCAGAATATCGCCGGGCCGAAACGCGTTTCCAGCCACCGAGTTTTCAACCGCCGGGATCAGCACCCGCAGTTGCAGCGGCAGCTTCAGCGCCATGATCATCCGCGCCAGCCCCAACACATTGGCCGATCCGCCCATATCCTTTTTCATCAACGCCATCGAGTTTCCGGGTTTCAGGTTCAGCCCCCCGGTGTCGAAACAGACCCCCTTGCCGACCAGCGTCAGTTTTGGGCCAGTACTGCCCCAGTTCATCTCGATCAGGCATGGGTCTTGCGTGGCGGCGCGGCCAACGGCGTGGATCATCGGAAAGTTCTGGTCCAGCAGGGCCTGCCCCCGGATCACCGTGCAAGAGGCGTCGAATTCCTGGGCCAGCGCCTCAACCGCGTCCTGCAATTGATCCGGCCCCATATCCGCCGTGGGCGTATTGACCAGATCACGGGTCAGGGCCTCGGCCTGAGCCAGAACTTCAATCTGCGCGCCGTCAATGCCACTGGGTGCAACCAGACGGGCCTTGGCCGGGGATTGCCCGGCATAGCGATCAAAGGCGTAACCAGCCAGCAGCCAACCCAGACATTCGGTGTTCAGCGCGGCGTCGGGTAGGCCTGATGCGATATGATACACCCCTTCGGGCAGGGTTTCGGCGGCAGCGGCCAGCGGAAACCGCTTGCGCCCACGGCCCGCAGCTTTGCCATAGCCCGCCAGCGCGCATTCAGGTGTGCCATCCGATCCCGGGATCAGCAACGCCTGACCCAGAGCACCGGTAAAACCGTTGGCGCGCACCCAGTTGACCACCATATCCGGTTGGTCCGTCAGCCAATCCTCAAGATCAGGTTGCGCAATGACATGCAGCGGCACAGAGGGGTCGGACGGCGGTGCGAAGGACAGGGTCATGGAAATCTCGGCTGGTTCGATTTATCCCCAACCTAGCTGCCCACGGCCCGTCCGCAAGCCCCGTCAAACCGAAAGATCCTGCTGGTCCCAGATAACGGTCAGCGATTTTTCCCCCACGCGGATCAACCGCGACAGGGCCGCGCCCGTCGCCACCGCATCGCCAGCATCCACGGTCTGCGCCACATCCCCGGCCACACGCGCCATTGCGGTCATCCCGATCTGTTCCGAAATCGCCACCAGCGAACGGGCGCATTTGCGCAAGCCCGCCCAATCGCGCTGCCGCCAGAACCGTTCGCAATTCGACAGGCGCACGGCCAGCTCCTCGACCGTGCGGCACAGCACGTCCAGCGCGTTTTTGTCCCCCAACTGACGGTACAGGCTGTTCAGCCGGTCCTGATCCAGACGTACGGATTCGTTATGTTCAAGCGTGATTATCTTTTCCACCACATTCACCCCAATTCCTTGTGCCCCCACGGCGTAGCCCGACTGTGACGGTGAATTCCTTTGCAAAACCTTGCACCCGGGCAGGATAATCACTCGAATTTTCCGCGAATTCAGGGTAGAGCAGCCCTCAGCGAACAACTCAGGGACACTCAAATGGATCATGCCAAGCCTTTGCCGAACTATCTGGTCAAGCGGTATCATGGTTGGAAAGCGACTACTTACGCTGAAAATCAGGTCTGGTATCGCCGACTGGCCACCGAAGGGCAGCGTCCGCGCGCTATGGTCATCTCGTGTTGCGACAGCCGGGTGCATGTCACATCCATCTTCGGCGCCGATCAGGGTGAGTTCTTTATTCACCGCAATATCGCCAACCTTGTGCCGCCTTACGCGCCGGACGGCGATCACCACGGCACCAGCGCCGCGATTGAATACGCGGTCACCGCGCTGAAAGTGGCGCATCTGATCGTGCTGGGCCATTCGCAATGCGGTGGCGTTCAGGGTTGCATCGACATGTGCAAAGGCCAGGCCCCCCAGTTGGAGGCAAAAGACAGCTTTGTCGGGCGCTGGATGGATATCCTCAAACCAAGATACGATCTGGTTGCTGATGTTGAGGACAGCGATGAGCAAGCGCGCCAATTCGAACGGCAGGCGGTTGTGGCCTCGCTGGAAAACCTGATGACCTTCCCGTTTGTGTCCTCGGCGGTTGACGACGGATCGCTCAGCCTGCACGGGCTGTGGACCGATATCGGGGAAGGCGGGCTGCAATGCTATGACCCGACCGAGAAGAAATTCGCCGTGGTCTGACCGACCCCGATCATTTCCGTTTCAGACGGCGCGGATCAGACCTCTGATTTCGCGCCGTTTTTTGTTATGCTCGACCTGCCTTTTCGGATCAGGAGCGCGCCATGCGATTTGTTAAACGTATTCTTCTTACCCTGCTTGTCCTTGTTCTGGCTCTGGCCGGAGCGTCCTATCTGCTGCCCAGCAAAGCCGAGGTGTCGCGCAGCATCACCATAGATGCGCCCGCCAGTGCGATCTTTCCTTATGTGAATTCGATGCAACAGACCGAGAAATGGTCGCCCTGGCTGTCCCGCGATCCGGAAACCAAACTGTCCTACAGCGGCCCCGAAACGGGCGTGGGCAACACGCTGAACTGGACGTCAGAGCACCCGCAGGTCGGCACCGGCTCGCAAGAGATCATCCAGAGCGTCCCGGATCAGACAGTCCAAACCGCGCTGGACTTCGGGCCGATGGGCACGGCAACGGCGCTGTTTGACCTGGTGCCCGAGGGCGACCAGACGCAGGTCAAATGGGGTTTCGAATCCGAACTGGGACTGAACCCCCTGTCACGCTGGATGGGGCTGATGATGGACACATGGGTCGGCAGCGACTATGAGCGCGGCCTGACCAACCTCAAGGCACTGGTTGAGGGGCAGGGGTGAGGGAAGGGAGCGCTGCTGTTTGGTTTGAGCCCTTACCGCTCGTCAATCGCATTCCGGTCTTTTGCGTTTGCAGCAAGTTGCGAAGCGCGCAAACCGGACGTTCGGAAACCCGGAACCAAGCAGAGCCACGGCGAGAAGGTCATCAAGAATATTGCCGGGAATCCAGCGCCGCGACGGTTCGTTGTAACGGCGGGCACCATTGGATTTTGGACCTTAGACCGTGGCATTTATCCCAAGTGAGGAGCGCGGCATCCCAGTCAGTCACGGGACGTGCTTCAAACTCCTAGTGGAGGTCAAACGGGATTCGGTTGAACCAAGTCGTCATGTCGCAGGTATCAGGCAAGCTGATGAGAGAGAAAAGCGATCCAGGTTGGGGAAAACATCGGTTGACTGCAACCATTCGCTGAGTAGCGTGCTGCGCAGATGTCCAATAAGGTGTTTGTGCAATACCGATTGATTGCCAATATGAAGAATGTTTCTGTCAACAATTCAGAAGGTTGCTGATCAAATGAAAAGTAAAAGTTGGCCAGCCATTTGCTTTTGGCTGAGCGCGACGCTGTTGTCCCTTCCTGCCACGAGCGAAGAACGAACAACCGAGAATGAATGGGAACTGCCCGAAATCTCCGTTTGCCTGGGGGAACAGCCTCTGACTCTTCCGCTGGTCCCTCTGTTGATGCTTACTCAACCCGACAATTCCCTGATGGACTTTCGTCCGATGAGACGAATGGACGAGACAGAGATCAAGGGCCTCGTTGAAGCCAGCCCTTATGAAGCCCGGAGCATTCTGTACTTGACGCCAGGTTCCCGCAGTTCGGAGCCACCGTTGTTGGAGATGCTGCTTGGTCACCCATCGCCGTACAATATCAGTGATATCAGAATTTATTCAGGGTCTTGGTCCAGTCTGGATAAGTGGATGCGCTATTTCCCAGAAAACAAAACGACCCAATCGGGAACCCATCGTTTCATTCCAAAGGCTGTTAGTTTCTTTGGCCAACCTGTTCAGGCGACCTGCTATCACGGCATCCCTCCCAGAAGCCAAGATCCACTAGTTCGTCAATGTAGCCTAGGGGGCCTAAGCCCTAACAACAGCTCAATTCAATTCAGTATTAACACCGGGCGCGACCTTGAAGGGCATTGGCCCACACAAGACTTCGATTGGGAGACCCTCGACATGACCGGGTGGGCTGAGCCCCTGGCCGCACTGGAACAGGCCATCTTGAATCTCAACACTAAGGACGAAGACAAATCTCGATGCAATTGAATCAAGAGCAGTTCACATTTCTTACGGCGGTGATCAACGGCGAATTTTCCAACCAAACTATGTTTGAAGGTACGTCAGATAAAGTAGCCAGGGTGGATTACATCGCACAATTGGCGCCAGAACTTTACGATGCTTACACTTACATCGGATTGGCTACAAAGGGTCACTTGGACTCACACCCAGAAGCGTCATTTTATCTAGCCTTAGCTTCGATCGTAGAGAACCAGCCGGGTGTTGATACCCCGGTCTGGCTTTGGCTGCGTGGTGCTGCTGAGGTTAATGTCGGGCAACCGCAGTGAAGCTACACTTTGTCCGCATAGCTGCTGTCCACGGCTCTAAAACACTGTTTCTTTGATCTAAAGCCCGCTTCATGTTCATTGCCGCCGTCGCTGAGGCCCAGTGCTGCAAGGGCAGCGAAGGTCTGTTTGGCGTGGCCTTCCGACCAGTTCAAGCGCTGCGCCGCGAAGGTCGGCTCCGTTGGCACTATAGACAGGCAAGGCTTCTTGCCTACCCTTGCCAAATCAAAAAAGCCCCGCCTGTTTAAGGCGAGGCTTGAAGGTGGTGGTGCCTGTTGTTTTCGGTGGCCCTCAGCCCTTTTTCAGAACTTCGCGGCCCAGCAGTTCGGCGATCTGTATGGCGTTCAGGGCGGCGCCCTTGCGCAGGTTGTCAGAGACGCACCACAGGTTCAGGCCGTTCTCAATCGTCGAATCCTGACGGATGCGGCTGATGAAGGTGGCGAAGTCGCCTGCGCATTCGATGGGCGAGACGTAGCCGCCGTCTTCACGCTTGTCGATCACCATGATACCGGGGGCCTCGCGCAGGATATCGCGGGCCTCATCCTCGTCGAGGAATTCCTCGAACTCGATGTTCACGGCCTCGGAATGGCCCACAAACACCGGAACGCGGACGCAGGTGGCTGTGACCTTGATCGAGGGGTCGACGATCTTTTTGGTCTCGACCACCATTTTCCATTCTTCCTTGGTCGAGCCGTCTTCCATGAAGACGTCGATCTGCGGAATGACGTTAAAGGCGATCTGCTTCTGGAATTTCTTCGGCGGAACGTCCGTGGTCGGATTGTAGATGGCTTTGGTCTGATCCCAAAGCTCATCCATGCCGTCTTTTCCCGAGCCCGACACCGACTGATAGGTCGAGACAACGACGCGCTTGATCCGGGCACGGTCATGCAGCGGCTTGAGCGCGACAACCATCTGCGCGGTCGAGCAATTGGGATTGGCGATGATATTCTTGTTCTTGTAGTCGTGGATCGCCTGCGGGTTACATTCCGGCACGATCAGCGGGATGTTCGGATCATAGCGATACAGCGACGAGTTATCGATCACCACACAGCCCACGGCCGCGGCCTTTGGGGCGTAAACCTTGGTTGCCTCTGATCCCACAGCAAACAGCGCCATGTCCCAGCCGGTAAAATCGAAGGTATCCAGATCCTGGGTTGTCAGTGTCTTGTCGCCAAAGCTGACCTCGGTGCCCAGCGACCGACGGCTTGCCAGCACGGCAAGTTCATCGACGGGGAACTGGCGTTCAGCCAGGATGTTCAGCATTTCGCGGCCCACGTTACCCGTGGCGCCGACGACAACGACGCGATAGCCCATTTTGTTTCTCCTGAATAAAGGACGCGCGTTCATAGCCGCGTTGCAGAAAAGAAAAAAGGGCTTTCGGTGCTGATTTCAGCGAATGACATCGAATTGAAGCGGTTCGGCCTGCCTTAATCCGCGTTTAGCAGTGATCGGTAGACGTTGACGATGGATTGCGCCTCGCCTTCGATTCGAAAATCCTGCTCGACATGGGCGCGGGCGGCCTGCCCGGCAGCGGCCAGCTGTGCCGGATTGTCCAGCATCTCCCCTAGCGCGTCAGCCAGCGCGGCGACACTGTCCTTTTCCACCAGACGCCCGGTCACGCCGTCCTGTATCTGTGCGCTAAACGCGCCGACACCGTGGGACGCGATGGCGGGCACGCCCGAGGCCATCGCCTCGATCGGGGTCAGGCCGAACCCTTCGTGGCGCGCAGGCGCGACAAACAGATCCAGCGCGCGATAGGTTTCGACGATCTCGTCCCACGGGCGCTCGCCCCGGAACTGAACCCGGTCGGCAAGACCGGCAGCGTGCAGCTTTTCTTCCTGCTGGTGCTGAAAGGTTTCGAATTCTTTGGTGGCGCGTCCGGTGAACACAATGCTGACGTCGGGATGGTCGGGCAGCACCCTGATCGCGGCGTCCACCAACAGATCGACGCCCTTTTGCGGCCGGATACGGCCAAAGCAGCCTATCACGATCCCTTCTGGCAGGCCGAGCCTGGCCCGCAGCGCGGATTTGTTGTCGGCGGGGTGAAACAGATCGGTGTTCACCCCGTGCATGATGACCGTGGACGGGTGTTCAAGGAACGAGGCAGCCTGCGGTGTGGTGGCAATCAGCGCGTCCATCTTGGAAATCAGCCATTTGGTGAACCCGGAATGATCCCGCTGCGCCGCCGATGTGAACAACAGCTTTAGATTCCGCCGCAAAACGGTTCTGAGAAACAGCCCCATCAGCATTTCCGTGTTGCGGCGCGCGTGCCAGACCCTGCGTGTTTGGTTGGACAGGAACGGAACCCTGATCAGCCGTATGTGGGGCAGGTCGTTCGGCAGACCGGGGCCGGTCGCTACGATCCCGATCATTTTTTTCTGAATGGGCAGCAGGCGGATGACCGTTGTGGTCACCCCGGACAGGCTGTGTTTGAGGTTGGGCGCAATCACCTCGATATCCTGCACAGCACGTTCTCCTGATGTCAGTCCACGCTATCCCGGCTGAACAGATAGATCACGCAGCCGATGGCCAGCGTGACCGCAAAAAAGCCGAATATCGCTGTGTAGGGCGCAGTTGGGCTGATGTCCACTGTGGCCGCGTGGATGCGGCCGGTGACGAATTGCGCCAGACCCACACCGCCGATGCCAAAGAGATTCAGCAGGGTCATCCCGCGCCCGACCAGATGCGGGGGTACAAAGGCGCGGCCATGGGCCATGATCACCGGAAAGCTGGCCCCCATGAACCCGATCACCGCCATCAGCGCGACTGACAACCAGACAGCGTTGTCGATCCACATACACATCAGAACCAGCCCGACCGCGCCCAGTGTATTGCCGCCGAAGATCACCCATTTCCGTGTGCCAAACATCCGGTCCAGCGGCCCATAGGCAAAGGTTCCGGCGATCATCGCCGCCCCCATGATCAGCGTGGCGGTTCCGATCTGCGTGGTGCTGAGGTTGAAAATGTCGTTCAGATACGGCCCGGCCCACAGGCCCCGCGTCGCCGCCGAGGGGGCATAGGCCACCAACATCAGCGGCATGATCGCCCAGAGCGCCGGTTCTTTCAGCAGGTCCAGCACCGATCCCCTGTGTTCGGTCTCTACCCGTTTGGGGTCATGCACCTTGGCCCAGATACCCAGCGCGATCACGGCGGAAAACACTGCCAGCGTCGCCATCGTGGCGCGCCAGCCCATCAGGTCAACCGCCAGCGCCGTGGGGTATGAGGCGACAAGATTGCCGACCGATCCGACTCCCAGCATCACTGCAGCCAGCGTCGCAAAGCGGGCGGGCGGGTATTCACGCGCAAAGATGTAATAGGATGCCATCAGAACCGGCGAACACCCGACACCAATCAGCCCCATGGCGATGGCAATGTGAAAGGGGGTCGACGCGACTGCAAACAAGGCTGCGCCACCCGCGCCGCCGACCATCAGCAATACAGCCGCCGTCAGCCGCGGCCCAACCCGGTCCAGCGCCCAGCCGACGGGCAACTGCATGGCGGCAAAGACCAGAAACCAAAGCCCCGAGGCAAAGGCCAGATCCTCGGGCGTGGCACCGATATCGCGGCCCAGATCGACGCTGAGTACCGCCAGAAACGCGCGAAAGAACTGGCTGAGCACATAGCCCAGACACAACACAACCAGACCTGCCTTCATGAAACGCCCCTCTTCCCCACGTTGCGCAGAAAGGCTTGGCACGTTGCAGTGCCACGCACAAGCGCGTGTGCTATGATGATTTCACCGGACACCGGTCACAATCAGGCTATCCTGAGTTTCAAAGATCACTCCGAGGTGCCAATGAAAGACGCCCAGGCCGCGTTCTATGACAGCCTTCCCCTGCAACGGGATTTTTCCCGACTGACCGAGCCTGCACGGTTTACAGCGGTGCCGGGCGACTGGGTGCTGGGGGTTGCGGATATCGTCGATTCCACCGGGGAAATCGCCAAAGGGCGGTACAAGACCGTCAATATGGTGGGTGCTGCGGTGATCTCGGCCATGATCAACGGGTTGCAGGGTAAGGAATTTCCTTATGTCTTTGGTGGGGACGGTGCCGGATTTGCCGTACCTGCGGGCGCGGCGGAAACCGCGCGCGCCGTGCTGGCAGACCTGCGGCGTTGGGCCGAAGAGGAATTTTCGATCTCATTGCGCGGTGCGTTGGTGCCCGTTGCCGAGGTTCGCCTTGCCGGCAAAGATCTGCGGGTTGCGCGGTATGCGCCATCAGACGGGGTGGATTACGCCATGTTCTCGGGCGGCGGTCTGGCCTGGGCCGAGACGCAGATGAAGGCGGGTCAATTTATGGTGCCACCCGCCGATCCGGGCGCGCAGCCCGACCTGACCGGTCTGTCCTGTCGCTGGTCCAACAGCCGGGCGCGGCACGGTCAGATCGTTTCAGTCGTGGTGCAGCCAACCTCCAAGGCGACGGAAAGCGATTTTGCCGATCTGTCGCATTCGGTTCTGTCCGCGGTCGAGGGGTTGGAACGCGCAGGTCATCCGGTGCCTGAAAACGGCCCGCCGATCAATTGGCCGCCCCCCGGTGTGGATATCGACGCCCATGTGTCCCGCGAAGGGCGCAACCTGTTTGCGCAAAAGCTCAAACTGCTGGGGCAGAATCTGCTGATTGCACTGTTGTTCAGGACCGGCAAACAATTGGGCGCGTTCGATCCCCGACATTATCGGCATATGGTCAGCCGCAACGCCGATTTCCGAAAATTCGATGACGGGCTGAAAATGACGCTGGATTGCGATCCAGCCACGCTGGAACAGATCAGGATGATGCTGGAACAGGCGCGCGGGCAGGGTAAAATCCGCTATGGCCTGCATGCGCAGGATGAGGCGATGATGACCTGTTTTGTGCCATCCGCCACGCGGGATGATCACGTGCATTTCGTCGACGGGGCCTCGGGCGGGTATGCGCAGGCCTCCGCTGCGATGCGGGGCTAAGGCGCGCTACTTTGCCTTCCACTGGGTTGCCAGCGCGCGTGAGGCGTTGGCCAGAACCATCACATCGATGCCCACCGCCAGAAATTGCGCGCCCATCTCCAGATAGGTCTGCGTTGCCTCATCATTCGTTCCCAGAATGCCGGGCGCTTTGCCCGCCGCCCTGATCCGCGCCAGTGCATCGGCAATTACCGCGCGCACCTCGGGGGCGGCGCTGTTGCCCTGATGGCCCATATCGGTGGACAGGTCTGCCGGTCCGATAAAGACGCCATCAACACCGTCGACCTGCAGGATTTCATCCAAAGCGGCCATTCCGGCGCGGTTCTCGACCTGAACCAGCAGGCAAATCTCCTGATCCGCCGTCTGGATATAGTCCGGAGTAGTCCCGTACATCGTGGCCCGTGACGCCGTTGCCCCGACCCCGCGCAGGCCTTCGGGTGGATAGCGGCAGGCGCGCACCAGTTCCCGCGCCTGATCGGCGCTTTCGACAATGGGCACCAGAATGGTCTGCGCCCCGGCATCCAGCACGGTTTTGATCAACCATGTCTCACCCACCGGCACACGCACCACGGGATGGGACGGGCTGGCCGCCAGCGCCACCAGCTGATCCCGGATCGAGCGGATGTCGTTTGGCGCGTGCTCGCCATCAATCACCAGCCAGTCGAACCCGGCGGTTCCCATGATCTCGGCGGTGACGGGTTCGGCAAAGCTCATCCAGCAGCCGATCTGCTGTTTTCCCTGTTTCAGAGCCTGTTTGAAGGTGTTCACTGGGGCTGCCATGGGGTCTCTCCTGTCTCAATCCTTCAGGGATCGGGCGATTTCGGTGATGACGTCAAACGCCATCTTTACATCATCTTCTGTGGTTTCGAACTGTCCGGCCTGAAACCGGATCACCAGATCGCCATCGACGCGGGTTTGGGTTAGATAAATACGCCCATCATCGTTGATGGCGTTCACCAGCCGTAGGTTCAGGTCATCCAGATCGGCGTGCCCGTCGGGTGTGTAACGGAAGGTCCACAGCGACCACATGGGCGGTGTGATGATTTGGAAATCGGGTTCACCCGCCAACCGGTCATGCAGATCATGGGACCAGTTGACATGATTGCGCAGGCGCGCGCGCAGCCCCTCAAGCCCATAAGCGCGGATCACGAACCACAGTTTCAGCGCCCGGAACCGGCGGCCCAGAGGCACCGACCATTCCGAATAGTTGATGATCCCGTCTTTGCCGTGGGTTTTCAGATACTCGGGGCTGATCGCCAGCGTCTGTACAAGATCATCAGGGTTTTTCAGGAAATGCGCGCAGCAATCGAACTGGACACCCAGCCATTTATGGGGGTTGAAAACGATACTGTCGGCCTGTTCAACCCCTGGCCAATAGTGGCGGTATTCGGGACAAATCATCGCCGATCCGGCCCAGGCCGCGTCCACATGGGAATACAGCCCGTATTTGCGCGCGATCTTCAGGCAGTCATCGACCGGATCGGTTGCCCCTGTTCCGGTCCCACCCACACACAGAATGACACCGGCGGGCTGGAAACCAGAGTCTAAATCGGCCTGAATTGCAGCTTCCAGCGCGTGCGGGTCCATGCCGCGCCAGCCGCCTTTGATTGGCACCCGCACCAGATTGTCCTGCCCAAGCCCCGAGACCCAGATGGCGCGGTCAATCGACGTATGCACCTCGGACGAGCAATAGACGCGCAGCGGTTTCTGCCCAAACAGCCCCCGGCTGTTACCCTGCCAATTCAGGGCCTTTTCCCGCATGGTCAGAACGGCAGCCAACGTGGCGGACGAGGCCGAATCCTGAATGACCCCGGCAAACCCCTGTGGCAGGTCCAGCGCCTGACGCAGCCAGTCCATCATCCGCGTCTCCATCTCGGTCGCGGCGGGCGAGGTTTGCCACAACATACACTGTGGCGCGATGGCGCTGGCCAGAAATTCCGCCAGAACCGACGGGGCCGAGGCGTTCGAGTTGAAATAGGCAAAGAACCGGGGGTGCTGCCAATGGGTAATGCCGGGCATCACGATATCTTCGAAATCGCGAAAGATATCCTCGATCGCCTGCGCCTGTTCCGGCGGCTGGGCGGGCAGGGCGTTCAGAACCTCGCCCGGTTCGGTTCGGGCGCGCACTGGTTTGTCGCCCACGGTCTGGTGATAATCCTGCGTCCATTCCGCGACTTTCTTGCCCCAGTCAGAGAATTCGTCCCACTTCATCGCAAACCCCGGTAAGATTGGCTCGGGTGAATCCCTGCCATTGTTGTTACGCCAACAGTGATGGGCATTCGGCATCGAAGGTCAACGATCTTTGCACATGGTGATAGTCTGGCAACCAACAGGTCCTTGGTTGTCATAGTGGACAAGAGTCTAAATATGGGAATGACATACAGCCCCCCCATGGATTCCGATTGCGTAGTTGCAGTGCTGCCTGATTTCGTTCAAGATTTCTTATGACCCATGATCTGCCTTTGACGTCACGCTCTTTGCCCATCGCATTGTTGCGGGCGCGGGAAAGGGTCATGGGCCCACTGCGCAAGATGCTGGCCAATGCGGGTGTAACCGAACAGCAATGGCGCGTGCTGCGGGTTCTGAAGGAAGAAGGCCCGCAGGAACCGACACATATCGCCGAACGGGCATGTCTGTTGTTGCCCAGCCTGACCCGAATTCTGCAAAAGCTTGAGGGTAAGGGCCTGATCGCGCGCCGGGTCCATCCCGGCGACAAGCGCCGTCAGATCATCGACATCACCGCCAAGGGTGAACAGATCATCCAGGACAATATGCAGGTCACGCTGCGTCTGGCCGAAGATATACGAACGCAGCTGGGGCCAGAGCGGCACGAGGCTCTGCTGGACCTGCTGAACGATTTACATGATTTGAAAGCCTGATCCCAAGATCAAACCCCGCCGGAGACCTTAGGGCAATCTCCGACGGGGTGGCCAGACTTGTTCTGGATTATTTGCCTGGCCAGGGACCGGTTGCGCCACGTGCGTTTCGGCGGTCCGGCCCACGATTCAGAGAACGTGCCCACCCGAAAATAAGGCTGGCCTCGGGCGCAAAAGCTCCTGGGGGAAGGATCTTTGGCCGTAGTTCTCCGAAATAGTTGCACCCGGTGGCTGACGCATAGCGCTGGCTACGAAGGGTGTCTTCAAGTTTTGGCGGACGCTTGGGAATCCGCCGATCGCGTGAGCGGTGGTCAAAGCGCACCACCTGCCGTCTGACAGGGAATTTTGCACTCTGCCATTCAGGAATCTAGGGTGGAACGCGTGTTTTCCAAGATGCCGGGGTCCAATTGTGAACAGCCCTGTGGTGTGGCACTTGCGGGTCGATATGTCTGCATTTCTGACCATTCTCGCGCCTTTTTAGGCTGTTTTGCGATGATAAGGCCATTAACGCAAATCCCTGCCCGTTGTTAAACAGCCCGTCTTGGCACATCGGAAATCAAGCCAATCCACGCCGAAACACATTACGGATGCTGGCGGATTCCGGCGCGCGCGTCGCATGTGTGTCCACGACTTGTCCGCGGGCCTATCTCAACTAATATACGACCTGACGCATAAGGGGGATCCGATGCCGGACAGTATGTTTTCCATTCCCGATCCAGTCGCAATTCCGGTTGTCGGCGCAGGGTCGACCTATCCGGTGGGCAGGATTTTCTGTGTTGGCCGCAATTATGCGGCCCATGCGGCTGAAATGGGCCATGATGTTGATCGTGAAGCACCGTTTTACTTCACGAAATCCGCACCTAACGCCATTCTGACCGGGGCAACGGTACCCTATCCACCCGGAACGGAGAATTTCCATCATGAGATGGAATTAGCTGTGGCCATTGGCAAACCGGTGTTTCAGGCCAACAGCGAACAGGCCTGGGATGCGGTTTACGCCTATGGCTGCGCATTGGACATGACCCGCCG
This sequence comes from Ruegeria halocynthiae, assembly GCF_000743705.1. Lineage (GTDB taxonomy): Bacteria > Pseudomonadota > Alphaproteobacteria > Rhodobacterales > Rhodobacteraceae > Ruegeria > Ruegeria halocynthiae_B. The sequence continues at coordinate 21,601 of NZ_JQEZ01000004.1, read as the reverse complement.
GGATCTGCAAATCCGCGAACGCAACAAGCAACGGCCCTGGGATTTGGGCAAAGATCTGGAAAATGGCGCAGTGTTCGCGCCCCTGACCCGCGCCACCGATTGGTCGCCAGAGGATGACAAGCGCATTCATCTGAGCGTGAACGGTAAGCTGCGTCAGGATGCGAAACTGGATGAGTTGATCTGGAAGATTGACGAGATCATCAGCCATCTGTCGGGATTCTATCACCTGCGGCCCGGTGATCTGATCCTGACCGGAACACCCGCCGGGGTCGGCCCGGTTCAGGCAGGGGATGTTATCGAAGGTGGAATTGACGGTCTGCAACCGATCCGCTTGTCGCTATCTGACGCTGAATAGACCCTATTTCGGGGCTTTTAGCCAGTCTTTGGCGTATTCCACATCGTCCAGCCCGGCAAAGCGGCGGACCCGGTCCAGCTCTGATTGCAGGCGACGCGTGCGCGCATCCGACCAGCGAACGGATCGTTCCGGCCATAGCGCGCTGACCTGCAAAACCCCGCGGTCGCGTTGTGCCTTCATGTCGATGCGACCAATCATGCGATCCCTTTCGAGCAGGGGGAAGACGTAGTACCCATAGGTCCGCTTGGCGGCGGGAACAAAGACCTCGATCCGATAGTGGAACCCGAACAAACGCTCGGCCCGGTTGCGATCACGCAGCATGGGGTCAAACGGGCTGAGTACCCGGATACGGCCCGGAGGTGCCGGTACATTGGTGTCAGCCAAACCGGGGCGGGTCAGCAGCTTCCGCAACCGCCCATCCGCACAGGTGATTTCGATTTCCTGCAAATCACCCTGTGTTAGACCCTTATCGCACCATTGCTTTGCCTCTGAAACGCTGACCGTATCCCAAAAGGCCGCCAGTTCGCCGGGCGTTGCAAACCCCAGCCGGTCCAGTGCCGCGTTGCACAGCCAATCGACGGTTTCATCGGCACTGCAGGGCAGTTTGCCCGGGCACAGATGCGTGTCGATCACCCGTTCGGTCAGGTCGTATCGCTTTTGAAACCCGTTGCGCCCAACAACCGTCAGCGCACCAGATCGCCACAGAAACTCCAGCGCAGTTTTTGAGGGGTGCCAGTCCCACCAGCCGCCAGAGCCCTTCTTTTCATCCTTACCCACATCCGAGGACGACACCGGGCCATGATCGCGGATATGCTGCAGAACGGTTTCAAACTGCTGTTCGAACCCATCCCGACGCCAGTTTTTCCAGCGGGATTTCAGCAGGTCGGCATCGCGCTGAAACCGCAGATGCCAATGCGGGTAGAACGCCATCGGGATGACGGCTGCGTCATGGGTCCAATGTTCGAACAGCGCTTTGTCACGCTCATACAAACGCTTTAGGTTGTTGGCGCGATACGAGGGGCGGCGCGAAAACAAGATCATGTCGTGGGCGCGGGCCACGGTATTGATGCTGTCCAGTTGCACAAAGCCCAACCGGTGGATCAGATCCAGCAGATCCGCGCCCTTGGATCCGCCAACGGGCGGTTCCGCCAACGCATGATGATCCATGAACAGCGCCCGCGCTGTTTTGTTGTCCAGACGTTGTATGGCCATGGCCTTAGCGCCGTTTCAGCGTGTCGCCAAAGCTGATCTTGGGGGTCAGGGTCACGCGGGTGTCGACCTCGGCATTTGGCTCTGCCAGTTGGGCCGCGATAATTTCGGCTGCCTTGCGCCCAATCTCCAGCCGGCAAGCATCCATCGTGGCCAGTTTGCGCGGCAAGCCCTGCAGCAGTTCGACATTGTTGAACCCGGCCAGACCGATCTGCCCCGGTATGTCGATCCCCTGATCCAGCAGGTACAACAAGCCGCCTGCGCCGATCAAATCGTTGGAAAAATACAGGAAATCCAACTCGGGCGAGCGTTCCAGCATGGCCTGCGTCATTTCACGCCCTTTGGCCAGGGCGGACCCACCGGAATAGAACTCGCGATCCTCGATCTCGACGCCGTGTTTGCCCAATACTTCGGTGAAGCCTTCGAACCGTTTGCGGGCGCGGTGGTCCAGCGGCATTTTGGTGCCCATAAAGCCGATATGCTCATACCCGGCCTTCAGGATCGCCTGGGCCATCTCGCGCCCGGCGCGGCGATGCGAAATGCCCACCATCGCGTCCACCGGTTTGCCATCGGTGTCCATGACCTCGACCACCGGAATGCCCGCCGAATCCAGCATGGCGCGGGCTGCGTCTGTATGTTCCAGCCCTGCGATGATCACGCCCGACGGCCGCCACGAGAGCATCTCGTACAGCACCTTTTCTTCCTTCTCGGGCAGATAGTCGGTGACGCCCACCACGGGCTGCAATTCGGTGTCTTCCAGCACCTGATTGACGCCGGTCAGCACCTCGGGGAAGACCATGTTCGATAGCGACGGGATGATCACAGCCACCAGATTCACCCGGCTTGAGGCCAGCGCGCCTGCGATCTTGTTGGGTACATATCCCAGATCTTTTGCGGCGGCCAGAACGCGGGTGCGGGTGGCGTCAGAGACGTCGCCCCGGTTCCGCAGAACCCGGCTGACCGTCATTTCCGATACTCCGGACGCCTCTGATACATCGCGAAGGGTAAGCGGGCGTTTGGTTTCTGTGGTCACGACGGGCACCTGCACTGTTGTTTTGCCCGATGGTAGCGTGAACAGGGCGCGATTTACAACTGTTGTGCAAAGGTCATGACAACCCCGAAAAACCAAGATAGAGAGAGCCTTGCGCGGCCCCGTGGCTCAACTGGATAGAGCAGCCCCCTCCTAAGGGGCAGGTTGCAGGTTCGAATCCTGCCGGGGTCGCCAGATCGACGCAGGTGCTGTTCCAAGAACGGGGCCGCGGTGGTTGGTCAAGGTCGCGGGCGACATCCCGACTGTCAGCAGAGCGCCGCAGACGCTTAGGAATAAGCCATATTCGTTTGATCCGACAGCTTGCCTGAAATCAGCGCGGCAAGGGCCACCATGATTGCGGCGGTGCCCAGAACCAGCGGCAGTCCTCCGACCTGATAGGTCAGGCCGGACAGCACGGTGCCCAGCAAACGGCCCGTCGCGTTGGCCATATAGTAGAACCCCACATCCATCGTCACCCTTTCAGACTTGGTGAAGGTCAGGATCAGGTAGGAATGCAGTGACGAATTGACCGCAAAGATCGCCCCGAACACCAGCAGGCCCAAAACCAGCGTGACCGTCAGCCATGTTTCGGGGCCGGATGACAGCAACACTGCCACTGTCAGCGCAGCCGGAATGCAGAACAGGGCCGCCGCCCAGCGGCGTGCGTCGCCGATCAGGTCAGCTTCGGTGCGGTCGGCTGCCCGCAGGATTCGCGGCGCGCTGGCCTGAACCGCGCCATAGAGGATGACCCAGACTGCCATGAAGGTGCCGATCATGAAAAACGCGGCGCGGTTGCCGTCTTCGGTGCCATCTGACAGCACGGCGTAAAAGTAAATCGGGATGCCGACCACAAACCACACGTCCCGCGCGCCGAACAGAAACACCCGTGCTGCCGACAGCCAGTTCACATTGGCGGATTTCGAGAAGACCTCGGAAAACTTCGCACCCTTGCGGCCACGGGGCAGACCGGGCGGCATGAACAGCGCCACGGCAAACAGGATCACAGCCAGCACGTTTGCCATGACCAAGGCCGCCCAGACAAAACCCAGCGTCGCCAGCAGGCCCGCGCCCAGCAAAAAGCCCAGTCCTTTGACCGCGTTCTTGGATCCGGTCAGGATGGCGACCCATCGAAACAGCCCTCCGCCCGTTGTGGGGGCCAGCAGTTTCACTGCCGATTTCGAGGACATCTTGGCCAGATCCTTAGCCACGCCGCTGGCGCCCTGAACGATCATGACAAAGACAACTTTGGTTAGAATCGCCCAGTTAGGGTCTAATTGTGTCAATGCCAGCAGGGCGGCAACTTGTAACGCGAGCCCGGCATATAGTGTCGAAGTCAACCCGAACCGCGCGGCGATCCAGCCGGCGGCCAGATTGGTGCCGATCCCGGCGATTTCGTAGAGGACAAACAGATAGGCCAACTGAACCGGGGAAAAGCCCATGGTATGAAAGTGCAGCAGCACCAGCATCCGCAGCGCCCCGTCGGTCAGCATGAACGCCCAATAGGCCGCTGTAACCGCGATATAGGCGGACTGGCCTTCGGGCTTCTGTGTCACAGCGCGTCTCCGACCATCAGGGCAACGTCGACCAGACGATGCGCATAGCCCATCTCATTGTCGTACCAGGCGTAAATCTTTACCTGCGTCCCGTTCACCACCATGGTCGAGGGCGCATCAATGATCGAGGACCGTTGATCATTGGTGTAATCGGTCGACACCAGGGGGCGGGTTTCATAGCCCAGGATGCCCTTCAGCGCGCCTTCGGCGGCGGCCTTGAAACATGCGTTGACCTCTTCGACGGTGGTTTCGCGCTCTACCTCGAACACGCAATCGGTCAGCGAGGCGTTCAGCAGCGGCACCCGCACCGCATGGCCGTTCAGCCGGCCTTTGAGTTCCGGGTAAATCAGCGTGATGGCGGTGGCCGATCCGGTGGTGGTCGGGATCAGCGAATTCAGCGCGGAACGCGCGCGCCGCAGGTCCTTGGCGGGGCGATCGACGATGGTTTGCGTGTTGGTCACATCATGGATCGTGGTCATCGACCCGTGACGAATCCCGAGGTTTTCGTGGATCACCTTGACCACGGGGGCCAGGCAGTTGGTGGTGCAGGACGCCGCCGTGACGATATGATGTGCCGCCGGATCATAGGTGTCTTGGTTCACGCCCATCACGATGTTGGCCGTGGGCCCGTCCTTGACCGGGGCCGAGACCACAACCTTTTTGACACCGGCTTCGAAATACGGGGCCAGCTTGGCTTCGGTCTTGAAAACACCGGTGCAGTCGATCACCACGTCGACACCGTCCAGGGGCAGGGCGCTCAGGTCCTTGGTGCCGATGAAGGGCAGGCGCGTGCCGTTGATGGTGACGCTGTCGGCGTCATGGTCGAACGCAGCGTCCCAACGCCCATGCACCGTGTCGAATTCCAGCAGATGCGCATGCATTTCGGGGTCGCCGACCGCATCGTTGATCCAGGCGATTTGCGCGCCTTTTTCCAGCAGGGGTTTCAGGGCCAGTTTTCCCATCCGGCCCAGGCCGTTTACAGCATATGTCGTCATTTCGCGTCCTCGTTGGGCGTTCTGCCGATGTCATCGACAGCAGATTGCAAGGCGATCCGGTCGAGGCTTTCGACCGGCAAAGATGTGAAGGCTTCGATCCGGCGTTTGAGCGCGCCATAAGCGTTCTGGAACGCCAGGCTTTTCTCGGCATCCGTGCCTGTGGCTTTGACCGGATCGACCATGCCCCAATGACCGCTGATCGGCTGACCTTCCCAGGCGGGGCAGTCTTCGTTCGCGGCCTGATTGCAGACGGTAAAGACAAAATCCATTTCGGGCGCGCCCGGCGCGGCGAACTCGGACATATGCTTGGACCGCAGGACCGAGGTGTCATGCCCCTTGTCCTTAAGCACCCGCACCGCAAAGGGGTTGAGTTCGGACGTGGGTTGGGTTCCGGCGGAATACACGTTGAACCGGTCTCTGCCCAACGCGCGCAGCAGCGATTCAGCAAAGATCGAGCGCGCGGAATTGCCCACGCACAAAAACAATACATTGAACTTGCGGTCCGTCATGGCGTCAATTCCTTGCGCAAAGGGCATGCAGATATCAGGGCGACCACGGCAGCAATCCAGGACCAGAAAATCCAGCATTTGCTGCACGTTCTTCATATCGATCGAATAGAGCAGAGAGGTTCCTGACCGTTCCTGCGTCACAAGCCCCGACCGTTGCAGCGCATTCAGGTAATTCGACAGTGTGCTGGCTTTGATACCCAGTTCTACCGCCAGTTCTCCTGCGGGGACAGTGTCAGGAAAACGTCGCATTAACATGCGAAACACGGAAATGCGCTGCGGATGGCCAAGGATGGCCAGTTGGTCGGTGATCTCTTCTATCATATTTCATGAAATACAGAAATAAAGATTGCACGTCAATCCACCACACCCGCTGTTACAAAAAATTCACAATCGGGGTTGATAAACGGCTTGGGCTGCCAACCCAAAATCAGTCCTGGTTGCCGCAGGGCGTCACCCTAAATCGCTGTGGAACAACAGGCGGAAATCACGCAATTCGAGGCTTGCCTGAACAACCCAGACCGTTTAAACGAGCCATCGCTTGCCTCAATAGCTCAGCTGGTAGAGCAGGTCCTTCGTAAGGACAAGGTCGGGGGTTCGAGTCCCTCTTGAGGCACCACTTAAATTTCCACCCCCTGAAAACACACCTAAAGCCTTGAATGGTAATGATATTTCAGGAGTTCTAGCACCCTCATTTCGATGGTATGAAAACCCGCTTGTAAAAGCCAATCTGAGCAGTGTTCTGCGCAGGATAAAATCACCGCTTTCCCATAGTTTCCAAGAGCTTGACAGGAATTGCAGGGAGAGTTCTAGCATGTCCTCAAACCTACCCCTCGGTGGCATCTGATTTATCAGGTTTTCTGTCAAGCGATGCTTGTCTCTTTCTAGCCGAGCAATCTTGTTTTCGTAGGCTCCGATCACCGAGTCACTGCTGGCGCTCATGATGCGATCCAACAGATTTTCGATTTGCTTTTCCGTATCAGCAATCTGGCGTCTGACGGATTGTGTGGCATCTTTCGCCTGACCCAGACGTGCCGCCCATGCGTCCTTGAACATGACCGTTGCCATCTGGAACAGCTTGGGGCTGGGCTCCAGTGTTTTTACGACCTCGCCAAATGCACCTTCTAACTTGTCACGCGGGATGGATTTGCCGTAGCTGTCACAGCCCTTCGTCTGGCAGAGATAATAGGCATAGCGCTTGTACTTACCTTTGGGCCAAGACGACCGCAGAGGCTTCCCACAATCACCGCACATTGCGAAGCCACGCAGCGCGAAGTCTTCGCCGATGTTTGCGCGCGCGGGCGCATAAACTAGCACATGATCCACCGTGCCACGTGCTTGTTCTTCGTCGGCTATCAGCACGTTCTTGCGGTCCAGAAACATGACGCGGAACTGTTCCACTTCACGATGCGCCATTGCAGTCCGGCAGTAAGTTACCAGTGCCTCCCAAGACGATACCACATCCCGTTGCATGACCTTAGCTTGCGCCATTCGGCGGCCGAATGCTTCAACAACGCGCAGGTGGTAATAAACCCAGTCGTTCGCGCCCTCGACCTGCAGAACCCTATGCTTTGACGCGGCAATGACCCCATTCAAATCGCCAAATTCTGCCAGTAGGCGTTTTGCCAGCGGTTTAACATCGATGCGTTGGATGGCATTGAATAGCAACAATTCCAGTAGCTCATATTCGGGCATTGGCTCATGGCCGCCCTTTAGGAACCGCGTTCTGAGGCGCTCACGGTGCCCCCAATAGTGGGGACGCTGAGCCGGAGCAAGCGCCGCCCAAAAACCAACTTGTCATGATGCTGCGATGCGGCCCGTCTGTCCGTATATTCGCTAAGGGCGCATGCTATAAGCTCCACTGGAAGACTGGCCCGTGGGACAAAAGCACTCTATCGCTGCAGCTGCGCCAATGAAGGCTAGGTAGAGCTGTGTTACCTTAACTTAGAAGTAATGTCTGAAGTTTTGCGATTCTGATCTCATCGCCATTGCCAGTGCGTAGAGTAGTCTTGAAAATGGATCCAACGCCGCTGCCCGCAACCGACTAAAGACCAGGCGCACAATTCAAATTTTTTTAGTATGTCGTACCAAGCCCAAGGTGCCGAATTCAATTGTCGTTCTCAGTACCTATGACAACGGAAAGCGAGGATCCGCGAATCCACTCACGCAAAGCGAGCAGGTTGGCTTCTTTCGCACCTTCGCCAAGTGCGCACTCCCAAACGATAGCAACGCGCCAGCCCAATTCCTTTAGGGAAACTACCGCAGCACGGTCCCGCTCGATATTTTTCGCGAACTTTTCTTCCCAGAATGTAGTCCTGGTTTTGGGCGTTGTCGCGAATCTGCACCCGGGATGTCGATGCCAGTAGCATCCATGCACAAAAACCGCGGCTCTAAACCGAGCGAGGACCACGTCAGGACTGCCTGGCAACTTTCGGACATCAAGCCGGAACCTGAACCCATGTCGATGCAGATCGCGACGCACGATCATCTCGGGCTTGGTGTCACGACGCCGGTTTGCCGACATCATCCGGGACCTCACTTCAGGGGACACGATGTCTGCGATGTGATTTCTCCCTAGGTGAGCTTCACCTTTCGATGCACATGATTATAGATGTATTTCATGAATGACGTATTTGGAATCGTTGATCTCTTTTCTGGGCCCGGGGGCCTTGGGGAGGGTTTTTGTAGCCTGCAGCTGGAAAACAAACCCGTATTCGAGATTGATATCTCTGTAGAGAAAGATGCCGTTGCACATTCGACACTTCGATTGCGCTCCTTTCTGCGGAAGTTTGGTGATGAATTGCCTCAGGAGTATCTCGATTTCCTGAACGGCGCGGCTCCAGAACCAGTCTGGCCCGATTTGTATCCCGACCAATGGGCATCCGCTGAAACCGAGACACTAAATCTCACACTCGGTGATATTGAAGCCAACAATCGGGTCGACGAACGGATAGGAGAAATCCGAAAGAAAAGAGGCGACCGGGTGATCCTGATCGGCGGCCCGCCATGTCAGGCCTATTCCCTTGCCGGTCGGGGTCGAAAACCAAGCGACCTTGGATACGTGGCCCATGAGGAAAACCGCCACCTGCTTTATGAGGAGTACATATCAGTCCTCAGGAAACTTCGGCCGGCTGCTTTCGTGATGGAGAATGTCAAAGGAATGCTCTCCTCGAGCATCGAAAATCGCATGGTATTCGATCTCGTAACCGCAGATCTGGAAAACAGGGGTGGGTCACCAGAGTATCAGCTCTTTCCCCTTTCCGCGAAGGTCCAGGACGATCACAATGTAAGCCCCGCGGATTTTGTCGTGTTGGCGGAAGAACAGGGTGTCCCGCAGGCGAGGCACAGGGTGATCATCGTGGGTATTCGACGAGACCTGCTGAATGATGCCGTCGAGTTCAAGATTCCTAAGTTGCTCGAGGACGTACAAGCGGCCACGGTGCGTGACGTCCTTTCAGAAATGCCAAAGCTTAGGAGCGGGATCAGCGCTCGAGAGGGTCGCAAGGACGATCCGGAAGTCTGGCGGAGAACTGTGCGGCTCGCCGCAATGCAGATCGAAGAGATGAGCGCTTCACTCGATGGGGAGCAGCGGAAGCGTTTCTCCGCTGCGCTACGCAATATCTCGGAGCAAACGATCGAATATGGCAAGGTCCGAACCGGTGCGCTGGGAGGAACAATGCTACCCAGCAGCTGTCCCGAAGACCTACGCAATTGGATTCAGGACCCAAGACTAGAGCATCTTTCGGCACACGAAACGAGAGGACACATGCCTTCCGACCTTCGTCGCTATCTATTTGCGGCCTGTTGGGCAGCGGCCACGGGTAGCTCGCCCATGGCTCACGATTTTCCCGAGGATTTGGCACCCGATCATGCAAACTGGAATTCGGGCAAGTTCAGCGACCGGTTTCGCGTTCAACCATGGGACCTACCCTCGACAACCGTAACCTGCCATCTGGCCAAGGATGGGCACTACTTCATTCATCCCGACGCTGCACAGTGTAGGAGCATGACTGTCCGGGAAGCGGCGAGACTGCAGACCTTTCCCGACAACTACCATTTCAAGGGAAATCGATCGCAACAATACGTTCAGGTCGGCAATGCCGTTCCACCGTATCTGGCCTATCAGATCGCGTCGGTCCTGCATGATGCACTACGGCAGCTGACCTTCATAGATAGCCTGTTGCCAACCCATTGCGGCAAGGAAGCCATTCCGGCATGAGTGACAGGAGACGGGACCCGTCAGTTGAAGAACACGAGGTCGAACCAAATGCGGCCGCCTTGATAGAAAGCCTGCGCGATATCGGATACACCTTATCAAGTGCCCTTGCAGACATTGTCGACAATTCGCTGACCGCCAAGGCATCGACGATCTCAATCAAGGTGGATACCGATCCCGAAAGGGCCGCAATCGCAATCTTGGACAATGGAACCGGCATGACGAGGGATGAGGTTCTCGAGGCCATGCGGCCCGGGTCACGCTCTCCTAAGGAGACGCGTGACAAGTCGGACCTCGGGCGCTTCGGCCTCGGCTTGAAGACTGCGTCCTTTTCCCACTGCAGGCGTCTCACCGTCCTAAGTCGCAAGGGAAGTTCTTCATTCGCAGCCACCTGGGACCTTGATCTGGTTGTCGAGCGGAATGCCTGGATCGTCGAAACCACATCGATGACTGAGGGAATCCGGTTCGCGGAAACGCTTGACGGAGATGGGACACTTGTCCTGTGGGAGAAGCTCGACCGGGTTGGGCTAGAAAAGGACAACAAGAACTTCATCAGGCTCATGGATGAAGCCACGCGACACATGGAGCTCGTTTTTCACAGGTTCATGAAGGCCGAGCCCGGGCAAAAGCCGGTGGAGCTGGATATCAACGGGAGACAGCTTATTCCCGTGGATCCCTTCGCCGAATGGCATGATGCAACAATTCGCCAACCGGAAGACAGACGTGTCTTCGGAAGCGGCATGGTGACTATACAAGCTTTCATTCTGCCGCACAGGAACAAGGTGAAGACAGATCGAGAGTGGAGCAAGATGGGCTTAGCCGAAGGCCACATGCGATCTCAAGGATTCTACCTCTACAGAAATCGCAGGTTGATCAGGTGCGCGACGTGGTTTCGCCTCGCCCCGCAACACCGCCTCACTCAGCTTGCCCGCGTCCGGATCGACATCGGCAACGAAAGCGATGCCGATTGGCAAATCGATGTACTCAAGGCTTCGGCCTCGCCCCCACCTGCACTCAGGGAACACCTCCGACGCCTCATCGAAGGACTCGGCGGTCGATCGAAACGCGTCTACAGGAAGCGAGGCGCGAAACTGACAGACGAAAACCCCTTGCCACTCTGGCAACGAACGAAGATCGGCGAACGCATTGTCTATGACCTGAACGAGGAACACCCCTCCGTTGCCAATTTTTCGATTTCCCTCTGTGACGACCAGCTCAGGAAATTCGGAAGCGTCATGCGAATGATCAGTGCAAGCCTCCCGCTGGAAGCATTATATCACGACATGGCAGACAATTTCTCCTCGATGGAGCAAAACTCTCTAGGGGAGCATGAACTAATGGATGCCGGGCGAGAATTGATTGATCAATTGAGAAGTTTTGGAAACGAATATCGGGAAATTGAAGCCGTCATGAAAAGCATTCCACCATTTTCAAAAGACACGGAAATCGTGTCCAGATTGATCGAAGAGGCCCAATCGAAATGAAAGTCTTGGGACTCGAACAGATTCGAACCTTGATCACCGATTTCATGGTCAAGCAGGCTCGTTCCGAGGAAGAGCTGAGAGCCGAGATTAAACAATACACCCCTCTCCTGAAGGACGAGGTAACCCAGACTGATCTGCATGAACTTTTTGATGAGATGCGAACCAGGCACGATGTCCTGATCGAATCCGGTGCGACGCTCGTGGCACCGGGTTTTGTCGAATGGTTCGACGCGACCCGGCGGCGAGAAACCGAATGGTTCTACTGGGATCGGTACCGCAGCCTGTTGAAGCGTGGAGGCTTCCCGGGCCCTGTACTGGAAGCCATGAACCAGAAGACCAATCGGGTGATCGAGCTCTGCGGTGACCCCCTTTCCGATCAACCATTCGATCGGCGCGGAATGGTGATGGGCGATGTTCAGGCCGGCAAGACGGGCAACTATACCGCTTTGGTGAGCAAAGCCGCAGATGTCGGCTACCGCGTCATCATTATTATCGCGGGTATCCATGAGAACCTGCGAAGCCAGACACAGAAACGCATCGACGAAGGCCTGATAGGTAGAAATAGCGACCTTTCGCGACTAGAAGACTCCGAGAACGCCGGCCGCGTAGGGGTCGGCAAACTCGACCCATCCCGTGAACCGAGTGCACTTACGACCCGGAAGGCCGATTTCCGCAAAACCCAGGCCGATCAGCGCATCCCGCTGGCTAACCTCCAATCCGAACCAATCGTCTTCGTTATCAAGAAGAACGCGAGCGTCCTGAAGAACTTCATCACCTGGCTGAAGGCCGTCAACGTCTCTCGGGCGGGCGGGACCATTGACCTCCCAATGATGCTGATCGACGACGAGGCCGACAACGCATCCATCAACGTGGCCAAGGGACACGATGCAGTTTCCCGTATCAACGGACAAATCCGCACCCTTCTAAATCTTTTTGGCAAGAGCTCATATGTTGCTTTCACGGCGACACCCTTTGCCAACATTTTCATCGATCCCGACCGACACGACGAAAAGGAGGGCCGTGACCTTTTCCCTGAGCACTTTCTCATCGCACTAGACCGGCCCGGCAACTACTACGGCGCGGAAAAAGTCTTCCTGAGCGATCCGGATGACGAGAGCGGAATGCCTACTCGCGATATCAAGGACAACAACCCTCATCTGCCGTTAAAGATGCCCAAGGGACAGCAGGTCCGCGGTCTTCCGGAAAGCCTGATGATCGCAATCCGCGCATTCATCCTGACTGGGGCCATCCGATGCCTGCGCGGTCAGGCGGACAAGCACCATTCGATGCTGGTCAACGTCTCGCACCTCACTTCCGTGCAGACAGACGTCACGAACCTGATCCGGTTCCGGATCAACGAGCAGATCTACCCGTCACTGAAACTTCACTGCAACCTTCCGGTGGACCAAGCCGAAGCGAACGAAGAAATTGCAGCTTTCAGGCAGATATTCGAAGAGGAATTCCTTGATTGCGGTCATGCATGGGCAGAAGTGCTTCCCGCACTTGAAGGCGTGGCAGCGAAGGTGGCCGACGGCGGAGTCTTCGAAGTGAACAGCAAATCCGGTGAAAAGCTCGAGTACCCCGAAGTCGAGGATGCCACACGTGATCAGGTCACGGCGATCGCCGTCGGCGGTTACTCCCTGTCGCGCGGCCTGACCCTCGAAGGGCTTACCGTTTCCTACTTCCTGAGGAATTCCAAGGCCTACGATACGCTGTTGCAGATGGCGCGATGGTTCGGCTACCGCCCCGGATACGAAGATCTCTGCCGCATCTGGATCAAGAATGAGGCGCGGCGTTGGTACGCTCATATCGCGGAGGCCTCCGAAGAGCTGCGACAGGACCTGAGGTATATGGCAGCAGCGGGTGCAAGTCCACGCGACTTCGGCCTCCGGGTACAGCGTCACCCGACTGCTCTGGAGGTCACCGCGAGAAACAAGGCCGGTAGCGGCCAGGAGGTCATCGTCGATGTCAGCCTTTCCCGTAGCAGGATTGAGACAACTGTCATCCATGACCACGGAGATGCAGCGGAAGCAAACCGGATCGCCGCCAAGCAACTTTACGATGCACTCGAAAGCCATGAGAGAAGGGAAGCCGGTGCAAGCGTTGTCTTCCCCTCGGTTTCGTCGAGATTGGTGAAGGAGTTCATCGAACGGTTCCGGAACCATCCTGACGCAATCCGCACACAGAACGGGCCGGTGCTCCGCTACATAGAGGAGCGTGAGGACGAGAACCTAGATGTATGGGACGTCGTCTTTGTCGGGAGCGACAAGCAGGACGCTAAGAGCTGGGATGATCTGGGATTCCCGTTGCGCCTTCAGAGCCGAACACCGGCTTCGAGGGAAGATGGTCGAGTTGTGGCAACCAGCCGCAGGTTTTCGTCGCGTGGCGTTGTACGATTCGGAATGGACGACGAAAGTGTCGCCAAGGTGAAGGACGAAGCCACGGCAGAGAGGACAAAGAACATTGCGGACAGCGCCTTTCTAGGAGCACGGACACGGCCATTGCTGGCAATTCACATGATCGCCCTCATCGACCGGGAGACAGGTCGTCTGGAGGATGGTCCGCCCGTGACGGCCTGGACGATCGGCTTTCCTACGTCGAGAAAGGCGGAAAAGACCGTCAGCTACCAAGTGAACACGATCTGGTGGCAACAGAACATGGGAGAGATCGACGAGGAGATTGCGGAGGCACTTGATCGTGAAGAATGAAGACCCATGGCATGGCATCGCCCCGCCGCCGTCCGATCAAGCATTCAGCGGAAGGCTCGCACTGGACTGCCGACCTCACGAGCTCTTTCGCGGTCTGGATCATCTGGGACGCCGTACACTGCTCCTAGTTCACGAAAAGTCCTCGGCGAGCAAGGCCCGGTTGCCGGAAATGGCCGGTCTCATCGTGGAGAATCGCGAGCAACGCGATGACGGAAGGCTTCTGATATCCGTCACCCTCGAAAGCGATGAGAACGCCGACATCTTCTCTAGGCTCAGCGAGGACATCGTGGACGTCGTGTCCGGGGCCTCTGACGAAAGCACCGCTGTCTCCGCCTTCATCGAACGAACTTGGAAGTGGCATGATCTGCTGAAGGGAAAGCGGAAACCCAGGCTAAGTCGAGAGGCTCAGATGGGTCTCATCGGCGAGCTCTGGACTCTCATACACCTTCTGGCTCCGGCGGTTGGCATTGGAACGGCGGTCGCGAGCTGGAAGGGCGCCGAGCAAGCACCAAAGGACTTCGAGCTGTCCGGTGTCTGTGTGGAGTGCAAGTCGCGGGGAGCGGCCAGCCGTGCGCGGATTCGGATTTCATCCGAGCACCAACTCGAAGATGTTCCCGGCCACGCCTTGGTCCTCTTGGTACTTACCTTTGCGACTTGTGACGATCACGATCCGCACGCGCTCACCCTGCATGATATTGTCGGCACGGTTCGAAGCGAGCTGGCGAAACTGGCGCCACAATCGATGTCGATGCTTGATCAGGGATTGGATAATGCCGGATACGACACATCACACGAGTATGATCTAGTGATCCGCCACCGTTCGACGGCGCCCTACGAAATTCAGGGAACGTTTCCTAGAATCGTGCCAACTTCCTTTCCCGACGGGCCCGTCGAGATCGGATATGACCTGCCCTTGGAGAAACTTGAGAAATTCCGCATCGAACAACAAACCCTCACGGAAATGCTGCATCGTGGCAGTGACGACAATGTCAAAGATTAGTGAATTCGCACTTACACTGCAGGAAGATGTCCGTCTTCTTTCAGAGGCCAACGGGATTTCGATGGAAGAGGCATTTTTTGCGAGGGTGAGCGATACCATCACTGGCTCCGGAGAGGTCGATCTTCTCGAATACTTCCACCACCGGGGAACAGCACAATCGGGAATCCGCGTGGATGGTTGGGGTGGCGATCCAAAACGAGGCGGAGAACTTACACTATTTGTCGTCGATCACGCCGACGATATCGATGCTCCGACATTGACAGGCACCGAGCTGAACAACCTCTTCAAGCGTCCTCTCCGGTTCCTGAAGGCAGCTCTCGACGAAGGATGGCGAAACAGGCTCGAAGAAACCTCTCCTGGTTTCGAACTATCAGAGATGATCTCCGCGAGGTGGAAGTCGATCCAGAAGGTCCGGCTTTTGCTTGTGACCGATCGAAAACTGAGCAGCCGCGTCGATGGGCGCGAAATGACGGACTTCCATGACCGGGCAGTCAGTTACAGCGTCTGGGACATCAACAGATTGGCGAGGATAGAGGGTTCTTCGCTCGCGAGAGAAGAAATCGTCGTCGACCTCGAAGAGCACGGTGGTGCCTTAGCGGTGTTGCCTGCGCACATGCCTAACTCCCCATACGCTGCCTATCTTGCAGCGATGCCCGGGGCAGTCCTAGCATCGATCTACGAGCGTTGGCAGGCCCGTCTGCTTGAGCAGAATGTGCGCGTCTTCCTTCAGGCACGTGGAAACGTAAACAAGGGAATTCGCAATACGATCGAAGAAGTCCCCGAGATGTTCTTTGCGTACAACAACGGAATAACGGCGACAGCCGAGGCCGTCGAAATCGAGGATAGAGATGGTGTCCCGACGATGACCAGGATCACGAACCTCCAGATCGTTAATGGCGGACAGACCAGCGCATCCATTCACGCCGCGTCGAGAGCTGGCAAGGACCTGTCGAACACATTCGTCCAGATGAAGCTCTCGATCGTAGACGCCGAGAGGGCGGAGAAGATCGTGCCGGACATTTCGAAATTCGCCAACAGCCAGAATCGGATCGCAGCAGCAGATTTCTTCTCTAACCATCCGTTCCATGTGCGAATGGAAGAGATTTCTCGCCGGATTTTCGCGCCGGCAAGAGAAGGTCAATTCACCCAAAGCCGATGGTTCTATGAGCGTGCCCGCGGGCAGTTCGCCGATATACGGTCTAGACTGACTCTGGCACAGAGACGAAAGTTCGACCTCGAACATCCCCGGTCGCAACTTTTCACGAAAACAGACCTGGCCAAGGCCGAAATGACCTGGAGGAGGCGTCCGGAGATCGTGAGTCTCGGAGCGCAGAAGAATTTTGCTCACTTCGCCCATCAGATCGGAAAGGAGTGGGACAATAAGGAGGCCGCGTTTTCAGAGGAGTGGTTCAGGAACGCGGTAACGAAGCTGCTTGTCTTCCGAAGGACCGAGCGGATCGTGTCTGATGCTGCATCGACGTGGTACACGGGAGGTCTCCGGGCCAACACGGTATGCTACGCGATCGCGAAGCTCGTATACGATCTCGATCAGGAAAAACTTTCGCTTGATCTTCAGAAGCTGTGGTCGATGCAGAACATCCCCGATGTCCTCATCGATGTACTGGACCAATATGCAGAGGTGATGCACATGCACCTTCTCGCCCCTCCGACAGGGGGAAGCAATCCTACCGAGTGGGCTAAGAAAAAAGGATGTGTGGATGCCGCGCTTGCACAGAAAGTCGATTTGCGTAGCGACCTTACCGATCTGGTCGTCGATGTCGATGAAACCCGCAGCCGCTCCGCGGCAGGGAAACGCGATCAACTCATGATTGACGGAATCCAAGCACAGACCAAAGTGGTGGAAGTTGGCGCCGTGGGTTGGGAAGATCTCAAGGTATGGGCCCAGAAAACCTCGATGCGTCTCACCCTGGCCGAAGCGGGAATCCTCGACGCTGCGACTCACATTCGTCATAAGCCTCTTTCCGAGGCTCAAGCCATCCGCGCAATTGCTGTTCTGAAACGAGCTGCCGCTTCAGGTTTTGCACCTAAGGAGAGAACCTAGGCTCTGCCCTTGTCGAGGCCAATGGGCTATCGATAACCTGTGCACATTATTAAAATCTCTGTCATTCGGTGTGCACAACGGATTTGGACTTCAAAAAACTCGTTGCGGACCCCGAGGCTAACTTTACCAATGAAGCCAACGATCGACAGCAGATGAGCAGGATCACTCCTGACCCAGCCCCCTGATCCGGACTGTCTCAGGGCTTGGGCCACCGCGTTGAAGCCCACTGAAAAAGCCGACGGCTTCTAGTTTCTAGCGCCTCTGGGGTCCAATCGTCGTATCTTTTTGCAAAATCTCTGGAGCTAGCGAACATAGAATCTTGTTGAAAGATGGATCGTTTGTTTTCGTAAACATCTTGCAGAATGCTTCCATTCATATCTGCTGTCAGTGGGATCAGGTTGGCCCAAATGTCTTTGACCTTTCCATGCACGCCTTTTGGGAACTTGTTTTCCCAATCGGGAGTCAGTGCTTGTGGAAGTACATGTTCGATTGTGAAGTCATCGAAATTTCCTTGATCGGCACCAAACGAGCGGTCGTATTCGAAAATCGCAAATCTGGCGATTGACGAAGAGTACATTGGGCGCTGGCAGATTTGCTCTTCAAGTCTTGTATCGCTCGGCCATTCTACCGTCTGTCGGTTCAAGATGACATTTGCAACCTTTTCCACAGTTGGGTGGCCATCCATGTTCGACCACATCGTTCGGAACATCCCAAGTAGTCCCGTCGGTTCCACACCGCAAAGTGCCCTTCTAACGAAGAAAGCTTCAAGTAATTCAAGAATTGCAACCGTTTCATCCAATGAAATTGAGTTCTCACCAAAGTGATTCAGCAATCGCATCTGAAAAGGCAGTGCCGAAGAAGGGTTATTTGCCCGGTGAAGGTTCTCCATCGCCCGTCTGAGCTTGATAGGATATTTGGCCAGTTCTGTCTTATTGCCAGTCAGGGCCAAGAATGGACCTGAGTATACATCTAGGTGCTCTATAACTTGCCCAGACTCGAGGCCGACCCAAGCCTCACGCAAATTTCTGAACATGTCCGTTTTGCTGGTGTTGGACTTTAGAACCACGGCATAGGGGAAGAAGTAGTCGTTAAACTTGTCCCCAAACTTTTCGAAGAAGGGCGTCCATTTGGTATCATGGAGATGCTGTGCATCTTCCGCATCGTATCCCTTTCTTGCAAAGACTTCGTTCTTCACGAGATCGCCGACAGAGATGGGCTTGCCTGGGTCATTCAGGCCTTCGAATACCGTCGTGGCAGAACCAGGGTCCTTCAACAGAATGAAAACGAAAGTTAGTCCATTTCGAGCTGCATCAACCAGCTTTTCGACATATTCAAAGCCATCATCCCGAAGGCCTTTTGATAACAACGATTTAATGTTCTTGAACTGCCGTGTCAGAGGACCGGATGCATCTTGACCCCCGAGAGGTAACTTGATCCGGTGCGACAATGCTGTTTCAAGATCACCGGTTTTAATTACCTCTTGAAAGATGGCTCTGAATTGAGGGCGATCTTCGATAGAGGGTGCTAGTTTGGTGTTATAGGGCACCTCTTGTGCCCAATCCACGTACAGGTTTGTTCCTATCAGACCTTTTGCATAGTCGATCTTGCCTTCTTTGGCCGCTAGTTGAGCGGCTGCAAGTAGGATTAGATAAAGCGTCGTAAGGCGCTGTTGGCCGTCGACAATTTCATAAGGATCAGGTTGGGACGGATTGGTCACTCTTCGAACCGCAATCACCGCGCCAAGAAACCTGCTCGCTGTTTCTTGTTCGACTACCGAACGAATCTCATCGAACATCCTTTCAAGTTCTCTTTTTGACCAGACATACCGGCGCTGAAACAGCGGCATGACCAAAGTGGCGCTCTGACTGGTAAGTTGGTGAAAGGTGTTTTCATCGCTATTGTCAGTGATCTTCTCGATCATTCTGTATTCTCGCTATTTAAGCCTCTTTCGTATGCGATAGACCATTGGCCTCGTTAGTTCCAGTTGGGCTTGGCATAGTGTAATCCGCTTAACAGGATAGGAACATGGTTTGTCGGGATGTCCGCTTTAGGAACGTCGGGAGCGCCCTAGAATAAATGCAGCGAAGATTCTGTGTGGATGGCTCCTGCATAGCAAGTCCTTTTTGATCTGATTTGTGCATTTGTCAGAAGCAGTCATGTGTCCGGCCTGTTTGCGCGGTTTTGACCGCTGGCCCTGATGGGTTCCGCAAACCAGGTCCCTTACAGCTTAGCGGGCAATAACACCCGGGACATTCGGCGGGGTGTCCTGGTTTTGGCGGCTGACTTATGCACCATCACATCGCAGGTCTTGCTAACTCTTTGTTCCTTCTTTTCCTATGCTGTGCGCGGGTTGTAATGTTCGTTGCGAGTGAGGACGGCCCAGACGATCCGGGCCGTCTTGTTCGCCAGGGCCACGGTGGCAACGCGAGCTGGCTTGCGTTCAAGCAATGACGTCAACCATTTGCTGGCACGCTCGGGGTGGGATCGTGTTTGTCGGACCAGTGATGTCATGCCGACGACAAGCAGTGATCGCAAATACTGGTCGCCCATCTTTGTGATCTGTCCCAGCTTCTCCTTGCCGCCGCTGGATTTGTTTGCGGGGGTAAGACCCAGCCAGGCAGCAAATTCCCTGCCGTTTCGGAACTGATGCCCGTCGCCAATGCTGGCGATGATCGCGGAAGCCGTTACCGCGCCGACACCGGGTCTCGTGCGCAACAAACGAACACGCGCATCTTCCTTGGCGACCTGCTTCAGGCGTTCCTCATACCAGCGAACCCTCCGGTGCAAAGCCATGAGCTGTTCTGACAGGTTGCGGATCACCTCGTTGGCGATGTCAGGCAGGTCGAACACTTCACCAAGGGTGATGTCTTCTGCAAACCCTATCACCCGGGCCAGTCCTCTTGGGATGTAGATACCGAACCCGGCAACCAGTCCTCGCAAGCCGTTGATCAACTGCGTTCTTTGACGAACCAAAAGGTCGCGCGCCCGATGCAGCGACAGCAGCGCTTGTTGCTCAACCGTTTTGATCGCCACAAAGCGCATGGTTGGACGTGTCACCGCTTCGCAGATTGCCTCCGCATCAATGGCATCTGATTTCCCGCGTTTGACATAGGGCTTCACATACATCGGCGGAATTAGCCGAACCTCGTGACCCAATGCGGTGAGTTCACGGGCCCAATGATGCGCGCTACTGCAGGATTCCATGCCGATCAGGCAGGGCTCCAACTTCGCAAAGAACGGCAGAAACTGCACCCGACGCAGCGGCTTGTTGAACACCACTTCTTCGTGGGTTGTGATCCCGTGAACTTGGAAAACGTTCTTGGCCAGATCAACGCCAATTGTGGTAACTTGCATGGGGCGGCTCCTCTCATAAGCAGATTTTGACACCAGCACTATGGCGCATCGAGACGCCGGTTGGAGCAGGAGCCATCCACCCCATCAGCTTCCCACCCTCTGCGGAAACTTTGCTTTCAATGGATATCTTGTGGAAGCAAGCACTGAGTGCACTGACCAAACTTAGTGATCAGAATGACCAAAAGCATGACCCAAATGATCAAACACCACGAGTCGTCACACCCTTTGAAAAAGTGGTGAGCCGTGCAGGATTCGAACCTGCGACCCACTGATTAAAAGAACGGCCAGAGCCATTTCGCTGTATTTCTCCAGATTTCGCCACACTGACAAAAACGAAGCAAAAACAGTAATTTAAGTTGACCCGCGTTGCGCCGTGACTTCATGAATTACTCCAGAATTCGCCGCCATTTGCTTCCGTATAGCTTCCGGAAGCAGGCCGGAAGCAAGGAGTGTTCTGGATATGTTCAAACTGACCAAGCGTGCTGTTGAGGGGCTTGCCATCGACGCCAAGGAATACCTTGTCTGGGACCGGGACATGCGCGGCTTTGGGTTGCGGGTCTATCCCTCCGGTGTTTGACGTCAGCACCTGTGGGACAGATTTGAGGATTTGAACAACGGAGGATTTCTGGTTCATCGTAACCGTCAAGGAGTGAAGATGAACAAGAAATCCGGAACCAGCAAAGCTTCGGCTACCAAGTTGGTCAAAACCATCCGCCGCAAGACGCGGCAAACCTATTCGGCGGAGGAGAAGATCCGCATTGTTTTGGCGGGTCTTCGTGGTGAGGAAAGCATCTCGGCACTGTGTCGGCGCGAGGGCATTTCTGAGAGCCTGTATTACAGCTGGTCAAAGGAGTTCCTCGAAGCCGGGAAACGCCGTCTGTCTGGCGATACAGCCCGGCAAGCGACGTCGCCTGAAGTGAAGGAGCTTCGATCCGAGGCGACGGCACTGAAGGAATGCGTCGCCGATCTGACCCTTGAAAACCGCCTGCTCAAAAAAAGCATGACAGGGGCTGGGGAGTTCGAGGAATGAGATACCCTGCCTCTGAGAAACTGGAGATCATCCGCACCGTTGAGGGGTCCCATCTGCCCACCAAGCAGACCCTGGACATGCTGGGCATCCCCCGCACGA
>NZ_JQEZ01000003.1 GCF_000743705.1 Ruegeria halocynthiae | reverse complement strand
CTTCAAGATCATCGGCTGGGGCTCGTTTTATCTCCGCACGRTCCTGGACGATTTCAGCCGCTATATCGTTGCCTGGAAGCTCTGCACAAACATGCGGGCCGAAGACGTGACTGACACAATCGAACTGGCTCTGGCGGCATCTGGATGCGACCAGGCCATCGTTCGGCACAAGCCACGCCTGCKGAGTGACAATGGGTCCTGTTACATCTCCGGCGATTTGGCCGAATGGCTGGAAGACCAAAAGATGGGCCATGTTCGCGGCGCTCCGTTCCACCCGCAAACCCAGGGCAAGATCGAGCGTTGGCATCAAACCATGAAGAACCGGGTTCTGCTGGAAAACTACTACCTGCCCGGCGATCTGGAACGTCAGATCGAGGCTTTCGTCGATTACTACAATAACGAGCGATACCACGAGAGCCTGAACAACGTCACACCGGCAGACGTCTACTTCGGGCGTGACAAAGCCATCATCAGAGAAAGGGCAAAGATCAAGAAGCTGACAATCCAACAGCGCCGCTTGCAACATCAAAAACAAGCCGCATAATCAATCACGTTAACGAACCAGAGCCTCCAATAATCAAGCCGCTCTGATGTCCCATTTTATATGACGACGGACACAGTTTGTATTGCCCACCGTTTTTGTAGCCGTCCCACTTGGAGGCGGGCATGATGTATATCATGTCGAGATCGGACACCCCGTTGATGGCTGTAAATCGCCCAATTGAGCCCACCCGCAAACTGTTGGCTGTTTTTGATTCAGTGTCTCGAAATTCGCGATTAAGGGCGGAAGTGACCTCCCCATAGCGAAGGCTAATTGTCTCGCTATTTGCCAGCTGCAGGTTGTCCAGCAGTTCTTCAAAATCTTCGCCAAGCTATCGCCTTCACCAGAGTCGCGCCCGCCTTGCAAAATCAGAAAAATGATCTTCACGTGATTGGCCTGGCGGCCAATGCGCCTTGGACCGTGCTTGCTATTTGAAGACTGCAAGCCCCAAGGCCCGTGTGCCAAACTGGCCTACTTTTGCTCCGCCCCAATGGCCGGGTTTTACGCCGCCGTTGACAGCTCTCGAGCATAATCCTTGATGATGGTGTATGGCCCGTCAGAGCAGCAAGGCCGGACGCTTACCTCCGTTACGAAAAGAAGGGCAAAGATGGACGACTTTTACGCCGCCCGCAGCAAGGTCATCCAAAGGGTGGAACCAATTTCGAGCTCCAACAACTGACCTGCAGCTCCGGATTTCATTCCGTTTCCAAAAGGATCATTCTTTTGGGGCGACTTCCAATGTTGAGCGTTCACCCGATTTCCGGTCCAACTATGACGGTTAGGTCAGGGTCGTGTGACGTTCTACAGGATATGTGGAACGTCACGAATCTTTGACTCAATCATCTGCAAAAACCTTAAGAAATGAGCAAGTCGCATCATTCACTTCTGACCCAAACGTCAAGCATTTCTGACTCAACACAAATAGCGGCCATTCATCGATACTGCGGCCAATGTCCGGTCACCTAATTATAGCTGCTCCACGTTTCCTAGGAGGATAGAAGTTGTTTCAATCGAAAAATCCCCATCCAACGCAAATACCGCAATCTCTGTGTCATGGTGCGTTTCATCGGCTGTAACCCCCGAAAGGTCCGTACTGGAATCTAAGAAGACCCACTCCGGATCATTATCTACCGACAACCCCACTGAGATACGCAGAATAACAAGCGCATCCGATGCGTCAACCGATCCGTCTCCGTTGATATCTGCGGCAATGTAGTTTTCAGGCTGAGCGGTCCCCCAAGTCGGATCTAAGCCGACCGACATACGTAACGCTTGCAGGGCATCATATGCATCGATTTCTTGGCTTTCAGTCGAGTAGGACTTTATGATTTCTATATGACCTTCCTGCAAGCCAACCGGTAGTTGTAGGTCAAATTGACCCTGACCATCAGCTTGCACGACAATGGGCGCACTTCCGTCTTGAACGAAGTGAACTTCTGCATTCCGAATTCCAGGATTGTCTTCAGCAGAACTCACGGTTACCAATCCGGTTACTCCCGAAGAACTAACTGCATCGAAAGAATTCTCGTTGGGGCCATTCGGCAAGCGAATAGGTACATCAAAGAAGTCCTTAAGTACATCAACTTGTGAAAGCGAACCGCCGTCTGCGCTTTGGAGGGTTATTGTTTGACCCAGAAAGTCTATTTGGGCCCCGTCATCAGTAGGTGTGAAACCCAACTGGTTTGGGAAACGTAGCTGCCCGAAATCAGATAAGTCTAACCGGTCGACACCCACTTCAAAATCAGTGATAATGGTAGTTCTACTCCCGTTTTGCACCACAAAAATGTCGGACCCCTCACCACCCGCCATGACCGTAGTCCCACTTCCAGCAACCAGTATGTCATCTCCCCCCCCGGCGAGAAGCGTCGAACCACCCATACCAAGAAGTATGTCATCGCGGTTTGTTCCTGATTGAATACTGTCGCCTTCGATGACACTTCCCAAGTTGTCTAGCGACACAGAGAATTGTGAGATACCGTCCTGTTGTTGATTGGCCGCAAACACTTGCAATTCATTGCCGACCTGAGCCACCGAGAGAGTGTCGACGCCTCCCAACCCATTTTCAGCAGTGCCTTCCACCGTTTCCAAGTGCACCAATTGACCACCCGGCACCAACGCAAACAGGCTTATTCCGTCGTCGTCACCCCCTGCGAAAACAAAAACTTGATCACCTACATTGATGGCTGCGATATCTTGAATGAAATTGAACTTCGTGCCGAAACTGTCCAGCACATGATCTGTCGGCAAGAGACTTCCATCGGAACCGAGCTCCATCACTGAAATGGAGTTGCTGCCCGACCCTGCCACAAGTACCCAAGAGCTACCATGCGCCTGGATTACTTCCATTGAGCTCGGGGTATTCAGCGCCAAGTGCGAAGTCGCATTGGAGTTGTCTACTAGGGTCAACTCTCCTGTCTCGGTGTCGGTTTGGTATGTGACCACTGAGTGAGATGATGAATCTGCCGATACAACTAACGTATTGGAGGCAGTTTCAACTGTATCCAAAAAGGCCGGGCGTCCAATTTCAACATCCACTTCAGTAAAGGTGCCGGTAGGTCCGACACGATACGCAGTAATTTGGCTTCCACCGTCTGTCGCTACGACGATAAATTCCGTGTCACCGGAAGAGTAGCTGGCCAACAACGTGGTTCCACCGCCTTCTGACGGCAATTGAAACTGCTGTGCCTCACCGATCATTCCAGTCGGTTCTAGACTATATCCAAGTATTGACCCCGATGAGCTAATGTCCAGAACAAGTAAGTCTTCACCAAGTAAGTCTGCGACTTCTATAGTCAGGTCGCCATCTAGCGAAAGATTTGAATCAATCACTTGAGAATCGAAGAGGGTGGGAACATCATCGTTACTTAATTGCCAAACCACCAATCCGCCACCGGAGCCGGAGCCGGAAGTGCTATAAAGATAAGGTTCCGCTCCAAACTCAATTGAGACCAAATCGCGAATTCCGCGATCAAAATTTACGGATCCAGTCGTCAATGTCCCTTTAAATTCAATCATGAATAGGCACCCTCTTAGCCACATCGAGTCTGCAACTAGGGTAGCGTGCAAAAATTAACGACCAGATATTACATCTTACCCGGATTGGGGTTTAATAATGTCTATTTTCTTAGATTTTTAGGGTTTGTTTTAAATCGCTAACAGCGCCCTAGGTCATGTTGACAAATGGCGGAGCCAAAGGCGGATCGAGGTTATGTCGATGAAGGCCAGAAAGCTCTCTGCGGTCTTATCGTAGCGGGTGGCGACGCGGCGGGCGTTCTTGAGTTTGTTGAAGCAGCGTTCGACCAGATTGCGCAGGCGATAGAGCGAGCGGTCGACGCCGACACGCACTTTTCGTGACTTGCGCATGGGGATCACCGGCAGAACGTCACGTTTGTCCATCGTTTCTCGAATGCTGTCTGCGTCATAGCCTCGATCTGCCAGCAGGACGCTCGGTGTTGGCAGGTTGTCGGCCATGACCAGGTCGAAGCCGAGGTAATCCGACGTCTGGCCCGGCGTGATTTCCGTTCTCATTGGCAAACCGGCGGCATTGACGAGGAGGTGGATCTTGGTCGTGAACCCACCACGCGAACGGCCAAAACCCTGTCTCGGAGTCCCCCTTTCGCGCCCGCTGCCTGATGGTGCGCGCGGATCACGGTGCTGTCGATCATTTGGAGGGCGTGCGGGACCGCCCCGCTTTGGTTCAGCGCCTCCATGATGTCCTCCCACAACCTGGCCAGCGTCCAGCGCCGGAACTGCCGGTAGACGCTCGACCACTTCCCGAACTCTTCGGGCAGGTCACGCCATGGAGCACCGGTGCGGGCGATCCAGAAAATCCCATCGAGAACAAGACGATGGTTCGTGGGCTTGCGCCCATTCGGGGCGCGGACGGCAAGGATGAACCCTTCAAAGAACTCCCATTCCTCATCCGATATCAGGTCTCGTGCCAAGCTGGTCTCCATTGCAGATACCAGCTTGAATCACGCCTAAAGGTGAGTGTGAATCCCTTTTGTCAACATGGCCTAGGTACGCGAAACAAAGCTAAATCCCAAACTGGGAATGTCAATGATTGTCGCGCTTAATTTAAACATACTTAAATGAACTGAAAATCATCAGAAATGAGAGCGCCCGGTGACACTCCTAAGATTGCTATAGGAACATCATCCAGTTCGACGAGAGTGCTATTGCCGTGTTCAATTAGTGTTAAGTTGTCGTAGCTCGCATCCGTCGCATCGATCCAAACAACATCTACGCCCAGTTCGAAGTCATAGGCACTATCAATGCCCTCGCCGGGTCGAAAAACAAAAACGTCAGCCCCTTCGCCACCGATAAGCAAATCGTCACCCCGGCCGCCATCGAGTATGTCGTCGCCAGCACTGCCTTCCAAAATGTCAGTGCCATCCCCGCCCGCGAGGGTATCGTTACCCACCCCTCCAATCAGCACATCATCATCCGCGCCCCCATTGATGTGATCGTCGCCTTGACCGCCCATTATTACATCTTGGCCAGAACCACCATCTAACCGGTCGTCATCCGCGCCCCCATCCACGTAGTCGGAACCGTTCTCTCCAAGAATTTCGTCTTCACCATCACCACCAAACAACCGATCATCACCTTCGCCACCGTAAATTTCATCTGCCCCTTGACCTCCATTTACAGTATCGTTTCCTGTCCCACCTAAAAGTGAGTCGCCAAAGGCATCGTCGACTCCTCCAACGAGAAAATCGTTTCCGTCACCTCCCGAAACGTAGTCTGTTCCTCCACCGCCTTCGATATAGTCATTACCATCATCACCCTGAATTTCCTCATGAGACTCCGACCCCACTATTGTGTCATCGTTCTCAGACCCAACCACTTGCTCATATGGGGTTATAGTGATCTCCACGACTTCGTAAGGATCCAGTTCAAGATCCACGTCACTCGCATCATCAAATGTAAACTCCTCGACGTCCACGGTAACGTCGGTCTCTCCAGCAAAGTAATAGTGGTCAAAACTTGTTGCCGTTTCGGGGGTGTAACCGGGCTTTAAAAGAATGGTGGACGGCGGGGGAAGATATGTTCGATAAGTGCCTTCCTCATAAGAAGATATTTTCCTGGGACTGATAACCTCCAGTGCGAACAAATTTTGAAACTTTGCTTCCAAGGCTAACTTTTCGGCTTCATCGATGACACGGAGCTGATTGCGAGAATTAGGAACCAGTCTACCATTGTCGTCGTATTCGGCCCGGTCACTCAATCCGTCAGCACTACCATCAAGAACTCCGAGTTTGCGAACGGACACATGGTGTTTTCCTTGGACCAATTGGTCCAAGTCCAAGTCGACTGACACCCCGAACTCTTCTGTTCTGTTAGAAACGTAAAGAACCGTTTTCCCATCCCCGGTAAAAGCGTTAACCTCAATAGGGCGGTGATTGTCAGGCAACCCTCCCAAGCCCATCAGAGAGAGCCCGACCCCATCCTCGTCGACCAAGCTCTCCCTCATCCAAGAGAAAACCTGACCAGCAGGTGAAGGATGAACCCGGCTATCCTCTGTAATGCCACCGGCAAATGAATTATAGTTTCTATTCAAAACCGACCAGATTTCCGCCGCGTCCACCCCGGATTCCAGCATGGTCTCGAACATCTCAAGGATAACCGACGCAGCCTTCAGACCTTGCTGAGTAATATTGACATTTTGAACATTCCATTCGGTAACGTGATAATCCAATTCTTGTTCAAAATACTTGTACCACATATCTGGTCGCGACCCGATTTCTCGATTTTCGTAGTAACCGTCGGAAAAAGTATTATCCTCTCCGTAGCTCTCATTGAAATAGTAGTGGGAAACTACTCCGTCGACGGCCTCACTCGCTACAGTTGGTTGGAAACCATCCGACAAATCTTTGTTGGCATCGAAATGCTCAATGATCTCTTTGTTCTTTTGGTCCATCGTGCTACCTGAGCCAACGTGCCACGGCGGCGCTGTTTGCACCAGGATTTTGGGATCATAATCTGCGGTGGGGTTTTCGACATTGTATGCCTCGTAAGAATTAGAGAGATACTCCGCCGCCAGTGCTGCATCCTTGCCATACTCGGATGCTTCTTGAAAACCCCAATACTCATTGCTGATTTCTATTGTTGTCAAAAGATGACCGTCTGAACCCAGTTGTTCATACACTGCGTTGACAAATGCAGTCATTTCTGACTGACTTGCTAATTCCTCCCCAACTGGAATACTCAAAGTGAACGTGGTCCCTCTTTCAACGACCCAATCCAAGAACTCAGCCAGCTTGTCGTTTAACTGCCCGTCAAGCAGGCTTGTAATATTTTCCTCTTGGGCACTTCCCGAAGGGTAGCGCAAATGCGTAACACCCAGCATATCGAAGGCTTCGCCGATATTGGGGAACATGCCTCGAAAATTCGCCCCAAAATGGTCCTCACTGACGGTTTCTGAAACTTCGCCAGGAGTTAATTCATAACTGTAGCTGACCATCTCACCCTCACAACTTTACCCAACCCAATAGAAACACTCTGAAGTTACATTGTGAGAGAAAGCCTAGTTTTTCAAATACTCTATGTAGAAAACTTACCTGTTAATATTGGATAATAGTTTGCCTTTTTTAATAGTTTTTTCTTCAACGCACTCGCAGATCCGACTCGCATTTACACGCATGCATTCCTAGGTGTTCAGTCCCGGCATCTGGTGGATCGGGTTCAAGATGAATCGATCCGGCTCTGATGTCCAGATTTTGCAGATATATTCATAGGGCGTGAGGCCACCGAGGGTCTTTAGGTCATGTTGACAAATGGCGGAGCCAAAGGCGGATCGAGGTTATGTCGATGAAGGCCAGAAAGCTCTCTGCGGTCTTATCGTAGCGGGTGGCGACGCGGCGGGCGTTCTTGAGTTTGTTGAAGCAGCGTTCGACCAGATTGCGCAGGCGATAGAGCGAGCGGTCGACGCCGACACGCACTTTTCGTGACTTGCGCATGGGGATCACCGGCAGAACGTCACGTTTGTCCATCGTTTCTCGAATGCTGTCTGCGTCATAGCCTCGATCTGCCAGCAGGACGCTCGGTGTTGGCAGGTTGTCGGCCATGACCAGGTCGAAGCCGAGGTAATCCGACGTCTGGCCCGGCGTGATTTCCGTTCTCATTGGCAAACCGGCGGCATTGACGAGGAGGTGGATCTTGGTCGTGAACCCACCACGCGAACGGCCAAAACCCTGTCTCGGAGTCCCCCTTTCGCGCCCGCTGCCTGATGGTGCGCGCGGATCACGGTGCTGTCGATCATTTGGAGGGCGTGCGGGACCGCCCCGCTTTGGTTCAGCGCCTCCATGATGTCCTCCCACAACCCGGCCAGCGTCCAGCGCCGGAACTGCCGGTAGACGCTCGACCACTTCCCGAACTCTTCGGGCAGGTCACGCCATGGAGCACCGGTGCGGGCGATCCAGAAAATCCCATCGAGAACAAGACGATGGTTCGTGGGCTTGCGCCCATTCGGGGCGCGGACGGCAAGGATGAACCCTTCAAAGAACTCCCATTCCTCATCCGATATCAGGTCTCGTGCCAAGCTGGTCTCCATTGCAGATACCAGCTTGAATCACGCCTAAAGGTGAGTGTGAATCCCTTTTGTCAACACGGCCTAGGTCATGTTGACAAATGGCGGAGCCAAAGGCGGATCGAGGTTATGTCGATGAAGGCCAGAAAGCTCTCTGCGGTCTTATCGTAGCGGGTGGCGACGCGGCGGGCGTTCTTGAGTTTGTCGAAGCAGCGTTCGACCAGATTGCGCAGGCGATAGAGCGAGCGGTCGACGCCGACACGCACTTTTCGTGACTTGCGCATGGGGATCACCGGCAGAACGTCACGTTTGTCCATCGTTTCTCGAATGCTGTCTGCGTCATAGCCTCGATCTGCCAGCAGGACGCTCGGTGTTGGCAGGTTGTCGGCCATGACCAGGTCGAAGCCGAGGTAATCCGACGTCTGGCCCGGCGTGATTTCCGTTCTCATTGGCAAACCGGCGGCATTGACGAGGAGGTGGATCTTGGTCGTGAACCCACCACGCGAACGGCCAAAACCCTGTCTCGGAGTCCCCCTTTCGCGCCCGCTGCCTGATGGTGCGCGCGGATCACGGTGCTGTCGATCATTTGGAGGGCGTGCGGGACCGCCCCGCTTTGGTTCAGCGCCTCCATGATGTCCTCCCACAACCCGGCCAGCGTCCAGCGCCGGAACTGCCGGTAGACGCTCGACCACTTCCCGAACTCTTCGGGCAGGTCACGCCATGGAGCACCGGTGCGGGCGATCCAGAAAATCCCATCGAGAACAAGACGATGGTTCGTGGGCTTGCGCCCATTCGGGGCGCGGACGGCAAGGATGAACCCTTCAAAGAACTCCCATTCCTCATCCGATATCAGGTCTCGTGCCAAGCTGGTCTCCATTGCAGATACCAGCTTGAATCACGCCTAAAGGTGAGTGTGAATCCCTTTTGTCAACACGGCCTAGCTTTCAATTTGGAGCACTCAAGTGGGGCTGCTCACAAGGTAAAGGCTCTAATTGCTAAGTGCATTGAGTGCGGTTTGGAAACAAAACTGGAGTGTAAGTCGGTTTGAGTGCATGAAATCGTACATATTGTGGCGGTTTCGCACGAAACACATACGGAGGACAGCTGTTAACTGGACAATTTACTATTCGTTAATGAAATCGGTTCAAATTTGGCGCAGATGTGGCGATGGGGAGTTTAGTGATGGATGAGAATTTCTTGCAACGTGCCACCGACATCGAGCTAAGACTTGAGGCGGAGGGGATGTTTCTCACTGCTGAAGCGATCAGGCAAGTTGTCAATACGTATGTTGTGGAGCATTCCAAACACATAGAGAAATTGAAGCGTGGTAAAATATCAGAAGTGCAGTTTGGTTTAACTGAGCGTTAACCATGTCACCCTGACGTTTGTAAAAACAACGTGAGGTGCTTCATGAAATACAACCACTGGTTCGTCACAGCAGTATCTGAGATGGTTGATGACGCAAAGCGAAACAATCATCATAGTGTATTATGTGGTTTACGCACTGCACTTTCAGTGTTTTGCGATGAAGTCGGCTTAACTGATGAAGAAAGAAAACTTGTTAATACCCTGATGCAAGAAAATACAAAGGAAACCAGCGAACTGACTTTCTCAAAATGGGGGTTACCTAATCCTCAATTATCAGCGAACCAGGGAAAACAAAATACTTAATCCCGCTGGAAGGTATCTTCGCATCTTTCGTAACGCAGCAAATAGTCACTAATTTAATGTTGGAAAAATCCCAAATGTGATCCTCCCCCAGCTGAGTGGCCCGCCCGTATAGTTAGAAAACGGAGGATCACATATGGGAATCAAGCGACACAAACCGGAAGAGATTGTCACGAAGTTACGTCAGGTTGAGGTGCTTTGCGGCCAGGGAATGCCGCGCGTCGATGCGATCAGGCAGGTGCAGCTAACGGAACAGACGTTCTACCGCTGGCGTAAGCAATATGGTGGGATGGGAACCGACCAACTGAAGGAACTCAAACGTCTGCAGAAGGAGAATGACCGACTTCGCAGGGCAGTGTCGGACCTGACGCTGGACAAGCTAATCCTGTCGGAGGCCGCGCGGGGAAACTTCTGAGCCCCTCGCGTCGTCGTGCCTGCGTTGATCACATCCGCAGTGAGATGCGCGTATCAGCAGACCTATGTGGACACCTATTGCAAGGTCGCGCATGCCAAGCTCTATACCACCAAGACGCCGATCACGGCGGCTGATCTGCTCAACGACCGGGTGCTGCCGCTCCATAAAGAGCATGACCTGCCGGTTCTGCGGATCATGACGGATCGCGGCACGGAATATTGCGGCCGGGTAGATAAGCACGACTTCCAGCTCTTCCTGGCTATCAACGGCATCGACCACACCAGGACCAAGGTGAAATCGCCTCAGACGAATGGGATCTGCGAACGGTTCCACAAGACGATCCTGCAGGAATTCTATCAGGTCGCGTTCCGCAAGAAGCTCTACGATAGCATCGACGCGCTTCAAGCCGATCTGAAGGAATGGCTGCATCACTACAATCACCAACGCACTCACCAGGGCAAAATGTGTTGCGGCAGAACGCCGTTCCAGACCATGATCGAGGGCAAAGAAATCTGGAAGGAAAAGTTCGTGAACTGAACTTGACCTGACAGACGCCGCCGGAAAAACGGCCAACTGTCAGATCACATCTGAACCACTACAACTAACATTCAACATGGACCACTCAGGTGGGGCTGATCAACATTATTCTCAATGGTTAGCTGCACGTTCTTAAATACTTTAATTACACCTATTGCGACTGTCCAAAATTTTCTGAAATCGAGTCTGACACCAGATTGAAAATCCCCTCTGCTAAACGAGGAAATTAAGTGGTAGAGAACTAAGGCCCTTTGTTGCTCCTCGAACTGGCTCTCGGATTCGGATTGGTCCAGTATTATTGCAACTTCCTCGGCGATTCTAACTGAGGTTAGCGTCAACTTTTCAACGCTTTGAGATGTGACGAGGATTTCCGTCAATACGCTCATTGCAATGACGTCAAAGAAATTTGGTACTGCCACAGTTCTGCCGCAACCAAAGTTCAACTGAACTCCGAAGTGTGGCCGCAAAATTTTCCAAGCAATCTCAACCTCTTTTAGTGGCTTCGACAACACTGGCGCGATATCTTGGATATCAAAGGGAGTCGTTGTAGGGCAGAACAATTAGGTGACCTTTCGTTAAAAACAAGGAAAATATGGATGTGAAAAAATAACGGCGAATTAACGCGCCAGCTATTTTCTCCATATCTTGCCTCGCCGATAGTTAGCTTGGTTAAAAAAATCTTTTTCGGAAACTGCTCAGATGAAATCCTAGGTGTTTGATCCCACGGTGTCCGTCGTCATATAAAATGGGACATCAGAGCGGCTTGATTATTGGAGGCTCTGGTTCGTTAACGTGATTGATTATGCGGCTTGTTTTTGATGTTGCAAGCGGCGCTGTTGGATTGTCAGCTTCTTGATCTTTGCCCTTTCTCTGATGATGGCTTTGTCACGCCCGAAGTAGACGTCTGCCGGTGTGACGTTGTTCAGGCTCTCGTGGTATCGCTCGTTATTGTAGTAATCGACGAAAGCCTCGATCTGACGTTCCAGATCGCCGGGCAGGTAGTAGTTTTCCAGCAGAAC
Organism: Ruegeria halocynthiae; assembly: GCF_000743705.1. Classification (GTDB taxonomy): domain Bacteria; phylum Pseudomonadota; class Alphaproteobacteria; order Rhodobacterales; family Rhodobacteraceae; genus Ruegeria; species Ruegeria halocynthiae_B. The sequence goes on along the minus strand of NZ_JQEZ01000003.1, from coordinate 871,093 downwards.
CCGGTTCTTCATGGTTTGATGCCAACGCTCGATCTTGCCCTGGGTTTGCGGGTGGAACGGAGCGCCGCGAACATGGCCCATCTTTTGGTCTTCCAGCCATTCGGCCAAATCGCCGGAGATGTAACAGGACCCATTGTCACTCAGCAGGCGTGGCTTGTGCCGAACGATGGCCTGGTCGCATCCAGATGCCGCCAGAGCCAGTTCGATTGTGTCAGTCACGTCTTCGGCCCGCATGTTTGTGCAGAGCTTCCAGGCAACGATATAGCGGCTGAAATCGTCCAGGATCGTGCTGAGATAAAACCAGCCCCAGCCGATGATCTTGAAGTAAGTGAAGTCGGTCTGCCACATCTCGTTGATGGCGGTGGTTTTATCCGTGAACTCGTCGGCTGCTTTGATCACGACGTAGTCTGGTGCGGTAATCAGATCAGCTTCCTTCAAAAATCGATAAGCAGATGATTCAGAAATAAAATACCGCTTTTCGTCGGTGTATTTGACCGCCAGCTCCCGTGTCGTTAACACCTCATGTTCCAACGCAAACTCGATCAGATCATCCCGCCTAGCTTGTGGAATGCGGTTCCAGACAGACTTTGGGCAAGGTGAGCGATCCGCCAGGGCATCAAAGCCGCCTTCGACATAGCGATCATACCAACGATAAAATGTCGTGCGGGGGATGCCCAGCATGTCCAGGGTCTGCTTGGTGGGCAGATGGGACCCCTCAACGGTGCGGATGATCTCCAGTTTCTCAGAGGCAGGGTATCTCATTCCTCGAACTCCCCAGCCCCTGTCATGCTTTTTTTGAGCAGGCGGTTTTCAAGGGTCAGATCGGCGACGCATTCCTTCAGTGCCGTCGCCTCGGATCGAAGCTCCTTCACTTCAGGCGACGTCGCTTGCCGGGCTGTATCGCCAGACAGACGGCGTTTCCCGGCTTCGAGGAACTCCTTTGACCAGCTGTAATACAGGCTCTCAGAAATGCCCTCGCGCCGACACAGTGCCGAGATGCTTTCCTCACCACGAAGACCCGCCAAAACAATGCGGATCTTCTCCTCCGCCGAATAGGTTTGCCGCGTCTTGCGGCGGATGGTTTTGACCAACTTGGTAGCCGAAGCTTTGCTGGTTCCGGATTTCTTGTTCATCTTCACTCCTTGACGGTTACGATGAACCAGAAATCCTCCGTTGTTCAAATCCTCAAATCTGTCCCACAGGTGCTGACGTCAAACAGCCGCCAGCTTCTACACTTTTGTCGCCCGCATCCCCGGCAAGCTGTTTCATGATCGCGTCAACGGTCGCTCTCCCAAGAAGATGTATCCCCATGGAGATCATGAAAACCCCGCCTTCACCTGTTTTTCTAAAATGATCATTCAATACTTGGTTTTTCTGAGTGGGCGACATTCCTGCTGTCAATTTGGCATGCGAAGAGATTTTGCTGTCCGTCATGGAAAGCTCCTGTGCTTTTTGCGACTTTTGATTTTGTGATGACGTACAAGCGGGCGAAGCTTCGCTTTTCTTAGCGTAGCAGTTCAAACTATGTGTGCTCTTTTGGAAGTTGCACGCGACAGTCAATTGCCGCTCTGTACGTTGTCAGTGTACCAAAAACTCTTCGAAATGTCAAAAAGCATCAAAATAACAATGTCTTATGGATTCATGGAAAGAGAAAAAACACGCCTTCAACGAAACGGTTTTCTACACGTTTCTACGTCAATCTATGCCGCGTGGTTGCTAGGTGGTTGCTGTAGGCGTGAGAATATCTCGCCTATTCTTGCTAACCTATTGAAAAAAGTGGTGAGCCGTGCAGGATTCGAACCTGCGACCCACTGATTAAAAGTCAGTTGCTCTACCAACTGAGCTAACGGCCCACTCTTTTTGCTGGATCTTGTCGATCCGTGGCGCTCTCTAAGGCATTTTCCCGACCGGGTTCAAGACCTTATTTTGCACCTCGTTTCACCATCACTTAACTTGTTTCCGGCGTCCCGATAGGCGGCCTAATTAGGCAGGTGGCGCGGGGGGGTCAACCCCTTTTTTCAGGAATCTTCACCGCAGGGTGGATTCCTGTCCGGCGCGACGTTATATGCGCGCCATGCAACGCGTTCTGACCACCGGATTGCCCTTCATGAAGATGCACGGGCTGGGCAATGACTTTGTCATTGTGGACGCGCGCGCGCAATCCGTCCGGATTACGCCCGCCTTGGCGCGGGGAATAGGGCACCGACAGTTTGGCGTGGGATTCGATCAGCTAGCGGTTATCGAAAATGGCGAATCCGATGCGCATCTGGTGTTCTACAACGCGGATGGGTCGACTTCAGCCGCTTGCGGGAATGCCACACGCTGTATCGCGCGGTTTCTCTTGGAGGAGACCGGGAAATCCGACCTGACCCTGACCACCGAACGCGGCACTCTCTATGCGCGCGATGCCGGAGAGGGCCTGACAGCCATCAACATGGGACCGCCGCAACTGAACTGGCGCGACATCCCGCTGGCTGAAGAGGTCGACACGCTGGAACTGCCGATTGAAGGCGCGCCAACCGCCACCGGCATGGGCAACCCGCATTGCACCTTCTTCGTCGACGATGCCGAGGCGATCCCTCTAACCGAATTCGGCGCGCGCTATGAATACCACCCGCTCTACCCCGAGCGCACCAATGTACAGGTGGCGCAGGTGATCGGTGCGGATCATATCCGTATGCGCGTGTGGGAGAGGGGTGTAGGGATTACGCTGGCCTCGGGGTCATCATCCTGCGCAACCGCAGTGGCTGCGGCCCGCCGCGGCCTGACGGGGCGCAAAGTACAGATCGAACTGGACGGTGGCACCATCTGGATCGACTGGCGCGAAGATGGCGTCTGGATGACCGGCCCTACGTGCCACGTTTTCTCGGGCACGCTGACACCGGAATTTCTGGAGTCACTGGGATGAGCGCCCCCAAATTCACCACGCTGGGCTGTCGCCTCAACGCCTATGAGACCGAGGCGATGAAAGAGCTGTCGCAACAGGCGGGCCTGACCGATGCGGTCGTGGTGAACACCTGCGCGGTAACGGCCGAGGCCGTGCGCAAGGCCCGGCAGGAAATTCGCAAGCTGCGGCGGGAAAATCCCGATGCGCGGCTCATTGTGACGGGCTGTGCTGCGCAAACCGAACCCGAAACCTTTGCCCAAATGGAAGAGGTCGACGCGGTCATCGGCAATACCGAGAAAATGCAGCCCGACACCTGGAAAGGCATGGCCGCAGACTTCATCGGTCAGACCGAGGCGGTGCAGGTCGATGACATCATGTCGGTCACGGAAACCGCCGGGCATTTGATCGACGGCTTCGGCACCCGCTCACGCGCCTATGTGCAGGTCCAGAACGGCTGCGACCACCGCTGCACCTTCTGCATCATCCCCTACGGCCGTGGCAACTCGCGCAGCGTCCCTGCGGGCGTCGTGGTGGATCAGATCAAGCGGCTGGTGGATCGGGGTTACAACGAGGTCGTGCTGACCGGCGTTGACCTGACCTCATGGGGGGCCGACTTGCCAGCGCAGCCCAAGCTGGGCGATCTGGTCATGCGCATCCTGAAACTGGTGCCGGACCTGCCGCGCCTGCGGATCAGCTCGATCGACTCGATCGAGGTGGACGAGAACCTGATGCAGGCCATCGCGACCGAACCGCGCCTGATGCCGCATCTGCACTTGTCGCTGCAACATGGCGATGATCTGATCCTGAAACGGATGAAACGCCGCCACCTGCGCGACGATGCCATCCGCTTTACCGAAGAGGCCCGCAAGCTGCGCCCCGAAATGACCTTTGGTGCCGACATCATCGCGGGCTTCCCGACCGAGTCGGACGCACATTTCGAAAACTCGCTTAAACTGGTCACCGACTGCGACCTGACCTGGCTGCACGTCTTCCCCTATTCCCGGCGCGAAGGCACCCCGGCTGCCCGCATACCGCAACAGATCAACGGGACCATCATCAAGGCTCGCGCGGCCCGCCTGCGCGCCGCTGGTAAGGTTCAGATTGCCAAACATCTGACCACGCAGATCGGCAAAACCCATCACATCCTGATGGAAAACCCGCATATGGGCCGGACCGAACAATTTACCGAGGTCACTTTTGACACCCCCCAATCCGAAGGCCAGATCGTGACGGCCACCATCACTGGCAGCACAGACACCCAGCTGACAGTCTGACCCGCCCTTCATCTGGCCGAAAATATCCCGGGGATGAATTGGCCGCAGGCCAAGAAGGGGCTGGCCCCTTCAACCCGATCCCAACAAAAAACCCCCGCAGCCAATGGCGCGGGGGTTTTAACTTTCAACGCAAATTCAGCGCTTAATGTTCTTTCTTGCCCTTCACGCCTGCCCACAGGCGCTTGTTGACCAGGTACAGCAGCACCGACAGCAAGGTCAGGAAGACAACGCCGACAAAGCCCGAATATTTGCGCTCCATCATCTTCGGTTCGGCGGTCCACATCAGAAAGGCCGCGATATCCTCAGACATGGCTTCAACCGTGGCTGGATGGCCATCGGCGAATTCCACCTGATCTTCCGACAGCGGCGGTGCCATCGAAATCCAGCCGCCGGGGAAGGCGGTGTTTTCGTACAGGACCGTGCCCGCCTCTTCCTTTTCCTCGCCAGTATAGCCATCCAGCAACGAGGCGATATACTCTGGGCCGCCCATACCTTTGACCAACTGGTTGATACCCAGACCATAAGGGCCGTGGAACCCAGCACGAGCCTTGGCCATCAGGCTCAGGTCCGGTGCGCCGACACCGTCATTGACCGGGAAGTGGTCGACAGGTGTTGCCGGGCGAAAGTCGTCCTCTTCAGGGTCGAAAACTTCAAAGTTCTCGGCCGAATAGGCGATGACTTCTTCTTCTGAATAGCCCAGTGCCTCAAGATCGCGCAAAGGCACGTATCTCAGGCCGTGGCAGGCCGCGCAGACCTCGGTATAGATCTGAAGACCGCGCTGCAGCTGGTTTTGATCCCAGGTCCCAAAGGGACCTTCGAAAGAAAAGTGGAAATCCTCGATATGCTGCTCGCCGCCACCTGCTGCGTTGGACGCAGCAGGGATAAGGGCGATGGCAAACGCGGCACCGATTGCAAGTTTCTTGAACATGGTTTCCGGTCCCTCTTCTTACTCGGCCGGCGTGGCGTCGGCGTCAGCCTTGCCATAATGCGCGTTGAAGTCTTCTTCGATGGTCTCCGGCTGCGCCTCGGGTTTTTCGATGACACCCAGCAACGGCAGGATAACAAGGAAATAGGCAAACCAGTAAGCCGATGCGATCAGCGAGAACACATCATATGGGTACTTCGCTTCCTGAGCGCCCAACCACATCAGAGCCATAAAGTCGATGATCAGCAGGTAAAACCACCATTTGAACATCGGACGATACTTGCCCGAACGCACGGTCGACGTGTCCAGCCAGGGTGCCAGCGCCATTACCAGGATCGCACCGAACATCGCCAGAACACCAAAGAACTTGGCATCAACAATGCCACCAGTGATGAAGCTGGCGAATTGCACAACCCAGACCTCGCCGGTGAAGGCACGCAGGATCGCATAAAACGGCAAGAAGTACCATTCAGGGACGATATGCGCCGGTGTGACCAGCGGGTTGGCTTCGATGTAGTTGTCGGGGTGGCCCAGATAGTTCGGCATGAAGCCGACAACCGCCCAGAACACCACCAGAATGACTGCCAGCGCGAATACGTCCTTGATCACGAAATACGGCCAGAACGGCAGGGTGTCTTTCTTGGCCTCGGCCTTTGAACCGCGACGCACCTCAACACCTGTGGGGTTGTTGTTGCCCGTAGTGTGGAAGGCCCAGATATGCACGATCACCAGCGCCGCAATTACAAACGGCAGCAGGTAGTGCAGCGAGAAGAAGCGGTTCAGCGTGGCGTTATCCACCGCAGGTCCGCCCAGCAACCAGGTCTGGATCGCGTCACCGATGAACGGGATCGCACCAAACAGGCCGGTGATCACGGTCGCACCCCAGAAGGACATCTGACCCCAGGGCAGAACATAGCCCATGAAGGCGGTGCCCATCATCATCAGGTAAATCAGCATCCCGATGATCCACGTGATCTCACGCGGGGCTTTGTACGAGCCGTAGAACAGGCCGCGGAAGATGTGGATGTAAACCGCGACAAAGAACAGCGACGCGCCGTTCATGTGAATATAGCGCAGCATATAGCCGCCGTTCACGTTGCGCATGATGTGCTCGATGCTGGCAAAGGCCAGATCGACATGCGGGGTGTAATGCATCACCAGAACGATACCGGTGACGATTTGCAGCGCCAGGCAGAATGCCAGAACGATGCCCCAAATCCACCACCAGTTCAGGTTCTTGGGGGTTGGGATCATGATTGTGTTGTAGATGAGGCCGACGATAGGCAAGCGGCTGTCCAGCCACTTTTCGCCATTTGTCTTCGGCTCGTAATGATCGTGCGGAATACCGGACATCTGGGTCCCCCTTAGCCGAGCTTGATGGTGGAATCGTCCACCCATTCCACGGGCGGAATGGGCAGGTTCTCAGGCGCGGGGCCTTTGCGGATACGACCGGCAAGGTCGTAGTGTGAACCGTGGCATGGGCAGAACCAGCCACCAAAGTCGCCTGCGTCACCCAATGGCACACAGCCCAGGTGGGTGCAGACGCCCATCTGAACGATCCAGGCACCCGGCGCTTCGCCTTCGGGCGATGGCATGACGCGGTTGGCGTCTGTTGCCGGTGCATCGGCGTTCAGGTTGAGGTTGCGGGCCAGCGGATCAGGCAGGGCTTCGACGCCTTCGGCATCCTGTTCCTGCGCTTCCTGAATCTCGGCACCGGTGCGGTGACGGATAAAGACAGGCTTACCCAGCCACTTTACGGTCAGCTGCGTGCCCGGTTCGACACCGCTGACGTCCTGACGGATCGACGACAGCGCCTGAACGTCTGCCGATGGGTTCATTTGGTTGATCAGGGGCCATACGGCTGCACCCGTCGCAACGACACCTGCGCCGCCAGCGACGTAGTAGAGGAAATCTCTGCGGGTGCCTTCGTGGTCTTCTGCGTGGGACACGAGGTTTTCTCCGATTCCGGCGCCCGCGGTAGCGGGCAAACATGCATCAGCACCGCATCAAAGCGGCGTCTCATCGCGGCTATCTAGCCGGGAGAAATCGGTTCGTCCAGCGGTCATAGGCGCGCACTACGCCGCATCTGGGCATTCATGTCACAACGTAACGGCGAAATTTCAAGGTACAGACGGGGTTGAACGCGGCGTTTTGCCGATCGTTCCGCCCTTGAACCAACGCGATTCGGTGCAGCAGCCTGCCTGGTGCAAAGACGCACCCGCCGCTGGTTTCAGACGGTCCAAAAGCGCCTGACGATCAAAGTTTCGCCCGGATCCTGCCATGTAATTTTCAACTTTTACGTGTTTTCGTGGCAGATAAATTAAGCATAAAAAATAGATATTTCTGAAAAACCCAAAGGCGTTGGATTTCGATTGCACTTTTAACGCGAATGCAGGAAGGGGCGGAATCTCCGAAACTCAGCAGGATTCCTCTTATGCCAAAGCTTTTCGCAATCGCGCCGCTCTTTGCACTGGCACTTTCGTCTCAGGCCCTGGCCGCCGGCGATCCCGAAAAAGGTAAGAAACTCTATAACCGCTGCTCCTCGTGCCACGCGATCATCAAAGATGACGAGGTTCTGGTCAAAGGCGGCATCACCGGACCGAATCTTTATGGCGTTGTGGGTCGCGTCGCCGGAACCGAGTATGACTACCTCAATGGCAGTGAACGTCTGCCCATCGGCATGTTCACCGATGACCTGATCCGCGCCGGAGACGAAGGTCTGGTCTGGACCGAAGAAAACATCATTGCGTATACAAAAGATCCGATCGGATTCATTCAGGAGTATCTGAATGACGAAACCGCGCGCCCGAACATGAGCGTCAAGCTGAAGAAAGGCGCCGAACACATCGCTGCCTATCTGGCCACGTTCAACGAATGACCAACTGGCTGGTCACGTGTCTCGCATCAACGTGGCCAGCTTTTCCGGGGCGTTGCCCAATCCGTCCGCTTCCACATGATCCGCAGCCAGCAGCCGCACGTCGTCGGGCTTGTTCTGGTTCAGCTTCCAAGTGCCCTGAATATCGGTGATGTGCATCCGGCACGGAACAATCATGCGCATCATGCGGTCCAGCGCATCACCGGTCATCTTATCCGCCCGCCATGGCGGCTTGGGTCGCAACTGGTTCTCAAAAAACGCGGTTTGCCGATCCAGCAGGTCGCGCAGTTCGTTTTGCGGGCGCCATTCCAAATGACCAGTCAAATGCACAGCCACATAATTCCATGTCGGCACCTGATCCGCGATCCCATACCAGTCGGGCGAAATGTACCCATCCGGCCCGGATACAGCCAACCGGGCAGAACGTGGCACCTTCAGGGCGCGGACAATGGGGTTCGAACGGACCAGATGCAGTTCCGCAAGCGATCCATCCTCGCTCAGCAAGAAAGGAATATGGCTCAGCAGCGGGGCGTCATCCGTCGATAGGGCCAGCACACCAAAGCCACGTTCGCGGGCCAGGGCGATGTGACGGGAGCGCGCTTCGGTGCGAAAGGCGGGGTTCGGGTGAATAGCGGTTCTCCTGACGGAATGACTTGCAGATTCGGACGTATTGATCAGCCTGGCGGGCGTGTGGCGGCCATGCTGGGTCGCTCGCTGAACTCGGCATGCCAAGCGGCCAGGGCATCATTGCCCTTGCGCCAGCCCCGCGCATCATGACGCAGGTCCAAGTATCCCAGCGCACAGCCCACGGCGATCTGCCCCATGTCCAGCGGCCCTGACAAATGCGCCATCCAGCGCTGGTTCAACACGGCACAGGCGCGTTCGATCTTACTCCATTGCGCCTCAAGCCAGCCGTCCCATTGCTTGTCCTCTGGCCGGATTCGGGTCTCATAAGCCATTGATACGGCCGAATCCATTATGCCATCCGCCAGTGCCTCAAGCGTCAGCACATCCCAGTGCCCGGCCCCGTCGGAATACATACCCGACTGCGCCCGTGCATCCAGAAAGGCACAGATCACCCGGCTATCAAACAAGGTCGGGCCATCTGGCCTCTCCAGCGCCGGAATTCTGGCCAGCGGTGCCTTGGCCAGCAAAGGTTCCGCCGGGGCCAGTGGGGTACTGGCGATATCGACCACCTCGACATCGTTAAGCTGATCAGTTTCATGCAGCAAAACCATAACTTTACGCACATATGGCGACATCGGACTGTGATAGAGTTTCATTCACGCTCTCCTTGATAGCGCCGACCTTACAACACGGTTGCCAAAACAAAAGCCCTCGCTTCTTCTGGCCTTAGGCATCCTGCGTCAGGACACAAAGACTCGACACCCTTGCGGAACGGGCCGCATGTTGGCAAAACCCTCCCTGTTCTCAGGGCGGGGTGAAATTCCCCACCGGCGGTAAGCGGGCCATGACCCGTAAGCCCGCGAGCGGCCCCGGCCTTCGGGGTGACAGCAGATCTGGTGAGAAACCAGAGCCGACGGTCAAAGTCCGGATGGAAGAGAACGTGCAGCGGGCCAACCAACGGCGCGTCTGCTCGTGATCGCCTTGGGTGACGTGTCTGTTTTGAGAAGGAGATCATGATGACACACACCCGCTATGCTTTTATCAAAGCAAACTGGCATTCCGATATCGTTGACCGCGCGCTGGAGGGCTTTCAAGAGCTTATCCCAGCCGGTCAGATCGACGTCTTTGACGTTCCCGGCGCGTTCGAGATGCCCCTGCTGGCCCGCGACCTTGCCCAGACCGGCCGTTATGCTGCCGTGGCCTGCGCGGCCTTTGTTGTGGATGGCGGCATCTATCGCCACGATTTCGTGGCTCAGGCCGTGGTCGATGGGTTGATGCGCGCCGGGTTGGACACGGGCGTTCCGGTCCTGTCGGTTTCGCTGACCCCGCATCAGTATCAGGAAACCGATCACCACAACGCGATCTACCGCGCCCATTTCGTGGACAAGGGACGCGAGGCGGCGCAAGCGGCGCTGAAAATCACCGAAACCCGCGCCGCGCTGACCAGGGCTGCGTGACCGGAACGGGTTGGGGCCACACAGCCCCAACCGCAAATCCGCTTGAGGCCGGGGGCCTTGCCCGCTAATCACAACGCTCAAAGGAGCACGCCCCATGTCGATGAACAGCTTTGGACATCTTTTCCGCGTCACCACCTGGGGCGAAAGCCATGGGCCCGCTTTGGGTGCAACCGTCGATGGCTGCCCGCCGGGCGTCACCATTGACGAAGCCATGATCCAGCACTGGCTGGACAAGCGCAAACCGGGGCAGAACAAGTTCACCACCCAACGCCGCGAGCCCGATCAGGTGAAAATCCTGTCCGGCGTGTTCGAAGGCCAGACCACCGGCACGCCTGTACAGCTGATGATCGAAAACACCGATCAGCGCTCGAAGGATTACGGCGATATCATCGACAAGTTTCGCCCGGGCCATGCTGATATCACCTATTGGCAGAAATACGGCATCCGGGATTATCGCGGCGGCGGGCGCAGCTCGGCCCGTGAAACCGCATCGCGTGTGGCCGCCGGGGGGCTGGCGCGCGAGGCGATCAAGCAGATCGCGCCAAATGTACAGATCACCGGCTTTATGACCCAGATCGGGCCGCATAAGATCGACCGGGGCAATTTCGACTGGTCCCAGATCGAACAGAACCCGTTCTGGACGCCGGACGCGCAGGCCGCGCGGGATTGGGCTGCCTATCTGGATGATCTGCGCAAATCCGGAAACTCGGTCGGCGCTGTGGTCGAGGTGGTCGCGCGCGGCGTTCCAGCCGGGATCGGCGCGCCGGTATATGCCAAGTTAGACACTGATCTGGCCGCCGCGATGATGTCGATCAACGCAGTCAAAGGCGTTGAGATTGGCGAAGGCATGGCAGCCGCCGAACTGACTGGCGAGGCCAACGCGGATGAGATTTTCATGGGTCAGAACGGCCCGCAATACAGCTCGAACCACTCGGGCGGGATTCTGGGCGGCATCTCGACCGGGCAGGATCTTGTGGTGCGGTTCGCGGTGAAACCGACCTCATCCATCCTGACCACGCGCAAGACCATCACCAAATCCGGCGAAGAAACCGAGATCATCACCAAGGGCCGCCACGACCCCTGCGTCGGCATCCGCGCCGTTCCGGTGGGTGAGGCGATGATGGCCTGCGTGATCCTGGATCACCTGTTGCTGCACCGTGGACAAATAGGCGAGAACCGTGGACGGATCGGCTGATCTGCGGTCCCGCCTGCGCGCCGTCGTCGCGCAGCGCATGGCGACCGATCCGGCCCATGATCTGGCCCATCTGGACCGGGTCTGGATGAACGCGCAGGCCATCGCTGACGATCAGACTGACATGCCGGTGCTGCTGGCCGCCAGTTACCTGCATGATCTGGTCAACCTGTCCAAAGACGATCCCGAACGTCATCTGGCATCGCGCAAATCGGCTGAGGAATCAGAGTCTATTCTGGCCAAATTGGGCTATGATCCAGGCCAGATCCGCGCCATCACACACGCGATTGAGGCGCATAGTTTTTCGGCCAATATCACGCCGGAATCGCCCGAGGCCTGCATTCTGCGCGATGCAGACAGGCTGGATGCGCTGGGCGCGATTGGCATTGCGCGGAACTTCTCGGTTTCAGGGGCGTTGGGGCGGTCGCTTTATGACCCGGCGGATCCATTTGCCGCGCACCGTCCGCTGGACGACCTGCATTATTCGATAGATCACTGGAAGATCAAGCTGCTGCGCCTGCCCGGCGATATGCTGACCAAAACAGGCAAAGAAATCGCACAGCGAAGAACCACGCGCATGATCCGGTTTCTGGAAGACTTTGCACAAGAGATTGGCGGCACCCTGCCGGTCGATTGGACAGATCAGTAAACGACGCGTTGATCTTTTCCAGCCAAAGGCGCAGGGTCGCGCCGATGGCAAAACCTTTAACATCGCATCGACCTGCCCTGGCCGTGACGCTGAAGTTAAGCGCCCTGGTTTTGTTCACCGTGATGCAGGCGTTGATCAAAGCCCTGTCCGCCGATTTCCCACCCGGCGAGATGGTGTTCTTCCGCTCTCTCTTTGCCGTTCCGATCATCATCGTCTGGCTGACCTGGCGTCGAGAGTTGAAGCAGGGTTTGGTTGTCAAGAAACCCATGGGCCATTTCTGGCGCGGCGTGCTGGGCACAACGGCGATGGGGCTGACGTTCACCGGCCTCAGCCTGCTGCCTTTGCCCGAGGTCACGGCAATCGGCTATGCCACTCCGATCTTCACGCTGATTCTGGCCGCATTCATGCTGGGTGAACGCATCCGAATGATCCGCATCGGCGCGGTAGCCATCGGCCTGCTTGGGGTGCTGATCATGATCTGGCCCCGTTTGGGCGGAAACAACATGGACAGCGCCGCCACAATCGGGGCGCTGTGCGTCCTGGCCGCCACCATGGCGCGGGCGTTTGTGCAGATCCACATCCGGCAACTGGTGCAGACCGATCACCCCGCCGCCGTTGTGTTCTATTTCTCGGTGACCGCGACCCTGCTGTCGGGGATGACGGCATTCTGGGGATGGGTCATGCCCAATTGGGAACAGGCGGCGTTGTTGATTCTGGCCGGGCTGATCGGCGGGGTGGCGCAGATTCTGGTGACATCTTCGTATCGCTTTGGGCAGGCGTCGATGCTGGCACCTTACGACTATACCTCGATGCTGTTTGCCATTGCCATCGGGTACGTCTGGTTCAGCGAACTGCCTACACTGGTGATGCTGGCGGGTGCGGCGCTGGTGATTGCGGGCAATATCGTGGTGATCTGGCGCGAACATCAGCTGGGGCTGGAACGCAGCAAAGCGCGCGCTGCAACCGATCCCAAGGCCTGACCTTTACCTTTGCCGAACTTCCCCTAGGGTGTGCCCGACACAAGATGAGGGTTTCCCATGAGCGACGCGCAGGATCACAAGGAAAAAATGCAAGAGGTGCAGGCCAAGCACCGCAAGAAAGTGTCCGAGACGGTCGATCCCGGCCGGGGGCTGGTGCTGATCAATACCGGCAAGGGCAAGGGCAAATCCTCAGCCGCATTCGGCGTGGTCATTCGTGCGCTTGGCTGGGGTCAGAAGGTGGCCGTGGTGCAGTTCATCAAGGGCAAGTGGAAAACTGGAGAGCGGCGATTCTTTGAAGAGCGCGATCTGGTCACCTGGCACACGATGGGCGAAGGTTTCACATGGGATACCCAGGATCGTGAACGCGACATCGCCGCCGCAAACGCTGCTTTTGACAAGGCGCGCGCGCTGATGGCTGGCGGCGAATATGATCTTGTGGTTCTGGACGAAATCAACATCGCGCTGCGTTATGAATATCTGTCGGTAGAACAGGTCATCGACGGCCTGAAAGCGCGCTCGGACAAGACCAGCGTTTTCTTGACCGGTCGCGATGCCCCACAGCCCCTGCGCGACTATGCCGATCTGGTCACGGAAATGACCGAAGAAAAACACCCGTTTCAGGCCGGGATCAAAGCCCAACGCGGCGTGGATTTCTAAGAGCTATGCCTCAACAGCCCCGATCAGGGGCTGTTACGCAGGCGGGTTTTCGTTGAGATACCTGACCGATCCGCGTCGGCTGGCGGCGCTGTCCGGAAGGGTTCGGGCCGGATCATCCTCTGCGGCGGGGGTCTGTTTGTCGACATAAGCGCAATAGTCATCGTCACAACAGCACCCGCAGGCGGTGGCCGCCTCGTGCCGTGCCATGATTTCATCCATCGGATCGCCCATTTCCAACCCTCTGCCCGCGCCGCCGCCCCGGCAATTCGTTTTCGGGGCGGCGGCCAGCCCTCACCATGTCATGCGCTAAGCCCGCAGACCGCCCCGAAACCCGGTGCCGGACGTTATCCTGTCCAGCGTTACGCGTTATCTGATTATTTTTGTCGGGAATTTCAAGGGTAAAATATGCCGCGCCCCAAGGCGACCCCCAGGGCGCGGCAAATCGGGTGATCATATCCCTTGCGGCTGCGGGTCGAGCGTAACCGACCAAAGGGCGGTATCGACGCGATCCATCAGGCGCACGGTCATTTGCTGGGTGTCCGCGTCGATATCCACCAGGCCAAAGAACTGCAGCCCCGCGCTGGGCGGCAGGTTTGCCCCCTGCTCTTCGGTTGGCGCTTTGACGAATTTCACTTCGGGGCCAAAGGTGCCGTCCAGCGCATTCGGACCAAAGGTTCCGGCATGCAATGGGCCTGATACAAACTCCCAAAACGGCTCGAAATCCTGAAATTGCGCTTTGTTAGGGTCATAATAATGCGCAGCGGTATAGTGAACGTCGGCTGTGAACCAGACCGTGTTGGTGACCCCTGCTGTCTTGATGAACCGCAGCAAGTCGGCGATCTCCAACTCGCGCCCTATGGCTGGTCCGTTGTCACCGTTCGCGATTGCCTCGGCCCCAGCCTGTTCCTTCCAATTGTCCCAGACGATCAGCCCGATTGGCATGTCGGATGCGATCACCTTCCACGTCGCGTCAGACGAGGCCAACTCGCGTTTCAGCCACGCCAGTTGCTCGGCCCCCAGGATGCGGGACTGATCGGTGATGTCTTGCTCCATGGACGGCCCGTTCGGCCCGCGATAGCTGCGCAGGTCCAGAAAGAATACATCCAGCATCGGACCGTATGAGATTTTGCGATACACCCGCCCCGGTTCCGCTGGTGTGATCCGCAGCGGCGTCATCTCGTGAAACGCCCGCGCGGCGCGGGATTGCAACACATGCACCGATTTCTCAGAGTAGCGATCGTCCGAGATCAGGTCCTTGGCGTCCGACCAATTGTTCACAACCTCATGGTCGTCCCACTGAAAAAACGTCGGGCACACCGCATTCATCGCACGCACATGCGCGTCCATCATGTTGTATTTCCACTGTCCCCGAAATTCGTCCAGCGTTTCGGCCACTTTGCGTTTCTCGTCGATCAGGGTGGTGTTTTTCCAGATCAGTTGGCCGTCTTTTTCAACCTCATCCTGCATCGGACCATCGGCATAGATTGTGTCGCCGGAATGGATAAAGAAATCCGGCCGGTGCTGCGCCATGGTCGCATAGGTGCGCATACCCTCGTCATCTATGCCCCAGCCCTGACCGGCAGTATCGCCCGACCAGGCAAAGCGGATATTGCGGCGCGCGGTCGGGGCGGTGCGAAATTGCCCTACAATAGGCTCTGATGTAACGTTGATATCGCTCAGATCAGCGGCCACGAAGCGATAGAAGATGTCCTGATCCAAAGGCAGCCCCTGAACCAGCCGCTTGACCGCGAAATCGCTGTTCGGGATTGCGTCCAACGGCGTTAACTGGCGGGCATCCGAAAAGCTCTGGGTGGTCGAAACCTCCATCATCACCCGTGATGGGCGGTCTGTACGGGTCCAGATCATGCCAGACGTGGTATCAACATCCCCCGACTGCACCCCATGGGTGAAAACAGGGCGCGCGGACGCGCGGCTGATTGCGGGCGTCGCCAGCGATGCGGCAAAGGCGGTGCTGCCCGCCAAAAAGGCGCGACGGTTTGGGCGAAGGATTCGGGTCATTGGGGCTCTCCTGTCTGGTGACCTGTGGGTGGTCACGCGATTGGTGAGCAGCAGTGAGCCGCCTGTTTGTAAAACAAGCGGCTCAGATTCTTGAAAGTATCACGATGATATTGTGACACCCATGGAAATCAGGCTCAGGCGGTTGCGCCCTGTTCCGGTGCGCTGAGCGTGATGACGGCGACCACTGCCGCACCGTTCAGCCAGTAGTATATCGCATCCAGCCCCGAGAACCCAAACAAGCTGGGCGCGGCCAGGAACGTGACGCCAACAATCAGGTCCACGGTCAGGTGAAACTTATAGGGCAGAACGCGCCAGATCCCCAGATGGTGATCAGTCAGCACGGTCAGCACAAAGGCCGCCATCCCGGTAACCACCGACAGCCACAGGGCCATCGGATTGGATTGCCCAAGCCCCAAAACAAAGGGCAGCACCATCAACGCAAATGCGACCGGGTAATCAAGATAAGCGTGAACGGTGCGGGTAACGAAACGGACAGACATGAATTTTCCTTTCCTGGCTTGGCATGCTTCCAAGGTAGGATTGGCAATTCGAACGGTTAGTCCGGATCGTCCGCAAGATATTGCAGATCGTTCAGAAATCGGGCGTTTCAGTGAATGGCCCGATAGGCCGCCGGTGACACGCCGATCTGCTTCTTGAACACCCGCGAAAAGGCGGCCTCGGACGCATAGCCGACCTCGGCCGCAGCATCCGCGACGTTCCACCGGCTTTCAGTCAGCCCATGGCAGGCGATCTGCATCCGCCAGTCGGTCAGATACTGCATCGGCGTCGCAGCCATCTTTTCGGCAAACAGCTGGGCGAAGGCGGTGCGCGACATGCCAGCCTCGCGCGCCAACGCTTCAACGCTCCATTCATGCGCCGGGGCCTGATGAAAAGCGGTCAGCGCGCGCGAGATGCGAGGGTCGGCAAACCCGGCAAGGGCGGTGTCGCTGGGGCTTTGAAGTTCAAGATGGGCGCGAATGGCCTGTGCAAACAGAATTTCCGACAGTTTCAGCGCAATCAGATCACCGCCGATCCGGGCGCCGCCGACCTCGGACCCGATCATGCGCAGGGTGGCCTCGATCCAGGCCCCGGCCTCTTCGCCATAATTCTCGATCAGGATATAGGGCGGCAGCCGGTCGATCAGCATATGCCCGGTGCCCTGCCGCCCCGGCGGGCCAGTGAACGAGAAATGCCCACAGATCAGCTGGGTATCGCGGCTTTTGTCCTGACCGCCATAAACCAGAACACCATCGCCCTGATATCCGGCCTCTTCCAGCACCTGCTCCAACGGCAGGGCGTCCAGTGGGTTGACCTCATTGCACAGCAAGGCATGGGCCGCCCCGTGGGGGATCAGGATCAGATCGCCTTGTTTCAGACGCAGGGTTTCCCCCGTGTTAGAGACATAAACCTTCAACTCACCCCGCTGAACAAAGTGGAACCGGGCGACATTTTCAAAAGCCGGAACCTGAATGCCAAAGGGTGGTGTGAACGACGTGCGAAAGTAGAAAGTACCCCGCAACGACAGGCGGGTGAGGATATCACTGAGCAGGTCTAACATAGGGGTAACCTATACCCGGCTGCGCATTCGTCCAGTCATCTGAACGATCTGCACAAAAGCTTGAACGACGGGCAAAGAAAAACCCCCGCCAAAAGCGAGGGTTCCCAATACCATTGTCCTGAAAGATCAGGCGCGCACCAGCGCCTCATAGTCTGCGGCGATCTCGCGGGTGATGTCGCCAACCGCAAAGGTATAGTCGCCGATCTGACCCACCGGGGTGACCTCGGCCGCCGTGCCGGTCAGCCAGCACTGTTCGAATTCGGCCATCTCTTCGGGCTTGATGCGGCGCTCGTGGACGGTAAGGCCCTTGTCCTTCAGCATCTGGATCACGGTCTGGCGGGTGATGCCGTTCAAAAAGCAATCGGCCAGCGGGGTGTGCACCTCACCATCCTTGACGAAGAACACATTGGCACCCGTGGCCTCGGCCACGTAGCCGCGGTAATCCATGAACAACGCATCCGAGCAGCCCTTGGCCTCGGCCTTGTGCTTTGAGATGGTGCAAATCATGTACAGACCGGCCGCCTTGGCGTGCACCGGGATGGTTTCCGGACTGGGCCGTTTCCATTCTGCGATATCCAGCTTGGCACCCTGCATCTTGGCGTCGCCGTAATAGGCCCCCCACGGCCAGACAGCGACGGCCATGCGCACCGGGTTTTTCGCCGAAGCGACACCCATATCCTCACCCGAACCACGCCAGACCAGCGCGCGTACATAGGCGTCCTGCAACCCGCTGGCTTTCAGCGCTTCTTCCTTGGCGGCTTCGATCTGATCCACGTCATAGGGCATCGGAATATCCAGCGCCTCGGCCGAGGCGATCAGACGTTCGGAATGTTCGCGGCTTTTGAAGATTTTGCCGTTATAGGCGCGTTCACCTTCGAAGACCGAAGACGCATAATGCATCGCGTGAGACAGGATATGCACATTGGCCTCGCGCCAGGGCACCAGTTTGCCATCCATCCAGATGACACCGTCTCGATCGTCATACCCCGCCATGCGAAACCTCCTGAACTGGGCTGAATTTTCAATTATTGCGCTGATTAAGTCCGGACCGGACATAAAGTTGCGCAAAAACTGCGATTCGATACCTCTCTGCCCTTGGAATGTCAATAACGCTGACATAAACTCGGACCCGAGTAACGAATGAGGCGTACCATGTCGGACACCCGCCCCGCCCAGACCTATGGCGGTGAGAGCCTGTTGTTTTTGACCGACGAACAGCTGCGGCAAGGGATCGAGGCGATGTTTTTCGCCTATCGCGGCTTTACGGCGGACCCTGATCGCATTCTAACACAGATGGCCTATGGGCGGGCACACCATCGCGCCATCCACTTTATCAACCGCGCGCCGGGCACCACGGTCAACAACCTGCTGGCGATCCTGGGGGTGACGAAACAGTCGCTGAACCGGGTGCTGCGGACATTGATCGACGATGGGCTGGTCGAAAGCCGCGTGGGTAGCATGGACAAACGCGAGCGGCATCTGTTTCTGACGGACCAGGGCAAGGCGCTGGAGGCCAAACTGTCCGAGGCCCAGCGCGTGCGGATGCGTGCCGCCTACAAGGAAGCCGGCCCCGAAGCGGTGTCAGGTTTTCGTAAAGTGCTTGAAGCAATGATGGATGCTGATATGCGTCATGCTTACACGAAACTGCGGGATACCACCTCATGAGCGATATGGACGCCCACCTGTTGATCGTCGACGATGACGAGCGCATTCGCGATTTGCTCAAGAAATTCTTGATGCGAAACGGATTTCTGGTGACGGCGGCGCGCGATGCGGCCCATGCGCGGCGGGTGTTATCCGGGCTGGACTTCGACATGATCGTTCTGGACGTGATGATGCCCGGTGAGGATGGCGTCAGCCTGACCAAATCGCTGCGTGAAACCCATGCCACGCCGGTTCTTCTGTTGACCGCACGCGGCGAGACCGAGCACCGGATTGCCGGGCTTGAGGCAGGGGCGGATGACTATCTGGCCAAACCGTTCGAGCCGAAAGAGCTGTTGTTGCGCATCAATGCGATCCTGCGGCGGATGCCCGAAACTCCGGCGCAGGATGCGGCGACCAAAATTCTGAACCTCGGCCCGATCCGGTATGATGTGGAACGGGGCGAGATGTGGCAGGGTGAAGATCCGGTGCGCCTGACGGCAACGGAAAGCCAGTTGATGAAGATCTTCTCGACCCAGCCCGGAGAGCCGATCAGCCGCGCCAAGCTGGTCGAGGATCTGGGCCGCGACAAAGGTCAGGCGCAGGAACGCGCGGTGGATGTGCAGATCACCCGGCTGCGTCGCAAGATCGAACAGGACCCCAAGCAGCCGCGTTACCTGCAGACAGTACGCGGGGCCGGGTATATGTTGGCGCCGGATTGATTTGGCCGCTGCGCGGCGGTTTTATGCCTTCGGCGAGGATACTTGTAGCCAGATGAACAGGGGACCCAGATGACCACCGCTCTTTTGACCCATGCCGACTGTCTTGAACATGTGACCCCGGAGGGGCACCCCGAGCGGGTGGCGCGGCTGGAGCATATCCTGCACGCGCTGGAATCGCTGGACCTGAATCGGAAAACCGCGCCTTTGGCGGCGGATGACGATCTGTTGCGCATCCATCCGGAATCGCACATCCGGGACATTCGCAGCAACCGCCCAACCGAAGGGTACCGGCAGATTGACGGCGATACCTTCATGTCTCCGGGTTCGGTCGATGCGGCCTATCGCGCCGCCGGGGCGGTCGTGCGGGCGGTGGATATGGTGCTGGGCGGCGAGGCCCCGAATGCGTTCTGCGCAATCAGGCCCCCGGGGCATCATGCCGAAACGGAAACGGCCATGGGGTTTTGTCTGTTTGGCAATGCGGCTCTGGCGGCAAAGCACGCTTTGGACCATCACGGGCTGAACCGTGTGGCCATTGTTGATTTTGATGTGCATCACGGCAACGGAACCCAGGACCTGCTGTGGGATGAGAAACGCGCGCTGGTGATCACCAGCCAGCAGATGCCGCTGTGGCCCGGTTCGGGGCGCGCGGATGAGACCGGTGCGTTTGAAACCGTTCTGAACATCCCGCTGGCCCCCGGCACCGGTGGGGCTGAAATGCGCGCGGCTTATGAGGCGCAGGCGTTTCCGCGTCTGCGGGCGTTCAAGCCCGAACTGATCATCATCTCGGCCGGGTTCGACGCCCATCAGGATGACCCGCTGGCCGAATTGAACTGGTCCACCGGGGATTTCGCCTGGCTGACCGCGGAATTGTGCGGGATTGCCGAGGAGATGTGTGATGGCCGTATCGTCTCGACTTTGGAGGGCGGGTATGATCTGAACGCGCTGGCCGAGGCCACACGCGCCCATGTGGAAGAACTGATGAAGGCAGCCCGATGACCGATACCCCCGTTGACCAGATGACATTCGAACAGGCCATGAAAGAGCTGGAGGCTGTGGTCGGCCAGCTTGAGCGCGGCGATGTGGCGCTGGACCAGTCCATCGCGCTGTATGAACGCGGGGCGGCACTAAAGAAACGCTGCGAGGATGAGCTGAAGCGGGCCGAGGAAAAGGTGGCGGCGATCACGCTGGACGCAGATGGCCAACCGACTGGGACAACGCCTGTCGAAGGTCAGTAAATGTTTCGCGACAAGCTAGCGCAGGATGCGTCGCGCATTCAGGATCAGTTCGATCTGGTTCTGGGCGCGCTGGACGATCTGGATGTGACCCGAGCGATGGCCTATGCCACGCAGGGCGGCAAGCGGTTGCGCGGATTTCTGGTGCTGGAAAGCGCTCGTCTGCATGGCGTTGATACGGGCCGCGCGATCTGGCCCGCCACCGGGATCGAAGCGCTGCACGCCTATTCGCTGGTGCATGACGACCTGCCCTGTATGGACGATGACGACCTGCGTCGCGGACGCCCGACAGTGCATGTGAAATGGGACGAAGGCACCGCCGTTCTGGCCGGAGATGCCTTGCAGACCCTTGCTTTTGAGCTTTGTACACGGCCCGAGGTTGGCCCGGCCGAGGTTCGGGCGGAACTGGCTTTGACACTGGCCAAAGCCAGCGGGGCACAAGGGATGGTTCTGGGTCAGGCGCTGGATATTGCGGCGGAAACCGCTGCGGCCCCGTTGACGCTGAACCAGATTACGCAGTTGCAGGCGGGCAAGACCGGTGCGCTGATCGAATGGTCGGCCAGCGCAGGTGCGTATCTGGCGCAGGCGGACCCCGAACCATTGCGCCAATATGCCCGCGCGCTTGGCCTTGCCTTTCAGATCGCCGATGACATTTTGGATATTGAGGGTGACGTGTCGAAAGCCGGAAAGCGGCTGCAAAAAGACACTCAGGCTGGCAAGGCGACCTTTGTCTCGTTGTTGGGGCTGGATGCGGCCAAAGCCCGTGCGGCAGACCTGGTGGATCAGGCCTGCGCTGCATTGGACGGGTACGGGCCCGGGGCAGAAACCTTGAAGGATGCCGCCCGCTTCGTTATTGCCCGGGACAGCTAAGCCAGGAACGCGCCACATGTCTGACCGCCCGAATACGCCCCTGCTGGACCTTGTAGGTCGCCCTGCGGACCTCAAGCAGTTCTCGGATGAGCAATTGCACCAGATTGCCAGCGAACTGCGGGCTGAGACAATCTCGGCTGTGTCGGAAACCGGGGGGCATCTGGGCGCGGGTCTGGGTGTTGTGGAGCTGACCACAGCACTGCATGCCGTTTTCGATACGCCACGCGACAAGATCATCTGGGATGTGGGACATCAGTGTTATCCGCATAAAATTCTGACGGAACGCCGTGATCGGATTCGCACGCTGCGCCAGAAGGGTGGCCTCAGCGGGTTCACCAAGCGCAGCGAAAGCCCCTATGACCCATTTGGCGCGGCGCATTCCAGCACCTCGATCAGCGCGGCGCTTGGTTTTGCCGTTGCCCGTGATCTGGGCGGTGTCACCCCCGAGGGGCTGGGCGATGCGATTGCCGTGATTGGCGACGGGTCGATGTCGGCAGGCATGGCGTTCGAGGCGATGAACAACGCCGGCCACCTGAAAAAACGCCTGATCGTGATCCTGAACGACAATGAGATGAGCATCGCCCCGCCCGTCGGTGCGCTGTCCAGCTATCTCTCTCGGATGTATGCCGAAGCGCCCTTTCACGATCTGAAAGCCGCCGCCAAGGGCGCAGTGTCGCTGCTGCCGGAACCCTTCCGCGAAGGGGCCAAGCGCGCCAAGGAGATGCTGAAAGGCATGGCCGTGGGCGGAACGCTGTTCGAAGAGTTGGGCTTTTCGTATCTCGGCCCCATCGACGGGCACGATATGGATCAACTGCTGCCGGTTCTGCGCACGGTCAAGGCGCGGGCGACCGGTCCGATCCTGATCCATGTCCTGACGAAAAAAGGCAAAGGCTATGCCCCGGCGGAACAAGCCCGCGACAAGGGTCATGCCACTGCTAAATTCGACGTGGTGACGGGCAAGCAGAAAAAGACACCGTCCAACGCGCCCTCCTACACCTCGGTCTTTGGCAAGACATTGGTGGATGAGGCCGCGCGCGATGACAAGATCGTCGCCGTCACGGCCGCGATGCCCGATGGCACCGGGCTGAATCTGTTTGCGGAACGCTATCCTTCGCGCTGCTTCGACGTGGCGATTGCGGAACAGCACGGTGTCACCTTTGCCGCAGCATTGGCGGCTGGCGGGATGAAGCCGTTCTGCGCGATGTACTCGACCTTCCTTCAACGCGGCTATGATCAGGTTGTCCATGATGTGGCCATTCAGCGCCTGCCTGTGCGCTTTGCCATCGACCGTGCGGGTCTGGTGGGGGCCGATGGCGCAACCCACGCCGGATCGTTCGATGTCGCCTATTTGGCCAACTTGCCCGGTATTGTGGTCATGGCCGCCGCTGATGAAGCCGAGCTGATGCATATGATCGCCACCGCTGCCGCACATGACGACGGTCCCATCGCGTTCCGCTATCCGCGTGGCGAAGGCGTGGGGGTCGATCTGCCCGAACGCGGCGAAGTGCTTGAGATCGGCAAGGGCCGCATGATTCAGACCGGCGCGCGCGTGGCGCTGCTGTCCTTTGGCACCCGCCTGGCCGAGGTTCAAAAGGCCGCCGAGGCCCTCTCGGCCCGGGGCATCACCCCAACCATCGCCGACGCCCGCTTTGCCAAACCGCTGGATCGCGAGCTGATTCTGGATCTGGCCGCAAACCACGAGGCCCTGATCACCATCGAAGAAGGCGCCGTCGGCGGTTTTGGCAGCCACGTGGCGCAGCTTTTGGCGGATGAGGGCGTGTTCGATCACGGGCTGAAATACCGCTCGATGGTCTTGCCCGATATCTTCATTGATCAAGCCAGCCCGGCGGACATGTACGCCGTTGCGAGCATGAATGCAGAGCACATCGAAGCCAAGGTCCTGTCGGTTCTTGGCGTGACAACCATCGGCGAAAAACGCGCTTAGGCGACATTGATCAACCTGTGGGTTTAGGGAAAATGGTGCCTCAAGAGGGACTCGAACCCCCGACCCTGTCCTTACGAATTTTGGCGTCGTGTCGTTGCACGGAGCCGGATCGCGCCATAGGTTACCACATAAGGCCTTATAATTAATTGACTAATTCGGGCTTCACCATTAAAAGCCATTGCACAGCGTTTCAGAACGTTTGACGAACACGCCCTACTAATGTCCTACTAACTCAATTAGTAGGACCCTACTAATTGACCCCACCCCATCGACGGCATCCCGAAAAGCTTGCTCTCAGGCAACCCCGTTCCGGCAGAGTTGGAGAAATACAAGAGGAAATCGCCAGCCCTTGCGCGCCAGTTGTTGCAAACGGTCCGGACAGCGGATCGATGAACGCTATTTGCACTTTTTCCTGCGCTGCAGCGATTCCTGCAACCAGGCTAGCGGCAAGCGCAGTAGCCATCATCAAATTCAATTTGTTCATTTCTTTCTCCCTATTGACATCTGTCGGTAGGTTTCGGCCTGCCGAATGATCCACACCCAGGTGGGCGATCCGTCACGGAAGCATCCTATTAAGGCAGGTAAAAATTGATCAATTCCTGCATCTTGGGGTATTATCAATAGTGTGCAGGATGGTAGGTTGATGGATATTGCCAAGTTGTTTGTTTGTCGGTCGTCGGATGCATTGCAACAGTTGCGCTTCTTCCACCTAATCGGCCCAGACTGCATCGCGTACAAGCGGGTTGGTTGAGCAGTGAATTCCGCCGCCGCCAAGTTGCATTTTGTCGTAGGGGATCTGGATCACTTCGACATTGGCACGCGCAAGCTTGGCCAGCGTATTGTCAGACGTGCCTTCGGCCATCAGAACGCGGCGCGGACTGAGCGCGAGGCAATTTACAATCCAGTCACTGTCTTCCGCCTCGCAGGACAGCAACTCAATCCCCGATTTTTCGAGAAAGTCAATGAAACTGAATGGAAGCTGGCTCTGATTGACCATAGCCAGATCCTTGTCCAGCATCACAAAGACCCTGTCGATATGCAGAAGATATCCGTTCATGTCGATGACGATCAGATCGATGTCAGCGCGTTCAAGAACGTCACGCAGCTGGTCGATTCCCTCGTCATTACCGCGAACCGATCTTGCAACAACAGCGGTGGTTTTGTTGATCCGCGCGTAGGAGCCACCTGCCAGCATTCCGGTACCGGTCACCGTGCGCAATATGGGCATACCCAGGCCTGCAAGAGTCCGCGTTGCCGTCAGTTCTTCGCCCTGCCGAATTCTCGGACCCATCCGGCCGATGACGGCACCGCCGTCCAACACGATGACCGGGTCGCGCGTATAGCAACTTTTCAGAAGCGGCGCGGCCACACCCTGCATTTCGATGACTTCGATGCCCTCGGATTTMAGAACATCAACCATTCCGTCATGCTGTTGCTGCATGTCCGCGACAGACGGCAGTTCTTGCCCCTGCCAGTACCAGCCAACCTCGCGGTCTCCGTATGTTCCAAGCTCTTCAATCCGTTTGTTCGGGTCGAGGATTGACAGTTCGGCTCCCGGGCGGTGCACTAGGATCGAACGTATCTTACCAAAATCATTGTCACAGCCCCACTTGCGGCCCCAGATCTTTTCCTGACGGTCGGGCGTTTCAAATGAGGGTTCCGGTTCGGATCCGAACATCTTGATTGTGGCTTGATACGCTTCAGCCGGAGTCATCGGCAGACGTTGGGTTGACGGTGCCTTGTCATGTTTCATTGCTGGTCTCCGAACGATGGCGGGGCCGTGCCCCACGTGATGTCGGAAACAATATTGCTGGCCTGAGCGCGGTCATATCCAAAAAAGCTGATGCAAATTTTGCAAAACACGATGGAATGAAATCAACGAATGCGAGTGACCAAGATTGGGCGTCAACTGGACACCCTCGCACTCAAGACCCGATCGCAATTTCTAGTTTTGCCGACATTGTCCGAAAAGCCTGAGGTCTCACTCTGCGTTTTTTGGCCACGGCTGAATGCGAGGTACGTGAACCGCAACTTCGTCCTTCATTGAAAGCTGGCCTTCACGTTCAACCCACGCCGTCAGCCCGCGCAAGTTGCGGGCGTGGTAGGCAAACTTGGCGCCTTTGCCGGGGTGCTGCTTTTCAATCACGTCGCCAGGGAACTTACAGGGCTCGTTTTCCATGTCCACAACCAGAGACGCGCCCGATGAAAAAATCAGCCGTGACGATGGCGGGAGTTGCGTCAGTGCGGGAATGCCAGATAGTACCAGATTTGCCCCAAGCCATTCCGGCTGCAATGTATCCATCTCCAATTTGGAGGCTATAATGCTCAGCTCTTCCAATGATACGATCGAGATCTGGCGAACATTTCGGATCGGCGTGCCGGGTTCATATTGCCGCCTCGTACGCACACAGGCTTCACGCACCAGGCTGGCATGGCTGTCACCTTGAAAACCGGTGAACTCTACATCTACCCGATCCACAGATTGGGTTTCCAGACCTCGGGCGCGATCTTGGTTCACCAAAATCTTGTCCACCCGGCCAATAACATCAACGGGGTTGAGAATTGCCATGAGAATTCCTCGTTAATTGGCTAAATACACTCGATTTGAGCGTCGTGACAGATTGGGAATTGCCTATAGAATGCGCTGCCCCAAAAGAATAACGGATTACAAAACACCACATTCGCGAAGGCAAATGAAAGGAACGTATCGCTGGCCCAGAACCCTTCCTGCTTACAACCTTCAACAGAGCCTTACGTCGCAATGAGGTTTTTGCAGATCGAACCGTGCCAAGCTTCCTTGCTGGATTTCAGACCCAAAGTTCAACCGTTCGCGCGGACCACAACCGAATTCAGCAATACATTGACGCCGGGAACAGTATAGCCAGCTTCGACATGTTCCGCCTCGTTATGGGTGATGCCATCTTTGCAAGGCGTGAAGATCATCGCGGTTGGAACGGCTTCTGCCAGCTGATAAGCATCATGCCCGGCCACGCTGAGCATATGTTTATGAGAAACATTCAGATCCGCGGCGGTTTTCCTGACCAGACTGATCAATTCCTGATCGAATGCAATTTCCCCGAATGACCATTCATCAGCGATTGAGATATCGACATTTGCCTGCCCTGCGGCAACCGGGATAAGCGCCAGCGCTTTTTGATACATTTCACGTGCGGCGGCCGGATCGGGATGACGGACATCAACCGTCACTGCGGCGTAATCCGCGATAATTCCGTACATATTCGGAGAGGCATCGAGCTTGGCGCAGGTGCTACGACCTTCGGGTTCGTATTCCCAGCCAATCTTGTTGACCTCGGCGACGATGACCGCAGCGCCGACAAGCGCGTCCTTTCGGCGTTTCATCAGCGTAGGTCCGGCGTGCGCGTTTTCACCCTTGATTTCCAGACGGGCGCCAAAAGACGTAAACCCGCCCGTCACGATGCCGACATGAATGCCTTCTTCGTCAAGAACCGGCCCCTGTTCGATATGAAGTTCAAAGTATGCGGCAATGTCAGCAGGCGTTCGGCTGCCTGTGCCTGCGTAGCCAATCCGCTCCAACTCTTGCCCGAACACAGCGCCATCCGCGTCAGTCTGGGTCAGCGCCTGTTCGACCTCAAGCGCACCTACAAAGGTAGCAGCCCCCATCATCGGGGGGTGAAACCGCACACCTTCCTCATTGGTCCAGCAAACAACTTCAATGGGGCGTTTGGTTTCGATGTTTCGATCATTCAGAGTGCGGATGATTTCCAGCCCCGACAGCACGCCAAGGATACCGTCGTATTTGCCACCCGCGATCTGGGTATCCAGATGGCTTCCGACCATAACAGGTGCCAGGTCAGGGTCTTGCCCCTCGCGCCTGGCAAAAATGTTCCCGACCTGATCGACAGAAACCTTGCATCCGGCTTCCTTGCACCAATGCACGAATTTATCCCGCATGATCTTATCATCATCACTAAGTGTGAGGCGGCTGAGCCCCCCGGCCTTTCCAGGTCCAATCTGTGCGGAAACCAAAAGTGTGTCCCATAAACGGTCCGGATTGATTTCCAGCGCGTTGGTTCTGTTCATTTTGACCTCGGTCCTAATTGTTTTAGACGTCCCCGGATGCCGCAAATCAGCAGTCCTCAAATTTAACCTACCGCTTGACAATAGAGTCCGGTATTTCGATGTAATAATGTTTAGTTAGATATTCCTAAATGTGAGAAATCATGCGCCTTCCACCGATCAGCAATGTCGACCTCAAACTTCTCAATGTGTTTCGAACGGTTGCGCAATGCGGCGGTTTTTCTCTGGCGCAGGCTGAACTGAATGTCAGTCAGGCCACCATCAGCATTCACATAAAGAACCTTGAAACGCGGCTGGGCTTGACCCTGTGCCAAAGGGGCCGGGCCGGATTTGCACTGACCGAAGACGGACAGCGTGTCTATGACGCCTCGAACGCGCTTTTCAGTCATCTTGAGGATTTTCGCACCATGGTGCTTTCCGACAAACGACTGGTCGGAGAACTTCAGGTCGCGATAATCGACAACTCAATCTTTCACCCGCGGTTTCAGCTGTCCGAAGTAATTAAACAGTTTGGGGCGCTTGATCACAGGGTTGATGTAACCGTCCATGTCGGCTCGCCCAACCAGCTTGAACAGATGGTTCTTGGCGGACAGGCGCATATGGCGATCGGGTTTTTCCCAAGACGCCTGTCGCAGCTTGAATATGTGCCACTTTTCCGATCCGAGGTTCGGCTGTTTTGTGGGCAGTTCCACCCACTTTTCGGGCGGGACGACGCGCATATTTCCGTCGAGGATATCGAGGGGCACTCGCACGCGCAGCGGGGTTATATGTCCTTTGATCAGCTTTCGGAAAAAGAACGATCTTTCCAGTATACCGCGCGTGCGCCAAGCATCGAAGGAATTGCGCATCTGATCTTGTCAGGTGAGCATCTTGCGTTTCTGCCCGTCCATTACGCACAAAGCTTTGTCAAAGCCGGGAAGATGCGGCAATTGATGCGGGACAGCTATGGGTATGTGGCGACATATGAATTGATCCGGCGTAAATCCGTTCCCCGAACCCCGGCGGAAAAACAGTTTCATCAAATGCTGGTAGAGGAAGTCGGTCGCAGCAATCTTCTTGATGGCCATGAGGACGTCAGCGGTTCTGCGTGATCGTTTCTTTTGAAATCCAGCGACTGGATTGCATAGATAAAATCTAAAGAGAACATTGTTACTTTCGCATATTTCAACCGTGGTTAGTTTGGCAGGCTTTCTGGGAACTGGCGGGTTTGTTGATGCGCGACGTCTCGATCACACCTTTTTCAAGGTTGGGACGGCTCGCGTTTCCTGAATCCGAAACACGTTGCCAAAAACAGGGGTGAACATATGTCAATTTCCAAGAAACCTGCGCGGGCTACATCACGCCGCAACTTTCTTAAGACCGCCGGGGTGGGAACGGTTGGATCTGCCGCAGCTCTGGCCGGGTTGAATTCATCCGCTTCGGCACAGACCGGTGAGCCGATTGTGATCGGACATCCGGTTCCCCTGTCAGGTGCGGCCGCAGCGGATGGCATCGAATTCAAGCAGGGCATGGAAATGGCCGCCGAAGAGATCAACGCCGCCGGTGGTATTCTCGGGCGGCCCATTGTTCTGGCCCACAGCGACACCGAATCCGGTGGCGACGACAAGGTGACCAGCGCAGGTCAGCGGTTGATCGACCGCGATGGGGCCAGCGCATTGATTGCAGGTTACAATTTTGGATCGGCAACCGCCCTACAGAACGTTGCGGCGGACGCATCGGTCATCTACATGCACGCGGATACCAGTCGCGCGCATGGTGAAATGGTCAGCGGCGATCCCGACCGGTTCTGGGGGTCGTTCATGTATTGCCCGTCCGAACTGTATTATGGCTCGGCATATCTGAACTTCATCCGCAATCTGGAAGACACCGGCCAGTTCACCCCCACCAACAACAAGATTGCCCTGGTGACAGGGCCGATTCCTTATTCGATCAACATCGCAAACTCGATCCGCGATGCCGCTGCCGAATACGGCTATGAAATTTCGCTTTATGAAACTGTCGAGGCCCCGACCAGTGAATGGGGCCCCACGCTGGCAAAGATCCGTGAGGACGAGCCCGGGTTTGTGGTGATCACTCACTTCTTCCCAGGCGATCAGGCGCAGTTCATGATCCAATTCCTGCAGAATCCGACCAACAGCCTGGTCTATCTGCAATACGGTGCATCGCTTGCAGCATTCCGTGACATCGCGGGCGACGCCGCCGAAGATGTGCTTTACGCCACCAGCATCGGTGTTCTGACAGGTGAAATCGGCACCGATTTCAGCGCCCGTTATCTGGAGAAATATGGTGAGGCCGCTTCCCCGAACGGCGGGGCCCAGACGTATGAAGCCCTGCATTTGTTTGCACAGGCCGCCGCGATGGCAGGCGGTGTGGGCGAAGCCTATGACGATGAGCAAAACAAAAGGGTCGCGGATCGCCTGCGCGGCATGATCTATCGCTGCCCGACGGGCGTAATCCGGTTCGATCAGTCCAAACAGCAGGCCTTTTCTTATCCGGTGCAGACCGACGACCCATCGCTTGGCATGGCGCATATCTTCAGCCAGATCGAACGTAAGGAAGAAAACGGCAAGATCATCTCGCCACCACCTTACGGCGTAGTGGATTTCCGCACGCCCAAATGGATCAAGTCCTGATCTAGCGCGGGACGTGAACATGGCCGAGCAGTGCATTCTCGAATGTCGAAATGTCTCCAAGCATTATGGCGCATTGGTGGCAGTTGATGACATCGATCTCCGGATACAATCAGGCGAGACCGTTGGCATCGGGGGGCCAAACGGAGCTGGCAAAACCACGTTCTTCGATTTGATATCAGGTCTGACCGCCGTAAGTGGCGGTCAGGTCCTGTTCAACGGCGACCCCATAATTGGGGTCCCTCCACACCAGCTGTTTCACATGGGCCTTGCGCGTACGTTTCAGGTGACTGACGGCTTTGGCAGCCTGTCGGTCGAACAGAACATCCTGGCATCGCTGGTTTATGGCGGCGGCAAGGAGCGGCCCGGAATCCTGTTGGGCAAACGTCACCGCATGCGGGCCGCCGAAATCATGGAGGAATACCATCTCAGCCACCTGGCGCAGGCGATGGTTTCCGACATTCCCGCGCTGGACCGAAAGAAACTTATGGTGGCAACAGCCGTTATGCATGATCCAAAAGTCCTTTTGCTGGATGAACCCGTCGGGGGGCTTACCCCTCCTGAGATCGACGCATTCATCGAGCTTATGGCCGATGTTCGCAAAAAGGGCATCAGCATCGTGTTTATCGAACATGTGATGCGGTTTCTGACCACGGTGGCCGACAGGGCACTGATCATGCATCAAGGCAGGTTAATTTACGACGGAACCCCACAGGGGATCGCCTCGGACGAAACTGTCAAATCGGTTTATCTGGGCTCCAGCGCCGACCAGATGGTTGGGGGCGCAGCATGACCCCGTTGTTATCCGTCCGGGGGCTAAGCTCGGGGTATCGCCATCAAAAGGTTCTGCATGGGCTGGATCTGGATATTCCCATTGGCAGTGTCACTGCTGTGATCGGCCCGAATGGGCACGGTAAATCGACCCTACTAAAGGCTATTGCCGGCCTATTGCCCAGTTGGGAAGGCGAGATGGTTTTTGACGGCAACAGACTGCCCGCAGGTGCCCCGGACCGGGCGCGCCGGGGGGTCGTTCTTGTGCCCCAGGGGGATCAGCTGTTCACCGCCATGACCGTCGAGGAAAACCTGCTGATGGGGGCGTTTGCCCGCACGGACACAAATGCGATCAAGGCCAATCTGGACGAAGTTTTCGAACTTTTCCCCCGCCTGCGGGAACGCCGCACGCAGCGCACTGAGAGCCTGTCGGGCGGTGAACGCCGAATGGTCGGGATCGGGCGCGGAATGATGGCCAACGGCAAGCTGACCATGATTGATGAGCCCTCACTGGGGCTGGCACCGCTGATCGTCGAACAGATCTACGACGCGCTTGGCAAACTGGCGCGCGAAGACCGGTCCATCATTGTTGTCGAGGAAAACCCAAGTCGCGTGGCCGATGTGGCCAGTGCGTTTTTGCTGATGGACGGCGGACATTTTGCCTGGACCGGAAATGCCGACGACCTGAGACAATCGGGCGACGTTCTAAAAACTTATCTGGGAGGCTGACGGTTTGGATGCCATCGTGCAAATTATCGTCTCGGGTGTCACATTGGGGGCCATGTATGCGCTTGCCTCTGTGGGCCTTGCCCTGACATTCGGGACAATGGGCATGTTCAACATGGCCCATGGGCTGTTCATGACCATCGGGGCCTATGTCACCTATTCGGCAGCCGCCGTTCTGAACCTGCCCCTTGGCATCGCAATTCTGGCAGGTCTGACCGCCGGAGGGGCCGTTGGGGCCCTCATGCACCTTGTCATCGTGCGGTTCATGCTGGATCGCGAGGATTTCAGAACAACGATCATGGTTGCAACGGCGGGTGTCGCAATCCTGCTTCAGGACCTGATCCTGAAGTACTATGGTGCTTATCCGTTCCGGCAGCCGGCCCAGATCGAGGGAACCTTCAGGATCGGCAATGTTGCGGTTCCGTATCAATCACTGGCCATTCTTGTCACGGCCGCCGTCCTGATTGGTGCAACGGCGTGGCTGCTCAAGAAAACCCGGTTTGGGCTGGCCATCCGCGCCACCGCGATGAACCAGGACGCGGCCAAGCTGATGGGGGTGAAAACCGAGCGGACATATCTGCAGGTCATCATCATTGCCGGTGTGCTGGCTGCCGCTGCGGGCATCCTGATTTCCTCCATGGCCAGCTTGTCACCCGGAATGGGAACCAACCCGCTGATCCGGGCCTTTGTCATCTGTGTGGTTGCCGGTCTCGGCAGCGTTGCAGGCGCAGGTATGACAGCCCTTGCGCTGGGGGTGATGGAAGCCGCGATTGGCTATTACTTCGGGGCGCGATTTGGCTTTCCCATTCTGCTGGGGCTGGTGATTTTGGTCCTGATTTTTCGGCCCGCGGGTCTTTTCGGTAAAGCAGAGGTGATACGATCATGATGGGATCCGGCGTATTGACCCGACACCTTGTCGGCCTGATCGGTTTTGCTGCACTTATGGCGGTGGTGCCATTTTTTGTGACTCAGCGCTACTTTCTGGGCGAAATCGTCTTGTTCATGATCTGGGCATCCGTCGCAATCCAGTGGAATGTGCTGCTGGGCCATGCAGGTGTCTTTTCCCTGGGCCAGATGCTGTTTTTTGCCATTGGTGCCTATTCTGTCGGGATGCTCGGCGTGTTCTATGACGTCACGCCCTGGCTCTCGATGCCGGTTGGCGCAGTTGTCGCCGCTGTCGCTGCGTTCATCATCGGGATCGCCTGCCTTCGTCTGACCATGCCCTATGTCGCCCTGCTGACCTTTGCCATCGTCTTTATGGTCGATAGCCTGATCCGAACCGATGTCGAATGCTTCATGTCTCACGGAGGGCGCTGTTTGCCGCTTTTTGGTGGGGGGCAGGGGTTCTCGGGGTTCGATGACCTTGGGTTCCGAAAGCTTCTGAAGGGTAAGTGGATCGTCGGGAATTACTTTGTGGTGCTCACCGTTTTGTTGCTGTCTCTGCTTGCCTCAATTGTCGTCATTCATGGGCGGCTAGGCCTGGCCTTCCGCGCCTTGCATGACAGCCGTGTTTACGCCGCCGCACGTGGGATGAACCGAACCAGATTTCACGTAGTTGCTTTTGTCGTCACGGCGTTTTTTACCGGCCTGACCGGAGCCGTCTACGCCGCCCATTTTCGCTTTGCAGGACCAAGCTTGTTTGAATTTCCCACCCTCGTCATAGTCATGGCCATGATCGTGGTTGGCGGCCTGAAATCAACCTGGGGGCCAATTGTGGGTGCAGCGGCAATGATGCTGTTGATCGAGTTCGCCAAAGGCTGGGGCGATATCCAGAACGCTCTGGTTGGTACAGTGCTGATCTTGTTTGTTTTGTTGTTGCCCAAGGGCTTGAGCGGTGTCATTTCGGCAGGAGTGGAGAAAATGGTGAAAGCCGAGCCATCCCGCACAGACCAGGCATCGCCAGCAAAACAATAACTGTAATACCGTGTAAGAGTGCCCCAGTCGGAGACGTCTTCCAGGTTGTTTGGCCGATACTGTGATCCCTGAAAACTGAATCGTTTAACCCCAGATTTGTCAACGCGGGTCAGGTCGCCCGACACAAACCTAACGCACTGGCCCGCATCAAAAAATCTTAGACAAACCGGTCGCTCAAAAAAGGTAGGTGAGCGTCCGGTTTAATGCGTCGATGTTAACGTGATTTGCCGACGGAAGCCGGCAGGTGAGAGGCCAATTTCCCTCTTGAAAACGCGTGCAAAAGCAGAATCCGATGCGTACCCAGCACGTTCCGCTGCATCCGAAACAGAACTTGATGGGTCAGTGAGACACTGTTTGGCGATCTCCAGCCGCCAAGCTGTAACATATTGCATTGGCGACATCGCCATCTTTTTCTGAAACTGAACCGCAAAGTTTGTTCGTGACATGCCTGCAAAGCCCGCCATTGTTTCTATTGTCCAGGATGCGCTTGGATCCTTGTGAAACGCGTCAAGGGCCCGGGCCAGATGGTGATCAGAGAATCCGTTCAAGCCCCATCTCGAGGATTCGTCACTTTCCACAAACGAACGTATGGCCTGCGCAAGAATGGCTTCTGACATCTTCAAAGCAATGAGATCGCCGCCCAGTCGAAGACCCCCGGCCTCATCTCCGATCATGCGCAGTGTCGCCTCCATCCATTTTCCAGCGGTTTCCCCGTAATTCCTGAGGTGAATGATCGGTGGCAGGCGTTCCAACAGAATATGTTTTGCATGAGGGTCGAATGAAAAATGGCCGCATATAAGTGTGCGTGTCACGCTCATCCCCGTCGCCGCCGTAAACCAGAACCCCAGTGCCTGTGTATCCCGAACGTTCGATGACCGTGTCCAGAGGCAAAACCGCATCTCTTGTTTCGGCCGCGCAGTACAACTTGTGTGACGCGCCATGCGGAATAATCAACAGATCGCCCTGTTCCAGCGCCACCACTTTTTCATATCCCTTAACTTCGATCAGGCAATTGCCCCTATGGGCAAAATGAAATCGGGCGACGTTTTCGAACTTGGGAACTTCAATCCCCCAAGGGGTGGTCAGCGAAGTTCGAAAATAGAGCGCACCTCGAACAGACAGTTTCGTGAGGATATCGCTAAGCAGGTCGAGCATACATTTTCATCGCAGTATTTTGCGCTTTTGTACAGTTGCTTGAACGATCTGCACGATTAACCGTACGTTCCCGCATATATCTCACTTCATAGTTCGGATTACTCCTATTGCCATCGTAACACTCAGTGGAGTCTCCAAAATGAAGAAACTGATTTCCGCATTTGCTGTGGCACTTGCCATGACTGGCACTCAAGCCTCTGCGCAGGACGTCGCCGAGATGAGCGATCTCGAATACGCTCACATTGCCTATACGGCCGACAACATCGACATTCGATATGCCTATCTGGCGCTGGCTTTGTCGTCGAATCCCGACATCCATGAATTCGCAAACACGATGATCCGTGACCATACTGCCGTGAACGAAGCGGCCCTGGGCCTGCTCGAAAAATTGGGAGCGTCAGCGCAGGACAACGCGTTCAGCCAGACGCTGAATGCCAATGCCGAAGAGATCATCGATGGCTTCGTCAAGCTGCGTGGCGCAGAATTTGATGCCGCTTATGCAGCCAATGAATTGGCCTATCACCAGGCGGTGAATGATCTGGTGGAAAACACAATGATCCCCAATATCGACAATGCCGAGGTGAAGGCTCTGTTCGAGCAGGGTCTTGAAATCTTTAAAGCCCATGAAGGCCACGCCGAAATGATGGTCGAGGCGCTGCAGTGATGGGAAAAGCCCATTCACGCCGTCGCGTGATGGTTGGAGCGGCCGCATCGGCGGTCGCTCTGGCTTTAACCCGAACACGGGCTCGGGCGGCAGATCCCGTAGTCCACGAAGTCAATATCAAGGCATTCACGTTCACGCCAAAGCTTCTGAACGTGTCTGTTGGTGATACCATTCGATGGACCAATGAGGATCTGGCACCTCATACTGCGACAGCCGATGAGTTCGGTTGGGACACTGGAGAGATAGTGAACGGTGTCAGCGCCAAAATCGAGGTTACTAAAGACATGGAAACAAAATATTTCTGTGCTTTTCATCCACACATGAAGGGAACAATAGTGATTGTGTGATTTGGCGAAACATCAATTTCCGAAGTGCTGGGTGTCTGATCGGTATTGCCAAGTTGTTCAGGCTGAGTGATCCAGCTATGTCGCGCTAATGAACATCCTAACGATCATGCTGCGCCTGAAGGGATTTCGCTTTCCTCGCGAGATCATTGCCTACGCGGTTTGGGCTTACCATCGCTTTGCGTTGAGCACAGCTGACGTCGAGGATCTGTTGACTGCGAAGGGCGTGATCGTCAGCCGGGAAGCCGTTCGGCTGTGGGTAAATCGCTTCGGTCAGCACTTTGCAGATTGCATTCGCCGTGATCGGCCGCAGCCGAACGACAAGTGGCATTTGGACGAGGTCGTGATCACAATCCGTGGCAAGAAGCACTGGTTGTGGCGCGCGATCGCTGCAAATGGCGATGTGCTCGACATTCTCGTGCAAACGCGCCGAAACGCCAAAGCCGCAAAGCGCTTCTTCAAAGGGCTGGTTGCCAAATTTGGCGAACCCGGAGTCGCCGTGACTGACAAGCTGCGCAGCTACATCAAGCCGATCAAAACACCGGCACCGGACGCTGACCATCGTGCCCACAAAGGTCTAAACAACGCAATCGAAGTGTCGCATCGACCAACCCGCAAACGAGAGAAAATAATGGGCCGGTTCAAATCTCACCAGCATGCCCAGAGATTTCTGCCCGCGCATGACCAAATCAACCTGATCTTCAGTCACCGCCGATATCAACTCACTGCAAACTCAAACCGCCACACCCGTTCTGATGCGTTCAACCTTTGGGACGATTACACCGCCGAAATGGCGGCCTGAACCTTCCTTTGCCAATACCTCACAAGCTCACGTCAACAACTTGGCAATACCCACAAAATCACTTTTTCGATCAGTCGATACTGGATTTGTTGGCGACCGAGGGATGGCCCCTCGGTCGATAGTCTTCAGCGAATTGCCGTTGGGTTGATCATCATTTGAACAGCCCCCTTCAGCCGCGTCACACCAAGAACAAACATGAATTCCCAGGCCTCATCCTTGACCATCTCACGTGTATCCATATTCTCAAGAATATAGATGCCATTCTGCGGTATCAGGATCTGGTGGACGGCAAAGACACCGTCTGTACCTTTTTCAAAAGGCAGCGCTTCTAGGCCCCATGTGTCAGCCCCGACAGCGACAACACCAATTTCCGCAAGATATTCCGCCCCAGTGATGCCAAGGCCCGGCTCGACAGACACATAGCGATCGTGATCCTGGTTCTCACCATCAAGCAGGTTCAGCCAGCCTGAGTGGAACAGGACGGTATCGCCTTTTTTCAATTCAACATCCTGCGACTGAGCTGCGGCGATAATGTCTTCCTTGGTGTAGGCCGTGCCCTCTTTTACAATGTCCTGACCATAATGGGCGGACATATCAAGCAGCACGCCGCGGGTCACGATAGGTGGCAGGTTTTCCAGGCCCAGCTTGGCCAGCCCGTCGGCTTTGGCAACCTCTGCGCCGTGCAGACCGTTATAGTATTCATGCTCGATTCCAATGTGGCCAAGCCCGTCAATCTGCGGGCCAATGCCGAGCCATCCCATAAAGATATCGTCATTATAGGTCATCCCGTTGGTGCCTAGACCCTGTGTTGTGATCTGGTTCGGCTGAAGGACGGTAATGCTCAGCGAACGGGGTGAAAATGCCGGGGTATCGGAATCGACTACGATCCCCAAATTGTAAGTTTTGCCTGTCTTGATAAGCTTGGACGCTGCAAGAACACTTTCAGCGGAAATATGGTTTGCAGCCCCGATTTCATCGTCAGGCCCCCATGGCGACTCGCGCCAATCCTGCGCCAATCCCGCAGTTGTCATGCCGCACAATACGGCGGTTGCAATAGCCAGTTTTTTCATTTGGCCTTCCTCCCTTTTGGTTCCCCGGTCCCTTGGTTCAAGTGCTGGCGACGACCGAGAGACGCCGGCTTCTGATCGCGTCAGAGCGATGCTTCGTAGATACGCGCGGCGTCCTCTTGTTTCAGGGTGCGCGGATTGTTCACCAACAGTCGTGTTTGATTCATGGCGTCAGTGGCCAACCGGGGGATATCCGATGCGGTAATGCCGACCTGCTGTAAGCCACGTGCCAGACCCAGTTCAACGTTAAGCTGCCCCAGACGTTCGATGAATTCGGCGGATATGGTCTGAGCGTCGCGCGTGATATCGATGTCGGGAAAGACAAGGGGTGCAAGTTCGGCATATTCCGCCCCGCAGTCCGGGGCATTGAACCGCATCACCGCCTCAAGAACCAACGCGTTGGATAGCCCGTGCGGGACGTGAAACAGGCTGCCGACCGGATAAGCAAGCGCGTGGACCGCTGCAACCGGCGCGTTTGCAAAAGCCTGTCCCGCCAACATTGATCCCAAAAGCATCTGTTCGCGGGCCTGACGGTCGCTGCCGTTCATGACGGCTTGCCGGATGCCCGACCCGAGCATTGCCAGCGCCTGTTTGGCCAGCACGCGTGAGATCGGATTGCTGTTTGGACTTCTTGAGGTATACGCCTCGATCGCGTGAACCATCGCGTCCACGCCCGTCGCGGCGGTAATGTGGGGCGGCAATCCCAGCGTCAGCTTTGCGTCTAGCACCGCAATGTCGGGCAGAAGGATTGGCGACACCACGCCCTTTTTCTCGTCTGTGCCGGTTGTCAGGATCGAAACGGCTGTGACCTCGGACCCGGTCCCTGCGGTCGTCGGAACCAGAACCAGCGGCAGGCGTGTTCCGCGGGCCTGATTGACCCCATACATGTCGTCCAGCGGTTGATCGGTGTTGGCCAAAAGCGCAATCATCTTGGCCACATCCATCGAACTGCCACCGCCAAAACCCACAACGCAGGACACCACGTGCTGCTTTGCCAAAGCGACAGCTTCCAGAACGGATGCGGCTTTTGGATCTGCCTGAACCTGGTCATAAATGACCACATCCAACCCGCACGCCCTGAGGTTTTCGATTGCATCCGCCGCAAGGCCCAGTTTCATGATCCCGGGATCGGTGACAAACAGCACCTTAGCCTGGTCATTGGGGATGGGAAGGCTGCCTAAAATATCGCCCAGTTTCGCGGCGGTTCCCCAGCCCTGGCGAATGGATGCGGTGGTGTTGAAGGTAAAATCATCCATGCTTATGCCGCCTGTGTCTGTGACATCAGGCTGATTTGCCCGCGTTCGATTGAATAGACCTTGTCGACCACTTTTTCGGAATGCGAATAGTCGGATTCCGAGATCAGGACAGTCAGGTGTTCCCCTCGCAGGTTGCCGATCACCTCCATCAAACGTTGCGCCAGCGCCGGGGCTACACCTTCGAAGGGCTCATCCAGCAGCAACAGGTTCGATCCCGCAACCAGCGCCCGCGCCAGAGCGACCAGTTTTTGTTGACCACCGCTTAGTGTCATGGCCTTGCGTTCGGAAAACCGTCCGATTTCGGGCATCAGCTCGTACACCCATTTCAACCGCGAGCGATCGCTGTTTCGCGTCGCCCAGAGTGAAACCAGAATGTTCTCTTCGACGGTGAAATGGGGCACCAGACGGCGATCTTCGGGCAGATATCCAATGCCAAGGATCGCGCGTTCATGCGCTTTTGCGTCATGCAAATCGGTGTGGTTGAAGCGGATACTGCCTTGTTCGGCGGGCAGAATGCCCATGATCGACCGCATCAGGGTTGTCTTACCCGCCCCATTTCGGCCAATCAGCCCGCAGGTCGTGCCGGTCTCGATCTCAAGATTGACGCCCCGCAGAATTGGAACGCGCTGAATGGACAAGCTGACATTGTTCATCGTCAACATGGGGTGGCCTCCACTTCCTGTGTTTCGGGACGCGCGGTCCGGTGCATTTCGCTGCCGATTACGAATTCGCGCACTTTTTCATTCTCAAGCACCTCTGCGGTGGGCCCGTCTGCAAGGATGGTGCCCTCGTAAAAGGCCACGCATCTGGGGGAAAATGCCTCAACAATCTCCATGTCATGTTCGATGAACAGCACGGCGGTTTCTGTTGTTTTCAGCGCCGCGATCAGGGTGCGCATAAAGTCCATCTTTTCGTCGGCGCTGACGCCGCTGGTGGGTTCGTCCAGAAAAAGCAGGTCGGGTTCGGCGACCGTTGCCATGGCAATATCGACAAGCTTGCGAACGCCCTGCGGCAGGGTCTGGATTTCCTGATCCGCGTATTGGCCGATATCGAACCGGGCAAGAAGCGCCCGGGCCTCGTCCACCAGCGCGCTATCAATAGCCCGTTTGAACAGAACGGGTTTGTCCTGTTTTGAAATTGTCAGGGCAATCAGCATATTTTCGATCACGGAAAGTTCCGGAAATAGCTGTGGGATTTGGAAAGACCGGCAAATGCCAAGCTGGGTGATATCCCGCGTCGCCTTGCCGATGATGTTCTTGCCGCGATAAATGATTTCCCCTGATGTCGGGGTCAGATAGCCGGTGACCATGTTTACAAATGTCGTCTTACCGGCACCGTTTGACCCGATCACGCCCAGAACCTCACCCGAGGCGATCGAGATATTGACGTCGCGCGCCGCATAGACGGCACCAAACTTCATTTCCAGATTTCTTGTTTCAAGGATCGTTGTCATGTCATTCACCTGCTGTCGGCGCATCCGCACCGGCCGATTTTCCGGACTTCTTTTTGCCGCCGAAAAGGGACCACAGGCCTTTGGGCAGGAAGATGATGGTAAGCAGCATCATGGTGCCCAGGATCATCTGCCAGGTGTTCGGCGAAATCTCGACGGCATAAACCCGTACGATTTCCAGAATGAATGTGCCGATCATTGGCGCGACAATATTGCCGGTGCCTGAAAGGATCGAAACGAACACAAACTGACCCGAAGTTGTCCAATTGGTCATTTCGGGATCGACATGCCCCAATGGCAACGCCCAGAGAACACCGCCGATGGCGGACACGGTGGCGGCCAGGACATAGGTGATATGAACGGCCTGACGGGCCGAGGTGCCAAGATATTCGACCCGCAGTTCGTTTTCACGGATCGCCTCGTTTACATAGCCGGTCGGGCCTTTCAGGAAACGGTTCAGGACGATGGCGCAACCGATCGCTACGCAGCAGGTCAGTGTGTAAAGGGTCAGCCGGGATGTTTCACCCTCCGGGTGCCATCCCAGATAAGACGGGGTTGGCAGGTTGAAACCGTCTGTTGAACCCAGCTCTTCTGTGCTTGACAGCAACCCAAACAGGATCATCGACACCGCAAGGGTCAGCATTGCATAAAAGATTTCGCGATAACGCCGCAGCAGGAAACCCAGCAGACTTGACAGGATCAGGGCAGCGACAATGCCGGACGCCAGCAAGACAAAAAAGTCCGTAACCCCAAGGAATTTTGCCATCAGGCCAGCTGCGTAGCCGCCGACACAAAAATACAGGCCCTGGCCAAAAGACACCAACCCCGCACGCATCTGAATCATGACGCCAAGGGCAACCAGCCCGGTTCCCATCGAGACATGCACATAGTTGACGATCCATTTCGGTAATATGAACGCGACAAGGATCAGGAAGGGCAAAGCGATCAGCAGCCCAAGCTCGGTTCGGTCGAGGTGTTTGGTCATATTTTTCTGCTTTCTGCCAAAGCGAACAGGCCATAGGGCTTCACAGCCAGAACCGCCGCCATCACAAGATAGATCGAGAAGAGTTCCGCTGGCGGGTAGAGGTGCACGGAAGCGGCGCGTGCAAATCCGACGATCAGGGCACCGATCATGGCGCCGCCGATGGATCCCATGCCGCCGATCACGATTACGGCGAAGGACAGCACAACGATCTCTGCGCCGATGCCGGGGGAAACCGAGATTTCAGGTGCTGTGATGGCCCCACCAAGAGCACCCAGAATGGCACCGCTGACAAATGTGACCGTGAAGAACAAATTCACATTGATGCCAAGCGCGCCGCTGATCTCGCGGTCTTCTATAACGACCAGCAGCAGCTTACCCACGCGGGTTCTGTTGAGCACAAGAAGCAGCGACACCCCGACGACCAGAGCGGTTCCAATGGTGATGAATTTGTAGACGGTATAGGGAATATCGAAGATTTCCACCGTGCCAAAGTAGAAGGCCGGCTGCCACGCGACATAGGATTGAGTACCCCAGATAAGCTTGGTGACGTCTTCGAGTATGAGAAAGATCGCATAGGTGACAAGCACCATGAGAACCTCGTCCCGGCCATACATGAATTTCAGAACGCCACGTTCGACAATAAGGCCCGCGACCGCACCGGCAATCAAAGCGGCCAGAGGGATCAGCAGAAATGTCAGTGCGACGGTCGATCCTGTGGTCGTATAAACGCCGATGGCCCAGGCCGAAGAATAAGCCCCCAGAGCGTAAAATCCGCCATGGGCGATATTGAGGATTTTCATCACGCCGTAAATCAGCGTGAGTCCAACCGAGGATAGAAACAGCCACGCGGCAAAGCCAAGGCCATCGACTGCGATCGCAGTTGCGGTCAGCATAGATAACTCCATTTCATTTCAATTTCGCGCGCGGGATCGGATCGGCTGCATAGAAGTGCCGGAAGACGTCTTTGATCCGAGGTTCGGCGAAATGTCGGACAGAGCGGCGTTACCGCCCCGCCCGACAGGGCAGATCAGCGCGTTATTCGCACTTGGCCCCCTCAAAGCCGCCTTGGATCCACTCGATCGAGGTGACACCGGCTGGCGGGTTCACACATTCCGCGTTGAACCTGACCACATCGACCAGAACGGGCTTACCTGCGTCCTTGTCGTATTTGTAAGTCCCGTAGGCGGTGTCTTGAATTGCCTGGTGTCCATTGGCCAGCGCCATGGAAACCGTACCGCTTGGGCCTTCCCATTCCAGCCCTTGCAACGCGCCGATAACGGCGTCCTGCTCGGCGCTTCCGGCTTTGTCTGCCGCCGTTTTCACACCCAACAACGCCTGCGCCATTTTGTAGGATGGGTAGGTGGGAAAGGTGCCAAAGCGATCAAAGTACGCTTTGCGAAACCAGTCATTCAATTCTGAATCGGGCGCAAGCGCGCCATGCGGGCCGCGTGCGCCGATGACGGTACCGTCTGGCAATTGCGGACCAAGGCGTTGCATGGCTGTCTCACCAGTTACAAGCACAACGTTCGACCGCTCAAAGATGCCACGCGCCGAGCCCTGAATGATAAAGGCTTCCATGTCCGAACCCCAAAAGCTGGAGTGCACGACATCCGGTTTGGACGTAAGCAGGACGGAAATCTCAGACCCGTATTGGCCTGCATAAATTTTCGGGAACTGCTCTGTTGCAACGGATGCATCGCTGTTGAGCTGCGCGACGGTTTCCGAGAAATCACGCCACGAATCCTGTCCCCAAGCGTAGTTCTGATTGATGCCCGCGATGCTGTCCAGATTGACGCCTTGTTGTTTCAGGTAGCGCGCCGCAGCCACATTATCCATGGTCGCATGCCCACCAGTACGAAAGGTGTACTTCGGATCGGTCACGATCTCTTCGAAAATCTGCGAGGTTCCGCAGTCGAACAGAATGGTCAGTTTCTGGGCTTTTTCCGCCTCTGGCGCGATTGCTTTGCAGCTGCCCGAGGAAATGTAACCGATGACCATCTCGACACCGTCTTTTTCGACAAGCTTCAGATAGTCGGCGTTCTTCTGCTTAGAGTTTTCGTCAACAAAGATCGGTTCGATCATGGCGCCGCCGATGCCGGGCGTGTTGTACGGACCCGGTACCGTTCCTGCGTTGATGGACTGGATCATCAGCTCGGCCGCGTTGCGGGCCGGGACGCCAAACGGACCAGCGGCACCGCCTGACAGGAAGGTCACAAAGCCCACCTTGACGGATTGATCCTGCGCGCTGGCGGTATCCGAAAGTGCCATCACGCTGAGCGTTGCAGCCGCCATCAGCGATGTTGAGGTTTTGAGAAGCGATCCCATGGTTGCGCCGAGACGAGATTTCGTCATGATTTTCCTCCAGATTCTAACCCGTTAAGGGGTGGAAAATCGCACGTGTGGTCACAGTCCGGCGACGAGCCGCCCGTGTCGTTGTCTGTACGAAGTCCTCCCTTGCGACCTCGCAGAGGTCACCCAAACAGGAAAAGGTATGGCGCCACCCGGTTCAATTTCAGCGACTCGGACCCATGAGCGCATAGCGCTCAATCCGCGCAATCCCCGAGCGGAAACCGCTCGGATACGTGTTTTTGCGAATGATGCGTGGATTGGGGGGATTTACTCTGCCGTCGGGCTTGGGGGTAATCGAGGCCATTGTGCGGGCGGGTGATAGATCGACCAGTCGCCCAATTGCACAGTCGCTGGCGGGTACGTGTTGTTGAAGACCGTATGCCCGATCGCCTGCACCTGCAAAAGCTGATGCGTTGCCGGATCCATGCGCGATTTGAATCCCTGGGGATCTTCCGGCAGCGACAGCTCAAGGGATTCGAGCGCCAGACGTAAACGGCCTTTGTCTTTGGTTCCACCCGCGACACGAACCGCCTCGGCGATGGCAAGAATACCGGCATAGGCGCCCTGTGCTGCATAGCTTGGGTAACGACCGGCGCGCT
Source organism: Ruegeria halocynthiae (assembly GCF_000743705.1). Taxonomy (GTDB): domain Bacteria; phylum Pseudomonadota; class Alphaproteobacteria; order Rhodobacterales; family Rhodobacteraceae; genus Ruegeria; species Ruegeria halocynthiae_B. The sequence goes on along the minus strand of NZ_JQEZ01000003.1, from coordinate 826,812 downwards.
CATAGAATTGTTGCACAAAGTCACGGTTCTGCCCCGTCGGGGGCCAGTTTACGTGATGGCGGGCGGATAGAACCAAACCAAGGGGCATATCGTTGCCCAGCCCGGCGAACACCTCATAATTGCCACCGGCGTCAAAGTTCATGAACTGCGCCTGTTCGAAAAGATCGAACTGTGTTGCCTGTTTCACAAAGGTTACAAGATCCAGACCCCAGTGACCGCTGACAACAATGTCCAGATCTGATGTGGAAAGCTGTTGCAGATAAACGGTGTAATCCGTTTCAAACAACTTCGGCCAGAATTCTCCGGCGACCTCATAGCTGACGCCGCGTTGGTCAAGAAAAGCCCTGAGATCATCCCATGCCTGATACCCGTATTCATAATCCGGCCCGATGAATGCAATGCGCAATGGCCGATCCGGCAGTTGGTGGTTTTCGGCGATATATTGAGCACCCGCAAACATGGACTGGCGCGTGCCATTGCTGACCCGAAAGTAATAGGGGTGCAGATCATCGGTGACCAGCGAGGGCGAGGCGTGATCGGTTCCGATGAAAAATGTCCTGCTTCTGAGGGCCTCTGCCGAAACCGCCCTGGCGATGCTGGAGCTGACAACACCACACAGGAAATCGACCTTGCTGTCCTGAATAAACGACTTGGCAATTTGCACGGACCGCAGGGCTTTTGAACGCGTGTCCTCAATGCTGATGTCCAGTTGCGGGTAATCTGACGGCGCAAGGGCCTGCAGGTGATCCTTGGCCATCTGAACGGCAATGGCGCTGTCCCTTCCATAAAGCCCACCTGGTCCGGTCAGCGGGAAAAGACACCCGACACGAACTGCCCCGGGCTGGGCCATGACCGCCTGCGCCGTCAGCACAGACAGGCCGACCAAAAGCGCAATCCGGAAAAACCGCAGGTTCATGGCAATCCCAGCCTTTGCAATTTTCGTTTCAATGCGTGTCGGGAAATGCCCAGACGTTCGGCGGCAATGCCTTTCTTTCCCCCGGATTTCAAAAGGGCGTCCTGGATCATCGTCCGTTCCACGCCGTCCATCGATTCTTCGATTGAAAGGGGGCGGGTCGGTTCCACTGTTACAATCTCGGCGGGCAGTTGTTCCGGGCCGACAGTTTGGCCGGGCTGCAGGATGGTCAGCCGCTCAATAAGGTTTTTGAGTTCGCGCACATTGCCGGGCCAGGGGTACGTGGCCAAATAGCTTTGGGCAGCCTTGCTGATACTGATCGGCCGCGTCGCGGCTTCTTTGGCAAACCGGTTGGCAAAGTAGTTCGCTAGAAGGCCGATGTCCTTGTCGCGGTCGCGCAACGGCGGGATTTCGATCGGCATCACATTCAGACGGAAAAACAGATCTTGGCGAAATGTCTGATCCTCGACGGCTTGTTCAAGGCACTTGTTGGTCGCCGCGATGACGCGGACGTCAGAGCGGTGTTCCCTGGGCAGGCCCACCGGCCGGTAGCTTCTGGTTTCCAGGAACGTCAGCAGCTTTGCCTGCACGGCAAGAGGCATCTCGCTGATCTCGTCCAGAAACAGGGTCCCGCCATGGGCAATCTCAACCAGCCCCCTAAGGCGCGACACCACGCCCGGCAGCGATCCCTTTTCGGCTCCGAACAGTTCAGCTTCTATTTGGTGTTCCGACAAGGTCGCGCAGTTGACTTCGACAAAAGGGGTATCGTCCCCTGATCCCTTCAGGTGCAGCTGCTTGGCGACAACCGCTTTGCCAACGCCTGTTTCACCGGACACAAGCAGCGTGTTGATCTGGCTGTTCGCCAGGCGGTCGATCTGGTCGCGCAGTTCCCTGATAAGGGGCGAGTTTCCGATAAACGTCGTGTCATTGGTGTATCGGTCCCGAAGATACTGAATCTCGGTCTCAAGCTGTTTACGCTTGCTTGTCTCTTGGATCAGATGGATCAGTTCGTCGACGTCAAATGGCTTGGACAGATAGTCCACGGCCCCCATCTTGATGGCCAGAACGGCATCCTTGGTGTCGTCAAAGGCTGACATCATCAGCACGGGGATTTCCGGCACCTGTTCGTTCAGCCAATCCAGAACTTCTATGCCGTTTTTGCCCGGCATACGCATATCAAGCAGGATCACACCCGGCTTTTCCTTGAGCGCCAGTTTGCACCCATCCGACCCGTTGTGCGCCCTGAGACATTCAAAGCCCGCTTGCTTCAGGGTAAACGTCAGCGACTGTGTCAGCTTTACTTCGTCGTCGATAATGAGAACTGTCGTGTGTGTCATGACATATCATCTTCAAGCTGTTTCGTGTACGGAAAGGCAACGCGCGCCGTGGTGCCCACCCCGGCCTCGCTTTCGATTGTCAGTTTTCCGCCGTTGACCTCAACCAGTTGCTTGGTGACAGACAGCCCCAGCCCCGATCCGTTCGAGCGTGTGGTGAAAAACGGCCGCATGATCTTTGACTGCAACTCTTCATCCATGCCGACACCATCGTCCGAGACGGACAGGATGGCATCACCATTGTCGCGATAGGCCCGCATGGCCAGATGACCGCCATGCGGCATGGCATCCAGCGCGTTCAACACAAGGTTCAACAGAATCTGGCGGCAATGCGCCTGATCAATTGTGATCCTAAGGTTGGATTCCCCGGACAGGCTGACCCGGATGTTGCGTTCATGGGCCGTGGTGGCGATCAGCGTTTTGATCGCCCGCAGGACCTCTTTCACCGCGATAACGTCCTTGGACGGCTCGCTGGGCCGGGCGTAATTCAGGAATTCGCCGATTGATGTGTCGACCCGGGCAATTTCCGATGAAATGACTTCGAACATTTCCTGACGTTCCGGGTCATCTTCTCCGCGTCGCAGGCCATGGACCGTGGTTGAAACCGTTGTCAGCGGGTTGCGGATTTCATGCGCAATACCCGCCGCCATACTGCCAAGCGCCGCGCGGCGTTCAACATCGATCCGGGATTCGATGAGCTGCCCCAGCTGTTCGCGCATACGATTGTAGGACCGTGCCAGAATACCAAGCTCACCCGGTGCTTCTTCGGACACTTTCACCGAGAAATCGCCGTTCGCAATCGCCCTCGCCCCCTCACTCAGCGGTTGCAAATGCCGCGAAAGGCGTTCCGACATCTTGTGAAACAGATAGATCAGACCCAGAGCCGACAGCGCCGCCGCCACCAGAAGAAGATAGCGAATATAGGTCTTCGGCTCCTGATAGATATCCCGCCCCTTGACCAGATGAATGCGCCAGCCCGGGAAAAACTGCCGGGACGACGCGATGGTATCAACCACGTTGCTTTGTGTGCCAACCGCAGTCAGCCTGAGGCGGTCAAAGACGACGATCTGGGGTTCGTAGACATTCGGCTCGACCAATGCGGCAGTCTGCTCTGTCAAAGAAGCCAGCCTCATTCTGAGGGACACAGACCCGACCTGCTGTTGATCAATTGCAACCGGCATCGTGATCAGAAACCAGCCCGGCCGGCCATTGCGTGGCACGACCGGCCCAAGCACCTGTACGTTTCCCTGTTGGATCAGGGGAAGCGTGTTGTAATCATGTGGCTCTTCCCGCGACCGGCTTCTTGGAACCGTATGCAGAATTTTGCCACCCATATCCGACAGTTCGACTGCATAAATGTCGGGGTTTTCCGTTTCCAACCGCAGAATATCGCTGAGCAACGTCGAAATCTCGTCCCGATCCTCGCTCAGGAAAAAGGCGGTCGTGTCCGGCAGATCGACAATATTTTCAAGCCGGTTCACTTGAACGGCCATGAAATTACTCATCTTTGCAGCGGTGGCCTCAAGATTGGCATCAACGCGATTTTTGATCAGGTTGTTAAGCAGATTGGCGCTGTAGCGATCATACAGGCCCGCAATAATCGCAAGCGGAATGAGCGCCGCAACAAGTGACCCCCACAGGTATCTGCGCGCAACATTGAAACGGGTTGTCGGTGGCTTTGGCCGCACTGCAATCTCCTCCAATAAGCAGACTAGCGAGGTTCGCGGAAGAGCGGAAACCGCTCATGTTGATTTGTGAGCGGATTTCGCTCAATTGTGCATCAGATGCCCGTCGTCAGGGTTTTTCTGGTCCAAGTAGGTTGAATTTACGCTGTCGTTTTGGCTGAAACCGGAGTTTCCCGGCCAAATGCCGCGTCAGTGCTAGGCTCAGGATGCATTGATTTTCGACGCGCCGCATGATTCACGGCTCGGAAAACGGAGCGGTTACATGAGCGACCTTTTCTGGCTGACCGACGAGCAGATGGCCAAGCTTTCCCCTTTCTTCCCGCAGTCGCATGGCAAGCCACGTGTCGATGACAAGAGGGTACTGAGCGGAATTATCTTCATCAATCGCAATGGGTTGCGGTGGCGTGACGCTCCCAAGGGATACGGGCCGCACAAGACGCTTTACAGCCGGTGGAAGCGTTGGAGCGAGAAGGGTATCTTCGCTCGGATGATGGTCGGCCTGGCAACTGAACACGGAGAGAAAAGACCGTGATGATCCCCTCTCGGGACATTGCTGCGCAATGCCCTGCCGGGCAGCGGACGCGACCTACCTAAAGGCACACCGTACTGCGGCCGGCATGGCCGCAAAAAAGGGGGATTACCCGTCTGATTGGTCGAACCAAGGGCGGCCACTCAGCCTTTTTGTCACCGCAGGGCAAGTCAGCGATTACATCGGTGCTCGGGCTCTGCTCAGCAGCATACCAAATGTGGACTGGCTGCTCGGGGATCGTGGCTATGATGCCGACTGGCTCCGAGATGCGTTGAAAGACAAAGGGATACGTGCCTGCATCCCAGGTCGAAAGCAACGCAAGACTGCCGTGAAGTACGACAAGCGTCGGTACGAACAACGCAACCGCATAGAGATCATGTTTGGCAGGCTCAAGGATTGGAGGCGTGTAGCCACGCGCCATGATCGCTGTCCCAAGGTCTTCCTCTCCGCCATCGCACTCGCAGAAACCGTCATCTACTGAGTATGAATCCTGACCCTAGGTCGCGATAGTTCCCATTTTCGCGCTGCTTCATTCCATCGTGTTTTGCAAATTTTGCTTCAGCTTTCTTGGAAATGACCCATTCCAGATCTGCAATATCGTTTTCGACATCATGCAAGGCACTGCATCACTACCGTTCGCAGACATCTGATGAAGCACATCAAGGCGCCGTCAAACCAGAGCCTGCCGATGACCCCGGCAGAAGCCTATCAAGCCACGATCAAGATGTTTGGTTCAGAACCTGAACCCTCATTTGAAACGCCCGACCGTCAAGAAAAGATCTGGGGCCGCAAGTGGGGCTGTGACAATGATTTTGGCAAGATACGTTCGATCCTAGTGCACCGCCCGGGGGCCGAACTGTCAATCCTCGACCCGAACAAACGGATTGAAGAGCTTGGAACATACGGAGACCGCGAGGTTGGCTGGTACTGGCAGGGGCAAGAACTGCCGTCTGTCGCGGACATGCAGCAACAGCATGACGGAATGGTTGATGTTCTGAAATCCGAGGGCATCGAAGTCATCGAAATGCAGGGTGTGGCCGCGCCGCTTCTGAAAAGTTGCTATACGCGCGACCCGGTCATCGTGTTGGACGGCGGTGCCGTCATCGGCCGGATGGGTCCGAGAATTCGGCAGGGCGAAGAACTGACGGCAACGCGGACTCTTGCAGGCCTGGGTATGCCCATATTGCGCACGGTGACCGGTACCGGAATGCTGGCAGGTGGCTCCTACGCGCGGATCAACAAAACCACCGCTGTTGTTGCAAGATCGGTTCGCGGTAATGACGAGGGAATCGACCAGCTTCGTGACGTCCTGGAACGTTCGGGTGTCGATCTGATCGTCATCGACATGAACGGATATCTTCTGCATATCGACAGGGTCTTTGTGATGCTGGACAAGGATCTGGCTATGGTCAATCAGAGCCAGCTTCCATTCAGTTTCATTGACTTTCTCGAGAAGTTCGGGGATCGAGCTGCTGTCTTGTGAGGCCGAAGACAGTGACTGGATTGTCAATTGTATTGCGCTCAGCCCACGTCGCGTTTTGATGGCCGAATCCTTCGGGTGGTTTGTGCAGCACAGCCCTGTTGAAATGGCCCGAAACAGGCGAAACCACAGGCGACCTGTTTTTTTGCAGCCAAACGCGAAAGCACGCGGCTGGGCGATGACTTTGGCCATTCGAACCTGACCCTCAGGCCGCTTCGGGTGGATTACCCGATATCACAAAGGTGTCGGCGGCCCTTTCGCGTCTCAACCGTCTTGGATATGAGGGATAAAACGCCGGACAGGCCTTGCGGCCGGTGTCGAACAACTGGGAGAGCGCCAATGATGTTTCGCCGTACGGCTCTTGCTGCGATACTTGCCACATTGCCTTTGCAGGCGTTGGCGCAAACAGCAGACACAGCACCAAAAGGTCTGCATCTGGAGCTGAATAAAGTTCAGGATGTGGAAGGAGCCTGCCGTTTGACCTTTCTGGCCGAAAACGAAACCGGAGCGGCGATTGAAACGGCCAGCTTTGAAACGGTGATTTTCGACGCAACCGGCCGTGTGGTCAACCTTACGCTTTTCAAGTTCAGGGATTTACCGGCGAGCCGGCCGCGTGTGCGCCAGTTCGACGTAAAAGGGATGACCTGCGACATGGTCGGACGCGTGCTGATCAATGGCGTGAACAGCTGTATCGTCGAAGGATCAGACAGTGAGGTCTGCGATCAAGGGTTGTCCCTGAGCAGCCGAACAGAGGTGGAGCTTATCGGATGAGTTTTCTTGACGCCCTGCAAGAGATCCTTGCCCTCGGCGGGCCGGTGGTCGCCATCTTGATCGCGATGTCCGTGGTGACCCTTGCAGTTACGCTATACAAACTTTGGCAATTTATGGTCTCGGGCGTGGGGCGACACCGGGTGTTGTCCGAAGCCCTGGCAGCCTGGGATGCGGGTGATGAACAGACTGCCCGCGCACGGCTGAGCAAAAGCCGCAGTTATCTTGCACCACTGGTCGGCGTTGCGATGGACGCGCCGGATATGCCCGGCCTGGATCAAAGGCTTGATGCCGAGGCCGGGCTGGCCCTGGCGGGGCTGGAACGCGGGTTCCGGTTTTTGGACACGGTGGCCCAACTTGCGCCTTTGCTGGGGTTGTTCGGTACGGTTTTGGGGATGATCGAGGCGTTCCAAAGCCTTCAATCTGCCGGTTCGTCGGTTGATCCGTCGCTGTTGGCGGGCGGTATCTGGGTGGCGCTGGTCACCACGGCTGTTGGTCTGGCGGTCGCGATGCCGACCTCGATGGTGCTGTCATGGTTCGAAAGCCGCACCGCCCGCGAACGGGTTTTCGCGGATAAGGCGCTGCGCACGATTTTGGTGCCGGGGCAGGCAATTCCGTTGACCGAAGACACGCAAACTGCGGCGACCGCACCCGGACATGCGTAACGCGGCACCCTTCGTCAGACGGCCTTTGGCGATGACACCTCTCATCGACGTTATCTTTCTGTTGTTGCTGTTTTTCATGCTGACCTCGACGTTCTCGAAATATGGCGAGATCGAGCTGAGCAATGCGACTGCCGGAGGCGCAACATCTGACGCACCGCAGGACCGCGCCTTTGTTCAGCTTGGGGCGGATCGTCTGGTGCTGAATGGCACGCCGACTACGTTGGACGACCTGACCACGCAGGTCACATCCGGGCAGGTTCTGGTCAGCCTGGACCCTGACACAACTGCGCAACGCCTGGTGGATTTTCTGGTCCTGTTGCGCGGGCGCGAAGGTCTGAGCGTTCTGGTGCTGGAATGATCCGCTTTATTCGCAAACGCCGCAGACGCGATTCAACCATTGCCCTGATCAACGTCGTGTTTCTGATGCTGATCTTCTTTTTGATTGCGGGCACCGTGGCGACGCCGCTGGACCCTGATCTGAACCTTGTCGACACGTCCGAGTTGGAAGGGCGCGAGCCGCCTGATGCGCTGGTGCTGCATCGGGATGGGACGCTTAGCTATCGGGGTACACCAACCGATCCTGAAATTTATATGAGCGGGCGCGACCCCGGCCCGGTACGCATCGTACCCGATCGCGAGGCCCCCGGCGCGCGGCTGATCGAGGTGACCGGCGATCTGCGCCGTCTGGGTGCGGTATCCGTATTTGTCGTGACCGAAAAGGCGCTGGAATGATCCGGGGATCGGTCGTTATCGCGGTTCTTGCCGCGTTGGTGTCGCTGTTGCTGCACCTCATGGGGCTGAGCCTCACAGCGCCCCGGCTGGTGGACGAGCCGCGTGAAGCAGGCGCGCCGGACACGGTCGATCTGGGCAGCAGCTTTGAGGATCTGGTTGAATCGGTTGCCGAACCGGTTGAACCCGAACCTGCTGAGGCCCCCGAGCCCCCTGTTGAAGCCGCTCCCGAACCTGAACCGGCAGAGATTCCGACCAGCGAGGTGCATGTGGCCTCGGACAATCCTCAGCGTACATTCGCACCTGACACCGGCTCCTCTGAAGTATTGCAGCCGGTCACGCCCGAGCCGGTCGAAGCGGACATCCCCGAAACCGAAGACACCACGGATGGCGACAAGACTGCCAGCGACGACGTGGATGAAACCCCGCCCGTCGAGACAGCCGAAGCCATTGAATCGCCCGAAGGCAGCCCCGAAGCGCCCACGCCGGTCGACGAAACCCCGGCGGCACCCCAGCCCGCCGAGACCGAGCAGTTGGCCGCGCTGCCAGAGCCGACGGAAGACACACAGCCATCGGTCGCCCCGGTCGTTCCGATCGAAAGTGAGGCGGTCGAGGCCGATATCCCAGCCACCCCAGTCGAACCGGTTCCGGATGCAGAAGATAGCAGCGAGGGTTCAGAATTGGCCGTGACGTCTTCGATCCGGCCGCAACTGCCAGACCGCAGACAGCGGCCCGAACCTCAGGGGGTGCTGAACGGGGCGCGGGACTTCAGTAACCTGCGGTTCCCATCGCGCGAGATCGAGTCGCCCCTGACCACTTACAAACGCCGGGGCATTGATACCTTTACCTCAGGCGACAGCGGTGCCCGTTCGGGCGGTCGCGGTCCCGGGAACTCGGACAGAACCAACTATGCCGGGCGGGTTCTGGTTCACCTGAACCGCGCGCCGGTCGTCTATACGGCGGCCCGAGGGTTCGCGAAGATTTTCTTCGAGATCAACCCGGATGGAACTCTGGCCTGGGTCGATGTCGTTGACAGCAGCGGCACTCCGGATGTTGATCGCGCAGCCAAGGCACAGGTGCGTGCGGCGTCTCCGTTCCCGCTACCGCCCGGAGGTGTCAGTCGCAAGCTGTCATTTGTCTATTCCAGCAACTGACCCATCCGGGCCGTGATTGGGCAATAAGTAAGAATTTCGCCATTTAAAGGGGCGCGAAAATTTTTTCCGATCAATTTTTGCAACGTGATCCCATGAAGTGTCAAAATAAGCCTAATCCTTAGAAAACTTGCCTTCCGAATTCTGAACGGCTTTTGCAAAGATGCAACAGGGCCTTGGAACCGCTAAGGAAATCTTAGCCAACATATTGCAGACAACCTGAAATTATCCGAGTAGCCCCCTCAGCTGCCCTGGGTGGCTATACTCCTCTCAAACTTATGGATTCACCATGAAAAATGTTCTCATCGCATCGACCGCGTTGATCGCAACAGCAAGCGTTGCCGCGGCCGACGTTAAATTCAGCGGCTATGGCCGTTTTGGTATTGGCTATCTGGAAGACCGTTCCGGTGACGTTGATAACTTCACCACGAACGCAGCTGGCGAAGTTGTTCGCGACGGCAGCGCAGATGTTGACACCGACAACACCATCCTGATCTCGCGTTTCCGCCTGAACATCGACGGCACCGCAGAAACCGACGGTGGTGTTGAATTCCAGGCACGTGTTCGTCTGCAAGCTGACGAAAACGACGACAACGGTGAGCAGAACGAAGCTGGCCTGAACGGCGCGCGCTTCTCGGTCATCTACGGCGGTCTGCGTGTTGACGCGGGTAACGTTGCAGGTTCGTTCGACAACCTGGACGACTACTTCGGCACCGAGCCGGGCCTGGAAGAGTTCCTGGGTCAGTATTCGGGCGTGGACTACGACTTCCTCGAGTACAGCTCGACCGGTTCCGGCGCGAACGCTGTGTTCTTCCGTTACACAGTTGCCGACTTCAACTTCAGCGCTTCTTATGACCAGCGTACCGTTGCTCTGAATGGCAACGCCAAGGATGCCGACCGCTGGGACGTAAGCACAAGCTACACCTTCAACAACATCACCGCGTCGTTGGCCTATGGCCGTACGGACCTGGCTGATGGTGGCGACGAAAGCCTGGCACTCTTCACTCTGGGTGCGGAACTGGGCGATTTCTACGGCACGCTGCTCGTTGCTAAAGATGACGTTTCGGATGCCGATAAAGACGGCACCGCATACGGTTTCTCGGTTGCTTACAACCTGGGTGCCGCGACCACGCTGCAACTGGTTTACGGTGACGGTTCCGAAGACGGCGACACCCGTAACGTTGGTGTTGGCGCAATCTACGACCTGGGTGGCGGCGCAACGCTGCGCGGCGGTGTTGGCCAAGTCAAAGAAGGCCAAGCCGACAGCAGAATCCAAGCCGACTTCGGTGCTCAGTTCAACTTCTAAGTTGATTTGAACCGTTAAGGTTTAAGGGCGGGTCTGCGGACCCGCCCTTTTTCATGCCCGCACCTTGGCCGCTATGTCCAATCGTCAAAGTTGAAAGTCACGGCGCTGCTCCGGTGTTTGTCGCCGGTATTGATCAGGGTCTCGCCTCAGCCGCGGTGTCATAGCCATTGGTGCCGCTGACATGGGCGGCCTTGATCTGGGGCGCGGGGCGCATTGTGGCAATCAATTCGGCGACCTTGATCCCGAACTTGCGCATTTCCGAGCGGTTCAGGATGGCGCCGTTCTCGGTCAGATACATCCAATCGGTCACATCCAGAGTGTGCCCACCCGAATCCTCGGGCAGGATGATCCGATAGGTCAGTTTGACGGTCGATCCCGAAACGGTGCCTTTCCCCCGACCTACGATGTCATCAGCCGTGGCGATGAAAGTATTGCCGGTGCCCAGCGTCAGGTGCCATTTTCGGGTGATCTGCTTGCCGTTGGAGTAGGTGAAAGTCTCGGTCAGCGTGCCGCGGTTTCCATCCCATTCCCCAACCATGCGGGCAACAAAGCTGTTCGTCATCTTGCCAGTGGGCCCATAGATCAGCCCTTCGGACAGGATTTCTCCACTCAGGTTTTCCTTCATTTTAAAGGTCGGTCCGGTTCCGGCGTAATCTGACGGCGATTGTGACCGAAAGCCCAGGAACCAGCCTTTGGCCGCAAACAGGGCAAGGATGACGACAAGCAGTACAAGGATCAGTTTCATTTGGCTGAGACCTCAGTAGGCAGCGTCAGAACCAATCCAAACGCGCCGAGTTTCAGGATGCAGGGCAGCACGGCATAAGCGAGGTTGAGCGTCTGTAACGCCTGCGCCGAATTGGCATGTCCTGGGGTGAAGCCGCTGCGTTCCAGCAGTGGCAGTGTGAGAAAGGCGGCCAGCGCAAGGCCCAGCTTGCCCGCAAATGACCAGATGCCGAACGCGGATGAGGCATTCAGCCCCGCGCGCGTCAACACGACCGAGAACATGGCGGGTAACACCACCATATCCGCGCCCAGTGCTGCGCCGGATGCCAGGCAGATCATGGCAAAGCCGGACAGGTTGCCGGCCGACAACATGGCGGCCCCGATAAAGCCCGCGATCGACAGCGGCATAGCGATTATCAGAGTCTGTTTCGCGCCAATTCGATTGCTGAGCCTGGCCCAAAGCGGCACGCTGGCCCCGGCGCTGAGAAAGAAAAGGATCAGCAGCGGCCCGGCTTTACCGGGCAGTTGCAGGCGGTCCTCGACAAAAAACAAAAACAGGGTCGACGTGATCGCCACCGGCAGGCTGTTGACCAAAGCCAGCACCAACAGGCGCAATGCACCGGCCTGACCCAAACCGGCAAGGGACAGGCTGTTTCCGGTGATCGGGGTGCGTCGCCAGATCGGCAAGGTCACGATCAGCGTGACAACGGCCAGACCCCCCAGGAACATGCCAAAGGCGGGATAACCTTGGGCGCCTGTTCCAAAAGCTACGAACATCGCCGGGGCGCTGGCGGCAAGAACCACGCCGGTCAGTTGACCGCCCTCGCGCCAGGCGGCCAGTGTCATCAGTTCGGACGGATCAGGGTGTTTCGCCAATGTCGCGCTGCGACCGTACAGCAGGATGGTTCCAAGGCTGTACGCGGAAAACAAGAGCACCAAAACAGAGACTAATACAGGGATACTGACGCCCTGTGGCAGGTCAAACAACAGGGGAAACCCAACCGCCAACCCAATCGCTGCGGTTGCGGCAAACAAGGATTGCGCCTGCGGCCAGCGGTCGATGGCCCAGCCGATCAGCGGATCTTGTATCAGATCGACCAGCCGGATCATCAGCAGAATGGTTCCGATCAGCGCCAGCCCCATACCCAGATTGACGGCAGCAAAACGCGGCAGATGGATATACAGCGGGATACCCGCCGCAGCCAACATCAGCGCATAAAGACTGACACGCGGATACAGCATCATCGGCCTTTCAACTGTCGGGCGAAGCTGGCTGATCTGGCGTCAGCGCCCAGAAAGATGGACATGAAGGCACGTTTGGCCCCGGGGTAGGACAGGGTGCAAGTTTTTTGCCCGTTGCGCCAAAAGCCAACCCTGTTTGGCCCCCGGGAAATCGCAACATAGATGTCGCCCTTGCCAACGGCCTGAAAGCATTGCTTCAACTGGGTTTGCGTCGGGGCCGGGCTGCCCTGCCGGGCCATCTCATCCAGCGTCGATTCCACCAGCGCTTTTTGCCTGAGCGTTTTGCGATAGGTCAGTTGCAGGCCAAAATCCTCATCCCAGCTGAACGCGGCACCTTTTGGGGTGTAAAGTCGGGCATCATAGACCGGCACGCCCAGAAATCGAAATGTCGCGCTGCCCCTTGGCTGCGCGTCGGGCAGCGTTTGAGTGACAGGCGACGCCGCCAACCCGGTCGGAGCCAGTAAAGCAAAGGAAACCAACGCTGCGCCGCAGATGTCAAATATCTGCCGGAGCAGGGAGGGTCGGGTCGTCTGCGGACATGCCATTGTCAGCTCCGATTGTGTGCGGGCTGCTGTTTATGCGCTGGACAACATGCATCGCGCTGGCAATCCCGTCTTCGTGAAAACCATGCCGGTTGTAAGCTCCGGCAAACCAGGTTCGGTTCTGCCCCTGCATCGCGCGAATTTGTCCCTGCGCCTTCAGGGCGGCCTTGTCGAACACCGGGTGGGCAAATTCGACCTGATCGTAAATCTTGTCCGCGGAAATATCCGACGATGCATTCAGCGTCACAAACAGCGGATCGCTGTCCGCAATGTTTTGCAGGCGGTTCATCCAATAGGTGACACCAACGTTCCCAGCCTGCGAACGATAGGTCCAGCTGGACCAGCACGCGCGCCGCTGCGGCATCTGACGGGGGTCACAATGCAAAATAGCAGTGTTGGGCTGATAGCGAATAGACTCTAATGCGGCTTTTTCTTCAGATGTGGCGGCCTCACCCAGAATGGCAAGGGATTGATCGGAATGGGTGGCCATAATGATCTCATCAAACAGGTCGGCCTGCCCCTGACTGTGCACCGTGACACCCGTATCGTCGCGCTGTACATGATCGACCGGCGCGGCCAGACGGATTTCGCATCCACGCGCACGCAGGGCGGCGTCGATCCGGCGAACATATTCGATGCTGCCGCCTTTGACCGTGTACCATTGATGCTGTTTGGCACGGCCGCTGGCCAGCAGGGCGTGGTTGCGGAAGAACTGCACCAGTGAGCGGGCCGGAAATTGATCCACAAACTCGACCGGGGTAGACCAGATCGCGCCGCACATCGGCATCAGGTAATTGTGGCGGAACCACTGGCCCAGACGCAGTTGATCGACCAGCTCTCCGATTGTGATGTCATCATCCTGCGCGGCGTCGGGGGCCTCTTTTCCAAACCGCAGGATGTCGGCGATCATCTTGTAATAGGCCGGGCGGGCGAGGTTGCGTTTCTGTGCGGTCAACGTGCGCAGGTTGTTCAGCCCATATTCGATACGGCCATTGTCGATGGTGGCGCCAAAGCTCATTTCGCTTTCGATCACCGGCACGTTCAGCTCATCGAACAGCTTCGTCAGGTATGGGTAGGTGGCATAGTTGAACACGATGAACCCGGTATCGACGGGCTGATCGCCATTCCTGCCTGCCATGACCGTGCGGGCGTGCCCGCCCAGCCGGGGTTCGGCCTCGAACAGGGTGACATCGTGGTTTTCTGAAAGATAGTAAGCGGCGGACAGTCCTGAGATACCTGCACCTACTACTGCGATTTTCTTGCGTACGCCCCGGGTTTCGTCGAACATGCCATCCTCTTTGTGCGACATTTTACAATAGGATACGCAGAAGATGCGGGGGTGGATCAATCGGATCAGATGTTTTTCGCAAATGCACGGGGTCGTGATGCCTGGGTGCATGATCCGGCCGCGTCCCCTATCCGTAATACCTGATACGCAACAGAAGTGGCCGTGGTATGAGCAGCTTTGACGGAAAGACCTATTGGATTGTCGGCGCAAGCGAGGGGCTGGGCCGCGCGCTGGCCCGGGCGCTGAGCCGTCATGGCGCGCATCTGATCCTGTCCGCGCGCAATGCCGACCGACTGGGCGATATCTGTGCTGCTCTGCCCAATGCGCGCTCCGTGCCCTGTGATGTGACCAATTTGGACTCGGTTCGTGATGCTGCCGCGCGGATCGGACAGGTGGACGGGCTGGTCTATAACGCCGGGGCGTATGACCCCTTGCGTTCGACCGAGTGGAAGACCGAATCCGCGCTGGCTATAAGTGATGTGAACTATTCCGGCGCTGTGCGCGTGCTGGGCGAAACAGTGCCCGGGTTTGTGCAGGTTGGGCGCGGCGACATCACCCTGATCGGGTCTCTGGCGGGCTACCATGGCTTGCCTGCGGCGATCGGATATGGCTCCAGCAAGGCGGCGCTGATTTCTCTGGCCGAGACGATGCGGCATGATCTGGCCGGAACCGGCGTGACCGTACGGATCGTCAACCCCGGTTTCATCAAGACCCGCCTGACCGAGAAGAACAAGTTCCGGATGCCAATGCTGATGACGCCCGAGGACGCGGCAGAGCGCGTGGTCAAGGCAATGTCGCGCCGCCGTTTCCGCACCGATTTCCCGGCACCGTTTTCCTGGGTGGTTCGTCTGATCGATTATCTGCCGGATCTGTTGGTGTATCGCGGAAGATAGAGCCTAATTGGGTGAAATTCACCCAAACTGCCCCTGACAGAACCAGCCCGCCGACAGGCTGCCGCCATGGCCGTAGAACAGCCACAGCCGTTCCCCCTGTTCCGTCACCACCACCCAATAATCGCGCACGCCGCTGCGCCAGTTGGGATCATCCAGCCACCATTCCGGTGCGATCCGTTCCGGGCCGGTGGCCTGCGCCAACTGCCAGTCGCGCCCACGCCAGCGAAACGCAGCGGGCATATCCGGGGTTTCCGGAGCCATCACCGGCTCGGGTTGCCACATCTGCAAGGGACGGGCGCGCGGCGCGGCGGGCCAGTCGCGGGCGGGTTCCGACCACGCCGCCGCCAGAACCTGCGCGGTCTTTTCGGGGATATGCGAGGCCGCCGGGTGACGCCGGGTGATCGCCTCCAGCCCGACCCGAGCGCCCAGTTTGCCGATCAGGTCATCGACTGCGGTATTACCCTCTAGCCGGTTGCGAACGGCACGCTGCGCCTCGGCGTGACCGGCCATGGTGCGGGCGTGGATGGGCTCGGACTGCACCGCCTCAAGCCGTAGCATGTCGATGCCATAGCCTGCGTCAATCTTGTCGATCTTCATCTCTAACAAGGGGCGAATGCGATGTTTGTCATAGGTTGGGCGGGCCAGACCGACCTCGATGATCTCAGCCGCCTGATCGGCGCGATGCGCCTCCAGCCGCAGGGTGCGAACGCCGCGGCCTTTCTCCTCAAGCTTGGCGCAGAGCGTGGGCAGCACCCGGTCGATGGCGGCCATCACGTCCTCAATCAGCCCGATCGGGTTGGGCAGGGTCATCCGCACCGCAAAGTGATGCGGTGGGCGGGCAGGGGAAACCGGCTCGGGCGCGCTGCCCATGGCCTGATCCAGCCGCAGCACCAGCCCGCGCCCGAACCGCCGCGCCAGTGAGGCGCGGGGCTGGCCCAGCAGATCGCCGATCCGGCGCAGGCCCAGACGGTTCAACTGCGCCACGATCTGATCTTCCAGCCGCAGCGCCGCGATGGGCAGGGGGCTGAGTGCGCCATAAACCTGCCCGGGCGCCGCAATCCGTGCGCCACCGCCCAAGGCCATCACCTGCGGCGCGGCCCCGCCCTTGGTCCAATGCCGCCGCTTGGTGGCGCGGGCGCGGGTGGCGCGGGCTTCTTGACTGATGGCGTCGCCGTTGCGGTCGGATGTGGCCTCTTGCCCGGCATAGCGCGCCAGCGCCCAGGCCGCGCCCAGCGTGTCGGCGATGCCCATCTGCACGCTTAGCCCCATATCGGCGCAGTCAGCTTCAATAACGCGCAGCAACGCCTCTTCGCCGCCGAACAGATGGGTGCAGCCCGACAGGTCGATGACCAGCCCATCCGGTGTCCCTTCGGCCACCCATGGGCTGAACTTGCCCGCCCAGCGGCGCAGCGCGGTCAGGAACGCGGCCTCGGCCGGGGTGTTGCGCGGGCGGGTGATCAGGCTGGCACACATGGCATGGGCGTCGCGCACCGGCTGCCCGATACGCAGCCCGGCGGCCTGAGCGTCGGCATTCAGCGAGGTGACGACCTGCATGTTCGACTGTTCCGTCACCACTGCCAAAGGCCCGGCATGCAGGCCCCGCGCGGCCCGGATCAGCCGTTCAGCCCCCAGACGGGGAAACCACAGGGAAAGTATTCGGCGTTTGGGCATCGGACAGACATCACATGTTCTTATTTTGTTCTTATCTTGGAATCACCTGCCGAGTCCACGCTTGCCGTGATGTGACGCGTTTTCTGGCATAACAGCTTTTGACCCGCAGGAATGCGACAGGCCCCGATCCACGCTGTATGAAATTTCGATAGATACATTAGAACAAAACGTGAATATAATGCAGAATCGCCATGTATGCCGAATTGTCGATCACGTCGAATTTCACCTTCCTCACCGGGGCCTCCCACCCCGAGGAGTATATGGAGCGTGCCGTCACCCTGGGCCTGCCAGCCATCGCGATTGCCGATGACAACTCGGTCGCCGGAATCGTCCGCGCCCACACCCAGGCGCGTGAGATCGCCCGCAAAGTCCGCGAACGGCTGGAGTGGGAGGCGCAGAACACCTCCGTAGGTCCGCCTTGCCCCGATCACATCCCGAAACCGCCCTCTTACCCCATCCATGCGGTGCCGCGCTTGATCCCTGCGGCGCGGTTGATTTTTACCGACGCGCCCACCGTGACGGCCCTGCCGCTGAACCGGCAGGGCTGGGCTAACCTGTGCCGCATCCTGTCCAAGGGCCGCCTGCGCGCCGAGAAGGGCGATTGCATCCTGCACCTGTCCGACCTGCTGGAATTTTCCGACGATCTCCACCTGCTGCTCTGGCCACAGACGACCCCGTCCACTGGCGGCGCGGACGGATGGCGGACACAGGCGCAACAGCTGACGCGCCGCTTTGACGGACGGATGCATCTGCTGATGCACCCCCGGTATGACGGCGCAGATAGTGCGTATTTCTCTGCATTAGAGACTAAATCAAAGCTATTGGGTCTCCCCACACTCGCCAGTGCCACGCCGTTGATGCATCACGGCACCCGTCGCAAGCTGGGGGATGTGCTGACCGCCATCCGCCTGCGCCGCAAGGTGGATGAGCTGGGGCGTGACGCGCTGGCCAATGGCGAACAACGTCTGCGATCCGAACCCGAAATGCTGCGTATCTTCAAGGGCTATGAGGGCGCGGTTGCCCGCGCTCATACGCTTAGTGAACAGCTCACCTTCTCGCTGGATGAGCTGCGCTATGAATACCCCAGCGAAGGCAGCGAACAGGAAACCCCGATCCAGCGCCTGCACCGTCTGGCGCAGGAAGGGTTGCAATGGCGCTATCCGGCGGGGGCGTCGGACAAAGTCAAAAAGATGCTGGCGCATGAACTCACCCTGATCGGCAAGCTGAAGTATGAGCCCTATTTCCTGACCGTCCGCGATATCGTCCATTTCGCGCGCTCGCGTGACATCCTCTGCCAGGGACGCGGATCGGCGGCCAATTCGGTAGTCTGCTTCTGCCTCGGCATCACCGAGGTCAGCCCCGAAATGGGCACCATGGTTTTTGAACGCTTCGTGTCCGAGGCGCGCGACGAGCCGCCCGATATCGACGTGGATTTCGAACATGAACGCCGCGAAGAGGTCATCCAGCACATTTACGACCGCTACGAACGCCACCGCGCGGGGCTGTGTGCCACCGTCATCCACTATCGCGGCAAGCGCGCCATTCGCGAGGTCGGTCGCGCCATGGGGCTGACCGAAGACACCATCTCGGCGCTGTCCTCGCAGCTTTGGGGGTTCTTCTCGGCCGCCGGGCTTGAGGCCGAACGGATGCGTGAAATCGGCCTTGACCCCGAAGATAGACGTTTGAAACAGACTCTAATGTTGGTCTATGAGATCAACGGCTTTCCTCGCCACCTGTCTCAGCACGTCGGCGGCTTTATCATCACCGAAGGGCGGCTGGACGAACTCGTCCCCATCGAAAACGCCACGATGGAAGGCCGTACGGTCATCTGCTGGGACAAGGATGATATCGACACGCTGGGCATCCTCAAGGTCGATGTGCTGAGCCTTGGCATGCTGACCTGCATCCGCAAAGCGTTTGATCTGATCGGACAACACCATCAGACCCAATACACGCTGGCCACCCTGCCGCCCGAGGACCCGGTGGTCTATGACATGCTGTGCAAGGCCGACAGCATCGGCGTGTTTCAGGTGGAAAGCCGGGCGCAGATGAACTTCCTTCCCCGGATGAAGCCGCGCAAGTTCTACGATCTGGTGATCGAGGTTGCCATCATTCGCCCCGGTCCCATTCAGGGTGACATGGTGCATCCCTATATCCGGCGTCGGAATGGCGAAGAGCCCGTCGTTTTCCCGTCGGATGAACTCGGCGAGGTGCTGGGCAAAACCCTGGGCGTGCCGCTGTTTCAGGAACAGGCGATGCAGATTGCCATTGTTGGTGCGGGGTTCACCCCGGAACAGGCCGACAGGCTGCGCCGCTCGCTGGCGACCTTCAAGAAACATGGGTCCGTCAGCGAATTCCGCGCGTTGTTCCTGCGCGGGATGGAGCAAAACAATTATGATCGGGATTTCGCCGAGCGGTGTTTTTCGCAGATCGAAGGCTTCGGCTCCTACGGCTTCCCCGAAAGCCACGCGGCCAGCTTTGCGCTGTTGGTCTATGCTTCGGCCTGGATCAAATGTCATCATCCGGGCATCTTCGCCTGTGCGCTGCTGAATTCGCAGCCGATGGGGTTCTACGCCCCGGCGCAGATCGTGCGCGATGCGCGCGAACACGGGGTTCAGGTGCGCCCGGTCTGCATCAATGCCAGCTTCTGGGACAATGTGATGGAGCCTGACGGCCATGGCGGGCTGGCCCTGCGGCTGGGGTTCCGCCAGATCAAGGGTCTCAGCGAAGAGGATGCCAGCTGGCTGACTGCCGCGCGCGGCAACGGCTACCATCAGGTCGACGATGTCTGGCGCCGCGCGGGGCTTGGCCCCTCGGTGATCGAACGGCTGGCCGAGGCCGATGCCTTCGCCGCCTGCGATCTGACCCGGCGCGAGGCGTTGTGGCAGGCCAAGGCGATTGCGACCGCCAAGCCCCTACCGCTGTTCTCGCAGGACCTGGAGGGCGAGGCGCTGGACGAGCCCGAAGCCTACCTGCCGCAGATGACGCTGGGTGAGCAGGTAGTCGAGGATTACGTCGCCACCCGCCTCAGCCTCAAGGCGCATCCGGTGGCCTTGCTGCGGCACCTTCTGACGCCAGACCCGCGCGACAAAACCACCCCTGTAGCGTGACACAAAAACCGGCTATTGGCCTTGTACAGTGCCAAAACCCGAGGCCTTGATGTCCAGACCAACCCTGCCCCCGCGCTTTCCCGCGACGCCCGAACAAATTAACGTGCAGGTCCGTGCATTCTATGCCCGCGTCCGGCAGGATGCGGTGCTGGGCCCCGTCTTCAACAGCCACGTCACCGACTGGCCCGTACATGAGGAAAAGATCGCCGCCTTCTGGCGCAACGCCATCCTGTTCGAGCGCAGCTATGACGGCAATCCGCAGCGGGTCCATATCGAACGGCCCGATGTAAAACCTGAGATGTTCAACCATTGGCTGGACTTGTTCGAAGAGGTCGCCACCCAGACGCTGCCGCCGGAAACTGCCACGCCGTGGGTGGCGCTGGCCCGCCGCATCGGTGTGGGGATGAGGGCCGGTGTGCAATCTGCGCGCCAACCAAGGGATGCGCCGCCGATCCTGCGGTGATCCCGGATATGACATGTTAGCGGTAAAATAAAGGCTACCCGCCTTAGCAAAATGCGGTTAAGCAGCCATAAAGACAGCGGGGGTAACCTCAGCGCCGTCAAGGCAGATTGCCAGCATACCGATTCATGACCCGAGGCCCGACAGATGAGCGCTCAAAACACCACCCTGCGGGGACTTGGATATGCATTTCTGGGCTTTGCGGTCTTTGCCAGCCATGACGCGCTGATCAAGGTGCTGGGCGGGACCTACTCGGTCATGCAGATCATCTTTTTCGCCACATTGTTTTCCTTTGTCCCGATGGCGGTGACGATCCTGACCGACCGGACAACCGGGAACTTTCTGCCGCATCACCCGTGGCTGGTTCTGCTGCGGTCTGCTTTGATGGTCACCTCGATGGTGTGCGCATTCTATGCCTTTTCGGTCCTGCCATTGGCCGAGGTCTATTCGCTGCTGTTCTCATTTCCGCTGATCGTCACGGTCCTGTCGATCCCGATTCTGGGTGAGGTCGTCCGCGCCCAGCGCTGGGCGGCTGTTGCTGTGGGTCTGATCGGCGTGCTGATCGTCTTGCGACCCGGATCAACGGACATCACGCTGGGCCATCTGGCTGCCCTGACCGCCGCGTTTTGCAGCGCCTTTGCATCCGTTCTGGTGCGAAAGATCGGAAATGAGGAACGCTCGGCCGTACTAATCCTCTACCCGATGCTGCTGGCCATTGCGGTCATGAGCATCGCCCAACCCGCCGTATATCAGCCACCATCCCTACTACATCTGGCGATGATGGCCCTGGTCGGGGTGTTTTCGGTGATTGCGCAACATCTGATCATTCTGGCCTATCGCGCCGCGCCCGCCGGAGTTGTGGCCCCCAGCCAATACAGTCAGATCATCTGGGCCACGCTGTTCGGGATGGCCTTTTTTGGCGAAAAGCCTGACGGCTGGGTCGCTTTCGGGGCCAGCATTATCATCGCATCGGGTGTTTTTGTTGTTTGGCGTGAAAGCCGGTCAAACGCATCGGCCAATACGCCAGTGCTGCGCGTTCGGTCGCCACGCGCGGATACCGGGGCAACACGACCGGGGGAGTAATAAAAAACGGCGCGCCAGACAGCGCGCCGTTGATGAAACCCTACGGATTAGAGCCTTAGTAGACCACCACCGAGCGGATGCTTTCGCCCTTATGCATCAGGTCGAAACCGTGGTTGATGTCGTCCAGACCCATGGTGTGGGTGATCATCGGATCGATCTCGATCTTGCCGTCCATGTACCAATCGACGATCTTGGGCACGTCGGTCCGGCCTCGTGCGCCGCCAAAGGCGGTGCCGCGCCACGACCGCCCGGTGACAAGCTGGAACGGACGGGTCGAGATTTCGGCCCCCGCAGGTGCCACGCCGATGATGATGCTCTCACCCCAGCCTTTATGCGCCGATTCCAATGCCGCGCGCATCACGCCAACATTGCCGGTGGCATCAAAGGTGTAATCCGCGCCGCCTTTTGTAAGGTTGACCAGATAGGGCACCAGATCGCCTTCGACCTCTGCCGGGTTGACGAAATCGGTCATGCCAAACTTTGTGGCCATTTCCACCTTTGACGGGTTCAGGTCGACGCCGACGATCTGATCGGCCCCGGCCAGGCGCAGGCCCTGAATGACGTTCAGGCCAATGCCGCCCAGACCAAACACAATGGCGCGGCTGCCAATCTCGACCTTTGCGGTGTTGATCACCGCGCCAATGCCGGTGGTCACGCCGCAACCGATGTAGCAAATCTTGTCGAAAGGCGCGTCCGGGCGCACCTTGGCCAGCGCAATTTCCGGCAGAACGGTGTGGTTGGAAAAGGTCGAGCAGCCCATGTAGTGCAGGATCGGATCGCCATCCAACGTCGAAAAGCGCGAGGTGCCATCGGGCATCAGGCCCTGACCCTGAGTTGTCCGGATCGCCTGACACAGGTTGGTCTTGGGGTGCAGACAATATTCACACTCGCGACATTCCGGGGTGTAGAGCGGGATCACATGATCGCCGGGTTTCAGGCTGGTGACACCGGGGCCGACCTCGACCACCACACCGGCACCTTCATGGCCCAGAATCGCGGGAAACAGGCCCTCGGGGTCGGCACCCGACAGGGTGAATTCATCGGTGTGGCAGATGCCGGTGGCCTTGATTTCAACCAGAACCTCACCCGCCTTGGGGCCTTCGAGGTTCACCTCCATCACTTCCAATGGTTTGCCCGCCTGAACGGCGACGGCGGCACGGGTACGCATGGTGCTTGTCTCCCTGTCAATTTTGCCCCGACCCTGCGTCAATTGCAGGGTGTTTTCAACTGCGCTTTGGTGACAGGTTGGCTAATTGTTTGATATTGCAGTAACGACATTGTCAGAAGGAGAAACGCCAATGCACCGATTTATCCCCGCGCTGGTCCTACTGGCAGCTTGCGCCGAAACAGCGCCCGCGCCCGAAGATGCCCCGATCCCGCCCGAGGCCACGCCGGTCGATCTGGCCTTTTGCCAGGGTGATGCCTTTGCGGATTCCATCGGCCAGCAGGTATCAACCATTCAGGCTGACCTGCCGGAACGGGCGCGGGTTCTGGGCCCCGATGGCATTGCAACACAGGATTACCGCATCGACCGGCTGAACGTGTTTGTGGATGGTTCGGGGGTCATTCAACGTCTGACCTGCGGATAGCATAGTGAAGCCCGGCTGTTTCAATCCCGGGGCTAAAGCTTGACCCGGTGAAGCCCCCGGCGCGGTTGATCGTGATCGTCGACCGGGGTGTCATCTGCGCGGGTTGAGGTCAGCGCAAGAAACACATCCTCAAGGTCCGCCTCTTCGGTGCGCACGTCGCGGATGCGGATGCCCGCGTGGCGGACCGATTCCAGAACCTGTTCGGCGTTGGTCTGATTGCTGCGATAGCTCAGAACCAGCGTGCCATCGTCGCGCAGCGCGGCCTCGACACCGTGGGCCGCGGGCAAATTCACTACCGGGCTGTCGGGGACAATCACCATGGTCCGGCTGTCCATACGGCCCAGCAGATTGGCAGTGCTGTCCTGCGCGATCTTTTCGCCGTGGTTGATGATCGCGATTTCGTCACACATTTCCTGCGCTTCTTCCAGGTAATGCGTGGTCAGGATGATGGTCATGCCCTGCTCGTTCAGTTTGCGCACATTGGTCCACAGCATCTGGCGCAGCTCGATATCGACACCTGCGGTGGGTTCGTCCAGCACCAAAATCTTGGGATGATGCACCAGCGCCTTGGCCAGCAGCAACCGCCGCCGCATTCCGCCAGACAGGGTGCGGGCATAGGCTTCGGCCTTGTCGCCGAGACCAACAAGATCAAGGATTTCATCACTGCGGCGCTGTGCTTTGGGTACGCCGTACAAACCGGCCTGCACTTCAAGCGCGCCGCGTGGGCTAAAAAACGGATCAAGGTTCAGCTCTTGCGGCATCACCCCGATGGCGGCCCGCGACTGACGCGGGTTCTGATCCTGATCAAATCCCCAGATCGACACATCGCCGGCAGATTTCACCACCAGCCCGGCCAGAATGTTGATCAACGTCGATTTGCCGGCGCCATTCGGCCCCAGCAACCCAAAGACCGACCCGCGCGGCACGGTCAGGTCAATGCCATTCAATGCGTGCTTTTCGGGTTGGCCCTTGCTGCCGCGATAGGTCTTGCGCAGCCCGTTGATTCTGATTGCCGCATCGGTCATGTGGCTCTTGCCCCCGGTTTGCTCATCGCTCATAAACGCACCTAATACATGCCCGCGAGGCCGACAACCATGGAAGGATCGCCAGCCGTGACTCTTGAAGCGCCAGAAACCAAGATCGTCGAGAATGCCCGTGTTGCCTGTGACGGTGGTGAAGGTGCGTTGGGCCATCCGCGTGTGTGGTTGCAGATATCCGAAGATACGGGCTGGGTCGAATGCCCTTATTGCGACTGCAAGTACGTGCTGTCAGGGCACGACGCGCAAAAATAACGAAACCGGGCCGGGTCTTGTGATGCAAGACCCGCCACAGCAGCGCCCGTGCAGGCAATTCGGAGGCCAGATGCTTTTTGCAGCGCAGCTTTTGCAGTTGTCGGGTCAGGACCCGGTTGCCAGTGGCGGACACCGGGATGTGTATGCCTGCCCGGGCCAGTCACACCTGCTGATCAAGGTCACACGCCCGCGCAAACGCCCCAATCGGTCCTATACCAAACGGCTGATCCGGCGGCTTCTGCCTGATTCCGTGTATCGAAACGCGATCAAGGAAATCGAGTGTGAGATGAAGGCCGCGTTGAAAAGCGGCACAGAAATCGCGCGGATGCCTTTGGCGCGGTGTTTTGGTATCGTCCAGACCGATATCGGCCCCGGTATCGTGGTGGAACGCATCGCGTCTGACGACGGGGGGTTGGCCGACCATCTGTCGACGCTGTGCAAGCAAGGCCCCCTCGGCGCGGACCTGCTGGCCGCTCTGAACAGTTTTGCCAAAAATCTGTTTCGTCTTCAGATTGTTGCCCGTGATATCCACGAAAGCAACATTGTCTACGGGCTGCGCAATCAGGCCCGGATGTTCATTCTGATCGACGGTTACGGAGAGCGTAACCTTGTGCCGCTGCGCACGTTGAGCCGCAGCCTGAATGACCGGTCGCTGAACAAGCAGATGGATGGTATTGCCGAACGCGTCGGGCTGATCTGGGACGCACAGAACCGGGAATTTCGGGCGGCGTGAACTTCCGGCCGCACCCTTTCCCAGGCCGTTTGCGCGGATAGGCCGCCTTCTTCACTGGTCACCCGCGCGGCCCTGTGGCAGAACCGTTTCCAACCAGAACGGAGAGGGCGCATGAGCGAGTTCGGAAAAGGGTGTCACCTGCATCTGATCGATGGATCGGCCTTTATTTTTCGGGCCTATCACGCCCTGCCGCCGCTGACGCGGAAATCGGACGGCTTGCCGATCGGGGCGGTTTCCGGGTTTTGCAACATGCTGCAGAAATATGTCGAGGACAGCGCCGGATCGGATGCGCCGACCCATGTGGCGGTGATTTTCGACAAGGGGTCGCACACGTTCCGCAATGATATGTACGACCTCTACAAGGCCAACCGCGAGGCGATGCCCGAGGATCTGCGCCCGCAGATGCCCCTGACCCGTGAGGCGACCAAAGCCTTCAACATCGCCTGCAAAGAGCTTGAGGGCTATGAGGCCGACGACATCATCGCCACGCTGGCCGTTCAGGCGCGCGCGGCGGGCGGGCGCGTGACCATCGTCAGTTCCGACAAGGACCTGATGCAGTTGGTCGGCGACGGTGTGGAAATGCTGGATGCGATGAAGAACAAACGCATCGACCGCGATGGCGTGATTGAGAAATTCGGCGTCGGGCCGGAACGGGTGGTCGATGTGCAGGCGCTGGCCGGGGATAGCGTCGACAATGTGCCGGGCGCGCCGGGCATCGGGATCAAAACCGCCGCCTTGCTGATCAACGAATATGGTGATCTGGAATCCCTGCTGGACCGCGCCGAAGAGATCAAGCAACCCAAGCGCCGCCAGACTCTGATTGAAAAACGCGACCAGATCGAGCTGTCGAAAAAGCTGGTGCAACTGGACGAGCAGACGCCGCTGGATTTCACTCTCGACGATCTTGAGGTGAAAGACCCCGATCCCGAAGCTCTGCTGGGCTTTCTGGCCGAGATGGAGTTCCGCACGCTGACCAAGCGGATCGCCGACAAGCTGGGGGCCGAGGCTCCGGTCGTTGCGGATGCGCCCGCGGTGGTGGAGGCGGAAGCCGAGGCCATTCCCTTTGACGCATCCAAATACGAGTGCGTGCGGGATGCGGGGGCTTTGCAGAAATGGATCGATCAGGCCTATGAACGCGGCTGGGTGGCGGTTGATACCGAAACCACCGGGTTGAACGAGATGATTGCCGATCTGGTCGGGATTTCACTGTGCATTGAGCCGGGCGAGGCTTGTTACATCCCGCTGATCCACCGCGAAAGCGCCACAGATGACCTGTTCGGCTCAGACGCGCTGGCCGAGGGGCAAATGCCGCTGGATCAGGCGCTGACCCTGCTAAAGCACATGTTCGAGGACCCGTCGATCCTGAAGATCGGGCAGAACATGAAATACGACGCCAAGATATTTGCCCGTTACGGCGTGGATGTTGCGCCAATCGACGACACGATGCTGATGTCCTATGCAATGCATGGGGGTGAGCATGGGCATGGCATGGACACGCTGTCCGAGCGCTACCTGAGCCACACGCCGATCCCGATCAAACCGCTGTTGGGTTCGGGCAAATCGGCGATCACCTTCGACAAGGTGCCAATTGATGAAGCCACAGCCTATGCCGCCGAAGATGCAGATATCACCCTGCGTCTGTGGAAGCTGTTCAAACCGCAGCTGCATCAGGTGCAGGTGACGACGGTGTACGAGACTTTGGAACGTCCGCTGGTGCCGGTTCTGGCCGAGATGGAGATGCACGGCATCAAGGTCGACCGCGATGTGCTGTCGCGCATGTCCAACGCCTTTGCCCAAAAAATGGCCGGGTTAGAGGCTGATATTCACGAGCTGGCGGGTGAGAGTTTCAACGTCGGGTCCCCCGCGCAACTGGGTGAGATCCTGTTCGACAAGATGGGTCTGGAAGGCGGCAAGAAGGGCAAGACCGGCAAGTATTCGACCGGGGCCGATATTCTGGAAGACCTTGCCACCGAACACGAGCTTCCGCGCCGGGTGCTGGACTGGCGGCAGCTGTCGAAACTGAAATCCACCTATACCGATGCGTTGCAGACCCATATCAACCCTGACACGGGGCGGGTGCATACGTCGTATTCGATCACTGGTGCCAATACTGGCCGTCTGGCCTCGACCGATCCGAACCTGCAAAACATCCCCGTGCGCACCGAAGAAGGCCGCCGCATTCGCGAGGCGTTTATTGCCGAGCCGGGGAATGTGCTGGTCAGCCTCGACTATAGCCAAATCGAGCTGCGCATTCTGGCGCATATTGCCGATATTTCGACCCTGAAACAGGCGTTTTCCGATGGGTTGGACATTCACGCGATGACCGCGTCCGAGATGTTTGACGTGCCGCTGGACGAGATGACGCCAGATGTTCGCCGTCAGGCCAAGGCGATCAACTTTGGTGTGATCTATGGCATTTCCGGTTTTGGTCTGGCGCGCAACCTGCGCATTCCCCGCTCCGAGGCGCAGGGGTTCATCGACCGCTATTTCGAACGGTTCCCCGGCATTCGCCGCTATATGGACGACACCGTCGCTTTTGCCAAAGAAAATGGCTATGTGCAGACGCTGTTTGGCCGCAAAATCCACACGCCCGAGATCAACGCCAAGGGGCCGCATGCCGGCTTTTCGCGCCGCGCGGCGATCAACGCGCCGATTCAGGGAACAGCGGCGGATGTGATCCGGCGCGCGATGGTGCGGATGCCGGATGCGATCAACGGTCTGCCTGCGAAGATGCTGTTGCAGGTGCACGACGAACTGCTGTTCGAAGTGGCCGAGGATGCGGTGGATCAGGTGATCGACGTGGCGCGCGACGTGATGGAAGGGGCATCAGACCCTGCCGTGAAGCTGGACGTGAAGCTGAGCGTGGATGCCGGGCAGGGCGCCAACTGGGCCGAGGCGCACTAAGGGCCGCGCTGCTCATCAGGCCCGGCGGGCCCTCTTTGCAGCGGGTCAGCCCTGCGGCCTGACCAGGCGTTCGACCAACCGTTTCACTGCAGGTCCAAGGACTAGGATCACGGTAAACGCGATGGGCCAGCAAAACAGCCAGGACGCCATCCAGTCGGTGAATGTGTTGGGACCAAATCCCACGGCCTTGGCCGTGGCAATGCCCGTAACGATGCAGGACATCAGGCCGGACATGATCAGACCAAACAGGGCATGGGCAAAGCGGGCAGAGATCATCCCGGGCATCCTTTGGGGTCGCAATGCCCAGCATGTGCAGTATTTTCAGCGCAAATGCCAGAGCGGATCTGCATGCTAATGCGTGAACCAGCCCAGCGAATCCGTCGTGCGTGGTGTTGACGGGGTGTATTCGGCGCTGACCCAGCCGGAATAGCCGCTGGCGTCCATGGCTGCGAACAGATCGGGGAAATCTGTCGGGCCGTACCCCGGCTCGGACCGGTTGGGGGCGGCCCCGATCTGGGCATGTGTGACCCGATGTTGAACGCGATCCCAGACCGCGCGCGCGTCGCCGTGGATCATATGCGCGTGAAAGCTGTCGTATTGCAGGCCAAGATTGGCGCAGCCCACGCGATCCAGAACCTCGACCGCCAGATCGTAGTCATTCAGGAAATACCCGGGCAGTGACACGGGGTTAAGCGGTTCGATGGTAAACTTCTGCTGCGGGGCAAGTTCGGCGGCCCATTGCAAGTTGCGCACAAAACACTCGAGCGCGTCCGGCCCCGAGGAATAACCCGACATGATATGTATCAGCCCCGGCTTCAGAACCTCGGCATAGCGCAGGACGCGGCGGATGTCGGACTGAAACCGCGCCGCGCTGCCTGGAACGGCGGCATATCCTGGCTCGCCGCCCGTGTAATTGGGCGGTGGCGCGTTGATCAACACCAGCTCCAACCCGTTTGCCAACAACGCGCGGCGGGTTTCCTTGGCGGCCAGATCATAGGGGAACAGGATTTCCACGGCCTGGAACCCAGCCTCGGCTGCGGCCTGGAACCGATCAAGGTAAGGCAGCTCGGTAAAGAGCAGGGAAATATTCGCGGCAAATTTGGGCATGACCGGCCTCGGATAACAGGTGGGCGGATGTTAGCTGCCGGTTGTTTCCAGTGAAAGGGACTGAAAACGACAGTTTGTCGAAAATCGGCCAGATCACGCCCTGTGAATCAGAGACGGTCAGGACAATGCGGCGAATCATTACAGGATCGCCGTACCAACAGAAGGTCTGAACACAATGGCGATGAGCCCTGACCCCGTGCGCGGGAACACCCTTTCTTTGTCTTCTGGGCGGAATTCTACCTTTTCTGGCAATGGTTTGGCAGTCGCGTCCATGTTGACCTGGGCGGCGGGATTCCCGGCGGCAGAGGTTCTGTTGCAAAGCTGGCCGCCGATTGCCCTGTTTGCGGCCAGAATGGGCTTGGCGGTGGTGTTTCTGGTGCCGATCTGGGTGCTGATCGACGGGCCGGGGCGCGTGATGCGCGCCCGTTGGGGACATGCGATGCGGGTCGGGGGATTGGGGCTGGGAACGGGGATGTTCCTGATCATTCTGGCGCAAAAGCTGACCGACCCGGTGACCGTGGCAATCATCGCGTCCTGCGCGCCGTTGTTTGCGACGTTGCTGGAACTGGCCGCAGGAACCCGGCGATTGAAATGGAACTTTGCCTTTGGCTTGGCGATCTCGGTTGTTGGCGGCCTGATCGCGACCAGCGCGGTTGCGCCAGCCCAACTGGGGCTGGGGGCGGCTTGTGCCATCGTGTCCACCGGATTGTTCTGCTGGGCCAGCATGGCCACCGCGCGGGATTTCCCCGAACTCAGCCAGGTCGGGCGCAGCACGATTACGCTGGTTGGGGGTGTCGTCATGGCAGCGGTTTTGATCTTTGCGGCGGCGCAGATCGGGATGGACGTGATGCCGCAAACCTCAATTGACGGGCAACA
Organism: Ruegeria halocynthiae; assembly: GCF_000743705.1. GTDB lineage: Bacteria > Pseudomonadota > Alphaproteobacteria > Rhodobacterales > Rhodobacteraceae > Ruegeria > Ruegeria halocynthiae_B. The sequence continues at coordinate 796,739 of NZ_JQEZ01000003.1, read as the reverse complement.
GATCGGGATGCTGGCGATCTATGCGCTGATCTCTTTGGGGATGAGTCAGGTGTTTTTTATCGCTTCGGTTGGAAAACTGGGTGTGGCGCTGGCGTCGTTCCACATCAATATCGCGCCCTTCTACGTCATGCTGATCATGTTGATTCTGGGCGAGGAATGGAACTGGACCCGCGCGCTGGGCGCGGGGATTGTCGCATTGGCCGTTGTTTTGGCGCAGGATCGCAGGGTGGCGCGACCAGCTTAACCCGGCAAATCCTTTGAACGGATCAGCGGAAAGAACTGGCGCCCGGACCAGACGCCGAACCAATCGTCATGATGCGTACCGATATCCACGAGGCGATAGAAGCTCTTGCGGTCTATGCGCGCCTCAAGGTTTGCGCGAACCAATAAATAGGGCGACGGCTCATCTGTTTCGGGGTCGATGACAATCCGGATCGGGTGATCCGGTCCGGCGATGGCCGTGTCGCCAACATGGGTCGTGAAAGTCAGGGTTTGGGCGTCGCCTTCGCCCTGGATATCGAAGTCGACGGCGACAAACGGCGCGTCCTCGACAGTGATTCCCACCTTTTCGACCGGGGTCACCAGAAAAAATTTTCCCTCTTCTTTCTTAAGAATTGAGGAAAAAAGCTTCACAAGCTCGAACCTGTTGATGGGCGAGCCTAAATAACTCCAGGTGCCATCTTTTGCGATCTTGATGTTCAGATCGCCGCAAAACGGAGGATTCCACAGGTGTACAGGGGGTAAACCCTTGGTTTTGGCCGCTTTGACCGAGGTCGCCAGACCGTCAGGCGAAGGGGTCACAGGTTTTTGTCCGCTCATTGCTTTTGCCATTTCCTCTCAGCGCGATACACTTCAATCATAACAGTCCACGGAAGGGAAAGTCATGACCGAACCTGCCGACCTCGTGTCCGAGATCGAAGCGCTGGAAACCAAACTGCAAGAGGCCAAGGCCTCGATCACCCGCCGCTTTATCGGACAGGATAGGGTCGTGGACCTGACCCTGGCCGCGCTGCTGTGCGGTGGTCATGCCCTGCTGATCGGCTTGCCGGGGCTGGGCAAGACACGGCTGGTCGAGACGCTGTCGACCGTGATGGGCCTGCATGGCAACCGCATTCAGTTCACGCCTGACCTGATGCCCGCTGATATTCTGGGCTCCGAAGTGTTGGATACTGCGGATGACGGCAGCCGCCACTTCCGGTTCATCCCTGGCCCGATTTTCTGCGAGTTGCTGATGGCGGATGAGATCAACCGCGCCAGCCCGCGAACCCAATCGGCACTGTTGCAGGCGATGCAGGAACGCACCGTGACCGTGGCGGGCGAAGATCGCTCGTTGGGTGTGCCATTCCATGTGCTGGCCACGCAGAACCCGATTGAGCAAGAGGGCACCTATCCCCTGCCCGAGGCGCAGCTGGACCGTTTCCTGGTACAGATCGACGTGGAGTACCCTGACAGGCAGACCGAACGGGACATTCTGCTGGCGACCACGGGTGTTGAAGAAGATGAGGCGCACCAGATTTTCAGCAAAGAGGAATTGCTGGCTGCACAGGTTCTGCTGCGGCGGATGCCGGTGGGCGAGTCGGTTGTCGAGTTGATCCTTGATCTTGTCCGCGCCTTCCGCCCAGACGAGGCGGGCGTTTCCGAACGTGTGGCTGAAACCGTGGCCTGGGGCCCTGGTCCCCGTGCGGCGCAGGCATTGATGATGACGGTGCGCGCGCGGGCGATGTTGCAAGGGCGGCTGGCCCCCAATGCCGAGGATGTGCTGGACATGGCCCGCCCGGTGCTTAGCCACCGGATGGCGCTGAACTTTGCGGCGCGCGCGCGCGGTGACAATCTGGCTGATCTGATTGAATCGACGGCCGCCGGGTTGATCCGGACCGAGGCTGCGGCGTGAATGCCGCGCTGACCCTTCGCGAAAGGTCCGAGGCCGAGGCATCCCGGCTGCCGCCGCTTTTGGCGCGGGCCGAACATCTGGCCGGAACCGTTCTGCTGGGCGATCACGGGCGGCGACGCTCGGGTCTTGGCGATGATTTCTGGCAATACCGCCCGGCGCAGATCGGTGACAGCCGTCGGATGATCGACCACCGACGCTCGGCCCGGGGGGATCAGCAATTCGTGCGCGAACGCGAATGGCAGATTGCACAGTCGGTGATGCTGTGGGTCGATCAGGGTGCGTCGATGCGCTTTGCATCTGACAAAAACCTGCCGTCCAAGGCTGATCACGCGCGCCTGTTGGGGCTGGCGACGGCCATCCTGCTGGTGCGCGGCGGCGAGCGTGTTGGCCTGACCGGCACCACCCTGCCGCCCCGGCGCGGCAATGCACAGATCATCCGGCTGGCGCAGGCGTGGTCCGAGGACGCCGAACCCGATTATGCCCCGCCCGAACACCGGGCGATGATACCCCACGCCCGCGCCGTGTTCATTTCCGATTTCCTCGGCCCGCTGGACGAGGTTGAACTGGCCCTGACCAAAGCCGCAGATCGTGGCGTGCGGGGTGTGTTGTTGCAGGTTCTCGATCCGGGGGAGGAGAGTTTCCCCTACCGGGGGCGCACCATCTTTGAAAGTGTCGGCGGCTCGGTCCGGCATGAAACCCTCAAGGCCGGAGATCTGCGCGAGCGCTATCTGGACCGCCTTGCCAAACGCAAGGATGCGTTGACACAGCTGTGCCGCGCGACGGGCTGGCAATTGGGTTTGCACCATACCGGCGACAGCGCGCAGGCCGCTTTGCTGTGGCTTTATCGGGCGCTGGACGGGGGGACGGCATGACGGTTCTGGCGGGCATCGGCTTTACCGCGCCCTGGGTGTTGTTGGGTCTGCTGACCCTGCCAATCCTCTGGCTGATCCTGCGCGCAGTGCCGCCTGCGCCAATCCGGCGGTTGTTCCCGGCGGTAACGCTGCTGCTGGGTCTCAGGGATGACGAAAGTGTCTCGGATCGCACCCCGTGGTGGCTGTTACTGCTGCGGATGCTGGCAGCGGCGGCGATCATCATCGGATTGGCCGGACCGGTTCTGAACCCTTCGCGCGATCAGGCGGGGTCGGGGCCTTTGTTGCTGGTGCTGGATGCCAGCTGGGCGGGGGCGACCCGGTGGTCATCAACGCTGGAACAGGTCGACGCGCAATTGGCCGAGGCTGGGCGCGCCGGTCGCACCGTGGCAATCCTGCGCCTGACCGAACCCGAGGCCCCCGTTTTTCAGGCTGCCGAAGCCTGGCGTGGGCGTCTTCCGGGGTTGATGCCAGCCCCGTGGCAGCCCACCGAAACGCAGGTTGATCAGGCGCTGGCCGCATTGGATCAGCTTGCAGGTGGTTTTGACACACATTGGTTCAGCGACAAGCTCAGCTATGCCGGACACGACCGGGTATTGGGGGCGTTGCAATCGCGTGGTGACGTGACCGTATATCGGTCACAGGCACCGGTTTTGGCCATGCAGCCTGCCACCTATCAGGATGGAATCGTGCAGCTGACTGCGATGCGGTCTGAACCCGGCCCGGCAAACACCGTGACATTGTTGGCGCAGGGCCGCGATCCGGCGGGTGTCATGCGGGTTCTGCAGTCTTCAAACGTGACCTTCAACAGTGACGAGACGCTGGCGCAGGTGGAATTGGCCCTGCCGTCCGAACTGCGGGGTCGGATTACCCGGTTCGAGATTCAGGGGCAACGATCCGCAGGCACGGTCACCCTGACAGATGACAGTCTGCGGCGGCGTGAGATTGCGCTGATTGCGGGCATCCGGAACCGCGAGGGGTTAGAGCTGCTCTCGCCGCTGCATTATCTGACACAGGTTTTGATCCCCACGGCTGATTTCGTTGATGGCGGGCTGCTCGAGGTGCTGCCCGCAAACCCGGATGCGATCGTTCTGGCGGATGTGGCGAAACTGTCTGATACGGAACAGGCCGCATTGGCCGAATGGGTGGAACAGGGCGGGTTGCTGCTGCGGTTCGCTGGTCCGCGCATGGCTGCCAGCGATCTGGGTCGCGATGCCGAAGATATCCTGCTGCCCGTCCGCCTGCGCAGCGGCGGCCGTTCGGTCGGCGGCGCGATGAGCTGGGGCGAGGCCAAGGGTCTTGCGCCTTTCCCCGAGAACTCTCCCTTCTACGGGTTGCAGGTGCCCAGCGACGTATCCGTCACCACGCAGGTCATGGCACAACCAGACCCTAATCTGGCGGATCGGGTGATTGCATCATTGTCGGATGGCACGCCCTTGGTGACACGCAAGGCGCTGGGATTGGGGCAGGTGGTGCTGTTCCATGTCACGGCGGATGCCGAATGGTCCAGCCTGCCGCTGTCGGGCCTGTTTGTCGAAATGCTGGATCGGCTGGCTGTGGCCTCGGCTGCGAAATCACGTCAGGAATCCCAGTTGCAAGGCACCATTTGGGAGCCGATCCAGGTCATGGATGGTTTCGGCACCTTGTCCGATGCGGGAAATCTGGGTGGTGTCGACGGCGTCGACCTGATCTCTGGTGAAATCGGGCCGGACCTGCAACCGGGGCTGTACGAAAGCGGCAAGCAAAAGCTGGCGCTGAATGTTCTGTCTGAAGATACGGTAATTGCCCCTGTGGTTTGGCCATCGGATGTTCCGATCAAGGGGCAAGAGGTGAATAGCGAAACCCCCATAGGGGGGATTTTGCTCAGCCTTGCGTTGGTGTTGCTGACAGTTGACGTGATCGCTTCGCTGGCTTTGTCCGGGCGGCTTGGTCTGGCCAAGGTGGCGGCGGTTGCGCTGGGCGCGATGCTGCTGGTGCCCGAGGCACAGGCCCAGACCCCTGAGGATACGGCATTTGCGCTGAACGCCACAAATGAGCTGGTGCTGGCCCATGTGTTGACCGGCGATGCGCAGGTCGATGATGTGGCGGGCGCGGGGATGCGTGGGCTGGCGCAGACGCTGTTCTTTCGCACATCGGTTGAACCGTCCGACCCCATCGGTGTGGATCTGGAACGTGATGAGCTGGCGTTTTTCCCGCTGCTCTACTGGCCGATCACGCCGGATCAGCCGCAACCTTCGGCTGAGGCATACGCAAAGCTCAACGCGTATCTGCGGTCGGGCGGGATGATCCTGTTCGATACACGCGATGCGGATGTGGCGCGGTTCGGGGCCGCAAGCCCCAATGGGCGCAAGCTGCAACAGCTGGCCGCCCCCTTGAATATCCCCTCGTTAGAGCCTGTTCCACGTGACCACGTGCTGACCCGTGCCTTTTACCTGTTGCAGGATTTCCCAGGCCGGTATGCCGGAACCGAGGTCTGGGTCGAGGCCGCGCCGCCCGATGCCGAACAGATCGAGGGCATGCCCTTTCGCAATCTCAACGACAACGTGACGCCAGTGGTGATTGGCGGCAACGACTGGGCCGGGGCCTGGGCCGTGGATCGCAATGGTCAGGCGCTGTTGCCGGTCGGGCGCGGCTATGCCGGGGAACGTCAGCGCGAGTTGGCCAATCGCTTTGGCGTCAATCTGGTGATGCATGTGCTGACCGGAAACTATAAATCCGATCAGGTCCATGTGCCTGCTCTGCTGGACAGGTTGGGACAATGACAGGAACCGTAATCTTTGATCCACTGATCCCGTGGCCCGTGCTGGTCTTTGTGGCCACGATTGCAGTTGCCGGTGTCGTTCTGGCGCTGTGGCGCGGCTTGTCGGGCTGGGCCTTGCGCGGGTTGGCGGCTTTGGTTGTGATCGCGGCACTGGCGGGGCCAGTCTATCAGGCCGAAGACCGCGCGCCGCTGACCGATATCGTCCTGATGATCGAGGATGAAAGCGCCAGTCAAACCCTCTCGGACCGGGCCGATCAGACGGCGCAGGCAGCAGAAAGCCTGGCGGTCGAGATCGAGTCCCGCGACAATACAGAACTGCGCCGTGTCCGCGTAGGTGACGGTGACGGGGATGAAGGCACACGGGTGATGGCCGCCCTGACCGACGCCCTGGCCGAAGAGCCGCGCGCGCGTGTGGCCGGTATTCTGGTGATCTCGGACGGTATCGTGCATGACGTCGATCAGGCCCCAGACCTGCCCGCGCCGATGCATCTGCTGCAAACCGGGCGTGCGCCCGACTGGGATCGCCGCCTGATCGTCCGCAATGCCCCGGCCTTTGCGATCATCGGCGAGCCGGTCACCCTGACGTTGCGCGTCGAAGACAGCGGGGCCGCGCCCGCCGGGGCACCCACCGCACCAATTGATATTTCGGTGGATGGTCAGGAGGCGCAGCATTTCACCATTCCCATCGGCGTCGATGTGGAACTGCCGATCACATTGCCCCACGGTGGCCGCAACGTGATCCAGTTTACCGTCCCTCAGGCCGAGGGCGAGCTGACCGATCGCAACAACACCGCCCTGATTCAGATGAACGGCGTGCGCGACCGTCTGCGCGTGCTGCTGGTCTCGGGCGAGCCGCACCCGGGCGGGCGGACATGGCGCAATCTGCTGAAATCCGACAGTTCTGTTGATCTGGTGCATTTCACCATTCTGCGCCCGCCGGAAAAGCAGGATGGCGTGCCCGTGGATGAACTGTCGCTGATCGCCTTCCCCACGCGTGAGCTGTTTTTGGAAAAGATCAACGATTTCGATCTGATCATCTTTGACCGCTACAAACGGCGCGGCATCCTGCCTGCGATTTATCTGGACAATGTCACCAACTATATCAACGACGGCGGCGCGGTTCTGATCGCCGCTGGGCCGGATTTCGCCAGCGCCGACAGCATCTTCCGATCGCCTCTGGCGACGATCCTTCCGGCGCAACCCACCGCGCGGGTGATTGAGGACCGTTTTGTCCCCATGGTCACCGATCTTGGCCATCGCCATCCCGTGACCACGGATCTGGGTGATTCCGAGGATTGGGGCGCATGGCTGCGCCAGATCGACGTCAAACATCGCACCGGCGAGGTGCTGATGACCGGCATGGATGACCGGCCCTTGCTGGTGCTTGACCGTGTGGGCGAAGGGCGCGTGGCGCTGCTGGCATCGGATCACGCCTGGCTATGGAGCCGCGGTTTTGAAGGCGGCGGCCCGCAGTTGGAGCTGTTGCGCCGGTTGGCGCATTGGATGATGAAAGAGCCCGAGCTTGAGGAAGAGGCCCTGTGGGCCGAGGCCAACGGTCAGGTGATGCGCATCATTCGCCAAACGCTCGAGGATGAGGTTGGTCCTGTGACCATCACCCGCCCGAACGGCGAAACGCTTGAGATTACGTTGACCGAGGTCAGCCCCGGCCGGTTTGAGGCGCAGTATTTCGGGCCAGAGATTGGTCTGTACCGCTTGCAGGAAGGGGAGCAATCGGCGGTGATCGGGTTGGGCCCGGCGGCCCCCAAGGAATTCGAACGGACGATCGCAACTGGCGACGTGCTGCGCCCCGTTCTGGCTGCGCAACGTGGCGGGATACTTCGGGTCGAAGATGGGTTGCCCTCAATCCGCAATGTGCGCCCCGGTCGCCCGGCGTCTGGGCGCGGCTGGATTGGCCTGACCCCGCGCAATGCCTATGAGACGCGCGATGTAACGCAGGCGGGCTTGCTGCCGCCGTGGCTGGTGTTGCTGCTGGCCGGTGGCTTTCTGCTGGGCGGTTGGCTGCGTGAGGGGCGGCGCTAGGTCAATCGAAAACCACGCTGACGGTTGGATCGCTGGGCAACCCCTCATAGGTGACCGAGGCCCCGCCTTTGCCTTTCGCGGGCGGCACCAGCGGTCCGAAAGACCCGACCGAAATCAGGTCTCCGGGCTGGAATTCGATCCCTTTGGAGATCAGCCAAAGCGCCGCGTTGGCCGGATGGTCCAGAACTGCTGTACCCGGAGCGCGCGCAAGCACTTCGCCATCCCCGGCGCTGAGGGTTACGGTCATCTCTGCCAGCGCCTGTGTCATCTCAGTCGAATCCACAACCGGAATTTCAGAGCCTAATACACCAAGTTTCGGCGCAACCCCGATGGCGGTCAGGGTGACGGGCGTGATCGGTTCGCCCTTGGCATAGGTCAGGTCGGGCAATTCGATAAAGGGGCGAATGGCGGTGATGTTCTCTAACACCTCAGCGGGTGTTGCGGCCTGATTGATCGCCGCGTCGCCGACCACCAAGATCAAATCCGCCTCAAACACTGGGCGCGCGCCCCAGTTTGAGGGGACCGTGGCCCCGTCCGGCAGCATCAGGTCGCGATACAGAACGCCCTGAACCGGTTCCGATGCGCTGAACCGTTCTTGCGCCGCCGTGCTGGTCAGACCGGCCTTATAGCCGACCACGGGACCCAGATGCGGCTCTAACGCGGACACAATCTTGGCCTGCGTGCACAACGCGTCTTCGATCGTTCCACCTGCCGACAGGGCTGGGGTTGGGGTGTTTTGCAGATAATCCTGCACAAACCGCGCAACCTGAGCGTCAGAGGCGCAATCCGCCACGGCGCAGTGGCTCCATAGTGCCACGGCAAGAGCTGCTGGATAACATAGGGTTTTTGGCATGGCTGACCTCGGGCTTGCGCAAAAGTCTGACACGGGTGCCAGCGTGCAGGCAACGGATTAAACACTTTTTCACGCTCTGCCCGGATGCTGGTCGCCGATTACTTCAGGGTCACCAAAGATGAGTCTTGCAGGAAAACTGGCACAGGAACGGCGTGCGCGGCTGGCGGCCGAGCGGCTTTTGGACATGAAACAGGCCGAGTTGTCGGCGGCCAACCGCAAGCTGGGCCTGCACGCCATGGCGCTGACCAGACGCATTGGCGAAACGCAGGCCGAGGTGGAAACCGTGCGCGGCGAAAACGAAAAGGTCAAATCCGACCTGACGCTGGCCAATGCCAAGATCGAAGTAGCCGAGCGCCGTTTGTGGCATTCGATTCAGACCATTCAGGACGGGTTTGCGTTTTTCGACGACCAAAGCAGGCTGATCGGTGCGAATGCGTCTTATCTGAGTGTATTTGACGGGCTGGGTGAAGTTGCGCCGGGCATTGCCTATTCGCGTATTTTGGACATTCTGATGTCCGAGGGCCTGATTGATATCGGTACAGAATCTACCGCTGACTGGACGGCCAGGATGCTGGCGCGCTGGGCGCAACCGCACCCGGAATCGGTGGTGATCAAGCTGTGGAACGGTCAGTATTTCAAACTGATCGACCAGCGCGGCAGTGGCGGGGATGTGGTCAGCCTGGGATTGAACATTACCTCATCGGTGCGGCATGAGGTCGAACTGAAAGCCGCCCGCGAACGGGCCGAAGCGGCAAACCGGGCAAAATCAGCCTTCCTGGCCAATATGAGCCATGAGATCAGAACCCCGATGAATGGTATCGTCGGGATGACGGAATTGCTGTCGGAAACGCCTTTGGGCGACGAACAAAGGCTCTATCTCAATACCATCCGCAATTCCGGCGAAGCGTTGCTGGTGATTATCAACGACGTGTTGGATTACTCCAAGATCGAGGCAGACAAGCTGATCCTGCACCCCGAACAATTCGATTTCGAACGCTGCATTCTTGAGGTGGCGATGCTGCTGCAACCCAGCGTCCGGGACAAGGGGCTGTCGCTGCTGGTGGATTACGATCTGTTCCTGCCGACGCTGTTTGTGGGGGATCCCGGCCGCGTTCGGCAGGTCTTGACCAATCTGGTGGGCAACGCGGTCAAATTCACCATCGAGGGGCACGTGCTGATCCGTGTTACCGGGGTGCCCAACGCCGACACCAATACCTGTGACATTCACGTTGCAATTGAAGATACCGGTATCGGCATCGATGCCGACAAGGTCGGGCACATCTTTGGCGAGTTCAATCAGATCGAGGATGAGAAAAACCGCGAATTCGAAGGCACAGGGCTGGGGCTGGCCATTACCAAACGGCTGATCACGCTGATGGGCGGGTCGGTCTGGGTCGAAAGCGATCCGGGGCAGGGGTCTTGTTTCGGATTCCGGATATCTCTGCCCACTGCAGAAGGCCCGCAACCCACGCCGCCCGATCTGGCGGATCGCCTGCGCCATGTAATCGTGGTCGAGGATTTGGCCGTCAACCGTGCCATTTTGTCGAAACAGCTGGGACGGCTGGGGTCCCGGGTCACCGTCTGCGCCTCGGGGCGGGAAGCGCTGGCCGCTGTCGACGCCAGTGTGGATTTGCTGCTGTGCGACCATGATTTGCCGGACATGGATGGGCTGGAACTGGCGACCACGCTGAAGGACCGGGGCTGGGGTGATCTGCCCGTGGTGGTGATGTCCGCAAATCCCGGTGTCATTCACGCCAACCCGGCCCGCCACCTGATCGACGGCGTGTTGCAAAAACCGATCCCCCGGGCTGAGCTGTATTCGCGCCTGACCACCCTTGGGTGCCCGCCCGCCACACCGCAGATCACGCCACACGCGCCGTGCCCCTTGCCCGCGCAGTCTGGCGAAAACAAACGGCAGATGCGCGTGCTTGCGGCCGAGGACAACCGCACCAATCAGCTGATCTTGCAAAAGATGGTCAAGGATCTGAACATTGACCTACAGTTTGCGGGCAATGGGCTTGAGGCAGTGGACAGGCACCAAAGCTTTGACCCAGACCTGATTTTCATGGATATTTCGATGCCCAAGATGGATGGCAAGCAAGCAACGGCGGAAATCCGGCGGCGCGAGATTGAAACAAATGGGCACGTGCCGATCATTGCGCTGACCGCACATGCCATGGCCGGTGATGATCAGGGCATCCTGTCGGCCGGGCTGGATCACTATCTGACCAAGCCGCTGCAAAAACGGAAAATCCTCCAGATGATTCTGGATCATCAGCCTGATGAGGTCCTGCCCGTCATTGCCGAAAAAGCAGAGGTCGAATAGGTTAACCCCATGTCAGACCGAGGTTTTTACCCGCGCGCATTGGGCGAGATCGCCATTCGCTGCACCGATATGGCTGCAATGGTGGCGTTTTATGAAACCGTGATCGGGTTGGAACGCCTGAGCGGCGACCACAACAGCGCCATCACCTTCTTTCGCATCGCCGAAGGGTTTGGCGGGCATACGCAGGTGCTGGCCCTGTTTCATCACACCGCCGCGCCGCGGCCCGGCTTGCATCCGACTGGTGCGGGCAAACCCGCAACGGGTGCCGGATCGTCGCTGCATCACATCGCTCTTTCACTGCCTTTTGAGGAGCAGGACGCGGTAATGCGCTGGTACGACAAGATCGGTCAGCCCTATCGCGTGGAACAGTTCGGCTGGATCGGGTGGCGTGGCATTTTTACCGAAGATCCGGAAGGCAACACCGTTGAACTGGTGGCCTATGACCGCTCGATGCTGGATCAGGCCTGATAGGGGCGCACAAAGACGGGCTTGTCCTCTTCCGACAGGTCGGCGCGGTATGCGTAGCCTCCGGTATTGAAATCCAGCAGGCCCTTGGGGTCGGTCAGGCGGTGCTGGATCACATAACGCGCCATCGCGCCGCGCGCTTTTTTGGCGAAAAAGCTGACAATCTTGGGCGTGCCTGCTTTGTCTTCCATAAAGACCGGCGTGATCACGCGCAATTTCAGCGCCTTGAGGTCCACGGCACCGAAATATTCCTGACTGGCGCAGTTCACCAGAACATCCGACCCGATTTCGCCCGCTTGCGCGTTCAGCGCCTTGCTCAGCTGGTCGCGCCAATATTCATACAGGTTCTTGCCGCGCCGGGTTTTCAGCCTGCTGCCCATCTCCAACCGATAGGGTTGAATTGCGTCCAGCGGGCGCAAAACCCCATACAGACCGGACAGAATGCGCAGGTGATCCTGCGCCCAGGTCATTTCGTCAGCGTCCAGTGAGGCCGCTTCGAGCCCCTGATAGGTGTCGCCAGCAAAAGCCAGCGCGGCGGGGCGCGTTGCCTCTGTGTCCGGGGCATCGGAAAAGGCGCGATAGCGGTCGCGGTTCAGCCGGGCCAGATCGTCGCTGAGGTCCATCAGCTTTTTCAGATCGCCAAGGGTCAGGTTCCGGGCGGTTTTCGACAGGCGGATCGCATCGTCCTGAAAGTCCGGTTGTGTGACCGCGACGTCCCGTTCTGCCCAGTCCAGCCGCTTGGCCGGGGAAATCACTACCAGCATATCCGCCCTCGTTCCTTGCCTGTTCCCGGGGTATCTAGCCCGCCTGACGCAGCACGTCCAGAAAGGCAGCCCCAAACCTTTCGTGACGGCGGTCGCCCAGAAGCTGTTCCATCGCGCGCGGGTCGTGGGGCCGCATCTGCGCCACTTTGGCCAGTTGCGAGGCGGAGCAGGTCAGCGGCTTGTCGATCCCGTCGGGGCCGCGCGACAACTGTGTCTGCACTTCCATCAGGCGGTCGTAGATGCCGCCCTGATCCCGCCCTGCCAGCTTGCGGCGGGCGGGATGCAATTCCTCGACCGCGCCTGCAATCACTTCCAGGAATGTATCTCCATAGCGATCCAGCTTTTTCGCGCCAACGCCGCCGATCCGCGCCATGTCGTCCAGCGTCATGGGCCGTTTTTCGGCCATTTCAATCAGCGTGCGGTCGGGAAAGATGACATAGGCCGGGACCCGCGCGGATTCCGCCAGCGCGCGGCGTTTGGCCTTGAGCGCCGATAGCAGCGGCGCGTCTTCCTCGGACACCATCATCTTGACGGCGGGGCGTCGTGTGGCCTTGCGGATCGTGTCCTTGCGCAGGTCAATCTGTGCCTCACCCTTCAGGATCGGCTTGGCGGCCTCGGTCATGCGCAGCGCGCCGTGGCGGTCGGGGTCGGGGCGGACAAGATCATGGCCCATCATCTGTCGGAAGATCGCCTGCCATTGCGGGCGCGACCAGTCCTTGCCGATACCATAGGTGGACAGGGTATCGTGGCGGCGGGCGCGGATCTTGTCGGTCTCATTGCCCAGAAGGATGTCGATCAGATGGCCTGCCCCGAACCATTCTTCGGTGCGCAGGATCGCGGACAGGGCCATGCGGACCGGGGTGGTGCCGTCGAACACATCCGGAGGCGTGTCGCACAGATCACATTTCCCGCAAGGTTCGGCCTGTTCGCCGAAGTATCCCAGCAGGGTTTGACGGCGACAAACCAGCGCCTCGGCCAGTCCCAGCAGCGCATTCAGCCGCGCGTGATCGGCCATGCGGCGTTCGGAGGGGGCCAGCCCCTCGTCAATCTGCGTGCGGCGCAGGCGGATGTCGTCGGGGCCAAACAGGGTCAGCGTCTCAGCCGGGCCGCCATCGCGTCCGGCGCGTCCGATTTCCTGATAATAGGCTTCGATGGATTTGGGCAGGTCGGCATGGGCGACCCAGCGGATATCCGGTTTGTCGATACCCATGCCAAAGGCGACGGTGGCCACCACGATCAACCCATCCTCACGCGCAAAGCGGGTTTCGACGATGCGTCGATCCTCGGCCTCCATCCCGCCGTGATAGTGGCAGGCGCTATGCCCTTCGGCACGCAGGGCCTGCGCCAGCACCTCGGTCTTGTTGCGGGTGCCGCAATAGACGATGCCGGATTGGGTTTTGCGGGCGGCGGCGAAATCCAGAATCTGTTTGCGCGGCCCGTCCTTGGCACCAAAGGCCAGATGGATGTTGGGCCGGTCGAACCCCCGCAGGAACTTGCGCGGCGCGGTGCCGTCGAACAGCTTTTCAACGATCTCATCCTGCGTTTCCGCATCTGCCGTGGCGGTGAAGGCGGCCAGCGGTACGTTCAGCGCGCGCCGCAGCTCTCCGATCCGCAGGTAATCGGGGCGGAAATCATGGCCCCATTGGCTGACGCAATGCGCCTCATCCACCGCGATCAGGCTGACATTGATCCGCCGCAACATCCCCAGCGCCGATCCGGCGGCCAACCGTTCCGGGGCCATGTACAGCAGCTTGAGGCGCCCGGCCTCCAGCGCCTCCCACACGGCATCGGTTTCTTCGGGGGTATTGCCGGATGTCAGCGCGCCCGCTTCGACGCCTGCCTCTTGCAGCCCGCGCACCTGATCGCGCATCAGGGCGATCAGCGGAGAGATCACCACCGTGACCCCATCCCGCATCAGTGCAGGCAGTTGAAAACACAGGGATTTGCCACCGCCCGTGGGCATGATCGCCAGCACGTTTTCACCGCCTGTCACGGCATCGACGATTTCCTCCTGACCGGGGCGGAAGTCGTCGAATCCAAAGACATCTCGCAGCAGGGGTGCGGCGTCGAACATGCGGGGAAGGCCCTGTTTTAAGGTTTATCTGCTCTTAAGACAGGACAATCACATACTAAGATTCGGTGAACAAGAGGTCAGACGAAATTGACCATATTGTTGATAAGGACGATCCGCAGTGCATAAACCCCGATCAGCACGACCAGCGGCGTCAGATCCAGCCCGCCCATATTTGGCAGGACGCGGCGGATCGGGCCATAGATAGGCTCTAGTATCCGGTTCAAGCCGTACCAGATTTGCGCGACAAGCTGTTGATGCAGGTTCAACACCTGAAAATTGATCAGCCAGCTCATGATGACATGGGCCAGAATGATGAACCAGACAATGTCCAGGATCAGCAAAAGGATTTGGATCAGCGACAGCATGGGGCCTCCGGATTTCACATTGGCTGAGACCTAAGCGCCCCTGCGGCAAAGAGCAAGTGTGCGCCAACACAACGCTTGCGAAATGGATCAAAGCCCCGTCTTATGAATGCAACGATAAACAGAGGCAGTGATGGCAGAAATTTCCAAGCGCAGGCGCATCTGGGGCTGGTGGTTTTTCGACTGGGCCAGTCAGCCTTATCATTCGCTTTTGGTGACCTTTGTGTTTGGCCCCTATTTCGCGGGTGTGGCCGCAGAATATTATGTGAATTTCGGCTTGGATACAGACGCCGCCGATGCGCGGGCGCAAACGGTCTGGGCGCATTGCATGACCATCATCGGGTTGATCATCGCTTTTGGGGCCCCGTTGATGGGCGCCTTGGCGGATGTGTCTGGTCGCCGCATCCCTTGGATTTTTGCCTTTTCGGCGATGTATGTCGTGGGGTCCGCCGCATTGTGGTTCACGATGCCGGACGGGTCGAACATGTGGCTGATGCTGTCAGCCTTTGGCCTGGGCTTTGTTGGCGCGGAATACGCGCTGATCTTCATCAACTCGCAGCTGCCTGATCTGGGGGATGACAGTGAAGTGGGCGAGATTTCGGGATCGGGCTTTGCTTTTGGCTATTTCGGAGGGCTGATTTCCCTGGCGATCATGCTGGCGTTGTTTGTGGAACAGCCCAACGGCAAGACGTTGATCGGGATGGATCCGCTGTTTGGGCTGGATGCGGCGCAGCAGCAAGGAACGCGTTTTGTCGGTCCATTCACTGCGCTGTGGTTCATGTTGTTCATGGTGCCGTATTTCCTTTGGGTTCGCGACGATCCGCAGACCGAAAAGAAAGGCAGCTTTGGTCAGGCGCTGAGCCTGCTGGTGAAATCTGTATCGAACCTGCGCCATCGGGTCAGCCTGGCCGGCTATCTGGGCTCGTCCATGTTTTATCGCGACGCGCTGAACGGGCTTTACACATTCGGCGGCGTCTACGCGAAGCTGGTGCTGGAATGGGATCTGATCAAGATCGGCGTTTTCGGAATTGTCAGCGTCCTTGCTGCGGCCGTGTTTTCGTGGGTAGGGGGCAAGCTGGACAAGAAATACGGCCCTAAACCGGTGATTTTGGTGGCCATCTGGGTGCTGATCTTTGTCTGCACAACTATCGTGTCCATGGATCGGACCCAGATTTTTGGCATCACTCTACCGGATGGATCAGGTCTGCCGGATCTGGTTTTCTTTGGCTGCGGCGTTCTGATCGGCGGCATGGGTGGAATTCTGCAATCTGCCAGCCGGTCAATGATGGTGCGCCATACCGACCCGGATGCGCCGGTTGAAAGCTTTGGCTTGTACGGCCTGTCCGGTCGTGCCACGTCATTTGTTGCGCCGCTGTTGATCGGGATTGCAACAACGGTAACCGGCAGCGCGCGCTTGGGGGTGTCACCCATCGTCGCGTTGTTTATTCTGGGGTTATTCCTGATGCGCTGGGTCAGACCGGAAGGGGATCAGAGCAGATGATTTTACTACGTTTTTTGGCAATATTGGCCGCGATCACATTGACAGGGACAGCCATGGCGCAACCCCTTGCCAAACAGATGTTCGGGGCGCAAAAGCAAAGTTCACAGCAAAAACCGGCCGCCTTCGGCAGTTATTCGCGCGGGTGTGCGGCGGGGTCGGTGCAATTGCCCGAAACCGGGCCGACATGGCAGGCGATGCGCCTGTCGCGTAATCGCAACTGGGGGCATCCGCAGGCGATTGATTATGTGCAGGACCTCAGCAAGTTCGCGGCGCGGCAACCGGGGTGGAATGGTCTCTATGTCGGGGATATCAGCCAGCCGCGCGGCGGGCCGATGACATCCGGCCACCGCAGTCACCAGCTGGGTCTGGACATTGATATCTGGATGCTGCCGGGCGACAACATGCGCCTGTCCCGCAAGGCGCGCGAGAATATCTCGTCTATTTCCCTGCGCCGGGCCAATGGGGCCTATGTGAACGGCAACTGGACCAAACAGCACCATGCGGTGCTGCGCGAGGCCGCCAAGGATAAGCGCGTGGCGCGGATATTCGTGTTCCCCGGCGCCAAAGCTCAGATGTGCAATGATGAGACAGGCAACCGGGCCTATCTGCGCAAGATCCGGCCCTGGTGGGGCCATCACTATCATTTCCACGTCCGGCTGAAATGCCCCCGGGGATCGCGCGGCTGCGTCAATCAGGACCCGCCCCCCAAAGGCGATGGTTGTGCCGAGGCGCAGCAATGGGTGCGCAATATCCTCAATCCTCCGCCACCGGACCCGAACGCGCCGCCCCCCAAGAAACGTCGCGAATACCGTCTGACTGATTTGCCCCAGCAATGCGCCGCCGTTTTGCAATCCAACTGATTGGCGCGGCGTTGCTGGCCGGATCGGTCGGGGCGGTCGAGGTCAAGACAGCGACTTATCTGGGCAGCTTTTCCTGGCGGCACAATGCCGACTGGTTCGGTGGGTTTTCGGCCATCCAGTTATCGCAGGACGGTCGTGACGCAATTATACTGAGCGACCGCGCGACTTTGATCACCGCCCGGATTGAACGGGACGGGCCTCAGATCACCGATATTCAGATTTTGGATCACTGGCCGGTTCTGTCCAGCCAAGGGTATGTTTTGTCAGGTCATGCAGGCGATGCCGAAGGGATTGCGATTGCGCCGGGTGGCGGTTTCTTTATTTCCTTTGAAGGCGTCCACCGCGTGGCGCAGTATCAGGCACCCGGTTCAAAGGCCCGGGTTCTGCCGCGCCCAAAGGCATTCAAGGCATTGGACAGCAATGGCTCATTCGAAGGATTAGCTATTGATGATCTGGGTCGGCTTTATACCCTGACCGAGAAAAGCCGCACGCCGCAGGGGGATATTCCCGTATACCGTTGGGACGGTCACGCATGGTCGACACCATTTGTGCTGCCGCAGCGGGGCAGGTTCCTGCCCGTATCGGCCGATTTTGGCCCTGATGGGCGGTTTTATGTTCTTGAACGGGCGGTGTCGCTGATCGGCTTTCGGTCGCGGCTGCGGCGCTGGTCGATCGAAGGGGATGCGCCAGTCGCCGAGGAAATCCTGTTTGAAACCGGCAGCGGCACACATGACAACCTCGAAGGGTTATCGGTCTGGCGCGATGATCAGGGTCGCCTGCGGGGCACCATGATCTCGGATGACAACTTTTTGGCCATCCAGCGTACCGAACTGGTTGAATACCTGCTGCCCGATTGACTTGCTGAATACTTGGGGATAGAAGCGCGGCTTGCCTTGGGATGACCCCTTGGCCAAGTCGCCGCTACCTTGTCAAAACGGGCATCAAAATATGCAACGCGCTTATATCCCCGGCATTCTTGCCATGGCCGCCATTGTCGTGGCCTCGAACGTTCTGGTTCAATTCCTTCTGCTTGATGGTCTTCTGACCTGGGGTGCCTTTACCTATCCGCTGGCCTTTCTGGTCACCGACATCATGAACCGCGTCTATGGCGCAGGTCCGGCCCGCAAGGTCGTGTTTGTTGGCTTTGTCACCGGTATCACCTGCTCGTTGATCGGCTCGCAGATCATGTTGCAGGGCGATGGCTTTACCTATGCCGCCGTGCCGTTGCGGGTCGCCGTGGCCTCGGGCACCGGGTTCCTGATCGCGCAATTGACCGATGTCACCATTTTCAACGCGCTGCGTGGCGGCCGCTGGTGGCGTGCGCCGCTGGTGTCGACTGTGGTCGGGTCGATCGTGGATACCACGCTGTTTTTCACCATCGCGTTTTCGGCCTCGATCACCTTCTTCGGAGTCAATGCCGATGCCGCGATCAACTGGGCGTGGGAGCCTGTGCCCTTCCTGCTGACCGGTCCGATGGCGCCGCTCTGGGTCACGCTGGCATTCGCCGACTGGCTGGTGAAACTGTCGCTGGCGCTGATCGCGCTGATCCCGTTCAAGGTGATCGTCGCCCGGCTGACCGCGCAGCCCGCTTAAAAAAACGCTTTGAGAATGGCACAACTTGTGGCACGCTTCTTTTCAACCGCAACAGATAGAAAAGGAGGTGATCCAGTGTCGAGAAAGAGATTGGAGAGAGGTGTCGGAACAACCGGGGGGATCGCCCGTTAGGGCAGCCCTTGGCGGAGCGTTCGCTCCGGCTGGTCGATTGATCTAACCGACCCGACCTCCTGAACTTTCGAAGGGCCGTCCCGCCGGGGCGGCCCTTTTTGTTTCCGTATGCCGCCTGTAAGGTTCGCCCCATGTTGCATGTCACCGATGATATCACCCTGCAAGATTGGGAAATGACCGAAAGCTTTATGCGCGCCTCTGGGCCTGGCGGGCAGAACGTGAACAAGGTCGCCACGGCGGTTGAGCTGCGGTTTGAGGCTGCGCGGTCGCCCTCGCTGCCCGATCCGGTCAAAGCCCGGCTGAAGCGGCTGGCGGGGCGACGCTGGACCAAAGAGGGTGCGATCATCATTCAGTGTGACGAGACCCGCAGCCAGGCCCGCAACCGTGAAATCGCCCGCAACCGACTGGCTGAGCTGATTGCCCGCGCATTGGTGAAACCCAAGCGGCGCATAGCCACCAAACCCACCTATGGGTCGGTCAAACGACGGCTGGCTTCCAAAAAGGCGCGGGCGGATGTCAAAGCGTTGCGTGGCAAGATTTCGGAAGATTGATGTGGTAACTTTGCCGGGCCTTGCTACTTTGGTCCTGTTAGGGAGAGCAAGATCATGAGGTTAGAGGGAAAAACCGCAATTGTGACCGGTGGTGCGTCCGGCTTTGGTGCCGGGATCGTGCAGAAATTCCTGTCCGAAGGTGCGCGTGTCATGATTGCCGACATCAATGGTGACGCGGCCGAGGTGCAGGCGAAACAGCACGGCCCGAACGCAATTGCGCAGCTGGTCGATGTGGCGGACGCGCATTCGGTGCAGGCCATGGCAGACACGGCGCTGGATCGCTTTGGACATCTGGACATTCTGGTGAATAATGCAGGCGTCACCCACCTGCCGACCCCGTTAGAGAAGGTTACGGAAGAAGATTTCGACCGGATTTTCAATGTAAACATGAAATCTGTTTACTTGACCGCACGCGCTTTGGTGCCTGCGATGAAGGCGCGCGAAGGGGGTGCGATCCTGAATGTCGCCTCGACCGCGGGCCTGTCGCCGCGTCCGAACCTGAACTGGTACAACGCGTCCAAGGGCTGGATGATCACGGCGACCAAGACGATGGCGGTGGAATTGGCCCCGTCCGGTGTGCGCGTGAATGCGATCTGCCCGGTGGCGGGGGAAACGCCCTTGCTGAAATCCTTCATGGGCGAAGACACGCCTGAGATTCGCGCCAAATTCCTGTCCACAATCCCGTTGGGCCGTTTTTCCACGCCTGAGGACATGGCCAACGCCGCCTGCTTCCTGTGCTCGGACGAGGCCAGCATGATCACCGGCGCAGCGCTTGAGGTCGACGGTGGCCGCTGTATCTGAGGTGCGCGCATGACCCCGGGACCCAAAAACCTGATCACCGATGTCCCCGGCCTGAAGGTCGGCAACGCGCAGGATGCGGCGCTGAAATCCGGCGCAACGGTTCTGACGGCGGATGACCCTTTTGTCGCCTCGGTCCATGTGATGGGCGGGGCGCCGGGTACGCGGGAAACCGATCTGTTGGCCCCGGATAAATCCGTCGAACGGGTGGATGCCATTGTCCTGTCCGGTGGATCGGCCTTTGGGCTGGACGCCTGTTCCGGCGTGTCGGATGCGCTGCGTGCGCAGGGGCGCGGGTTTCGGGTTGGCGGTGCGGTGGTTCCGATTGTGCCGGGCGCGATCCTGTTTGATCTGCTTAATGGCGGCGACAAGGATTGGGTTGAAAACCCCTATCGCGCGTTGGGCAGGGACGCATTTGAAACGGCCGCACAGCAGTTTGCGTTGGGAACTGCGGGCGCTGGCACCGGGGCTTTGGCCGCGCGGCACAAGGGCGGGCTGGGGTCGGCCTCATTGGTTCTGGATAATGGCGTCACGGTTGGCGCGCTGGTTGCGGCCAATCCGCTGGGCAGTGTCACCACACCGGGTGATCGCCACTATTGGGCCGCACCATTTGAAATTGGCGCGGAATTCGGCGGTTTAGGGCCTGATTCCGGTACGGGTATGGGGTGGATCGAACCCAGTCTCAAGGCGCAAGCGATGCGCCCGGCTGCGCCCGAGAACGGCAATACCACCATCGCCATTGTGGCCACCGATGCGGCGCTGTCGAAATCGCAATGTCAGCGTCTGGCGGTCGCGGCCCATGACGGCATCGCCCGCGCCATTGTGCCCGCCCATACGCCGGGCGACGGTGATCTGGTCTTTGGCCTCAGTACAGGCGCGCGGCCTGTCGCCGCCGAGGCCGAACTGGGGTTGATCGGACATGCGGCCTCGATCTGTCTGGCGCGGGCCATTGCGCGGGCGGTTTATCTGGCGACACCGGCGGCGGGCGATCTTTTGCCCAATTGGGCCGCGCTACATGACTTAAGTTAAGGACGGCGACTATGCCGCAGTGGCACAGTGCTCTCGCGCGGCAATCTGCGCGTTGACTCTTTTCCGCACCGAAGGTCCATTCGGTGCAGCCAATTCGTATCGGAGCAAAAGCTATGAATCGCATCCTCGCTACCGCAATCGCCGGCCTGCTGGCCCTTCCTGTTTATGCCGAAGGTGACGCCGACGCCGGCAAGAAAACCTTTAACAAATGCAAGTCCTGCCACATGATTGCGGACCCGGATGGCGAAGTGATCGTCAAGGGCGGCAAGACCGGTCCGAACCTTTATGGTGTGGCGGGTCGTACTGCGGGCACTATGGAGGGCTTTAAATACGGCGACAGCATCGTTTTGGCCGGTGAAAACGGGCTGGTCTGGGACGAGGTGACCTTTGTCGAATACGCGCAGGACCCCAAAGGTTTCCTGAAGTCCTATCTGGATGACACCTCGGCCAAGTCCAAGATGACCTTCAAGCTGAAAAAAGGCGGCGAAGACGTCTATGCCTATATCGTCAGCGTTTCCGGCGAATAACGCCTGAAGCCGACCTGCCCGACGGAATATGAAAGGCCGCAGCCCCCCTGCGGCCTTTCGTGCGATTGATTACCGGATGGACCAGCGCCACCTTGGGGTATGCGGAACATCCTGTCTTGCGGGCAGGATGTCGCAAAGCCACGCCGGTTCGGCCAAAGCCAATTTTCAATTTCCGGCCTTTCAGGTGGATCGGCAGCAGGAGACGACAGATGGGACTCATGATTCCGGCCTGGGTTGACGGCGAATTGACCCCCGTGGACAAGCTTGAGGCGCATGAAAAGGGCCTGCGGCACAAGGCCGTGTCGGTTTTTGTCGTCCGCGGCACCGAGATTTTGATGCAGCAGCGGGCGATGGGAAAATATCACACCCCCGGCTTGTGGGCGAACACCTGTTGCACGCACCCCGACTGGGGTGAGGCGCCGTCGATTTGCGCTGTGCGTCGCCTGCGCGAAGAACTGGGGATTACCGGGTTGTACCCAGAATATCGCCACCGGCTGGAATACCATGCCGATGTCGGCAACAACATGATCGAACATGAGGTGGTCGATGTGTTTCTTGCACATGCCCGCGGTCCGCTGAAGATTGAGCCTAATCCGGACGAAGTCATGGATATCCGCTGGATTGATTACCACGATCTGCTGGCCGAAGTGCAGCGTCACCCGGCGCGGTTCACGCCCTGGCTCAAGATATATCTGCACAACCATGCGGATACGATTTTCGGCCCCGATCTGATCATCTCGGCCAAGTCCTGACGGCTTCGGCTTGCAAGGACCGCCTAAGCGGCATAAATCAACGCGTCATGGCCAAGCAAAAGACAGACCCGAATTACAAGGTAATCGCCGAAAACCGGCGCGCGCGCTTCGATTACGCGATCGAGGACGATATTGAATGTGGCATCATCCTACTGGGGTCCGAGGTTAAGTCCCTGCGCGCAGGCGGGTCGAATATCGCTGAAAGCTATGCCTCGGTCGAGGATGGAGAGCTGTGGCTGGTCAACAGCTATGTCGCCCCCTACGAGCAGGCCAAGGTGTTCAAGCATGAAGAACGCCGCCGCCGGAAACTGCTGGTGTCACGCAAGGAAATGTCGAATCTGTGGAATGCGACACAGCGCAAGGGCATGACGCTGGTGCCGCTGGTGCTGTATTTCAACCACAAGGGTCTGGCCAAGATCAAAATCGGCATCGCCAAGGGCAAGAAAACCCATGACAAGCGCGAAACCCAGGCCAAGCGGGACTGGTCACGTCAGAAACAGCGGTTGATGAAGGATCACAGCTGATCCTTCGGCCCCCTCAGAACGCCATGGCTGCGGCAACGGCCCGCTGCCAGCGGGCATAAGCGGCGTCACGTTCCTGTTCGGACAGTTCGGGCTCAAACCTGCGGTCCAATGCCCAGGTTTCGGAGAACTCGTGCTGTTTGGGGTAGATACCCGCACGCATTCCGGCCAGCCAGGCCGCACCCAACGCGGTGGTTTCCTGCATCACCGGGCGATCTACCGGCGCGCCGAGGTAATCCGCCAGCCCCTGCATGGCCCAGTCCGACGCGCTTGCGCCGCCATCGACGCGCAGGGTCACTTCGGCATCCGTGTTCCAGTCGCCCTGCATGGCGTGCCACAGGTCGCGGGTCTGATAGGCGATGCTTTCCAGCGTGGCGCTGGCAAATTCGGCCCGGCCGGAATTGCGGGTCAGGCCAAACACTGCGCCCCGGCAATCGGGTTTCCAATAGGGTGCGCCAAGGCCGGTAAAGGCGGGCACCAACACCACATGCTGGTTCGGGTCGGCCTGATCGGCCAGCTCACTGCTTTCGGCGGCCGTTTCGATGATCTGCAAGGCATCGCGCAGCCATTGCACGGCGGCCCCGGCCACAAAGATCGACCCTTCCAGCGCATAGGTCCGCTGACCGTTCAACTGGTAGGCAATCGTTGTCAGCAGACGGTTTCTGGATTCGACCGGCTGCGATCCCGTGTTCAACAGGGCAAAACAGCCGGTGCCATAGGTGGATTTCATCATGCCGGGTTTGAAACAGGCCTGCCCGATGGTGGCGGCCTGCTGATCGCCCGCCACGCCAAGAATAGGGATATCCCCGCCCAACAGGGTCGTATTGCCGAAATCCGAGGCGCAGTCATGCACCTTGGGCAGCATGTTCATCGGCACGTCCAGAAGGTCGCAGATTTCCGCGCTCCATTCGCCCTTGTGGATGTCGAACAACAGGGTCCGCGCGGCGTTTGTGGCATCGGTCGCGTGGCTGCGCCCTTCGGTCAGACGCCAGATCAGGAAACAGTCGATGGTGCCGAACATCAGCTCACCTGCTTCGGCACGGTCGCGGGCCCCGGGGATAGTGTCCAGCAGCCATTTGACCTTGGTCCCCGAGAAATAGGGGTCCAGCAGCAGCCCGGTCTGGGCGGTCACGTCATCCTCGCACCCGGCCTGTTTGTAGCGCGCGCAAATCTCGGCGGTGCGGCGGTCCTGCCAGACGATGGCGTTGTGGATGGGTTTGCCGGTGGCCCGGTCCCAGACCACGGTGGTTTCGCGCTGATTGGTGATGCCGATACCGGCGATCTGGTCGGGGGTGGCGCCGGTGGTTTCCATCACCTCGCGGCAGACGGTCAGGACGCTGTTCCAGATTTCCTCGGCGTCGTGTTCGACCCAGCCTTCCTGTGGAAAATGCTGGGTAAACTCGTGCTGCGCCATGCCTGCGCGCTGCATGTCGGCGTCGAACAATATGGCCCGCGACGATGTGGTGCCCTGATCAATGGCAAGAATATAGGTCACGCCTGCGCCCCTCCCGGTTTGTTTTGCGGGACCATAGCGCAAGGCGGGCGGCTGCCGCCAGTGTGATTAGACTGGAATATTGTCGATCAGGCGCACGCCATCGGCCCAGGCTGCCACGAACAGCCGGGCAGGCCGCTTGGCATGGGTCACCGGGTCCAGTGTCTCGGCGCAGCGCAGCTGGATGTATTCAACCTGCGTGAACCCCGCAGCCAACAGATCGGTTTCGGCCTGCGTCGCCAGCGGCTGGAACGCGGTTCCGGTTTTCAGCGACTGGGCAATGGCTTGCATGATCCGGTGCTTGTTGCCCGCAACCGCCAGCCCCTGGGACGAGAGGCGCAGGTTGCGCGAGGACATCGCCAGACCCGAGGGTTCGCGCACAGTGGGGCAACCAACCACCTCGATCGGGATATCCAGATCGCGCGCCATCCGGCGGACGACCATCAGCTGTTGATAGTCTTTTTCCCCGAAATAGGCCCGATCCGCCTGTGTTTGCAGGAACAGCTTGGCGACCACGGTGGCCACGCCGTCGAAATGGCCCGGACGGAATTCACCTTCCATCACATTGGTCAGGCCCGCGACCGAAACGGTGGTAGCAAAGCCCTGCGGGTAGATTTCATCCGGGTCGGGAACATAGATCGCATCGACGCCATATGGGGCCAGTTTCTGCGCATCTTCGTTTTCGGTGCGCGGGTAATTGGCCAGATCCTCGGGGTTGTTGAACTGTTTGGGGTTCACAAAGATCGTCACGATCACGCAGTCGCTGCTTGCCTTGGCGGCCTCGGCCAAGGACAGATGCCCCTGATGCAGCGCGCCCATGGTGGGGACAACGCCGATCACCTCATCCTTGCGATGCCATTTGGTGGTCAGCGCCCGCAGATCGGCCAGACGGCGCAGGATGGGGGCGGTCATGCTTTGGGTCCCTTGACCGGCGCCTGATCGGAAAACACATGTTCATCCGCCGGAAAGGCGCGGGTGCGCACATCGGCGGCGTATTCAGCAATGGCGGCTTCGGCCTGCGGACCCAGCTCGGCATAGCGTTTGACGAATTTCGGTTTGAAGGCGGTGAAAAAGCCCACCATGTCGTCGACCACCAGAATCTGCCCGTCGCATCCGGCTGAAGCGCCGATGCCGATGGTGGGGATCGCAATCTCGGCGGTAATTTGATCGGCCAGCTTTTGCGGCACCTTTTCCAGTACCACGGAAAACGCACCGGCTTCGGCGACGGCGTGGGCATCGGCCAGAACGGCCTGCGCCTGCTCATCGCGGCCCTGCACCTTGTAGCCGCCCAGCGTGTTGATCGACTGCGGCGTCAGGCCGATATGGGCCATCACCGGAATGCCGCGCTTGACCAAAAAGCGGATGGTCTCGGCCATCTCGACCCCGCCTTCCAGCTTGACCGCACCCGCGCCGGTTTCCGACATCAGACGGGCGGCGTTGCGGAACGCCTCGGCCGGATTGTGTTCATAGCTGGCAAACGGCATGTCGATGACCATCATCGCCTGCTCCAGCCCGCGCGCGACGGCCTGACCGTGCATCACCATCATTTCCATCGTGACGCCAAGGGTGGATTCCAGCCCGTGCAACACCATGCCGACGCTGTCGCCCACCAGAACGAAATCGCAATGGGCATCCATCAGCCGCGCCATTGGCGTGGTATAGGCCGTCAGGCTGACCAGCGGCGTGCCGCCTTTGCGGGTGCGGATATCCTGGGCGTTTGGGGCTTTTTTGCGGGCGGTGGCGCTCATGGTCGCTCCTCCGGGGTTCATGTTGCAGCGCGGCATAGCAGATCGCAGCGGTTCATAGAAACCCCGGTTGCGCGAACATTTCCTTGATTGACCTAAGGTTTAAAGGGACATTGGTCGCAGAACGGCCCGAATAAAAGGGCCAATATTCTTTTAGTGGGGAGAGATTTACATGACAAAGCAGACGTTTCGGACCTTTGTCTCGGCGCTGGCGATGGGTGCCAGCCTGTTTGCCACGCAGGCTTTGGCGAAATCGGACATTACCATCGCGATGCAGCTGGAACCACCGCATCTGGACCCCACCAGCGCCGCCGCGCAGGCCATCGATTCGGTAGTGTACACCAATATCTTCGAAGGTCTGACCCGGTTCATGGGCGATGGTTCGGTCGTGCCCGGATTGGCAGAAAGCTGGGAGATTTCCGAGGATGGCACCGTCTATACCTTCAAACTGCGCGAGGGGGTGACCTTCCATGACGGCACGACGATGGACGCCGAGGACGTCAAGTTCAGCCTTGACCGCGCCCTGGCCGAAGACAGCGCCAACGCGCAAAAAGCCCTGTTTGCCGCTATTGCAAGCGTTGAGGTCGCCGATCCGCTGACCGTCACAGTCACCCTGTCCGAGCCTAACGGCAATTTTCTGTTCAACATGGCCTGGGGCGATGCAGTGATTGTTGCCCCCGATAGCATCGACAATATCAAGACCAACCCGGTCGGCACCGGTGCATTTACCTTTGGCGAATGGGTTCAGGGCGATAGCATCACCCTGAACCGAAATCCAGATTATTGGGGGGATCAGCCCGCGTTAGAGACTGCTACGTTCAAATTCATCTCGGACCCAACCGCCGCCTTTGCGGCGATGATGGCCGAGGATGTGGATGTGTTCGACAATTTCCCGGCCCCCGAAAACCTGCCTCAGTTCGAGGCCGATCCGCGCTTTCAGGTGCTTGTGGGATCGACCGAAGGCGAAACCATCCTGTCGACCAACAACAAACAACCTCCGTTCGACGATATCCGTGTGCGGCAAGCTCTGGCCCATGCCATCGACCGGCAAGCGATCATTGATGGGGCGATGTTCGGCTATGGCACACCCATCGGCACCCATTTTGCGCCGCATAACCCGGCCTATGTCGATCTGACCGGCAATTCGGCCTATGATCCGAAAAAGGCCGCCAAACTGCTGGCGGATGCGGGGTATGAAGAGGGGTTCGAAACCACCCTGCACCTGCCGCCGCCCTCTTATGCCCGGCGCGGGGGCGAGATCATCGCCGCACAACTGGCCGAGGTCGGCATCACCGCCGAGATCATCAATGTGGAATGGGCGCAATGGCTTGAATCGGTGTTCAAAGGCAAGGATTTCGGCCTGACCATCGTCAGCCATACCGAACCGATGGATATCGGCATCTATGCGCGACCGGATTACTATTTCCAATATGACAGCCTGGATGCCCAGACGCTGATCGAAACGCTGAACACGACCACTGATCCCGAAGAACGCAACCGGCTGCTGGGCGAGATGCAGCGCCTGATTGCCAATGATTATGTCAACGGCTACCTGTTCCAGCTGGCAAAGCTGGGGGTTGCCAAAGCCGGTGTTCAGGGTCTGTGGAAAAACGCACCGACAGCCGCCATTGATCTGACCCAGATCAGCTGGTCCGAATAGATCGGCCCCGGATGCCTAAACCAGAGTGAGCCTGACGATGAACCCGGCCCGCATCTTCTGTACTCTTGCACTTGCCGCCTGTGTTTTTGCCATGGGCGGCAAGGTGCAGGCGCAGAACGCCCTGGACGGCGGGCTTGAGGCGCTGGTGGGCACGCCGGAAAACCCGCTGGATGTCGGCATCGGCATCCGGATTGATCAGGTTACAAGCGTTGATCAGAAGGCCGAGAATTATTCCGCCGTCGTCGTCCTGCGGGTTGAATGGACCGATCCGGCGCTGGCCTTTGACCGCGATGTCGTGGGGCGCGACTTTCAGGTGTTCAACCCGGCCACACTGGCCGAACATGCCTCGGAAATTGGGGCGG
The DNA here is from genome assembly GCF_000743705.1 of Ruegeria halocynthiae. GTDB lineage: Bacteria > Pseudomonadota > Alphaproteobacteria > Rhodobacterales > Rhodobacteraceae > Ruegeria > Ruegeria halocynthiae_B. The sequence continues at coordinate 768,811 of NZ_JQEZ01000003.1, read as the reverse complement.
TCGTGCCCGCTTTTGTCATCCACAACCAGCAGTCCAACAAATGGATACACGAATCCGCAGCCTCGCTGCACCATGATGGGCGTGTGGTTTATGTCGAAAAATCCTCGCTGACCTTGCAGGCGCCGCATTTCGATTTCCGCAAGTATCCGTTCGACACGCAGAAGTTCTTTTTCGAGGTCGTCTCAATCTTTCCGTCCGAATACGTGACTTATTACCCGTTGGACGACTATTCGGGTCTGGGCGACCTGCTGGGCGAAGAAGAGTGGGTGCTGGGCAACGCGCGGGTGCAGCATTCGACAGTTACCGGCCTGTCGGGGCGGGACAGCGATCAGGTTGCGCTGGCGTTCGAGGGCAGTCGGCATCTGACCTATTACGTCATTCGCGTGTTCCTGCCGATGCTGGTGCTGATCACTGTCGGCTGGGCGTTGTTCTTTCTGGACGAATACCGCAGGCGGATTGAAATCGCGGGCGGCAACCTGCTGGTGTTTGTGGCCTTTAATTGGGCCATATCGGCCGATCTGCCCAAACTGGGCTATCTGACGTTTCTGGATTTCACCCTGCAATGCATGTTCCTGATGACCGGGGCGCTGATCGTGTTCAACGTGGCCCTGCGCAAATTGAAGGTGTCGGGCCGGGAAGGGGCCGCGCGCAAGCTGGACAATTACGCGATCAAGTGGATTTATCCGCTGGGGTACGCAGCCATCGTCGGCTATGCGGTTTTTGCCTATCTGATAACGCCATAGATGCTGGACCCCCGCCATATGGGACCCTAACCTAACCGCAATGCTCCGCTATGCTTTCAAACGTCTGATATCGCTGCTGATCAGTCTTGTGGTCGCCTCGGTGGTCATCTTCGCGGTGATCGAGGTGGCACCGGGTGATCCGGCCTCGTTTATGTTGGGGGTCAACGCGCAAGAAGATACGCTGGCGGCACTGCGCGCCGAGCTTGGGTTGGATGTCTCGAATGCGCAGCGGTACTTGGACTGGGTCGGTGGTATGCTGGTGGGGGATTTCGGCACTTCGTATACCTACCGTACGCCGGTGTCGCAGATGATCGCGGATCGGATGTGGGTGTCGCTGCCGCTGGCGCTTTATGCGCTGATCCTGTCCACCCTGATCGCCTTTCCTGCCGGGATCTATGCGGCGGCGCGCCGGGGCAAGCCAGGTGATCTGACGGTGATGGGGGCCACGCAACTGGGCATCGCGGTGCCGAACTTCTGGTTCGCGATGATGTTGGTGCTGATCTTTGCCATCAATTTGCGCTGGTTCAATGCCGGTGGGTTTGCGGGCTGGAACAAGGGGCTTTGGGCCGGGTTGCATTCCCTGACCCTGCCAGCAATTGCGCTGGCCCTGCCGCAGGCAGCAATTCTGGCGCGGGTGATGCGGTCATCGCTGCTGGACATATTGGGCGAGGATTTCATGCGCACCGCCCGCGCCAAGGGGCTGACATACCGTCAGGCGCTGTGGCGGCACGGGGTGCGCAACGCGCTGATCCCGGTTCTGACTATTCTTGGGTTGCAGTTTTCCTTTCTGCTGGCGGGGGCGATCATCATCGAGCAGGTGTTCTATTTGCCCGGTCTGGGGCGGCTGGTGTTTCAGGCGATCTCGGCCCGGGACCTGATCGTGGTGGAATCCGTGGTCATGCTGTTGGTTTTTGCCGTTATCACGGTGAATTTTCTGGTCGATCTGGCCTATGCCGCCGTCGACCCCCGTCTAAGGAGCAGGACATGAGCCGTAACCTGATCCTTGGCGCGGTGCTGTCGTCGCTGGTTCTGCTGGCGGCTGTGATCTCATTCGTCTGGACGCCTTATGATCACGCTGCCCTGAATATCCCAAACAAATTGCAGCCGCCCAATGCGCGGCATTGGTTCGGCACGGATCATTTCGGGCGGGACACGTTCTCGATGATCATGGTGGGCGCGCGCACGTCAATTGCCGTTGCGCTGGTTGCTGTCGGCATTGGCGTCGGCTTTGGCGTGCCGCTGGGCCTGACGGCGGCAGCGCGTCAGGGCTCGTGGCTGGATGAGGTGATCATGCGCGGCAATGATCTGGTCTTTGCCTTCCCGTCGCTGGTGATTGCCATTCTGATCACCGCCGTATTTGGGGCCGGGGCCATCAATGCCATCATCGCCATCGGCATCTTCAACATCCCCGTGTTCGCCCGCATCACCCGCGGCGCGGCGCTGTCGCTGTGGGGGCGCGAGTTCATCCTTGCCGCCCGTGTGTCGGGCAAGGGCGCTGCGCGGATATCGGCAGAACACATTCTGCCCAATGTGGCCAATCTGCTGATCGTGCAGGGGACCATCCAGTTCTCCTTGGGTATTCTGGCCGAGGCGGGCCTGTCCTATGTTGGCCTTGGCGCGCAGCCGCCGACGCCCAGCTGGGGCCGAATGCTGGCCGACGCGCAGACGATGGTCAGTTTTGCCCCGCATTTGGCTCTGATTCCGGGTCTCGCGATCATTGTCACGGTGCTGGGGCTGAACCTGCTGGGGGATGGTCTGCGTGACTGGCTTGACCCGCGTATCCGGGTGGCGCGCGCATGACCCTGCTGCAGATTGAAAACTTGTCGCTGTCCATTCACGGCGCAGAGATTCTGAAGCAGGTCAGTCTGGACATTGCCCCGGGCCAGATCGTGGCGGTCACGGGTGAAAGCGGATCAGGCAAGTCGATGACGGCGCTGGCCGTGATGCAGTTGCTGCCCAATGGCGCCGTGGCGGACGGTGCAATCCGGTTGCAGGGTCAGGACCTTCTCAACCGCCCCGAGGCCGAACTCTGCGCCCTGCGCGGCGCCGCGACCGGGATGGTGTTTCAGGAACCGATGACCGCCCTGAACCCGGTCAAGACCATCGGTGATCAGGTGATGGAAACGATCCTGATCCATAAGGCCATGCCCCGTGCCCAAGCCCGGGCCCGCGCGCAAGAGGTACTGACCCGCGTTGGCCTGCCGCCCGACCGGTTCCCGCTGTCGCGCTATCCGCATGAGCTGTCCGGTGGTCAGCGTCAGCGAGTGGTGATCGCCATGGCCATTGCCCTGCGCCCCAAGCTGCTGATCGCGGACGAGCCGACAACCGCGCTGGATGTGACCACGCAGGCCCAGATTCTGGACCTGCTCAAGGGGTTGGTGCGTGAATATGACATGGGCCTGCTGATGATCACCCACGATCTGGCGGTTGTGGCCAATATGGCCGATCGGATTGCGGTGATGCGTCAGGGCGAGGTGGTCGAATCCGGCGCAACCGGCGACCTGCTGCGCGACATGCAACACCCCTATACGCGGATGCTGTTTGCGGCGTCCGGCCATCAGGTGACATTGCCGCTATCACCGCCCCCGCGCCCCCTGCTTGAGGTGGCGCAGGTCGTCCGAACCTATCGCCTGCCACGCAAAGGCCTGTTCGGCAAACCGGACCATCACCGCGCGGTGGATCGTGTCAGCTTTACCCTGAACCGGGGCGAACGTCTGGGTTTGGTTGGCGAATCCGGTTGCGGTAAATCGACCCTAACACGTGCTATATTGGGCCTGGATGATGTGCAGGGCGGCAGCGTCCAACTGGACGGGCAGCCCGTTTTCACGGGTCACCGGCCAAACCCGGCGGTGCGCCGCAAGATGCAGGTGGTGTTTCAGGACCCTTATGGCAGCTTCAACCCCCGCCACCGAGTTGCCCGCCTGATCACCGAACCATTTCACCTGTTGGATGCCCCGCCCACCGGGTCAGAGCGGCAGGATCGCATTGCCGAAATGCTGACAGCCGTGGGCCTTGGCCCCGATGATGCGGGCAAATACATCCACGAATTCTCGGGCGGGCAAAGGCAGCGTATCGCTATCGCCCGTGCCCTGATTATACGCCCCGAGCTGATCCTGTTTGACGAGGCGGTCTCGGCCCTTGATGTTTCGGTCCGGGCGCAGATTCTAGACCTGCTGGCGGACCTGTGCGCTGCCTATGATCTGACATATCTGTTCATCAGCCATGACCTGAGCGTGGTCCGGACCATCACCGACCGGGTGATGGTGATGCAGGCCGGGCAGATCGTTGAACAGGGCGAAACCGGGCAGATATTCTCTGACCCGCAACATCCCTATACCCGCGCCCTGATCGAAGCCGCGCCAACATTGCCGGAAACCGGAATGAATGTGGCGTGACCCTTTTTTGATCCGAATAGGAGGCCAAAATGCCCAATCCCCTCTGGTTTAATCCCGGCCTTTGCCTGATCGGCGGTGCGCGGGTTGGCCCTGCGTCGCAAACAGACCTGCCGTTGATCAACCCGTCTGACGGGGCCGAAATCTGCCGGATCGCGCGCGGAGGCGCAACAGACATCGACGCAGCCGTTCAGGCGGCGCAGGCGGCATTGGACGGCGATTGGGGCCGCAAAACCGCGCTGGAACGGGGGCGCATCCTGACCCGGCTGGGCCAGTTGGTGCTGGAACGCGTGGAGGATCTGGCGCAGCTGGAGGCGATGGATGTCGGCAAGCCGCTGACCCAGGCGCGCGCCGATGCGGTGGCCTTGGCGCGGTATTGCGAGTTCTACGGTGGCGCAGCGGACAAGGTGATGGGAGAGACTATTCCCTATCTGGACGGCTACACCGTCTATACCCTGCGCGAACCGCATGGGGTGACAGGCCATATCGTGCCGTGGAATTACCCGATGCAGATCATTGGCCGTTCCGTCGGGGCGGCGCTGGCGATGGGCAATGCCTGTGTGCTGAAACCTGCGGAAGAGGCCTGCTTGACCGCGCTGGCCTTTGCCCATCTGGCGCAACAGGCCGGTCTGCCCGCCGGGGCGCTGAACGTGGTGCCCGGTGTGGGGGCCGAGGCCGGCGCGGCGCTGTCCGGGCATCCGGGCGTAAACCATATCTCGTTCACGGGTTCGGTCGCCACGGGCGCGCTGGTGCAGCAGGCAGCTGGGCGCAATGTGGTGCCGGTGACGCTGGAGCTGGGTGGAAAGTCCCCGCAACTGGTGTTTGACGACGCCGATTTGGACGCCGCCCTGCCGTTTCTGGTGAATGCGGGCATTCAGAACGCCGGTCAGACCTGTTCGGCCTCGTCGCGCATTCTGGTGCAGCGCGGCGTGTATGAACAGGTGACATTGCGCATGGCCGCAGCCTATGCCGAACTGACCGTTGGCCCCGCGCATGAGGATTTACGGCTCGGCCCCCTGATTTCAGCCCGACAGAAACAGATCGTGACGGGTTTTCTGGACAAAGGCCGCGACCTCAGCATCGCGGGGCAGGGGCGCATTGTCGATCATGCGCCGCAAGACGGGGCCTATGTGCGGCCCACCCTGTTCGCGGATGTCCCGCCCGATCACATATTGGCAAAAGACGAGATTTTCGGCCCGGTGCAGGTGCTGATCCCCTTCGACACCGAAGAAGAGGCGGTGCAAATTGCCAACGGCACCGAATACGGGCTGGTTGCCAGCATCTGGTCCCGCGATGGGGCACGGCAGATGCGGCTGGCAAAGCGGTTGCGCTCGGGTCAGGTGTTTATCAACAACTACGGCGCGGGCGGCGGTGTGGAACTGCCCTTTGGCGGCGTCGGCAAATCAGGTCATGGCCGCGAAAAAGGGTTCGAGGCGCTTTATGGCTTTTCGCAGCTGAAAACCGTGGCGGCCTACCATGGTTAGGGTCTAAACGATGACCTCGATTGAATCTTGCGCGCCCACGTCGAACACCCGCTTGTAACGCTCAATCTCGGCCTTTGGCCCCATCGCCTTTTCGGGGTTGTCCGACAATTTCACTGTCGGGCGGCCGTTGGCCGAGACCGCCTTGCACACCAGCGAGAACGGCGCCAGCGCGTCATTTGGCACAAACCCGCGGAAATCATTGGTCAGCAAGGTGCCCCACCCGAATGAAACATTGGTGCGGTGTGCGAATTGGCTGTGCAATTCGCGGATTTTGCCCACGTCCAGCCCATCGGAAAAGATCACCCGTTTTTGCATCGGGTCCTCGCCGCGTGAATTCCACCAATCAATCGCGATGTCCGCGCCCGTCGCGGGATCGCCGCTGTCGATACGGATACCGGTCCAGCCTGCCAGCCAGTCCGGCGCATGGTCCAGAAACCCCTGCGTGCCATAGGTGTCGGGCAGGATGATGCGCAGATTGCCGTCGTGTTCTTCGTGCCAGTCGCTGAGAACGTCATAGGGGGCCTGGGCCAGGTCGGCGTCATTGTCTGCCAGCGCAGAATAGACCATGGGCAGTTCATGGGCGTTTGTGCCGATCGCCTCGACTTCGCGCCGCATGGCGATCAAACAGTTCGAGGTGCCGGTGAACGCCGGACCTAAGCCTTCGATCATCGCCTGCACGCACCAATCCTGCCAGAGGAAGGAATGCCGCCGCCGGGTGCCGAAATCGGCGATGCCCAGCCCGTCAACCTCGCGCAGCTTTTCGATCTTTTCCCAGACGCGGGTCATGGCGCGGGCATACAGCACCTGCAATTCGAACCGGCGCATACCATTGAGAACAGCACGCGAGCGCAGCTCCATCAGCACCGCCAGCGCGGGGATTTCCCACAACATGACCTCGTGCCACTTGCCTTCAAATGTCAGCTCGTACTGGTCGCCCTTGCGTTCAAGGTGATAGGGCGGCAGGCGCATGTTCTCGAACCATTCCATGAAATCCGACCGGAACATCTGCCGTTTTCCGTAGAACATATTGCCCCGCAGCCAGGTGCTTTCACCCCGGCTGAGGCTAAGCGACCGGATATGATCCAACTGTTCGCGCAGCTCGCCTTCGTCGATGAGATTCGCCAACGGAATATGATTCGACCGGTTGATCAGCGAAAAAGTCACGTCCGTTTGGGGCTTATTTCGAAACACTGACTGGCACATCAGCAGTTTGTAGAAATCTGTGTCGATCAAAGACCGGACAATCGGGTCAATCTGCCATTTATGATTGTACACGCGCGCCGCAATATCGACCATGGGGAACTCCTGCGATTTCCGTTGTTAGATCAATAGGTGCGTGGATTGGCAAGAGTCGCTAATTTGGTGACAATGACAAGGTCAGGTCACAAAAGGAGCATATTGTGTGATCCTTTCCTCGGTTAAGCGAGAGGATAGGAGTAAGAAGACAAGGTTAAGTTAGTGAATGGGTCTCGAGTACGATTTTGATATTGTAACAATTGCTGAGGAAGATGCGGATTCGAATTCGGTGCAGTCCGCATTACCCGAAACGCAAGCGGTTTGCGCCCAGTTTCGAGACGCGCGGGCCGCCGATGCCCTGCGCTCGACTTCCCCCGGAATACGCAGGATTTTCGAGGATGCCGGGTTTGATCTTGCGCCGACTGACAGTGAAAATTCACACGGGTTCTACCGGCCACAAGACGCAGCCGATCGGGAACGCATTCTGCGGGCGTTGTTTGCCAATATCAGGGAATCAGGCGTCAAAGGCGAATACTGCGGCGCGTTCGATTTCTGGCAATTTCTCAACGATGTGAAAACGGCCCGTCCGCGCGAAATGCCGACCCAGACGCCCAAGTCAGGACAAGCGACCCCGGTCAGGCCGAAAAGGCGCACCATTCAGGGGCGGATTGGTTTCGCGCTGGGGTTTGCGGTGCTTCTGATTGCCGTGCTCAAATATCTGGCGGCCACGGGCAATTCACCTTAGGCCAAAATTACCCCGGCATCGCGCATGGCGGATTGCGCAGATGCCATCGACCCATCCAGGTCGATGCCCCGGCAGGCCTCCATCCGGACCATCACATCAAATCCAAGACGGGCCGCGTCGACGGCCGAGAATTGAACGCAGAAATCCGTCGCAAGCCCAACCAGCGTCAGCTGCTTGATGCCACGCGTGTTCAGGTATCCCTGAAGGCCGGTGGGCGTGGTTTGATCGTTTTCGAAAAACGCCGAATAGCTGTCGATTGCGCCGCGAAACCCTTTGCGGATGATCAGGTCGCCATCGGTGCGCAGGTCCGGGTGAAACGCTGCGCCCTTGCTGCCCTGGACGCAATGATCCGGCCACAGCACCTGTGGGCCATAGGGCATTTCGATCATCTCATACGGGGCTTTCCCGGTATGAGAGCTGGCGAATGAGGAATGACCGACCGGATGCCAGTCCTGCGTCAGGATCACGGCGTCGAAATCTTCCATCATGGCGTTGATCGGGGCGACGATTTCATCGCCTCCGGGCACGGCCAGCGTGCCGCCGGGGCAGAAATCGTTCTGGACGTCGATTACGATCAGGGCATTGGTCATCGCGGGCCTCCTGCGGTTGCTGTATCGGTAAGGTGCCGTGCAGGACGCGTCAATCCGGTCCCTTGCGACTCTTTTCGCACGGGTTTAGACCGCGCGCATGTATACGATCGCTGCTCTCTATCACTTCACCCGTTTTCCCGATCACGCCGCCGTGCGCGCGCCTTTGCTGGAACTGTGCCAAGCGCAATCGGTCAAAGGCACCTTGTTGCTGGCGCAAGAGGGGATCAATGGCACCATTGCAGGCCCCCGCGCCGGAATCGACGCGGTTCTGGCCCATATCCGTGCGCTGCCGGGCTGTGCAGACTTGGATTGGAAAGAGGCCACAGCCGATCATCCGCCCTTTGGCAAGATGAAGGTCCGCCTGAAGAATGAGATCGTGACCATGGGTCAGCCGGACGTCGACCCGCGCGCCCGTGTCGGCAATTATGTCGAGCCCGAGGAGTGGAATGATCTGATCCGTTCCGACGACGTGGTGCTGATCGACACGCGCAATGACTATGAGGTGGCGATTGGCACGTTTGAGGGCGCAATAGACCCTGAAACAGCCAGTTTCCGCGAATTCCCGACCTGGTGGGAAGAAAACAAGGACCGTTTTCACAACAAGCGCGTCGCCATGTTCTGCACCGGCGGCATCCGTTGTGAGAAATCGACCAACTTCCTGCTGGGGCAGGGGGTCGAGGATGTCTTTCACCTGAAGGGCGGCATCCTGCGATATCTTGAGGAGATGCCCGCCGACGGCAGCACCTGGCAGGGTGAATGTTTCGTGTTCGACAACCGCGTCTCTGTCGGGCACGGGCTGGTCGAAGGGCCGCATAAATTGTGCCATGGCTGCCGCCGCCCGATCCTGCCCGAGGACGTCAAGCGCCCGGAATACGAACATGGCGTGTCCTGCCACCAGTGTATCGACGAGACCTCGGACGCGGACAAGACGCGCTTTCGCGAGCGGCAAAAGCAGATCGTACTGGCCCGTCAGCGCGGCGAGGAACACCTGAGCGCCGACTAAACCCCTGATGTTTCAGGTTGCAGGCGCGGAAATCTGACCCGATGATTGGCTGTGCTTTAACCCTCGGAGGTCCAATGCGCCGCGATCCGATAACTCTGGAAGAGTGGAAATCGACCTTTGTCGCCGCCCTGGGGCTGGTGATCGTCAGCTTTATCGCCTGGTACGGCCTGTCGCGGCTAAGCGAAACCACCGCTGGCGACACAATCGGAACGGTGGCGACCGTGGGATTGACGGTCTGGCTGGTGTCGCAAACCTGGTACTATATGACCAACGTAAAATCTCCGCGCCGTCAGCTGTTGCTGATGGGGATTTCCTTCATTCAGGTCGTGCCCTTCCTGTTTGCGGCCGTCTATGGCTCGTTCGGATATCACGATCTGTGTGTGGTCGGGGCATCGGGGCCTGCGGATGTTCTGTATTTTTCCTATGTTACCTTCACAACCGTAGGCTTTGGTGATTTGCACCCTGCTGGCTTGTGCCGTGGACTTGCCGTGGCCGAGGCCATCACCGGGTACATCCTGCTGGGCCTGTTCGTGGCAGCCGCAGTCGGGATCTACGCACGCAGTCACACTTACGACTGACCGGTTACTTGTTGTGGTCGATCCACAGGGACATTGCCTGCTTGTCGCGGAAACACTCTGACGGAACTTGCCGACGCTTGGTGCGCGCAATCCGTTCGGCAAAGGCCACCTGTTTGCCGGTTGGGTAATTGGCAAAGGGTGACGGATCATCTGGTTTATGCGCCGAAATCCAATTCGACAACGCCCGCCTGTCACGCTGCGCCTCAACCGGGATTTCCAGCGCCGACTGCTGCGCGATGGCGCGGGCATAGCGCATTTGCCGGTCCGTAACCGGCAGCAGGTAATAGTCGTTTGACGGGCCGCTCAGGGCCGGGTTCCGCGAAAAATGGGCCATCGGGTGATCCTCTGACTGTGTGGAACATAAATGGAACATTAACCTTTCATTTCAAGAGAAGGCCGGTTCGGATCGGCGGTAACCTGCTGATCTCTGGTTCACTGGCTGCCCGGTCAACTCAATTTAGACGCAAGGGAAATTGTCTTTCAGGCTCTAAATGGCGCGAAAAATTGACCTAAGTCGAACGGCTGTCAGCATCGGCGCAGGAAGCTATCCGACCCAGATCGCCTGCTGGAAAAGGGCCCCGGCGCTGGCCCGCGGCAATACGATGGTGTTCGAACGCTCGGACACCACCTCCCTGTCGGTGCTGGACTTCGACACCGAAACCGAGGTTCTGACCCCGACCCTGGTCAAGGCACCTTTCTGAGGGTCGAAATGCCTTACCAAATCAACTTCACTTGAATATTTTTTAGGCTAAGAAAACTCTGTTCCCGACATTTGCGTCGGGAACAGAGCATAAGCCCCTTCCCACCTATGGCTGACTTTCCTGTATCCGAGCCGATCTGACCGCGCCCGCATTACAGGAGGTAATCCCAATGAAAACCCACGCACAGGCCGTTGTGATCGGAGGGGGCCTTGTCGGTTGTTCAATTCTTTACCATCTGGCCAAGCTAGGCTGGACCGATGTTGTCCTGCTGGAACGCGATGAGCTGACCAGCGGATCCACCTGGCACGCTGCGGCCAATATTCACGGTCTGCACGACAACAACAACATCACCCGCATCCAGCATTACACGATGAACCTGTACAAAGAGCTGGAGCAGGAAACCGGGCAAGGCTGCGGTGTGTTTCAGCCCGGATCGCTGTATCTGGCGCAGACCGAAGACCGTGAACACCAGCTACGCCTGCAAGAGGCCAAGGCCAAATTCTACGGCCTGAACTTTCACGAGATCAGCCGCGAACAGGCGAAAGAGCTGCACCCGCTGGCGCAGTTCGATGACATCCGCTGTATCATGTATGAACCCGATGGCGGCAATGTGGACCCGTCGGGCGTCACCCATGCCTATGCCGCAGGTGCCCGCGCGCTGGGGGCCACGATTGAGCGGTTTCGCCCCGTAATAGGGACCGAACAGCAACCCGATGGCTCTTGGATCGTGCGCACCGAAAAGGGCGATATCCACACGCAATGGGTGGTCAATGCCGGTGGTCTTTGGGGGCGCGAAGTGGCCGCGCTGGCGGGGATCGAACTGCCGCTGCAACCGACCGAGCATCAGTATTTCGTGACCGAAACGATTGACGAGGTTGCCAACCTGGGCCGTCGTCTGCCGTCCATCGCGGATCGGGATGGGGAGTATTACTTCCGGCAGGAAGGCAACGGCCTGCTGATTGGTGCCTATGAAAAAGATATGCGGTTCTGGGCCGAAAACGGCACGCCGCTGGATTTCGCCCATGACCTGTTCCCCGATGATCTGGACCGGATCATGGAAAACGTCATCCGCGCCACCGAACGGGTGCCGGTGGCGGCCACCGCCGGGGTCAAACGGGTGATCAACGGCCCGATGATCTGGTCGCCGGACAGCAACGCGATCTGGGGGCCGGTGCCGGAACTGCAGAATTACTTCTGCTGTACCGGTATCATCCCCGGTTTCTCACAATCCGGGGGTCTTGGCCTGCTGTCCGCCCAATGGATGATCGAGGGTGAGCCGCAATACGACATGTTCGCCTGGGATTTGGCGCGGTTTGGTGATTGGGCCGACAAGAAATTCACCAAAGCTCGGGTCGAGGACGTCTATACCCACCGTTTCGCCATCCATTTCCCGAACGAAGAACGCAGCGCCGGTCGCCCGGCCCGAGTCCGCCCGGCCTATCAGATGCAAAAGGACATGGGCTGTGTCTTTGGCCTGAACTGCGGCTGGGAACACCCGCTGTGGTTCGCCGATCAACCGGGCACGGCGGAAACCAACGGCTTTACCCGCCAGAACTGGTGGGGTCCCGTTGGACGCGAGGCGCAGATGCTGCGGGATCATGTGGGCGTTATCGACATATCGAATTTTGCCAACTACGTGATCAAAGGACCCAGTGCGTTTGACTGGCTCGACCGTCTGGTGGCCAATCGCGTGCCAACCGAAATTGGCCGATCGTGCCTGACGCCTCTCATCTCCGTGCGGGGTGGGGTGGCAGGTGATTTCACCATCACCAAGACTGCCGAAGATGAATACATGATGATCGGCTCGGGCATGGCCGAGCGGTATCATCAGCGGTTTTTCAACATGGTCGATCTGCCCAAAGGCACGACGTTCGAGGTCGCCACCAACCGCATTGCGGGGTTCAACGTGGCCGGGCCGAAATCCCGTGATCTGTTGCAGCGACTGACCAACGCGGATCTGTCGAACGAGGCGTTCCGCTTCATGCGTTCGCAAACCATCGAGGTGGCCGGAATTACCTGTCTGGCCATCCGCGTCAGCTTTACCGGTGATCTTGGGTGGGAGTTGCACTGCGCTGAAGAAGATCAGATCAGGCTCTATTCAACGCTTTTGGATGCTGCCAAGGCGCTGAACGGCGGACCGGTTGGCGGCCGTGCGCTGGGGTCGCTGCGTATCGAAAAGGGCTATGGCTCGTGGGGGCGCGAGTATTCTCAGGAATACTGGCCGCAAGAGGTGGGGCTGGCGGGCCTGATCAAGCTGGACAAAGAGTTTTTGCACAAAGACGCCTATCTGGCGATCAAGGACAACCTCGCGCGCGAGGTTCTGTCGATCTTTGAGGTCGATGTAAACGATGCCGATGCCACCGGTGGTGAGCCGATCTTTACCCCGGACGGTACGCCCGTGGGCCGCGTGACCTCGGGGGGCTATGGCTATTCGGTGGGTAAGTCTTTGGCGATTGGCTATGCCGACCCGAATGTGGCCCAACCCGGCGACACGGTCGAGGTCTTCATCCTTGGCAAACCACACACAGCCAGAATTCTTGACGAACCTCCGTTCGACCCCAAAGGCCATCGTCTGCGCGATACCCAACCGGCCCTGGAAACGGTCAAATGACCGATACATTTGCCCGTGTCGCCGATTTCGCCCTGACGTGCCGTGCGGACCAGATGCCCGACAGCGCCAAAGAAGCAGCGGCGCTGATGATGCTGGACACAATGGGCATTCTGATCGCCTCGGGCCCGATGGAGGCCGGGGTGATTGCGCGTGACACGGCGGCGTTGCTGTATGCCAGCACGGACGCGGCCTATAGCGCCCGAATGCCGTTTGATGGACGGTCGGTCAGTATGGCAGGCGCGGCTTATGCCGGGGCTACTCAGATCGACAATCTGGACGGGCATGATGGCTATAACCCGACCAAGGGGCACATCGGTGTTGTCGTGCTGCCCGCGTTGATCGCCCTGGCCGAGCAGTGCCGCGATCTGAACGGGCCTGCGGCGCTGGCCGCTGTGATCACCGGTTACGAGGTCGCCGGACGCGCGGGGTTGTCGCTGCACGCAAGCGTCAGCGATTATCACACGTCGGGTGCTTGGAACGCGCTGGGCGTGGTGGCGATGGCGGCGCGGTTGCGTGGGCACACGCGGGATCAGATGCGGCAGGCAATGGGAATTGCCGAATACCACGGCCCCCGCAGCCAGATGATGCGCGAGATCGCAAACCCCACGATGCTGCATGATGGGTCGGGATGGGGCGCGATGGTGGGCATGTCGGCCGCAATTCTGGCCGAACGCGGCTTTACCGGAGCACCCGCAATTACGATTGAAGCGGAAACCGCCGTGCCCCATTGGGCCGATCTTAGCCAGTTCTGGCAGATTGAACATCAATACGTGAAACCCTATCCGATCTGCCGCTGGGCACATGCGGCCATCGACGGGGTTCGGGCGTTGATGTGGGAACATGACCTGACCCACACGCAAATCCGATCCATTCAGATCAACAGCTTTCACCAGGCGGCCTGCCTGTTCGCCGGAATGCCCGACACGACATCTCAGGCGCAATATTCCTTACCATTTGCCGTTGCCGTGCAGGCCATTCACGGCAGGATCGGAGTTGAACATATCTCGGGTTCGGGGCTGTCGGATCCGGTCGTGGAGCAGCTTGCGCGCCGCATCCATGTTGACGAAAACGATCGCCATAGCGCCCGGTTTCCTAGGGGGCGTTGGGCGGATGTCAAACTGACAACCACCGACGGGCAGGTGTTGGAATCCGGCGATATTCACGCGCGCGGTGGTCCCGAAGCGCCCATGTCGCGCGGTGAGGTGATCGCCAAATACATGGAGTTTGCCACCCCGGTTATCGGTCCCACCCGTGCTGAGGCGATCCATAAAGTCATACTGGGTTGGGTGGATCCCAAATCCAGATACGCGGGCCTGCTGCCTTTGCTTTTTAACGCGCCAGCGCGTTGATCCGGTTCGGGCGGGTACGCAAGGGGCCGGTAAAAGGACATCCATTCCTCATTCCTGCCCAAGCGTGGCAAGAAGTTCACCGATCCGTTGCCGTGTGTCCGCGCTGTCCTGCAACAGGCTTGCCGCGTCCGCCAGTGGCTTTTGCGCCTGTCGGGACGGCGCGCGTGACAGGCTCTGCGTTGCCTGAACGACCTGGCTGAACTTTGTATCTGTGTTTGGGTCGGCTTCATCCGGCAGGTCTGCCAGCCAGAACAATCTGTTGGCGGCATCCGGATCGCCCGTGATCCGCATCAGATCGCCCGCTGCCCTGAAATCCCCCACCGCCTGCATGGCCGTGGCCCGTAGCTGCACCGCCTTGTCCGAGGGGTCGTCGGCCAATTCCAGCATCGCCTGATGCGGGCGCTGGTCAAGCAATGCTGCCCTTGCCCGCAACCGCGCCCGGGCACCCCGCCGAAGCTTGTCCTGCGGCCGTCGGGCCAGTTTCAGCACTGATTTGGAAAACCCAAGTGAGGCTAACCTGTCGGCCACGGCGATGGCGGTGTCGGTTGTCAGGCCCTGGATATGCTTTTTGGGCAAGCTCAAGGCGCGGCGCAAAAACGTTGTGTCATCTGCCCGTTCAGTCAGAACCAGCATGACGCGGTTTAATGTTTCGGCGCTGTCGGCATTTTCGGGCAGCTCGCCCGCCAGATTTAGCGCGGCGTCATGTTCATTCGCCAGACTTAGGGCAACGGCATGTGTTCGCAGCATCTGCGGTCCGATTTCCGACCGGCGAAACTCGACCGTGTAAGAGGCGGCAAGGCCCAGCTCCTGCGGCGATACGGCGCCGCGATCCAGCCAGCGTTTGTCGACCAGCCGAGCCAGAGCCAGCGGTGCTTCCAACGCGGCGTCAGAGGTGGTGATAACTTCTTTCAGCAAAGCTTCGGTCCGGGGGGCATCGCCTTCGGCTGTTGCAACCTTGGCCTTGGCCTGCACGGCGCTGGGGCTGGTTTGCGTTTCAACGCGATCAACTGATCGCAATACGCGCCGGGCCGCCTCGATCTCTTGTCTATTTACCAAAATCTCGGCCAAAGTGGGGCCGATATACCGTCGCAGATGATCCGGCAGCCGGGCAAAGGACTGCTCAATCGCGGTCAGGTTGGCGTCCTCTTGCAAGTGGCCTTCGGTCAGCGTGGCCCACAAGGCCGAGTCACTTTCGCACCGCTGTAGACCGGCAAATGGATTCGGGGCCGTTAACCGGGTGTCATCCAGAATCTGGGCAATGGCTGCCACGCGGCTTGTGTCCTCGGATTGAACCTTCAACAGGTCCAACGCCCTGAGCGCCTCTGCCCCGAACCCGGAATACGCATAGAGTTTGGCCAATTGCAGGGCACGCGCCTTGTCGATGGTGTCGAACTCGTGAAACAGACCTGACCGGAGCGCTGAAACCTGTTCAAGGAACGGGCGATTGTCGGTCCATTTGTCAAACCCAAGCTCGGCGCTGGACACGCAGGGGGGCCGTTTTTCCAGTTGTGGAATATCAGGACCCAGCAAGCCGTTCAGGTCGTCCAGAACCGAGGTTACGTTGATGTTCAGCTCCGCCCCGGGGGGGATGAACAGGCTGTGATCGTCAACAGACGCTCTTGGGCCTGCAGGGGCTATGTTCAGATCGACGATGTCGCGGTCGGCCCCCTGCAACAGCCGCGTAGAAAGCTGCTCTTCAAAGCCTCGCGCGTTCAGCCCCAACAACGGCAGGGTCAGCGGATCAAGGGGGTGCGTCGGAATCAAAGGTTTTTCTACACGCGCGGCTTTGGGCAGGGTAAGCGGGGGGATATCTTTGCTGATCGGCGGCAGGGCCGTGCCTGGCGCAATATCCACCACGATCATCGTGTCTTTGAACAAAAAAGCCGACGCGGCGCAGTCGCAGCCAAACTCCATTTCCAGCGCGGCGCCCGGATTTACCTGTGACACCGCGGCCAGACGATTCTGGGTCAGACGTTGAAAGATGGAGCCGGTCTGAAACACCACGTCATCCAGTGCAACCTGCAGGCGCGCGCCGTTCTTTGTCTGGGTCACAGCCCATTCCGTGCCTTGCGGAACCTGAGCAACCAGCCGCGTATACCCGTCATGCTCGCCCGAGCGGACGGTAACCTCTTGCGCCACGCCCCCGGTCGCGGCTGCCGTCAGAAACAAGGCAAGAAACGCAATCCGGGTCATGCCGCCGCCTGTTTGAGTTCTTTCAGAGCCTCTTCAAGCTCGGTGAAACCCGGGCGGTTGTGGGTCGGTGTGTTCTGGCGACCGACCTCGATACACATGGCGGGGTTGTGGTTGTGCAGATTGGCGACCAGAACCTCTTTGATCAACTGATAGAAATGATTGTCCTCTTCGATGACGGCCTTGAGCTTGCCGGAAAAGGGGCCGACCAGACCATAGGCCAGAAACACACCAAGAAAGGTGCCGACCAGGGCCCCGCCGATCAGTTTGCCCAATACTTCTGGCGGCTGATCAATCGATCCCATCGTCTTGATCACCCCCAGAACCGCCGCCACAATTCCCAGCGCGGGCAGACCATCGGCCACGGTCTGCAAGGCGTGGCTGGAATGCATGGCATGGTGGAAATTCGCCTCCATCCGCTTTTCCAGAACCTCTTCGACCTGATGCGGATCGTCATAGTTCATCGACGCCGAACGCAGCGTATCGCAGATCAGATCCACCGCCTCTTTGTCGGATCGAATCTTTGGATAGGCCGAAAACAGAGACGAGTTTTCAGGGTCTTCGACATGTTGTTCAACCTCGACCGGGTTGGCCTTGGCGATGCGGATAAGCGAAAACAGCAGGCATAGCAGGTCGCGGTAATCCTCGGGTTTCCATTTCGGTCCCTTGAACACCTTGCCCATGTCCTTGGCCGTGTGTTTGACAGCGCTCATATCGTTACTGATCAGAAACGCGCCGACGGCGGCGCCGCCGATCATCATCATCTCAAAAGGGAGCGATTTCAAAATGATCGCCATTTTGCCGCCCGCAGCCAGATAACCGCCGAATACCATGGCGAAAATGACGACAATTCCGATAAGTCCGATCATGGGTGATCTCCAGCGAATTCCGATGCGGGGTTAAATTGCTATTCCTGAGGGGCCGAGGCATTGCGGCCAGCCATGATCACACTGATCGTATAGGCGACCTCGGGGCTTAGTCCGGCCAGAACGCCGGCAGCCGCATCCGGCGGCATACGCGACAGAAATCCGGCGGCAAAGCCCGGGTCCATGGTTTCGAACAGGGCGGCCGCGTCCTTGGGCTTCATGCTCTGATAGACATCCGTCAGCCGCGTCAGGTCGGTTTCGGCAGCTTTTTCGGCAATGGCGAGCGTCGCGCGCAGAGCTTCTTCGGCCTCTTGCAGTGCAACCAGGCGGACCTCGATCGCCTGATCGGCAACGGCCAGGGCCTTTTCCTTGTCCAGTGTGGCAGCCTCGCGCCGTTTCAGTGCCTCTTCCCGGCGCAACAATTCGGTCAGCAGAACCTGCGCCCCCGGCAAATCAACCTGCGCCTGATTGGTCTTGGGGGCAGTAGGTTCTTCGGTTTTCGCCAATGCAGGCCCAGCTTCCAACCCAAGGCGAATCACAGCGGACCCGATCATCAGCAACGAGATGACCGCAAGAACGCCGCCCCGTGGGCGTTTTTTTACTGGTCTGCGGGTCATGTCGCCGCCTCATTCTGAGTGCGACCGTGCCGTAAGAACATCAGGCCACCGGGCCGCTTGGCCTTTGTTGGGGTAGAGGTTTCCTCCGCTGTCTCGGGTGTCGCTGATTCCTTATGCTCGTCAGGTGAATCACCCGTGTCTTCCCGGGGTTTGACAGGCTCCGGCTCAGTCGGTTTCGCGGTCTTGTCCTCGGGCGGGATGACATCATGCATTGAGGCCATCATCAGCTCCAGCCGCTGAGCAACAGATTCAGCCCGCTGCGTCAGGTCTTTCAAGACTTCACCGGACTGGTCCGAGGCCTCACGCGCCGCGCCCAGCGATTTCTTCAACTCGTCCGCTTGTGTCGACAGCACAGCAACAGCGCCGCCCACGCCTTTTTCCAGATCAGTAAAACGCCTGAGCCGCCGCGACAGCACGAAGCAATAAAGACCCGCACCCAGCGCGCCGGCGACCAGCAAAATATCTGCAATCAGCTCCAACTTCGCCTCCTAGTTCAATACAAATTCCATCACGAGAACGTCGCGCACGCGGCCTTCTCCGACGACGATTTCAATGCGCCGCAGCAGATGTCCGCGGATGCGCATCAGGGCCAGAGAATCCTCAAGATCCGACACTTCGACCGCGCGCAGATAGCCGTTCAGGATGTCCATGATTCGCGGTTTCATCTTTTCGACATCAGCGGCATATCCGGCGTTCACCTCCAACTGGGCGTGAAACTTCAGATGCCGCGAATCGCCCGCCTTGACCGACACGATCACCGGCGGAAGGTCGATGAAACCCACCTGTGGCAATGCCTTTGCAGGCTTGCCTTTGTCCTTCCCCTCTGCCTCTTCCATCGCGGGTTTGCCGCCGAAAGGCAGCAGCCCGGAGGTGGTCAGGAAATAGCCACCGGCCGCCCCGGCCACAGCCAGAATCACCCCGATGATCATCCCCTTTTTCCCGGACTTTTCCGGGGCTTCTGCCTGTTCTGCAGTCGCGTCAGTCATGACGTCCTCACTTGTCCGTTCTGCAATCGTCATAACCCGGCAGGGACTAACCGATTGTTAAGGGCAATCGTCCAAACAGGGGATGCGCCGGGCAGAATGTCGGCGAGTCGGAGGTGAGTGTGCAGCAGATCGGAACTGTCTGGGCAAGTTTGGACAGGCGTAAACAAATCATCGTTGCCGGTGCGGTTGTGCTGGTGTTTCTTGGGGTCCTTGCGATGTCGCGTCTGATGACGGCGCCGTCGATGACCCTGCTTTATGCGGGGCTGGAAAGCGGGGCTGCGGGGGATATCGTTCGCTCGCTGGATCAGCGCGGGGTGCCGTATGAGATCCGGGGCGGTTCGATCTATGTGCCCGGGTCACAGCGGGATGAGCTGCGCATGACCCTGGCCAGCGAAGGCCTGCCCGCCAACGGCAACCGGGGGTACGAGCTGCTGGATTCGCTTAGCGGGTTTGGCACCACCTCGCAGATGTTCGACGCTGCCTATTGGCGTGCGAAAGAGGGTGAACTGGCCCGCACTATCGTCGGCAGCCCCTATGTCAGCCAGGCGCGGGTTCACATCGCCAACGGATCGACCAATCCGTTTCAGCGCAGTGTGGCTCCAACGGCTTCGATTTATCTGGTGCCGTCGGGGGGGCAGATCACATCCGATCAGGCCAAGGCGATCCGGTTTCTTGTGGCCTCGGCGGTCAGCGGGTTAGCGCCCGAGAATGTCACGGTCATCGATTCGAATGGGGCGGTGATCGGGGCGCAGGAAACCGCTGTTGCTGCTGACACGGCGGATGACAAGGCGCAGCAGTTGCGCGACCGGGTGATGCGGCTGGTCGAGGCGCGCGTCGGGGCCGGAAATGCGGTGGTTGAGGTCAGCGTTGACACCGTCACCAAGACCGAATCCATCCGCGAACGCCGCTTTGATCCCAATGGCCGCGTGGCTATCAGCACCGATGTCGAGGAACGCTCGGACAGTGCCCGCAACCAGTCTGGGGATGTCACCGTTGCGTCAAACTTGCCGGATGGCGATGGCGCCGGAGGAGACGAATCGAATTCCAACGCAACGCAGACGCGGGAACGGGTGAATTATGAGGTCTCGGAAACAGAGCTTGAGGTGCACAATGCACCCGGCGCGATCAAACGGCTGACGGTCGCGGTTCTGGTTAACGGAACGCGGTCGGTGGATGCCGCAGGGGTAGAGGCCTTTGAGCCGATGCCCGAGGCCGAAATGGACGCCTTGAAAGAACTTGTGGCCTCGGCCGTGGGTTTTGATGCGGCGCGCGGGGACGTCATCACCTTGAAATCGCTGGACCTGCCGGTGGTTGAACCGCAGGGCACGGTGGCTGCGTCCTCGATCTGGCAAAAGGTGCATTTCGACGCGATGTCGCTGATCCAGATGGCGGTTCTGGCGATTGTCTCACTGGTGCTTGGGTTGTTTGTGATCCGTCCGATCCTGACAAGTCCAGCGATGGCCCCTGCGCTGTTGCCTTCTGGCGTGACGCCCGAGCCCGACGCCTATCTGACAGGCGAAATTGCACCCGAAGAGGGCGGACAGGTCACCGCCCTGCCGGGGCAGGCGACCGCAGGCGGCGTGCCAGCGCTGGCCGCGCAGGCGGGGGCAGATCCGGTCGATCGGCTGCGGGCGATGATCGGCGACAAGCAGGAGGAAACCGTCGAGATCCTTCGCAGCTGGCTTGAAGAAGGTGAGGAGCGTGTGTGATGTCGATTGCCCATCTTCTTGAGGATTTCACGTCGCAAGCCGGGGGTGGCAAACTGCACCTGCTGGACGAAGAGGCGTTGGAAGAACAGCGGCTGGCCGCCTTCGAGCAGGGCTATAGCGCCGGTTGGGAAGACGCGGTTCAGGCGCAGGAACAAAGCCGGGGTCAGATCTCGGCCGAACTGGCCAAATCGCTCGAGGATATGTCCTTTACCTATCATGAGGCCGCCACCCGGATGACCCTGTCGCTGGAGCCGATGTTCCAGAGTCTGGTGGATGCCGTCTTGCCCGAAACGCTGGATCGGGGGTTTGCCGCCCGGTTGGTCGAGCAGTTGACCGAAATGGCGCGCGACCAGATCGGCCAGCCGATGCAAATCTTCGTGCCCCAGGGCCGCGCAACCGAGGTGGAGGCGATGGTGCCGCAGGATCTGTCCGCCCCCACCCGCGTGATCGAGAATCCGTCGCTGACCCCCGGTCAGGCGCGGTTGCAGGTTGGCACATCCCAGCGCGAGGTGGATTGCAGCGGCCTGCTCGACGCCGTCGCCGGGGCATTCGACGCATATGTATTTGAGGCAAAAGAGGCAGTGAACCATGAGTGATCCCCAGACCCCGAAACCCGAGAAATCCAACCCGTTCGAAGCGGTCCCTATCGAGGTCACGGTCTCAGTCGGGCGGGCGCGCCCATTGATCCGCGATTTGCTGAACATGGGTGAAAACGCCGTGCTGACCCTGGACAAGCGGATCGAGGATCCGGTCGATCTGTACGTCGGTGATCAACTGGTTGCCCGTGGCTTGCTGGAAGAGATGGAGGGCGATCAGGCCGGCCAACTGGCGGTGCGCCTGACCGAAATCGCGGATCTGCAGAACGGGATCGGTTGATGCGCTGCCTGCTTTGGCTGGTCGTCGCGCTGGCGACGCTGTCCCCATCCCTGGCTGCAGCGCAGGAACTGTCGCTGTCATTGGGCGAGGGGGGCTCGATCTCGGCGCGCACCATCCAGTTGATCCTGTTGATCACGGTTCTCAGCCTTGCGCCGGGGCTGGCGATCATGATCACCTGCTTCCCGTTTCTGATCACTGTTCTGGCCATTCTGCGGCAGGGTATCGGATTGCAGCAATCGCCGCCCAATATGTTGATTGTCAGCCTGGCAATGTTCCTGACTTACTTCATCATGGAGCCGGTCTTTTCCGAGGCATGGGCGACCGGCATCCGACCGATGGTCGAAGAAACGATGGAGGTTGAACCTGCGTTGGAAATCGCAATTCAACCGTTTCGCGCTTTCATGGCCGCGCGGATGGATGCGGATACGTTCCATGCGATGGCGGCCCTGCGGCCCGGTGGCGAGGCCATCGCACTGACGCCCGAAGCGCCGCTTTCGATCTTGATGCCGTCCTTCATGCTGTCCGAAATCGCACGTGCATTTCAGATCGGTTTCCTGATCTTCCTGCCGTTCCTGATCATTGATCTGGTGGTGGCGGCGGTGCTGATGTCGATGGGGATGATGATGGTGCCGCCCGCGACCGTGTCACTGCCGTTCAAGCTGGCGTTTTTCGTGATAGCAGATGGCTGGTCGCTGATCGCAGGCGCGTTGGTGCGCAGTTATATGACCTGAACGGTCATTGCCGGGTGATTTGCAATCTCGCGCGCAGGCCCTGCTCGCCGGATTCGAAACGCAATGTGCCGCCATGCTGTTCGGCAACGGTGGCGACGATGGTCAGGCCCAGCCCGAACCCGTCAGAAGACCCGATGTTGGACCCGCGCCGAAACGGCGCCATCAGGGCCTCGATATCTGAAACAGATAAGTCAGCCCCCTTGTCTTCGACGGTGATGGTCGCCGTTCGGGCGTCGGTTTCCAGCTGAACCTCGGCGTGGCGGCCATACTTCAGCGCATTGTCGACCAGATTGGTCAGCGCCCGTCTGAGAGAGACCGGCCGCCCCATCACCAACATGCGCCGCGTTTCCGGCAGCGACCCATGCCCGCGCCGCGACATGAAGACCGAGGTCGCGCCCGCAACCGCGACCGGGGCGATTTTCCTTAGCGTCACCGGCAAGTCCATGTCCTGATAGTCGGCGACCAGAGCCTCGACCAGAGACGTCAGTGAAATCTGCCGTGGTTCTTCGATGCTGAGTTCCGATCGCGTATAGGTCAGCACGCTTTCGATCATGCCGGTCATCTGATCCACATCCGCCTCAAGCTTTTCGCGCAGCTCGTCATCGGCGATCAACGCCGCACGCAGGCGGACGCGGGTGGCGGGCGTGCCCAGATCATGGCTGACCCCGGACAGAACGGTGGCACGTTTTTCCAACTGTGCACGTTCGGCATCCAGATGATCATTCACCGCCAATACGATCTCACGCAGCTCTGCCGGGCCGTCGGGTTCATAGCTGTTTGGCCCGCCCCGGCGTTTGCGGTCGCGCAGGGCGGTCGAGAACCGGGTGAAACTGTCCGAAACATTGCCGACCGACGTTAAAATGACTGCCAGCGCGACAATCGCGGCCAGAATGGCAGGCAGGCGCAGGTCGGTGGGTGCGGCCTTGCAGCCCCAGAGATCGGTCCCGTCCACCCGCTGCCAGGGGTTGCGCCCGAACCGTGCGATCAGGACCGGTTCGCTGCAATAGGTGGCCAGCAGGCGGGTCAGGTTGCCCATCTTCTCGGGTCCGGTCTGGTCAGTGCGCGACAGAATATCGGACACGGGATAGACCAACCGGTCGGACATCACCGCCAATGTCAGTTCGCGCCCGCTGAGAGGGGCGGAATTGTTGGTCCGGATCGACAGGTTGGTGACAAAGCTGCGGTCCGACAGGCCGGGCAATTGTTCGAACTGCCCGGCATCCGCCAATTGCGCCGCCCCGGGCGGCAACGGGGTGATCCTGATCCCCGGTGGCGGTGTCCCGCCAACCCGCAACTCTTCGTAGACGGCGAACCCGGCGACATAGGCGTGGGTCAGAAAACTGTCCCACGCGCGGGCCGAGGCAAACCACAACCCCGCAGACAACAGGCCCGAGGCAAAGGCCGCCCCGGTCCAGATCCAACCCAGGCTGCGCAGGCGCGGGGTGCGTCCGGTCATGCGTCCTCTTCCACCGTAACCTCGGCGGCAAAGATATATCCAACCCCGCGTTCTGTACGCAGCATCTGCGGGTCTTTCGGGTTGGCCTCGATCTTGCAGCGCAGACGCCCCACCAGCATATCGATGGCGCGGCCCTGTGCCTCGGGCTTGTCGCCCTCGCCGGTTACGTCCAGCGCGGCGGCGATCTCATCCCGGGTTAGGGGAATATGCGGGTTGGCCAGCAGCACCTTGAGCAGCGCGGTTTCCCGTTGCGACAGCGAGACCAGATAGCCCTCGGGCGAATGCACCTCGTCCCGTTTGCCGTCATAGGTCCAGGCGTTGAACTGAAAACTGCGCGTGCGGCGGCGATAAGCCAGCGAGGGTGTGCGCCGGGCGCGTTGCATCACCGCACGGACCCGGGCCAGCAACAGCTGTGGATTGAACGGTTTGGCGATATAGTCGTCGGCACCCACCTCATATCCGGCCATGCGCTGATGATCCGCCGATAGGGCCGAGACCAGGATGATCGGCACATCCTGTTCGGCCCGCAGGCGGGCACATATCTCGATACCGTTTTCATCGCCCAGCATCACATCCAGCAGGATCAGATCAATGCGCCCCGCCGTCAGATGCGTGCGAATCTCGGCCTCAGAGCTGGCGGGCAGGGCGATAAACCCGTTTTGATGCAGAAACTGGGTCATCATCGACCGCATTTCGGGGTCGTCATCCACCACCAACAGCCGCGGAATGTTCACTCTGATTGCCCTCTCGGTCTGTGCCCTGCTTGCGTTGTCCATTGTAACGAATGGAAACAGATTCAATGTCAACGTAACACGCTGTAACAAAAGCGGTGAAAAATTGGGTAGTGACAAGGTTTTGCGGCGAATTACGCGTTGCCAGACGGGGATCAGGTCTCAGTATGGCGGGCATCGCTGCTTTTGCAGTCACTGAGTTCTCAGGGAGGAGACACGAAATGAAGCGTTTTGCGTTAGCAACTGTATCGACGCTGGCTGTAGCAGCCGGGTCGTCGGTTCTGGCCGAACCAGAGGCCGAAGTTCTGCATTGGTGGACGTCGGGCGGTGAGGCCAAATCGGTTGCCGTTCTGCAAGAGGAATTCGCCTCGAACGGTGGCACCTGGACTGATATGCCGGTCGCCGGTGGCGGCGGGGATGCGGCCATGACCGCCCTTCGCGCCCGTGTTCTGTCCGGAAACGCGCCAACCGCCGTGCAACTGAAAGGCCCCGCCATTCAGGAATGGTACGAAGAGGGGGTTCTGGCCGATATCTCGGGCGTGGCCGAGGCTGAAGGCTGGGCAGAAGTACTGCCCGCGTCCATTGCCGGTCACATGAAATGTGAGGGCACATGGTGCGCCGCACCGGTGAACGTGCACCGCGTCGACTGGATTTGGGCCAACGCAGATGTTCTGGCCGCCAATGGCATCGAAATGCCGACCACATGGGATGAATTCAACGCTGCCGCCGTCAAGCTGATGGATGCCGGTGTGATCCCGCTGGCCCATGGCGGTCAATCCTGGCAAGACGCCACTGTGTTCGAAGCGGTTCTGCTGGGCATCGGTGGGCCCGAATTCTATCAAAAAGCGCTGGTCGATCTGGACCCCGAGGCGCTGACCTCGGACACGATGGTTCAGGTCTTTGACCAGATGCGCACGATGCGCGGCTTTGTGGACGAAAACTTCTCGGGTCGTGACTGGAATCTGGCCACTGCCATGGTGATGAATGGCGAGGCCGCGTTCCAGATCATGGGCGACTGGGCCAAGGGTGAGTTTCTGGCGGCTGGCAAAACCCCCGGTGAAGATTTCCTGTGCGCCTCGACCCCCGGCGACGGATATCTGTACAACGTCGACAGCTTTGCCATGTTCAGCGTGGACGGTGACGACAAGAAAGCCGGTCAAGAATTGCTGGCCAAGCTGATCGTTGCGCCGAACTTCCAGAAGGTGTTCAACCTGAACAAAGGCTCGATCCCCGCGCGAACCGATGTGGCACTGGATGACTTTGACATCTGCGCCAACCTGTCGGCCGAAGAAATGGGCTCGACCTCGGCCGCAGGTTCGTTGCTGCCGTCTTATGCCCATGGCATGGCGCTGCGCGGGTCGCAGTCCGGTGCGATCACGGATGTTGTAACCGCGCATTTCAACTCGGATATGTCCTCGGCTGACGCGGTTCAGCAACTGGCGGACGCGGTGGCCAACAGCTACTGATCCTACCGGCCCTGCCCCCTGTTATGCGGGGCAGGGCAAACTCCCCCGGAGGCTAAAATGTCCGAATGGCTGGAAAACCACCTGCCCAAGGTGGTGCTGGCACCGTCGTTCATCGCCGTATTGATCTTTGTCTATGGATTTATCGGATGGACCGCATGGGTGTCGCTGACCCGATCGAAACTACTGCCGAAATACGAGATTCATGGCTTCATTCAGTATGAGCGCCTGTTCGATTCCCCCCGTTGGGATACGGCAATCAACAACCTGTACCTGTTTGGTGCGCTGTTCATCGTTATTGCGATGGTGCTGGGTCTGTTGCTGGCCATCCTGCTGGATCAGAAGATCCGCGTCGAAGGGGCGATCCGCACCATCTATTTGTACCCTATGGCGCTGTCGATGATCGTGACAGGTACCGCGTGGAAGTGGATTTTGAACCCGGGTCTGGGCATTGAATCCATGGTACAGGGCTGGGGCTTTCCGAATTTCGAATTCGACTGGCTGGTGAACCCCGATTACGCAATCTACACCATCGTTCTGGCTGCGATCTGGCAAAGCTCGGGCTTTGTGATGGCGCTGTTTCTGGCCGGGCTGCGGTCGGTGGACGGTGAGATCATCAAGGCCGCGCAGGTCGATGGTATCCCCACGTGGCGCATCTATACCGCGATCATCATCCCGTCGATGGCCCCGATCTTCCTGTCTGCCTTTATCGTTCTGGCACACCTTGCGATCAAAAGCTTTGATCTGGTCATCGCCTTGACAGGTGGTGGTCCGGGTTATGCGACCGATCTGCCCGCAACCTACATGTACGCCATGGCGTTTTCGCGCGGCGATATCGGTCAGGCGGCGTCTTCCGCGATGATCATGATGCTGGTCGTCTTTGCCATCGTGGTGCCTTATCTTTATTCAGAACTGAGGGCGAAAAATGACTGATCTGTCGATGCCCCAAGCCCAAACCCGCTCGCAGAGCGCCACCGGCAAGATTGCCCTTCGTTGGCTGCTTTACGTCCTGCTGGGCCTGTTCGCGCTGTACTACCTGATGCCGCTGTTCGTGATGTTAACCACATCGTTGAAAAGCCTTGAGGAAATCCGCACCGGGTCCCTGATCTCTCTGCCGCGCGAAGTCAGCTTCGACGCCTGGAAAACCGCATGGTCCGGGGCTTGTACCGGTATCCAGTGTGAAGGTCTGCGGCCTTACTTCTGGAACTCGGTCCTGATCGCGGTGCCTGCGGTGTTTTTGTCGACCCTGATCGGTGCGCTGAATGGCTATGTCGTGGCGCAATGGCGGTTCAAAGGGGCCAACATTATCTTCTCGCTGATGCTGTTCGGCTGCTTTATCCCGTTTCAGGTTGTGCTGCTGCCGATGGCGCGGTTGCTGGGCATGATGGGGATTGCCGGAACCATTCCGGGGCTGATCTTTGTTCATGTGATCTATGGGCTGGGCTTCACCACGCTGTTCTTCCGCAATTACTATGTCACCATTCCGTCCGAGCTGACCAAGGCAGCCCGTGTCGATGGGGCCGGGTTCCTGCGGATCTTCTGGTCGATCTTCATGCCGTTGTCGCTGCCGATCATCGTGGTGACCGTGATCTGGCAGTTCACCCAGATCTGGAACGACTTCCTGTTTGGCGTGTCTTTCAGCCAGGCGGGTACGCAGCCCGTGACCGTGGCGCTTAACAACATCGTAAACTCCACCACCGGCGTCAAAGAATACAACGTCGACATGGCCGCCGCGATCATCGCGGGGCTGCCGACGCTGCTCGTCTATGTCGTTGCCGGTAAGTATTTCATCCGCGGCCTGACCGCTGGCTCTGTGAAGGGATAACCCATGGCTCCCATTCTCGATATCCAAAATCTGTACAAGAATTACGGCGCGACCGAGATTCTGAAGGACATCAACATCTCAATCGAACCGGGGGATTTCCTGGTGCTGGTCGGGCCTTCGGGTTGCGGTAAATCCACCCTGCTGAACTGTATCGCAGGGTTGGAACCGATCACCGGCGGCACGCTGTCCATCGGCGGCAAGGACATGACCCACGTCAGCCCCAAGGACCGCGACATCGCGATGGTGTTCCAGTCTTACGCTTTGTATCCGACCATGTCGGTGGCCAAGAACATCACCTTTGGCATGAAAGTGCGCGGGGTCGATGCCGCCACGCAAGAGGCCAAGCTGAAAGATGTCGCTGCGCTGTTGCAGATCGAACCGCTGCTGAACCGCCGCCCCAGCCAATTGTCGGGCGGGCAGCGTCAGCGGGTGGCGATGGGACGGGCACTGGTGCGTGATCCCAAGCTGTTCCTGTTTGACGAGCCGTTGTCGAACCTGGACGCCAAGCTGCGGGTCGAGATGCGGACCGAGATCAAGAAGTTGCACCAGACGCTGGATGCATCCATCGTCTATGTGACCCATGACCAGATCGAGGCGATGACGCTGGCGACCAAGATCGTTGTTCTGAAGGGCGGCATCGTGCAGCAGATCGGCAGCCCGGCCGAGATATACAACAACCCTGCCAACCTGTTTGTGGCCGATTTCATGGGCTCGCCCGCGATGAACCTGATCCCGGCGCAGGCGTCGAACAGCGGATCGGGGACGCAGATTTCCATCGCACGCGAGACGGGCGAGACGCTGGTGCTGAACGATGCGCGCGGCCTGTCGCTGCCGCAGGATGTGATCCTGGGCCTGCGTCCCGAAGACATCGCCGAGGCCGGGTTTCGCGCCGGTGCCGGCGTGCAAGAGGCCGCTTGCATGATCGATATGGTCGAACCCGCGGGGGCCGATACCTATGTGGTGTCAGAGCTTGGCGGAAAGCAGGTCACCGCGCGGCTGCATGCGGAAACCAGCGCGCAGGCCGGTCAGATGCTGAACCTGGCCTTTGACATGAGCAAAGTGTCGTATTTTGCCAAAGAAACCGGCGAACGGCTGAACTGAACAACAAAACGCCGCGCGACCCAAATCGCGCGGCGTTTTTTCGCAGATGGGATCAGCCTGCCCGTTTCAGATCCTTGATCAACCGATTCAGGTCGCCGCCGCGCGCGTCCAGCATGGCGCCGATTTCGGTCCGTTCGGTCAGCAGCATGTTCACCCCTTCGATGAACAAATTGAAAAACTTGTCGCGACCCGATTTGTCCGAGACCAGGAAAGTCACGTCAAACGGGGACGAGCCCTGCAGTTTGACCGAGGTGCGCACCTCATACCCGGCTTTGATCTTCCGTGCGTTGCGAACCGTGACCTTGCCGCCGATGAATTCGCGGAACCGGCGACCGTATTTGTTTGAGATATAGCCCTGAAACGCCTTGGTGAACTGCCGCAGCTGGTTCGGGCTGGCAGATCGCCCGTCCACGCCCAGCACATACCGCGCCATGATCGGCACATCGGCATATTGCACGAATACCTTCTCAAACTCGCGCAGCATGGCTTTTTCGGATTTACCCGAGGCGATCACGCGGTTGATTTCGTCCACAACACTGACAACCAGAGCCTTGGCGCTGGCCTCGGTCTGGGCAAAGGCGGGTAGGGCGGTCATCGTCATGCTGGCCAGGCCAGTGGCGATAAAGCCGCGTCTGTTCAAATGATTACTCGGCATAGGGGTCCTCGTAAGGGTCTAGGTAGGGGTCCCTGACAGGGTCGGTTCCGGTTTCGGCATAGGGATCGGAATAAAGATCCAGATAGGCGTCCTCATCATCCCTTGCCAGTTCGAACCGGCGATTTTGCAGATAGATCAGGCGGGCCTGCGCATAGCTGTCGGCGCTTTCATACAAGATCGAATCGACAGTGTCCGAGAACCGCCCGCGATCCCCCATCCGGCGCACAACCTCGGCATAGACACCGATGTTGTCGACTGGGCGGACCGGGGTAAAGTTGATCGGATTCGAAAACAGATTGACCACAACACCAACTGCGTCCCGCGTGGTGGACGGACCGTAAAGAGGCAGCTCGACATAAGCGCCTTCACCAAAACCCCAGACATGCAGGGTTTCGCCGAAATCCGTATCCACGGGCGGCAGGTTCAACTCGTCAGCGGGGTCGGACAGGCCCACGCCCCCGACCGTCGTGTTGATCACAAAACGCAGCAGCGCATTGCCTGACTGCTTGATATTGCCCTGTAACAGATAATCCAGCGCTTGCCCGGGCATCGTCAGGTTTTCGGCAAAGTGGTTAAAGCTGGTAACCACCGGATCGGGCACGATTTTGACGTACCCTTTCGACGCAGGGCGGAACAGAAACCGGTCAACGCCCAGATTGAACTTATGGATACCCCGGTTGGCGTTCTCATAGGGGTCAAAAACTTCGCTTCGCGCTGCTTCTTCGGCTGGCTGCTTTGCGCAGGCTGCCAGAATTGCCATCAGGGACAGGGCGATCAGATGCTTTAAGCTGGGTTTGCCTAACACGGTCTTTGCCACTCCAACGCGTTTGGATTTGATGGGGCCAAACGATTAATCAATACTACTTCGGACCGCTTTACACGGCACAATTCGACGTCACATAAGTGTTTCTCAATCACATTGAAACAGCTAGCGTTTAACCCACCGGGCAGGTCGAGGTAAAGTGACACAAGTTCAACAGTTCGCAACAAGAGATGTTATGCCGAATGCGCGAACAACCATAAATCCGCCGGTTTCACGCTTTCCGAACCGTTTGATCCCGGTTAGCGTCCCACCGAGTCGAATTTAGGTGAGGACCTGTACATGAGCATCGCAGCGAAACTGGAAAGCCTGGGTGTCACTTTGCCGGACGCCCCGGCACCGGCGGCAAATTACGTGCCTTTCGTGCGCGTGGGCAATATTGTCTATGTCTCGGGGCAGATATCGAAAGCTGACGATCTGATCACCGGCAGGCTGGGCGACGACATGGATGTGGATGCGGGCGCAGCTGCGGCACGGGTCTGCGCGATCAACCTGCTGGCGCAGGTCAAGGCGGCCTGTGGCGGCGATATCAACAAGCTGGTGCGCGTGATCAAGCTGACCGGGTTTGTGAACTCGACCCCTGATTTCACCGCACAGCCGCAGGTGATCAATGGCGCGTCGGACTTTCTGGTCGAAGCGCTGGGCGACGCGGGCCGTCATTCCCGGTCTGCGGTCAGCGCGGCATCGCTGCCACTGGGCGTGGCCGTTGAAATCGAAGGTATTTTCGAGGTCCAATGACACCGTCCTTGCCGCCCGCGTTCCTGCAGATCCCGCTGTCGCATCGGGCGCTGCATGACAAGACAGACAACCGCCCGGAAAACAGCCGGGCGGCCATTCGGGCCGCTGTTGCAGCCGGGTACGGGATCGAGATTGACCTGCAACTGACCGCAGACAACCGCGCCATGGTCTTTCATGATTATGACATGACCCGTCTGACCGGGCAGCCCGGCCCGATCCGGCAGGTGACGGCGGCGCAGGCGCAGGCCACCGGGCTGCTGCATGCCGAGGACGGCATCCCGACACTGGACGAGGTGCTTGCGTTGGTCGGCGGCAAGGTGCCGCTGCTGATCGAGTTCAAGGATCAGGACGGCGCGATGGGCACTGATGTTGGCCCGCTTGAGGCGGACGCGGTACGGGCGCTGCAAGGTTATGACGGGCCAGTTGCCCTGATGTCGTTCAACCCCAACAGCGTGGCCGAACTGGCCCGCCTGGCCCCACATCTTCCGCGCGGCCTTGTGACCTGTTCCTACCAGCCCAAGGTCGAGCATCTGTCGCAGAAAATCTGCGACCACCTGCGCGATATCCCCGATTTCGACCGGGTCGGCGCCAGTTTCATCAGCCATGAGATGGCCGACCTGACCCGCCCCCGTGTGGCCGAGTTGAAGGCGCGCGGCGTGCCGATCCTGTGCTGGACGGTGCGATCGCCCGAACAAGAGACGCAGGCCCGTACCATAGCCAACAATGTGACCTTCGAAGGGTATTTGGCCCCCAGACCGGGTTGAACCTTTTTCCCGCCGTCACAGATAAGGAACAAATGCGGAGGGGACATGGATCAGGCGCAGATTGAAGTTCGGGTTCTGGGATCGCTCTCGCAGATTGCTGCAGAGGACTGGGATGGCTGCGCCTGCCCCGAGGTCGCCGACGGCGGGCGTCCGCTGGACCCGTTCACCACACATCGGTTCCTGCTGGCGCTGGAAAACAGCGGCTCGGTCGGGCAGGGCACGGGCTGGCAGCCGCAATATCTGACCACCTATCTGGACGGCATGTTGATTGCAGCGGCTCCGATGTACGCCAAGTCGCACAGTCAGGGCGAATACATCTTCGACCACAGCTGGGCCCATGCCTATGAAAACGCGGGCGGGCACTATTACCCCAAGCTGCAGATCGCGGTGCCTTTCACACCTGCCACGGGTCGGCGCTTTCTGGTGCGCCCCGGGTACGAGGCGCTGGGCATGTCGGCGTTGGTGCAGGGCGCGGTGCAACTCGCCGCCGACAATCAGGTGTCGTCGTTACATGCCACCTTCTGCACCGAGGACGAGGCGCTAGCAGGTGAGCAGATGGGTCTGATGCTGCGCCAGTCGCAGCAGTTTCACTGGCTCAATGACAACTACGCGGATTTCGACGGGTTTCTGGCCGCACTATCGTCGCGCAAACGCAAGAATATCCGTAAGGAACGCACTCAGGCCTGCGGGTTTGGCGGCGAAATCCGCACGCTGAGCGGCGATGACCTGCGCCCCGAGCACTGGGATGCCTTCTGGCAGTTCTATCAGGACACCGGGTCCCGCAAATGGGGTATGCCTTATCTGACCCGCCAGTTCTTTGATATCGCACAGGAAACCATGACCGATGATATGGCCCTGGTGCTGGCCGAGCGTGATGGTCAGCCAATAGCCGGGGCGCTGAATTTCATCGGGCGTGAAACGCTTTATGGTCGCTATTGGGGCTGCATTGAACATCACCCCTGCCTGCATTTCGAATTGTGCTACTATAGGGCGATTGATATCGCCATTGCAAAAGGGCTGACCCGGGTCGAAGCCGGCGCGCAGGGTGAACACAAACTGGCGCGCGGCTATTTGCCCATACGCACGCATAGCTTGCATTGGGTCAATGACCCCGGCTTTGCCGAAGCGATCAAGAAATATCTGGACGCCGAGGCCCACGCAGTGGGAGAAGAGATTGAGATTCTGACGGAATACGGCCCGTTCAGGAAATCGAACCCGGAGGAACAGCAATGACCGAACTATTGTCGACCGAGACCCGCGGCCCGCTTCTGGACCCGCTGTTCAACAACGGCTGGACCATGGTTGAAGGCCGGGATGCGATCACAAAGACCTTTATCTTCGAAGATTTCGTTCACGCCTTTGGCTGGATGACGCAGGTGGCGATTTTTGCCGAGAAGTGGAACCACCACCCCGAATGGTCCAATGTCTACCGCACGGTCGAGGTGACCCTGTCCACGCATGACGTGGGTGGGTTGTCGGCGTTGGACGCCAAGCTGGCGCGCAAGATGGATAAGCTGGCCTAACCGCGATCTCCGCGCGATCCCATGCCACCGGCAAGGCTGGCGACCTCGCCCAGTCGCCGGAACTCGGCAGGGGTGACCGAACCGCTGCTGACGTCGATATTACCCGGAATGCGGGTTGTCCGATTGCCGATCATTCGCACAGATCGCGCCGCTGGATTGATATCCAGACAGCGTGTTTCGTAACAGGTCAGCCCACTGGTGCTGATCTGAATGCGCGGCTGCCCGTCCGGCCCGGTCACCACCGGGGCCTGCGGCGCGTCGCAGGCGGCCAACACACCCAGAACCCCAAGACACAGCCATTTGTTCATCGCACGCTCCTGCCTGGTTGCACTGGCCCTGCTTGCGCAGGGCCGCACCGGATCAATCAAGCTGCCCGTTTCCATCTTGGTCAGCAGCCGAAAAATCATCGTTCATCTGCGCGTCATATTCTGCGCGAGAGACGAGATTATCATTGTTGCGGTCCGTTTTCTGAAACTGCTTTATGTCCAGAAACGGCTTGGCCTCATCCTGACCCAGGGTGCCGTTCTTGTCGTCGTCCATTTCCTGAAAAGCGTAATCGGAAAAGGCGTTGAATTCGTCTTTGGACAGGAACCCGTCGTTGTTAGAATCAATGGCCTTCAGCTCATTTTCATGAAGTTCCGCAACGGTCTGGGCCGAGGCGACGCTGGCCAGAAAAACGGCGGCGGTTATGATAATTCCACGTGTCATTGCCGCTCTCCTCAGCATGCGAATCTGTTGCCTTCGATACCACCGGCCGCGGCACCCGCAGCCGTCAGGATCGATTTGCCGGACCCGCCGCCAAACTGATTGCCGATCGCGCCGCCGATCAACGCACCGCCCAATGTGCCGCCGAGGCAGGCGATTTCATGCTGTCGGGCCGCCTGTTGTTGGGGTGTCGGGGCCGGGCCGCAGGCGGCCAAAGCCCCCGCCGTACCCAGAAATAGAGTGATAACTTTCAGTTTCATCAAAGAACTCCCTGATTGTATGCCTTAAATATTGGCAGATCAGGGCGATGCATCAAGTTAAATAGCATTCATGGCCCCGAGGTCAGCCGGGGCCATGCTTGATCAGATTGCTTCCAGCAGGCCCTCACCGGCGGAAACTTCGCAGGCACCGGGATTTTCTTCCAGGTTCAGCGCCGTGACCTTGCCGTCTTCGACCAGCATCGCATAACGCTTGGACCGCGCGATCAGACCGGCGGGCGGGGCATCGAAATCCATGCCGATGGCTTTTGTGAACTCGGATGCCGCATCGGCCAGCAGAGTCAGGCCCGCGCCGGTTGCGCCGGTCGCCTCGCCCCAGGCGTTCATCACAAACGGGTCGTTGACGGATATGCAGATGATCTCATCGACGCCCTTGGCGTCGAACTGATCCTTGGTGCGCATGAAGCTGGGTACATGGGCGGAATGGCAGGTTGGCGTGTATGCGCCGGGCACTGCAAAGATCACCACTTTGCGGCCTTTGGTCTTGTCTGAAATCCGCACCTCTTCGGGGCCTTCCGCACCCAGCCGGGTCAGGGTTGCGTCGGGCAGCGTGTCACCTGTTGAAATCATTTTTGTGCTCCTGTCATTTGGATTTGCAGAGTCAGTCCCATGCGCAATATAGGTGAGCCAGTGGATGAGACCACGGGGAATTCGACAGGGTGAGCGTATTATGAGCCATATTGTTGTGATCGGGGCCGGGCAGGCGGGCGCATCGCTTGTTGCAAGGCTGCGCAAGGACGGGTTCGAAGGGGACATTACCCTGATCGGGGCCGAGCCGCATTTGCCCTATCAGCGCCCTCCATTGTCCAAGGCCTATCTGCTGGGCGAGATGGAGCTGGAACGCCTGTTCCTGCGCCCCGAAAGCTTTTACGCCGACAACAACATCACGCTGCGTTTGGGCCAGTACGTGACGGGCATCGACCCACAGACCAAGACCGTGACATTGGGGGATGAGGTCCTTTCTTATGACGAACTGGCCCTGACCACCGGCTCAGACCCGCGCCGCCTGCCAGCTGCCATTGGTGGTGATCTGGACGGCGTGCATGTGGTGCGCGATCTGGCCCATGTGGATGACATGGGGCCTTTTGTGACCGAAGGCGCGCGCGCGCTGATCGTGGGCGGCGGCTATATCGGGCTTGAGGCCGCGGCGGTCTGCGCCAAACGCGGGGTTAAGGTGACTCTGGTCGAAATGGCCGACCGCATCCTGCAACGCGTCGCCGCGCCGGAAACCAGCGATTACTTCCGCACATTGCACAGCGAATACGGGGCCGATATCCGCGAAGGCGTCGGGCTGGACCGTCTGGTTGGCGAAAACGGCAAGGTGACCGGGGCGGTGCTGACCGATGGTTCCGAGCTGGCGGTTGATTTTGTCGTTGTCGGTGTCGGCATCGCGCCATCAACCCAACTGGCCGAGCTGGCAGGGCTTGAACTGGACAACGGCATCAGGACCGATGCCCATGGCCGCACCTCCGATCCGTCGATCTGGGCGGCGGGCGATTGCGCCTCTTTCCCGCACAATGGCGAACGTATCCGGCTGGAAAGCGTGCCCAACGCGATTGATCAGGCCGAGATCGTGGCCCAGAACATGCTGGGCGCGGCCAAAGATTATGTGGCGACGCCCTGGTTCTGGTCGGATCAGTATGACGTGAAACTGCAGATTGCGGGTCTGAACACCGGGTACGACCGCGTCGTGACCCGCAAGGGTGAGGGCCAGACCGTGTCCTTCTGGTACTACAAGGGCGACCAGCTGATCGCGGTGGACGCGATGAACGACCCGCGCGCCTATATGGTGGGCAAGCGCCTGATCGACGCGGGCAAAACCGCCGATCCGGCTGTTGTGGCCGACCCGGACGCGGATCTGAAACCGCTGCTCAAAGCGTGAGGATCATCGCCGGAGCGTTCCGGGGCCGGGCGCTAGCCTCGGTCGGCAAAGGGGATGCAGGCGCGCATCTGCGCCCGACCACCGACCGGGTACGCGAAAGCCTGTTCAACGTGCTGGGCCACCAAGTCGACTTTGACGGGGTGCGCGTGCTGGACCTGTTTGCAGGCACCGGCGCGCTGGGGCTTGAGGCGCTGTCGCGCGGTGCGGCCCATGTGATATTTGTCGATGACGGACGCGTGGCGCAGGGTCTGATCCGCAAGAACATCGACCTGACCCGCAGCGGCGACCACACCCAGCTGATCCGCCGCGATGCGACCCGGTTGGGTGACAATCCGGGTGCGCCCTGTGACCTGATCTTCCTCGACCCGCCGTATGGCAAGGCGCTGGGTCAAAAGGCGCTGGGCGCCGCTGTAGTGGGGGGCTGGGTTGCTGACGATGCCCTGATCGTATGGGAAGAGAACGCCCCAATGACCGCCCCTGATGGGTTCACGGCAGAGGGTGCGCGGAAATATGGGGATACCCATATCTCGTTGATGTGGCGGGATGTTTCAGGCTGAAACCGTTCGGGCGAAAACGCGCTGACGTCTGATTTGCACCTGCGCGTGGCCTCGGCTACTCCAAACCTGACACCGGCGGAGATCCAATAATGCATGATCTGGTAATCTTTGACTGCGACGGCGTTCTGGTCGACAGCGAGCCGCTGTCCAATCAAGTGTTGGTCGACAGCCTGGAACGTTATGGCCTGCACCTTGGTTTGGCGGAATGCATGTCCCTTTTTGTCGGCACAACCATGCCTAGGGCGCAAGAGATCGCGCGCGGTCTGGGGGCGGATTTGCCCGAGAACTGGATTGATGAGGTTTACGCCGAAACCTATGCCCGCCTGCGGGCGGGTGTGCCCCTGGTCCAAGGGGTGCCAGGGTTGCTGGCGCATCTTGACCGAAAGGAGGTGCCGTTTTGTGTCGCCTCAAACGGCAGCCCCGACAAAATGAGGATCACGCTGGGCCAGAACGGTGTGTGGGACCGCTTCAAAGGCGCGATGTTCTCGGCCCACGTGCTGGGTGTCGGCAAGCCGGACCCGACCATGTTTCGGGCGGCGGCCGAACAGTTTGGCGCCACTTCTGCGGTGGTTATCGAAGACAGCCCAAGCGGTGTCACCGCTGCGATCCGCGCCAACATGCGTTGTCTGGGCTATGCCGCCGACGGGGATGGCGCGCAATTGGCTGCGCTTGGGGCCGAGGTCTTTTCAGATATGGCCGAGGTTCCGACGCTTTTGGGAATTTGATCGAACCGTGCTAACATTCCGGCCCATGGACCGCGCCGTAACCCCTCCGCTCTGGACCTTCGCACAGGATACCGACATCGCCACCGGCCCGCCGCCCAAACCCCGGCGCGCGCCCGTGTTCATCCATGACGCGGTTACGCCATGGGGGCAGGACACTCTGCTGTTGAAACTGTTGCGCGATCAGGCCGCTGATCAGGACGAATAGGTCGGGTGGTATTTACCGCCCGGCGACAGGGTGAAAATCTCGACCCCATCCGCCGTCACACCCACCGAATGCTCGAACTGTGCCGACAGCGACTTGTCGCGCGTCACAGCGGTCCAGTCATCGGCCAATGTCTTGGTCTCGGGGCGGCCCAGATTGACCATCGGTTCGATGGTAAAGAACATGCCTTCTTCCAACTTGGCACCGGTGCCCGGACGACCATAGTGCAGCACGTTGGGCGGCGCGTGGAACACCCGACCCAGACCGTGGCCGCAGAAATCGCGGACAACGCTCATCCGGTGCGCCTCGACATAGGCTTGGATCGCGTGGCCGATATCACCGAATGTATTGCCCGGTTTGACCATCTCGATGCCCTTGAACAGCGCGTCATGGGTCACCTGAATCAGACGTTCCGCCTTGCGCGGCAGTTTGCCGGCCACATACATGCGCGAAGTATCGCCGAACCAGCCGTCGACAATGACCGTGACGTCGATATTCAGGATGTCGCCATCCTTCAATTTCTTGTCGCCGGGAATGCCGTGGCAGACCACGTGATTCACGCTGATACAGCTGGCGTGCTGATAACCTTTGTAGCCGATGGTGGCCGAAGTCGCGCCCGCATCCTCGACCATTTGCGTGATCAGGCGATCGATTTCCGCCGTGCTCTGGCCGGGAAAGACATGGATTGCAACGTCATCGAGTATTCGCGCAGCCAAAGCCCCTGCCGTGTGCATACCGGCAAAGTCACTCTGTTCATAAATGCGGATACCGTCCTTCGTCAGACGGCCACGATGTTCTTTCATCGGTGCGGGGCTCCATATATTTCGCGCAGCGCACCTTTTACGCTGCTTGTGCAGAAAGTACCAGAGGGCGCAAAACCACAAAGTCAAGGACGGGCTTGATGCAGGCTTGCAACTCAGGTGGACCCCCGGGGCGGAATGGATTAGCACGGAACCCAATCCGCTCGGATGCGCAAAAGATAGAAGGGCATGGCCATGCAAAAAGCTGACCAACTGAAGGCCGAGGTGGCCAGTATCAGTGAGTTGCTCAGGAATGGTCGGCCAGAACGGGCGTTCAAACGGGCCACAAAAGCCGCCAAGAAATGGCCAAATGTGGCGGCATTACCAAGGCTTGCGGGTTTGTGCGCGGTTCAGCAGCGCAAATCCAAACTGGCCCAGACTTATTTCGAACGGGCCTGGCGGCTGGATCCCGGAAATTCCGAGCTGATCCAAAACTATGGCCTGAGCCTGGTGCAGGGCGGCGACGCCGAGGCCGCGTTACAGTTTCTGGCAAAAATCGGCGCACGCGGGCCTTTGACACCGCCCCAACAGTTCATCCGTGCCATGGCATTGCTGCATATGCGCGAATTGGAGAACGCCCTGGCTGCGGTTGATCTGGTGCTCAAGGGTGATCCCGCGAATCTGAATGCCAAGTGCCTGCGGGCGGATATTCTGGACGAAATGCACCAATGGGACCGCGCAATCGACGTGCTGTCCGAGGTGGTCAGGCAGCATCCCAAGTTCCAACATGGTCAACTGCGTATGGCCAAGGCGCAGCTGGGTATGGGACATCTGGATGAGGCGCTGAAGTATGCGCGCGCCGCGCTTGCGCTGACCCCTGGCCACTCTGAAACCATCGAAATGATGGCCACGCTGCCGAACCTGACGCAGGACGATGTTTCAACGCTGCGGACCCAGATTTCCCAATCGCTTGATGGTGAACCGGCGGCCAATCCCGAAGAGACCGCAAAGATACATTTTGCCGCCGCCACACTGGCGCGACTGGATCAGGACACCACGCAAGAAATGACCCAGCTGAGCGCGGCCCACACGCTGTTGCGCGATGGCTTCAAATCCTGGGAAGACCGCAGCGCGCAAGAGTGCGCCAAACGTCTGGCGGCCCCTCTGCCGGTGGCGTCAGGTGAAGCGCACACAAATATCTCGCGGCCGGTTTTCGTTGTCGGCCTGCCCAGATCCGGCACAACTCTGGTCGAGCGTATTCTGGCGCGGCATTCCGATGTGCATGGGTTTGGGGAACTGGCAAGCGTTCAACAATGGGTCAGACAGGCCGAAACGCAGCCGCCTGCGTGGCGCGCGGCGCATAGTCTGGCGGATTTCTATGTGGAAAAGCTGCCGAATCTGCCCGAAAGGGCCGCAGCTTTTGTGGACAAGGCCCCCGGAAACTATGCGTTTCTGGGCGAGATCGCGCGGGCATTTCCCAACGCCATCATCCTGAACGTGCTGCGCGACCCCCGGGATATCGCCTTGTCGATGTGGCGTGCGAATTTCGGCGCTGGCGGGTTGTATTACACGCATGACCTGAAATGGATGGCGGCCGAGGCCAACCGGTATCGCCGCTATATGCTGCACTGGCACAATGTTCTGCCGGGCCGCATTCATGACATCCGGTACGAAATGCTGGTCCACAATGTGGAAGACACCGCCAAACAGCTTGCGCGGATATGCGATCTGCCGTTTCAGGACAGCATGTTGTCACCGGACAAG
Source organism: Ruegeria halocynthiae (assembly GCF_000743705.1). Taxonomy (GTDB): domain Bacteria; phylum Pseudomonadota; class Alphaproteobacteria; order Rhodobacterales; family Rhodobacteraceae; genus Ruegeria; species Ruegeria halocynthiae_B. The sequence goes on along the minus strand of NZ_JQEZ01000003.1, from coordinate 728,475 downwards.
TCGCCCAACGCCATCAAAACCGCCAGTAATCTACAAGCGCGCAAACCGGTCAACACGTCGTCGATCGGGGCGTGGCAGGTGGCGGCGGATCAGCTTGCCCCCTTTGTCAAAAATCTGGATGCGGACCTGTGGCCCGACATAAAGGGTCAATGATCAGCGGGCGTTGGGGGAACTAAACGGCGGCAGGAACGCCGTCCTTCTCTGGCGTGGTGACGACCGAAACTGGCCTGCGCCAAGTGATGCCGTTTTCGTGATTTGTATATCCCGGTGCAGTGCAGAAACTGCGCCTCAATCTCAACCACTCAAAACAGGATAATTTCATGATTGGATATGTAACCATCGGTGTCTCGGATCTGGGCCGGGCCAAAGAATTTTACACCGGGCTGTTTTCGAAACAAAACGCGCAGGTTCAGATTGATGCGGGCCGCATCGTGTTTATCGGCAGCGACCCCGCTGCGCCGATGCTGGCCATTTGCGAACCCTTCGACGGCGGCAGCTGCTCGGGCGGGAACGGCGTCATGGTGGCCTTTCCGGCCGAATCAAAGGACGAAGTGGGCGTGCTGTACAACAAGGCGATCAGCCTGGGCGCGACCGACGAAGGCGAACCCGGTCAGCGCGTGCCGGACGAATTCTATGGCGCTTATGTCCGCGACCCCGATGGCAACAAACTGTGCTTTTACGTTTTTGGCTAAAGCCTGAGGCCGGACTGACCCGGCCTTGTCAGGACATCGCTGTGCGCAGGGGTTTTTCTGCGCACAGCCATACACCTTCGGGTGAAATCCGCGTTCCATAGATCAGATGCTCGACCCCCTGCGCCTGTGCCGCGCGGAACGCGGTCGCATAGGTCGGGTCGATATCTGCGGCCAGCGCAAACCGGTCGCAATCGGTGCGCTGCACCAGATACAGCATGACCGCCCGATGTCCCTGCGCCACCATTGCTGCCAACTCACCCAGATGCTTGGTGCCGCGCGCGGTGACGCTGTCGGGAAACTCGGCCAGACCGGGCTGGCGGGACAAGGTCACGCTTTTGACTTCGACATAGGCGTCGGGCAGGCCCGGCTGGGTCAGCAGGAAATCAATGCGGCTGTTTTCACCATATTTCACCTCGGCCCGGACAGTTTCATAAGCGGCAAGTTCGGGAATCTCCCCCGCCTCAAGCGCGGCGCGCAGGGCCTTGTTCGGGACGGATGTATCGACCCCGGTGAAATGGCCGTTTTCGTGATCTACCAGCCGCCAGCCGTATTTCAGCTTTTTCTTCGGGTCGTCGTTGGGTTCCAGCCAGATCCGCGTGCCGGGTTCGGCCAGCCCCATCATCGAACCGGGATTGGCGCAATGGGCGGTGACCTCGCGCCCGTCCTCCAGCGTGCAATCGGCCAGAAAGCGTTTGTAGCGGCGGATCAGGCGGGCGGGGACAAGAGGGGTTTCAAATCGCATGGGTCACGGCCTATACCTGCCCTAACAGTCGATCAAGAGGGAGAGCGCCATGGCCAATCCAACCGCAGCAATGCTGGTGATCGGGGATGAGATCCTGTCCGGCAGCACCCGCGACGCCAATATGCACCATCTTGCGCAGGAACTGACCAAACAGGGCATCGACCTGAAAGAGGTCCGCGTCGTCAGCGACGACGCCCCCGCGATTGAGGCTGCCGTCAGCGCATTGTCGAAAACCTATGACCATGTGTTCACCAGCGGCGGGATCGGGCCGACCCATGACGACATCACCGCAGATTGTATCGCGCGGGCCTTTGGTGCCGCCATTGACGTACGCGCTGATGCCCGGTCTTTGCTTGAGGCGCATTATCAGAACTCGGGGCTGGAGCTGAACGCCGCCCGCTTGCGCATGGCGCGTATCCCCGAAGGGGCTGCGCTGATTGAAAACCCGGTCTCGACCGCGCCGGGGTTCACCCTTGTGAATGTGCATGTGATGGCAGGAATCCCCGCCGTTTTTCAGGCCATGGTCGCGAGTGTCTTGCCCACCCTGACCGGCGGCAGCCCGATGCTGTCGCAGACCCTGCGGGTGGATCGGGGCGAAGGCGATATCGCCGCCACCTTGTCCACGCTTGCCGCGGATTTCGACGATCTGTCCATCGGGTGCTATCCGTTCCAGCTGAACGGTGTGTTCGGGGCCAATGTGGTGGTGCGCGGCACAGACGGGGCGCGGATCGACGCCGCGACCACCCGGCTTGCGAAAGAACTTGATCTGTGAGCGTCACCTGGGCCGATGTCGTTGACGGCACCTGGCCTGCCGCACGGTATGAGCGCCTGGGCCCGTTTCAGCTGCGGCAGGGGTTGGGCGGTGGCTCGCGCGTGTCGGCGGCCAATGCGCTGAGCCCCGCGACCGGCACCGATATCGACGCCGCCGAAGCCGCGATGCTGGCAATGGGGCAGAAACGCATCTTTTGCCTGCACCCGGGGGATGAGGCGATGGACAGTCAGCTTGCCGACCGTGGTTATGACATCCTTGATCCGGTCAATATCTATTCCTGCTCTGTTGGTGATCTGACCGATATCCCACTGCCCCCTGTCACCGCCTTTCCGATCTGGCCCCCGTTGGCGATCATGGCGGAAATCTGGGCACAGGGCGGCATTGGCCCTGGTCGGTTGGCGGTCATGGGGCGGGCAGCAGGCCCAAAGACAGGATTGCTGCTGCGCCGTACCGATCACCCCGCAGGAACGGCTTTTGTTGCTGTTCATGCGGGAACCGCGATGGTTCACGCGCTGGAAATTCTGCCCGAACATCGCCGTCAGGGTCTGGGTCAATGGGCCATGCGCGCGGCGGCGCTTTGGGCGCGGGATCAGGGGGCGCATACCCTCAGCGTGATCTGCACCAAGGCAAACGCTGGGGCGAATGGTCTTTATCGGGCGCTTGGGATGGCGAATGCCGGAGAATACCACTACCGTCAGCTTGCCCAAGGAGAAAAGCCAACGTGACCGATCAACCGATGCCCACCGCGCTGGACCTGCCGATGGTCGACCCGCTGCCGCCCGAAACCCAAAAGTATTTTGACATTTGCGTTGAAAAACTGGGTTTCGTGCCGAATGTGCTGGCGGCCAATGCCTTTGATATCGACAAGCTGAACACGTTTACCGCGATGTACAATGACCTGATGCTGGCCGATAGCGGGCTGAGCAAACTGGAACGTGAAATGATTGCTGTTGTCGTGTCGGCGATCAACAAGTGCTTTTACTGTCTGGTCGCCCATGGCGCTGCAGTGCGGCAACTGTCGGGCAATCCGCAATTGGGAGAGATGCTGGTGATGAACTACCGGGTTGCCCCGCTCACGAATCGCCAGCGCGCGATGCTGGATTTTGCGGCGCAAATGACCACCGCCAGCGCCGAGATTGAAGAGCCCGACCGCCAGCACCTGCGCGATGTGGGTTTTACCGACCGCGACGTTTGGGACATTGCCAATGTGGCCGGATTTTTCAATATGTCCAACCGGGTGGCCAGCGCCACCGCGATGACCCCGAACAAAGAGTATCATACGCAAGCCCGATGATCCGATACGCCGCACTTTGCCTGTTGTTCTTGTCTGCGCCGGTTGCCGCGCAGGATATGACGCTGCCCGTCGGGTCGCGTCAGCTTAGCGATCGCACCAGCCCGCTGGACAGCTACGACCTGCCAACCGGCCCGTTTGCCGATGGTCGCGTGCCCGCGCGCGCGATGGAAGGGCGGGTTGAGCGGATCACCTGGCGGCTACAGGCCGGGTCCAGCACCACGCTGCAACTGCTGGCTCCACTGCGCAGTCAGATAGTTGCGCAGGGGTTCGAGATTCTGTTCGAATGCGCGGCGCGCACCTGCGGCGGGTTCGATTTCCGTTTTGGAACCGAGGTGGTCCCGACCCCGGATATGTATGTGGCCATTCAGGACTATCGCTTTTTGTCCGCGGCCAGAGACGGCGAAGCCCTGAGCCTGCTGGTCAGCCGCAATCCCCCCGATGGCTATGTGCAGATGATCCGGGTTTCGCCGGTGGATACTGTTACCCCGCCGCCACCTCTGGTTATCGAAGAACCCGTTACCCGATCCGATGACCTGTTGAGTGGGCTCACGCAGGATGGTCATGCTATTCTGGCCGATCTGCATTTCCGTACGGGTGAGATTACGCTGGGCGACGGGCCTTTTGCATCCCTGGAATTGCTGGCCGACTTTCTGAAGGACAATCCGGACATGCGGCTGGCGCTGGTCGGCAATACCGATGACACCGGCGGGCTTGAGGCGAATATCTCGGTCAGCACCGGCCGGGCGCAGGCTGTGCGGGCCCGGCTGATCGAAAAATACGGCGTCGCCGCCGACCGGGTTGAGGCGCGGGGCATTGGCTATCTTGCGCCAATCACCTCAAACGCCACGCCTGAGGGTCGCGACCTGAACCGCCGGGTCGAAGCGGTTCTGCTGGTCAACTGATTTCAAACAACAAAAAAAGACCCGCACAATCAGGCGCGGGCCGTTCAAGTTTCACCGCAGAGAATTCACCAGTCCATCGGACCCTTTTCGTTGAAGGATTCGACCAGAAAATCAATGAATGCGCGCACTTTGGGCTGCGTAAAGCGGCCAGGCGGGTAGACGGCATATACGCCTTGCACCTCGTCAGGCAGCGATGGCATGGCGTCCAGCACCTCGCCCGATTTCAGGGCATCCGCGTATAGGTAACTGGGCAGATGCGCGATCCCAAGGCCCGAAATGGCGGCGTTCAGCAGCGACTGGCCGTCATTGACGCTTAGCCAGCCAGCGGTGCGGACCTGACGTTTTTCACCCGAAGGTGCGGTCAGTTTCCACACATTGCCCGAGGACTGGCTGGAGTAATGCAGCAGCTTGTGTTCGTTCAGGTCGTCGATCTTCTGGGGGCGTCCGAATTTGTCGATATAGCTGGGGGCGGCGACCATGCGCTTGACGGTTTCGGTCAGCTTGCGGGCGCGCAGGGTGCTGTCTTCCAGCTCGCCAATGCGTACGGCCACGTCAAACCCTTCGGAAATCAGTTCGACATAGCGATTGTTCAACACCATGTTCACGGTGATGTCGGGATAAACCGCCAGAAACTCGGACAAGACCGGAGACAGGTGATTCACCCCGAAATCGGTGGCCACGCTGATCCGCAACAGGCCCGACGGGGCCGATTGCATCGACGTGACCAATGCATCTGCTTCGCCCGCGTCATTCAGAACGCGGCGCGCGCGGTCGTAATAGGCCAGCCCGATCTCGGTCGGGGATACACGGCGTGTGGTTCGGTTCAGCAGCCGCGCACCCAGCCGGGCCTCAAGGCTGGAAACGTGCTTTGACACGGCCGATTTGGAGATGCCCATCTTCTTGGCCGCATCGGTGAAGCCACCCTGGTCCACCACATTGGCAAAGGCTTCCATTTCGGTAAGTCGATCCATTCTCGTTCCCCGGGTGCTTGGTCTTTGCCTGACTGTGACAACCAATCTGGGCGGAAACGGGGCAGACATGGGATAATATCAGGGATTTAAATCGGATCGTTTGCAGATGGGAAACGCGGAAACAGTGGTTTCCTAAACGGTCACAAGCCCGGAAAGGGAAGGATTTTGGGTTCATTGATGCAGATATGCTATGGTGAGAATGGCAAATTTGTGACCACGGAGGAGATCATGAAAGCCTTTTTCGCCATCATTGCCCTAACCCTTTCCGCAACCCTCGCCCTGGCTGGGGGCGAGACTCCATCGAACCCCGACGCGAAGGTCTATTTTGCGAATCTGGCCGATGGTGACACCGTCCAATCGCCCGTGACTGTGGTCTTTGGTCTTAGCGGTATGGGTGTGGCCCCCGCCGGGACCGAGGCGGAAAATACCGGCCATCACCATCTGCTGATCGACCGCCCGCCCTTGGGTCAGGGCGAGGACGGCGCGGATGAGCTGGCTTATGGCCTGCCCTCAGACGACAATCACTTGCATTTCGGCGGCGGCCAGACCGAGGTGACGCTGGAGCTTGCCCCCGGCGAACACACCCTGCAACTGGTGCTGGGCGATGCGGGCCACGTTCCACATGCTACGCCGATTACGTCCGAGGTGATTACCATCACTGTCGAGTAACCTGACCTTATGAATTTGCGCATTCCTGACAGGCGGCTGGTTGCCGTCACGAGGAAACTTTGTGATTCAGCGCGTCTGATTTATCCGGCGCGTCCACAAGCGTGAGAATCACAAAGATTGCCAGAAAACTTCCCAATGCGATGACAAGAACGGCCCAGGTGACGTTGTTGGCATGTGCAACCGCCGCCAGCCCTGCCGAAAACACAATGATTGCCAGGCGCGCAATGGTTTTCGAAACAGCCTGAGCCGCGATCCTTTGGTCAGCTGGGGCGATATCCATGAAATACAGCGTGCGCGCACTGCCCAGCCCGGTGACGGCGATGGTCGCAACAAACAGGGACACAGCGTGCAGGTGAATGGTGTGGTCCAACCCCTTTGCGTGCAGGACAATCAGACACAGCCCTGCCACCGCCACCATCACCGAGCTGGCGATCATGACCAACCGGGTCGAAACCCTGTTCAGGGCACGCCACATCGGGGCCGCGACCAGCAGCGCCGCCGCAGAAGATGCGACCAGAGCGGTCAGGCCGCTGGCCGAACGGTGATGCGCCTCGGCCGCGATCAGGGCGAAAAATGGCACCGACAGCCCGGCCAGCACAAAGGCCAGTCGGACAAGGATGTACTTCCGAAACCATGTCTCGGACAAAAGCGAGGCGGCGTTGCGCCAGAAGTCCCGCGTCGAATGCGCCCGGACTGGTTGGCTGGCCGCGTCTTTCTCACTGACATTTTCGTGCAGGGTAATCACGACAAGGGCGGACAGGGCAAAGCAGACGGCCCCAAACCCCACAACCAAACTGTGCCGGGTCAGGGCAGGGGCGTCTTTGGACAGCTGATGCAGCAGCAGGACAACGGCGATGGTCGCCGCGCCTCCGATGGCCTTTTGCCAATAACTGACCCGCATCCGATCTTCCGAGCGCAAGTTGTCGCCCAGAAATTCCAGGATCATCAGGCTTTTGATCTCTTCCAGAACGCCAATCACAAAGATGCCCACCACAAATGCCAGCACAATTGTCGATTTGCCGCCATTCAGCACCACAAGGATCACGGCGATGAAACAGGCGGCCATGGTCAGATCCAACCGCGCCAGCATCGTCTTTTTGCGCGGCAGATTGGCGATCGCGCTTGGGGTCAGCAGGTCGGCAATCGTTCCGGCGGCATGGCGGATAGAGACAAGCATCCCGGCCAGAAAGATCGGCAACTCCATCGACACGGCCAGAAAGGTCAAAGCGATGGGCGGGCTGGCCATGGACCAGGCCATGACCGACAGCGCGCCTTGCCCGGTCATCAGTGGGACATTGCGTTGATCAGACTGGTTCGGTTGTTTGGCCATCGCCTCATGCAGTTAATGGCCCCGGGTGGGGCATTCACCGCATGAGTTCACGACAGGGCGGGCGTTTTTGCAAGGGTTTGACCCGGTTTGCACCGGGTCAGCCCGATCAAAACGTCGCGGCCAGCCGCGTGCCCTGATTGATCGCGCGCTTGGCGTCCAGTTCGGCAGCCACATCCGCGCCGCCGATCACATGCGGGGTGATGCCGCGTTCGATCAGCGTGTCCGCAAGGCTGCGGTCCGAGAGCTGACCCGAGCACAACACAATGGTATCGGCTGCGATCACGGTCGGGTCGGCGCGCTCTTCGCCAAAGCTGACATGCAGCCCGTCATCGTCGATACGCTCGTAATTCACGCCGCCCACAAAGTTGACGTCTTTCATCTTCAGCGTCGCGCGGTGAATCCAGCCGGTGGTTTTGCCCAGACCCTTACCATGCGCCTGCTTCTTGCGCTGCAACAGGGTGACCTCACGCGCGGGTGCGGCGGGTTGCGGGCCTTCGGGGGCCAGACCAGAACGGTGCTCGGCCGGGTCGGTGACACCCCATTCCTTCATCCACAGCGGCAGATCGGTTGTCGGGCTGTGGCCGTCTTCCAGCAGAAACTCCGACACGTCGAACCCGATGCCGCCCGCGCCGATCACGGCGACGGATTTGCCGACCTCGGCCTTGTGGCGCAGCACGTCGATATAGCTGATGACATTGTCGCGGTCCTGCCCCGGGATCTGCGGATCACGGGGGATGACGCCAGTGGCGATGACCACCTCGTCAAAGCCGGTCAGATCATCCGCAGAAACCTCGCGGTTCAGTTCCAGTTTCACACCCGCTTCGGCGATCATTGTCCGGTACCAATCGACCAGGCCCCAGAATTCCTCTTTGCCCGGCACCTGTTTGGCCATGTTCAACTGACCGCCGACCTCGCTGGCACGGTCGAACAGGGTCACGTCATGGCCGCGCTGGGCGGCGGTCATTGCGGTGGACAGGCCAGCCGGACCAGCGCCGACAATCGCGACCGTCTTGGGCGCGTCGGCATTTTCGATCAGCAGATCGGTCTCATGACAGGCGCGCGGGTTGACCAGGCATGAGGTCAGCTTGCCGCTGAACGTGTGATCCAGACAGGCCTGATTGCAGGCGATACAGGGCGCGATCTGCGCCGCCTCACCGGCAATTGCCTTGTTGACGAAATCCGCATCCGCCAGCATCGGGCGGGCCAGTGACACCATATCGGCGCAGCCTGTCGACAGAACCTCTTCGGCAACTTCGGGCGAGTTGATCCGGTTCGATGTGATCACCGGGATCGACACCTTGCCCATCAGTTTCTTGGTCACCCAGGCAAATGCCGCGCGCGGAACGCTGGTGGCGATTGTGGGAATTCGCGCCTCATGCCAGCCGATGCCGGTGTTGATGATCGTGGCCCCGGCCTTTTCGATCTCTTGCGCCAGTTGCACCACCTCTTCATGGGTCGAGCCGTTGGGCACCAGATCAATCATCGACAGGCGGTAGATGATGATGAAATCAGTTCCCACCGCCTCACGCGTGCGGCGCACCACCTCGATAGGCAGGCGCATCCGGTTTTCATACGATCCGCCCCAGCGGTCGGTGCGTTTGTTGGTATGGGTCACCAGGAACTGGTTCAGGAAGTACCCCTCAGAGCCCATGATTTCGACCCCGTCATAGCCCGCCTTCTGGGCCAGCATGGCGGCGTTGACGATATCGCTGATCTGCTTTTCGATACCGTCTTCGTCCAGCTCATTCGGCGGGAACGGAGAGATTGGCGATTTCACCGGGCTGGGGGCCACACATTTGGGGCCATAGGCATAGCGGCCTGCATGCAGAATCTGCATCGCGATCTTGCCACCGGCCTGATGCACGCGCTCGGTTATGATCGCGTGATTTGCGACCTCTTTGTCATTGGTCATCATCGACGCGCCGGGCAGCACCGATCCTTCAAGGTTCGGCCCGATTCCGCCGGTCACCATCAGCGCCACACCGCCGCGCGCCCGGTCGGCATAGAATTCGGCCACCCGGTTCCAGTCGCCGGTTTCCTCAAGCCCTGTGTGCATCGAGCCCATGAGCACGCGGTTCTTCAACGTGGTAAAGCCCAGATCCAGCGGGGCGAGCATATTTGGGTACGCAGTCATGGTGAAACTTTCCCTCCTGAAATTGCGCGATAGATTGACGTTCACGTAAACTTTGTCACGCAAAACCTAACGTCACCCCCTTTGCGGCCGCAGCGACGCTTGGTACAGACATTCCGTATCACATTTATGAGGCCGCGCATGACCCCGGATCAGATCGCCCGATTGCCCTATCGCCCCTGCGTCGGGCTGATGCTGATGAATGCCGAGGGCAGGATTTTTGTGGGCCAGCGCAATGACCGCCACGCGGATGCCTGGCAGATGCCACAGGGCGGCGTGGACAAAGGCGAAGCCCCCCGCGATGCGGCCCTGCGTGAGCTGTGGGAGGAAACCGGTGTCACCTCTGATCTGGTTGAGGTCGTGGCCGAGACCGACGGCTGGCTGCCCTATGACCTGCCGCATGACATCGTGCCCAAAATCTGGAAAGGCCGCTATCGCGGGCAGGAACAGAAATGGTTCCTGCTGCGGTTCAATGGCCGTGACGAGCAGATCAACATCCAGACCGAACACCCCGAATTCACCCGTTGGAAATGGCAGGACCCATCCCGTCTGGTCGCGGAAATCGTACCCTTCAAGCGCGAGGTATATGAAAGGGTGGTTGCGGCATTTGCTGATTATCTCGGCTAAGGCTGACGCGCGAAGCCTTCAGGTTTGAAACGCACATGGGCATCCGGCCCTGCCGGGTCCAGATCGTATAGATTGGGTCTGGCGGACAGGTAACCCCGCCAAGTGCGCTCTTTGTGTTCACTGATCTTGATGCTGTGCTGGCGATGCATTTTCGCCCCCAGAATGGTCAGTCGCATCCCGGCACCATTCACACTGTTAGCGGCGATGATTTTCCTGATTTTGCAATCAAGGTCTTTGCCGGCCCCATTTGCCGGGGTGACCTGTTTGCGAATCGGTGCGAAAGAAAGCTCGATAAATTCGGAACAGGCACCACGAATACCGCCCGGAGCTTTGGCTTCGCCGATCCCTACAGTGGTTAATCCGTATTCCCGCAAACGATGGTGCAGATGTACAAAATCGCCATCGGAGCTGGCGATAACCATGACCTCAATGTTTCCGCGCAATGCGAATTCCATAGCGTCGATAGCCAGCATTAGATCGGTGGCATTCTTGCCGGTTCCGGTATGGACCAGCCGGTAAGCAGTTGCATCATGCCAGAGCGAGTTGATCTGGGCGTTCAGAAAAACCCGCACTATGTCGAGTCTTCCGAACTGTGTACCGATCTTGTGAATATCGTCCTGATAGGCCGCACTGACATTGTCCCCGTCTACCAGCAAAGCCGCCCGTCGCGTCATACGCCATCCAATCTCTTTGTCCAATTCAGGTTGAGTAGTTTCATTTTGAGGCGAAAATTTGACGCCTCCGCCCGGCGGATAACACCCTCCCTCATCTTTCGACAACTTCCCGTGAGGGGGCGTAGTTCGCGCGAACCCGCCCCTTTAGCTTGAAGTCATGAAAGACATCGCTTCAGGCATTCCCCGGATCGCCCCCGCTGGGCGCAAATTTACAGGCACTGACCGTCGCGCGCCCCTGCGCGGCGGGTTACAAGGCTGCGGCGAATACGGCGCGGGCCAGACGGCGGGGCGGTTCTATCCCATCGCCTGTGTCGCGCTTGAGGTCACCCAGCGCTGCAATCTGGATTGTACGCTGTGTTACCTCTCGGACCGGGCCGAGATGACCTATGATCCGCCGTTGTCGGTGCTGTTTGCGCGGCTCGCCACGATCCACAGCCATTATGGCCCCGGGGTTTCCGTGCAGTTGACGGGGGGCGACCCGACGCTGCGCAAGATCGAAGACCTTGAGGCGCTGTGTCGCGAAATTCACCGGCTGGGTATGCGATCGTGCCTGATGACCAACGGCGTTCGCGCCAACCGGGCGTTTCTGACTCGGCTGGCGGCGGCGGGGTTGGACGATGTGGCGTTTCACGTCGACATGACGCAGGAACGCAAGGATTTCCACTGTGAGGCTGATCTGAACATCGTGCGCCGCGCTTATATCCGCCACGCGCGCGGGTTGGGGTTGCGTATTCTGTTCAACACCACTGTTTTTGAGGGTAACTTCGCCGACCTTCCCACATTGGCGCAGTTCTTTCGCGACCGCCCCGAGGTGGCCTTTGTCTCGTTCCAGATGCAGGCAGATACCGGGCGCGGAGTGTTGCGCGCGCGCCCTGATGCGATCACGCAGGACAGCGTCATGCGGGCGGTAGAGAAGGGGTATGGCACCACGCTGCATTTCGACACTGCCGCCGTTGGACATTCCAAATGCAACCGCTATGCCAGCGTACTTACGGCGGGCGGGCGGGCCGTCTCGGTCCTGTCGAACCCGCGTCTGGCGCAACGGGTGATGGCCGCGCTCGAACGGGTGGACCGATCCACCGAGGGGCATCTGATCATCCGTGACAGCGCGCAACGTATGGCCCTGCGCAATCCGCTTTTGGCGCTGCGGGCCGGGGTGCATCTGGCGGGGCGCGTTCTGCGTCTGGGCGCAGGATTGCTGCGCGGCCCCCTGCGGCGACAGTCCGTGTTCATCCATAACTTCATGGCCGCCGACGCGCTTGAGGAAGACCGCTGCGCGTCCTGCGTGTTCATGGTGGCCACGGCAAACGGCCCCTTGTCGATGTGTGTGCACAATGCGCAGCGGGATATGCATCTGGCCAGCCCGGACCGGATCGACACCCCGTCCGGCCCAAGCTGGTGGAATGCCGCCGTCCCCCGCCTGTCCAGCGGCCCGGACCTGCCGGATTTGAATGACCCGAACCTTGCCCCCCTCAAACGGCTCAAGGGGCAGATGCGAGCCATGCGCCAAAACCGAAAGGACGCCTCATGAGGTTGCTGTTGATCTTTCTGGTGCTGCCCGTGCTGGCGGCCTGCGCCAGCGTTGAACGTCTGGCGCTGCCCGCCGCCGCCCCCTTGCCGGATACGGCCCTGACCCGCGCCGCACCCCCGCCGGGGGAACGGGTGGATCACCGCGATTGGTCCACCTTTCTGTCACGCTATGTGGCAACTGATGCGACAGGGGTGAACCGGGTGGCCTATGGGCAGGTCTCACAGGCGGATCAGGCCCGGCTGGACGGGTATCTGGCCGATCTCCAGGCGGTTAATCCCGCGCAGCTCACCCGCGATCAGCAGCTGGCCTATTGGATCAACCTGTATAACGCGCTGACGGTGGATCTGATCCTTGAGAATTACCCTGTCGCTTCGATCCGCGATATTACCGACGGGGCGTTGTCCTTTGGCCCGTGGGACCGCCCGCTGGCGCAGGTGGCGGGGGAAACGCTGACCCTGAACGATATCGAACACCGCATCATCCGGCCCACCTTCAACGAGCCGCGCATCCACTATGCCCTGAACTGCGCCGCCGTGGGCTGCCCCAACCTGATGGAGAGCGCCTGGCAGGCCAAAACGCTGGAGCGTGACTTTGCCGCCGCCGAACACGCCTATGTCAACGACCCGCGCGGGGTGCGCTTCGATGACCGGGGCAGGTTGATCCTGTCGAAAATCTATATCTGGTTCCGCGAGGATTTCGGCCCGAATGAGAAGGCGGCGATCGCCTATCTCGAAACGGCGGCCGAGCCGGGCTTGCGTGCCCGGCTGGAAGAGGCCCTGCGCGTCAACGCCTATGAATACAACTGGGCACTGAACGACGCGGCTGCAGGATCATAACGGCGCGGCTGCGCGTGTTACAGCAACCCTTCGGCGCGCAGCAGTTCCTGCATGTTCGCCTCGGGGCGCGGGCCGATGTGGCTGATCACTTCGCGGGCGCAGACATTGCCGATCCGGGCACAGGTTTCATGGTCGCGGCCCGTGGCCATGCCATACAGGAACCCGGCGGCGAACTGATCGCCCGCGCCAGTCGCATCCACCGGCGTGACTTTTTCGACCGGCACATCGACACGTGTGCCATCGCTCAGCACGCTGACGCCGTCGCCCGAGCGGGTACACACGACCAGAGGGCAGATCGCGGCGGTCTTGGCCAGCGCCTCTTCCAGATCGTCGGTTTCGAACAGTGACTTGATCTCGGCCTCATTGCCGATGACGAAATCCAGCTCATTCTCGATCAGCAGCAGGAAATCGACCCGGTGCCGTTCCACGCAGAACGGATCGGAAATGGCGATCCCCGCCTTGCCGCCGCCCTTATGACAGGCGCGCGCGGCCTCAAGAAACGCGGCCTTGCCCTTTTCCTTGTCGAACAGATAGCCCTCAAGAAACATGATCTGGCTTTTGCCTGCCACGTCAGAGGACACGTCTTCGGACGACAGTTCGGACGAAATTCCCAGATAGGTGTTCATCGACCGCTCGCCATCGGGCGATACGAAGATCATCGAGCGTGAGGTCGGCAGTTCACCCCCCGCAACCGGCGGGTTGACGAAATCGACCCCATCCTCGTTCATCGCATCGGCGTAGAACCGGCCCAGCGCGTCGTCATGGACCCGCCCGATAAACGCGGCCTCAAGCCCAAGCGCACCGGCCCCGGCGATGGTGTTGGCGACCGAACCACCGGGCGTCTGCACGCGACCTTCCATGGCGCCATAGAGCACCTCGCCCCGATCGCGTTCGATCAGCTGCATGATGCCTTTTTCGATGCCCATCAGCTCCAGAAAACTGTCATCGGCCTGCGAAATGACGTCTACAACGGCGTTGCCGATGCCGGTCAGTTGGTAGGTTTTCATAGGGTCTTGTCCTCAAATTCGCAGAGATCGCGGATAATGCAGGTTCCGCACAGGGGTTTGCGCGCCTTGCAGTGATAGCGGCCATGCAGGATCAGCCAGTGATGCGCATGCAGCTGGAAATCGGTCGGGATGTTGTCTTCGATGGCACGTTCGACGGCATCCACATTTTTGCCGGGGCAGATGCCGGACCGGTTGCCCACGCGATAGATATGCGTATCCACCGCCTGCGCCGGATAGCGCCACCACATGTTCAGCACCACATTTGCCGTCTTGCGCCCCACACCCGGCAGCGATTGCAGCGCGGCGCGGGAATTGGGCACCTCGCCGCCGTAGTCTTCGACCAGAATGCGGCTGAGTTTGATGACGTTCTTGGCTTTTTGCCGGAACAGCCCGATGGTTTTGATATGCTGGATCAGACCTTCTTCGCCCAGATCCAGCATCTTTTGCGGGGTGTCGGCGATCTTGAACAGCTCTTTGGTTGCCTTGTTGACGCCTGCATCGGTGGCCTGCGCCGACAGCGCCACGGCTACGACCAGCGTGTAGACATTCACATGGTCCAGCTCACCCTTGGGTTCGGGGTCGGCCTCGTGAAACCGCGTAAAGATCTCGCGGATCGTGTGATATCCAAGCTGCTTTGCCATCCGCGCCTTAATGCCGTCCGCCGGGGCGCGACACAAGCCCAAAGCCATTGCGCAAGTTCCGGGTCGCGGGGGCGTGACCTGCGCGCTATGGTTTACCCAGGATAAGCGAGGTGAGACCGATGAACGTCCAGACCCCCGAAAGCAGATATCACTACAACGTCATGCGCCGGGCCATCGACCTGATTGATCAGGGCGGCGAGGCGCTCAGCCTGGAAGATCTAGCGCGCCAGATGGATATGAGCCCGGCCCATTTTCAGCGCCTGTTCTCACGCTGGACCGGGGTGTCGCCCAAGCGCTACCAGCAATATCTGACGCTGGGCCATGCCAAGGCGCTGCTGCGCGACCGGTTCACCACCCTGGAAACCGCCCATAACGTCGGCCTGTCCGGCAGTGGCCGCCTGCACGACCTGTTCCTGAAATGGGAATCCATGAGCCCCGGCGAATACGCCCGCAAGGGCGCGGGGCTGACGATCTATTGGGGCTGGTTCGAAAGCCCGTTCGGCCCGGCGCTGGTGATGGGCACCGACAAGGGCATCTGCGGCATGGCCTTCGGTGCCGAATCCGGCGCGGAAGAGGCGATGGAGGATATGCTGTCGCGCTGGCCCAACGCCGCCTTTGTCGAAGACCCGATGCACCTGCGGCCCTGGGTGCTCAGCGCTTTTGGCTCGGCCAGCGACCGGCTTGAGGCGACACCGCTTTATCTGATCGGCTCGCCCCTGCAGATCAAAGTGTGGGAGGCGCTAATGCATATCCCATCCGGTCAGGTCACCACCTATTCCGAGATCGCGCAGCGGGTCGGCTCGCCGCAGGCGGTCCGGGCCGTGGGCACAGCCGTGGGCCGCAACCCGGTCAGCTGGCTGATCCCCTGCCACCGCGCGCTGCGCAAATCCGGCGGGTTGGGCGGGTACCATTGGGGTCTGCCGGTCAAACGCGCCATGCTGGCCTATGAGGCGGCGCAGGCGGACGCCTGATTGACACGCCGCCCACCGGGTGCCAAAAGTTGCGGCAGGTTCGGGTCCCCTGCCGTTCGCGGCCTTCTGGCTTTGGTGAAACCCGAGACGTAACACATCTGTTGCCCTTTCCCGGCGCGCGGATGGCAATGCGAACCCCATCCTGATTTCGCGCCCGTTCAAGGAAACGAGGCAAGACATGGCACATACCGAAAACATCGCTCCGGTTGAGGAGTTGAAAGTGCAGGCGAAACGCCTGCGAGAGAGGCTGCGCGACGCAGGCGTTCAGCTGTCGCATAGTGCGGCGCTGGAACTGCTTGCGCATCAGCACGGTGTGAAGGATTGGAATACTTTGCACGCGATGGCGGGAAACCGGATGCGCCTGCGTGTGGGTGACCGGGTCGAAGGGGCCTACCTGGGTCAGCCGTTCACTGCGGAAATTCGCGGTATGACCCTGTTGGGCGATGGCGCGCATCGCCGTGTCACCCTGCATTTCGACAAGCCTGTCGATGTGGTGCAATTCGACAGTTTCTCGGCCTTTCGGCAACGGGTCACGGGCGAGGTTGGCTGGGACGGCCGGTCCACCCGGCACACGTCGGATGGTGAACCGCAGCTGGTGGTGCGCCCGGCATAAGAAAAGAGCGAGGCACAGGATTGCGCCTCGCTCTGCTCACTTAAGCTGACGACAGGGTTACTCTGCCGCCCAACCTCCGACGGCTTTGACCTCCAGAAAATCCTCCAGGCCCCAGACGCCGCCTTCGCGCCCGTTGCCGGATTGTTTCATGCCGCCAAAGGGCGCACCTGCGCTGCGGGACTGGCCGTTCATTTCCACCATGCCCGAACGCAGTGCGCGCGCCATGCGGTTGGCGCGGTCGCCGTCCTGGGTCTGAACATAGTTGGTCAGACCATAAGGCGTGTCATTGGCGATCTCGATGGCCTCATCCTCGGTGTCGAAGGGGATCATGGTCAGGACGGGGCCAAAGATCTCTTCGCGCGCGATTGTCATCTGGTTGTTGGCATCGGCAAACACGGTGGGGCGCACGTAGTAACCCTTGTTCAGGCCCTCGGGCCGCCCGGTGCCGCCCGCAACCAGCCGCGCACCTTCGTCGATACCCTTTTGGATCAGGTCCTGAATCTTGCCCCATTGCAGTTCGTTCACCACCGGGCCGATATGGCGGCCCTCGTCCAGCGCATTGCCGACCGCAACTTTGCCCGCCACTTCGGCGGCGGTTTCGACGGCCTGATCATAGATCGGACGCTGCACCAACATGCGGCTGGGGGCGTTACAGCTTTGGCCGGTGTTCTGCATCATATGCAGCACGCCGCGTTTGACAGCCTTTTCATCGGCATCGGCAAAGACCACATTTGCGCCCTTGCCGCCCAGCTCCAGATGTACTTTTTTCAGCGTATCCGCTGCGGTTTTGGAAATCGCCGTGCCGGCGCGGGTCGAGCCGGTAAAGCTGACCATATCCACATCCGGATGCCCCGACAGTTGCGAGCCCACGCCCACGCCATCGCCGTTCACCAGATTGAAGACGCCGGGCGGAAAGCCTGCCTCATCCATCATCTCGGCGAAGATCATCGCGTTCAGCGGGCTTTGCTCGGACGGTTTCAGAACCATGGTGCAGCCCGCAATCGCGGCAGCACCGACCTTGAGCGTGATCTGGTTCATCGGCCAATTCCACGGCGTGATCAGCGCGGCCACGCCCACGGCTTCATAGATGATCCGGTCATTGGGGGCGTGATCACCCAGCGGGCGTTCGAAGCGGAATTCTTTTGCCGCCCGGATGAAGTTCATCAGATGATAAATACCCGCGCCTGCTTGTGCAGTGCGCGACAGATCCAGTGGCGCGCCCATCTCAAGCGACATCGCCTGCGCCAGATCCTCGGACCGGGACTGATAAATCTCGACCAGCTTTTCGACCAGCGCGATGCGCTCTTCAACCGGGGTGGCCATCCAGCCGGGTTGGGCAGCTTTGGCAGCAGCCACGGCGGCATCGGTATCGGCCTGCGCCCCCAGCGAGATTACTGCGCAGGGGTCCTCGGTCGAGGGGTTGATGACATTGAAATCATTGGGTGCCGAAGGGGCAATCCACTGGCCATTAATATAGAATTCGCGTTTTTCGATCATGGCGTATCCTCGTGATCCTGTAACCTGAAACCGATGTGTCCGCGCGCAGTCTGTCATCGGTCCAGAGGCGGGGCAAGGAAAAATTTGATCAAATTATTTCACGCCCATAGACGGTTTAACAATTGCACAAAGTGTTTAGGTTTACGGCAACCGACTCGGGTTTTTCACAGGATAGGAGATTCACTATGGGCTTGCGCATCAACGATACGGTTCCGAATTTCACGGCAGAAACGGATCAGGGCACGATTCAATTTCATGATTGGATCGGCGACAGCTGGGCCATCCTGTTTTCGCACCCCAAGGATTTCACCCCTGTCTGCACCACCGAATTTTCGGCCGTTGCCCAGTTGAATGACGAATGGGCCGCCCGTAACACCAAGGTTCTGGGTGTGTCTGTCGATGGTGTCGAGGACCATAAGAAATGGAAAAAAGACATCGAGGCTTATGGCAACGCCAGCCCCGGCTTCCCGATCATCGCCGATGATGGGCTTGCCGTATCCAAGGCGTTCGACATGCTGCCGGCCGAGGCCTATCTGCCCGATGGGCGCACCCCTGCCGACAGCGCCACGGTGCGGTCGGTGTTCATCATCGGGCCGGACAAGCAGTTGAAACTGTCGATGACCTATCCGATGACCGTTGGCCGGAACTTTGCCGAGATTCTGCGCGCGCTGGACGGGTTGCAGATGTCGGCCAAAGGCGTTGCGACACCTGCGAACTGGGTGCCGGGCGAGGATGTGATCATTCCGCCTGCAGTTTCCAACGAAGAAGCAAAAGAGAAGTTCGGCGAGTTCGAGACGATATTTCCCTATCTGCGCAAGACCAAAGCGCCCTCGTGATGTGAACGGGGCAAAGGGGGGCTGTCTGCCCCCCATCGCGCCTGTGGGCGCGATTCCCCCCGAGGATATTTTCAGCCAGATGAAGCAGGCGGGCGTTGGGGGTGCAAGTGCAGCCTTGCCCGATAAGCTGCGCGTTTGAATTCGCGGGTCAGCTTGTCTGACAATGGCGGTTTGGTTTGGATGGTCGAGCCGCCGATTTCGCCGGCGACCTCTTGGTTGCCACTGCCGAGTAGCGCATGGATGGGCTGATCGGTCAGCCAGTGCATTTGCATGAAGGTGTCCACCGGGCGGTCGATCTGGTCGGTTGCAGCCAACAGACGTTCGGCCGCGCGTCGTCCCACCATCTGACACACACATTGCAGGCCGATCACCTTGGGTAGGATCAGGCGCAGACCGTCGCCTTCGGCCAGAGTTTGGGTCGGCACCTCTCGCTGTTTCACCGGGATACGGATGTAATGGTCGGGCGTGGCGATTGGGGCCAGCATGTCCAGCACTTTGGCCATGCGGGCGGGGTCAATGCGCAGATCGTCCTCGGTGATGATGGCCAGGTCGATTTCGTCGTCTACCAGCTTGCGCCAGATGCGGCGGTGGCTTTCGAATACACCGATTTCAGCCGGGCGCAGAGGAAAGGGATACTGCGGGCGGTGCAGGTTGCCCGGATGCAGTTGCACCCCTGCGATTTGTTCAGGATCGCGCCCGTTCACGGCCTCAAAAAGTTCGGCGTTGGGAAGATCAGCGCACAGTTTGTCGGCATTGGGTCTGCGCGCTGTGCTTGAGGACATATGAATGATAAAGGATCGCATGTCCCCGTGCATAGAACACGGGAACATGCGGGGGAAGAGAAACCGGAGAGAAACACTTCCCCCTGTGTTATCAGAAGCCGTAGCGCAGGCCGAAATTGACGCTGAAGGCATCGATGTCGTCTTCGACCGAGCCAGTGGATGCGCCGTTGGGGGCAAGGCGGTCGGACGAGACGTCGAAGGCGCGTGCATAGCGGGTGTCCAGCGTCAGCGCGACGTTTTCGTTGACGTCATATGCCACACCGGCGATGATCTGGGCGGCAAAAGTCGTGTCGGTGTCATCCAGTTCGACGCCCGGGCCGTAAGAAAAATCCAGATCCGAATAGGTGGCACCTAGGCCAAGGCCGACATACGGCGTAAATGCGCCGGTTTGCTTGAAGTCGACCAGAACGTTGGCAAACAGCGATGTCTGCTTTACGTCGCCGGACACATTGCCCTCGGCCCCTGGCCCGTTGCCCGAAAAGTTCACGCCATCCACATCGTTGTCACGATAGGACAGTTCCAGTTCGATCCGTGTGCCAATCACGTCGTTGGACCATTGCGGAATTTCGGTGCCGACCGCGATACCCAGCCCATAGCCGCCATCGAAATCCGTATCGACGGATTGATTTGAACCGTTGACTGTTCCGCTGAAGTCGCTGTCCTGAAGTTGGCTGTAACCGGCGAAGCCCTGAAGATAGATGCCGTCCGTCAGGCTCTGTGCTGCCAGCGCGGATGCACTGACCGTCAGGGCCGCCGAGGCGAGAATGAGGCGCGTTACCATGTCCATGTCCTTTGTTCCATTATGGTTCCTGTCGCACATGTGGGAAATGCAGCCTCAAAGGGAAGGCGCGCGGCCTTCACTTCAATTCACAGGTATTTGGGGGTGTGTGAGCGAATAGATTCGAATGTTTCGAACAACTGCCCAAGGTGCTGATTCAGCGGAATATTAACCCTATGGGATGCAGGGCGGATTCCGGGGCAGTTCTGGATTCCTGCGAACCGTGCTAGGGTAGGCGTGGCAGTATTTCCTACAGGCACGCCACGGACACATCGGGATTTCAGACTGTACGTTACAGGAGAAGACGATGGCATTTACAGATTGGTACGTCGAAGGAGAAAGCTTCGGGAACTGCAATTGCGGGTATGCCTGCCCCTGCCAATTCGAAGAGTTGCCGACCCATGGGCATTGCCGCGGGTTCGAGGTGTTGGAAATCGGCAAGGGATATTTTGGCGACACGGACCTGAGCGGCACCAGAGCTGCGCTGATCTATGCCTGGCCGGGCCCGATTTTTGAAGGCGGCGGCGAGATGCAGGTGATCGTCGATCCCAGCGCAAGCCAAGCCCAGCGTGACGCGCTGGAAAAGGTCTTTCACGGTGAGGAAACCGAGGAAATGGCGACCCATTGGTTCGTATTCCGGGCGATGTGCAAAACCGTGCATGAAACGCTGTACCTACCCATAGACTTTGACATTGATATCGACGGGCGCAAGGCGAAGGTTACGGTGGGCGATGTCCTGACCTCGACCGGGCGTCCGATTGAAGCACCGCACGGAGGTGGGGAACACCGGGTGCGGATCGAAATTCCCGGCGGTATCGAGTTTTCGGTGGCCGAAGTCGGCAGCGCCTCGACCCAGGCGAATGCGGCGATCAAGCTGGATCTGAACGACAGCTACGGTCAGTGGCATGTTCTGAAACACGGGCCGTCCGGGGTGGCGCATTAGCGGTGCCTGCCACTTTCAATGCAGCACGAAACAAAAGACCCCGGTAAAAACCGGGGTCTTTCGCGTTTTCTAAAGGGTAGGGCAGATTACTCTGCGCCTTCCTCTTTCTTTTCTTTTTTCTCGGGAACGATCTCTTCGCCGGTTTCCTGATCGACGACTTTCATCGACAGGCGGACCTTGCCGCGGTCATCAAAGCCCAGCAGCTTGACCTTTACTTCCTGACCTTCCTTCAGAACATCCGAAGGGTGGTTCAGGCGGCGGTTTTCGATCTGGGACACGTG
Organism: Ruegeria halocynthiae; assembly: GCF_000743705.1. Classification (GTDB taxonomy): domain Bacteria; phylum Pseudomonadota; class Alphaproteobacteria; order Rhodobacterales; family Rhodobacteraceae; genus Ruegeria; species Ruegeria halocynthiae_B. The sequence continues at coordinate 706,955 of NZ_JQEZ01000003.1, read as the reverse complement.
CACCAGACCGTCGCGCTTGCCAAAGAAGTTCACGAAAGCGCCGAAGTCGACGATCTTCACGACCTTACCGATGTAAACCTGACCTTCTTCCGGCTCAGCCACGATCGAATAGATCATGTCATAGGCCTTTTGGATCGATTCACCATCGGGCGAGGCGATCTTGATCACACCGTCGTCGTTGATGTCGACCTTGGCACCCGAGGTTTCCACGATCTCGCGGATGACCTTACCGCCCGAGCCGATCACTTCACGGATCTTGTCGGTGGGGATGTTCATGGTTTCGATGCGAGGCGCGTGGACCGAGAATTCGTTGGTCTCGGACAGGGCTTTGCCCATCTCGCTCAGGATGTGCATCCGGCCGTCCTTGGCTTGCGCCAGGGCTTTCTCCATGATCTCGGGCGTGATGCCCGCAACCTTGATGTCCATCTGCAGCGAGGTGATGCCGTTCTCAGTCCCCGCAACCTTGAAGTCCATGTCACCCAGGTGATCTTCGTCACCCAGAATATCCGACAGGATGGCGTATTCGCCGTCTTCTTCCAGGATCAGACCCATGGCCACACCGGCAACAGCCGATTTCAGCGGAACGCCCGCATCCATCATCGACAGCGAACCGCCGCAGACCGACGCCATCGAGGACGAGCCGTTGGATTCAGTGATCTCCGACACGATGCGGATCGTGTAGGGGAAGTCGGTCGCCGCAGGCAGAACCGCCTGCAGGGCGCGCCATGCCAGCTTGCCGTGGCCGATTTCACGACGGCCCGGGCCACCAACGCGGCCAACTTCGCCAACCGAATAGGGGGGGAAGTTGTAGTGCAGCAGGAAGTTCGATTTGAAGTTGCCGTGCAGCGCGTCGATGAACTGTTCATCGTCGCCGGTGCCCAGCGTGGTCACCGCCAGCGCCTGTGTTTCACCACGGGTGAACAGGGCCGAACCGTGCGTACGCGGCAGCATCGAGGTTTCCGCTACGATCCCACGGATATCGGTGGTCGAACGACCGTCGATCCGCTTGCCGCCTTTGACGACGTCGCCGCGCAGAATGCCAGCTTCCAGCTTCTTCATCGCGGAACCGAGGTTGCCGTCTTCCAGCTGTTCTTCGGTCAGTGCTTCTTTGATCGCGGCACGGGCAGCGGCAACAGCGGCGGTGCGCTCTTGCTTGTCGGTGATTGCGAATGCAGCGCGCATTTGCTCTTCACCGGCAGCTTTGACAGCGGCGGACAGTTCCGAATAGTCGGGCGCCTGGAAGTCGAACGGCTCTTTCGCGGCGTCTTCGGCCAGTGCGATGATCAGATCGATAACCGGCTGAATCTGCTCGTGCGCGAATTTGACCGCACCCAGCATTTCGGCCTCGGACAGCTCATACGCTTCGGATTCAACCATCATCACGGCGTCTTTGGTGCCGGCAACAACCAGATCCAGACGCTGTTCGGGGTTCAGGCGCAGGTCCTGCATGTCGTCGACGGTCGGGTTCAGGATGTAATCGCCATCTTCGAAACCAACGCGGCAACCGGCGATCGGGCCCATGAACGGTGCGCCAGACAGGGTCAGCGCGGCCGAGGCGGCAATCATCGCAACCATGTCGGGGTCGTTGACCAGGTCGTGGGACAGCACGGTGCACATCACCAGAACTTCGTTTTTGAAGCCGTCAACGAACAGCGGGCGGATCGGACGGTCGATCAGACGCGCGGTCAGCGTCTCTTTCTCGGTCGGGCGCGCCTCGCGCTTGAAGAAGCCACCCGGAACCTTACCGGCGGCATAGTATTTTTCCTGATAGTGCACGGTCAGCGGGAAAAAGTCCTGACCGGGCTTTTGGGCGCGGGCAAAGGTCACGTTTGCCATGACGCTGGTTTCACCCAGCGTGGCAATCACGCTGCCGTCGGCCTGACGGGCAACCTTGCCGGTTTCCAGTGTCAGCGTCTCTTCGCCCCACTGAATAGATTTCTTCGTTACATCAAACATTTGCGTATCCTAGAAGGGAGCACTCCCGCCCCTGCGGGTCTCCCGTTTGCATGGCGGCCCCATTGCCGCCGACCCCATTTTACCTTCGGTCTGAGTGCCGGGGTCAGGGCACAACGTCTCAGATGTTGCGCGCATACATGAGAATTGGTTCAAAGGAAAGGGAAACCGAACCGGTCGGGCGGTTCTAAGCCGCCCGCTTTTGCAACTGCCGCCAGAACGTATCTATCGCGCGCCGGTCCTGATCTGCCTTGCGCGTCGCACAGGGCGCGCCGCTTGTTCTGTCTGTCGCTAACATAATTGAAATCGAATATGTTTTGTGAAATTTTGATGTCCGTGTAAGATGTTACCACTGAACCCGCGGTCCAAAGGACGGAAACGCGCCAAGGGGGTGGAACACTCATATCCGTCAGCGGACCGAAAACCTTGGCGTTTGCACCTGGTGAACGGGGGGCAGTCGAATGGCTGAAACAAAGAAAATGCTGGATCCGGATCCCCGGATTTATGATTTTGAGACCGAATACGAGCTTGGGCAAGACAACGTCCGGCCATTCGGTCTGGACATTCACAACCCGGTCTTTCTGATCTCAAGTATCCTGATCTTTGCGTTTGTCCTGATCGCGCTTGCGAACCAGGAAGGGGCCGCTGCGCTGTTCGGCTGGCTCCGGCCATGGCTGACCAGTACGTTTGACTGGTTTCTGGTTCTATCCGTTGATGCGATCACCCTGTTCTGTCTGGTACTGATCATCCTGCCGGTCGGCAGCGTACGGATCGGCGGCAAGGACGCCACGCCCGACTATTCCTATGCTGGCTGGATCGCGATGATGTTCGCGGCGGGGATCGGCATCGGGCTGTTGTTCTTTGGCGTGATGGAGCCGGTCTATTACAACTTTGCCGAAGACGGCAACGCGGTACCACTGGGCATAGATATCGCGGTGCCAGGCAATGAATATGCCGGTATCGTTGGCACCATTCACCATTGGGGGCTTGAGGGCTGGGCAGTTTACGCCGCCGTGGGCCTGAGCCTGGCGATCTTCAGCTATAACCTTGGCCTGCCGCTGACCCTGCGGTCTGCGTTCTACCCGATCCTGGGCGAGCGTGTCTGGGGCTGGTGGGGTCATATGATCGATACGCTGGCAGTCTTTGCCACGCTGTTCGGCCTGACAACTTCGTTGGGTCTGGGCGCGCAGCAAGTTGCGGCGGGGTTGAACGAAGTGTTTGGTATTGAACCCAGCCCGACTGTCACGGTCTTGCTGATCATCGGCATTACCCTGATCGCGCTGGGCTCGGTCCTGATGGGCATGGATGCAGGCGTCAAACGGCTGAGTGAGATCAACATGATCATGGCCGTGGGCCTGTTCATATTTGTTGTCGTGGTCACCGGCGTCGGCGCAGCCATCTCGCGGTATTTCAACGTGATGACGGATTACGTGCTGCACCTGCCCGCACTTTCGAACCCGTTCGGGCGCGAAGATACCAGCTATTTCCATGGCTGGACGACCTTCTACTGGGCGTGGTGGATCGCGTGGTCACCTTTCGTGGGCATGTTCATTGCCCGTATCTCGCGCGGTCGCACGGTGCGTGAGTTCATCATTTGCGCCCTGCTGGCGCCCACTGCGGTCTGTGCCTTATGGATGTCGACATTTGGTGGCGCGGCCATCGACATGCTGAACGCAGGCGGGGCCGAGGGCGTCCGCGCCACGGTGATCGACAGCTACGCCCCCGAAGGCGCGCTGTTCGGCTTCCTGAAAGAACTGCCGCTATACGGCATCGTTGCCCCCATCGCGCTGGTGCTGATCGTGGTGTTCTTTGTCACCTCGTCGGATTCCGGTTCGCTGGTGATCGACACGATTACGGCGGGCGGCAAGATGGACGCGCCAGTGGTGCAGCGAGTGTTCTGGTGCACGCTGGAAGGGCTGGTCGCCATCGCACTGCTGCTGGGTGGCGGGCTTGCTGCGTTGCAAGGCGCGGCCGTGTCGACCGGCATTCCGTTTACGCTGGTGGTTCTGGTCATGTGCTATTGCCTGTGGCTGGCGCTGAAATCAGAACGTTCAAAGATGTAAACTGTGCTGTATGAAAAAGGAAACGCCCGCCGGTTGGCGGGCGTTTTTCTGTAGCTGAGGCCAAAACCCCTATCTACAGGATCAGCTTACGCAAAGATGAAATCCTCGGTGTCCGGCAGGGCATTATCCGAATTCACCACGACATAGCCCAACCCATCGGCACCGCCCTCGAATTGAACCAACGAGGCGAAATCATCCTGCCCCGGCTGGCTGAACTCGGTGAAGTCGAACACGCCAAGGCCTGTCTCAAACGCGTCACGGGTCAGCCCCACGTTGGAAAAGTCGATGATATCCTCATCGGGGTTGAAGTTGCTGATGGTGCCGCGGAAATCAACGCCGTTGACCTCGTCACTCAGCACAAAAACCTCTGCCACACCGTCAACGCCGACCGCGTTGTCGTTTTCACCAACCGTGACCAGTGCGGGTACATCGGCGAAAACAAAGTCCGTGCTGCGCAGCTCATCGACACCACCGTCGCCCAGCGGGGTCAGGTCGGTGCCGCTGATGACCAGCGTGTCCTGATCCGGCAGTTCGATCCGCACCTGACCATTATCCGCCGGCTCGACACGAATGACCGAGTCGCCACCGGTCAGCTGCTCGATCGACGTAATGCCATAGGCGCTGAGGTCGATGACATCGTCGCCAACCTGAAAATCGTCGATTTTCAATTCTTCGCCCTTCACGCCATTGGGTTCGGCAATGAAGGTCTCGCTGACGTTCGCGCCCTTTTCACGATCCTCGATCTTATCGAGATAGACATTTTGTTTAGCTGGCATTTTACTCTCCTGAATACTGATTGATCACCATGGCAGGGCGCTGTTCTGCACGCCTGACCGCATCTTTCGATACAGCGTTAGATGGCATTGATCGGGGCCGAGTAAATTCACATCGAACCAAGGTGATTTGACCGGTTTGGAATGAATAAAATCGTCGGTTGCGCTGTGCGTCAGGATCATCTGACGGGCTGCCGGGTGGGGCGATTATGTTGATTGTAGAGAGATCAGAGTCATGCGTGATTGACCCGGACGGGCCATCGTCGATGCGTGGTTGGTGGCCGGTCTGACCGCGTCGCGACGCCCTGCAAATCAGAAAACTTAAAGAATTTTGCGGAGCCGGGGGCCTACCTCGTCAAAACCGGACCGAATGTAGAAATCAAAAGTTCGCTTCCACTCTGGCTGGTTTGGTGCGCCTACTTCCAGACGATTCCATTTTCGTGAGCAGCCCAAATCAACGGCTTCTTGGATCAATGCCCCAGCAGTCCCACGCGACCGCAGTTTCGGTAATACATAGAGTTCAGAAATCTCACCAAAGACACCACCAGCATAGATGGCAGCGCATTCATTCAACATGATCAAACCCGTCGGCCGCGCGTTCTCATAGGATAGTAGCCCAAAAACGCGATCGTTTCTTATGACGGTTTCAGTGTCAGCCGTAACCTTCTCTAAGGAAGGGCCGGGCCGTTGCCCGAGTCTAATTCGTTTATCAAATCAAAGACAAATTTTGCGACCAATTCGGTCTGATTGACATCGGCCGGCCTAATGACGATTGATGCCCCGCTCACAAGCTTATCCTCTCCACAGCTTTGACTTCTGATGATCTTGCTAGAATGTTTCTCTGTCTTGAGCAACGGCATCACCGTCCCGCACCGCAACAGGTGTGGTGCCCAATCAGATACGAGAGCATAGGCGCGTAACACCCCTGTGGAAACCCACGCGATAACGAAAAACGCCCACCAAAAGGTGGGCATTTTCCTCTGTCGGGGGGACAGATCCTGATCGAGGGTTGTCCTCAGACCTTCACGTTGTCCTTGGCGAAGGCATTGTAGATCAGCCCGCCAAGGATCGCGCCGATGACCCAGGCATAGCCTGACAGGAATGCGAACCAGGGCACCCAGACCGTGGCGACCGAGAAGATCGCGGCAATCACGAAAGCCTTGACCGCGGCGTTGTTCCAGCCGTTGTCATAGTGATAGACGCCGCCCTCCATGTTATACAGGTCGTCTTCGTTCAGCTGCTCTTTCCGGTGCCAGTAGTAGTCGACGATCATGATCCCGAAGATCGGGGCCAGCGTCGCGCCCAGCGTGTTCACAAAGCCGCCGATGCCGATCTGGCTGATGACGCTGGTCCAGAACCCGCCAATCACCAGCGCAAAGACTGATGTGATAAGGCCCGCCTTGCGAAAGCTCATCTTTTCGGGGTTCAGGTTGGCGATCCCGTTCACCGCCGGAATGAAGTTGGCAACCAGGTTGATGCCCACCGTGGCGGCAAAGAAGGTGATCGCCGCGATGATGCCCAGCAATACGCTGTCGGTACGCTCGACGATCTCGGTCGGGTTGATGATCTCTTCACCAAAGACCACGGCTGCCCCGCCGGTGGTCAGCAGCGCCAGCGCGGAAAACAGGATCATGTTGAGCGGCAATCCCGCAAGATTGCCAAGCACCATGGTCGGCTTGTCCTTGGCATAGCGCGAGAAGTCGCTGAAGTTGATCATCACCGCCGCGAAATAGGCCACCATGGTGCCGACGATGGCGATAAAGCCCTTGAACTCGGTCGCGAATGTTCCTTCGGGGTTGGCAAAAATGGTGGCGGTTGCCGAAAGAAGCTGCCCGTCCGAGCGCTGCCACAGCACGATGACAAGGCCGATCATCACCAGATAGACAAAGGGGCCCGCGATATTCAGGAAGGTTTCCACCCAGTTCATCCCGCGCCAGAAAATGACGATGTGAAAGGCCCAGACGATCACGAAGGACAGCCAGTCGATGCCGGTCAGGCCCATGATCTCGGACCCGCCTTCGGCACCGGTGATCGACCGGATCAACAGCGACAATGCTGTTGAGGCGAAATAGACCTGAACGCCGTACCAGAAAACCGCCACGGTCGCGCGCAATATCGCAGGCAGCTTTGCGCCCTTGGTGCCAAGGCTGGCGCGGGCAAAGACCGGGTAGGGGATGCCGTATTTTTCGCCCGCCGCGCCGGACAGGTTCACCATCCACATGACAAACAGGCCGGCTGTGATCAGGGCGGCAAAGGCAGTCCAGCCGCCGACGCCATAAGAAATGAAAAGCGAGGCGACGAGCGAATATCCAAACAACGACTGAACGTCGTTTGCCCAGATGTTGAAGATCGCGAACCAGCCCCAGGTTTTTTCATCTGGGCTGACGGGGTTCAGCGTGTTGTGCCCCTTGGGGTCCAACGTGCCACCATGGGCCACGTGGTGTTGATCGGTTGACGTCATCTGTTCCTCCCTGATGCCGCCCGGTGAAGGCGGCCGATGTCGCAATACGTGTTGCGTCTCGCTTCAATTATAACTAACATCTTAGATAGAATATCTTTTGGTAGACTATCTAAAATTTCTAATAGAACCTTATTGGTAAAACATTGAATACACGACGAAGGAGGGGGCGATGACGCAGGCGCAAGACGTTCATCTGTTGGCAGACAAGGCGCAAAAAGCGCTGTGGGCTGCGTTGCGTTCCGGGCAGTTGCGCGCGGGTCAGTTTCTGTCTATGTCGCAACTTGTCGTTCTGCTTGATTATCCGATTGCGTCCATCCGCGACGCAGTAAAGCAAGCCAGTGCCCAGGGTTTGGTGACCACCATGCCCAAACGTGGCGTACAGGTGATGGAGGCAAATCCCAAAACCATACGGGAATGTCTGGATTGCCGGATGGCGCTGGATCAGGAAGGCGCCCGACGACGGATATCCAAAGGCGGGATGTCCGGGCTGGATGCCCTGCGGACGCAACACGAAGCGATGCGGGGCGCGACGCAGGTGGCAGCCGCAGAAAACCTGCCTGCCAAAGCCATCGGGGTTGATCAGTCCCTGCATGACTATCTGGCGGATGGCCTTGATAACTCATTGCTGACTGCGGCCTATGCGGCCAACCGCACCCGCATCGCCATCATCCAGAATGTCCGCCCGTTTCTTCAGGACAGGATTGTGTCGGCCATGGACGAGCATATTGCGATCATCGACGCGCTTGAAAATCTTGATGCCGATGCGGCAACAGCCGCGATACGACATCACTTTCGTCAGACCCTGCGGTGGTGGGGCGTTACCTGACGTTCGATCCGGAGGTCGGGAAGGTGACAAAAAAACGCCCACCGAAATGGCGGGCGTTCAATAAGTGCAGATCGTTCAGCCAGGGCCGGAACCCGGTGCAAACGCGCTTAGCGGCGGATGCCCAGCTTTTTGATCAGGTCCTGGTAACGCGCTTCTTCTTTGCCTTTCAGATAGTCCAGCAGCTTACGACGCTGGGCAACCATCTTCAGCAGACCGCGACGACCGTGGTTGTCTTTCTTGTGGGTCTTGAAGTGCTCGGTCAGGGTGGTGATGCGCGAGGTCAGGATGGCAACCTGGACTTCTGGCGAGCCGGTGTCGCCGTCCTTGGTGCCGAATTCTTTCATGACGCGTGTTTTTTCAGCGGCAGTAATCGACATCGGGGTCTCCTTTAAAAAGGTTAGAGTGAATGGCGCAGGCCGGGATGTCGTCCAGCACAGGCCCATGGAGAAAACCGCACCGATTCCAATGCGGATGGGCGCGTATAGGCGCATTTTCGGTAAATGGCAAAGGGATTCTGTGGGTTCAGCCCAGCGCGCTTAGTTGCGCCAATTCCGCCCCAGCAATCAACTGAATGTCGTCGGGCGTCATCCCGTCAGCCCCCAGCAGATGCGCCACGTCCTGACCGTCGATCGACACGCGGGTCAGATTTTCATTCTCGGCGTCCACCTCGATCTGGATATCGGGGTCTGGCTGACCTTCCCAGGAAATCAACAGCTTGTCCTGCCCGGGTTGGAAATCCATTACGGTCACGGCTTCATCATCAGTATCGGGGTCGATGGCGATATCATCCGCGCCTTCGCCGCCGGTGACGATATCGCCGCTGTCCGCCAGAATCGTGTCGTCCCCTTCGCCGCCGTTCAGGAAATCCACCGATTGTTCGCCTTCGCCGTCTTCGCCGGTCAGGACATCATCCCCGTCGCCGCCGAACAGAACGTCCTGACCGGCACCGCCGTTCAGATGGTCATCGCCAAAACCGCCGTGCAGCGCATCGTCCCCATCGCCCCCGATCAGCGTGTCACTGTCCTGACCCCCGTACAGTTCATCGTCGCCACCGCCGCCGTCCAGTTGATCCTGACCGAAGTGACCCGCCAGCGTGTCGTTCCCGTCATTCCCGGAAATTTGATCATCCCCGCCCTCGCCATGCAGGATGTCCTCGCCCATCCCGCCGGTCAGCAGATCGTTGCCTTCGCCGCCGTGCAGCACGTCGTCGCCCTGTCCGCCGATTACCGTGTCGTCACCGCCATACCCGTTGATCTGATCGCTGCCTTCCTGCCCCGTCAGCAGGTCTTCGTTCTCGCTTCCGGCGATGACCAGATCGCCCTCGAACTCGGAAATGAGGGTGCCGGTCGATGGGTCAGGCACCTCGGTCGGGGCGGGTTCATCGACGTTTTCACCCGCGTCCAGAAGATTTCCATTTGAGATGTCATCGGGCTGATCGTCAATGACGTCGTCGTCATCGGGCTCCTCATCCGAGACAAAGGCATCGCTCATGGCGTAGGCTGCACCGCCGACGGCGGCAAGGCTCAGCAAACCGATCAGAAACATGGGAACCCTCCGTGGACACGCTGCCCCGAGGGTAAAGTCTCATGCTATCAGCCACTTGGTCAAAGCCAAGCTGATCTTGTGGTTAACCTTTTGTCACCAGGTTTCGGGTTGTTGGGTATAGGCGATGTAAAGGGGATGTTTCGGGTGCCCGCCCTTGGTCAGCCCCAGATGGAGCAATGGCTGCCCGGTGCCGCGCAGCAGCCGCTCTACTGCGTGCCCGCGATCCAGATGCGCGCCGTGGGTGCCCCAGGCGGCAATGACCTGATCGGCCCAGTCGGCGCCCGACAGAATCGCCGCGTCGTTTTCCGGCCCCACCGGATCGGCGGCAGCGCGCATTTTGCGCGGATCAGTGTCGCGCCAGGCAAAGATATTGGTGACCCGAAACGCGCCAAACCCCAGTGCACGCGCGCGACGTTCGCAGCGTTCCACCGTCGGATCGTTCTGAACCTCGGTCGCGGTGGACGGATTCAACATGACAAACAGCGCCTTGCGCCCGACCGGGTCCCAGATGCGGGTCAGGCTATAGCGGTACTTCTCGCAATCCGAATAGATGGCGGTCGAGGGCGCGTCGCCCTTGGTATGGGAACGGGTAATCATGCCCAATCGCCTAACATGGCTGTCAGGTGACGAACACCCGGCTGGGGTGCAATTCACCGGATTTATAGACGCCCACAGCCACGGCCTTGCCATCCAGCGAGGCCCAGGCTTCGTCGCCATATTCGACGTCCGAGGCCAATACCAAGCCCGGGTTGCCATTGCGCAGGCGGGTGGCGCCCTCGGGGGTGCATTTCAGCTCGGGCAGGTCGGTGAGGCCGGTTTCCAGCGGGTGCAAGTAGTCGTCCAGCGCGGTGGTCTTGGCCATCTCGTCGATTTGTTCGATGCTCAGACCATCTTCGGCCTCGAATGGGCCGGACCAAATCCGGCGCAGCTCCCTGACGTGGCCGTGGCACCCCAGTGCCTCGCCCAGATCACGGGCAATCGAGCGCACGTAGCCGCCTTTGCCGCAGGTCATTTCCAAGGTGACGTGATCGGGATCGGGACGGTCAACCAGAACCAATTCCTCCACCCAAAGCGGACGGGCCGACAGTTCCACATCTTCGCCATCGCGGGCCAGTTTATAGGCGCGCTGGCCGTCGATCTTCACGGCCGAGAATTTGGGCGGCACCTGCATGATCTCACCAACAAACGGAGACAGGGCCTGTTTTATATCTTCATCCGAAGGGCGTGCATCGCTTTGCGCAATCACCTCGCCATCGGCATCGTCGGTGTTGGTGGCTTGGCCCAGCCGTACGGTGAAGGTATAGGCCTTCAGCGCGTCGGTGATATAGGGAACGGTCTTGGTTGCCTCACCCAAGGCCACGGCCAGAACGCCGGTTGCCTCGGGGTCCAGCGTGCCGGCATGGCCCGCCTTCTTGGCGTCCATCGCCCAACGCACCTTGTTGACAACGGCGGTTGAGGTCATGCCCGCAGGCTTATCCACCACCAGCCAGCCGGAAATGTCGCGGCCCTTGCGTTTGCGTCCCATTCTGCACCTTGAATCTTGCTGAGGCGCGCGACCTAACGGATCACACGTGCCCTGTCAATTTCAGGGTGTGTCTTCGACCACACCCACAATCGGCCCCAGCGAAAAGCCGACATCAGACCGGTTGCTGGCCCGTTCATACATGCGTGAGATGTTGCCGTCGAAGAACAGCGCATTCGGCGTCTCCAGCGTATCGCGGAACAGGCTGCCGAATTCGTGAAAGGTGACGTAATCGTCCGAGATCGCAAACACCGCGCGTGTGCCGTCGGCGCTGGTGCCAACGCCGTTGCGAATATAGCGCGAGGTCGAATCGGGCAGAAAGCGGGGATGCAGCTCTCCGTCAATCACCAGCATCGGGCCGGATTGGCTGGCAAAGCGGCAATCGGGGGCCTGATCGACGTAATCCAGCGTTTCGAACACATCGGCGCGGCCGTCGCGGATGCAAAAGACGCCATTGGGCAACAGGCCGAAATTGCCGGGGCCTGCGTTCGGGATCACGCGCATCTGTTCCTGACCGTCTTCGACATAATGGCCGACGGGGGACCGGTCGTCGTGATACATGCCCGCGTTCATTCCAAAGGCTAGCCGCTTGCCACCGGGGGCCAGCGCCTCGTTCACGGATGAGAAATGCCCCAGCAGATCGCCGTTTTCATCGTTCAGAAACAGGCGCAGATCTTCCGACGCCGCATCCACCGTACAGACGGAATAACGCTTGTCCTCATGAGTCACCTTTTCACAGGTGACAGCCGAAGCCTGCGCAGCCCAGAAGACCGCACCCAGAATGACAAGCGTGCGGATCACTCGTCCAGATCGCGGCGCACCGCGTCCTGGTCGAACATGCGGCGGGTGTCGTCCAATCGGTCGAACGTGTCGTCCAGACGGAACCGCAGATCGGGTGAGAATTTCAAACCGACCTTCTTGCCAACCATACGCCGCAGCTCGTGCTTGTTGCGGGCCAGCAGTTCGATCACGTTTTCCTGCCCTTTGCCGCCCAGGGGCAGCACATAGGCGGTGGCGATCTTCAGATCGGGTGAAGTGCGCACCTCACCTACGGTGATCGACATGCGGTTCAGGTCGGGGTCGTGGACATCTCCGCGTGCCAGAACTTCGGACAGGGTGCGGCGGATCAGTTCGCCAACACGCAGCTGTCTTTGGGACGGGCCGGGGCCATCGTGGAATTTGTTCTTTGCCATACCCCCCGATCTAAGGGCAAAGCGGGGCTTTGCCAAGCGGGCGCGAACGGGGTAGGAGGCTTTGAGCCGACCACGAGCCAATCAATGCGAAAAGGACCAGCGCTATGACCCATATTCCGGGGATCGTCATCACAGGGGCTTCGGGCCGTATGGGGCAGATGCTGATCAAGACCGTGACCGACAGCGATCAGGCGCGTCTGGTTGGTGTGATTGAACGCAAGGGCCATGACTGGATTGGCCGCGATGTGGGAGAGGCGATGGGCGGTGCCACACTGGGCGTGACCGTGACCGACGACCCGCTGGAAGCCTTCGCGCAGGCGCAGGCGGTGATTGATTTCACCGCCCCCGAGGCGACGCTGGAATTTGCCGCGCTGGCCGCGCAGGCGCGTTGCGTGCATGTGATCGGCACCACCGGCATGACGGATGAACAAATCGCGGCGCTGGAACCGGCTTCGCGTCACGCGGTGATCGTGCGGGCGGGCAACATGAGCCTTGGCGTCAACCTGCTGGTGCAGCTGACCAAAAAGGTCGCCGCCGCGCTGGATGAGGATTTCGACATCGAAGTGATCGAAGGGCATCACCATCACAAGGTCGACGCGCCATCCGGCACTGCGCTGATGCTGGGTGAAGCCGCCGCCGAAGGGCGCGGTGTAAGGCTGGAGGATGTGTCCGACCGGGGCCGCGACGGCATCACCGGCGTGCGCAAGCGGGGCGATATCGGGTTCCATGCCATTCGTGGTGGCGACATCGTGGGTGAGCATGACGTGCTGTTTGCCGCGCCGGGTGAACGTATCGTGCTGCGCCATCTGGCCAGCGACCGCGCCATATTTGCCCGTGGCGCGCTGAAGGCGGCGCTGTGGGGGCAGGGCAAGGCCCCCGGCCAATATGACATGGTGGATGTGCTGGGGCTATAGGCCGCCCTAGCGGAACGCGGACAGGCCGGGCGGTTCCGCGCCCTCCAGTTCCGCTTGCGCAAACAACGCGCCCAGCCGCTGATCCCATGTTGGATATTGCCCGGTCCGGGCATAGGTCAGGCGTTCGGCCCCGATGGAGATTCCCAGGGGCGCGGCCTCCCCTCCGATGATGATCTCGCCGATCTCGGTCCAATTCGCGGATGGCGGATACGCAGCGGGCGCAGCTTCGTCCGTGTCGCCCACGCGGTAATACACGCCCATCGTCACGATATAGGCGTCGCCAAACGGATCGGGGAAGAAAAAGCCCGAGGCATCGCGGGCGGCCAGCGCCTCGGCCTCGTCTCGCAGCAGGACTTTGTCGGCGAAGGGCAGGCCCATCTGGTCCAGCACCTCGCGCATGTCACTGGATTGCGGCACGCTGACAAAGGCGATGCGCGACGGGTCGAGGTCAAATTCCTCGGTCAGAATGCGCATCATCAGACGGGTCGTGGTCTGACCATCGGCACCTGCGGGGTGGCAGCCGACCTCGTGAAACAGCGGCAGCACATCGGCGCGCGATTTTTCATCGACATCACCCACCCGTGCCAGCGGCTGGATGACAAAGTCACCTGACGGCAGGGCGGATTGATCGAAATCGTGGCGCAGCCCGCCGTTATAGTCGTCAGCCCCCGTCGCAATTGGCTGCGGCGGGGTTTCGGAAAAGCCAAGTTCGGAGAAGGTCGCTTTCAGCCGGTCCAAGGTTTCAGCAAATTCCCGTTCAAACCCGTCATTCTGGCCGGATGCCGAAAGGGCCAGCCGCGGCAGCATCGTCCCAACCGTTGCTGCCGTTCCCAGTTGAACAACTGTTCGCCTGTTCAAAGCCATCTGATCCCTCCCGTGCGCAATGGATGCGTATGACAAGAGTATCACAGATGTTTCGGGCAAAGGTTAAGGGTTTCTGAAAACGCGCCACCATATGGGCGGCGCGTCTTGTTACAGATCCTTGATCTTATCCGCGCGCAACGGGCAGGACAGGTAGACGCCGAATTCTGTGCCGATATCGGCGCTGACCCGCGCATGCACCCGGCCTTGCCGGTCAAGAAAGCGCTGGTTGTCTTCGACGGGAAAGATCCCCTCGTGCCAGATGCCGGGATGGATATAGAGCCCGCGTGAACCATCGCACCAGAAGGCCACCACCTTGTCCGGTGTCAGGTTGTCGCCGGGCAGGGCTGCGGGGACGATGAAAGGCTTGTTGTCCAGCGGCCAGAACATCTGCCCGCCATCGGGGTGATAATTCATATGCCACAGCAACACCTGATCGCGCGGCGCGGTTTGCCGGTCGGTCTGGGCCTGTTGCGGGTCCGCCGACCAGCCAAGGACATAATGGCCGTTGACCGCCTCGTTCTCGCCGTACAGCACATCGCCTTTCCAATCGCAGCGAAAGGTGCCTTCAACCCAGCCGGCTTCGTCGCCGGTGCCTTCGTCGATGGGCCGCCAGCCCTGTTGCGGCCAGCGGGCGATTTCGATCTCGAAACCGTTTGGGTCATCGACCAGGCAGCCATAGCCCTTGACCGTTTCATCCGTGGCCCGGATCAGCGGGACCTCATGCCACGGCAGAGACGGTTTTGAGCTGGCCTCAAAGATATACTCTGGTGCGGTCATGCCGTGCCCAGATGCTTGTCGACCATACGCTGCACCATCGGCGCGAAATGGGTGAAATCGGGGGTTTCCATATCGGCCCTCTTGCCCGCCTCGTCCAGATAACGCACCTGAATGATCTCTTTCAGGTTCGGATTTTTCTCGAACTCGGCCACTTCTTCGGCGCTCATCGGGCCGCCCTGCAGTTCCAACGTATGGACCGAGGCGGTTGACAGGCGCGCAAAATACTCGGGCTTGGTGGCGCACAGATACCGTTTGGCCGCCACGTGATAGCGGCAGCAATCGGTGATGACCGAGGGAAAGAATTGCTCCAGCACCTCGGCACCGGCGTCTTCGTGATGGCGGTCTTCGGTGTCGTCAGGGTGATAGGTGCCGAATTCGGAGGTGAAATGCCCGATATCATGCAGAAGGGCACCGACAATGATTTCCTCGGCCTGACCATTCCGCTCGGCGATGGTGGCACCTTGCAGCATATGTTCGGCCATGGTGACGGGTTCACCCAGATATTCCTCGCCGCCCCGGCGGTCAAAGATATCGCCGATGAAAGCCACGATGTTGTCGCGGCTCAGGGTCGAAAAGTTGGGTTTCATTCCGCCGCCTCCGGCTGTGCCATATCCATGGCTGCCAGTGTCGACAGCAAACCGTCCTTGTCGGCATAACACCCCTGCAACCAGCGTGAACCGGCACCGGAATAACCCAGGCGCGCGTGCAGTACGCGGGTGTTGTCGACGATAAAGCTTTCGCCGGGTTCCAGCTTGAACGACACGCCCATGTCGGGATCGTCGATGATGTCACCCAACTGGCGATAGGCGGCGTAATACGCCTCCATCTGGTCGAACGGCACGTCGACAAACGGCGCGGAGGAGCGGTTGTTGAAGCGGATGCCGATCAACTCGCCATCGGGCGACAGTTCGATCATCGGGCGGCGCGAGCGCAGGCAGACACCGTCCGACCCTTTGTATTCAAACCGGGCCGGATATCCCGCCAGCAGGGCAAAACCTTCGGGGTTGTCGGCGCGCAGACGTTCGGCGGCGCGGAAACCATCCACCACGATGGACTCCCCCCCTTCGGCGCTGTTTTCCAGGCAGTACAGGATTTGCAGCGTCGGTACCGGATCGCGGTAAGGGTTGTCGGTATGGGCCTGAAGGCCAAGGCCGGTAAAGGCAAGGTTGGTCGGGTTGACCTCGGTCCGGACCTCGAAATACGGGCCATAATTGGTTTCGCGCACATAGCCGAACAGATCGGCCACTTTCAGCAGCGACTCCGGCTCGGTCGGGCCGTCGGTCAGCTTGGCAAAGCCGAACTCGGCCACCGCTGCCAGCCAGTCGCGTTTGGCGGCGGGGTTTTCCTGTACCTGGGTCCAGTCACCGCTGGGCGCGCCGATGCCGCGCTGCCATGTGGTGATGCCGGGGGCAAGGCGGCCCAGCGGACGGTCCTGATCCCGGTCATAGGTGTGATCGGCCAGCCAGTCGGCGGGGAAAGTGACGGTTTTATCTTCGGGCTGGAACGTCACTTGAAGGGCACCGTTCAGAACCTTGGCGTCGCTGACCATGGTATCGGCGGGAATGTCGCCGATGGTGATCAGACGCTGGCCGTTGCCCGGCGCGCGGGTTTCCGGGTCCAGCGCGTTGTCGCGCAGCCAGATGGCGTGAAAGCGGGCCTGGGTGCCGCTGTCGAATTCAACGGTCACGACCGAGGCGTCGTGGGTGGCAGAGCGCAGCATGGGGGATCTCCTGTTCAGCGCGGGCGTTGGTTGAGCACATACGCGGCCTGTGGCATTACGACAATTAATCCTTCTTTCTGCTGAGGCTTGGAAAAACTTATGGCTAAGAAAAAGATCGGATTGCCACCGCTGGACTGGCTGCGTGTGTTCGAGGCCGCCGGGCGTCTGGGCGGGTTTTCCGCGGCAGCGAAAGAATTCGGGCTGACACAGGCGGCGGTCAGCCAACGGATCGGCAACCTTGAGGCCTGGCTTGGCCGGACGCTGTTCGTGCGCGAGGCGCGCGGCGTCTCGCTGACGGTCGAGGGCGAAAGCTACCTGCCGCTGGTGCAGGACAGTCTGCAGGCGCTGGAGCGCAACACCGAGGATTTGTTCGGTAAATCCCCGCGCGAATTGCGGGTTGCTGGGTTGTCGTCGAACATCCACGCATTGATCCTGCCCAGCCTGACGCGGTTTCAGGACTTGCGGCCCAAGGTAAAGGTGATGACCGATTCCGTGGCGCGGCGGTCGTCGCTGGACGAAGAACGGACCTGGTTGCAAATCCGCTATGGGCGGGGGGCGTGGCCGGGGCGCGATGCCAAGCTGATTGCGCCCGAAGTGCTGGTGCCAATGGCCGCACCGGGGGTCGACTGGGGTGCGCCGTTGATCGACCTGCGCGGCGAGCGACCGGCCTGGCAGGATTGGGCCCGCAAGACCGATCAGGACGGGCTGCCGCCGTCAAACGTCAGCTTCGATTCGATGGAACACGCGATCTCGGCGGCGCGGCAGGGGATTGGCGTGGTGTTGGGATCAGTGCCGCTGGCCACTGCGGATTTGCAGGCCGGACGCTTGCGCAGGCTGGAACTGCCTGAGTTGCAGACCCGGGACGGCTATTGGCTGACCTGGCCCAAGGATCGGGCAAAGTCCAAAAAGCAACGCGCCCTGATCGACGATTTTCTTCAGGCGCTGCGGGGCTGACGGATCAGAAATCGACCGCGATGCCCTTTTTCTCCCAATCGCCATAGCGGGCCGGATCGGGGCCGTCGCGCCCGCCCAACTCTTTTGGCATCTTCTTTGCCTGCGCTTCGGCCTTGCGGCGGCGGTCTTCGGCTTCGGCCAGCGCGCGTTGTGCGGCGGGAGGCAGGTCTGTGCGGTCGTCACTCATGACATCGGGTTCCTTTCCGTGCAGGGGCTTGATATACGCCCCCGTCCGCCCTTGGCAATGCGGGCGAGAGGTCATTCAAAGGCGGTTCCATGTCCGACAATGCAACAGCGGCACGACGCAGCGCGATCTATCTGCTGGATCAGATATTGGGGGAAGGGCGGCTGTTGTCCGAATGTCTGGCCGCAGGCGCGCTGGATCGGCTGGGGCCGGAAGACCGCGCGCGAGCGCAACGCCTGACGCTGGAAACCCTGCGTGGGCTGGAACGCGCCGACCGCTTGCTGGACAACCACCTGAACCGGACCCCGGATCTGACCGTGCACAACGCCCTGCGCCTTGGCGCGGTCGAGCTGTGCCACGGCGAAGCGGCCCATGGTGTGGTCAACTCCATGGTCGATATTATCGGCCGGTCGCGCAAGCACGGGCGGCTGAAGGGTCTGGTCAACGCAGTATTGCGCAAAGTGGCTGCCGAAGGGCCGGACGCCTGGCCCAAGATGCGGGTGCCGCGCCTGCCGGAATGGCTGCGCGATCCGCTGATCATGGCATGGGGGGCTGAGGCGATTGCGGGGATGGAGCAGGCGCATTTTGCCAGTGCGCCGCTGGACATCACGCTGAAACCCGGCGCGACCGGTCCCGGCGAAACCCTGCCAACCGGATCGGTGCGGGTGCAGGATGCCGGTCAGGTCACGAACCTGCCGGGGTTTGATCGGGGCGATTGGTGGGTGCAGGACGCGGCGGCGGCTGTGCCGGTGCGCATTCTGGCCCCAAAGGCGGGTGAAAAGGTTCTGGACCTATGCGCGGCACCGGGCGGCAAGACATTGCAACTGGCCGCTGCCGGGGCCGAGGTCACTGCGCTGGACATCTCGGAGGCCCGGCTTGAACGGGTGCGCGAAAACCTCAAACGTACCGGACTGACGGCAGAGGTCATCGCCGGTGACGCGTTGGAGCATCAGGGTCAGTACGACGCGATCCTGCTGGACGCGCCCTGTTCCGCCACCGGCACCATCCGGCGGCACGCGGATCTGCCCTTTGCCAAGGACGGCTCGGAATTTGGCGCGTTGATCGAATTGCAGGCCCGTATGCTGGCCCATGCCTGGACCTTGCTGAAACCCGGCGGGCGTTTGGTCTATTGCACTTGTTCCCTGCTGCCGGATGAGGGTGAGGTGCAGATCGAAGAGGCGCTGGAGCAATACCCCGACATGCAAATCGACCGGAATGTGCTGGACATCGCCGGGGTGGATCAGGGCTGGATCACCGAAGAAGGCGGCCTTCGCCTGCGGCCCGATTATTGGCCGGATCGGGGTGGAATGGACGGCTTCTATATCGCTTGCCTGAACAAATCCGCCTGATACGACGCTTTTCGATGACTTGACGATCAGCGCGGTCTATCGTTGGTTCAGGCGCCAGCAGAGCGCAAGGGGCAGAGTAACGAGCGTCATGTCGAACCCAGATACCATGACAAACCGATGGGCGCGGTTTCAGAACCGTCTGTACGCGCGCCTTAGTCAGCGGCGCAAATCAGTCGCTGGATTTGCCGGGACGCCCGAACCGCGTACGGTGGGTTCTTTTGCGCGGGGTCGGCAACTGGTGGCCGGAAATCTGCTGTTTGCCGGTTTTCTGGTCGAGGCACAGGATACTAACCTGTGGGATGTTGCCGCGCCCAGTACCGGATTTGACAATGAACGCCACGGCTTTGCCTGGCTGGATGATCTGGCTGCGGTCGGCGACATGCGCGCGCGCGCAAAAGCCCAGCGTTGGGTCTGGGGCTGGATCGCGGCGCATGGGCGCGGAACCGGGCCGGGCTGGGCCCCCGATCTGACCGGGCGGCGGGTCACACGCTGGATCAACCACGCTGTGTTCCTGTTGCGCGGGGCGGACGAAACACAAAGCCGCGCTTTTTTCCGCGCGCTGTCTCAGCAGACATGGTTCCTGTCGAAACGCTGGCAGGCCGCAACACCGGGCCTGCCCCGGTTCGAGGCGCTGGCGGGCCTGGTGCAGGCCGGGCTGGCGTTGGAAGGGTTAGAGCAGATGGCCGATCCGGCCCTGCGTGCGCTGGCGCGGGAATGCGACCGGCAGATCGACCAGCAGGGCGGTATCTCAACCCGCAATCCCGAAGAGCTGCTTGAGGTCTTTACTTTGCTGGCCTGGACCTCGGCGGCGCTGAGCGAATTGGGTCGGGGCACCCCCGGGGCGCAGGCAAATGCGATCAAGCGCATGGCACCCACATTGCGCAACCTGCGCCATTCCGATGGCGCGCTGGCGCGCTTTCACGGTGGTGGACGCGGTGTTGAGGGTCGATTGGATCAGGCGCTGGCGCAAAGCGGGGTCAGGCCGAACCATTCGACCGGCCTGTCCATGGGATATGCCCGGCTGTATGCCGCACGCACCAGCGTGATCATGGATGCCAGCACGCCACCAAAGGGGGCCGCGTCCTATAACGCCCATGCGTCGACCCTTGCGTTCGAGCTGACCTCGGGCCGTCGGCCGCTGATCGTGAATTGCGGATCGGGGGCGAGTTTCGGGCTTGAATGGCGCAGGGCTGGCCGGGCAACCCCGTCGCATTCGACACTGTGTCTGGACGGGTTTTCCAGCGCTCGGCTGAGCGCGCCGGTATTGGGTACAGAAAACGAGGCCCTGGTCGACGCACCGCAGGATGTTGCGGTCGAATTCGAAGACGCCTTTGAAGGTATGCGGCTTATGGCGGGCCATGAGGGCTATGCCCGGGTCTTTGGCCTGACCCATGCCCGCACGCTCGAGCTGCGCTTTGACGGGCGGGAACTGACGGGCGAAGACATATTGCTGACCACCAGCGACAAGGCAAAGCGGCAGTTTGACAAGGCGCTGGACTCTTCCGGGCTGAAAGGCATCGGTTTTGACGTAAGGTTTCATCTGCACCCTGACGTGGATGCGGCGCTGGATTTGGGTGGTGCGGCGGTGTCGATGGCGCTCAAAAGCGGTGAGATCTGGGTGTTCCGCCATGATGGTGTGGGGAAATTGTCTGTCGAACCAAGTGTTTATCTGGAAAAAGGGCGGCTAAAGCCACGCGCGACAAAACAGATCGTTCTATCCGGGCGCGCAATGGAGTATGCGACGCGCATCCGGTGGACGCTGAGCAAGGCACACGATACAGCCTATGCCGTGCGTGACCTGCACCGGGACGAGCCCGAATTCGACTGACGCCAAAAGGACCTTTGGACCCATGACTGATCTTCATCCCGTGCGCCGCGCGTTGCTTTCCGTTTCCGACAAGACCGGGCTGATCGAGCTGGGCAAGGCGCTGGCCGAACGCGGGGTCGAGCTGTTGTCGACTGGCGGCACGGCACGCGCGCTGCGCGATGCGGGGCTGGACGTCAAGGACGTCAGCGAGATCACCGGCTTCCCCGAGATGATGGATGGCCGGGTCAAGACCCTGCACCCGATGGTGCATGGCGGCCTGCTGGCCCTGCGCGACAATGACAGCCACGTCGCCGCGATGGACGAACACGGCATCGGCGCGATCGACCTGCTGGTGGTGAACCTCTACCCGTTCGAGGCGACTGTGGCCAAAGGCGCGGGCTATGATGAATGTATCGAGAACATCGACATCGGCGGCCCTGCGATGATCCGCGCCGCCTCGAAAAACCATGCGTTCGTCAACGTCGTGGTGGATGTTCAGGATTACGACGCGCTGCTGGCCGAACTGGCGGCGAATGACGGTCAGACTTCTTATGCGTTCCGCCAGACCCTGGCGCAGACGGCTTATGCCCGCACCGCGGCTTATGACGCGGCCGTGTCGAATTGGATGGCCGATGCGCTGGCCGCGCAGGCCCCCCGCCGCCGCGCCTTTGCCGGTGAGCTGAAGCAGACCCTGCGCTATGGCGAAAACAGCCATCAGCAGGCGGCGTTCTATACCGATGGCACCAACCGCCCCGGTGTCGCGACCGCCCTGCAGCATCAAGGCAAGGAGCTGAGCTACAACAACATCAATGACACCGATGCCGCATTCGAGCTGGTGGCCGAGTTCAACCCGGCCGACACCGCCGCCTGCGCCATCATCAAACACGCCAACCCCTGTGGTGTGGCCAAGGGCGCAACCCTGCTGGAGGCATATAAGGCCGCGTTTGATTGCGACCGTACCTCGGCCTTTGGCGGCATCGTGGCGCTGAACCAGCCGTTGGACGCCAAAACCGCGCAGGAAATCACCGGCATCTTTACCGAAGTGGTGATCGCGCCGGGCGCGTCGGATGAAGCCAAGGCGATTTTTGCCGCCAAGAAAAACCTGCGGTTGCTGACAACCGACGGCCTGCCCGATGTAACCGCAGGCGGCAAGACTGTCCGTCAGGTCGCCGGCGGCCTGCTGGTACAGGACAAGGACAACGGGTTTGTCGGCATGGATGACCTGAAGGTCGTGACCAAAAAGGCCCCGACCGAGGAACAGATGCGCGACTTGCTGTTTGCCTGGAAGGTCGCCAAACACGTCAAATCCAACGCCATTGTCTATGTCAAAGACGGCGCGACCGTGGGCGTTGGTGCGGGCCAGATGAGCCGTGTGGATTCGGCCCTGATTGCTGCCAAAAAAGCTGAGCGCATGGCCGAGGTTCTGGAGCTGCCACAACCGCTGACCATCGGATCCGCCGTGGCGTCGGACGCGTTCTTCCCCTTTCCTGACGGCCTGATGGAAGCCGCCGAAGCGGGCGCGACCTGCGTGATCCAGCCCGGCGGCTCGATGCGCGATGACGAGGTGATTGCAGCCGCGGATGAGGCCGGTCTGGCCATGGTCTTCACCGGCATGCGCCATTTCCGTCACTGATGCGCTATCGCCTGCTATTCTGGGCCGGTCTGGCCGCGTTTCTGATCGACCAGATCAGCAAATATCTGGTCGTCCACGTCATGCGCGTGGCCGACCAGCCCGGCGGTATCGACATCCTACCCCCGCTGGTCGTGCTCAAATACGGCGAGAATCGGGGCATAAATTTCGGCCTGTTTCAGGGCAACTCTGATGCCGCCCGCTGGGTGTTGATCGGTGTTTCCCTGGCGATCTCGATCGGCGTGCTGATCTGGCTGATGCGGACGGCACCGTCGAAATTGATGCTGTTGTGCGGTGGGTTGCTGATCGGCGGGGCGCTGGGCAATGTCGTGGACCGGCTGCTATATGGGTATGTTCTGGATTTTCTGAACATGTCCTGCTGCGGCATCAACAACCCGTTTGTGTTCAATCTGGCAGATGTGTTCATCTTTGCCGGTGCCCTCGGACTTGTGTTGTTCGAGGGTAAAAAGCCCTCGTGACGTGCCCGGGAAAATGGGCTAAAAGCGCTTGAAACTGGCTGGAGACTCTGATGCGGTTGCCGCGTTCCATATTTGCTGTGACATTGGCCTTTGCGGCTGCGGGATGTTCCAATATCGGCCTGCGCCACCTTGAAGCGCCGGGCCCGGGACCGGATGAGTTTTCGGTTCTGCCGGTCAAGCCATTGACCCAACCCAAGGACTATAAGTTCCTGCCCGCCCCGACACCGGGCGGTGCCAACCTGACCGATCCGAATCCCAAGGCGGATGCCATTGTGGCGCTGGGCGGCAGCGAGGCGGCGTTGAACGCCAATGCGGCCATTCCCTCGTCGGATTCGGCGCTTGTGACGGCCTCCAGCCGCTATGGCGTGCCGTCGAACACGCGGCAGGTCGTCGATTCCGAAGATGCCAAGTTCCGCAAAAAGCAGGGTCGCCTGACCCGCCTGCGGCTGTTCAAGGTGGACCGCTATTCACAGGTCTACCGTCGCGAAGCGCTGGATGCCAACCAACAGAACGAAGCGGCGCGTCGCGCGGGGATTGAAACGCCCTCTGCGCCGCCGGCCAATGAATAATCCTTAACTTTTCGTCATCGGCCTTGAACCTGCGCCGCGCCACCGTAGTTTGAAACATGAAACGAAACGGAGGATGCCCCATGGTTCGGGCTCTGGCGCTGTCTGCCGCCCTGATGACTGCAACCCCTCTTTTGGCCAAAGAGGGGGCCGAAGCGGTAACAACTTTCACGCTGGATAACGGCATGGATGTCGTGGTGGTGGAAGATCACCGCGCGCCTGTCGTGCAGCACATGGTCTGGTATCGCGCCGGTTCAGCGGATGAACCGATCGGGTCATCGGGTGTGGCGCATTTTCTGGAACACCTGCTGTTCAAGGGCACCGACACGCTGGCGCCGGGTGAATTCTCGGCCACTGTCGCGGCCAATGGCGGCAATGACAACGCGTTCACGTCATACGATTACACCGCCTATTTCCAGCGCGTCGCCGCCGACCGGCTGGAACTGATGATGCGGATGGAGGCGGACCGGATGCGCAACATCCGCCTGAACGAAGAGGATATCGTCACCGAACGCGACGTGATCCTGGAGGAACGCAACCAGCGTACCGAAAACAGCCCGCGCGCCCTGTTCGGTGAACAGTTGAGCGCGGCGCAGTATCTGAACCACCGCTACGGCGCGCCCATTATCGGTTGGAAACACGAGATGGAGGCGCTGGACATGGAGGACGCGCTGTCCTTCTATCAGACCCATTATGCGCCCAATAACGCCATTCTGGTTGTGACCGGTGATGTCGAACCCGACGAGGTGCGCGCGCTGGCCGATCAGTATTACGGCGTGATCCCTTCGAACCCGGACCTGCCCGAGCGGGTCCGGTCGCAGGAGCCGCCACAAACGGCCGAGCGTCGTCTGACCTTCAAGGACGCACGCGTGTCGCAGCCTTATGTTCAGCGCAGCTATCTAGCGCCCGAACGTGACCCGGGCGCGCAGGAAAAGGCCGCCGCGCTGTTCCTGCTGGCGGAATTGCTGGGTGGTGGCACAACGTCCTACCTGAACGAAAAACTGCAATTCGAGCAGCAAAAGGTTGTCTACGCCGGTGCGTTCTATCGCGGTGTCTCGCTGGATGACACGACCTTTGACCTGCTGGTTGTTCCCGCCGAAGGCGTCTCGCTGCAAGAGGCCGAGGACGCCATGGATCAGACCGTCGCCGATTTCATCGCCGAGGGCGTAAACGAAGAAGATCTGGACCGGATCAAGATGCAACTGCGTGCCGCACAGACCTATGCGCGTGACAATGTGGACGGGATCGGCAACCGTTATGGTCGTGCGCTGACCAGCGGCCTGACAATCGAAGACGTGCAGGCCTGGCCGGATGTTCTACAAGCGGTGACCGGGGATGAAATCATCGCCGCCGCGCGCGAGGTTCTGCAACCGGAAACATCGGTCACCGGCTGGCTGATGAAAGACGATGAGGTGACGCAATGAAGCGGATTTTTGCAACCCTGATTGCCTTTGTCGTCGCTCTGCCCGCCTGGGCCGAGATTGAGATCAAAGAGGTCACCTCACCCGGTGGTATCACCGCTTGGCTGGTCGAGGATCACTCGATCCCTTTCACCGCGCTGGAGCTGCGGTTTCGCGGCGGCACCTCGCTGGATGATCCGGGCAAACGCGGTGCCATCTATCTGATGAGCGGCCTGATCGAAGAAGGCGCAGGCGACATGGATGCCCGCACCTATGCGCGCGAGCTGGAATCGCTGGCGGCCTCGTTCAGTTACAACGCGTCCGACGATTCGGTGTCGATTTCCGCGCAATTCCTCACCGAAAACCGCGATGACGTGATCAGCCTGCTGCGCACCACCATCCATGAACCTCGGTTCGATGAGGACGCGGTCGAACGTGTGAAGGCACAGATTCTGTCGGGCTTGCGTTCGGATCAGACCGACCCCAACGACATCGCCGGGCGCAGTTTCGCCCGGATGGCTTATGGCGATCACCCCTATGGCTCTGAAGGCAAGGGCACGATCGAAAACGTCAGCGCGTTGACCCGCGATGATGTGGTCACCGCTTATGACAATGTGTTCGCCAAGGATCGTCTTTATGTCGGGGCTGTGGGCGATATCACCGCCGAAGAACTGGGCGTGTTGCTGGACACGCTGCTGGCTGATCTACCCGAAACCGGCAAGCCTATTCCGGGCCGCGCCGAGGTGAATATCACCGGTGGCGTCAGTGTGATCGAATTCGACACGCCGCAATCGGTGGCCCTGTTTGGCCATGCGGGGATTGACCGCGACGATCCCGATTTCTTTGCCGCCTTTATCTTGAACCATATTCTGGGTGGCGGTGGGTTCGAAAGCCGCCTGATGCAAGAGGTGCGCGAAAAGCGCGGCCTGACTTATGGGGTGGCAACCTATCTGGTGCCCAAGGATCTGGCTTCGGTCTATCTGGGATCGGTGTCCTCGGCCAATGATCGCATCGCTGACGCGGTCGCGGTGATCCGGGATGAATGGGCGCGCGCCGCGTCTGATGGCGTGACTCAGAAGGAACTGGATGACGCCAAGACCTATCTGACCGGTGCCTATCCGCTGCGCTTTGACGGCAATGGTCAGATTGCCGGGATCATGGTCGGGATGCAGATGGAAAACCTGCCCATCGACTATATCGCCACCCGCAACGACAAGGTGAACGCCGTGACATTGGAGGAGGTGAACCGCGTGGCATCCGAGTTGCTGGACCCCGACGGGCTGCATTTCACCGTTGTCGGCAAGCCCGAAGGGCTGGAAACCACAAACTGATCGAAAGGGGGCTGAGCGGTGCTCAGCCCTTTTTCCCCGATGCGCTGCGCAGCATCTGCCCCATCATCTGTCCGAATTTGCCCGAGCCGCGCTGATACAGCGCGCCGTCCACGGACAGAACCGTTCCGCTGATATAGCTGGCCATGTCCGAGCAAAGGAACAGGCAGGCATTGGCAACATCGCCAACCGTTCCCCAGCGGCCAATGGGGACGTCTGCGCGCAGGTGTTCCTCGGCATCCTTGGTGGGGGCCAGACGTCTGGCCCCTTCGGTGCCCTCGATAAACCCGGGCACGACCGAGTTCACGCGGATACCTTCGACCCCCCATTCCATCGACAGGGTGCGGGTAATCTGATCGACCCCGGCCTTGGCGGCGCAGACATGCGCCTGGCCCTCATAGGGCAGAAACGACTGCGGGGCCGAGATGTTGATGATGCTGGCACCGGGACGTTTCAGATAGGGGTATGCCCCCTTCATCACGTGGACCGTGCCCATCAGGTCGATGTCGATCACCGTCTTGAAGGCGCTCACCGACATTTCCGAGGTCAGCGCGGGGAAATTCCCAGCCGCCCCGGAAACCAACACATCGAAATCACCCAGCGCCTCGTGGAACTGTTTCAGGCCCGCGGCCACCGCGTCGGGATCACGCACATCAAAGGCCGTGCCGATGGCATCCGCCGCGCCCGCCGCCTGTAGCGCGGCAACGGTATCATCCACCTTGTCCTGCGACCGGCTGGCCACGGCCAGTTTGGTGCCTAGGGCTGCAAAGGCCTCGGCAATGCCCCGGTTGATTCCGCTGGTGCCGCCGATGACGACGACGGTTTTACCCGCGAAGGTCGCTGAAAAGTCCATGTAGGTCTCCCGTGAAACGGGGGCCCTACTCGCCGTAGGGCACCCAGATGTTCTTGATTTCGGTCGCAGCCTGCAGGAAGCGGCGTGAATGGTCTACGCCCCAATCGGTTGCCGTCGCGTTATTGACCCAGGTCCGTTTCAGGTTCCCGGCGGATACGACCTCAATCTCTTTCGACAGGTCCGTGGACGAGAACGACCAGACCGCATCCACGTTCAGATGCGAGGCCAGCGGTTTCGCCAGCTCCGCGTGGCTGCCGGTCAGGATATTGACCACGCCCGCAGGCACGTCCGAGGTTTCCAGGATCTGATAGAAATCCGTCGCCGCCAGCGGATAGGGCTCGGACGCGGCCAGAACCACACGGTTGCCCATCGCAATTGCCGGTGCCATGGCCGAGACCAGACCCAACAGCGGTGCCTCATCCGCGCAAATCGCACCGATCACGCCGACCGGTTCCTTCATGGCAATCGCCACGCCCCGGATCGGCACACCATGCACCTGACCGTCATATTTGTCGGCCCAGGCGGCTGCGGTGAACAGACGCTGGATCGAAGCCTCGACTTCTTTCGCGCCGTCTTTCCTGCCGGTCATGGCGTCGATGCGGGCCGCGAATTCATCCGCGCGGGCCGAAAGGTTCTCGCCGATATAGTACAGGATTTGCGCCCGCAGATGGCCGGTGGTCTTGGACCAGCCTTTGGCCCCCGCCGCAGCCTCAACCGCGTTGCGGACGTCCTTGCGGTTGGCAAGGCCCACATGGCCCAGCAGGCCGGATTTACCCCAAACGGGTTTCGAATACCCGCTGTCAGGCCGCGCCTGTTTGCCGCCGACATACATCTTGGCGGTGCGGTCAATCGGATCGACAGGGGCACCTTCGCCGGTGGCTGCTTCGACCTTGGCAAGCGGTTTCGCCTTGCCCTTGGGCTTGGTATAGGCGGTTAACCCTTCCCAGCCCCCTTCGCGGCCAAAGCCGCTTTCGCGCACACCGCCGAAGCCAGCGGCTGCATCGAACAGGTTGGTCGCGTTCACCCAGACCACACCCGCGACCAGCTTGGGCGCAATATCCAGCGCGAGGTTCACATTCTCGGTCCAGACGGTCGCCGCCAGCCCATAGCGGGTGTTGTTGGCCAGTTCGACCGCCTCAGCCGGGGTGCGGAAGGTGGATGACACCAGAACCGGGCCAAAGATTTCTTCCTGCATCAACGGGTCCGAGGTCTCTAACCCCGAGATCAGCGTTGGCGGGTAATAGCAGCCGTTGGCGGGCAGCGCGCAATCCGCTTGATGCACGTGACCAACCGTGTTGCTTTCGACCAGCGCCTTGATGGTCTGCAATTGAACGGGGTCCACAACCGCGCCCACGTCGATGCATTTGTCCAGCGGGTCACCGATGCGCAGGGTGTCCATCCGGGCGCGCAGCTTCTCATGGAAACGATCAGCGATACCTTCCTGAACCAACAGGCGGGAACCAGCGCAGCAGACCTGACCTTGGTTGAACCAGATCGCATCGACCAGACCTTCGATGGCTGAATCAATATCGGCGTCGTCAAACACGATGTAGGCGGACTTGCCACCCAGCTCCAACGTCAGTTCCTTGCCGGAACCAGCGGTTGCCTCACGGATACGGCGGCCCACAACGGTCGAGCCGGTGAAGGCGATCTTGTCCACGTCCGAACCCACGATCATCTCACCCACGGCACCATCGCCGGTGACGATGTTGACCACGCCCTTGGGCAGCCCGGCCTGCGTGCAGATATCGGCAAACAGCAGCGCCGTCAGCGAGGTGTATTCGGCTGGTTTCAAAACCACGGTGTTGCCCATCGCCAGCGCGGGCGCAACTTTCCATGCCAGCATCAGCAGCGGGAAGTTCCACGGGATGATCTGACCGCAAACACCCAGCGCCTCGGCGTCGGGCAACTCGCTCTCCATCAACTGCGCCATGCCCGCGTGGTAATAGAAATGCCGCTGCACCAGCGGGATGTCGATATCGCGCGATTCCCGGATCGGCTTGCCGTTATCCAGACTTTCCAGCACCGCAAACAGGCGCGAGTGCTTTTGCAACAGGCGCGCAATGGCATAGAGGTACCGGGCACGGCCCGCACCGCCCAGTTTCTCCCACTTTGGCTGGGCCTTGCGGGCGGCGGATACGGCGGCGTCCACATTACCCTGTTTGGCCTGTGTCAGCTTGGCCAGAACCTCTCCGGTCGCCGGGTTGCGGCTGTCAAAGCCTTTACCGGGCTTGGTAAAAGTGCCGTCGATATAGTGACCGAACGTGTCGCCTTGATCGACCAGCCAGGCTAGCGCCTCGGCGGCGCTTTCGGGGGCGGGGCCGTAATCCATGGTCTCGAATATCTCTTTGACTGTCATTGTTCTTGTCCTTTTCCCGGGGCTTCGCCCGTTCGGCACTGAAATCGCTCCACCGGAGCGATTTCCGGGCGTGCCTCACCCCATAGAATGACGGTAGCCAGCGGAATACGCGCCCGTCACATAATGTTCCAACTGCCGTTCGATATCGCCCAGCAGAGACGACGCGCCAAAGCGGAACAGGTCGGGTTCCAGCCAGCGGTCGCCCAGCTCGTCCTTGATCAGCGACAGATAGACCAGCGCGTCCTTGGCTTTTGAGATACCGCCTGCAGGCTTATATCCAACCCGATACCCGGTGCGGTCATAAAAGTCGCGGATCGCGCGGATCATCACCAGGGTGACGGGCAGGGTGGCGTTGACGCTTTCCTTGCCGGTCGAGGTTTTGATGAAATCGGCCCCCGCCATCATGCACACCAGCGAGGCGCGCGCGACATTGCGCAGGCTGCCAAGCTCTCCGGTCGCCAGAATGGCTTTGACATGCGCATCGCCACAGGCCACGCGAAAGGCTTTCATCTCATCGTACAAAGCCTGCCAATCGCCCGACAGCACATGACGGCGCGAGATGACAATGTCGATTTCTTCGGCCCCGGCCTTCACACTTTCTTCGATCTCGGCCACGCGCAGGTGGAAGGGGGACAGCCCCGCCGGAAACCCGGTCGAGACCGCGGCCACCGGAATTCCGGTGCCCTTCAGCGCGCTTACGGCGGTTTCGATCATGTCGTGATAGACGCAGACCGCCCCGGTGGTGATCGGCGGCATATCCAGCGCCTGCAACACCGACGGGGCCACCGGCTGGCGCGCCTTGGCGCACAGGCGGCGCACGCGGCCCACGGTATCGTCACCCGACAGAGTGGTCAGGTCGATCATGGTGATCGCCTTCAGCAGCCACGCCGCCTGGTATTCCTTTTTCACCGACCGGCGGCCCGGCAGGGTCGCGGCCCGGCGTTCAATGGCCGAGGTGTTGGCCTGCACAGCGCGCACCCAGTCCAGATCAAGGTCCATACCGGGGTTTCTGGGCTCGGTCACTTGCGGCAGATGCGCGGTGCGCACGGGGCTTTCTGGGCTCTGCGTATCCATCTTTACGTCCTTTGGGAGGTTTACGCCAAAATCGCACGGGTTGCGGATAAATGGAAGGCATCGCGGTACATGTGGCAGATATTTTTTGACCAAATGGACAAAATAAGTGCTTTCTTGCGAATAATTCGCAATTGCGTTGACTTAGTTGAGAATGGTTCGCATATTCATTCTCAAGAGGTAACCGGATTGGGGTCTGACATGATTCGTCGCAGCTTTTTTGCAGCATTGGCTTTTGCTGCTGCAATGCCACTGACGGCCTGGGCCGAGGCACCGCTGAAGGTGGTCGCCACCACAGGTATGATCGCTGATGCGGCACGTCAGGTCGGCGGCGACCAGGTCGAGGTGAAGGGTCTGATGGGCCCTGGTGTCGATCCGCACGCCTATCGCCAGACCCGCAGTGATATCGTCGCGATGACGCGCGCGGACCTGATCCTGTGGCATGGTCTGTATCTGGAAGCGCAGATGGAAGAGTTTTTCCACGACCTTGGACGTAAGCGTACCGTCGTCGCGGTGGCGGAAGGTGTCGAAAAATCGAAACTGCGCGCCCATGACGATTATGCCGACAAATACGACCCGCATGTATGGATGAGCCCGGTTCTGTGGCGCGATGTGGTGGTCGAAGTGCAAAAGGCGCTGACCGAAGCACGCCCCGAGGAGGCGGATATTTTCGCCGCCAACGCGCAGGTGCATCTGGCCGAGATTGATCAACTGGCAGCCTATGGCAAACAAGTGCTGGCCGCCGTTCCTGAAAACAACCGCGTGCTGGTCACGGCCCATGACGCCTTTGGCTATTTCGGCGCGGAGTACGGATACGAAGTTCTGGGCATTCAGGGCATCTCGACCCAATCCGAGGCGGGTTTGAACCGGATCGGCACATTGGTGGATACGCTGGTGGATCGAAAGTTGACGGCGGTGTTTGTGGAAAGCTCGGTCTCTGACCGTTCGATGCGGGCGCTGATCGAAGGCGCAGATGCCAAAGGGCATGACATCGGTATCGGCGGAGAGCTGTATTCTGACGCAATGGGCGAGCCGGGCACCTATGAAGGCACCTATGTCGGGATGCTGGATCACAATATTACCGTCATCGCCGGTGCTTTGGGCGCGGATGTGCCGGACCGCGGCATGAGCGGCAAGCTGTCGGCGGGGTTTTAAGTGATGCTGGAACTGGCGGCAGATAAGGGCGTTTCGGTGGCGGAGAGCGGCGTCGATGACAGCCCGCTTGCCATTCGGGGGATGACGGTCTCTTACGGGCAGAAACCGGCGGTGTTTTCGGTGGATATGACCGTGCAGCCCGGGGCGATGACGGCGATCATCGGGCCGAACGGTGCGGGTAAATCAACCCTGCTTAAGGCTGCATTGGGGATCGTGTCGCCCCTGTCCGGGCAGGTCACCGTTTTTGGCGCCCCGCTGGAACAGCAGCGCGCCCGGATTGCCTATGTTCCGCAGCGCGCCAGTGTGGATTGGGATTTCCCGACCCGCGTGATTGACGTGGTGCTGATGGGCCTGTCACGGCAACTGGGGTTGCTGGGCCGCATTCGCGCCCGTCATATGGCGCGCGCGTTGGACTGCCTGCACCGCGTCGGTATGCGCGATTTCGCAGATCGTCAGATTGGCCAGCTTTCGGGGGGTCAGCAGCAACGGGTGTTTCTGGCCCGCGCGTTGGCACAAGAGGCCGACCTCTATCTGTTGGACGAACCCTTTGCGGGCGTCGATGCAGCCACGGAAAAGGCCATCATCGCGGTTTTGAAATCGCTGAAAGAGGCGGGCAAGACCGTGGTTGTCGTGCATCACGATCTGGCCACCGTCACCGATTACTTCGATCATGTTTTCCTGATCAACACCCGCAAAGTGGCCGAGGGGCCGGTGGCCGAAGCCTTCACTGCCGAAACCCTTCAAGCCGCCTATGGCGGGCGTCTGGCCACCGCTCAGATCGACCAGATTTCGCGCGCGCTGGGATAAATCATGCTTTGGGATGCTCTGACCCTGCAACTGGGTTACAACGCCACGCTGGTCGCTGTTGGCGCGACCCTGCTGGGGGTTTCCGCCGGAGTTACCGGCACCTTTCTGTTTCTGCGCAAACGCGCGCTGGTCAGTGATGCAATCAGCCATGCAACCCTGCCGGGTGTGTGTCTGGCTTTCATGGTTCTGGTCGCGTTTGGTGGGGACGGGCGTAATTTGCCGGGGCTGCTGGCTGGATCGGCTGTCTCGGCCTGGGTTGGCCTGCTTTGCATGAACTGGCTGACCCGAAACACGCGCCTGGCCGAAGATGCAGCGATCGGGGCGATTCTATCGGTGTTCTTCGGCTTAGGCATCGTGCTGTTGACGGTCATTCAAACCATGGGCGTCGGCCGTCAGGCCGGGCTAGAGGGGTTCCTTTTGGGATCAACTGCCGGGATGCTGTGGGCCGATGCGCTGATCATCGCGGCTGGTGGCGCGGCGACGTTGCTGTTGGTGCTGATCATCCGCCGCCCGATGACGATGGTGGCCTTCGATCCCGAATATGCCGCGGCACGAGGGCTGCCAGTTCATCGCATCGACCTGGCCATGATGGGGCTGGTGATGGCGGTGACTGTGGTCGGCCTGAAAATCGTGGGGCTTATCCTGATCGTGGCGCTGCTGATCATTCCCCCCGTGACCGCGCGGTTCTGGACAGAACGATCAGACCGGGTTGTGCTGCTGGCCGGTCTGGCAGGCGGTTTGGCGGGGTATCTGGGGGCGGCGCTGTCGGCCTCGGCCCCCAACCTGCCGACGGGTCCGATCATTGTGCTGGTCAGCTTTGGGTTCTTTGCTCTGTCGCTGTTGTTTGCGCCCGTGCGGGGCGTTCTGGCAGCGGTTTTGCAGCATCTGAAGTTTCAGCGTCGGGTGCATATCCGCCAGGGGCTGCTGGCCTTGGCGCAAGGCCAGAAAATCTATGAACCGCTGACCCTGCGCCTGTTGACGCGCGCCGGGCTGGTTCGGGCCGATGGCGTTGCCACCGAGGCTGGAAAAGCCCGCGCCGCCAAAGCCCTGCGCGACGAAAAACGATGGGAGGTCGTGCGCGCCGATCAGGCGCATGAGGCGACAGCCGCGCTTTATGACGGGTTGCGCGATATCGAGACCGTCCTGACCCATGACCAGATCATCGAAATCGACCGCCAGATTGGCGGCCCGCAGGGGGTTCCGACATGAGTGGTGAAGAATTCGTCCCCCTGTCGCTGACGCCATTGCTGATCGGCACTTTCGCGGCGATTGCCTGCGCGCTGCCCGGCAATTTTCTGGTGCTGCGCAAACAGGCCCTGATCGGTGATGCGATCAGCCATGTGGTGCTGCCCGGGATTGTGGTGGCCTTTTTGCTGACCGGCGCGATCTCGACCTGGCCAATGATGCTGGGCGCGGCGGGCGCGGCCGTAGTGGCCGTGGTGATGATCGAAGCGATCCGGAGGCTGGGTCAAATCGAACCCGGCGCGGCAATGGGCGTGGTCTTTACGACCATGTTTGCCGGAGGTGTGCTGTTGCTGGAACAGACCGACACCTCGACCGTGCATCTCGACGTGGAACATGCGCTCTACGGCAATCTGGAAAGCCTGATCTGGCTGGATGCTGTGGGGTGGTCCTCGTTGCTGGATATTACGGCTCTGGCGGGTCTGCCGCCGGAATTGTCGCGGATTGCCCTGGCGCTGATCGGGGTGACGCTGTTTATCTGGCTGTTCTGGCGGCCGCTGAAAATCTCGACCTTTGACGAGGGGTTCGCCCGCACCATCGGCATTCGCACCGGTGCCGTTGGCATGGCGTTGGTGATCACCGCCGCCATTGCCGCCGTGGCCGCGTTTGACGCGGTGGGGTCGATCATCGTGATTGCCATGTTCATTTGCCCGCCCGCTGCGGCGCGCATGATGACCAACCGGCTTGAGGCGCAGATTGCCTGGAGCGTTGTTTTCGCCAGCCTGTCCGCGATCGCGGGCTATGTGCTGGCAGGCTACGGCCCGCTGTGGCTGGGTGGTGCGGATGCGGTCAGCGCGGCCGGAATGATCGCAACAATGTCCGGTTTGATCCTGGCTTGCGCCGCGTTGTGGGGGCCGTGCCGCACCCGCGCCGGTGCTCCCAGTACCGCTTGAAACGGCATGTTCCCGCTTTTCCTGTTTGCAAAATGTCGGCTGAAATTTGCTCAGATTCACAGCACTGGCAGAGTTAATGACTGTCACGTGGTTTTTCGTGCTAGTTCCCCCGCTATTAAGTTTGAATGACCACCACTCACTTTGGAACGTTCGGACAACCGTGACCAGTTTTGCAGCCTGTATGCGCTGACACGGCACGGTTGTTCGAACGCCCCCTCCTAAAAATTGGAGAAGCCAAACCAGTGGCAGAATCGCGCGCGCATGTGCTAGGTATGGTGGTATGGCGCAGACACACCCCAATATCAGCGAAAACCGCCCCGTAATCCGGCAGCTTGACGATGCAGCGATCAACCGTATCGCGGCGGGTGAAGTGGTGGAACGCCCGGCCTCGGCTGTCAAAGAGCTGGTGGAAAACGCCATTGATGCCGGGTCGACCCGGATTGCCATCGACGTTGCCGACGGGGGCAAGACGCTGATTCGTGTCACCGATGATGGTTGTGGGATTTCGGCACAGGATCTGCCGCTGGCCTTGTCACGCCATGCGACATCCAAGATCGACGGCTCGGATTTGCTGAACATTCACACTTTCGGGTTCCGGGGTGAGGCGCTGCCGTCGCTGGGCGCAGTCGGGCGGCTGACCATCACCAGTCGGGTGCCGGGGACCGAGGCGGCCTCGGTCTACGTCGCGGGTGGCAAGGTCGAGGCGGTGAAACCCGCCGCCCTGCGTTCAGGTACGATGGTCGAGCTGCGCGATCTGTTCTTTGCCACGCCCGCGCGGCTGAAATTCATGCGGACTGACCGGGCCGAGTCTCAGGCGATCACCGACACCGTCAAACGGCTGGCCATGGCCGAACCTGCCATCACCTTCACCCTGCGCGATGTCTCGGGCGGGGGCGAGGGGCGCGTGACTTTCCGCGCTGACCGCGAGAATGGCGATCTGTTTGATGCGCTGCATGCCCGTCTGGCCCGTGTGATCGGGCGCGAGTTTGCCGAGAACGCCCTGCAGATCGACGCCACGCGTGAGGGCATCCGCCTTTATGGCTATGCCGCCCTGCCGACCTATTCGCGCGGCGCGGCGGTGGCGCAGTATCTGTTCGTCAATGGCCGCCCCGTGCGGGACAAAATGTTGACCGGCGCGCTGCGGGCAGCGTATTTCGATTTCCTCAGCCGCGACCGTCATCCGGCGGCGGCGCTGTTCATCGACTGCGAACCGACATTGGTGGATGTGAACGTGCATCCGGCAAAATCCGAGGTCCGGTTTCGTGATCCCGGTTTGGCGCGCGGGCTGATCGTCTCGGCCCTGCGGCATGCGCTGGCAGAGGCGGGGCATCGGGCCTCTTCGACCGTGGCAAATGCGACGCTTGGCGCGATGCGGCCTGAACCGGCGCAACCCGCGCCCGCAAGGGTCTATCAGATGGACCGACCCTCAGCCGCGGCGCGGCAGGTGGCCTATCAGGCGCAGGCACCGGGTTTTGCGGAATTGTCCCATAATTACAGCGGCAGCGTGGTCGAACCCGTGCCTGAACCAATCGAAAGTGCCCCGGTCGAAGACCTGCCGTTGGGGGCGGCGCGCGGGCAGGTGCATGAGAATTACATCATCGCCCAAACCGCTGACGGCATGGTGATCGTTGATCAGCACGCCGCACATGAGCGGCTGGTGTATGAAAAGCTCAAGACCCAGATGGCCGAAACCGGCGTCGCTGCGCAGGCGCTGCTGATCCCCGAGATTGTCGAACTGTCCGAAGGTGATTGCGCGCGCCTGATGGCGGTCGCCGACGAGCTGTCGCGCCTTGGCCTGACGCTGGAGCCCTTTGGTGGCGGGGCCATTGCGGTGCGCGAAACCCCGGCCATTCTGGGTGAGGTCGATGCGCGCGCCATGATTCTGGATATTCTGGATGAGCTGGCCGATCAGGGCGAAAGCCAAACGGTGCAGGCCCGGATCGAGGCGATCCTCAGCCGGGTGGCCTGCCATGGCTCGGTCCGTTCGGGCCGCCGGATGCGGGCCGAGGAAATGAACGCCCTGCTGCGCGAGATGGAGGCGACGCCCCATTCCGGTCAGTGCAATCACGGGCGGCCAACCTATGTAGAGCTGAAGCTGAGCGATATCGAACGCCTGTTCGGGCGCAGTTGATCCTGCGTCCGGGCCGGGCTATGAAGAATAAAACGAGAACATCCGAGGCGACATGATCGAGATTGCTGGCACCCAAGTGGCGTTGAATGACCCCGTTATCCTGATTGGCGGCGGGGTTGTGGCGTTGATCCTGCTGTTGCTGTTCCTGTCGCTGCGCGCGGCCAACCGATCAGCCCGGATGGCGGAACCGCTGGCGCGTCAGATGGCGCATCTGGGCCAGCATGTGCAGCAGTTGGGGCAGGGGCAGGAGCAGTTGCGCGGCGGTCTTCAGCATGTCTCGGACACGCAGGCCAACGCGCAGGTTCAGGTGATCCAGACGGTCGAAACGCGGCTGTCCTCGGTGCAGCAGCAGATGAATGACCGGCTGGCGGATAATGCGATGAAATCCACCCGTGCATTGGCCGAGATGCAGGAGCGGATGAAAGAAACGCTGCATGGGTCATCGAAACAGACGGCAACCTCGCTGACGCAATTGCAGGAACGGCTGGCCACCATCGACAAGGCACAGGACAATATCACCAAACTGTCGGGTGATGTGCTGTCCTTGCAGGACATTCTGTCGAACAAGCAGACGCGCGGCGCGTTTGGTGAGATTCAGCTGAACGACATCGTGTCCAAGGCGTTACCCTCTGACAGTTTCAAACTGCAGGCGACACTGTCGAACGGGCGGCGTGCGGATTGCCTGATCCATCTGCCGAACCCGCCGGGGCCGATTGTGATCGACAGCAAGTTCCCGCTGGAGGCCTATGAGGCGCTGATTGCGTCTACCAATGATGCCGAACTGAAAGCGGCGGTGCAGATGTTCCGCAGCACCGTGCGCAAACACATCACCGATATCTCTGAGAAGTACATATTGGACGGTGAAACCGCCGATGGCGCGCTGATGTTCCTGCCGTCCGAGGCGGTCTATGCCGAGTTGCACGCCAAGTTCCCTGAACTGGTGCAAGAGAGTTTCAGCAAACGCGTCTGGATCGTTTCGCCGACCACCTGCATGGCGACGCTGAACACGATGCGCGCGATCCTGAAAGATGCGCGGATGCGCGAACAGGCGGGGGCGATCCGCAAGGAACTGGGCCTGCTGCACAAGGATGTTGATCGTCTGGGCGACCGGGTTGGCAATCTGGATCGTCATTTTGGGCAGGCGGCCAAAGACATTTCCGAGATCAAGATCAGCGCAGAAAAGGCAGGCCGTCGGGCGCAGCGTCTGGACAATTTCGATTTTGAGGAACTGGCACCAGAGGATCACGCCAATGTGGTCCCATTGGGCAAAACCGAAGGTTAGGCTCTACTGGATCGACAGATCCAGATTGTAGCCAACCGTTTTGCCGGTGTCCCGGTCATTGCCCATCAGATAAACACGGATTGTGTAATCTCCATCCTCAGGCAGGTTGATCCGGGCCGTATTGCCGTTGATTGACCCTACATAGATCGCCGCGCCGTCACTGCCCGGCGGCAGGATGTTAAAATAGATCACCCCGTTACCGTTTGTGGCGCTGACCTGAAGTTCGGCGAACATTTCCTGCCCAGACTGAGCGCCCAGGGTATAGTCAAAATACTCGTCTCCGGTGATCGTGCCGTTGACCATCGTGCCATAATTTCCGGGCGCAAAGGTGACCTCGGCCGCGCGCTGTGCGGCAGCAGCGTTGGCGAGGCTGATCAACAGGGTACATAGCGCAAGGCCGTATCGCATGAGCTGCTCCTTAATCAGACAGGATGCCGGGTCATTGTTGCACGATACGGTCCGCTGCCTCAAATCTGCAGGAAGGGCTGCAACAAACGTGGCACCAGCTTGTTGAATTTCAGCGGTGCATCCGTCACCGCCAGACAGATGCAATCTTCGGTAATATCCGCAGTTGGCATGTGATGCAGGTCCTCATCTGCAATCTCGACATCGCCGCGGATAAAATGATCAACCTCATCCGAGAAGGCACCTTGTAGAACCATCGTCAGTTCCACGCCGTTGTGGCTGTGGTCCGGCACGGCAGCACCGGCGGGGATGAACAGCAGCCGAGCGGTGGCGTCGCGTGTGGTGGGCAGGATCGCCTGTTTCACGCCCATTCCGATGCGTCGCCACCGAATATCGTTCACGTCACCGCCCACGTAATCCTGAAGCGGTGCGGGCAGAACGGAACATCCCGGACGAACCGGTTTCGCAACTGGTGCGCCCTGGGCGATCAGCGCCATGGTTGCGGCCAGCGCGCCATCCCCCATACTGTCCGAGGTGTCCTGATCCTGCAGGACACAGCCGCCGACGGCGTCAAAGCTTTCGGCCTGGGCGCGGCAGTGGTCGCACAGTGATAAATGCGTGGCGACCATCAGATCGAAGGCTTCGGGCAGGCTGCCCGCAGCATAGGCCATCAGCAGGTCGTCTGTCAGGTGATGTTTGATCTTGTTGTTCATCTTCGTCATCTCAGTTCATTGCGTGGCGCAGGCGGTCCAGCGCCAGCCGTATCCGTGATTTGATCGTTCCCAAAGGCAACCCGGTCTGAGATGCGATTTCTCGATGGCTCAGATCGCCGAAATAGGCTTTTTCGATCAGCTGTCTCTGCGCATCTGGCAACGCCGCCATGGCGTTACGCAGCTGCGCGGTTTCCTGTTGCAGCGCAACTATGTCGTCCTGACCCGGTTCCGCCTCGGGACCCCATCCCAGGTTCTCGGGTTCGGGGCGGCGTTGTTTGCGCAGGACGTCGATGCGCTTGTTTCTTGCAATCGTGAACACCCATGTGGCCACGGTCGCCCGTGTTGGATCAAACAGATGCGCCTTGTGCCACAGGGTCGCCATCACCTCTTGCGCGCATTCTTCGGCCAGCGTTACATCTGATCCTGACTTGATCAGAAACGCCTTGATGCGGGGCGCGAAGTGCTGGAACAGCTCGGCGAATGCCGCCTGATCCTGCGCGTCCCGAATGCGCCTGATGTGGCTCACCCACTCGGCCCTGGTGTCGCAACTGCCATCCGCTTTGTTCACCGGCTTGCCCCTGATGCGTTTCTTTGCGCGCCAAGGTTTCAACGCAGGCCCGTTGGCCGCCGGTTCATCCATGGTCACGGTATCGATCTCGGTAAACATAACCACACTACGCGGGTCGGCCCAAGGCGGATCACTTTATTCGGTCATTTTGATCCGCATTGGGCCAAATTCCGTATCCTCCTGTATAAGCTGATGAGGAAAAGAATGCCGATAGAGCAGTTTACAGGCAGGTTGAGGATTTTCGCGTGAACAGGGTCGATCATATCGCGGGCCACACCTTTCACGGGCGAAAAGGTGCGATTCAAAACGCGTTTCGCTATTCCGTCGACTATATCCTGCTGGACCCCGAGCACCCGCCCAAGACCCCGGCGCTGTTTTCCATTAACCGGACAAACATCACCAACTGGCGTGACCGCGACCATGGCGGCGTGCCACGGCACGGGCGCGGTGCCGCGTGGCTGCGAGAGCAATTCGACCAGATGGGCGTGGCGCAACCGGACCGTATCACCCTGCTGACGCAGCCGCGTGTTCTGGGTCATGTGTTCAACCCGGTCAGCTTTTGGTTCTGTTTCGACGTTCAGGGGCGGGTTTATGCCGTGGTGGCCGAGGTCACCAACACATTTGGCACGCGCCACAGCTACCTGTGTCACAATCCCGGCTTTTCACCGATCAGACCATCGGACCGGATCGTGGCGGACAAGCTGATGCATGTCTCGCCGTTTCAGAAGGTCGAAGGCTCTTATACCTTCCGGTTCGATTATCGACTGGATCGGGTGGGTGTCTGGATCGACTATGGGCGCGAGGACGGCGGGCTGATCGCAACACTGACCGGCCCCCGAACACCGCTGAGCAACCGCATCATTCTGTGGTCGCTGTTGCGCCGCCCCTTCGGTGCCCGCCGTGCGTTTGTCCTCATCCTGTGGCAGGCGCTGAAATTGTGGGTGAAAAAGGCCCGGTTCCGCCCGTTTCGTACCGCCCCTGTGCCAGAGCGTCAGATTTCCCGCATCCGCAAGCCCTGAGCCGCCGGTTTGTTTGCGTAAGATCAAAGACTCAGACCGCGTCCAGTGATTGTGGTAGGATGAAAACCGCGAACACGAGGAGTTGGGTCATGTTGGAAATCTCGGCAAGAAAAATCGCTCAGGTCGCCATGATGGGGCGTGAGCTGGGTCGGGCCGAAGGCGAGCTGCGCGCCTTTATCGGCCGGATGGGCGAGGATGAGCAGGCCGAGCTGGTCGCTGTCATGTGGATCGGTCGCGAGAGCTTTTTTGCCGAGGATCTGGCCGAAGCCGTCGCAACCGCCAAATCCGAGGCCTCAACCCCCTGCGCCGATTATCTGATCGGCACGCCGCACCTGTCGGATCATCTGGAAAACGGTCTGGATGCGTTGGGCATTTCGGCCGAGGATGTGGAAAACGATCTGATGTAGGTCGGCCCCCGGACGACCGGCAGAAGCTGGTTCAGGTTCTGACAGATGACGGCACTGCATGTCCCGAGTCGCAGGCACAGATTCTGGATATCTACAATCCACAGCTGGATACAAATGCATCCTAAGCGGGCTTGACCACGCTTGCCGTCAAGGCTTGGGGAACGGATACGCTGACCACGCCATTTCATAATGTGGCGGATTGTGAAGGTATTGATCCTGCTGCGTTCTTCCTGATCCAGACCGTGCTGAACACTGATGAGCCTGAGGAAACCGCACGTCCTAGAAGCAGTTATAAGTCAGCACATAAAGTATTTTGTGATCACTGATTTTCAAATCTAAACCGAAGTTAACCCAAAACAACGGCACCGTTAATCCTGACTTCTTTAGTCTGTA
The DNA here is from genome assembly GCF_000743705.1 of Ruegeria halocynthiae. Taxonomy (GTDB): domain Bacteria; phylum Pseudomonadota; class Alphaproteobacteria; order Rhodobacterales; family Rhodobacteraceae; genus Ruegeria; species Ruegeria halocynthiae_B. Next base: position 665,349 of record NZ_JQEZ01000003.1, on the reverse strand, counting down.
TGCAACAGGAAACGCATTTCAGAGTGAAAGGAGAAAGCCATGGGATACGCACACACAGTTGCCCCGCAAAAGGGGCTCTTCTTTGGTATGTTCTCAAACTACGCCGAGGCGCGGGTCGAGCATTTCCGACGCGGGATCTATGCAAAGACCGTCCGAGAGCTGGAGTCGCTCAGCGACAAGCATCTGTGCGACATCGGGATGTCGCGAAGCGAGGTCAAAGAACGCGCCTATCAGAGCGTCTATCATCAGCAACCCTATCAACGCCACGTGCAGTGATTTGCGCACCGCCGCGTCCGATATGAAACATGGAGGAAAGAATGCTGGATTCAAAACCGAACCGGGAAACACCGATTAACGCCAGCACGGTGTTGTTGTTCGACCGGGCGATGCGGCTGCAGGCGATCAGGTCGGACATCGTGCGCGCGGCGCAAGAGTTGGACGGGCTGTCTGACCACGAATTAGCCGATCTTGGCATCAACCGCAGTGACGTCAACGATACGATTGAACGCTATATCTGATCAGTCGCGATGCAGCGCGAGACGATGGAAAAGCCATTCCGACACCTCGGAATGGCTTTTTTCAGGGCGGTCAGCCCTCAGGCCGTGTGATCCACCATCTGAAGATGTTGCGCCAGCCTGTCGATCTGGGCCATCCAGTCCTGAACCAGTTTCGGGTCGCTGGGGGCGGCATGTACGCCTGCCGGGATCGCGCGGTTCAGGACCGCTTCGACCGCCAATGAAACGGGAATAGAGACCAGGCGCGCCATGGCGGTGCCGCGCGCGTCGCCCCAGGCGTCCATCACATAGGTCTTGTGCCAGACCGGGGTGCCGTCCTTTTCCGCCTTCAGGCTGACACACAGGACCACGCGGTCCGGTTCGCCCTCGTCATAGGCGTTTTCGTCCCAGAACTGATCTGACATTTCTTTCAGGCGGGCGTCACCTTCGGGGCCTGACAGGGTCTCGATTTCGGTGAACACATCTGACCACGCATCGGCCCAACCGTTCAGGCGCAGGGTGCCGCGAACGAATTCCTTGACTGGCCAGTGCTGTTCAAAGTGGTACTGCGCCATGAACGGAATCGAGTCGCGGTTCGGATAGACCTCGAAGCTTTCCGGCGTGGGCAGCGGCGCGATATAGCTGCTGATCGCATCCCATGGGCGGGCGACGTCCAGAGGGGCATAGTCCCGGATCGACTTGGACGGCGACCGCAGCGCCTTGAGCACACCCAGCGGCGACCAGCTGAATTTGTACCGGAACGGGTTGGGGTGTTTCGGGATGCCGCCGCAGTATGAAATAAAGCTCAGGTGGTTTTGCGCATCGAACGCATCCGAGGCGCGATAATCATCCACCAGCGCGTGTGCCATCAGATGGTCGATGCCCGGGTCCAGCCCGACCTCATTGACCAGCGCCACACCGGCCTCGCGGGCTTGTTCGTCCAGCGCGCGCATGTCCGGCGCGATGTACGAAGACGAGACGAAGTTCGCCTCTTTCGAAATTGCCAGCTCTGCCAGCGGCACATGCCAGTCGCCGGGCAGCATCGAGACGACCACATCGCCTTTTTCCAACACCGCGCCCAATGTGTCGATGTCAAAGGCGCGGATGTCGTCGGTCAGGTCTCCGACCTCGGCCCGGGCTTTGTCGATTGTCCGGTTCCAGACGGTGACCTTATGCCCGCCTTCGATCAGGCGACGCAGGCCGGGGATGGCCGATAGGCCGGTGCCACACCAATGGATGGTCATTCGTTCGTTCCTTTCAAGCTGCTCAGCCGAATTTCAGTTTCGCGGTCACAATCGCACCGACCAGAAGGATCGATATCACATTGCCAAAGATCAGCGGCCATGCCGCGATCATCACCCCATAGATCAGCCACAGGGTCAGCGTGGTCAGGATCAACAGATTGGCGGGCAGAGACAGATCCTTGGTTTCGCGCGTGCGCCAGGTTTTCAGGGTCTGCGGCAGCCAGCAGATGGTGCCCAGAATGGCGGCGGCCGCTCCGATCAGATGTTCCATGGATGTACCCACCTAGACATGATTGCGGAACTCGTCCCGCGCGCGTCCCCAGACACCGCTTTCCAGATCGGTCAGGGTCCGCAGCGATGGCAGCAGTTGTGCGGCATAATCCTGCGAGCTTTCCACCGGCAGCATCGACGGCAGGTTGTCGATTGCGATCACATCCAGCACCGGGTCGTTTGCCACGCGCAGGGCGGGCTGATCCCATGTGGTGGCGCGGTCATAGACTGGCACCGGGTTGTAATCACTGTCCGGATCACAGGCGACATCGCCGATGGCGGTCAGGGTGCGCGGGGCCGTCAGCGCCGCGCGCGGGACAAAGACCGGGGTGCCGGGGCGGGCGAAGATACAGTTCAGAAACAGGTTGTGGTTCAGGATTTCCGGAAATGGCCCACCGCTGGCCGTTTCTGCCATATCCCATTTGGTGACGCTGACGCCCATCGCCTCGCACAGATCGGCGGCACCGGTGCCGACACGGCCCAAAGCCCCGATGACAATGGCGCGGGGGCGCGGCTGTCCGGTGGCGTCCAGCTCGGCCAGCAACTCCGCGTTCAGCGCGTCCTTGCCCGGATAGACGCCCACTGGTGGGCATTCCTCATCCCGTTGCTGCGCCGCCCATGTTTTCAGCGTTACCGCAGCACCGGCATAACCCGCCCAGTACCCAAACGCGGCAACGCGGCGGCGGCCTTCATCCACAAGGTATTCCAGATCATACAGCGTGCCGCCGCCGACCTTGAACCGCTGCAACAAGGCGCGGCCGGAATGCTGGCCCTTGTAGGCATGGCCAAACATGATGTGGCGGTGGGGCAGGGGCGAACCGTCCTCGGGCAGTTCCTTTAGGCCAAAAATGATCGCATCCAGCGGGGCCTGGGGCCAGGAGTTCTCGGGCGCGATTTCACATCCCGCGTCCCTGTATCCGTCAATCGGAATGGCCCGCACCCGGCTTTCCTCGACCGTCACCCGGATACCTGCAGCGATCAGATCGGCGGCACCCTCGGGCGTCAGCCCCACCCGTTCTTCGTTGGGACGCTGTTCAGCCCGGACCCAGAGATGTGTCATGCGATATCCTTTTGTCAGAGCATTCCGGCGGCCCGTACCGCCTGAACCGAAGGCCGTGCCTCCATCGCCGCGCGAAAGGTCAGAATTTTCGCAAAGGCGGAAACGTCCACGCCATCGCCTTCCAGCCAGCTACAGACCACATAGAGGTACGCGTCGGCCAGCGAGAACGCCTCGCCCAGCACAAATGGCCCGCGCAGCCCGTTTGCGACGATGTATTCGCAAGAGGCGGTCATCGTCTGCGGCACCTTGTCTGTCATGTCTTTCCAACTGGGTTTCTTGTTGGCCCAGCGGTGCCCCCGCATCTTGTGCGCGTGGTTCACGTGCATGGTCGAGGCCAGATAATACATCACCTCACGCATCCGGGCCGCCATGACCGGATCATCGGGCACCAGCCCGGCACCGGGTGCCTTTGCGGCGATGTAATCCAGCAACGCACCGGTTTCGGTCAGGATGCCGCCATCGACCACCAATGCCGGAACCCGACCCTTGGGGTTGATCTGTCTGTAGGCGGGTTTGGTCTGTTCGCCTTCGGCAAAGTCCAGACGGATGGCCTCATACTCCAGTCCCGCCTCTTCCAGGGCAATCGCAACTGCGACCGAGATGGTGTTGGGAGCATAGTAAAGCTGCATCGGGAAGGCCTCTGATTTGGTTACAGGTGGGTCTGCGCAAACTGCCGGTCCGGCGCTTCCAGATGCGGGACAGCGTTGAACAGAACCGGGCTCAGCTGTGTGCCGATTGGGCGCAGACGATGCATCGACGTGTTCATGATGGCAAGAGCCACGCGCGCCATTGACGATATGTCCAGCCCCATGGCCTGCCGTACCACCATCGAGATCAGCGCCCCCGACGTCACCACAATGGCAGGCCCGCCCTCGGTCCCGATATCGCGCAGCGCGTTCTGGACGCGGGATTCGAACTGCTCGAATGTTTCGGGTGTGTCCTTGATCTTGCCGCTGGCCCATGCGGCAAAGGTGCGGGGCAGATGCTCTACGAACCCTTCGCGGTCGGCGGGAACCGCCACACCGTGTTGTTCTTCGAACAGTTTGGCGAGGGTAAAGTACTCGATCTCATTCAATCGGGGGTCGCGCACCGGTTCCGGCAGCCCCATGCTGGCGGCGGTTTCGGCGTGCCGGATCAAAGTGCCGCAGTAGACCCGCGGATGATGCGCCCGCGTATCCTGCAAATGCGCGCCCAGCCAGCGTGCCTGTTGATGGCCCAACTCGCTGAGTTTGTCGTAATTCGCTTCGTCACGTGCGCCTGTGTTGGCCTGACCGTGACGAACCAATGTGATATGTGACATGGCGATCCCTCTTGACCGAAGTCTTAGGGCAGGTTTGGAACAGGGACCAGAGGGGTTCGGCCGGTGCCGGGTAAAAATCGGTGCCCCTCGGGCCTTGAACCTTCACGCTTATATGACCTGCCTGTCCCGATATCGCCCGTCGCGGATGTTGCGTAACGGAAAAAAGTTTCCTATAGGATACAAAACTGCTGCATGCGGCGGCATACATTTTGTACCAAAGCCTGTGTTCACGGCTCTGTTGATGGCTAAAGACCCAGTTCTGTTGACTTGCGGCGTTGCCGTGGCAACGTTGATGCTGAATGGCCTTGGCAGGGGATTGCCCATGCGAAAATGCGCAGTGCTGTAGGATATGGATATCGAAAGGACGCTGACATGACGGACGCACCGAAACGCACTCCTCTCCACGCTTTGCATGTTGAGTTGGGGGGTAAGTTGGTTGATTTTGCGGGCTGGGAGATGCCTGTTCAGTATCCATTGGGTATTATGGGAGAGCATCAGCATTGCCGGGAGAAGGCGGCGGTTTTTGATGTGAGCCATATGGGTCAGGTGATCCTGCGCGGCGAGAATGTGGGTGAGAAGCTTGAGGCGCTGTGCCCGCAGGCTTATGCGACGCTGAAGCCCGGCAAGGCGCGGTATGGGTTTTTCACCAACGCGGATGGCGGGATCATGGATGATCTGATCGTGTCGAATGCGGGGGATCATTATTTTGTGGTGGTGAACGCGGCGCTGCGGCATCAGGATATTCCGCATATGAAAGCCCATCTGGACGGCGTCGAAGTGATCGAGATCTTCGACCGCGCGCTGGTGGCGGTCCAGGGCCCCAAGGCCGAGGATGTGGTGGGCGCGCTGTGCCCTGCGGCCCGCGATATGAAGTTCATGGAAACCATCGTGGCCGACATCAATGGCGTTGAATGCCGTATCTCGCGTCTGGGATACACGGGCGAGGACGGGTACGAGATTTCGATCCCCGAGGACCAGGCGATCGAGGTCACCAAGGCGTTCCTGGCGCATGAGGATTGCGAACCGGCGGGTCTGGGCGCGCGCGACAGCCTGCGGCTTGAGGCGGGTCTGTGTCTCTATGGCAATGACATCGACCAGAGCACCTCGCCGATCGAGGCCAGCCTTGGCTGGGCGATCCAGAAGCGGCGCAAGGAAGAGGGCGGTTTCCCGGGCGCCGAGCGCGTGCAGAAAGAGCTGGCCGAAGGGGCATCGCGCAAGCTGGTGGGCATCAAGCCGACAGGCCGTGCACCGGCGCGTCAGGGCGTGGAAATCCAATGCGCGCAGGGCAATACGATTGGTCAGATCACCTCGGGCGGGTTTGGCCCGACGGTTGGCGGGCCAGTGGCGATGGGTTATGTCGCGGCGGGTCATGGCGAGCCGGGCGAGGTGGTGAACCTGATGATCCGGGGCAAGCCGCAACCGGCGCAGATTGTGGCGCTGCCTTTTGTCACCCAGAATTACAAGCGTTGAAGTCAGGAGAGAGAAGACATGGCAACCTATTATTCCGAAGAGCATGAATGGCTGACCGTCGAAGGGGACGTGGCCACGCTGGGCATCACCAAACACGCGGCTGAACAGCTGGGCGACGTGGTGTTCGTGGAACAGCAGGAAGCAGGCGACGATTTTGAAAAGGGCGGTGAGATCGGTGTGATCGAATCCGTCAAGGCGGCGTCCGAGCTGTATGCGCCGGTTGATGGCGAGATTGTCGAGGTGAACGAGGCGCTGGCCGAGAACCCCGGCGCGCTGAACGAAGACCCCGAGGGCGCGGCCTGGATCTACAAGATCAAGGTGACGGATGCGTCACAGCTTGAGGATCTGATGGATCTGGACGGCTACAAGGCCCTGATCGGCTAAATCCCACGGCGGATCCTTACGCGGGTCCGCTTCTTCATCTGGCTAAAAATATCTCCGCCGGAGGCTCCTGCCAGACCGGCTGGGTGAGACATTCCTTGAGGAGCGCAACAATGGCCTTCAAACTGACCGACTACGAAGCCTATGACTTCGCCAATCGCCGCCACATCGGCCCGTCGCCTGCTGAGATGCGCGACATGCTCAAGGTGATCGGCTTCAAGACGCTGGACGAGCTGATCGACGCAACTGTTCCGCCTGCGATCCGGCAGGAACAGCCGCTGGACTGGGGTCCGGCGATGACAGAACGCGATGCGCTGTTCCACATGAAAGAGGTGGCGAGCAAGAACAAGGTTCTGACCTCGCTGATCGGTCAGGGATATCACGGCACCACCACGCCGGCGCCGATTCTGCGCAACATCCTGGAAAACCCGGCCTGGTATACGGCTTATACGCCCTATCAGCCCGAGATCAGCCAGGGCCGGCTTGAGGCGCTGCTGAACTTCCAGACCATGGTCAGCGATCTGACCGGGCTGGACGTGGCCAATGCGTCGCTGCTGGACGAGGCCACGGCTGCGGCCGAGGCGATGGCGATGGCCAAGCGCGGCGGCCGGTCCAAGGCCAACAACGCGGCGTTCTTTGTCGACCGCAACTGCCACCCGCAGACCATCGCGGTGATCAAAACGCGCGCCGAGCCTCTGGGCATCGACGTGCAGGTGGCGGACCCTGATACGCTGGACGCGGGCGCGGTCTTTGGCGCCATCTTCCAGTATCCCGGCACCCACGGCCATGTGCGCGACTTCTCGGCCGAGATCGCGGCGCTGCATGAACATAAGGCGATTGCCATTGTCGCCGCTGACATCCTGTCGCTGGCGCTGCTGAAATCGCCCGGCGAGATGGGCGCGGATATCGCCATCGGCTCGACCCAGCGTTTTGGCGTGCCGATGGGCTATGGTGGCCCGCACGCCGCGTACATGGCGACCACCGACAAGCTGAAACGCTCGATGCCGGGCCGGATCATCGGCGTCAGCATCGACGCGCGCGGCAACAAGGCCTATCGTCTGGCGCTGCAAACCCGCGAGCAGCACATCCGCCGTGAGAAAGCCAACTCGAACGTCTGCACCGCGCAGGCGCTGCTGGCGGTGATTGCCTCGATGTATGCCGTGTATCACGGCCCCGACGGCATCAAGGCCATCGCGCAATCGGTGCACCGCAAAACCTCGCGCCTGGCCGCCGGTCTGGAAGAGGCGGGCTTTGCCGTTGAGCCGGAAGTGTTCTTTGACACCATCACGGTTGAGGTCGGCCACCTGCAGAACGTCGTGATGGAGGCCGCCGTGGCCCGCGGCGTCAACCTGCGCAAGGTGGGTGATGACAAGGTTGGCATCAGCCTGGACGAGCAGACCCGCCCCGAGACCATCGAGGCGGTCTGGGGTGCCTTTGGCATCGACCGCAAGGACGACAGCTCGAACGTCGCGTACCGCCTGCCGGAACATGCGTTGCGCGAAAGCGAATATCTGACCCATGAGATCTTCCACAAGAACCGGGCCGAGGCCGAGATCACGCGGTACATGCGCCGTCTGGCCGACCGCGATCTGGCGCTGGACCGGGCGATGATCCCGCTGGGGTCGTGCACCATGAAGCTGAACGCGACGATCGAGATGATCCCGGTCACCTGGCCCGAGTTCGGCAACCTGCACCCGTTCTGCCCGCAAGATCAGGCGCAGGGCTATCTTGAGATGATCGATGATCTGAACGACAAGCTGTGCCAGATCACCGGTTATGACGCGATCAGCCAGCAGCCCAACTCGGGCGCGCAGGGCGAATACGCCGGTCTGCTGACCATCCGCAATTACCACGCGTCGCGAGGTGAGGCGCACCGCAATGTCTGCCTGATCCCGACCTCGGCGCATGGCACCAACCCGGCCTCGGCGCAGATGGTGGGCTATCAGGTTGTGCCGGTGCAGGCGGATGACAAGGGCAACATCGATGTCGCGGACTTCCGCGCCAAGGCGGAAAAGCACTCGGGCCATCTGGCCGCCTGCATGATCACCTACCCGTCCACCCATGGCGTGTTCGAGACCACCGTGCAGGAGGTCTGCCAGATCACCCATGATCATGGCGGTCAGGTCTATATCGACGGCGCCAACATGAACGCCATGGTCGGCCTGTCGCGTCCCGGCGATATTGGCGGTGACGTCAGCCACCTGAACCTGCACAAGACCTTCTGCATCCCGCATGGCGGTGGCGGCCCCGGCATGGGTCCGATCGGCGTCAAGGCACATCTGGAAGAGCACCTGCCCGGTCACCCCGAATACGGCACCGCCCTGGGCCCGGTCTCGGCCGCGCCCTTTGGCTCGCCGTCGATCCTGCCGGTATCCTGGGCCTATGTGCTGCTGATGGGTGGTGCGGGTCTGACGCAGGCGACCAAAGTGGCGATCCTGAACGCCAACTACATCGCGGCGCGTCTGGCTGACGCCTATCCGATCCTCTACACGTCCGAGACAGGCCGGGTGGCGCATGAATGCATCCTCGACACCCGTCCGCTGGATGAGGCGGCGCAGGTCAGCGTCGACGATGTGGCCAAACGTCTGGTCGATAGCGGCTTCCACGCGCCGACCATGTCCTGGCCGGTGGCCGGCACGCTGATGGTCGAACCCACGGAATCGGAACCCAAGGACGAGTTGGACCGCTTCTGCGAGGCCATGCTCTCGATCCGCTCGGAGGCGCAGGACATCATCGACGGCAAGATCGACGCGGAAAACAACCCGCTGAAAAACGCCCCCCACACGGTGCGCGATCTGGTCGGAGACTGGGACCGGCCCTATAGCCGCGAACAAGCCTGCTTCCCCCCGGGCTCCATGGGCGTCGACAAATACTGGTCCCCCGTCAACCGCGTCGACAACGCTTACGGCGACCGAAACCTCATCTGCACATGCCCACCAATGTCAGAATACGAAGACGCTGCAGAATAAAGAACGAAGTGCCCGTCGAGACTTGCTCGACAGGCGGGGTTGAAACCAAGACAGTGCATTGCCGTGACAGGCAATGCACCCTATTGGCGAATGGAGGAACAATGAGACACTATGTCCTCAATGATGGCCATGCACGCCAGGCAAGACCTGCGGCGAAGACGCCGGAAAGAACACAACATATCGATGTCATTTTTGCCGATCCCGCAGCACGGGCCTCGGCGGAGATGGTCGTCGAATTCTATAATGCGCTGAACGATCTGGTCGAGGATCACACCTATACGATCAATCTGCGGATGCCAGGTGAAGAACCCGCCGGTGGCCCGCTTTACTGGGCCGGTCGCACCGCGATTTTTTGGGGTGATATCCATAACAACTGGCAATTTGCCGGGCCTGAGAAAAGCTGGGCATCTCAGGTCTTGAACCTGTCATCCCGGACGATACTGGTTGGCGGCGCGGTTTTGCTGCTTGCTCAATATGGGCGGGCGGAAAAGACTGTGGCTGCCATTCATCCGAATTTTGCCACCGCAGCGCGTGAAAAGGGCATTATTGCCGGGGGAACAAGCACGCATTTCGAAACGGATGGGCGAACACACAGCGCTTCGTCCCGCCTGAGCGCGCTTCGGCTCCTGTCCGAGTTTGTTTCGCTGGATCATGGGGAGCACCTGGCTGACACGTTGCGAAGCTATATTGGTCTGTCGGAGCCAAAGCCAAAATGCGAAAGTCGGCTTGCGGTTCGCCTGATCCACCGGTCGGGTGCGGACCCGTTGGTGTGTCAGGCGATTCAGGCAATGCTGGATCATATCGAAGATCCGCTGAGGATTTCGGATCTGGCAACGGCGCTACGAACCTCGACACGTCAGCTACAGCGGCGATTTCTGAGCAAGACCGGCGCCAAATTGCTGGCAACTTATACCGAGTTGCGGCTGGAGCGGGCCCATGGGCTGCTACGCTATACCGACTTGGCCCAGCGGGAAATTGCCACGGCAACGGGATTCTCCTCGGTTACGGCAATGGGGCGTTCGTTTCGGACCCGGTACAAGGCGACGCCCGAGGCCGTGCGTCACCAGCGGTATTCCGGGGAATTGTCTGCGCAAGTGAGCTGAAAAACCAAATTTCTTTGTAAGCCAATGCCTTTGTCGCCAGCAGGCGGTGCAGGATGGCTGCAATTGTCTAAGGCTGACCGGACCCCTGAGAAGATTTTCGCCTAACTGCACAAGTGACGCACTGGTCACTCTTGTACCGGACGGCCTGCATCCCTACTTACGCAACCGGACAATGCCGTCCCCATCGGCGAACCCGAACCGTGAGTTACGCGAAATTACACGCGCATCGCACCGTTCAACACAACAGAAAGTGCAAAGTCATGACGACTAATGGAAAATCTGGGTCCTCCCTCAGAGCCGCTGTGGCCGTATTGGGCGCCACCGCTCTTTTGGCCGGTTGTTCAATGCCGGAACACAACGCCGTCCTGCGTCAGGAAGTATTTGTTGACAGCCGGCCCAGCGGGGCAGTTTGCGACATCTACTCGTTGGACAAGAAAATCTGGAAGAAGAACAAGGCAACCAAAGCGCACCGCAATGACGTCGCTTTGACTATCGGCAAAAAGGACGAGTGGTATGCCGGTATTCCGCTAAGCGCTGTGCCCCAGGGTAGCGAAGCACTTTTGACCGGAATGCAGTTGCCCGCAACGTTCAAGGTCAAACGTACGACTGATTTCCTGATCACGGAATGTAAGCACGCGAACGGCAAATCTTCGGTGCGCGGCTATACTTATCAGGGGAACCCCAGCGCCACTGCAATCAGCCTTGCCGATCCGACTTTTGTTGGGGTTGACCTGATCGCGGGCAGCACCGGCTATGCGTATCGCTATCCGAACGAGGTGATTATCCCGCTTCAGTAAGGGTTTGGATCACGCGGCCTCGGCCGCAAGCGCCGCAGCGACCCGGTCATCGACCTGATAGGCCTCTTTGAACTCGGGCGGCATTCTGGTGGGCTTACCTGTTTTCAGGTTCGTGCAAATGAATACCGTCCGGGCGTTGACCAGGGTTTTCAGATCGCTTTCACGAATGATCTGAAACCTGCGTTGACTGCGCAAACGCCCGTCCAGACCGGTGATCCATGTTGCAACATGAACCCGGTCACCCAGATGAGCAGAGCCGATATAGTCGATCTCGTGCCGATGCACGGCAAAGCCGCGCTCGATGGATTTACAGTAATCGGTTGTCATGCCCGCGGCATCGGAATGCGCCCAGGCCGCCGCGTCGATCCACCGAAGATACACGGTGTTGTTGACGTGCTCATAGGCGTCGATATCCGCGGTCTGAACATCGAAGGTCAACACGAACGGGGCAGGTAGTTGCCAGCAGGATTCAGGGGGTAAATCAGTCATGGGTTTTTGTAGTTCTCATCTGTCGAAAAATCCAATAGTAAGTAAAAACTTATTTTTACTGACCCAGCGGTCATTTTATAGTATCTAGCCGCAGAATCATACTATGGCTGGAAGATGACTGCTGGCCAGTCTGATCCTGACGACCCTCGGCGAAAGGCTGCGGAAAAAATCGGAAGCTGACGTGATCAGGCCTGATCCAAGTTGAAAACCTAAGCAGGGAATTGAATGGTGAAAATGCTGAAAATAATCCTACTGTCTTTGTTGGCCCTTGCGGTCATCGCCGTGATCGGTGTTTTCGCGATTTTCTACAAATCTGACCTGACACGTGAAGATCTGGCAGAATATGTCACCGACGAGTCGCAGTTCATCGACCTGCCCAACGGTGCCAATATGCATTTCCGCGACGAGGGCAATCCGGACGGGCCTGTATTGGTCATGATCCATGGCGGCTTTGGGTCGTTGCAGAACTGGGAAGGCTGGGTTGAAAACCTCAGCGACGATTATCGACTGATCTCGATGGACCTGCTGGGCCACGGCCTGACCGGGGCTTATCCCGAACAGATCTATACCCGGATCACCGAACGTGACGCAGTGCACCAGCTGCTGCAGGAAATCGGTGTCGACAAATATACCGTGGCCGGAAACTCGTTCGGTGGCGGCATCGCGTTGGAGATGGCGCTGGCATACCCTGATCAGGTCGAAGGCCTGATCCTTGTGGACTCCGAAGGGATTCCCAACGGCGAAGATGGTTATGACACCTCGCTGTTCAATGCGGATGACGCTGGCGATCCGAACTCATCTGAGTTCACCCAGCTGTCGTGGATGGAAAAGCTGGGCAGCAAGTTCATCGGCCCGACCGTTGTGCGTTCGGTGATGGACAGCATGACCGCCAACAAGGATTTGTTGACCAAACAGTATGTCGACTATTTCAGCCGACCGATCCGCTATGAAGGCAACCGCGAAGCGCAGATTCTGATGTTCCGTCAGGGGTTGTATCAGATTCAGCAAAACGGCCCGCAAGACTTGCTGCCGCGACTGCCGGAACTGAAGATGCCCACGCTGGTGATGCAGGGCGCAGAAGACACTCTGGTGCCAATGCGTGTTGGTGAAAAATTCCGGGATAACATCGAAAATGCCGAACTGGCCGTGATCCCGGCGGCAGGGCATATGCCGATGATGGAAAAACCCAAGGAAACCGCGCAGGTCGTGCGGGACTTCATGGAATCCCGTCAGATCGGATTGAACTGACCCATCGGTGCGATGCGTTTCGGTAATGTCCGGGTCATAGTATCCGCAAATCCGAACGCTGAGCGTCTGTGCGAGAGCTTTTGAATGTTGAAAACGCTAAAATATCTAGCGATTGCAATAGGTGTATTGATCGGGGCCGGTGCAATCTGGTTCTGGTCAATCGCCGTTACCAGCCTCAGCCGCGAAGACCTGGCGCTTTATGACTATGACACGCTGGTTCTGCCTGACGGTATGAACGTGAACTATCGCGTTCAGGGCAATCCGCAAGGGCAGACGCTGTTGATGGTACATGGCGGCGGCGGCTCTATCGACGATTGGAATGTCTGGCTGCCCACGCTAGAGCCGGATTACTACATTGTCAGCATCGACTTGCCCGGGCATGGGTTGACCGACCCGCTGCCTGATGACGACTACGGACCAAAGCGGTTCGCCGTGTTCATCAAGGATGTCGTCGCGGCACTGGATCTGCAGGATTTCGTGATTGTCGGCCATTCCTTTGGCGGTGACAGCGTGGTGCGCTATGTGCTGGACAACCCGGACACCCCAGTGGCCATGGTTCTTGTCTCGTCCGGCGGGTTCATGCCGCGCGACGATCAGATTTCCGACACGGAAAAAGAGTTGCTGGAATGGGCCGCGAACCCGGTTGTGCAAAAGCTTCTGCCGTTCCTGCAGGACCGGGCATCGGTGAAAGAGGGGATGGAAAGCTATTTCCACGACGCCTCGGTCAATACCGAGGCATATACCGACAAGGTCTATAATCTACTGCGCTATGAAAAGAACCGGGGTGTGCTGGTCAAACTGCTGGTCCATTCCATCGCGGGATACACCGATGTGTCCGGCCTTGACCGTATCGGCATTCCGACGCTGATCCTTTGGGGCGACAAGGACACCATCGCCTTGCCTGAATTTGCCTATCGCTTTGAATCCGAGCTGCCGAACGCGACGCTCAGAATGTATCCGGGTGTCGGTCACATGCTGATGATGGAAAACCCCGACGAGTCCGTAAACGACCTGCGTGCCTTTTTGTCCGAAATTGAGAGTCCAGCTCAGCCACACTCCGAGGCGTCCGGCACCTTGCCGGAATAAATGTAAGGAACGGCTCGTGAAAATACTCGCCTACATCATCGCCGGTTTGGCCGCACTTCTGGGTGCGGGCTATGTCTGGTTGATGTTCAACGGAACGACCAGCCTGTCCCGCGAGGCGTTGTCGGAATATGAATACGAAACCCTGACGTTGCCGGGGCCGATGCAGGTAAACTACCGTGTGCTTGGGAACCCGGACGGGCCTGCAGTGTTGATGATTCACGGCGCTGGCGGGTCTTTGGATGACTGGAAACCCTGGCTGCCCGCGCTTGAGGGGAAATACCGCCTGCATCTGGTTGACTTTCCGGGGCATGGGTTGACGGATCCGCTGATCAACGAACGGTACCGCCCGTCGCGCTTTGCCGAATTTATCCGCGATGTCGTCAACGAACTGGGCCTGAAGGATTTTACCATCATCGCGCATTCCTTTGGTGGCGACAGCGCCCTGCGATACGCGCTGGCCTATCCGGATCAGCCCAAGGCGATGGTTCTGGTCGCGTCGGGTGGGTTCCGGCCACCCGATGACAAGATCCCGGAAGATGAAAAAGAGCTGGCAATATGGGCCAAACTCGGCCTTTCACGGACGTTGCTGCCATTTTTGCAGAACCGCGATGTGGTGCGGGAAACCGTTGACCTATACTTCTATAACAAGTCAGCCAACACCGACGCCTATGTCGACAAGGTCTACAACTTGCTGCGCTACAAGAAAAACCGTGGTGTGATGGTGGAGCTGCTGGCGCATTCTTTGAATGCGTATGTCAACGTCAGCGGTCTGGATCGGCTGACATTCCCGACGTTGGTCCTGTGGGGGGACAAAGACCCCGTGGTTCCCCTGGAATTCGCCCGAAAATTTGAACATGAGTTACCGGATGTGCGGCTTAAGGTCTATCCGAATGTCGGGCACATGGTATTCATGGAGAACACGGAACAAAGCGCCGCCGACGTGACGGACTTTCTGCACGAAGTCTATCAGGGCGACGATTGAGGAATGGTATTGACCCGCAGGGTTACGAGTAACAAACACACTCCGATGCCCATGGGCCAGAGGACAACACACAAGGACTTGGAAATGAAAAGTCAGCAGATTGATTGCAAATGTTCTAAAACCCGGTGGACGGCTGTGCCTTTGGTATTGGCTGCTGTCACGCTTGTTTCTGCATGTGAAGAACAATACCAAAACAGTGCCGCCCAGCTTAGCCAGACTGTCGATGTCTACAGTGTGCCCAAAGGGGCCGTTTGCGACATTTACGCGCTGCCCAAAGAACAATGGAAAAACATTGATGCGGCCCGCAAACACCGCAACGATGTTGCGTTGATCATCGGCAAGAAGAAGGCATGGGAAGAAGGAATTCCGCTGCAATCTGTTCCCGCCGGTAGCAAAGTTGTCCTGAGCGATGTGCAGTTGCCCAAGGCCCTGAAAGTGAAACGCACAGACGATTTTCTGATCGCGGATTGCACCAGCGCCGATGGGCGCACAGCCACGCGGGGCTATACCTATCGCGACAATCCCGACTCGCAGATCGCCAGCATTGCCGATCCGACTTTTGTAGGCGTGGATCTGCTGTCCAATGAAACAGGGTTTGCCTATCTGTACCCGGCGTCCATCGTCATCAACCTTGAGTAATTGAAAAATGCCGCGCCGCATGTGTTTGAAACAGATGCGGCCCGGCTGGAATGACCCTTATGCCCGAAGCCCCAAAAAATCTGGATGGTGTGATCGCCTGCCCAAGCTGTGATCTTCTGCACGAGGTGGAAGATATCCGGCCTGGGCAGCGGGCAAAATGCGTGCGCTGCCATACGACCTTGATTTCGCCAAAGGCGGATTCGATGGATCGGACCATTGCGCTGTCTCTGGCCTCGGTGATGCTGATGATCGGCGCGCTGAGTTTTCCGTTTCTTGGCATGTCCAAGGCCGGGCTGGAACGTCAGGCCTCGATCGTTGATCTGATCATGGCGTTTTCGCAGGGCTGGTACCAGTTGCTGGGGCTTTGCGTGTTGTTGTTTGTCGTGGCCCTGCCGATGCTGCGGGCGGGGCTGTTGATCTATACGATCTGGCCGCTGCGCAACGGAAAACCGCCGTTGCCCCATGCCAAACGCGCCTTTGCCCTGGCCGAAACGCTGACGCCCTGGACAATGACCGAGATTTTCATCCTTGGAACAGTGGTGTCGCTGATCAAGATCGGCGGTCTGGCCAAAGTGTCGTTTGGCACCTCGTTCTGGCTGTTTTGCGTTCTGGTGCTGGTGGTCGCGTTTCAAAACGCGTCGGTCTGCCGCTGGACGATCTGGCAAACAATCAAAAAGGTTCAGCCATGATCAGCGCACGTGAATCCGGTCTTGTCGGCTGCCATAAGTGCGGAACGGTACATGAGCCGTCGCTCCGCGAATGCCGGACCTGCGGTGCGGGGCTCCGGTCACGCAAACCCAACAGCCTGCAGAACACCTGGGCCTGGCTGATCACCGGTCTGGTCTTCTATATCCCGGCGAACATGTTTCCGCTGCTGACCAACCGGGTGCTGGGCAGCGACGACGGTCATACGATCATCGAAGGGGTGATCCTGTTTTACAAAAAGGGCGATTTTCTGGTTGCGACCGTCATCCTGGCGGCCAGTCTGATTATCCCGATCACCAAATTTCTGATCATCGGCTTTTTGATCCTCAGTATCCGGTTCCGCTGGGACCTGAGCGCACACGCGCGGCTGGTGCTGTACGAACTTGTCGAATTCATCGGACGCTGGTCAATGATCGACGTCTTTGTTGTGGCGCTTATGGCGGGATTGATCCGCCTTGGCGCCATCATCTCAATTCTGCCCGGTCCCGGGTCGGTCTGTTTTGCGTTGTCGGTGATCTTTACCATGATCTCGGCGCAAAGCATCGACACCAAACTGATTTGGGATCAGACACCTAAGGAACGAAAATAATGAGTGATGCAAACCCATCGAAGTTAGAGGTCCACGAGCCCCGCAAGGGTTGGTTGCGTGGCGTGTCCCTGATCTGGCTGATACCAGTATTGGCGCTTGTAGGTTCGCTTGGTCTGGCGGTGCAGAGTTTTCTGGAAGCCGACATCCAGATCACCATCGAGTTCCCCGAGGCCAGCGGGATTGAGGCGGGTAAAACCCAGCTGAAGTACCGCGATGTGGTTGTGGGTTCAGTCAGCGCAGTCGATTTTGCCGATGACCTCAGCCATGTGGACGTGACAGTGGATGTGCGCCGGGACATGGCGCGATATCTGGATGACAAGGCAAAGTTCTGGCTGGTCAAGGCTGAGGTGTCGGCCGAGGGCGTGTCTGGACTCGATACATTGTTGTCCGGTGCCTACATCAACGGCGAATGGGATGCTGAGCCTGGTGAGCGCCAGGATCGTTTTGTGGCCGAGGCCAAGGCACCGATCATTGCACCCAATGCAAAAGGGCTTCAGATCACACTGACGTCGACCGAATCCGGTTCGGTGTCTGTCGGGGCACCGGTTCTGCACAAAGGCATCAAAGTCGGTAAGATCGAAGGCGTGTCGCTGAGCGAAGATGGAGGGTTGATCGTGATCACCGCCTTCATCGAAGAACCCTATGACAAGCTGGTGAACACGGGCACCCGGTTCTGGAACGCTTCGGGTATCGAAGTTGATCTGGGCGAGGCTGGTCTGAAAGTGAATGTGGAAAGCCTGTCGTCGCTGCTGGCCGGTGGGGTGTCCTTCGATACCAGCATCTCGGGCGGAGAACGCATCACAGAAACCACGCGTTTTGACCTGTATCCCAATCAAGAGGCCGCCAAGGACAGCCGCTTTGACGACGATTTGCGGGCAACCGTGACGGTGGCGTCGCCGTTTGAGGGATCGCTCAAAGGTCTGCGCGAAGGTGCCATTGTGGATTATCGCGGCCTCAAGGTTGGCGAAGTCAAGGAGCTTTCGGTCTATGACCCTGAAAGCGCAGAAGAGGGTGATGAAGCCTGGCTGCTGGTCACCTATACGATTCAGCCGTCGCGGTTGGGCATCACGGATATCGAGAACCCCAACGAGGTTCTTGATCTGCTCGAAGAATATGTCCGCGATGGCGGGTTGCGGGCGCGGCTAAAGCCGAACTCGCTGCTGTCGGGCGGTTTGCATGTCGAATTGTTCGAAGATCCCTCTCTGCCGCCGGCTGTGTTCCAGCGCACCGGGCACCCGTTGCCGATCTTGCCAACGGTCCCCACACCGCCCGACACGCTGCGAATTGCGGCCGAGGGCGTGCTGGACCGCGTGGCTAAACTGCCGGTCGAAGAGTTGATGGATCGGATGATCCAATTGGTCTCGGACATCGACGCCATCGTTGCCGACAAGGACACCAAGGAAATCCCGGCTACGGTCAACGCGCTGCTGGGCAACGTAAACTCGATCGCCGGGGCCGAAGCAACGCAGGAATTGCCTAAAAAGCTGAACCAGGTGATTTCGACCGTCGAGACGATGTTGGGCGAGTTTGAGGAACGCAAGGGCGTTGATGCGCTTGTGTCTTCGCTGGAAAACCTGCGTACGATCACGTCAAACGTGTCGACCGCAAGCGATCAGATTCCGGGGCTTGTCGAAGACATCGACGCCGTGATTGCCAAGGTTCACGATCTGCCGGTGGAAACCACGGTGGAATCTGTGAACAACGTGCTGGCCTCGGCTGATAGTTTCATCAGCAGCGATGCGACACAGGATGTACCCGCGGCCCTGTCGGGCGCGTTGGAACAGGTGCGCGACACGCTGGCGGAACTGCGTGCTGGTGGTGCGGCTGAAAACCTGAACCGGGCGCTGGCCTCGGCCGGAAACGCAGCGGATGAGATCGCCAAAGCGGCCACAACCCTGCCGGAACTGGCGCAGCGGCTGGATGATCTGGCCGATACCGCCGAAGCCACGATTGGCGCCTATGGCCCGGCATCGCCCGTCAACCGCGAGGTTCGCGCGGCCATCGGGGATATCCGCCAGACGGTTCAATCCCTAAATGCGTTGGTGCAGGCGATCCGGCGTAATCCTAATTCTCTGATAGTTGGAAGGTAAACGATGCGGAAATTTGTTTTGAAAGCCGCGCTTGTCCCGGTCATTGTGCTGCTGGCGGCCTGCGGGAACAATTCCCAGCGGTATTTGCTGCCGGAAATCAGTGTCGAGCAAAGATTGGGAACCGCTGCCCGCGCGGTTGAGGTCGGTAAGCTGGATTTGCCCACCTATGCGCAGGACAGTGAGATTAACCTGCAGGATGCGGACGGTGTCCTGCGGCCTGCGCGCAACGGGTTCTGGGCGGATGATCCCGACCGTGCCATGACTGAATTGCTGGCGGTCGGGCTGGATCAGGCCCTGTCGGCGGATGTGGCGGCCGAGCCGCTGCCGTTCTCGGGCCTTGCGGATGTGCGCGTGGATGTGAAGGTGCGCCGGTTCGTCGGCGTTCCGGGGCAGACCATGCAGTTGACCGGGCAATACTTTCTGACCTCGCCCAATGGCGGATCGCTTCAGACGATCAAACGGTTCAACTTCTCGGTGCCGATCGCATCGGATTCGATCAACGACTATGCGCTGGCGCAGTCGCAGGCGATCAAACTGCTGGTTGGGGATATTGCGTCGTCCATCTCTCGTGTTAGCCGCAGTCAGATCTGAGGCATATTTATTGAAGCTGGTTGACGGGCCGCTGGGTGCAGCGGCCTGAATACCCCATATTTGATGGAGAAGATTGATATGAAACGGATTTTAGCTGCGGCAATTGCCGTGTCTGTGCTGCCGGTGGCGGGTATGGCTGAATCGGTCTATGGCGACTGGAAAACCAGCACGGATAAGGAAGGCAACCATCTGATTGTCAGTTTTGCGGCCTGCAAGGACATGGTGTGCGGCACAATCAAAGGGGCCTACAACGCGCAGGGCGAAAAATA
Source organism: Ruegeria halocynthiae (assembly GCF_000743705.1). Classification (GTDB taxonomy): domain Bacteria; phylum Pseudomonadota; class Alphaproteobacteria; order Rhodobacterales; family Rhodobacteraceae; genus Ruegeria; species Ruegeria halocynthiae_B. The sequence continues at coordinate 645,573 of NZ_JQEZ01000003.1, read as the reverse complement.
CGCGGGCTACGAGGCCGAGGGCAAGCGCATGGTTTATGACATGCAGCCTGAAGGGAACGGCAGCTATAAAGACGGCAAAATCTGGGATCCCGAAAGCGATGGCACCTATAGCGCCAGCATGACGGTCGAGGGCAGCAGCCTCAAGGTCAAGGGCTGCGCCGTGGGTGGATTGTTGTGCGACACCGACACTTGGACACGGGCAAAGTAATCAACTTCTGAACGGAATGCTGGGCCTATCCCTTATGCCGGGATAGGTCCTTTTTGTGTGTGAAGGCTGAACCTGATCATGCAATCACCACAGCAGGTTCAAAGCACCGATTGCCACGATAAGGAACAGGATCGTCATGATCCCGCCCGCTTTCATGAAGTCCACCACGCGATAGCCACCGGGACCCATCAGCAGCGCATTGACCTGATGCGTCGGGATAAGGAACGAGTTGGACGTCGCAATTGCAACCGTCAGCGCAAAAACACCCGGATCAGCCCCAGCGCCCAACGCTATGTTGACGGCCAAGGGCACCAGCAAAACGGTCGCACCGACATTTGACATCACCAGAGTGAAAAACGTCGCCAGCACAGCAACACTGGTCTGAATGACCCAAATCGGCATCCCGTCCAGCACCGCCAGCACCTGATCAGCAATCCATGCTGCGGTGCCCGAGGCCTGCACGGCTTGTCCCAGCGGGATAAGGCTGGCCAACAGGAACACCGTGGGCCAACTGACGGCATTATACGCCTCGTCCATGCTGAGGACGCGGCTGACAACCATCCCGATGGCACCGACCAGCAGGCAAAGAGACAGCCGAAGATCGGAAAACAGAATCAGGCTGACCGCGATCAGGAAAAACAACAGCGCCCATCCGATCTTCTTGGGGCGCAGGTCCTCATGCGGGAAATCGGTGGTCACCACGACAAAGTCGCTGTCTTTCTCAAGCCGGGCGAGGGCATCCCACGCCGTGTGGCAAACCAGCGTATCCCCGGCCAGATAGGGAATTTCACCCAGATCTTCCTGATCGCGCGACAATGTTTCGCCGCCTCGGTAGATGGCCAGCGGTGACAGGCCATAAACCTTGCGCAACCACAACTCGCGCCCGGTTTTTCCGATCAGTTTCGACCCGGGTGGGATGACGACCTCGGCGATACCCGCCTTGCCAGCGCCGAGGGTTTCGACGAATTCATCCAGTTCCGAGGCTTCGGTCAGCTCATTGTCACCCAGAAACGCTTGCAGGGCGTTTTCGTCGGCAATGACGGCAATTGTCGCGGGTGCAGTAATTTCCGCATTGCGCGGCGGGGCCGGGTAGGTGTGCCCCTGAAAGTGGGTCGCAATGATCTGCAGATGATAGCCACGTTGCAGGTCATCGATTGTGCGACCGACCGGTTTGCTGCCCTCGGGAATGCGGATTTCGTGAACCTGCCCGTCGATCTGGTAGAGGTTGTTGACATAATCCAGCGTGCTGTTCCCCGACGTGCCATCGGGCGAGTCTATGGTTGGCAGAACAAAGCGGCCAAAAATGATGAAATACAGCAACCCGGTGATCAGCAGACAAATGCCGACGGGTGTTACCGAGAAGAGCGAGAAAGTATCGATCTGCGTTTCAGCGGGCAGAGTGCCATTGATCGAAGCGATCAGATCGTTTAGCAAAATCAACGGCGAAGACCCGACCATCGTCATGGTCCCGCCAAGGATGGCACAAAAGCCCATCGGCATCAGCAACCTGGACATTGGCAAGCCGGTCCGGGTTGAAACACGGCTGACCACGGGCAAAAACAGTGCCGCGGCCCCGACATTCTGCATGAAGCTGGAAATCACACCCACCGCACCAGAGATCAGTACGATGATGCGGTTTTCTGTGGCGCCGCCAACCTTTGTGATCCACGCGGCGACCGATGACATCACGCCGGTTCGATCCAGACCTGCGCCAATAATCATCACAGCGATAATCGAGATGACCGCGTTGCTGGCAAACCCGTCGAACAGGTGACGCACATCAACAAGGCTCTCCAACCCCGGCACCGCAGTCAGCAGACCCAAGGCGACCATGATCAGGATGGCAGCAATATCAACCCGCACGATTTCAGAAACAAAAAGCACTATGGTCAGCCCGAGCAATCCCAGTACGACAACCATCTCAAATGTCAGACCCAGTGTTTCCATTCCCTGTCCGTCTCTCTTTGTTCTGAGTTTGCGTTATGTCCTGTTCATTCGAATGCAGTGGCGCACACGCAGCGGTCGATTGTTAGAGTTTAACGCGACCGGCTGCGCAGTTGCGCACAAAGAACACCCGGCGTGCTGTCGCCAGACACGTGTCGGGTGTTCTTATCATTCGTCCGGTCGATCACACCTGTGATGCGGCCATGTCGGCGGCGTCGATGCCAGCGACACGGACCGGGTTTGTCATCGCGTCCCGGCGGAACGGATCGCCCAGTTCCTGATTGATCAGCGCTTCGATCAGGGTGGTGATGCCATTCTTCTGATCTTCAATCGCCTGGTTCAGCGCCGCTGTCAGCTCGTCCTGAGTACGGGTAACGACACCCTTCAGACCGCACGCGTTGGCAATTGCCGCATAGGATACGCCCTCATCCAGCTCAGTGCCGACAAAGTTGTCATCGAACCACAGGGTCGAATTCCGTTTTTCGGCCCCCCACTGATAGTTTCGGAAGACGATCTGGGTGATCGCGGGCCATTCGTCGCGACCAATCGCGGTCAGTTCGTTGACCGAGATGCCGAATGCGCCGTCACCGGCAAACCCCACAACCGGCACATCGGGGCAGCCGATCTTGGCACCGATGATTGCGGGCAGGCCATAACCGCAGGGCCCGAACAGGCCGGGGGCCAGATATTTGCGACCCGCATCAAAGGACGGATAAGCGTTGCCGATTGCACAGTTGTTGCCGATATCGGACGAAATGATCGCCTCGCGCGGCAGCGCCTGCTGAATCGCGCGCCATGCCATGCGCGGGCTCATCCAATCGGGCTTGGCTGCGCGGGCGCGTTCATTCCAGGTGGTGCCCGGATCGTCGTTTTCGTGGGTCAGTGAGCTCAGCTCCTGCGCCCAGGCCGATTTTGTCTGGGCGATCTTGGCCTTACGCTCGTCCCGGCCCGCGTCACCGGCGTCATCCGTCAACTGGTCCAGAATGCCGTTGGCCACAAGTGCCGCATCCCCAACGATACCGACTGACACATCCTTGGTCAGGCCAATCCGGTCGGGGTTGATGTCGACCTGAATGATCTGCGCCTCGGTCGGCCAATAGTCGATGCCATATCCCGGCAGGGTCGAGAATGGGTTCAGACGAGTGCCAAGACACAGAACCACATCCGCTTTGCTGATCAGTTCCATCCCTGCTTTTGAGCCATTATATCCCAGTGGGCCGGCAAACAGGGGGTGATTGCCCGGGAAGGCATCATTGTGCTGATAGCCCACGCAAACCGGCGCATCCAGACGCTCGGCCAATGCCTGCGACGCTGCGATACCGCCCTTGGACAGAACCACGCCCGCGCCGTTCAGAATGACCGGGTTTTTGGCCTTTGACAGCAAGGCCGCCGCATCGGCAACCGCATTGGCCCCGCCCGAGGGGCGTTCGAAATCGACGATCTTGGGCAGTTCGATATCGACAACCTGCGTCCACATATCCCGTGGAATGTTCATCTGCGCCGGGCCGGATGCACGTTTGGCCTGCATGATCACGCGGTTCAGAACCTCGGCCACGCGGGTCGGATCGCGAAGCTCTTCCTGATAGGCTACGCAATCGGCAAACAGGTTCATTTGCTCCATTTCCTGAAAGCCGCCCTGACCAATTGTCTTGTTCGCCGCCTGCGGGGTGATCAGCAGGGTTGGGGTGTGGTTCCAATAGGCCGTCTTTACCGCGGTCACGAAGTTTGTGATGCCGGGGCCATTCTGCGCGATCATGATGGACATCTCACCCGTGGCGCGGGTGTAGCCGTCGGCGATCATCCCGCCGGTGCATTCATGTGCACAGTCCCAGAACGTAATTCCGGCCGCAGGAAAAATATCCGATATCGGCATCATCGCTGATCCGATAATTCCAAATGCATGTTTGATGCCATGCATTTGCAGTGTTTTGACAAACGCTTCTTCTGTTGTCATTTTCATGGCTTTTTCTCCTGGACGAGTGGGTATGAATTAGGGGTTAAGCAGATTTTCTGCGGTCTTCGAGGATCAAGTCGCTGCATTTTTCGCCGATCATGATCGTGGGTGCATTGGTATTACCGCTGACAATGTCAGGCATGACCGAGGCGTCGGCCACGCGCAGGCCACGAATACCGTGCACACGCAGTCGCGGATCAACCACGGCCCGGTCATCAACCCCCATTTTGCAGGTTGAGGTCGGGTGATAGATCGTCTGCGCCATGTTACGCGCGGCTTCGAGGTGGTCTTCATCCGTTTCGACCTTGCCCTCGGGCACATGCTCGCGCACGATATATGGGGCCAGCGCCTGGGTTTTGGTCATGGCACGGGCAAATTTCACAGCACGGATCGCACACAGCTGGTCCCCTGTGGTGGACAGGTAATTGGGCACGATCTTGGGGTAGTCATGCGCGTTGGGGGACGAAATATGGATGTGCCCCCTGCTTTCGGGTCGCAGCTGACAGACAGAGGATGTGAAGCCCGAGAACGGGTGCATCTCGATGCCCGGTTTATCGGCGGACAGCGGTTGAAAATGGAACTGGATGTCGGGGGTGTCCAACCCCTCCATCGACTTGGCAAAGATGGCCACCTGACTGGCACCAAGACTCATCGGCCCGGTGCGGCGCAGCGCGTATTCGATGCCAATGGCCGCACGGCGGAATATGTTGTTGATCGCATCATTCAGCGTGGGCACGTTGACTTCATAGACAAGGCGGATCTGCAAGTGATCCTGCAGATGCTCTCCGACACCGGGCAGCGCATGGCGAGGTTCGACGCCTGCCGCTTTTAGAACGTCGGGATTGCCGATGCCGGACAATTCCAGCAACTGCGGTGAGCCGATGGCGCCGGCAGACAGGATCACCTCTCCTCCTGGTTTCAGCATGACCCGATGCGGGGTGCCTTTGCGATCATAGGCGACGCCCGTTACCTGTTTCGGCGCGTCAGGGGCAAAGATAAGCCCGGTCGTATGTGCGTGAGTGATGACTTCGAGGTTTTGACGGGAGTTTTTGATCGGCGTCAGAAAGGCCTTGGCCGATGAACACCGAAATCCCTTGCGCGCGGTCTGATGAAAGTACCCGGCACCTTCCTGATCGGCCCCATTATAGTCTTCGGACCGTGGCACGCCCATTTCCACGGCGGCCCCGATGAACGCTTCGGAAATTTCGGATTTTGCGCGGATCAGCGAAACCGCCAGTTCCCCATCCTTGCCATGAAATTCGGAATCTCCGTCTTCATGGTGTTCCGAGCGTTTGAACAAGGGCAGGACATCGTCCCAGGACCAGCCGGTGTTGCCCAGCTGTGCCCAGCGATCATAATCCTCTTGCTGGCCGCGAACATAAAGCAGCCCGTTGATCGAGGAAGACCCCCCAAGCGTCTTGCCGCGTGGCCAATCCAGCGCGCGACCGTTCAGGCCCGGATCAGGTTCGGCCTTGTAACACCAATCGGTGTTCGGGTTGTGCAGCGTCTTGAAATAGCCGACGGGGATGTGAATCCACGGGTTCGTGTCCTTGCCCCCCGCTTCTAGCAACAGCACCCGGATGTCAGGGTCTGCTGACAATCTGTTGGCAATGACGCAGCCAGCAGAGCCCGCGCCTATGATGATGTAATCATAAGACATTTCTACACCAGATCAGGTTTTGCAGGGGCCACATAGGGCAAACGCGCGCGTGCTTTGGTATCGGCGGCACCGGCATTTCGGATGTACCGTTCACCGTCATCGTGGCGGAGGGTGTACACATAGGTCGGATCGCCGCCGGTTACGTTATGAATGGCAAGGCGGCGAACCTGGCTGGCGCGGATCGTGTCGTACAATTCCTCGGGGTTCCAGCCCTCAAACAGGATCGCCTCAAGCTCGGCCCGGATATCGGCGCAGTCGGGATCGTTGACGCGGTTGTTCACCTCGTTGGGGTCTTCGTCAACATTGTAAAGCAATGTATCGACCCCTTCGAGCCACATCAGCTTCCACGGGCCTTTTTTGACCATCCGGCTGGGGCCGGTCGAACCATCGGCGGCGAATTCGGAAATCACCACATCCGACAGGCCGGATGTATCCCCGCTGAGGGCAGGGGCCAGTGATTGCCCGTCAATGGGTGCCGCATAGTCTTCGAACGAGCCGCCAGCCGCCAGATCCACCAGCGTTGGGAGGAGATCGACAAGTGAAACGTTTTCCTTCACCCGCGCAGGCGCATAACGATCCGGCGCGTAAACGATGAAGGGCACGCTGGCGGCCCATTCGAAGAAGTGTTGTTTGAACCACATGCCACGCTCGCCCATCATTTCGCCATGGTCGGCGGTGACGATGACGATGGTGTTGTCGATCTGGCCGGTCTTCTCCAGCACGTCGACAAGATGGCCGACTTTCTCGTCGATATACGAGATCATGCCATAATACCCATGGCGCGCCTTGCGGCGGTCTTCGGGCGTGACGGTGAATTCGTGGCGCGACTGGCAGTAATGCAGATTGCGGCTGAGGTGATCCATCTCGCTCAGGTCCAGCGGATCAACCGCTGGATACTCGATCTCGTCATGATCGTATAGATCCCAGTATTCCTGACTGATCACAAAGGGCGAATGCGGCGAGGTGAAGGACACCGTCAGCATGAAAGGACGATCATCGCCCTTGCGGGCCAGATCATACAGCGCCTGAACGCCGTGGTATTCAACCTCGTCATCATAATCCATCTGCATGGTTCGGACGGCGGGGCCGCTTTCCAGAACCGGGGCCATGGTCAGATTGGTGGGCTTGTATTCGCGTCCTTTGGACCAATCGACGGTCCAGGCAAAGTTGGCCGGATAAATCTCGGTCGTGTGGCGCTTGTCATATCCGTGCAGCTGATCGGGTCCGACAAAGTGCATCTTGCCGGACATCTCGACCCGGTAATCCATGCTGCGCAGGTAATGGGCGAAGGTCGGGATGTCAGCGTGAAACTCGCTGGCATTGTCGTACATGTCGATTGAGAAAGGCAGCTTGCCCGCATGCATCGACGCGCGGGACGGGCCGCACATGGGCAGGTTGCAATAGCAGTTCTCGAACACCACTCCGTTTTGGGCAAGGCGCTCGATATTTGGCGCTTTGACAGTTTTGTTCCCGTATGACGCTAAAGCATTTGCTGCCAGTTGATCGGCTTGAATGAGCAGAATGTTGGGACGGGGCATTCGACAACCTATGATTTTGTGTGACTTGAAAGTGGCCGGGCGGATTTTGTTGGGGAGAGAAGGGCCGCCCGGCCAGAACGGTGTCGAGACTTATTCGATCACCATATCCAGTTTTTCAGCAACGGTGCTGAAGGTGTTGACCTGACCTTCGACAAACGTCTTGGTGTCATCGGGGGACAGGACTGCAGGAACCGAGCCCAGCTTTTGGGTTGCTTCCAGCCAGCTTTCGTCGGCGGCGATGGCGCCCAGAACTTCAACCCACTTGGCCACGACGTCTTCGGGCAGGTCTTTCGGACCCCAGACACCGGTCCAGCCGACGACGTTTTCCAGGTTCGGGTGACCCATTTCCTGCGCGGTGGGCGTGTCAGGAATGGCGGCAAAACGCTCAGGAGTGGTGGTCAGAAGGGGGCGGATCTGACCGCTTTCGATCGCGCCGGACAGGCCGGACAGATTGTGGAAGATCAGGTCGGCATGACCGCCAACAACCGCTGCTGTTGCCTTGCCGCCACCTTTGAAGGGCACGTGGATCAACGCTTCGGAATCGACCCCGATGTCATCCAGCATGATCAGCATCGCCATGTGCAGCAATGTGCCAACCCCGGCCGACGCATAGGACAGCCGCTCACCGTTTTTGACCGCCTCTTTCAGCTCATCAAAGGTTTGATAGGGCGAATCAGCGGAAACGCCCAGAACAAAAGGGTTTTTCTCGATCAGGCCCAGAAAGGTGAAATCGTCCCACTTGTAGGGAATGGTGCGGTTGATCGCGGGAACAGTGGCTTGCGAGCCGACACGCGCCATCAGCAGGGTGTGCCCGTCATTGCGCGATTTTGCGACCTGGGTCGAACCAACGACACCACCCGCACCGGTCTTGTTCACGACCAGAATGTTCTCACCCAGATATTCGGGGGCCTCTGAACTTAGCGTGCGTGCCGCCAGATCAGCGGCGCCGCCCGGGCCGTAAGGCACAATCAGTGTTACGGGTTTGCTGGGGTAATCCGCAGCCATCGCCGCGCCGCCGATCGACATTGCGGCGGCCAAGCTGGCCGTGGCCCCGATTCTCTTCAGTACGTTCATTGTGTTTCCTCCCTTGGTTTTCTTAATTGGTATTTAGGATACATAATTACTTGCAGAAAGCAAATAATAATTGTAACTTTGATGCAGGGAGTAAAAAGGCGAGGAAAATCAATGTCTGCACGGACCCACAGTGAGACTGGAAGGGCCAACAGACGTCTGGTGCTGGGCGAGATTGTCCGGAACCGGACCATTTCGCGTACCGCGATCGCCGCCAACATCGGGCTGAACGCGGCGACAATCTCGCGGATCACGCGCGATCTGCTGGATGCGGATTTGATTGTCGAAAAGGAGCTGTCTGATCCGAACGGCCGCCGGGGCAGGCGGTTTGTTCAACTGTCGCCGCAGGGGTCGGGCGGATACATCATCGGGATCGGCATCAACGCGTTTCGTCAATCGGTGACGCTGGCTGATCTGGAAAACAACAAGGTCGCATCCTGGGAAGGCACCGGCCTGCCAATGGATGATGGGGCCTCCTTTCTTGAACTTTGCGCGCAAAAAGCGGCTGAGTTGGTGGATGAGCATGTCGAAGACCCCGACCGGTTCTTTGGCACCGGCATCGCAATTGCCGGTCATATCGACAAGCCGGCCAAGCGGCTGATTTCAGCCCCGCTTTTGGGCTGGAACCATGAAATCGACATCGGTGCGATTTTTGGTGCGGCGCTGAACGGGCCAATAACGCTCGAGACGCCCTCGTCGGCTATTAACCTTGCGGAAACCACGTTCGGTATGGCGCGGGGTTACAAAAACGTGGTGACGCTGCATTGCAGCCTTGTAACCGGCTTTGCGATGACGCTCGGCGGCAGTGGGGCCGAGGGGCAATTGAACACCAGCAGCGTCCTGAGCGACGCGCCCTATACATCCTCATCCGCCGCAACCGGACCCGTCGAACATTTCCCCACACTGGAAGACGCGCAAAGCGGTCGTGCACTGGTCCGCGAGATGCTGGGTGATAAAACGCAATCCCTGACAACCGACGCAGAATGGGGTCGCGCCATGGTCGATCTGGTCAGCGCGGCCAACGCGGGCGATGCAAAGGTCACCGCGGCGCTTGAACGGCTTGGGGCAGGGATGGCCCGTACCTTTGCCTTGCTTTTTACCGTGCTCAAGCCGGATCTTATTATTCTGGCAGGGCCCCTGTCTGAATCACCAGCCTTTGTCGGCGCTTTGGAATCGCAGATCGCGTTTCAAATGCCAAAGCGGCTTGGGGACATCGCGGTACGTGCGACCGAGATGACCCATATCGGCGCCGCAAGATGGCTGTCTATCCGCGAAAACCTGATCTTCAAGGACATAAATCTGAGCCAGCTACTGGCGAAGGGAGGAACATGACCAATAAAAAGACCAAGGACTTAATCACGGCAATCCTGTTCATAGTATCGGGATTGGCCGCCATATTTGCCCTAATCCCGTCAGGCGTGATTGTTCCCGGTTCTGTGCAAATCTCTGCACTGTCTCCGGATTTCTGGCCGTATACCATTGCATGGGGTGTGGTGATCTCTTCCGCGTTTCTGTTGCTGGAAACCTTCATGCTGAAGGTGCCGGAAGGCGACGAAGATGCAACCGAAGACGCCGAATACAAACTGGAAACTCTTCCATCCACCTTGCGGATCGTGATCCTGATCTTCGCATTGTTCCTGTTCTATTTTGCTCTGACGACGGTGGGGATCGTAGCCGGTTCAATCGTGCTGATGCCGACGATGATGCTGTATTTCGGTGAACGGAAATGGAAGTATATCGTGCCGCTGAGCATCCTAATTCCAATCGGGCTGTACCTGTTCTTTCTGCACGTCGCCGGAATTCCAATGCCTCTTGGCATCTTTGAAACGCTGCTGTGAGGAGGAAGCACAATGATTGAGAATATTTCCTACGCCCTGGACCTCTTCCTCAGTATCGAGAACTTTTTGGTTATCGGGATTGGTGTTCTGATCGGCACTATAATTGGCGCTATTCCGGGCATGACCACACCGATGGGTGTGGCGCTGGTTCTGCCATTCACATTTTCGATGCCTCCGGTCACCGGCATTTTGCTGTTGTTGGGGGTTTACAAGGGGGGATTGTATGGCGGTTCGCTGACGGCGATCCTGATCAAGACACCTGGAACGCCTGCCGCATCCTGTACGGTGCTGGACGGCTATCCGATGGCCCAAAAGGGTGAGGCACGCAAGGCGCTGGATATTGCGCTTTACTCCTCCTGCGTGGCCGATCTGATCTCGAACGTTTCGCTGATCCTGTTTGCTGGCGTACTGGCCAGTTTTGCGCTGCGATTTGGTCCACCCGAGTTTTTCACGCTGATCGTGTTTTCGCTGACCATCATCGCGGGTGTGGCGGGGCCAAGCCTGACCAAAGGTATCCTGTCCGCCTGTCTTGGGTTGATGCTGGCCACCGTGGGTCTGGATCTGGTCTATGGCACCGACCGGTTTATCTTTGGCAATTTTGAACTGATGTCGGGACTGAACTTCATCCCGGTTCTGATCGGTCTGTTCGCTTTGCCGGAAATCATCGACCGTTCAACCCGGCGTCCGCGTCTAGGTGGCGCGCAACGCTCGCAACTGGGTGGCGGGGCAACATGGGCTGAATTCCGCAAAACGCTGAAATCGGTTGTTCGCGGCAGCTTTATTGGTGTCATTCTGGGTGCAATTCCGGGGATTGGGGGCGCTCCGGCTGCGTTCCTTAGCTATTCCGAGGCGCGCCGGAACTCGAAAAACAAGGAAAACTTTGGCAAGGGCGAACCCGAAGGTGTCGCCGCCGCCGAGGCCGGGAACAACGGTGTGGCAGGTGCGACCATGATCCCGCTGCTGGCGCTGGGTGTGCCGGGTGACGTGATCACCGCTGTGATCCTAGGGGCATTCATGATCCACGGGTTGCGACCCGGTCCGATCCTGTTCGAAGACAACCTGCCGATGGTATATGCCCTGTTCATGGGTATCCTGCTCAGCTCGTTCTATCTGCTGATCATCGGCAAGCTCGCGATCCGGGGGTTCAGCAAGGTGGCCCTGATCCCGAACCGCATCCTGTATCCTATTGTCTTCGTGCTCTGCGTTTATGGCGCCTATGCAGTGAACAACAATGTCTTCGACATTCTGGTCATGCTGTGCATGGGTCTGGTGGGCTACCTGATGTTGCGCCTGGACATCCCCGTCGCGCCCTTCCTTATCGCCTTTGTGCTGGGGCCGTTGCTGGAAGACAACTTCCGACAATCGCTGTTGCTGAGCGACGGAAGCCTGTCGATCTTTGTGCGCAACCTGATCTGCATCGCCTTCTGGATACTGACCGCCCTGTCGATCTTTGTCCTGGTGCGCAGCCGGATCGAAGCATCACGAACCGGCAAGGCGTCGACCCTGACAACCGGAGGGTAATATGAGCAAACACCTCGGAGCGAAGCTTGGTTGCTTCGCTCTGATTTCCGACACGCATGTGAACCCAACCGATGACAGCTGCAATTCGCCTTTCCCTGTCAATCAAAGGGCCAACAGGCGGTTTCGCCATGTTGTCCGAGAGCTGAACCGGCAACCGGCCGAGTTTGTTATCCATGCCGGGGATTTGCTGCACCCGGTGCCTGAAACCCGGACGGCCTATGATCAGGCCGCCCGGGAGTATCGCGCCATAGCGTCCGAACTGACGGTTCCCCTGTACGAAACCCCCGGAAATCACGATATCGGCGATACGCCGATCAAGGGCGGCCCGGCCAGCCCAACGACAGACGCAACAATAACGGTCTGGGAAGAGGCATTTGGGCGTCAATTCCAGGCCTTCGACGTCTGGGGCATCCGGTTTCTTCTTATCAACGCACAGCTCATCAATTCCGGCCTGAACAGTGAGGTGGAACAGCGCAATTGGCTTGAGGCAGAGCTGGCCAATACGTCTGGCAAGCGCAAGATGCTTGTTTTGCACCATCCCCTGTACCTGATGGAACCGGCTGAGCGGGACCATTACGACAACACCAATCAACCCGGACGCGGCTGGCTGCTGGACCTGATCAAAGCGCATGGTATCGAGGCCGTGTTTGCAGGCCACGCCCATAACTTCTGGTACGACCGGTTTGGGGTGACCGACTATTACCTTGCGCCCGCCACCAGCTTTGTGCGGCAGGATTACAGCGAGATGCTGCGCGCAACACCGCCCGAGGACAGCGAGTTTGGGCGTGATGATCGGGCCAAGCTGGGTTACTTTCTGGTGACCGTGTACGAGAACGGGCATGTGGTGCGCATGGTGCGCACCAATGGGGCTGAAATTACCGCCGGAGACGCCAGTACACCTGCCGCGCCCGCCGTTATCGCGCCGGACCCGCGCGAGCCGTCACATCCCGTTCTGGGGTTCGACCTGCGTCAGAATTGGGCCGAGATTACCGAAGTGCCTCCCTCAGGCGGTCTGGACGAATTCGACCGCAAGCCGGTGCGCAACGACTATCCTCTGCTGGCCCTTCAGGAAATGGGGGTCAGGCATCTGCGCATCCCGCTGCATGATCTGCTTGATCCGGTGCGAAGGAACCGGCTGGCAACCCTTGCCCATCTGGGGTTCGAGATCACCTTGTTTTCATATGGCATCCCTGAGGATGATGTGTTGGCGCTGATCGCCGGTCAAGCTGACGTTTTGCTGGATTGGGAGGTCACGATTGACTGGTCCGATCTTGAAGACCTCGCGCCGCGCCTGCAGCAGGCGCATCAGACAACCGGATTGCCGATCCTGCTGTCGCGGATGCGGACCAAAGACGACATCAAGGGCGAAGGCACCTATTTTCACGTCATCAATCATGGGTTCTCCGCCGAAAATACCGAGCAGCTGATGACGCTGGCCGGGATGGGGTTTGCCGGGGCGGTGTTTCGGCTGGGTCGATCCGATCCGGTGGCAGAGACGTTGCATTTGATCGAGGCAGCGGCAATTCAGGCCGGGGTAAACGCGTCGGTGCATATGCGTATGGGCGGGGACAATCCCGCGCTGCGGGTGGATGATCCGGACGGCTCGGCACAGCGTCTGTCCGAGGGTATGACCACTGCGGCACAGCTAAAACACACCCGGTTGGTGTGCGATACGCTGATCTCGGTTGATCGGGGGTATTTCGTGCGGGGCGGGATGATCGATCGGTGTTGTAATCCAACGCCGTTGCTTGACGTTGTCAAAAGGCACCATGCCAAATTGGCAAAGGCCGCCATCAAATAACCAGGGCCGCTGCCTGAAACGAAATGCGGGTGCCAAAGCACCCGCATCAGTATTGGGGACTTAGGTGCCCGACTTGACCCGCGTCCACTGACGCGTAACGTTGCGCTGCTCTTTCTGGGAATACGGACCCTTGGTGTAGGTATTCTGCATCGCTTCGGGGGTTGGATAGATCGCCGGATCGGTCATCACTTCTTCTTCGATGAACTCCTGCGATGCCTTGTTGCCATTGGCGTAATAGACATAGTTCGTCGCGGCCGCCATGTTCTGCGCGTCCATGATGAAGTTCAGGAATTTATGCGCCCCTTCGGGGTTTGGCGCGTCCGCTGGAATGGCCATCTGGTCGAACCACATACGCGCGCCTTCCTTGGGTGCATTATATGCGATGGTGACGCCATTCTCAGATTCATCCGCGCGGTCACGCGCTTGCAGAATGTCGCCGGACCAGCCGAACGCCACACAGATGTCGCCGGTTGCCAGGGCATTGATGTATTCCGAAGAATGGAACTTGCGCACATAGGGGCGCACGGAGGACAGCACATCAGCTGCCTTTGCCAGATCTTCCTTTTCGGCACTTGTCGGCTCAAGGCCCAGATAGGTCAGAGCTGCGGGAAAGACCTCATCCGGGGCATCCAGGAAGTGCACGCCGCAACCCTGAAGCTTTTCCATGTTCGCCGGGTCAAGAACCAGGGCCAGCGAGTCGATGGGTGCATCTTCGCCCAACACTTCTTTAACCTTGTCGACGTTGACGCCGATGCCGGTGGTGCCCCACATGTAGTTGATCGAGTGCGCGCCAGCGGGATCAAAGCGGTCAGTACGTTCTTGGATCACATCCCACAGGTTTGCGCTGTTGGGCAGTTGCTCTTTGTTCAACTCCTGAAAAACGCCCGCTTGGATCTGGCGTTGCAGGAAGTTGGCGCCAGGAACCACAACGTCATACCCCGATCCGCCAGCCAGCAGCTTGGTTTCCAGAATTTCGTTGCTGTCGAATACGTCATAGATCAGGTCGATGCCGGTTTCCTGCTCGAACTTCTCCAGCAACGACTCGTCGATGTAGTCGGACCAGTTGTACACGCGCACTTCTTCTGCCAGCGCAGCGCTGGCAGCGGTGCACAAAAAGGTGGTGGTTAGAATAAATCGGTTCATGGTTTCCTCCTCGTTGTGGGAAACATGATCAAAAATTTGCAGACTGTAAAGCGTAAGTTTTGGCTGGGTGGCTGCATGCGCTGAAAAGGGCATGGGTTGCGTTTTCTGATGATTATGCTTGATAGGTAAGTAAAACGGCGAAAAAACAACGAGTAAATCAACGCGTATTCGTTTGTAGTTTTCGGGTTCTGGAATTCTGCGCGCTGGCATTGTATATTTGATCAAATCACACTATCAGAAAAATATGATCAACTTTTGACGGGGGAATCGCAGTGAGCCACTCTCAGGAAGACCTTCGCGGCATCCAATCGGCCCGGCTCGACGCTTTCAAACAGCGCGAGGCCGAAAGATACGCCGATGCGCGACCGCAGACACTTGCGCGCCTGCAATCCGAGAAGGGCAGCTTTCTTGACGATGTGCCGATGCATTGGATGAAAGACTGGCCGATGCCGTTCCCGATGCTGGTGTCACATGCAAAAGGCGCGCGTCTGGTTGATCTTGATGACAACGCAATCGACGATTTTTGCCTGGGCGATACCGGGTCGATGTTCGGGCATTCGCCGGACCCTGTTGCCCGCGCCATTGCCGCGCAAGCGGATCAGGGCCTTACCTATATGCTGCCCACGGAACATGCGTTTGAGGCCGGTCGCCTGCTGACCGAGAAATTCGGCGATTTCCGCTGGCAGATTGCCACCACCGCATCAGACGCCAACCGGTTCGCGCTAAGCGTGGCGCGGGCGGTGACCGGCAAGCCAAAGGTTTTGGTGTTCGAAGGCTGCTATCACGGCGCTGTTCCCGATGTGATGGTGACGCTGGAGAATGGCGAAACCAAGCCACGCCCCGGGCTGACCGGGCAGGTAGTTGACCTGACCGAACTTGCCATTTGTGCCGAATTCAATGATCTGGACAGCGTCGAAGCCGCGCTCAAGTCCGGTGAAGTGGCGGCCATTATCACTGAACCCGTGCTGACCAATTCCTGCATGGTACTGCCTGCACCCGGATTTCATGATGGTCTGCGCAAACTCGCCACCGAGTATGGTGCGTTGCTGATTATGGACGAGACGCACACCATCTCGTCCGGTCTGGGCGGTTACACCGGGGTATCCGGTCTGGACCCCGATATCTTTGTTGTCGGGAAATGTGTTGCGGGCGGGATGCCAACCGCCGTCTGGGGGATGCGCCAAAGCCTTGCCGACGCCTATACAACCTATGATGCGAACCGTCCGGGCGGGCATTCCGGGCTGGGCACGACGCTTTCGGCGAACCCGATGCAATTTGCCTGCCTGCGCGCCAACCTGTCCGAGGTAATGACCGCCGAGGCCTATGCCCATATGGAAGCCGGGGCCGAGCGTCTGGCGCAAGGCTTGCAGGATGTCATCACCCGCGTGGGTGCGGATTGGCATGTGGTGCGCGTCGGCGCGCGCGTCGAATTCATCTGCGCGCCCGGCCCGCTGACCAGCGGCACCCAAGCCAGGACAGCCCACGCGCCCGAGATCGAAGCCGCAATGCATGTCGGCTTGCTGAATCGCGGTTGTCTGATCGCACCGTTCCATAACATGATGCTGGTCAGCCCAGTGACTGAGAACGCTCAGATCGACCGGCTTGTCGCAGCGTTTGACGACATTATGACCGAACTCTTTGAGGGGTAGCCAATGACTTCGAGTTCTTCGCAATCCAAAAACCGCCACCTTCGCGATTTTCTGCGGCGCTATCCCGATATCAAGGCGATCGACATCGTTTTGAACGATTGCAACGGGATCGGGCGCGGCAAGATCATCCGCCGGCACGAGTTGGAGGGCCTGTTCACATCGGGCCGTCACATGCCGAGCTCAATCCTGGGGCTGGATATCTGTGGTGAGGACGTGGATGAAACCGGCCTTGTGTGGGAGCAGGGCGACGGTGACCTGCGCGCCTGGCCCATCGCCAACACCTTGCGCCCGTTGCTGACAACCAACCCGCCCCGCGCCGAGGTCATGCTGACCCTGCACGAGCTGGACGGAACCCCCCAAAGCTCGGACCCGCGCCACGCCCTGAGCCGTCAGGTCGATGCGCTGGCGGCAGAGGGTCTGAGTGCTGCTGGCGCCTTTGAGCTGGAGTTTTTCCTTCTGGCCAACGAACTCGGCCCCGACGGAAAGCCGCGTGCGGCGCATAATCTGGTGGACGGGTCCGAAAGCGACAAGACCGAAGTCTATTCGGTGGACCGGCTGCAAGGGATGTTGCCGCTGTTCGATCAGGTCTATGACGAGGCCGCCGCCGCCGGGATCGAGGCCGAAACCGTGATCTCGGAATACGCGCCGGGGCAGTATGAGCTGACCTTGAACTATCGCAAGGATGTGGTGCAGGCCGCCGATGATCTGGTGCGTCTCAAGCGCATCGTGCGCAGGTTGGCCAAGGAACACGGCATCGTGGCCTGTTTCATGGCCAAACCGATGGAGGATTACGCCGGATCGGGGATGCATTTCCACGTCTCTCTGCTGAACGAGGCGGGCGAGAACGCCTTTGCCGAGGAAGAGGGCGCAGGTTTCACCGACCGGCTGCTGCACGCCATTGGCGGATTGCGCGAAACCATGGCGGAATCGATGCTGATCTTTGCGCCGCACATGAACTCGTGGCGGCGGTTTGCAAATCAAAGCTATGCGCCGGTGTCCACCAACTGGGGCGTCAACAATCGCTCGGTCGCGCTGCGGGTGCCTGCGGGGGACCGCAAGGCGCGCCGGATCGAACATCGCCCGGCTGGTGTGGACGCCAACCCCTATCTGATCGCCGCCACGGTGATTGCCGGGATGCGTCACGGCATGGCAAACAAAATCGATCCGGGTGCTGAGACCAAGGGCGACGGCTACTCCCAACTGGAAGGCACCGAGGATTTCCCCCGCGACTGGCGGGCGGCGATCGAAAAGGCCAAAGCGTCCGAGTTTCTGAAAGACGCGCTGGGGCCGGATATGCACCGAACCTTTGTGGCGGTAAAAGAGGCCGAGTATCTGCGCGTGGCCAGCACCATCACGGCGCTGGATTACGACATGTACATGCGAACCGTCTGAGGCACCTATGCGCGACCCACGATACGATATCCTGTTCGAACCGGTTCAGATCGGACCTTTGACAGCGAAGAACCGGTTTTTTCAGGTGCCCCATTGCAACGGTATGGGCAAAGCCTATCCGCGCACGCTGGCGGCGATGCGCGCGATGAAGGCCGAAGGCGGCTGGGCCATTGTCTCTACCGAAGAGGCCGAAATTCATCCCGGCAATGACTTTTCGCCGATGAATGAATTCCGGGTCTGGAACGAACAGGACCTGCCCGCGATGATGCGGGTGGCGCAGGGTATCCGCGAACATGGTGCGCTGGCGGCGGTGCAACTGGCCCATACCGGTGCGCGCGATGGCAACCTCTATTCGCGGATGGCCCCGATGTCGGTTGGCCACAACGTGATCGAGGGGATTTATCCCACGCAGGCGCGTGCGGTGGATCACGACGATATCGCGCGGATATTGGACTGGCAAAGGGCTGCCACCAAACTGGCGGTGCAGGCCGGGTTTCAGGTGATCTATGTGCGTGCGGATTTCGGTGCTTCGCTGGCGTCAGAATTCGCCTCGCGCGCGACCAACACCCGAACCGATGAATACGGCGGCTCGCTGGAAAACCGCCTGCGGTTCATGCGCCAGATGCTTGAGGCCACGCGCGAAGCGGGCGGGCCGGGTATTGCCGTGGCCACGCGGTTCTCGCTGGATATGCCCTATGACGGCACGGGCGCGTCCGATCCCGATGAAATCATGGACTGTATCCGCATGATGGATCCCTATGTGGATCTGTGGGACCTCAATATCTGTAACTGGGATGAGGACAGTATGCCCTCGCGTTTTGGCGAGGAAGGCCATCAAGAGGAACTGCTGACCCGCATCCGCAAGGCGACCTCCAAGCCGGTAGCAGGGGTAGGGCGGTTCACCTCGGCCGATCTGATGGTGTCGCAGGTCAAGCGTGGTGCGATGGACCTGATTGGCGCGGCGCGGCCGTCGATTGCCGATCCGTTCATTCCCAACAAGATCAGCGAAGGCCGGATCGAAGATATTCGTGAATGCATCGGTTGCAACATGTGCGTGACAGGCGATTTCCTGAGCGTCCCGTCACGGTGCACGCAGAACCCCACCTTTGGTGAGGAATGGCGGCGCGGCTGGCATCCCGAACAGGTGCCCGACAAAGCCAGCGACGACAATATCCTGATCGTGGGCGGCGGCCCCGCCGGGCTGGAATGTGCGCTGACTCTGGGTCGGCGTGGTTACAACGTAACGTTGGCCGAAGGTGGCACCGAATTGGGTGGCCGCGTCAGCGCCGAAGCAGCATTGCCCGGGTTCGGGGCCTGGGGCCGGGTGCGGGATTATCGCACTTATCAGTTGTCGCAGATGCCAAACGTGGATGTCTATCTGGACAGCGCATTGGATGCCGAACAGATCCTTGAGTTTGGCTTTGAACGGGTCGTGCTGGCCACTGGTGCCATCTGGGACAGCGCCGCAACCGGGCGGCTGGCCCATGCGCCGTGGCAGGTTGGCGACGGTGTAGCCGTCCTGACCCCTGATGACGTGACACGCGGGGCTAAGATCACCGGGCCGGTTCTGGTCTATGATGACGACCACTATTACATGGCCAGCGCGGTGGCGCAAAAACTGCGCGATGCGGGTCATGAGGTGACGATTGTCACTCCGGCCTCGGACGTTTCGGCGTTTTCGGAAAACACGTTGGAGCAAGGCTGGATCGAGCGGCGCTTGCATGAAAGCGGCGTTGCGATTGTCGAGAAACATCAACTGGTATCGCTGGCGGATGGCAAGGCGCAGATCGCGCATATCCAATCCGAGCGCGGGCAAGAGATCGCGGCGCAATCAGCCGTGATCGTCACCGCCCGCAAACCGCGTGATACGCTCTATGATGATCTGATGGCCGACCCTGAAAAACTGGTTGAGGCTGGCATCACCAGCGTCACCCGTATCGGCGATTGCGAGGTACCCTCGACCATCGCGGCGGCGGTTTATTCCGGCCACCGCGTCGCGCGGCGGATCGAGGATTTTGACCCCTACGCGCTGGATTTCCTGCGCGAGGATGTCGAAGGCGCAGACGACTACGCACCGAACTAACCTAACTGCTGAGCCATCGGATTTTGCGTCAACCGCCGGATTCGATGGTCTCTTCCAGAAAGCTGGTGCCCAGATGCCCGATCCCGTCACGGATATCTGCCTTGATCGCAACCCGCAGGCGCACCGTATCGTGCTGTTCCAGCGCGGTCAGGATTTCATGATGGCGATCAACAGTATAGGTGGACCCCATTGATTTCAGCGCGGTGGCCATGAACGGGCCAAGCTGCATCCAGGTGCTTTCGATCAGCGGCAAAAGCGCCTGACAGGGAACGGCCTGATAGATGGTGCGGTGAAAATGGAAATTGTTGCCGACAACGCCCAGATAATTCTCAACCTCAAGCATCTGGTCAGAGTGTTTGTCGATCTCTAACAGCCGGGCGATCAGGCGCTGATCCACGGCAGGCATCGCCCGTTCAGCGGCCAGCGTTTCCAAGGCGGTCCGCGCCTGCAACAACTGTTCAAAACGGCTGAAACTCATGATCGGCACCCGGATACGCCGATTGTCCATCAGTTCCAGCGCGTTTTCCGCGATCAGCCTGCGCACGGCCTCGCGTACCGGCATGGTGGACACGCCCAACGCCTCGGCGACGGGTGCGACCACCAGCGATTCACCGGGGGCGATCTTGCCCGTGATCAGGCGTTCGCGAAGGGTTTCATACACCGCCTGCTGGGCAGTGTGCGGGGCTTCGCGATTTTCTTGGAGCGTGGTCATTCAGGGTCCGGTCGATCGTACAGGGATTCAATTCACTTAACAGCAAAAGTGAATGACAACCAAGACGTCAGGCTTTGCGCGACAGGAAAAAGAACTTACTGCTGAACATCACCACAGTTGCAGGTCGGATAGCCGGTGTCAGATAACACAACCCACGGCGGTCAACGCGTCTCAAACACAGCGAAAACCTTGATGGGTTGCCCAGGTCAGCAGAGGGCAGATTGTTCAATCCGGGGCGCAGCAAGCCGGATGATTGTCAGGGTCAGCGATGTCGTGCGAAACACGCAGATGCCGTTGCGTCAATTGGGGCCATTTCAGAAGACAAAACGCTGGGTCCGGTTGCTCGTCTGGCCAAAACCGGCGATGTTTCGGGTGATCGGATCGTACAGGTTCTGGATGGTTTCACGCGCCCTTGGCACTGGCCCGACTGAGCCGCAAACTGGGTTCAGAGGGAAAGGACAACATGGACAGATTTGCGCCTCCGACCCTGTTGCGCCCGGCGATGGTTCAGACCGCGCTGGCCAGCGCCCGGTTCCGTAAATCCCGGTCTGCGGTGTTGGAGGCGGCCTCGCGCCATGTCACCCTCGACGTAGGCGCGGGTTTGCAGACCACCTGCCTTTACGCGCCCAACCCAGCGGCCAAAGGGTTGGTGATCCTGCTGCATGGCTGGCTGGGCACACCGCAGTCCGCCTATGTGGTGTCCACCGCCAAGTACCTCTATGCGCAGGGGTATTCGGTCTGCCGGATGACGCTGCCCGAACACGGTGATGCAATCGCGTTGAATTCCGATTTCCTGCACGCGGCCCGCACTGATGAGCTGTATCGCGCGGTCGAGCAGGTCGCGGCTTGGGCTGAGGCTCAGCCGGTGGGGCTGGTCGGCTACTCTCTGGGTGGCAATTTTGCCCTGCGGGTGGCGCGGGGTCTGCGGGATCGGCCCATCCCGCAGCTGACCCGGATCTATGCCGTCAGCCCGCTGTTCAACCCGGCCTCGGCTGCAGTGATGATTGATGGCAACCCGCTGCTGCGCAGTTATTTCACGCGCAAGCTGCGCAAATGGCTGCGGGATAAAAACGCAGCGTTTCCCGATCAATACCCGATTGCCGATATCCTTGGATGCAGTACGATCACGGATATGTCGCATCTTATTGTCGGACGCTGGACGGGGTTTGCGCACCTGTCCGATTATTTCGCCGCGTATCAACTGGCGGCCGGGGATATGCGGGGCTGCCCGTTGCCCTTGACTATTTTTGGCGCACACGATGATCCGGTGGTCGATGCCGCCGACGTTGCAAAACTGCGCGATATGTCTGGCGTCGATCTGCACCTGTCAGCCCGGGGGGGTCATAACGGATTTTGCGATACGCTTGCCGGACCGTCTTATTTCGACCGGGTCATCGCACAGACCCTGCCATCCACTCATTGAACCAAACACGAGGCCCCACAGTGAATCCATTTGCATTCAACACCACGAAATCTGTCGTTTTCGGGCCTGGCAAAGCGGCGGAATGCGGTGCTTTGGCCGCGCCGCTTCTGGGTGAAAGGGTTTTGATTATCACCGACGCGGGCCTCAGGGCGTTGGGTTTGTGTGATCCGGTTATCACCTCGCTGAAAAACGCCGGATGTGATGTGACGGTATTCGATCAGGTCGAGGCTGATCCGTCGCGCGAAACGCTGATGACCGCGATTGAGGCCGGGCGCGCCGCCGGGGTCACCGGCGTTCTGGCCATCGGGGGCGGCTCACCTTTGGATGTGGCCAAGCTAACCGCGCTGATCCTGGGCTCGGACGAGGATCTGGACGAGGCATGGGGCGTTGCCCAGGCCAAAGGTCCCCGCCTGCCGCTGGTGCTGATCCCGACCACCGCCGGAACCGGATCCGAGGTCACGCCGGTGTCGATCATAACCGTGGGCGCCGAGGAAAAGCGGGGCGTTTCGTCCCCGGTCATCCTGCCCGACCTGGCAATTCTGGATGCTGATCTGACGCTGGGCCTGCCGCCGCATATCACGGCGGCGACCGGAGTGGACGCCATGGTACACGCGATCGAGGCCTATACCTCAAAAAGTGCCAACAACAACCCGATGTCACGCCTTCTGGCGCGTGAGGCGCTGCGCCTGTTGGGGGCGAATATCCATCAGGCCGTGCGCGACGGATCAAACCGGGATGCGCGCGGGGCGATGCTGCTGGGGTCGATGCTGGCGGGTCAGGCCTTTGCCAACTCACCCGTGGCTGCGGTTCACGCGCTGGCTTATCCTATCGGTGGCACGTTCCACGTCCCGCACGGGCTGTCCAACGCGCTGATCCTGCCGCAGGTGCTGCGCTTCAACGCGCCCGAGGCGGCAGGGCAATATGCCGAGATCGCCCCCGATGCCTTCCCCGAACTGGGCGATATCGAAAACCCTGCCGAACGCTGTGATGCCTTCATCACCCGACTTGAGCGTCTGGCGCAGGAGTTGCAGATGCCCACTCGCCTGCGCGAAGTGAACATTCCGCGGGATGCCATCGAAAAAATGGCTGCGGATGCGATGCTGCAAACCCGTCTGCTGGTCAACAACCCCCGCGAAGTGACGCAGAACGACGCCTTTGCCATCTATTCGGAGGCCTGGTGATGCCCGCCCCACGGTCGAAACGCGCCGAGTTCCCCGAATTCTATCCGCTGCAAACCCGCTGGATGGACAATGACATCTATGGCCACATGAACAACGTGGTGCATTATTCGCTGTTCGACACTGCCATCAATGGCTGGCTGATTGATCAGGGCCTGCTGGATTTACGCGCCAGCGACAGCTATGGGCTGGTGGTGGAAACCGGGTGTCGGTACTTTGCCGAGATGGGGTTTCCCGACAGGGTCACCGCCGGGTTGCGGGTGGCGAAGTTGGGCAACAGCTCGGTCCGGTTTGAAATTGCCTTGTTCCGCAATGATGAGGATGAGGCCGCTGCCGAAGGGCATTTCACCCATGTCTATGTCAGCCGCGAAACGCACCGCCCGGTTCCCATCGAAGGGGCAAGGCGGGCCGCGTTTGCCGGATTGATGCCTGCGGATCAGAAATAAACACTGCGTGTTAACGCCAACACTTGTGTCATAAATTCATCTTACGGGTGCTTGCCATTCGGGCCTGATTTCGTACATCTGGTTGAGAAGATTTACGAAGAGCATTCCGATGGGCGTCCGAAAAATCAGCAAGCCACAGCAGAGCCGGGCGGTTCAAACCGAGATCCGTATCCTGCAAGCCGCTGTGCGCGTGCTGATTGAAAACGGGTATGAGGGGTTTTCGACAAACCATGTTGCCGATGTCGCAGGGTGCAATATCGGCACGGTGTATCGGTATTTTCCCGACAAGAACGCAATCGTTGTGCGCATATACCAGGACTGGCTGGACCAGATCACCGCGGACAATCAGGCCTATCTGGAGCAGATGGACCAAATATCCGGCCCCGCTGATCTGATCGAGGGGATCTATCGCGAAAATCTGCGCAACATGAAAGAGGATGATCACCGGCTGGCGGTCGAGCTGGACAAGGTGTTGCGGCTGAACAAGCATGTGGCGGATATGGACCGCGCCCATGATGCGGGTCTGATTGCGCTGATTCAGCAATATGATCCAGGCGCGCCGCCGCTGGTGGAGATTGTCGAATACTGGCTCGATCTGGCGTTAACGCTGATGGTTCTCGTCCATCTGACACCAGCCGAGAAACGCCCTTTCGTGATTGATCAGACCGCCAAGACAATCCGGGCCACGGTCGAAAGGTATCGGGCGGAGTTGGGGTGAACGCAGCGCCCGTGATGGGTGCTGCGTCCTGTCATGATCAATTCGCCGGGCGCAGGATCAAGGTCGATTCCGACACAGCCTGAACCGCGTCGTCGTCCATTTCGATGGTCTTGAAGTCGAAATCGCGGTGGCGATGGGTCTGGTCGTTCAGATGTTTGGACGCGCGCGCCCATTTGTTGATGAACCAGGATTGTCCGCCTGCCGGTGTCAGGGTCTCCAGCGCCGGTTTGTCGGCACCAATTTCCATGATCACCATCCAGTCCGGCGCACCGTTGTGTTTGACCGCCGCAGGCAGATGGCCCAGATCCACGCCCGCACCTGCATAACCTGTCGCGCGCCCATCGGCACCGGCAGGCACGGGCAGCATCGCTTCATCCGGCGCTTCCAGGGCTACTTCACCCATATAGCGGTAATAGGCCTGCTGACGCCGTTCGGAAAGCGGCCCTTCGTATTCGGCATCCAGACGACGCAGAGTTTCGCGCAGGGTTTCGGTCACAACGTCCGCCCGCGACTTGCCATTCAGGAAGTCATATTGCGGCGGCAGACCGGCGGTGTCCCCTTCAAGCGCACGGATCAGCAAGCTGGAGCCATATTTGACATAAGTATCTGCGTCGAAGTCCGTGCGCCAATCGCCCAGATCATCCTCGAAGATCACATCCATCGCAGCTTCGCGCCATGTACGGTAGAGCAGCAGGCCGGGATCGTCATAGAAACCGTCACCATCCAGATCGTGATACATCTCGTTCCAGTTCGACATCAGTTCGACCGCTTCGGTGATGCGGGGATCGTTTGCCTTGGCCGCCGCTTCGTTCCAGAACGGCTTGAAGAAGTCGGGCGAGGTGGTTTGCAGCTCAACACTGCCCCAGCCCCCTGCGATGATCTGGTTAAAGCGCTTCATGTCGTCGATGGTGACGTCATCGTCGGACTCCAGCAGGGCCAGCGGCAGATAGGTGCGGAAATGTTTGCCCCAGCGCGAGAAGTCACCGGCCACGGTGTCAGCCTCGGGCTTATTGTTCCAGACCACCTGATAGCCGCGCTTTGGGTTGGCCAGATTGGGGCGATCATCGAAGGCCACGAAACCTTCCCATTCGTATTCGCCGGTGCCGGGGGCGGGCAGGCGCGGGTCAACCCCTTCGGGACGGATCGGCAGATTACCCATTTGCCGGGTTTCATAATTTCCATTGGCGTCGCCGACAGTGACGTTGATATTGCCCATCGGCGCGCTGGCCAAAGCAGCCCTGAAGTCATCAATGGTCTTGGCGCGCGAAAACTCCAGCGTCGCCCCCCAGCCCGCGCCTTCGGACATCCACTGGCTCCAACGTTTGGAATAGGCGGTGTTGTTGTCTTCGTCCCAGCCGAAGATGGGGCCATGAACGGTCGAGGCGACCTCGATCTCGATCGGTTCGCCATCGGCGATCTCAATCACTTCCTTGCGGCGCTCCATGTCGCGCCAGGCGCCATTGTACCAATATTGGTACTTGTTTTCAGGGTTCAGCTTTTCGGCATAGGTGTCGATTGTGTCCCGCTCGCCGGTGGTGATCACCCAGCCCAGATCTTCACTGCGGCCCATGATCGGCGTCCCGACTGGTGAGATGGTCATACCGGCGGCGTCGAACCCGCCGCCTTTAAGTTGCACCTCATAGCCATCAGCGGTGGCGTGCATCATCAGAAGATTGCCGGTCGCGGACCGCTCGGGGCCGACCACGGTGGTCCGGCTGGCACCTTTGGTCAGACCCAGAGACAGGATCGCGGCCTGATAGGCGCGCGCGCCGGTGCGGTCCGCGTCAACGATGCGGGTCAGGTCGTTGGTGATGGTTTCCTGACCAACTTCGTAGTTGGGCCGCAGGTCGATGGTCACTTCGGTGCCCTCGGTCGCAAAGGCATAGGCGTCCGGGTCGTTCAGGACCATGACGTCGTCAAACACCTGCTGCCCGACGAAATCGCCATGTTTTTCCTGCATCTCTTTGAGGAACTGCAGGTTCTTCAACTCCTGCCCGCCAACCGCGCCATACAGACGACCGGTCACGCTCAGCGCTTGGATAAAGTCGGCCTCGGTAAAGTGGCGCACAGGGACTGAGAGGAAGTTGAATTCGAACGGCAGATATTTACCCGGCTCGGCCTGCATCTGGTCGACATAGGTATTGATGCCGTCCAGCATGGCGTTCAGATAGCCACGGTGTTCGGGCGTCATATCGTCCAGAACTTGCTGCAACTGCGCGTCGGTATAGCTGGTCTGACGCGCGAAAACATCGGCCTCAAGCAGGTCTTCGCCCAGAATGGCCGAGAGTTCCCCCGCACCGGCCCGGCGGATCATCTCGAACTGGAACATCCGGTCCTGCGCCTGCACGTAACCCGCGCCGAACATGACGTCTTCGGCGGTTTCGCCGTAAACATGGGGCACCCCTGCGGCATCACGCAGAATCTTAACCTCGGCCTTCAGCTTGTCCGATGTCAGCTCGGCCATTTCGGGGTGGGACAGAGGGGTTGTGACGTAAACGTAAGCTCCGGCCCCAAGTGCGGCCAGGACCGCAATGACAGAGCCGCCGATTTTAAGAAATTTCTTCATGGTTTCATCCGGGTTTCGAATTGATGTCACTCAGGGCCTTATGGACCTGAAACGCAGACACCAGGGAAGCAATTCGCTTCACCCGGTGCCTGCTCGGATCGCCGGGGCAACAGTTCGGTCCGCCGCGAGGGGGTCGGCGTCAGAATGTATAACCCACGGTCAAAGAGAAGGTCACTGCATCGTTGTCTTTATACACAGTGCCATTGCCCAGGTCCTTGTCCCCGATGTCGGAATAGCTCAGCGCGCCAATGACATAGTAGGTGTCGGTGATGTAGCCGCCATGCGCCGTCAGCGTCGCAATTGAACCAGTGGTCAGCAGCGGCCCACCGTGATCGTCCTCGTACGTCAGGCTCAGACCGCCTACCCAGTTGTCAGTGATCGCGTGCGAAAAGCCCAACTGGTAAAAGGTGCTGTCTTTGAAATCCAACGCCTCGCCCTGCAGGGGCAACTCCAAGCTGCCCTCCGACCAGTCGCGCCACCGAACACGCCCGAAGACCAACGTATTGGCAGACACGCCGGTTTCCACCTGAAGGTCCAGCGATTGCGGGAATTCGGCGGTAAAGGACGTTGAGGTCGAAAACGATGAAGGAAAAAGGGTCGCGTCCCCGTCATCATGGCTGACCTTGGAGTTGTAGGTCAGCGATGCACGAAATGCGATTTCGGGGATTTCGTATCCGACACCCACAACATATCCAAAATCATAGCCCGTATCCGCGTCCAGTTCATAGCCGAAAGGGGGGATTGCCGTGTCGGGCACGTTGATGTCAAGTTTTGCCCTTTGCGTGCGTACACCGCCATAGACGCTGACATTGTTGTCAAACCGGTACTTTGCCAACGCGGTAAAGGAAATACTGCGTATGTCCGTATCGGTTCCAAAGTTTGGGTTGCCATTGTTCAGCCGATAGCGCGAGAAATCGTTGATCGGCTCGTCGATGATGAACGCCAGGGCGATCTTATCGGTCACGTCGTGTTTGAAGTTGATGACGCCGCTGGACAAGCCGCCACCGGTGTTGCCGCTGGGCATGCCAAAATCGGTGCCCGAAATTTCGATGTCCGAATAGAAGTATGTGCCCTCGATCACGGTACCGGGAGCAAAAATGATCGAGACATCCTGATCAGAGTTTTCGATCCCACCGGACCAGACCGGACCTGCGGCGGCGACCGAAGTGGTCAGGGCCCAGGCAGCAGTACGTGTCATCTGCCTTGTTTTTTTGCGTGCCGAATTGATGTGTGAATCTGGCTGGTGTGCAGTCTTCTGGCTCATTTTTCCTCCCGTATGGGGCGCCACCGACTGACCTCCTCGCGGCGTGCCCCTTGTTTACATGGCTGAATCGCCCCTCTCCCAAAGGGTTAGTGAATTCAGCCGTTCTCCTGCTCGCCGACTATTTTGTTGCAGCCGCCACGCGGGGGGCGATCAGCTTGGTTGGCGATTAGATCGGGATTGATTGAGCGGTAATCCAATAAATAAGTAAATACTTAGTTAGTGGTTTATGATCATATTCCATTATGACCTTACGTCACGATTTACCAGTTGCACTGGATTTAGGCGCGCGGCTTCCTAAGGATCATTTTCGGCTGGTGTGGAACTGCAGGGATACCCGCCCGCACGGGACTGATTCCCTGCCGGGGCAAAGGTCCAAAACTGCGAATGGGGGAAAAATCGGCGGTTACTCGGCCTGCATGGTCTTACTGTTTTGGGTCAGCTCCCACACCAGTTCTAACAGGGTTTCCTCAAAACGGCACAATGCTTCGGATTTCTGCTGGGAAATCGGGTATAAAATCCCGAAGGTCATCCAGCGCGCCGGGGTGATCGGTACAAGCGCAAGCTTCCCAAGGTTCGTTTGGGATGCCACAAGTTCATCCGCGATCGTGATTCCGCCACCTTCTGCGACCAGCGCACAGGCAAGTTGAGAGGACGCCACTTCGCAGGATTGTTTCGGCGACACACCGGCCGAGTGAAATACGTCGTCCAATTGATCCCGCAGCAGCAACCCTTGCATCAGGCGGACGACGGGTTCGGCGGCCAGTTCACTGGCGGTGACCTCGCTGCGGTGCGCCAGCCTGTGACCGGCCGGAAGAATCGCCTGCGCCCGCACCTTGAACAAAGGTTGCGTGCGAATGCCGGGGTGATCGACCGGTAGCGCGCCGATCCCGATATCGTACTCTCGGCCGGCCAGCCATTTTCCCGCCTCGCGTCGGGCGCGCACATCGAGGCTGACATTGATGTCGGGATGCTGCCTGAAAAACCGGGCCACGGCGGGGGCTGACAAAGACATGGCGATACGGGGCATCGTGACGATACGCAGGATCTCGGTTCGGCCTGCCCGAATTTCCTGCGCGATCCGGGGTACCTCGTCCAGATTGTCCAGAATGCGCCCGGCCTCGCGATAAAAGGCCATGCCTTCGGGGGTGGGCGTCAGGTTGCGGCCGCTTCTGTCGAACAGCGTAAGTTTCAGTTCCGCCTCCAGCCCCGAAATCAACCGGCTGATCGCAGGTTGGCTGAGATGCAGAATTTCAGATGCAGCAACAAGGGACCCTTCTGATAAGGTGGCCCGAAAGGCGCGCAGCGCTTTGATGTTCATGGCGACTCTTTCACTTTATGCAAGTAAATATAACACATTTGCATTTTTCTCAATTGATCGTTTCGCCTAAGCTGAACAGGACAGATCAAGGGAGGACCCAATGAAGCGTCGTACTATTCTTAGCACCGCAATTGCGGCATTCGCCGTTGCAGCAACAGCAACAGCAAGCTTTGCGGCCGAATGGCCCAAGCGCCCGATCAATCTGGTTGTGCCATATAAGGCCGGTGGCGGCACGGATGCCTATGCCCGCGCCATCTCGGCGGCAGCCGAAGGCATTCTGGATGTTCCGGTCGTTGTTGTGAACAAGCCCGGCTCGGGTGGCTTGAATGGCGCCAACTCGGTCGTGGGCGCACGCCCCGATGGCTATACCATGATGATGACCTCGGGCGGCTCGTTCCTGCTGTCCACCATGACGCGCGATACTGATATCGACGCGCTGGACAGCTTTGAATTCGTGGCACAGGTCGGTCAGCTGCAAACCTCGCTGATGGTCCCCAAGGACAGCCCGTTCCAGTCGGTTCAGGATGTGATTGATGCGGCCAAGGCCGATCCGGGTTCGCTGCGTTGGGCGCATTCGGGTCGCGGTGGTTTCCACCATGTCGGCGGTATGGGCTTCCTGGCCAATAACGGCATCGAAGCACAGGACGTTCCGTTCAAAGGGGGCGGGCCGACCCGTGCCGCGCTGATCGGTGAACAGGCCGACTTTGGTTTCCTGGGTGTTCAGCAGCTTGCAGGTTTCGAAGACCAACTGCGCGCACTGGCCGTCAACAGCCAGGAACGCGACGGCATCATGACCGAAGTTCCCGCCTTTGGTGAACTGGGCATTCCGTTTGCCGCCGTATCCTCGCCAGTAATCGTGTTCGCCCCGAAGGACACACCGGCCGAGGTCGTCGCGGCCATGGAATCCGCGCTTGAGCAGATTGCATCCAAGCCTGAATTCGCCGAATTGCTGGCGTCTCGCGGGACCGGCCCGGTCTTTCAGAACGGTGCGGATGCCAAGGCAACCCTGTCGTCGATGAAAGAAGACGCGGCACCGCTGGTTGACAGCCTGACCAACTAAAATCTGAAAAGGCCGGGTGGCTGTACGCCCCCGGCCTTTTTCCGTCTACGCATTATTCAGGGAGGAAGACATGCGCGCCTATGCCGAAGGTCTGGTGCTAGCGGCCATTTCACTTGTGGCCATCTGGGGGGCCTGGCAGGTGCCGGCTGCCTCACCCGGAGACACCTGGGCAGGAATTGTGCCCTTTGCCGCGTCCGTAGCTTTGCTGGGGTTGTCGATCCTCCTGCTTGTGGGGGCATCGCGCCAGCCCGCGGGACCCGCGCCCACCAGTTCCGATAGCGCCGTGACGCTTCAGATTGTTGGGCTGTTCATCATCGCATTGATCTATCAGCAGTCTTTCCGTTGGTTTGGCTATCTGCTGCCGACAGCGATCGTGGCCCCGATCGTGCTGTATATATTCGGCGTGCGCAGCTGGATCGGATTGGCAGTATCCATGGTGATCTGCCCGCTGGTTTTCCATGTCATCTTTTTCGTGCTGCTTGGCGTCTTTCCGCCCTATGGCGAAGTGTTCGACCTTCTCAGCTGGATACAGGGGTAATACGTTATGGAAATTTTTCCCGCCCTTCTTTCGGTGATCACCGACCCGATGTTGCTGTTCGCCATCGTCCTGGCCGCCGCTGTTGGCATGATCGTTGGCGCGACGCCCGGCCTGACGGCCTCGGCGGCCATTGCGATGCTGCTGCCGATTACATTCTACATGTCCCCCCTGTTCGCGCTGGCCTTTCTGTATGTGATCGGTAAATCCGGGCGCTATGGCGGCTCAATTGCCGCGATCCTGTTCAATACGCCTGGCACTGCTGCCAGCGCAGCCACGCAGATCGACGGCTATCCGTTGGCCAAATCCGGCAAGGCGGGCAAAGCGATGAAGGTCGCCACCATTTCATCCGTTATCGGTGATCTGATGGGGGATATCATGTTGGTCGTCGGTGTGGGTTTCATCGCCGCCATCGCCCTGAAGCTGGGCCCGCCAGAGACGTTTGCCATCTACTTCGCGGCCTTCGTGGTTATCGGTTCGGTTATTGGCAAGTCCATCGTCAAAGGTCTGGCCTCGGCGCTGATGGGTATTCTGGTGGCCATGGTTGGGCTGGACCCGATCTCTAGCGAAGAACGCTATACTTTTGGCTCATTCGACCTGTCCAACGGCATCGGTCTGGTGCCGCTGATGATCGGTGTCTTTGTTCTGGGTGAGGTGTTTGCCCAGTTGGAAGAACGCCGCAAGGCAAGCGGTGAGACCAAGGAAAACGAAAGCTCGGCTGACGGCAACGATCTGACGTGGGAGGAATATAAACCCTGTCTGCCCCACGCCGTCCGTGGCGGGTTCATCGGCGCAGGCATCGGCGTGTTGCCGGGTCTGGGTTCGGCGATTGCGGCTTTTATCTCATACGGTGAAGGCAAACGCCGCGCGACGAACCCCGAACAATGGGGCAAAGGTGCGCTGGAAGGTGTCGCAGCGCCCGAGGCCGCCAACAACGCCGTGTCCGGCCCGTCGATGGCACCGCTACTGACGCTGGGCATTCCCGGCTCCACCATCGGTGCGATCCTGCTGGGCGTGTTCCTGATCCACGGCATTCAGGTCGGCCCGACGCTGTTCCTGACCGATAAGGAACTGGTCTATAAGCTGTTCGCCTGCGGTATGCTGGGGATCATCGCCTATGGTGTGATCGGGTACTTCGGTGCCACGCAGGTGGCTCGGCTGATCCTGAAGATCCCGACCAATGTGCTGTATCCGCTGATCTTCATGACTGCATTTGTCGCCGCCTATTCGGCACGCGGGTCGATGTTTGACGTCACCGTGATGACCTGTGCGGGTTTTGCCGGTTGGCTGATGCGCAAGTTTGACTTCAACATCGCGGCCTTCGTGATTTCCTTCGTGCTGGCAAAAGGCGCGGAAGAGACATTCCGCCAGTCCTTGCTGATGTCCGACGGCGGCGCGCTGATCTTTGTCGAGCGCCCGATTGCGCTGGGTTTCCTGATCTTGGGTGTTGGTGCCATCGCTTTCCGCATTCGTGGCATCATGAAGGAGCGTAAACTGGCACAGGGAGGTCTGGGCGATGCTTGAGTCCAGCCTCTATCGTGGCTGCTTTTCCAGCGCGGATATGCGCGCGATATGGTCGGAACATGCGACCATATCGGCCTGGCTGAAGGTGGAACAGACACTGGCACGCGCGCAAGCCTCAGCCGGGTTGATCCCGGACGCGGCGGCGCGGGCGCTGGAAGGGATTTCCGTACAGGATCTTAACCTCAGCCAGTTGCATGAACAGATGATCCTGGTCGGCCGCCCGATTGTCGGGTTGGTCCGGCAGCTTAGGACGCTTGCGGACGAACAGGGTGAGCACGTTCATTTCCGGGCTACAACGCAGGACATCATGGACACAGCCATGGCCCTGCAGATGCGGCTGGGATTGGAAGAGGTGCAGACCAGTGTCGACCGGATCATCGAAGGCTTGGATCGCCATACCCAGCTTTATGGCAGCACCGTGATGATCGGGCGTACCAATGGGCAACACGCCGTTCCGATCCGGTTAGAAACCAAGCTGCAGGTTTGGAAGTCAGAGCTTGAACGCCGCCTTGCCGCTTTGTCAGACGCTGCCGGGCGTGGCCTGAACGTTCAGATCGGTGGCCCGGTGGGTGATTTGCAGGCCTATGCCAACGGCGATGGCCAACAGGTCAAACGATCCGTCGCGGCGGCCCTGGGCCTGAATACGGTCGAGCCGCACTGGCAAAATGCCCGGGACGGGGTGGTTGATATCGTAACCGGTCTGGGCGCGTTGTGCGGGACATTGTGCAAACTGGCGCATAACGTGAACCTGCTGTCCTCCTCGGATATCGGTGAGGTTTATGAACGTCCCCAACAAGGCAAGGGCGCGTCCTCGGCTATGGCCCACAAGAAGAACCAGCGCGCTTCTGAGTTTGGCGAAGCTGTGGCCCGTCTGGGCCGTCAGCGATCTGAGCAGATCGGAGAGTTGGCGCTGCATCAGCACGAACGCTCGGGCGGTGTCTGGGTCGCGGAATGGATCGTTGTACCCGAAACCTTCCTGCTGACCTCTGGCGCGCTGTCATGGGTCGAACGGATGTTCGACGATCTTGTGATTGATCAGCAAGTCATGGCGGCAACGACGCAGGCCACGGGTATCTCGGCCCATAAAGGCCACTGAAACGATTGGATATCAGGCCGGAATTACGGCCTGATATCTTTGTTTGCGGTACAGCACGATGGCCAGCAAAAAGGTCAGCGCCTCGGCCACGGGCAGGGCATAGAACGCCCCCATATGGCCAAACAAGCTCCAGAACAGACCGATCAGCACCACCGGGAACAACAGCGACCGGCACAGTGCAATCAGCGCGGATTGGCGTGCGCAATGCATACCGGTGAAATAGCCAGACAAGGCGATGCTGATCCCGCTGAACAGGAAGGCGGGCCAGATAATTGCGATCATCGAACGGGCAAGGGCAATGGTCTCATGCTCATCGCCGTCCAGGAACATTCCAACCAGATGTTCTGACCCGATCAGCAATGTCAGTGCAAGGATCAGGCCGATCACCAGGTTCAACCCGACACCGCGCGCCAGAAAGGCAAGGATGCGATCTTGTTTGCCAGCCCCGAAATTCACGCTGACCAGTGGTGTCAATCCTTCGCCAACACCGTAGAAAACCAATACACCGATGTAGAAAAGATAGCTGACCACAGTGAATGCCGCCACACCGGTCGCGCCCAGTTGCAACATCAGAATCCAGTTGAACAGGAACATCACCAACCCGCTTGAAGTCTCGTTCAGGAACTCGGAAAACCCATTGATCACCGCACGCCAGATCACCCGCCATGACCCCAGCGGGCGCGTGATGCCCAGCTTTGCCAGCGGTGACAGAAAGTGGAACAGCAATACCAACGCGCCCGAGGCGTAGGCCAAGCCGGTGGCCAGCGCAGCCCCTTTGATCCCCCAGCCCAAGTATCCAATGAACAGCGCGTCCAGAGCGATATTCACGCCGGAAATACAGACCATGCCCCACAGGGCAAAACCGGGCCGGCCATCGACCCGGACGAATTGATTGGCCAGAATACCCAGACCAAATGCGGGGAAAAACCAGGCGATGACCCAAAGGTAATCGGCGCTCATCTGCAGTGTGCTGCCACGCGCGCCCAGCAACGTGGCCAACTGCTGCGGAAACAACAATGTCAGCGCAGCCATACCGATCAGGAAAGCCAGTACCACGATGATTGTCTTGGTAAACACGTCCGAGGCGCGACGCACCCGACCTTCGCCCAAAAGCTTACCGGCGATCACGGCGGACCCCACTGTCAGCATGATCAGAATGCCAAAGACCAGTGCCAGCAACGGAACCACAAGGTTCACCGATGCCAGTGCCGTGGCCCCGACGAAATTGCCCACGAAGATACCATCCACGATCCCGGCCGAGGACACGGCCAGCATCCCCACAACCGTCGGCACGACAAAGCGCGTGAACTCGCGGTTCAATGGGCCGGAAGTCATGGCATGGTCTACGGCGGTATGTGCCATCGGGTGCTCCTGATCGGGTTCCGGGTTACGCGGAAGCCGGGTTGCAAAATCGGTTACATGGCGAGTTTTGGGCAATCGCCCAAATTGGACATATGGCCAATTTTCTCTTGATGCAATAGGGTGAACCGAATCCAACGAAAAAGACAGACATGAGCTATCTGCCCAAATCAGAACGCCGCATCGCGATCATTGAGGCGACACTGCGGCAAGTCGCACAGGTTGGGTTCGGTGGTTTGACCACGCGCGGCATTGCGCAAGAATTGGGCGCGGCGCCGGGCACAATCCACCACAATTTTGCGTCGCTGACCGATCTGAAATGCGCAGCTCTGCAACATATGGCCGATGCAGAGTTTGCGCGATATGACAGTTTGATCGCGAATCTGCCAATGGATCAGGCGTTGCTGCAAATGCTGGTGCCGGATAGCGGAAGCGACACTGCCTTGATTGCGCGCGTCTGGATCAGTGCCGCTGACGAAGCAACGCGATCTGATCAAGTTGGAGCTGTATTCGCCGAGGCGGTGAACCAGTCCCAAAGCAGACTGGCCGCTTTTCTGACGGCGTATCACAGCCGACTTGGATGCAACGCGAAATTCTCCCCTGATCTTCTGGCCTGGAAGCTGTTGGCTCTGTCCACCAGCCTCAGCGACTTTCAGATCTCGGGGAAAGTATTGATCAACAGGGACCAAATCCTAGGGCTGATCCAGGATGAGTTGGCCAATTCCCTTTGTGGTGACAAGCGTTAATTGCTGAAAGGGTCAGGATTCCGCAGTGGGAAAATACTGCTTTAGCATTGTTTCCAACACCGGCCAGGCCTGATCAAACCGGCTGAGCATATCGGTCTGATCTTCCAAAGTAGACAGCAGCAGCAGCCCTTCGTGAAATGACAGTAATACAACCGATACCGCTGACAGCTGCGCCTCGGCATCTTTTGAGGATGCCAAAGGGCGCAGGGTTTCGATAACGTCCCGGCGGGCCTCGGCAATCATCGTCTTCAACCGGGCGCGGGCCTGATCGTGGCTGTAAATCTCAAGCCACAGGTTTTGCAGGCTGGCGTATTCCTCGCTGACCTCAAACATGGTTCGTAAATGGGTTCGGATTTGGGAAATCGGGTCCAGGTCCTGCGCGATCAGGCGTTCGCTGTTTTGAATGGCCTCGCGTTCCAACTGATCCAGCAGCGCCAGCAGGATATCGTCCTTGGATTTGAAGAACCGATAGATCGACCCTTTGGACAGCCCGGTTTCAGCGGCGATCTGATCAATCGTAGTGCCATTATAGCCATCCTGCGCGAAGCAGATCACAGCGGCATCCAAAATCTCTTTCAGGCGGGTTTCCGGGCTGGCATGTGTGCTGCCCTTGATCTTGCGTTTAGTCTTGGAAACCATTGCGATATAGCTCGTACTTGTCTGACACGGCAGCGCAAGTGTCGGAAAGGCGATCAAGGTCGCCATGACCCGCACAAATGCCGCATCAGTGGTACATCGTGTTGGGTTTCCCTGCAATCCGGTGTGTACCTAACACACCTAAACTGACAGTTGAGTGATCCACGTCCGTTTGGACGTGGATCAATGCTGTTAAGCGGTCAGTTGGGCAGCGCGTTTTCAAAGCGTTCCGAGAACTCATCCAGAGATGGATTGAAACCAGTAATCAGATCCACCTTGTCGCCGAAGCGCATGACGGGGCGGGTGGCCCTGTCATAACGCGGCCAGTCCGGCAGGCTGTCGGCATTCGGATCACCAGTTCGGGCAAAGGCGATCAACGCGTCCTGAAAGCGTTCGCTCAGCTCGGCCGGAGGGGTCTTGCCAACCAGTATGGCGTTGTCTTCCAGCGTGCCAAAGGTAAAGGGCAGATCAAGCGCGTGAAACGCTCCCAATTCGGGGAACTCTGGCGATTTCCAATCGAAGTTATACTGCCAGACCGGCGCACCGGCTTCTGCCACGATCTTCTGAAACCGGTCATGCGGGTGCGCCATCAGCGCCCATGTCAGCGTGTTCAGGTACACGTCCTGTTCGTCTTCGTCAGGAAAGGAACTCGCGGTGATATCTTTGAGTTTTTCGATATCCTCAGCCGAAAGCCCTTGCAGGTTACCCAGATATTTATGGGCAATGTCGCGGCCCCGTGTCGGGGTATCGTCTTCCAGCAGTGTGAAGAAGTGATATTCGTTTGTGGTTGTCCCATGCAGCAGCGGGATGCCGCGTTCGCCCAGCTTACGGATTGCGCCTTCGGTCGGGGCTTCGAACTCAATCAATGCCATAAGGTCGGGTGCGCCCTGCGTGACGGCGTAGTCTTCCAGCTTTTTCTGCGCGGCCAGAAACTCTTTTGCGCTGAGAGCTCGGATATCGTCGACAGACGTTGCGCCCAACTCCTCGACAAACCATTTGGCCCCGTCCTGGGTCACTTTTTTCGTATCCCCGGGGGTATAAGCACCGCTCATGAGGATCATCTTGTGAAACAGGCCCTCGGATTCAGGCATGGTTGCCAAACGCGCTGCGGCAATCGAGCCGGCAGATTCACCATAGATGGTGACATTTTCGGGATCACCGCCAAAGGCCTCGATATTTTCGTGTACCCATTTCAGGGCCAGCAGTTGGTCCAGCAAACCAAGCTCTGCCGATTGTTCGAACTCCGGCCCGAACTGCGACAGATCGAGGAAGCCAAATGTGCCCATGCGGTACTGAACGCCAACATGCACGACGTCGCCGCGTGCCGCTGTGGTCGCGCCTTCATATGTGGGTTCACCTGCACCGCCAAGGGTCAGGCCGCCGCCATGAATCCAAACCATCACCGGGCGTTTTTTGTCATCCAGCGCGGGTGTGTTGACTTTGACCCACAGACAATCCTCGGACTGACCACCGGGCCAGACGCCAAAAAACAGATTGTCCTGTTGCATGCAGCGCGGCCCCTGTTCGCGAGTGTCCAGCACGCCGTCCCAGTTGGCAGAAGGCTGCGGCGGCATAAAGCGCAGGTCACCAACAGGTGGGGTGGCAATAGGAATGCCACCGAATTGGACGATACCATTATCCAGGCGCTTGCCCAAAACGTCGCCATTGGCGGTCTTTGCCACCAGCTCGGGTTCGTCCGGGGTCACGGTGTTGCGCGGCATCGCCTCAACATATGGGGTTGTGGTCAAGTACAGGAAGGCGCCGTATCCGACGCCTCCCAAAACCACCAAAACAGAAACCAGGATCAGAAGTATCTTTTTCAGTTTCGACATATCTAAGCTCAGTTCCCTGTTTTGTTTACTTACTTGATTTCGCCCATGCAGAGGTACTTGATCTCGAGGAAGTCATCGATGCCGTATTTGGAGCCTTCACGGCCCAGGCCCGATTGTTTGACGCCGCCGAAGGGGGCGACTTCGGTTGAGATCAGGCCGGTGTTGATGCCGACCATGCCCGATTCCAATGCCTCGGCCACGCGCCAGACGCGGGCCAGATCACGGCTGTAGAAATARGACGCCAGACCAAACTCGCTGTCGTTGGCCATGGCGATCACGTCGGCCTCGTCCTCGAACTTGAACAAAGGTGCAACCGGACCGAATGTTTCGTCCTTGGCCACAACCATGTCGCGGGTCACGCCGGTCAGAACCGTGGGCTGGAAGAAGGTGCCGCCCAGGTCCGAGCGCTGGCCGCCTTCCAGAACCTCGGCGCCTTTGCTGACCGCGTCGGTGATGTGCTCTTCGACCTTGGCCACAGCCGCGCCGTTGATCAGCGGACCGGTGGTGACGCCTTCGCCAAAACCATTGCCCACGTTCAGCGTGCGGGCTTTTTCCGCCAGCTTGGCCGCAAACTCATCGTAAACGCCGGCCTGCACGTAAATGCGGTTGGCGCAGACGCAGGTCTGGCCATTGTTGCGGAACTTGGCGATCATCGCGCCATCGACCGCGGCATCCACATCAGCGTCGTCAAAGACGATRAACGGCGCGTTGCCGCCCAGCTCAAGGCTCATCTTCTTGATGGTGTCCGCCGCCTGACGCATCAGGATCTGGCCCACCCGGGTCGAGCCGGTAAAGGTGATCTTGGCGACCTTGTCGTTGGTGCACAGTTCCTCACCCACRCCCGAGCTGTTGGTGCCGGGGATCACGTTGAACACGCCTGCGGGGATGCCCGCGCGTTCGGCSAGAACCGCCATCGCGGTGGCTGACAGCGGGGTCAGCGTCGCGGGGCGGGCCACAAAGGTACAGCCCACGGCCAGCGCCGGAGCCACCTTGCGCGCGATCATCGCATTGGGGAAATTCCACGGCGTGATCGAGCCGACAACACCAATGGGCTGTTTCAGCACCACGATACGCTTGTCGCGCTGATGGCCGGGGATCACGTCGCCATAGACGCGCTTGGCCTCTTCGGCGAACCATTCGATGAACGACGCGCCATAAAGCACCTCGCCGCGCGCTTCGGGCCAGGGTTTGCCCATCTCGGCGGTCAGGATGGTGGCCAGATCGTCGGCGTTTTCCACCATCAGATCGTACCACTTGCGCAGGATCGCAGCGCGTTCCTTGCCGGTCTGTGCGGCCCAGTCGGCCTTGGCCGCATCGGCAACGTCAATGGCGCGGCGCGTGTCCTCGACCGACATGTCGGCCACCTGGGCAATCACCTCACCGGTGGCCGGGTTGGTCACCGGAAAGGTCTTGTCGCCGTCAACCCACTCGCCATTCACATAGGCGCGGCCTTCCAGCAGCGAGGGATCGTTCAGATCCAGTTTCACAACGTCCTGATCCAGCATCATGCGGCTCCTTTAACAGCGTCAATCGACGCCTCAAGAATGTCTAGGGCTTCGGCGAAAATCTCGTCCTGAATGGTGATCGGGGCGAGGAACCGAATGACGTTACCGTAAACGCCGCAGGTCAGCAGTACCAGACCACGTTTCAGCGCCTCAGCACGGACAGCATTGGCCATGTCCGGGTTCGGTGCGCTGCCGTCGGCGGTGTTCAATTCGGCGGCGACCATGAAGCCGGGGCCGCGGACATCGGCGATTTCAGCGGTGCGCGATCGGATCGATTCCAGACGCTGTTTCAAACGCGAGCCCAGATCGTTGGCGCGGTTGCACAGGTCTTCTTCCTCGATCACGTCCAGAACGGCATTGGCTGCCGCGATACCTAGGGGGTTGCCGCCATAGGTGCCGCCCAGACCGCCGGGGTTGGCTGCATCCATCAGATCAGCGCGACCAGTGACAGCCGCCAGCGGCAGGCCGCCGGCCAGTCCTTTGGCCATGGTGGTGATGTCGGCGCTGACATCATAGCCGTCCATCGCAAACAGGTTGCCGGTACGGGCAAAGCCGGTCTGAACTTCGTCAGCGATCAGCACGATGCCGTGCTCGTCACACAACGCACGCAGGCCACGCATCAGCTCGGCGGGTGCAGGATAGAAACCGCCTTCGCCCTGAACCGGTTCGATGATGATCGCGGCGACACGGGCCGGATCAAGATCGGCTTTGAACAGCTTGGTCAGCGCGCCCAGTGTGTCTTCGGTCGAGGTGCCATGCAGGTCAACCGGGAACGGCACGTGATAGGTGTCGGGCATCATTGCGCCGAAACCGGCCTTATAGGGTTGTACTTTGCCGGTCAGCGACATGCCCATGAACGTACGGCCGTGAAAGCCGCCGCCAAAGGCGATGACAGCCGGACGGCCGGTGGCGGCGCGCGCGACTTTGACCGCGTTTTCAACCGCTTCGGCGCCGGTGGTTACAAACACGGTTTTCTTTTCGAAGTCGCCCGGAACCTTTTCGTTCAGGCGCTCGGCCAGACGAACATAGTTTTCATAGGGCAGGACCTGATGGCAGGTGTGGGTAAAGTTCGCCGCCTGGCTTTGCACGGCTTCCATTACTTTGGGGTGGCAATGTCCGGTGTTTACCACGGCAATCCCTGCGGCGAAGTCGATGTAGCGTTTGCCTTCAACATCCCAGACTTCGGAATTCGAGGCGCGCTCGACATAAATCTGGGTTTGCATACCGACACCACGAGAAATGGCTGCCTCGCGACGCGTGGCAATATCAGCATTGGTCATTTTCAGGTCCTCCATGGCGCCCCGATTTACGGGAAAAAATCTCAGGATGGCAGACTTTAGAACGTCCAAGAAAGCGGTAAAAGTCTGTTTCTTGCGCGCTGTAATGCATTGATATAATAGAGGTCAATCAGCCGCATGTTGAGGATATTAAACAGCATGAACACCAACTCGGAAGATCTTGAAGTCGGCCTGCGACTGCGCGCTATTCGCGAGCACGCGGGGCTGTCTCAGCGTGCCTTGGCCAAGAAGGCCGGGGTGACCAACTCTACGATTTCTTTGATAGAATCGGGTAAGGTGAATCCTTCGGTTGGGGCGTTGCGGCGAATACTGGTTGGTATTCCCGTCAGCCTGTCCGAATTTTTTGCATTTGAACCTGAATCAGAGAAAACAGTGTTTTACGCCGCTGAGGATCTGGTTGAAATCGGGAAGGGTGGCGTGTCGCTCCGGCAGGTGGGGACGAATCTGTTTGGCCGCGCGATGATGATCCTGCATGAAACCTATGAACTGGATGCGGATACCGGTCGGATCATGTACGGGCACGAGGCCGAAGAGGGCGGGGTGGTTATTTCCGGGCGGGTCGAGGTTACGGTCGGGGACCAGCGTAAGGTTCTGGGCCCTGGCGATGCTTACTACTTTGACAGCCGCAATCCGCACCGGTTCCGGCAGGTCGGGCCTGAGAAATGCGTTGTGGTTAGCGCCTGCACGCCGCCGACATTCTGAGGTCAGTGTTGACATCAAAGTGAAGTGCCGGGCGCAATCATCTGGTTTCACGGGAGCCCAGTAATTTCCTTACGTCGTTTCGCCGGGGTGTGTGCGTTTTGAGCGTAGCTTATTCATGACAAGTGTCGTAAAAACCGTCAACGTCCACCTTGATTGAAAGGCTCCGGCGGAAGTCGGGGAAAATCCGATGAGTCAGGCTGAGCAATTTGACATCTTGATTATTGGTGCCGGAATTTCCGGCATCGGCGTTGCGCATCACGTTCAGGAACAGTTGCCGGACGCAAAGTTCGCCATCCTGGAAGCGGCGGGCGAGATCGGCGGCACCTGGCGCATTCACACCTATCCGGGCATTCGGTCGGACAGCGATCTCTATACCTTCGGCTATCGTTTCAAACCGTGGAAGGGCAAACCCGTCGCTGAGCGCGACAAGATCCTGCGATACCTCAACGATGTGGTGGATGAAAACAACCTGCGCGACAAAATCCGATTTGATACCGGTGTTACCGGTGCCAACTGGTCGTCAGAGGATGGGATATGGACCATCACCACGCGCGACGGCCAAACCGGAGAGGAACGGGTTTTCCAGACCAAGTTCCTGTGGATGTGCCAAGGCTATTATGATCCGTCCAAGGGCTATACCCCGGACTGGCCCGGTTTCAACGAATACAAGGGACAGGTGGTCCACCCGCAAACCTGGCCCGATGATCTGGATTACACCGGCAAGCGCGTTGTGGTCATCGGATCGGGGGCAACGGCAGCTACACTGATCCCGAATATGGCGGACCGGGCCGGTCATATCACCATGGTCCAGCGGTCTCCGACCTATTTCTGGACCGGGCCTAACCGAAACAAGCTGGCGGATTTCCTGCGCGCCCTGCGCCTGCCGGACAAGTTTGTGCACCGGATGGTGCGCTGGTGGAAGCTGAAGGACGATCAGCTGATACATGGGATGGCCA
Organism: Ruegeria halocynthiae; assembly: GCF_000743705.1. Taxonomy (GTDB): domain Bacteria; phylum Pseudomonadota; class Alphaproteobacteria; order Rhodobacterales; family Rhodobacteraceae; genus Ruegeria; species Ruegeria halocynthiae_B. The sequence goes on along the minus strand of NZ_JQEZ01000003.1, from coordinate 602,897 downwards.
AGCGCAAGCCGGACATGGTGCGCCAAAAGCTGCTGGATGGTGTGCGCGCCGCGCTTCCCGAAGGGTTCGATGTGGATACCCATTTCTCGCCCAGCTATCGCCCGTGGCAGCAGCGACTGGCCTATGTGCCCGATGCCGATCTGTTCAAGGCGATGTCCTCGGGCAAGGTGTCGGTGGTCACGGACAGCATCGAACGCTTTACCGAATCCGGCCTGATCACCGGCTCGGGCGAGCAGGTGGACGCGGACATCATCATCACCGCAACCGGGTTCAATCTGAGCGTGATGGGCGGGCTGCCGTTTTCGATCGACGGTGAGCCGTTCGATTTCTCCAAGGCGGTCTCTTACCGGGGTGTTCTGCTGTCGGACCTGCCGAATATGGCGCATATGTTTGGCTACCTGCGCTCCAGTTGGACGTTGCGCGTGGATCTGGTCAGCGATTTTGTCATTCGGATGCTGAAGCATATGCGCGCAAACGGGGCGGATGTGGTTGTTCCGACATTGCGCGACAACGAACAGGATATGGCGCTGCAACCCTGGGTGTCCGAGGATGAGTTCAATCCCGGCTATCTGAAGCGTCTGGGTCATCTGCTGCCCAAACAGGGTGCGCATGAGCCATGGCAATTTGTCAGTGACTACTATGTCGAAAGCAAGACGCTGCCAAAGGCGCGCTTTGATGACGGGGCGCTGGTTTTTCACAAATCACAGGACTGAACCGGATGCCGAGTTTCAAAGCACATCTGACCAACTTTGCCCTGAAGCGGATGTTCAAACCGCAGATCGCGCGGCTGGTGAATGATCTGGACGGGCTGCCGGAAAACATCATCCCGTTTCGCGCGGCGCTGGAAAAGCAGGCCGCCAAAACGCGCCTGCCCAAGGATGTCGATATTCAGCCCTGGGATATCACTGGCCCGCAGAGCGAGGTTGTGACACCGAACAACGCCCAGCCGGATTGGGCGCTGTTGTATCTGCACGGGGGCGGTTACAAATTCTGTTCGCCGCAGACCCACCGGGCTTTGACCTGCAAACTGGCGCAAACCCTGCCAGCGCGCACTTTTGTACCAAACTATCGCCTGGCACCTGAACATCGCTTTCCAGCGGCGCTGGACGATGCCATGGCCGCCTATCTGCGCTTGCTTGAGGACGGGTTTGATCCTTCTCGTATTGCACTGGCCGGGGATTCTGCGGGGGGCAACCTGTGCCTGTCGCTGCTGTTGAAGCTGCGGGAAACCAGGCAGCCGCTGCCCGCAGCGGTGGCGTTGATGTCGCCGCTGACCGACATGACCAATTCGGGCCTGTCTGCCAAGCTGAATTCAGACAGCGACGTGATGTTCCCGGGTGAAGCCTTCGCACAGCGTGACCATTTCTATCTGGGTGAGATAGACGCGCGCGACCCGCTGGTCTCGCCCCTGTTCGGTGATCTGTCTGGGCTGCCCCCCATGTTGATCCACGCCAGCACATCCGAATGCCTGCTGGACGATTCGACCCGCTTTACCGCGCGGGCGCAGGCGCAGGGCGCATCGGTCGAGCTGCAATTGTTCGATGGTTTACCGCATGTCTGGCACTATTACTGCGGTCAGATGCCCGAGGCTGATCGCGACGCGACCCGGCTGGCGCTGTTCCTGCGGGCGCGTCTGCAACTTGGCGCAATTCGTTAAACGGGCGGGTAGAACTGTCAAGCTGGTGTGGAAGGCACACGATTATGAACGGCGCATTAAGGCGGGTCTCAGCTTTAGACGTGACCCGTTCTTGATCTCTAGGGAGGGGACTGGGATTTGAGCCAGATCATTGTATCTGCGTTCCGAAAAAATTTAGCAGGTAAAAGCAAGTAAAAGCTTGCCGGTGGATGTCACCCGTTTTCTTAATGAGAGGCGTGGGATGCACCGGACAGTCTAAATCGAGTCAGTTCCAGGCGTATTTGCACATTGAAGGTAAGGACGAGAGAGATGACGACATCGCACGAAGCCCAACCAGCACCGGCCGGGGAAGGTACCAAGAAACGCCGCTTTTATGGATGGTATATTCCGGCTGCAGCTTTTGTCATGATGTTCATGATGGGTGCGCTGCTGGTCTACGGGTTCAGTGCGTTGTTGCCAGCGATCCTTGAAGACACCGGTTGGTCGCGTGCGGCGGCCTCGGGTGTGTATGGATTGCTGTATGCGGAAATCGGCCTGATGGCCCCGCTATATGGCATGATCATAACCAAGTTCGGCGCGCGCTTGCCGATGGCCGTCGGAAGTGTGCTTGGCGGCGTGGGGCTCATGATGATGAGCCGGGTGGAAACCATTCCGGCCTTTTACATCACGTTCGCAGTCGCGACGCTGGGCCTTGGGATTTTCAACTTTGGCCCCCTGGCGGTTATCACCAACTGGTTCCACAAGCGCCGCGCATTGGCGATGGGCATCTTCTTTGCCGGAACGTCGATTTCGGGCCTGTCCTTTCCGCTTTACAGCGCGCTGATTGCCGAGTTTGGTTGGCGCGGGGCCGTGTCCGGCGGTGGTGTTGCCATTCTGCTGATCTGCATCCCGCTCAGCTTTGTGTTCCGGTATCGCCCCGAACCCTATGGGTATGCCGTTGACGGAGAGAGCACCCCCGAAACGGATGCTGTCGACAAAGCCCCCAGTACCGAGCCGCATCCCGAAGTGTCGGTTATGGATATCCTCAAAACGCTTCCATTCCAGCGGGCATACTGGCTTTTGGTCTTTGTCGGCGTCGCCGCGACCATGGGGTTTGGCGCCATGCTGCCGCATCTTCTGGTGCACTACGGCGATGTGGGCATTCCTGAATCTGTTGCTGTTATCGGGTTTGCGATCTATGCGATCACCAGTTCGATTGGCAGGGTCGGGGGCGGCTATGTGCTGGACCGGCAGCCCAAGCGCATAGTCATCGCCTTTGCCTGCGCATTTCTGGCAATCGGCCTAGTGGGCACAGCCCATGCAACAACCACGTGGCACCTTGTGTTCTTTGTGCTGTTCTTGGGGCCTGCGTATGCCGTTCTGCTTCCGGCGATCCCGTCACTGACGGCCGAGGTGTTCGGTGCGGGCAAATTTGCGATGGCCTTCGCCTTGGTCATGCTGCCTCCGACCGTTATCGGGTTGGTGGGGCCGGCGATCGCGGGCTGGTTGGCTGACGTGAACGGCAGCTATCAGATGGCCTTCTACCTGAGCGCGGCGGTTTCCCTGATCGGTATTCCCCTGGTGTTCCGGATACCATCTACCCCTGTTGAGAGCCTCAGCGACTAGGGCCAACGCCTGTCTCTCAGAGATTAATCCATTGAACATGCCCGGCTTTCTCAGCCGGGCATGTTGCGTTTTACCCAAGTGGGAAAGGGGCTGGATACCCACGATCAGACAGCCCATCCGCCCCATCGACAATGAGTGCATTTGTCAACCGTGCGAGTAATCCTATCAGGCATTTAACGGGGTTTTGGGGTCAGGTGTGATCATCATCAGAACCCGAGAGGAGCAAGGGCGTTCTGTGGCGGTCATACGCGTTTGAACGGCGTATTACCCCCAACGTACTTCTGATCTCTGAATTGTGCCGATGACCCCTTTTTGGGCAGCGGTCGACGGTCGGATATCAGGCCTGCACTGACCGGGTTCACAAAGAACAAGGGGCACGGATTGCCGGGCCTCTGGTTGTTATGACTTACCGGCCGGGCAAATCTGCTGCCGCCGTGAATTTGGAGGACGCTGTGAGCGAAACAGACAATAGCAAAATCGTCGAGGCCGCATTGGCCGCTTTTGCCAAGAAAGACGCCGACACACTTCTGTCGCATTGCGCCGAAGGGTTCGTGTTCACGATCGGCGATCCGGTGGGCCAGGATGCGGTTCCGTTCTTTGGCGTCTACGTTGGCCACGACCAGTTCCGTCAGTGGCTGAGCGATCACGAAGAAGGCCCGTTCCAGATGGTTGCCTGCTCGACCGGCAACATCGACGCGGCGGAATTTGATGCCTTTGCCGCAGGTGATGCGGAATATGTCTTCAAGTCGACCGGCGATAAGATTTCGACAACGACGATGACCCATTGCCGCATCGTTGCAGGCAAAATCGTCGAAATGCGCCGCTGGATGGAAGGCACGCGTTTCTACCGTAAAAATGAAACTGCTGCGGCCTGAGAAGGAACACCGATATGGACATTAGCAAGATCGATCCGGCCAAGCTGGCAACATTCGACAAACTCATGCGGGCGCAGGCTGAGGAAGATTGGGAAACCTTCATCTCGGGCTGGACCGGTGATTTCACCCAAACCGTGGGCGACCCCGAAGCACAGGACGTTATCCCGTTTTTCGGCAAGTTCAGCGGCTTTGACGAATACAAGAAATGCATCGAAGATTACGCCAACGGCCACTTCAAGATCGTAGAGTACCGTGTGACCGAAATGTACGACATGGGTGACATCACCTATGGTTTGGGCGACGCGACCTATATCTTTGAACCGACCGGCGAAATCATCCACTCCAAGCACCTGCTGGTTTCGCGCTTTGATGGCGACAAGATCTGCGAAGGCCGCCGCTGGATGGAATCCATCGTCTACTACAAAACCTTCAAGAAATGGCAGGAAGCGCAGAACGCAGCCGCAAGCTGAACCCGTTCTTTACCTTCCCCAAAAAACTGACAAGAGACTGATATGACAATCTATTCTCCGAACAACGAGCGCAAGCGCGTCTTCCTCGCCAGCGTTCAGAACCTCGAAGCCTCGGCCGAGGATGTCTTTGCCCTGATCTGCCCCACCCGTCGTTACGAATGGGACGCGAACTGGAACTGCGATCTGGTGCGCAGCGACAGCGGCGTGGCGGAATACAAGGCCGTCTTCACCGTTGAAGATGACGAGCGTGAAATGGGTGGCACCTGGGTCGTGACCCGGTATGACGCCAATGAACGTATCCACTTCTTCCGCATGAACGCGGACCGCGTCACTGAAAGCAACTGGAGCGTGTTCACCAACCCCAACGGTGGCTCGACCCTGCACGTGGAAATCACCGAAAGCGGCCTGACCGATGCTGGTGACGCACAGGTCGGCGCGATCACCGACGAAACCTTTGTGGAATGGGTCGGTGGTGCCGCCAAGCTGATCGATGCCCGCGCCGCCAAATCCGATGCGGACCGCTATGCGCCCAACCGTCAGGCCGATGGTAGCTTTGCCGCGGCAAAGGATCTGGCCGCTCTGGTCGTGTCCGCAGACGCCCACGCCACCGTCCCGCGCGAGGCTCTGCACTCCATGTTCTCGCCCGTGCGCGAATACGAGTGGGAGCCCAAGTGGTACTGCCAGTACGCGCACAACTACAGCCGCGACATGGAGCAGGGCGAGATTCACCAGGTCACCGACCCGTTCTTTGCCGATTTCGGCACCTGGGCGACCATCCGTTGCGACCGGCCCGAGCGTCTGACCCACATGCGCATCAACGATGACCGCGTGACCATCTATGACTGGACCTTCACTCCGGCAGCTGATGGCGGCACTGACCTGCATTGGGAGCTGACCGACATCGGGCTGAACGAAGAGGTTGCGCCGCATATTCTGGTGATGAAGCCGGATCATCTCGCGAAGGTTTGGCAGAAAGTGGCCGATCAGTGGTCCACGTATGTCACGACTGGCAAGCCGATGGAAATCGACGATTCCAACTATGTTGGTATGCCTGTCTATGACCCGGACACCGGCGAGGCGATGACCTTCGAAAAACTGAAGTCGATCTACATCAAGCATCTGCAGGACACAGGCCAGATGTAATCGGACTGTTGCGACGCGCCGGGTGAACCGGCGCGCCGCGCAGTATTCAAGACATTAGGTAAAAGGGGCTCATGCTTGGGCCCCTTTTGTCATTTCCGCATCTTAACCCGTGACAATGTCGCCGAATAGCTCAGGCAGGGTGTGCCGTCGCTGGTCAGCACGCCGCGCACGAACAGCAATTGGCGCCCCGCACGCATGACGTCGCCGCGCGCTTCCATCAGGCTGCCTTCTTTTGCACCGCGTAGAAATTCGGTGGAAAACGACACCGTCACCGCATAGCTATCCGCGTCAAAGTGATCCGCAGCGATTACGAAAAGTGAGAAATCGGCAAAAGACATCAGGCAGCCGCCGTGCATGATGTTGCCCGCATTCATATGCCGCCGCTCGGCGCGGAAGGCGCAGACCGGTCCTTTGTCATCGGTGCGGAAATAGAACGGTCCCACCAGGTCGTGTTCATAGGGTTCGTCATCCCAGGTGGACCAGCTCGCGAATTCTCCGGTTTGTTGGGTAACTAGGTTTGGCACTGTTATTCCCCGCGCTTGTGATCGTCTTCAAAACCCTAACGCGCTCAACCCCATGCGGCCAATCCATTGGGCGGCCCGAAAGGCATGACGTCACGACGCAGCGGCGAACAAAATGTCAAAAATCCGCGCCTGAAAGTTAAGCCTGATTGTCATCTCTGTCCTAACTTGCTGGTCATAGTCGAAAGAATGGCGGCGGACCGGTTCGGGCCTCGTCATTGGTGACAACTCGAGGAGAAAAAGAACATGGCCAAAAAGATCATCATCATTGGCGCAAGCGGTACGATCGGTCGCCCCACGACGGCGAAATTCAAGGAACTGGGGTATGAGGTGATCACAGTCGGCCGGAATTCGGGCGATGTGCGGGCCAACCTGCTGGACAGCAACTCGATCAAGGCGATGTTCGAACAGACCGGCAAGGTCGACGCCTTGCTGAATCTGGGCGGCGAAGCGCCGTTTGCGACCATCGAAGAAGTGACCGACCAGCAGGTTGATGATCTGGCTGACGCGGCGCGCGGCACCATCAACCTGGTGCGCTATGGTCTGAATTACCTCAACGACGGCGGCGTCTTTGTGATGACCACCGGCAGCACCGTTCTTGACCCGATCCCGGCTGCGGCCGTGACCACCTTCCTGGGTGCCGGCGTCAACGGTTTTGTCCGTGCTGCCGCCCTGTCGCTGCCGCGCGAGCAGCGCATCAACTGCGTTCTGCCGCCGTTGGTCAAGGAAACCGCCGAAATGATGGGCGTTCCGGGTGAATGGATTCCGTCGGCCGAGGTTGCCAACTGGTACGTCGAAGCGGTCGAAGATGCCCGCAACGGCCAATGGCGCGACCAGACCGGCTGGACCGCATTTGGTTCCGGCGATTTGGGCTGGGAAGCTGATACGGATCAATTCGAAAAGGCTTGATCGCTCTCCCCTGAGAGTCAGGCCCATGGCTGACGCACCAATTCTCCCAGGTGCGTCGGCCTTTTTTTATGCCGGAACCCGGCGCTGCGGCTCACCCCGCAAACAATTGGGGCGCACCGGCAAATTCAGCCGATACGCCCCAACAGAATATGGTTCTGACTTAAGAGTCGCCCCCGCGGAGAATTCCGTTGGCTTTCAGAAATTCTCGCAGGTCAGTCACGGATTGCTCGGTCACTTCGTCCACAACCATGTGCCCGACACCATCATATGCAACCAATGTGCTGTTGGGCAGGCCCGCGTCAAACCGCTCGGCCGCGATCATCGGGACCAGAACGTCCTGTTTGCCCCAAAGCAACAGCGACGGGACCGTGATTTCACCCAGACGTGGTTCCAGATCCTCGGGGCCGATCTCTTCGTACCATTGGCCATAAGGGCTGCGCTCATCATCGCCGTACATCAGGTAATTGACATGCCGATTGCCTTCGTAACGCAACAGGTCGGCCCAACGCTGCATGAATTCTTCGGTGATGATGTCGTCGTTTTCCCCAACAAAGTACTCTTTGGTCTGCTCTGTCGAGGCTTCCGATGTCCGGTCACCGAAATAGGACACATAGGGGCCGATGACGGGCAGGTTATAGGGGAAGAACAGGAAATCAGCCTCTTGCCAGCCGCCCAGACCGCCGGCGCCGACCAGGATCATGGACTCGACCTTGTCGGGGTTTTCCAACGTATAGGTCAGGGCGATCTCACCCCCCATCGAATGACCGCCGATGGACAGCTTGTCGACATCCAGATTTTCCAGAACGTCATGCACAAGCTTGACGGCATTGCCGCGCGTATAGTGTTCGCTTGCAACACGCCCGGTCAGGCCGTGGCCCGGCAGGTCGATCGTGATCAGGCGGAAATCGTCCTTGAGGCGCTCAACCCACGGCTCCCACGCAAAAAGCGAATCCGTGCCGCCATGGATCAGGACAAGCGCGGGGCCTTCTGCGTTTCCCTGATCGCGGTAATGGACCACGGTGCCCGGCTCCAGCTCCATGAACTGCGACGGGGGTTGCGTGTATTTGGCCAGATCGTCCTTATCCAATTCGGGCTGGTACTGAAGATACAGAAACCCGCCAATTGCCAGAACGATCACCAAAGCGGCATATTTCAAGATTTTTTTTGTCATCTAACCTTCCCGGTTTGTGTGTTTTAATTCAGTGAGAATTCGACGCAAAGAAACGGACCTTGTTCAGGACCCGGTGTCCGTCCGATCCTGATGTCTAAGCAGCCAAAGCCCTAACAGGGCGACGAAAAACTCACCAATTTCCACGATGGCTGCAATCATGTGCGGGTCGCTCAGCGTGCCTGCAACTGCGGCACCATACAGCCGGGCGGTAAAATACCCGAACATGTAGATGGCAAAGAACAAAAACCCCGCCCGCGCATAGGCCATGTTCCAGGCCGCATAGGTGATGAACAACCCTGCCGCCAACGGAGACCCGCCGAACCACGTTCGCGCCTCGATCAACCCGTCTGCGGTCAGCGCCTCAATCTCGAGCGATGCCAGAAGGTCAGAGGTGGCCAAAGTCCCGTAAAGACCCAGGGCAATATGCCCCAACCCAATAATGACCAGTAGTATCCGGGCGATTTTCATAGATATCCCATCGCGTTATCGAATGATCCTGATGCGGAACTGGCCGGTCACAGAATTGACCGGCCAGTTCTTAGTTTTCTGCTCAAAGGTGCCTTGCCTTAGTTTGGGATTATTGCTGAGTTTCCGCAGAATTGAGAAAGCGCAACAGATCCGCAGTGCTTTGGTCGACGGCTTCATACATCGGCATATGCCCGACATCCGGGTAAATGGTCAGTTCCGATCCCTTGATCGCTGCGTTGAAGCGATGACCGTAATCCAGCGGTGCGATGGCGTCTTTGTCGCCCCACATGATCAGTGTCGGAACGTTGATTGTGTCCAGCCCGGATACTTCGACATACCTGTCGCTGTAGAGGTTCACCAACAGTTCAATCGGCGCGCCAAGGTTCTTTTCATAGCGATAGATGTCGTAGCTTTCGTCGATCATCTCTTGCGTCAGATCTGCCGGGTCGTTGAAGAAGATTTCCAGAGATTTTCCGGTTTCTTTACGGTTCAACATCCGCGGCAGCAGGTAACGGCCCAGTGGGTTGTCGTAAAGCGCAACAAACGTCCGGTCCTGATCGGTGATCTGTTCTTCTGTCGGGATGTAACCGCCTGCTGCCACCAGAACCAGCGCTGTCACATCATCCGGGTTGGACACGGTATAGCGCACAACCGTATCACCGCCGAAGGAGTGGCCAATGATGGCAAACTTCCCAAGACCCAGCTCATCGACGAATTCCTTGAGGACCTCAGCCCATTTGATGGGGCCGTATTCAGTGCGGTCCGCCAGTGGGTCAGTCAAGCCGTGACCCGGCATGTCGACCCGCACAACGCGGTATTTTTCTGCAAGCGCCGGAACCCATGGGGTCCAATCTGCCAGCGTAGCCCCGCCGCCATGCACCATCAGCACAACGGGGCCATCGGCATTGCCTTCGTCGGCGTAATTTACCTGAAACCCGTCCGATAGGGTCAGCGTCTCATGGGCGTATTTACTTAGCTCATCATAGCTGAGCGTCTTGTTCATCATCATGCTGATGCCGATACCGGCAACGACAACCAGGCCGATCAGAACAAATGCGGCGATTTTCAGAAATTTCATGGGTCCACCGTATTAGAAAAAAGTGGCGCGCTGATCCAGCGCGCCACAATGTCGTTTAGAATTTATAGCCGACAGTGATATTTGCGACGTATGCGTCGAGGTCTTCGAACCTTGTGCCGGTTGCGGTTGTGTCATCATCAAATGTGGACCGCGAAATACCGCCAAGAACGTAGAATTTTTCTTGCTCATATTGGGCGAAGATACCCAGAGAATAGAAATCCCCACCAGGTGCCAGGTCATCCGACGGGCCGGAATCGGCTTGTTCGTAGGTGAAAGTCGCTCCAGCGGTCCAGTTTTCGGTGAAAACATGAGCCCAGCCCAGTTCATAGGTGATCGAGTCATCGTAACTCACCAGAGGGACGCCGGTCGCGGCGGCATTGAGCGGCGGGTTGATTTCACCTTCGGACCAATCACGCCAGCGGGCCTTGAACCACAGCAGATCGGTCGGGGTGATGCCGCTTTGCAGATACAGGTCAACGGCCTGCGGCAATGTCTGTTCAAACGTGACCTGCTGCCCGAATTCTGTACCCGATACGTCATGGTCGGTTTTGGAGTGGTAGGTCAGCGATGCCCGGAGCGCGATATCAGGGATTTCATATGCTACACCCAACACGTACCCATAGCCGGTGTCGCTATCCACATCGACATCGAGGCCGAAGGGGCCAGGAAGAAACACTTTTTCTTCGAAATTCTGCGCACGTAGGCCGCCGTAGATGCTGACGTTGTTGTCAAAGCGGTACTTCAACAAAGCAGTGTAACTGTTGGAATCCACGTCAACACGTGCCCCCGAAAGGAACGAATTGGACGTCGGATAGTCCGTAAACAGGCCGACGGGGCGTTCATAGATGAAAGCAAACGACAGTTTTTCTGTTAAGTCCTGCTTGTAACGCAGTTCAAAGTTTCCGAAATTCGGCGCTGAGTTGCCTGTATCGTTGCCTAACACGTCCGTGCCGGAAAAGTCCGGGCGTACATAAAAATAAGTGCCTTCCACGACGTTGCCATCAGCAAAGATGATAGCGGTCGACTGGCTGGATTCTTCGACCCCACCCGCGTTGGCGGCCATGGCCGACAGCAGTACCGCGCCGGTTGCTCCGGTCAGTTTACGTGCCGCTGCTTTTACAGCTGGGCTGATCTTTTGATTGGATTGCTTCATTGGGTCCCTCCCTAGCGGACCGGGGTTCAGATCCCGGACCGTTCCAATTTTTTCAAGTGTGAGTGTTTTGGGTTGCGTTGTTTGACTTAGACGCCGGCCCCAGATTGAGATCACAGGTTATGATCGCTTCTGGGGTCTTGGACGTCAGATTGTCACTGTTCGTGCCTGCCTCTGCTTTGTTTGCCTGTATGTTGAAAGATGTTTTCTTAGGATTTGAACCAGCATTCATAAGCAATGCGGGCGTTCATCAAGAACAGCGCCGGGTGCTCATGATAGCCGCCGAGCTGTTTGGAAATCGCCGATACCGTGTTGCCAAAGACCGGCAGGATCAGGCCGCCTTCGTCGCGAACGACATAGGCAAGCTTGGAATAGATTTCCTTGCGTTTTTCCGGATCCAACTCACCGCGCGCGCCCAGGATCATTTCATCAACGTCATCGCGGCGGATGTGTGTTTCGTTGAAATCCGCAGATGACAGATATCCGGCTGAGTAGATCTGGTCCTGAACCGGGCGTCCGCCCCATTGGGTCGCAAAGAAGGGGCGCTGTTGCCAGACTTCGGCCCAATACCCGTCAGAGGGTTCGCGCTTGATCTCGATCGGGATACCCGCGGCCTGGGCAGATTGCTGAAACAGCGATGCCGCGTCCACAGCGCCCTGGAAGGCCACATCAGACACGTGCAGAACGATGGGCGAACCGTCATGGCCGGATTTTTTATAAAGTTCGGCAGCCTTTGCAACGTCGTATTCACGCTGTGGAATGCTGTCATCAAACAGCGGATACGAGCTGTTGACCGGGAAGTCGTTCCCAGGGGTTGCAAGCCCTGCAAACACTTTGTCGACCAACTCCTGACGGTTGACCGCCAGTTTCAGCGCCATGCGCAGATCGGGGTTGTCGAAGGGGGCGACATCCGTCTGCATGACAAACGCCACCAGATTGCCGCCGGGTGCGGAAACAACATCAATGTTCGGCGCCCGCCCCAGCAATTGCGCTGTTTTGGGATCAACCGGGAACATCGCCTGAACCTGGTTTGACTGAATGGCCGCAGCACGCGCAGTCGAATCGTTGATGACAAGGCATTCGAGCCCATCAAAATGACCTTCGTCTTCTTTCCAGTAGTTGCCGAATTTCTTGAAGGTCGCGCGCACGCCGGGTTCGAACTCGTCCAGAACGTATGCGCCGGTTCCGATACCCGACTTGGGATCGTCAAACCCACCGTCGGGCTGAATCGGAAGGCGGAAGTCGCTCAGCAGATAGGGAAGATCGGCATTCGCGGACAGCAGCGTCATCTGGAAGTAATCGCCGTCGACCTTCATCGATTCAACGCCGCGCATCAGGCCAAGCGCGCCGGATTCAGATGTCTCATCGGAATGGCGCTGCATGGTCTTCAGCACATCTTCGGGGGTCAGTGTCTTGCCGTTGTGAAACTCGACACCCTGACGGATCTTGAATGTCCAGGTCTTGCCGCCGTCCGAAGGTTCGGCGCTTTCGGCCATGCGGTAATCCAGCTGGCCATCGGCGGTGACATTCACCAGGTATTCCATCGCGGATTTGACACACAGGATTGAGGCAATCGACAGCGCGCGTGCCGGGTCCATCGAATCTGATGTTTCGCCGGTAACGCCAACTTTCAGGGTGCCGCCTTGCTGTGGCGTGTCAGCCCAGGCCGCATTGGCCAGCAATGCGCCCACGGTCGGCGCAGTTGCGCCAAAAGCCGCAGATTGCGCTAGAAATGCGCGGCGAGAAAAGCCAGAATGCGCCGCAATTGCCCGGCCTTGTCCACGATATTTGTTCATTTCAATCCTCCCATGCGAACCTGATGCCGCAGTGTGTCGACTGTGCTCCACCATGGCTTGCTCCTCCCATGGTTCACACCCGATCCAGAGTTTTGCCTGTGCCTCAAACAGACGAGCCCTGTGGTATTTGGCGTCGGGCGTTCGAAGATGGCCCAAACTTGCCCTTAGTCTCGGTTCAAAGCGGTGTTTTGCGCCTGACGCGATGCCTCGCGCGGTTGATAGAACCGCTCAATTTTCGATGAGATGAGGCATCAAGTTGCAAACTGAAGCTTTGCCGCGACATGCAAAGTAGGTGCCTCATGTACGACCGCCGCTGCTTTGACGGCAGCGGCGGTCGAAGATTTTAGCGAACTTCCAGCTCAGTCGCGAAGAAGGTCTCGGTCTGGCTCAGCAGATAGCGGTGACCCAGCATCTGACAGGGCGACACGAAACCAACTTTGTCGGGGCCCTGGTTGATCAGCTTGTGCGCCGCTGCGGCCTGATATGCACCGGTCTGCAGGTATGCAGGACCGCTGCGCAGGATTACTTCGCGCTGTCTTGCGCCACCGGTACCGATTGCATAATCGACACAGCTGTGGATCAGGCGGTTTTCGCGCGGGGGGTGACCCGGCTGCATACCTTCGGCGATCTGAAACAGGATCGCGTCCTGTTCTTCCTGCGGCAGCTTCTTGATGTCTTTGTGATAGTGTCCTTCCAGCTGCACGATGTTTTCGAACATCGGACGATCTGGGAACGTGGTCAAAGTCCGGCAGTTACGCACGCGGTAGTCATCTTCGAACCACAGCGGCAGGCTGCCACCGCCCCATGGGTGCGCCAACTGAGTCATCACATAGCCAGGAACGACGGTTTCATAAACCTTCGCGACCGGCCAATCGACGCGCTGACCATTTTCGTAGTATGTCGATTCGGATTTCACCAGCGAAACGATGGTCTGGGTCGAACCATATGTCGGGATGCCGTTCGACGAGGTGACGGCCTCGATCGTGTCGATACCATCCTCTTCCAGCGCCACCTGAGCGGCGATTTCCAAGTTGATATACATGTAAGCCGTGCCAGGGCAGAGGCTCAGATTGGCGGCAGCGAATTTAGGACCAAATTCGTCCTTGAGCTGCTTCATCCAGTTCGATTCACCGGTGGTGTCGATATAGTGACACCCTGCGGCCAGAGCGGCCTCAACCACCGGCTGACCGTAGAAGTGGAACGGTCCAACCACGTTGCAGACAACGCTTGCGCCTTTGAACAGCTCGGTCAGTGCTTCGACGGAATGCTCAACAGCGCGCACTTCGTAGTCTGCGGTTTCATTGCCCGGCACCAGCTTCATGGCGGCTTCCAGGCGTTCTTCGTTGCGGCCAGCAGCGATGAAGGGAATATCGTACTCGCGCAGATATTCGCAGATCAGTTTGCCGGTCGAACCGTTTGCGCCGTATACGACGACTGGTTTTTTCTCTTCCATGTTATCCTCTTAGAGTTGGAATGAAGTTAATCAGGCCTTTTCACGGTCCCAGGTGTTTGGTCCGACGCCCTCTTTCTTGAGAACAGCCTTTTGAGTGCGGTGCGTACCGGTTTTCGGGAATTCATCGCGGAATTCCAGATAGCGGGGCACCATGAATTCAGCCATCAGGCCTTTGCAATGCGCGATCAATTCGTCCGGCGTGACGCTTGTGCCAGGCTTTAGTTGAATGAACGCCATGACGTCGTCTTCGCCCAGATCGGATTTGACGCCGACCACAGCGGATTCCAGAACCGCGTCATGCTTGTTGATGTCGCGCTCGACCTCCCAGGCCGACACGTTTTCACCGCGGCGACGCAGGCTGTCGGTTTTGCGGTCGTCGAAGAACAGGTTCCCGTCGGCATCCGCGTGCAGCAGGTCGCCGGTATAGAACCAGCCGTCTTTGACCAGCTTCGACGACGCCTCGGGGTTTTTGTAGTATTCAACGCTGCGGCGTTCGGGGTCGTCGATTTCAAAGATCAACTCACCGCTTTCGCCCTGGGCAACGTCATTGCCTTCGTCATCGACCAGACGGTAAGGCACCGACGGTTTCCCGACCGAACCAACGGGCGACGTGCCGACGTTGAAGACGTTGTAACCGCCGCCATCAACCGCGCCGTAACCTTCGAACAGTTTGACACCGAACCGGGATTCGAACGCCTCCCATTCGGAAACGGGACAGGCGGCGCTGATCACGACGGTTGCCGGGTTGTCGGCATCGTCTTTGCGCTCGGGCTGTTTCATCAGGATGGTGATCATTGCACCCAGCGCGTTGAACGTATCGACCTTGTAGCGGCGGATGTCGTCAAAGAACCGGCTTGCCGAGAACCGCTTGGCCAGCGCCAGACGGTGACCACCCGACAGCGCGTGGATGGTCGAGATTTCCAGCGCATTCGCGTGGAACAGCGGCAGGCAGGTGTAAAGAGTCGAGCGCGGTTGCAGGAAGAAGAAGATACCTTCGTCGTGAAATTCGCGATAGCGCGACACCACACCTTTGGGCAGGCCGGTTGTCCCCGAGGTGTACAGGATCGTGCTGATCGGTCCGTTTTCGATTGCCACCTGTGGGTTGTCTTCCGACGAGTTGGCCATCAGCTTTTGCAAGGTCAGCTCATCTTCGTCACCAGCGGTGGCACCGGTCCGGTTTACGATGACGTATTTGACCTTGGTCAGATCGTCACGAATATCTGCAATCACATCCAGGAACGTGTCGTCGATGATCAGGACGCTGGAATCCGAGTGCGAGATGATGTGTTTCAGGCCTTCGCCTTTCAGCCCGGTGTTCACCGGCACCGAATAGGCATTCACCTTTTGCACGCCGAAATGGACATACAGCCATTCGGGCGCGTTCTCCATCATGATGGAAACGCCGGTGTCTTTCCCGCAGCCCAGATCGCGCAGGCCATTGGCCACGCGGTTCACCTGCGCATTGAAGGTGGCAAAGCTGATTTCCTGATCTTCGAACAGGACAAATGTTTCATCGGCGAGCTTTTCGGCCTGACTTTCGATCAGACCTGCGAAAGTGGTGATATCGTTGCTCATCAGTTCGATGCTCCTTCCAGAATGGTCACAACGGCTGCGCCGTCGCCGGTTTCGACAAAGCCGCCGCCGTTTTCGGCGATGGCGATCCGCGCGCCTTCGACCTGACGGTCGCCGGCCTGACCGCGCAGCTGCCAGGTCAGCTCAGCGACCTGCGCCAGACCGGTCGCGCCGATCGGGTGCCCACGGCATTCCAACCCGCCCGACGGGTTCACAGGCTTGGCACCGCCCAGTTTGGTGGCACCGGATTCTGCATAAGCCCCGCCTTCACCAACGGCGCAGAAGCCCAGCTTTTCTGTCTGAAGCATTTCGCCAACGGCGGTGGCATCGTGTACCTCGGCGACATCAATGTCATCGGGGCCAAGGCCCGCGCGCTCATACGCCAGTTGCGGCGGGGTGGGGCCAACGAAGTTTTCGCCCAGCTTGGCCGAAGTCAGAACGCTTGCACGTACTTTGACGGCATTGGTCAGGCCCAGCTTGTTTTTCATCCGCTCGGACACAAGGATCGTCGCCGCCGCACCTTCGCCCAAAGGCGAGCACATGGCGCGTGTCAGGGGATAAGATACCATACGGTCGTTGAGGACGTCATCAATGCTCATGTCGAACCGGTACTGCGCCAGCGGGTTCAGCGACCCGTGGTAGTGGTTCTTGGCGGCAATCGCGGCGATCTGGCGCTGCGTGGTGCCATATTTCTCCATATGCGCGCGCGCATCGGCGGAATACATATCCATAAAGGGTGAACGGGCTTTCTTTTCGCCGCCCTTGTCGCCACCGGATTCGGCCTGCAAACGGTCTGCTTCTTCTTTCATTTTGTTCAGAAGCTTGACGGTCTCCTCGACGTCGGTACCACCGATGAAGCTGTCCAGCGCCTTGGCGCGGGTCTTTGGGTCATCCTCGGTACCCGGTGCCGCCATCTTTTCGGCCCCAAGCGCCAGAGCGATGTCGTATTCACCCGATTTGATTCCCAGCGTCGCGCCATAAAATGCAGACGATCCACCGGCGCAGGCGTTTTCAACGTTCATCACCGGGATTTCGCCGATGCCGTGCGGCATCAGGGCGACCTGACCCCTGATGCTGTGCTGGCCGATCTGCCCACCCCAGCCCGCGTTTGCAAACCAAACCGCCTGCAACTGGTCGATGGTCAGGTCGGTGTCCTTGAACAGTTCGGCCAGAACCATACCGGAAAGGTCCTTGACGCTTTTACCCGGGTGCTTCCCGAACGGGATCATCCCGACTGCAGCTACGTATACGTTTTCCATAGTCACCTCTCGCGGTTTCAACTTCGGTTGCGGAACGCAGAGAAGGGGATGTCGGCGTATCGGATCAGTGAACATTGCCACCGGGATACGCGGGCCTCCTCCAGCCACTTCGATCTCCCATGGGATAATGAGAACCGCTCAATGCGTTCTTTGCAGTTTTACTCAACAGGTTGATGCTTTGTTTCAATCTCTGGCGGGGGCGGCCCAGGGTCGCGAAAAGGTAATAAAGTGCCAAACCCGCGATGCATAAGGTCAAGCGCGGGTAGGTCCCGGCAGGAAAAGATCATCCATAAAAGCCTATTTGCGCGCTGATACGCACGTATCGGTATTGTTGGTTGGTTGTGAGAGTTTGATGGGTTTGCCGGATGATGCGTTTGCGGTTTGATGCGGGCGTTTTGGCGGGCTGGGATTGAAGGATAAGG
This sequence comes from Ruegeria halocynthiae, assembly GCF_000743705.1. GTDB lineage: Bacteria > Pseudomonadota > Alphaproteobacteria > Rhodobacterales > Rhodobacteraceae > Ruegeria > Ruegeria halocynthiae_B. The sequence continues at coordinate 585,369 of NZ_JQEZ01000003.1, read as the reverse complement.
AGCGAGAGATGGCTGGATTGTGCGAAGGGCGTGTTGTTCTGATCACCGGGGCGGGGCGTGGCATCGGGCGGGGGTATGCGCTGTTGCTGGCGGCCGAAGGGGCCAAGGTGATTGTCAATGATCTGGGCGCGGAACGCGATGGCGCAGGCGCCGATATCGGCCCGGCGCAGGAGGTGGTGAACGAGATCACCGCCGCCGGGGGCGAGGCCATCGTGAACGGGGCCGATGTCAGCGATTTCGATGCGGCCTCGGGCATGATTGACGCCTGCATCGCCGAATATGGCCGCCTGGACGCGGTGATCAACAATGCCGGCATCCTGCGCGACCGCACCGTCGCCAACATGACCGAGGGTGAGTGGGATTCGGTGATCAAGGTCCACCTCAAGGGCACGTTCAACGTCTCGCACCACGCCGCGCGCTACTGGCGCGATCAGTCGAAACAGGGCAACGCGGTGGACGCGCGGATCATCAACACCGCCTCGGTCTCGGGGCTGTATGGTCAGATCGGGCAGGCGAACTATGGCGCGGCCAAGGCCGGGATCGCCACCTTCACCATCATCTCGTCGGCGGAACTGGAACGCTATGGCGTCACCGTGAACGCGGTGGCCCCGCTGGCGCACACCCGCATGACCGAGGATCTGGCGACCTACACCGACGAGGACCGTGCCAAGGAAGCGCCCGAGCGGGTGGCCCCGATCGTGACCTGGCTGGTCAGCGAACAGTCGCGCCACGTCACCGGCCGCGTGTTCGAATCCGGCGGYGGCATGCTGGCGGTGGCCGAAAGCTGGCARCGCGGCCCGACCGTGATGGATGGCGATGTGGATCTGAACGACCCCTCGGGCCTGGGCCCGATCGTCGACGATCTGCTGGCCACGGCCAAACCCAACGCCATCGGCAAAGTCTGAGAAGGACCGAAACACATGCGCGAAGCTGTCATCGTTTCCACCGCCCGCACGCCGATCGGCAAAGCCTTTCGCGGTGCGTTCAACAACACCCAGCCGCAGGAACTGGCCGGTCACGCGGTCAAACACGCCGCTGAACGCGCCGGTGTCGCCGCGGGCGAGATCGAGGATCTGGCCCTGGGCGTGGCGGTTCAGGTCGGTCCGCAAAGCATGAACATGGGCCGTCAGGTGGCGCTGCGGGCGGGGCTGGACATCGCCGTGTCCGGGCAGACCATCGACCGGCAATGCGCCTCGGGCCTGACGGCGATTGCGGCGGCCTCGAACCAGATTGTCTGCGACGGGATGCAGGTGGCGATGGGGGCGGGTCTGGAATCGATCAGCCTGACCATGCATCTGGAAGGGCGCGAGCAGAACCGCTCGCAGGATCCGTGGCTTCTGACCAACTATCCGGGCGTCGAGATGTCGATGGTGGAAACCGCCGAGATCGTCGCCGAGCGTTATGGCATTAGCCGCGAGGCGCAGGATGAATATGCGCTGCAAAGCCAGCAGCGCACCGCCGCCGCGCAGGAGGCGGGCCGGTTCGACGCCGAGATCGTGCCGCTGGAATCGGTCAAGCGGGTCAAGAACCGCGACACCGGCGAGGTCACGATGGAAACCGTGACGCTGACAAAAGACGAGGGCAACCGCCCCTCGACCACGCTGGACAGCCTGTCGGGGCTGAACCCGGTTTTTGCCGATGGCATGGTGGTGAAAGAAGGCAAATACATCACCGCAGGCAATGCCTCGCAGCTTTCTGACGGGGCCTCGGCCGCGGTGGTGATGGAAGCGCGCGAGGCCGAACGCCGCGGGCTGGAACCGCTGGGCGCGCTGCGTGGCACCATGGTTGCGGGCTGTGGCCCCGACGAGATGGGCATCGGCCCGGTCTTTGCGGTGCCCAAGTTGCTGAAGCTGCACGGGCTGACGATGGATGACATCGGCCTGTGGGAGCTGAACGAGGCCTTTGCCTCGCAGGTGCTCTATTGCCGCGACAAGCTGGGCATCCCGAACGAGCTGCTGAACGTGAATGGCGGCGCGATCTCGGTCGGGCATCCCTTTGGCATGACGGGCGCGCGCTGCGCTGGCCATGTGCTGATCGAGGGCAAGCGGCGCGGTGCCAAATACGGCGTGGTGACCATGTGCATCGGCGGCGGCATGGGCGCGGCCGGCCTGTTCGAAATCTTCTGAGCGGGACATCAGCCATGAGCAATCTGCAAGACACCTTTGACCATATGACCGCCCGCATCGGGCAGGCCAACACGCCCAGCGAGTGGTTCACGCTGGATCAGGCGCGCGTCGATCAGTTCGGCGCGGCCACGCTGGACGATCAGTGGATCCACTGCGACCCCGACCGCGCCCGCGACGGCCCGTTCGGGCAGACCATCGCCCACGGCCAGCTGACCCTGTCGATCATGGAACTGCTGCCACTGCCCGCTGATGCAGTGCGGTTCGATGATCTGGACACGATCGACCTGATCATCAACTACGGCTTCAACAAGGTCCGCTTCCCCTCCCCGGTCCCCGTCGGCGCCCGCATCCGCGCCCACACGGTGCTGCAATCGGTCGAGATCAAGGGCGACATGATCGAGGCCGTCACCGAAAAAACCGTCGAAATCGAAAACCACAACAAACCCGCATGCGTCGCAATCGCAATCGCAAGGTATGTAGTCAAATAAGATAGGGTTTTGACCCGAAAAGAACCAAGGGGGCGGTGGAAGCTGCCCCCTTGGTTTATCCCCGTCTTTTGCAGGAGAATAAAAATGGATAATCGCGTCACAGTAGAGCAGGGCGAGTTCAAAGGTTGGTCCAAATGGGATGATCAACCCTTTGAGCATGATCTTGTCGGTCCGTTTTATTTCCGCACCGATGAGCAAGGGCCAGTTGCGGCGTTTCGGGCCGAAAACCGCCATACAAATGCTGCCGGAACTGTTCACGGCGGGTGCCTGATGACATTCGCCGACTTCGCACTGTTTGTTGCTGCGCGCGAGAGTTTTGACGATGACAGCTATGGCGTCACGGTGTCTTTTTCTTCGGAATTTCTGCGTGGACCCCAACCGGGCCAACTGATCGAAGGGCGCGCTGAGGTTTTGAAAAGCGGTCGACAATTGGTATTTCTGCGGGGGATCATCACGGCGGATGGCAAACCTTGCCTCAACTTCTCGGGCTCTTTGATGCGTTTGCAAATCAAGTCATAGCAATAAGCGCCTATAGCAGGTTCTGTTCGTTTGCGATGATGTCACCACAGCCGTTGGTGCGGCTGTGGCTGTGTATGTCGGGCGCGCCAAGCGCAGTCAAACATCCTTCTTATCGACGAACCGACGTCGGCGCACACTCATGTAATGCGGGAATTTTCAGCGGCCTTGGCTGCATACGTTGGAATTGACGCGGACTGGCGGCGGAAAAACTCTCTATAGTATTCCCTTGGTAAAAGATATATCGGGTTGCAAACCCTAACATTTACCGGCTTCAATGATATAATGCAGATCACGGGAACAGAGCTTCACCTGCTTGCGGTGTTTGACAGTGTTGTCCGCAACAACGGTTTTTCTGCGGCTCAGGCTGAATTGGGCCTAAGCCAGCCAACCATTTCAAACCACATCTCAGCGCTGGAACAGCGCCTGGGCGTGAAACTGTGTGATCGGGGGCGGCGGGGGTTCCTGCTGACCGACAAAGGGCAGATTGTGCATGAGCTGAGTCAGTCGCTTTTAGTGACGATCAAGGATCATGCCAGCAAGTTCGCTGAACTGAAAGGGAACTTGGTCGGGCATCTCAGGATCGCTGTAGTGGATTGTCTGGCGACGGATCCGAAATTCCGTGTTCCTCAAGCGATCAGCGATTTCACCAAAGTCGCACCCGCCGTCAAGATTGAGATGAGCATCGAAGATCCGCAGGATATCCTGGTTGGACTGCGTGACGGATCTTTCCATGTCGGGGTAGGCGGGTTCGACAACTTTCTGAACGGCCTGAAATTCAAACAGGTCTATGACGAAAAGCACGCCCTGTACTGCGGTGAGGGTCATGAGCTGTTTTCGGTTAAGGAAGAGGAACTCGAAAAGCTGGATTTGAGCGAGTATGCATGGGCACAACGAGGGTATTGGAGCCGTCAGCGTCAGCGCTCGCGTCCGGCAACGGATTACGACGTGTCGGTGCAGGAAATCGAATCCCAGATCATGCTGATCCTCAGTGGTTGTTATCTGGGTTTGCTGCCATGCCATGCAGCGGAGTATCACCTGCAAACAGGTCGGATGCGCCAGTTGCCATTTGATGACGAACACACGTCGCCGTCGATTTATATTGTGACCAAATCCGGGGTTCTTCCGTCGGTTACCGAACAATTCGTTCGGCTGTTGGCTGCAGAATACAAATAGTGTTTCATTTCCCAGGGGAAATGTAACCTTTTGCACTATGGTATTTTCGGCCCTAGTTAAAATTTGCGATTTTAGCGCCAGCATATCAACAAAATAAGTGGTGTACGCAAATGCTCGACGGCGAGAAAAAAACATATAATCAGCCACTTGGCGGTAACGACATGCCCCGTTTTGGTGGCGAGACGACCATGATGCGCCTGCCGCGGCATACAAGTGCTGAAGGCCTGGACGCCTGTTTTGTCGGCATCCCGATGGATATCGGCGCGTCGAACCGGTCCGGCACCCGTATGGGTCCACGCGCCATCCGTGCCGAAAGCGTTCTGATGCGCCCGTTCAACATGGCAACCGGCGCTGCGCCTTTCGACAAGATGCAGGTTGCCGATATCGGTGATGTGGCGATCAATACGTTCGATCTGAAAAAGACTGTCGATATCATTACCGAGGCTTATGATGAAATCCTGGGTCATGATTGCGTGCCGCTGACGCTGGGTGGCGATCACACGCTGACCTATCCGGTGTTGCGCGCGATTGCCAAGAAACACGGGCCTGTCGCATTGATCCATGTGGATGCACATGCCGACATCAATGATGAGATGTTTGGCGAGAAGATTGCCCATGGCACCCCGTTCCGCCGCGCCTTTGATGATGGGCTGCTGCAAAACGACAAAGTGTTCCAGATCGGCCTGCGCGGGACAGGATACGAACCGGACGATTTCAACTGGGCTCGCAAACAAGGCTGGACCGTGACACCTGCCGAGGAATGCTGGCACAAGTCCCTGACGCCGATGATGGAAGAGATCCGCAAAAAGATCGGCGACACGCCGGTCTACCTGACCTTTGACATCGACGGTCTGGACCCTGCTTACGCGCCGGGCACCGGCACGGTTGAAATGGGCGGTCTGACCACCATTCAGGGGCTTGAGATTGTGCGTGGCTGTAAAGGTCTAAACCTTGTCGGCTGCGATTTGGTCGAGGTGTCACCGCCCTATGATCGTGACGGCAGCACTGCGTTGATCGGCTCTAATTTGCTTTATGAAATGCTGTGCGTTCTGCCCAAGACCTGGGCCTAAGACATCTGCAAGCTGAATAAAACGGGGGCAAAGAATGATCTTTGCCCCCGTTATCAATTCTGTGAATTGCTGACGACGGCTGAAAATGTAGGCTGCGACTGACCTGGCAGAATTGGCCAAATGATCAGCCAAGGACCCCTGGGTATCATCGCGAATGATGACACCCTTGACCTGATTTCAGAACTTTCCAACCCTATCCGGGTCGACGCCGCGCACCAGCATCAATCCGGCTGAATTCCGGAAGGGTACATCCGGACCTTGGCGGATTGATGCTGGTGCGCGGCGTCCCAGTATTTCTTTGGCAGCTAATGCACAGCCTCGTCCAGCGTGCGCAGTTCCTCGGCAAAGACCGTTACCAGCTTGTTCTTGAGGATCTTGCCGGTGGCAGCTTGCGGCAGTTCTGCTGTAACCACGATATGCTGTGGAATTTTATAGCGCACCAACGTTTCTTTCAGCTGTTCTTTCAGGTCCGTGCCGGTCACTTCAGCATTCACCGTGACAAAGGCCAAAACGTCCTCATTCCCTTCACGTGCGCGCCCGACGACGGCGGCCTGAACCACAGCGGGCAGGGCGTTCAGGGCGGTTTCGACCTCGGGGGGGTACACGTTGAAACCGGAGTGAATGATCAGCTCTTTGCAGCGACCAACGATAAAGACCGATCCGTCCTCGGCAATGCGGGCCAGATCGCCGGTACACAGGAAGCCATCTTCGGTCACGGCCTCGGCAGTGGCTTCGAGGTTGTGGTAATACCCCTTCATGATGCTGCGTCCCCGCACCTGCAATTCACCAACGCCATCTTTGCTGGCATTGCGCAGCTGGACGTCCAGGCCAGGCAGGGGCTGTCCAACGGTGCCTTCATCCGTCGGTTTATCCAGACGCACCGTTGTTACGGTCGGGGATGCTTCGGTCAGGCCATAGCCATCGTAAATGCCAACGCCAAAAATCTCTTCGATCTGGGTTTGCCAGCTTGGGTCCAGCGGCGAGCCGCCAGACGCAAAGAACCGCAGATCGCCGTCGACCTTGGTGATGCCCTGTTCCTTGAGCACCTTGAGGATCTGGGCAAACATCTGTGGAACGGCCGGAAAGAAGGTCACATCCGATTTTAGCTCTTCAACAACCTCGGCCGGGTCGAAGCGCGTCAGAAAACGCAGGCTCGCTCCGACGGCAAGCTGTGCAAGAATGACGTTCGAGAAGGAATAGACGTGGGTGCCGGGCAGGACGACCAAAGTGTGGTCATCTTTGTTGAACCCGCCAACTTCGTTGCAGATATTGATGGTGAAGATCAGGTTGTCATGGGTCAGCATGACGCCCTTGGGCTGCCCGCTGGTGCCGCTGGTATACAGCAGCGCGGCGACCTGTCCTGCGTCCTGCGCCACCGGTTCAACCACAGCGGAGGAGTTGATGGGGGACACCACAAGATCACCGGTCGGCAATTTCCCAAGGGTTGTTGCACCCAGCTGCGTAGCGTGTTCGCCAGCGGCGCGGGATGCGCCCGTGGTGGCGATTACGCATCGCGCGCCGGAATGTTCGATCACATTGTCCCGTTCCTGCACCGTTGCACGCGCGTTGAGCAGAACAACCCAGGCATCCAGCTTGCTGAGCGCAAGAATCACAGAGACAAATGCGGCGCAGTTTTCCGCAATCACGACCACCCGATCGCCGCCCCGAACTCCGTGGTCGCGCAGCAGGCCCGCGGCAGTGTCGGCGGCTGAGATCAAATCACCATAGGTGTAGTTCTGATTGTCATGATCGACAATGGCCAGCTTGGACGCTGGAGTGGCTTCTAGCATCTGATGAATGCGGTTCATCTGGAACTCCGGAATTGGCAAAACCGATTTCAAAAGCTGCCCCGCGTGATGCGGGGCAGTATGTAAGGTGTAATGTGTCTGGCTTCAGGTGCGTGTTATTCTTGCGCACCCAGGATACGTGGCAGGTTGCTGAACTTTGCAATCAGGCTGAAGACAATCACGTTGATCACCAGAAACATCACTGCAATCGAAGCGATAACCGGCGAATAACCATATCTCAGCGCGTTGAAGATCTTGATCGGCAATGTCTCGACGGTGAACCCTACGGTCATCAGGGCGATGATGTATTCGTTCAGGCTTATGACAAAGCAGAAGGCAAAACCGGCAAAGGCAAAGGGTGCGGCGATCGGGAAGATCACGGTTTTGAACACGGTCCAGCCGGTGGCACCCATTGTCCGGCTTGCCTCGACCAGCTCTTTATCGACGCTCTCCAGCCCAAGCGAAATGGTGACAAGGGGCAGGGCCAGCAGGAACACGGCATGGGCAATGACCACATTAATCGCCCAGCCATACATCCCGATGGATGAGAACATCAGCAAGAACGCCAGCGCCATGATGACTGGGGGCAAAATAAAGGGCGCGATACCCAGGCTCAGCAGTGCTTTGGCATAGCGCAGGTTTCGGCTCCAGACCACATAAGCGATTGGCAGCGCAATCACGACCGACAATGTTGCAGAGGACAGCGCAATCGTCAAAGAGGCGGTCAGCGATGTCAGCCATTCCTCGGCGGCAAAGATTTCAACATACCAGCGGAAGGAAAAGCCGCGTGGCGGGAAGGCCAGGAACTTTTTGGCATTGAACGACACCGCGGCAATGACAAAAATCGGACCCAGAAGGTAGACCGCGAACAAGGCAAGGTAGATGCGTCGCAGGAAAGTCATGCCGTTTTCCCCTTTCCTAAGAAGAAGATTGTCCCGATCACACCGCCACTGAGGAGCAAGAGTACAACGGCAAGTGCCGATGCAAATGGCACGTTCGAGTTGAACACCGCCTGATCCATGATCAACACAGACAACGTCCAGTGTTTCGGCGCGCCCAGAACCTGCGGCACGATCACGGCCCCCAAGGTCAGAACAAAGACCGTTACACTGCTTGAGATGATCGCCGATTTTGTCGTGGGAACGACGACGGTGAAAAAGCTGCGAAGCGGTGACGCGCCAAGTGTACGGGCCGCTTCAACAAGACTTTTGTCCATACGGCTGAACGCGGGATATAGCAGCAGAATCATGAAGGGGATGACCAGATACACCAGGCCCAGCAGAACCCCGGTGGCTGACGGGGTCATGGCAAATGGTTTGTCAAACAATCCCAACGAGACCAAAATGTTGCTGAGCCCGGATTTCCGCGACAGCAAAATCTGCCAGCTGAAGGCGATCAGAACCTCTGACAAAGTCAGCTGCGCCAGAATGTAAATCAGCCAGATGTTCTTTACCTTGGCGCTGAACCCCGACAGGAAATAGGCGAAGGGGTAGGCGAGCAAAAGGCTGATCACCACAACCATCATGCACAACCCGATAGAGAACAAGGCGCGTTCAATATAGAACCAGCTAAAGAAGCGGGCAAAATTGGATAGGTCCAAGGCAAATACCCATCCTTCGGAATCCGAAATCGAGGCCAGGCTTGCCAACAGAACCAACGCACATGGCACGATGACAAATGCGCCGATGACCAGCGAGGACGGCAGCAGCAGAAGTTTGTTTGCGATACCCTTTTCCGACATGCCGTAACCCTCTAGTTGGCCAGAACGTGGCAGGCGGATTTCGGAATTTGCACCGAAACCGTTTTGCCAACGCTGACATCCGGGCAATCTTTGGGGGTGATGACCGAAATAACCTCGTGTCCGCCGCAATCGACCAGAATTTCAATGATAGCGCCAATATCGCGGATGAAGGTCACAGTTCCAGACACCCAGTTGTCCGCTGTTTCCTGTTCATCGACGGATACCGTCACATCTTCGGGCCGGCTCATCAGCAGAACCTCGTCACCCTTCGAGAAACCGCCGATACTGGCCACACCAAAGCTGTGACCTGCAGTTTCCACGGTCGTGTCCGAGGTTACTTTGGCGGGCAGCAGGTTCGAGGTTCCCAGGAACGACGCAACCTCTTTGTTGGCCGGGTTCTTGTAGATATCTGTAGGCGCACCAGTTTGCAGGACCCTTGCGTTGCCCATGACGACGATCTGGTCAGCCATTGTCATCGCTTCGGTCTGGTCATGTGTCACCACAACGGTTGTGATGCCAAGTTCCTGCTGAAGTTGGCGCAGCTCAATCTGCATTGCTTCGCGCAGGTTTGCATCTAGCGCTGACATCGGCTCGTCCAACAGAAATATCTTGGGGTCCAGTGCCAGGGCGCGGGCGATGGCGACACGCTGCCTTTGGCCACCCGACAATTGCGAGATGCGACGATCTTCAATCCCGGGCAGGTGGACTTTATCCAGAAGTACCCGGGCGCGGTCTTCACAATCCGAGCGTGAATACCCACGAATTTTCAGCGCATAGCTGATGTTTTCGCCCACGCTCAGGTGTGGGAACAGGGCAAAGGACTGGAACACCATTCCGATACTGCGTTCATGCACCGGAACACGGGTCAGATCGCTATCGTCAAAGCTGATGCTGCCGTTGGTTGGCTCTTCGAGGCCAGCAATCATGCGCAAAAGCGTTGTTTTTCCGCAGCCGGAGGGGCCAAGAAAGCAGATCATTTCACCTTTGTTAAAGTGAAGATCAATGTTGTTGACAGCGGTGAAGTTGCCAAACTTCTTGGTGATCCCGGAAATGACAAGACCGGTCATGAGTTTTTCCTTACAGAAAATGGCTGCAATCCCGCTTTTCGGATCACAGCCATTGTTTTTTACTATGGTACCTTAACTGGAGATCATTTCGTTCCAGGTTTCGGTAATCCAATCTTTGTTTTCCACAAATACGTCATACCGCGGTGTGATCGGAGGAATCGTGCTGGTTACAGCCGAAATTTCCTCGGGTGTCAGATCGGTCAGATCCAGATCAACAACCGGTGCGGTGCCGACGCTGCGGGCCAGCAGAGACTGGGTTTCCGGGCTGCTGGTAAAGTTGATGAATTCGTGGATTTCATCAATCGGCTCAGCATACTTCGGAGAAATCCAGTAACCGGAATCCTGTACACCGCCTTCTTTCGGCATCGTCGAGCGTACCGGGAACCCTTCGGCAGCGGCAAGGCCCGCCACGTCGTGGTAATACTGACCCATCGGGATTTCGCCGTCCTGCAGTGCCTGCTGGAACGAGCCTTCGTCGCGATACCACAGGCGCACGTTCGGCACCAGTTCGCGGAGCTTGTCAAAGACCTGCTCAAGACCTTCACGGGTGCTCAGAATATCTGTGCCACCAAAGAAGGTTGTCGCGGTTACTTCAAGCATCCAGGCGTTCTGCGGCAGAGCAAGCAGACCGATCTGGTCTTTGTACTGCTCATCCCACAGCGCGCTCCAGCTGGTCGGGGCTTCGGGGATTTCATCCGTGTTCGTGCACAAGGTGATGAACCACGACAGCGCACCCACGCCGTACAGTCCGCCTTCGGCGTCACGGTCCTGAAAGCGCTCGGGCAAGTTCGACAGGTTCGGGATTTTCTTGTCGTCCAGTGTTTTATACACACCAAGCTTGGCGCCTTCGGCCCGGGCAACACCCGAGAACATGATGACGTCCATCGGTGCCGTCTTGGTTTGCGCGGCCGTTTTCAGCTGCGGCACAACCACTGAAGGTACTGGCGTGGCAAAGGACTGAACTTCGATGCCTGTTTTTTCGGTGAAGGCGGGGTAGATGAACTTTTCAAAGCTCTCTTCAAAGTAGCCGCCAAAAGTACCGATCCGAAGCTTCGAACCTGCAGCCTTAACAATTGCGGGCGCTGCAAGCGTCGTGGCCGCTGCTGCTGCTGTAACCCCGAGAAACTTTCTTCTTCCGATAGTAAGAGCCATTTAGTGTTTCCTCCCTCTCTCAAACCTTTATGTACGGCTTTGAATTCGCTGGCCTAGTAGAAGGTTCATCCACTGAAACGGCAGCCGACGTCATCGACCCACATACGCAGGTGAGACAAGCCATCTCTGCCGGGTTAGGCAATGAACCCTGCATCGGGAATATCTCTATCAGGTACCATAGTTAAAATATCAGATGACAAAATGATACATTTCTGTGCGCAAATGAATGAGCATGGATGGCATTTCCACGGGCAACTTGCTGCTTTGTTCCGTAGGCTCCCTTGGCTTTTGGCGCTCAATATTGGAAACGTCCCGGCGTCGTCATTCGCCGTAACCTGATAGGGTTTTCAACATATTAAAGGTAGGGTGGCGCACAGGTCGATATGATTTCAGCCGGTTGATCCGAGGTGTTGCGGAATCTATGTGGGCGGCGGCTGTCGAACAAATAAGCATCCCCGGCCTTCAGAACGCTCACTTTTTCGCCGACAACGCAGCGCGGGTTGCGAACCGGTCTGAGTTGACCGGGCTGCTTGGTCTGGCCTGCATGAAATGGACCAAGGCGGACCTGCTGGCACAGCTTTACGGATTGGCGTGCCGGGTGGGCCGATCAACTCAGTCGCTGAGGCGCTGAGCGATCCGCAAATCCAGCATCGGAACATGCAGATTAACCCCGAGGGCGTGCCGGGGCTGCGTACCCCGATCAAATTCTCGCGGTCGGAACTGAACCTGGATCAGGCCGCGCCCAGAAAGCCCCGATTCACCGGGGCAGGGTGTCCTCGCTCTGCGCTTGCGCGGCCAGCCAATGCCGGAACTCGCGCAGGGACGGGTCATCCGATTTCGACCGGGGCCAGACAAGGTAATAGGCGCCTACGGTTTCCACCGCATCGGAAAACGCCGAGATCAGCCGACCCACGGCTAGGTCTTGCTCAACCAGATAGCTGGGCATCAGCGCGACCCCTAGCCCGTGCAGGGCGGCCTGATTGATCGTTGAAAACTGGTCGTGAATCGTGCCGGGCAGGGCGCCGACGTTGTCAAACCCCATCTGCCGAAACCAGCCCTGCCAGGCTTTTGGGCGCGTCTGGATATGAAGCAGGGGCAGTTTCAACAGGGCCTGTGGTGATTCAGGCGGCCCATTCGGCAAAAGCGCGGGCGCACAGACTGGCAGAACACGTTCGACCTTTAGCAACAGGCGGTCGGTTCCAGGCCAGTCAGCTTCGCCAAAATGTAATGCAGCATCAAACGGTTCTGCGGCGAAGTTAAAGGGTCGGTGGCGGGTGGACATATTGATGGTGATATCGGGGTGCCGCCGCGCAAATTCGGGCAGGCGGGGCACCAACCAGCGCATCCCAAATGTGGGCAAAATCGCCAGATTCAAAGATCCGCCCAGCGGTGCCAGATGCAGATTCATCGACGCCTGCGCAATCTGATTCAGCGCCTGCCGGATTTCACCGACATATTCTTGTGCCGCAGGGGTCAGCGACAGACGCTTTTGGTCGCGCCGAATCAACTCCACTTCAAGTTGGGTTTCAAGGCTTTGAAATTGCCGGCTGACTGCGCTTTGCGTCAGAGACATCTCCTCGGCCACGGCCGAGGCGGATCCGAGCCTGTCCAACGCTTCAAGCGCGCGCAGGGATGAAATGGAGGGTAAAAAACGTCGCGGAGTTCCCATGTATGCGTTTTTCTCATGGAACGGTGCAAAAGTCTCGCTGTTTTTCGGCCGGAACGCACAGTATAGTCCGCGCCAAATCACCACATCGGAGAATAGCCATGAACGCCCCGGACACCAAACCGGCCCTACGGGCCAAAGACGTACCCGATCTTGGACAGTTCCAGTGGGACGACCCGTTCCGCATGGATCAGCAGTTGAACGAAGACGAGCGCATGATTGCAGACAGCGCAAGGTCTTACGCACAAGAGAAACTGCAACCACGGGTCACGCAAGCGTTCCAGAACGAAGAAACCGACCCCGAGATTTTCCGCGAAATGGGTGAAATGGGGCTGTTGGGCACCACCATCCCTGAGGAGTACGGCGGCATTGACGCCGGTTACGTCGCCTATGGTCTGGTCGCCCGCGAGGTCGAGCGGGTTGATTCGGGCTATCGCTCGATGATGTCAGTGCAAAGCTCGTTGGTGATGTATCCGATCTATGCCTATGGCAGCGAAGAACAGCGCCGGAAATACCTGCCGAAACTGGCCAGCGGCGAGTGGATCGGTTGCTTCGGCCTGACCGAACCGGATGCAGGTTCGGACCCGGCGGGAATGAAGACCCGCGCCGAAAAGATCGACGGCGGTTATCGTCTGACCGGCAGCAAGATGTGGATTTCGAATTCGCCCATCGCCGATGTGTTTGTCGTCTGGGCCAAGTCGGATGCACACGACGGGAAAATCCGCGGCTTTGTGCTCGACAAAGGGCTGAAAGGTCTGAGCGCGCCGAAGATTCAGAACAAGCTCAGCTTGCGAGCCTCGATCACCGGTGAGATCGTTATGGAAGGTGTTGAAGTCGGCGAGGACGCGCTGCTGCCGAACGTGCAGGGTCTGAAAGGGCCGTTCGGCTGTCTGAACCGCGCACGCTATGGCATCAGCTGGGGCGTCATGGGCGCTGCGGAAACATGCTGGCATGCTTCGCGTCAATATGGTCTGGACCGCAAGCAGTTCAACAAGCCCTTGGCGCAGACGCAGTTGTTCCAGCTTAAACTGGCCAATATGCAGACTGAGATCGCATTGGGACTGCAAGCAAGCCTGCGTGTCGGTCGCCTGATGAACGACGCCAATGCCGCCCCTGAAATGATTTCGATCGTCAAACGCAACAACTGTGGCAAGGCGCTGGACATCGCGCGGATGTCGCGGGACATGCACGGCGGCAACGGGATTTCGTTGGAGTTCCAGGTCATCCGGCACATGGTCAATCTGGAAACAGTGAACACCTATGAAGGCACCCATGATGTCCACGCCCTGATTTTGGGTCGTGCACAGACAGGGTTGCAGGCGTTCTTTTGATACCTTCGGTCCAGATTGCAATCGTTGACTGAAAACTGGATGTCTAAAATACAAGGGGATGCGCTGTAATGCTGGCGCATCCCTTTTTTGCTTGTGCGCAACTTTCGAACTGCGGTTCCTTTCGCCTGCTGGCCAGTGGATCGCGCCTGCGACATACGCAAATACCAAGCCGCATCGAAGTTCGCAATCACGACACCTCGCTCGGAATACTCGTCGCCGGGGCCGGAGGGAAAGCCCACTCAGGGAAAGGGCGGCCTGCGCAGCGACCACTTTGTGCACCAAAACCACGGGAGGTGCTGAAATTCGCCCGGATCGCTATCGCCAGGGTTGTCAGGGGAAGGGTGGCTGACTACTAACTCGCGGTGGATTACCAATCGAGCAACATATTTATGACCATTCCCTTTTCCCTCCTTCACGAAGGAACCGAAACCATTCGGCAGTCCGGGCCTCGTGCATATTTTTCAATGCAACTCTTTAATATTACAGACGAAGCACCCGCACGCTGGGGGCCTCAGTTAACCGGCAGACCTGTTGTTGGAAATTCATCCGGCGCGCCGTACCACATTGAAACCCCCGCTGGTCGCCCGTCATACAGGCCACCAAAAAAGGTTTACACCCAACGGTTATTTTGAACCCGCGCACTGCAGCAATGCAAATGCGCGAGCGTCACTGGAAAGAAAATCTAGAAATGCAAATGCCGCAAACTTCGGTTCTCAACCTGTCGCCCTATTTTTGGCCAGAGGAAATTGGATCCGCACCTTATTGCCGCGAATTGGCGCAGCATTTTTCGGACAAGGGATATTCCGTTTCCACGCTGGCATTTCGCCCGCACTATCCCAGTATCGAACCCTTCAAGGATTGGGCGGAAGGCGCGCGCGATCACGAGGCATTGGGTGAAATCAGAATTGAACGGGTCCCGGTGAACCCGCGCGGGTCAGGCGGGTTCAAGGATCGGATCAGGAACGATCTGCGTTTTCTCGGTCGGGCTCTCTCACATGCCGTTCGTGGCACCCACCGTGATGTGAACGTTATCATCGCCTATGTGCCCAGTGTTCTGACTTTGTTTGGGGCCAAAGCTCTGAAAATGCGATCTGGCGCTGCTGTGATAGCCATTGTCCATGACATCGAAAGCGGCCTTGCCAGTTCTCTCAACATCACCTCCAGTTCAACAGTGCTGAAAGTCATGCGTCTGATTGAGCGTTTCGGTCTCAACTTTGCGGATAATATTGTCGTGCTGACCGACGGTATGAAACAAGAGCTCAGGGACCTGGGCTGCAGAAAACCAATCGAAGTTTTGCCAATCTGGTCTCAGGTCGCGCAGGAATCCCCGATCGCCCCCTCGGGCACGTCACGGGTTATGTATTCAGGGAATTTCGGCAAAAAGCAAAATCTGGATCAGCTTCTGCCGTTGCTGACACATTTGTCGGCCAATAATCCGAACGTCGAGATCGTTTTGCGAGGCTCGGGCTCTGAAAGAGCCCGGATTGAACAAGAGGTGGCACGGCGCGGTATCGGCAACACGCGTTTTCTGGAACTAGCGCCATCCGACGAATTCATGACCTCATTGCAAAGTGCCAATATCCACCTTGTTCCTCAGGCCTTGAACGTGGCCAACTATGCGCTTCCGTCAAAGCTTTTTTCGATTATGTCGGCAGGCAGGCCCTTTGTCTGCGTCGCTGAACCAAACAGTCCGCTGGATGTTTTAACCAAGGAATCCGGCGCGGGCATCTGTGTCTATCCCGGTGACGAAACCCGGCTATGCCAAGAGGTATCGGAGCTTCTTTCTGATCCCGCACGGCAGCAGCGTATGGGGCAGGCCGGGCGTTCATTTGTGCAGCAAAACATGAACCGGGACACAATTTTTGACAGTTACGAAGCCATCATTAGGCGTCTGTCCAGAGCCGCCTAAGACACAGGTTATTTTGGAGATAGCATTTTGAAGAAGGCTTTGATGAGCGCCATCACCGGGCAAGACGGTTCTTATCTGGCTAAACCTCTGCCGGAAAATGGGTATGAGGTTCGCGGGATCAAACGTCGTGCCTTGCGGTTTAACACACAGGGGTGGATCACATCTGCCAGGATTCACATACGCACCGCGAAAGTCGCAAGCAGCGGCCTGGCGATTTGCGCGACAGTTCCAATGTGTTTGATATGACGACACCCTCTACACCCCGAGTCATCGTCATTGGTCCGTTGCCACCACCGCACAACGGTGCGGCCAAAAACACCAAGATCTGGGCAGAAGCCTTCGAAGCCCGGAACCATGAGGTTTTGCGGTTAGAGACCAATGTGCAAAGCGGCTCGGCCCATAACCGATCACTACGCTATCACATGCATCGGGTTCATCGGACCCTAAAGAATGCACTAACGCTGCTGACGCACAGCAACCCAAAGACCGTGATCTACATGGTGCCCGATGGCGGTATGGGCCTGATGTATAACCTGCTTTATGCCGCGATTTTTCGTTTACGCGGGGTTCAACGAATATTTCTCCACCACCGGAATTTCTTTAACATCCGCACGGGGAACAACCGTTTGCGTAAGCTTTGCGATATTTTGGGGGATCGGGCTCGCCATATCTTTTTGACCGACAGGATGCGCGACACATTCGAACGCCAATTTGGCCCCACTGTGGACGCTCAGGTCATCAGCAACGCGGCCACCTGCGATATAACTGCCCTGTCACCCGATCATGTAGTGAGCGAGGGTAAGGTTCTGACCATCGGTTTTCTGAGCAACCTCAATGCGGACAAGGGTTTTGACATTGTGGTCGACGCTTTTGAAGCGCTGGCAAATCAGTTGCAGGGAATACAATTTCTCATAGGCGGCCAGCCCACTGATGATCAGGCTGTTATCTGGCGAGCGAAGCTGGAAAAGGCGCTTGGCGATCAGGTGACTTTTCTGGGGCATGTCTCGGGGGGGGCAAAGGCAGACTTCTATAAGGCATCCGATGTTTTTGTCTTTCCCTCGACCTACAAGCTGGAAGCCCAGCCCAATGTGTTGATGGAGGCGCTTTCGGCCGGGGCATCGGTGGTTTCGACCGATCATGCCTGTATTCCCGAAACGCTGGATGGCGCGCATCACCGGCTTGTGTCGCTGTCGGATGATCGCAGCGCCATGGCCCGCGATATCACAGCTGCAGTGGCTGAAGTCATCGCCGAGATGCAGGACCGCGAGGCCCATTTGGCACGCGCCCGGCAAAACATCACTGCATTCGAGAAAATGCAAAGGGAAGGCACCGAGGCTTATCAGACATTTTTTGCAACAAAGATCAGTCAGGTGTCTTGATGCTGTCCAACCGACGGATGCTCAACATGGCGGGGCTGGCTCTGGGATACCTCTTAGGGCAGGGCAGCTTTCTGATCGCCTCGTTCGTCATCCTTGGTCAGGAGAAATACGAACTGGCGTCGGCGATCGGGTTCTCGATGTCAATCGTGACGCTTTTTTTCATGGCTATGGACATGGGAGGCCAAATCTTTCTGGCGCGTCAGCAGGCGTTGGCAGAGGACGGCCAAGATATTGATCCACGCGAAACCCTTGCCGGAGTAATTGTCCTGCGCTTGCTGACATGGCTGGGACTGTGCGCGCTGGCCTTGGGCGCAGGTGATCTTCTGGGCATCTATCCAGACCCGTTATCCAAGGCTTTTGTGACAACGACCCTGATTGGCCTGATCATCTGGTCGTTCAACCAGACTGGTTTTTTGGACGGGCGCAAGATGCAGGGTATTGCGGGGCTGACCATCGCGTTTCCCTGGCTGCTTACCAGCATAGTTGCCATCATGGGCAGCCTTGCGGATCGTCCATTGGCCGAGCTTGGTTACGCTTTGGGAATAGCTTTCGTGGTCGGTGCCCTGGCTGCGGTGCTTGTACAGGCCCTGATACTGCGCCGCTCACCACTGAGCGCCTTAGGAGGCTTTTCCATAGCCGCCCTGAAGCACGCCACCCAAGTGGGCGGCGGGGTCTTTCTGTCGCAACTGCCCGGTCAACTGACAGGGCGCGTGCAAATCTTTTTCGCCGTTGCGCTGTTCTCGCCCGAGATGTCGGCCGCCTTTATCCTGTCGCGCAACATCCTGAATGCTTCGAACAACGTCATCAACATGGCCCGTCGGATCGAGTTTCCAGATTTGGTCGCGCTGCTGGGGGCGGGGGTTCCCCGTCTCACACACTTGCTGCAACACCAGCGCCTTTCATTTCTTTGCGCCGGGCTGATCAGCGCGATTTACGTGATCGCGGGGCTAGCCGCCTACAACGGCTGGCTGCCCGGTTTTCTGCAAGGTAGCGCCGAGGCGCTGCAGGTGACGATGTGGTTCCTGCCGGTGCTTTTGGCGACCGCCTTATCCGGCGCTTTGATCCAGGCGCTATTGGCATTGGGGCGTCCGGCGATGTTGCTGGTATCCAGCATCGTTTCGCTTGCCGTTTCATCACTGCTGACCTATCTGCTGGTCCACAAATTAGGGTTCCCGGCAATGGTCATTGGGTCATTCTTAGCTAATTTGGCGATCACGGTGATCGTGGTCATAAGCCTTTCCAGATACAGGATTGAACATTCATGAGGATCTTTCTTTGGGGTGCCTATCAACAAGGTAATTTCGGCGATGATTTGATGGCCGTTCTGTTCGCCAAAAAGCTGGAGGCTATGGGCCATTCCGTCGAAGTCTACGGCATTAGCACCCGGGAAGCGCAAAAGAACGGCCTGACTGTCAACCGCGATGCAATGGATGGCATTCGCAAGGCGGATGCCGTCGTCATGGGTGGCGGTGCTGTGTTGAAAGAAGCGCAGCTGTTGCGCATGATCGTGAAATCGGCACCGCGTAAAATCGAACAGCGCTACCTGACGCTTCGCCGGGCCGCGATCAGGTACAACAAGCCCGTTTATTTCACCTCGATCGGCAGCGACAGCATCCGGGGATTTCGGGATATCTCGCTTGCCCGTCGATATCTGTTCAAAAGCGATTGCGTGAAGGGCGGGACCGTACGCCTCAACCGCGACGTGCCACTGCTGAACGAGCGCAGCATCACGGCCGCGTTCTATCCCGATGTCCTAATGGGCACCGCGAAACACATTGATCAGGACCCCGCTGACTGGCAGTACGATACGCCGCGTATCCTGTTGAATTTCCACAAGCGTCACACCCATGTGGGACATGCCATTGTGGATCACATCCGCAAGACTGTACCCAATGCCGAAATTCTGGTGACCCGGTCGCATCTGGCCGAAAGCGGTTTTACCTACGAATGGGACGGCAAGGACCGCGACCTGACGCTGATGCCCTATGAAGACTGTATGGACTTCTGCCAAAAGCTGCGCACCATGTCGCTCGTCTTGTCGTCCAAGCTTCACGTTGGTCTGACGGCCATGTCGTATGGCGTTCCCTTTATCAGTGTGGGCGGTCGTGGAAAGGTTCGGGCACAGCTTGAGCAACTGAATCTGCAGGATCTGTGTTATGTGGATCCGAAATCCGCCGACATCCCGGTCATTCTGTCACGCGTGAGTGATATCAAAACCCGCCTTGATCAGATGTTGCCAGAGATCGCCGAGGGGTCCAAAGGGCACTTTCAGTGGCTGGAAAGAACACTTGGGCAATGATAGAACTGGCGCTTCTGAGTTACCTGATTTTCGGACTGGTCTTTGTCTACGTTCGGCTGGGCGCCCTTGCGCCGGTCACATTCCTGGCGGCGACCAACCTGATTTCATGCGTGGTCCTTTACTGGGTCACTCAACAAGCGTTGGGACTTTTCAATTGCATATTTATGCGCCTCTGTCCAAAAGCACTCATAGAAAAACAATCAACTACCATTGTGTTGCCGGCTTCAGGGTAAACTCAGGATAGACCTATGCGCCTTAGCGTGAATATGACGGAAAGCCGTAAGTACTTTCTAATTGTGGTTGTGCTTCCGATTCTTCTGGCAAACTTGCTGACTGTCGCTGATTTCAGCACAAAATCCCGACTCATGAACGTTGTTTTCTTTATTTTTTCACTAACGGCAGCGGCCATATTTACAAAAAGAATCCCCAAGAGTGTACTTGTGTGCTCTTTGGGTTGGGTTTTATTTATTTTCGTTCACTTCTACGCGGTCACACTTTTTAAATCGACTGACAACCCTATCGGTTTTGTTATTGCTGACACTGTAGTCGCCCTATTTCCAGTAATTCATGTACTTCCAATATTCTCGATTCTAGACACGGAAGGTGAAGAGAAACTTGTTGACGCCATACTGTTCAGTGCAGGGCTATCCCTTCTAATTACCCTTCCTTTTGCAATTGCGGGAAAAGGGTTGGAGCAGCCTTATGTATTTGCGACCTTCGCTGCACTGTTATTGGCAAAGGGAAGATGGTTACTCGGTATTCTCACGTCGTTGCTGTGTTTGTTAGCCTTTAGTGAATCAGGAGGGCTTGCAATCGCTTTGGGCGCATTCGCGGCCGCATTTGCATTTCGCTTCTGCCTCCAAACCTTTCCAGTTTTCTCTCGAAATAGGTGCATCGCGTTCACCATAATTATGTTGGCGTCAATTTGTGTTTATTCTCTTATTTCTGCCGACCAACTCCGCGAATGGGCCGTTCATTTTACCAACCCAGTGAGCATTACAATCCGATTTGCTGAATACGAACTATTGGCATTTAGAGACACTGTCGTAAACGTTTTCGGCGGTGGGTTGGGATACAGTTTTGATGTATCTTATATGAACGCAATTTCAGGTTTCAATGAAGACGTGACAAATACGGGTGCTAGAGGGCGCGTATTTCACTTCTCGATTTCCTGGGTGCTGGCGAAGTTTGGCTTTATTGGATTGTTCATCCTTTCCGCCACAACCTGCTTAATTATTGCGGCTCTATTCAAGCTCAACATCCAAAGTGGTTCGCGTTACCTCTTGTGGAGCGCGATTGTGATTCCAGCGCTTATTGGAATTACGCTCAACTTTAAAAACGGCATGAGTTCCCCGTTTTTTGCTGCTACCCTAGTCGTAATTTTTCTCACTTCGCCGAAGGCAGTACAACGTTTTCGCGCGCGTAAATCGGTTGTGAACACCTGACCTCAGAATTGCGCGCTGGTCTGCACATGGCGCTGATCCGGTGCCAAGCCCAGTGGCAGATATTCCAGACCGGGGTCAGAGCAAATGAAAGCCGCACGCTTTAATAGGCGCACGGCTTTTCGCTGGTATTTCCTCGGCTCTCACCGGTCAGTTGTTGTAATACTTCGACCCGTAATTGCCGTAAGAATAGCCATAGTGTTTCGCGCCTTTGACATTGATCTGCCCAAGCACAATCCCGGTTAGGTTTTGTTTGTCGTTGTGGAACAGCCGCAGGGTTTCGGTGACATCTTGTTCTGACGTGTCATTCCATTTGATCGTCAGAAGGATCGCATCCGCGTTGCGCGCGATCAGGCGTGCGTCCGACACGATCAGTGTCGGGGGTGTATCAATCAGGATGACATCATAGATCTTGCGCATATCGTCAAGGAGCTGCCGGAACCGTTGGGAGGCAAACAGGTCCGCCGCATTGGCGGATGTTTCCTCGCCTGCCAGGATATCGCAGCCCAAAAGCGGGTCTTGAAAAATCGCATCCTGCGCGGTTGCATCGCCAGCCAGGACCGAGACGATGCCCTTGTCAGGTACGCTCTGAAGTTGCGCCGTCATGGTCCGACGCCGGATATCACCCTCAACCAGCAGAACCTTCTTACCGATCCCGACAAAATTCTGCGCCAACGCCAGTGAGTTCGTCGTCTTACCTTCACCCGGCAACGAAGACGTGATCACCACAACCTGCGGCGGGTGATCCACATTGGACAACATCAAAGATGTACGCAGGTTGCGCACCGCTTCGGCTGCGGCAGAAGAAGGTTTGGATGCGAGATATTCCAGAACTTTGCGCCGCCCGCGGGCCGGAAAGTTCGGGATTTGACCCAGAACGCTGTAACCGGTCTTGCGTTCCAGTTCTTGCGCGGATCGGTAACCTTTGCGGCGCAGCTCCATCGTGAACAGGATGGCCACGCCTAACCCAAACCCTAAAATGGCCGACAGCGCGAGGATCATGGGCTTTTTCGGCTCTGACGGATTGCTGGGGATCACTGCGCGCGACAGCTGCCGGCTGTCGGCCTTCTGGATCCCTTCCTGCGCCGACGTTTCCTTTAGGCGACCGAGGAAATATTCATATAGCAACCGAACCGCTTCGGCTTCGCGCGCCAATTGCTGCAGCGTGATCAAGTCGGCATTCTGCTGCGCGATCTGATGCCCAAGCTCCTCGGAGGATCGGTTCAACGCCTGAACCTGTTGCGTCGCCCGGCGTGCATCAAGCGCTGTCCGCGCAACCAGGCGTTGGAAGGCGGTGTCGAAGGTTGCTTCACCCACGTCTGGATTTTCGATCTGGGCAAAAAGACGTTGAAGTTGCGGGTCCTGGCTGGCATCGGCTTGTGCCGCGCGGCTGCCCGCTGCATCCAAAGCGTTAAATCGGGCCTGTGCCGATGCGCGGGTCGCCTCAGCAGATACGCTGCGTTCGCGCAGGTCTTTCAGCTGAACTTCCTGAAGTTGCAGCGCCTCGGGCGAAACCAGCGCCGTGGTCGAATTGAATTCGGTGACCTTCGCCTCAGAGGTTTCCAGCTCAATCTGTAATTCCGCCACACGGTCGGCCAACCACGTGGTCGCCTGTTCAGTCGCATCGAATTTCACTTCGATCTGGTTCAAAATGTACAGTTCGACAATGGTATCGGCGATCAGAGCCGATTTTCGCGCCGACTCTGTCTCAACCGTTACGTTGAACACCAGGCTTTGCGGAACGTTGCGCACCTGGATCTTCTTGAGCAGGGCCGAAATCACATCGTCTTGGGTCAGTTGAGCGGCCAGATCAGATGGGATGTCATCTGGTTCACCCTGCCCACCAAGCACAGACTTCACGCTCTGCTTTAATCCGCTGAGGGCAGATGCCGGTCGAAGCGCCTTGTTGAATTCCGGATCCGAGGTCAGATTCAGCTTGTCCACCACTTTGCTCATAAGACCGCGGGATTTCAGCACTTCCAGCTCGGAATTGACTTCGGCCGTGTCCCCGGCCAATCCGCCAACCACGCTTTGCAGATCAACCACGCTTGCCTGGTCGGTTTCCAGCATGACAACCGCACCGGACCTGTAAATCGGAACGGCGGCGACAAATGCATAATAAGCGCCCAACAATATGGCCGCGGTCGTAGTTGCAGCTAAGATCCACTTGCCGCGCCATAGCGTTCCTATCAAGGCCCCGATGTCGATCGTTTCATCGTCGGAACTGGCATCCAATGTGGGGCGGTTCGCTTGGAAAGACGCTTCGTTTATCGGAGTTTGCTTCATAATACGCTAACAATCCTAAATATCAGGCAGGTGCAAAATATGTGCATTGCGGATCGTCTACATGCGGTCGAAGCCGTATGAAAGGTCTGTAGGATTTTTTTATCCACCGGGCTTCAAAAGATCCGGTGAACGTCGCGGCAAGCCCTCAGACTGTTCAAGCGTCAGATACTTATTGCGGTGTCGTATTCCCGCCTGAGGAGAGCGCCTGACATAAACTAACCCTACACCTTTACCTACGAACTCTGCCCCATAGCACTTCGGAATGATGCCCGGACTAAAGGCTACGACCACACGCGTCGGCATGTTCCAGACGTCTTTGGTAACCATGCCGAACGGTCGCCTAGGGCAAAGTCAACGAAGTTCGGGAAACATCTTGGAAGATTAGCTGGGAAATCACGGACGGGGCTGAATCGCCACTTCAGGGCACCAATAACTGACGCCTTCAGAAAAACA
Organism: Ruegeria halocynthiae; assembly: GCF_000743705.1. Classification (GTDB taxonomy): domain Bacteria; phylum Pseudomonadota; class Alphaproteobacteria; order Rhodobacterales; family Rhodobacteraceae; genus Ruegeria; species Ruegeria halocynthiae_B. The sequence goes on along the minus strand of NZ_JQEZ01000003.1, from coordinate 561,481 downwards.
CTGAAAGCGCGGTGAGCAGATTGCCTGGCAATGTTGGTGGGCCTGTCGGAGCAACCACAATTTTCAATGAGATGGAGACCTATGAAAATGTCCCAAGCAGGATGCACTTACCGGGCCGGGGTGGCCCTCAACTTGCGGTTAAAGCCACAATCAGCGGTTCCAGCGCGGTGCGGTGACTCAGCATGATTGATCTCGGCCTTTCCATCACATCGCTGGCACTTCGCAACAGGCACTCAGGCGTCGGCAGCTTAAGCCCGCTGATTTGGTTCGACCCGTCTGACAAAGGCACGTTGTTTCAGGACGCGGCAGGAACTATTCCGGTAACAGCATCAGGCGAACCGGTGGGTCGCATGAACGACAAAAGCGGCAATGGCCACCATGCGGTTCAGTCAATCAATGCAAACCGCCGCCCCACCTTCTTCGAGGATGCAAACGGACGCAGGTATCTCAACTTTGACGGGATTGATGACGAATTGTCGGCAGGCGCTTTGCCGTTCAGCGAGGATGCCACAAACGTTACGGCTTTTCGCCTGAACAGCTTTAACGCAGCCCACCCACACGTTATTTCCAACCGCATCAGCGGGCCGAGCAATTATAGGCACCGTCAGCCGCTGGTTTCTCTCCAAAACGGAACAACCCTGGTCCGCGCGGCGTGGGGGGCGCTGTCATCATCGGTTAGTGTCGGCCAGTCACCGATCGGCTTGGATATGGTTCTATCTTCGTGGACGACAGGCACTGACAGAAACATCAATGCCAATGGCATCGCGAAAGATTACTCTGTTGCCGAGCCGATAGCCGATGGTGGCTCGGGTCCGTTTGAGATCAGTGGAGGCAATCGCGCTGCCATGCGCTTTTACGGAACGTTCCAGGCGAACCGGAAACTGTCTGATGACGAAATAGCGCTGGTCAGGCGGCGTTTCTCTGCCTTGTCCGGGGGCAGGGCGTGAAGCGCGTTGTGAAAAACATGCCTGTTCTGATGATCACCAGTCTTTGGTGTCGGCGCCAGTGCCAGACACTTTGGAGATTGCCTGCCTAAGCGCTTCATCCATGTGGCTATCAATCAGGAAGGACGCTGGCGCGCCTCTGCACTCCTTGTGCTTACGCGCGGGGAGGGCGGTTGGCGCGGAGAGGGCTGGGAAGTTCGCTCGTCACGTGAATTGCGCAACAAAACCCATCCAGATGATAGGTATCACCGGGACACGCCCGTCGCCTTTCAAAATTTCTGGCAATCGGCAGGGCATCATGCAGTGATGTCCCGACAGGGGATCAGCAGGTTCAGCGAGCCGGTGCCGCTGTGATAGGGCAGGCCGCCATTCAGTGTCTTTTGGCGATGGCACTGTGTTATAGTTGGACGCCGCCCAGCCCAGTCCGGCGAGCTGTAGTGGGCTCTCGACGCAAACAGTCGTCTACCTGAGCGGCATCCCGAACAACACCTTCAAGACCAGGTAGGTCTGGATCGCAGCATCGCTGAAACCCTGTTGCCGACCGTGCTTGCCATTCAGCGGCGGTGCCCAGTTCATCTCCGGATCAAGCCAAATCGAAAGCGATCCGCGTTGCTTCAGTGCGATATTGTACGAAAGCCAGGTCTTGGTCTTGTACTTCGTCTGGGCCCAAATGCTCATGTTTCCCAGCTGTCGCGCAGGGTTCATAAAATGAATTCTTCAACTGATTTGTACAACAAAGCCTGGGCAAACGGTAACGAAGGGCCAATAGTTACCTCCTGCCCAACGGAAAGTTGCATTTTTGCGCGCGACAAGAAATTGTACCTCAGTGGAAATTTTAATTCTTAGCGCAAAAATGTGACGGGACGATCAGAGATGGCGGGCAACAAAATTCGGAATATGGAGGAGTTTGCCAGAGTCAGTGGTATCTCCCGTCCGACAGTGTCGAAGTATTTCAATGACCCTGACAGTGTCAGGTCCAGCACACGCGCCCGGATTGAGGCCGCACTGGAGTTGCATGATTATCGCCCCAATATCTATGCGATGAACCAGAACCGGAAGCTGACAAAGAACGTCGGGGTTGTGGTGCCGCTATTGTCGGATCCCTATTTTGCAGAGATCGCGCGAAACCTTGAACAAAGATGTATCGCCGCGGGATATCGCCCAACATTGTTCAGTTCACACGGGGACCCTGCCTTTGAGGTTGAGGTTCTGGAAACTCTGCGATCTCTCAAACCCGCGGGCGTTTTATTGGCCCCTTTGGGGCGTGCTTCGGACCGACAGGCGCTAGAGAATTTCTGCAGAGATGTGCCCACTTTGATCTTCGATAGCAGTGTCGATGAGATCGGTCTTGCCTTTGTGGGCTCTGACAACTTTCAGTTCACAGCCCATATCACCGATTACTTATGCAGAACGGGTGAACCTCCCTGCTTTTTTGAAATGAAGACGCCTGCTAACCCAAATGCGCATCGTCGTCGCCAAAGCTATCTGAATGCAATGGAAGAGTTTGGCCATACCCCGAACGTCATTTCGGTTGAAGGTGAAGGATGGGGGTTCGAGGAAATTGGTCGTCTGGGCGGGCACGAGATGCTGCAAGATGAGCGCCTTTCAACCAATACGATCTTGTGCAGCAACGACCGGTTGGCGATTGGATTACTGACCGCTTGTTACGAGAAAAACATCCGGGTTGGTCGCGGCGAAGACTGCGCGATTCGGATCGCCGGACAAGACGGTCACCCGCATTCACGCTATACCTGTCCACCGCTTACAACAATTTCGCACAATTATGACATGGTTTCTCAGACAGCAGCCGAAGCGTTGTTCGCAGCAATTGAAGGGCAGGTATCACCTTGGAAAAGCACACGTTTGGAAGGGACGTTGATATTGCGTGACTCTGCATAAGTGCTCTAAAGTTTTACGCGCGTAAAACTTTTATTGACGCCGCGTCGTCTATCCGACTAGCCTTGGTACATAACATCCAACCAGGGAGGAAACCGGATGTCTTTGAAGAGCACGCTTAGTGCTGCAACTGCGCTTTCGCTGATTACAGCAACTGGTGCTTTCGCAGCCGACCCTTCCGCAACGATCACGATCGCCACTGTCAACAATGGCGACATGATCCGAATGCAAGGTTACACCGACAAATTCACTGAAGAGACGGGCATCGCTGTCGAGTGGGTGACATTGGAAGAGAACGTGCTGCGTCAGCGCGTCACAACCGACATTACCACCAAAGGCGGCGCCTTCGACATCATGACGATCGGCATGTACGAAACCCCGATCTGGGGTTCCAATGGCTGGCTCGTTCCGCTGGATGATCTGTCCGAAGAATACAATGTTGGCGACTTACTGCCAGCGATGGCAGGGGGGCTTTCTTACGACGGTACGCTTTATGCGGCACCGTTCTATGGCGAAAGCTCAATGATCATGTACCGGACGGACCTGATGGAGGCCGCTGGTCTTGAGATGCCCGACGCGCCCACATGGGAATTTATTGCCGAGGCCGCTGCTGCAATGACGGACCGCGACGCGGACATCAACGGCATTTGCCTGCGCGGCAAGGCCGGATGGGGCGAAGGTGGTGCGTTTATCACAGCAATGTCCAATTCCTTCGGCGCACGTTGGTTCGACATGGACTGGAACGCGCAATTCGACACAGAACCATGGGCCAACACGCTGAATTTCTACAAAGAGATGATGGATGCCTCTGGCCCGACGGGATATGCGACCAACGGTTTCAACGAAAACCTGTCGCTGTTTAATCAGGGCAAGTGTGGCATGTGGATTGATGCAACTGTTGCCGCGTCATTCGTAACGGGTGACGATTCTACGGTTGCTGACAGCGTTGGCTTTGCACTGGCCCCCGACACGGGTCTGGGCAAGCGGTCTAACTGGCTGTGGGCATGGGCGCTTGCGATTCCGGCTGGCACTCAGCAAGAAGCTGAAGCCAAGCAGTTCATCGAGTGGGCAACCTCAACCGGCTACATTGATCTGGTTGCCGAGAACGAAGGCTGGGCCAATGTTCCGCCGGGCGCGCGGACATCTCTGTATGAAAACCCAAATTACCAGGCTGTTCCGTTCGCTCAGATGACACTGGACTCGATCTTGTCCGCTGATCCGAATAATTCCACAGTAGAGCCGAGCCCTTATGTTGGCATTCAGTTTGCGGCGATCCCGGAGTTTGCAGGCATCGCAACCGAAGTAAGCCAGGAATTTTCGGCCGCTTACGCCGGTCAGCAGACCGTCGAAGAGGCGCTTGAGAAAGCGCAGGCGATTACAAACGAAGCAATGGAAGCCGCTGGTTACCGCTAAGCGCCACTCGATCAGAGGGCACAATGCGTTGCCCTCTGATCCACGACTTTCAATTTGACCTTTGTTACGATCCGGTTCGGTACACCCGTCCACAGGAGAGGACCATCCAATGGCCACCAAAGCCTCCAGATCTGCCGCCCGCTTTATGATGGCACCCGCTGTGGTCTTGCTCTTGGGCTGGATGCTGGTCCCGCTGATCATGACTTTGTGGTTCTCGTTCACGAAATACCTGCCCCTGCGCGGCGACAGCATTGACCGCGGGCTCGATTGGGTGGGGTTTTCGAACTATGCCCGGTTTATTTCATCCAGTTCATTCTGGCCTTCAGTGCAAACAACGCTTGTGATGGTGGGCGGCGTCCTGCTGATTACATTGGTGCTTGGCATATTGCTGGCGATCCTTCTGGATCAGCCGATGTGGGGGCAGGGCGTTGTGCGCATCCTTGTGATTGCACCATTTTTTGTAATGCCAACCGTATCCGCGCTGGTTTGGAAAAACATGCTGATGGACCCGGTCAACGGCATACTCGCCCATCTTTGGCGGTTTTTTGGGGCCGAACCTGTGGCTTGGCTACAAGACGCATCGCTTAGCTCGATCATTATGATCGTGTCCTGGCAGTGGTTGCCGTTTGCCACGCTTATTCTGCTTACCGCCATCCAGTCGCTTGATAGCGAACAGCTTGAGGCGGCTGAAATGGACGGCGCACCTGTGCTCAAACGGTTCTGGCACATTGTGCTGCCGCATCTGGCCCGTGCGATTACCATCGTCATTCTGATCCAGACGATCTTTCTGTTGTCGATCTTCGCCGAGATATTCGTGACCACGGGCGGTGCATTCGGCACGCGGACTCTGACTTACCTGATCTTTCAGCGGGTCATCGATAGTCAGAATATCGGGCTGGGATCTGCAGGTGGCGTCTACGCCATCATCCTTGCCAACATCGTGGCTATCTTCTTGATGCGCATCGTCGGCAAGAATCTGGACGCTTAAAGGGACAGTTCACATGGCACGCTCCGTCACAACAAAACGCAAGATGATCACCACTGCCGCTGCTTGGACAATTGGTCTGATCATCTTTTTTCCGATCTATTGGACGATCCTTACCAGCTTTAAGACCGAAGCGCAGGCGATCAACGACCCGCCTTTGTTCTTTGCCTTTGACTGGACGTTGGAGAATTACGCCGTTGTCCAAGAGCGGTCCGATTATATGAAGTTCTTATGGAACTCTGTGATCATTGCCGGGGGTTCCACGATCCTTGGCATTCTCGTGGCGATCCCTGCTGCGTGGTCCATGGCTTTTGTGCCGTCCAAACGGACCAAAGACATACTGTTGTGGATGCTCTCGACCAAAATGTTGCCTGCAGTGGGTGTTCTTTACCCGATCTCGTTGATTTTTGTCGAATTCAACCTGCTCGATACCCGTGGGGGGCTGGTGGTTGTGCTGATGCTCATCAACCTGCCGATAATTGTCTGGATGCTTTACACGTACTTCAAGGAAATCCCCGGCGAGATACTGGAAGCCGCGCGTATGGATGGCGCCACGCTGAAAGAGGAAATCCTTTATGTCCTGACGCCAATGGCCATTCCGGGCATAGCGTCTACCGTTCTTCTCAACTTCATCCTCGCGTGGAACGAAGCGTTCTGGACACTCAACCTGACTGCATCCACCGCAGCTCCGCTGACAGCGTTCATTGCCAGCTACTCCAGCCCTGAAGGTCTATTTTTTGCGAAATTGAGCGCGGCCTCGACCATGGCCATCACGCCGATCCTCATCCTTGGCTGGTTCAGCCAGAAACAACTGGTCCGCGGCCTGACCTTTGGCGCGGTGAAGTAAGGAACCTTAATTATGGGACAAATTCAACTCAAGCAGGTGACCAAGAGTTTTGGTGACGTTGAAGTCATACCGCCCTTGGACCTGACTATTCAGGACGGAGAGTTCACCGTTTTTGTCGGGCCGTCAGGCTGTGGAAAATCAACCCTGCTGCGTCTGATCGCAGGGCTTGAGGATATAACGACCGGCCATATCGAGATTGACGGTCAGGACGCAACGGATGTGGTGCCCGCCAAACGTGGCCTTGCCATGGTGTTCCAGTCCTACGCGCTTTATCCGCATATGTCGGTACGCAAGAACATTGCCTTTCCTTTGCGGATGGCCAAGCTGGATCAGGCCGAGATCACCAAAAGGGTCGAGAGGGCCGCATCGGTGTTGAATCTGACCGACTATCTGGACCGTCGTCCGGGCCAGTTGTCCGGCGGTCAGCGTCAGCGGGTTGCCATTGGTCGCGCCATTGTCCGCGACCCGGCCGCTTTCTTGTTTGATGAACCGCTATCGAATCTCGATGCCGCATTGCGTGTTGGTATGCGCCTTGAGATCAGCGAACTGCACAAACGCTTAGAAACAACGATGGTTTATGTGACCCACGACCAGGTCGAAGCAATGACCATGGCTGACAAGATCGTCGTGCTGCATGCCGGAGTGATCGAACAGGTCGGCACTCCGCTAGAACTTTATCATACACCTCGCAACACATTTGTGGCGGGGTTCATCGGGTCGCCAAAGATGAACCTGATGACCGGGGATGAAGCGGCCAAACATGGTGCCCATACCATTGGTGTCCGCCCCGAACATATTGATGTCGTCGAAAGTGGTGGCCAATGGCAGGGCACAGTCGGTGTGGCCGAGCACCTTGGCTCAGACACGTTTTTCCATATCCACAACACCGGGTTGATGGAGACGTTGACCGTGCGTTCTATAGGCGATGTGAGCCTTAAGCACGGCGATACCATTCACCTGGAACCAAGAGTGGACGAGATCCATCGGTTTGACGCTGATGGGTTACGGATCGCCTAATGCGACTGGCTGGAAAATCTGCGCTTATCACCGGTGCGGCGCGCGGTATAGGATTGGCCTTTGCCAAAGCCTTTGTCGCCGAAGGGGCGCAGGTCGCCATTGCTGACATTGATCTGGACCGCGCGCAAACCGCCGCTGCCGACATTGGGCCAGGTGTTGTTGCGATACAGATGGACGTCACCAATCAGGTCAGCATCGACGCTGGTGTCGCAGCCACCGTCACTGCATTTGGCCAAATTGATATCCTGATCAATAACGCCGCGCTTTTTACCGCAGCACCAATTGATGAGATCACGCGCGAAGACTACGCCCGTGTCTTTGACGTCAACGTAAGCGGTGTGCTTTTCACCCTGCAAGCAGTCTCCCGGCACATGATCGAACGTGGCATCAAGGGGCGTATCATCAACATGGCCAGCCAGGCGGGACGGCGGGGCGAAAGCCTTGTCGCGGTTTACTGCGCAAGCAAGGCCGCTGTCATCTCGTTAACGCAGTCAGCGGGGCTGAACCTGATCCAACATGGCATTAACGTAAATGCAATCGCGCCCGGTGTTGTGGACGGCGAACACTGGGACGGTGTCGATGCCTTATTCGCCAAATATGAGGGCAAGATCCCAGGCCAGAAGAAAAAGGAGGCGGGCGAGGCCGTGCCTTATGGACGGATGGGTCGGGCCGAAGACCTTACCGGAATGGCCGTGTTTCTTGCAAGCAATGACGCCTCTTACGTTGTGGCCCAGACCTACAACGTCGACGGCGGAAACTGGATGAGCTGATGATGGGGCAAACAGATGGCACACCTGCTGTAAAACTCTCATCGAAAACGCTTGGTGACTTACCCGCCGGGGTGTCGGTTCCTTCCTACGACCGTTCAAAGCTCAGCCCCGGGATCGTTCACATTGGTTTGGGAAACTTCCACCGTGCACATCAAGCATGGTATTTGCATCGCCTTATGCAGCAAGGCCTGGCATATGATTGGGCCATTATCGGTGCCGGTGTGCGCCCCGGTGACGCGGCAATGCGTGAGCGTCTGCTGCAACAGGACTGCCTGACAACGCTGGTCGAGCTGGACCCCAACAGCACCTCGGTCGAAGTCATTGGATCAATGGTCGATTTTGTCGAAGTTCATCCAGAGAATGCACCGCTGATTGCGGCAATGTCAGATCCGCGTATCCGTATTGTGTCTTTGACTGTCACCGAAGGCGGCTATTATCAGTCCGAGGACGGGGGTCTTGAGGTCAAACACCCCGACATTGCGCATGATATTGCCAATCCTGACCGCCCCATCACAGCGTTTGGCGCCATGATTGCGGCTTATCGCGCCAGACGAGATGCAGGACACCCTCCGTTTACCGCCCAATGCTGCGACAACCTTCAAAATAACGGCGAAGTGTTGCGGCAAACGGTTATTGATCTGGCGCAATTGACGGACCCAGGTCTTGCTCGGTGGATCAACGAAACCGCACGTTTCCCCAATGCGATGGTGGACTGCATCGTTCCCTCGACGGGCAAAGCCGAGCTGTCTTCTGTCCGGGAATTGGGCATTCTGGACGCAGCACCAGTTACCCATGAAAACTACCGCGAATGGGTCATCGAAGATCAGTTTTGCGCAGGTCGACCTCCCTGGGAGAAGGCCGGTGTCACGATAACTGAAAATGTGCACACGTATGAGAGCATGAAGATCCGTATCCTAAATGCCGGTCATCAGGTATTGGCCAATGCAGGCGAAGTTCTGGGTATTGCGACAATCACCGATTGCATGGCCGATCCACTGATCCGGGCGTTCTTCCACAAAGTCCAGACCAAGGAAATTCTGCCATATGTAGAACCTGTCGATGGGATCACACGGTCGGACTACCTGGCGTTGGTTGAAAAGAGGTTTGCAAATCCCAAGATCCGCGACACCACGCGGCGTGTGGCATTTGATGGATCGTCACGGCATCCCGGTTTTGTACTACCGGTCCTGCGGGATGCGCTGGCCTGCGGAGGGTCGATTGATGGGCTGGCCCTTGTCGAGGCGTTGTGGGCGCGCATGTGCGCGGGTGTGCGCGAAGACGGCACCCTGATTGATCCAAATGACCCGCATTGGAATCTTCTGAGTGAAACGGCCAAGCGCGCAAAATCGGATCCTCTGGCTTGGCTGGAGATGCGTCAAACATATGGCAATCAGGCGCAAAACAAGCGTTTTGCCGATGTGTTTTCACACTGGCTGAACCTTATCTGGAACGATGGCTCCTATGCTGCATTAAGAGCTTACTCTGACTAATTGAGGCGTATGATTGGCTCGGATCCATAGGACATAAATTTGGGCATCACATGATCAATCAGCCAAAAGCAGTTGTTCTGAAAGAGCTTGTCGTTGAAATCGCGGCGCGCACGACGGAATCTCGGGTTATAGTGGCCCTAGCTGGCGCGCCAGGTAGCGGCAAATCGACGACCGCCGAATTATTGCAAACTGACCTTCAGAATACTTACAACCAAACAGTACAAATTGTCCCAATGGATGGGTTCCATTTTGACGATGCGATATTGGCTCAGTTGGGCCGGTCTCAAAGGAAAGGCGCACCTGATACCTTTGATGTAGAAGGCTTTGATGTGACCATGAGCCGATTGGCAACGGCCTACCTGACTGCTGACGTGGCAGTTCCGATCTTTGACAGGTCCAGAGAACTCTCCCGAGCCGGTGCCCGCCTTATCGACCGGAACACGCGCATCGTGTTGGTCGAGGGGAACTATCTTCTTCTAAAGGATGCGCCATGGCGCCGGCTTCACCAGTATTTTGACATTACCGTGATGATTGCCTGCGATGAGCAAACCCTTTGCGCAAGGCTGCAGAAGCGATGGACCGACCTAGGGTTTGACCTGCCGGAAGCTACGGGAAAGGTGGAATACAATGACCTCCCCAATGCGCGGCGGGTCACCGAGGGCAGCGTTAAGGCAGAATTTTCCCTCGTGAGAACATAGGTGACATCGGCATCACGCGCTTAGGCGTGCCACAGGTTGGCTTCCGTGTCGTGTGTGAAACGCCAATGCGTAGGATCTTGGATGCCACGGAAAACTCCTGCCGTGCTAGGCTGATCTTTGCGCAGGCCCAGCTGTATCGACGCTTTTCCCTTTGGTGAGCCAATCAATCACTTGTCGGACCTCTTGCCGCGTCGGATTGGCTGTTCGAACCTCGACAAAATACCCATGAGTTGGCGTGATCACTTCGTCAAAAAGCCTTACAACTCTGCGTTCCGCGAGATCCTGATCGATTAGCGGCAGCCAGCCGATGACCACGCCTTGACCGTCGGCCGCACCACGAAGCAGCGCATTCGCGTCCTCGAAAATAGGCCCGCGCAGAGGGTCGACGAGAGGGACGTTCATGGCTGTGAACCAATCATGCCAACCCCAGTGATTTTTCTGGTGCAACAACGGCAATTGCAGAAGATCCGCCGGGACAGTTACAGGTCCGTGGCTGTGCACGAAACCTTCGGATGCAATAGCTACCGGGCTGAGTTCAAGCAACTTGGTGGCGTTGATGCCCTGTCCCACAATACGGTCCCAGCGTATGACAATGTCTACGTTACCCCGATCCTGTGCGCCCGGTTGGAAGGATGGAACCACTTCAAGTTCGATGTCGGGATGTGTCTCCCAAAAATCGCTGATTTGCGGCATGAGCCAACGCGCAGTGAATATCGGGCCGGCTGCAAGCCGGACGACCTTGCGCGCGCGGCGTTGAAGCCTGCGCACAGCGTGATCCAGCGTGTCAAAGGCTTGTCTGGTGGCTTCGGCCAACCGTTGGCCATCCTCGGTCAGGGTCACATTTCGGCCTGTGCGCTCAAACAGCCTGACGCCCAGTTTATCTTCGAGCCCGCGAACATGATGGCTGATTGCGGTTGGTGTCACGCGCAAGTCTTCGGCCGCAGCACGGAACCCACCATGTCTGGCGGCGGCATCAAAGGCACGAAGGGCCGGAAGCGAAGCGCTCATGACAATTCCATAGATGAGTTTTACTCATTTAATGCTGAAAATGTTGCTTTTGTAAATAAGTGGGATTCGTGCGCAGTTTGCAGCAGAGGAAAGTTAAGCTCATGTATTTATGACTGATGCAGTGCAGCGACGCGGGCGCAAGGCTCGCCTTAGACGGGCAGCTGAACCCGAACCCAACCCGCCAGTATGGCCGGGTGTATTGGGCGGTCGGCTAAAGCCGTTGTCCGCCAGCGAAGTTGCTTTGGTCGAAAACGCTGCCCTGACGCTTTTGGAAACGCTGGGATTGAGCCAGGCAATTCCGTCGATGACTGCAAAGGTGACCGCTGCGGGCGGGATCACGACTGACGACAATCGGCTTCTGTTTCCCCGTGCGTTGGTTCAATGGGCCATCGATGGGGCGCATCGTAACTTTAAGCTTTGCGGCCAACACCCTGATCGGGATTTGAAAATCGGTGGTGCTCGGGTGCATATGTCCACTGGCGGGGCGGCGCCGGGCGTGTTTGACCTCGATACGCACGAATACCGAGAGTCAACGCTGCAAGACCTATACGATGCCGCCCGTATCGTGGACCAGATGGATAACATCCATCATTTCAGCCGGTCGGTCGTGGCGCGCGATATTGATGACAATGCGCTGTTGGATATCAACACGGCTTTCGCCTGTCTTGCGGGCACCTCCAAACACGTGTCGATCTCGATCACGGAACCGCAGAATGTCGCGGGTATTGCTAGATTGTGCTATTGCATCGCCGGAAGTGAGGCGGCCTTTCGCGCGCGGCCATTTCTGACCGTCATGGTCTGCCATGTTGTGCCGCCAATGCGGTTTGCAGAAGAAGCCTGCGAAGTTCTGGAATTGGCCATCAAAGCCGGGTTCCCGGTGCAGTTGATCAGCGCCGGTCAGGCGGGTGCCACCAGCCCCGCCACAATCGCAGGCTCATTGGTGCAGGCGGTGGCAGAGACGCTTGCCGGTCTTGTGTTTGCCCGTCTCGTCGATCCAGAGGTCAAGGCGATCTTCGCGCCAAAACCGCTGGTCGCCGATTTGCGCACCGGCTCTATGAGCGGGGGTGGCGGTGAACAGGCGATCCTTATGGCCGGGGCGGCGCAAATGGGCCGCCATTGGGATTTGCCCACCAGTTCCATAGCCGGGATCACGGATGCCAAGCGGCTTGACGCGCAATATGGTGCGGAAAAATCGCTGGCCGTAACCATGGCCGCCCATGCGGGTTCAAACATCGTCACCCAGGCCGCTGGCATGATGTCGAGCCTTCTGGGCGTCAGCCACGCGGCCTACATCACCGACAATGATTTGCTGGGCAATATCCTGCGTACACTCCGCGGGATTGAGGCGACGCCAGAGAACATCGCCGCCGAAGTCATTGCAGAGGTTTGCCGCGGCGAAGGGCACTATCTGGGCGAACAGCACACGTTCAACCGGATGAAGTCGGACTACTTCTATCCCGAAATCGCGGATCGTCGCTCTCCGCGCGAGTGGCAGGACGACGGCGGGCAGCGTGTCGGCGATGTGGCCCGCAACAAGGCACGTGACATCTTGCGTACATATTTCCCCGATCATCTGCCTGACAAAATTGATCGCGTCCTAAGGCAGTCATTCGACATTCGCCTGACCCGCACGCAGACAGGGCGCCGCGAATGACCAATCATGAGGTCAGCAACCGCGCCCGCGCCGCCTTGCCCGGTGGTGTCAGCCATGAGCTACGCTACCGTGACCCACATCCGATTTTCATCGACCGGGCAAAGGGCGCCGAAAAATGGGATAGGGAAGGTCGGCGTTACATCGACTTCAAGATGGGTAGCGCCAGTCAGATGCTGGGCCATTGTCATCCGGTAATTGTCGAGGCGATCCAAAAGCAGGCAGAACGACATATTTTCAGTGCCGATTGCCACACAGCCGAGATCGAGTGGGCAGAGTGGATCAATCGCCTTTACCCCTCCGCTGAACGGACGCGTTTCACCGCGTCAGGTACCGAGGCCACAATGTTGGCCCTAAGGCTTGGGCGCGCGTTTTCCGGTAAGGATCACGTGTTGCGGGTGGATGGTCATTTTCACGGCTGGCATGACCATGTGCTGAAAGGCGCAAAACCCGGCAGCGACCGCGCCACGTCCCTTGGTGTTCCCGATGTGCTCAACACGCTCATCCATGTTTGTGCCGCCAATCCGCACGCGATGGAAAGCGCGCTTCAGGACGACCGTATCGGCACGGTGATCATCGAGGTGTCAGGCGCGAATTACGGCTGCGTCCCCCTTTCCGCGGCTGCGTTGAAAGCCCTGCACGACGTGGCCCGCGCCGCTGGCGTTGTCCTGATCTTTGACGAGATCATTACTGGTTTTCGCTGGTCCCCTGGCGGGCGACAGGCGCGCGACGGGATCGTGCCGGATGTGACCACGTTGGCCAAGATCGCCACCGGTGGGTTGCCTGGCGGTGCCGTCTGCGGGCGGGCTGAAATCATGGAATTAATGAACAATACCACGATGCGCAACGGCATTGCCCCGGCGGTCAGCCACAAAGGCACGTTCAACGGCGCGCCCCTGATCGCTGCTGCGGCCTGTGCGGCAATGCCCCATTTGGCAAAAGGGGACGTGCAGTCGCACGCCGATGCAATGGCGACACGGATGCGCGAGGGAATGAACACAGCCATGGCCGACTATGACGTGATCGGGCTGGCTTATGGCGACAGTTCGGTTTTCCATATCTTCTTTGGCCGCGATAAACTTGACGGGCTCAGCCCGGCTGAGATCCGGGGGCTGCCGAAACCGACCGTCAAAGCCTACCGCGATGGGATGTTGGCACGGGGTATCGATATGATGGCCTATACTTCAGGCCTGACCTCGGCGGCTCACACATACGCTCTCATCGACGAGGCGTTGGAGGCGTTTCGCGCGACCCTCTCTGATATGATCCGCGACGGGGTGCTGCCATGACCCTGCCGACCAATGCCCGTACTGTTGTGATTGGTGGCGGGGTAATTGGCTGTTCCATCGCCTATCACCTTGCCCGCGAGGGACGTCGCGATATTGTCGTGGTTGAGCGATCTAAATTGACATCAGGCACCACCTGGCACGCCGCCGGATTGGTGCGCCGTCTACGCCCTTCTACGACGCTGACCAAACTGATCAATTATTCCATTGATCTTTATGGCGAACTTGAGCGTGAGACCGGCCAGGCCACAGGCTGGATTCAGACCGGTTCACTGACGCTGGCCACAAACCAGGATCGTCTCACCAATATCAAACGCCAGGTTTCGCTGGGTCGCGCATTCGGGCTGGAGGCCGAAGTGATCGATGCAACCCGCGCCAAACAGCTTTGGCCGCTGATAGAGGTGGATGACGTGATCGGCGCGGTCTGGTCGCCCGCTGATGGGCGCGTGAACCCGTCGGATGTGGCGCTTGCGCTGTCCAAAGGGGCCAAGGCGCGCGGCGTGCAGATTTTCGAAGACACACGCGTAACCGGGCTGCAGAAAACAGATGGCAGGATCTCTGGTGTTGAGATTGGCGCGCATGTCATTCAGGCAGAAGAAGTCGTGATCGCAAGCGGCCTGTGGTCCCGCGAGGTGGCCGCGATGGCCGGGGCGCATATGCCGCTTTATGCCTGCGAACATTTCTACATGCTGACAAAGCCGCTGGCCGAAGTTCAGGCCCTGGGCAAGGGCGCACATCTGCCAACCCTCAACGATCAGGACGCTTACCTCTACGCCCGCGATGACGTCGAAGGGCTGCTTGTCGGCTCGTTTGAGCCCCATGCCAAGGGCATTTCCACCCAAGACCTACCCGCCGATTTCTCTTTCGATCTGCTGGATGAGGATTGGGATCACTTCATGCCAATGATGGAAGGCGCCCTACGTCGCATTCCCGCGCTGGAACAGGCCGAGGTGAGGATGCTTTTGAACGGCCCCGAAAGTTTTACCCTCGATAGTCAGTTCATGATGGGCGAAAGCCCCGAAGTTCCGGGCCTGTTCCTGATGGGCGGCATGAATTCGACCGGTATCGCCCTGGCCGGTGGCGCGGGCAAAGCGATGGCTGAATGGATCATCGCAGGCGAACCTACGATGGAATTGAACGAAGCAGACATTCGGCGTTTCAGCCCTGAAATGAACGTGCTCGGTGCGTTGCAGGCGCGGATACCTGAAGTGCTGGGTCGTCACTACGACAACCCATATCCGGGCCGGGCAATGAACACCGCACGGAGGCAGCGCCGGTCGCCCATCCATGCGGGTCTGGTCGCTGCTGGTGCGCAGTTCGAAGCGCGCGGCGGGTGGGAACGCGCCCTGCATTTCGGCGGCGAGGCCAGGCATTTTCCATTGACCTTCGGCGTGCCAAAATGGCGCGATCAAGTCGGGCAAGAAGTAAACGCATGTCGGAACAGTGCGGCCATTCTGGATCAATCCGCCTTTGGCAAGATTATGGTGCAGGGGCCGGACGCCTGTGCCTTTCTCAACCATCTATGCGCCGCCCAGATGGACATCCGTGAGGGCAGGATCGCTTATACACAGATATTGAATGCGCGCGGCGGCATTGAAAGCGATCTTACCGTCCAACGGCACGGTCCCGAAACCTATCTGCTGATTGTCGGCGCGGCCGAGGTCGTACGTGACATAAAGCGGATGCGCGAGGCCAGGGGCGCTTTTCGCGTCGAGTTTACCGATGTGACCAGCGGTTACGCGATCCTTGGGCTGGCCGGGGCCAAGGCGCGGGATGTCTTGCAGGCCACATCACGTTCGCCAGTTCCCGATCTGGCTCGCTTTGATTTTGCGCCCGTAGAAATTGGCCTGGCCCGGGGCTGGGCCGGGCGGCTGAGCTTTACCGGTGAGGCGGGATTTGAGCTTTACGTCCCTGCGGAAATGGCCATGGCCGCATATGAGACGTTGATCAATGCAGGCGCGACCCATGCCGGGCTTTATGCGAGCGGCGCGCTTAGGATCGAAAGTGGCTTCCGCGCCTTCGGACACGAACTGACACCCGGCACCACGCCGCAAGAAGCTGGACTGGCAGCATTCTGCGCTTTCGGCACAGGCTTTGTCGGCGAGGCAGCACTGCGGGACGCGCCACCGCCGACGCGGCAAATCGTGTCACTTTTGTTCGAACGTCCCGAGGCCATCCCGATCCACGATGAGCCAATTTACTTCGACGGCAAGCCTGTAGGGCAAATCACCTCCGCGGCCTGGAGCTATCGTTTTGGCCGTTCCGTCGCGTTGGCGATGATCAACGCTCCGCTGGACCAACTTAACAACCATGCTGTCGTATCCGGATTCGAGGTCGAAATCGCCTGCACGCGGTTTGCCGCGAAATGTTCCCTCAAACCCGCCAAGGAGGCGTTCTGATGGCGGAAACAACCCGCACCACGCGCGTCGCAATTATCGGGGGTGGCATCATGGGCGTCGCTGCCCAGTTCCAGTTGGCCGAAAATGGTTGGACCGACACGATCCTTTTTGAAAAGGCCGAACTGACGTCGGGCTCAACCTGGCACGCGGCGGGGCAGATCGCCCATGCGGTCGGCAGCCGTGTCATGGGTTGGGTCAATAAAACCTCGATCGAGACCTACAAACGTGTCGAACAAGAGACCGGCCAAAGCATCGGCTGGCACGATGTGGGCGGGCTTCGCATCGCGACCACGGATGATGAAGTCGATTGGATGAAGTCGATCATGGGCGTCGGCAGATTGCTGGACTTGCCCATGGATCTAGTCGGCCCGGACGAGGTTGTAAAAGCCAATCCGTTTTACAAAGTCGACAATGTAAAAGCTGCTGTGCGCACATATGAGGACGGCCATATCGACCCCTCGGGCGTGACCATGGCGCTTGCCGCAGCCGCGCGTGCGCGAGGGGCCAGGATTGAGCGCCGCAATCAGGTGCTGGGTGCCAGCCGCAAGGGTGATATGTGGCTGTTGAAAACCCAAAAAGGCGATGTGCTGGCCGAGCATATCGTGATCGCGGCGGGATCTTATGCAAATCAGGTGGGCGCTTGGTTCGGATTGAAAATCCCTTCGGTATCCTGCCTGCATCACTATCTGGTCACGGACACGGTGCCTGAATTTGAAGATCGTCCGGAACTGCCCGTAATGCGCGACAATTCCTTTGGTGGCTATATTCGTCAGGAGCAAAAATCAGGTCTCATCGGCATTTACGAAGATCATGTCTGCCCGACTGTCTGGGAAATGCCCAACGGCGCGCCCTGGGCCGCCGAGAACGAGCTTTTCGAGGTTGATTACGAGTCAATTGGCGACTTCCTGATGGTCGCTTTCGACAAAATGCCAATCCTCTCCGAACTTGGCATCAAACGCGTCGTACGTGGCGCGATCACCCATACGCCGGATGGTGGCATGTTGGTTGGGCCCTCAGGTGTGCCGAATGTCTGGCTCTCGTGCGGGTCGTCGATTGGTCTTGCCTGGGGTGGTGGCGCTGGCAAGGTGCTTGCCGACTGGATGGTGCATGGCGAAACAGCGATCAACACGCGCAGCTTTGATCCGCGCCGCTATGGCGATTTCACCACCGATAATTTCATTGTCGAGCGCACAAAAGACGAATTTATGCGTCGCCATGACACGCCTTGCCCTGGCAAGCAGTTCAACGCGCTGCGTCCGCTGAACCGGCATCCGCTGTATGATCGTCTGGCCGCCAAAGGCGCGGTCTTTGGTGAGGTCGCCGGTTGGGAACGCCCCCGGTATTTCGGCAAGGTGGGCGAGGTAGAACCACAAGGATGGGGCCGTCAGCCATGGCATGCCTATGCGCAGGCAGAAGCGCAGGCCACGCGTCGGGGCGCAGGCGTTATCGACCTTTGCGCCTTTGGGCAGTTCGAGATCACCGGTAAGGACGCCGGGAAACTTCTGGACCGGCTCTCAGCCAATCGCGTGCCGCGCAAAGACGGGCGGATGAGCCTGAACCACCTGCTTACCGAAAAAGGCCGTTTCGAGACCGAGATTACCATCTGGCGTATCACCGAAAACCGCTTTTTCACCGGATCCCCCATTGCCCGTGCCAATCCCGACTTTGATTGGATCGAAAGCCATATCCTGCCCGGTGAAGATGTTGAAATGATCAACCGCAGCAACGATTGGGGGATGCTGGCCCTGTCCGGCCCCGCCGCGCGGGGTATTCTATCCAGGCTTACCGATGCGGATCTCTCCAACGTCGCCTTCCCCTGGCTTTCAGGGCAGGAGATCACAGTGGCAGATGTGCCGTGTTACGTTTTGCGCGTATCTTTTGTCGGCGAGCTTGGGTGGGAACTGCACGCCCCGCTGGACCGTATCGCAGACCTTTATGATGCTCTCTTTGCAGCGGGCACAGCGCACGGGCTTGTTGATCTTGGGTCATACGCCTTCAACGGGATGCGTATGGAAAAGGCTTATCGTGCCAGTGGCGAACTCACGACTGATGTCGGACCGCTCGATGTCGGGTTGGACCGGTTTGTCGTCACCAAAGACCGCGATTTCCTTGGTAAGGCGGCGATGTTGTCACGCACTCCGGATTGGGAGCTATTTTACGGCGAGCTTCATAGCGACGACATCGACATCCATGGTGGCGAACCAGTTCTGCTGGGTGATCAGGTCGTTGGGCTCACTACCTCAGGCGGATACGGCTATAGCATCGGAAAATCGCTGGGCTGGCTCTTTGTGCGCAGGGGCACGCCGCACAAGGGGTTAAGCGTGCAAATCCTGAACCGCGCCATTCCGGTGACAGTACATGATGACGCATTGTTTGACCCGGAAAACCTGCGTCCCAGATCGGAGGATTGAGACATGATCGACCAAATCAACGGTGGTGAGGCTGTCTATCGCGTCCTGAAAGCAAATGGTATCGACACGGTATTCGGCCTTCTGGGCGGCTCAATGCTTGAACTTTATGACGCGATGTATCTTGGCGGTGATATCGCCTATGTCGGTGCGCGGGACGAGCGGGCCGCCGGACATATGGCTGATGCCTGGGCGCGGATGACCGGTAAGCCCGGTGTGGTGCTTGGCGCGCAAGCCGGGCCTGGTGTGGTTAACCTTGTGACGGCGGTGGCCGAGGCGCATCTGGCCTATTCGCCGATGGTGGTGATTGCAGGCGCCATAACCCGGGCCGATCAATGCAAAGATACATTTCAAGAGGTCGATCAGGTCGCGCTTTTTGCCCCTATTTCGAAACGCTCGGTCATGGTCACCGATCCGTCCCGTCTGGTTCCGATGCTCGAAGATGCCATTCGGCTGGCAAACACAGGCCGTCGCGGTCCGGTCGTGCTGCATGTGCCGCGCGATCTTTTTGCAGCCGCAGTACCTGCCGTCAGCCCCCAACCGCTGCGCATTGCGCGTCCGGGCCCGGCCAGCGCCGAAGATATCGCCGCCATGGCTGAACTGCTGGCCGTTGCCGAACGCCCTGTAATCTTTGCCGGCGGCGGTTTCAAATGGGCAGCTGGCCGCGATGCGCTCACGGCCTTGGCAGAAAAGCTGGAAGTGCCCGTGGTGGCCTCTACCGGTCACGCCGATGTAATGCGTCACCGCCATCCCTGGTTTGCGGGGCAGGCGGGTCCGCGCGGCAACCGCGTGGCGTCGCGTCTCACAAAAGAGGCCGATGTGATGGTCGTGCTTGGCGCGCGCCTTGGCTTCAACTCGACCTTCCACAGCAACGACTATGTAGGCGCGGACACCCGCATTGCCCATGTCGACGTCGAAGGCTCTGCTGTCGGGCGCTACTTTCCAGCCGAGATCGCGGCACAAGGTGACGCCCGGTTGACTGCCGAAGCGCTGACCAAAACCGCTGCGAAACCCGATTGCGACGCATGGCGCGACAGCTTTAGGGCAGATATCGAAACCCTTTGGGCCGAACGGGCAACAGAAGCAGCGATTGATACTTCCCCCATGCATCCCCGCCGCGCTCTGGCCGAGATCAGAAGTACGCTCCCCGAGGATGCCATCGTAACGCTCGACACCGGAAATACCTGTCTTCAGGCCGCCGACCGCCTGGCCCACTACGCGCCTATGTCGCTGATCACGCCACTTGATTTTGGCCTTGTGGGTTTTGGTCTGGCAGCCGCCATTGGTGCCAAGGCCGCCACGCCGAAACGTCCGGTTGTCGCGATCATGGGCGACGGTGCGGTCGGCTATACAATGATCGAAATTCAGACGGCTATTTCGCACAATCTTCCGATCGTCATCGTCGTCTTGGATAACGAAGCCTGGGGGGCAGAAAAAGCATATCAGCAGGAATTCTATGGCGGGCGGTTGCTTGGTGCGGAAATTCAATCGCCCCGCTATGACAAGTTCGCGGAACTTTGCGGTGGCAAGGGAATTTGGGTTGAAGGGCCCGGCAACATGGCCCCGGCCCTGAAAATGGCGCTTGCTTCGGGCCAAACCACAGTCATTCAAGCCAAGATCGACCCTGGCGCGCTGATGACACTGCGAAAAGATCTGTTCAAAGCACCGCAAAAAAGGGACCCGTCATGAGCACTTGGGACACCATCATAATCGGCGCGGGCAACGCAGCCTTTTGCGCCGCACATGCTGCCCGTGAAAAAGGCGCAAGCGTATTGATGCTGGAATGCGCCCCAGAGGCGGAGAACGGCGGCAACTCGCGCTATACCGCCGGTGCCATCCGCTTTGCCTATGACAGTGTTGACGACATCCGCGCGCTTTGCCCTGATCTGTCCGAAGACCAGATCGCGATCACCGATTTCGGCACTTATACAGAAGAACAGTTCTTTGATGACATGTTCCGGGTCACCCGGTATCGCACGGACCCAGCCTTATGTGATCGCCTTGTGCGTTCATCCCGCGAAACAATGCACTGGATGCGCACCAAGGGCATTCGATTTTTGCCTATCTATGGCCGTCAGGCTTTCAAGGTCGATGGCCGTTTCAAGTTCTGGGGCGGCTTGACACTGGAAGCATGGGGTGGCGGTGAAGGGCTGGTTGATGCGCACACCAAGATTGCCCGCGAAAGTGGTGTAGAAATCCGCTATGAGACCCGCGCCCTTGAACTGCTGACCGAGGGGCACGCGGTGACCGGCGTCAGGGTCCGTCACAAAGGTCAGTTGGAAGACCTCAGCGCGAAATCCGTCGTCGTCGCAGCAGGCGGCTTTCAAGCCAGCCCCGAGATGCGCACACGCTATCTTGGCCCAGGATGGGAGATGGCCCGCGTACGAGGCTCGCGCTTTAACACCGGCGAAGGCATCAAGATGGCGATGGCTGTCGGCGCGTCGTCTTATGGCAACTGGTCTGGTTGTCACGCTGTCGGCTGGGATTACAATGCACCTGAGTTTGGCGATTTGGATGTCGGCGATGGGTTCCAGAAACATTCCTATCCCTGGGGCATCATGGTGAACGCCTCTGGTCGGCGTTTCGTCGACGAAGGCGCAGATTTCCGCAACTACACCTACGCGAAATATGGCCGGGTTATTCTGGAACAACCAGATCAGTTTGCATGGCAAGTCTTTGATTCCAAAGTCACCCACATTCTGCGTGACGAGTACCGGATCAAGCGCGTGACCAAGGTCAGCGCGCCAACACTAGAGGGCTTGGCCGAGAAGCTAGAGGGTGTTGATCCCGCAGCTTTCCTTGATGAAGTCAAAACCTATAATTCTGCTGTCGATACGGACACGCCCTTTGATCCCAACATCAAAGACGGGCGCGGCACCAACGGGCTGTCCGTGCCGAAATCGAACTGGGCCAACAAAATTGATGAAGGTCCGTTCGAAGCCTATCAGGTCGGTTGCGGCATCACCTTTACCTTCGGCGGGCTGCGGATTGATCCCGACACCGCTCAAGTGTTGGACAACGACCTTAGGCCCATCCCCGGGCTTTTTGCTGCGGGAGAGCTGGTTGGCGGGGTGTTTTTCTTCAATTATCCAGGGGGCACGGGTCTTATGAATGGGTCTGTCTTTGGTCGGCTGGCAGGTTCAAGCGCAGCGGGTGAGTAGGCGGGTAAGTGTCCTTGGTTTCGATCAAAGATGAGATCTCGTCACTCGTCAGCTTTCCAACCGTTCTCCGGTCGCGGCGTTGAATAAATGCATATGTTCCGCAGAGACAGAAAACCGAAAGTTCGGGTGTCGGCCCTCAATCGGGTGAACACCGGGGAGGCTGGCGGTGATCATGTCGCCTGAGCCCGCAAGATGACCGTGCAAAAGCGTATTTGCCCCCAACGGTTCGGCCATCTGTATCGTGATCTCAAGCGGGCCGTTTTCATCCAGCGTCAAATGCTCGGGTCGGATACCAAGCTTTAGGGAACCCTCGGGGCCTTGGGATGGGCCGACTTCGATATCTCTGATCTTGATCGACCCGCTTTCACGCTGCGCTTCAAAGATATTCATGGCGGGGCTTCCGATGAACTGCGCCGCGAACAACGTTCTTGGTGTCTCGTAAACTTCAAGCGGCGTACCAATCTGTTCGGCGATGCCACCGTTCATCACCACCATTCTGTCCGCCATTGTCATGGCTTCGACCTGATCGTGCGTCACGTAAAGTGAGGTAATGCCCAGTTTTTCCTGAAGCTCGCGGATTTCCAAACGCATCTGTACCCGCAGCTTGGCGTCGAGGTTCGAAAGCGGTTCATCAAACAGAAACACCGCAGGTTCGCGCACGATGGCACGACCCATCGCCACCCGCTGACGTTGACCGCCTGACAACTGTCTGGGTTTGCGATCCAGCAATGGTTCAAGCTGCAACAGTTTTGCCGCATCCGTCACCTTTTGATCGATCTGGTCCTTGGGCAGCCTGGCGATTTTCAAGCCATAGCCCATGTTTTGACGCACAGACATATGTGGATAGAGCGCGTAATTCTGGAACACCATTGCGATGTCACGCTCCATTGGTTCCTTTTCATTGGCGCGCTCATCGCCAATCCGGATTTCACCCGCGGTCACAGTTTCAAGCCCAGCCACCATGCGCAGCAGCGTGGATTTTCCGCACCCCGAAGGGCCGACGATCACGATGAATTCGCCATCCGCGATGTCGATATCAATGCCATGGATGACGTCCGTGGGACCAAAGCTCTTTTTGACGTTTTCTAGGGTTACTGTTGCCATTTCTTATTTCTCGCTATCGACAAGGCCGCGGACAAAGAGCTTTTGCATCGACACAACCACAATGACCGGCGGGATCATTGCTAGGATGGATGTGGCCATGATCACAGGCCAGTCCGCCACATCGTCGCCGGATGGGAACATCTGTTTGATACCCATCACGATGGTGTTCATCTCGGGATCGGTGGTGATCAGCAGCGGCCAAAGGTATTGGTTCCACCCGTAGATGAACAAGATCACGAACAGCGCCGC
The DNA here is from genome assembly GCF_000743705.1 of Ruegeria halocynthiae. Taxonomy (GTDB): domain Bacteria; phylum Pseudomonadota; class Alphaproteobacteria; order Rhodobacterales; family Rhodobacteraceae; genus Ruegeria; species Ruegeria halocynthiae_B. The sequence continues at coordinate 538,155 of NZ_JQEZ01000003.1, read as the reverse complement.
GATATTGGTCCGGCTCATGGGCACAACAATGTCGATGAAAAACCGCATCGGACGGGCGCCATCAACGCGGGCGGCTTCGGCCAATTCATCCGGGATCGTCAGAAAGAATTGACGAAACAGGAACGTGGCCGTGGCCGACGCGATCAGGGGAAAGATCAACCCGTAATAGCTGTTGAGCATACCGAACCCGGCGACGACTTCGAAGGTGGGAACGATACGCACCTCAACTGGCAGCATCAGCGTCAGAAAGATCAGCCAGAAGAACATCGTTCGCCCGGGGAAGCGGAAATAGACGATCGCAAAGGCCGATAACAGTGAGATAGCTATTTTTCCGACGGCAATGCCAATGGCCATCACCAGACTGTTGAACAGCATCGTGGCAACAGGGACATTCACACCGGAAAACAGCGCGGCCCTGTAGTTTTCCCAGAATTGATCACCGGGCCAGATGGGCATGGGGGGGGAAACGATTTCAGGCTGACTGACTGTCGAGGCGACAAAAGCCAGCCAGATCGGGAAGAAGATGATCAACACGCCAAAGATCATCAGGGCATGGGTCAGCCAGATCCCCAAACCGCGCTTTTCGACCATGCCGTGCTGTTGGGCCGCCATCAGTAATGCACCCTCTTTTCCACGTATTTGAACTGGATGACGGTCAGAATTCCGACCACAAACAGCAGGATGACTGATTGCGCTGAGGAGGATCCCAGATCCTGCCCCACAAACCCGTCCGAAAAGACCTTATAGACCAGAATCGTTGTTGCCTGCTGTGGTCCGCCCCCGGTGATCGTATGGATCACGCCAAAGGTCTCAAAGAAGGCATAGACCACGTTCACCACCAGCAGGAAGAACGCCGTCGGCGACAGCAACGGCAGCACGATGGTAAAGAACCGACGCCAGAAAGACGCGCCATCAATCGCGGCGGCTTCAATCACGGACCGTGGGACCGATTGCAAGGCTGCGAAGAAAAACAGGAAATTGTAACTGATACGTCCCCAGGCCGAGGCGACAACCACCAGGCCCATGGCTTCGGTGCCGTTCAAGACGTGGTTCCAGTCATAGCCGAGTTGGCCGAGGTACCACGAAACGACGCCGACCCGCGTGTTGAACATGAACAGCCACAGCACGCCCGCGATAGCTGGCGCCACAGCATACGGCCAGATCAACAGCGTCCGATAGACCCCTGAGCCTTTGATCAGGCGGTCAGCAATGACAGCCAAAAACAGCGCTGGGATCATCGAGCAAAGGGTGACCAGCGTCGAAAACACCGCCGTTGTGACGAAAGAGGCGCGATAGAACTTGTCGCTCAGCAGAAACTCAAAGTTACCCAAACCCACAAACTGGGACGACAACCCAAAGGGATCAGGAATGAACAGCGATTGCCATACAGCTTGCCCAGCAGGGTAAAAGAAGAAAACAGCGGAAATAAAGACTTGCGGAGCGATCAGCGCAAGCGGCAACAGCCAGCCGCGAAATGTGACGCGTTTTTCCATCCTGATAGTCCACCAAAAAAGGGCGTGCGGGCCCCGAAAGGCCCGCACTGATTAACGACTTATTGATTGGCGGATTCGAACCGGCGCAACAACGCATCACCGCGTTCTTTTGCGCTGTCCATCGCTTCCTGAGCTGTTTTCTCGCCCGACCAGACGGCTTCAAGCTCTTCGTCGATGATGCCGCGAATTTGGTCAAACGAACCCAGACGCAATCCTTTCGAGTTTGCGGTCGGCTCTTTGGCGGTCATCTGTATCACCGCGATATCGGTGCCGGGGTTTTCGTCATAGAAACCGGCAGCACGGGTGACTTCACCCGCTTCCGAAGTGATCGGCAGATACCCAGTGTTCTGGTGCCAATCTGCCTGAACGTTTGCCGATGACAGGAAGCTCAGGAATTCGCCGACGCCTTTGTATTCTTCGCCCTCATGACCTTCCATGACCCAAAGGGAAGCACCGCCGATAATGGTGTTTTGCGGTTCGCTGACGACAGCCTCCCAATAGGGCAGGGGCCGAACGTCGAACTCAAACTCAGCTTCCGAGCTGATGCCAGCGTAACCGGCTGAGCTTTCGGTGAACAGCGCGCATTCACCTGCCCGAAAGTTCGCGCCGCCTTCGTTTCTGCGTCCGGTGTAGATGAATTTCCCATCCTTGGCCCAATCACCCATAGCAGTCAGGTGGGCGACCTGCGTCGGCCCGTTCAGCATCAGCTCTGTGTCCAGGCCAGCAAATCCATTGTCCTGCGACGCAAATGGAACATCGTGATAGGCCGAGAGGTTCTCAAGATGAATCCAGCTCTGCCATGCGGTGACCAACGGGCAGTCTTCGCCGCCTGCTTTCAGCTGGTCCAACACATCGCCGACCTTTTCCCAGGTCGACAGGTCTGCGTCGGGATCGACACCCGCCGCAGACATCGCATCGCGATTGACCCACAAGACAGGAGTGGAAGAGTTGAACGGAAGCGACAGCATGTCGCCGCCAGTGGTGGTATAGTACCCCTTAACAGAACCGATGTACGCATTGGGATCAAAAGTCGCCCCGCTATCCGTCATCACCTTATGCACAGGCTTGATTGCGCCCTCAGCCGACATCATGGTCGCTGTACCAACTTCGAAAACCATCAGGATATGAGGCTGTTCGCCGGCGCGGAACGCTGCAATGCCCGCATTCAGCGTTTCAGAGTAATTCCCCTTGTGGCTTTCAACCACAACGAACTCATCCTGGCTTGCGTTGAACTCTTCGACCTGGGCTTTCACCAAATCACCCAGGCGGCCTGTAAAGGCGTGCCAGAACTGTACTTCGGTTTGCGCGAATGCCGCCACTGGGGACAAAGCAGTTGTTACGGCAAGAGCGCCGAGTAAATTCTTATTCATGATTCCTCCCTGCATCAGATTTGATGCCAAAATTAACACCATGCGCCTGGCGCATTTGGTGGGCTAATTATCCCGACGACGTTACCGACGGCGGTGCATAATTCAAGCCCTTAAAATTGCCAAAAAACATAACACAGTGTTATACCTTCAACGAAACAATCGTCAGAGCAGGATCGGCAATGCGCCAAACCTTGAGAATTCGGCAGTTGGAAGCCCTGATGGCGGTGACCACCAATGGTTCAGTCACAGCTGCTGCGTCCGATCTGGGCGTGAGCCAACCAGCCGTAAGCAGGCTGCTCTCAGATCTGGAAAAATCGCTCGGGTTTCAGCTTTTTGATCGCCGTGAGGGGCAATTGGTGCCGACGCAGGAAGTTCGGTATCTGCAGCCCAGCGTCGAGAGGGTTTTGGAATTGATGTCGCAAATTGCTGACGTCAGCCAGGACATCACTCAGCGAAAAGCTGGCCATATTCGCGTGGCATGCTTGCCCGGGTTTGCCACAAGTCATCTTCCGGACGTCGTCGCCAGATTTTTGAAAAACCGGCCTGGTGTCACCATGACGATTGAACCGGACAGGCCGGAACGCATTCTGGAATGGATGATCGGAGAGCAATACGACTTTGGAATCACGGATGGTTTTGTCGGACATCCAGCCGTGGAAAGCAGAAATATTGACGTGCGAACTGTTTGTGTGTTCCCGGCGGGTCACGCCCTTGAGGCCACGACCGACGTGACACCCGAGGATCTGGCAGGCGAGAAAATCATCCACACGCGGCGCGACAGTGATTTCTTTGGACGGCTGTCCAAAGTGTTCCAGAACGCAAAAGTCGATCTGAATTCACATATCGAAGTCCGGCAGTTCACGACCGCATGTGAGATGGCGGTGAAGGGCATCGGTGTTTCCGTTGTGAGTGAGCTGGACGCGGTTCGATATGCTGAGCATGGGCTTTCCTACAGGCCGTTCAAACCTATTCTGCCGCATACCCTGTCACTGGTACGACCGGTTCTGAAACAACCCTCTCTGGTGGCGTTGGAATTTATCGAGCTTTTTCGCGAAAGCCTGCAACCCTTTGTGGCGCTGGGTTTTGATGACTGAGTGACTTCGACGTGCAGACGGCGCGCATTCATTGTTTGTGGCGTATTTCTTCCTAAGCCAATCGCCGTCATGTCGCTTTGCTTTACGAAGTACATGCATCTGAGGCAAAGTGGCTCAGAAGCCTAGTCACAGATCTACGCAAGTGATGCGCAAGCAATCAGTGTCATATCTTTGTTGTGTAAGGCATCCACAAAACGCGTCGACCAATTTACCTGAAAGGTGTCCCGTGTCTTATTCCAGCCGCAGAGTGATTTCTCGTCGTCAGTTTCTTGCAACCACGACAGCCAGCGCGGCAGCGATAACGCTGCACCCGTTTTCCGCTGCGGCAGCCAATAATCAGGCTCATCTAAGGATCATGGAAACCACAGACATCCATGTTCATGTGTTCCCCTATGATTATTATGCGGACAAACCACGCGACACCGTTGGCCTGTCCCGCACTGCGTCGATCATCAATGACATAAGGGCCGAAGCAACCAACTCGCTTCTCGTTGACAATGGCGACTTTCTGCAGGGCAACCCGATGGGCGATTACATCGCCTATGAGCGCGGCATGAAAGATGGCGACAGCCATCCGATCATCACGGCGTTCAACACGGTTGGCTATGATGCCGCCACTTTGGGCAACCACGAATTCAACTATGGTCTGGATTTTCTGGAAAAAGCCCTGGCTGGCGCGGATTTCCCTGTGGTTCTGGCCAATGTGGTGAAGGAAAAATCGGCCAACCCGCGTGACGACAAGACCTTGGTAAAACCCTATGCCATCCTCGACCGTGACATTGAATTGGGCGATGGCGCTAAGCATCCGATCAAGATCGGCGTCATCGGGTTTACCCCACCGCAGATCATGAATTGGGACCGCAAGCATCTGGAAGGCAATGTTCAAGCCCGCGACATCATTGAAACAGCGCAAGCTTATGTGCCGGAAATGAAAGAGCAGGGTTGTGATCTGATCCTCGCCCTTTCACATTCCGGTATCGGAGACGCAGATCATGCCGAGGGTATGGAGAACGCCTCGGTGGTTCTGGCCGGTGTCGATGGCATCGACGCGCTGGTGACCGGCCACAATCACCTTGTTTTCCCGTCACCGACCTTTGCGGATCGCCCCGGCATCGACGTGGACAAGGGCACGCTTATGGGCAAGCCTGCGGTAATGGGTGGCTTCTGGGGGTCTCACCTGGGTCTGCTGGACTTGCTACTTGAACGTGACGGCAACGATTGGCGCGTCCTGACGACGACATCCGAGGCGCGCCCGATCTCAAAACGCAACGAAGACCGCACAATCACGGCGCTGGTCGGCGATGACGACAAGGTTTTGGATTCGGTTGCCACGGATCACGACGAAACCCTGGCTTACGTGCGCCGTGCGGTTGGAAAGACCTCAGCCCCGCTGCACAGCTATTTCGCACTTGTGGCAGATGATCCGTCTGTGCAGATCGTGTCGATCGCACAGAAATGGTACATCCAAGAGATGATGAAGGGCACAGCGCACGAAGGCCTGCCAATCCTGTCGGCTGCCGCCCCGTTCAAGGCGGGGGGGCGTGGCGGGCCAGAATATTACACCGATGTTCCGGTGGGCGATGTCGCGATCAAAAATGTGGCTGACCTGTATCTCTATCCGAACACGGTGCGCGCGGTCCGCGTGACTGGCGCGCAGGTGCGGGGATGGCTGGAACGGTCCGCCGGAATGTTCAATCAAATTGAGGCTGGGTCAAAAGACGCGATCCTGCTGAACCCATCCTTCCCGTCCTATAACTTCGACGTTATGGACGGTGTGACTTATCAAATCGACCTGTCCCAGCCGTCGCGTTTCGGCCCGAATGGTGAAGAGATCAACCCAGGCGCATCGCGGATCATAAATCTTGAGTTCAACGGTGCGCCTGTAACTGATGAGATGGAGTTCATTGTCGCCACGAACAACTATCGCGCCTCTGGCGGAGGTGCCTTCCCAGGGGCATTGGGCGATACCATTGTTTTTGAGGCACCCGATACCAACCGCGATGTCATTGTTCGCTATATTGTCGAGCAGGGAACGATAGACCCGGTCGCCGATGCCAACTGGTCATTCGCACCTCTGGGCGATACCACGGTGCTGTTTGAAACCGGTCCAAAAGCACGCGACTATATGGGTGAAGTCAAAGGCGTCACAATTGAAGATGCTGGCGAAGGCGTGGACGGGTTCGCGGCTTTCCGCATCAAGCTTTAGTAACAAATAGACTGTCTGCCTACAGCACCAGTGGGACCGTTTAGGGTAGCTTGAAAGCAGAAGGAATTCTGCTTCATCCTAGCCTTTATAAAGTGATGATGAATTTGAACTCTGGAACAGGGCAGAGCCACTGAGCGGTCAAAAGGACTCGCTGACCAATTTGAGGTAGGCAACCAGCGACTGGATCAACCGGTTGTCATCAAACCCCGGATTAGGCATGGGTGTTCCGGAAGCGAAGGATTGAGGATCTTTCAGAAACTCTGTCAATGTCTCTTCGTTCCACGTACCGGTTTGGGCGCTAAGTCCGTTTGAGTAGCCATCATAACTGGTTGAAGCAATCTTGCTGCCGAAAATTCTGGCAAGGCTTGGCGAGCGCGCGTGGTCGTCGACCTCAAACGAGTGGCATTCCGCACATGCGCTGATTGCTGTTTCCAGTCGTTTTGCGTCATGGTTGGAAAGCCCCTGATGTCTGACGCTTGTCGCAAACAATTCCGATCGATTTTGCCGATCCTGGCCCGTCAAAAAGATCATAGCCCGGTCATCGGTCCAAAGAACGATCCGCCCGTCGCTGTGCTGATGCACGTCGCGTATGCGCGTGCCGACTTCGATACGCTCTGAATAAACAACCCGACCTTCTGCAACACGCAGCCGGAATAGGGACCCATCCAGCAACGCAGCGACAAGCAAATCGCCATCCCATGAGGGGTGAAAGCCTTCAACATAGGTAAGAGCCGATCCCGCAATTGACGGCACCCATGAGTATATCGGCCGCTCGAAATGGCTGTGCCGTCCGTAACTCAGCGAACCCGGAATTGTGCTGGCAGCCCAATAGGTCAGACCATAAGATTCCAGCGGCCAACCATAGTTGGCACCGTCACGCACAAGGTTCAATTCATCGCCGCCTTTTGGGCCATGCTCCAGGGTGTACAAAGTTCCGTCAGGCGTAAGCGTCAGCCCCTGCGGGTTTCGGTGGCCCATCGAGACGATCCTTCCGTCGCCCGAGGCGACGTCAATCGCCAATATCTTTCCGTACTCCGCTGTCGGGTTCTGGGCGATGCCTGGGCCCGCTTCCGAGCGCATTCCATCGAAGTGATAGTCGCCGCTTGTCATATAGATCGTGGACGGGTTTTCGAAGACGAGCTTACCGCCAGCCATATGGCCTTCAATTGCAAGGTGCCGGGTTTTCAGGGGCAAGCACGGTGCGGTGCGATAAATCACTTGCCAGTCGTCGGCCGTGGCCTGAACTTCGTCAATTGACTTTACTTCTGCGCCCAGCGGCAAGAGCGCGACTGTATTCGTTACACATTTCCGGTCGGGGTGATATTCGGTGTAAGAAATTGCCAGGGCGGGACCATCCGGGCCAGAAAATTGGATCAGGTCATTGTACCGTAAATATCCCGCCTTGATCTGGTATACGGTATTCTCCGGATCATCGGTCAAAGCCTCATAGGCCGCGCGGTTGGTATCGGGAACGGTTACTTTCGTCGCTCGCACGTCCTTTGCCGAGCTGGCTGCATAGATGCGCCCATCATAAGGAAGCAATAGGACGTCGGCGCCAAAAGACGTAAGCCCACCGCCATTTTCCCTGATTGTGTGATAGGGGCTGACGCGCCCGACTGGCACGGCCGCGACTTCCGCCTGAAGGTCAATGAGGTGCGAGGGCAGCCGCTCAAGGCTTAAAATCGCAGGCTGACCCCGCGCGACCTTGGCCATGGCTTTTTCGATACGCCGGTCCACCTTTTCGAACACGGTGTGAAGGAGCCACTGGCGTTTTCCAATCTCGTAACCTGCAAAGACCGCAAGCCCGATAAAACCAAAAGCCAGGGAAAACATTACCACGCGCTTAATCCACCGGAATCCGCCGGCGAATCCGCTTGTTTCACACGCAGGCGTGCTTATCCTGTGTCTGTTGCCCTGATTAGGCGACGTTTCTGGGTTCTGTGCCATGAGTCAATCCCGGTCCCCGTATTTCGGTCATTCCTCACTTTGCCGAACTGGCCGACTCTAACACGGTCAGAGGTGGCCGAGTCTTACTCGGCGTTGCCTCACGTTCACCGTGATTTCGCTTTGCCAGGCTGTCCAACAATTGTTCTGCCATGCGGTCTCCGTCACGCACGGCATAGTTCGTTCCCCGATCCATTGGGTAAATCTGCGAGAAATTGCACATCAGAACCCCGGGGCAGGGCGTCTGGTGTGGTACGAGTTTATTTTCTTCGAAGCCGATGTCGACGATGTGCTGCGCATTCCGCAGGCGAAAGAGCCCATCATCAACGACGGCTTGGCGATCGAATTCCGGGAATATCTTTTTGATTTCCCCGTACCAGCGTTCTTTTAAGTCTTCGGGCGCCATCGACATGTATTCGTGGTCCGGCGGAACGTAGTCGCCGATGTAGTAGATGTTCAACCCGTCAAACCGGTCGCTGCCGACCAGATTTGTCAGGCTCAGAAACACCACGAAAGGCGCGTTTTCTGAGTTGATGTTATGCCAGTAATACTTGGTGAATTTCTGGGGGGTGGCGAATACTTGAACCGCCGCGTCCAGATAATCGATGCTTTTGAGGCGCTCGAAATACTCTGGGTCGCGTTCCTCATAGGGGGCAATCATTCGGGCCAGGATATGGCTCGGCACCGTGGCCAGAACACGGTCAAAACGCTCTTCGCCAGCATCGGTGGTAATTATGACTTCATCCGTCTCGGGGTCGTGCGTGATACCCGTAACCGGCGTCTTAAGGCGAATGTCTGTGTTGGCTTCGCGCAGAGGCTTTTCAAGGGCATCGACAATTACCCTGAAACCGCCATCGAAATACCCCAGCACCTCTCCGCCAGCCTGTTTGTCGCGGCTTTCAACACGCTGGAGCAAACGCCCCCAAAGCCAGGACATTGTAACCTTGTCATAGTAGCGGTCGAATTTTCCGCGCAGCAGCGGCTCCCAGATCACATCGGTTACCTGACGGCCAGCGTATTTTCTAAGCCATTCCAGTGCTGTTGTGCAGCTGAGTTTCCGCCAGTCTTTCTCGTGCTGTAGCCAAAGCACACTTACCCCGGCGCGTATCCGGTTGATGAAGCTGAGCGGCTTGAAGCGAATAAGATCAAGCGGCGACTCCATGGGATAGAGTGTGCCATCGTAATAGGTGGAGACGGAAGATTTGTGATAGGTCAGCCGATCGCTCAGGTCCAATTCATCGACCAGAGACAGGATGAACTCGTCAGTCTTATAGAGAAAATGATAGGCCTGTTCGACGCTGTGATCCGCAAGCTTAAACCCGGCGGCAAGACCGCCAAGCCGATCAGACGCTTCGCAGATGGTCACGTCCACGCCTTTTTTGCTTAGGCGATAAGCGGCGGTTAAACCGGTGAAACCACCTCCGATGATGCAAACTCTTGGTTTTTTCATTTTAACAAACCACCGTGTTACTGGTTATCAACAGGTCTTGTAGTCGTCCCGAATTTGCGGAAAGTGATGCGGGAATTCAGCACATACTGGACGACAAAAACAAAGGGCAAAGACAGAATTTTTCCTGTATTTGCATCAAGGCCAACAAGTTGGGCTGCGTAGATGACACCGTAGCCAGCGACATAGCCGATCCCGCAAACGACAACGAAGGACGCCAGTCGCAGGCCCAGATAATCGTTGGTTTTAAAGTTGTGCCTGGTGTTGACAAAAAAGCTGAACAAGACCGAAACCGGCACCGAGATTGAATGCGCCACAAGGGCACTGGTACCAATCGAATTGTAGAGTATCAGAAAGAGCAGCACGTCTATGGCGCTCGCCGTGCATCCAATTACAAAATATTTGACCAACGTCTCATGGCGCTTCAACAGGGCCGCGATGCCATTTGCTGAACCCTGGCCTCCCGAATAGGTCGGCGCGGCCGGGTCGCTGTCGTTTGACATGTCTCCATCAGCGGCGCGTCCCGAAGTCTTACCCCCGGTGTGAGATGTTTGGTCGCCGCTTTTCGGTGGCTCTGCGTGCAGGCCGTTTAGGGTTGCCTCTGTCATGATTTTGCCCTCTCGCTTTTGCGCGATGTAAGAACTGGATATCGCACCCGGCCCCAAACGAAGGCCTGGGTGGCGACGTAGTTCCAAACGACCGTAATCAGGGCACCAGCCATCGCCGGAGCAAGATCAATTACGTCATTATATTGATCGTGCAGCATGGTCGCGACTCCGATATTGGCGAAGATGCCGACCGAACACAGCACTGCAAAGATCACGAATCCGAAATAGAAATCAACGCCCCTGAGACGGCGATCATTATAGGTGATGGCGTTGTTGGCCGAATAATTGAATGTAAGTGCAACCATCGTCGCCATGAGTTGAGAGGCTGCGAATGACGCACCGAAAAGCCTTTCGACCGCAATAAAAATGATCATGTGGAAAAAGATGCCAACGCAATTGATCATCGCAAACGAGATGAAGCGGGCAGGAAGTGGAAGAATGCGGCTGATCTTTTTCTCGATGAAGAACAGGAAAAACTCGTACAGGACACCAGTATCAAGCTTTGACTGGCCATGAAGCCGTTCGCGAAACTTGAATGGCAATTCGACGACCTTTGGCCGTGGTCGCGAAGCCGCAATCAGATCCAGCAGGATTTTAAAGCCGATTTCGGAAAGGTTTGGCAATGCTCTCAGTAATACCTCGCGACGAAATACGAAAAAACCGGTCAGCGGATCCGACATGTCGAGATTGAACAGACGATTTGCAAGACGAATGCCTGTATTGCTTATTTTCACTCTTGTCTCGGACGACAGGCCTGTCGGTTTTTCCTCGGCCAGAAAACGACTGGCCGATGCAATGGCAGCCTCGCCACTTGCGACTTTTTCGTAAAGCTTTGGCAGGATGGTTTCATCGTGTTGCAGATCACCATCCATAACGGCGACGACATCCGATGTGGCGGCCAGACCTCCTTCGACAACTGCCGAGGAAAGCCCGCGCCGGTTATGGCGCGAGATAAGCCTTACGCGACGGTCTGCCCGCGCCAGTTTTCGGATGGCGTCAGCTGTGCCGTCAGGCGACGCATCATCGACGAAGATAACTTCCCAAGCGATACCGTCGAGCGCGGAATCGAGCTTGTTTACAAGTTCAGCGACATTGCGCACTTCGTTGAAGGTTGGCACCACGACGGAAAGCGCAATTAAATCCGGCGCACCGGACCCATGCGCCTTTGTGGTCATGACACCCTCCTCAGATAGCAAATTGCCACTTTAATTCGGATAGAATCTGAACTGTCGACCTGATCAAATAGGGAAGAATTCACAACAAAGTTTTTCACAAACACACACCCCCGGCAAACCTAAACAAGGACGCCGCACACAATAAAAAAACAATTTGAAGGTATCCGCTTTAGAGGATTTGGTCAAAGGATTTGGTTTGCAACGTTTGGGTGCCCTGTATCCCGCCGATGCGTAACGTCAACGTCGGGGGACGCTTCAAGGTAACTGTGGCGGGCGAGTAGCACCCCAAAAATGTGTCGGAGAAAGCGTCAAAAGTACTCTTGGTTTTTGGGGTAATATGCCCGAGACCAAGATAGGCCAAGCCCACATGCCTTCGGTGGAAAATGTCGAAAATTCAGATGCATCCACCTTTTGTCTCGCTTAGACCTTGCTTCAATCAGCTGCTTCGGTCGACCCATCGTTGGCCAAGCTGGCTAGATCATACTCGGTAACAGTCACGCATTCGATACGAGCGGGGTGCTTGATAGAGCTTACCGGAGACAAAATTCGGTCAATCTCAGCCCGAAGCTCGCGTACTCGTGAATATTGCATCTTGCCTTTGTCCTGCAATGCCTTGCAGCTGCCGTCTTCGATCAGTGCGAGTCGAACGTATCCTTCGGCGGCCATGCGCCGTAGATAGTCGATGCTCTCTTCCACTGCATCGTCACGGCTCCAGATTTCGGCATAATCTTGAGGTTTGAAAATATGGGGATCTTCAAGCCGGGCGAAACCCACAAAGCGCACGTTCTTGTTCCGAGTGTAGTACCCGAATGTAGGGGCGATGAAATCAGGGTTGAGAAGGTAGATCGTTTTGTCCGAAGCAGGGCCAATACCACTTACAACGGCCGGTATTCCTGACTTTGGCAGTCGATCAGACGTCGCAGTATCCCACACATTCAATAGCGTCCAAACAAATAAGGCGACAATAGCGACGGGCAGGGGTTGTACCCATTGCCAACCGCGCTGGTTCATCTGACGGCCAGCACGAACCAGCCAGATACCAAAAAACGCACTGGCGATTGGTATGAATGAAAACATGTAACGGCCAGTAAGAGACAGCACAGCCAGCATGAGAATCGGCCCGAGCAGGGCTGTGCCCAACACGAACGTGGCCGTCTCTTCTTGCGCGGCGGCGGCGGGATTCCGTGAACGACGAAAGAAACTGGCGACGGACCAAGCCAAGGTGCAAACCGTCGCGAGCGCCGCAATCCCCATCATAACCTTTGCGATGGTCGATTTTTGGCTGCTCCACGGTAGCAAGTATGCGACGTTTTTGTAGATGACGCGCGGCAGGTCCGACCACTCGCTTTCAGGCGTCCATGGCGTACCGGTTCCGAGGTGGTCAAAAAAGGTCGGAATCCACGGTAGATAGATCGCGAAAATAGCGAGACCTGCGATCAGATACGGAAGGGCAGGCACCTCACCAGGACGGCGCGCAATCAGAACGACTGTTGCAAATGCAAGCGAAACAAGCAGCATCAGGCCGGTGTATTGAACATAGATGAGCAAGCTGGCGCTGAGCACAAACGCGACAAGCGACCAAGTGCGGTGTCTGCTGTTGAGGCTTTTGAGGAAAAAGAGGGTCACGAGGCAGCACAGCAGTGCTGCAAGCGTGTTGGGCCGTGCCTCCTGGGCATAGTAGATGCCGACCGGCGAAATCGTTACCAACGATGCGGCAAGCAGCGCGGCAGGGCGCGATCCGGAAGCTCTGGCAAGGTAATAGGCGACAGGGATCGCCATCAGCCCAAAGATGAAGGGCGATATTTTAAGGGCATTTTCACCAGTGCCAAGCCATTCGATTGCGTAATGCGTCAGCAGGTAAAATCCCGGCGGGTTCAATTCTCCGTATTTTACCATGTCGATTACTGCCGAGGCACCGCCCGAAGCTGCTTCGAAATAGGTAGAGGCCTCGTCCCTCCAGATTCCCAGATTCAATCCGGGCAGTCGAAACGCAGTCGCTATGATCAAAAGACAGACAAGAATGCTGATATCTCGAAATGCAGGCGATTCAAGTCTATTTGCCAGGCCGCCAATATGCCGGTTGCCAGCAAGACGCGGAGAAAATGAGAGGCTGACCAACATGCTCAACCCGGATATGAGAAGAAGGTAGAAAAGCGTGCGTTCAATTGCTGTTCTATAAAATTCCACCGACGGAACTGCGCCGTTTTTAGAGAACCCTTCCTTTACAGAAGGCCAAAACTGCGCCCGGTACATGGCGTCAACAATTGCCTCTCCTATCACCGCGTTGAGAATAAAAAGAACTGCCGTCACGACAGCAAACAAAACCGAAATGACAACCGCAGGTCCGAGGCTCTCGGAGTGTGTCGTTCGAATAGACTCAAATCCCTCGCGCATACCAAATGGTCCCAGGCTAAAATAAATACACTCATACCCAAAAAAACAGGCGGCCGATCACAATCGGATGGCAGGGTCAGAATGGCTGGCAATTGCGTTTCGATCAAGGCACTTGAATGAAGGTTCATGTCGCGCCAAATTTCTGTCCTTCAGTTTGGGAGTGTGCCTCGCAGGTCAATCGAGACAGCAAGTTGTGACAGCTGGCGAACTGAAATTGAACTGCATCGGTCGAGGGCTACACAGAAAAACTCTGCCAGAGTTCAGGGGGTTGAGCTTACCCCGGGCTTTACACAAAGCTTACATTGCCCTTTAAAAGTCTGGGCAATATGGGCACCTGGCTGAATTTCTGGTGGTGTTGAAACGCATATGTGGACTATCGAAGTTGGGCGTACTTACCCCAAGTACCAGTAAAAGGATTTAAGAATGCGCATTGCGATGATCGGCACAGGCTATGTAGGCCTCGTGTCAGGGGTTTGTTTTTCGGATTTCGGTCATGACGTCGTTTGCGTCGACAAATCTGAGCAAAAAATCGAAACGCTGCAGGTGGGTAGGGTTCCCATTTATGAGCCGGGCCTCGATACGTTGATGGCCCGAAATGTTGCTGCCGGACGGTTGAGTTTCACCACTGATCTGGCATCTGCCGTGGCTGCGGCAGATGCGGTATTTATCGCTGTTGGCACACCCACCCGGCGTGGTGACGGGCACGCCGATCTGTCCTATGTCATGGCCGCCGCAGAAGAGATCGCCTGCGCCATCGACGAATATACCGTGGTGGTGACCAAATCCACTGTTCCGGTTGGAACCAACCGCAAGGTCCGCGACGTCGTGGCCGCCGCCAACCCGCAGGCCGAATTCGACGTGGCCTCGAACCCGGAGTTTCTGCGCGAAGGTGCCGCGATCGACGATTTCATGCGCCCTGACCGGGTTGTGGTCGGTGTCGAAACCGACCGCGCGGCCGAGGTCATGGCCGAGGTTTACCGCCCGCTTTACCTGCGGGATTTTCCGATCCTGACCACCGATCTGGAAAGTGCCGAGATGATCAAATACGCGGCCAACGCCTTTTTGGCGACCAAGATCACCTTTATCAACGAAATTGCCGGCCTGTGTGAACGCGTCGGCGGAGACGTCAAAGAAGTGGCGCGCGGCATTGGTCTGGACGGCCGGATCGGCAACAAGTTCCTGCATGCCGGTCCGGGTTACGGGGGCTCGTGCTTTCCCAAAGACACCACGGCGCTGGCGCGGATCGGGCAGGAACATGCGCATCCTATGCAGATCACCGAGACCGTAATTCGCGTAAATGACGGGGTGAAAAAACGGATGATCGACAAAATATGTGAAGCCTGCGATGACCATTTCAACGGCAAAACTGTGGCAGTGCTGGGCGTAACTTTTAAGCCCAACACCGACGACATGCGGGATGCGCCGTCGCTGTCCATCGTTCCGGCGCTGATCGGTGGCGGGGCTAGGGTACGGGTGGTCGACCCTCAGGGCAGATCCGAGGGCGAAGCACTGCTGCCTGGTGTGGAATGGACCGAAGATCCGTATGCGGCAGCCAAAGACGCCGACGCCGTGGTGCTGCTGACCGAATGGAACGAGTTTCGCGCTCTGAACCTGTCTGACTTGGCCAGCGGTATGAAAACAGCTCGTATGGTCGATCTCAGAAACATTTACTCGAAAAAGTCAGCCGAAAAAGCAGGTTTTGAGTCTTACGTTGGGGTGGGTCGATAAAAGGATAGCACGGGCGAAACGCTTTCTGTACGAAACGTATTTTCCCAAGCATATGCACCGCAGGGCCAGCACCGATTGGGCAGCCAATGCGATACTTCTGGACCGGGGACGCTGTCAGACCAGACCGACCTCTTTTACGAGATGTCGAAAATAGTCGATGGTCATCTTCAGCCCGTCGTCCAGCGCGACGGTAGGTTTCCAGTCCAGTTTTTCTCTCGCCAGGGAAATGTCGGGGCGACGCTGGAGCGGATCATCCTGAGGTAGCGCCTGGTAGACGATCTTCGACTTTGATTTCGTCATGCGCAGCACCTTTTCGGCCAACTCCAGCATGGTGAACTCTCCGGGATTGCCCAGATTAACCGGGCCTGTCATATCCGGGCCACTGTCCATCATGCGCAGGATACCCTCGACCAGATCCTCGACATAGCAGAACGAACGTGTCTGGGAGCCATCGCCAAATATGGTGATGTCTTGACCGGTCAGGGCCTGCACGATGAAATTCGAAACCACCCGCCCATCGGCGTGATGCATGCGTGGCCCGTAGGTGTTGAATATCCGCACAACCTTGATGTCCAGATTGTGCTGACGGTGATAGTCGAAGAACAGCGTCTCGGCACAACGTTTACCCTCATCATAGCACGAGCGTGGCCCGATCGGATTGACATTGCCCCAATAGTCTTCGGTCTGCGGATGCACGTTCGGGTTGCCGTAGACCTCGGATGTCGAGGCCTGCAGGATCGGGCATTGCAGACGCTTTGCCAGACCCAGCATGTTGATCGCGCCGTGCACGCTGGTCTTGGTCGTCTGCACCGGGTCGTGCTGGTAATGAACCGGACTGGCGGGGCAGGCCAGATTGAATATCTGATCCACCTCAATATAGAGCGGGAATGTCACGTCATGACGCAGAAACTCGAACCGGGGGTGGTTGTGCAGATGGTCGATGTTTCGTTTGGTTCCAGTGAACAAATTGTCCAGGCAAAGGACTTCGTGCTTTTGTTCGAGCAGGCGATCGACGAGATGAGAGCCCAAAAATCCGGCACCGCCGGTAACCAGAATACGTTTCCTGCTGTCATATGGACGGGTCATAAAACACCTCAAAACAAAAAAATACATCAAATACCCTATGGTTAGGAAAGACATATTTTGCAATTTTTAGCAAGCGGCGGCGTACATCCGGGCCTGGGCCAGCCCGGATTAAGTGTTTTGGAGACGATAAATTCTAATCGTGTTCAAGGCTGATCCGAACCGAGTGGCCGCTATTTAAATCCTGTCTGCTCAACAGGGAAATGTGACACTTCTGCTTTGCAGAGGTGAGACATTCTAACTGTGAAGCCCTCGTGATTTTGAGACTGGGACGCCAATGAAATCAACGGGCCAGCATTTGAATTGTTGCGATTGGGGGTGAGCAGCCCCACTTGAGTGGTCCAAGTTGAAAGTTAGTGCATGGTTGGCCTTTGGTCCATCGAGACGATGGCCTCTGGCGCGGGTGGTCGGTAGCCCAGAGCACTGTGGGGTCGTTTGTTGTTGTAATGTTTCCTCCAGTTTTCGATGATTATTTGGGCCTCACGCAGTGAGTAGAAGATTTCACCGTTCAGCAGCTCGTCTCGCATTCGCCCGTTGAAGCTTTCGCAGTATCCGTTCTCCCAGCGCGATCCAGGCTCGATGTAGGCGGTCTTGGCCCCAACGGCTTTGATCCAATTCCTGACGGCCTCAGCAATGAACTCTGGGCCATTGTCTGACCGAATGTACGCTGGCACGCCACGTAGGATGAACAGGTCCGCCAGTGCATCTATGACCTCGGTTGAGTTCAGCTTCCGCTTCACCCGGATCGCCAGGCATTCCCGACTGTGTTCGTCCAGAATGTTCAATGTCCTGAACGCTCGGCCATCGTCTGTTCGATGATGCACAAAATCGTACGACCAGACGTGATCGCGGTACTCAGGCCGCAGCCGGACACATGATCCATGGTTCAGCCAGAGCCGTCCCTTCCTGGGTTGCTTCATAGGCACTTTCAGCCCCTCACGTTTCCACAAACGCTCGACACGTTTGTCATTCACCTGCCAGCCTGCGTCTCGCAGCAACCCGAGAACTCAATTCCGCGATCAAACGTAATAGACTGGCGCGCGATCTGGGGCAGGGGTTCCATTACATTCATGAGTTTCGCCATGAAGTGTTTCGAGCTGCGATCATTGTTGCGGAACAAGACTGCAAAACGGGTCTTGCGCTCGACCAAAGATGCAACGTTTGTCTTTCCGTGCTCCCGCCGGAAGATCATCAGCTCGCCTTCCCATTCACCAAATGTCTCTCGGGATTTGATGTAACTAGGCCTGTTGTGGATCGAGCGTGCCGGCGGGAACATCATACCGCGCGGGGTTCGGGCATAGCGCGGTTTTCTCTTCTTCCGCCGTTCAGGAAGGTAGCGGGCCAAAGCCTGGGATTGACCATCCGCACTGTAGACATAGGCATAAATCGTTTCGTGGCTGACAGAGACTGCATGCCCTTCAAGTTTCAGGCGGYCGGCAATCTGCTCAGGTGACCAACCTTCTTGGAGGCGATCAATCACTGCCTCTCGCAGTTCAGGAATTCGAACGAGTTTGCGTCGCCGCGCACGTCGTTCGGCTGCGGACTTCTGCGCCAGCATTCCGTAATAACCATTCAGCTGAGGAAGCTCGTCGTCCTTGAAGAAGTTGCGTTTGATCTCACGGTACACGGTCGCACGATGACGGTGTATCTGTCGGGCGATCTCAGCCACTTTGATCTTTCTAAGCAACAGGTCCTCGATTGTGCGCCGTTCGGCTAGATTTAACTCGGTTCGTTCCATAAACTGTTCTCCTGACTTTCCAGTAGGATAGAGGAAAAGTCGCTTTCCAGTTTAGAATGTGCCCGTGAGCGATACTTGAATCGCGTAATACTAGTTATGTAAAAATATTTGAGTAACCCGAGTTTACGCCAGCGACCTCTCAAAAACCGACCTGCCGACGCTGTTGACCCAACGGATTTGTTCCATCATCCTAAGATTTAACAGACTGGCCCGGCGTGTTTTTTGCATTGTGGTCATTGCACATATTCCTGGCAAGGTCAGCAAATGCCTAAAACATCACAGAAGCGATATGTGCTGGATACGCACCGCCTGCGTGACCCTGAACAGACTCTGGAAATCGTAAAACCGTTGCTCCACGAAATGGGTATTACCCGAATAGCCAACCTGACGGGGTTGGATCGGATCGGGCTGCCTACAGTCATGGTCGCGCGTCCGAATTCCCGCTCGGTTGCGGTTTCGCTTGGGAAAGGTTTGTCGCTCAGCGCGGCGCAGGCGTCGGGCGTGATGGAGGCAATTGAATCGTGGCACGCCGAACGGATTCAATTGCCACAACGTCTGGCCAGATACATCGAATTGGCAGCCGAAGACTGGGTGGTTGACGCCACCAGATTGCCGCGCGTGACCGGCGGGCGCTTTGATCCGCATGGCAATCTGCTGTGGGTTCAGGGGCGCGATCTGGGGTCTGCTCGGACGTGTTGGGTCCCGCTTGAGATGGTCGATACCGATTATACCCATGCGCCGGTTGGCGGTCAGGCCGCCTTTCCGCGAACTACGAACGGATTGGCCTCGGGCAACAATGAGTCCGAGGCCAGTTGCCACGCAATCTGCGAGTTGATTGAGCGCGACGCCACGACCTTGTGGCACCATCAGCCAGCGGCCACACGGCTTGATCCGGACAGCGTTGACGACAAGCGTTGTCGTCAGGCCATGTCCATGATCACTGAGGCCGGGTTGGAGATGGGATTGTGGAACACGACCTCGGATATCGGCATCGCCAGTTTTCGCTGTGTGATCTGTGAAGGCGGCGCCCAACCCGGCCACATCGGGATCGGTGATGGGTGTCACCCGGATCGGGCCATCGCATTGCTTCGTGCCGTGACCGAAGCGGCGCAGACCCGGTTGACCTATATCTCGGGCGCGCGGGATGATCTGGACCCGTCTGAATTCACCGATCAGGCCAAGACAGACCGGGCCAGATACGTCCGTGATTTGATCGACGGGGCCGCGCCCCGGCAGAAATTTGCGGATTGCCCGTCTGCGCTGACCTCATCGTTTGACGAGGATTTGGAATTGCTGCTGGATCGGCTGGCCGCGACAGGGATGTCGCAGGTGGTTACTGTCGATCTATCGCGCCCGGGGTTTGATATTGCGGTTGTCAGGGCCGTCATCCCCGGCCTGGAAGCCCCCCATGACGATCCGGACTATGTACCGGGGCCACGGGCGCAACGTGTTATGGAAGGGTTTGCATGACGGCAGTGGTTTTTGTTGGGCCGACCCTTACGGCTGACGCGGTGTCCGAATGCCTGGACGCCACGATCCTACCGCCCGTGCAGCAGGGTGATGTCTATCGCGTGACCCGGGACAAGCCCGATGCCATTGGCATTATTGATGGGTTTTTCGAAGGTGTCCCCTCGGTCTGGCACAAGGAAATCCTGTGGGCGATTGAACAAGGTATCCCGGTGTTCGGCAGCGCCAGCATGGGTGCATTGAGGGCGGCCGAACTGGCCGATTTCGGGATGATCGGTGTTGGGCGCATTTTCGAAGATTATCACTCGGGCGTTCTGCACGATGATGATGAGGTGGCGGTTCTGCACGGCCCGGCCGAATTGGGGTTTCCCCCGCTGAGCGTACCAATGGTGTCAGTTCGCGCCACTGTCGCTCAGGCACAGGCTGACGGAATTCTGCCACCGGAAACTGCGGCAGAGGTGCTGCGGGCCGCCAAGGCTATGCATTATCGTCAACGTGTCTGGCCGGACATTTTGGGCCGTGTGAAAGACCTTGCCGGAATTACGGAATTCACCGAATGGCTGCCTGAAGGGGGTATCGACGCCAAGGGGCAGGATGCACGCGACATGCTGATGCGCATGTCCGAACATCTGAACGGCACCCCCCTGCCCCTGACCGAGCCCGCGCGAACAGAACGGACCCTGGTCTGGAAAGGTCTGCGGGCACGGGTCGACGGTGACGCGCCCTCGGTCGACAGCGCGGTGATTGATGAGGTCCGGTTGAACCCAAAACTGTACGCCCGAATGCGCGAGCGTGCAGTTCTGGCATTGCTGTCCAAAGAGGACGCGTCCCGACAGAACCGCGAACCCGATCGCGACACCCTGCTCAAGCAAATGGCGGATCACCGGGCCGATGCGGGCCTGTCGCGGCAGGCTGATCTGATGGCATGGCTCACCGCCAATGACCTGAGTGTCGAAGGATATGAGGCGATGCTGGCCGATGCATCGCGGATCGACGGCACCGTAAGCGCGCGCGCCGGGAAACTGGATGCCATGCTATTGTCAGATCTGCGCCGCACAGGCCAATATGCCAAATTGCGGGATCGCGCGACCAGCAAGGCGGCGATTGTAACCCCCGGCGGTAAAGCCGGCGCGGATCGTTTACGCATGATGATGTGGTTTTTTGAAACACGTCTTGACCAAGAGGTGCCAGATGATCTTGAATCATACGCAGGATCGCTTGGCCTGGCCGGGCGCGATGCACTTTATGAATTGATAGAAACTGAATTTTTGTTTTGCCAACAGGGTGTCGGCCCGGAGGATACGTCCAACTAAAGGATCACTGGATTGATCCGCGCACGACACGGAAGGGTGTTTTATGAACTTACCCGAACATACCAATGACGAAGAACCGGGCACTCGGTTTCTGTTGTTTCCGCAATCGCCTTTTCTGGAGCCTGACGCGCAGTTGGAACTGGTCGAGGTTTCGGCACCGCAAGGCAGTATCGGACCGGGACCGTCCGGGCCGCGCATGTACACCGTCAACCCAGTGGGCAAAACGACCCCCTATGGCGCAATCGTGCCGGGGCCAAATGGGCCGGGCATGTATTTACCGCCTTGGGACGGGTACATTCATCCGCCCGCCATGCCGGATGAATTCGGCAATTTCATCCATATCGACCCATCTGATCCGGCGTTTGAGGCGGCACATCTATATGGGTCTGCACATTTCACCATGGACGTCTGGCAAGGGTATTTCGACCGACCAATCCCCTGGCATTTCGCCCGAGACTTCGACCGTCTGGAATTGTCGCTGCTGCCCAGTTTGGACAACGCTCATATTGGCTGGGGGTTTCTGGAAACCGGCGGCACGCACGAACATGGAGACGAATACCGCCCTTACAGCCTGAATTTTGATGTCGTCGCACATGAAATCGGCCACGCCATCATTTACAGCGTGATCGGAATGCCCTCTGACGGGGATGCATCGGGGGAATATTACGGATTTCATGAATCCGCCGCCGATTTGGTTGCCCTGTTGGCATCTTTGCACTTCGGGTCGGTTGTCGACACGTTGTTGAAAAACACACGGGGCAATCTTTACACCTTCAATCGCCTGAATCGGTTTGCAGAACTGTCCGAAAATGCCCAAATCCGAACAGCAGCCAACAACCGGTCCCTGTCCGAATTCGCCGCAGGATGGTCCAGTGAACATGCCCTGTCCGAGCCATTGACCGGCGCAATGTTCGACGTATTCGTAGATATCTATCACGAGCGGTTGCTGATGCACGGCCTGATTTCACCCGAGGACGAAGACCTGTCAGACCAGATGGAAGGGTCCCCGAATTACTCTGCCGTGATGCAGGATATCTTCGACGCCCGCTATGCAAAAAACCCCGAAGGGTTCCGCATCGCCCTGCTTGAGGCGCGCGATTTTCTGGGCACCTATCTGGCCGATACCTGGGAACGGCTGGACGCGGATATGCTCAGCTATTTCGGGGTGGAAAAGGCATTGCTGGCGGTGGATCAGGACATCACCGGAGGGGCATTTCGCCGGATCATCGAAGGCAATTTCCGAATGCGCGATATCGGCCTGACAACCGCCGGACCCAGATTGCCGGATCCCGAAGGCGACAGCCATGCCAATTCCGTCCGAACGCAGGTTCCGAGCTAACGCCTAAAATTCTTTTTTTCTGAGCCATTTTATGGCATTGAGTTGTGGGGTGATTATTGTGGAACATTTTGGTTCGTATCTTTTCGAACCGCCAAGAGGGGGCGACGCAGTCTTGAACGCCGTCGATCCCGTAATCGGGAGAGTAAATTATGACCGAGTCTTTACTGAGCTTTTCTGAAGTGTTGTTGTTTGGCCGAACCGTTGATGACTTGAAGCTCAAAAAGGATACGCGTGTGCGTGTCGCAATTATTGATGACAGCATAACGACAAAGCCGGATATCACGGATGATAAAATTGATGACGTGACAGTGGAAGTTGGCGACAAAGTTCTGGTGCAGGTAAACAATTCTGAAATTTCAGGTGTTTACAAAATCAAAAAAACCGGCACCGATCTTGTCCTTTCAGACCGTAGGACCGAACCAAAAGGCGATTTTGTTTTCGTTAAGAAAGGTTCCAAACACAAGCGTACTTTCTGGAAACAGGTCGCCAAGGTTGATGGGTCCCCAGAAGCGCAGGAATTTAAATTCAAAGGAAAACGCCGCCGTGGAAAGGGTGTGAACAATTTCCTTGGGGATCAGTTCCTGGACGGCGGGCGTCTCGCCAGAATTTACGGGTTTTCCTATGAAGGCGTGTACTATGAACTGCCTGAGCCCGTTATCTTTCTGGTGCATGGCGACGGTGATTTCGTCAACCAAGAAGGCGACGATGACAATGCGCCGGGCAATCTTGCTGCGCGTGCGCCAAACAATCCCAACCTGACCGGGGTCGCCTCTGCTGATTTTCAGTTTGCTGACGACATTCGTGTTTGGGATTACAACAAGGCCGATTTCACCATTCGTATGGACGTCATGACGGGCCAATTCGAACAGGTCCTGCTGGATATCTATTTCGGGTTCGATAGCCCGGCTATCGGTGGCGCCAAAGTTTCAGGTGCAAAGGTCAGCGGCGCCAAGGTGAGCGGTGCCAAAGTCAGCGGCGCCAAGGTAAGTGGCGCAAAGGTCAGCGGCGCAAAAGCGCGTGGCGGCGACTGAATTCTCAAGTGATCCAACAAAAAAGGGCGCGTTCATACGCGCCCTTTTTTCTTTTCAGAACCCAGCCTTTTTCAGACCTTCGACAAAATGCTGCGTGTCGTCCTCTAATCGGTCAGGAAGAACTTTGGCCCAGCGGGTCAGCGAGAAATTGGGATGTGCTGCCCGGTGTTTATCCGCAATAAGGCGCGCCATATCCATGTTACCCAACTGCGCATAGCTGGCGGCCAGCATCCGTTGCCCTTCGGTCGGGTTGTTCATCTTGTTCACGGCGCTGATGACATCGTCATAGCGCTTGAGGTTGTAATACGCCCCACCCAGATGCCACAGGTATTGATCCGGGAAATAGGGGTTCAGGCGCATCGCCTGCTGAAGATGCGTAATGGCGGTTTCATTGTCACCGGAATGGGCCAGCGCATCTGCAAAATCCGAATGCATATCCGCGTCATTGGGGTTCAGCGCCAGCGCCCGTTTGTAGGATTCGATCGCCGCGTCGTGCTCTTTGCGGTAAAGGTGAACATAGCCCAGCTCGCCGAAACCTCGGGCGTCAGTCGGGTCCAGCTCGATCGAGCGCTGCGCAAGGGTCAACGCTTGTTCAAACGCGGTCGTAGGGTCTTCGGTCCAGGAGTAACGCCAGTCGATATTCAACGTCCGCGACAACGCCGCCGCTGCGCGGGCATAACCTTCGTCGCTTTCAAGCGCGGATTGGTAAAAAACCTGTGCCTTTTTGTTGTCGTTACGCGTGTATTTCAAGATGTGGTGCTGACCTTGCAGAACCGAGCTATAGGCCTCAAGATCCGTCGGAATCGCTTGTATCAGGCGTTGTTTTTCATGTGACTCGATCATAACAGCGGTGGCCGCCACGATGCATTCGGTCACCTCATCGAGAATGTCAAAGATGTCGTCGATCTTGCGGTCGAACCTTTCCCCCCAGATCGTGCGTTCGGTGCTGGCATCAACCAGCTCAGCCGAGATGCGAATTCGGCTGGACGAACGGCGGACGCTGCCACGGGCGACGTAACGGACGTTCAGCTTGCGGGCGGCCTCTTGCGGCGGCATGGATTGCGCCTTGAAGAAAAAGGACGAATTCCGGGCGATGATGAACAGGTTCCGAAACTTGGACAGGTTCATGATGATATCGTCGGTCAGACCTTCGGCGATCCAACTGTCCGACTCGTCGCCGCCATTGCTACTGAAAGGCAGAACGGCAACCGATGGCGTGTCCGGTCGTTCAAGCAGATCACCAGGCATGTCTGGCCGCATGGTTCCAGCCATGGTGGCACCCGCAACCTCGCTGCGCACGCAATAGGTCGAGACAGGTGAAAGAATGTTCTTCAGCTGCTTAGGCCCCAGAAACTCGTACCCATACCGCAGGCGATTGCAGACCTGATCATAAACGGCCGCACTGACGTAAACCCTTTCGGGTTCGGCGATTTCCTGAAGCCGCGCGGCGATATTGACGTTATCGCCGTGAATTCCACGCTCGTCGATCAGGATTTCCCCAAGGTGAACACCTGCCCGAAACTTGATTCGTTGACTTCCCGCCTGGTTCTGATTGTGCTGGCTGGCAATCCGGTGCAGTTCCACCCCGAATTCTACTGCGCTGGTGGCTGTTTCGAACAAGGCAAGAATTCCGTCGCCACGCACTTCGACCACGCGGCCATGGAAGTTTACACAAGTCGATTCCAGCTGATAAATCAATGATTTTAAGGTGTTGTATGTGTCTAGCTCGTTCTCGCTCATCAATCGGGAATAACCGACGACGTCGGCGAACAAGACTGCTCCCAGTTTTTGCGTGATCGGAGGATTCAGACTGGTATTGTTCACAGGCGATACTCGAATAAGGGGTTGCTACTGAACCCGGTGGTTAATCTATAGCAAAAAAAGCTGTCGCAATCCGGAAGCAATTGATTGGCTTTCAGTCACACCCATCAATTTGCGGTGGCCAGGACCAGGTTGCGCATGAGCTCGACCCGAAAATGACTTTCGTTTCCCGGCCCAGCTCTTGTGCCAGTTCCAGCCGTCGAACCATCCAGTCCTGCCTTAGAACACCTACCACAACCATGTCCTGAAATTGCCCGTCAGAATACCAGGCCTGGCGCATCGTTCCTTCTATCTGACAGCCCAATTTCGCGACAAGATCGCGGCTGTTGTGATTGTCGGCCCGGTAATAAGAGGTCAACCGGTTCAGACCCAGCTGACGAAAGGCAAAATCAACCATCAACGCGGTCGCCCGAATGCCGACGCCAAGCCTGCGGATTGATTTGTCTACGAACATCGCAACGACTGCATCACGATTGATCGAGGAAATCGCCTCGAGCCCGGTCAACCCCAGCACTTGTCCACTGTCGGATTCGACAACAAACCAGCACTTGCAGGCACTGCCCGACGCGCTGAATGCGTCAGACCAGTTTTCTTCTGTTTGCACAAGGTTCAGGGGAACCCGCGAGGTGCGGTCAAAACGGGCAAGGTCTTCGATGTCCTGAAACCAGGGTGTGACAACTTCCAAGTCCGCCTTTTCCATTGGGCGCAGCTTAAAAACGCTGTTTGGTTTGTCGGTCAAGGATAAAACCACCTTTAACTAATGTCTGAAATAATACGATAAACAGACACTAACACAAAATCAGTGCAAACACGAAAAGAGAATAGCCCGGCAATTTGGTGCTGTTCAGCAGAGCCCTTCACACCTGAAAAGACCCGGCCCGCCTGTTCAAGACGGGCCGGGGAACCGCAGGTAGCCTGGCGGATTAATCGTATAGAACAGCCGAAATCTTTGGGTCGTCCATGTTTGAGGCATCGTAGTAATAGAAACCCGTGTCGATCAGCACCGGAACTTCTTCGCCTTTCATCGCGGCAACAGCGGCTTTGACCGTCTCATAGCCAATGCCAACCGGATTTTGGGTAATTGCACCCGCCATCAGGCCACTTTTGATCGCATCCTTCTGTGCCTTTCCGCTGTCATAACCGATGATTATCAGACCTTCGGTGCCCAGTTCCTGCACACCGTTTACGACGCCAATGGCCGAACCCTCGTTGGTGCCGAAAATGCCCGCCAGATCAGGGTTTGCGGTCAGGATCGCCTTGGTCACCTCGGTCGATTTCAGGTGATCGCCCTGACCGTATTGGACCGTCACGACCTGAATGTCGGGGTATTTCTCGGCCATGCGGTTCACAAACCCGTCGCGGCGGTCGATGCCTGTGCGGCTGGTCTGGTCATGCGCGACCACCGCGACCTTGCCTTTGCCGCCGATCTTTTCAGCCATCTTGTCAGCGGCCAGCCCGGCTGCCGCCAGATTGTCGGTTGTTGCGGTCGACACCGGAATGTCGCTGTCCACGCCGCTGTCAAAGGCAATGATCGGAATGCCGTTTTCGCTGGCTTGTTTCAGCAGCGGAATGGCGGCCTGACTGTCCAAAGCGGCAAAGCCGATTGCCTTGGGATTGTTGGCCAGCGCGGCAGCCAGCATGTCGATCTGGCGATCTACCATGGTTTCATTATCGGGGCCTTCGAAGGTGATAGTGACGCCATAGTCATCCGCTGCCTGTTCTGCGCCCGCTTTGACAGCCTGCCAGAACTGGTGCTGAAAACCCTTGGATACCAGCGGTATGTAAACCTCTTCGGCCACAGCCATCGAGGCCGGGGCCGCAAGGGTGGCCGCACTCAGCGCCCCCAGAATGAAACGACGTGTTAACATTTTCTCTCTCCTCCAGTTGATCGTTCTGTCTTTGGTGTTTTGTCGTTCAACTTGATTTTTTGCGCCGGGCCATATCGGCATAGACGGCAAGGATGATGATTGCGCCGGTCACCACGGTCTGCCATTCCTGCGCCACCGACAGGACGCGCAGACCATTGGTCAGAACGGCCATGATCAGCGCACCGATCAGGGTTCCAAGGATCGTGCCACGCCCACCGGACAAGGACGTCCCCCCGATCACGACGGCAGCAATGGCTTCTAGTTCGTAGCCCAGCCCCAAAGCGGGCTGTGCCGAGTTCAGGCGGGATGCGATCAGGATGCCGCCGATGCCACAAATGCCACCCGCCAGCGCATAGATGCGCATTTTCCACAGGTCGGTGTTTACCCCTGACAGGCGCACCGCCTCTTCGTTCGACCCCAGCGCGAAAGTGTACCGTCCCAGCACAGTGCGGCCCAGAATATATGATGTTGCAATAGCTACCAGAAACAGGATCAGCACGCCGTTGGGGATTGGCAGCGCAGGAAAGACCTCTCCGATCAGTGACCCGCGCGAGATCTGGTCGAAACCGGGCGTATCGTTGAAATAGATCGGGCGCGTGCCCGAAATCACCAGCGACAGGCCCTTGAGGATCAACATCATGCCCAGCGTTGCGATGAAGGGTGGAATCTTCATCTTGGCTACAAATGTTCCCGAACACAGTCCGCACAGGGCCCCGGCGGCAATCGCCGCTGCCACCCCCAACAACATGGGCATCCCCATATAGGTCAGCACCACGCCCGCGATGACGGCGCAAAACGTCATCAGCGTTCCAACCGACAGGTCGATGCCACCGGTGATAATGACCAATGTCACGGCCACCGCCAGGACACCGTTGACCGATGTCGCCTGTAAGATGGCGATCATGTTCGAGGTCTGCATGAAGTTCGGGGACGCGATTGAGAACCCGATCAACAAGGCAATCAGGCTGGCAAACGCCAGCAGCTTTTGATACGCGCCGCGTTCCGAAAACCCTGCGGGCGGCTTTTTCTTATCGATATCCGTCGCTGTGGTCATTGTGCTGTCCCTGTAACCTGCATCGCCGCCGTGCGTTGGGTGGCCAGATGCATGATGTCTTCCTGAGTTGTGCCTTTGCCGCCGGGCAGAATGCCGGTCAGATGGCCCTCGCACATCACGGCGATACGATGGCTGAGGCGCATGATTTCCGGCAACTCTGATGAAATGACGATGATTGTCTTGCCCTGTGCGGCAAGGTCTTCGAGCAGCTTGTAGATTTCGGATTTCGCGCCCACGTCGATGCCACGGGTGGGTTCGTCAAAGATCAGGATGTCGCAATCGCGCAGCAACCATTTGGCGATGACGACCTTTTGCTGGTTGCCACCTGACAAAAGCCGGACCTCTTGCGCGTCCGAAGGCGTCCGGATACCCAACTGCTGGATATAGCTTTTGGCGGTGGTGCTGATCTCGCCGTCGTGCAGCACCCCGCCAATGCCGACAAACCTATCCATTGACGCCAGCGCAATATTGTCACGCACGTTCATGCCGGTCGCCAGACCAAAATGTTTGCGATCCTCGGACAGATAGCCGATCCCGGCGCGCACTGCGTCCTTGGGTGATCTGATCGAAACCGGCTTGCCATGTACGCGGATTTCCCCGCTGTCCTTGGGATCGGCACCAAAGATGGCGCGGGCCACTTCGGTTCGACCAGCGCCCATCAAACCGGCGAATCCCAAAATCTCGCCCTTTCGAACAGAAAAACTGACGTCGCGGATGTCCTTGCCCCGGTTCAACCCCGAAACTTCCAGTGACAGCGCGGCATCGCCCAGAACAGGCGGGTCCAGCGGTTCTTCGTTGACCTCGCGCCCCACCATCATCGCGATGATCTTACTGACAGGCGTATCTGCCGCGCTGACCGTGCCGACGTATTCCCCGTCGCGCATCACCGTTACGCGGTCAGCGATCTGCTTCAGCTCGTCCATCTTGTGGCTGATATAAACAATCCCCACACCTTCGGCGCGCAGGCGGCGGATGATCACGAACAGCTCGGCGATCTCGGCATCATTCAGCGCTGCGGTCGGCTCATCCATGATCAGCATCTTCGAGCGGTAGGACAGCGCCTTGGCAATCTCGATCATTTGTTGCTTGGCAATGGTCAGGCTGCCTACTTGTGTTCTGGGATCAAGGTTCAGGTTCATCGACGCAAAGATCCCCGCCGTTTGCGCATTCAGCGCCGCATCATCCAACCTGCCAAAGCGTTTGCGCGGCTCGCGCCCGATAAAGATGTTCTGTGCAACAGTCAGGTCATTCATCAGGCTCAATTCCTGATGAATGATGCCGATCCCCAGATCCTGCGCCTCGCGCGGGGTGGTAGGGCTGACAATCTGCCCGTCCACCTCAAGCGTGCCGCCGTCGCGCTGATAAATGCCCGACAGGATTTTCATCAGCGTGCTTTTTCCGGCTCCGTTCTCGCCCATCAGCGCGTGAACCTCGCCCGGCAGCAGGTTGAACTGCACGGATTTCAACGCGTGCACCCCGGGAAAGTGTTTGTCGATCCCCGTCATGTCGACAAGTTTTTCCATTTCACCTCCCATTCGCCCCCTGCCCCCTTGGGTTTGCGCGGCCTACATCACCGCGCCGATTTGCCAGGGAACAAATTCGACGCCTCCAAATCCAAGTTCCTCGCTTTTGGTTTTCTCGCCCGAGGCCACGCGGATCAGGATTTCGAACAGCTCCCGGCCCTTGGCCTCGATGCTGACCCCGTCGGTGACGATGTCACCGCAGTTCAGATCCATATCGTCCGCCATGCGCGTATACATTTCGGAGTTTGTTGCCAGCTTGATACAGGGTGTCGGCTGATAGCCTGAGACAGACCCCCGCCCCGTGGTGAACACGATCAGGTTCGCACCCGAAGCCACCTGTCCTGTGACCGAACACGGATCAAACCCCGGGCTGTCCATGAAGACAAAGCCCTTTTTGTCAATGATTTCGCCAAATTCGTATACGTCCCGCAGGGGGGCTGTTCCGCCTTTGGCTGTCGCGCCCAGTGACTTTTCCAGAATGGTCGTCAGGCCGCCGCGCTTGTTGCCGGGACTGGGGTTGTTGTCCATCTCGCCGCCATTGCGTTTGGTGTAGCTTTCCCACCAATGAATGCGGTCAATCAGCTTTTTGCCCACTTCGACAGTTTCCGCGCGGCGGGTCAGCAGATGTTCGGCCCCATAAACCTCTGAGGTTTCCGACAAGATCGTGGTGCCCCCGTGCCGTACCAGCAAGTCCGAGGCGTACCCCAGCGCAGGGTTCGCAGTGATCCCGGAATAGCCATCCGACCCCCCGCATTGCATCCCAATGGTGATCGCACTGACCGGTGCAGGCGTGCGCCGGGCCTGATTGGCCAGTTCTGCGATCCCGCAAAGCTCGGCCAGGCCCCGTTCGATGGTGCGGCGCGTCCCACCTTCGTTCTGGATGGTCATATAGCGCAACGCGCCGTCCGGACGGATCGGGCGGCCTCCGACCAGATCGGCGACCTGCATCACTTCGCAACCTAACCCGATCAACAAAATGCCCGCGAAATTCGGATGCTGCGCATAGCCGGAAAGGGTGCGGAACAGCGTCGCATATCCTTCATCATTGCCAGACATGCCGCAGCCAGTGCCATGAACGATCGGCACCACCCCATCGACGTTGGGAAACGCGTCCAACAGGCCTGACTTTACGGCCGCTTCGGCAATAAAGCGCGCCACCGAGCCAGAGCAGTTCACGGTCGTCAGGATGCCGATGTAATTGCGCGTTCCCACTTTGCCGTCAGCGCGGTGAAAGCCGTTAAACAAACGTGTGGCGTCAATCGCTGGCAAAGGCGTGTTGGCGCTGGCGTAGGCATAGTCCTGTTGATGCGCGCCCATTCCAAGGTTGTGGACGTGAACATGTTGCCCCGGCGCAATGTCGGATTTGGCCTGCCCGATGATCTGACCGTATCGGATGACATTTTCACCCTTAGGGATATCTGAAACCGCGATCTTGTGACTGCGCGAAACAGACCCTGCAAGCGGCACCGGGACACCAAATGGCATCTCACCTGCTTGCAAATCGCGTAAGGCAATAACGACATTGTCATCGGGATTCAGCCTGACCGTGTCACGAACTGGTGTCTGGGGGGCCTTATTTTCCTGATCAGCTTGCATTGTGTCCCCGCTTGCGTGACCAGATTGCTAAACTCCAACCCTCATCTTGTCAACTAACATGTTAGTATGCTAGGTCAAATACCATGACGAAACCTCAGGACATCAACGCGCAACTTCTTGGCGATATTGCTTCGGCTGACGGCTCACTTGCGCAGCGGGTTTATCTGGCGATCAAGCAGGCGATCCTGTCGTTTGACTTCCTGCCGGGTGCCAACCTACGAAAGGCACCAATCTGCGAACAGCTTGGCGTATCGCGGGCACCTGTGACCGAAGCGATTGCCAGGCTTGCCGCCGAAGGTCTGGTGGATGTCGTGCCGCAATCGGGCACGCGCGTCTCATATTTCTCGATGTCTGAAATCCGCGAGGGTGCATTTCTGCGCGAGGCGCTGGAACTGGCGACCGTCGCCAAGGTTGCACGCGACCTGACAGACGATCAGGGCAAAAAGCTAAGCCGGAACATGCGCCTGCAAGAGCTGCTGATCGAAGACGAAGACATCGCCGGATTCTATCAGGCGGATGAGGAATTCCATGCTCTGCTAATGGAATTCACCGGCTTCAAGCGTCTTGCGGACGTGGCGCAAACAGTTTCCCTGCAAGTCAGCCGTGCACGCATGTTGCTGCTGCCGACACCCGGGCGCGTTGTCGAAACACTGGAAGAACACCGCGCCATCCATGCCGCCATACAGGATAGGGATGAACAGGTCGCGCAAGCGGCCATGCGCTATCATCTGGGGCAACTCATGCCCCGGATCGAGGTTCTGGAACACGAGAAACCACATCTTTTCAACACCACGCCCCAACTGACACAAAAGGTAGGATGACCGTTTTGCGCACCGAGTTTCTGAACAATCGCACAAGACGGCCCGTTCCCCTGACCCGAATGGGTTTTGGTGGCGCGCCCTTGGGCAACCTGTACCGCAAGGTCTCGGATCAGGACGCGCAGGCCGCGCTGCAGGCCGCTTTTGATGCGGGCATCCGGTTTTTTGACACCGCCCCGCAATATGGGCTGGGCCGGTCCGAGCACCGTTTCGGTGAGGCCATCGCCGGTTTTGGTCGCGAGAATATACAGCTGTCCACCAAGATTGGGCGCCTGTTGCTGGATTGCGCCCCACATCAAGTCACGCCTGAGGCCTTCGTCGACGTTCCGCAAAAGCGCATTGTGTTCGATTACACCTATGATGGGGTGATGCGATCGTATGAGGCCAGTCGAAACCGGATCGGGGTTACCAATGCCGATATTCTGCTGGTGCACGATGTCTGCGTCTTCAGCCAAGGCAGTCAGGAAATGTCTGATGCCAAAGTGCGGGAGCTGTTCGACCAAGGTGGTTACCGCGCCTTGTCCGAGTTGCGCGACGCGGGTGAGATCGCCGCAATTGGCGCGGGCGTCAATGAATGGCAGGTTTGCGAAAAACTGCTGGGGCTTGGTGATTTCGACGGGTTCCTGCTGGCGGGGCGATACACGCTGCTTGAACAGGACGCCTTGGACAGCTTCTTGCCGCTGTGTGAAAAACGCGATGTTGGGATCATTCTGGGCGGGCCGTACAACTCGGGCATTCTGGCCACAGGGGCGATACCGGGGGCCAAGTACAATTACGCCGATGCACCCGATGAAATTTTGGAACGGGTCCGCAGGATCGAGGCCGTTTGTACCGCGCATGACGTCCCGCTGATTGCCGCCGCGCTGCAATTCGTTCTGGGTCATCCCAGCGTCAAAACTGTTGTGCCCGGCGCGGTCAATGCTGCCGAAGTGCAGGCTAATGTTACACTTTTGGATCACGGCATTCCTGACAGCCTTTGGTCAGATCTTCGTGGCGAGGGCCTGATCCGCCCCGACGCCCCTCTGCCAGCGGAGACCGAGAATGCTGCGTAACATCGACCCGATCCTGTCACCCGATCTGCTGCACGCACTGCGGGCGATGGGTCATGGCGATGAAATCGTGATCGCGGATGCGAATTTTCCGGGTTCCAGCATCGGGCCGGATTGCATTCGGGCTGACGGGTCAACCGCCAGTGAAATCTTGCGCGCGGTTCTGTCCGTCATGCCGCTGGATGCCTTCGTGTCAGACCCGGCGCTGACCATGCAAGTGGTCGAAAACCCAGAGGCCACCCCCGAAGCCGTCGCCGATTTTCAACGCATCATCAACGCCACAGCGGACAATCCGGTGCAGGTCCAATCACTGGAACGTTTTGCCTTTTACGACCGGGCGTCCAGCGCATTCGCCATCGTTCAGACGGGCGAGCACAGACTGTATGGCAACATCATCCTGACCAAGGGCATTATTGGATGAGGATCGACGCCCATCAGCATTTCTGGGCATTGGCGCGGGGTGATTACGGCTGGCTCAGCCCTGATCTGGCCCCGATTTACCGCGATTTCGCTCCGGATGATCTGGCACCCATGCTGACGGCGGCAGGGATAGGAGGGACGGTTCTGGTTCAGGCCGCACCGACGGTTGCCGAAACAGAATACATGCTGTCGTTGGCCGATCAGACATCGTTCATCAAGGGCGTCGTTGGCTGGGTCGATTTCGAAGCGGCTGATGCGTCACAGCAGATCGCCACTCTGGCAGCCCACCCGGCTTTGGTTGGGTTGCGCCCCATGATTCAGGACATCGCCGACACCCATTGGATGACACACAAAGCGCTGATCCCGGCGTTTGAGGCAATGCAACATCATGACCTGACTTTCGATGCACTCACCCTGCCCCGGCATTTACCGTCCTTACGTCAACTGCTGGCGCGGCAGCCGCAGATGCGCGTCGTTATTGATCATGCCTCAAAACCGATGATCCGTGACGGCACGATGGTGGGCTGGGCTGAGGACATGACCACCCTGGCCCGGGAAACAGATGCCTGGTGCAAAATATCCGGGCTGGTGACCGAGGCCGCACCCGATTGGCAGATCGCCGACCTGCGCCCTTATGTAGATCATCTGTTGGATACATTCGGCCCGTCCCGCCTGATCTGGGGCAGTGACTGGCCGGTCTGCACGCTGGCTTGCAGTTATGACCGCTGGCTGGACACCACTGATGCGTTGCTGAAAGATTTGACAGATACCGAACGCAGCGCGGTTCTGGGGGGCAACGCCACCCGGGCCTATAACCTTTGGGGTTGAGATGACGTTTCCGGAACTTGACCCCGGTGGGCTTTGGCTTGGGCGCGTTGAACGCGCCGGGATTGGACCGGCGGTTGTGACCCTGCGCGATGGCCAGCTTGTTGATATAACGTCCAAAACAGCACCAACCGTCCGGGACGTGCTTGAGCGTGAAGACGCCTCCGAATACCTACAAACCGCCGTTGGCGAGCCATTGGGCCCGGTGGATGCGGGCCATGATTGGCTGGCCCCCTGCGATCTGCAGGCGGTCAAGGCCTGCGGCGTCACATTCGCCGGTTCCATGGTTGAGCGCGTGATCGAAGAACAAGCCGCAGGCGACCCCACCAAAGCCGATGCAATCCGAACACGCCTAGGCGCGCGGATCGGTGACAGCCTGTCCAATATCACTCCGGGGTCACCGGCGGCGGAACAGATCAAACAGGCGCTGGTTCATGAGGGGTTGTGGAGCCCGTATCTGGAGGTTGGCATCGGACCAGACGCCGAAATCTTCTCCAAAGCTCAGGTTCTGTCGTCGGTCGGCTTTGGCGCCGATGTCGGGCTTCACCCGATTTCGACCTGGAACAACCCCGAGCCCGAGGTCGTGCTGGCCGTCACGTCGCAGGGCGAAATCAAGGGCGCGACGCTGGGCAATGACGTCAACCTGCGCGATGTCGAGGGGCGCTCGGCCCTGTTGCTGAGCAAGGCCAAGGACAACAACGCCTCTTGCGCCATCGGGCCGATGATCCGGCTGTTTGGTGACGGGTTCACGCTGGACGATGTGCGCGCCGCCGAATTGACTCTGACGGTGACCGGGCCGGATGGCTTTGTTCTGAACGGTCAATCCTCGATGGCGCATATCAGCCGGGACCCGGTGGATCTGGTGGCGCAAACCATCGGGCGACATCATCAGTATCCGGACGGGTTCATGCTGTTTCTGGGCACCCTCTTTTCACCGACGCAGGATCGCGATGCGCCGGGTGGTGGGTTCACACATAAGCTGGGCGATATCGTGAAAATCTCAAACGACAAGCTGGGCGCGCTGACCAATCGGGTGCGCCTGTCAACCGAATGCCCTGAATGGCAGTTTGGCGCATCTCATCTGATGCGAAACCTTGCCAAACGCGGCCTGATTTAAGAGAGATTTGAATATGCTGACCGGAAAACACCTGATCGCTGGTGAATGGACAGAAGGCGAGGCCAGTTTCACCTCGGACCCCGCGCATGGCCCTGCCCACGCGTTTGCCGTCGGGTCGCCCGCGCATGTCGATGCGGCAGTTCGGGCCGCCGAAGAGGCGTTCACAACTTTTGGCTGGTCCTCGAGCACCGGGCGCGCCGCGCTGCTACGCAGGATCGCAGATGAGATCGACGCGCGCGGCGATGCCATTACCAAAATCGGCTGTCAGGAAACCGGCCTGCCCGAAGCCCGCCTGCAAGGTGAACGTGGCCGCACCGTCGGCCAGCTGCGCCTGTTTGCGGATCACATCGAACAGGGAAGCCATCTGGATCTGCGCCACGACCCCGCGATGCCAGACCGCGCGCCCTTGCCGCGCCCCGAATTGCGGATGATCCAACGCCCCCTGGGGCCTGTCGCGGTGTTCGGCGCGTCTAACTTTCCGCTGGCCTTTTCCGTGGCGGGCGGCGACACGGCCGCCGCGCTGGCGGCGGGGTGTCCGGTTGTGGTCAAAGGTCATCCCGCGCACCCCGGTACAGGTGAGATCATCGCGCAAGCCATTGATGCAGCGATAAAAGCCACGGGCAACCCTGCGGGCACGTTCTCACTGATCCAAAGTGACGGGATCGCGGTTGGCACCGCGCTGGTCCAGCACCCTTTGATCCGCGCGGTGGGTTTTACCGGATCACAACGCGCCGGGCGGGCTTTGTTTGACCTGTGTGCACAACGCGAAGAACCTATACCGTTCTTTGGTGAGCTCGGCTCGGTCAATCCGATGTTTGTGCTGCCCCAAGCTGCTGCCGCACGCGGCGCGGATATCGGGGGCGGTTGGGCAGGATCGCTGACCATGGGGGCCGGGCAGTTCTGCACCAACCCGGGCATTGCGGTCGTGATCGACGGACCGGATGCCGATGCGATGCAAGCCGCCGCGCAAACCGCATTGTCCGAGACGGCGGAACAGACCATGCTGACCAACGATATCGCCGATGCGTATCGCAAGGGCGTGACCCAGATCGCCGCCGAAACCGGTGTCACCCGACTGGTCAACAAGGACAGCGAGCCGCGTTGTGCCGCGCCTAATCTGTTTGTTGTTTCAGGTGACGACTGGCTGGCTGACGACACCCTTCACAAAGAAGTCTTTGGCCCGGCGGGTATCATCGTTCGCGCCCGGGATACCGCTCAGATGCTGGACATTGCCGGCAAGATCGAAGGGCAGTTGACCTGCACCCTGCACATGGATGCCGGGGATTCCACAGTTGCCCGCACATTGGTGCCAGTGCTGGAACGCAAGGCGGGCCGGTTGCTGGCCAATGGCTTTCCCACCGGGGTCGAGGTCTGCGACAGCATGGTTCACGGCGGCCCCTACCCCGCTTCGACCAACTTTGGCGCAACCTCGGTCGGAACTTTGTCGATCCGGCGGTTTCTGCGCCCGGTTTGTTATCAGAACATTCCCACCGACCTCTTGCCAGAAGAAGTGTGAGCAAAGATATGACGCTATCCACCCCGCCGGGCCGTCTGTCCGGCAAGACGGCCCTGATTACAGCCGCCGGACAAGGCATCGGCCGCGCAACGGCGCATCTTTTTGCGGCTGACGGCGCGCAGGTCATCGCCTGCGATATCAATGATGCAGCCTTGGCTGAATTGGCCCGGATTGACGGCGTTCACCCGCTGAAACTGGACGTCACCGATGCCAGGGTCGTTCAAGCCGCAGCCGCTGAATGGCCGCCCCTGGACGTGTTGTTCAACTGCGCCGGATACGTTGCGGGCGGCTCAATCCTGGACTGCGGCGAAGACGATTGGGACTTCAGCTTTGATCTCAACGTCAAGGCCATGTACCGGCTGATCCGCCTGACCCTGCCGGTAATGCTGGAAAACGGGGGCGGGTCAATCATCAACATGTCTTCGGTCGCATCCTCCCTGAAAGGGGTACCAAACCGGTTTGCCTATTGCGCGTCCAAAGCCGCGGTGATCGGGTTGACCAAATCGGTCGCCGCCGACTTTGTCACGCAGGGCATCCGCTGCAATGCGATCTGCCCCGGCACCGTGGACAGCCCCAGCCTGCATGACCGTCTGCGCGCCACCGGTGATTATGAACAGGCGATGACGGACTTCATCGCCCGTCAACCAATGGGCCGCATTGGCACGGCGGATGAGATAGCCGAACTTGCGCTTTATCTGGCAAGCGACGCCAGCAAATACACCACGGGTCAGCCCTTTGCCATCGACGGCGGCTGGACCATCTGAGTTGAAGGGGAACAGGAAATGAAGCTTTTACGCTATGGACCGGCTGGTGCAGAAAAGCCCGGTATTTTAGACCAGAACGGAGATATTCGCGACCTGTCGGGTGTTGTCGGGGATATCGCCGGTCCGGTGCTAAGCGACGAAGGTCTGGCGCAGCTGCGCGGGCTTGACCTTGCAGAATTGCCTGTTGTCGCCGCCGACACCCGTATCGGTGCCTGTGTCGGGGATGTGGGCAAATTCGTCTGCATTGGCCTGAACTATGCCGATCACGCCGCCGAAAGCGGCATGGACCTGCCCGCCGAACCTGTGATCTTTTTCAAGGCCACCTCTGCCATCATTGGCCCGAATGATACGGTTGAAATCCCAAGGGGCTCGGTCAAAACCGATTGGGAGGTCGAACTGGGCGTGGTGATCGGCAAACAGGCCAAATACGTGTCCGAGGCCGAAGCGCTGAGCCATGTGGCCGGATATTGCGTGGTCAATGATCTGTCGGAACGTGATTTTCAACTGCACCGCTCGGGCCAGTGGGTCAAAGGTAAATCGGCCGACACATTCGGCCCGATCGGCCCTTGGCTGGTGACGCGGGATGAGGTTGCGGACCCGCAGAACCTGCCGATGTATCTTGAGGTGGACGGCCACCGATATCAGGATGGTTCAACCCGCACGATGCATTTTGGCGTGGCAACTGTCATCTCGCACCTGTCGCAGTTCATGTCGTTGCAGCCGGGGGATGTCATCTCGACCGGGACGCCGCCGGGCGTGGGCATGGGGCAGACCCCGCAAACCTATCTGAAACCGGGTGACAGGATGGAACTGGGCATCGAAGGGCTGGGTATTCAGCGGCAGAACGTGGTTCAGGGGTAAAACCCAACGTTATATCTGCGCAAAGCAATGCCCCGGTCATAGCGGCCGGGGCATCATGTTCTTGCGGACAGGGGTTAACCCGGCCAGGGCAAGGAATAGGTTTTGACGTTGGTGAAGAACTTCATCGCTTCGATGACCCCTTCCTTGACACCATTGCCGCTGTCCTTGATGCCGCCAAAGGGGGACATTTCGATCCGATAACCCGGCTGTTCCCAAATGTTGCAGGTGCCAACATCCAAACCGTTGATATAGGCAATGGCGCGGTTCAGATCGTTGGTGCACACACCCGAGGACAGGCCAAACTCGGTCCCGTTCGAGATGTCCATGACCGCCGCGTCGTCGTCAGGCACGCGTACGATGGGCACGATGGGACCAAAGGTTTCCTCCATCACCAGTTCGCTGTCATGCGGCACCCTGTCGACGACAATCGGCGGCAACAACGCGCCCTGACGGCCGGGATGATAGAGGATTTCCGCGCCGTCCGCCTCGGCCATGTAAACGCGTTTTTCGAACAGCTCGGCGGCTTGGGCGTGAATCACGCAGCCCAGTTGGGTTTCCGGGCCCTGTGGATCGCCAAAGCGGATCGCCTTGGCCTTTTCCAGTACCAACGGCACGAATTTATCCGCCACGCTTTCCTGCACCAGAATGCGTTTGATCGCCGTACACCGCTGACCTGAATTGCCGGTTGCCCCGGCCACAGCGATGGTCGCGGCCTTATCCAGATCAGCATCGGAAAGGTCGTTCAGAACGATCAAAGGGTCATTGCCGCCCAGCTCCAACGCCTGCCGTTTATACCCCGCTTTTGCGGCGATCATCTTGCCCACCGGAACACCGCCGGTAAAGGTGATGATGTCGATGTTGTCATTGGTGACCATCTCATCGCCAATGTCCTGCGGCCAGCCGGTGACAACCTGAAACATCTCGGGCGGCAGGCCGGCCTCATACAGGATGTCGGCCAGCGTCAGCGCCGTCAGCGGCGTCAGCTCGGTTGGTTTGCACACCATACAGTTGTTGGTGGCAATCGACGGCGCAATCTTGTGGCTGACCATGTTCAGCGGGTGGTTGAACGGGGTAATCGCGCTGATGGCTTTGGCCGGCTCGCGTTTGGTGAAAATCTTGCGCTCTTTCCCGTTGTGGGTCAGATCGCACGAGAATATCTCACCATCATCTTTAAGCGCCTCAGCGGCAGAAAACTGATA
Source organism: Ruegeria halocynthiae (assembly GCF_000743705.1). Lineage (GTDB taxonomy): Bacteria > Pseudomonadota > Alphaproteobacteria > Rhodobacterales > Rhodobacteraceae > Ruegeria > Ruegeria halocynthiae_B. The sequence continues at coordinate 498,294 of NZ_JQEZ01000003.1, read as the reverse complement.
GACGTCCTGCGCGCGTTTGGTCTCATAGATCGCGTGCTGATGGCAGATGCCCAGCTCCAGCGTCAGCCATTTGGCCAGATACTCGCGTTTCTCGCCGATCAATTCACCCGCGCGTTGCAGAATCTGGCTGCGCTCGTATCGGGTTAGTTTGGGGGTATAATTCGCGGCAATCTCAAAAGCCTTGCGCGCATGTTCCGCGGTGCCCGCAGGAACGGTGCCCACGACCTCGTTGGTATAGGGGTAATGCACCGGCACGGTGGCATCGGTAAAGACGATCTCTCCCCCGATGCGCATACCCTCGTTGCGGATGTCGGATGTGTTCATGTTCCCGTCCATTACTACAAAGCCGCAGCTGTGGTGGCGTAGAAAAAGGCGTCAAAGTTGCGCAATTCGGGCGCGTTACCCAGATCAATCACGCGGTTGACGATAAAGGGCACCTCTTGTTCAGTCAGCCCGCCATGGCTGCGCAAAGGTTCCTTCAGCGCGGCCAGATCGTGACGATCTGCCGAGGTGCCGATGGTCATATTCTCGCCCGAGATCATGACGATATCGCCGATCCGATCGGCGGGCAGCTCAAAGCGCCGGATCGCCTCGTCCTTGTCGACCACCAGGATCATATCGTCGATTGCATCCAGCCTGGCCATGATATCAACCTTATCCGCACCTTCGGGCAGATACGCCGTGGCGAAAGACCCAAGCGCCCCGTGGTGCACCACATAAGGGTCGGTGATCGGCAAGATCACGCGGGCGGCGTCTTTGCCCAGCCATTCATCCATCAGGTCCTGGGCGTAGATGACATTTGGCGTGCCATCGGCGCTGTGTTTCGGCTTCATGCCGTGATCCGCAGTGATGACAATGGCAGCGCCCATCTCGTCCAGTTGCGCCAAATACCGGTCGAACATGGCATAGAAATCCAGCGCGCCCTGCTGATCCGGGGCAAACTTGTGCTGAATGTAATCGGTGGTCGACAGATACATGATGTCCGGCTTGAAATCCTGCAGCAGCTTTACGCCTGCGGCAAAGACAAACTCGGACAGATCGGCAGAGTATACCTCGGGCACGGGCATACCCAGCCATTCACTGGCATTGTCGATACCGTGTTCGGCCACGGTTGTTTCGCCCGACCGCTCGGACGAAAACGCAACAGCGCGGTTTTCGTCAAACTTCAGACCCGCACCCAGCAGTGCCCGCAGTTTGTCTTTGGCGGTGACCATGGCCACACGATAGCCCGCATCATAGAAGTGCGAAAAGATGGTGGGCGCCCGCAGGAACCGCACATCGTTCATCATCACCTCTTCGCCACTGTCCGGGTCGATCAGGTAGTTGCCGCAAATCCCGTGCACGCTTGGGGGGCGGCCTGTGGCAATCGACAGGTTGTTGGGGTTGGTGAAAGACGGGATCACCGAATGGGCCAGCCGGTCGGTCCCTGTCTCGCGTATCCGTTTGAGCGTGGGCATCAGCCCTTGTTCGATGGCTTTGTCCAGATATTCCGGCTCACACCCGTCCAGGCAGATCGCAATGGCCGGAACTTTGGGCTGCGGGTAAACCCGTTCGTTGGCGGTGATCGGCGTGTGCAATGTCATCTTTCGGTCCTTGTTAACGGTGCGGGCACGCACCAAAGTTCGGTTACTGCCTCACGCCACTTTCCGGTGCGAGGATTGCATGGCGTCAGCAGCGGCAAGAAAACCCGCCTTTGTGCCGGCAAAGTTTCGGCCGCGCTCACCGGCGAAGGCTTCGTCGATGATGTTCATGCGCCGGTCATCATCAATGTTGTAATCGGCGAATCGGGTGGCAACGCCCAGCCCGTTCAGGAACGCGTTCAGCTGATCCGCACCAGCCACCAGATCCGGCCCGAAAATGTCGTGCAATGCCGCCTGTCGGAACCCGCCAAGCCCATCCACGGACCGCAGGATAATCGGCAAAGTGAATGAACACGCGATGCCGTGCTGCACCCCCCAACCCAGCGTGACCGGGTAGGACAGATTATGTGCGATCGCAGTTTTGGTGTTGGAAAAGGCCAAACCGGCGCTTAGCGCGGCCTGGGCCATCTGGGTGCGCAGGTTCAGATTTCCCAGATCGCTCAGCAGATCAGGCAATGTGTCCAGAACCATGCGGGCGGCGGCAACCGCGTGCCCGGCCGAGATCGGGTTTGCGTTGATGTTCCAGATACTCTCCAACGCGTGTGAAAGCGTATCCAAACCCGTCGCCAGCGTCAGCCCGTAGGGTTTGTTCACCATCAACTCGGGGTCAATCAGCGCCGTTTCCGGATACAGATCCGGCCGCGCCAGCGAGTACTTCTCGCCATCGCGTTCATGCCAAACCGTCGCCCAGCAGGTAACTTCGCTGCCAGTGCCTGCGGTTGTCGGAACCGCGATAACCGGAATGGATGACAGCGCTTCGGCCCCAGTTTTGGTTTCCAGAAACCGCGCGACCTTGCCAAAATCACCATTGGCGGCGGCAAACACCTTGGCCGAGTCAATGACCGAGCCGCCACCAACCGCGACGATGACGTCCACGTCTTGCTTTAGCCGCGCAAACCGTGCGGATTGATCTGGCAAGACGCTGTAATCCGGGTTTGGCGCGACATCGTCAATGATCAGAGCCGCAGGGCCCGCCGTTTCCGCCAGTTTTTGCGCCAAAGCCTGAAACCGTGGACTTGGATAGGTCACCAAAGCGTATGTGCGCCCCCCGATAAGCCGGGGCAGCTCTGCGAACGAACCGGCCCCGAATACAGTTCTGACCGGATTGGAGTAGGTCCACATGGCTGGCCTCATAATAAAGCGGAATCCCCGAAACTGGCCGCAATTTGGGATAAATCCCTCCATCGGTCCAATAGATTGTTTGGATAAAACTCATAGCCCTAATCAATACATGAACACACACATTGATTTCCCTGTTCGGACAGCTTCAACCATCATCGCCATGCGCCCATGAGCGTCTGAAATTATGTGGGGAAACCCTGTACCTTCCCCGAAAATGAACCGAAAGCCGGTCGGCGCTTGAAAACCCGGATGCAAAGGCAATCTCAGACACGCTCAGGTCCGTTTCGTTCAGCAAGGCAAACGCACGGTCCAGGCGCAGATTGTTGTAATACCGACCCGGCGACATGTTGGTGTGTTGCCTGAACAGACGTTCCATATGACGGCGGGACAGGTTGGCCAAATCTGCCACGGATTCTAGACTGAGTGGTGATTCAATGTGGTTGCGCATGATCTGCACGGCCTCGATCAGTTTGGCGTTGCGGGTTCCCAGCAGGGCCGAAACCGGGGAAACCTGCGTGCTGCCGCTTTCACCGGCGCGGCGGTGCAGGCACATCTCGGAGACACTCAGTGCAAGGGCGTTGCCGAACATCTCTTCGATAACCTCCAGCATCATGTCCGTGCTGGCGTGCCCACCGCCACAAGTGCGCAGCTTGCCGTCAATTTCGTACAGGTTCTGCGTCGGCACCATCGTCGTGAAATTCTCGCAGAACCCGGGTCGGTTTTCCCAGTGAACCGTGAATTTTCGATCCCCGATCAGCCCGGCCTTGGCCAGTGCGAAAGCACCGGTGCAAATGCCGCCAAAGTCACAGCCATGCGCCTTTTGCTTGCGAATCCAGTTTAGAACACCTGCGTCAAACGAGGTCATGGGCTCGGTCCCGGAACACACAAAGGTATAGGCTCCTTTGTTCAAATCCTGCATCGGATGATCGGCTTGAATGCGGATGCCGTTGGAACAGGCCACAGGTGCGCCGTCGGGGGTCAGAACATACCATTCGAACAATTGCTTTCTTGCCAGCTGGTTCGAGATACGCAAAGGTTCGATTGCGGCGCTAAAGGCCAGCATCGTCGTATTGGGCAGCAGCAGAAAATAAAAGGATTTTGGTGGTCCGTCATACGGCACATCCACGGATATCGCGCCTTTGGGCAGGAACCGCTGGTTGTCCATATTGTCCTCCTTCCCTCTCTTTGTTCGGGGCGGTGTTTGGGCCGTAAGAACGCAGCGCCCATCTAACGCAGCGTTCTGTAACCAATTAACACAGACCAGTGATTTCTAGGCCCTTGGAAATCGCGCCCTCATTTTGTATTTTGGATACAAGTTTACAAGTGCCCGAGTCCAACCAAATGCCCAGAACACGCGCGATCCCAAGACAAAGCCTGCCCGACGTTATCACAAATGACCTGCGAGAGCGGATTCTGAGCGGTGAAATGGCCGAAGGCGAAACCATCCGTCAGGAAGCACTGGCCGAGGATTACGACGTCTCGCGTATGCCAATCCGCGAAGCGCTCAAGCGGCTGGACGCCGAGGGGCTTGTGCATCTGACAAATAACCGGGGCGCATCGGTCACAGTGCACTCCCTGTCAGAAATAGGCGAGATTTTCGACCTGCGCGTCTTGCTTGAGGTCGATCTTTTCAAACGCGCCATCCCGCAGATGACCGACGCGGATTTCGCGGTTTGCGAAACCATATTGGCCGAGATGGAAAAATCTTATGAAGCCTATGATGTGGGCCGGTGGGGCAGTCTGAATTATGAATATCACATGGCGTTATATGCTGCTGCTGGTCGTGGGCTGACCAATGAAATTCTTCAACGCGTCAACCTGCAATCCGACCGCTATGTCCGGATGCACCTCAGCGTTATGGAACAACGCGAACCGGCGAAAGAAGATCACCGGCAGCTTTTGTCGCTGGCCCGCGCGGGGCAAGAGGACAAAGCATGTGACCTTCTGACCAAGCATATTCAGCGCACCAAGGATCAACTGCTGGATATGGTGACCACCAAACGAAAAATCGAAGGACCTTAGCCTAGGGGGTGCAGACACGCCACCTGATGTGTGGTGCCGCTAAGCTCGGGCGGGGCGGCGCGGCATTCGTCGGTTGCCAACCAGCATCGCTGAGCAAAGGCGCAGCCTTTGGGGATGTTCATCGGTGACGGCAATTCGCCTTCCAGCTTTATCCGCTCTTTTCGCGCCTCGGGATCAGCCCGCGGGGTCGTGGACAGCAGCGCCTTGGAATAGGGATGTCGGGGGGTTGCAAAAAGCAGTTCCTTGGGGGCCCGTTCCACCGCCCGCCCCAGATACATGACGATCACATCATCGGCGAAATGCTTCACCACAGACAGGTCGTGCGAGATGAACAGATAGGCAAGGTTCAGGCGCTCTTGCAGCTCGACCAGCAGGTTCAGAATCTGGGACTGGATCGACACATCCAGCGCCGAGACCGGTTCGTCCAGAACCAGCACCTTGGGGTTAAGCATCAGCGCGCGGGCAATCGCGATCCGCTGGCGCTGCCCGCCCGAGAACATATGCGGGTAACGGTCGTAATGTTCGGGACGCAGGCCGACAAGGTTGATCATCTCACGCGCGCGCGCCTCGCGGTCGGCGGCGGACATGTCGCGGCGGTTGATGATCAGCGGTTCCTGCAAAATCTGCCCGATCCGCTGACGCGGGTTTAGCGACCCGTAAGGGTCCTGAAACACGATCTGCACCGTCTCGCGCATCTGCGCCCACTTCGATGGGGTGATGTCGACGCCGTCGATGGTCAGGCTACCCGATGTCGGCTCCTCGATCATTGTTACAACCCGCGCCAGCGTCGATTTCCCGCAACCGGATTCCCCCACGATGGCCAGCGTTTTGCCCGGTTGCAGATCGAAATCCACGCCGGACAAGGCTTTGACCGTCGCTGGTTTCGACAAAAGCCCGCCTTTGACGGTATAGAACCTGGCCAATGCGCTGGCCTGAACGATAGGGGCGGTCATGCCATTTCTCCGGCGGTTATCTTTTCGACATGGTGACAACGGGCTTTGCCGAACTCTGCGCTGTGCGGGGTTGGTGGCAGGGTTTTACAAAGATCATCGGCGAATTGGCACCTGGGACTGAACAGGCATCCCTTTGGTCGGTCGAACTGACCGGGCACAACACCGGGAATGGTCGGCAGCATCTTGGACGTCGCCCGTTCGGGCAGCGCGCTGAGCAATGCGGATGTATAAGGATGGCGCGGGGTGCGAAACAGGTCGGCGACAGATTGTTCCTCGACTTTTTGGCCGGCGTATTGCACCTGAACCCGTTCAGCGGTTTCAGCGACGACACCCATATCGTGGGTGATCAGCACCAGCCCCATCCCCTGTTCGTCGCGCAGCTGGACCAGAAGGTCCAGAATCTGCGCCTGAATGGTGACGTCCAGCGCCGTTGTAGGTTCGTCCGCGATCAGCAGTTTGGGGTTGCAGGCAATCGCCATGGCGATCATCACCCGCTGGTTCATCCCGCCCGACATCTGATGCGGAAAAGTACCCAGGCGGCTTTCAGGGGCCGGGATACCAACCTGATCGAACAACTCAATGGCGCGCTGGTGGCGGTCTTTGCGGTTCAGTCCCAGATGGATGCGCAGCGCTTCCTTGATCTGGAAACCAACGGTAAAACAGGGATTCAGCGAGGACATCGGTTCCTGAAAGATCATAGCGATATCCTTGCCGATGATCTTGCGACGGTCCCGCGCCGAGATTTTGGCCAGGTCGATCCCCTCAAAACTCAGCGTGTCGGCCGTGATTGTCGCGGTCCATGGCAGCAGGCCCATCAGCGCCAGCATCGACACGGATTTGCCCGAGCCGCTTTCGCCCACGATGGCCATAAGCTCGCCCTTGTCGACAGACAGGTCGACGCCATCCACAGCGCGAAACTGGCCCGACGCAGTGGCGAATTCGACGGTGAGGTTTCGGATCTCCAACAGGCTCATGTCGTCAGCTCCGCTTTAGTTTCGGGTCCAGCGCGTCACGCAGACCGTCGCCCATCAGGTTGATGGCCAGCACCGTGACCAGGATGGCCAGCCCGGGGAAGGTCACCACCCACCAGGCACGCAGAATGAATTCACGCGCTTCGGCCAGCATGGTGCCCCATTCCGGTGTCGGTGGCTGTGCGCCCATGCCCAAAAAGCCAAGGGCGGCGGCGTCCAGAATAGCCGTAGAAAACGACAGCGCCGCCTGAACGATGATCGGGGCCAGACAGTTCGGCAATACGGTTTTGAACATCAACCGGGCCTTGCCCGCCCCGGCCACACGGGCCGAGGTGACATAGTCTTTCTGCCGTTCCGACAGCACCGAAGCGCGGGTCAGTCGCACGTAATGCGGCTGGAACACGATGGCGATGGCGATCATCGCGTTGGTCAGCGACGGCCCAAGGATCGCCACCAGAACCAGCGCCAGCAGCAGCGACGGGAAAGACAGGATGATATCCATCACCCGCATGATCAGCGTATCGACCCATTTCGGTGCAAAGCCCGACAACAGCCCGACGATCACACCGCCCGTCACCGCGACACAGACCACGACGATGCCGACAAAGAAGGAATAGCGCGACCCCATGATCAGCCGCGACAGCATATCCCGCCCCAGCGGATCAGTGCCCAGTGGGAAGGCCCAGCTGCCGCCCTCTTGCCAGGCGGGGGGTTGCAAGATGTGGGTCCGGAACTGCTCGGTCGGGTCATAGGGGGCAAGCAAGGGCGCAAAGGCCGCGCAAAAGACAAAGGCGGCAAAGACCCAAAGACCGAACACCGCGCCACGGTTTTCGCTGAAGTAGTACCAGAATTCGCGCAGGGCGCTGGGGCGCTCTTCGATTTTGGGTGGGGTTGCGGACAGTTCAGCCATCATCGCCTCCGGATTTTGGGGTTGATGACGCCGTAAAGGACATCGACCAGCAGGTTCACCAGCATGACGATCACTGCGATCATCAGCAGGCCGCCCTGCACCACTGGGTAATCACGGCGGAAAATGCTGTCGACCATCCACTTGCCGATGCCGGGCCAGCTAAAGATCGTCTCGGTCAGAATTGCGCCCGCCAGCAGGGTGCCGACCGACAGGCCGATCACAGTGATCACCGGGATCAGCGCGTTGCGCAGCGCGTGCAAACCATTGATCCGTACGGGCGCAAGGCCCTTGGCGCGGGCGGTACGGATATAGTCCTCGCCGAGAACTTCCAGCATTGCCGAACGTGTTTGACGGGCAATTACGGCCAACGGAATGGTGCCCAAAACGATTGTCGGCAAGATCAGATGACGCACGGCTGATGCAAACGCGCCTTCTTGCCCCGAAAGCAGGCTGTCGATCAACATAAAGCCGGTCACGTCCGGGAAGTAATACAGCAGGTCGATCCGGCCCGACACCGGCGTCCAGCCCAGATTGCCCGAAAATACGATGATCAGCAGCAGCGCCCACCAGAAGATCGGCATGGAATACCCAACCAGCGCCGAGGACATCAGCGCCCGGTCAAAGAACTTGCCCCGGTTGACCGCCGCGATCACACCGGCAGGCAGGCCCAGAGCCACGGCAAAAATCATCGCGCAAAGCGACAGTTCCATCGTGGCGGGGAACAGGGCGAAAAATTCATCCCAGACCGGTTTCTTGGTGACAAAGCTTTCGCCCAGATCACCCTGCAAAACACCGGTCAGATACTCCCAGTATTGCTGAAGAACCGGTTTGTCGAAGCCCAGCTTTTCGACCATTTCCTGATAGCGTTCTTCGGTCATGCCACGTTCACCGGCCATGACGATGATGGGATCGCCCGGCAAAACCCGGATGAACATGAAGGAAATCAGCGTCACACCCAAAAAGGTCGGGATGAACATACCGAGGCGAGAGAGAAAGTAGCCAAACATCAGCGACCTATGATTGTGAGATCTTTGGGAAAGCGGGTCAGCGACCGACAGCCATCCTCGGTGACAAGCACGTCATCTTCTATGCGAACGCCAAAATTGTCCAGATCATAAAGGCCTGGTTCATTGGTCCAGACCATGCCCGGCAGGATTTTCTGGTCATTTCCGCGCATGATATAAGGGGCCTCGTGGACATCGCGACCCAGCCCGTGACCCGTCTTGGTGCGGATACGGTCGGCAAAGGGCGAGGCCTCAAGCACGCTGATCACCGCATCGTCGATATCATGTGCCGTGACACCGGGGCGGCAGGCCTGAAACCCGACCTGATTGGCACGCAGAACCATGTCGTAGACCGCCCTGCCCTCGTCCGAGACCTCTTTGACAAAGAAGGTGCGGGTGATATCGGCGGCAAAGCCATGTTTGCGGGCACCAAAGTCAAACAGCAGCGCGTCACCTGCCTTGATCCGGTAATCCGAACGCGCCTTGCCGTGCGGTTGGGCTGAGTTATCGCCAGCGGCCACAATGGGCGCAAAGGCCAGCGAAGCAGCCCCTTCGGCAAACAGCGCCTGGATCAGGGATTGTTCGATCTGCTTCTCGGTCTGGCCCACGCGTACATCCGCGATGACCCGCCCCAGCGCACGTTCCGAGATATCAATTGCCGCTTGCAGCGCGGCAATGTCGTCATCTGTCTTGATGATGCGCAGGCCGGAGATCTCACGCTCGCCATCCACGATCCGCAGATCAGGCAGCGCGCGGGTCAGTGCCTTGGAAACAAAGACACGCATCACCTGTCCTTCGACGGCAAGCGAAGACAAAGGCATGTGTTCCGCCAGCGCGGCAAAGGCACCGTCATATCCGGACTGGTCGCGCCAGTCGAAAACAGTGCCCTCAAATCCAACCTGCGCCCATGACCCCAATTCCAGATTGGGCACAATCGCAGCAGGATCGCCTTTGGCCGGGACCACGACCACAAAGGGTCGCTCGTGGCTCATGAAGGGTTTTCCCAAAGCGCGGGTGAAATTCGGGCCGGGCACCAGCGCCACGGCATCCACTGACATGTCCTTTGCCAGTTGGCGGTACTCGGACAAATCCGGCATAAAGACCGATCTCCAGAAGAACAGACCGGAGCCGCCGATTGGGCGGCTCCGGCCGGTGAGTGGTGGTTTATTCGACGCTTACGCCATAGAAGATGTGGCCGCCCAGCGGATGCACCTTATAGCCCTGCACCTTGTTGCTCATCGGCATGTAGACAACCGAATGCGCGATTGTGGCCCAGGGTGCCTGCTCTTTGAAGACAGCCTGCGCCTCTTCGTACAGCTTGGTGCGTTCGGCCTGATCGGTGGACTGTTTGGCCTTCAGGATCAGGTCTTCGAAGGGCTCGTGGCACCACTGCGCGCGGTTCGATGCTTCGCGACCGTCACAGCCCAGCAGCACGGCCAGGAAGTTGTCCGGATCACCGTTGTCGCCGGTCCAACCCAGCAGAACCGCGCCATCCCGATTCAGGTCTTTCGAACGCGACAGGTATTCGCCCCATTCATAAGACACGATTTCGACATCCACACCGACCTTGGCAAAATCCGCCTGAAGCAGTTCGGCCATACGGCGCGCATTTGGGTTGTAAGGACGCTGTACCGGCATTGCCCAGATTTTCATGGACAGATCGGATACACCTTCGGCTTCAAGCATCGCCTTGGCCGCCTCGGGATCATAGGCGTCGTCGGTGATCGCGTCGTTATAGCCCCACATGGTCGGTGGGATCGGATTCTTGGCAACCTGCCCCGAGCCCTGAAACACCACATCAATGATCGCATTCTTGTCGATCGCCATGTTCAGCGCCTTACGGACCTTCGGATTGTCGAACGGCTCCATGGTGGTGTTATACGCCAGATAACCGACGTTCAGGCCCTCTTGCTCCATCATGTTGATGTCTGCGTCATCCTGCATCGCCTGAATGTCGGCGGGGTTCGGATAAGGCATGATGTGGCATTCACCAGCCTTCAGCTTTTGATAACGAACCGAGGCATCCGGGGTGATCGCAAAGATCAGATTGTCGACATCCGCAGGCGCTTTCCAGTAATCGCCATTGTTGGCGTAACGGATCACGGCGTCCTTCTGATAGGCCACGAAGGAAAACGGGCCGGTGCCGATCGGCGCGGTGTTCAGCTTTTCAGGTGTGCCCGCTTCCATCATCGCGTCAGCATATTCCGCCGACAGGATCGACGCGAAGTCCATCGCCATGTTGGCCACAAAAGGGGCCTCGGGCTTGGAGAGTTTGAACTTCACAGTGTAGTCGTCGACCTTTTCGATGGATTCGACCAGATCCGGCATACCCATGCCCTGGAAGTATTCCCAGGTGCCGCCAGATACCTGATTAAAGGGGTGGCCTTCGTCCTTCTGACGCATGAACGAAAAGATCACGTCATCAGCGTTAAAGTCACGGGTCGGGGTGAATTCGTCGTTCGAATGGAACTTGACGCCCTGACGCAGCTTGAACGTGTATTCCAGACCATCATCGCTGGCCTCGACGCTTTCGGCCAGACCGGGGATGACGTTGGTCGTGCCGGTTTCAAACTCAAGCAGGCGGTTGTAGATCGGATGCGAGGACGCATCGAATGTGGTGCCTGCGGTAAAGAGTGCGGGATCAAACCCTTCGGGCGATCCTTCTGAGCAATAAACCAGGGTATTAGCCTGTGCCGCAGCACCCGTTAGGGCGATCGCAGCAGTTGCGGCCATCAATTTCAGTTTCATGTGTCTCTCCCAGAAATGTTTTAGTCAGACATTCGCTTTGCTCTGTTTTGGCCCGAGCAATCTTTGACGACTCTCATCGCCGCGAAATCTCTGCCCAATGTATCCAAAATACAAAATCCATTGTCAACTGGCTTACCGGGCCGACACCATGACCCTGTGGGGTCGATCTTTAGAGTGCACTATGCGCCGCCCACGGGCGCCTGCGGGAAAATAGCAGCGACCACCGCCGCCCCGATACAATCAGGCAAAAAAGCGAAGCAAGTCCAAGCGGGTGTCCTTGCGACTTTGTGGACACAGAAAGGCGACTAGATCCCGTAGCGGGACATGAACATATCAACCGCCTGCAGCGCGATCTCGTTGATCTCGGCCGGGCTGAAGCTGGATTGAATTCCAAATGCGGCGCGCGTCCAAATCCGCACTTTGCACAATTCGGAAAACTGTTCAGCTGCGATCTGAACGTCTTCGATGGCCAATTCGCCTTTGTTGACGGCTTTTTCCAGATATTCAGCCATCTGGCGCTGACCATTTTGCGGCCCGGCCTCATAGAAGGCTTTTCCAAGCTCGGGAAACCTGTCCCGTTCAGCCACGCAAATCCGAAAGACCTGCTGTGCGAACTCTGACACCAGAAAGCTGGTCAGTTGCGTCGCCGCTATTGTCAGCACTTCGCGCGCGGGCTTGCTGTCGTCGATCATCGAGATGATGTTCTCGGCCATCCGTTTGCATTCGGTCTGCGCCACCTCCATGAACAACAGGCGTTTGTCGGGGAAGTAACTGTACAGTGTCGCCTTGGATACGCCGGCTGCACGCGCGATATCATCCACACTTGCGCCTTCGAAACCGTCCGCCATGAATACTGCCCGGGCACCGCGCAATACCTGATCGAATTTGCGGCCTGTTCGCAGAATGACGGCTGTGTCGGTCATGAGCTCTCCTTGGGCAACAGGTTGGTCGAATCTATAAACCGTTCAGTTCAGATACAACGATTCGCATAACCGGAGCGTATTCGAAACCGCAAATTCCATTAATTTTATCATCGGAACGCAACCGTCACCCGTTTCATTCATGTACAAGCGCCCGCCTGCATTTGAAAACTTGTCGAGCTGCCAAACCGTGCTAACACTCGGGCCATGGTCGATATCTTCCTGCGCACACTTCCGTTCTTTGCGATTATTGGCCTGGGCTACTGGGCTGGGCGTAGCCGGTTCTTTTCCCAAGAGGCGACAGCCTATCTGACAAAATTCGTGTTCTTCTTCGCTTTGTCTGCGATGTTGTTCCGCTTTGCCGCCACCCTGCCCTTTGCCGACATTTTTAACGGTCGGCTTGTTGTCGGGTATTTGCTGGGCACCATGACGGTCTATGCGCTGGCGACGTTTGTTGCATGGGTGCGCCGCCTGGACATCCCCACAGCCGCAGTCGAAGCCCAATGTGCCGCCATCGGAAACGTGGGTTTTCTTGGCCTGCCAATGCTGGCCCTGCTTTTTTCCGAGGCAGCCATCGGGCCGGTGATGCTGGTGCTGACGGTCGATTTGGTCGTTTTTTCCTCATTGATCGTGATTTTGATCAATGGCGGGCGCGACGGGCGGCTGACGCCCGCCACCTTTCGCCTGATCGGATTGGGATTGCTGAAAAACCCCATGATCGTTTCGATCTCAGCAGGGCTGCTATGGTCGGCCCTTGAATTCCCGGTCCCCGCACCTTTGAATGATTTTCTGACGATTTTGGGCGGCGCGGCTACGCCGGGGGCCCTGTTTGCCATCGGTGCCTCGCTGGCCAGCAAATCCGCTGAACGTGTGCAGGTGGCGGGCTGGTTAAGTTTCTGCAAGCTTGTCATACATCCGGCCTGTGTTGCCGTGGTTCTGATCTGGATTATTCCGGTGGCCGCATTCCCGGCCTCGGTCGCCATTGCAGCTGCTGCGCTGCCGGTGGCGGGCAATGTCTACATGCTGGCGGCGCATTATGGCGTGGCCCCGCACCGGGCTTCGGCGGCGATCTTGTTGTCGACGGCGGCCAGCATTCTGACGGTCCCGCTGATCATCGCATGGGTCACCGCGCCCTGATCTTCAACTTTGCGAAAAATACCCGATAACCAAAGGCACACAGACTTTACGTAGGGGGCTGGGAAGGCTAGCCATGACGCGAACCTAACGTAAGGACAATACCAGATGGAAACCCTGTCGGAAAATGCCTGTTTCGGTGGCGTGCAAGGCGTCTATCGCCATGCGTCCAAAGCTTGCCAATGCGATATGACCTTTGGCCTGTTTTTACCGGCTGAGGCCAAGGACGGCCCTGTCCCGGTCTTGTGGTATCTGTCGGGGCTGACCTGCACCCATGAAAACGCGATGATCAAAGCCGGCGCACAGGCATGGGCCGCGGAACAGGGTATCGCTGTCGTATTCCCAGACACCTCGCCGCGCGGCGAAAGGGTGGCGGATCACGAAGATTACGATCTGGGTCAAAGCGCCGGGTTCTACGTGAACGCAACCCAAGCCCCCTGGGCACCGCATTTCAATATGTGGGACTACGTGGCCGAGGAACTGCCCGCGCTGTTGCTGGAAAACTTCGCCATCGACGGCGACCGCCAGGCCATCACCGGCCATTCGATGGGCGGGCACGGCGCGCTGACGTTGGCGATGAACCTGCCGGGCCGGTTCCGCTCGGTCTCGGCCTTCGCGCCGATTTCCAATCCCACCGGCGCGGACTGGGGCCGCAAGCAACTCAGCGCGTATCTGGGCGAGGATCACGCGGCCTGGGCGAAACACGACGCCTCGGTTGTGATGAAGGAAAAGGGGTTTGACGGCCCGGTTCTGATTGATACCGGTGCAAACGACCAGTTCATCGACCTGCTGCGTCCCGAAACCTTGGCGCTGGCGATTGCCGAACGTCGGCAACAGGCAATCTTCCGGCTGCAACCGGGGTATGACCACTCATATTTCTTTGTGTCGACCTTTATGGAAGATCACATCACCTTCCACGCCGAGGCACTGTACGGAGACTGAGGCATGAGCAAATACGATTATGACCTGATCATCATCGGGTCTGGCCCGTCGGGACGTTCGGCAGCAATTCAGGCGGGCAAGCTGAAACGGCGCGTGCTGGTAATCGACCGCAAGGACCGGCTGGGGGGCGTATCGGTGCACACTGGCACCATCCCCTCGAAAACCCTGCGGGAGACGGTGCTGAACTTGTCAGGCTGGCGCGAACGCAGCTTTTACGGGCGCTCATACCGGGTCAAGGATCAGATCCGTGCCGAGGACCTCAAGGCACGTCTGCACATGACGCTGGACCACGAAGTTGACGTGCTGGAGCATCAGTTCAACCGCAACCACGTGGAAACGCTGAACGGGCTAGCGAAATTCATCGGCCCGCATGAGGTAGAGGTAGCCACCGACGCAGACGACAAGATACGGGTGACCGCCGCCAAGTTTCTGATCGCCACCGGGACCAAGACCTATCGGCCCGATTACGTGCCCTTCAACGGCAAGACCATTGTGGACGGGGATGATTTTCTGGAGATGGCGGAAATTCCCCGATCGCTCTGCGTGATTGGCGCGGGTGTCATTGGGGTCGAATATGCCACAATGTTTTCCACCCTGGACGTACGGGTCACGCTGATCGAGCCGCGCGACACGTTTCTGGATTTCGTTGACAGCCGCCTGATCCATGATTTCACCCATCAGATCCGCGAGAATGGGGTGGACCTGCGACTAGGGTCTGCCGTCGAAAAGATCGAGGATGCAGCGGGTCATGTCGAAGTGACCCTTGAAAACGGACGCCATGTGCGCGCCGAGATGCTTTTGTTCGCGGCGGGGCGGATGGGCGCGACCTCGGCGCTGAATTTGCAGGCGGTCGGGCTGGAAACCGATCACCGCAACCGCGTCGAAGTTGATCGCAAGACCTATCAGACCGCCGTGCCGCATATCTATGCCACAGGCGATGTGATCGGGCACCCCTCGCTGGCGTCGACCTCGCTGCAACAGGGGCGCGTTGCGGCCTGTCATGCGCTGGAAACCCCAACCCTGCCGGAAAGCCCCTGGTACCCCTATGGCATCTATTCCGTTCCCGAAATCTCGACCTGCGGCATGTCCGAAGAAGAATTGCAGGAGCGCGGCATCCCTTATGAAGTCGGCGTGGCGCGGTTCCGGGAAACCTCGCGCGGGCACATTATGGGGTTGGAGCACGGGATGCTGAAGATGTTGTTCTCGCTGAAAACCCGCCGGGTTCTTGGCGTGCAGATCGTTGGCGAAGGCGCGACCGAACTGATCCACATCGCGCAGGCTGTTTTGAACCTGAAAGGCACCGTGGATTACTTTGTGCAGAATACATTCAATTACCCGACACTGGCCGAGGCCTATAAGATTGCGGGCCTGGATGCGTTCAACCGGATGCCTATCCCGGAGGAGTTCAAGGTGCGCAAGACCCCTGCGGAAACACAGGCAAAGACGGCGTGACGACCCTTTATATCGATGGCGATGCCTGCCCCGTAAAGGCTGAGGCCGAGCGCGTGGCAACCCGGCACAAAGTGCCGATGGCCCTGGTCTCCAACGGTGGGCTTCGTCCTTCGGCGAACCCGTTGGTGCAGGTTGTGGTGGTCTCTGAAGGTGCGGATGAAGCCGACAAATGGATCGCAGATCGCTGTGGCCCGGGGGATGTTGTGGTGACCTCTGACATCCCGCTGGCCGCGAAATGCGTCGAAGCCGGCGCACGTGTTCTGCGCCCCAATGGCGAGGCGTTCACAGCGGCCAACATCGGCCAGCAACTGGCGATGCGCGACCTGATGGCCGACCTACGCGCGGCCAACCCTTTGGGGGCGGGTGGCGGAGGAAAGCCATTTGGTAAGGCTGATCGGTCTCGCTTTTTGGATGCGCTTGAGCGTGAATTACGGGCGGCGCGACGGGCGTAACCCTCCCGCCCGTCTCAGGCGCATCATAGATGCACCATCGCCGGTTGGGCCGGGCAGCGCTGCGCGCTGCGGTTGCGCCTTGAACATTCCCGCCAAGATTGGTTCAGTCGTTAGGAACAGGGATTGATTAAACCGGGATACGCTCATGCCGATTGAAGCCGTCGTTTTCGACATCGGAAATGTTCTGATCGAATGGCAACCGGAACGGTATTATGACCGGGTCATCGGCGAAAAGCGGCGCCGGGCCATGTTCCGTGAGGTCGATTTGCATGGGATGAACGACCTTGTGGATCAGGGATATCATTTCACGGATACGATCTATGATTGGGCCGAGAAGTACCCTGAATGGCGCGACGAAATCCGCATGTGGCATGACAAGTGGATCGAGCTTGCCGCGCCGGAAATTCCCCGTTCCGTCCGCCTGCAGCGGGCGTTGCGTGCCAAAGGTATCCCCGTTTTTGCGTTGACCAATTTCGGAGTGCAGAATTTCGACTATGCCACCACGGTCTATCCGTTTCTGAACGAATTTGACCGGCATTATGTGTCGGGCCGGATGCAGACGGTCAAACCGCATGTTCCGATCTATGAAATGGTCGAAGCCGATTGCGGCCTGCCGCCCCAGGCTTTGTTGTTCACGGACGATCGGATCGACAACATCGAAACGGCACGGGCGCGAGGGTGGCAGACACATCACTTTACCGGCCCGCAGGGCTGGGCAGATCGTCTGGTCGCCGAAGGGCTTCTGACGCCGGATGAGGCGGCCTAGGTCAGGCCGCCAGAGCCTTGGGCCGATCTTCGCGAATGGGCAGGTGGACGATGGCGCTGAAGGCGCCGATGGCAACGCCGATCCACCAGACAAAGGTGTAATCGCCGTATTGGTCATACATCCGGCCGCCCAGCCAGATGCCCAGAAAACTGCCGACCTGATGGCTAAAGAAGATGATACCGTAAAGCGTACCCATGTAACGCAGGCCATATAGATGCGCGACCAGCCCCGATGTCAGGGGGATTGTCGCCAGCCACAAAGACCCCATCACAAGCGAAAATACGACCACCGACAGCGGGGTGATGGGAAGCAGAATAAAGGCCGCTGCCGCAACAGTTCGGGCCGTATAGACCGCCGCCAACAGGTATTTCTTGGGAAAACGGTTTCCGGCCCACCCTGCCAGCAATGTGCCTCCGATATTTGCCAGGCCAATCAGAGAAATCGAAATAGCCCCCAGCGCCGAGGTTGTCGTAATGCCAACCGAATGCAGAACACCGCCGGGCTGAATGGGCCCACACATTTCGGTCACGAAAGCCGGGAAATGCGCTGTGATAAAACCCAGTTGATAACCGCAGCTGAAAAAGCCCAGAAAAATCAGCGTATAAGATGGATCACGAAAGGCTTTGCCAAGGATTTGGCCCATGCTTTCTTCCAGCTCGGCCTTGCTGGCCGGCTGGGGCGCGCGCATGAAGGGCAAAGTCAGCACAAGGGCAAGGATCGCCACCGCAAACAGGATGAACACCTGTTGCCAGGGCAGAAAGGACAGCATCCATTCGGCCGTCGGCGCGCCCAGCACCTGCCCAAAGCTGCCCGCAGCAGTGACGACGGCCAGAGACATGGATCGGTTGCTGTCCGAAGACGCCCGCCCCACAACCGCCAGAATGACGCCAAACCCCGTTCCGGCAATTCCGAATCCAACCAGCCAGGCGTACATCTGATGTTCAAATGGCGTCACCGACCACGCAGACAGCACCATTCCGGCGGCATATGTCAACGCGCCCAGAACAATCGCCCGGCGGTCGCCAATCTTTTCCGCTATCGCCCCGAAAATCGGCTGACCGATCCCCCAGGCCAGGTTTTGAATCGCAATTGCCATCGAGAAATCGGATCGCAACCAACCGAACTCATCCGCGATTGGGATTTGAAACACACCAAACGACGCACGCACAGCGAAACTGACCGTGATGATGATACATCCGACGATCAGGATTGGGTTCATCAGGCGTGCGGTCTGGGGCATAGGGATCTCGGGTTGACGCAGCGCGGAAAGTACTCGGATTTCCGTTCAGGTCAATTCAGGATATTTGAGCCCGGGAATAAGCAAAATTGATACGCCGCAAAAACGTTGCTTTTCAACCGGCAAACCGGAGGTTATGCCTCGGGTCATGACGGATTTGATTTCGCTTTATGAGGCGCGTGTTGCCGATGGCACGCTGACCAGGGATGACGCGCAAGAGGCTGTTCTACCTCAATTCGAGCGGATACGCAGCGCCCTGCTGACCCCTGTTAAACGTGGCTTTTTCCGTAAACCCCCGCCAGCACCAAAGGGGTTGTACCTGTGGGGCGGCGTCGGGCGCGGCAAGTCCATGTTGATGGACATGTTTGTTGATGCCTTGACGGATATTCCGGCGCGCCGGGTCCATTTCCACGCGTTCATGCAGGAAATTCACGCAGGGATGCATAAGGCCCGTAAGGACGGCGTGGAAGACGCGCTTGCGCCGGTGGCAGATGCGGTTGTCAAATCTGTTCGCTTGCTGGCCTTCGACGAGATGCAGATCACGGATATCACCGACGCAATGATCGTGGGCCGCCTGTTCGATCTGCTGCACGCGGGGGGCGTTGTGGTCATCACGACCTCGAACCGTCACCCTGATGATCTGTATAAGGATGGATTGAACCGGCAGCTTTTTTTGCCCTTCATAGCACATATCAAGGAACAGCTTGATGTGTGGGAATTGATCTCGCCCACTGATTACCGCCAGAACCGCCTTGAGGGTGCGCCGGTGTATTTCACACCGATCGGCCCCGAGGCCCGGCAGAATATACGAGCTGTGTGGAACGACCTTTCCGGCGGGGTAGCCGATCCTCTGGTCCTGCAGGTCAACGGCCGCGCGGTGGAATTGCCCGCCTTTCGAAACGGCGTGGCCCGGGCCAGCTTTTACGACCTGTGCGGACGGATGCTTGGGCCTGCGGATTATCTGGCCGTCGCTGCAGAGGTCAAGGTTCTGGTGCTTGAGGACATCCCCCGTTTATCGCGCAACAACTTCAACGAGGCCAAGAGATTTGTCACGCTGATTGACGCCCTTTACGAGGCAAATGTTCGGCTGATCTGTTCCGCTGCGGCAGAACCCGAGATGTTGTATGTCGAAGGGGAAGGCACGTTTGAATTCGAACGCACGGCGTCGCGCCTGCGAGAAATGCAGGGTCAGGACTGGGGGAAATAGGGGGCGCTGCCCCCGTCGCGCGACGCGCGCCTCCCCCGGGATATTTAGGGCCAGATGAAGCTAGCTGTTTTCGCGTAAGATGTTGCCTGCCAGATAAAGCGAACCGCAAATCAGAACCCGAGCCTGCGGGTCTTGGTCGAGGATGGCTTTTAGGGCAGCGGCGGCATTGTCAGCCGATGTGGCGGTCAGGCCAATCTTCGCGGCAGCATGGGCGGTGTCTTCGGCGCTGAGCGTGTTGGCCTCACCGGGAATGGAAACCGCGATCAGGCTTTGGACCTGTTTGGCGAGCGGGTCCAAATAGCCGGTCACATCCTTTGTATTGAGCATACCGCAGATCATATGCGTCGGGCGCGCAGGCAGTTTGGTCAGCACATCGGCCAGGGCCTCTCCGGCGGCAGCGTTATGGCCGCCGTCCAGCCACAGCTCGGCCTGTTGCGCCTGATCGACAAGCGGGCCGGTTTTCAACCGTTGCATTCGGGCAGGCCATTCGGCCCGGATCATTGCGGCCTCATAGGCGTCATCGCCAAGGTTGAGGTGACGCAGAACCGCCAAGGCGGCACCGGCGTTCTGGATCTGATGTGCGCCCAGCAGTTTCGGCAGGGGCAAGTCGCGCAGACCGGATTCGTCCTGATAGACCAAGCGCCCGTTTTCTTCGGTTACATGCCAGTGTTGGCCGTGGACCAGCAGCGGCGCGCCAAGGCGGGCTGCGGTATATTCGATAACCTCCAGCGCCTCATCGTGTTGCGGGCCGACAATGCAAGGAACGCCCGGCTTGATGATCCCGGCTTTTTCGGCGGCGATCTTGCCCAGCGTATTGCCCAGAAACTGTTCATGGTCGATGGAAACCGGCGTGATCACGGTCACCGCTGGTTGGTGAACGACATTGGTGGCGTCCAGACGGCCGCCCAGACCGACCTCGAGCAAAGTGTAATCTGCCTGCGTGCGCGCAAAGGCCAGCAGGGCGGCGCAGGTCGTGATTTCGAAATAGGTGATGTTCTCGCCGCCATTGGCGGCATAGCATTCATCCAGAACGGCGCTTAGATCGGGTTCTGAAATCAACTCTCCGGCAAGGCGGATTCGTTCGTGGAACCGCGCCAGATGAGGCGAGGTATAGGCGTGAGCCAACCGCCCGGCCCCTTCGAGCCCGGCCCGGATCATTGCCAGTGTCGACCCTTTGCCATTTGTGCCCGCGATATGAATCACCGGCGGCAGCTTGCCCTGCGGATTGTCCAAAGCAGCCAGCAAACGCCACATACGGTCCAAGGTCAGATCAATGATCTTGGGGTGCAGCGCCATCATCCGTTCAAGGATGAGGTCAGACGTCTGAGCGATCATTTCTTGTCTGCGTCCTCAGCCGGTTCTTCGGCTTTGGCGTCTTCGGGTTCGGGCGCAGGCAAATCGCCTTTTACAGCCGGGGGCTGGTTCATCAGCATACGTGTGATGGTGATCAGCTCTTCGCGCATTTCAGTGCGCTTGGTCACGCGGTCCAGCATGCCGTGATCCAGCAGGTATTCGGCGCGCTGGAACCCTTCGGGTAGTTTCTCACGGATGGTCTGCTCGATCACGCGGGGACCGGCGAAACAGATCAGCGCATTCGGTTCCGAAATATGCACATCGCCCAGCATCGCATAGGATGCGGTCACGCCGCCAGTCGTCGGATGGGTCAGAACAACGATGTAGGGCAGCTTTGCCTCTTTCAACATCTCGACGGCCACGGTGGTACGCGGCATCTGCATCAGGCTGAGGATGCCTTCCTGCATCCGCGCGCCGCCCGCGGCGGAAAACAGGATCAGCGGGCGCTTGTGCTTTACCGCCTCTTGCGCGGCGGCAATGATTGCGTTGCCGACATACATGCCCATCGACCCGCCCATGAACGAGAAATCCTGGGCTGCGGCCACGATCGGTGTCCGGCCGATTTCGCCCATGGCGACCAGCATCGCTTCTTTCTCGCCGGTTTTTTTCTGGGCGGCCTTCATCCGATCCGGATATTTCTTCTGATCGCGGAATTGTAGCGGATCATCCTTGGGGGCCGGAACGGCGATCTCGGTGAAAATTCCACCGTCGAACAGATGGGTGAAACGGTCCCGGGGCGTAATCGCCATGTGGTGGTCGCACTGGGTGCAGACGTTCTGGTTTTCCGCCAGCTCGCGATGGAACAGCATCGTGCCGCACTCATCGCACTTATGCCAAAGGTTTTCGGGCACTTCCCGGCGTGAGAAGATCGAGTTGATCCGGGGACGGACGTAGTTTGTGATCCAGTTCATATCGGAACCTTGCTAGTGCGGCTTTGACGTCAAATAAGACGCGACGGAAAGAAATGCAATCAACGCCTGATCGCAACGCGTGCTGTCAGCCATGTGACAATCATCATGGCAAAATCCACATACAGCCATTGTCGCAGCATGTCCGCGTCCGACATATCGTATGGCAGCAGGTAGAGGGCCAGACCATTCAGGTGGTCAGGCAATGAGAAAAACAACAAAGCCACCATATTGTTGAAAAAATGCAAGGCAATGGCAGGCCCCAATGTCCCTGAACGCGCGGTCAGATCACCGGCCAACAAGCCAAACATGCCGGACCAGAGCGCGATCAGGACCGCGTTGTCGCCCGCGGTGCCGGGCGCATAATGCCCGGCAGCGAACACAAGGGACGGCACCCCCAACCAGATGATCGGAGATCGGAATCGCGCCGCCAGGCTTTGCTGTATGAACCCGCGAAAAAGCACCTCTTCGGCGCTGGTTTGAATCAGCACGGCAAGCAGCGAAAGCGGCAGGAACAAAAGCCATGTGGAAAACGCCAGATTGCTGACCAAAGCCGCGCCCAGACCATAGGGGGGCAGAATTGCAGCCACAACACCGACAACCAGCAACGCCTTGAAAACACGCCAGAACTGCGTGACACCTTCCCACGATGGGCCAAGAATTGACCAAAGCGAACGGTATTGCAGCAGACGTGCCGCAACCGCCACGCCCAGCGTCACGAAACCGAAACTGGCCAAAAGCACGAGCATCGCGACGGGCGATGATCCTGCCATAAAACTTTGTTTCCAATCATCCGAAGCCAGCCCCGCAACCAGGGCAATCAGGACCATATTCAGAACCGTTACCGTCACCCCAATGACAACAAGGCCCACCAGCAAACGCCATAACTCGGGCTGTGACCGCACCTGAGCGACAAGACGTTCGTGCGCTGCGTAAGGTGCGGGCCGGGCTTCAGACATCCCCGGCCTTTCCGTCGGTTTGGTTTTCTATGTCAAAAAACAGGCTGGTTGCGTTCGCCGCATTGGCCCGGCCAGACAGGGTGGTCAGATATCCGGCCACTGTTCTGAGCAATTGCAGCGCGACACCGGCATCGCTTTCTATGACTGCGCGCAGCTCTTCAGCGCCCAGACGCAGGAACGAACAATTATTGACCGCAACCAGATCAAGCTGCCGGACATCGCCGGTGATAACCGACAGATCCCCGATCAGGCGGCCCGGTTCGATTACCGAAATCGTCCGAGTCGTACCGTCATCTTCGGTCCAAATCAGATCGGCCTGCCCCGAGATGCACAGATAAGCCGCATCCGGGGTCTGTCCGCGTGAAAAGATGACCTGACCGGCCGCCGCCTCGTACCATTGCGCCGAAAAGGCCAGCAGGCGCTGGTTTCGGCCATCAATACCCGAAAACAGCTCGGTCGAGGATATGATCTTGAGTTTACGGCTAAGATCAGCAGTTGTGCCAATTTCCTCTTCGGTATGGGTCTTTGAAACGCCGTCGATCCGGCCGTCTTTGATTTCGACGAACAGGTCATACGCCTCGGGGTGTGCAAAGTGATCCTCCATGAAGATCATGATCGAATCGGGCAGCAGCTCGCGCAGCTTCAGCCGAGTCCGAAGCCGGCTTTCGGAATCATGGCTGGCCAGCGCCTTATCAAGGATCAGAACATCCGGGCGTTTGATCCCCGCACGGGAAAATGCAGCCCTTTCCTGAAAGACGGTCGGCAGGTTGTTCCCACCCAGGCCCGATGGCAGGTCGTAAATCATGGCTGCGGCCTGGCGGCGCAATCCAACCTCGTTCATCGCCTCGGCCACGACGTCTTCGATTTCGTCCTTATGCGCCCCTGCCATGATCGAAATCCGCCCGAACAAAGCGTTCTCCATGACCGTCATACGGGCGATATAGGTGTCGGGCGTCACGGGAATGAACAGACCGTTCATCGACGTCCTCAGCCTTTCGGCCTGTTCGCTGCGAATGGCCAGAATCTTGTCTTTATATTCATCCGGGAAATCTGGCCCGATCTGTTCTGCGGTCAGCAGGAAGGGAACAGTCAGCAGCAAGGCCCGCTCATGATCGGTAATCGCGGCGTCACCCTTTGCCTTGCGGCGATCTTCGATGTCCAAAAGACGGTGATACATCTCTTTGGTCATGCCCAACCGCAGGAACAGCGGGTGGTCCGTCCCGTCACGTCCGAACGTCTGGTTCAGCGTGGTCAGCACCGCGTTTGCGATGCTCATGGCGTCTTCGTCCAACTCGTGAAGACGCAGCATCGACATGAATCGCTCATCACCCGCCAGAATATCCGGAGAGATATTGCGAGACGGCGCCGCGTACAGCAGGTTCCCGCCAAGCGGAACCGCCGGATTGAACCGGTCCGGATCGAACCGGTAAACGTAGCGGGCCAGGTCCTTTTCCTCGAGCCGTTCAGCAACCATTTCGCGCAGATTTACAATGTCCCGCGCCAGGGTCGGATGCTGTTCGGGATCGAATTGCGTACGCAGCGTGCGGCGGAACATGAACTCATCAATGCCCATCGCCTCCACCAGTTGGAACCACCAGTCGCGGATTTCTTCGATATCATCCAATCCGGCCAGACCCGGGTCGATCCATTCGTCAGACAAGGAGTCAATCGGGTTACCCGCGCGCTCGGCTTCGATCTGCCAGCGGGTTGGGGCCTTTATCGCCTCGGCCTCGTGCTGAGGGTGGGTCCGAAGCGGCATCAACAGATTGTCGCCCAGAGTTCCGTCAAACAAATACGGGCGCGAATAGGCATACCCGATCCGCGCCGCGATCACTGATTGGTGCAACGTCCGAACGTCATGCCCCGCGATAAGAACATCGCCCTGAACTGGCAAAAGCTCTCGGGTCAACAGCTGCGCCAGCGCGCTGCGTTCCGCCGCATTCGAGGATTTGATGGCGACGCGGGCCCGATTGGGAATGGTCAGGTCGATGTCTTCCAGAATGGTTTTGCTGTCATCGTCGCGCACGGTCACATTGCGCAGCTCAATATCGCCATCCAGATGCGGGATCGTCTCAGGCTCACCCAAAAACAGCTTTTCGGGAATCATGTTTTTGGGTGCAAAGCGTTCAGTCACGATTTCCCAGCGCAAGGACATGTCTTGGACCTGATTGTAATAAGTCAGCAAATCCTTCCAGGGGCCGCTGAGATCCTTGTAAGCCCCAAGGGCCGCGACCAGAGCACCCACAGTCACCTCACCCGTAATCGCCAGATAACCGCCGACCGAATAAAACAGGAACGGCGTCATCTGAGTGATCAGATTGTTGATGAACTTCATGAAGAATTTCTTGTTGTAGATCTTGAACCGGATCTCGAACAAGGTTCCCAGCCGATGGCTGAATTGCGCCAACCGGTAACGCCAGCCACCATTGGTACGCAGGTCGCTGATCCCCGCGGCACTTTCCCCGATTTCCGAACTGAGATGGCGGACCTGTTGAATGCGCTCTTTGTTCAGCAGGTTGATCTGCCGCTGTAGCTTAGGAATCAGCCAGGCCTGCAACGGAATCAGCGCAATGCTAGCCAGTCCGAACCAGACGCTTTGCATAAACAGAAAGGTGACGATGGTCATCATCTGGCCGAACTGAAACACCGGTTGGGCCACTGCATCCCCCATCAGGCCGCCCATCGGCTCGGCCTCGGAGGTGATCATCGAAACCAGCTCACCCTGACTGGTTGTAGCAAAGTAGGATTTGGGAAACCGCATTGTGCGGTGGATCAGCGTAAACCGTAATCGACGCAGCATCCGTTCGGCCAGCACACCTTTCATCGTGTTGATGCGCATCTTCATCAAACCGCTGACGATCACCGTCGCAAGAAAGGCGACACACAAGATCATCAGGTATTGCACCTGGGATACGGTGATACCCAGAACCGTCACCGTATCACTGGGGGCACCAATGGCATCGTTGATGATCTGCTTGGGTAACTCAAGCGAGGCATAGAGGAACGGAAATGACAGAACCGTCAGAGACAACAGCACAAGCTGTTGTTTCTTTGAATGTTTCCAGATGAATGCGAACAGTGTGGGTTCCATGCCCCGGCCTTGCCTCAATATTATTGTATCAGGTTTTTTTTCAGGATGATCCGCTGCAATCAGATGCCGGACGGTACGCACTGACCCGGTCGATTGCAAGAATGGCGGCCGTTCTATCAGCTTGAAACCCGGCTGCCCAGCCAAAAGCGTGTTCACAATTTGGGAATATTTGATCCCCAATCTATCAATTCACCTTTATCCCCGACGCAGTCTTTGACTAAAGAGGGGGCAAGTTCAAATGATGGGATCATGGGCAAACTTCTGGACCGCTATATTCATCGCAAAGTTGCAGAGCGCTGGCGCAAAGCCACGCAGGGCGCTGCCGCACTACCTGCGCCGAAATTGCGTCAGATGCGAGATGAGGCGCGCAAACTGCGCGGGCAATTGAACAATCTGATCCACAAGGCCGAAAGCCGGCTGGCCCGCCCCGGCGTCGGATCAACGCAATTCCCCAAACCACTGGGAACAGACTGGTGCTGCCGACCGGACTTGTGGCGCGGGCCGCTGCCCCGTCCGGGGATTGCCTCGGCGTCGCGCAGGGCCAGCTTGGATCATCAGGTGACGCTGTTTCATGATTGTGCGCTGGCTGAGATTGGGATGCGGCAAACGCGAAACACGCGGGACAAGGATCTGGCCCCCTTCGGGCTGACAGTCGAAGTGTTTGGCTTTTCCGGCTCTTTCCTTTCCCTGTCCGTGGAGCTTCCGCCCGAGGCCGCGCAGGGGCTGACCAAACAGCACCTGATGCGCATGGATGTTCTGATCGAAGCCGAACGCCCTTTGGGGGTTGTCGCGCGGCTCAATATTCAGCACGGGCCGAATACGGATCAGGTGCCGCGCGCGCTGGATTTGTCATCCCCAACAAACTCGATTGATTTTGATCTGGCTAATCTGCCCTTGAACGAGCGGCGCATTGAAAAAATCTGGCTGGACCTGATCTTTGAACGCCCCGAGATGAATCGCATAACCCTGCGCGATTTGACCGTTTGCCGCCACCACCGCGCCGATTTGTGAGGCCCCAGGCAATGACACATCCAACTCTGACACCCATCCGCTTTGAAAACGGCATCTGGCTTGGGCACCTGCAAGCCCAAACCGAGCCTCGGGTCGAAGTTCATTTACTGGGAAATACCCTCGACAACATAGGTCTGACCCCCTCGGACAACGGGTGGGAGCTGAGCATCCCTGTCCCGGCATCCGCCCTGTCTGACGGGGTGCATTGCTTTGTTATTGTCGATGCCAACACCGCACAAAAGCTTGGGGATTTCACGATCATCGCGGGGGCACCCGCCGCAGATGACCTGCGGGCCGAGGTCGAGTTGTTGCGGGCTGAATTGGATCTGTTGAAGCGGGCGTTTCGCCGCGCCCAAACCCGCGACGATTGATCATTCGCCCACTTCGCATCAGGTAAATTCCTGTCAATTGCACGAGTTACGTGCATCAATGAGCTATCTGAGGCAATCAGGACGGGCTCATGGACCGAAGCAGCATAATCAAAGTCATCGCGCTGATGGTGACCGGATTCGGGATCGGCATAGATTTCACCGGTGCGCTGATGTTGGTCCCTGCTATTGAAAACAGCTTTGACACCGACATCACCAGCACCCAATGGGTTCTGAACATCTACGCCCTGTTTTTCGCTATGACCATGGTTGCCGGGGGGCGGATGGGCGACATGTTCGGGCATCGAAAGATGATGATCATCGGTCTGTCGATCTTTCTGTTCTCATCCGTCATGTGTTTTGTATCGCCCAACCTGGATTTCCTTATTGGCGCGCGGGCGCTGCAAGGTATCGGGGCGGGCTGTGTCTGGCCTTGCACGCTGGCCTTCGGGGCAACCAAAGTGTCCAAACCCGAACACCGAGCGATGATCATGGGCATGATCCTGGCGGGTGTGACCACGGGCAATGTCTTTGGGCCGCTGATCAGCGGCGCGGCGGTCAATTTTGGTGACTGGCGGTTGTTCTTCCTGGCGAATGTGGTGTTTTCCAGCATTTCGATGATCACTGCCCTGCTTCTGATGCAGCGCGAAACCCAGCACAAACAAGGCGAACATATCGACTTTTCAGGCATCGGGGTTCTGTCCTTTGCCGTACTGTTACTGCTGTACGGGCTGGACGTGGGCGCGGATTGGGGATGGACCTCGGTTCCGTTGCTGATGTTGTTCTTCCTGAGCGCCGTGTTGTTCTTTCTGTTCCCCAAGGTCGAAAAACGCGTGAAAGAGCCGGTGTTGCTGCCGCAGATGATGCAGAACCGCGAGTTTCGGATCACACTCGGGTTGAACATGTTCAATGTGTCAGCGGCCTTTGTGGGGTTGCTGTATTTTCCGCAATACATGCAAAAAGTTCTGGGATGGTCAGTCTTTCAGTCGGCACTGGGTCTGGCCCCGCTGACCGTGCTGCTGGCGGTTGGCTCGATTGTATCGGGTACGCTGTACAATGACTTTGGTCCCAAACGCCTGCTGTTCTGGGGCTATCTGATTGCAACAATAGGGGCAGCCAGTGTTGTGGTGATGCCCGACGGGTTGGGGTATTTTCAGATCCTGCCCGGCATGGCGATGATCGGGCTGGGCGCGACATTGACCGTGGGGCCATCAGGTACGGCTGCGGTCTGCGCTGTTAAACCGGAACGCGCCGGGCTGGTTGGCGGGCTAAGCTTTATGACGCATCTGGTGTATGGTGCCATCTCGGTCGCTTGTGCGACTGCAATCATGTATGTCACCAGCCTTGCTAGCCTCGGCAAACAACTGTCGGCGGACGGGGTGACAATGTCAGAGGCTGATCAACGCGTGATCAACGGCGGATCGCTGACGACGGATTCTGCCCAAGCCGTTATGGCAAAACTGAATTCGGCCGAGGTCGAAAAGGTCAAAACCGCCATCGCCGCAGCCTTTGACACCGGAATGAACATGGCATTTATCTTTGCGACATTGTCCGTATCGGTCGGGGTCGTTCTGGCGATGATGTTGGATGAGGACAAGCTGCACAAAGTGGAAGGCTGACGTGTCCTCCGAAAAAAAGGGGCCGCCCTTTTGGCGGCCCCTTTCTGTTACTGTGATGGTCCGTTTGGATTGAAGGCTGACAGACCTTTGAGGATGTCGATGGCATAGGCCAACTGGTAATCCTGTTCCCGCAGCTCGGCCGTGGCTTCGGCCTTGGCGCGATCTTCCTCAATCTGGCGGATTTCATCCTCGCTCAGACTGTCGTTGTTTAGACTGCCGCGCAGGTCGGCCTCGGTCCGGGTGCGCGCATTGCTTTCTTCTGCTTCGTCGTCTGGCGTGGGGCGCGGCTGTTCCACGATGATATCGGGGCTGACCCCAAGCGCCTGAATCGACCGGCCCGAAGGGGTGTAATACCGCGAGGTTGTCAGCCGCATCGCGCCATCACCACGCAGCGGCATAACCGTCTGTACGGACCCTTTGCCAAAGCTCTTGGTGCCGACAACGATAGCCCGGCGGTGATCCTGCAGCGCACCGGCAACAATTTCAGACGCCGAGGCCGAGCCGCCATTGATCAGAACAACGATCGGCTTGCCTTCGGCCAGATCGCCAATGGTCGCGTTGAAACGTTCGCCTTCGCCGGGATCGCGGCCGCGGGTCGAAACAATCTCGCCTTCGTTCAGGAAGGCGTCGGATACTTTGATCGCCTGTGTCAGCAACCCACCGGGGTTGTTCCGCAGATCCAGAACGACGCCGTTGACCTTGTCGATGCCGCCGGCCTCTTCGATCTGTTCCTTCAGCCCTTCCTGAAGGTTGGGGAAAGTCTGGTCGTTAAAGGTGGTCACACGTACCACAACGCTGGTGCCCTCTGTCCGGGCGCGCACAGCTGTCAGCTTGATGGTGTCGCGGACAATGGTGACGTCAAAGGGTTCCTGTTCACCCTCGCGGACAACGGTGATCACGATTTCCGACCCAACCGGACCGCGCATCAGATCAACCGCCTTGTCCAGCGTCAGGCCTAGGATGCTTTCGCCGTCGACATGGGTGATGAAATCGCCCGCCTCGATCCCGGCTTCATCCGCAGGGGTGTCATCAATGGGCGAGACCACTTTGACAAAACCCTCTTCCTGCGTGACTTCGATTCCCAACCCGCCGAATTCACCACGGGTCTGCACGCGCATCTGCTCGGCATCATCGGGCGACAGATAGCTGGAATGCGGATCCAGCGAGGTCAGCATACCGTCAATGGCGGCCTCGATCAGTTCCTCGGGCTCAACCTCTTCCACGTATTGGGCGCGGATGCGTTCGAAAATATCGCCAAACAGGTCCAGTTGTTCATAAACGCTGGCCTTGCTTTCGGCCTCTTGCGCCAGCAAAGGTCCCGCGATCTGGGTCGTCGCGATTATGCCTGCCACGGTTCCGGCCAGACCGGCCATCACAAATTTCTTCATACTCGTTTATCCATCCTTGTCGGTCCGAAACCACGATTCCGGGTCCACGGGGGTATTGTCTTGTCTGACTTCTATATAGAGCGTTTCTGACCGGTCAGTTCCAGTGCCATCACCGCTTGTTGACAAAATAGCGCCGATTTCCGGTGTTTCACCCGGCATCAACCCGACCGGTGTCCCCTCGGGGATGACCTGCCCGGCCTCGCCATAAACTTCCTGCAGGCCTGAAAACACGAACAACAAACCGGGTTGCGGTTCAAGGATCACCAGGTTCCCAAGGTCCAGCAGCGGCCCGCGATAGCGGATGGTGGCGGCGGTCGGCGATGTAACAATTGCGCGCGGCCGGGTGCCCAGAACCAGACCGGGCCGGGTGACACCGGCTGCGTCCGTCTCGCCTGCGCTGTGCAGGATCACACCTTGGGTCGGCAGTGAAACCTGACCTTTCCGGTCCGAAACATCGGCATCAGTCGCGGCAATTTCACCTTCTGAAATTTCGGACAGGCCGCTGGCGAACCCGTCCAGCGTTTCGGTGGACGATATCAAAATCGCGGTGCGCACCGGATCTTCGACAAAACGGCGCGGCAAATCGGTACGATCCGCGATGGCCTCGCTTAATCTGGTGCGGGCATTCTGCACGCCCATCAGGCCCTCGGTCAGGGTTTCCGAGGCGCTGTGCTGCAACCGCCGCAGGGTCTGAACCTCTTGCAAGTCTCGGGCCAGCGCCTGCACCCGCGCGTTCAGGCCGGGCGTGACCTCGGACAACATCATGCCCGCCCGCGCCGACCCCAATGGCCCCGAGGGGTGCAGCATCAAAACCGGCGGTGCGGTCGTTTCAATGGTCTGCAACACGCCCAGCAACTGGGCCACGTCCTTTTCACGGGTCCGCAACTCGGCCGTCAGCTGTGCTTCGCGCGTTGCCGCACGGCGCAGACCATCGCGCATGGCGCTCAGGCCGGCCTCATAAGCCTGTATCGTTTCGGTCAGCGCCCGCACCCGGTCCCGCGCGCTGTTGGCTTCGGTCAAGGCAACCGATGCCTGTTCCAACATCTGCGCCGCATTCAGCGCCGCTGTCGCCGGGTCGGTCTGGGCGTTGACCGGCGTTGACAATACAGCAGCCAGAAGAAGCGCGCGCACGATCATGTCAAAAGGCTCTGACCGGTCATTTCCGGCGGTTGATCCAAGCCCATCAGTTCCAGAATGGTTGGGGCCAAATCCGCAAGACGCCCCTGTCGCAACCCGGCGCCCTCGGGGCCGCCGACCAAAATCACCGGCACCAGATTCAGCGTATGCGCTGTGTGCGGCCCGCCGGTTTCGGGATCAACCAACACCTCGCAATTGCCATGATCGGCGGTGACGATCATCGCGCCACCGGCTTTTTCTAGGGCGGCGACCACCTGTGCCAATCCCCGATCCACGGCTTCGCATGCCTTGATAGCCGCCTGCAAATCACCCGTATGACCAACCATATCCGGATTGGCATAGTTGGTGACAATCAGGTCATAGCCTGCCCCGATGGCCTCAACAAATTTTGCGGTCACCTCGGCCGAGGACATCTCGGGCTGGAGATCATAGGTTGCCACTTTGGGCGATTTCGGCATGTAACGGTCTTCGCCCGGCTCGGGGGTTTCCTTGCCGCCGTTCAGGAAAAAGGTGACATGGGGATATTTCTCGGTCTCGGCCAGACGGAACTGCCGCAACCCCTGTTTGGCCACCCATTCGCCCAGCGTATTCACCAGCGCGCGTTTGGGGAACACGGTGGCCATATAGGCATTGTGGCCGTCTGAATATTCGACCATCCCCAGCAGCGCCGATAGCTGCGGGCGCGGCCCGGTGTCGAAATCGGTAAAACCCGGTTCCCCAATCGCGCGCAGAATCTCGCGGGCGCGGTCGGCGCGGAAGTTCAGGCAAAAGAGACCGTCACCATCCTTGACACCGTCATACCCATCCAGAACGGTCGGAGCGATGAACTCATCGGTCTCTGACTGGCTGTAAGCGTGGTCAATCGCGCGATGTGCCGTCGCAGCAGCGCGGCCCCTGCCGTTGATCATCGCCTCATAAGCCTCGGCAACACGTTCCCAACGATTGTCCCGGTCCATCGCAAAATAACGCCCGCAGACCGAAACAATGCGCGCACCGTCAGGCAGCCGGTCTTCCAGTTCGGCGATGTATGTAAAAGCGGACTTTGGGGCCACGTCGCGCCCATCCGTCATGGCATGCAGCGCAACGGGCACACCGGCCCCGGTGATGGCCTTGGCCGCTGCGACGATGTGATTGATATGGCCGTGCACACCGCCATCCGACACCAGCCCCATCAGATGCGCAGTGCCACCAGCGGCCTTCACCTTGCCAATAAAATCCTGCAATGCGGCATTTTCGAGGAACGAACCATCCTCGACCGCCAGATCAATCTGCCCCAGATCCATGGCGACAACCCGGCCTGCGCCAATATTGGTGTGACCAACTTCAGAGTTGCCCATCTGCCCGTTGGGCAGGCCAACATCGGGACCATGGGTGATCAACGTCGCGTGCGGACCTTTGGCCATGATCGCATCGAACGTCGGCGTATGCGCCAGATAGGGCGCGTTGGCCTTGGTGTCTTCGGACAGGCCCCAACCATCAAGAATGCACAGGACAACGGGTTTGGGGGCGGTCATTTTCTGCTCTCCGGATTTCTGCTCTTGGTCCGTCTTGTATCGCCTGACCTGCGGCGGGTGAACCGCCTTTTACCCCCGCGTGGGCAGATTTAATGCCCCTGCGGTTTGTCCTTGCCGATGTAGTCTGCAAAAGGACGGGCCTTGCGCCCCCTGTACTTGACGGTCAGATCCAGTGGCGCGTCATTTTCGTCATAAATCCCAACAACAACGCCCCTGCCCCGGCTTTTTGTGCGCATCTCGGTCAATTGCTCTTCGGACCGCGTGGTGCGCTGCGACGGGCGGCGCGCCCAGGCAAAAAGGTGGTCGTACATCTGAGTGATGACATCGGCATGGGCGGCACTATCCCCCAAATCGGTCAATTCATCCGGGTCGTTTTCCAGATCGAACAGAATGGGCCGATGCCCGCCTTCGCAATGGATCAGCTTCCACTTTTTGTCGGCCACCATGAACATCACCGCATCCCGGACCGAGGCGTTCAACGTGTCCGCGATAGGAGAGGCCGAATAGTCATACTCACAAACCACCACATCGCGGGGTGTCTCTGCCTGTTGCCCTTGCAGGATCGGCAGCAGCGAATGCCCTTCGAGGATATGGTTGGCAACCTCGCCACCCGCAACATCCACAAAGGTGGGGGCCAGGTCGACGGATTCCACCAATGCGTCGCTGACGGTGCCACGGGTGGCGTCGGCCGCAGGTGACGGGTCGTAGATAATAAGGGGCACTCTGGTCGAGGCGTCATGGAAGAACGTCTTCTCACCCATCCAGTGATCACCCAAAAAATCACCATGATCCGAGGTCAGCACGATCAGCGTATCCTCCATCCGGCCGGTTTTTTCCATCCAGTCGAACAGGCGGCCCATTTGGTCATCGGCCTGTTTGATCAGGCCCATATAGGCCGGGATCACCGCATCCCGCACGTCTTGCCGCGAAAACGCCTGTCCAACTTTGGTTTCCATGAACGCCTTCAAAACCGGATGCGCACTCTGACGCTCGTCCTCGGATCGAACCACCGGCGTCACATGTTCAGGCCCGTACATCGCGGCATAGGGGTCCGGCACGATATATGGCCAATGCGGCTTGATAAAGCTCAGGTGGCAGCACCATGGGCCGTCTTGGGACTCCATGAACTCGATCCCGCGCCCTGTCAGATATGGGGTTTCGCTGTCTTCCTCGGCGATGTTGGCCGCCTCGGTCGAATTTTTCAGGAACCAGCCGGACAGAACATTGCCATCCGCATCCAGCCCGGAATTGGCAAAGTCGTGCCAGGGGTTGTCGCTTTCATAGCCCTTGTCGGACAGGTATTTGTTGTACTCTCTGGCACCATCCGGGTCATAGAAGCCGTCTGGCCCTTCGGGTCGCATCCCGTCGTCGCGTTCAAACACGTCGAACCCGCATTCGGCCACACGGGCACCGATCAAACTGTCGGGTTCCAGACCCAGCCG
This sequence comes from Ruegeria halocynthiae, assembly GCF_000743705.1. Classification (GTDB taxonomy): domain Bacteria; phylum Pseudomonadota; class Alphaproteobacteria; order Rhodobacterales; family Rhodobacteraceae; genus Ruegeria; species Ruegeria halocynthiae_B. The sequence continues at coordinate 464,024 of NZ_JQEZ01000003.1, read as the reverse complement.
CGCCATGCCTTCAGCATCCACCCGCATATGAGTTTTACCGACCAGCCAGCAACCCATCCCTGCCTTGCGCAGGTGATCGCCCATGGTCATCTCACCCACCTTCAGGGGGATGCCGTTCCACGAAGCCCCATGCGAATGCACATAGCGCCCGGTATAGGTGGACATGCGCGAACTGCCGCAAATGGGGGATTGGATATAGGCGCGGTTGAACCGCACACCGCGCGTGGCGAGACGGTCGATATTGGGCGTGTGCAGATGCGGGTGGCCGTAACAGCCCAGATAATCCCAGCGCAGCTGGTCGAACATGATGAACAGGATGTTCCTGGCTTTGGCCAATGTGATACCTCCCCGGGAGTCGTCGGGGACTTAATTAGCTAATTTCACGCCCGTCGCGAAGCGCAATCTGCGCTCAGGCCTGACGTTCCATCTGTTCCAGCATCTTCTTGGCGCGTTTGCATTGCAGTTTATCCCGCAGCGGGCTGTCGGGATCGACGTCCTTTTGGCAGACCACACATTTATCCGCGCCCGAGATTGCGTTCAAACCGCCACAGCTGCCCTTGATGGTCTTGCCCATCAGCATCACACCCAGCGACATGCCGACAATGATGATCAACAGCAGAAAGAAGGCCAGAATAAAGGTGCTCATCTCGGTTCCTACCAGTCAGTTGGTTCCAAGCGCGTCCTTGAACGCGCTGCTATGGACGGTGATATAGGCTTCTTCGTCGCCTGTCACATCCCGCGAGATGAAATACACGGCAAGTTTATACTTTTCGGCCAGCTCAAGACCCTTTTCCTGCCCCAACGCCAGCATCGCGGTCGCCCATGCATCCGCCATCATCGCGTTTTCGGCCAGAACCGTGACCGAGGTCGTGCGATGCGTGATCGGGCGACCGGTGATTGGGTCGATGATATGCGAATACCGCACACCATCCTGTTCGAAGAAATTCTTGTAGTCACCCGAGGTCGCCATTCCAAGGTCATCAAGCTGAACGATCAGTTGCAGGTTTTGCGCCCCAGCTTCCGGTTTTTCGATACCGATCCGCCAGGTCTCGCCCTTGTCATTGTCGCCTTTGGTGACAAGGTCGCCACCGATTTCGACCATGTAATCTTCGACCCCCGCATCGCGCAGGGTCTCGGCCACCGCGTCGATACCGTACCCTTTGGCAATTGCGGACAGGTTGATCCCTACGCCCGCATCAGATTTCGCCAGGGTTCCTTTTTCACGGTCCAGAACCAGCAACCGGGATTGGCCGACCCGGTCCAGCGCGTTCTGAATATCGGCATCGGAAGGCACGGGATCTTCGGGTTTGCGTGGCCCAAAACCCCACAGTTCGATCAACGGGCCAAGTGTAACATCAAAAGTTCCGCCGGATTTCTCATGCACGTCTTCCGCCGCGGCAATGACGAGGCCGAATTCATCCGATATCGGAACAGGCTCTGTGCTGGCCGACGCGGAAAAGACCGACACTTCGGAATTCGGGTCCCAGTTGGACATCTTGGCGTTGACCTTGGCCAATGTTTCCTGGACCGCCGCCGCCAGGGCATCTTCGTCTACCTCTGTCCCAATCGCCGTGACATTAAACGTGGTTCCCATCGTTTCACCAGACAGGCGAACCACTTCGGGTTCTTTGTCAAGAAAACAGCCGGAAACTAAAGCCACAACAGCCAGAATAGGCACAAAGCGCATTAAGGAACCTCCTGAGGGAAACCGTGCCCGGCGTATGCCAGTGGCCCCAATCAGAGTCAAACCAACATCAGATTTTCAGCGGGAGGAACCCGAGAACCAGCAATCCAACGCCTGCGGGAACGCCAAACAACCAGGCTTTGCGCTGCCAGCCCTGTGCCTGCTGTTTCCAGGCCATCCGAAAATTGTGACCGCAGACGACAACCGCAAAGAAAATGAACGCGGCAATGGGCGGGGTCAGATAAAGGTCAGACAACAGGCCGGGTATCCTTGGTTTGCGGCAGTTTTCCCCTGTCAGGGCATTTGCACCCTATACAGGTCGTTTGGCTGCGGTAAGGTAAAACAAAAGCCATCTCAGGTATAAGAGGAGATTGCCTATGGCCCCAAGCTCTTACCAGCCCCCCACACGCGGCGACAAGGCCGAGAAAGCCACCCGCAGCCAATCGGCTGAATCCAATCTGTCGCACACGCAGACAACAGTGGCCAAATTGCTGGAAGGCAAAGGTGATGCCGTCTTTTCAGTGCGGCCTACGGACACGATTCATTCGGTCGTGAATACCCTCAAGGACAAGCGGATCGGTGCGGTGCTTGTCACCGACCAGAACGGAACGTTAAAGGGCATCCTGTCTGAACGCGACATCGTGCGGCGCATGGCCGATACGCCGGGGCAAACCTTGCCGCAGTCGGTCGAAGACCTGATGACCCGCGACGTCCAGAGCTGCGCCCCCGATGATTTGTTGAACGATGTTCTGAAATCCATGACCGAGGGACGGTTCCGGCACATGCCGGTTCTCAAGGATGGCAATCTGCTGGGTGTCATCACAATCGGTGACGTGGTTCATTTCCGACTGAAGGAACTGGAATACGAAGCCCTGCGGATGAAGCAGATGATTGTCGGCTGACAACGCTTTGGGGTTTTAGCGCCCACCCGGGGTTGAGGTAAACCGGACCTCGCCCTCAAGGATTTCGGCGGCTGTCAAACGGCCGCTGAAAAAAGCGCCGGTATCAATCGAAACGATTCCGTTTTGCACGCGTGAGGATTCGACGATTGTGTGGCCGTGCACCACCCACTGCCCGTCTGTTCGCGACTGATCAAAAAATTTTGGGTGCCCCCACAGGCAGACCTGATGCGGCTGATCACCGACGGCCAGCACCGGATCGAGCGCGGCATGAACCGCCGTGACATTTCCACTGGACCATGTCAGTGGCCGCGCGCGCAACCAGGCAATCAGATCCTCACCCATCGCCCGCCGCAACTGGTCTGCTGCGGCCACAGATGTCTCACCCACCAGGTTTTCGTCAATCCCGGTTACCCCGAAGGACGCCAAAGTATGCGCGCCACCATTTTGCAACCAGTGTGGCGCGTACTGTTCAGGGTCATCCAGAAAGTTCAGCAACATTGCTTCGTGATTGCCCATCAGACAAACGACCTGTCTGTCAGTGCCCTGACTGAGGTGGCGAAGATGGCGCAAGACTTCGGCGCTGTAGCTGCCCCGGTCAATGTAGTCCCCAACAAAAACCAGCGGGCAATCGGGGTCCATCCGCGATAGCAGCGCCTGCAACAGATCCAGTCGCCCATGAATGTCGCCAACGGCATAGAACCGCATATCCGGCGCAATTTCAGACACCGGCATATTTTGAATTCCGGCCCGGCTGCGGCCAAGCGACTTGTTGATCCAATCCCATAACATAATGCACCTTGCCTATCTTGATGGCTGTCCAACAACAATCAACAAACGCGGCTGATGCCGGTTTCGTCAATTGCACCGGTTTCCTGCTGCGTAAGTGGGCATGATCCGGAAAATCTTCTTGACCTTGCTCGGGCGACAGTATCCCTGATGCACAAAAGGTCTGATCAGCAGTCGAGGGGCGCATGAAACGGGTATTGGTCACGGGTACGGCGGGGTTCATTGGGTTCCATCTGGCGAAACTGTTGCTGTCCGAGGGGTTTCGCGTACACGGCTATGACGGGATGACGGATTACTATGATGTCACCCTGAAACAACGCCGCCACCAGATGCTGATGCAATCGCCGGGGTTCACGGCAACCGAGGATCGGTTGGAAAATCATGACGGGTTGATGCAAGTCGCCGATGATTTTAAACCCGAAGTCATCGTTCACCTCGCCGCTCAGGCCGGGGTCCGTTACAGCTTGGAAGACCCGCGCAGCTATATCAATTCGAACGTTGTCGGAACGTTCAACGTGATGGAGGTGGCCCGGCAACACAAGGTTGCGCATCTTCTGATGGCGTCGACCTCATCGGTGTATGGGGCCAACGAAGAGATGCCCTTTACCGAGGTCGAAAAAGCGGACACACCGCTGACCATCTACGCCGCCACCAAAAAGGCGAATGAGGCGATGGGCCATTCCTACGCACATCTGTGGGATTTGCCGACGACTATGTTCCGGTTTTTCACAGTGTACGGCACTTGGGGGCGACCTGATCTGGCGCTCTATAAGTTCGTGGATGCGATCCTGGATGACCGCCCGATTGATGTTTACAACCATGGCGACATGTACCGCGACTTTACGAATGTGAACGATCTTGTCCGCGGAATCAGGTTGCTGATCGACGTGCCGCCCGTTCGCCCCGCCAGTGCCGATGATATCGAGGACGGCGACAGCCTTTCCCCCGCCGCGCCCTGGCGCGTGGTCAATATCGGGAACGGCGACAAGGTACGCCTGATGGATTTCATCGAAGCCATCGAAGACGCCATCGGCAAGAAGGCCATCCGCAACTATATGCCGATGCAGATGGGAGACGTGCCTGCGACCTGGGCCAATAATGACCTGTTGCAAAAGCTGACCGGCTATCGCCCGCAAACGGACTTTAAAGACGGGATCGCGCAGTTTGTCGAATGGTTCCGCGATTACCACGGCAAATGATCCAGGGGGCCAGAATGTTTGAAACCGACCCGAACTCTCGCAGGATTGCCGTCATTGGACTGGGCTATGTCGGGCTGCCGCTGGCGGTGGCTTTTGGGAAAACCGCTCAGGTCGTGGGATTTGACATCAACGCACCCCGGATCGAAGCCCTGCGCGCGGGTTTGGATGCAACTCAGGAAGTTGAGCCCAACGATCTTGAGGCCGCAGATGGCCTGACGTTCACAACCGAAACTGGCGATCTGGCCGGTTGCGACACATTCATTGTGACCGTACCAACACCGATCACGGCAGGAAAACAGCCCGACCTGTCGCCGCTTCTGGCGGCTTCGGAAACGGTCGGGCGCGTTCTGAAACCGGGCGATCTGGTGATCTACGAATCCACTGTTTACCCCGGCGCAACCGAGGAAGACTGCGTTCCGGTACTGGAACGCGCCTCGGGGTTGACGTTCAACACGGATTTTTTCGTGGGCTACAGCCCCGAACGGATCAATCCCGGCGACAAGACGCACAGAATATCTGACATCTGCAAGGTAACGTCCGGCTCGACCCCTGACGCGGCTGATCTGGTGGATGCGCTGTACGGGCGGATCATCGCGGCCGGCACCCACAAGGCCGAAAGCATTCGCGTGGCCGAGGCTGCGAAGGTGATCGAAAACACTCAGCGCGACCTGAACATCGCCCTTGTAAATGAGCTGGCCATGATCTTTGGCCGCCTTGATATTGATACGGACGCCGTGTTGCGCGCGGCGGGCACCAAGTGGAACTTTCTGCCGTTTCGCCCCGGTCTGGTTGGTGGGCATTGTATCGGGGTGGACCCCTATTATCTGACGCATAAGGCGGAATCTGTTGGCCATCACCCACAGATCATTCTGGCCGGGCGGCGGCTGAACGACAGTATGGGCGGCTATGTCGTATCCCAGCTGATCAAGCGGATGATACGCGATGGCATTGATGTGGGCGCGGCCCGGGTGCTGGTTATGGGGCTGACCTTCAAGGAAAACTGCCCGGACCTGCGCAATACAAGGGTTGTTGATATTATCGACGAGCTTAATGAATATGGGGTCAAAGTTGACGTTCACGACCCGCATGTTGATGCTGCCGCCGCGCAGGCAGAATACGGGGTTTCATTGACAGAAACGCCACTGCAAGCCCGCTATGACGGTGTTGTTCTAGCTGTTGCGCACCAAGAGTTTCTGGATCTCGATCCAGCCGAAATTCGCGCCTATGGCAAAGACCAAAGTGTCTTTTTCGACGTCAAATCCTGCCTGCCCAAAAAGGAAGACGACCTTCGGCTGTAAGTGTCGCAAAATTGGAAAAGCCGGCGCTGTGTGCACCGGCTTTTTGTCTTCTTAACCGCCGAAGTCATCCAGCATGATGTCTTCGCGGTCCACGCCCATATCCAGCAGCATGTTGATGACCGACTGGTTCATGATTGGCGGGCCACACATGTAATATTCGCAATCCTCAGGTGCCGGGTGGTTCTTGAGGTATTCTTCGAACAGAACATTGTGGATAAAGCCGGTGTAGCCTTTCCAGTCATCCTCGGGCTGCGCGTCCGACAGGGCGACGTGCCATTCGAAATTGCTGAATTCCTTGGCCAGCGAGTCGAAATCTTCGACAAAGAACATCTCTTTCTTGGATCGCGCGCCGTACCAGAAGCTGATTTTCCGGTTCCGGTTTTCAAGACGCTTGAGCTGGTCAAAAATGTGGCTGCGCATGGGGGCCATGCCCGCACCACCACCGATAAAGACCATCTCTCTTTCCGTCTCGCGGGCAAAGAATTCGCCAAACGGGCCCGAGATTGTCACCTTATCCCCCGGTTTCAGGTTAAAGATGTAAGACGACATCTGACCGGCGGGGATACCTTCCGAGCCCGGAGGTGGTGAGGCCACCCGGACGTTGAGCATGATCATGCCCTTTTCATCCGGATAGTTCGCCATCGAATAGGCGCGCTCGATCGGCTCATTCACCACGGACTTGTATTGCCACAGGTTAAAGCGATCCCAGTCTTCGCGGTATTCTTCTTCGACATCGAAATCGGTATAGGCCAGCTGGTGCGCGGGCGCTTCGATCTGGATGTAGCCGCCAGCGCGGAAATTGACATCCTCACCTTCCGGCAGGTCCAGCGTCAGCGCCTTGATGAAGGTCGCAACGTTTTCGTTTGACCGAACCGTGCATTCCCATTTCTTGACGCCAAAGACCTCTTCGGGAACTTCGATATCCATGTCCTGCTTGACCGCAACCTGACAGGACAGGCGGTCGCCGCAAGATGCCTCACGCTTGGTGATGTGGCTTTCCTCGGTCGGCAGGATCGACCCGCCGCCCGAATGCACCCGCACCCGGCATTGTGCGCAGGTGCCACCGCCACCACAGGCAGACGGCACAAACAGCTTCTCGGCCGCCAGCGTTTGCAGCAGCTTGCCGCCCGCCGGGACAGCAATGGTCTTCTCACCATTGATGGTAATATTGACATTACCGGTCGACACCAGGCGCGAGCGTGCCGCCATGATGATGGCCACCAGCGCAAGAACGATCAGGGTGAAAAGGACGACGCCCAGGCTAAAAGTTTCCATTGGCCCCTCCTTACAGCTTCACGCCCGAGAAGGACATGAAGGCCATCGCCATCAGTCCTGCGGTGATGAAGGTGATGCCCAGACCCTGCAGCCCGTCGGGAATATCTGAATATTTCAGCTTTTCCCGAACCCCGGCCATTGCAGTGATCGCCAACGCCCAGCCAAAACCCGAAGACAGGCCATAGGTCGCGGCCTCAGCAAAGTTATAGTCGCGTTCCACCATGAACAGCGACCCACCCAGTATGGCGCAGTTCACCGTAATCAGCGGCAGAAAGATACCCAACGCGTTGTATAGCGGCGGGAAATACTTATCGAGCACCATCTCCAGAATCTGAACCATCGCGGCGATCACACCAATGTATGAGATCAGGCCGAGGAAGGTCAGGTCCACATCGGGAAATCCAGCCCAGGCCAGCGCGCCCGGCTTCAGAAGATAGGTCAGCAGCAGGTTGTTTGTGGGCACCGTGATGGCCTGCACGACCATGACCGATATCCCCAAACCCAGCGCGGTCGAGATCTTTTTTGACACGGCGATGAACGTACACATGCCAAGGAAAAAGCTAAGCGCAAGGTTTTCGACAAAAACGGCCTTTACGGCCAGAGAGATAAGCCCTTCCATCAGTGCGCCTCTACCTGCTGGATTTTGTATTCACGTTCTTCAACCTGTTTCGGCTTCCACGTACGGAAAGCCCAGATCAGCAGACCGATCACGAAAAAGGCCGACGGCGGCAACAGCAGCAACCCGTTGGGCACATACCAGCCACCATTGTTCACCGTTTGCAGGATCGTCACGCCAAACAAGCTGCCCGAGCCGAACAGCTCACGGATAAAGCCAACCAGCAACAGGATCAGACCATAGCCCAGCCCGTTGCCGACACCGTCAATGAACGAGGCCATCGGCGGGTTCTTCATGGCAAAGGCTTCGGCGCGGCCCATCACGATACAGTTGGTGATGATCAAACCGACAAAGACCGACAGGGTCTTCGAAATCTGGAACGCATATGCCTTGAGGATCTGATCCACCAGGATCACCAGCGAGGCGATGATCACCATCTGCACGATGATCCGGATCGAACCGGGGATCTGGTTGCGCAGGATTGAGATGAACATCGACGCAAACGCGGTCACAAATGTCACCGCCAGGGCCATGACAAACGCAACCTGCAGCGACGACGTCACCGCCAGCGCAGAACAGATGCCCAGCACCTGCAACGTAATCGGATTGTTGTCGACAAGCGGGTCGACCAACAGCTCTTTCTTTGTCTGGGACATCAAAGATCTCCTGCTTGCAGTTTGGTCAGGAAGGGACCGTAGCCCGCATCGCCCATCCAGAATTTCACCAGGTTATCGACACCGACCGAGGTCAGCGTGGCACCGGCCAACGCGTCAACATAGAAATCCGGCCCGGCCGCAGGCTGCGTCTTGGATACAGTGATCTGCAATTCACCCGCGTCATCGCGCAGCTTTTTGCCGTTCCACAGCTCTTTCCAGCGTGGATTATCCACCTCAGCCCCAAGGCCGGGGGTTTCACCATGCTGATAGAATTGCAGGCCAAAAATATCGTTGCCGTTACTCTCAAGCGCGATAAAGCCATAGAGCGTAGACCAAAGCCCGTAGCCGTGCAGCGGCAAGATCACCTTATCCAACGCGCCAGAGTCATCGCGCAACAGATAGATCACGCGATACTTGGCCTTGCGGCCAATCCCGGCGGGATCACTGTCCAGCGCGACGCTGAGGTCCGGATCAGATGCGGCAGCCTGATCGTCAAACGTGGCCGGATCGAACTGATCGTCGACAAATTCGCCGGTGGCCAGATCCAGCACATGCGGTTCGAACGCGGCAAAAGCCTCGGTCACGTTGATGCCCGACTCATAGACACCCGCCACCTGCAACACGTTGACCTGCTTGTCTTTCAGCTTGTTCGCTTCTTGCACCGGACGCAGGCTAACGGCTGCGGCCGACACGATCATCGACGCGACAAGACAGATCGCGACGGCGACAAAAATGGTTTTGCCGACCGAATCCGGCGAGGCCGCCAGGAACCGGGCAATCGCGCCCTTGGGTTCTGGGGATTGCGTATCAGACATGGCGACGCGCCCTCCGTTTGATGTTTGCCTGTACCACGAAATAGTCGATCAGCGGCGCAAAGACGTTACCGAACAGGATTGCCAGCATCATGCCTTCGGGGAAAGCCGGGTTCACCACACGGATCAACACAACCATGACACCGATCAACGCACCATAGATGTAACGCCCAACGTTGGTGTGGCTGGCGGAGACAGGCTCGGTCACCATGAAGGCCAGACCAAAGGCATAACCGCCCAGAACCACATGCCAGTACCACGGCATCGCGAACATCGGATTGGTGTCCGATCCGACCAGGTTCAACAGCCAGGTGAACGCGATTGTACCGGCCAGACACCCCACGATCAGCCGGTAATTAGCGATCCTTGTCATCAGCAGGAAGGCCAACCCAACCATACACGCCAATGTTGATGTTTCGCCAAAGCTGCCCTGAATTGTGCCGAAGAACGCGTTCCACCAGGTGATGCCATCCGCAGCCAGTGCCTGATACCCATCGGCGGCTGACACTGCCAAGGCCGTCGCGCCCGAGAACCCGTCAACCGGGGTCCAGACCGAGTCGCCCGACATCTGCGCCGGATAGGCAAAATACAGGAACGCCCGCCCCACAAGCGCGGGGTTGAGAAAGTTCTTGCCGGTGCCGCCAAAGACTTCTTTGCCGATCACCACGCCGAAAATGATGCCAAGCGCCACCTGCCACAGCGGCGTGGTCGCAGGCATGATCAACGTGTAAAGCATTGAAGTAACAAGGAACCCCTCGTTCACCTCATGCCCGCGCACGGTGGCAAAGATGACCTCGAAAATACCACCGGCAACCAAGGTCACGATGTAGATCGGCAGGAAATACAGCAACCCGTGCACCACATTGGCAAAGATGCTGCCCGGGTCCAGCGAGATGCCGAACAGCTGCAAAATTGCGATCCGCCACCCGGTTGCGGCATCCGGTCCCAGCCCGGCGATGGCAGAATTGGCCTGATAGCCGGTATTCCACATCCCCCACAGGATACAAGGGATCGTCGCGATCACGACATAGGTCATGATCCGCTTCATATCCACATAGGACCGCGTGTGCGGCGCGACACTGGTGACAGTTTTCGGAGTGTAGATAAAGCTCTCCACCATCTCGTAGATGGGGAAGTACTTTTCGTACTTGCCGCCCTTGGTAAAGTTCGGCTCGATCCGGTCAAAGAAGCTGCGCAAACCCATGTGGCTCAGCCCTCCTTTTCAATCTTGGACAGGCAGTCGCGCAGCGCCTGCCCGTATTCATATTTTGCGGGACAGGCAAAGCCGATCAGGCCCAGATCCTCTTCGTCCAGCTCTAGCGCACCCAGCGCCTGTGCGGCATCCGTATCCATTACCAACAGCGCGCGCACCAACTGCGTCGGCAGGTAATCCTGCGGCATCAGGTCTTCGAACGTGCCTGTCGGAACCATCGCACGCCGCCCGCCGTTCAGGTTAGAGGTGAAGGCATACAGCTTTCTGGCAAATGCAGACCCCAGAACCGGCTGCACCGCGTATTTCGACGGCATTGGTCGAATCCAGCCCATTGGAATCTGATCCGGGTCTTCGCGGATGACACAGACCTGACGTGCGAACCGGCCCAGATAGGCCCGGGGCCCATCGGCAAGGTGCCCTGACAGGATTGAACCCGAAATCACACGAGGGGTGCCGTCTACATCGATTTCATCGCGGATCAGATCATCCGTCGAAGCGCCCATGGCAGTGCGGATCAGGCGCGGCTGGCGCACCCCGGGACCGGAAAGTGCGATCACAACATTGGGATCAAGATGACCGGTTTGCATCAGCCGCCCGATGGCGATCACATCCTGATACCCGATGGTCCAGACCTGTTTGTCACCGGCCAGAGGTTCGAGGAAATGGATATGGGTTCCGGCCAGACCAGCCGGATGCGGGCCGGAAAAGGCCGCCGCCTCGACGCCGGGCACATCCGCCCCGGGAACCGCCTCACCTTCTTTGTGGCACAGATAGGTCTTGCCTCCGGTCAGCTTGGAAACCGCCTCAAGCCCCGTTGCAAAGGCGTCGCCCGCATCATTGATAATGACAGCAGCGTCACCCGCCAGCGGTTCACTATCCATCGCGGTCACAAAGATCGCCGCCGGTGCCGTGCCCGGCGCGGGCATTTTCGAGTACGGACGGGTGCGGAAAGCAGTCCACAGCCCGGCGGCGCATAGTTTGGCCGCCACGCCCTCGGCGCTGGTTGTGTCACCGATTCCCGAAAAATCAATGCCCGCGTCGTTGGCGTCCGAAATCGCGATCACCACGCTTTGCAACACCCGGCGCGCACCGCGGTTGATGGCAACGACCTTACCGCTGAGCGGGGCAACCATCATCGCCTCGGGCGCATCCTTGTGACAAAACAGCGGCGTTCCGCGCTGAACTTCATCGCCTTCCTGAACCAGCATCCGTGGTTTGAGATCCAGATAATCGGCCCCCAATACACCAACTGAAGAAAATTCAGGACCCGGTTGGATAGCCTGATCCGGCGCACCTTGCACCGGCAGTTCCAACCCCTTTTTCAGTTTGAAAGTTTGCATGTCGCTACGTTCTTCCAAGCCTTTTTTCTGTGCCCGCTATCCCCGACCATAATCAGGTTGGCGTTAAATAGCGCGGATATTCCCACCGGCAGTGTCGCAAAAGCGTCAAAATCCAGCCGAAATCCGCAAGCGCAATTTCGATCACGGACCCTTTACGCGTGGACGGTCACAAACGCAAACCAGTTACCGCCCAACTGCAAGGATGACCCTCGTATTCCTTTCATCTGATAGAATAATCTGATGGCTTTGTCAGGCAAATTGCGTATCGCGCTGACGGCGTTTCCGGTGTAACCAGCCAGAATGAACACATCTGACGATCTGGAAATCTTTCTTGTGGCCACGCCCGGCCTCGAAGCCCCCTTGCACGCCGAGGTCACCGAACAGGGATTCGCCGACGCCCGGCAGGTTGCAGGTGGCGTCAGCTGCCGCGGCAGCTGGTCCGAGGTCTGGCGCGCCAACCTGTGCCTGCGCGGGGCCAACAAGGTGTTGGTCAGGCTTGGCAGTTTTCCGGCTGTTCATTTGGCGCAACTGGACAAACGGGCACGCAAATTTCCATGGTCTGATTTTTTGCGCCCGGACGTTGCCGTCCGGGTCGAGGCGACAAGCCGGAAATCACGCATCTATCACGCCGGAGCCGCTCGCCAGCGCATCGAGAACGCCATCACCGAGACCCTTGGCGCACCGATTTCATCCGAGGCGGCCGTGCGGGTTCTGCTGCGCATCGAAAAAGACATCTGCACGTTTTCCGTAGACAGCTCCGGTGACCCTCTGCACAAACGGGGCCACAAACCCGCAATCGCCAAAGCGCCAATGCGCGAGACGATGGCCGCGATGTTCCTGCGCGAATGTGGGTTTGACGGGTCCGAGCCTGTTCTGGACCCGATGTGCGGGTCCGGTACTTTCGTCATCGAAGCTGCCGAGATTGCCCTTGGGTTGCTGCCCGGGCGCTCTCGTAACTTCGCTTTCGAACATCTAGCGGCTTTCGATTCGGATGCCTGGACTTCAATGCGCGCACAGCAGCCGTCGTCAGAAACGGATTTGGTTTTCCTGGGATCGGACCGCAACGCGGGGGCGGTCGACGCGGCCACCACCAATGCAGAACAGTCAGGTGTGACCGCAAACACCAGTTTTCAGTGCCGGTCAATCAGCGACATAAAACCCCCGCCCGGCCTCGCAGGGCTGGTCATCGTTAACCCACCTTATGGCGCAAGAATCGGCGATGAAAAGCGGCTTCGCTCTCTTTACGGCAGCCTGGGTAAGGTGCTCATGTCCAGGTTCAGAGGCTGGCGGGTTGGTATCGTAACAAGCAACCCATCACTGGCCCGGTCCACACGTCTGCCCTTGCTTCCTTTGGGGCCGATCGTGGATCACGGCGGCACGAAAGTCCGGCTGTACCGGACCGCCCCCCTTGGCTGACAAAAGCATACAAAGGTGGTCCGCTAACCGGTCAGACCAAATCGTCGATGGCGCCTAAAATCCCTCTTGCACATCCAAATCCTCGGGTATAGATCACCCGCCACGGTCGGAGTGTAGCTCAGCCTGGTAGAGCACTGTCTTCGGGAGGCAGGGGTCGGAGGTTCGAATCCTCTCACTCCGACCAATATTTTAAGTGTCAAATGCAGAGATATTTTGCCTTTTGACCAATTAACTTACCTTTCCGCCAACTAAAGTTGCTTCTGTCAGTCTGAATTGCTGCTGATTCAAACGCTCCTTTTGAAGTAATCGGCCCTTAGTCACCGGCTCTAGGAGGGTCTAAAGCAGTCGCCGGATCGAATTGTGGAAGTAGGTTTCCGATTTCATTTATTGGCGATAATGTCACAGATACTTTGAAAACACTCAATTTGCACACGCGACGATAGTGCGTCCTGCACAAGCAAATCCACCGTCAGATACCCATGAAACTTTTCAAAGATCAGATTTGGCGAATGCGCAAACAAGTCCATAGCCTCATTTGGTGGTAGTCGCGCAAGAGTTTGATGCAGCGGCATTTCAGCGTCTCCAGCCTCTACTAAGAGGAAGCCGTCATGCTGTGTCACTTCAAATCCGTACGCTCCCAGTGCCATGGCCAGTGTGGTCGTTTTGATAGTTCCGCAACGGGTTGCGAGAGCGTACGATCCTTGTCCAGTATCCGCGATGGGTGAACCAGAGAAACCCCAGAGACAAAAGTTTCTGCGGGCCTCCTCGAGCAGGCCCAGAGCAGTCTGATCCATATAGGCCAGTTCGAAATTGCCTTCGTAGACTTCAAACATTTTTTCTATGACGCGATCATGGATCATTCCCGGGTCGCCACCGAACAGTGGTGGTACGCCAGCCTTTGCAGGTTTCACAAGGATGACCTTTTCCAGATCGTGGATTTCTTGAACCACCCATCTGCGCCCGGAGAAAATAAGAAGCATCCCCGGAGACAGGATGTTGTCGATGGGCAGAGTACCAAGCTCTTTACCGTCAGCAACAAGGCGAAACTCTTCGGGTGTTTTGAATACGGCATAGAAACTGTAGTGTTCGACCAGACGCTCCCCCGCTGCGCCAAGCAGTAGAAGACCATCGGGCGATTGTTCGATTAGACCGGCTTCAGCGCGCCCCATTGCCCTGAGAACATCCAGAAACAGGTCCGTGCCTACCTGTCGGAATGGTCCTTCCTGGCATAGAAGGCGATAGAGCCTGCTTGCTTGGGCTCCTCCGCGTTCTGCAATGACTGAAAGAACTTGATGAACCAGCGTGGATAGGTGGAGGGCATCCGGCCTCGGAGGTTCGCACCACCCCTCGAGCAACAGCTCGATCATCGCAACGGACCGGATCAGACCGAGTCTGAGCTGATCCACAAAACTGCTCTTACTATCCAGCCTTGCTTCTATCGCATATTGGCGCAGGACCGCGGGCTGTCCTTTGCGGCGCCCAGATCTCCCCAGCCTTTGACGCAACGCCGCAACGCTGAAGGGCGCCCCGACTTGGGCCACACAGGTCACATCACCAATGTCGATCCCCAATTCCAACGTCGACGTGCAAACGGCGGTGGTTGGCTGGTTTGCGTCCTTCAACCTCTTTTCTACAAAATCCCTGTGTTCACGGGAAAGGCTGGCGTGATGTGGGTAAAATTCCTGGGGCAAGTGGGACTTCTCGCAGAATTCGCGCAGCCGGTCTGCGTATATTTCGACATGGTCACGTCTGCTTGCAAAAACGAGGTTGTCGCTGCCACGCAAGTGCTGGAACAAGTGCTCAGAGACGGCATCCGTTGCTGAAGGTGTGTTTTCACCTTCACCCCCTGACACATAACCGCGCAACTGCAAGAGAAGTTCAGCTTCTCCTCCCTCGGCCTCGATCAGCTTAACAGCATTTGCGCTATCCGGCCGCAAGTACACACTTGCTATGTTCATATCACCAAGCGTGGCTGACAGGCCGATGCGACGGATCGGGCGTTTCACCGCTATTTCCAGCCTTGTCAGTAGAGAGCGCATCTGCACGCCGCGCTCACAATCTAAGACGCTATGCAACTCATCGATCACGACCGCCCGTGTCGCACCAAACAGACGCGGAATTTCGAGACCGCGCCGGACAAACAGCGCCTCGAGGGATTCAGGTGTGATCAACAAAATGCCTTTGGGCGACTTCGTTGCGCGAGTTTTCACACTGCTTGAGACATCTCCATGCCAGGGATAAACCGGCAACTCTGCGTCACGGCAGATGTCTTCCAGCCGCATGGCTTGATCAGTAATTAGCGCCTTAAGAGGACCGATGTATAGAAGATCAAAGCCACTAACGTCGGCAGGATCGGCCAAGACCTGTGAAATCAACGGCAGGAACGCAGCCTCGGTCTTCCCTCCGGCAGTTGTAGCCGAGATGATGAGATCGCGGTCACTGTCCATAACCGCGTGAATTGCATCAGCTTGTATCTGGCGCAACTCACGCCAGCCTTTGGAACGCGCCCATTTCTGAACGGGGCGTGCGAGCTTGTCGAAGGCAGTTGTCATCGGGCCGCGTTACAGCCGGAAACTGACGAGGTCGTCATTTTTCTCGGTGGGCTGCGATCCGGTAGCTTCGTCGATATCACTGAGGTCATCCCCTTGATCGCCAGCAACCTCAATCTGATCAATCAAGTCTGACCACCCCACGCCCGGGTTTTGCTCTAGAACCGCAAGCAGGTTTACAAAGGCCGTCACAGTGTTGCGTGGAGTGCGAAAATAGGCTTCTCCAATGCGCTCGGAACAATGCGTCATAAACGCTTCCAGCGCATTGTCGGGCAGTGCAGCCTCTTCCCCCTGCATGACACCACGCACGTTCGCCAGCAGAACAAACAAATCTTCCGGGGTCAGACTCGCCAAGCGTATGACCGGCCCAGACAGATCCACGAGACCGTCCCGCGCAAAGGTGTTTTCAGCGAGACGCGATTGAAGCGCCTCATAACTGTAAAGCCCCCGTCGGGTGTTCATCAGAAACTCCGGTGTTCCGCCCATCAGGAAACCGAGGTTCTGCGCGCTGCCCTGGAGGACATCATTCAAGATGCGCAAAATTTGCTCATAGTTGGCGTTGCGGGCTTGTGACGAGGTGAGTTTATAGAGGTTCACCATCTCATCCATACCAACAAGCAAACCTTTGTAACCCGCTTCTACTGTAAATGCAGACATCAGCTTGAGGTGGTCATAAACACTTGCGTCGTTGATGATTGTACGGACTCCAAGAGCCTTGCGAGCATCCGTGCGGGTAGCATACTCCCCGCGTAGCCACCGCAGTGCCGCTGATTTCAGTTCGTCTTCTCCAGTTTCATGGCCTTCCCAGTAGCGCCTGACCACTTCGGCAAAATCGAAGCCACCGGTCAGCTCCTCAAAGTGTGCCAGCTTCTCGCGGATCACGTTCCCAGTCGTCAGGTCACGTGCCTCAGCATCACGATGTGCTGTGGAGACTGTTTGACGTCAGCACCTGTGGGACAGATTTGAGGATTTGAACAACGGAGGATTTCTGGTTCATCGTAACCGTCAAGGAGTGAAGATGAACAAGAAATCCGGAACCAGCAAAGCTTCGGCTACCAAGTTGGTCAAAACCATCCGCCGCAAGACGCGGCAAACCTATTCGGCGGAGGAGAAGATCCGCATTGTTTTGGCGGGTCTTCGTGGTGAGGAAAGCATCTCGGCACTGTGTCGGCGCGAGGGCATTTCTGAGAGCCTGTATTACAGCTGGTCAAAGGAGTTCCTCGAAGCCGGGAAACGCCGTCTGTCTGGCGATACAGCCCGGCAAGCGACGTCGCCTGAAGTGAAGGAGCTTCGATCCGAGGCGACGGCACTGAAGGAATGCGTCGCCGATCTGACCCTTGAAAACCGCCTGCTCAAAAAAAGCATGACAGGGGCTGGGGAGTTCGAGGAATGAGATACCCTGCCTCTGAGAAACTGGAGATCATCCGCACCGTTGAGGGGTCCCATCTGCCCACCAAGCAGACCCTGGACATGCTGGGCATCCCCCGCACGACATTTTATCGTTGGTATGATCGCTATGTCGAAGGCGGCTTTGATGCCCTGGCGGATCGCTCACCTTGCCCAAAGTCTGTCTGGAACCGCATTCCACAAGCTAGGCGGGATGATCTGATCGAGTTTGCGTTGGAACATGAGGTGTTAACGACACGGGAGCTGGCGGTCAAATACACCGACGAAAAGCGGTATTTTATTTCTGAATCATCTGCTTATCGATTTTTGAAGGAAGCTGATCTGATTACCGCACCAGACTACGTCGTGATCAAAGCAGCCGACGAGTTCACGGATAAAACCACCGCCATCAACGAGATGTGGCAGACCGACTTCACTTACTTCAAGATCATCGGCTGGGGCTGGTTTTATCTCAGCACGATCCTGGACGATTTCAGCCGCTATATCGTTGCCTGGAAGCTCTGCACAAACATGCGGGCCGAAGACGTGACTGACACAATCGAACTGGCTCTGGCGGCATCTGGATGCGACCAGGCCATCGTTCGGCACAAGCCACGCCTGCTGAGTGACAATGGGTCCTGTTACATCTCCGGCGATTTGGCCGAATGGCTGGAAGACCAAAAGATGGGCCATGTTCGCGGCGCTCCGTTCCACCCGCAAACCCAGGGCAAGATCGAGCGTTGGCATCAAACCATGAAGAACCGGGTTCTGCTGGAAAACTACTACCTGCCCGGCGATCTGGAACGTCAGATCGAGGCTTTCGTCGATTACTACAATAACGAGCGATACCACGAGAGCCTGAACAACGTCACACCGGCAGACGTCTACTTCGGGCGTGACAAAGCCATCATCAGAGAAAGGGCAAAGATCAAGAAGCTGACAATCCAACAGCGCCGCTTGCAACATCAAAAACAAGCCGCATAATCAATCACGTTAACGAACCAGAGCCTCCAATAATCAAGCCGCTCTGATGTCCCATTTTATATGACGACGGACAAACGATGGCATCGTATGGAATGTTTCTTGGCTCCTTAAAGGGAAGGTAAAATCCACCTACCTGCTGAACGTTCGGATCGTCGTGGTATTTCTTCTTCTTTGGCAAGTACTCCAGTGGTTTCCAAAAAAAGGTCATAGAGTCGTGAAGAACCGCATCTGGCTGCGGAGCGGAATAATCGCGCTTGCTACCCGGCTCTACATTTTTTGGATTTTCTCCTCTTACCAGCCGCTTCACCATCGTTTCTCTGAATGTCAAACCGTGCTTTCTGGCTTCGTCTATCATCCATGCTAACGGATACTTTGCAGCGCCGCTTTCCTGTTCTGGATAGCCGCTGCCGATGTCTCCGTGAACTCCTGCAAACCAAACTTGGAGAATATCTTGTTCAACCGCATCCTCGTCTTTGATAAAGGGATTTGCTTTAAACTTCTGCGGTTGAGCCCACCTGGAAAGTCGAAACATTCGACGCGTTTCGTCGATAGCGCAGGCTTGTCGAAACACTTGGACACAAGGGTTTCGTTGCGTGTACGGCAAGGCCTCTAAGGACGGTAAGTACAGTCGGTCGGGACGCGGCACGATGACAGACGCTACTGTGTCCCAGGAGCCCATGAAGCGAATTGTTGTACGCCTCGTGTCCAATACCTCTTGTACCCGCCAAGCAATGTCAAACTCGTCCATTGAACTGGATTGTTTGTAAGCGGTTAGAGCATAAGAGCAGAGATGCTCTTGGTGCGAATGAAGTAACCCCACCATATTGATGAAGCCGGCGAGGACCCTGATCGTATGCGCGCCTCGCGAGAAACCGAACAGATAAATCTGGTCCCCGTCTTGGTAGTGCCGGATTAGGAAGCGGTACGCGTCGAGTACGTTCCCATCGAGTCCATATCCTGTCGCTAGCGCAAATACACCTTTTGCTTGGTTCTTTATTCGGCTCCATGCCCCGCTGTTGGAGATAGTTCCAACACCTGGATCATAAAAGCCGATTTGGTTTCTATTTTCCTTCAGCACACGGTAGAATTTGAGAACGTTAGACTGATTTTCCTTTATCTCGTTGCCAGTTCCATCGCAGCAAATCACTATTTTTTTGACCATATCCAGAGCCTTAGCGAACTTTATCCAATGCTCTAGTTCTAGCTGTGGTTGGGTTCCATTGATACCACTTCAACACACGGTTTGCTTAGGACTGCGACCAGCCAATCATGCTTGCTGCGGAGAACCGCAACACTAACGGCCTTGTCAGAAGAACCTGCCTTGTTCCCGCGTTGGTTGGCATGGTCTACTTTTAGTGACGAAAGAACCATGAGAAACGCGCATTATGACATCCAAAAAACAGTTACTTATGAAGCTTCTCAAGGGTATCGAAACCGGCGATTCAGAGGCGGCTGCTGTTGTTAATGAAAGCAAGTATATTCAGCATAACCCACGTACAGGCGAAGGAAGCCCTGGATTGGCAGAACTTTTTGCGCGTTTGGCCAAGGCAAACCCGCGTGTCACTTTTTTCCGGGTTTTCCAGGATGGTGATTTCGCATTTGCGCACAATGAGTACGACTTCAACGGCGTGGAAATTGCGTTTGAAGTATTTCGCTTTGAAGACGGGAGGGCGGTTGAACATTGGGACAATATTCAAGAGATCCAATCCCCGAATCCATCAGGCCGAACAATGTTGGATGGGGAGACTGTAGTCACAGATCTCGATAAGACCGAGGGCAATCGGGAATTGGTCCGTGCATTTGTGGAACGCGTCCTGATCGAACGGAAATTCGAGTTGATGGCGACATATCTCGCAACCGACCTTATCCAGCACGATCCAGAGATCGCTGACGGGATCGCTTCGCTGCGCGCCGCACTTAATGAAGAGCAAAACGGCGCGCCTAGAATCGCCCATCAGAAACTCCACCGTGTCCTGGCCGAGGGGAATTTCGCCCTTTGTATGATTGAAGGACGACGGGATGGACAACATGCAGGCCTATTCAGCCTGTTTCGTCTAGCCGATGGCAAGATCGTCGAGCACTGGACCACTTGCACGCCCATTCCTCCGCGCAACGAATGGAAGAACGACAACGGAAAGTTCTAGTGGGTTTTGAGAAGACAGACGCGTCTCTTTCAGCGGCGAAAAGAGATATTCTTAGCCTGCCCGAAAGCAATCCTATGTGAACTCTAGCCGAAATTGTGCTTTGCCCCGATCTCGGGAACTACAAAGTCCAGTTGTGAATGTCCGCTTCGGGCCGATTGTGTTGAAAAACTCCGTTTTTTGACGAAATCGGTGATTTTTCTGTCCGTACAGCCCGGCCAACTTTTCAAGGCGAGGGGTTTCGGCCAAATTGGTCTTCTGCTGCTCATGGGGCAGCTCACTGCGCCTCATGGCAAATCTCATCTGACTTTTCGGTATCACGGGTTCTTTCCGAAAAATTGCGACATCTGAAATTCGGAGTTTTTCAACACAATCGGCTGGAAGCGGCAGTCCTCAAGCTTCGCGGGGGCCACGACCATGGCATGGGACCAACCAAAATTTGCACTGTGCGAAATTAGCTTTGAATTCGAAATTTAATGGGTGGCTATTGCGCCCAAGGTTTTGGGCCAAAGATGCAAATCTTTAGGCGAAATGCAAAGCTTTGGGCGCACCTACACGGGCTCAAAAATCCAGGTTCTCCACGCTCAACGCGTTTTTCTGGATGAATTCGCGGCGGGGTTCCACCACGTCGCCCATCAGCTTGGTGAACAGATCATCAGCTTCGACCATATCGTCCACCCGCACCTGCAACAGTGTGCGCGCATCCGGGTCCAGCGTGGTTTCCCACAGCTGATCGGGGTTCATCTCCCCCAGACCCTTGTAGCGTTGCAGAGACAGACCCTTTTCGCCTTCTTCCAGAATGGCGCGCAGCAGGTCCAGCGGGCCGTGGACCGCCTGCATCCGGTCGCGGCGCACAAGGGTTGCGGGGGTGTTGTAGATCTCTTGCAGGCTTTGGGTAAAGCTGCCGGTCTTGCGCGCCTCGCCCGAGCGCAGCATCGGGCCATCCAGTGTGCGCACTTCTTCGACACCGCGCAGGATACGGGCCAGACGGATGCCGTGATCCTGCGTGATCCGGCCTTGCCAGCCGCGCTCATATTCCAGCGCGATCAGGTCGAGACGGGCGGCAACCTTGTCGGCCACGCCCTGCAAATCGGCATCCACAGCGCCCGGAACGAAGGCGCCCGCAACAGCGGCCTGCTCCAGAATGTGGCGCGGGTAATGGGTCGGAAAGGCGTCCAGCACGCGTTTGAGCTGACGCGCTTCATCCACCACGCGGGTCAGGTCTTGCCCGATGATTTCCTCACCCGAGCCGAGTTTCAGCACTGCCCCTTCGACGCCCTGATTGACCAGGTATTCATCCATCGCCGCCTGATCTTTCAGATACACCTCGGACTTGCCGCGCGACACTTTGTAAAGCGGCGGTTGCGCGATGTAGAGGTAACCGCCTTCGATCAGTGCCGGCATCTGCCGATAGAAGAACGTCAGCAATAGGGTACGAATATGCGCGCCATCCACGTCCGCGTCGGTCATGATGACGATTTTATGGTACCGCAGCTTGTCGATATTGAATTCATCGCGCCCGATACCAGTGCCCAGCGCCATGACGAGGTTACCGATTTCCTGACTGCCCAGCATCCGATCGAAGCGCGCGCGCTCAACGTTCAGAATCTTACCCTTTAGGGGCAAGATCGCTTGCGTAAGCCTGTCGCGGCCCGTTTGAGCCGACCCACCGGCCGAGTCCCCCTCGACCAGAAAGACTTCGGTTTTTGTCGGGTCTTTTTCCGAGCAGTCCTTAAGCTTACCGGCCAGAAAGTTTACATCCATCGCTGTTTTGCGACGGGTCAGTTCGCGGGCTTTGCGGGCGGCTTCCCGGGCCAATGCCGCCTCGATGATTTTGCCGACGATAATTCTGGCTTCATTGGGGTTCTCTTCGAACCACTCGGCCAGTTTTTCATTCAACATCCCTTCGACCGCCGGGCGAACCTCGGAGCTGACCAGCTTGTCCTTGGTCTGAGAGGAGAATTTCGGATCCGGAACTTTGACGGACAGCACGCAAGTCAGACCCTCGCGGGCGTCATCGCCGGTAAAGCTGACCTTTTCCTTTTTCGCAATGCCGCTGGATTGCGCATAATTGTTGATCGTCCGGGTCAGCGCGCCACGGAAACCGGCAATATGGGTCCCGCCATCGCGCTGTGGGATGTTGTTGGTAAAGGGCAGCACCGTCTCATGATAGCTGTCATTCCACCACATGGCGATTTCCACGCCGATATCGTCCCGCTCACCCTTGATATAGATCGGTTCGGGCATCGCCGAGGTCTTGGAGCGGTCGAGGTATTTGACAAATTCCTTGACGCCGCCCTCATAAAACAGCTCGGTCTCAAGCCGTTCGGCGGGGCGTTCGTCGATCAGGATGATACGAACGCCCGAGTTCAGGAAGGCCAGCTCGCGCAGGCGCTTCTCTAACGTCTCGAACGAATACTCCAGATTGGAAAACGTGTCGGTCGAGGCCAGAAACCGCACTTCGGTTCCGGTCCGGTCACCGCATTCACCGACGACTTTCAGGTGTTCAACCGTCTCACCGCCCTCAAACCGGGCGACGTGCTCTTTGCCCTTGCGCCAAACGCGCAGCTCCAACCAGTTGGACAGCGCGTTCACCACCGACACACCCACACCGTGCAGACCGCCGGACACTTTGTACGAGTTGCTGTCGAACTTACCGCCCGCGTGCAGCTGGGTCATGATGACCTCGGCTGCGGATACGCCCTCTTCGGGGTGGATATCGACCGGAATTCCGCGCCCGTTGTCGCTGACCGAAACACTGGAATCCGCGTGAATTTTCACCGTCACATGGTCGGCATGACCGGCCAACGCCTCGTCAATTCCATTATCGACAACCTCATACACCATGTGGTGCAGACCCGAGCCATCGTCCGTATCACCGATGTACATCCCGGGGCGCTTGCGGACCGCCTCTAAGCCCTTGAGAACTTTGATAGAATCTGCGCCGTATTCTTGTGGTGCCTGTGCGTCTTCGGACATGCCGTTAGTACCTATATTATTTTGGTAACTTATACGTTTTCTGGTGGGGATTGTCACGCGGTCCCCCAACATTTTGTGGCAGTGGCCCGGGTTATCTGCGGATCAAAGCCGATCCAGGTCCGCGGCGATATCTGCGGCGATTTCCGCTGCGTTCACATCGTCACGTTCAGCAGACAACCGCAGGCCCAGCAGATCGGATTGATACCGCGCCGCCAGCCGGTCGGGATCATGATCCGGACCGATGTCACCGGCCTGCTGCGCGCGGCGAAACAGCGCCGTGAAACAAGTCTTCATCTCGGCCATATGCAGGCTGGCTTGCGCGGCCAGATCGTGACCCTTGGCTTGCAATTCAGCATAGGTCTTGGCCAGCATACAGGCCCGCGCAGGCATTTCACTGGCCTCGATCACCACCCGAGGCTGCGCCTTGAGTGCACCCAAAGGCCCCAATTCCTTGGCCATGGCGGTCAGGCGCGCCACGCCGTCTTGCGCGTACCGTTCCAGCGTCAGCGCATACAGCGCATCCTTGGATCCGAACGCGGCATAGAAACTGCCCGGTTTCAGCTTCAACTCACGCTCCAGGTCCTTCAGCGACGTGCCAGCCCAGCCCTGACGCCAGAAAACATCTCTGGCCTGAGCGATCAGCGCGTCACGGTCATATGCGGGCTTGCGGGGCATCGGCGTCACCAATTCTTGAACGTTCACTCAAATATATACTTGAGCGATCACTCAAGAAAGACTAAATACGACTCACCCGCCAGAAAAAGGAGTTCCGACATGGCTGACTTTCCGTCTCATGACCTGACCACCGCCCCCGAAGGGTCCAAACCACTGCTGGAAAAATCGCAAGCCGCCTTTGGCCGCCTGCCCGGCTTGCACAAGGTCATGTCCGAAAGCCCCCAGCATCTGGAAGGCTATCAGGTCCTGCACCACCTGTTCATGCAGACCGACTTTGACAACGACGAGAAAACCGTCGTCTGGCAGGCCATCAACGTTGAAAACGAGTGCCACTATTGCGTGCCCGCCCATACCGGCATCGCCAAGATGATGAAGGTCTCGGACGAGATCACCAACGCGCTGCGTGACGAAACCCCGCTGCCTACTGCCAAGCTTGAGGCGCTGCGTACCTTCACCCTGCAAATGATGAACCAGCGCGGCAATGTCACCGACGAACAGATGCAGGCGTTCTTTGACGCAGGCTACTCGCACCGCGCGGTTCTGGATGTGGTTCTGGGTCTGGCACAGAAAACCATGTCGAACTACGTCAACCACATGGCGCAGACGCCGGTGGACGAGGTTATGCGCGGCTTCCTGTGGGAACGTAAAGTTGGCGAGCCTGCCTAAGACGCTACGACCGAGCCCTCTTCGCCCTCACTGACAATCAGCGTCTGGGCCCGGTCGCCCAATTCGGAAAACAGCTCAGGCCCGGTGCCCGTCATCCAGGCCTGCGCCCCCAGCGCGCAAATCTCATCATACAGCGCCGCCCGCCGCCCCGCATCCAGATGCGCGGCCACCTCATCCAGCAGCACAATCGGCGGCGCGCCAACCATCCCGGCCAGCGCGCGCGCGTTGGACAGGATCAGCGAGACCAACAGGGCCTTTTGCTCTCCGGTGGAACAATCCTTGGCGGGCACACCTTTGGCGGCAAACACGCCGTACAGATCCGCCCGATGTGGCCCCACCAATGTGCGCCCCGCCGCCAGATCGCGAAACCGGCTTTCGGCCAAAGCCTCGCGCAGATCATCTGCCGTCTCAGGCATCGCGCCCTCGGTTTGGGTCAGTTCCAGATCAGCCGACGGAAATGCGGTTTCCGCCTGATCCTGCGCCGCGCGCAGATGCGCCAGTGCTGCAAGGCGTGCCGCGTGAATTCGGTGCCCGGTGTCGGCCATCTGCCCTTCCAGCGCGGCGTACCAATGGGCATCCCGCACCTGTTCTTTCAACAGCCGGTTGCGTTCGCGCATGGATTTTTCATAGGTCAGCGAGGCTTCGGCATGGGCGGGATCAAAACTCAGCGCGATGCGATCCAGAAACCGCCGCCGCCCCTCGGCCCCTTCGATCCACAGCCGGTCCATCGACGGGATCAGCCAGACAACCCGCGCCAGTTTACCCAGATCAATCTGGCTGGCCGCCTTGCCATCAATCCGAACCTGCCGCGCGGCACCGTCTTCGGACCAGGTTTCAATCTCATACTTCTGGTTCTGCGCGCTCAGCACTGCGGACAGTTTCCAGCCCAGCGCCTCGGGCCGCCGCGTCATCTCGGCGGCACTGGCCCGCCGCATTCCGCGACCGGGCGAAAACAGTGACACCGCTTCCAGAATGTTGGTCTTACCGGCCCCATTCGGCCCATGAATGGCCACCGGCCGCCCATCCAAAGACAACCGCGCCAGTTTGTGAGACCGAAAATGCGAAACCGTAAGCTCGGTCAGGGTCAACGCCATGACCCCTCCCTTCATCTTTGCAACATTACGCCCGCCAAAGGCAGCGCGATCAGACGCGCATCGGCATGACCACGTATACTGCGCTAAGATCACCACCTTCGCGCATCAGGGTTGGATCACCCGCCGAATTGAACAGGAACACAGCGTTTTCCCGATCAACCTGCGAGGCGATCTCTAGCAGGTATTTGGCGTTGAACCCGATCTCAAGACGTTCGTCGTTATAGGCAACAGCCAGTTCTTCTTCGGCCGCGCCGCTGTCGGGTGCGTTCACCGACAACACCAGCTTGTCCGTATCCAGTTGCAGCTTAACGGCACGCGACCGTTCAGACGACACAGTCGCCACCCGATCCACGGCCTGTGCGAATTCTGCGGCGTCCACTTCCAACTGACGAGTGTTGCCTTGCGGAATGACGCGGGTGTAATCGGGGAAGGTGCCGTCGATCACTTTCGACGTCAGCGTGATATCAGGCGTGGCAAAGCGCACCTTGGTTTCGCTGACGGATACGGCGATATCCATTTCATCGTCATCCAGCAGCTTGCGCAGCTCACCCACGGTTTTGCGCGGCACGATCACGCCGGGCATATCCGCTGCGCCATCGGGCAGATCCGCATCAATGCGCGCCAGACGGTGGCCATCAGTTGCCACACAGCGCAGCACCTTGCCACCCTCGGACCCGTCCGCCACATGCATGTAAACGCCGTTCAGGTAATACCGCGTCTCTTCCGTCGAAATCGCGAATTTCGATTTGTCGAACAGCCGACGCAGCAATGCCGCCGAGGCGGAAAAGTTCGACGCATATTCCGAAGACGCCATCACCGGGAAATCTTCTTTCGGCAGGGTCGCCAACGAGAAGTTCGACCGCCCCGCCTCAACCGTCAGGCGGCCTGCGGCGCTGTCAGCCGTCAAGGTGACCAACGCCCCATCTGGCAGTTTGCGCACAATCTCATGCAGGGTTGTCGCTGCCACTGTGGTCGCGCCCGCCTTTTCGACCTGGGCCGGGGCTTTGTCGACAACCTCGATATCCAGATCGGTGGCACGAAACTGCGCCTGATCGCCTTCGGCTTCGATCAGCACGTTGGCAAGTATGGGAATTGTGTTTCGACGTTCGACAACGGATTGGGCCTGCGAAACGGCCTTGAGAAGGGTGCCGCGTTCGATGCTGATCTTCATACCCTCTATTCCTCTGACTTGCGTGCCGAAAATGGGCGGGACTGGCACGTTAGCGGTTCCGCCCTGAGGCACAAGGATTTTTTATGGATTTCTGGGTCGGATTGGTCAAAGCGTCAAGGGGCGCGTGACCGCATTGGCACAGTTCATTCCCGACCGTGGACAATAGTGCACAAGAAAACGCCCCGGGCGTGAGGGTCCGGGGCGTTTTCTGTGTGATTGGGCCGAACTCAGGCTTCCAGTGAACGCCGCAGCATTTCCACATCTTCCGCGATCTGGCCGTCGGTGACTTTCAGTTCCTCGATGCGCTTGACGCCATGCATCACCGTGGTGTGGTCACGGCCGCCAAAGCGACGTCCGATCTCGGGCAGGGACCGACTGGTGAGCTGTTTGCACAGATACATCGCCACCTGACGCGGGCGGGCATAAGACCGCAGCCGCTTGGGGCCGATGATGTCGGACAGGCGGATGTTGTAATAGTCGGACACCTTGCGCTGAATCTCTTCGACAGTGATCTTACGCTCGGACGCGCGCAGCACGTCGGCCAGACAATCCTGGGTCAGATCCATGTCGATCTCACGACCCACCAGCGAGGCAAAGGCGAACAGGCGGGTCAAAGCCCCCTCAAGAACGCGCACATTGGTCGAGATACGCTGCGCCAGAAACTCCAGCACGCCATCGGCAATGGTCAGGTCTGGATAGGTGCTGCTGTATTGCTGCACCTTGTTCTGCAGGATACCCAGACGCAGTTCGTAATCGGTGGGGTGCAGGTCAACGACCAACCCGCATTGCAGGCGCGATTTCACGCGGTCTTCCAGATCCTTGATCTCACCCGGGGCGCGGTCGGCCGAAATGATGATCTGCTTGTTCTGATCCACCAGCGCGTTGAAGGTGTGAAAGAACTCTTCCTGGGTGGAATCCTTGCCGGCGATGAACTGCACGTCATCGACCATCAGCACATCGACCGAGCGGAACAGATGCTTGAAATCCATCATCCGACGCTCGCGCAGGGCCTGCACAAAGCGATACATGAACTGTTCGGCCGACAGGTACAGCACATTCAGCTCGGGGCGTTTGGTTTTCAATTCCCAGGCGATGGCGTGCATCAGGTGAGTTTTACCCAGACCTACGCCACCATACAGAACCAGCGGGTTAAAGGTGACCGGACCACCTTCGGACACACGGCGCGCAGCGGCATGGGCCAATTCGTTGGGCTTGCCGACCACAAAGCTGTCAAAGGTGAAACGGGCGTCCAACGGCGCGGCCTGTAACGATTCCAGCGCATCATGCGTAACCTCTGCCTGCTGCGACAGAGTTGGCTCTGGCGTGGCGGCCGGAGCGGGGTCCGCATCTTTGGACGGTCGAACCGGCGAATTGGCGGCAACGCGAAATGCAAGGCGTTGCACGGATTCACCTGCGGTGTTCATCTCGTATAATATGAGATCCGCAAAATTTTGACTGACGTAATTGCCCATAAAGTTCGTCGGCACCGAAAACACTGCCACACCATCCTGCAACTCCTGAAATTCCAGGGGTTCAATCCAGGTGGTATAGTTGTTCCGGCCGATCGCTTTGAGCAGCTTATTACGCAGTAGTCCCCATTTTTCTTGTGTCATTAAGCGCCTCACGCATCCCATTATTTATTGGTCTTTCGACCTTATTAACTTTGATCCGGTTTCCCGGATTCAGCATTCACACGCAAAAGGATACCCATGCGCCAGACCACAGCGATCTGGCGGGAATGTCCCCGAAAGTCAGCACAGCCGGGCATCTCGATATCCAATAGCAGGACATCCCAGAAACCGGGTTGCGCGTCGCAATCTAAATTTTCGACAGGGCTTGGACCTTTGGTTACCCCAAGGCCCATAGCAGATCGACAATACCGGCGCAGACCGGTTGCCAACATTCGTTCCCGGATCATCCTGATGCCCGTCAGTTTGATCGCTGGAACAGCCTGTCCCCCCAAGCGAGTGAATCGCTGACTTAGTGGTAACAAGAGGCTGACGCGTACGGCAACGAAACTCTGATATTGACTCGGGTCTTTGGCCGAAAGAATCTCTCGGGTTCGTGAAGGCGCGGTATTCTGGCAACATTAAAAAGGGCGCCGCAAACCGCGACGCCCTTTAAAATATATCAGCTTTGCTTACTTGACCCCGGGTCAAGTCGCAGTTTAGCCCAGCGCTTTTACACGCGACGACAGCCGCGACATCTTACGCGATGCAGTGTTCTTGTGGAAAACGCCTTTGGTAACGCCGCGCATCAGCTCGGGCTGTGCGGCACGCAGAGCTGCGGTTGCTGCGTCTTTGTCGCCGGAAGCGATCGCTTCTTCGACTTTACGCAGATAGGTGCGGATGCGCGAACGGCGTGCTTTGTTGACTGCGAAACGCTTTTCGTTCTGACGCGCGCGTTTCTTTGCCTGGGGCGAATTTGCCATGTGTCTCTGACCTTTGTTCGGTACGGTTATCAATAAAAGCGCGTCACGGACTATCCGCACCGGATCAGAATCACGAGTGTGAGTCGGGCCAAGCGGGCCGCACGCGCATGTATGCGGCGCTACTTACCCAAGTTTGCAGGCTTTGCCAAGTCGATTCTTTCCCAAGCATTGCGGGCATGAAAAAGGCGGGTCGTGCCCGCCTGTCTCGCTGTAATGATATGCGACTTACTTGTCGCGGAACTGAGCTGCGCGTTTTTCAAGGAAAGCGGCCATGCCCTCTTTCTGGTCTTCCGTGGCGAACATGGAATGGAAGACGCGACGCTCGAACAGCATCCCCTCGCTCAGGGTCAGTTCATAGCTGCGGTTGACCGCCTCTTTGGCCGCGACTGTGCTCAGCTGCGATTTCTCGGCAATCTTCTGTGCCGCAGCGATGGCCTCTTCCATAAGCTTCTTGGCAGGGACGACGCGGCTGACCAGCCCGGCGCGCTCGGCTTCTTCGGCATCCATGAAGCGACCCGTCAGGTTCATGTCCATGGATTTGGACTTGCCCACGAAACGGGTCAGGCGCTGCGTGCCACCCAATCCTGCAATCACACCCAGATTAATCTCGGGCTGGCCGAACTTGGCCGTATCCGCAGCGATGATGAAATCGCACATCATCGCCAGCTCACACCCGCCACCCAGAGCATATCCGGCCACGGCCGCGATGATCGGCTTGCGGATCGCGGTGAACCGGTCGTTGACGTCGCCAAAGAAGTTCTGGCCAAACACATCCACAAAGCTAAGCACTGACATCTCTTTGATATCAGCCCCCGCGGCAAAGGCCTTTTCCGATCCGGTCAGGACGATGCAGCGCACCTTGTCATTCGCATCCGCATCTTCCAACGCGGTGCACAGCTCGGAAGTAAGTTTCGAGTTCAGCGCATTCAGCGCGTCTGGTCTGTCGAGCTTGATAAGGGCGACGTGGTCTTCGATTTCGACGATGATCGTCTCAAAAGCCATGAGGTTTAAGCTTCCGGTTGTTCCGTTCAGGTACAATTCCTTACCATGCGGAAAACTTGGATCAAGCTATCTTTGGCATTGCGCGCAATAGAATGATGAGCGACCGGACTGGGTGATTCTTTTGACCGCAGCACCGCAGCCTTCGGTTCTGCAGGGTTCACCCTCGCGGCCATAAACATCAAAGCTGTGCTGAAAATATCCAAGTTCTCCATCGGCTTGCCGGAAATCGCGCAACGACGACCCACCCGCCTCGATGGCCTGGCGCAACACCTGCCGGATGATCGGAACCAGCGCGGCCACCCGCGCCGCCGAGATCTGTCCGGCTTTGCGACGTGGCGACACTTGGGCGCGGTACAGCGCCTCGCAGACATAGATGTTCCCCAGCCCGGCAACGATTCTCTGGTCCAGCAGCGCGGATTTGACCGGCGTGTTTTTTCCACGAAACGCGTCAATCAAATGTTGCTCGTGGAAATCATTGCCCAAAGGTTCCGGCCCCAGTACCGCCAACAGCTTGTGATCCTCGGCCGTGGCTGTCGGCAGCAGGTCCATTGCCCCGAACCGGCGCGGATCGTTGAACGTCACCCGTGCCCCGTTGGCCATGTGAAACACCACATGGTCATGTTTTTCAGGCATCGGATGGTTATGGGCGAATTGCCCCAGCGGATCGCCGGACACCGTCATTCGCCCAGACATGCCCAGATGGATCAACAAAGTCTCGCCACTGCTAAGATCAGCCAGAATGTATTTCGACCGCCGCCGCAATTGATCCACCCGCTGCCCCGTCAGCCGTTCCGCCATCCGGTCAGGGAAGGGCCAGCGCAGATCGGGCCGGTTCACGTCCGCCCGTTCAATCACCACCCCTTCCATGGCGGGGGTTAGCCCGCGACGGACCGTTTCGACTTCGGGAAGTTCCGGCATATTTTCTCCTGATTTGCCGCAAGAGCGCTTTCCAGCGCCTGCACCATTTCATCATGTCCGGTTACATATTTCAGAATCCGCGCCGTCTTCCCATCTGAAAAGCGCAGAAGGTAATTGCCACTTTGCCTGAGATCGATCTGGCTAAGTTTGGTCAAATCAAAATACCGCCGCTGGAACAGCGGGCTCATCGTCACCAATTCAACCCCGTCAATCGAGATCGAATTGGCAAGGTGATATACCAGCGTGTAAGCAGCCAGCCCCAAAACCCCAAGCTTGATCATTACGACTGTGTGGGCGTCTAGCCTTGGGAACATCTCCTCGGCCCGGGCAAGTTCAGGTTGGACGAAACTGATATAAAACAGGGCAATCAACACCAATAAAGTCGTTACAATGGTGCCGGGTGTTGTTCGAAAGGTCATCCGTGTCAGGGATTGCTGTGCTGGCCTCTCGCTACCGGCCCGAAGCATCGATTCATTCACGATATCGTTGGGAAAATGCCGCATGGCCGCATCCATTTTGTCGCCTAGCCCTCTGGCGCGACCCACCCGCAGTATCGTGCGGAACAGCGCCCTCACCCGCCAGATGATGAACAGAAACACCAGAGCAGTCGTTATCAAACCCACAAAAATTGAATAGTTGGACATGTCAGAAAGGCTGCTTTTCAAAACTACCTCCTGACGTATGCAACGACTGTGGAAAATCTGTGGCACGCCTGCCAAATCGTCGCCCCCTGCTACCATTTCGCGCGATTGTCTTCCCCGCCGTGCAGCCTATAAGGAAGGGCAACACAGACAGAGGCATCCATTCATGTCCGACACCAACGACAAGACCACCCATTTCGGGTTCGAAACCGTGCGCGAGGCTGAAAAGGCCGGGCGCGTGCAGGGCGTGTTCAATTCGGTCGCCTCGAAATACGACGTGATGAATGATGTCATGTCGATGGGCATCCACCGGGTCTGGAAAGACGCGATGATGGACTGGCTGGCCCCGCGCCCGGGTCAGCGCCTGCTGGATGTGGCGGGCGGCACCGGCGATATCTCGTTTCGCTTTCTGAAACGCGCCGGTTATGGCCACGCCACCGTTCTGGACCTGACCGAACCGATGCTGGTCGAAGGCCGCCAGCGCGCCGAAGCCGATCAGATGGTCGACAGCCTGAACTGGGTGGTGGGCGACGCCATGGCCCTGCCGTTCGAAGATAACACCTTTGACGTCTACACGATTTCATTTGGCATCCGAAACGTGACCCGCCCGCAAGAGGCTTTGAACGAGGCGTTCCGCGTTCTCAAACCCGGTGGCCGCCTGATGGTGCTGGAATTCAGCCAGCTGCCGAATGACGGGATGCAGAAACTTTACGACCTTTACAGTTTCAACGTGATCCCGCGCATGGGTAAGCTGATCGCCAATGATTATGACAGTTATCAATATCTGGTGGAATCGATCCGCAAGTTCCCTGATCAGGAAACCTTCCTGAATATGGTCCGCGCCGCCGGTTTCGAAAACGCCAAATACCGCAATCTCAGCCTGGGCATCGCCGCGCTGCACTCTGGCTGGAAGATCTGATTCATGCGTGGCCCTCACAACATCATCCGCCTGATCCGCACAGGCGCGACTTTGGAACGCACGGGCGCCATGAACGTGGTGCTGGACGCTTTTGAGGCCCCGCCTTCGCTGCGCTTTGTCGCTCATGCCTTGGGCAAACCGTTCCAATGGTTGGGCTATAAGGGCGACCCCGACATGCCGCCCGCCACCCGCGCGTTGACTGCGCTTGGCCCCGCCTACATCAAATTCGGGCAGGTTCTGTCCACGCGTCCCGATGTGGTTGGTGATGAACTGGCCGAGCAATTGCGGGTGTTGCAGGACAAACTGCCCCCCTTTTCACGCGCCGAGGCCATGGCCGAGGTCGAAAAAGAACTGGGTCAGCCGGTCGCCGATGTCTTCGAAGAATTCAGCGAGCCGATCGCAGCCGCCTCCATCGCGCAGGTCCACAAGGCCAAACGGACCAGCACAGGCGAGGACGTGGCCGTCAAGGTCCTGCGTCCCGGTATCGAACGCGCCTTCCGCAAGGATGTCGACGCCTTCTACTTCGCGGCCCGTATCGTTCAGCTGTTCGCCCCCGGCGCACGCCGCCTGCGCCCGATGGAGGTGATTGAACATTTCGATGGCGTCGTACGTGGTGAACTGGATCTACGTCTGGAAAGCGCCGCCGCCTCGGAATACGCGGCCAACACCAAGGATGACGCCGGGTTCTGGCTGCCACCGGTTGTGTGGTCCCTGTCCGCGCGCCGGGTGATGACGCTCAGCTGGGCGGACGGCATTGCGCTGGGCGAAAACGACGCCCTCGACGCCGCCGGTCACGACCGCCGCGATCTGGCCGAGCGGGTCCTGCGCCTGTTTCTGCTGCACGCCCTGCGCGACGGTTACTTCCACGCCGACATGCATCAGGGCAACCTCAAGGTCGCCGCCAATGGCGATATCATTGCCTATGACTATGGCATCATGGGCCATATCGACGAATACACCCGCCGGGTCTATGCCGAAATTCTGTTCGGCTTCATCCGCCGCGACTACAAACGCGTGGCCGAGGTGCATTTCGAGGCCGGCTATGTGCCCGCCAACCAGGACGTCGACGAATTCGCCCGCGCCCTGCGCGCAGTGGGGGAACCGATCTTCGGCATGGACGCCACCCATATCTCGATGGGGCGGCTGCTGAACTACCTGTTCGAGGTCACCGAACGCTTTGGCATGGAAACCCGGACCGAGTTGATCCTGCTGCAACGCACCATGGTAGTGGTCGAAGGCGTCGCCCGCTCGCTCGACCCGCGCATGAACATCTGGGAAGTGGCCCACCCCGTGGTCGAGGATTACATCAAGCAATCCATCGGCCCCCGCGCCGCCCTACGGGACTTCGGCAAAACCGCAATGGTTCTGGCCCGTTTCGGCCCACGCCTGCCAGCGCTGGTTGAAAACGCCCTGATCGCCCAGACCCAAAAGGACGAACCATCAAACACAGGGTTCTTACCCAAGCTCCTGCCCGTCCTGATCGGCACCGCCATCGGTGCCGCCGCAGTTACCCTGATCGCAGCGCTCTGCTAGCGCTGACCCGCCTGCTTCATCTGGCCAAAAGTATCCTCGGGGGGAATCGCGCGCACCGCGCGATGGGGGGCAGACAGCCCCCCTGACCCGATCTCAATCAAAGCCGCTCGATAGCGACGGCAATCCCCTGCCCGCCACCAATGCACATGGTGATCAGCGCTTTGGACCCGCCTATGCGCTCCAGCTCATACAGCGCCTTCAGCGTGATGATCGCACCGGTTGCACCAACCGGATGACCCAATGCAATCGCACCGCCGTTGGGGTTTACCTTGGCCGCGTCCAGACCCAGCTCTTTGTTGACGGCCAATGCCTGCGACGCAAATGCTTCGTTGCTTTCGATCACATCGAAATCGGCAATCGACAAACCAGTGCGCGCCAACAGGTTTTGCACTGCGGGAACCGGACCAATGCCCATGACTTCGGGGCGCACACCTGCGTGCCCGTACCCCAGAATGCGTGCCTTGGGCTTCAGACCTGCTTTCTCGGCAGCATCCGCCGTTGCCAGAACCATCGCCGCCGCACCGTCGTTGATGCCCGACGCGTTTCCTGCGGTCACGCGGCCGTCTTTCTTGAAGGCTGGGCGCAGGCCCGCCAATGCCTCGGCCGAGGTCGACTTGGGATGCTCGTCGACTTTGAAATCAACCATGTCACGCTTGACCTTGACCTGAACAGGCGCGATCTGGCTGTCGAAGTACCCCGCCTCGATCGCCGCCGCGGCGCGGGTCTGGCTGGCCAGGGCAAAGGCATCCATCTCCTCGCGCGTGACCTGATGTTCATCCGCCACATTTTCTGCCGTGACACCCATATGACCAGTGCCAAAGGGGCAGTTCAACGCACCCAGCATCATGTCCAGCGCGGTCACGTCTCCCATTTTCGCACCCCAGCGCGCCTGAGGCACGATGTAGGGGCTGCGCGACATGCTTTCCGCACCACCGGCAACCGCAAACTCTGCATCGCCCAACATCAGCGACTGTACTGCCGACACAATCGCCTGCGCGCCGGAACCGCACAGGCGGTTCACGTTCATCGCGGGGGTCTCAACCGGGATACCCGCCTGTTTCGCAGCGGCGCGCGACAGATACATGTCGCGCGGTTCGGTGTTGATCACATGACCAAACACCACACTGCCGATCTGGGTGGCTTCTACGCCGGATTTCTCCAGCGCGGCTTCGGTCACAACAGTGGCCAGATCAATCGGTGCCGTCGCGGCCAGCGACCCACCAAACGCGCCAATCGCGGTGCGGGCACCGTCCAGGATCACGATATCTTTCATGTCTCTTCTCCTCTTGGAATTGGCGGCAATATGCATCCGCGGCGACGGGCTGTCCCATGGGACGTACCGTCACAAGTGGAATTGACAAGGCAACGTGAAACGCGCATGAAATTCCGTCATGACGGAAAATTCAGACGATATCCTGACACGCCTGCCCACCCGCCTGAAAGACGCGCGCCGCGCCAAGGGTCTTTCGCTTGAGGCCGTGGCCAATCTCAGCGGCGTGTCCCGCTCAATGGTCAGCCAGATCGAGCGGGGGGAAAGCAGCCCGACCATTTCGACGTTGTGGAACCTGACACGGGCGCTGCAGGTGGATTTCGCGGGCCTGCTGGAAGAGACCGACAGCGCCGATCAGATCGAAGTCCTGAGACACTCCGAAGTCCCCAGCATCGACAACATGGGGCAGAACTGCCGCATCCGTATCCTCTCGCCCCCGGAAGAGGCCGGAGGCCACGAAGTCTATGACATCTTGTTTGACGCAGGCGGCGCGCTGAACAGCCAGCCCCACGCGCGCGGGGCGCGAGAACAGCTGACGGTGCTCAGCGGCGCGGTCCGCGTGACCTCGGGCACGGCTGTCAGTGATCTGAAACAAGGCGACACGGCGCGATACGGTGCCGACGTGCCGCACGCGATCACGGCCGAAAACCCGGCCCGCGTGTTCCTGATCGTAAAGAACGCGTAACAGTACAGACCCACCCCGCAATTGGGGGATTTCCGCCCGCTGTGTTAGGCTCCGACATTGGCATTTGCTTTTGAAGGGTTTTCACAATGGCATTGGACGTTATTGGGGCCGGGTTTGGCCGCACGGGAACAAACTCGCTGAAACTTGCACTGGAACAGCTGGGGTTTGGCCCCTGCCACCATATGTTCGAGGTCCGGGACAATCCCGGGCAGCTTCCCGCCTGGGCGGCGGCTGCCCGCGGCGAACCGGCGGATTGGGACGCCATGTTTCAGGGGTATCGCGCCCAGGTCGACTGGCCCGGCGCAGCCTATTGGCGCCAGCTTGCCGCGCATTACCCAAAGGCCAAGGTCATCCTGAGCGTCCGCGACCCCGATGCCTGGTTTGACAGCGTACAGGCCACAATCGGCCCGTTCATGACAACCATGCGAGGGAAGCACGACAACCCCCACGCAAACGCGATTTCGGAAATGTGCGACCGGTTTATCGTTCAGGACATCTTTGATGGGCGATTGAACGACAGGGAACACGCGACCCGTGTTTTTCAGGCCCATGTTGCGCAGGTGCGCGACACAATCCCTGAAGACAGGCTTTTGGTATACAAAACCGGAAGCGGCTGGGGCCCGCTATGTGCATTCCTTGGGGTCGAGACCCCGGGGGAGCCCTATCCACGCACGAATTCGACCAAAGAGTTTCAGGAAACCCAGCCCACGCCGGAATAGGTGGCGTCGGCCCCCGGAGGATTTCGCCGAAGTTGCTGTATCCGTTGTCACGGATATTTTTCCGTAATAGTGAATTCCCCTATTTGGGAATTACATCCGTTATGTTAGAT
This sequence comes from Ruegeria halocynthiae, assembly GCF_000743705.1. Classification (GTDB taxonomy): domain Bacteria; phylum Pseudomonadota; class Alphaproteobacteria; order Rhodobacterales; family Rhodobacteraceae; genus Ruegeria; species Ruegeria halocynthiae_B. The sequence continues at coordinate 426,954 of NZ_JQEZ01000003.1, read as the reverse complement.
GTGCGACTCAGAGCAAGGAGACCGCCATGGCTGATGCATTCCTGTCCCACATCACGGACACCCTCGCGCAGATCGAATCCGAGGGTCTGTATAAACGCGAACGAATGATCACCTCGCCTCAGGGCGGTGAGATTACGGTGGGTGGCAAACAGGTCATCAACCTGTGCGCCAACAACTATCTGGGTCTGGCCGATCACCCCGCGCTGATCGACGCCGCACAGGGCGCGATGGAACCCAAGGGCTTTGGCATGGCCTCGGTCCGGTTCATCTGCGGCACGCAGGACATCCACCGAGAGCTGGAACAAAAGCTGGCGCACTTCCTGAACAAGGACGATTCGATCCTGTTCGCCGCCTGTTTCGACGCCAATGGTGGGCTGTTTGAACCTTTGTTAGGGCCTGAAGACGCGATTATCTCGGACAGTCTGAACCACGCCTCGATCATCGACGGCGTGCGGCTGTGCAAGGCGAAACGCTATCGCTACCTGAACAATGACATGAACGATCTGGAGGCCTGGCTGAAACAGGCACGCGAGGATGGCGCGCGACATATCATGATCGCCACCGATGGCGTGTTCTCGATGGATGGCTATCTGGCCAACCTGCCCAAGATCCGCGAACTGGCCGACAAATACGACGCCATCGTCATGGTCGATGACTGTCACGCCACCGGCTTCATGGGGCCAAACGGCGCGGGTACGCCGGATCATTTCGGCGTCGATGTGGATATTCTGACGGGAACCTTGGGCAAGGCACTTGGGGGGGCAATCGGCGGTTACATCGCCGGGCCGCAGCCAGTGATCGACCTGCTGCGGCAGCGGGCGCGGCCCTATCTGTTCTCAAACTCGCTGCCGCCCTCCATCGTCGCCGCAGGGCTTGAGGCGATCCGTCTGGTCGAAGAAGGCGACCTGCTGCGCGCCCAATTGTTCGCCAATGCCAAATACTGGCGCGCCGGGTTGGAAAAGCTGGGCTTTGATCTGCTGCCCGGCGAACATCCGATCATCCCGGTCATGCTGGGCGAGGCGCAATTGGCGCAGGATATGGCGTCACGGCTGTTTGACGAAGGCGTCTATGTCTCGGGCTTCTTCTTCCCTGTGGTCCCGCGCGGTCAGGCGCGGATCAGAACGCAGATGAATGCGGCTCTGACAAAGGACGAACTGGACCGAGCTCTGGTGGCCTTTGGCAAAGTCGGCAAAGAACTGGGGGTGATCTGATGCGTGCGAACACGATGAAGGCGCTAGAGAAATCCAAACCCCAGGAAGGCTTGTGGATGGTGCAGGCCCCGGTGCCCGAGATCGACCCGGATGAGGTTCTGATCCGCGTCAACAAGACCGGCATCTGCGGTACCGATATCCATATCTGGAACTGGGATGACTGGGCCGCCGCAACGGTGCCGATCCCGATGATCACCGGCCATGAATTCGCCGGTGAGATTGTCGAGATCGGGCGCAACGTGACCGGGCTTGAGATCGGTCAGCGCTGTTCCGGCGAGGGGCATCTGATCACCACCGACAGCCGCCAGAGCCGCGCAGGCAAGTTCCATCTGGACCCCGGCACACGCGGGATCGGGGTGAACGAACAGGGGGCCTTTGCCCAATATCTGAAGCTGCCGGCGTTCAACGTCGTCCCGCTGCCCGACGACATACCCGATGAAATTGGCGCGATCCTCGATCCGCTGGGCAACGCCGTTCACACCGCGCTGAGTTTCGATCTGTTGGGTGAGGACGTGCTGATCACCGGCGCAGGCCCCATCGGCATCATGGCCGCCGCTGTGGCCCGCCATGCGGGCGCGCGGCATGTGGTGATTACCGATATCAACTCCGATCGCCTGAAACTGGCCGAACATGTGGTGCCAACGGTCCGCGCCGTCGACGTCAGCCGCGAAGAGTTGCCGGACGTCATCACCGGACTGGGCATGAAAGAAGGCTTTGACGTGGGGCTGGAAATGTCGGGCTCTCAAATCGCGCTGGACCAGATGGTCGAGGCGTTGGTGATGGGCGGCAAAATCGCGTTGTTGGGAATCCCGCCCGGAAAATCTCCGGTCGACTGGTCGCGTATCGTGTTCAAGGCCATCACCATCAAAGGCGTCTACGGCCGCGAGATGTTCGAGACCTGGTACAAGATGATCGCCATGTTGCAGAACGGTCTGGATGTCAGCCGGGTGATTACCCACCGCTTTGGCGTCGACGCCTTCGCCGAAGGCTTTGCCGCAATGAAATCGGGCCGGTCGGGCAAGGTGGTACTGGACTGGACCTGACGTTGTGGCACTGTGCTGAAACAGGCCTTAATCAACGAAACTCAGGCGGTTGGAGGAGCAGATGAGCGACAAGGATGATCGGTTTCTGGAACGCGGGATCGAAGATACGCTGATCACCGATTTCACCGAAACCCATCGCAAAAGCTATGGCGATTTCCTGCAGCTCAAAACTCTGCTGAACTTGCAAAAGACCTTTCAGGACCCCGCGCAACCGGATGAGATGCTGTTCATCATCATCCATCAGGTCAGCGAGTTGTGGCTGAAACTGATGCATCATCAACTGGTCGAGGTCCGCCGGTTCCTGCAACAGGACGATTTCGGACCGGCGATGAAAAACCTCGACCGGGTCAAGGCAATCCAGCGGCAGCTCATCTCTGCATGGGAGACGCTGCTGACCATGACGCCCGCCGACTACATGACCTTTCGGCAGGCGCTGGGGAACTCCTCGGGGTTTCAAAGTTACGGTTATCGCCAGATTGAGTTCATTCTGGGCAACAAGGATGCCTCGACCCTGAAGGTGCACGAACATGACCCCGAGGTCATGGCGCTACTGACCGCCGCGCTGACCAAGCCCTCGCTCTATGATGAGGTGCTGCACATGCTGGCGCGTCAGGGGTTCGATGTGCCCCGGGATCTACTGGATCGGGACTATGCGCAGCCCTATTCCGGCGACAGCCGTGTGGTGAAAATCTGGGTGCAGGTGTTCCGCGACACGGATCGGCACTGGGACCTTTACGCCTTGGCCGAGAAGCTGATGGATGTGGAATCCCTGTTCCAGCGCTGGCGCTTTGATCATGTCACCGCCGTGGAACGGGTGATCGGCAATCAACCCGGCACCGGCGGGTCCAGCGGCGTTGCCTTTCTGCGCAAGGCCTTGGATTTGCGGTTCTTCCATGATCTTTACGACCTGCGCACCGAATTGATGTATCCCGAGCAGGAGTGAGCGATGCTGTACCGCGGGTTTTCTCAGGACGAGTTGGAGCAGGAATATTCGCCCCGGTCGATGATCGGCGGCGATCTGACGCCTTATGTCGACAGCTACGCGGCGCTCAGCGCGCAACATCGCAGCCGGATGGAGGTGAAGGAAAACCTCGCCTATGGCGATTCGCCAACGCAGGTTCTGGATTTCTTTCCCGCGCAGCAAGCCGATGCGCCGCTGCATATCTTTATCCACGGCGGCTATTGGCAGGCGCTCAGCCAGCGCGATTCGGCGATGATGGCGCCAGCGGTGGTCGAAAACGGGCAGGCCTTTGCCACGCTGAACTATACCCTTGCCCCGCATGCACGCATTGGCGACATGATCGGCGAATGCCGCGACGCGCTGCTTTGGCTGGCGTCACAGGCTGAGGCGCTGGGATTCAACCCATCGCGGATCACCCTGTCGGGGCACAGCGCGGGCGCGCAGCTGGCGACGATGGTGATGGCGACCTCTGCCAGCGCCTTGGCCCGTGCCGGAATGCGGGTGCGCGATGTGATCCTGATCAGCGGTGTCTATGACCTGGAACCGATCAGCCTGACCCCGGTGAACGATCCGCTGCAACTGACACCGGTAGAGGTGCACGACCTGTCGCCTATTCTGCATCTTCCCACCCCCGGCCCGCGCTATCGCGTAACGGTGGCCGAAAGGGACACGCCCGAATTCATCCGTCAAAGCCGGGATTATGTCGAACTTTTGCGCAAGGGCGGGCATTCGGTCAGTTTCGATCTGCAAAAGGGGATGCAGCATTTCGATGTCATCATGCATCCCGGTACTTTCCTGACCGCGCCGCAGTAGCCCAAAGAAAAACAGCGGCCCGATTGAGCCGCTGTTTCCTGTTTCAATTTGTAACCGGATCAATCCAGCGTGCGAGTGACCTCTTCGCGCTCGAAGATTTCGATCACGTCGCCTGCGCGGATATCGTCGTAGTTTTCGAACGCCATACCGCATTCCTGACCCGACTGAACCTCGGCCACTTCGTCCTTGAAGCGTTTCAGCGTCTTCAGCGTGCCTTCGTGGATCACCACGTTGTCGCGCAGCAGACGGACACCTGCGGAACGACGCGCCACACCTTCGGTGACCAGACAGCCCGCAACCTTGCCAACGCCGGTAACCTTGAAGACTTCGCGAATCTCGGCGTAACCGATGAATTTTTCGCGAATCTCGGCGCTCAGCAGGCCGGATGCGGCCGCTTTCACGTCGTCGACCAGATCGTAGATCACCGAATAGTAACGGATCTCCACGCCCTTCTGGTTCGCGGTGTTCCGCGCCGAAGCATTGGCACGCACGTTGAAACCAAACACTGGCGCACCCGAGGCTTCGGCCAGGCCGATATCGGTTTCCGTGATGGCACCCACGCCCGAGTGCAGTACGCGCACGCGCACCTCGTCGTTACCGATCTTTTCCATCGCCTGAACGATGGCTTCGGCCGACCCCTGCACATCCGCTTTCATCAGAATTGGCAGCTCGGTGACGTTTTCGTCTTCTTTGGCCTTCTGCATCAACTGCTCAAGGGTGGTTGCGGCACCGGCGGCGGCGCGTTTGTCCTTGGCGGCCTGTTCGCGGTATTCCGCAATCTCACGGGCCTGCGCTTCGGTGTCGGTCACGTTCAGAACGTCACCGGCTTCGGGTGTGCCGTTCAGGCCCAGAACCTCAACCGGAACCGAGGGGCCAGCTTCTTTGACGCGCTCACCCTGGTCGTTGATCAGCGCACGGACCTTACCGTACTGTTCACCCACAACGAAGATATCACCCTGACGCAGCGTGCCGTTCTGAACCAGAACGGTGGCCACAGGGCCGCGACCCACGTCCAGCTGCGCCTCGATCACGGCACCTTGGGCGGCACGATCGGGGTTGGCTTTCAGTTCAAGGATCTCGGCTTGCAGGGCGATGGATTCCAGCAGTTCGTCCAGACCCTGACCGGTGACGGCAGATACTTCGACGTCCTGCACCTCACCCGACATCTTCTCGACGATCACTTCATGCTGAAGCAAATCGGTGCGCACCTTGTCCGGGTTTGCATCAGGCTTGTCGACCTTGTTGATCGCCACGATCATCGGCACTCCGGCCGCTTTGGCGTGGTTGATCGCCTCGATGGTCTGCGGCATCACCGCGTCATCCGCAGCGACAACCAGAACCACGATATCCGTGACCTGAGCACCACGAGAGCGCATCGAGGTAAAGGCCGCGTGGCCCGGCGTATCCAGGAAGGTCAGCGTGGCACCACCGTCGGTTTTTACCTGGTAGGCACCGATATGCTGGGTGATGCCCCCGGCCTCGCCCGCAACAACGCGCGCATCGCGAATTGCATCCAGCAACGAGGTCTTGCCGTGGTCGACGTGACCCATGATGGTAATGACCGGTGGACGCGGCTGCAGATCTTTATCGTCGTCTTCGGCCTCTTTGATGACGTCCTCAACATCCGAATCGGATACGCGGGTCACCTTGTGGCCGAATTCTTCGATGATCAGCTCGGCAGTATCAGCGTCGATGGTCTGGTTCTGCGTGACCATCATGCCCATGTTCATCAGCGATTTGACAACATCCGACACACGCTCGGCCATACGGTTGGCCAGCTCAGAGACGACGATCGCCTCGGGCAGTTGTACGTCACGGATCACCTTTTCCCGTTCAACCGCACCGCCCATGGCTTTTTGACGCGCACGCTCTTGCTTACGCTTCATCGCAGCCATCGAACGATGACGATTGCCTTCGCCACCCGTCGCCTGACCCAGTGTCAGCTTGCCCGAGCGGCGGTTGTCGTCGCGACCTTTACCGCGGTTGCCGCGCTGATCGCGTTCACGATCCTGCTTGCGCGGTGTTGCCGCCGGCGCAGGCTTGTTCGCCGCAGGGCGTGCCGCCTTGGGTTCTTGTGGTGCAGCAGGGGCCGTCGCAGCGCGCTTGGCAGCATCTTCAGCTTCCTTGCGCTTGCGTTCTTCTTCTTCGGCCTTGGCGCGGACGCGCTCTTCGGCTTCGCGCTGTTCGCGTTCCTTGGCCTCTAGCTCGGCACGACGACGGGCGCGATCTTCTTCGCGGGCCTTTTCTTCGGCCACACGGGCAGCGGCCTCTTCGGCCTCACGCGCCTTGGCAGCCTGCAACGCCTTCAGGCGGCGGCTCATCTCGGCGTCGGAAATTCCCGCAGGGCGACGCGACGGATCACCCGACGGCGACGCACCGCCCCCCGGCTTTCCCGCACCCGGCTTGGGGACCACCACGCGTTTGCGTTTGGTTTCCACCACGACATTCTTGGTGCGCCCGTGGCTGAAACTCTGTTTCACATTTCCGGGGCGTGCCCCGCCACGAAGACCCAATGTCTTTTTGCCGTCACTATCGCTCATAAAGCTTCTTACCCTTCCGCGCGGCCCTTGCCGCCGTCATCCGTTTCGCGCAAGCCACGCAGGCGCTGCGCTTCCTCTACAACACGTTTGGCGAGTCCGCCAGAGGCCAGCGCCGCATGAATCACGGTTTGGCGCCCAAATGCCTGTCCTAACTCGTCCGCAGTCAGCCAACCGATGTATTTGCCAAAATGCGGCGTGCTCAGTTTGGACTTTCCGCGCCCTGATCCGTCTGCGGCCTGAATCAGAACCTGGGCCTCTTCCCGGTCCAGCCACGCCTTGACCTTTTCATAGCCCGCGACCGCGTCACCGGATTTGCGCGCAAGGCTCAACAGTTCGATTACACGGCGCAAAACCTGGCGCTCGACCTCATCGGTCAGATTCTGTGGCACGGTCACCTGCGCCTTGAAACCCCGTGCAAACAGCTTTTTGCCGACGGCTTTGTCCAATGCGGCGCGATCTGCTGCCACATAGACCCCGCGCCCCGGCAATTTTGCCGCGACATCGGGAAAGACCTGACCGTCCGGCCCCGTCACAAAGCGTATCAACCCATATTTAGGCTGAATTTCGCCCGTGGCGATGCATTTCCGCTCAGGTCCGTCGGACCGATCCTTATGGACGCCACCGCGACTCATACGTGCTACCCGAAGCCCGAGATCAGGCCTCGGCCTCCTCTTCAACAGCTTCGCCGTCATCTTCGGCCTGTTCCAGCTCGGCCGGATCAACCCAACCCAGCATGATACGGGCGGTCATGACCAGATCCTGAGCCTCTTCCAGCGTAACGCCCAAAGGCTCCAGCACGCCGTCATCTTTGATGCGTTCACCATCGACCGTGGTCCAGCCACCGGCCAGTTCCCAGTCGGCACAGGTCGCGAAGTCTTCCAGAGTCTTCACATCGTCCTTGGCCAGTGCCTCTACCATCTGGGGCGTCAGGCCTTCGAATTCAATAAGGCTATCCTCGACACCCAGCGCGCGCGCCGCGTCCAGCGCCGCCTTGGCCTGTGCTTCCAGGTGTTCACGGGCGCGGGTCTGCAGCTCTTGGGCTGTGCCTTCGTCGACACCGTCGATTACCAGCAGCTCGTCAAGTTCCACATAGGCAACCTCTTCGAGGTTGGTGAAACCTTCGGACACCAGAAGCTGTGCAAAGAACTCGTCCAGGTCCAGGCTTTCCATGAACAGGCCGGTGCGGGCTTCGAATTCTTTCTGACGGCGCGCCGATTCCTCGGCCTCGGTCATGATGTCGATGTCCAGATTGGTCAACTGGCTGGCCAGGCGCACGTTCTGACCGCGACGACCGATGGCCAGGCTCAGCTGTTCCTCGGGAACCACAACTTCGATCTTGCCGGCTTCTTCGTCCAGAACCACCTTGGAAACCTCGGCGGGCTGCAGCGCATTCACCAGGAATGTCGGCTGATCTTCGTTCCACGGGATGATGTCGATTTTTTCACCCTGCAGCTCGTTCACAACGGCCTGCACGCGGCTGCCGCGCATACCAACGCAAGCACCGACCGGATCAATCGACCCGTCGTAAGAGATCACAGCAATCTTGGCGCGCGAACCGGGGTCACGGGCCACGGCCTTGACCTCGATGATGCCATCATAGATTTCCGGCACTTCCATCTTGAACAGCTCGGCCATGAATTCCGGCGCGGTGCGCGACAGGAAGATCTGGTGGCCACGTACCTCGCGGCGGACTTCCTTGATATAGGCGCGCACACGGTCATTCGGGCGATAGCTTTCGCGGCCGATCTTGTCATTGCGGCGCAGAACGGCCTCGGCCCCACCCAGATCGACGATAACATTGCCAAACTCTTCGCGTTTGACGGCACCGTTGATGATGGTGCCTGCGCGATCCTTGAAGTCTTCGAACTGACGGTCCCGCTCGGCTTCGCGGACCTTTTGCAGGATCACCTGTTTCGCTGATTGCGCGGCGATCCGGCCCATTTCAACCGGGGGGACTTCTTCGACATAGACGTTGCCGACTTCGGGCGCTTCCATGTACTGCTTGGCCTGTTCGACGGTCATCTCGGCCTGATAGTTCTCCAGCTCTTCATCCTCGACCACTGTGCGGACGCGGGTAAAGGTCGCCTTGCCGGTTTTGCGGTCAATCGACACGCGGATGTCCATCTCGGCCCCGTAACGGCTTTTGGCGGCACGGGCGAGCGATTCTTCCATTGCTTCGACAACCAGACCGGGGTCGATCATCTTTTCGCGGGCCACGGCCTCGGCGGTCTGCAGCAGCTCCAGCTGGTTGGCTGAGGTGATTGCCATCAGTTCGTCTCCTCTTCGGACCCTTCGGTCTCAATCTCGTCGAAAGCGTTTTCGTTCAGGGCACCGGCGTCTTTGCGCTGGCGCAGCATTTCCTTGATCAGGTCGTCGGTCAAAACCAGCTTTGCGTCGCTCAGCCAGTCGAATTGCAGACCGATGGTGATCGTCTCATCCCCTTCAGAGATATTGATCAGAACCTCGTCCCCTTCGATCCCGGCCAGCTCACCCTTAAAGCGGCGGCGACCGTCGATCAGTTCCGTGGTCTCGATCTTGGCCTCATACCCTTCGAACATCTCAAAATCCTTGAGACGGGTCAGCGGGCGGTCGATGCCGGGGCTGGACACTTCCAGCGCATAGGCGTCCAGGATCGGATCCTCGACATCCAGCGTGGCGCTGACCGCATTCGAGATTTCGGCGCAACCGTCCACTTCGATACCGCCATCGGGCTTGTCGGCCATGATCTGCAGCGTGGTCTGCTTGCCGCTCATCAGACGGATGCGCACAAGTTCGTACCCCAGATCTTCGATCACTGGAGTAATGATTTCGGCCAGTCGCCGGTCAATTGCTGCTTTGGCTATCAGGTCGTTTGTCATCAGGTTCTCTACCCTTCATCCGGGCACAAAAAAACGGGCGCGCGGCCCGTCGAAATTTCCGGTGGAGCCCCGAACCAGAAGTCCGACGCGCCGCTGTTGAAACTGCATATACGCAGGGTTTCCCGAATCTGCAACCCCCGGCGGGATTCGTGATCGGATTTACGCCAGCCACCACCGTTCGGCGATCCGCCCATCATCCAGCGCACGCCCCCCGCCGACCTGGCGCGGCATGCCCACATGCGAGGCGACAGCCAGCGCCATATCCGATTCGCCTGGGTGAAAACGCAATCCTCGGCGGCCCCTCAGATCGTCACCTGCCGGCAGTGCCGCGATATCCACATACCCGTCCCGCAGGGCCTCGGCCCGGACACGGGCGTCGGGGATGACGATGATTTCCACCGCATCTGCCCAGCCTGCTGACCCGGCCTTGTAATGATCCGCCATCTTGCGCCCCAGAAAATGCCGCCCGTCCTCGGCCCGCTCAACGCGATAACATCCCGTGCCATTGGCCGCGTGCAGCGGCGTTACGCCCTGCCCGTCCCGCGTGATGACAAAACGGCTGTCAGCCAACAGGAACGGCAGACCCGGATTGGCCTCTGCCAGCTCCAGCCGTATCGCGTTCGGCGTCACAGCCTCGGCCCGTCCGACAGCGTTCAGAACTGCAAGCACATCGCCCACGTCCAGCGCCGCACCATCGTGGAACACGACATCCTCACGCAGATCAAAGCTCCAGACCCGCGCCTGGGCGTCAGTCTGCCAACTGGTCGCGAGTTCGCCGCGCAGGGTGCCATCGGGTGCGATCTCAGTCAGGGTATCGAACACGGCACCACGGGCGAGTTGTTCCAAACTGTCATCGCGCGGAACTGCCAGACGCAACATACCGCCCGATTTCGGCGTATCCGCCAGCGAGGTCCCCGTGGCCGCCAGCAATGCAGCTGCGGCACCCGAAGCAAACAAAGCACGACGGTCGATCCGGGTCATGCCACGCCCTCCGCCACACGGTCCATGATGCGCACCAATTCTGCGCTGATGCCCGGTTCCGACAAGGCGTGGCCAGCGTTGCGCACCATCTTCAGTTCGGCATTGGGCCAACGCTCGGCAAGATTCCAGGCGGCCTGCGGCGGGCAGATCATGTCATAACGGCCCTGAACAATATGGCCGGGGATATGCGCGATTCTGTCCACCTGATTCAAAATCTGCCCGTCTTCCTCAAGAAACGCGCCATTGATAAAATAGTGGTTCTCAAGCCGCGCAAAGGCGCGCGCGTATTCGCCGGGGCTTTCTCCGGCCGGGGCGTTCGAATGGATCGAAGCCAGCGCGTTTTCCCATGCCGACCAGGCCCGCGCATACAGAACCTCTGTTGCGTGATCGCCTGAAAACAGACGCCTGTTATACGCGCCGATTGCATCGGTCAGCTCACCCTCGGTCAGCAGGGATGTGAACTTGGCCCATTGCTCGGGCCAGAATTTGCCCGCGCCGCCGCCGTAAAACCAATCCAGCTCGGCCTGAGTGGCCAGAAACACGCCGCGCAACACCAGACGATTCACCCGGTCGGGATGTGCCTGCGCATAGATCAGCGCCAATGTCGCGCCCCAGCTGCCGCCAAACACTGTCCAGTCGTCGATATCCAAAAGGGTGCGCAGCCGCTCGATGTCAGCGACCAGATGCCAGGTTGTGTTGTCTGTGACCGACGCGTGCGGGCGCGAGCGTCCACAGCCTCTCTGATCAAAAAGAATCACCCGAAACACGTTTGGATCAAAGTAACGCCGCATCGCCGGGCTGCATCCGCCGCCCGGCCCGCCGTGCAGCACGACAACCGGAATCCCGTCCGGATTGCCGCATTGTTCCATATAAATACGGTGTCCATCGCCCACATCGACCATACGCTGATCAAACGGGTCGATCGGCGGGTACAGATATTGAACTGCGCGCTTTTGGTCCGGGTACTTGTCCATTATGGCCCTATATAGTCGTTAAACGTAAAAGAGCACACGGAGACAGGAATGCAAGCGCATCCGAACACGGTCGACCCGTCCGAGATCGCAAAATTCGAAGCGATGGCGGCAGAATGGTGGGACCCGCATGGGAAATTCAAGCCCCTGCATATGCTGAATCCTTGTCGTCTGGATTATATCACACAGCAGATTGCAGGTGAGTTTGACCGGGATTTGAAGGCCCCGAACCCGTTTCAGGGCCTGCGCCTGCTCGATATCGGTTGCGGTGGCGGGTTGCTGAGCGAACCCATGGCCCGCCTTGGGGCAACTGTGGTCGGGGCCGACGCCGCCGAAGGCAACCTGCCCGTCGCGCGCATCCATGCCGAGCAATCCGGGCTGGAAATCGACTATCGCCACACCACCGCCGAGGACATGGCGGCCGCTGGCGAACAATTCGACGTGGTGCTGAACATGGAAGTGGTCGAGCACGTGGCCGATCCTTTAGGGTTCCTGACCGCCTCGCAGCAGTTGTTGAAACCGGGCGGGCTGCTGATCTGCTCGACCATCAACCGCAACCCAAAATCCTATGCCATGGCCATATTCGGGGCCGAGGTCGTCATGCGCTGGCTGCCGCGCGGCACGCATGAATGGAACAAGTTCATCACTCCGGATGAGCTATTCGACCTGCTGCGTCAGGCCGGACTGGACCCGGTGGACCGCAAGGGCTTCGTGTTCAACCCGATCCTGTGGAACTGGTCGATCTCGGACCGGGATCTGAGCGTGAACTATGTGACGGCGAGTGTGAAGCCGGGGTAGGATGGGTGTCTACACCCATCATTCCGACGACAAACGCAGGCGATGGGTGCAAGCACCCATCCTACGATTTCTTAAAATTCCAAACGGGTCAGTCCAAAAGCAGGACCAAAACCAGCTGCTGCTAGTTCGCTGCCAAGTGCGTCACTAAGGAAAAAATACCTGAACATATTGGGATCAATCCAGATTGCTGGACCATTTACCGTTCTGGTATCCGGCACAAGGCAATCAGCAAGTGAGGCATCTGGTTTAGGCTTAAACACCTCGCGCCCAGGCCATACAGGCTCCACATCGCTCTTTGCTATATCGATAGCATGGCCTTGATTCTGGAAAATCAGAGCATAGGCGACATAATCAAGCGGTGCTTCCGCATCACAGCCAAAAAGTTGCGTTTCTTGCAGACGTGCTTGACCTAAATCATGATGCTTAAAAATCTCTGCGATATCCGCACGCAACATTGGGTGCCCTGCGTTGAAAACCGGCGGGATAGTGCTAGGTGATGCCTCGCTTAGGTTCCAATATAGTTCACTCGGCACCGCGCCTGGATCGACATGCTCGCCGCGGGAATTTTTTTTGTTTCCATCACTATGTTTCTTAGCGATTTCGACATCTTCGTCGCGAAACTTGATCGAAGTGATCTTGTTTCGCATTGGTTCAGTGACAAAACCAATGCTGAGTTCATGTCTTTGATAAACATCGCTAACCCAGATTGCGCCACTCGGCTTTGCAGTCTTCAGGTTAGATCGATTTTGTTGATCTTCGTCAGCGGATGCCGCCGAAGAGGTTGGCGAAGTCACGTTCTCTGAAAGCCCCCTGGATTTCCGTCGCTTCCTAAACCAACGCATGACCTTCCTACTCCCCCTCCAACTGCAATCGCAAATCACGAAGCACGGGCAGCGTGCTGCGAACGCGCTCCAGCCCCAGCTCTCCGACCACGCGGTTGATCAGCGGCGCGATCGAGGAAATCGCCTGATCCCGCGCGCGGCGACCAGCGGGGCTAATCGCAACCATCTTGCGGCGGGCGTCGTCCCAATCGGGGCGGATGTGGATGTATCCGGCCCATTCCAGCTTGGCCAAGGTGTTGGTCATCGCGCCTCGGGTGACGTGGAACGTATTGGCCAGCTGCGCCGGACTGCGCTCATCCCCGACAAAGACCAGATGGTTCAGCACCGAGAAATGCGAGATTTCCATGCCCTTGGGCAGCACCCGGCTCAACCGGTTGCGCAACAGTTGATCTGCGGTCAGAATCTCGCTGAACAGCGTGACCGCCAGGGCATTGTGTTCGTCAGTCATAGTCCCGTTCTGGATCAGGGTCCGTCAAAGCGACGGGTGTGCGTCAATGAGGGCACGCGGCGGCGCGCCTCTGTCACAGAACTATCATCCAAATCGAAAAAGTGAATGCCTGGATCGGTGCCTGCGTCGACAACGACCTCTCCCCATGGGGTCACAACCATGCTGTGACCGTAGGTATAGCGCGTTTTTCCGCGCGTTTTGGGATGTTCACCCGTTTGCGCCGGGGCCAGCACCCAACAGCCGGTTTCAATCGCCCGCGCGCGCAGCAGTGATTCCCAGTGCGCCGCCCCGGTGACCGGAGAAAACGCGGCCGGAACCGTCAGAATCCGCGCCCCCGCCTGTGCCAGCGCGGCGTAGAGATGCGGAAAGCGGATGTCGTAGCAGATGGTCAGCCCCACCTTGCCGAACTCGGTCTCGGCCACGACCGCCTTGTCGCCAGCGCGGTAATTCTTTGATTCGCGAAAGGTCTCGGTCTCGGTGACCTGTACGTCGAACATATGAATCTTGTCATACCGCGCCACGATCTGCCCCTGCGGGCCGATCATGAAACACCGGTTGGCAAAGCGCCCATCGGGATCGTGGGACTTGATCCCCAACGAACCGATCAGCAGCCAGACACCCAGCCGGGCGGCCTGCACACGCAGCCCGGCCAGGGTAATGTCATCTTCTTCGTGCTGCAAAACCTCGCGCTGCCGCGTGGTGCTGGTCGAGACACAGTTCGTAACCTCGGGCGTCAGGATGAACTGCGCCCCCTGATCTGCCGCCTCGGCCATCATGGCACACACCATGTCCAGGTTTTCGGCCGGATCGTCCGATGCGGTGATCTGCAGCAGCGCGGTTTTCATCAGGCCGCCAGCAGACGGTCCAGCTTGCCCTGACGTTCCAGCTCATACAATTCGTCACAGCCGCCCACATGGGTCGCCCCAACAAAAATCTGCGGCACAGTACGCTTGCCACCGGCGCGTTTGATCATCTCGGGCTTGCGCTTGGGGTGTATCAGCACGTCGACCTCTTTGAACTCGACGCCTTTCTGTTTCAGCAAACGCTTGGCCGCATGGCAAAAACCGCACAGCGGCGAGGTATAGATTTCTACGGGTTTCATAATCCGTCCCTTCGGGTTTCGCATAATCTTGAGCGAATTAGGCATCCTTGGCAACGCGTGCCAGTACCAACACGAAAATATGATTTGCCCCGGCAGCAAGACATGCGCGCGCGCAGGCCGTCAGCGTCGCCCCCGATGTCATGACGTCATCCACCAGCAAAACATCGCGCCCCTGCATGTTTTTTCGGCGTTTCGGGTGCGCCGTGATTGCATCCGACAAGGTTTCCGCCCGCTCAGCCGCTGTTTTCCCATCCAGCACAGGGGTTCGGACCCGCCGCACCAGCAGATCAGGGCATACATCCAGCCCGGTCTGCCGCCCCAGATGCTGCGCCAACAGCGCCGACTGGTTGTACCGCCGTTTGAGCAGCCGCGACCAATGCAACGGCACCGGCGCGATCAGCATATCGCTTTGGATCAGGTCGCTTCCGGCCTGCGCCATCCAGCGCGCCGCCGGGCGGGCCAGTTCCGGCCTATCCCCGTGTTTCAACGCCAAAATCAGCGCCCGCGCTTTGCCGTCATACAACAGCGCCGCGCGCCCATCCGACCAGGGGCGCGGTGCTTTCATGCAGTCATCGCATTCGATCCGGTGGCCATCGGCCGCTCCGGGCAGGGGCACACCGCAGCTTTCGCACACCACCCCACCGATGAACGGTGTTTCACGCCAACATGGGCCACACAGGCCGAAATCGGATTCGGTCAGATCACCGCATCCCAGACAACGCGGCGGGTAGATCAGCGCGACAGCGGTTTGAATCCGCTGCGACATGCGGTACTTGCGGCCTATGAAACTGCCTGAATCCAACGCACCCTCTTTGTTTGACCGCCCGGCCCTGGCCCTGCACCGCGCCCGCGCGCGCGACGAGGCGCTGTTCCTGCACCGCGCCGCCGTGGACGAGGTTCAGGATCGGCTCTCCATGGTTAATAAAACCTTTACGGCCCCGGCGATCGTGACTCCGTTTTCACATATCTGGCGCGACGTTCTGCCCGAGGCGGAAATGGCCACCGATGACGACGTTCTGGCCCTGACCCCCGGCGCGCATGACTTGGTGATTCATGCCATGGCGCTGCATTGGGCCAATGACCCGGTCGGGCAGCTGATCCAATGCCACCGCGCCCTTAAACCCGACGGGCTGCTGCTGGTGGTGTGTCTGGGCGGCGAAACCCTGCACGAGCTGCGCGCCGCGCTGGGTCAGGCCGAGATCGAGGTGGCCGGGGGCCTCAGCCCCCGCATTGCCCCGATGGCCGAGCTGCGCGATCTGGGTGGCTTGCTGCAACGCGCGGGCTTTGCGCTGCCGGTGGCCGACACCGCGCGCATGACGGCGGAGTATCGCGATCTGACCCATCTGATGCGCGACCTGCGCGCGATGGGCGAGGCCAACAGCCTTATAGACCGGGTCAAGCACCCAACCCGCCGACAGGTGTTTGAACGGGCGCAGCAGATCTATGCCGATCATTTCACTACGCCGCAGGGGCGCCTGCCAGCCACGTTCGAGTTGATCTGCCTGACCGGCTGGTCCCCCGACGACAGTCAGCAGAAGCCGTTGCGCCCGGGATCGGCACAGGCACGTCTTGCTGACGCTTTAGGCACAAAAGAAGGCAAACTGTCCAATTGACGACCGGATAATTCCGGTTATTTCAGCCCGATACAGAGAAACCTCAGGAAGCCCCAAATGTTTGACGCCACTCGCCCATCACATGCACCCGCTGACCATCCCAAGGTCAAGATGGGCCGTGTCGGCATTCTGCTGGCCAATCTTGGCACGCCGGATGACTACAGCTATTGGCCGATGCGCCGATATCTGAACGAGTTTCTGTCAGACCAGCGCGTGATCGACTATCCCAAGTGGAAATGGCAGCCAATCCTGCAGGGTATCATCCTGACCAAACGCCCCTTCAGCTCGGGCCAAGCGTATAAGTCGATCTGGAACCACGACAAGGGCGAAAGCCCGCTGATGACGATCACCAAGGACCAGACCGCCAAGATACGCGCGGCGATGCAGGCCCGATATGGCGATCAGGTGATGGTTGATTTCTGCATGCGTTACGGCAACCCGTCGACCAAATCCAAAGTGCGCGACATGGTGGCTGCGGGGTGTGACCGCATCCTGTTCTTCCCGCTTTATCCGCAATACGCAGGTGCGACGACGGCCACGGCAAACGATCAGTTCTTCCGCGCCCTGATGGGGGAGGCCCGGCAACCGGCCGCCCGTACCGTCCCCGCCTATTTTGATGAGCCCGCCTATATCGACGCTTTGGCCAGTTCGGTGGAAAAAGCCTATGCCGCGATGGAGACGAAACCAGACGTTCTGGTCTGTTCATACCACGGGATGCCGGAACGCTATTTGCAGCAGGGCGACCCCTATCACTGCCAATGCGCGAAAACGACCCGGTTGCTGAAAGAACGGCTGGGCTGGTCGGACGATCAGCTTGTGTCAACCTTCCAGTCGCGATTTGGACCCGAGGAATGGCTGAAACCTTACACGGTGGAACACGTGGCCGAACTGGCCCGGCAGGGTAAGAAGAACATCGCCGTCATCGCACCGGCGTTTTCCGCCGATTGCATCGAAACGCTGGAAGAAATCAACGAAGAGATCAAGGAAAGCTTTGAGGAAGCAGGCGGCGAGGGCTTTGCTTATATCCCCTGCCTCAACGACGATGATTTGCACATCGCGGCGCTGGGGAAAGTCATTGAAGACAATCTAAGCGGCTGGCTGGCGTAACCAACCCGACCATTCAGACATGAAAAAAGGCGGTGGATAAATCCACCGCCTTTTCTCTAGATGATGCTCGTCAAATTAGCTTGCTGCAACAGCAGCTGCAACGACGACCAGCAGGATCAGCGGCAGGATGATGCCCTGCGACGAACCCTGAGTTTCTTCAACAACAACCGGTGCTTCAACAACCGGCTCTTCCAGGTTACCGGCAAATGCGGTGGAAGCAGCAGCAGTCAGCGCAGCGGCGAGAACGAGTTTCTTCATATTAACCTCCAGAATTCGCACGGTTCCAAATAGCGAAACCGCACACCCAAGACTTACCTCGTGTTTTTTTCTAACCAGCTATCCGCCGGGAATGCAATTGCAACTTACGCCGCAAGCGGGTTCGAGCGAGAAAATGTCGTCAAATTAGCAACACTTGCGTGCCAACCTTGGCCATCGAGAACAGCTCGGCGATGTCCTGATTGAACAGACCAATACAGCCATTTGACGATCTGCGCCCGATTTTGCGCGTATCATGGGTGCCGTGGATGCGATAATATTTCCAGCTCAGGTACAAAGCGTGCGTTCCCAAGGGGTTATCCGGTCCTGGCGGTATGTGATCCGGCCATTCTGGATTTCTTTTCTTCATTGACGGTGTTGGCGACCAGCTTGGCCCTTCGACCTTGCGGATCACACTGGTGCGCCCGCGACGGGTCAGCTCCTCGGTCAGTGGCACGGAAGAGGGGTAGAGCTTGTACACGCTTTGGTCATCCGACCAATAATGCAGCGCGCGTGAAACGGTATCGACCAGAATGGCCCCGTTGTTTGTATTCGAGAAGTACGGCTGCCAGTCCAGCGCTCGGAACCCCGAGATATTGCGGCGCACCTCTGGTTCCGGATCGGCTGCGGGGCGCAACGGATCGCCGGGAATGTATTGGGCGATCGCGGGCGATGCCAACAACGCCGACGCGCCAGTCAGAAAACCGCGGCGCGTTGACGAGTGAATGTACTTTTTGACCATGATGGCGGTCCTTTGCTAAGGCGAACTTGGAAATTGGGGTCATTTTATTGCCAGAATGCTTCAGTCGCAAATCAAACCGGCAGAATCACGCAGAACAAGGTCAATGTGCGTTTGCCCAAGACGGTTTGTCACGCTATGCCCTAGGGCGACACAATAATCAGGTCGATCATGACGCGTATTCTTTCTGTACTGTTCGTTTGCTTCATTGCACTTTCTGCATGTACCCCCAGCGGCACCCCGTCCTATGGGGCGGATGGGCGACCATTGCCCACGGTCTATAAAATCCGGGGCAATCCAGAAAAGCTTCAGTTCCGTATGCTTGATTCGGTCAACGCGCTGCGTCAGGCGCAGGGCCTGCAGGCGGTGCAGCTGAACGCGCAGCTGAATGCGGCTGCGGCCACCCACGCCAAGGATATGGCGCGGCAGAACCGCCCCTGGCATTTTGGCTCAGACGGATCATCCCCATTGGATCGCGCAACACGCGTCGGATATTACGGCACCTTCCTGGGCGAAGCGATTTCCGAGACCTTCGAGACGGAAACCGAAACCCTGGCCGCGTGGATGCAGGAGCCCGGACCGCGATCGGTGATCATGGACCCCAAAGCCACACAGATGGGGTTTTCCTGGCATCAGGAAGGCGGCGGTAAAATCTGGTGGACACTGGAAATGGGCGCAGGCGGGTAACCCCGCCAGTCACGACACACGAAAAAAGCCCCCGAAATTCGGGGGCTTTTTTGTGTCTGCAGCGCAAGTCAGGTAGGGCGATCAAGCCGCCTGCATGGACTGCGCTTCGGTTAGAATAGCATATAATTTGACCGGGTCCGGGTTGGCCCGCAGCTTTGCGCAGACCGCCGTATCGCGCAGGGTCCGGGATACCAACGCAAGCGCCTTCAGATGGTCTACCCCGGCCTCTTCCGGCGCAAACAACGCGAACGCAATGTCCACCGGCTGTCGGTCGACCGAGCCGAAATCAATTGGCTTTTCAAGCATCACGAAAACGCCGGAAACGGCCTCAAGCTCTGTCATCCGGGCGTGTGGCAAAGCCACCCCATGACCAACGCCAGTAGGCCCAAGGCTTTCGCGTTCCAGCAATCCGTCAACAACGACCTGAGTCTCAAGACCCAGGGTAGCCGCAGCGATATCGCCGATTTCCTGAAACAACCGCTTCTTGCTGGAAGCGGCGGACAATACACGTACTGCTTCGGGCTTCAGTATGCTCGAAAGCTCCATGGTCACGCTCCACGGCGAGGCCCCCGCTTGCGCAGGGGCGTGCCTTGCTATTCTTGCCTGTTACGGATCGATCCAACCGATATTGCCGTCTTCGCGACGGTACACGACGTTCAATCCGTCCTTGTTTTCATTGCGGAACACCAGCACCGGGGCACCAGCCAGTTCCATCTGCATAACGGCTTCACCAACACTCAGAGATGGGATTTTGGTTTCCATCTCGGCCACAATCATCGGCTGCAGGGAATCGGGTTCAACCGCCGCCTCTGATTCGTCAGACGCGAGGATATATGAGGATGCACCAAAGAGTTCAACCGGCTCTGCCCGGTCCTTGTGGTGATCCTTGAGACGGCGCTTGTAACGGCGCAGCTGTGTTTCCATTTTATCGCAGCAACCTTCGAACGCTGCGTAGATTTCGGTCGCATGTGCTTTGGCCTGCGCCGTCAGGCCCGTGGAAAGATGCACGGTAGTCTCGCACACATATTCATGCGCAGAACGGGAAAAGACGACGTTGGCATCGGTCGGCCGCTGGGCATATTTGCCAACAACCTCGCCAAGTTCGGTCTGCACATGGGTCTGAAGTGCTTCGCCGATGTCGATCTGTTTTCCGCTGATTTGGTAACGCATGTGATCTCCTTCACAATTCACACCCATTCTGACGCCACGTAACGTGGCACACTTGTTTTTATCGGGTGGGGGGTATCGGCATGACCTGCGGTAGCCGAACCCTAAGCCCTTCGAAGAAGGGGCATCGTGATCCAGACTGGAACCGAGGAAATGCCATGACCCAATTGAGGCAAGAGACGGCGGAAGAGTCAATCAAAACAGGTGTGTATATACGCGATTTCCGCCATGCGGTCGGCGCATTCCTGCGCAAGCCTATGAAATACGGAAATTTTCGCCCAGATAGACCCGGCGCACGTTTTCGTTTTCAACAACCTCGTCAGGGGTGCCGGACATCAGCACCTGACCATCATGCAGGATATAGGCACGGTCCACGATCTCGAGCGTTTCGCGGACGTTGTGATCGGTGATCAGCACGCCGATTCCGCGCTTTTTCAGATCTGCCACAAGGTGACGGATATCGCCCACGCTGATCGGGTCGACACCTGCAAAGGGTTCATCCAGCAACAGGTATTTCGGATCGGCCGCCAGACAGCGCGCAATCTCGACCCGCCGCCGCTCACCCCCTGACAGCGCCAGCGCAGGAGCGCGGCGCAGATGTTCGATCGAAAAATCCGACAGCAGTTCTTCCAGCCGTTCTTTGCGGCGATGCGCATGGCTGATCGTGATGTCCAGAACGGCGGCAATGTTGTCTTCGACGCTCATGCCGCGAAAGATCGACATTTCCTGCGGCAGATAGCCGATTCCAAGGCGCGCACGCCGATACATCGGCAAGGTTGTGACCGCCTGCCCGTCAATTGTAACGGTCCCGGCTTCGGGAAACACCAAACCGGCCACGGAATAGAATGTCGTGGTCTTGCCCGATCCGTTTGGCCCCAGCAAGGCCACCACTTCGGACCGGTCCAACGTCATCGAAACATCCCGGATCACGGTCTTCTTGCGATAGGATTTCCGCAGCTTTTCGATCCTGAGGCCAGAGCTGCCCTCAGAAACTGACAAATTTGGCTGTGCCATCAATTGTCACCCGGTTGCAGGATGGTTTTGACCCGTCCGGTCATCGTTGCCGTACCTGTCGTCAGGTTCGCGTTCATCTGATCGCCGCTGATAATGCTGGGCCCCTGCGTCAGCAACACATTGCCCTTCATGACAATTACACCGGAATCGATCGTGTATTCGGCCCAGTCGCCTTCGGCCGCATCCGGTGGGCTGACCAGAACCACGTCCTCGGTCGCTTCCAGCCGGTCGATACCCGAACGGTCGGCGTTATAGATGACCAGCACCCGTTCAGCCGTCAGGCGCATCTCACCTTGAATGACGATGACATTGCCCTGAAATTCGGCTGATCCGTCTTCCTGATTCACGTTCAGCTTTTCCGAGGTCACTTCGACCGGAAGGCTTGGGTCGGCTTTTACCGCCCCGAATGCCACCTGAGTTTCCTGCGCTGTCGCAGAAAGGGCACCCGTAACCAGAGCGAAACCTATTAGGAGAAATCGAAAATAAAACACAGGTTATCTTTCTGTTTTTTCAGGCTCATATATCAGCTTAACGCCATCTGTAAAAAGAATATGGACCGGACCATCGTTTTTTTCAGTCCCAAACGTCATTCGACCTGCGGTGAAATCCCCAATGATCCCGGTTCCATTGACCTGACCGGGTGTATCACCGCGGATTTCGTCAAGCGCGGTGTTCAAAAGATCGGTCGTGACCTCGATACCGTCAGTCGTGGTGATAACCACATCTCCGACAAAGGTCGCGGTGTTCTTGTCCGGGCGGATCATCCCCGAGTTGGAATCCAGCGTTATCATACCGCCATCCGAAAGGCCCATACGACCTTGAAAATCCGCAGCCGTTGGCACGGCATTCTCCGTACCCTGTGCAGCCCGGGTCGCCTCGATCTGAATACTCTCACCCTTTCGGGTGGTCCCAAGGTAGTTCGGCAGCGTCACCACCTGATCCGCCAGACGTTCCTCAATATCTCTTTGCGTGAACGGAACCGACACGTTGGTTTCTATGCTGCGGGACAACAGAAACACGGTCGCCAGCAGCAAGATGGCCGCAAGGGGCAACAGCACCTTGAGGAATTGCACCATACGAGAGTGACTGTCCACTGTTCAGCCCCCGCCTAGCCCAGCCCGACGCGCAGGCAGTCGTGGATGTGCAACAGGCCTTCGGCCCCCCTGTTCGCGTCGGGATCGACGACAAAAAGCGAGGTGATCTTGCGGTCATTCATGATCGCAACAGCCTCTTCGGCCAATGCCTTCGGGCTGATCGTCGTGGGGTCTTCGGTCATGACCTGGCTGCTCGTCTTGTCCAGCAGGCCATCCATATGCCGCCGCAGGTCACCATCGGTAATGATGCCTTGCAGCCACCCCTGCGCATCCGTGACACCAGCAACGCCAAAACCTTTCTGGCTGATCTCTATCAGTGCGTCGCTCATCGGTGTGTCGGCTGCCACCAAAGGCAACGCCGAACCCGAATGCATCAGATCTCTCACCGTGCTTAACTGTGCGCCCAGTTTGCCGCCGGGATGGAAGGCGCGGAAATCCTCGGGCTTGAAATCACGGTATTTCATCAGCGCAATTGCCAGCGCGTCACCCATGGCCAGCGTCAGCGTGGTTGAAATCGACGGCACCATGCCAAAGCCGCAGGCCTCGCCCAACGAGGGGATCAGCAGATGCACATCCGCCTGTTGCATCAACGTGCTTTCCGGCTTGCTGGACAACCCGATCAGCGGAATGCCAAAGCGGCGCGTGAACGCCAGCATGTTCACCAGTTCCGGTGCCTCGCCCGAGTTGGAAATCGCCAGAACCACGTCACCCTTCGACACCATGCCCAGATCGCCATGGCTGGCCTCGGCCGGATGCACGAAATAGGCGGGTGTGCCGGTGCTGGCCAGCGTGGCGGCAATCTTGTGGCCGATGTGGCCGGATTTTCCGATGCCGCTGATGATGATGCGACCCTTGGCCTGCAGGATCAGTTGCACGGCCTCAGCAAAGTCGTCGTTCAGCCCTTCGGCCAGCACGTCCAGCGCGCGGGCTTCATCGGTGATGACCTGTCTGGCGGTGCTCAGGAATGCTTTGGTATCGGTCATGAGTGCGCAAAAATATCCGTTTCGGGCCAACCGGCGAGGTCAAGTTTCGCACGCATCGGCAGGAAGTCAAAACAGGCCTGCGCCATTTCGGTCCGGCCTTCGCGGGCCAGTCGACCGTCCAGCGCCTCGCGCAAGCGGTGCAGGTACAAAACATCCGAGGCCGCATAGTCCAGCTGCGCGTCGGTCAGGGTCTCGGCCCCCCAGTCGCTCATTTGCTGTTGCTTCGAGATGTCGACGCCGATCAGTTCCTGACACAGGTTCTTCAGCCCGTGCCGGTCAGTATAGGTGCGCACAAGGCGGCTGGCGATCTTGGTGCAATAGACTGGTGCTGCCAGCGCGCCGAAAGCGTGGTACATGGCGGCGATATCGAACCGGCCAAAGTGAAACAGCTTCAGCACCTCTGGGTTTTCCAACATCGCGCACAGGTTCGGGGCCTGTGCCTGACCCTTTTCCACCTGCACGATGTGGCTGTTGCCGTCGCCGCCCGACATCTGGATCACGCACAGGCGGTCGCGGTGCGGGTTCAGACCCATGGTTTCGCAATCAATGGCCACTACAGGGCCCATATCCAACCCGTCCGGCAGGTCGTTTTTATACAGATGGTTCGCCACGGGGTCTTCCTTTGTCCGCTATCGCCCCCGAGATAGGAGGTTTGGCCCGCAAACTCAACGCCATCAGTCGAATGCGACCAATATGCGCAGATTTCTTGACGCCAAAGCGATTGGCGGGAAAATGGAATCCACGCACATTGCTCCCGGCCCATGCGACCTAAGCTTGCATCGGCGGTGTATTTCCACTCGAACGTAAGGCCCCCACACGCCATGCTGAGCATTCTACACAATCGCGTTTATCGCCATCTTCTGGCGGCTCAGGTCGTTGCTTTGACGGGCACCGGGTTGGCGACCGTTGCGCTGGGCCTGCTGGCCTATGATCTGGCGGGGGATGCCGCCGGTCTGGTGCTGGGCACGGCGCTGACGATCAAGATGGTGGCTTATGTGACAATCGCCCCGCTGGCGGCTGCTTTTGCCCAGCGGATCGACCGGCGGCGCATGTTGGTGGCACTGGATCTGGTGCGCGCGGCCGTTGCCCTTTGCCTGCCGTTTGTGACTGATATCTGGCAGATCTATGTGCTGATCTTTGTCCTGCAATCGGCCTCGGCGGGGTTCACCCCGGCCTTTCAGGCCACAATCCCCGACGTGCTGACGGATGAGCAGGAGTACACCAAAGCCCTGTCTCTGTCGCGCCTTGCAGTGGATATGGAAAGCTTGCTGAGCCCGATGCTGGCGGCTGCGCTGCTGGTTTTCATCAGTTCCGACAGCCTGTTCTGGGGCACCGGGCTGGGCTTTGTCGCCTCGGCTGTGCTGGTTGTCTCCGTTGCTCTGCCCTCGCCCAGACCAACCCGGCGACGGGGGATTTATGACCGTACCACGCGCGGCATTCGATTGTATCTGAACACCCCGCGCCTGCGCGGATTGCTGGCCCTCAGCTGGACGGCGGCGGCGCTCAGCGCGATGGTCATCGTCAACACCGTGGTCATCGTGCGTACCGAACTGGGCCTGTCCGAAAGCGCCGTTGCCATTGCGCTGGCCGGGTTTGGCGGCGGCTCGATGCTGGCCGCCTTTGCCTTGCCCGGCCTGCTGGGCCGATTCAAGGACCGCACAATCATGCTGACCGGGGCCGTGTTCGGCACAATCACCATGGGCGTCGCGGCAGGTTTGTTCGCGGCCTTTCCGGTGTCGCTGACCGGGCTGGCGCTGATGTGGGCCTGCATCGGGTTCGGCTATTCCGCAGCGCTGACACCCTCGGGCCGGTTGCTAACCCGCTCGGCCCGCCCCGAGGATCGACCGGCGGTGTTTGCCGCCCAGTTCACCCTGTCGCACGCTTGCTGGCTGGTGCTGTACCCTCTGGCCGGTTGGATCATGACCACCACCAGCGTGGCCGCAACACTTGGCTGGATGACGCTGGCCGCCGTGCCCGGATTGCTGGCCGCCGTGTTGATCTGGCCAAAGGGGCGGAAAGCCGTTTCAAAAGAACGCGCTGACATGTCTTGAGTGCCCCTGCCCCCGTGCATTACACCTTGATGCATCATGGATCAGCTAGACCGTCGCATTATCGCCGCCCTTCAACACAACGCCCGCGCGTCGACCACCAAGATCGCCGCAAAACTGGGCGTGGCCCGGACCACCGTGCATGAACGCATCAGCCGGATGGAACAGAGCGGCGTGATCGCCGGATACTCGGTGGTGCTGAACAGCCCCGAAGACGCCCCGCGCGTGCAGGTTGTCGTGTTGCTGGAAGTGCAGCAAAAGGAAACCAAGCGTATTATCAAACGGCTTGAGGCCTATCCCGAGGTCAAACTCTGCCTGTCGATCAATGGTGAGTTCGACCTGCTGTTGTCGGCTGAGGCCCCAAGGATCGAGGATCTGGATATTCTGGTCGATGAACTGGCCAAAATCCCCGGCGTATCGCGCACCAACACCAGCGTCGTGTTCGGGCGGCGGATTGATCGAATCTGAACGGCTGATAACCCTCTGTAAACCGATACGCGCCTAGCTTGGCCGGGATTGATCAGAATCCCGGACCGGCAGAATGCCCCATCGTTTGATTTTCGGACTAAGCTTCCTTGCGCTGTGTATGGCGCAACAGGGCCTTGCCATGCCTGATGCCCGCGTGGCGGGGATTTGCGACACCGCCGCACGGCGCGCCGCCCAGTCCGAGGGCGTACCGCTGGCCGTGCTGCGCGCGATTGCGCGGGTGGAAACCGGGCGTGTCCGGGATGGGCGGCTGGAACCCTGGCCCTGGACCATCAACGTCGAAGGACAGGGATATTGGTTCACCTCAGAGTTCGAGGCCAAGACTTATGTCTTCAACATCTTCAAGGCGGGCAAACGCAGCTTTGACATCGGCTGTTTCCAGATCAACTACCGCTGGCACGGCAAGGCGTTCCGGTCCATCGACGCCATGTTCGACCCGGATGAAAACGCCACCTATGCCGCCCGCTTCCTGAAGGAACTGCATGCCGAGCTCGGCTCGTGGCCCGCCGCGGTGGGGGCTTATCATTCCCGCACACCGTCGCTGGCCCATGCCTATTCCGGTCGGTTTCAGACGGTGATGGCGCAGCTGGATCAGAATTTGCCCGTATCACCGGAAGCGGATGCAGGCGATCCATTCACCACCGCCGCCGCCCCTCTGATCCCGGTGAACCTGTCACAATCGGGCGCGGGCAGGCTGGGATCACTGGTGCCGTCGTCGGGCACAGCTTCGGCCTTTATTCCGTTCAACTAGGAGGCCCGCGTGCCCAATATCGACATCCGCTCCCTGTTCTCTCCGACCGTGCTGCTGGCGCTGGCGCTGATGACGGTCATCGTGATGATGATCCTGCCGATGCCCGCATGGGTGCTGGACGTCGGGCTGGCGACGTCATTCGCGCTGGCGATCCTGATCTTTACGCTGACCCTGTTCATTGAACGGCCGCTGGATTTTTCATCCTTCCCGACCATCCTGCTGGCCTCGCTGATGTTGCGGTTGTCGCTGAACGTGTCCTCGACCAAGCTGATCATCGGTCAGGGTCACACCGGCCCGAGCGCCGCCGGGGATGTGATCGAAGGCTTTGCCAATTTCGTCATGGGTGGCAGCGTTTTTCTGGGCCTTGTGGTGTTCGGCGTGCTGCTGATCGTGAACTTCATGGTTATCACCAAGGGCGCCGCCCGCATGGCCGAGGTTGGCGCGCGCTTTGCTTTGGACGGGATGCCCGGCAAACAGCTGGCCATCGACAGTGACATGTCCGCCGGGGCCATCGACCACCAACAGGCCAAGGAACGCCGCGAACGCGAACAGCAAGAGACGACATTCTTCGGCTCGCTCGACGGGGCGTCGAAATTCGTCAAAGGGGACGCAGTTGCCGGGCTGCTGATCACGCTGCTGAACCTTGTGATGGGTCTGATCATGGGCGTGATCGTGCACGGAATGCCAATATCCTCGGCGTTTGAGACCTATGCCATCCTGACCGTGGGCGACGGGCTGGTGTCGCAGATACCGGCGGTGATCATCTCAATCGCGTCTGCCTTGCTGCTGGCGCGGGGTGGCACGCAGGGGGCGACCGACAGCGCGATCTTCTCGCAGCTGGGGCGGCATCCGGCGGCGCTGGCGACGGTTGCGCTGCTGATGGTGCTGTTCGCGCTGGTGCCCGGCCTGCCCTTCCTGCCGTTTATTCTGGGGGCGGGCGTGCTGGGCTATTCGGCCTACACCGTGAACCGCAAACAAAAGGCCGAGGCGGAGGAGGCCCTGAGCCCGACGCCACAGGATGACGCGCCGATATCGCAGGCCATCGGCGATATTCTGGATCTGGATGATGTCCATCTGGAATTCGCGCCGGACCTGGTCAGCTTGGTCTTGAATCCCGGCACCGGACTGGACGCGCGGATTGCCAACATGCGGACCTATGTCGCCTCAAGCTTTGGCCTGATCCTGCCCGATATCCGCCTGACCGACCGCGCCGATCTGCCCATGGGCACCTATGTGGTCAAGGTACAGGGCGTCGAACAGGCGCGCGGGGTGTTGAACTCCGACCTGGTGCTGGCGCTGGTACAAGACGGGCATGACGTGCTGCCCGAAGGCAACGACGTGACTGAACCCGTGTATGGCGCGCCTGCTCGCTGGATTTTGCCCAAGGATCAAGAGGCCGCAGCGCTGAGCGGGGCCACAATTGTTTCGCCGCCCGAAATTCTGGCCACCCATCTGCTTGAGATCATCAAACAGAACTTCTCTCGCCTGTTGACGCTGAAATCGCTGCGCCGCCTGCTGTCCGAGATGACACGGCTCAGCGATCCGGTCCGGGCCGAAGCCAACCGCAAGCTGCTGGATGAGCTGATCCCCGACAAGGTGCCAATCGACACGCTGCACGCGGTGCTGCGCCTGTTGCTGGATGAAAGGGTCTCGATCCGCAACATGGCCCTGATTCTGGAAAGCGTGGCCGAGGCGCGATTGACCACAACCCAACCCGAAGGCATCTGTGAACTGGTGCGACAGCGGTTGGGGTTTCAGCTGATCGCCGAAATGAAGCGCGAGGATGGCTCGATCCCGCTGATCCAGCTTGCCCCAGAGTGGGAGGATACCTTCGCCACCTATCAGATCGACGCGCCCAATGCGGGGCTGGACGTTGCGCTGCCGCCAAACCTGTTCAACAAGCTGGCCGACGGCGTGGTCGACAGTGTCGCGCAATCTGCCGATCACGGGCTGTTTCCGGCCCTTGTCACCTCAACCCGGCGGCGCAGATTGCTGCGCACGATCATGCACGCGCGCGGTGTGGCCAACCCGGTGCTGTCGTTTGAGGAAATCGGGCTTGAAGCCCGCCCCGCGCTGGTTGGAACGGTGCCCGCGTGATTGCCCTGCCGCCAGAGCTTCTGCCGCAGTTAAGCGAAGGTTTGTGGCACCTCTTTGTCGTCTTTCTGCGAGTCTCGGCGATGGTGTCACTGCTGCCCGCCTTTGGCGAGCGCAGCATCCCGACCCGGGTCAAACTGGGGATCGACGCGGCCTTTACGCTGATTGTGGCACCAGCGGTTTCACCTCCGCCCTTAGAGCCCGGCTTGTTTACCGTGACGCGGATGGTTCTGACCGAAATCTTGATCGGCGTGACCCTTGGACTGGCGCTGCGGTTGTTCGTGCTGGCCTTGCAAACGGCGGGCTCGATCGCTGCGCAGGCGACGTCCTTGTCCCAGATTCTCGGCGGGGCCGCGGCGGATCCGGTGCCCGCGATGGGGTATCTGCTGACCCTCGCGGGCCTGACCCTGGCCGTGTTGCTTGGCCTGCATATCCGCGTCGCCCAGTTTCTGATCCACAGCTACACATTGTTCCCGATGGGCACGGCCCCGCTGGCAGCAGATCTGTCGCAGTGGGGTGTGCAACGGATCGCCCGCAGCTTTGGCTTGGCCTTTGCGCTGGCCATGCCGTTTGTCATAGCCTCGCTGATCTATAACCTTGCGCTTGGGGTCATCAACCGCGCAATGCCGCAGCTGATGGTGGCCTTTGTCGGTGCCCCGGCCATTACGTTTGCCGGGCTGTTTTTGTTGTTCGCGGGCACGCCGCTGATCCTGTCGGTCTGGTCCGATGCCCTGTTCGCCTTCATGCTGAACCCGCTTGAGGGCACAAGATGAGCGGATCGGACGACGACAGCGACAAATCCCATGAACCAACGCCGCAGAAACTTCAGAAAGCGCGGGAAAAGGGTGAGGTCGCCAAATCCACCGACCTGTCCGTCGTTGCCGCCTATACCGGATTTCTCATTGCCCTGTTTGCCGCCGGTCAATACGGTGTTCAGCGCTTGGGCACCCTGTTTGTCGTCCTGATCGACCAGGCGGATAAGATTGCCCCCCTGCTGACCGACGGCCCTGCCGCCAGCCCGGTCGGGGGGATGGCAAAAACAGCGCTGCTTTCAGTCGCATTCCTGTTTGCCCTGCCCGCCAGCGCCGTCTTACTAAGCCTGATCGCCCAGCGCGCGTTGATCTTCGCCCCCAGCAAGCTGAAACCAAAACTCTCTCGCATTTCGATCCTCTCGAATGCCAAGAACAAATTCGGGCGTGGCGGGTTGTTCGAGTTTGCCAAAAGCTTTGTGAAACTGGTGATCTACGGCACCTGTCTGGCCCTGTTCCTGCGCTCGAACCTGAGCGAGATCCTCTCGGCCAGCGCCGCACCCGTACGGTCATCGGTGATGCTGATGATGAACTTCCTGTTTCGCTTCCTGTTCATCGTCATCGCCGTGGCGCTGGCGATCGGGGTGGTGGACTATCTTTGGCAATACTCCGAGCACATGCGCAAGAACCGCATGTCGCGCAAGGAAATTCAGGACGAAACCAAAGATGCCGAGGGCGATCCGCATGTCAAACAGCAACGCCGCCAGCGGGCGCAGGACATCGCCACGAACCAGATGATGTCGGATGTTCCCAAGGCAGATGTGGTCATCGTCAACCCAACCCACTTTGCAGTAGCCCTGAAATGGTCCAGAGCCGCAGGTTCTGCGCCGGTCTGCGTGGCCAAGGGCGTGGATGAGGTGGCCGCCGCGATCCGTGCCCGTGCGGCCGAATCCGGCATTCCGATTCATTCCGATCCACCCACCGCGCGCGCGCTGTATGCCACGATCGAAATCGGGCAGGAAATCGCGGAAGAGCATTTCCGCCCTGTCGCCGCCGCCATCAGATTTGCTGAGGCAATGCGCAAGAAGGCCAAGGGGAAAATACAATGAGACAGGCTGGGATCTCCGATCTGGAAAAGGTCACCGAAGCCGCATTCCAGAAAGAGTATATCACCTTGCGCCCCCTGCTCGAGGCAGAAGCCCGGGTGCAGAACCAACTGACCCGTCTGGATGCGCAGGTACAGCAAACCCGTCACGATGGCGTGTCGGCGCAAGGGTATCGTGTCACCGGCACTGATGTTTTGTGGAACGGATGGGAATCGGCAACGCGTCGCCAACTGAACATGGAACTTGCCCGGTTGCGGGCGCAAAAGTTGTCAGCGCTGGACGCCTTGCGCGTTGCCTTCGGGCGGAAACAAGCCGTCGCCACCTTGTCGGCGGATCACAAAGAGGCCCGCCGGCGGGCGCAGAACAAAAAGCTGTCGTCTCTGTAAAACGCGCTGCCGGCGCGGGCCGTCAGGTATCCTGACGGCTGACACTCATGATTAAAACCTGTGAAACGTCATCGCCAAGATCCTTGCGCGCAACTTCCCATAAAGCTTGCCGCAACACTTTCAGGTTATCAGACTCGGTGAATGCACCATCAAAGCCGCCCGTGTTGGCGTGATCGAACATGACTTGCAAAAAACCATCGCGCAGCTTGGGCTCAATCGCATAGAAAGCCTCGGTCATGCCGGGTGTGACTTCCAGACTCAGCGACATGGTAACAAGGGCTGAAATTCGATCAGCATCCACAACTGGAATCACGAACTGCTTGGTGATCTTTAGATATTCGAATTCACCCTGCTTTTCCTTTTTCCCAGCCTTACCGGACTTAGACTTGGCAGATTTATCCTTGGATTTATCCGCTTTGGTTTCGGCTTTTTTCTCTTTCGCGCCCTCTTTCGTCTCAGCCGAGGGCGCCAGGATCATCCCGGCACCGATCCCACCTGCAAGCCCGATCAGCAGAAAGACCACGGGTATCAGTTTTTTCATCCTATCCCCCCTCAGAACGGCAGCAACGTATCCAGGACCTGCTGCCCGTAACGCGGTTGCTGTACATCGGTGATCTGCCCACGCCCACCATAAGACACCCGCGCCGAGGCGATCTTGTCGTAGGTAATCTCATTCTGGCGCGAGATATCCTGCGGCCGCACATACCCGGCGACCAGCAGCTCTCGCAGCTCGAAATTGACCCGCAGCTCTTGCGAGCCCGAGATTGAAAGCACCCCGTTCGGCAGTACGTCGATCACGGTCGCTGCAACCCGCAGCGTCAGCTTTTCCTTGCGTTTCACCGACCCTTTGCCTTTGCTGACCGATGCCGAGTCAATCGACACGGCCTCGTCAAGGGATGCGCCATCGGGCAGGTGTTTCTGTGCCCGCTGAGGTAACCCGAGCAACCCGGGAACCTCCAAGCTCTCAGATCCGGCCCGCGACCGGTTGGTGTCATTCGAGATTTCGGCTTTTTCGTCCAGCTCGATCACCACCGTCAGGATATCCCCTTTTTTGATCGCCCGCTGATCCCCCAGCAAAGACTGCTGGCCACCACTCCAAAGCGAGGATTGGTCAACATGGCGCTGTGGCTGCGTGTGCAACGGCAGACCCGGCCACAACATGGCGACATGTTCAGGCGATTCTTCGTTCGGAGTGAAGCTGGGCGGTTTTCCGAGGTGATCGACACGCCCGCAAGCCGACAGAGCGATGGCGGTCAGCAACATTGATTTTGTAAGTGCAGACATCATTTTACCTCGATTTGACCATCGGACCGGATGAAGCCTGTAACCGTCGTGCGGGAGGACAGGTTCATGACCCGAATACGATCCCCGACCGCACCCCGGCCCAACGCACGGCCTTCGGCAGTGATGGACAGGGGCTGGCGATCAAAGACCAGAACAACAAGATCATTTCGGTCGACGATGGCTGGCGGGCCCACGTCACCTTCGCGAATGGGGCGGCCCGGATACAAAGCCACGCGCGCTTCCTGCCCGATCAGGTGATCCACGTCCGTCACAGCGCCGGGCACCTGTTGGGCTTTCACCTCAAGATCCGCGACCGAAATGACTTCCTTGGCGCGAATGGTTCGGGTCGGGACAACGATCTCTGCCTGCGCAGAAATCGGCCCTAACAAGGCCAACACTATGAACAGCCCCCGCATCACCGCACCTGCGTCGTTGCGCCCATCATCTGATCGACGGCGGAAATGACTTTGGCGTTCATCTCATATCCCCGCTGCGCCTCGATCAGTTCGGTCACCTCGCGCACCGCATCGACCGAGCTGCCCTCAAGATAGCCTTGCCGCAGGGTGCCCAAACCGTCTTCGCCGGGGGTGCCAGCCACCGGCGCGCCCGAGGCTTCGGTCTCTTTGAACAGGTTGCTGCCAATCGCCTCAAGGCCCTTGGCGTTCGAAAAACTGGCCAGCGTGATCTCGCCCAGCAACTGCCCGTCGGCGGTGTCGTCAAAATAGGCGTAAACCTCGCCCGAGGCGTTGATCGAGATCGACCGGGCATCGTCGGGAATGGTGATCTCGGGGGCGACGGCATAGCCGTCCGAGGTGACGATCAACCCCTCGGCAGAGCGTTTCAGACTGCCATCGCGGGTATATCCGGGCTGACCATTGGCCAGCGTCACCTCAAGATAACCACGGCCTTCGATGGCAACGTCCAGATCATTGCCGGTGGCCGCCAGTGCCCCCTGTTCCAGTTGCACCGTCACCGCCGCCGGGCGCACGCCCAGACCCAACTGAATGCCGGTCGGCAGAACCGTCCCGTCACTGGCGTTCACCGCCCCGGCCCGCGCCATCTGCTGATAATGCAAATCCGCGAATTCGGCCCGGCGCGCATTGTACCCGGTCGTATTGGTGTTCGCCAGATTGTTCGAGATCGTCTCGACCCGCATCTGCTGCGCGGTCATGCCCGTCGCTGCGATTTTCAAAGCCCGCATGTTGAAATCTCCTTTTCACAAATCAGCGCATCAGCGCCTTGAGCGCCCCGCGAACGCGTTCGTCTTCGGTTTCCAGAAAGCTTTGCCCCAACTCGTACGCGCGCTGGATTTCGACCAGTCGGGTCACCTGCTGAACCGCGTTGACGTTGGACCCTTCGAGGAAACGGTGCAGGACCACGGGGGCTTCCACCGGATCAATCTCGCCCTCGGCCCGGAACTGGGTGCTGCCCTCGCGCACCAGTGTCTTGGGATCGGCCACACGGTAGACCCCGATCTGCCCCAGAAGTTGCCCTTCGATACTGAGCGTGCCGTCACCGCCCACATCAATCGAGGCGGCATCAGGCGGGATGAAGACCGGTGCCCCATTGCTGTCCAGAACCCGATGTCCATCCATGGTGACCAGATCGCCCTCGGCGCTGGGGGAAAACGCCCCCGCCCGCGTCAGCCGGTTGCCCGACGGGGTTTCGACCATGAAAAACCCGTCGCCTTCGATGGCGAAATCGAACTGGCCTCCGGTCTCGGTCAGCAGACCCTGCTGCAACGAGGTGTTGCGCACCTCTGCCCGGCTCATGGACAGGGACGGGTTGCCCGGCATGTCGCGGACGAACTCGGAAAACACCAGACCCTGCGCCCGGTATCCGGTGGTATTGGCATTGGCGATATTATTCGCCACCAGCCGCATTTCATTCATCAGCCCGGATTGGCGGGACAGGGTGACATAGGCGGTATCCATCAACGACCTCCTGCGATCAGTGGGATCAGGGTTGTGGTGAAAAACGTCACCAAAGTCTGGGTCATGAAACCCATCGAAATCCAGAACACGATGACGATGGCAATCAGCTTGGGCACGAAGGTCAGCGTCATCTCTTGCACCGAGGTCAGCGCCTGAAACAGACCGACGACCAGGCCCGAGATCAGCGCCACCGCCAGGATCGGGACCGAGGTGATCACCGCGACCCACAGCGCCTGACGCACGATGTCATAGAAAAGACCCTCGCTTAGCATCGGGTCAGACCGGCATCCGCAGGATTTCCTGATACGCCTCGACCACTTTGTTGCGCACGATCACCGCCGTTTCCACGGCCAGCTCGGTCTGCGCCAGCGCCTGCACCAGCGCGTGTGGATCGGCCTGCCCGGTCATGGCGGCCTGCGACATCTGCTCGGACTGTTTCAGCGTCGACGCAAAATCCTGAAAGGTCGATCGCAGCCCCTGCGCCATTCCGGCGTGGTCGGGGTCGGCCTGGGTGGCAGGGCGCGCAACGGCATAGTTCTGCGCGGCGGTCAGGGATCGGATATCCATTCTGGTGTCCTTTATTTTCTGAGGAGTTCCATCAGGCTCGACGACATTTGGCGTGTCTGGTCGAACATCTTGAGATTGGCTTCGTAACTGCGCTGCGCCTCGCGAGCGTCGGCGATCTCGATCATCAGGTCGACGTTCGAGCCCCGGAAATGACCGCTTTCATCAGCCATCGGGTGGCTGGGGTCATAGATGCGCGACCCGTCGCGGCGATCCAGCTTGACGCGCCCGGCCTGCACCACCTCTTGCCCGTTTTTCTGCACGGTCTCAAAGGGCACCGACTTGCGGCGATAGCCCGGCGTATCCGCGTTCGAGATGTTTTCGGACACATGGCGCAACCGGGTCGATTGCGCGCGCAGGGCGTTGGTCGAGGCGGCAAGTGAATGTGAAAAATCGCTCATCCTTCAACCCCTTTATGCCCGGCCCAGGCTGCTGCGCAGTATGTTCATCGAGGATTTATAGATGGTCAGCGCGCGATCATGCTGACGCTTGACCTCAACCGCTTTGAACATCTCTTCTTCAACGGATACGCCGTTGCCATTGGGGTCGCCCGAGGGCGCGGCCTCAAACTCGGCCCAGGGCTGTTGGACAGTGGCACCGTGCAGATGGCCCGGCCGCGTGACGGTCATGGCAACCTCACGGCCGGTGTTTTCAAAGGCTTTCTGAAAGGCCTCGATATCGCGGGGCTGATAGCCCGGCGTATCTGCATTGGCCATGTTGCGCGCGATGACGGCCTGCCGTTGCCCGGCATGGG
The DNA here is from genome assembly GCF_000743705.1 of Ruegeria halocynthiae. Classification (GTDB taxonomy): domain Bacteria; phylum Pseudomonadota; class Alphaproteobacteria; order Rhodobacterales; family Rhodobacteraceae; genus Ruegeria; species Ruegeria halocynthiae_B. The sequence continues at coordinate 391,571 of NZ_JQEZ01000003.1, read as the reverse complement.
TTGCCATTGCGTACGCTGTCTTAAAGACGTTCAGGTCATAGAACATCGGGGCTTCTCCCTCGATCAATTTCAATCAAGGCTTAACCCCGATTCCTTTAGAAAGAGTTTTCAGAAACCCGTTGGAGAACCCACGATGTCCGATCTCGACCCGATGCTTCTGAAATGCGAATTCGACCGGCTGTCCGCCACGCGCCACATGGGTCGCGTCTGCGGCGTGGCACGAGGTGTCATTGAAATACAAGGGCTTGAGGGGCAGGCCCGCATCGGCGATCACCTGACCCTGCGGCGGCGCAGCGGGCCGGAATTACCGGGCGAGGTGCTGCATGTCGAAGCTGAGATGATTCACATGATGCCGACCGCCGCGCCCGATGGGGTTTGCCTGGGCGATCAGGTAATTCTGGACCAGACGCCTGCCTTTGCCCCGGGAATGCACTGGCTGGGGCGGGTGGTCGATCCCTTTGGCAAACCGCTGGACGGCAAACCCCTGCTGTCGGGCGCACGGGAACAGGACATCATGCGCGCGCCGCCCCCGGCGGTGGCGCGCAAACCGCTGGGCGCGCGGATGGAAACCGGGCTGGCCATGCTCAATACCATGCTGCCGGTGGTTCAGGGGCAGCGCATCGGGTTGTTCGCCGGATCGGGCGTGGGCAAATCCACCCTGCTGGCGACGCTGGCCAAATCAATGCAGGTGGACGCGGTCGTCGTGGCGCTGGTCGGCGAACGCGGGCGCGAAGTGAACGAGTTTGTCGAACATGCGCTGGGGGCCGAGGGGATGAAACGAGCGGTCGTTGTCGCGGCCACCTCGGATCAATCCGCCCTGGCACGCCGCCGCTGTGCCTGGTCTGCGATGGCGGTGGCGGAATTCTTGCGCGATCAGGGGCTGAACGTGCTGTTTCTGGCCGATTCGGTGACCCGCTTTGCCGAAGCGCACCGGGAAATCGCCGTCGCAATGGGTGAAGCACCCTCGCTGCGCGGCTTCCCCCCCTCGGTCACGCCGCTGATTGCCGGGCTGTGTGAACGGGCTGGTCCCGGCACCGCGGATCAGGGCGACATCACTGCTGTGTTCAGCGTTCTGGTCGCCGGATCGGACATGGATGAACCGGTCGCAGATATTCTGCGCGGCGTGCTGGACGGGCACATTGTACTGAACCGCGGGATTGCCGAGCGCGGGCGTTTCCCGGCCATCGACCTCAGCCGCTCTGTCTCACGCAGCCTGCCTGCGGCGGCGTCAGAGGAAGAGAACCGGATGATCTCTGAGGCGCGCAAGCTGGTCGGCAGTTATGAGCAATCCGAAGTTATGATCAAGGCCGGGCTTTACGCCGAAGGTGCCGACCCGCTGCTGGATCAGGCGGTGCGGGTGCATGACGATTTGGACGCGTTCTTTGGCAAGCCCGAGGCCGAGGGTATCCAGAACAGTTTCAACCACCTGCAACTGATCCTGCGGCGCGCCGGAGCCACCCTGCCGCGCTAGGGAAATCAAGACAGTTTTAAGTGTTAAGCGCCCCTTAAGACCTATCCCGCTACGCCTGTAACTGGGTGATAGAAAAGGTGGTGGAGATGGGTGCGCAAACCAATGCGGCGCCAATCATCATCAAGAAGAAACGTGTGTCAGGTGGCGATGGCCATCACGGTGGCGCGTGGAAGGTCGCATATGCCGACTTTGTCACGGCCATGATGGCGTTCTTCATGTTGATGTGGCTGCTGAATGCAACGACGGAAAAGCAACGCAAGGGGCTGGCGGATTACTTTTCGCCGACGATTCCGGTCAACCCGGTGTCGGGCGGCGGTGATGGAGCATTTGGCGGCAACAACATGTTTTCCGAGAAAACCATGGTCATGGATGGCTCGGGCGCCAGCAAACGGACACCGACAGTTGCCCGCAAGGCGCGCGGGTCGGTCGGGGTGAACATGGATGGCGGCAGAGACAGCCACGAGGATTTTTCCTCGCTCGAGGCCCAGTTGCTGGGGCGCACGGGCGAAAGCATGGTGTCCGACAAAGTTCTCAAGCACATCGTAACCCGCGTCACGGACCAGGGATTGGTGGTGGAACTGTTCGCGACCAAGGATCAGCCACTGTTCGAATCGGGCACAAACCAGCCGACGCCAATGTTGCGCGCCTTGTCTTTGTTGGTTGCGCGATCCTCTGATCTGGTGACGAATGCCATGGCCGTCGAAGGGCATGTCGGTGCGTCGCCGGTGGTATTGGCACAGAATCCGGCCTGGGATTTATCGACCTCGCGGGCGCAGGTGGTGCGCCAACTGCTTGAGGACAAGGGCGTGGCGGAACCGCGCCTGCACCGCGTAACGGGCCATGCTGACCGGAAACTGTCCGACGAAAATCCGATGGCGCCCCGCAACAACAGGATCGAGATCATATTCCTGCGCGCGTCCTGACGGCAAAAGGATAGGACGCATTTTACCTGTTAGCGCGCTGTTAAGGCCCGGCGCGTTACCTGTTGCACAAGGATTGACGCAACAGAAGGGCGTGCCAATGACAATTTCCTCTTCGCTGAATGCCGGTGTGGCCGCATTGAAGGCCAACGCCAACCGGTTGGCCACGATTTCGGATAACATCGCCAATTCCTCGACCTTTGGGTACAAGCGGGTTGAAACGGATTTCCACTCGATGGTCACGTCCGGCCAGGGCGGCAGCTATTCGGCAGGCGGCGTCAGAACCACCAGCCAGCGTTTGATCGACCAGCGCGGATCGTTGGTCACAACCAACAATTCGACCGATCTGGCCGTACGTGGCCGGGGCATGCTGCCCGTCCGCCCAAGTTCGCAAATCGCGGGGGGGTCGAACGAAATGCTGCTGACCACCACAGGGTCATTCCGCACGAATGAAGAAGGCTATCTGGTCACCGAATCCGGTCTGGTCCTGTTGGGATGGCGCGCGGCAGCCGATGGTTCAATTCCGCCAGTCCCACGCGACACGCCTGCGGCGTTGGAACCCATTCAGCTGAGCGTCAACCAATTGTCGGGCGCCCCCACGACCCAGATGAACCTGCGCATGAACCTTCCGGCGACGGCAACCGATGCCGGGGCTTCGGGGGACACGCAACCCTTGTCTGTTGAATACTTCGACAACCTGGGAAAATCCGAAAGCGTCGACATTCAGCTTGCCCCGACCGTTCCGGCCACCGGATCCAGCAATGAATGGACAATGACCCTGCGCGATTCCGCGTCGGGCGGGGCTGTTATCGGAGAGTATACGCTGACCTTTACCGACAGTCGGACGGCAGGCGGCACGCTGGCCAGTGTCACCACGGTTTCGGGCGGGGCCTATGATCCGGCCACCGGCAGCCTTGTGGTCAACGTTGCGGGCGGCCCGATGGAGATCAACATCGGTCAGATCGGCGACGCGGACGGTATCACCCAGCTGTCCGATACCTTCGCGCCGGTGTCGATCACGCGTGACGGGTCCGCCGTGGGTACGATGACCAGCGTTCAGGTGGATGAAAACGGATACGTCTATGCGTTTTACGATACGGGTGTCAGCCGCCGCATGTTCCAGATCCCGCTGGCCGATGTGCCGAACCCCAACGGCTTAAGCGCGCTCGACAGTCAGACATATGCGCCATCGCGGGAAAGCGGCACCTTCTTTTTGTGGAATGCGGGCGATGGCCCAACCGGCGATCTGGTGTCCTTCGCGCGAGAGGAATCAACCACGGACGTGGCCACCGAGCTGACGTCGATGATTCAGACGCAGCGCGCCTATTCATCCAGCGCCAAGGTGATTCAGACCGTGGACGAAATGCTTCAGGAAACCACCAATATCAAACGCTGATCCGGGAACTGATCGCAAAAGGGGATCTGTCTCATGAATATGTCGACAGCTTTAAACAACGCATTGGGCGGGTTGACCGCCGCCAGCCGCGGCGCTGCTGTGGTCTCGGGCAATGTCGCCAACGCGTTGACGCCGGGTTACGCGCGCAGGTCTCTTGAACTGGCAACGAACACGATCGCGGGCCACGGGGTCCGCACGGTCGGAGTGGTCCGGCATCACGATCCGGTTCTGACCGCCAATCGCCGCGAAACCGACGCAGACCTGGCCCGCCAATCCGCTATTTCCGATTTTCACACTCGGCTTGAAGGGCTTGTGGGATCGGCCGATCAGTCGACATCGCTGGCCACGCGGCTTGCAGATTTCGACAACAGCCTGATTACCGCAGCCAGCCTGCCGGATTCGACTCAGCGGCTGGATCAGGTGGCGCGGGCCGGGCGCGGCTTGTCCACAAGCCTGAACGTGGCATCCGAGGGGCTTCGTCAGCTAAGATCAGACTCGGATCGGACGATCGGCAAACAGGTCCAGACTCTGAACCAGACCCTCCACGACATCGAAAAGTTGAACGCCAAGATACCGGCGATCAAAAACGCAGGCAGCGACATCGGTGCCTTGCTGGATCAACGGCAGGTGCTTATTGATCAGCTCAATACGCTGGTTCCGGTGAATGTTGTCCCCCGGAGCAACGATCAGGTTTCAATATACTCGGATGGCGGTTTGATCCTGCTTGAGGGCAAAGCCGCAGAATTTTCGTTTTCCGTAACCGGCGATACGAAACCTCATATGACGGTTGCCAACGGCCTGTTGTCGGGGCTGGAAATGAACGGGAATCCTGTGCGAACCAGCGGCGACAACGCTCAGATCCGCGGCGGCGCGTTGATGGCGCAATTCGAAATTCGCGATGCGCTTACGCTGGATGCTCAGGTCAACCTGGACACCCTCGCCCGCGATCTGATTGAGCGTTTTGAAACGCCAGGAGTTGATCCAACCGCCAGTGCAACCGATCCGGGGCTGTTCACTGATGGCGGGGGCCGGTTCGACACCACCGCCGTCACTGGGCTGGCGTCGCGTGTCAGCTTGAACGACATCGTTGATCCAGACACAGGCGGCGACAGCTGGAGGCTGCGTGCCGGTTTGGGTGCGGCAACCCCCGGCGACCCTGGAGATGCAACGCAGTTGCGGGCTTTCGGTGCTGTCCTGAACGACGCGCGGCCAGTCGCCGGAGCAATCTTTGGCACCGGCAACATGCGCGCAGCCGAGATCACCGAAGCCCTTCTGTCGCGGGCCGGCGCGGACGCCCACACAGCCGACGCGCGCAAGGTGTTTGCCAGCGGTGCGCAGATCGAGATGACAAAAATCGAGGCCGAACAAGGTGTGGACACGGATCAGGAACTGCAGCGCCTGATGCAGATCGAAAAAATCTATGCCGCCAATGCAAGGCTCATCTCGGTGGTTGATGAGCTGATGGACACTTTGCTGAGGTTGTAATCATGACGTTGACTTCTATCGGTGACCTGGCGCGGGGTTTGACATTGCGAACTCGTTCCACGGAAATCAAAAGCCAGATCGAAACCCTTTCGTACGAACTGTCCACGGGTAAGGTTCAGGACATTTCCGGCCATCTGGATGGCGATTATTCCCATCTTCTGGATTTGGATCGCAGCTTGTCGCGGCTGGACGCGTTTAAGGTCTCGACCGCCGAGGCAGGCCTGTTCATGGACGCCATGCAACTGAGCCTGGCCACAATCAGCGAGTCAGTTGGTGAAATCACCGCGTCCCTGCTGTCCTTTGGAACGTCAAATCAGGCTGTGACACACGAGAACGCATCGGATCAGGCTGAAAATAAGCTGGATACGATCATATCAGCACTGAATACGCGCGCAGGTGGGCGCAGCCTGTTCTCGGGGACTGCCACCGATGTCTCGCCGCTGCCATCGACGGACACGGTGCTATCCGCGTTAGAGGCGCAATTGACCGGGTTGACCACTGCCACGGATATCCGGCAGGCGGCCGAAGACTGGTTCAACGATCCTGCCGGGTTTGACGCGGTGATTTATCAGGGTTCGGCCTCCAGCCTTGCGCCGATGCAGGTATCCGAGAATGAGAACGTCACGCTTTCACTCCGGGCGACGGACCCGGCGATCAAGACCGCGATACGGGATATTGCCGTTGCCGCATTGGTTTCCGACGACCGTCTGGCGCTGCCGTCAAATCAACGCACGGTATTGTTCAAGCAGTTGGGCGTCGACCTGGCGAATACACAAAACGACACGGTGAACCTTCGGGCTCAGGTGGGGACGGCAGAAGCCAGAATTGAACAGGCGGCAACGCGGAACAGTGCGGCGCGAACCAGTCTGGAACACAGCCGCAACCAGCTGATTGCCGCAGACCCTTATGAAACTGCGGCGCAACTGCAAACCATCCAGTTCCAGCTGGAAAGCCTTTATTCCGTCACCGTTCGCAACGCGAACCTATCACTGGTGAATTTTCTGAGATGAAACTTTTTGTCTTCTTGCTCGCATTTTTTCCAAGCGTGGCTTTTGCAGGTGCAATCCGGCTGAAGGACCTTGTGGATTTCGACGGGGTGCGGGGCAACGATCTGGTGGGCTATGGCTTGGTTGTGGGCTTGAACGGAACAGGTGATGGCCTGCGAAATTCACCCTTCACGGCCGAGATCATGTCCAACATCCTTGAACGGCTTGGCGTGAACGTCACGGGCGAGGATTTCCGCCCCAAAAACGTGGCCGCAGTGTTGGTCACGGCCAGCCTGCCGCCCTTTGCGCGCGTCGGCGGCCAAATCGACGTGACGGTGTCGGCCATCGGGGATTCCAAAAGCTTGCTGGGTGGGACCTTGATCATGACGCCGCTCAATGCGGCCGATGGTCAGATTTATGCGGTATCTCAGGGCACTGTTCTGGCAGGCGGTGCCGTTGCCGAAGGTCAGGCGGCCTCGGTCGTCCGGGGGGTTCCGACATCCGGTGTGATCCCGTCTGGTGCCCGGGTCGAGCGCGAGATTGATTTTGAACTAGCCACGCTGACGCAAATGCGTCTGGCCTTGCGAGAGCCTGATTTCACCACCGCAGGCCGGATTGAGGCCGCCATCAACGCCGAATTCAATCGCGCCGTGGCCATCATGCGCGATTCCGGAACAGTCGAGCTGAACATTGCAGCTACTCAGGCAGTCTCGACCGCACATGCGCTGGGCCGGATCGAAAACATCCTGGTTGAACCAGAAGCCAAAGCGCGTGTCGTTGTCGACCAACGCTCGGGCACGATCGTCATGGGGCAAGAGGTGCGCATTTCACGGGTGGCAGTCTCGCAGGGTAATCTGACCCTGACGGTTGAAGAGGCCCCGATTGCAGTGCAACCCAACCCGTTCGCGCGTGGTGAAACGGTTGTTGTGCCCCGCACAATCGCAGGCATCGAAGAAGAGGAAGGTACCGGGCTGGCCGAGATACCCGAAGCCACCACATTGTCCGAGGTCGTGGCCGGATTGAACGCCCTGGGCGTATCACCGCGCGACATGATCGACATTCTGAAAACGATCAAAGCCGCCGGGGCGTTACATGCCGAGTTTGTGGTCCGATAACCAGGCAGTCGCAGGCGCGCTGGCAGGAACAGACGCTTCGCGCGATCACTTGGATTTCCAGCTGTCCAACCATTTCTTGAACCGGCTGCTTTTTTCTTCGATTGCGTCACCTGCGGCGTAGAGCCCGTCTTCCATGTTCTCGAGCACCGGATCGACGCGGGCCTCGCGGAACCGGCGCCAGCGCACCCAGATGGCCCAGATGATCGCAAAGAACATGGTCAGGAAGATAATGTTGAACCACGGGATCAACCGCACATCTGGGCTGTCCACCGGGCGCACCGAGACTACGTTGGGGAAGATCGACATAAGCTGATTACGCCAGCCATAATGGCGCAACACTACCCATTTCGGGTTATCCGCAGTGGACACAAGATTGGTCAGTTCGGCCTGTAGGTTCGAACTGTCGAGCTTGAAATAGGGTGGCCAGCCCCAGCCAGTATCCTCGTTGCGATAGACCCGCGGCTTTCCATTGGGGCGGAACGTTTCGACGAAACGCACATCGCGGTTGACTGCCTGCGCGGTCTCCTGACCTGTGTCCTGCTGCGCCCAAAAAATCGAGTTCTCGCCGAAGTCGACCCGGCGCACCTCGGTTTTGACAACCCGTACCACGTCCTGCTGCGGCAGGGTGTAATTAAGTACCGCAGCAATCGTGCCCCAGAACAGAAAGATGATGGCCCATTTGATGTAACGCATCCGCGAAACCCTCACATGAAATTCGTAACATAAATCAGGATTGCGATCAGGCCCAGCGGCACCACGTAAATCCCCAGGATCAGTTTACGGCGAAACGATCCGTCATATTTTTCCAGCCCGCGCCGGACAAAAGCATCGCGGTCGCCGGTCAGCCCCTTCTTTTCCCAATGCGCGATCAGTTTACCGCGCCGCACCCAGCGGGAATAGATCGACACTCCGACATAGAGGATCGTCAGAAAAATCAGCAGCGGGATCAGAAAACGCAGTGCGACGAACATTCAACTTCTCCCTACCGCGCCCCAGGGGCCGACGCGGGCGATGATGTCATCGCTGACCCTGTCGGTTCCGCTCATGTCCGGTTCGTGTCCGAACAAAGCGGTGCGGGCGCCCGCCTTGTCCACCTGATACTCGCGCACGAGGAAATCGGCAACATAGGCTTTCTTGGCCTCGGGCCATGTGGAATAGGTGCTGTAGAACAGTTCTTTGTGGCAGATGAACATCTGGCGCGGGTCCAGGGGTGCAAGCTCGGCCAGTAGCATGTTCACCAGATCACGATTGGGCGTATCGGTCGCGCGCAACGTATAGAAATAGGCCGGGTGATCCGACGTGATGCGCGGCCACGGACCGCCATCTTTCGCCCAGCGCAGCAATTGGGCAAGGCCGTGATACGCCTTGGGCAGGCGATCCGCATGATTGCGCGCCAGACGCCGCATGTCGTTGCGATCCAGCCCCGTCAGGTCAACGCCCGCGCCAGCGGCAGCGTCGACGGTCAGAAAATCCATCTTTTGTTGCAGGATCGCGGCGGAATTCACGCCGCGCGCTTCGATAATCGTTTCGACCAGATCGTTCAGCCCAAGAAACTTGGCGATCTTGTTCCGTTGCGACGGGTCGAAGACGTATTTGATCGGCATTTCGTCAGGCTTTTCACCCATGCAGATCGCTGCCGGGTGATCGAGATCGGGGAACAGATAGAGCCCGCCGAAATGCGCCGTCCAGAAATTGCGTTGCTCAAACGCGGTATGGCGCAGGCGGACGGGGTTGCGTGTGACGTCGCCGGTTTCTTTGGCCGTTTCGATCATCTTCGCAATCAGCACATCGTCGAACCAGGCGTCCTCTTCGGTCTTGAACCGCTCGACCATGCCCGCCAGTTGCTGCGCCTTGCGCAGGGTGCCGCCTGCGGTGTCGGCCTCGATCTCGATCTTGCGCAGGTTCAGCAGATCGCGTGGCGTGGAGAGTTTGATGACCGAGTTCACCAGCTCTCCGGCCACGGCATCGGTGGCGGTCAGGGCAAACAGCTGCGCCTCGTTCATCTCGATGAATTCGCGCAGGATATCGCGCGAGGTCGAGAATTTGACGTTCAGCAAAGGCGCGCGTTTCTGTTCGGTCGTCAGCAGGATGAACTGTCGGTTGACCCCGTTGGGGTTGAGGTAGAGCTCGTCCTCCAGCTCAATCCCCACCTCGGGCGAATAGCCCGAGATATCGACATGAAAATCCGTCAGCGCCGTGGTCTTGCCCGCCAGATGCTGCAGCGCGCGGTTATACCGCTCGACCAGAGCCGGGCTGGAGATGTGGACGAGATTGCCGAACATCAGGCCTTTTTCGATGAGGCGGATCATGACATTTGCCTTTGCGCACAACGGTTGTGATGGTCAGCGCACAGTGTTTGCATCAATGCGACGTGCATCATCTCGACACCCGCCGCCAAAAAAGAACCAGCGACATTCCGGTGGCACCGAGAATACCTCCAAGCATCAGGAAGCTGAAAAATACTTCGCTTGGTGAGTCCGTCGCAGCACATGTGCCAATGATACTAAAGTTCTTGGGCAGCAATCCCTCCCAACCGCACATGGTGACTGTCATGAATACAGCCAAAACGACTGCAAAAATAACAATGGGAGTGAGAAAAATCAATTTACTCATAACACTGCTCTATTGAACCGCCCAACGACCACAACCGCCAAAACCAACAGCGGCAATGCAAACGCGCGCGCTGAAATCTGCAGGTTGAACCCGATGTAAGACACCACGCTGCCTTCGAACAGGATCAAGGATTCCTCCCAAGTGGTGCCCTCAAACCCGTTGCCTGTGTTCACGCCGAACTGGGTCAGAAACAGAACCGCCACGGCGCCAATAAATCCGAACACACCCCAGCGAAGAGGCAAGATCAGGCCTAGCACAAATGCCAGAACGGAAATGGCGTAAACGAGCATCACCCCTTCCCCTCCAGATACCGCCGCTTAGCCTCTTCCATCCGGCCCATCTCGCGGACGGCGTTTTCGATGGCGACCTCGTCGCTCTTGTCGGCATAGCGGAACTCGCTGTCGGCGTAGCGGTTGATCTCTTGCATCACCATCTCAACCGTGATCGGCTGACGCAGGTCCTCAATCATGGCCTTCTTGGTGTCGTAGTCGCGGAACAGGAACAGGTCGGGGTTTTCCATCCATTCGTCGGGCAGTTCGAAATCCATCGCGCGGACCTTGACCGCGTCGGTGATGTTCTTGATGGCGCGACCGGTGAACCGCTCATCCGCGGCTTGGATCGCCTTGAGGTAGGTGCCCATCTTGGCGATGGTGTCCAACTGACCGATCTGACCCTGAACCCGGTCATAGACCTGCAGCAAAGCGTCCTCATGCGGGCGGGCGTGGCTTTCGAAACTGGCGGCAACGGCCTTCTTGATCTCCTGCGCAGCATAGGCTTCGTGCTCGCCCAGCGGGATGTCGTGGTTGCGGCCCATCAGCAGGTGAAGGATGTCGATGTAATCCTCACGCGTCTGCGGCCCGTCCACCAGGAACCGCGCGCCCGCGCGCTGGCGCAGGGCGTCGTCCACATTCTCGGGGTAGTTCGAGAACATGCCAAAGGTACAGTTGCCGCGCACGACGGTATTGGCGCCCGCGAAGCTCTCCATCAGCACGGCGGTGATCTCAAGCTGACCGGCTGACGACTGCCGGTCGCCGCGCTTGCCTGCAAGCTGGTCGATATCGTCGATGGTGCCGAAGCCGATGACCGAGGGGTCGATGATCGTGTTGATAAAGGCCTTGGCGTTCTGGCCGGATTTGCCCTGATAGCTGTCGATATTGTCGGTGCTCAGGTTCTGATAGCGGAACGGATAGCCCGCGTTCTGGCAATAGTCGTTGATCAGCCCGGCCATCATCTGGATCAGGGTCGTCTTGCCGGTGCCCGGCTTGCCGTCGCCCATGAAGGTAAAGATGAACCCGCCGAGTTCCGCGAACGGGTTCTGGCGGCGGTCGAAATCATAGGCCATCACCATCTTGGCCAGCTTCATCGCCTGATACTTGGCAATGTGGTTGCCGACCACCTCGTTGGGTTTCTTGAACGTCATGGTCAGGGTGGTGGATTTAGCCTTGGATGCGGGTTCAAAGCCACGAATGGTCAGATCGTCGGCTTCGATATGCCAAGCGGCGTTCTGGAACGGGGCCAGATGGCCTGCGGACTGGGCACGTAGGGCGGATTTCTCCATCAGCTGTTCAGAATAGGCACTGGTGGCGGCGATCAGGTGGGCATCGTCGGGCGCATGTTTGGCCAGCGTCTGATCCAGCTCCCACAGCGCACCGTGCAGGGCAAGCTGGCCATTGTCGGTCAGAACTTCTTCGATCTCGCCAATGTCGACCGTGGTTTCGCCCAGATGCGAAGACATCAGGTAAGCGAGCGCATTGCCAAACGTGTGCGACGTAATCAACGCCTCCGCCGTCAGCAGTTCGGAGAATTCTGTCTTGCGGGCGGCAGACAAGTCGCCAGCAAGGTTCGCCCGCTTCAAGTCGGCCAGCGGGGTCTGTTCCGCATAGGCCTCTGCCACAGCCAACGCGATGGCAATCGCCCGACGAATGGCCTGTTGCGTGGTCGCCTGAGGCGGCGAGACCAACACATCGCCATCATCCGAGGCCTCGATCCGTTCGACCAGATGCACTCCATCTGCGCGCACGGTTCGGCGTGTCACCAGCCCCGGCGTCGTGGAGCGGAACCGCCGTCCAGTTGAAACGCCCGGAGACCGCTCGACCGCCACCTCAACCGCTTTGGCTATCCGCGGCGCGTGTTCAAACCCGTTCAGCAAGGCGGTCGCTGCCGAATAATGCTTGCGAATGTCGTCTTCGCGCAATTCCATCTGATCTGACGTCAAACTCATCGAAAAATCGCCTTTGCTGTCTTCAATATCTCAAGACCTGCCCGGCCTTGCTGACGACGAACTTGCGCACATCGCCAAAACCCGGCGGGTTACGTTCGGCCAGTACCTGAAACGGGCGCTGCGGCAAGATGATCGATCGCTGGGTGCGCGTGGCCCCGGTTTCGGCCCCCTGCCCTCCGAACGGGTCCAGCGCGAAAATCTCGCGCTCGACGGTGGAAAACCACCCAGCGCGTTCTTCGATCACCTCTTCGCTTTCTAGCTCTTCGGTGGTCCAGGCCAGCGCCCAGTCTTGGCCTTCGGGCGCCTGCGCGTCCTCCAACACTTGCCGCAAGGGACCGGACTGTTCGGTATAGGCCGAGGAATACATCGGCCCCACATGGATGCGGCGCAGATGTTTCGGGTGCAGATCGTCGAAATCCTGATCGAAGCCTTTGGCGATGGTCACCAGTTTCAACCCGCCCAGCGCCTGCGCCATCAGATGCGCCTGAACCTCGGGCCAGCGGCGTTGGTCTTTGGGCAGGGCGGTTTTGCCGCTGTCCTCAAGCTGCAACAGGTAGATGACCGGCAGGTTGATCTGGCTGTCATAGACCGCCCAGTGGATCAGAAATTTGCGCCGTTCGCCTTCGTTGCCGATCCAGTGACATTCGGGATCGTTGCGGGCCCAGAACAGCTGACCTTTCAGCAATTCCTCGTAATAGAGCCTTTGAGACAGCGCGAATTGCAGCTTGGTGGGGATTTCCCGGTCGCTGATGATGGTACGGACCATATCGGTTTTCAGTTCATCCTCGGACGGCATATTGGCCAGATGCACCTGCGCCTGCTGCGCGTCGTTGGCCATTGTCAGCAACTCGGCCGCCACGGGAAACCCGCTGTCGCGCTTGTCCATGGCGAGGCTGCCAAAGAACCGCCCCGTATTGCGCCCGACCAGCAGGTATTTCATGGACAGCGCGCGGAAAGTGTAGAGCAGCCCCGAGAGGTAACGCGACACGATCCGCACCTCTTGTTTCGAGATCGCGCCCTCCGCCTCCATCGTTGCAGCCACGCGCAGGAGGTGGACGGTGATCACCTCGAATTTACGAAAATAGCGACGCGAGGCGAAGGTATCAGTCAGGCCGACATGGTCTTGGGTGGGGTCAGTCATTTTTGATCCCAGCGACCTGCATATCGGTTCCGTCTAGGTTCAATCGGTAAAGAGTTCGGTCTAAGAACCGCGTTTTGATTTTTTTCTTCAAGTATATCGGTGCTACTGGGTTGGAAGCGGCCAAAAGGGTTAACTGGCGCTGCTTACGCGCTTGCCAACCAAAAAACGCTCCAAATAGGCCAAAAACAACAGGAAAAGCGACAAGCATCGCAACAAGTTGCGAACCTGGAGCTGTGTATTCTCCAGACTCCCCAGTGAAACCGTTGTTGTATTCTACTTTCACCGACTCCGAAAAATAAGTTGGTACCGAAAAAATTAGTGCCGTCAGCGCAAAGAAAAATAGTCCGAACGCCAGGCAAGCTCTCATTCTAGGGTTATACATCACCCACCATACAAATTCTTATCATGCTTCTCGACAATCGAGGCAAACCGCCGCGCAAAGCGTTCATCTGCCTTGGCCTTTTTCTCCAGCACGTCGCGGGCAAAGACCATGTGGTCTTCGTGCGCCTCAAGCATGTCGGCCATTTTCTGGTTGGTCGCGGTACCGATGGAGGCCATGGCGGTCTGCGCCTCTTGGTCGGTCTGCACGCCGATCTCGTTGATGCGGTGGGCCACGTCCTGCTGCTGTGCTGTTTTCAGCGATTTGGTCAGGGCGTCATACAACACCACGCGCTGCTGGGTGTCTGTTTGCAGCTTGTTGATCAGCACCATCTGCGTCGCGGCCTGGTTCTGTAGGGAGTCGACCCAGGTCTTGCCCTTTTCGATATAGCGCTCCAGCGTCTGCGATTTGGCCAGCTTGACCTGCTCTTCCTGAACCTTGGCGTTGTATTGCTTGTTCAACTCGGCCAATTCGGTCTCCAGCTGGGTGCGCGCGGCGGCGTCCTGTTCGACGCTGATCTTGTTCTCCAACGTGATGATCGCGGGGTCCATGCCCTGAATCTCGGCGCGCAGGGCCTCCAACTCGGCCACCGTCGCCTCGCGGTCGTCCAGCGTGACGGTCAGGTTGTCCTCAACTTTGACCCGCTGTTCTTCCAACACCGATAACTGCCCTTGCAGCAGTTGCACGATCACGTCGGATTTGGCGATCAGGTCTTGCAGCTTGTCGTCGATATTGGCGGTGCGCATCCGCTCCTGCCGCATCGATTCAGATTTGCCTTTCGAGAAGATGCCGACAAACGCCTCCCACCCGGATTTCGAGCGCATCTCGTCAAAATCCTTGGAGAACGCGCTGGTGACGTCATCCAGCCCCATGATCAGCTCGGCGATATTGGCATTCATCACCTCGGTATGGGCGTGCACATCCTCAAGCGTGGCGTTTTCGATGTCGATATCCGCCTCGGCGGTGCCGATCTTGGCCCGCGCGGCGTCAATTCGCGATGTCAGCCCTGCAATCTGCGACTGGCTTTCACGCACTTTTTGCTGCGTCTCTTCAATCAAGGCGTCAAATTGCTGGTTCGACATCTCATCTATCCCCTTTTTCTTTAATTACTTAGCAAGATAGGGAATGTAACAATGATTTACATCCCCCTCAGGCCCTGTTTCCCGCAAACTGTGACAAACTCGGGCCTTAAAAGAAAGGCGCAATACCACGGCCACGGGTTGAAAAATGCAGGGCTGTTTCAATCGCCACTTATCGGAATTGCCGATCCGTACCGCGACCCGATCTTGTCATACAACCGAAACAAAACCGTCACATCGCCGCAATGTATTGCGTCCATCCCCCTCGCATCCAAAGTGAGAGAGGATACCCACCGATGTCATTGCGCCTTGCCTGCCTGACCTCTGCCCTTGCCCTGACCGCCGGTCAGGCCATAGCAGAGAAGAATTTCAACCGAATTGCATCCTTCCCCGTCGTCAAAAACATGGCCGAAGGGGCGGATACAAGTCGCGAAACCTCGCCCGAGATCATTGCGGCAACTGCGGATGGCATGACGCTGGTCTATACCGACAGCCCGCTGGGTGCGGTTGGCATGATCGACATCACCGACCCCGCCAACCCGGCCCCGCTGGGCGTGATGGAGGTTGGCGGTGAACCGACCTCCGTTGGGATCATCGGCACGACGGCCTTTGTGGGCGTGAATACATCGGATAGCTACACCGCCCCGTCGGGCAAGCTGATCTCGGTTGACGTCGCGGGCAAGGCGGAAACCGGTGCCTGCGATCTGGGCGGTCAGCCCGACAGCGTCGCGGTGGCCCCCGACGGCAGCTTTGTCGCCGTCGCCATCGAGAATGAGCGCGACGAAGACCTGAATGACGGCCTCATCCCGCAACTGCCTGCCGGCTCGCTGGCGCTGGTGCCGCTGAAAAACGGCGCGCTGGAATGCGCGGGCATGAAGATGGTCGGCCTGACCGGCCTGGCCGAGGTTGCCCCAACTGACCCCGAACCGGAATTCGTGGACATCAACGCGCTGGGTGAAACCGTCATCACCCTGCAGGAAAACAACCATATCGCCGTGGTCGACAAGCATGGCACGGTGATCAGTCATTTCCCGGCTGGCAGCGTGGATCTGGACGGCATCGACGCCACCGATGAGCGCGGCGCGCTGATCTTTACCGAAAACCAAATGGGCCGCTTGCGCGAGCCTGACGCGGTCAAATGGATCGACGATGATCACTTCGCCACCGCCAACGAAGGCGACTATCAGGGCGGGTCGCGCGGTTGGACGATCTTCCACAAGGACGGCACCGTTGTTTATGAAAACGGCACGGATTTCGAAAAAGCGATCATCCAGATCGGCCACTACCCCGACAAGCGCTCTGACAGCAAAGGGGTCGAGCCTGAAAGCGTGACCGCCGCCACCTTCGGCGACACACCGATGATCTTTGTCGGGGCCGAGCGGGCGTCAATCGTTGGTGTCTATGACGCCACCGATCCGGCCAATCCGGTGCTCAAGCAGCTGCTGCCCTCGGGCGTTGGTCCCGAAGGTTATGTTGCAATCCCTGATCGCAACCTGCTGGTTTCGGCCAATGAAAAGGATCTGATCGAAGACGGCGGCCCGCGCGCCCATGTGATGATCTATGAATATCAAGACGCCCCCGCCGCCTATCCGCATCTGACGTCCGAGGGCGCGGATGAGCTGATCGGCTGGGGCGCGCTCTCTGGTCTGGTGGCGGATGAAGACGGCATGATCTATGCGGTCAACGACAGCTTCTATGGCTTCCAGCCGTCGATCTTCAAGATCGACCCCAGCCAGACCCCGGCGCGCATCGTGGACGTGATCCGCATTCATCGCCAGGACGGCAACCCGGCGCAAAAGCTGGATCTGGAAGGCATCACGCTGGACGGTAAAGGCGGGTTCTACGTCGCCTCCGAAGGCCGCACCGACCGGGTCATTCCGCACGCGATCTATCACGTGTCCGCCGACGGCAAGATCAAGGACCGCAAGGGTGAGATCGGCCTGCCGCCGGAACTGATGGCGGTTGAGAAACGCTTTGGGTTCGAGGGTATCACCCGCGTCGGCGATACCTTGTGGATGGCGGTTCAGCGCGAATGGATGGACGATCCGAAGAACCACGTGAAACTGGTGTCCTATAACCTTGAGACCAAGGAATGGGGTGCCGTGCACTATCCCAAGGCAGACCCTGACACCGGCTGGGTTGGCCTGTCGGAAATCGTGGCCTTTGGCGACCATGTCTATGTCATCGAACGCGACAACCAGCACGACCACCGTGCCGTGACCAAAAAGGTCTATCGCATCCCGCTGTCGGAAATGACCCCGGCCCCGCTGGGCGGCGACCTGCCCGTGGTCAGCAAACAGCTGGTCCGCGACCTGCTGCCTGACCTGACATCGACCGGCGGTTATGTTCTGGACAAGATCGAGGGCCTGGCGATCCTGCCCACGGGCGAGGCCTTTGTGATGACCGACAATGACGGCGTCGACGATGCCTCGGGCGAGACGATGTTCTGGTCAATCGGATCGGTGACGGCCGGGAACTGAGGTTCACCCCTGCAAAAGATAAGCCCCGCGCAAAACAAGCGTGGGGCTTTTTGCTTTGAAGTTCGGCTTGGAGCCGATTGTGTTGAAAAACTCCAAAATGTGAAAGTGTGATTTTCCGCAGAAATCGCATGGCCCGCGAAAGTCACGCCAGATTGTGGTTCACAGACTATGAGACGGCGCTGCGGGGCCGGAGGTTGGAATTGGCCGACCGCCTCGCCAAAAACGGCGACCCGCCCTGTGCTGCAAAAAAAATCACCAACTTGCGCCAAAAACTGAGTTTTTCAACAAAATCAGCCGTTTCCGATGACTTGATAGATCACCCCTCCGCTGGCGACACGGCCCGCTGATAGAGATGCCACGAGGTGTGACCAAGGATCGGCAGGGTGAAGATCAGGCCCAGGAACGCCGACACCAGTGACAGCAGCATGGTGACCGAGAT
Organism: Ruegeria halocynthiae; assembly: GCF_000743705.1. Lineage (GTDB taxonomy): Bacteria > Pseudomonadota > Alphaproteobacteria > Rhodobacterales > Rhodobacteraceae > Ruegeria > Ruegeria halocynthiae_B. Next base: position 373,846 of record NZ_JQEZ01000003.1, on the reverse strand, counting down.
GATCGCAGCCCAGGTGAGCATGACCACCGGACTTTCCGTGACGACGCGAATGGACGTTAACATGGCGGAGACAAAGTTGGTTTCCCGATCCAGCAACATGGGCATGGCGACGACGGTCACCGAGAACAGGGCAGCTGACAGAAACGCGCCGACGCAGGTGCCAACAGCAAGGAAGGTCCAGCCCTGAGGTGTGAAGAATACAGTGTTCAAAAAACCGTCAAAATCCGAGAAGGAGGCGTTCTGCAGGATGATCGCCAACCAAAGCCGAACCTGGTAAATCCAAACCCAGAAAATGAACAGGGTGACAAAGGCCATCCAGCCCATTTCGCGCTTGCGTTGATTTGCCATGACGGTGAGGATTTCAGACCAGCCGAAACTCTCTCCCTTCTGCAATTGGCGGGACATCTCATAAAGCCCGGCTGCAGCAAAAGGCGCGACCAGCGGAAAGCCTACAATGGCGGGAATGATCATCCAGATCTTGCCGAGCCAGACCAGGCTCCAGACAAATAGGATTCCGAAAACCGCATAGAAAAGGCCGAAGAAGCCGCTCATGATGGGGCGAGCCAGAAAGTCGGAAAACCCGGCCTTCAGTGACGCGATTATATCACCCGCAGTCACCTTGTTGACCTTGGGCATGGCCTGCTGCTGCGGCCTCGGATTGTCCGGTGGTGTGGAGCCTTTGGTCTTGGATGTCATGACACACTCCTTCCCCAAACATGGCACCGCGCTGATCCGTTTGCCAACAGAACCAGCCGTGAAACGGACATCCCTCCTTCGCATATAAGGTGCATCAGGTGAGGCTTAAGGGCAAGGCAGAGGTAGGGCAGCCACGTCTCGCAAATTGTAAGTTCGGCCAACTCAAGATTTCGCTGTCGCACCGAAGGCCCGGACTTGCAGGTCTTGTCCAAGCAACAGAGGTATTCGCTGACTGGCAACTTTGGGCCCAACGCTAACGATGGACCCATCCAAAGAGCGTTACCATGTCACGCCGCGTGTTCGGTTAACCAACTTTGACAACCATTTTTCCAAAATTTCCGCCAACCAGCAGCTGATTGAATGCTTCCGGAGCATTCTCCAGCCCCTCAACCACATGTTCCTTGTAGGTTATTGAACCGTTGTCGAGCCAGGCCGTCATATCGCGGACAAACTCCTGATACACGTCGGCACCGAAGTTGTCGTAAATTATGAAACCCTGCATTCTGACTTTCATCCGCAGGATCGTACCTATGATCGCAGGGCCCATATCCGGGCCGTCCGGTAGGCCGGGCAGGTTGTACCAGGATACAATTCCGCAGACGGGCACCCGTGCAAACGGATTCAACAGCGGCAATACGGCATAGAGAACTTTGCCGCCAACGTTTTCAAAATACACGTCAATTCCATCTGGGCAAGCCTCGCGCAATTGCGCCGCCAGATCGCCAGACCGGTGGTCCAAACACGCATCAAACCCAAGGTTTTCGACGACATGTGCACATTTTTCAGGACCGCCTGCGATGCCCACCACGCGACATCCTTTTAGCTTTGCGATCTGACCGACTGTCGCGCCAACCGGACCGGCCGCGGCGGCCACAACAACGGTTTCACCCGCCTTGGGTTCCCCGATCTTCAAAAGCCCCGCATAAGCCGTGTAGCCCGGCATTCCGAGAATTCCGAGCGACCAAGATGGGTTTTCCGGGGATTTCCCCAACTTGACGACCTGCGTTCCATCTGAGACCGCAAAGTCCTGCCACCCGCTTGTGTTGAGCACATAGTCTCCGGCTTCGTACCCTTCGATGTTGGATTTGACCACCTGCCCCACGACCTGACCCGTCATAACCCCGTCAATCGAAACGGGTTCGGCATAGGATTTTGCATCATTCATTCGGCCGCGCATATAAGGATCCAGCGACAGATACACCGTGCGTACCAGCATCTGTGCTGGCCCAGGGTCAGGAACGCTCGTGGTTTCAAGGCGCAGCGTATTTTCGTCCGGCTGTCCGTTTGGGCGTTCGGCAAGAACAATACGACGATTGGTGTCGGATGTTTGGGGCATTGTGACCTCTTAAAATGCGGTTCTCTTGCAGCAGAGACCGTATTTGGCTGGAGTGCAACAAGACAATGCCAACGGGTTCGGAAGCTGCCTCTCGATGGCCGCTCCATACACGTCGCGGTAGCATAACAACTATAAATGCTGCGATGAGGTTCTCCTCATGCGATACTGCCAAAAAACGAGAGATAGCGGCCCTGGGGTACGTGCTGATCGCGCAATCCACATAGCTCGGTTTTGATCTTTGTGGCAGCACCACAACAGATTTCTTCGATCCATCCTGTCAACGTCAGCCATTGCGATTTACGACGGTAATCCTCCTCGGAACACGCCTGACATTGGCACGAGGTTTGCCGTGGGGCTTGGAGAGGAGGGTTCAAGACGTGCCATCTGCGCGCTGGTCAACCTGAAAAGACCAGACACGTTTACCACCCGTCATTCGAACCGTGAATCACGAATTCCACCAGAAATCACCGGGTCCGGGCCCTCGGACACAAAGGGCACCCGCGCTTCGTCCAGCGGCTTTTGGCCAGCACCCAGGTTCACCTCGTGGATCACCGGATTCGACCGCGCAATAACGCGCCCCTTGCGCACCACAGCCAAACGATGGGCGCGTAGCCGGATCGCCTCGATCGGGTCGGTGGCCTGCAACAGCACGAAATTTGCCGCGCACCCTTTGGCCACGCCATAGCCCTGCAACCCCATGATCCGCGCCGAATTTTCCGTGACCGCATCGAAACACCACGCCATATCGGCGCGGCTGGACAATTGCCCCACATGCAGGCCCATGAAGGCCACATCCAGCATGTCGGCCTTGCCCAGCGAATACCACGGGTCCATCACGCAATCCGACCCGAAGCCCACAGTAATCCCGGCATCGCGCAACTCGCGCACGCGGGTCTGGCCGCGGCGCTTGGGATAGCTATCATGGCGGCCCTGAAGCATGATGTTGATCAACGGGTTCGGGATCGCATGCACCCCGGCCTCGACCATCAGCGGGATCAGCTTGGAGACATAGTAGTTGTCCATCGAATGCATCGACGTCAGATGCGAGCCCGCCACCCGACCATTCAGACCCAAACGTTGGGTTTCGCAGGCCAGCGTTTCGATATGGCGGCTTTGGGGATCGTCGCTTTCGTCGCAATGCATGTCGACCATCAGGCCCCGCTTGGCTGCGATTTCACACAGCAGACGCACGGATTCCGCGCCTTCGGCCATGGTGCGTTCGAAATGCGGAATGCCACCCACGACATCCACCCCCATATCCAGCGCGCGGATGGTGTTTTGCATCGCGGTAGGATCGCGCAGAACCCCGTCCTGCGGAAAGGCCACCAATTGCAGGTCCAGATAGTCTTTTACCTGCGCGCGGACCTGCAACAGGGCTTGCACACCCTTCAATTCATCATCGCAGGTGTCCACATGGCTGCGGATCGCGCCGATCCCCTTGGCTACGGCCAGCTCACAGTACCGCAGAGCGCGGGCGACGATGTCATCAACCGTCTGGATCGGCTTCAGCTCGCCCCACAGCGCGATGCCTTCAAGCAAGGTGCCCGAGACATTCATGCGTGGCGTGCCCAGCGACAGGGTTGCATCCATATGAAAATGCGGATCGACAAAAGGGGGTGAGACCAGCTGACCTCCGGCGTCGATCACCTCAGCCGCTTCGGCGGTGATCCCGGCCTCGACCGCAGCGATCTTGCCGTCCTTGCAGGCGATATCCACACCGGTCTGTCCGTCGGTCAGGGTGGCGTTTTTGATGAGCAGATCGAACATGATTATCGTTGGCCTTTGAACCAGGGGGTAAGCAATGCACGCGGATAATCCGCCGAGCGTGCGGCGATCACAAGCGCGATGATCGACAGGATATAAGGTGCCATCAGGAACACCTGACCGGGAACAAGCGCGCCGATCTCAGTCTGTAGCCGCACCTGCAACGCATCGAATGCGCCGAACAGCAACGCGCCCAGCAGCGCCTTGCCCGGTCGCCAACTGGCAAAGATCACCAGAGCGATGCATACCCAGCCACGTCCGTTGACCATGCCGAAGAAAAAGGCGTCAAAGGCGCTCATGGTCAGGAAGGCCCCGCCCAGTGCCATCAGGGCAGACCCGACAGCGACCGCGCCCATCCGCAACGCATAGACTGACAGCCCCTGTGCATCAACGCTGTCGGGGTTGTCGCCCACCGCCTGAATCGCCACACCCAGCGCCGTGCGGTTCATCACGTACCAGACCACCGCCACCAGCAGCAGCGCCAGCCATGTCAGCGCGGTTTGCTGGAATAAAACAGACCCTAAAAAGGGTAAATCAGACAGGATCGGCAGGTCCAGCGGCTGGAACGGCTCAATCCTGGGCGGCGAAGATACATTCGGCAGCGCGGTGCGATAGGTGTAATAGCTGACCGAGGTGGCAAACAGCGTAATCCCCAACCCCGAAACATGCTGCGACAGTCCCAACGGAACGGTCAGGATGGCGTGCAGCAGGCCAAAGAATGCGCCTGCAAGCGCGGCGACCAACACTCCACCCCACAGGCCAGCGCCCAGCCAGACGGCCATCCATCCGCACATGGCGCCGACGACAAAGATGCCCTCAATCCCAAGGTTCAGCACGCCGGCACGTTCACAGATCAGCGCACCCAGCACGCCAAAGATCAGCGGCGTCGCGATGCGCAGCGAGGCGGCCCAAAAGCTCTCGGACAACAGGATATTGAGGATATCCATCATGACGCTGCCCTCGCGGTGCTGGCCCGGACGATCCGATAACGTGCCACGAACCCGCCAACCAGAACGCACAGTAACGACATTGAAACCACGAGGTCCGCCAGAAAGGACGACACCCCCATGGCGCGGCTCATGCTGTCGGCCCCGACAAAGACCGAGGCGATGAACAAAGCCGCAATCACGACGCCCACCGGCGACAGGCCCGCCAGCATCGCCACGACGATACCGGTATAGCCAAAGCCGGGCGACAGGTCGGCGGTCAGATACCCTTTGAGGCCCGCCACCTCGCTGACCCCGGCCAAACCGGCCAGACCACCCGACAAGATGGCCACACCATACAACGAGCGTTTCACGTTGATCCCCGCATGGCGCGCGGCGGCAGCGTTTTCCCCAACGGCCCGCAACCGGAACCCCCAAACCGAACGCGCCAGCATGAATTGGGCCATCCCGGCCAGTATCAGAGCCAGAATCAACCCGGAATGGACCCGCATCCGCTCCAACAAGGGCGGCAGCATTCCCTGCTCCAAAACGGGTGCCGATTGTGGCCAACCCAGGCTCATCGGGTCCTGTAACGGGCCTTCCAGCATCATCTGCACAAAGATCAGAATGATGAAATTCAGCAGCAAGGTGGTGACCACCTCATCCGCGCCAAACCGTGTTTTTAGATATGTCGGCGCAACCATCCCCGCCGCGCCTGCCGCTGCGCCCAGCACCACGATCAGCGGTAACAGCAGGATACCGGACACATCCAACACCCCCGATCCGATGGCAACGGCGGCCATTGCACCCAGATACAGCTGCCCTTCGGCCCCGATGTTCCACAGTTTGGCGCGGAACGCCAAAGCGGCGGCCAGGCCGGTAAAGATCAGCGGCGTGGCGCGGGTCAGCACTTCGGAAAAGGCAAAGACTGAGCCGAACACCCCACGATACATCTCGGCGTAGGCTGCGATTGGATTGGCCCCGGCGGCCAGCAGGGGGATCGCCGCAAAGGCCAGCGCGATCACGGCGGACAGGATGGGAACGCCCAGCGTAAAGGCCCGCGATTGGGTCTGACGCGGTTCTATGCGGATCATGCCGGTTCTCCTGCCATCATCAGGCCAATCTGTTCGCGGTCACGGCCGGGGGTCTGGTGCAATTCGCCGTCGCGGATCACCATGATCCGGTCGGCAAGACCCAGAATTTCGTCCAGATCTTCCGAGACCAGCACCACTCCTGCACCGCGTTCGCGCGCCTCAAGCAATCGTCGCCCGACCTCGGCTGCGGCCCCCATATCCAGACCACGGGTGGGCTGATTGGCCAGGATCAGCTGCGGCGCGCGGTCAAACACGCGCGCGAGGATGAGTTTCTGGATATTGCCCCCCGACAGCAGCCGCGCCGGGGCATTCACGCCTGGCCCGCGCACATCATAGGCTTGGGCCAGACGTTCGGCGTTGGCTTGCATCGCCTCGCGCCGCAGCAGGCCGCGCGACTGCACGCCACCGTCATCCAGACGTTCGATGATCATATTCTCGGCTACGCTCATCGCGCCGACGATACCTTCGCGGTGGCGATCTTCGGGAATGCGGCCCACGCCCGCCTGCACCATGGCAGCCGGGCTGAGGGTGTCAATTTCCACCTCATTTACCTTGATTAGACCCTGTTCAGGATGCGCCAGACCCGAGATCACATCGGCCAACCCGCTTTGTCCGTTGCCTGAAACCCCGGCAATCCCAAGGATTTCATGCGCATGTACGGTCAGATTGACGCCGTTGAGCGTATCGCGCTTGGACCGGCCCGCCACCGACACATCGGACATGGTCAGTACCGGCGCGCCCGGGGTCATCGCCGCACTGGCAAGTTCCGGCGTTTCCGCCCCGACCATCATTCGGGCAATGGATGTCTCATCAGCCTCGGACGTTGCCATTTCGCCAACCTTGCGTCCATGGCGCAGCACTGCGATTCGGTCGGAAAACGCCAGAACTTCACGCAATTTGTGGCTGATGAAAATCACCGACAGCCCGTCATTCGTCATCATGCGGATGTTTTCGAACAGGGTGTCGGCCTCTTGCGGGGTCAAAACGGCGGTGGGTTCATCCAAAACCAGTATCCGCGCCTGCCGATACAGCGCCTTGAGGATCTCGACCCGCTGCCTTTCGCCCACTGACAACCGCCCCACAGGCGTATCCAGCGGCGCGTTCAGCCCACTTTGGGCGATGATCTCTTCGACCCTGCGCCGCGCCGCGCGCCGGTTGCGACGCAGGGAAAACAGTGGTTCGGACCCCAGCGTGATGTTATCCAGTGCCGAGATGTTCTCGGCCAGCGTGAAATGCTGATGCACCATACCCACGCCCGCCGCCAGCGCCAGTTGCGGATGGCCCAGCGGCAGCGGCTGCAATTGACCCGCTGTATCCGCGACCTCGATCGTGCCGGAATCGGGCAGGTAATGCCCGAACAGCATGTTCATCAGCGTGGTCTTGCCCGCGCCGTTTTCGCCCAAAAGCGCCAGCACCTCGCCCCGGTTCAGGGTCAGGCTGACGTCGTCATTGGCAACAACCGGGCCGAACTGCTTGCTTAGCCCGTTGAGCTTGAGAACTGTTGAATCCGTCATTGTGAAAGCGGGTCGGCGCAGCGGCCGACCCTGTTGCCATCAATTGTCTGAAACCGGGCGATCATCGTTCACGTTGACACGATACAGGCCATCCAGAATCTCGGCCTGGCGGGCATTCACCGCCTCAAGCATGTCGGCGGGAACCAGTGCTTCGTCCAGAACCAGCGAACCGCCGCCATATCCCATGAAACTGTATTGGCCATAATCCGCAGCCTCGAATGATCCGTTCGCGACGTTGGCGATGGCCTTGTCGATGGTCGGCTCCATATGCCACAGGGCCGAGGCCATGATTGTACCGGGGTAATCGCCCGAGGTGTCGATGACATTGCCCACAGCCTTCACCCCACGTTCAACCGCCGCATCCGAGACGCCAAAGCGTTCCGCGTACATGATGTCAGCACCTGCATCCATCATGGCGATGGCGCTTTCCTTGGCTTTGGGCGGGTCGTACCAGCTGTCGATAAAGGTCACCAGGAAGGTAACATCCGGGTTCACCTCGCGCGCGCCATCCATGAAGGCGTTCATCAGGCGGTTGACCTCGGGGATGGCATAGCCGCCGACCATACCGATCACATTCGATTCAGTCGCCGCGCCAGCCACCATGCCGCTCAGATACGAAGGTTCGTGAATCCAGTTGTCAAAGACCGAGAAATTGGGTCCGACCGGCCCAAAAGACGACCCCATCAGAAAGGCGGTGTCGGGATAATCCTTCGCTACCTTGCGCGCGGCGCGCTCCAAACCAAACACCTCACCCACGACTAGCTGTGCGCCCTGTTCGGCATATTCGCGCATCACGCGCTCATAATCCGTGTTGGCGACGTTTTCAGAGAAGACATATTCAATGTCGCCGCGTTCGGCCGCGGTGTTCAGCGCCTGGTGAATGCGGCTGATCCATTGCTGTTCGACGGGCAGCGTGTAAATCGCCGCCACTTTCACGGTTTCGGCAGCCGCCACACCGGCTGAAAACAGGGTGGACGCCGCTGCGACCGCAGCAAGCATTACCCTTCGCGTCACGTTGAAATTGGCCATTTTTTCCTCCTGTTTCAGAGGATGCCAACATTATTTTACTGTTTAGTCAATTTTTTCGAGCGCCACGCGCCAATCCGGCAACGCGCAGGGTTCCCTGAAATGGCGGCGGCTCGCGCCTTATTCGGCACTGAAAATCAGGGCCAGCCATCGCATAAATGGCTGACCCCTTCACAGGTCAGCCCTTGGCACCCTGCCCGCGGGCATATTTGTCTTCGTAGCGGACGATATCGTCTTCGCCCACATAAGCTCCGGTTTGCACTTCGATCAGAACCATCGGCACCTTGCCCGGGTTCTCCATCCGGTGCACCGCACCCAAGGGGATGTAAACCGATTGATTTTCTGTCACCAGTTTCACGTCATCATCAATGGTCACCCGCGCGGTGCCTTCGACCACGATCCAATGCTCGGACCTGTGGAAATGGCTTTGCAGGCTCAATGATGCGCCGGGGTGAACCATGATTCGTTTCACCTGGAACCGGTTGCCGACCACAAGGCTTTCGAACCAACCCCAAGGGCGGTGATCCTTGGGGAATGTCGTGGCCTGTGGCGCACCTTTTTCCTTTAGGGCCACGACCGCCTTTTTCACATCCTGTGCCCGGGACGCATCCGCAACCAGAACGGCGTCGTTCATTGCCACGGCAATGATGTTTTCCAGCCCGATCCCCACAAGCTCTAACTGGTCACTGTCTGACCGCAGCAACGAGTTCTGGCATTCGATGGCCGTGGCGTCGCCGCTGGTGACAACCCCGTTTTCATCTGGCCCGGTCTCGCGCCAGACCGCATCCCAACCACCAAGGTCTGACCAGGCCGCATCAAACGGCACAACCGAAAGGTTGGAAGATTTTTCCATAACCGCATAGTCGATGGAAATATCATCGGCCTGCGCCCAGGGTTCAGGGTCCAACCGCAAAAAGCCAAGATCCGGCGTGGCGGTGGCAAGCGCGGCTTCGACAGGGGCAAGCAATTCGGGCGCATGTGTCCGGTAGGCTGCCAGAATATCTGAGGCGCGGAACAGAAAAATCCCGGCGTTCCATTTGAAATTCCCGGCCGCCAGCATCTCGGCCGCGCGCTGTGCATCGGGTTTTTCGACAAACTGCTTCAATGGAACCGGAGCACCGGAATTGTCCGGCGTCTCTGCCAGTTCAAGATACCCGTATGCCGTTTCCGCATGTGTCGGCGTGATCCCGAATGTGACAAGCTTCCCCTGCTTAAGGGCATCCAGCCCACGCACGACCGCTGCGCGGAACGCATCCGCATCCGGCACAACGTGATCCGACGGCGCGACCAGCAAAACCGCATCCTGATCTGCGCTAAACGCGTGCAGCGCCGCGGCCAGGATGGCAGGTGCCGTATTGCGCCCTTCGGGTTCGATCAAAATCGTTCCGGGGTCTATTCCGATTGCCACCAGCTGTTCGGCGACGATAAAGCGGAAATCCGTGTTGGTCACAACCATGGGCGAGGCAAATTCCAAGCCTGACCCTACGCCCGAAAGCCGCAGCGCCGACGCCTGGAACAATGTCTCGTCACCAACAAGCGGAACAAATTGCTTGGGATAGCTTTTACGCGACAGGGGCCACAGTCGTGTTCCGGACCCTCCGCATAGCAGGACAGGTGTTATCAACATAAAAATCTCTATTAATAGTCTGTTTTGCCCTTGTCTTATTGAATGGTGCTGGTCCTGACAAGGGTGAGGGGATTTCAACCCGAAAAAAGAGTGATTAGTCCTGAGGTTGTGCGCGGTATGCCGCTGACGGGTGATCAAAGGCGTCAACCGCGTAAAAACTTAGACCCGTGCCGTCAGAAATGTGGGTTCTGCCCCGGTCAGACAAACCGCGCTTAACGTTCCTGTCGCATAAGCGCCAGTGTCGATCGAAATCCGCCCCCGACGCGCTGTCGCCACGTCGACAATGGTGTGGCCATGCACAACCCAAGCCCCGTCCTTTCTGTCCGCTGTTCGAAATTGCGGATGTCCCCAGGTCAGCGTTTCGTCCGGCTGCTGATCTGGCGAGAGATTGGGGTCGGCCCCCGCATGGGTAACCAAAACATTGCCGGAAATCTCTGATCGGCCCAGCTGCTTCAGCCAGACACACAGGGTCTCGCCCATCGTATCCCGCAACCTGTCACGCGCGTCTTTCAATTCGGTGCCGGCCATTTCGGGGCGCGCGCCGCGGATGCCAAATGAGGCAAGCGTTTGCAAACCCCCATAGCGGACCCACCGCGCGCCATGGCGTTCGGGGTCACGCAAGAATTGCAACAACATCTCTTCGTGATTGCCCATCAGACAGGTCAAATCATTGTGTGAGCTTAAAAGCTGCAGCACCTCGGCGCTGTGTTCACCCCGGTCGATGTAGTCCCCCACCAGAATTGTCCGAAACCCTTGTGGCACCTGGTGCAACAGCTTTTCCAACTGCACGATGCAACCATGCACGTCGCCGATCACGCAAAGAGGTTCTGAAGGCGTGGGAACATCAAAAGGCGTCCGCCGCGCGAACCTTTGAAGAAAGGATGACAGCACGGTGTGCGGATCCCCTGTTTGGCGTGATGCGGCCTGAATTGGTGTGTCCGGCCGCGATGGATCGTCATCTGATAGCGATCTCAACTGACAGGGACAAGCCCACCCTCAGGCCGTTCTGCAGGCCGGAACGCCCATGCGAATAATCTCACTGCCCTTAATTTTATGCACGCCAAATACCCGGTTGCGACCTTTCTGCATGAACCAGGTTTTCAACGGCTCGGGATAGAAATCCGCCATGACCTGGCTGAAGTAATCGAAATCCCGTTGCGCCAACCGGCGACCACTGCGGGACGGACCGTGAAATCCAAAAACCGTGTCCGGGGTCACGCAGGTTTTGGGCAGACCCAGAAACATGGTGCAGGTCGAGTAACAAACACGCCCGCGAATTTCGACCTGCACACCATTGCGGCGAAGGTTTTCAAGCTCGATCAGACGATCATGCAGAAACCCACCGCGATCACTGCCGACAACATAAGACTGTTGCGCGGCGACGTCCGAAGGGGGCAACGCAGCAGCCATTGCCATTACGACCCCGCAAAGTGACGCCGGAAAACGGGCCGTGTGGCGTGTTGGTCTGACACAAGGTTTTCGGAATGGCGCCCATAGGCCTGATGCAGCTGTCAGCATCGTCTGATCTCCGGTTTCGTTGACGAACTGAGAGTCAGATAGCGGCCGACAGGGTGCCCCATGTGCTGCGGTTGTGTCGAAACTTGGCCTTAAATCAACAGTTTAACTTTGATTTTAGGGGAATTTTCGCACCCGTCCTAAAGACCGCGCGTTCTGCGATGGTCAGCCACTATTTCAGCACGCACGCACCACCCGAGAGCCTTGCCTTCGCCCGCGCGGCGCATGCCATTTGTTGGTTATGTGTCCTGAGCCCGGCTGCTGACAGATCAGCCCCGGATTGATACTCTGGCCCTATCCAGAGCCTTTTTCAGCCCGGAGTTTTCACATGCTTTTCATCACCAACCGATTTCCGACCCAAAGTATCCGCACCCGCAAAGGGCGCCGTTTTACCTTCGACCTCAACAACAATGCGCCGTCCAATTCGGTCTTTTATTGTGAAAAGGGCGAGGATGGGCATCACACCGAAATCACCAGCAAAGAGCTGCTGCGCCGCGTGCGCGACAGCCGGTGCAGGCAAATCCTGCTGTATCTGCACGGTTTCAACAACCTGCCCGAAGACGTGTTTGAAACCGCGGCCGAACTTCAGCGGCTCAGCGACGGGGCCAAGCCGAATGAGGTTCTGGTGCTGCCGTTGATCTGGCCCAGCGACGCCGAAGAAGGCATCGTTCAAAAGTACTGGGATGACCAGAAATCCGCCGATCAAAGCGGGTTTTCCTTTGCCCGCGTGCTGGAACGGTTTCTGGAATGGCGCAACAGTGAAGACAACGCGCCCGACGTCGACCCATGTCTGAAACGGATCAATCTGCTGGCGCATTCGATGGGAAACCGGGTGCTGCGGCAGACGTTGACCGCATGGGATCGCTATGATCTGGCGTCCGGCGTGCCGCTGTTGTTCCGAAACACCTTCATGGTCGCCGCCGATGTGGTCAATGAATCGGTGCACGAGGATGAGCCGGGCGTTCTGATCAGCCATGCCTCGCGCAATGTGGTGGTTTACTATGCGTCCGACGATCTGGCACTGCGGGCCAGCAAGGCCGCAAACCTCAGGAACAAAGTGGCCTCGCGCAGGTTGGGGCACACGGGGCCAGAAGCCATCGACCGCACGCCGCGCAACGTGTTTCAGGTTGACTGCGACGACGTCAACACCCGGTACGACAGCCCGACCGGGCACAAATATTTCGGAGCGATCAAGCCCGGCGGCGAGGCCGGTCAGGTGTTCCGGCATATCTTCCAATGCGTGCAATCAGGCCGTGTTTTTCCACATGATGCGCACCAACGCTCGGTCATCATAAGCTGAGGTGGCGATTGGGAAACGGGCAGGGAAATCCGACGCAAAGCCCATTGTGTGGGCGATAGTCACAATCTGTTGTTGCAACCGTGACAATGATCTGGATGATCAGGATCACCAAGACCGTAACAAGACGGTCCATCGTTTTTCGAAACGGTGCGAACAAAAAACTGGGGAGACTAAAATGATCCTGAGAAACCTGATGATTGCCGCCAGCGCGACTGCGATAATGGCGGCGGGTGCATCGGCTGAAACCCTGCGCTGGGCGCGGGCGGGCGACTCGTTGACGCTTGATCCGCACGCGCAGAACGAAGGCCCGACATCGGCCCTGGCCCACCAGATCATGGAGCCGCTGGTCATGCGTGACCATTCCGGCGCCCTTGTGCCTGCGCTGGCGACCGAATGGGCCCCGTCCGAGGCGAACCCGAATGTCTGGGTGTTCAAGCTGCGCGAGGGCGTCACCTTCCACGATGGGGCCGAGTTCGACAGCGAGGATGTCGTCTTTTCGCTGAATCGTGCGATGACACCTGATTCCGATTACAAGGAACTGCTGGCCTCGGTCAAAGAGGTGCGCGCGCCGGATAAGTATACCGTCGAGATCGAAACCGATGGTCCGAACCCGATCATGCCCAACAACCTGACCAACATGTTCATGATGGACAAAGGTTGGGCCGAGGCCAACAACGCGGTCAAGGTTCAGGACTATGAGGGTGGCGAAGATACCTTTGCCGCCAAGAACGCCAATGGCACCGGCCCGTATAAGCTGGTCAGCCGCGAGCCGGACGTAAAGACCGTGTTGGCTGCCAACGACAGCTATTGGGGCAAGGATGAGTTCCCGCTGCAGGTGACCGAAATCGTCTATACCCCGATCCAGAACGCAGCGACCCGCGTTGCGGCGCTGTTGTCGGGCGAGGTTGATTTCATTCAGGACGTGCCGGTGCAGGATCTTGAGCGCGTTGCAGGAACCGATGGCCTGGACGTGCGCACGGCACCGCAGAACCGGGTCATCTTCTTTGGAATGAACATGGGCGATGCGGATCTGACGTCGGACAATGTCGACGGCAAGAACCCCCTGTCCGACGTGCGTGTGCGTCAGGCCATGTCGATGGCGATCAACCGCGATGCGATCAAGCAGGTCGTCATGCGCGGTCAGTCGGCACCGGCGGGCATGATTGCCCCGCCGTTCGTGAACGGCTGGGACGAGGCGATGGACAGCTCATCCGCCACCGATGTCGAAAAGGCCAAGGCCCTGATGGCCGAGGCTGGATATAGCGACGGGTTCTCGCTGACGCTGGACTGCCCGAACGATCGCTATGTCAACGACGAGGCGATCTGTCAGGCGGCAGTTGGTATGCTGGCGCAGATCGGCGTCACGGTGAATCTGGATGCCAAACCCAAGGCGCAGCACTTCCCGCTGATCAACAATCTGGAAACCGACTTCTACATGCTGGGCTGGGGGGTTCCGACCTACGATTCCGAGTATATTTTCAACTTCCTGGCACACACCAAGGGTGAGAAGTACGGTTCGTGGAACGGCACCCGCTATTCGAACCCCGAGCTGGACGCCAAGATCGTGGCGCTGGCCTCGGAAACCAACCTGCCCGAGCGTGACAAGCAGATCGCCGACATCTGGCAGGTGGTGCAGGACGAACAGCTGTATATCCCGATCCACCATCAGGTGCTGAACTGGGGGATGAAGTCAGACGTGGGCACGGTGGTCGAGCCAGAAGATTCGCCCAAGATCAAATATTTCACTTTGAACTAAGGCGATCATTTCAATGATCAGGCAGGGCGCGGCTTTCGCGCCCTGCTGTTTATCTGCATCGCTGGGCCGATGGCCAGGGTCCACGCCCTGAGATTCCGGCGTGAAATCGGGATTTCCTTGCACCAACACGAAAAACCAAGAACACTTGGTCCATAGTCAGGGAGAAATCGCCATGATCCTCAGGAACAGTGCAATCGGTCTGGCCCTGCTGGCTGCCACCAGCGTTCAAGCTGCCGATTTCAAATGGGCCTCGACCACCGATCCGCAGACGATGGACCCACATGCGGTCAACTCTGCCCCGGTTCTGGGGTTTCTCAACAACGTGTACGAAGGGCTGGTTCGGCGCGACAAGGACATGCGCGTTGAACCCGCGCTGGCGACAAGCTGGGAACCCATCGGCGATGGTGAGGGCTGGCGGTTCCACCTGCGTCAGGGGGTAACATTCCACGACGGCGGCGATTTCGATGCGCAGGACGTTCTGTTCAGTTATCAGCGCGCCTCGGGCGAGGCGGCGGACACCCGCAGCTGGTTTGCGCCGATCCGCGAGGTCAACGTCGTGGATGACTATACAATTGATTTCATGACCATCGCGCCAAATCCGCTGTTCCCGTCCTCAATCGCCAACTGGATGATCATGGATCAGGCCTGGACCGAGGCCAATGACGCCGTCGTGCCGGACAAGGAAACCGGCAATTTTGCGACCATCAATGCCAATGGCACCGGCGCGTTCAAGGTCACCGCGCGCGAGCCGGGGCTGAAAACCGAGCTGGAACCATTTGATGGCTGGTGGGATGAGGCCGAGCACAACATTACCCGGGCCGAGTTCAATCCGATTCAAAATCCGGCCACCGCGGTTGCGGCGCTTCTTTCGGGTGATGTGGACATGATCAACCCGGTGCCGATTCAGGATGTGGCCCGCCTGACCGGAAACGCCGATGTCGATGTCATTCAGGGGATCGAGGCGCGGGTGATCATGCTGGGTTTCGATCATCAGGCCGAAGTGCTGAAGTATACGGATGACGCGGGCAAGCCCAACCCGTTCCGCGACCCGCGCGTGCGCAGGGCGGTGGCACAGGCGGTGAATGTCGATGCCATTCTGGCCACCATCATGCGTGGCAACGCCGAAGCCGCCTCGCAACTGGTCAGCCCTGCGATGAGCGGTTATTCCGAGGCCAATGCCGAGCGTCCCGCGTATGATGTTCAGGCGGCCAAGGCCCTGCTGGCCGAGGCGGGCTATGACGACGGCTTTTCATTCGGGTTGAAATGCCCCAACGATCGGTACCTGAACGACGAAGCCGTCTGTCAGGCGGTGGTCAGCATGCTGGCTCAGATCGGGGTCACGGCGGAACTGGATGCGATGCCGGTGCGCAATTACTGGCCGGAACTGCGCGAAGGCAATTACGACATGTACCTTCTGGGTTGGAGCCCGGGCACCTTTGACGCAGAACATCCTGTGCGCTTTCTGGTCGCGACGCCCAACGAGGAAAAGAAGCTGGGCAGCTGGAACTTCGGCGGCTTTTCCAACCCCCGCGTGGATGAGCTGCTGCCCGCCATCCAGTCCGAGCTGGACGCGGTCAAACGGCAGGCCATGCTGGACGAGGTCGCGCAGATAATTCAGGATGAGCAGGTTTATGTTCCGATGTACGTGCAGCCCCTGGTCTGGGGTACGCGCAGCAACATCGGGCTGACCCAACGCCCGGACAACTTCTTTTTGCTGCGCTGGGTGACGGTGAACTGAGGTGGCGGTAAGGGCTGCAACCCAAAATTTCCGGGGCGCGCGTGTTAGCGGTATCTTGACCATCTGATCAAAGATCGCCAAGAGAGGCGGATCAACGGGGAAATTGAATGTTCGCATTTATCGTTCGAAGGATGTTCCAATCCGTGATCGTGCTGCTGGTCGTGGGTCTTGTCGCGTTTTCGATGTTTCGGTTTGTCGGTGATCCGATCGACAATATGTTGGGTCAGGAACGCACCCAGGCCGATATCGACCGGCTGCGGACGGAACTTGGCCTGGATCAGCCTTTTCCGGTTCAGTATTTCAAGTTCCTGCAGGGTGCTGTTCAGGGCAATTTCGGTGTCTCTTACCGTCAGGGGCGCCCTGTTTCGACGATCATTGCCGAACGTGCGCCTGCCACGCTGGAACTGGCCTTTGTCTCGGGCTTTCTGGCAATCACCTTGGGGATCGCGCTGGGCGTGTTCACCGCCATCCGACGACAGGGTGTCGCCGCCAATATCATCATGACCGTATCCCTGATCGGGGTGTCGCTGCCCACCTTCCTGATCGGGATATTGCTGATCTACATATTCTCGGTCGAATTAGACCTGTTGCCCAGCTTCGGGAGGGGCGAAACCGTTATGATCGGCAATTGGTCAACGGGGTTCCTGACCGCCTCGGGCCTCAAGGCGCTGATCCTGCCGGCGATCACGTTGGGCCTGTATCAGATGACGTTGATCATGCGATTGGTGCGGTCGGAAATGCTTGAGGTGATGCGCGCCGATTATGTCCGCTTTGCCCGTGCACGGGGGCTGTCGGACCGGGTGATCAACTTCCGCCATGCGCTGAAGAACACCCTAGTTCCCGTTATCACCATCACCGGGTTGCAGCTGGGTTCGATCATCGCGTTTGCCATCATCACCGAGACGGTGTTTCAGTGGCCGGGCGTGGGCCTGCTGTTCATCAACGCGATCCAGTTCGTCGATATCCCCGTCATGGCCGCCTATCTGATGCTGATTTCGGTCATGTTCGTCACAATCAACCTGATTGTCGATCTTCTATACTACGCCATTGACCCGCGCCTGCGGGTCGACGCGAGGGCCACATGACCGATACATCCGATACTCCGCAATCCCGCCCTAAATCGCGCCTGGGCAAGTTCTGGGACAGTGATTTCGCGTGGTCTTTCCGCCATTCCCCGGTTGCGGTGATCGCCTTTCTGTTTGTGGTGATCCTTGTGCTGGCGGCCATTTTCGCCCCGCTGATCGCACCCCATAACCCGTTTGATCCGGCGACCCTGAATCTGATGAACGGTTTTACCCCGCCCGGCACCCCGAACGCCTTTACGCAAGAGACGTTTTTGCTGGGCACTGACGATCAGGGCCGGGATGTGTTCTCGACCATCTTGTACGGGATGCGGATTTCGCTGTTCGTCGGGGCCGCGGCGGTGATGCTCGCGATGATCATCGGTGTGATCCTAGGGTTGGTGGCCGCCTATTTCGGCGGTTGGATCGAAACCCTGATCATGCGGATCGCAGATGTGCAGTTGACCTTTCCGGCCATTCTGGTCGCCATGCTGATCTTTGGCATCGCCAAGGGGGTGACGCCCCCGGAATACCGCAACGAGATGGCGATTTACGTTCTGATTATCGCCATTGCCCTGTCTGACTGGGTGCAGTTCGCTCGTGTGGTACGCGGCGCGGCGCTGGTGGAAAAGAACAAGGAATACGTGCAGGCCGCCCGCCTGATCGGGCGCGGGTCGTTTCCGATCATGTTCCGCCACATCCTGCCGAATGTGCTGAGCCCGGTGCTGGTGATCGCCACGATCTCGCTGGCGCTTGCGATCATCGCTGAGGCAACGCTGAGCTTTCTGGGCGTCGGTGCGCCGCCGACACAGCCGTCACTTGGCACCTTGATCCGCATCGGACAGGGGTTCCTGTTCTCGGGAGAGTGGTGGATTTTGTTCTTCCCGGCCTGCACCCTGTTGGCGCTGGCCCTTTCGGTCAACTTGCTGGGTGACTGGCTGCGCGATGCGCTGAACCCCAAGCTGCGGTGATTTCATGAGCCTTTTGACAATCAACGACCTGACGGTCGAATTCCCGACCCGCCGCCAATTGTTCACCGCTGTGGACCATGTGGACCTGTCGGTCGAGCCCGGCGAAATCCATGGGCTGGTCGGTGAATCCGGCGCGGGTAAATCGACCATCGGCGCCGCAATCATGGGCCTGCTGGATCGCCCCGGACGCATTGCCAGCGGCATAATCCGGCTGCGCGGGGATCAGATCAGCGGCCTGGACGCTGACGCGATGCGGGGGTTGCGCGGCAAGAAGATCTCGATGATCTTTCAGGATCCGCTGACCTCGCTGAACCCGCTGTTCACGGTGCGCGAGCAACTGACCGAGACGATTCAGGCCCATCTGGGCGGATCCGAGGTCGAGGTCAATGCCCGCGCCCGCGACCTGATCGACCGGGTGGGTATCCCGGACCCCGACACGCGGTTGGACCAGTATCCGCACCAGTTTTCGGGCGGGATGCGGCAACGCGTGGTGATTGCCCTGGCGCTGTGCACTGAACCGGATGTGATCATCGCGGACGAGCCGACCACCGCGCTGGATGTTTCGGTGCAGGCGCAGATTCTGGACCTGATCAAAGGGTTGGCGCAGGAACGGCAGGTGGGTGTCATCCTGATCACCCATGATATGGGGGTCATCGCGGACACCACCGACAAGGTCACGGTGATGTATGCTGGCAAGGTCGTCGAAACCGGCCCGACCGCGCAGGTGATGGGGCAGCCGCACCATGAATACACCAAGTCGTTGATTGCGGCGGTGCCGCGCCCGACGCTGAAACTGCACCGCTTTCCCCAGATCAGCTATGGCGGGCGTGAAACCCGCTTTGCAATCGACGATATGGCGCGCCACTGGCCCAAAGTGGAAAACGACACCTCGAAACCCGTGTTCGAGATCCGCAATCTGACCAAGAAGTTCCTGCAGCGACGCGGGCTGCTGCCCTGGGACCGCACCTATTTCACCGCTGTTGACGACGTCAGCTTTGATATCCGCGCGGGCGAGGTATTTGGTGTTGTGGGCGAATCCGGTTCGGGCAAATCCACCATCGCGCGCATGATTGCGGGGCTGTACCCGGTGGATGGCGGAACCATCACCTTTGAGGGTCAGGTGGTCAGCGATCTGACCAACAGGGCCGCGCTGGATGCCTATCGCAAGAACATCCAGATGATTTTTCAAGACCCGTTTTCCTCGTTGAATCCCCGTATGCGTGTGGATGACATCGTGGCCGAGCCGATCCGACATCACAAGCTGATGGGCGGGGCCGATATCAAACGGCGCGTCGATGAGTTGCTGGATCAGGTCGGGCTGGGGTCTGGTGCCGGGATGAAGTATCCGCATGAATTCTCGGGCGGGCAACGGCAGCGGATTTCGATTGCACGTGCACTTGCCACGCAGCCGCGTTTCCTGATCTGCGACGAACCGACAAGCGCGCTGGATGTCTCGATCCAGGCGCAGATCCTGAACATCCTGAAGGATCTGCAGGAACATCTTGGTCTGACGCTGCTGTTCATCAGCCATGACCTGCCGGTGGTGCGCCAGATGTGCGATCGGGTGGCGGTGATGAAACAGGGCAAGGTGGTCGAGCTGCAAAACACCGATGACTTGTTCGCCAACCCGCAAACGGATTATGCGCGCGAATTGCTGCGGTTGATGCCCAGGCTTGACGATCTGTCGACCGAAGGGCTGGGCGCGGAAGCTTGATCAAAGATGTCCGGATGCACGTATTGCGGGTAAATGGGTGTGTATTAACATTAAGTTAGTCAAGTTTTGCAGACTCAGGCAGGGTTGCTGTGCTAGGTCTATCTCTGAAGCTGGGGGCTTCAGAGGGGCGACATGTCTCAGGACCTTAGGGACTGGCTGAGCGCACTTGGGCTATCTGACTACGCGCAAGCCTTTTTGGAAAACAAAATTGATTTCGCAATTCTGCCCGATTTGACGGGCGAAGACCTGATCGAAATCGGAGTGAGCGCAGTCGGCGACCGCCGACGGCTGCTGCGCGCGATATCCGAGCTGGACACAGTTGAAACCGTTCCGGCCTATGAATCGCAGACGCCGTTGGAACCCGCCAAGCGGCAGGTCACGGTCATGTTCGCCGATCTGACCGGTTTCACCCGTCTGACGAGCGAGCTGGATGCCGAAGACATGCACGCACTGCTCAATGAGTTCTTCAAGAAAGTGGATCACGTGGTCGAGAAATTCGGCGGCCGGATCGACAAGCATATCGGTGACGCGGTGATGGCGGTGTTTGGCGCGCCGATCTCTCATACCAATGACACCGAACGCGCCGCGCGGGCGGCGCTGGAAATCCATGCGGTTCTGCCCGGCCTGAACCCGCCCGTTTCATGCCATGTGGGCATTGCCTCGGGGCAGGTGATTGCCAGCACGACGGGCAGTCAGGCGCATACGGAATACACGGTGACCGGCGACGGGGTGAACCTGGCCTCGCGCATCACCGATATGGCGGCACCGGGTGAGACGCTGGTATCGCATGACATTCAGCGCGCGCTGGGGCCATTGTTTGTGGGCGAATCCGTCGGCACCAAGGCGATCAAGGGGCTGGCGAACCCGGTCGAGCTGTGGCGGCTGCACCGGATGGCGCGCAACATCCGATCGCGCAGGCACCGCTTTGTCGGGCGCGAACGCGAGATGTCGTTGTTTTCAGCCACCTTCGACCGCTGCCGGCAGCACGGCAAGGGTGAGGTTCACATCGTTCTGGGCGAGCCGGGGATCGGCAAGACCCACCTGTCCGAGCAGGTGGCCGAAATGGCCGCCGGTCTGGGCTATTCGATCCATAACGGCGTGGTCATGGATTTCGGCGCGCGCGAGGGGCATTCCGCGATCCAATCCGTCGCCCGTAGCATTCTGGGGTTGGAACCCACAGATGACGCCGCCACCTGCGCCGCAAAAGCGCAACAGGCGGTGGGCAAGGGCTGGGTATCGCCGTCGAACGCCGCCCATCTGAGCGCGCTGCTGGAGCTGGAGCAGGACCCCGGCCTGGCCGAGGTCTATGCGGTCATGGACAATGCAACCCGTCTGCGCGGTCGGCGTCAGGTGATTGATGAGCTGATCGCTGCACGCAGCCGCGACGCCCCGCTGTTGATCCAGATTGAGGATATCCACTGGGCCGCGCCCGAAATTCTGACCGCCTGCGCCCATATTGCGGCCACCACGCGGGATCTGCCTTGTGTGCTGTTGATGACCAGCCGCGTCGAAGGCGACCCGATCAACCGTGAATGGCAGTCAGGCACCGATGGGGCGCTGATCTCAAAGCTGGAACTGGCACCGATGGGTGACGATCAGGCCCGCAAACTGGTCGAGGAATTCACCGGCATCGACCCCGAGCTGCTGGACGCTTGCGTGCAGCGCGCCGGGGGCAATCCGCTGTTTCTGGAACAGCTTCTGCGCAATATCGACGTGTTAAAACGTGAATCGGTGCCTGGCAGCATTCAGGGCATCGTGCAATCGCGGCTGGATGCGTTGGACCGGGCCAGCCGGACGGCGATTCAGGCGGCCTCGGTACTGGGGCAGAGGTTCTCTCCGGAGGTGCTGAATTTCCTGCTGGGCGAGGGGCATCTGGATACGTCGACCCTGATCCGCTCGGCCCTGATCCGCGAGGCGGGGGCCGACCTGATGTTCGCCCATGCGCTGATCCGTGATGGGTCTTATGCGACGCTGGTGAAATCGGAACGCGCGCGGCTGCACCGGCAGGCGGCGAAATGGTTCGAAGACCGCGATGCCACCCTGCGGGCGCAGCATCTGGACCGGGCCGGGGCCACCAATGCCGCGCAGGCCTATCTGGAGGCTGCCGAAAAACTGGTTCAGGCCTTTCAGTTTGATGAGGCCAGCCCACTGATCGAACGGGCGCTTGAACTGCCGTCGCCGTCGGGCGTGCGGTTCGATCTGTTCTGTGCCCGGGGTGAAACGCACCGGTTGCAGGGCCTGTCCGACGACGCCCTGCGCGAATTCAAAGAGGCCGCCGAACTGGCCGAGGCCGATGAACAGGTCTGCCGCGCCCATATCGGGCTGGCGCAGGCCGCCCGTCAGGCCAGCCTGTATGGGGATGCGCTGGAAAGCCTTGAACAGGCCGAGGCCGCAGCGGAGCGATGCGGATCGGACCGTGATATCGCGCAGATCAACTATGTGCGTGGCAATGTGTATTTCCCGCTGGGCCGGGTCGAGGATGCCCTGAAAAGCAACGAACGCGCCCTGACGCTGGCGCGCAAACTGGAATCGGCGCGGCTGGAGGTTGGGGCGCTCAGCGGGTTTGGGGACGCCAATTTCATGAACGCCACGATGCAGACCGCCGCCGGGTTTTACACGCAGGCGGTCGAGCGGGCGCGGGAAAAGGGGCTGGTCCGCGATCTGGCCGCCAATCTGCATAACCTCAGCGTGGCGCGCAGCTATGCAGGGGACGTGGCGCAGGGCAAGCTGGACGCGCAAGAGGCGATCGAGGTGTCGCAGAAATACTTTGCCTTTGTGCCCGAATGTGTTGCGCAAACCTGTCTGGGGGTGGCGCATACCTTTCTGGGTGAGCTGGATCAGGCGCTGGAGACATTTTCCCTGTCCGCCGAAATCGCGCATCGCGTCAGTGCCAAAAGGCTTGAGGCGCAGGCGCTGGAACATCTGGCCCGCACGCAGGTCTACACGGGGCAGTCCCGGCAGGCTCGCGAAACTGGCCAGCGCGCGGTTGATATCGCGCTGGAACATGGCCGGAACTTCGTGGGGCCCAAGGCGCTGTCGGCGCTGGCGATGGCCGAAACAGACCCTGACGCGCAGGACCGCCATCTGAAACTGGGGGCCGAGATCATCGCCGAAGGCTGCGTTGGCCACAGCCACCTGCATTTCTACCCCGATGCCAGTGCCGTCATGCTGGCGCGACAGGAATGGGACAGGGCCACCGCTTATGCGGATGCGCTGGCGGCATTCACCGCGGAGGAGCCGCTGCCGATGGTCGATCTGTCCATTCAGCACACCCGGGTTCTGGCCGAATGCGGTGCCTGGGGTATTCCTATGGCCGCGCACGAAGGGTTCGGGCCGCTGGGTGCCCGCTTTGACCAGATGGGCATCACACAGTCGTTGGTCGGGCGGCTGGGCTAGGCAAAAGAGGCGCTGCATGACCATCGAAAAGCAAGTTTGGCTGATCTCTGGCGCGGTTACGCTGATCCTGGCGGTTCTGCTGTTCAATCTCTGGGTGGCGCTGAACCATTTCGAAGAAGACCCGACGCAGCTGCCTGATCAGGCTTCGGTCGACGACTATTTGCAAAAGCTGGGCAATGTGCCGGAGCATCGGGTGAAAACCGGCATCTTCATCAAATCCTTCAGCTTTACAGGTGCCAGTGACGTGCGGATCACGGGGTATGTCTGGCAGCACTATGAGGACGGCGTGCATGACGCCATCAAACCCGCCAGCGGTGAGGTGGGGTTCATCCTGCCCGAAGCTGTCGACGCCGCGAGCGGCCTGATACACGAGGCGTATCGGATGGATCAGGATGGATCCGAGCTGATCGGCTGGTATTTCGAACAGACCCTGCGGCAAAGCTTTGACTACACCAGCTATCCCTTCGACCATAAAACCGTCTGGGTCCGGTTCTGGCCCGGTGAGTTCGACGTTGATGTGGCGCTGATCCCCGATTTCGCGTCTTATCCCGCCACCGGTCCCGCCGATATTTTTGGTATCGACAACCGCATCGTCATGGGCACCTGGGAGCGTGAGAATACCTATTTCGATTATCGCCTGTCCGATCTGGATACCACGCTGGGCATCAGCGAGAACGAGTTTCAGACTAACCTGCCCGAGCTGCATTACAACTTTGTCATCAAGCGCAACTTCGGGAACGCTTTCATCGTCCACATGATCCCCCTGATCGTTGTGACGATGCTGTTGTTTGGGGCGGTGATGACCGTCACCCGCAAACCCAATCTGGTCGAACGGCACGATTTCAACACCTCCAGTGTGATCGGCACCTGTTCCGTCCTGTTCTTCGTGATCCTGCTGGCGCACGTACAACTGCGCGAAGGCTTTGCCGGGTCGCCGGTGATCTATATGGAATCGTTCTTTTTCCTGATGTACTTCCTGCTGCTGGCCGTATCGGTGAACACCTATCTGTTTGCGTCCGAGGCGTCGTCGTCGCTGTGGGTCATCCATTACCGGGACAACCTGATCCCAAAGGCCGCGTTCTGGCCTTTTGTCCTGCTGTGCATGGTGGGGATCACGGCCTATAACCTCAGCCTCAAGGCCGGGCCAGAGGATGAGACCGTGATCGAAAGACAGAATTAAGTGGGCGGCTGGTAGCCCGGTTTTGGTGTGCCTATGGACATGTCCTGCGTGTAATTCGCGACTATCCCCGAAACACCCTGTTCCCACTGATCCAGATATTTGGTCGGCTGCGCGATCACATAGACATAGGCGGGCTTTTTGATACCGTCCATGACCACATTGATCCGCTTGCGCACATAGACATTCTCGGGCGATCCGGGGCCGTGATAGCCCTCTAATCTATCCAGTTCCTTCAACCCGCTGGACGAGACGCGATAGACCTCGCCCCACACCGGTTTGCCGCGCCCTTTCTGGTCGACCAGCGTGGCCATCCGGTGCAGGAAGCCGCAATTGGGATTGTCGCAATACGGCTCGTGCGGGACGATCAAAGGCATGGGCTGCCGGGTCACGGCCTCGCCTACGAAATCATCCAGCACTTCGGCAAGGGCGTCGTGATTGGGAAACCCCCTTTTCAGCGATCCGTATGTGAAGTAGAGATAGGTCCGTTCCCGATCCTCGATCAGGCAGTCTTCGTTGTCGTCTGCCTCGGTCAGGGTGTGGGTGTTGGCCCAGCCCTCAAGCATCGCCTGTATCTCAGCCGAGACTGTGACGTCTTTGGCGTTTTGCAGGAAGTGAATGCAGGCGCTGGCGTCAATCCCGTCGGCGGCCAGCAGGGTTTTCACCATCTCGACCGAGTTGTTCATCACCGCCACATGCAGGCTGGTAAAGCCATGGTCATTGGTGGCGTTGACGTTGATGCCACGGTCGATCAGCGCCTGCGCGGCCTCAAGATCGGGCTTTCCAAAATCCTGCCCGTTCTCGTGCAGCTCGCCCTCGCCGCCTGCTGCATAATGCAGCAGCGTGTCGCCATTGCTGTCGTCCACGATGTCGATCCCGGCCATGCCGGTGTCGATGGCCTGAAGCACCCGGCTCCACTGCGCGAAACTGTCTGCGGCGGCGGCCTCTTGCGCCCATTTGCAGATGTTGTGCTCCTGATCGGCCAGTTCTTCGAAGGCTTCGTCCAGAACTTCCATGATCTGATCCGGGGTGGCCATCATGCCGATCCCCATCATGCCGTTGGACAGCCGCCCCTTGCGCGGGCCTACCAGATCAATACCCAGATCGCGCAGTTTTTCGACATTGTTCTGGGTGGTGACGTTGTTCCACATGTTGGTGTTGCAGGCCGGGCAAAGGATCACCGGCTTGTTCCGGTACTGCCAGGCGACAAAAACCGAGGTCAGCAGGTTGTCGGCAATCCCGTTGGCGATCTTGCCCATCGTGTTGCAGGTCACCGGTGCCACAATCACGCAATCGGCCCAATCGCACAGCGCAAGATGCGAGGCGCGCAGGGGCATTCCGAATTCGATATACCGGAAATTCCATTCGTCATCGTCGCGGTAATAATCATGGTGCGAGATACATTTTTCGATCCGCTCGGCCCCGAAATCGCGAAAGAACCGCTCGGCCGAAACGGATGGGATCAGTTTGACGTTGTGCCCGGCCTCGGTGATCCGCTCGACCAGTTCGGGCACCTTGTCCGCCGCCGATGACCCGCAGGCACACAGCAGCACATTGCGCTTTTCGGTGGGGGCGTCGGTCAACCCGCCCTTTGGATAGCCAAAGATGTTCTTGTCCAGACTGGGCGACTGATGGCGCAGCAGAACCGGCAAACCAGCCTCGCGGACACGTTCTTGCAGGCTGCCTTCCAGAATCATGTCGACGATATCGCTGCGTCGGCCCAGGCATTCGCCCTGAAAGAACAGGTAGGGCGCGGTTTCCTTTCCGGTCAGCACGTTCAGTTGCCGGCGCATCTTCATCACGTTGGCCCCGGGGCCTTCGACATCGACCAGTTTGATGCGAGTGATGCCGATATTGGCCAGAATACTGCGCAGCATGTAAGACCACGGGTCCTCATCCGCATAAAACAGAACCAATGGGTTGGTCTCGATAATGCGGGCGACATCGGTTGGATCTTCGGGTGGTTCGCGTTCTTCGATCACCAGCATGGCCGGGGCCTTCAGGTCGCGCAGACCCCGGAAAATATGCCCGCGCGGGGCCTGCCAGACCTGCGAGGTTGCAGGGCTCATATCCACCACGGTCACCAGATCGGTTTCCGCGTCATAGGCGATACACAGGCACCAGAACTCTTCCAGCAAGGCGGTTTCGCGAAACACGTTTTCCGGAGATCGGATGACCTCGAACCCCAGCACGCGGTTAAAGTCGATGTTGATCATCAGGTGCCGGTCTTTATGCGTGTTCAGCCCGCGCAATTGATCGTGGAACCACGCCTGAGGCGTTTTACCATCCGTGTCTGGGCGTTTGCCATAGCTGCGGAAGGCGCTGCCCAGATGGACAGTCGGCGTCTGGCTGAGGTACCGCTGCGCCATCGCGTGCATTTCCCGCGCGGTGGATACCCGGCTGAGCGCATCGGTGAAATTGGTCTGCGTCGCAATCAGCAGCTTGTCTTCGTCGACTTGTTCATCGCCAAGAATCGCAAGGCTTTCGGCCAGCACCCCCAGCGAGTTCATGTTCGGGCTGGCCCGCCGGAACAGGTTGCGGCGCTTTTTGGGGTCCTTGGCCAGATAGCGCGTGCTGTCGACATAATTGCAGTCCTGCTGCAACGTCTGCAGATTGGTCTTCACCGCCTCGCGCGCCGAAAACCGCAGGATACCCCGCGACCGCATCGAGGTTCCGTCGCGATCCGACATCCCGGCCCACAGCCTGTCGATGGTGGTGACCCACAGCTTGCCGTATTTTTCCGGGTGTACATCCATCATATGCACCAACCCGGTGCTGGGGTTGCATTTGGCGATGATGGCGAAATGGCCGCCGGGCATGGTGGGTTTGCCATGGGCCACGCCGACCTGAAAATTCGCCACCAGAATGTCGTTATCCCCGCCCAGCCGGTTGGATTCGTCGATCGCCTCAAGCAGCAGCGGAACAGAGGTCGTGGCCGCATCCATGAAATACGCCTGAACCTGTACCCGGTCGCGCAAACCCTGCGTGTGGATGAAGGTGCAGGCGACGTCGTAGAGCTCGCCCAGTGAAATGCCGTCATTCACCACGAATGAGGTCGGCAGGGCGCATTCGCGGAAGATGTCGTTGACCTCGCAGCTGAACCCAAGCGCCGACATGCTCAGCGCGGCCGCTGTCACGCTGCAACAATTGATCGGCTGCTGAAAGTTCTGCAAATGCACGCTGACCAGATCGCCAAACAGGGTGGCATAACAAGCCTCGCGGATATTGGTCGGGATATCGAACCACTGGTTGCTGGACAGATAGGCCAGTTTGGTGCCGGGCGTGGCCAGTGCCTCAAGGCTGACGGGAATGTCGAAAATCTCAAGATGTTCTTCGTAGAAGTAATCGCCCCTGTCGGCTGTGGCCAGGACCGTCCCGTCCTGACGCAGTTGCGCAATGCCGTCCAGCACCACATACATGCCACCCGAGGGCAGGGCCGTGTTCTCGGTCACCTCGAAACATTCGAAATGCGTTCTGATGGCCTCCGGATCGTCCGAGGGCAGTATCTCGAGTATCAGCGCCCATTCACTGTCGGTTGGAGTATAGGAAATGCAGTTCTCAATCGGATCCTTAGGCACGTCTGTTCCCCCCTGAACTTGGCCATATAAAAAACGTCAAAGAACCAGCGCCATATTTTGCACATGCATCGGGTTCGCGGTCGGATAGAAATTCAGGACCGGCCCGACGGGTCGCAATGTGCTGGCCGGGCCAAATAGTCGCGGAAATAAGTGCGAACAAATTGGCCCATTTGGTCGCACCGTATCCTATTTGGACACAAAAATCACCGATGCTGTTGATTTGATTGTACGAGTTGCCGCGCATTGGCCCGGGCGGCGTTTTGGGTCAGGTTCCCGACGGCAGACATTTCATGGAAAAAGGCCGTGGCCTATGGCGCAAACGGAAAAAGGCAAATAGCCTCCGCGACAGCCACAATGTGAAAAAGGTCACGCATAATGTCATCCTTTCCCCGCCCCGAACTTGGAGAGCCCTATCTGCTGACCCCGGGGCCGCTGACGACCTCGTATACTGTCAAACAGGCGATGCTGCGCGATTGGGGCAGTTGGGATGGTGATTTCCGCGCCATGACCGCCGAATTGCGCGCGCGCTTGTTGGATCTGCTGGGCGACGGGAAAGCGGCCTATGATTGTGTGCCCATGCAAGGATCGGGCACCTTCGCGGTCGAGGCGATGCTGACCTCGATGATCCCGCCGTCGGGCAAGGCGCTGGTTCTGGCCAATGGCGCTTATGGAAAGCGCGCCGTGCAGACGCTGGCTTATGCCGGGCGCGCGCATGTCGTGCTGGACAAGGGCGACTATCTGCCGCCACGCGGGGCCGAGGTGGCGCAGATTCTGGCCGATGATCCCGCGATCACCCATGTGGTTGCGATCCATTGCGAAACCAGCTCGGGCATCCTGAACCCGCTGGCCGAGATTTCAAAGGCCACGGCGGCAGCCGGGCGGAAACTGCTGATCGACAGCATGTCGGCCTTTGGCGCGATCCCCCTGCAGCCCGGCGATTACACGTTCGAGGCATTGGTATCTTCGGCCAACAAATGTATCGAAGGGGTGCCCGGATTTGGCTTTGTTCTGGCCCGCAAGACGGCGCTGATCGAATCTAAGGGCAATTGTCCCTCGCTCAGCCTTGATCTGCACGCGCAATGGGACGCGATGGAAAAGACAGGCCAGTGGCGCTTTACCCCGCCGACCCATGTGGTCGCCGCGTTTCTGCAGGCGTTACAGGAACACGAGGCCGAAGGCGGCGTGGCCGGACGCGGTGCCCGCTATGCGCGCAACCGCGACGTCATGGTTTCGGGGATGCGGGCGCTGGGGTTTGAAACCCTTTTGTCGGATGAATGGCTGTCGCCGATCATCGTCACCTTCTTTTGCCCGGCCGATCCGAAGTTTGATTTTGGCCGGTTTTACAACCTGATGAAGGATCAGGGTTTTATCATCTACCCCGGCAAACTGACCGAGGCCGAAAGCTTTCGGATCGGATGCATCGGGCGGATGGATGCCAGCGTCATGCAGGCCGTGGTGGCAGCCGCGCAAATGGCATTGGACAAGCTGGGTGTCAGCAGCGCCGCCCCACCGGCCAAGGCTGTGGCTGCGCGCATGGCACAAACTGCGTGACTGCAATCAATTTGCCGAAACCGCCGTCAATTTGACGTAACTTTCCGCGTTTTCGTCAAGAATACCCCTGCGGATCGAACAGCGCGCGCCTCATACTTTCTTAAAACGAAAGAGGAGGCGCGTTTTGAGCTGGAACATTTGTGTCATAGGCGCAGGCAAGATCGGTCAGATGATCGCAAGCCTGCTGCAAGCATCAACCAATTATTCGGTCACCGTGGCCGACCGCGATCTGGCGGCTTTGGCAGTGCTGAACCGGCAGGGCATTGCGACCCGGCAGATTGATGTTGGCGACGATACGCAACTGGCCCAGGGGCTGGTCGGATTTGACGCGGTCATATCGGCGGCCCCGTTCTTTTTGACACCAAAGATCGCCAAAGCCGCGCAATGCGCCGGGGCGCATTACTTTGATCTGACCGAGGATGTCGCGGCCACCAATGCGGTGCGTGATCTGGCACAGGGCAGCCAGACAGCGTTCATGCCGCAATGCGGGTTGGCGCCGGGGTTTGTCGGTATCGCCGGGGCGTCGCTGGCGGCGGAATTCGACACGCTGGACAGCCTGCACATGCGGGTGGGGGCGCTGCCGCTTTATCCGACCAACGCGTTGAAATACAATCTGACATGGTCCACGGACGGGCTGATCAACGAATACTGCAACCCCTGCGATGCCATCGTGAACGGCGCGCGTGTTAAGACCGCCCCGCTGGAAGATTACGAAGTGCTGGGCCATGACGGGGTAGAGTACGAGTGTTTCAACACCTCGGGCGGGCTGGGCACCTTGCCCGAAACGCTGGATGGCAAGGCGCAGGCAGTCTCTTACCGCTCGATCCGCTATCCGGGTCACTGCGATATCCTGAAACTGCTGCTCAGGGACCTTGGGCTGGAACGTCGCCGTGATCTGTTGAAGGACATCTTCGAAACCGCCCTGCCGCGCACTGATCAGGATGTTGTGTTGGTCTATTGCACCGCCAAGGGCATGATCGACGGTGCCCTGCGCGAGAAATCCCTGATCAACAAAAGCTTTGCCCGCACTCTCAACGGTCAGGTCTGGAGCGCCATTCAGGTCACCACCGCCGCAGGCGTTCTGGGCGTGGTCGATCTGATGCGCACGGGGGCTTTGCCCGCAAAAGGGTTTGTCCGGCAAGAACAGGTGACCCTGTCCGATTTCCTGAACACCGAATTTGGCCGGCTGTATCGCGCCGGTGACGCAACCAAACAGAACAAGGCGGCCTGAGATATGAAAGACATCGTGATGACTGCGCAAACCACCTTTGCAAATCTGGACCTGACCGAGGCCGAACTGACAGGCGGCACCCTCAAGGTGACCTCTCCCATTGACGGCGGCTTGCTGGCCGAGGTGCACCAGACACCGGTTGCGGATATGGATGCCATCTTTGCCCGCGCCAAAGCGGCGTTCAAAGCGTGGCGCACCGTGCCCGCCCCCCGCCGGGGTGAATTGATCCGCCTGCTGGGCGAGGAACTGCGCGCCGCCAAGGACGATCTGGGCGCGCTGGTCAGTTGGGAGGCCGGTAAGATCACATCCGAAGGTCTGGGCGAAGTGCAAGAGATGATCGACATCTGCGATTTCGCCGTGGGTCTGTCACGCCAGCTTTACGGTCTGACCATCGCGTCCGAACGCCCCGGTCACCGGATGATGGAGACTTGGCATCCCACAGGCCCGGTTGGTGTGATCTCGGCCTTCAATTTTCCCGTCGCTGTCTGGTCGTGGAATGCGGCGATCGCGCTGGTCTGCGGCAATCCGGTGATCTGGAAACCATCCGAGAAATCACCCCTGACCGCGATGGCCTGCCAGAAGATTTTCGAACGCGCGCTGGCCCGGTTCGGCGATGCGCCGGACAATCTGTTGCAAACCCTGATCGGCGGTGCCGCGCTGGGCGAGGCGCTGGTGGCCAGCGAGGATGTTCCGGTGATCTCGGCCACAGGTTCGACCCGGATGGGCCGCGCCGTGGCCCCGGTGGTGGCGCAACGCTTTGGCAAATGCATTCTGGAGCTGGGCGGCAACAACGCGATGATCGTCGGCCCCTCGGCCGAACTGGAAATGGCCGTGCGCGCCATCGTGTTTTCCGCAGTTGGGACCGCTGGTCAACGCTGCACCACTCTGCGTCGCCTGATCGTGCATAATTCGATCCGCGCAGAATTGGTCAGCCGCCTGAAGAAAGCTTATGCTGGTCTGCCCATCGGCGACCCGCTGGTCGAAGGCACGTTGGTTGGCCCATTGGTGGATGAAGCCGCGGGCGCGGCGATGACGGCCGCGCTGGAGGCCGCAACGGCCGAAGGTGGCACCGTGTTCGGCGGCAGCCGTGTGACCCAAGGCGTGCCCGCAGGCGTCTATATGGAACCCGCCATTGTCGAGATGCCGGGCCAGACCGCGACGGTCAAAACTGAAACCTTCGCACCGATCCTCTATGTCATGGGCTATGACGATTTCGACGAGGCGCTGGAGCTTCAGAATGACGTGCCGCAGGGGCTGTCCTCCTGCGTGTTCACACTGAACATGCGCGAGGCCGAGCAGTTCCTGACCGCAGCCGGTTCCGACTGTGGGATTGCCAACGTCAACATCGGGCCTTCGGGGGCCGAGATTGGCGGTGCTTTTGGCGGCGAAAAAGAAACCGGTGGTGGGCGCGAAAGCGGCTCTGACGCGTGGAAGGCCTATATGCGGCGGCAGACCAACACGGTGAACTATTCCGCTGAACTGCCACTGGCACAGGGCGTAAAGTTCGATATCTGATCTTGTGATCCGGCGGTGCCCAAAGAGACCGCCGGATCAATCCGCAAACAGATAGTCCAGTCGCATCACGGCCTGCGCCTTGTCTTGCGAGACGTCCAGAAATTCGGCCACTGCGGCCTCATTCTCGGACCGTGGGCTGGTTTCCCGGATACGCAAGTACCCGTCAAATCCGGCCTCCCGAATTTGTTCGGATTCATGGGTCAGAGAGTTTTTCAGGGCAGGAATCAGATGCGCCACGCTTTCTTTCGGGCTGTGCTCTCCGGCCAGGCCGACGCGCCGGGCGTGCCCGATCAGGTAATCGTCGGTATACTCGCATTCGATCTCAAGCACGTGGGCCTTGGCCTGATCAGCGCAGAAATCCTGGATGATATCCAGACTGGACGGGTCGACACAGATCACCAGCTTGTCCGTATCGAAGCTGTCGAACAGCATCCGCACAACGGCGCGCCTGTGTCGCGATCGCTTGATCAAAGTCGTTTCAATGCCGCCAAGATCGGGCAGGGCGGTTTCTTCTTCGTTGAACAGGTATTCGACGCAGGGAATGTCCGTTTCCGACACGATCTGATCCACCAGACGCTTGGCCACGTGCCATTTTTTGCACACCACAAGATAGATTTCGCGGTCCGGGCCAAGCGTATTGCCCGCCTCCCAGAACCGTTGCGAATGGCGTCGGCCAACGCGGCCGCGTCCGGTCAGAAATCCGTAAAGGTTGCGGCCCTCGCCCGAAATCTGGAACTCGACCCCTTCAGCCGCATAGAGCTTGCCCAGCCGGTCCTTCAGCTCATGGGCCTCGGGGCTGATCTTGCGGGCGAACAGATAGTCCTGCCCCAGCAACATGTCATAATGGTCGTTGTAGAACGTCACCGGCATCCCGTAATCCGAGAACATCAGGAAGGTGGGCGTGCGGTTCTCGATCTCTTGCTTGGGGATCAGATGGCGCACCAGGGTCTGAAAAAAAGTCTCGTCCGGAATCCAGGTGGTCGAAAAAAACCGGACCACGTCCGGGCGCTGTTGCAGAAAGTCCAGAATCATCTCGACCGTGCGGCGGCGCAGACACCACCACTGGCTGCCGATCATGACCTGAATGTCTGCCGGAATTTGCCGCGTCAGCCCAAACCGCTTCTGCAATTCATACGAGGTGTAAAACCGTCGACTTTGCGTGCGTTCATTGAAATGATGCCGATAGATCAGCCGGTCCTCTTTCATACCGGTCTTGATCCAGTTGCTTTCGAAAAAATCGTGGCTTTCAATGAAATCCTTGTCGTTTTCATCAAGGAAATGATGGGTGTATTCGGCCGTCTTGATTGCCATGCAATCACCGGACAGCATGTAGAAATGTGTCACGCGCGGAAAGGTTTCGACGGCGGCTGTCAGGGCATTCAAAGTCGCCTGAACCAATGACCAGGCACCCCAGCCGCATTTGACGCGCTGGGCCGCAAAAGCAACATTCGGATTGTCTTTCAGCGCCTCGCGAATACGCGCATAGGCCACGGCGCTGGCCCGCGCGTCAAAGTGGATCGCAATGCAATCCCCTACAGCGGTCAGCTGTTCCGCCTGCGCAATGATTGCATCAGGGTCTTTGTGGCACAGTAAAATATAGGCGATCTTTGCCATTTTGGGTCTACGATTTCCATTTCTGCCCGTTTCCAACCGTGATACTGAGGATGAGCGATTGAATAAACAGAATATTTTTGGTTTTTTGGTGTCAAATGCTGGCGCGTCATTTTGAGACCGGACCAGCAAAGGAGGCACAGCAGATGGGATTTCCCGGTACATGGATGACCGAGAGCGAAAGCATGGTTTACCGTGTTGTACCAAAATGTGCCTGCTCGACGATCGGGCAGATCATGTATTATTCGGATCATGGACGGTTCTTTGACGGCGATATCCATGATGCGAAAGACGGGATGCACAAATGGGCCTTTGACAGCAGCCAGAGCATGATCTCTGGCAACGTCCGCAATCACGCGTCTTATTCCTTTACCTGTGTGCGCAACCCGTACACCCGTATCCTCAGCTCGTTCTTTGATAAGATTTGCGGAATTCAGCGCAATGGCAAACGATACCGGGGCAATCTGGTTCCGACGCTTGCCTATAACTACGGGATCGAGGTCGGAGGCGACGACGGCAAGGGTGAATTCGACCAGATCGCCAGCTTTCGCCGTTTCTTGCTGTTTGCGCGCGATACCATCCGGTGGCGCAGGCCGATGGACCCGGATATTCACTGGTCGGCCATGTCTGGCCATGTGTCCACATTCATTGTGAATGGCGGGCAGTATGACCGTATATTCTGGACGGAAAAGTTCAACGACGGAATGCAGGGTGTTCTGGACAATCTGGACACGCAGCACGCGGTGAGTCTGTCGGAAATCCCCCGCTTTAACGAATCTGAGGGTCACGGACCCAAGCGGTTGCACCCGGTTGAGGACTATTTTGACGATCTGTCGATGCATCTGGTTTATGAAATCTACAAACAGGACTTTGATCTGTTCAAATATGATTTCGAAGACCCGGCCAATAAGATGCCCATTGGCGAAATTGATCTGGATGAGGTCCACGCCAAACTTGGCGATTGATCCAAAAAGCAGATGCTCCCGCACATCGTCATTGTCTCTGACGAGACATTTCCTTTGTTTGGGCCCGGCGCCGCGCGTTGCGCGGCGCCGGGCCCAAGTTCGAACGAGTCACTGATCTGAATGCTGGCCCAGCATGTATGCCCGTTTTGAACGCAAAAGCTGAAATGGTGCTGCGATCTACCCTGATGGTTGCGGCAATGGGCAATTTTCGTGACGATACGGACGCCTTGGCTATACAATGCAGGCGACACCCGATAAGGAGCTGCCTTTAATCTTGGATGATGCGCTGATTGCAATACCGCATGGCTCACATCACCGGACCGATACAAAGAACCACCACCGTGAAACAAACCATCGCAAATGCGCTTGCCCGCAAGGGCTATGATACTTTGACACCAGTCCAATCGGCGGTGACCCAGCCCGAATTGGACGGGCGCGACATGCTGGTATCGGCGCAGACCGGATCGGGAAAAACCATCGCGTTTGGTTTGGCGATTGCGCCCACGTTGCTGGGTGATGCGGATTCGTTTGATAAGGCCGGGGCACCTTTGGCTTTGGTTGTCGCGCCGACACGGGAATTGGCACTGCAGGTGAAACGCGAGCTGAGTTGGCTATATTCCGATGCGGGCGCGTATCTGGCATCCTGCGTTGGTGGTATGGATATGCGCGACGAACGCCGTGCATTGGCCCGTGGTGCGCATATTGTTGTCGCGACCCCCGGGCGGTTGCGCGACCATGTCATGCGGGGCTCGATCGACCTGACGGCGATCCGGGCGGTGGTTCTGGACGAAGCCGACGAAATGCTGGACCTTGGGTTCCGCGAGGATCTGGAGTTCATTCTGGATCAAACGCCGACGGATCGTCAGACATTGCTGTTTTCAGCCACGGTTCCGCGCGCCATCGCCAGCCTTGCGACGCGGTATCAGCGCGATGCGGAACGTGTCAGTACGGTCAGTGAACAGACACAGCACGCCGATATTGATTACCGCGCCATGACGGTGGCCCCGCGCGACGGGGAAAATGCGATCATCAATGTGCTGCGCTATTACGAGGCACCCAATGCCATCGTGTTCTGCAATACACGTATGATGGTGTCACGCCTGACCGCGCGCCTGTCGAACCGGGGGTTTTCGGTTGTGGCCTTGTCCGGCGAACTGACCCAAAGCGAACGATCCAATGCGCTGCAGGCCATGCGCGACGGGCGGGCCCGGGTTTGTGTGGCCACGGATGTGGCCGCCCGTGGGATCGACCTGCCGAACCTTGATCTGGTGGTGCATGCCGAGCTGCCCAACAGCCATGAAACCCTGTTGCACCGCTCGGGCCGTACCGGCCGCGCCGGGCGCAAAGGGGTCAGCGCATTGGTTGTCGCGCCCGCATCGCGGAAAAAGGCGGAACGCATTTTGAAATTCGCCCGGCTGACCGCAGACTGGGGTTTGGCCCCGTCAGCAGAAGATGTGAACGCACGCGACCAGGAACGGATGTTCGCATCGGATGACTGGCAGGCCGAGATCACCGAAAGCGAACGCGCAGCCGTTGCGCAGCTGGTCGTTGATTTCACCCCCGAACAAATCGCAGCGGCCTATTTGCGCCAATACAAGATGCGCCATTCCGCACCCGAGGAACTGGCAGCCGTCAAACCGGATAGCGCAAAACCGCGCGCCGCATTTGGGCCCAGCGTCTGGTTTTCGCTGTCTGAGGGGCGCAACCAGAATGCGTCTCCGCGGCACTTGCTGCCGATGGTGTGCAAGGCGGGCAATCTGACCAAGGACGATATCGGCGCAATCCGGATCGCTGACGACGTCTCTTATGTCGAAATTCGCGAGGCCAGCGTTGCGGGTTTTCTGAAAGCTGTCGGGGCAGACATGAAAATCGAAGGCTCCAAGGATCTTGTCCGTTTGGACAAGGCACCGGACCTGCCCGCATTCGAGCGGCCCAAATCCAACCGCGGCCCCAAAGGCAAGCCGCGCGCGCACAAGAGCGACGCCGCGCCCATCGACTGGAACGACGCGCCGGTTCCGCGTCAACGCAAACCCAAGCCCGAGGATCGCAAGCCCCGAAAATCGCCGGATCAGCGCCCCAAGGCGGATCGGCCTGACGAAATCGCGCCTGTACCGGCGCGCCGCCGCGCGGCTACGACCGCGTCCCCCAAGGGTGAGGCGGAAGGCAAATTCAAATCGGACGGTCCCAAGGCAAAAGGTCGCAAAGATCGCAGCGGCACGCGCAAGGATGGCGACTCTAAACCTCGCGCTGATGGCCCCAAAGGCCCGCCACCGCCCAAAGGTAAATCCAGCAGCAAGAAAAACCGCGCCCGCGCTGCGATTGCGAAGTCTGGCAAGGGTGGGAATGCCCTGCCAAAACGGCGGAAACCGTAAATCAGATAATTTCGGCATCCCGCGTTTAAGCCGCAAATGCCTGCTTTGGGCGCGGGATGGCTTGTTCTAGCCAGACGAAACCCACGCAGTTTCCACAAAACGGACTTGGGAAACTACGCGGAAAACAATGTGTCCCGGGGGATGGCCCCCGGGGGTCCGTTACACTTGGCGCACGGCCCCTTTTGCCGCGCTGGTGGTCAGCTTGGCATAGGCTTTCAACGCCGTGGACACCTTGCGCTTGCGCGGTTCGGCGGGCAGCCAGCCCTTTTCGTCTTGTTCTTCGCGTCGTGCTGCCAGTTCGTCGTCCGAGACGGCCAGATGGATGGTGCGGTTGGGGATGTCGATCTCGATCTTGTCGCCCTGTTTCACCAACCCGATTTCACCGCCTTCGGCCGCTTCGGGCGAGACGTGTCCGATCGACAGACCCGACGTGCCGCCCGAGAACCGACCATCGGTCAGCAGGGCGCAGGCTTTGCCCAGACCTTTGGATTTCAGGTACGACGTCGGGTACAGCATTTCCTGCATCCCCGGCCCACCGCGCGGGCCTTCATAGCGGATCACCACCACGTCGCCCTCTTTGACCTTGCCGGTCAGAATGTCATTCACGGCTTGGTCCTGACTTTCGCAGACATAGGCCGATCCGGTGAAGGTCAGGCTGCTGGGATCAACGCCTGCGGTTTTCACGATACAGCCGTCCCGGGCGATGTTGCCGAACAGAACCGCCAGACCACCATCCTGACTGAACGCGTGCTCTTTGGACCGGATAATGCCGCCTTCGCGGTCGGTATCCAGTTCCTTATACCGGTTCGACTGGCTGAAGGCCTGCGTGGTGCGCACGCCACCGGGGGCGGCTTTGAACAGATCCTGCGCCTTGGGGTTGTTGGCGATCTTGATGTCCCAGTTGGCAATCGCCTCACCCATCGTACCCGAATGCACGGTGCTGCAATCTTCATGCAGCAATCCGGCGCGGCTCAACTCGCCCAAGATCGAGAAGATGCCACCGGCGCGGTGGACGTCCTCCATATGCACGTTTTCGGTGTTGGGCGCGACCTTGCACAGACAGGGCACCTTGCGGCTCAGGTGGTCCATGTCACTCATGGTAAAGTGAACGTCGCCCTCATGCGCGATGGCCAGCAGGTGCAGGACGGTATTGGTCGACCCGCCCATGGCGATATCCAGGCTCATGGCGTTTTCAAACGCCTCAAATGTGGCGATCTCGCGAGGCAGGAAACCCTTTTCGTTCAGGTCATAGTGGCGTTTTGTGATTTCGACGATACGGCGACCGGCCTCAAGAAACAGCTCTTTGCGATCCGAATGGGTGGCCAGGGTCGAGCCGTTGCCCGGCAGTGCCAGACCCAGCGCCTCGGCCAGACAGTTCATCGAGTTTGCGGTGAACATGCCCGAACACGACCCGCAGGTCGGACAGGCGTTTTCCTCGATATGCTGGACCTGTTCGTCGGTAAACCTGTCGTCGGCGGCGGCAACCATCGCGTCCACAAGGTCGATTTTCTTGGCGTCCAGATCGGCGATGTCGATCTTACCGGCCTCCATCGGGCCGCCAGAGACAAAGATGGCCGGAATATTCAGGCGCATGGCAGCCATCAGCATACCGGGGGTGATCTTGTCACAGTTCGAAATACAGACCATCGCATCAGCACAATGCGCGTTGACCATATATTCCACGCTGTCGGCGATCACCTCGCGCGAAGGCAGGGAATACAGCATCCCATCATGGCCCATGGCGATGCCGTCATCCACGGCGATGGTGTTGAATTCTTTGGCGACACCGCCTGCGGCCTCAACCTCGCGCGCGACCATCTGGCCCAGATCCTTCAGATGCACATGGCCCGGTACAAACTGGGTAAACGAGTTGACGATGGCGATGATCGGCTTGCCGAAATCGTCGTCCCCCATGCCGGTGGCGCGCCACAGGCCGCGGGCACCGGCCATGTTGCGGCCATGAGTGGAGGTTCTGGATCGGTACATTGGCATGATGCTGTTTCCCTTTTGCCCCGGTTGCGATATTCGGGATGCGTACGTTATAGCGCACGTACCACATGTGCGCTATAACGCACAAGAGGATTCGCGGGGCGATGAAATGGCGACGGACGACATAACGCTGAAACTTAGGGATGTGCGGGCGGCCTTGGGGCTGAGCCTGTCCAAAACATCCGAGATGACCGGCGTCAGCAAAGCCATGCTGGGTCAGATTGAACGCGGCGAATCAAGCCCGACCATCGCGACCCTGTGGAAAATCGCCAAAGGGTTTCAACTGCCGTTAAGTGCGCTGATCGGATCGTCTGCGCCGCATGACGCAGCGGATGCCAGCGTGTTTCAGACCGTGACCTTTCCCGGCAGCATCGAGGTCAAGATCGTCTTTCCCT
The DNA here is from genome assembly GCF_000743705.1 of Ruegeria halocynthiae. GTDB lineage: Bacteria > Pseudomonadota > Alphaproteobacteria > Rhodobacterales > Rhodobacteraceae > Ruegeria > Ruegeria halocynthiae_B. Next base: position 334,028 of record NZ_JQEZ01000003.1, on the reverse strand, counting down.
TCGACCCGGCGCTGGGGGCCGAGACGTTTCACGTCGATCTTGCCCCGAACCAAAGTCACGAATCCGCCGCCCATGCCGCTGGCGTGACCGAAGAGGTTTTTGTGCTGAATGGCGCGCTGGACATTTTGCGCGATGGCGCGTGGGTGCCCCTGCAGGCCGGGCAGGGGTTGCGCTTTGCTGCCGATCTTCCGCATGGTTACCGCGCCGGTCCAAAAGGTGCTGGCTTTTTGAACATGCATCATTACGCTCAGCCCGCCGCGTTGGCATCAGCGGGCTGATGTCCCAGAACAGACACGAGGACCGACAGTGGCTGAATTTCTTGACACGCTTACCCTGGCCGATGCGATCGGCTCTTTCGGCGCATTGGTCGTTGTGTCGGCCTATTTCGCCACACAGATGCGGATGATGAACTCTGACGATCTGGCGTTTCCGGTGCTGAACCTCGCAGGTTCGGTGCTGATCGTTTATTCCCTGCTGGAGAACTTCAATCTTGCCTCCATGTTGATCGAAAGTTTCTGGGTTCTGATCAGCCTGATGGGGATTGTTCAGTTTCTGCGACTGCGGCGCGCAAAGTAGCGGCCGCAGACACCATCCAGTCTTGAACCCGCATCCGCGCGCGTATAGGGAAAAACCAAGCTCGCTTAGGGGGGACTTCAATGCAGGACGATCCAAAAACCCTTGTTTCAACCGAATGGCTTGCCGCCCATCTAAAGGACCCGGACCTGCGGGTTCTGGACGGGTCGTGGTACCTGCCGCAGCAGGAGCGCGATGCCAAGGCCGAATATGACGCCGCCCATATCCCGGGCGCGCGGTTCTTTGATGTCGACGACATTTCCGACCACCGCTCGGACCTGCCGCATATGGCACCGCCGGTCGAGAAATTCATGTCGCGTCTGCGGGCCATGGGCGTAGGCGATGGTCATCAGGTGGTTGTCTATGACGGTGCCGGGTTGATGTCGGCGGCGCGGGTCTGGTGGTTGTTCCGCCTGATGGGTCAGGACAACGTTGCCGTTCTGGATGGTGGTTTGCCCAAATGGCAGTCCGAAGGGCGTGAGATCGAGGATCTGCCCCCTGTTATTCGTGACCGCCACATGACGGTGCGGGTTCAAAACCATCTGGTGCGCGATGTCACACAGGTGTCCGCAGCAACCAAGCTGACCGACCACGAAATCATCGACGCCCGTTCCGCCGCCCGTTTTGCCGGAACCGAGGCCGAACCCCGCACGGGGTTGCGCTCGGGCCATATTCCGGGGTCGCGCAACGTGCCGTTTGGCGATCTGCTGAACAAGAATGGCACGATGAAATCCCCCGACGATTGCCGCGCCGTGTTTCAGGCTGCCGATGTCGATCTGTCGAAACCCGCAATCACGTCCTGCGGGTCGGGCGTGACCGCCGCGATCCTCAGCCTTGCGTTGGAACGCATGGGCAAGAAAGACCACTCGCTTTATGACGGCTCCTGGGCTGAATGGGGTGCCTTCCCGACCCTGCCCGTCGCAACCGGAGAGACCTGATGTTCGAACACCTCAAACCGCAGCCCGCCGACAAGATTCTAGCGCTGATGCAGGCTTACCGCGAAGACCCGCGCGATCAGAAGATCGACCTGGGTGTGGGTGTCTACAAGAATGCCGAAGGCGTGACCCCGGTGATGCGCGCGGTGAAAGCCGCGGAAAAGCGCATTCTGGAGGAGCAAGAGACCAAAGCCTATACCGGTCTGGCCGGTGATCCGGCCTATGCTGACGCGATGATCGGTCTGATCCTGGGCACATCCGTGCCGCGTGGCAATATTGCTGCCGTGGCCACCCCCGGCGGCACCGGTGCCTGCCGTCAGGCGTTCGAGATGATCCGCATGGCCAACCCCTCGGCCCGCGTGTTCGTGTCGAACCCGACCTGGCCGAACCACCTGTCGATCCTGAACTATCTGGGGATGGAGACGGTCCAGTACCGCTATTTCGACGGCGAAACTCGTGGCGTCGATTTCGACGGCATGATTGCGGACCTCAAAACCGCCAAAGCGGGCGACGTGGTTCTGCTGCACGGTTGCTGCCACAATCCGACCGGTGCCAACATGAACATGGTGCAGTGGCAAGAGGTCGTGAACCTGATCAATGACCGTGGCCTGGTTGCGATGATCGACATCGCCTATCAGGGCTTTGGCGACGGTCTGGAAGAGGATGCACAGGCGACCCGTCTGGTGGCCTCATCCGTCAAGCGCTGCCTGATTGCGGCGTCATGTTCCAAGAACTTCGGCGTTTACCGCGAACGGACCGGCCTGCTGATGGCGATCAGTGATGATGCGGCGCAAACGGCGCTGAACCAGTCTACATTGGCCTTTTTGAACCGCCAGAACTATTCCTTCCCGCCCGATCACGGCGCGCGGGTTGTGACCACAATCCTGACAGATGACGCCCTGCGTGCCGATTGGGCCGCTGAACTGGAAGAGGTCCGCCTGTCGATGCTGGGCCTGCGTCAGCAACTGGCTGATGAGTTGCAGCGGCACAGCGGCTCGGATCGGTTCGGATTTGTCGCCCAGCACCGCGGCATGTTCTCGCGCCTTGGGGCCGCGCCTGAGCTGGTCGAGCAACTGCGCGCTGATCACGGCATCTATATGGTCGGCGACAGCCGCCTGAACATTGCCGGGCTGAACGCGACAACCGTGCCGATTCTGGCCAAGGCGATTGTCGACGTCGGGGTGTAGTTCCCAGGCATTTGAAAAGCAGAAAACCCGGACGCACGCGCCCGGGTTTTTTTCTTTGCTCGGTCAAGGGCTCAACCCTTTGAGAACTCGGGGTAGGCTTCCATACCCAGTTCACCCATATCCAGACCGTTGATCTCTTCTTCTTCGCCCACCCGCAGGCCGACGGTGGCCTTGAGGATCGAAAAGAGGACAAAGCTGACGACGAAAACAAAAAGACCGACAGAGGCGAAGCCGATGATCTGGGTCACGAAAGACGCATCGCCATTGGTCCAGGCCACGATGAAGGTGCCCCAGAAGCCCGCGATCAGGTGAACTGGGATGGCACCAACCACATCGTCGATTCTGATGCGGTCCAGCATTGGCACGGTAAAGACGACGATTACGCCCCCGATGCCCCCGATGATCAACGCTTGAAACAGCGAGGGGGCCAGCGGTTCGGCGGTGATCGACACCAGACCGGCCAGCGCGCCGTTCAGCACCATGGTCAGGTCGACCTTGCCATACATCACCTGCGTCAGGATCAGGACAGCGACAGCCCCTGCAGCAGCGGCCATATTGGTATTGGCAAAGATGCGGCTGATATCCGCGATATCGCCGATCGTGCCCATCGCCAGCTGCGAGCCGCCGTTGAAGCCGAACCAGCCCAGCCACAGGATGAACGTTCCAAGCGTAGCCAGCGCCAGGTTCGAGCCGGGGATCGGAACAACCTTGCCGTCCTTGTTGTACTTGCCAATCCGTGGGCCCAGCACGATGGCACCGGCCAGCGCCGCGAACCCACCAGCGGCGTGCACCAGGGTCGAGCCAGCGAAGTCGCTGAAACCCATCTGCGACAGCCAACCGCCGCCCCACTGCCAGGACGCCTCAATCGGGTAGATGATGCCGGTCAGCACGATTACGAAGAAAAGGAATGGCCACAGTTTGACGCGTTCCGCCATGGTGCCCGACACGATGGACGCCGTGGTGGCGCAGAACATCAGCTGGAAGAAAAAGTCAGACCCGACCGTGGCGTAAGACAAATCCGCATTGACGCCGTCCAACCCTACCGGTTCCAGCGAGGCGGGTGAAATAGACCCTAACACGCCGCTGATCATCCAGTTTTCACCGGGGTACATCAGCCCATAGCCAACCAGCCAGTACAGGATGGCGGCAAAGGAAAACAGGCCCATGTTCTTGACCAACTGCATGGCGACGTTCTTGGACCGTACCAGTCCGGCCTCAAGCATGGCAAAGCCTGCCGCCATCCAGAACACCAGAAAGCCACCGACCAGAAACAGCAGCGAGGTCAGGATAAATTGCGTGTGTTGCGCGGTCTCGCCAGTGGCGGCTTCTTGCGCAAGGCTCATCTGCGGCAACGCGGCAATCGCGGCGGCAGGGATGAGGGATTTCATCAGGTTCATAGTTAGTCCTCGAATGAATGTGGGTGGCGGCGCTTACAGCGCCTCTTCGTTGGTTTCCCCGGTCCGCACGCGCAGGGCCTGCTCGACATCGAGGACAAAAATCTTGCCATCACCGATCTTGCCGGTCTTGGCGGTTTTGGTGATGGTCTCGACGATCTGATCGGCCATGGTGGCGGGCACCACGATTTCCAGCTTGATCTTGGGGACGAAATTCACGGCGTATTCCGCCCCGCGATAGATTTCCGTGTGACCCGATTGCGAGCCAAAGCCCTTTATTTCGGTCACCATCATGCCGCTTATGCCCACGCTGGTCAGCGCCTCGCGCACGTCCTCCAGCTTGAACGGTTTGATTGTCGCAATGATCAGCTTCACGTCTGTCCCCTCTGATGTCCGGCGAGCCCGGTTGTTTGCACCTGCAGAAAAAAGAACGCGCTAGAGCGTGATAAGGAACGATCAGGTGGGGGCGTCGTTGGGGAAACGACGCTTGGGTGCACAATTTTTGCACAAAATCGAATGATTGATTAAAAGATGGGCGCTGTGCGGAGGGCGCACAGGCGAATTTCACACCTCTACTTCATGCGAACGGCAGGGTATGGTGTTCCAAAATAACAACCGGGCAGAGTTTGAGCATGACTGAGTCCAGGCGCCGCAAATCACCGCTTGTTGCGGACAGAAGATATCCATCGAAGGGGCGCAAGCCCACTGCGACCAAGCGTGCTGCGAAACCGGCGGCCAAGACGGGGACCGCTGGTAAAAAGGCGACCGCGCGCAAGACGGCGACCCGTAAGACAGCCCGCAGGAAAACGCGCAAGACATCGGGCGGCGGCGGCGGGTTCTTCCGGCGGTTGTTCCGCTGGATCTGGCGGATGGTCTGGGGTCTGACCTGGCGGGTGGGCGCAGTTGTTGCGCTGTTGCTGGCGCTGGCGGTGGGGATGGTTTACACCACGCTGCCCGACGTTGACGCCCTGCTTGATGGCCGTGCGCGGGGGTCGGTCACGTTGCTGGACCGCGAAGGCAAGGTCTTTGCCTGGCGCGGGGATCAGTTCGGCGGGGTCATTACCGCAGGAACCGTTTCGCCGCACCTCAAGAATGCGGTGGTGGCGACCGAGGACAAGCGGTTCTATCGCCATTTCGGCGTCAGCCCTCGTGGTGTGGCCAGTGCCGTGCGCATCAACCTGAGCGAGGGGCGGGGTCCGCTGTCCGGACACGGTGGTTCGACCATCACGCAGCAGACCGCGAAACTGCTGTGTCTGGGGGTGCCTTACAAGCCGGAAGAATGGGAGTCCGAGGCCGCTTATGAGTCCGATTGCCGTCAGGGGTCGTTGTTGCGCAAGGCCAAGGAGGCTGTCTATGCGATGGCGATGGAGGTCAAATACTCCAAGGATGAAATCCTGACGATCTATCTGAACCGCGCGTTTCTGGGGGCTGGTGCCCGTGGTTTTGAGGCCGCCAGCCAACGCTATTTCGGGATTTCCGCCGCCGAGGTGAACCCATCGCAGGCCGCGATGCTGGCTGGATTGCTGGTCGCGCCCACGCGTTATGCGCCGACCAACAGCCTGAAGCGGTCGCAGGATCGGGCGCAGCTGGTGGTTGGGTTGATGGAGGCGCAGGGTTATCTGACCTCGGCGCAGGCCAGCAGTGCCCGCAGCAATCCGGCGCAGCTGTCTGCCGCCGCTGCCGCGCGGGCTGGCGGTTACTTTGCCGATTGGGTCATGGCCAGCGGGCCGGAATTCTTTACCCGCAACACAACCGAAGACGTGGTGATCCGCACGACGCTGGACCAAAGGTTGCAGAAATCCGCCGAAGAGGCGCTGAAGTACATTTTTCAGGAAAAAGTCCGCAAAGGGTCCAAGGCGCAGGCCGCGATTGTCGTGATGTCTGCCGACGGGGCCGTGCGGGCCATGGTGGGGGGGCGCAATACCCGCGTGTCGGGGGCGTTCAACCGGGCGACGCAGGCGCTGCGGCAGACCGGGTCGTCGTTCAAGCCGTTTGTGTATGCCACCGCGCTGGAGCTGGGCAATTCGCCGCTGGATACGGTGATGGACGAGCCGACCTGCTGGAACATTGCCGGGTCGGGTCAGTGGTGCCCCAAGAACTATACCAACAAATACTATGGGCGGGTCACGCTGGCCGATGCGCTGAAGAACTCGCTGAATATTCCGGCGGTCAAGGTGGCCGATATCTCAGGGCTTGAGAATGTGCGCACGGTCGCCAGCGGCTTTGGCATCACAAGTGATCTGGCGCAGGGTCCGGCGCTGGCGCTGGGCGCGTCGGAAAGCACGCTGATTGAGATGACCGGGGCCTATGCCGGTATCCTGAACGGCGGCTCATCCGTGGAACCCTATGGCCTGACCGAACTGAAGCTGCTGGGCGATGCCACACCCGTCATGGTGACGACCACGGGCATCGGTGAGCGGGTCATCAACGACAAAGCCGCCAAGCAGCTGACCTGGATGATGGAGCGCGTCGTGTCCGAGGGCACCGGCGGGCGTGCCAAGCTGCCGGGTTGGCAGGTGGCGGGCAAGACCGGAACGACCCAGGCCGCGCGGGACGCCTGGTTCATAGGGTTCACGGCGGATTACGTGGCCGGTGTCTGGATGGGCTATGACGATAACACGCCGCTGTCTGGTGTTACCGGTGGCGGCCTGCCTGCCGAGATTTGGAAAGAGACCATGTTGCGCGTGACCGAGGGGATGACCCCGACGCCCCTGCCCATGCTGGCCCCGGACCCGCCGGTGCGCACAGTGCAGCCCAAACAACAACGCCGCCGGCGCAATCCGGGTGATGGCCTGGCCGAGGCTGTCGATAGTTTTCTGTTGGATCTTTTTGGCGGCAATTTCTGACCGCGAATAGAATTAGGGCGGCGCCATCGGCACCGCCCTGAATTTTGGTTAGACGCTTTCGTCCAGCGCGGCCAGAATGGCATCGCCCATTTCGGTGGTCGAGACCGGCTTGACCCCTTCTTCGGCCAGCAGGTCAGCGGTGCGCACGCCATCCGCCAGAACTTTTTCGATAGCGGCCTCCAGGCGACCCGCCTCGGCTCCCTGATCAAAGCTGTACCGCAGTGCCATCGCAAAGCTGAGGATACAGGCGATCGGGTTGGCTTTGCCCTGACCGGTGATATCCGGGGCCGAACCATGCACGGGTTCGTACATCGCTTTCGGGCGGCCATTGGCCATGGGTGCGCCAAGGCTGGCCGACGGCAGCATTCCCAACGAGCCGGTCAGCATGGCCGCACAGTCAGACAGGACATCGCCGAACAGGTTGTCGGTAACGATCACGTCGAACTGCTTGGGCGCGCGCACCAGCTGCATCGCACCGTTGTCGGCATACATGTGGCTCAGCTCGACCTCGGGGTAATCCGCGCTGACGCGGGTTACGACCTCGCGCCACAGGATGCCCGATTCCATCACGTTGGCTTTCTCCATCGAGCACAGCTTTTTGTTCCGGCGCATCGCCAGTTCAAAGGCCGAGCGCGCGGCGCGTTCGATCTCGGATTCGGTATAACGCTGGGTGTTGATGCCCACACGTTCGTTGCCTTCTTCGAAGATGCCGCGCGGCTCGCCGAAATAGACGCCCGAGGTCAGCTCGCGCACGATCATGATATCCAGACCGGCGACGATGTCCTTTTTCAGCGACGAGAAGTCCGCCAGCGCATCAAAACACTGGGCCGGGCGCAGGTTGGAAAACAGGTCCATTTCCTTGCGCAGGCGCAGCAACCCGCGCTCGGGCTTGAGGCTGAAATCCAGATCGTCGTATTTCGGGCCACCCACGGCGCCCAGCAGAACCGCGTCCGCCTCTTGTGCTTTGGCCATGGTTTCGTCGGACAGGGGTTTGCCGTGCGCGTCATAGGCTGCGCCGCCGACCAGATCCTCGCTCACGTCGAATTCCAGACCACGGTTCGCACCGAACCAGTCGATTACTCTGCGCACTTCGGCCATGACTTCGGGGCCAATTCCGTCTCCGGGCAGGATGAGGAGCGAGGGGTTGGACATGAAGGATCTCCTTGCGTTTCGTTCCAATCGCCCTAGCGTCTGTGTCGCATCGGGTCAATGAGACGAACCCGCCAATTCATGAGGAAAACACATGCTGACACCTGGAAATCCGGTTCCTGCGCTGAAAATCGAGACCGTCGCCCACGGGACCTTCGATCTTGCGGGTGCCTCGGGCGAAAACGGGACGCTGGTGATTCAATATCGCGGCCTTCACTGTCCGATCTGTATCAAGCAGATGACCGAGGTCGAAGCTGCGCTTGACGAATTCGCCGAATTGGGGATCGAGGTGATCATGATCACGACCGATACCGCCGAACGGGCCGCCGAAACGACGGAAAAGGCCGGGGTGTCACGTCTGCGTGTGGGGCACAGCCTGCCTTTGTCATCGGCGCGGGATGCTTGGGGCCTGCAGATTTCACAGGCACGCGAAGGCAGTGCCGAGCCCGCGTTGTTTGCCGAGCCGGGGCATTTCTATATCGCCCCCGATCAGACGCTGTATTACGCGTGGCAGCAGACAACACCATTTGCCCGCCCTGCCATGTCGGATGTAATCGGCGGCCTGAAATTCACGCTGGGCAACAATTATCCGCCGCGCGGGACCTATACCGGCGCGCTGTAACACCGGGTGGCGGGGTCACTCTGCCGCCAATTCGACCCAGATCAGACGGTGACGGCTGGCGGCCCTTGCGGTCGCCCCGTCGGGTGTGTCGGCGTCGGGCCAATGGATGCCTGCGTCGACAACCGCCCAGTCCCCGGATGGCAACACATAGTCCACCCGCATCTCGCCAACCGCTTTCCAAACGACTGTCGTATCCGAACCTGACGGTGTTTGGGGGGCAGGGTCTTGTAGCCGGGGGTGGGACAGCAGATCACGGATCGCCTGGTTTCGCCCATCTCCCTTGCCCGGGTCCAGATTGGCGTCACCCGCAATAACGAACCGCCGTTCGGGGGCTTGCCCTATGGCCCCATCCAACAGCAACGACCAGAACCGCACCTCGTCCCGGTTGCGCAGGCCGTTGCGATCTTCGGGGCCGTCAAACACCGGCGGCGTGGCGTGAAACGTCAACAGATCCATGCGCCCGCCCGAGGTCGCAATGGGCACGACCCAATGGGCAGTCGAGGACAGCCGTTGAATTGCCTGTGCCTGCGCCGTCGGGAATGGTTTGCCGTCGATCCGCGGCAGGGTTGCGCCGGGCAGGTCCTGCCACAGCAGGCCGGAAAAGTTCTGGACTTTGCCTGTCAGAATTGGGTGGCGCGACAGGACGGCCAAACCACCCTTGCCATTAAAGCGACCCCAGCCTTGTGCGTCCCCGTCGCCGCCGGTCTGGCCGTCACCATCCAGATCATAGGCAGTCTCAAGACCCGAATTGGGCTGTGCTGAAAAGCTGTGTGGATACGACAACCCGGCGGTGTCGATGGCTTGGGTCAGAGCCGATAAGGCCCGGCCGTCCAGATCCCAGTCGATACCTTGCAGGGCGACGATGTCAGGGCGCGTGGCCAGCAGGACATCCACAACGGCCTGCACCTGAGGATCGCCACGCTGAATGTCACGCAGCAACAGGCCTGGCCCATCGCGGCTGAGTTCCGTGTTGAATGTGGCGACGCGCAAGGTTTCTGCTTGTGCCACAACGGGCAGCAGCAGCAGGAACAGGACGCGGATCATGCGGTTTGTGTGGACTCGGCCGTGGAATATGCGCGACGCTTTTCAACGATCAGGTTTGCGATGCGCAATGTCGCCATGCCGCGCATGATCATGCTTGCGGGCAGAAACGCCCAGGCGCTGAGCGTCCAGATCAGGGTCTGAGGATTGCTCAGCGAGATCGGGGTCGCATAATCAGGCAGCATTTTGATCAGGGCCGGAATCAGGAACGGCAGCAAAACACCGATCGAGATATTCAGGCGCCCGTCGCGTTGCAGTCGGGTGACAACGTCACCACCCTTGGTCGGGTCAAACAGGGGCAGGTTGGTCCAGACGTTGAAAGCGCCGTTGCCCGTAGGCCAACCGCGCACTTTCACTGCATAGGCAAAGCTGCCGATTGTCACCAATGCTGCGACATAGGCCACGCTGGCCGAACTGCGAACCAGATCGACCAAAGGGGGGCTTGCGTCGGCCGGCAGCATCAAAACGATCAAACGCACGGGCGAATAGGGGAAATCAACCACATTGGCCACGCCAAGCCCGATTGCATAAAAGGCGGATGTCAGCTCGGTTGGCGCATAGGCATCTTTGCAGATCAGTGTCAGGAAGGTGACCATTGAAACCAGCCCGACAAACCGCAGGCGATTCGCAGGCGGCGCATCGCGGAATTCAATAAAGCTGGGAAAAGCGGAGTTGTATTCCGCGAACGTCAGGAAAAATGCGAGAATGGCGAGAAAGACGACAATCTCGGTGCCATTTGTTGACGATACGGGCAGGTACAACGCGGGGGTCAGCACCATCAGCGCTACCAACAATCCCCGAATTGCCGCCCCTGTTGTGCGCGCAATCACTATCCCAAACCTTTCAAACTGGACGTACCGGTTCTGCGCCGGATTCGTACCTGCTTGTGCCCGTCTTCCGAGTGTTTTGACGGATACCTCTTTAGCGCCAACATGGACGATAAGCGGTATTACGCTCAAGCCAAGGTGCAGAAAACACATATTTTCGGGCAAAAAGATGGCGAAACTGGTGCGGCTTTGCATCATTTTTGACGCAAAGCCGACGTGCGGTGAAGCGTGACCCCTACATGTTGTGGTTGTCGGAGTTAAATCACCAAGAACGCGAATGGGACCGCAGGTGCGATCCCATTAAGTTGATTGTCCCCATATTTATCCACAGAATCAGACCCAGGGGCGGGCCTGACTTGCATGATCTTCGAATTTGTCGATGTGGTGGTTCTTTTCCATCGTCAGGCCGATGTCGTCCAGACCGTTCAGCAGGCAGTGCTTGCGATGCGGGTCGACTTCGAATTCGATCACAACACCATCCGAGGTGGTGATTTGCTGGTCTTCCAGATGCACGGTCATGCGGGCATTCTCGCCCTTATGTGCGTCATCCATCAGAACCACGTGATGTTCTTCTGCGACCACGATGGGCAGAATGCCGTTCTTGAAGCAGTTGTTGAAGAAGATATCGGCAAAGCTGGTCGAGATCACAACCTTGATGCCGAAATCCTTGATCGCCCAAGGCGCGTGTTCGCGTGACGAGCCGCAGCCGAAGTTATCGCCCGCCACCAGAATCTCGGTGTTGCGATAGGCGGGTTTGTTCAGAATGAACTCTTCATTCTCGCCGCCATGATCGTGATAGCGCATCTCGTCAAACAGCACGACGCCAAGGCCGGACCGTTTGATGGTTTTCAGGTGTACTTTTGGAATGATCATATCGGTGTCGATATTGATCAATGGCATTGGGGCGGCCACCCCGTGGACTTTGTCAAACTTTTCCATGTTCACACTCCTGCGGGAGAGGGCCGCGCCCATGCCCCGCGTTTAAGCTTGTTTCGCTTCTGTTGTTTCGTCTTTGGGTGCGTTCCTGATGAAGAACGCCATGAAGACCAATCCGAACCCGTTGAACAGCATCTCGATGCCCAGCAGGATGCCAAGCAGGCTAAGCAAGGCGGCTGGTTCGCTGGCCGCATAAGACCAGATGATGCCCGCAAGGATGATCGACAGGATGCCCGAGATCATCGTGGGCCAGAAAAACTGCGTGCCTTTCATCTGGAACGACAGAATGACCCGCGCGATGCCGCCTGCCATGAACAGGATCAGCATCACTGTCGCCAGCGTCAGCGTGCCCTGCAACGGGTGATCCAGAAAGGACCAGCCCAGAAACAGCATCACCGCACCCATGATGAGTGACAGGATCTTGTTGCCTGTGCCGTCGACGGTAAAGCCGCCAACTACCTGCAGCGCGCCCGCGATCAGCAGCAACACACCGGTCACCACTGTCACGGCAACCGACGCCACCACAGGCGCGCCCAAGACAATAATTCCGAACGCTATGGATAGAAGCCCCAGCAGGAGCCATTTGATCCAGTCACTCATGTCTTCAATCCCTCAAATATCTAGATATGAGGGCACCTTACATCAATTCTCGGACGTCTGTCAGCCGTCCTGTAAGTGCCGCTGCGGCAGCCATTGCCGGGCTTAGCAAATGGGTGCGCCCACCGCGGCCCTGACGGCCTTCAAAGTTGCGGTTCGAGGTGGCGGCGCAGCGCTCGCCCGGCTGCAACTGATCGGGGTTCATGGCCAGACACATCGAACATCCTGCCAGACGCCATTCGAATCCGGCCTCTTTGAAAATCTCGGCCAGACCTTCTTCTTCGGCCTGGGCACGGACCAGACCCGAACCGGGCACGATCATGGCACGGATGCCATCCTTGATCTTTTTACCCTTCAGGATTTCGGCGGCGGCGCGCAGATCTTCGATCCGGCCATTGGTGCAGGAGCCGATAAAGACGGTGTCGATTTCCACATCGCTCAGCTTTTGACCGGCTTCCAGTCCCATGTATTCGATAGAACGGCGGGCTGCGTCGACTTTACCACCTTCGAAATCTTCGGGATGTGGCACGGTCGCCGTGATCGGCAGAACATCCTCGGGGCTGGTGCCCCATGTGACGACGGGTGCGATATCTTCACCGCGCAGGGTGATGACCTTGTCGAAATGCGCGTCTTCGTCGGTGTAGAGCGTTTTCCACCAGTTCAGAGCCGCTTCCCACTGGGCACCCTTCGGCGCGTGTGGGCGGCCTTTGACATATTCAAAGGTGGTCTCATCCGGCGCAATCAGACCCGCGCGGGCACCGCCTTCGATCGCCATGTTGCAGACGGTCATGCGACCTTCCATCGACAGATCGCGGATCGCTTCGCCGCAATATTCGATGACATAGCCGGTGCCGCCGGCGGTGCCGGTTTCACCAATCACGGCCAGCGTGATGTCCTTGGCGGTCACGCCCGGCTGCAGTTTGCCGGTGATTTCCACCTTCATGTTCTTGGATTTCTTCTGGATCAGCGTTTGCGTGGCCAGAACATGCTCAACCTCGGACGTGCCGATGCCGTGGGCCAGCGCACCAAACGCGCCATGCGTGGCGGTGTGGCTGTCGCCGCAGACAACGGTCATGCCGGGCAGGGTCCAGCCCTGTTCCGGGCCGACGATGTGGACGATGCCCTGACGTACGTCATGCACCGGGTAATAGTGAATGCCAAAATCCTTGGCGTTCTTGTCCAGCGCTTCGACCTGAATGCGCGATTCCGGGTTTTCGATCCCGTTCACGCGGTCGGCGGTGGTGGGCACGTTATGATCCGGTACCGCGATGGTCTTTTCCGGTGCGCGCACCGGGCGGCCCGCCATGCGCAGCCCTTCAAAGGCCTGCGGGCTGGTCACTTCGTGCACCAGATGGCGGTCGATATACAGCAAACAGGTTCCATCATCGGCTTCATGCGCGACATGGGCATCCCAGATCTTGTCATAGAGTGTTTTGGGGGACATCGGTCCTCTCCCGTATGTAATGAGAAATAGCTGGCGAGTGGCTGGACGCGCTTATAGGCAGGCCAGAACCGTGCGGGCGGCCCCAAAGAACCGCTCACGCAGGCGCGTACGGTCTTGCAGTGTCGGAGCTGGGGCCAGGTTGAGTCTCATGTGCCCCAGATATATCGCGTTCTACCGTCAATCAAGGTTCAATCCGGTGTCAGGCTTGCATCGCGCGGCAACGCTGTTCAAGTTGAGGTACAGGAGACGTGCATGAACCAAGACCTGATCCCCAGTTCACTGTCGGACCTCTATGCCAACATGGTCACGGGCTTTTCTTCGCAAATCGGAAAATTTGTCGAACTGATCGTCACTCCGGGTTGGCGGCAATACCAGTTGGTCATCATCTTGTTTTTATGGGCTTTGGCCCTTGTTCTGAAGGTTCTGACGCAATCCCGTTGGGACGCCTGGGCCCGCGCCCGCACCGGTTGGCCCAAATGGCGCTTGCGGACGCTGGTGCATTTGATGCAGCGCCTGACGCTGGTTTATTTCGTGCTGCTGGCCTGGGGGCTGTATCTGTTGATGCAGCACATCACATGGCCGTCCCGCAGCTATATTATCGGTGTGATCGCGACTTTGGCCGCCGCGTGGCTGGCCATTGCGCTGGTGGCCCGGCTGGTGCGTAACCGGACGCTGCGGCGGATATTCAAGTGGGCCATGTGGGTCTATGCAACGCTGGTTGCGTTGAATCTGACGGATGACGTGGCTGATTTTCTGGATGGGCTGGCGATTTCCATCGGCGATCTGCACATTTCGGCACTGGGCATTCTAAAGGCCGTTCTGCTGATTGGTATCCTGTTGACCCTGGCCCGCGTGGGGACACGCGCGGCTGAACGCGGGCTGAAGGGTAACGACGACATCACCCCGTCCATGCAGGTTTTGCTGGCCAAGGGCATTCAGGTGCTGCTGTACGGCGCGGTCTTCATGGCCGCGATCCGAACGCTTGGGTTTGATTTGACCGGCATTGCGCTGCTGTCCGGTGCCATCGGTGTGGGCATCGGTTTTGGCTTGCAAAAGGTGGTCTCAAACCTGATTTCCGGGATCATTATCCTGATGGATCGCTCGATCAAACCGGGCGACGTGATCTCGCTGGGTGATACGTTTGGTTGGATCAACGCGCTGGGTGCGCGCTATGTCTCGGTCGTCACGCGGGACGGGCGGGAATATCTGATCCCGAACGAAGATCTGATCACCAATCAGGTGGTAAACTGGTCGCATTCGGACCGCTTTGTGCGGCTGGATCTGGAGTTCGGCACCAGCTATGGCGATGATCCGCACAAAGTGCGCGCAACGGCAATCCGGTCGGTTAAGACAGTAAAACGCGTGCTCAGCGGCGGCTCACATGAACCGGTTTGCCATATCACCGGGTTTGGCGATAGCAGTGTGGACTATGTGCTGCGGTTCTGGATCAGCGATCCGACCAAGGGGCTGACCAATATCCGGGGCAATGTCTACCTTGCGCTATGGGACGCGTTTCAGGCTGAAGGGATATCTCTGCCCTTCCCGCAACGCGAGGTCCGGCTGCTGTCAGACAGCGCAGACGCGCAACAGATCGCCAAAGAGTGAGCCATCGTGCACCCCCTAGGGCGCGCTTTCATTGAAATGTTGCATTCCCCTTGTTACCTTTATAGTACCCCAGCGCCGAAGGTTTGACGGCGCGCAGCAAAGGAGGACCATGTCCTGTCTCTACATACCCAGGCGGGTTTGCCCGCCGATGAAGGGGCCAGTGTAATGGCCCACTCTCAGTCAATCAGCGATAGGCTGCTTGAACGAATCCTTTCCTCACTTTCCGATGACAAGGCCGAAGACGTCGTGCAGATCAACCTGCAGGGCAAGTCGTCCGTCGCGGATCACATGGTTATTGCGTCCGGGCGTTCGACACGTCAGGTCTCGGCCATGGCGGAAAAACTGACGGATCGCATCAAGCAGGAATTCGGTTTCACGTCCAAGGTCGAAGGCAAGGATGCCGGCGATTGGGTGTTGATCGATACGGGCGACGTGATCGTCCATATCTTCCGCCCCGAAGTGCGCGAATTCTATCAGCTGGAAAAGATGTGGCTGCCCCAGGGCGGCAGCGCCTCGGCGAGCTGAGGCGCTATCCCGGGCCGCATTAACGGGCCGGAGGCGAGAGTGATATGCGAATCAGCATAGTTGCGGTCGGGCGATTGCGCGCCGGACCGGAGAAGACCCTGCTTGACGATTATCTGACCCGTTTTGACCGAACCGGCCGCGCGTTGGGCCTTGGGCCTGCCCGTGTGGTCGAGGTTGAGGACAAGAAAAACGCAGGCATGGGGGCCGAGGCCGCCTTGCTGCGCAAGGCATTGCCCAAGGGCGCTGTAATCTGCACGCTGGACGAACGCGGGCGGGTGATGTCCTCGCCGGATTTTGCGCAAAAACTGGGCGGCTGGCGCGATGCCGGTCGGCAGGATCTGGCACTGATCATTGGCGGCGCGGACGGAATAGACCCTGATCTGCGGGCGCAGGCGGATTTTTCCATTTCTTTCGGGTCGATGGTCTGGCCGCATATGCTGGTCCGTGTGATGCTGGCCGAGCAATTGTATCGGGCCGCAACCATCCTGTCGGGCGGCCCCTATCACCGGGTCTGACATGGCGCAGCTTTTGATCGTTTACCATTCGCGCACCGGCGGAGCCCGGCAGATGGCCGAAGCCGCCGCTGAGGCCGCGCGGAATGAGACCGAAACCATCCTCAAACCCGCCGATCAGGCCGAGCCTGACGATCTGCTGCGCGCCGATGGTTATCTGTTCTGCGCGCCTGAGAATCTGGCCGCGATTTCGGGTCTGATGAAAGAGTTTTTCGACCGCTGCTATTATCCGGTTCTGGGTCGTATCGAAGGACGCCCCTATGCCCAGATGATCTGCGCCGGGTCCGACGGGGAAAATGCCGCCCGTCAAATCGCCCGCATCGCCACCGGCTGGCGGTTGAAACAGGTGCAGCCGCCGCTGATCATCTGCACCCACGCGCAAACGCCTGACGCGATTCTGGCCGAAAAGGCCATCCCTGACGATCAGCTGGAAACCTGCCGTGAGATCGGACAGGCCATGGCCGCCGGGTTGGAAATGGGCGTGTTCTGATCCTAGGGCAGCGTGACTGTGAACATCTGATCGGCCCACCCGTCCTGATTACAACGCGCTTGCACCTGAACCTGTGTTGCTTCCGAAGGAATCGCCACGCCACCAAGGGATCGGGTAAAGGGCTGTTCCTGTTCGTGCGGGTGGTGCAGGACCCGCATACCCAGCTCGTTACCGTCCATATCCAGAACGCGCCAGCCATCCGCATAGTGATCCCAGCCCGTGTCAGGGTGGGACACGGTTACGTCGAATCGCCAAGTCTCGCCGTTGCGCTGGGCGGTGACATTTTCGATCACGGGTCCGTCGGCCAGTACCGGGGTGCCAAGAAGGGCGGTCAGAACAAGATATCTCATGATGTGAAATTAGCCTCTAACAAGCGCAATTGCGATCACGTTCCGGTGTTCAGCAGGACCGCCCGTGAATGAGACGCAAATTCCCGCCGGTACAGCATGGCAAGTGTGATCAGCGTGCCCAGAACCAGGGCCTCCGGGCCTAACATCCATGTCACCGCCGCCAATGCGAAATAGGTCGCCCGCAATCCGCGATTGAAGCTGCGCGCCGCTGTCACGCAGATTTCGGCGGCCTGTGCGGCACGGGGATAGGCCCCGGGTTCATCGGGATCGTTCGGAACAGCCGCCATCAGAACCGCGCAATAGCCGAACAAACGGTGCGCCCAGACATATTTCAGAAAGGCGTTGGCCAAAAAAAGCAGGATGATCAGGATCTTGACCTCCCACACCAGCGCGGGGGCGGCGCCCAGCGCAAGATCCTTGGCGACCCCGGCCAGACGGTCGGTATTGCCCAGCAAGGCAAGCCCGCCCCCAATGGCGATCATCGTGGTGGATGCAAAAAACGTGCTGCCTTGTCGCATGGTGCCCACGACCTGCGCATCGAACATGCGGGGTTGACGTGTCACCATTTCCTTCATCCAATCCCGGCGGTAATCATCCATAAGCTGCCCGACCGACGGCTTTTGCGGTGACGCGTTTTCGATCCGCCAACCGATCCACAGCCAGGCCGCGATCAACAGCGCAATGCCACCATAGTCGAGCGGCGAAAAAAGAAGAGTTTGTTCGATCCAGGACATAAGCGCGACACTACGTCTTGGGGTTGCAACTTGCTAGATCGTAAAATTGGTAATATTATTTTACCAACTGGAGGTTCAGCCATGGAAATGCCGACGCCTAACCCTGATGTCCTGCGCCGCAAGGCTGCGGTTTTGCAGCGGTTGCAGCGGGTGCTGCCCAAGGACGCGGTGATTCATGACCCGTCCGAGACACGCGCCTATGAATGTGATGCGCTGACGGCCTATCGGTGCCCACCGATGCTGGCGGTTTTGCCTTCGACCACGCAAGAGGTCGCGGATGTGTTGCGCATCTGCCATCAAGAGGGCGTGCCGGTTGTGCCGCGCGGGTCGGGGACTTCGCTGGCAGGCGGGGCGTTGCCGACAGCGGATTGTGTCATCCTCGGCGTCGCCCGCATGAATGAGGTTCTGGAAACCGACTATGACAATCGGTTCATCCGGGTTCAGACCGGCCGCACCAATCTGAGCGTGACCGGCGCGGTCGAGGAAGAGGATTTTTTCTATGCCCCGGACCCGTCCTCGCAACTGGCCTGTGCGATTGCAGGCAATATCGCGATGAATTCCGGGGGCGCGCATTGCCTGAAATACGGTGTGACCACCAACAACCTGCTGGGTGTCACGATGGTCTTGATGGATGGCAGTGTGGTTGAAATCGGCGGCGCGCATCTGGATGCGGGCGGGCTGGACTTACTGGGTGTCATCTGCGGATCTGAAGGGCAGCTGGGCGTCGTGACCGAGGCGACGCTGCGCATCCTGCGCAAACCCGAAGGCGCCCGGCCCGTGCTGATGGGGTTCGATGACAATGAGGTGGCGGGGCAATGCGTCTCGGACATCATAAAATCGGGCATTTTGCCGGTGGCGATCGAATTCATGGACACGCTGTGCATCCGGGCCTGCGAGAATTTTGCCCACGCGGGCTATCCGGATTGCACGGCCCTTTTGATCGTCGAAGTTGAAGGCTCGGACGCGGAAATCGACCATCAACTGTCAAAGATCATCGAGATCGCCAAACGTCATAATCCGGTTGAACTGCGCGAAAGCCAATCGGCCGAGGAAAGCGCGAAAATCTGGCTGGGACGGAAATCGGCATTTGGCGCAATGGGGCAGATGAATGATTACATGTGCCTGGACGGGACGATCCCGGTATCTTCGCTGCCCGAAGTGCTGCGCCGGATCGGAGAGATGAGTGCGGAATACGGTCTGCCTGTGGGGAACGTATTCCACGCGGGCGACGGCAACATGCACCCGCTGATCCTGTTTGATGCCAACAAGCCCGGTGATCTTGAGAAATGCGAGGCGTTCGGGGCTGAAATCCTGAAGCTCTGTGTTGATGTCGGGGGCTGCCTGACCGGCGAGCATGGGGTGGGGATCGAAAAACGGGATCTGATGTCGCACCAATACGCCGATCAGGATCTTGAGGCACAGATGGCCGTGAAGGATGTGTTTGATCCGAACTGGCTGCTGAACCCTGCCAAAGTGTTCCCGCTGGACGCCTCTGAAGCGCGCCGAAAGATGCGGGCGGCTGCGGAATAATCGGCTCTAACAAAGAAGAAATGCGATGAAACCTGAGACTGAGGCTGAACTGGCCAAGATGGTGGCCGGGCTGAATGGGCCGGTGCGCATTGCCGGGGGTGGCACCCGTGGTATTGGCGGGCCCGAGGTGGTGATTGAAACCCTGGGGTTGCGCGGCATCACGCTGTATGAGCCCGGCGCGCTGACCCTTGTGGCGCGGGCGGGAACGCCGGTGGCCGAGATTGAGGCCGCGCTGGAGGCCGAAGGCCAGCAGCTTGCCTTTGAGCCGATGGATCACCGGGGGTTGCTGGGCACGCAAGGCGAGCCGACCATCGGTGGCGTGGTGGCTGCCAATATCTCGGGCCCGCGCCGAATTCAGGCCGGGGCGTGCCGGGATTTCCTGCTGGGTGTGCGTTATGTCGATGGCATGGGGCAGGTGATCAAAAATGGTGGTCGGGTCATGAAGAATGTGACCGGCTATGATCTGGTCAAGTTGATGGCAGGCTCTTGGGGGACGTTGGGGGTTTTGACCGAAGTATCGTTGAAGGTGCTGCCAAAGCCCGAAACGGTGGCAACTCTGGCCGTTGGGGTGCCTGAGGTTGCGGATGCCGTTCAGGTCATGTCCGCAGCGCTGAAATCACCGTTTGAGGTCAGCGGGGCCGCATACGACTCGCAAACCGGACGCGTGCTGCTGCGGGTTGAGGGGGGCCTGGAGTCCGTGGCGTATCGCAGCCAGCAACTGACAGCTGCGCTGTCCGGGTTTGGTGAAATCGCCGAGGTTGCGCAACCGGCTGACCTGTGGCGGGCGTTGCGGGATGTCAGGGCCTTTGAAGGTCAGGACGGAGACATTTGGCGGATATCGGTCAAACCAACCGACGCACCCGATATCGCGGCGCGGCTAGGGGCAGACCAGACTTTGTTTGATTGGGGTGGCGGCCTGATCTGGGCGCGGGTGCCGGGTGGTATTGACCTGCGGGACCGGCTGGGTGCGTTTGACGGGCACGCAACGCTTGTGCGGGCCGATGCTGAAACCGCCGAAGCGCTGGGTCGGTTTCAGCCGGAAGATGCCGGAATCAAGGCTCTGACACAGGGGGTACGGCGGCGTTTTGACCCGCGTGGCCTCTTTAATCCGGGGCTGATGGGGTAAGCTGATGCAGACTACGTTTACCGAAAAACAGTTGCAGGACCCGGCGATCCAAAGGTCGAACGACATCCTGCGCAGCTGCGTGCATTGCGGATTCTGTACCGCGACCTGCCCCACCTATCAGGTGCTGGGCGATGAATTGGACAGCCCGCGCGGGCGCATTTATCTGATCAAGGACATGCTGGAGAACGAGCGTGTACCGGATGAGAAAACGGTCAAACATATCGACCGCTGCCTGTCGTGCCTAGCGTGTATGACGACCTGCCCGTCCGGCGTACATTACATGCATCTGGTGGACCACGCGCGGGAATACATCGAGGCAAATTACAAGCGCCCCTTTACGGACCGCGCGCTGCGCTGGATTCTGGCGCAGATCTTGCCCTATCCGATGCGATTCCGCTGGGCGCTGATCGGGGCAAGGTTGGGCCGCCCGCTCAAATTTTTGATGCCGGACGCGCGCCTGCGGGCCATGCTTGAGATGGCGCCGAAACATATCCCGCCGGTCAGCCGCAATGACGACCCGCAAAGCTTTGAACCCAAAGGCCCACGCCTAAAACGCGTGGCGCTGATGACGGGCTGCGCGCAAAAGGCGCTGAACACCGATATCAACGATGCCACGATCCGCCTGCTGACGCGGCTGGGTTGCGAGGTTGTGATCGCCGAAGGGGCCGGTTGCTGCGGTGCGCTGACCCATCACATGGGCAAGACCCGCGACAGTCACAAAGCCGCAGAGGCCAATATCAGAGCCTGGCGTGCCGAGATGGATGGCGCAGGCCTGGATGCCATTGTCATCAACACTTCGGGCTGTGGCACCACGGTAAAAGACTATGGCCACATGTTCCGCAACGACCCGCTGGCCGAGGATGCCGCCCGGGTGTCAGCCCTTGCAATGGATATCAGCGAGCTGTTGGTGCAACTGGACCTGCCCGAAGGCGCACACAGGGAAATGGTCGTCGCCTACCACGCCGCCTGTTCCCTGCAACACGGGCAAAAGATCAAAACGCATCCCAAGAATTTGCTGATCAAAGCCGGTTTTACTGTGTTAGAGCCCGCAGACAGTCACCTGTGCTGTGGCAGCGCCGGAACATACAACCTGATGCAGCCCGAAATCTCGGGCCAGTTGAAGCAGCGCAAGGTCCGAACGCTTGAGGCGAAAAATCCCGATGTGATCGCGGCTGGCAATATTGGCTGCATGATGCAGATCGGCTCGGGGACAGAGGTGCCGGTTGTGCATACCGTTGAGCTGCTGGATTGGGCCACGGGCGGGCCAAAGCCAACGGCGTTGCAGCAAAAGCAGAGGCGCACCCCGGACGTTCCGATCCTGACATAGATGCCGCTTGATGCAAGGGCGCATCAGATTTGATCACAAACCGTCGGAAAGGTGACCGCCCTATTTTCGCCGCACCCCCGGCATATAAAGATAGGCCAACAGCAACGCCGGAGAACCGCTTGCGAAACTGGATCAGGGCCTTTGCGCTGGCGGTCATGCCCTTGGCTGCCATGGCGCAGGAAACCGGGCTGAAAAGCCTGGAAACCACCGATTCCGGGCGGGCTTGGATGGCTGTCGGTCGTCTGAACATAGGTGGTTCGGGGTTTTGCACGGGCACGCTGATTTCCCCAAACCTTGTTCTGACCGCTGCACATTGCCTGTATGACAAAGTGACGGGTCAGCGGATCGATCTGTCGCGGGTCGAATTCCTGGCCGCTTGGCGGTTGGGGCGCGCTTCGGCTTACCGGGCGGCCCGTCAGGCTGTCATTCACCCCGACTATGAATTCGGCGGTGACGCATCCACAGCGGCACTGCAAAGCGACATTGCCCTGATCGAGCTGTGGCAACCGATCAGAAACACATCCATCATCCCGTTCGAAACCGGAAACCGCCCCAGGCGCGGCGAAGAGGTTGGCGTGGTCTCTTACGCGCAAGACCGGGCCGAGGCCCCGTCGCTGCAAGAGGTCTGCTCTGTCATGACCCGAAACCTGGACGTTCTGGTGATGTCGTGCGACGTGGAATTCGGATCGTCGGGCGCGCCGGTTTTTTCCTTTGACGGCGACCGCCCGCGCATCGTTTCCGTGGTTGCGGCAAAGGCTGAATACAACGGGCAACGTGTCGCCATCGGCACGGTTGTCGAAGGGTCTCTGACCCTGTTGCAATCCGAACTGTCGGCGGGCCGCGGCTTTGTCGCCTCAACCACTCAGGGCGGCGCACAAAGCAACATTGGTGCCCGGTTCATCAAGCCATGATCCGGGGTTTTCTGTATATCCTCATGTGCCTGTCGATCCTGTCGACTGCGTCCCATGCCCAAAGCAACAAGCGCAAGCTGACAGACCGCGAGGACCTGTACGGTTGGGAGGCCATCGGCCGGCTGGATATCGGCGACCAGGGGTTCTGCACCGGCACATTGATTGCCCAGGATCTGGTTCTGACCGCTGCCCATTGCGCGATTGACGAAAAAACGGGCAAGACCTACGTCCCCAGCGCGGTGACATTCCGGGCCGGGCTGAGCAACGGCAAGGCATTGGCTGAGCGTAAGGTCGCCCAGATCGCGGTCCATCCGGATTACACCCGCCATGCGGAACTGTCGGCCGAGGCCGTCCGCATTGATGTCGCCCTGATGCGGCTAGAACAGCCGATACCTTATTCCGTGGCCGATCCCTTTGCCCTGCACAGCGGGCGTGTGGCCGGGAATGAGGTCAGCATTGCCTCATACGGGCGCGGCCGGGCCGAGGCGATCACCCGGGAACGGTCCTGCCGCATTTTGCAGCGGCGACAGGGGCTGATCACCTTTAACTGCGATATCACATTTGGGTCTTCAGGCTCTGCCCTATTGGCGCGAAACGGCCCGCGATGGCAGATTTTGTCCGTCGTATCCGCAGTTGGAACCGATGGGCGTCAGAAGGTCGGATTCGGCATGGAGCTGACCGGCATCGTGGCCGACCTCAAGGCTGATCTGCGCCGTGACGCGCCAAAACCCAAGGCCACCATCCGCCGGTTGCAGGTGGGGTCCGGGAAATCCAGTTCCGGCGCGAAATTCATCTCCTCCGGCGGGTCTTGAACTCGGCCAAACAGCTACCCATGTGAATTGTACCGGGTCGCCGCAAACGGGGCCTGGCATATTCCACCGCCCGTCCGAACGGAGGGCAAAACACTGATCGCTCAGACATGAGGATACAACACATGCGTACATTCGATTTTGCACCGCTGCACCGCGCCACCATTGGCTTTGACCAGATCGCCGACATGATGGATCGCGTGTTGACCAACGACGTGGCCCAGCCCAGCTATCCGCCCTATAACATCGAAAAAACCGATGTCGACACCTATCGCATCTCGGTCGCTGTCGCCGGATTTTCGGAAGATGACCTGACGGTCGAAGTCAAGGAAAACGCCCTGATCGTCGCTGGCAAGAAAGCCGCCGAGGACACAGAGCGCAGCTATCTGCACCGCGGCATCGCCACCCGCGCATTCGAGCGCCGCTTTGCCTTGGCCGACCATGTCCGCGTCACCGGCGCGAGCCATGAGAACGGCATGCTGAACATCGACCTCAAGCGCGAGGTCCCCGAGGCCCTGAAACCGCGCCGGATCGAGATTTCCTCGTCCAAGGCCATCGAAAAGGACGTGGTTGACGCCAAGGCCGTAAACTAAGACGGCCGATCCTTACACCGCGATAGTCTCCTCCTCTCTGGACTATCGCACCAAGCGCCCCGCGTTCCTCCAGACGCGGGGCGTTGTTTTTTTGAGGCGCGGTTTGTCTGCTGAGCAGGGCAAATTGTGAATTCAATGCGGCTGCGCGAATGGCGGCAATAGAGTACAGCGGTGCGTGACGATCACCTTCCAGCCCTTCGGTTGATCTGAGATTCCGCCTTGGAGTGTTTTTTTGAGGTGAGTTTCTCCATGGAGAGTACAAGAGAGTATCTCATTGGGCTTGGCGTTATCTTCTCATCTGATGGGAGGCGGCGGTGGCCGGATGATTTGAAGGCGCGGATTGTGGCTGAGACGCTGCTGACGGGTGCGGCAGTGAATGATGTTGCTGCCAAATATGGCTTGAAGCCGAACCACGTCTCGTCGTGGCGGCGGATGGCCAAAGATGGTGATCTTGTTCTTCCGGTTTTGGAGGAGGAAGCTGCGTTTGCGCCGCTGGTGGTTTTTGAGGAGCCGCCTGCTCTGGAAGTTATGCCTTCTACCCAGCCCATCGAGATCGCGGCTGGAGACCTCTTGATCAAGCTGGATGGGGCCACTCCGGCGGTACGGATTGCTGAGATTGTCCGGGCGCTTGGGGTTGGGTCATGATCTTCCCCTCGAACCGGGTGCGGATCCTGGTGGCGACCAATCCGGTGGATTTTAGAAAGGGCCATGACGGGTTGTCAGCGCTGGTGCAATCTGTTCTGCGCAAGGATCCTTTCACAGGCACTGTCTTTGTGTTCCGTTCCAAACGTGCTGACAGGCTCAAGCTGCTTTACTGGGATGGGACGGGCCTTGTGATGGCGTACAAGCGGCTGGAAGACACGAGTTTCACCTGGCCCGCCATTCGGGACGGTGCGATGGCGCTGAACCATGCCCAGTTTGAGGCGCTTTTTGCGGGGTTGGACTGGCGTAAGGTGAAGGCTTTGGAAAGCCGCCCTCCGGCTGCGGCTGAGTGAATCAGGGGCTTGTTTTGGCCGCGTCAAACCTGGGCTTTCGTGCTATGCGGAAGCCATGTCCGACGCTGCCAAAGACCTTGATTTGAGCCTGCTGCCGCCCGAGTTCCGGGTGCTGTTCGAGGCGCAGGTCGCGGAACTCAAGGAGGTCAACAAACGGCTTGAGCATCTGGTGGCGGAACTGAACCATGCGGTGCATGGCAAGAAGTCCGAGAAGCTGGATGAGGACGAACGCCAGCTCCTGTTCGAAGAACTCGAAGTTGCTGTCGCCGAGGTTCAGGAGCGTAAAGACACCCAAGCCCCCGGCGAAGATGGGCCAAAACGCAAACAGGTGGCGCGCCGCAATCTGGGCACCCTGCCAGAGCATCTGGAACGCATCGAGCAGATTGTCGAACCCGATAGCCTGACCTGCCCCTGCGGGTGCGGGGAGATGCACAAGATCGGCGAAGACCGATCCGAGCGGCTGGATATCGTGCCCGCCAAACTGCGCGTGATTGTCACCGTGCGTCCAAAATACGCCTGCCGCCATTGCACCGATGGCGTGACCCAGGCCCTGGCACCAGCACGCCTGATCGAAAGAGCGCTGCCAACAGAGGGCACCATCGCGCATGTGTTGGTGTCAAAATATGCCGATCACTGTCCGCTTTACAGGCAATCCCAAATCCTGGGTCGTACAGGCATCGACATTCACCGATCCACTCTGGCGGATTGGGTCGGCAAGGCAGCCTTCCATCTGGGCCCGGTCGTGGACCGGCTGGCCGAGCACCTGAAGACCTCCACGAAGCTCTTCATGGACGAAACGACAGCCCCGATCCTCGACCCCGGCCGCAAGAAGACCAAAACCGGATATCTCTGGGCTTTGGCCCGCGATGATCGCAATTGGGGCGGCGATGACCCGCCGGGGGTCGTGTTCTTCTACGCCCCCGACCGGCGGGGCGAGAATGCGGAAAAGTTCCTCACAGGCTTCGACGGCATCCTGCAACTGGATGGCTACCCCGGATACAATCGTCTGACCCGCACCACGCGCAAGGGCGGCGAGCCCATCGTCGTGGCCCATTGCTGGGCGCACGCCCGCCGCAAGCTCAAGGAAATCCACGACCGCGACAAATCCGAGATCGCCGCCGAAGGCCTGCGCCAGATCGCCGAAATCTATGCTATCGAAAAAGACATCCGAGGCACATCCCCCGGCCAGCGTCTCTCGGCACGCAAGACCCGATCTGCGCCCCTGGTCGCTGCCTTCGGCGACTGGCTGCAAACTCAGCGCATCCGCGTCTCGGCCAAGTCTCGCCTCGGCGAAAAACTGGCATATATCCACCGTCACTGGGATGACCTGCAAACCTTCCTCAATGACGGGTGCGTCGAGATCGATAGCAACCAGGTCGAAAATTTAATCAGGCCAATTGCCCTGAACAGAAAGAACGCATTGTTTGCGGGGCACGATGAGGGCGGCAAAGCCTGGGGTCGCATAGCCTCTCTGATCGAAACCGCCAAAATCAACGGTGTCGAACCCTTCGCATATCTCAAGGCCACGCTCGAAGCCATCGCAACTGGTCACCCCAAAAACAAGATCGACGATCTGCTCCCGTGGAACTTCAAGCCAATAGCAGACGGTCTTCAGACGCCGCTTACGATGCAGCTGATAGATGCACATCTTCACTTATGGGACACCGCACGTTTTGACTACTCGTGGCGTCAGAGCGGTTCGTTTACCGCGCTGCCCAATGCTTATCAGTTAGATGATGCAATTGCAGAGGAAGGAGCAGCCGAAACCGCGTTCATAGTTGTGCAAGCCGAAGTCGATCACGCGAATGACCCGGTCGAAGAGACTGCGTGGATTCAAAGAACCGTCGATACGCATCCCAACGGGGATCGGATTGCAGGTTTTGTCGCCTATGCAGATCTTTCCCAACCAAACGTTGAAACCATTCTTAAGCGACACGCGCGCCACGACGTTTTCGTTGGTATCCGACAAGAGCTCTGGTGGGCAAAACCCTCCCCGCGCCCAGATATTCTTGAGGAGGATTTACTGAAAAAACCTGCATGGCGTCGCGGTTTCGCCGCGCTTGCCAACGTCAATGCATCTTTCGATCTGACCTGTTGGCATTCTCAACTCAGTCAGTTCGCCGCGTTTCTTGCAGACCACCCGAATACACCCGTTATCATCGACCATATGGGGTCACCGGTGCCGGGTGACGATGGTGAGTTGCAAATATGGCTGGATGGCATCAACGCGCTTGCTGCGCTGCCTAACACATTCATGAAGATTTCGGGCCTATCCCAAGCGGATCCACATTGGGACGTCGACGGCATCAGGCCACTGATCGGTAGTCTATTGGACGCGTTCGGTCCGAAGCGATGCATGCTGGGTAGTAATTTCCCGGTCGAGAAACCAACGTCGACCTATGCCTCAGTATGGTCAGCATATCGGGACCTCTTTTCTAGATTGACCGCTAAAGACAGGGATGACTTGCACTTTGCAACAGCAAAGAGAGCATACCGACAAAGAAAGTAGATCTCGCGCGCAAGAGTGCATTGTTTGCGCGATCGACAATAAAACCCGGCAGTCACCGGCGGTCAGTTGGCTAAAAACGTGGTCAATACCAGCCCGGCGGCGAACGATGCTCAGAAGTTCCCGTTGAAGCTTCCTTCAGGATCGAGTTGTCTAGCGTTCAATCGGACACCGCCCCGCTGAACCGCTCGTTCTTATTCTGAGGCCGCATCGGTACTTCATCAGCCATAGCCCCTTGCAATATGTCACCGACCTGTCAGCAGATTGGCCAATTGGGCCAGACGAGAGGTGTCCGCAGTTTGACCGCGCGCTTCAATCCGATCCGCGATGGAATAGAGCCCGTACATGCCCTGAACCCCGAGCCAGCGCAGGGGCTCGGGCTCCCATTTGCGGACCGTGTGGTTTACCCATGGCAGGCCCGTAAGCTCGGTTTTCCGACCCAATGCCAGATCGGCCAGTGTCTGACCCGCGAGGTTTGAGGTCGAAACCCCGACGCCCACATAACCGCCAGCATGGCCAATCCCGGTCGCCGGATCGAACCCGACGCTGGCGCACCAGTCCCGGGGCACGCCCATGACGCCGCACCAGGCATGATCCAGCTTTAACCGGGCTGCTTGCGGCAGCAACCGGTGCAGGATGGCGTGCAGGCTTCGAACGGTTGTCTCTTGCGTTTCCCCGGCTTTGTCGGTCGCGTTTCCAAAACGATATGGTACTCCGCGTCCGCCCATTGCGATCCGATTGTCCGCCGTGCGTTGCGCATAACAGATCGTATGCGCGGCATCCGCCAAAAGTTCACCATTGCGCCAGCCGATCTGATCCCAGATGGCCTCCGGCACCGGTTCGGTCACGATCTGGGCGCTGTTCATCGCAAGCCAGGTTCGGCTTTCACCCGGAAAGCCCGCCGTATATCCTTCGGTCGCGCGGATGATACGCGAGGCGCGGATCGTGCCCCGGTCGGTGTCAACGCGGCCCTTGGCATAGCGCTGCACAGTGGTCTTTTCGTAAATCGCGACACCTGCGCGTTCCACCGCATCAGCCAGACCGCGAACCAGCTTGGCAGGCTGCACACGGGCCACACCGTGTATGGCCATGGCCCCCAATGCGTTGTGAACCCGAACGCGGTCGGCAACCTCGCGGGCCCCGATCAGGGTCAGGCGTTCGGGTGGAACCTGCCAACGCATGGCGTTTGCATGATCGGCCTTGATCCGGGCCAATTGCGATTGCGTGCAGGCAACGAACAGCTCGTCGGTGCGATGGATGCCCGCGTCGATGCCTTGCGCATCAGCAACCGCGATCACCTCGTCAACCGTGCCGCGCAGAGTGCGTTCCAGTGCGATCACACCCTCGCGGGTATGTCCGTGTTGCAGGTAACGATCACGAGCCCAGGGGAAGGCCCCGGTCAGGAAACCTCCGTTTCGCCCCGAGGCCCCGAACCCGGCGAATTCACGTTCGACGACAGCCACGGACACGTCCGGATCAGCCTGTTTCAGGTACCATGCGGTCCATAACCCGGTGAATCCGGCTCCGATGATACAGACATCAACCTCGCGGTCTCCGGGCAGGGGCGCGCGCGGCTTTGGCGGGCCGCCAAGTTCGGCGTACCAGAACGACACATTGCCGTTTTGAGCGACCTTCATATTCGGATTCCTGGTGCTGGGTTTGTTTGTTGCCGTATCACCCAGCCGCCCGCGGCAGGGTCACAGTGCGGTCATCCGGGCGCAGGACGTTGGCCCGCGCCTCTACCTCGGCCTCGGTTGCCAGATCCAGTTCGGCGATAAGATCCTGAGCGGCGGCATACCAACCTTCGTAATAGGCGTCAGCGGGTGTGCACCCTTCGGCCTGATTCAGCCGGGCGATCAGCCGTTTCTGGAAAACGGACCAGTCAAAGCGACCCTGATCGTGCAGGGCCACAACGATGGCAAAGATGCGTGCTTCCCACGGTTCACGGAACACGGGCTCATCCGTACCCCCGGGCAGAGAGATGCCTTCGGGCAATGTGGACAAGGCTGAGCGTTTTGAGATTTCACCGGGCATCGCGCACCTCACTGTCATCAATGTAGGTTTCCCAGATATCCAGCGTCACGGCGTCATTTTCACCGGCATCAGGCCCCCACAGATCGCGGGCGGCAAATGCGACGGTATAAAGCCAGGTTGGATTTTCCTCGCCTGATTTAGCGTGGCTGTCCGCCAGAATAAACCGCCCCCGGCAGGCCGTTATGGTTGCTGCGCGACCGCGTGCATATCTTGGCAGGCGATTGTGATCATAACCCCGTGTCGTCAACATCCGTACACGGTCACCGGGCGCAAAACGGGGGCGAGGGGCGTCGTCCGAGGGTCGTTCCTGCGACGCGCCTGCAGCGATGGCCTCGGGAATGATGGCGGGATCAGCTTTGGCCCAGCCGCCGGGCCCTGCGTCTTTGGCGACGCCTGCATCCAACTCGTCACGGGTGGCGGCGCCTGCTTCGATGATCAGCGCGGTCACAGATTCGTACCATTTTTCATAGTAGTTGGATTGCAGATAATGCGCCGGGTCCATCCGTTCGATATTGCGGCGAAACTTGTCGTCGGAATAGGCCAGCGCAAATGAGCTTGATAGCGCCAGACCAAACATGCGCCCCTCCCAGGGGGCGTGAAACACCGGCTCATCGGCTTCGGGTACGACCTTGCCGAACCCCTGCATGCCGCCCATGTCGTGAATGCCGTCCATAATGCCTACCTCCTAAACCAATGCTGTGCCGATCATACCGTCACGGGTGACAAGATCGGCCAGTTCTTCTTCGCTTAGATGATCTGTGCCGGTTGGTCGACGCGGCAACACCAGATAACGGATATCGGCGCTGGAATCCCAAACCTTTACGGCAATATCGTCCGGCAGATCGACACCAAACTCTTGCAGCACCTTGCGCGGCTCGCGGATCGAACGGGCGCGGTATTCAGGGCTTTTGTACCAGACCGGCGGCAGACCCAGAACCGGCCAAGGATAGCAAGAACACAGGGTACAGGTGACCATGTTGTGCACCGTATCCGTGTTTTCCAGAACCACCATATGTTCGCCCTGCAAACCGGAATAGCCCAGCTCGGCAATTGCCGCGCTACCGTCCGAAAGCAAACGCGCCTTATAGTCGGGATCGGACCATGCGCGGGCGACGACCCGCGCGCCATTGCGCGGGCCGACCTTGGTTTCATAGGTTTCGACAAACACGTCGACTGTTGCGGAATCAACGACACCTTTGGCCACAAGCACCTGTTCCAGCGCCTTCACTTTCAGCGCCATGCCGGTTTCTTCTTCGTCGTGGTGATGGTGGTCATGCGGCATTGTTGATCCCTTCGGTTACTTTTTCACTTTGGTCCAGACACGGTCGATCAGCCTATTGGCATCTTCGCCGCAGGTCACCAGAAACTTGATGTCCACCCCATCGGGTGCCGCCAGTTCTGGTGCGTCACGCAGTTCGGCATCCAGATATTGATCGGCCCCAGGTACCGCATTGGCGAACCGGGCATGGTTCGACACCATAGCGATGTTTTCGGGCTGCATCAGATATGAGATGAACTTTTCAGCATTTTCAGGATGGCGGGCACCGGTCGGTACGGCCAGGTTGTCCATCCAGCCAACGATGCCTTCCTTGGGAAAGGACATCTTGACCTTGTCGTTCAATCCGCGTGCGCGCATGGCATTGCCGTTCCAGGCCATGTGGCCAGCCGTCTCGTTTGACGCCATCCGCTCGATCACTCCGGCCGAGTTGTAGACTTTGACATGAGGTGCCTGATCCAGAAGGACTGTTTCCACCTTCTGCATATTTTCAACATCGGTCTGGCAGAAATCCATACCCAGATAGATTTGCGCCAATGTGACCGCCTCGCTTGGCGAATTCAGCATGCCGATCTTGCCCTGCAATTCTTCTGGCGGGTTGAACAGCACGTCCAGCGTATCAATGTCGCCGTCATACACATCGGTATTCACCACAAAGCTGGTCAGCCCCCACTGGTAGGGGACGCTATAGGCATTGTCCGGATCCCAGGTCGGGCTTTTCCACCGATCGTCCAGATTGTCGTAACCCGGCAGCTCGCTGGCGTTGATCTTACGGATCAGCCCCTCTTCGGCCATTACATTGACCCAAGGATTGGCGATGACCACGATGTCATACCCGGTCGAGCCGCTTTTCAGCTTCGCCAGAACCGTTTCGTTGGAATCGTAGGTGTCGATAGTGACATTGATGCCGGTTTCTTTCTCGAACTTTTCGATCAGGTCCGGCGGGGTGTAATCGGTCCAGTTGAAGATGAACAGATCGCCTTCGGCATAGGCAGCCGTCGTCAGCGACAAGGCGGCAATGGGGCCAATCAGTAGGTTTTTCATCGTATCCTCCCGTTAGGTTTTTGATTTTCGTTTGGCGAAAGCATGGGCCAGCACCACGCAGGTGACAGACACAACCAGCAGGATGGCGGCGGCGGCGTTGGCCTCGGGCGTCACACCCTGCCGCAGCATCCCGTACAGATAGACCGGCAGGGTGGTTGATCCTGCCTCAGCCACCATCAGCGTGATGATGAAATCATCCAGCGAAATCACAAACGCCATCAGCGCGCCCGCAACGATTCCTGGCATCAGCGCAGGCAAGGTGACCAGCCGGAACACTTCCCACGGGCCGGAATACAGATCGCGGGCGGCATCTTCGATGTCGGCGGGCATTTCCCGCAGCCGCGCACGGATCGGCAATACGGCGAAGGGGATGCAGAACACGGTATGCGCCAGAATGACGTTGCCCAGACCCAGCCGGATGCCAACAAACGAAAAGAACATCAGGGTCGAGATCGCGGTCACGATATCCGGCGCCATCAAGGGCAGTGAAAGCACACCCTCTCCGGGGGTTCTGCCAAAGAACCGGCCGCCGCGTTCGAACGCAATGGCGGCGGGGATGGCCAGACAGGTCGCCCCCAGCGTTGCGGATGTCGCAACGATCAGGCTGTTGGTGGCAGACCGGACCAGGTCGTCGTTCTGCGCGGCCTTCACGAACCATTTGGTGCTGAACCCACCCCATTGGGTGGCGAGATCGTTGGCGTTGAACCCATAGATCACAAGGATAATCAACGGCGCGTAGAAAAAGACCATGACAACCCAACTGACTGCTGTGAAGGCTGGCATCGTTCTCCAGCTGAAGGGGCGATGTTTCATGCGTGTCGCTCCTTTTTGGACTGTCTGACAGCAAAGACCAATACGGTCAGAACCACGGCCATCAGCAACATCGCGCAGGCCGCTCCAAACGACCAATTTCGCGAGGTGGTGAATTGCATCTGGATCAGGCTGCCGATCATCAGCTTCTTGCCACCGCCCAGCAGGTCAGGAGCAAGGAAAGACCCGACCGAAGGCGCGAAAACCAACATTGACCCAGCAATGACACCGGGTTTTGCCAACGGCAGGACGACCTTCAAAAAGATGGCGGCACGCGACGCATAGAGGTCATAAGCAGCCTCGATCAGGCGGAAATCCACCTTCTCTAGCGCCGCATATATTGGCAGGATCATGAAAGGCAGAAAGGAATAAACCAGCCCGAACAGGATCGAGCCGTAGGAATACAGCAACGGCAAAGGCTCTGTGATCAACCCAATTTCGCGCAGCAACCCGTTGGCCAACCCCTGGTCACGCAGGATCAAGACCCAGCAATAGGTCCGCACCAACAGGCTGGTCCAGAATGGGATCGTGACCAACAACACCAGTCTTTCGCGCACTTTGGGTGTGCGGGTGGCCATGTACCAGGCGGTTGGCAAACCAATGACGATACTGATCACCACGGTCAGCCCCGCCAAAAGGATCGTCCGCCCGTAGATCACTAGATATGAGTTATCAAAGCTCAGGCTGTCGTCCAGATTGCGTTCAAACAAAAACTGGCGATACGCCTCGATGGTAAAGGGCAGGTCCACTCCGCCATAAACCCCGGCTGTCAGAAACGAGAAGGACAGGGCGATCAGCATGGGCCCGACCATGAAACAGACGATCACGGCCACCGCTGGAAGACCCAGAAACGGTATCAGATTGCGCCGTTTTGCTGATGCAGCGACCTTATCCTTGGCGGTGAATGGCTCGGCCAATGCCATTAGCGGTCCTCCAATGTGCGGGCGTGCTGATGTGGGAATTCCACCTGCACCACCTCGCCTGCATTCAGGGATTGCCAGCCATCAACCAGCCGCGCCTTAACCTCTTGCCCGGTGTTGAGCTGTATCTCAACCTCGGCGACCGAGCCGACGAAGACCACCGATAGAACCCGCCCCGGGCAGGAGCCCGCGCCGCCCTGCCGTACAATCACACGCTCGGGCCGGATTGCCCCATATGGCGATGCCAATCCCAGCATCCGGCCGGGCAGTACGTTTGCTTCGCCCACAAACTCGGCCACAAACCGGTTTCGCGGGGCGTCGTAAATATCCAGCGGCGCGCCCACCTGCAACAGTTTGCCGTCGGACATCACCGCAATCCGGTCGGACATAGACAGAGCTTCTTCCTGATCGTGAGTGACCAGAACAAAAGTAATCCCGGTGGCGCGCTGCAGGCGCTTTAGCTCGCTTTGCATCCCGCGGCGCAGTTTCAGATCCAGCGCCGAAAGCGGCTCATCCAACAACAGAATGCGCGGGCGGGGCGCAAGTGCGCGCGCCAGCGCCACCCGTTGTTGCTGACCACCGGACAGTTCATTGGCCAGCCGGTATTCGAACCCGGTCAGCTGGACCATGTCCAGCATCTCCAAAGCGCGCTGCTTGGCGGCCTTGCGACCTTCGCCAAGGCGTTCTAGCCCAAAGGCCACATTGGTCAGCACATCCAGATGCGGAAACAGCGCGTAAGACTGAAACACGGTGTTTACCGGACGTTTGTTGGGCGGCATCCGTGTCAGGTCGAAATCAGACAGGCTGATTTCGCCCGTGCTTGGGTATTCGAACCCGGCCAACAGCCGTAACAATGTTGTTTTGCCGCAGCCCGATGGGCCAAGCAGCGTAAAAAACTCACCCTCGGCAATATCCAACGAAACATCTTCCAGCGCGGTAACTGACCCAAACCGTTTGGTAACATTGCGGATCGAAATAAAATCTGATGGGGCCGTCTGATCTGCAGTCGGATCAGGCGATGAGGCGGGAATAAGCTGAAGATTTTTCATGTCGATACGGCCCTGACCTGCGACGCGGCACATATGGACGCCCTGTCATCAGGCTGCCACAGTCCATACTGTCATTTGCATGTTGTTGGCTCATGATTGACAGGGAAATGAAAAAGATCAACGTTTTTTTTCATTTTTTTGCTTGTTACGCGCAAACCTGAAGGTTGCGTCTTGAAAATCCAACACAAAAAAACCGCCCCCAAAGGAGGCGGCGAAAGACAGATTCGTATCTAGGCTGGCGTCGGCGCGCGATCAGCGGGTATCAGGTTCGTCCAGGACGATGAACTCAGGCGCACTTTCTGTGTTGACCCAAAGAATCTCAGCCTGCGCACCGCCGCGGTTTTCAAACCGATGAGGTCGGTTGCTGTCGAAAGCAAAACTGTCGCCAACGCCCAGAACATAAATTCTACCATCGACTTCAAGGTTCAGGCATCCCGAAAGGACCAACCCCGCGTCCAGCCCTTCGTGCGTATATGCGCCATCGCCCGAGGTGGAATGCGGCTCCATTTTCACGACCATCAATTGCAGGTTCTGAAAGTTCAGAGGCGTCAGAAGCACCTTATTTATACCGTTTGACGGCACTTTCAGCGTGGCACCCTTGCCCTTGCGTACGATAATCCCGTCAGCCGCGTCATCTTCGGCACCGGATTTGTCGAACATCCATGTCAACGGCACGCCAAGCGCATGGCCGATCTTTTGCAGCGTGCGCACAGAAGGTTGCGATAACCCGCGTTCAATCTGGCTGAGCGCGCCCACCGAGACATCCGAGCGCAGCGCCAGTTCCTGCAACGACAATCCATTGTTCTTGCGCAGCTTCCTGAGCTTGGGTCCAAGCAGAACCTCAGCCTCTGACTGCTCGCCTACTCCGTCCATTTACACCTCATACGCTCGTGCGGGGTACCCGGCACACACCATCACCATACATCCAGAATTGGCTTTGGCATCCTCGGGCGAAACATGTTTGCCATCCGCGTTTTACATAATTTGAAAGGTCTGGGCAAGTGTCATGCACTTTTTTGAAAATTTTGATTGTCAAGTACCGTCAAAAATGAAACGGTGAATATCGACCGCGCTTGACGCTGCGACCACCGCGCAATTCAAACCCTTCGAAAGATCTGTGGCAATGACCCCCAACTCTCCTCTTACCGTCGCCGTTCATCAATCGAACACATCCACCTTTACCATGGAACAGAAGCTTGAGCGCCTGGATCGGGACCTGAGCGACGCCTCGGTCAGCCCGGATATCCTTGTGGCCCCGGAACTTTTCCAATCGGATTATTGTGCGGGCGATCTGCTGCCGGACCACGCCGCAAAGGCGGACTCATTCGCCGAAGCGGTGGCAAAGCTGGCCCAAAAACATCAATGCTGTATCGTGTACGGCTATCCCGAGCATTCGGATGATAGCGACAAGATGTATAACTCTGCCCTGGCAATTTCGAGCGAGGGTAAGGTGCTGGCAAACCACCGAAAGCTGGTTCCATGGGAAAGTTACGAACGTGAATGGTTTGGTCCCGGCGAACATCTGACTTTGTTCGAGTTGAACGGCTGGAACGTCGCGATTGTGATTTGCTATGATATCGAATTTGCCGAAATTGCCCGCGCCTGTGCCACCAAGGGGGCGAACCTGATCGTCGCCCCGACAGCCCTGACGGATGAATGGGACGTGGTATCGGAAAGAGTGGTGCCCACGCGGGCTTTTGAGAACTGCGTGTTCACCGCATATGCCAATCACTGCGGCCCGGATCGGGATCTGAACTTTTTGGGCGGCAGCTGCATCGTCGGCCCCGATGGCATAGATCTGGCACGTGCGGGGGCCGAGGATGCATTCCTTTTGGCTGAACTGTCGCCCGACCTGCTGAAAGAAGCGCGCCAGCACTCGGAATATGTCGAACTGGCCCCGCAAATTAAGATCGTGAACCGGGGCTGACCCGCTCCCGTTGACCAAAGTTCCGGAACAAGAACGATGAATGACCCCTATACGCGCACACCCGCAGGTAAGCTGAGGGCCCATGGCCTGGGCCTGCGCTTTGATGGCTCCAAGGGGTCAAACAACAGCATCACCGATGTCGACGGAGTGTCGGTCGGCTACTGCACCCTGATCGACGGGCAAGGACAGCTTGAGGTCGGCACCGGCCCGGTTCGCACCGGTGTGACCGCCATTTTGCCAAGGCCGGTATCGCGCACGCGCGAGCCAGTCTTTGCAGGGCTGTTCAGCCTGAATGGAAACGGCGAAATGACCGGCTCGCATATCATCGAAGAAGTTGGTAAATTCAGTTTGCCGATCACAATCACCAACACCCATTCCTGTGGAACCGCGCGCGATGCAACGATCCAGTGGGCCGCGCAACACTTTCCGGATGCGCTTGAAGATGATTTCGCCCTGCCTGTGGCGGCGGAAACCTATGATGGGTTTCTGAATGATATCAATGGCTTTCACGTAAAGCCGGAACATGTCGTCGAGGCAATCCAAAGCGCCACCACCGGCCCGATCGAAGAAGGCAGCGTCGGTGGCGGAACCGGCATGAAGTGTTTCGACTTCAAGGCCGGGTCGGGAACTGCATCACGGCGTGTCGGCTACGGCGACGAAACCTTTGTCGTCGGGGCGTTCGTGCAGGCCAATTTTGGCGAGCGTCGCAATCTCACTCTTCTGGGTCGGCCTCTGGGCGCAGAACTGGAACATCCCGAGATGCGCCGAAATACAGATGATCTGAGCAAAAGTTCGATCATCGTGATTCTTGCCACGGACGCACCTTTTATGCCGCATCAACTCAAGCGTCTGGCACGACGGTCGACCTTTGGAATTGGGCGCGTGGGCGGGCTTGCGCATCATGGTTCGGGCGATATTTTTCTCGCGTTTTCGACTGCGAACACACAGATTGCCGCAGGCTCTCAGGATGAACTATGTTCCGCCAGCTTTATTCCAGATGAGCGTATCGACCCTTTCTTCGATGCGGTCGCGCAGGTTGTTGAAGAGGCCATCGTCAACAGTATGACAGTCAATAGTGACGTAACCGGGCGGGACGGAAATTTCGTACCGGCCTTGCCGCATAGCAAGGTGCGAGAGGCTTTCAGCTAGTTTCGCCCACCGAAAAACGTAAAACAAAGGCGTCGATTGACGCTGTTAAAGGAGCCGCATGATGCTGGATCAGGACGTTGTGAAACTGGATCTGAACGATCCCTCGCTGCTGGAAGGCCGCGCCTATGTGAATGGCGAGTGGGTTGACGGCGACAAGACCTTTCCGGTGACCAACCCGGCCACCGGTGAGGTGATTGCCCAGGTGGCCGACATGTCGGTCGAGGACACGCGCCGCGCCATTGACGTTGCCGATGCGGCCAAGGCCGACTGGGCCGCACAGACCGGCAAGGAACGCGCTGCGATCCTGCGCAAGTGGTACGATCTGATGGTGGAAAACGCCGACGATCTGGCCACCATCCTGACCGCCGAGATGGGCAAACCCTGGCCCGAAGCGCGCGGCGAGGTGCTTTATGGCGCGTCGTTCATCGAATGGTTCGCCGAAGAGGCCAAGCGCGTCTATGGCGACGTGATCCCCGGCCATCAGCGCGACAAGCGTATCGTGGTGCTGAAACAGCCCATTGGTGTTGTCGGCTCGATCACGCCGTGGAATTTCCCCAATGCGATGATCGCGCGCAAGGTGGCTCCGGCGCTGGCCGTGGGCTGTACCTTTGTGGCCCGCCCCGCGACGCTGACCCCGCTGTCAGCCACCGCGATGGCGGTTCTSGCCGAACGCGCGGGCATCCCCGCAGGCGTGTTCAACGTGATCCCCGGCACCAACAGCTCGGGYGTGGGTGAGGAACTGTGCACCAACGACAAGGTCGCCAAGATCACCTTTACCGGCTCGACCCGGGTGGGCCAGATCCTGATGCGTCAGGCGGCGGACACCATCAAGAAGATGAGCCTTGAGCTGGGCGGCAACGCGCCGTTTATCGTCTTTGACGACGCTGATGTGGATGCCGCGGTCGATGGTGCGATGATCGCCAAGTTCCGCAACAATGGCCAGACCTGCGTCTGCGCCAACCGCATTTACGTGCAGGCCGCCGTTTACGATGAGTTTGCGGCCAAGCTGGCGGAAAAAGCCCGCGCGCTGAACGTCGGCGACGGCTTTGGCGAAGGCGTCACTACCGGTCCGCTGATCAACGGTGCGGCTGTGGCCAAGGTCGAAGAGCACATCACCGACGCGGTCAGCAAAGGCGCCGAGGTTCTGGAAGGCGGCCAGCGCTCGGACCTGGGCGGCACCTTCTTCCAGCCCACGGTTCTGACCGGCGTGACCCGCGACATGGTTGTGGCCAAGGACGAAACATTCGGTCCGGTTGCACCTTTGTTCAAGTTCGAGGACGAGGCCGACGTGATCGCCATGGCCAACGACAGCGAGTTTGGTCTGGCGTCTTATTTCTACAGCCGTGATCTGGCCCGCGTCTGGCGCGTGGCCGAGGCATTGGAATCGGGCATGGTCGGCATCAACACCGGCCTGATCTCAACCGAAGTCGCCCCCTTCGGCGGCGTCAAACAATCGGGCCTGGGCCGCGAAGGCTCCAAATACGGCATCGATGACTTCCTCGAGATCAAGTACCTCTGCATGGGCGAAATCAAGTAAGTAGTCTTCTTTTGGCCAGCAGTTGGTTTGTTCCACTCGAACCGGTTCAGAAGGATCGGGCTTCCGAGCTACTGCTGCCAACACCCAGGAACGTTCCTGCGTCCTAATGCTGAATGCGCCAGCATTAGGACGGAAACGGGTTGGATCGTTCTTTCTATCATCTGGGTGCAGCGGAACCTGGCCGGAAATGAGCCGGGTTTCAGTATGGTTTCAAGTCGCCAGTACGACCCCGCCTCCACCCTAAAGGGACATGCATATTTAAGCAGGCGCGACCCAGTCTTTCGAGCTTCAACAGGCTTTCCACGAATCCGGTTATCTGCCCGCATTGCTTCAATACTGCGTTATACGAAAGCCAGTTCGCATTCTTGTATTGCGTAAAGAGCCAGTTACTCATGACCTCCTGCAGGTGATTTGTGCACCAAAGCCAGGGCACACTTGGCTTGGGCCCCTTTCAGAAGTCAAAACCAATTGGCAGCGGATTCTTGAATGTTTCCCCAATCTAACAAATGGTTGTTTACCGTTCTCAACGGTGACAGAATTCCGAAGGGATTGCTTGGCCAGAGGTGAAAATGCGAAGGATCATTCGTTTTGCCGGTTCTGTAGCGTTGTTATTTGTTGTCGTTGCGCTTCTCTACGGTTTCAGCATCCTCGTATACAATCATTACATTTTTGATTCAGAATCCGAAATGGTCGCTTGGCCGGAGGCCTCAGAATTCAGCGCGCCAAGAGGCTGGAAAACCCAACACCCGAAGCGTGTTTTCGTTCTGTCTATCGAGGGCGGCGCGATGCATGGGCTCGCCGAACTAGAAGTTCTGAAAGCCCTTGAAGAAAAATCCGGCAAGCGCATTTACGAGATGTTTGATTTTGTTGCCGGCGCGTCAACCGGTGCTATCATTTCCGCACTACTTCTTCACCCCGATAGCCAGTCAGACGAGCCGATGACTGCAAATGAGGCAATAGACGTCTACACAGATTTCGCCGCAACAGTCCTAAACGCCCCGGCCTATCACACGATACTGACGGCAAATGGGGTCTACGGGCCTGTTCTTCAGAATAAGTCCCGAATAACGGTCGCAACAAAGCTGTTTGGGGACGGTCAATTTAATGACCTGTTACTCCCGACCATGTTTCCTTCCTTTTCGCAAAAGAGCAACGGTCTGAGGCTGTTTCGCAATTGGGACAAGAGCGACGCCAACATGTACCTGCGCGCGCTTGTGACGGCTGTAACAAGTGCACCAATCTATTTTCCGGCCATAAAACTGGTCGGCAACCAGTCTGAAGAAGATTATGTTAGTGACGGCGCGATGATATTGAACGCTCCGGGCGAAGCAGCGTACTTGCATGCCCGTACGCACCTGCCTGAGGTTAAGGATTTTGTAATTATCTCAGTTGGCTCTCGCCGGGAAAGATCTATTGCTGAACAAACCGTTGCCGATGGCGGTCTCGTCCAATGGTTCTTACCATTGATGAACATGGTCACGACGGGCGAGTCGAGTGTCAGCGCACACGCTCTGGAACGTCATGGAGAGTTTGAATCCGGCGTTGATGTTCAGGCATTTTTCTTGTCACCCCATTTACCAGCCAATTCCAATGCGTTTGACGCCTCTGATCAGAATATCGCGATGATACGCAAGGCGGGACAGGACTTTGTAAAGACAAATGACGACGAGTTGGAAAAAGTAATCCACATTTTGACCAATGATGGAAATTAGGGCACCTCAACACCTTGACGTGTTGCACCAACCGCGCGTCGTTAACCATCGCTAAGAAGTGAGTCAGTAGTTCCTCTGATCGATTGCTATTGTGTCTTAAGATATTCGATAATTGCCACACGCTCATCATGACGGAGACTTTTTTTGGGGTAAAGATGCCCGCCATTTCCATTACCACGCAGCCCGGTATCAAAGCGGAACAGACCAGGTGCCTCAGAACTTTGATAGCCTAATTTTTCCAGGTCCAACGAGCGACCACCGGTCCAAAATACCGTGCGACGTTCCTGCACCGGTGATAGCAACTCGTAAATTGTGGGAACCGAGCCGTTGTGTAGATAGGGACCGGTTGCCCAAACGCCAGCCAAAGGGCTGGCCTTTAGGTCTGTCAGGCTTGGTGGGGTGTATGGGGTCGGTTTACCGTCGTCTCCGGTGCCATAACGAAAGCCGTTGACTGCAAAAGTCGCCTCTTCGCTTAGACTGGCTTCTTTGATGGCACGCTTGAGCGAGGCCGCCACTGTGTACTCAGTGAATGCAGGACCGGGAACAATCGAGTTACCTTGGAAGAGAGGCGCCGTTGTTGCGTTTGTCATGATGCGGCGGGTAACGAAATTCTCGACATAGGCTGGGTCCGTGCCGACTTCGCGGAAGTTCACCCGACCGATCTTGATAAACGTTTTCTTGAAGTAATTTTTTGCAGGGTCCGTCAACGTGTAGGGGGCGATGTTGTGGCATGTCGCGCAGTGATCCTGAAATAGAGTTTTACCGTTTGCGGCAATATCGGCATCAATCTCTCCCATGCGCGATGGGTCCCATTCAGGTGGCTGAAGAGTGGACACCAATTGTTCCAATTGATGAAGGTTTTCCAGGTTTGCGCTGGATTTATACGCATCTTTGCCAGCATCAGGTGCCAGGTTGGTATTACCATAGACGCCCAGTACTTCTCCGAAGTTCCGCCCTATGGGGCTGGCGGCAATCGGGTTCCACTGCACATACTCCAACTGCGGTGTCAGCCACAAAGGTGGATAACTGGTAGGAGTTTCAACCGGGTAAATGTTGGTAGGTAAAACCTGATCTCGCACTGCCAGCGCGTTCGCAATCTGGGTCAATGCATCAACACGGCCAAAACCTGCCTCAACGCTCGCTTTACGGACAATTGCATCGCTTGTTATGTGCAAGTTGAACGCAGTGAATTTCGCCTTGAGTTCCTTGATTGACGTTTCGTCGGTCACTTTGAGCGCAACTGCGAAACGTTTGAAACGCTCGGCCTCGACAAGCGTTAACGAGACAGCTTGTGCCAATGATTGGTAGAAAGCGTCAACGTCCAGATGGGCCGGTGCACCGTCTATTCGCAAGACTTCACCGCCCAATTCAACTTCGGCAGTGTGACAGGCAGCACAAGTCAATCCGATCTGATTGGCTTGAGTGTCAACGGAAAACCCCACCGGATATGCCCCGGGGTTTGCCTGTGACGCACCATTTGACGCAAGAAATCCAAACTGACTGAGGTAGTTTGGATCGCTAAACTTGCCCTGCCCGTCCGCTCGTTCAAGAACGGCAAACCAATCTGCGGGAATGAGGTGCGAACCCTGAGGGGTATAGTAGAACTCTTCGCGTTCGGATGCGGACCAGCCTTGTTCAAAATAGGTGACCTTGGCCAGCGACGAGTCAGCGAACGAGTCATGTGGACAGAACATTAAAAGACAAAAAACAAAGGCGTTGCGCAAGTCATCTCTCCCTCAAAGCTCATGTATTATCGAGAACCATTTTGCCACCTAACCCTAACAAAATAGGCACTCGGCCGTGGTGATGTCCAACGATAAGATAAGAGGGTCTTGGCCGCCCCACCGCAAGATATGAGAATTCGGTTTCGCGTATTGTTGTGAGCAGCATCGACACCCAATTTCACGCGCAATATCCGATGCTCAAATCAATGCTATTTCTGTTGGTGTGAACTCGATCTATGGTCAACAGCAGAGCAATGGATCAGAGGGTTAGTCGCCTTTGCTGCGAACGCATATTGCCGCCGCGACCAGGGCATGTTCGCCAGCTTCGTACCCAATTAGCTGCAAGGTGTCATCGTTGGTAAAAGATCCCGACACAGTGCCCGTGTCGCCAAGGTCGACCATTATGATGCTGCTATTGTCCCATGCGATCACACCCTGAAAACGCACTTCTCCGCTCAGCGTTGCTCCGCCGCCGGATTGCTCTTGAACGCCCAGGTTTTCGTCAACGCTCCAGAAATAGGTTCCTGTGAAAAAGCGGCCT
Source organism: Ruegeria halocynthiae (assembly GCF_000743705.1). Classification (GTDB taxonomy): domain Bacteria; phylum Pseudomonadota; class Alphaproteobacteria; order Rhodobacterales; family Rhodobacteraceae; genus Ruegeria; species Ruegeria halocynthiae_B. The sequence goes on along the minus strand of NZ_JQEZ01000003.1, from coordinate 290,741 downwards.
TCCTGCCAGTTGATGTCAAAGGCCAAGGGCCATTCTATTTGTTCGCCACGGATCAATCCTTCGGCGCGGGACGTCCATGTTCCTTTGACGTTCGGCAGGCTTTGGGCAGCGACCTCGACCCCCCAGAGACAGTGCAGAAAGAAGGGCTATTCCGCCAAAAACAATGCTCCGATAACGATACGATAAAGGTGATTTGGTCATCTTGAGCATCTCATTTCCCTTCATAGGAGCAGATGCAAGATTACTAGCAAGTATTAAGGAACCTGTCAGTTGAGGCATCCAAAGCGGACGACGCCACAGCACGTAGCAGATCACATTGGTCAACGGATGCCGATTTTTGCAAGCCGTTCGCTGAGTGATTGAAATACAGCATACAGCACAGGGATCATGAGCAGCCCCAGGGTGCTGTCCAGTATCATGCCAAATAGCACAGGAAACCCGATGGATACGCGGGCGGCCGCTCCGGCACCGCTCGAAAGAACCAGGGGAATAACGCCGATAATGAAACAAAGGCCCGTCATTGTAACCGGCCTGAATCGGATCTCTGCGGCTTTCAGGGCGGCGTCTCGGATGCTTACTCCGCTTTCGCGTTGCTGATTGGCAAATTCGACGACCATGATTGCTTTTTTTGCTGCCAACCCAATCAACAGAACCATACCAACCTGCGCGAAGATATTGCTAGTCAGGAAAGGCAACAGTGCCAGAGGGAGAAGTGCTCCAAGAAGGGCAAAGACTGTTGAGGTGACAATAGACAGGGGCAATACCCAACTTTCATACAATACAACCAGGAACAGATAGGCCAACACGACGGCAGAAAGCATGATGTAAACCACCAGCCCCTGTGATTTCACTTCTTGCTGGGTTACGCCTGACCACTCGATCCGAAACCCATCCGGCAGGGTGTTCTCAGCAATCGCCTGCATGGCTTTGATCCCGTCTCCGGAACTTACACCTTGGGCCAATTGTGCACTGACCGACGCGGCAGTGAATAGGTTGTATCGGGGGATTGAGTCCGGCGCCAACACGGGTTCATAGCTGACAAAATTGCGCAGTGGTAACGAGTCGCCAGACGCATTCTTGACGTAAATATTGTCCACATCATCAAGCGTTTGCCGAAACTCGGCTTCGGCAGAAATAACCACCCAGTACACCCTCTCGGACAGGACGAAGTTGTCCACGAAATACGAGCTGAGATTGGCCTGCAGCGCTGTAAATATGTCGGCGACGCTCACCCCCAAAGTCTCGGCCCGGTCGCGATCGACAGACAGTCGATACTGGGGAGTCTGGCCCGCGAAATTACCGTTTGCGCGAACAAACTCTGGGGCTGCGTTCAACGCGGCGACAAATGCATTCATCACGGAATCCAATTTGCCGCTGTCTCCATTTTCCAGATCCAACAGCTCGACCGATATACCACCTGTCGATCCCAGCCCGTGGATGGTCGGGAAAGGAAACACATAGCTTTCAGCCTCGGGCAAAGTTGCAAGTTTGCGGTCGAGGTTTCGCAAAATTGCGCCCAACTGCAAATCCGGCGCTTTTCGCTGATCCCAAGGTTTGAGCGTGACAATTGCCATACCGGCGTTCGAGCGGCCACCAGCCAACATGCTTGCCCCTGACACGATGGACACGTTTTCCACGCCCGGGGTCTTTTCGATCAACGCACCGGCCTTATCCATGAAAGCCTGCGTGCGTTGCAAAGACGCGCCGTCAGGCAGCTCCATGGATGCAAGTAAGACACCATTATCTTCCTGAGGGATCAATCCGGTTGGAACAGTTTTGAACAGGTACACAGTTGCCGCGGCAGCACAGGCAAAAACCAAGAGCGATACCACTGTAAATCGAAGCATAAGGGCTACGAGCCGCAAGTACTGACGCCTTATCCAGAAAATCACCGCCGGTACAAAAGCCAATGGCCCGATTGGTTTTGCGCCAGACTTCAACATCATCACACAGAGAACAGGTGCCAATGTCAGAGCGTTTACAGCAGACAAAACAAAGGCAAAGATTATTGTCGCGGCGAACTGGTAATAAATCGTTCCGGTCACGCCCGGGAAAAAGCAGACAGGAACGAAGACTGCGGCGAGAACAAAGGTTGTCGCCACGATCGGTCGGTGGACCTGTGACATTGCTTTCAGCGTCGCCTCGCGCGGGTCCAGATTTTCTTCGGTGAGGATACGCTGGGCGTTTTCGATAATGATTATCGCATCATCGACGACCAGCGTGATCGCCAACACAAGCGCAAACAGCGTGATCATGTTGGCACTGAACCCGATAGCAAAGATCAGTGCGACGGCACCAAGCAATGAAACCGGAATGGCGATGGCAGGAACAATGGTCGCGCGAAAGCTGGCCAGAAACAGGAACGTCACCGCGATAACCAGCGCCGCCGTCAGGGCCAATGTGGTCATGATATCCCTGAGCGACACACGAACCGCATCAGTTACGTCATATGTGATCTCATACGACACCCCGTCAGGAAACTTTTGGGAAAGCTCACCCAAAAGGCTTTGGATGCTTTCCGAGATGTCCAGCGCGTTGGCCGAACTTTCCTGATGTACTGCTATCGTCGCGGATTCCTTTCCGTTCAGTTTCGTGGACCCGGCATAGGTGGCAGAACCAAGTTCGATACGCGCCACGTCCTCCAAACGAGTAATTGATCCGTCTGAGTTGGACGCGACGATGATACGCCCAAATTCTTCTGCATCGCGCAATAGCCCTTCGGCCCGCAGCTTGAACTGAAAGTCAGTGCGTGCATTTCCAAATGGAGGCGCTCCTACCTGGCCCGCCGCTGCAACAAAGTTCTGTTTTTCGATGGCGTCCGCAACCTCTGCCGCAGTGATGTTTAGCGCGGCCATGCGAACGGGGTTGATCCACACCCGCATGCTGTATTCCAGTTGGCCAAATTGCGAAATATTCCCCACACCGGGCAAGCGTTGCAGAGGATCATGCAGAAAATCAGCTGCATAGTTGCTGAGATAGAGTTCGTCGTGCGACCCGTCCGGCGATGTGATGTTGATCACTATGATCAGATTGCCAGATTGCTTTGTAACTTCGATCCCTTGTTGCAGTACAATTGACGGCAATTCCGAACCTGCCAGAGCTATCCGGTTCTGGACTTCGACCGCGGCAACATCAGGATCAGTACCCAGCTCAAATGAAACAGCCAATTTGTAAGTACCGTCATTTGAACTCTTGGAAGACATATACAACATGCCTTGGATGCCGTTCACACGCTCTTCAATAGGGGTGGCCACGGATTCCTGAATGACTTTGGCGTCAGCACCCGGGTAGGCAGTTGTCACATACACTTGCGGTGGGGTGATGTCGGGGTATTCCGAGATCGGTATCAATCGCACGCATACCGCGCCGAACAGAACCATGAGAATTGCAATTACAGCAGCAAAGTGTGGTCGGTTGATGAAGTATTGCGAAATCAAGCGAACACCTAACTTTGGCTGTCGACCGCTTTCACGACCAATCCATCATGGACTTTCTGTAGGCCTTGCACGACGACACGGTCTCCTTGGGTTAAGCCAGAACTGACTTCGGTTCGGGTCGCGGATTGTGTGCCAATCTCGATGTTCTTTCGGTGAACCGTACTTTTGTCATCAACAGAAAAAACAAAATACCCTTGCTTGTCGAACTGCACTGCGTTGCGCGGCACGGTCAGGACTTTGGCGGCCTCAGACCCACTTAGGCTGACAGCTACAAACTGACCCGGGATCAAAAGACCCTGTGGATTGGCAAACGTTGCCCGCAGTTCCACGGTGTCGGTGTCCTGATTGATGCTAGCGCCAACAAACGTGATCTTGCCCGGCGTTGGATAGGTTCCGCCATCAGCAAGTGTGATCTCTGTCGTCAGTTTGTTATCTTGATGCGTAATCAAACCCTTGCGACGTTCGCGCAGCAAAACCGGCTCGCTGACATAAAAGCTGACAAGGATTGGGTCGACACTGGCGACAGTCGCCAACACTCCGCTGTCGGTATCCACGATGTTACCCACATCTACCGCTGACAGCCCGATGCGCCCGTCCAACGGGCTGGTGATTTCAGTGTGGTCGAGGTCAATCTGCGCAATCTTCAGATCGGCACGGGCCTCGTCCACTGCGGCTTGGGCCTCTGCGTAGGTTGCTGATGCTGAATCCAGAATGGCCTGGGGAATGTCGCCTTTATCAAACAAGGTTTTTTGGCGGTCCAGGTCTGCCTTGTTGCTCTGGGCGCTGGCCTGCGCACTTTTCAGGGCTGCTTGGGCACTTTCAACGCTGGCGGCATATTTCCTTTGTTCGATCCTAAAAAGAACATCGCCTTTGGACACAGTGCCGCCCTCGGCAAAGTTGACCTCTTGCAACACGCCGTCGACCTGGGCTTGCAGATCAACACTCTGATCAGCGACCACGCGTCCGACAAACTGATCCTGTTTTTGCAAATCGTCCATTGTCGCTTGTGCAACGACTACGCTGGGTGGTGATGAGGCATCCGACTGCGCCGCTACTTGGCCTGCTAAACCAATCGCGGTCAGGGTGCAAAAAAACAGGCCGGTTGGGGTCATCCGTCGCTCGACAATTCACATTTGGGTTGCTGCAATTTCACTATTCACACCTCTTTGCGATGGCGCAACGCAAATTTAGGGACTGTAGCCGCTCAGTTGCTGCCACGGGCCGTTGTCCTTGACGCGGGTATGATGTCCGGATCTGACATAAGGAAGGTGTGCCATGCTTGTATCGACACTGACGATATTGCCAAGCGTCCGGGCGGCCTCGGCTTGCGGATTGGCCAGCGACGCAAATTGGCCGGCGACCTCACTGCTGAAGACGCTCAAGTCATCGCGATTTATGAGGCGTCGGATGATGAAACAGAACCGGCTAATCGCAATCATCAGGGAAGATCGCTTTTGCGTCTCGTGCGCTATGTACGACATGCACGATGATCAGTTCTGTATCCGTGAACGTATAGTAGATCGCATATTTCTTGTGAAACTGCACTCTTAGGTTCGGGGAAAGTTGGTCGCGCGCTGGTCCTATCTCAGGGTGAAACAGTAGCGGTTCGAAACGTGCTGAAATTTCTTCGATAAAAGTACTGGCGCGTTTTGGGGAATCCTCTGCGATGTATGCCCATATTTTTGCCAGATCGTTTTCGGCCGTCCGGGTTATTCGGAGGGCAAGCGGTCGGATCGCAACGCCTCCCCTTTTGCGATGATGCGCCCAGGATCGAATTCAGAAATTTTGCCAGCCCGAACATCATCCAAGCCAGCCTCGACCCCCTCGCGAAGTCTATCAAGCTCGGCCTTGCGCCGATCTTCTTCATCCTCGAGCAAGCGCAGCCCAGCTCTCACCACCTCTGACACGCCGTGATAGCGACCACTGGAAACCAAAGATTGAACGAAATCTTGTTGATGCTCCGTCAGCGAAACACTGGGATTTCTCGCCATTTTGTTCACTCCTATGCTCACATTGGCAATATATGCTACATCGGCAGAGTGTTCAACTAAGGGGTCAGTTTGGTTGGCCCCGGCGATAAACAACGCTGCAAGCTGCCTCAGACCTCCAGCCATTCCTTTCTGATATCGTCATTTTCACGCAACCCCTGCGGTGTTCCTTCGTAGACCATATGCCCATGCCCCATCACATAAACCCGGTTGGTCACACGCAGCGCGATGGTCAGTTTTTGTTCGACCAGCAGGATCGACACGCCGCGCTCGGCGATCTGCGTCAGCAGGTCCCCGACCTGTTCGACGATCTTTGGCGCCAGACCCTCGGTCGGCTCATCAATCATGATAAAGTCGGGGTTTCCCATCAGGGCGCGACAGATGGTCAGCATCTGTTTCTCGCCACCCGACATGACCGAAGCATCCACATCCGCACGGTTGCGCAGATTTGGAAACATCTCGAACATATCTTCGATACACCACCGCCCGTCGCCATCCTTTTGCCCGGGCTTCAGCCCCAGCATCAGGTTCTGGCGTGTGGTCAGGCCGGGAAAGATGTCCCTGTTCTCTGGCACATAGCCAATTCCGGCCTTGGCAATTTCAAAACTTTTGCGTCCCGCGATTTCCTTGCCGCGAAACCGGATCGAGCCGTGCGGCGCGACCTCGCCCATGATCGCCTTGCAAGTGGTGGAACGCCCCACCCCGTTGCGCCCCAGCAGCGAGACGATCTCACCCTCGCCGACTTCAAGGTTTACGCCTTGCAGGATGTGGCTTTTGCCATAATAGGCGTGCAGATCGGTGACCTGAAGCATCACATCGCCTCCTCTTCCAAGCTTGCGCCCAAATAAGCTTCTTTTACCCTGGCCGAGGCGCGCACCACGTCGGGCGTATCAGACTCGATCACCTCGCCGTAAACCAGAACCGAGATTCTGTCTGCCAGATCGAAGATCACCCCCATATCATGCTCGACAATCAGCAGCGTCTTATCTTCGGTCACTTTGCGGATCAGATCGACAATCAGATCGGTTTCCGAATGGCTCATCCCGGCGCAAGGCTCATCCAGCAGGATAATGTCGGCACCGCCCGCGATGGTAATCCCGATCTCAAGCGCGCGCTGTTCGGCATAGGCCAATGTGCCCGCCAGCTCATTGCGGCGCTGGGTCAGGTTGATCTGGGCCAGAATTTCATCCGCTTTCTCGGTCACATCTGCCTGCCGACCGATCATGTGCCAGAAAGAGTACCGATATCCCATTGTCCACAACAGACCGCATCGGATGTTCTCGAACACGGTCATGTTGGAAAAGATGTTGGTGACCTGGAATGAGCGGCTCAGCCCACGGCGGTTGATCTCGAACGGTTTTAGCCCGCTGACATCTTCGCCATGCAGAAACACCCCGCCCGAGGTTGGCGCAAAGCGGCCGGTGATCAGGTTGAACAGGGTGGATTTCCCGGCACCGTTTGGCCCGATGACGGCGTGGCGTTCGCCCTTTGCGATCTTCAAGTTCACACCTTGTATGATCCGAGCAAGACCAAAGCTTTTCTCAAGATTTCTAAGTTCAATGGCGGGCGCGTTCATGTCCGACTCTCCGCATGGTTTGCACTGTCCCAGGCTGCGCGAATTTCCGGCAAAATGCGGGACACAAGAAACAGCGAGATCGCGGCAATGACCGCCGCCATTGCAATGGCCTGATAACCGCTGCTGTCAAAGGCAATGCCATACAGAACCATCTCGTGGTCGCCGCCATAGCCGTGGCGCTTGTGAAATAGAATTTCCAGAATGGCGGCCAACGACAACACACTTGTAACCACAGGGATTGCGGCCTTGAGGTATGGCTTGATCAACAGGTGCAGCTTACCCAATGCAAACGGGCGGCGGTGCATCGCAACCAGACCAGCAAATCCTGACGGGAAAAACATCACGCAGGACACGAACAGGATGCCCAGATACAGCGACCAAAGCTCGGTATGCAGCCCCAGCACTGTTTGCAGCAGCGTGAAGACAACCGCGCCGATGATCGGCCCGACAAAGAACCCGGCGCCACCGATGAATGTCACCAAAAGAATTGAACCCGAGGTTGCGAGGTTCAGGTTTTCTTCTGTCAAAATCTCGAAGTTAATTGCAAACAAGGACCCGGCAACGCCGGCAAAAAACCCCGATGCACAAAAGGATATCCAGCGCACATTGCGTTGGGAATAGCCCAGAAACTCGGCCCGTTCCTCGTTATCACGCACAGCATTGGTGATCCGTCCGATCGGTGTGCGGGAAAACAGATACATCAGCAAGGTCGCCAGCAGCAGCCAGAAGATGGTCAGATAATAGACCTCTTGCTGGGTCAGGAATTCATAGCCGAACACCGGCGGCCCCATTGTCCGGTCGCCCGATATACCCTCTTCACCGCCGAAGAACACCACGATGATAACCGAGCATGCGGCGATCAGCTCACCCACACCCAGCGAGATCATGGCAAACACCGTGCCCGCGCGTCGGGTCGAAAAGCTGCCGATCAGAAAGGCAAAGATCAGTCCGAACAGCCCGCCAACAATTGGCAGCAGCGGCAGAGGCAACCACAGCCCTCCCTCGACCATGTTCATAACATGCATGGCAAAGAACCCGCCCAAGCCCATATAGACCGCGTGGCCAAAAGACAGCATCCCACCCTGCCCCAACAACATGTTGTAGCTAAGCGCAAAGACGATGGTGATCGCCATCTGGTTCATGATCGTCAGGGCCGAGTTTGATTGAAACACGAACGGAAGGCACAGCAGGAACAACGCCGCAAAGGCCCAAGGCATGGTGTTTGACAGCGATATCAATCGCGAAGTACCCGCAGTCAGGGGCGTCTTGCTTGCAAGGCTCATGATTCACGTTTCCCCATAAGACCCTGCGGACGCAGGACAAGCACGATGACCATCAGCAGATAAGGCAGGATCGGACCCAGCTGAGGCAGCGTCAGCGTCCACAAATCCTGTAGCGGATGATCCCAGATCAGTTCAGGCTTGGTAAAGCCAATGGCGGTCAGAATCTGCTCGGCCGTGACGTCATAGGCTGTGGCAAAGGTCTGCATCCAGCCGATGATCAGAGACGCCACCAATGCGCCCCAAAGGGAACCCAATCCGCCAATGACGATTGTGACAAAGACGATGGACCCAAGTTGCACGGCCATGCCCGGGAAGACACCCAGAACCGGGCCAGCAATCACGCCCGCCAAACCGGCCATCGCCGTACCGACACCAAACACGCACATGAAAACCAGCGGTACGTTATGGCCCAGGTTTTGCACGGTTTCAGGATAGCTGAGCGCGGCCTGAATGGTCATGCCAATCCGCGTCTTGGTCAGAATGTACAACAGCGTCAGGAAGATGCCCATTGCCACAAAGATCATGAATACCTTGTAAGCAGGGAAAGCGTTTCCGGCGATGGCAAAAGCCGCAAAATCCAGCGCTTCAGGCTCCGAGAAGGGAAGCTGGCTTTTGCCCCAAAAGAACTGCACCGCTTCTTCGATCAGCAGGGCAAGACCGAAGGTAAATATCAACTCTGGCACATGCCCGAATTTATGCACCCGCCTCAATCCGTATCGCTCGATCCCGGCCCCGATGACCCCGACGACAAGCGGCGCAATGATCAGACCGGCCCAGAACCCGGTCACAAGGCTGATCTGATAGGCAAAATAGGCGCCCAGCATGTAAAAACTGGCATGGGCAAAATTCAAAACGCCCATCATCGAAAAGATTAATGTCAAGCCGCTGCATAACATGAACAGCAACAATCCTGTCACGAGCCCATCCAACACGTTCACGAGGAACAGTGCCATTGCTTGTCTCCCTGCTTTGAAAAATGAAGCCCAGCGGCCCGGCTTGAAACAGACGGACCGCCAGCGTGGTCAGAAAATCAGGGGCGCTTCATCTCGCAAGTGGTGGCCGAGTCCTTGGACGCCAATTCCACAATTGTCTCGGCAGCCATGCCACGACCCGATTTGTCGAATTCGAACAGGATATTCTCGGGCGTCTGCCCTTGTACTGTCACGGTCTGGATCACCTGGTGATCGCTTTCGCGCATTACGGTCTTGCCGGTTATGATACTGTCGTACTCCATCCCCTCAAGGGCGTAGGCAATCGCTTTGATATCCGTGGCATTGCCGACTTCGTTGACTGCTGCAGCCAGCATCGGCGCGACATTGGCCATTTGGGGTTGGCCGAAATCCAGATCAGGGAAGCTTTCATAGAATGTGGCGATGAATTCCTGCCCTTCCGGCGTCGCGGGCGGATTGACCTGTCCTGCGCCGACCAGTTTGACGATGCCGTCGCCTTCTTCACCGAAGGCCGCCGTGATACCCGACGTTGCCCCATAGTAGGTGTAGATCGGCTGGTCGAAGCCCGCGCTCATGATAGCCTTGCCCAGACCAACCATGTCACCGCCCCAGTTGCCGGTGATCACCGCATCCGCGTCCGAGCCCACAATCTTGCGCGCATAAGGCGTGAAGTCTTTGACTTTGCCAATCGGATGCAATTCGTTCCCGACGATTTCGATATCCGGGCGCTTTTCCTTGAGGAACCGCTGCGCCGCTGCCGCGACTGCCTTGCCAAATGAATAGTCCTGGCCAATCACATAGACTTTTTTGATGTCCGGGTTGGCGGCGATGTCGTCGGTCAGCGCGTCCATCTTGATGTCGGCATTCGCATCAAACCGGAAATGCCAGAATTGACATTTGTCATTGGTCAGCGCCGGATCTACGGCCGAGTGATTGAGGAAGATGACCGGATCGTCCGGGTTGCGCCGATTGTGTTTGGCAACAGCCTCGGACAGCGCGCTGGCCACACCAGAGGACGCACCCTGGGCAATAATGCGAATCCCCTGATCCATGGCAACCTGAAGCTGTATCAGTGATTCCTTCGCGCTGATTTTATTGTCAAAGGGCACCATCTCAAACTCAGCCTGCCCATCCAACAGCGCGCCAGGTTCATTAACCAATTCTTTGACGGTATGTCGATAAATCGCCAACCCTTGCGTGCCGGTTGTGGCAAATGGCCCGGACAGCGGATCGATGTAAGCAATTTGCACTTTCTCTTGCGCCGCCGCGAATCCTGCAGTCAGGCTCGCAACAATCGTAGTGGCCATCAATATATTTAACTTATTCATTTATTCCTCCCTATTGACGTCAGGCGGTTGGTTTCAACCTGCCAAATGATCCGCACTTGGGTGGGGGATCAGTCATGATCATCATTGTGGTTCGTTAGTGTGTCAATGACTTACCGGCAGTTCTGAAAACTTCTGAACGGTCACGGTGCAAATCCATCAAGGGATGGTAAAATTGTTCAATTCCTGAAGCTTGGGTTTCTCTCTGGCAGGGTACATGAAAGCCCACCAGCGGATGTTGCCGTGAAAAAAGTCAGGAAATCAGAACTTCGCCCACACGCAAATGCGATGTCCAGACGTCGCCCGACAGGTCTACGTTTCTCCTCGTGATTTTTGCCGCATTGTACCCGCCTGACATCCCTGCAGATGCCAACACCTGCAACTTTTTTACCTGCCCAAACTGAACCCGGCGATCCACACAAGATTGATTAACGGTCAAAAATCCAAACAGACAAAAGACGCCAACAAAAGGTTTTCGCAAAGCTTTAAGGTGACTCTCTATTTTCCGGGATACGCCCACGGGCGCGCTGCAAATCCCAGCGCAACATACCTGACCGAAGCTGGCTGCTTCTGACCGGGTGAGAAATCCATGATCACGGTCAATCAAAAATCAACCTTCTGTTGATCCGAATTAAATGTTGTCATGTTAACCTTCGTTCGGCCGATCAAAACAGGAATTCAGCATGGGTCGTTTTGGTGAATTCACCGGTGGCCAGACCAAGTGAGCGATGACTTCACGAGCAAAACAAAGACCCTTCAGGCGCGGAACTATCGGTCACAATAGGCGGCATGGCTAGCGATGAAGGCGGTGCGTTTCCAGAGCATTGAGGGGCTTTGGCCACCACCACAACAGCCGTCCTTAATCCTTTCAGCTGGAACACAACATGATCTCTCCGGTCTTTCTACAGTGCAGTGGCACCTTGGGCTCAAGCTAGTCTCAATTTCCAGGCAGCAGCACCCCGACGATGTCGCTGCCGCACTTCGTAACAGCCAATTGTGACACCCCCAACCTCTGTGATCCTGACCCGCCAGTCACCTGAGTGTTGCGCGAGCTGCGCCACAAAGCTTTTGACGCGTACGCAATGCTCCATTCCAACGGGTCGCAAAGCGCGGCAAGTTTTCGAAATGATGAAAAAAGCTTAAAAAATGATCTGGGTCAAAAAGCGTCGGCTTAACTAACGCTATGCGGTAGGCTTGAACAAGGAATCAAGTGCAGCCAGGTCGCCGTAATATGAGCCAGTTGACCAGCCGACGCGCGTTTCTCAGCGCCAAAGTCCGAGGAGAGGACTTAAGTATTATCAGACCTCCGGGATCTGTGGTGCCCGGATTTGTCGATCTGTGCACCAAGTGCGGTGACTGCGCCAAAGCCTGCCCTGAAGATGTGATCGTAATTGGTGCGGACGGGTTTCCGGTGTTATACTCGGACAACGGCCCTTGCACCTTCTGTGGCGAATGTGCGCAATCCTGCCCGACAGAGGCACTTGAACTTGAGCGTCTGTCAAACTGGCCTTGGCGCGCGTCGCTCAGCGCTGCATCCTGCCTTTCCATGAACGGTGTCAGCTGCCGCGTCTGTCAGGACAATTGCGAGCACAACGCCATCAGCTTCAGGCTACAGCAAGGCGGGCGGGCTGAACCGTCACTGGACACCGATACCTGCACCGGCTGCGGGGCCTGTGTAGCGCTCTGCCCTGTCGACGCCGTCACTTTGGAACGTCAAACCAAACCCTTAACGGAAGCGAACACATGAACATCTGCGGTTGCCTTGCACATGTCGCACCCGAACAGGCGCAAGCCGCGGCTCAGACATTTAATGACACACCGGGTGTCGAAGTACACGCCCAGGACGATGATGGCCGTTTCGTCGTCGTCGTAGAAGATACTCCTACACGCCTGGCGTCCGAAACCATCATGGATCTGCATCTGGTCCCTGGTGTGGTCTCGCTGACGCTGACTTATCACCATTTCGAGGATATCGCGGAAACCCGTCCACGCCCCGATGCCCCAAGCCAAACCACCAGCCGGAGGCCCACGCTATGACTATCTCAGAATCTCGCCGGACTTTTCTAAAGGCCTCAGCGGCCGCAGCAACCGCCTCAGCAGCAGGTATCCCTCTGGCCACGGGCCAGGCCAACGCGCAAATCGGTGTTCCCGATATCCGTTGGGACAAGGCCGCCTGCCGGTTCTGCGGCACCGGTTGTTCGGTGCTGGTCGGCACCAAGGAAGGCCGCGTTGTTGCCACCCAAGGTGATCCGGACGCACCCGTGAACCGCGGCTTGAACTGCATCAAGGGCTATTTCCTGTCCAAGATCATGTACGGCAAAGACCGTCTGACCACGCCGATGCTGCGCAAGACAAAAGGCGAATACGACAAGAATGGCGAATTCGAACCGGTTAGCTGGGACGAAGCCTTTGATGTCATGGCCGCCAAGTGGAAAGAGGCTTTGGCCAAGAAAGGCCCGACCAGTGTGGGCATGTTCGGCTCGGGCCAATGGACAGTCTGGGAGGGCTATGCCGCATCCAAGCTGATGAAAGCCGGGTTCCGGTCCAACAACATCGACCCCAACGCGCGGCACTGTATGGCGTCGGCCGTTGTGGGGTTCATGCGGACGTTTGGTATCGACGAACCGATGGGCTGTTACGACGATTTCGAACATGCGGATACATTCGTGCTCTGGGGGTCGAACATGGCCGAGATGCACCCGATCCTGTGGTCGCGCCTGACGGATACGCGCCTGACCAAACCGGGTTGCGAAGTGCACGTGCTGTCCACATACGAACACCGCTCGTTCGAGTTGGCCGATAATGGCATGGTTTTTGCACCGCAGACCGATCTGGCGATCCTGAATTATATCGCCAATTACATCATTCAAAACGGCGCAGTGAACGAAGACTTCGTCAACAAACACGTCAACATCACCAAAACCGCCACCGACATCGGCTATGGTCTGCGCGACACGCATCAGTTGCAGCAAGAGGCTGAAAATCCGAACTCGGGCAAGTTGGAAACCATCAGCTTCGAAGATTATGCTGACGCAGTTTCAAAATACACGCTGGAATACACCGCCGAACTGTCCGGCGTACCTGCCGACAAGCTTGAGAAGCTGGCCAAGCAATACGCCGACCCCGACCGCAAAGTCATGAGCCTGTGGACCATGGGTTTCAACCAGCACACCCGCGGATCATGGGCGAACTCGCTGATGTATAACGTGCACCTGCTGGTGGGTAAGATTTCCGAACCCGGCAACTCGCCCTTCTCGCTGACCGGTCAGCCCTCGGCCTGTGGTACCGCGCGCGAGGTTGGCACCTTTGCCCACCGTCTGCCCGCCGACATGGTTGTGGCCAATGACGAGCACCGCGAAATCTGTGAAACCGCCTGGAACATCCCCGAAGGCACCATACCGCCCAAGCCCGGTTTCCACGCCGTGTTGCAGCACCGCAAGCTGAAGGACGGTGAGCTGAACGCCTATTGGGTGCAGTGCAACAACAACATGCAGGCTGCGCCCAACATCAACGAAGAAGGCTATCCCGGCTATCGCAACCCGGAAAACTTCATCACCGTTTCGGACCCTTATCCGACGGTCACAGCCGTATCTGCCGACCTGATCCTGCCCACCGCCATGTGGGTTGAAAAGGAAGGTGCCTATGGCAACGCCGAACGCCGCACCCAATTCTGGCGGCAGCAGGTGAAAGCCCCGGGTGAGGCGAAATCGGACCTGTGGCAGCTTATGGAGTTCGCCAAACGCTTCACCGTTGAAGAGGTCTGGGGCGAAGAGCTGCTGGCCAAGATGCCGGAACATCGCGGCAAGACCATGTATGACGTGCTGTATGCAAACGGCTCGGTCGACAAATTTCCGGTGTCCGAGACAGCCGAAGGGTTCGACAACGACGAATCCGAACATTTCGGTTTCTACGTTCAAAAAGGCCTGTTTGAAGAATATGCAAATTTCGGGCGCGGTCACGCGCACGATCTGGCACCGTTCGAAATGTATCACGAGGCACGCGGTATGCGCTGGCCTGTCGTGGACGGAAAAGAGACGCTGTATCGCTTCCGCGAAGGGTATGATCCTTACGTGCCCGAAGGCTCGGACGTGAAATTCTATGGCCATAAGGACGGCAAGGCCAAGATCATCTTTGCACCCTATGAACCCGCAGCCGAAGAACCGGATGAAGAATTCGATCTGTGGCTGTCCACAGGCCGCGTGCTGGAGCATTGGCACTCGGGCTCGATGACGCGCCGGGTGCCGGAACTGCACCGCGCTTTCCCGTCGGCAGTTGTCTACATGCACCCGCAGGATGCCAAGGATCGCGGTCTGCGCCGCGGGCAAGAGATCGTTCTGTCCACCCGTCGCGGCGAAGTCACCAGCCGGGTTGAAACCCGTGGCCGCAACAAGGTGCCGCGCGGTCTGGTCTTTATGCCGTGGTTCGACGAACACCAGCTGACCAACAAGCTGACGCTGGATGCGACCTGCCCGCTGTCGAAAGAGACCGACTATAAGAAGTGCGCCTGCAAGGTCGAGCGCGCGTAACCGGCACGGATCGCAAAGGTAGCCCCCATGCCCCTCGCCGGTACTCCCCTTTCGCCGCAACGGCGCCGTTTCCTGCAGGATTCGGCGCGCGCGGCTGGCGGCTGTGTTGTGGCCGGGTCATTGTTGGCCTTTCTGGCCCGCGATGCCCGTGCCCTGCCAGCCGAGGCATTGCGCCCCCCCGGCGCGTTGCCCGAAAAGGAGTTTCTGTCGGCCTGCATCCGTTGCGGGCTGTGCGTGCGGGACTGCCCTTATGATACGCTGAAACTGGCCGAACTTGGCGTCGACGCCGTGGCCACCGGCACACCCTATTTCACGGCGCGCGAAGTGCCGTGTGAGATGTGTGACGACATCCCCTGTGTCGCCGCCTGCCCCACCGGGGCACTGGACCCGGGGCTGGATAATATCGACGACGCCAAAATGGGCGTTGCGGTTCTGGTCGATCAGGAAAACTGCCTGAACTTTCTGGGCCTGCGCTGCGAAGTCTGCTATCGCGTCTGCCCCGCGATTGACGAGGCGATCACGCTGGAAACCTCGCATAACCCCCGCTCGGGCCATCACGCGATCTTTGCGCCGACCGTACATGCCGATCATTGCACCGGCTGCGGCATGTGCGAAATAAGCTGCGTTCTGCCCGAAGCGGCCATCAAGGTTCTGCCGGTCAGATTGGCCCGTGGCAGCTCCGCCGACCATTATCGCAAAGGTTGGGAAGAAAAAGACGCCAATGGCGGGCCTCTTGTGGATGGTCTCATCGATCTGCCCGACCGCCTGCCGGGGCCGGGCACCGACAATCTGGCGACGCCCGGCGGGTTCGCACCGTCTTACAACCTTCCGGGGGCGGGACAATGAGCGCGCGCGCGCATATGCCAGTTGGTCATGAGGCGATTGAGGTCAAAGGCTGGATCGGCGCACATAAATTCCTGCTCCTGCGCCGCACCAGCCAGTTGTTCTTTCTGGTGCTGTTCCTGATGGGTCCGTGGCTTGGCGTCTGGATCGTTCAGGGCACGCTGGCGGGATCACTGACGTTAGGCGTATTGCCCCTGACAGATCCCTTCATCCTGTTGCAAAGCTCGGTCGCCGGGCAATGGCCCGAACTGACTGCGCTGATTGGCGGGCTGATCGTGCTGGCAGCCTATGGGCTGATCGGCGGTCGCGTTTTTTGCTCCTGGGTCTGCCCGATCAACCCGGTTACTGATGCTGCCAACTGGCTGCACCGGCGGCTGAACCTGCCCAAAGGATGGCAACCGAAACGCAGCACGCGCCTGTGGGTCATGGCTACGGTTCTTGTCGTTTCGAGCCTGACCGGCGTGATCGCGTGGGAGCTGATCAACCCGATCACCATGCTGCACCGGGGGCTGATCTTTGGCATGGGCTTTGTCTGGGCCATGATCGCTGCAATCTTTATCTTTGATCTGGTGGTTTCGCGCCATGGCTGGTGCGGGCATATCTGCCCGGTCGGCGCGTTTTATGGCCTGATCGGCCGCAAAAGCCTGCTGCGGGTCAGCGCCGCAAACCGGGCCGCCTGCGACGACTGCATGGATTGCTATGCGGTCTGCCCCGAAAACCAGATCATTTCACCCGCACTTAAGGGCAAACCGGGCACGACCCCCATGATCCTGTCCCCGGACTGCACCAATTGCGGCCGCTGCATTGATGTCTGCGCGGTCGATGTCTTCAAGTTTACTCACCGGTTCGACGACCACGTCGCCGCACCTTCCGATCCAGTTCCCGCGCCAGAACCGCGCGCAGCCAGACCTATTTAAGGGAGTGCCAAGATGAACAAGCCACTAATGACAGGCGCCGCCGCCCTGATCCCCGTTATACTCCTGAGCGGGTTCGCCCTTGCGCAATCAGCCCAGGTCGAAGCACTGCGTGGTGCCGATGTTGACGAACCCGTCCCATTGGACGAAATCCATCGCAATGTCGAAGGTCGCATTCAGCGCAACTATCGCCAGCAACCTCCGCTGGTTCCGCATTCGATCGAGCAATACCAGATTGATCTGCGGACCAATCAGTGCCTGTCCTGCCATGACTGGACCAAGGCCGGTGAACGCAACGCGCCAACCCTGTCGATGACCCACTATCTGGACCGCGATGGCAACGAGTTGGATAACATCGCGGGAACCCGGTATTTCTGCAATCAATGCCACGTGCCCCAGGCAAACGCGCCTGCGTTGGTCGACAATGTGTTCGAACCCTCGTCCGGCAATTAATCCAACGCTTGTCTGAAAGGAGCACCAAGATGGCAGACTCCCCCGAAAAACGCGGCTGGATTGGCCGCATCTGGAACGCAATCTGGACACCGACAGTAGTGTTCAGCACCGGTTTTCTGGTCTTGGCCGGGTTTCTGGCCGGTATCCTGTTCTGGGGTGGGTTCCACTGGACACTGGAACTGACCAATACCGAAGAATTCTGTACCTCGTGCCACACGATGGAAACCAATCTGGGTGAATATCGCGAGACGATCCACTACAACAACCACTCTGGCGTGCGTGCGATCTGTTCCGATTGCCACGTACCGCACGAATGGAACCACAAGATCAAAGCCAAGATCATGGCCGTCAAGGATATCTATCATGAATTGGCAGGCACAATCAGCACACCAGAAAAGTACGAGGAACACCGCCTTAGCATGGCCTCTGCCGTCTGGAAGAAGATGAAGGCGTCCGACAGCCGCGAGTGCCGCAACTGTCACAACTTTGACTATATGGATTTCACCATTCAGGAAACTCGTGCCGCATCCGAACACCAGCGCGCCATTGACGAAAACATGACCTGTATCGATTGTCACCAGGGCATCGCGCACAGCCTGCCACCGGGGTATCTTGAAGAATACCAAAGTGTTACGGAAAAACTGGCAGGCAAAGATACAGAGTCTTCACATCAGCAGGTTGCGTCGGACAGTGAAGAAATCCGGTCATTCCTGACCACACGGGCAGACTGAAAAGGGGCAAGACATGCTGGAATTTCTGGGAACACTAGGGGCCAACATCATTAGCTTGCCGGGCATTCTTGGCCTGGCTCTGGGCATGATGACACGCCGGCTTTGGCTGGGTGCGCTTATGGGCGGTCTGGTCGGCGTCTTTGAAACGTTGATCTTTGCCCACGGGAACTTTGCCGGTATCGGGGCCGTGGACCTTATGATTTCCGTGGTTGTGGGTCTTTGCGCGGGAACCGTAGGGTCCGCAATCCGCATCAAGGGCGCAACGGTCTGATTCGCGCAAATACACATAATCCCAAGTCATAGAACTCCATCCGGTGGCAACCACCGGGTGGAGTTTGTCTTTAACCGAACGCGCGGCCAAACACACCGTCTTGGGCGCTTACTGGAATCTCAGCGAAAGGCACGACATGCCGCCGTCCAGTTTGGCGCACTCGGTGTTGTTGATCTCGACTACGTCATAGCCGTGGCGACGCAGCATTTCCGTCGTGCGTGGGAAACCCGCAGGGGAGAACACGAACTGGTTGAACCGGATCGAGTTTGCCGCCGCCTCTTCGCCTTCGGCCACGTGCAGCACGCGATAACCTTCGAAACAGCCGGACGCGTCAAGGCGCTTGGTCGACAGGATCGTCTCTCCGTCCAACAGCGAGCAATCGGTTTTGAAATGCAGCACACCCGGCGGGGTGAACACCTCGCGCAGGGAATGGCCCCAGTCGCTGACGATGGCGCGCAATTCGGCCACACCCTCGGCGTCGGTGCGGTCTGAGCGGCCGACCAGAATTTCGCGCGCGGTCACCAGAATATCGCCACCTTCGATATGGCCCGGCCCTTTGATTTCGCGCAGATCATCGTAGCATTCGCGCAACGTCGGGGCCATCTGCGCGACTTCGCCCATCCGGCTGGGGGCACCGGGGCGCATCAGAACCGCGCCCTGCGGCAGACACAGGGCGGTGTCCTCGACAAACACGGCATCGGGAAAATCATCAAGCGCAGGCAATTCAATCACTTCGGCGCCGGTTTCCTTGAGCGTGGCGACATAGTGGGCATGGTCTTGCATCATCTGGCTTAGGTCGGGCGTGCCAATGTCTTCGGCTCGCAAGCCGTTTACAATACTGTCGGCGGGGCGGCGCGTGATCGCCCGCGAAAACTGATAGGTCGGATCGGTCATATATGTCTCGTTTTGGAAAGCCCAACCGGGGATATATCTAAGGTGACGTGATCTGCGTTATATTGTATGATACGCATCCTGTCGCGTTCTTTTCCTTCGATGACACCTGATACCCGCCCGCCCCGTCGCGTTCGCCCAAACACCTTACCACAGCCGAGCTTTAGTTCACGACTCGGTCAGCCAGCCCCCGATCATGACAATATCCTTGCATAGACGGATGTTTGCCTCTTTAGTGTTCAGACTTACGGGGAGACCTTGATGGGCGAAACCGTCTCAGCCAGCGAACAAGCGGACGCAATTCGCGTCACTGATCTGCATAAATCATTCGGCAACCTCGAAGTGCTCAAGGGCGTTTCCCTGACCGCGCACAAAGGCGATGTGGTTGCCATCATCGGCGGCAGCGGATCCGGCAAATCCACCTTTTTGCGCTGCATCAATTTTTTGGAAACCCCCAGTTCCGGCGAGATCGTGGTAAACGGAGAGCCGATCGCGATGCGCCAGGACGGAACACCCGTTGACCGGCGTCAGATCGAACGAGTCCGCACACGTCTGGCGATGGTTTTTCAAGCCTTTAACCTGTGGACCCATCGCACCTTGCTGGAAAATGTGATCGAGGTGCCGGTTCATGTCCTTAAGGTGCCCCGCGCAGATGCTGTTGCCCGCGCACGACAGTTGCTGGAACGGGTCGGTCTGGCCGAAAAGGCCGACACTTATCCGTCATTCCTGTCGGGCGGACAGCAGCAACGCGCCGCGATTGCCCGGGCACTGGCGGTTGATCCCAGCGTAATGCTGTTTGACGAACCCACCAGCGCGCTGGACCCAGAACTGGTTGGCGAAGTGCTGACCGTGATCCGCGATCTGGCCGCTGAGGGGCGCACCATGCTGCTGGTCACGCATGAAATGAAATTCGCCCGCGAGGTCGCGACCCATGTGGTCTACCTTTTTGAGGGTCGGATCGAAGAGCAAGGCCCCCCTGCCGAGCTTTTCGGGAATCCAAAATCTGCACGGCTGAAACAGTTTCTGAAAACAGTCGGATAATCCAATCAACATGGAGTATTTTCAATGACATACAAGACAGTGCTTGCCGCGACGGTCGCCGTCGCAGCGTTCAGCGCCAATCTCGCCGCCGCCGAAGAGGTCAAAATAGGTATCGCAGCCGAACCTTATCCACCCTTTGCCTCGCTGGACGCCTCAGGCGAATGGATCGGCTGGGAGGTCGAGTTGATCAACGCTGTCTGCACCGCAGCCGAACTGGAATGCGTGATCACGCCGGTCGCTTGGGACGGTATCATTCCGTCGCTGACCGGCCAGCAGATTGACGCAATCATGGCTTCGATGTCGATTACCGAAGAACGCCAGAAAACCATCGATTTCAGCGATGCATACTATAACACCCCGGCCGTCATCGTCGCCGACAAATCCATGGATATCGAGGCGACACCGGAATCGCTGGCTGGTAAAATCATCGGCATTCAAGCGTCGACCATCCACCAGGCTTATGCGAACAAACATTTCGGCGATGCCGCTGAAATTCGCGTTTATCAAACGCAGGACGAGGCCAATCAGGACCTGTTTTCGGGCCGTATCGACGCCACACAGGCCGACAGTATCGCAATGGCAGACTTCATCGCCTCGGACACTGGTGCCTGCTGCGAGATCAAGGGGGCGGTCGCCAATGACGAAGGCGTTCTGGGCCGCGGTGTCGGCGCAGGCGTCCGCAAGGGCGATGACGCACTGCGTGAAAAGCTGAACGCAGGCATTGCCAAGGTACTGGCCGACGGCTCCCATGACGAGATCACCTCGCGGTACTTCACCACCAGCATCTACAGCCAGTAAGACGCGGCTTTGGATCTGATCCTCGAAACGCTGGGGCTTGCCCAATCTGCCGAACTGTTGTCCCTCAGCCCGCCGGGCTGGGGTGGCAACCTGTTACGCGGGCTGGCCAATTCGTTGCAGATCGCCTTTGGGGCGTTTGCGTTCGGGTTGGTGATCGGGCTATTCGGGGCCAATGGGAAACTGCATGGCGGGGTGGTCACACGCGACCTTCTGGCCATCTACACAACAGTGATCAGGGCGGTGCCGGAATTGGTCCTGATCCTGATCCTGTACTACGTCGGCACTGATCTTATCAACAAGGCCGCGCAGACGCTTGGCTATGGCCGGGTAGAAATCAGCGGTGTTGTCGCGGGTATTTGGGTGTTGGGCATCGTTCAGGGGGCTTACGCAACCGAAGTGCTGCGCGGTGCCATTCAGGCAATTCCACCCGGCCAGATCGAAGCCGCGCGGGCCTATGGTATGCCACCCCTGATGTTGCTGCGCAGGGTAACGATCCCGGCGATGATGTCCTTTGCCACACCCGGTCTGGCCAACCTTTGGCTAATCGCAACCAAGGACACGGCCCTGCTGGCGATCGTAGGTTTTGCCGAGCTAACGCTGGAAACGCGCCAGGCTGCGGCGTCAACCCGCGCTTATTTCACGTTCTTCCTGGCCGCCGGAGCCTTGTACATGACGGTGACTCTGTGTTCGGGCTTTGTGTTCGGGCGCATTGAAAAATGGGCGCGACGCGGCCAACCCTCGTTGAAAAGGAGCAAACGATGACCAGCTTGCGCGCATTGTTTGTACCACATCGGATCGTTCTGATGGGCCTGTTCATCGCCTTTGTAGTGTGGTGTGCGGTTTCGCTGAGATGGGATTGGATACCGCAATACGCGCCGCTTGCCCTTGAAGGGCTATGGCGCACGATCTGGCTGTTGGTTGTCACCTGTGTTCTGGGCTTTCTGCTGGCGGTCCCGCTTGGTCTGGCTCAGGCAGTCGGGCCTTGGTACCTTTCTGCCCCGGCCAAGGTCTTTTGCACCATTGTTCGCGGCACGCCGCTGCTGCTGCAGATCTGGCTGCTGTATTACGGTCTGGGGTCCTTATTCCCACAGATCCCGTGGATACGCGCCAGTGAGCTGTGGCCCATTCTGCGGCAGGCCTGGCCCTATGCGGTTCTGGCGCTGACCCTGTCATACGCAGGGTATGAGGGCGAGGTCATGCGGGGCGCGTTTTCCAGCGTCAACAAGGGCCAGCTTGAGGCTGCAAACGCCTTTGGGATGCCCCGTTTTACGGTCTTCCGCCGCATCTGGTTGCCGCAGGCCATTCGCAGTGTTTTACCGACGCTGGGCGGCGAGACGATCCTGCAAATGAAGGCCACACCATTGGTCGCCACGATCACGGTAGTTGAAATATATGCGGTTTCGTCGCGAGTGCGGGCGGATACATTCGTGGTCTATGAACCGCTGCTGTTGCTGGCCCTGATCTATATGATCATCGCTGGGATCATCACGCTTGCGTTTGGGTACATCGAAAGACAAGTCCCCACACGGTAAGCGTTTATCGCCTCACTTTCTTACCAAAACAACCGCGCGCTTTTACTTGATGGCGCGCCGATAAACTATGTGGGCCCGTCACCCTAGGCCGTATTTTGCCCCTCCCCTTTTCTCACGTAAAAGTGAGCAATTAGAAAATTGGGAAAATAATATTACCAATATTTCGATGCTGAGTTATGTTAACGCAACATCGACATCCTTTTCACAAGGACATGGCGGTGATCTATGGGAGGAACAAATGACCAAAAAGCTTATTACACGCCGCAGCGCGTTCAAAAGCCTCGCGGGCGCCGGAGCTGCCACATTGGCTGCACCGCATCTTGCAACCGCCGCTGGTGAAGGGACCACCTGGAAAATTCAAACCTCATGGCCCGGCGGTATCGGGTTGCAGGTGTTCAAGGACTGGTGCGCCACGATCGAGGAAAAGACCGGGGGTGAGCTGGCCTTTCAGGCGTTCGGTGCCAATGACGTGGTTGGCGACTTCCAACTGGCGGATGCAGTGAAAAACGGCGTTCTCGATGCCATCAACCCGTTCACCATCTATTATCAGGGTATCATCCCGGCCGCCGTATTCCTCAGCTCGTACCCGCTGGGCCTGCGCCAGCCACATGAATATGACACGTTCTACTACGGTCTGGGCGGCCTTGAGATCGCGCGCGAACTGTTGCGGGAACAGGGCCTGCATTTCGTCGGGCCTGTGCATCACGGGCCGAACATCATTCACTCCAAGGTTCCGATCCGCTCGGTTGACGATTTCGCCGGGCGCAAGATGCGTCTGCCGGGTGGTATGGTCGCCGAAATCTTCTCGGAACTGGGTGCGGAAACCACGGTTCTGCCAGGGTCCGAGATTTTCCCGGCGCTGGAAAAAGGCACCATCGACGTGGCCGATTATGTTGGCCCCGCGGTCAACCATGCGCTGGGGTTCAGCCAGGTGACCGATTACATCGTAATGGGACCTCCGGGTTTCATGTCGGTCTATCAGCCGGTCGATATCATGGATATCACGGTCGGCCTGGACCCCTGGAACAAGCTGAGCCCGCAGATGCAGGAATTCGTGGAAATGGAAACCCATGTCTATTCCGACCTGCACCACGCCGCCGTTCAGGCCGCCGACCAGGAAGCCTGGAAAAAGTTCGAGGCCGAAGGCACCGAAATCACGCGCCTGTCACAGGACGATGTCGAGCTGATGACCGAGGTCGCCGTGCCGATCTGGTTCAAATACGCCAATCGCGACAAGAATGCGGCGCGCGTGTTCAAGATCCAGCTCGACTATATGATGTCCGGTTCGCTGGGCTATGTGACGCCCGAGATGATCGAAGGCTACACGCTGGATCTGTGATCCGTTGAACGCAATCCAATGGCCCGCGCGGGTTTCGCGCGGGCCTGTCTTTCTCAGGAAATTCGGAACGTAACATGCCGAGCGTCGATTTCACGCTGCCGCACTGGCTTTATTGGATCGGGCTGATCGTCTTCCCCATCCTTGCCATGATGCTGGCGCGCCGTGCCCAACCCGAAAAACGAACCTATGGTTTGCCGCTGGGCTACCTGATCCTTGTGACCGGCGGGATGCTGGGCCTGCACCGGTTCTACCTGCGCAGTCTTTTGGGGATGGTTTATTTACCTGTGTTTCTGCTGATCCTCTACGCCAATGGCGAGGAGCGTACGGCCCGAAACGAATTTTCCAATGCCATCAACACCGTCCGTCAGGCCGAGCGTACCATTGAACGTGAAACCGGTCGGGTCGCGACAGCCGAATCTGATCTGGACAAGTTGCGCGCCGCCGTTGATGACACACAGGATGGCACAGCCTTGCAAAAAAGGCGTGCAGAACGCGCGCTCAAACGTGCCGAAAAAGCAATTGCAACCGGTGGTGACCGGATAGCAGAGTCCGAAGCGGCACTGACCCAGGCACAGCCAGTCGCGAAAGTAGCCGGGGCCGCGCGGGCCTTCTGGAATTCCGTGGCCCGGTATTCATTCTTTACCATTCTGGCCTTCCTCGCCATTGACGCGCTGATGCTGCCACGGCTGGTCGCCAGCGCACGGGCAAAAGCAGATGCGGAACCGGAAGAACCGGAGATGGAGATCGACGAGGAGACCGCCGCTCGGGCTGCGGAATTGGACCCCAGCGCGCGCAAGGCCGATCATGAATATGCCGAGAACTGGATTGATCGACTGGCGCTGTTTGCAGGTGAATTCGTCAGCTATTGGGCGGTGATCGCGGTCTTTGTCTATTACTACGAGGTGATCGTCCGCTATGTGTTCAACGCGCCGACAAACTGGGCGCATGAATCCATGTATCTGATGTTCGGGATGCAATATCTGATCGCGGGATCATACGCGATGCTGACCGAAAGCCATGTGCGGGTCGATATCTTTTACGCACCGCTGACCAAGCCCCGCAAAGCCTGGGTCGATCTGTTCACCTCAATCTTCTTCTTCATCTTCGCGGGTACGCTGCTGGTGACGTCCTACATCTTTGCGATGGACGCGATTGCAGTTCCGACCGGCAACTCTGTCGTATCGGAATGGGCCCGGGGCAATCTGGGGTTCTTTGAGATGTTCGGCGCACTGACATTCGGCAACTGGACGGACCCGAATGTCAGATGGGGTGAAATCAGCTTTAACGAATGGGAAATACCATTGTGGCCGATGAAATGGATGATGGTGGTCGGTGGGCTGCTGTTGATTTTGCAAGGGGTGTCGAAACTATCCAAAGACATCCGAACGATTGCACGGGGGTACTGACCGATGGGTCTTGATATATCCATCGAGCTGTTGACGCTCGTTATGTTCGGTTCGCTGTTGGTGCTGCTGATGGCAGGTCTGCCGCTGGCCTTTGTCACCGGCGGTCTGGCCTGTGTGTTCCTGTTCGTCCTGGGGGATGAAAGGGCGCTGAATATCGTGCCCAGCCGGATTTTCCCGCTGATGACGAATTATCAGCTATCGGCAATTCCGTTGTTCATCTTCATGGCCGCCATGTTGGAGAGGGCCGGGATCATCAACGACATGTTCGATGTGATCTACAAGGTTCTGGGCGGGTTGAAAGGCGGTCTGGCGGCGGCAACCATTCTGGCCTCGACCGTGCTGGCCGCGATGGTTGGTGTGATTGGCGCGGCGGTGGTGACGATGGGGATTATCGCACTGCCGGCCATGCTGAAACGCGGGTATGATACCAAGATCGCGATGGGCTCGATCATGGCGGGCGGAACGCTGGGCATCCTGATCCCGCCGTCGATCCTGGCCATCATCTATGCGGTGGTCGCCGAACAGTCGGTGGGTGAGCTGTTCATCGGTGCGGTTGTGCCCGGTCTGATGCTGTCGGGGATGTATATCCTTTATGTGGTGGTCCGGTCCTATATCAATCCGCAGCTTGGCCCGCCGATCCCGATGGAGGAACGGATTTCGAACGCCGAGAAAGTCAGGCTGCTGGGCAAGATGTCCGCCCCGATCGTCCTGATCGCCATCGTGCTGGGTGTGATCTTCTCAGGCGTGGCGACACCGGTCGAGGCGGCGGGCATCGGCACCTTTGGCGCTTTCATCGTGGCCGCGATCCACAACAAGCTGGACTGGCCCACCGTGCGCGAGGCTTGTCTGACCACGCTCAAGGCCTCGGCCATGGTGATCTGGATCATGTTCGGTGCCACCATCTTTGTTGGGCTTTATGTTCTGGAAGGCGGTCAGCAATTTGTTCAGGAAACCATGCAGAATGCCGGTCTTGGCCCGTGGGGCATCCTGATCGTGATGCAGATTCTGCTGGTGGTGCTGGGCATGTTCCTGGATTGGGTCGGCATACTGCTGCTGTGCGTGCCGATCTTCGTGCCGATCATCAAGGCGCTGGGGGCGGCGGCCTTCGGGTTTGACGATCCCAACGATCTGGTGCTGTGGTTTGGGGTGCTGTACCTGGTGAACATGCAGATGAGCTTTCTGTCGCCACCCTTCGGCTATGCGCTGTTCTATCTGCGCGGCGTGGCGCCGCCGTCCATTCCCATGACGGATATCTTCAAGGCGGCGCTGCCGTTCCTGTTCCTGCAGATCGTCGGACTGGCTATTTGTATGCTGTTCCCTTGGGTCGTTACCTGGCTGCCAAACCTGGTTTACGGATAAACAGCGGCCCCTCTGGGGGCCGCCACCTCAGCACAGACGCTTTTCGCCCATTGATGGAATTGATTTCAATTCCTCAATCCATATTCTACATCTATGCTAAAGTCTGAACTCAGATCATTCCACGCCGTCGCAACATACCGCGGCTTTTCGGCAGCCGCCGATCAGTTGAACATCAGCCAGCCGACATTGTCGACGCAGGTGAAAGACCTGGAAAACCGATATGATGTTCGGCTGTTCAACCGCGTCGGGCGCGAGGTGCATCTGACCCATGCCGGTCGCGAGTTGCTGACCATCACCTCGCGGTTGCATCAGGCCGAGGTCGATGCCGAAGCTCTGCTGGATTCATTCCGGGGGTTTCACGCCGGTCGGCTCAGCATAGCCGCCGTAGGGCCATTTCATGCCACGGACATGATAGTAGCATTCAAATCCAAATACCCAGCCATCGACCTTGGCGTGTGGTTCGGCAACTCTCAGCAATGTTTCGAACGTATTTTGTCTTATGAAGATGATGTGGCGATTTTGGCTGAAGTCCGGTCAGACCCTCGCGTCACCACCCAGCTTTACAGCACGCATGAGGTGGTCGCCTTTGTGAATTCGGACCATCCGTTTTTCAGCAGGGATTCGATCCTGATCACCGACTTGCACAAACAAAAAGTAGTCCGCCGCGAGGCCGGATCGACCACGCGGTCGGCGATTGAGGCCGAGACCAAAAAACGCGGCATCGAGGTTGAGCCGATCTTGGAACTGGGCAGCAGAGAAGCGATCTGGAAGGCGGTTGAGCAAGGCATCGGCATCGGGTTTGTCGCTGATTTTGAATTTGTCGCCCATCCCAATCTGCGTGCGATTCCCATCAGGGATACCCGCGTCGAAACCAGATACTATCTGGCACATCTCAATGATCGGGCTGATTCCAAACTGGTGCGGTCATTTTGCGAAACCGCGATGGAAACCAGCTTGGGCACCGGTTCAACTTAGCCATAAGGGTTTGCTTTGCCGTCGATAAGTTGACAGCCAGTGGCTTTTCGCCGATCCAGCAACTCTCGCGTTTTAAGTACTTCAGAAACAATTTATGATATTGCGCGTTGCAGGTGAACTTGCTTGCGCACTAACAATTACCAAAGGCTCAATTCGTGAACACCGAAAAACGCATGTGGATGCCACCCCGCCACGAGCTTAGGAAGGTGCGCAATCAAGGCGTGGCCTTTCTAGCACTGGCTTTCCTGTTCAGTGTTTTCGTCAACCTTCTGATGCTGACCGGCCCCCTGTTTATGTTGCAGGTCTATGACCGGGTGCTGGGGTCCCGGGCGGTGGAAACGTTGGCGGCGCTGTTCCTGCTTGTGGCACTGCTGTACGGCCTGATGGCGATGCTGGATTTTGCCCGAGGCCGGATTGTTGCGCGATTTGGGGCAAGGTTCCAGTCACAGCTGGACGAGCGTGTGTTCGAGGCAACCCTGCGCCGGTCTCTGTTCCCGCAAGCCCGGTCAGCCCCGGCAACGGCATTGCGCGATCTTGAAGCCATTCAAAACCTCTGTTCCTCGCCCGTTTTACTGGCCGTGATGGACATCCCTTGGACTCCGGTCTTTCTGGCTGCGATCTTTTTGTTCCACCCTTTGCTGGGGTGGTTGGCCGTCGGGGGCGGAACCCTGCTGATTGTGATCGCTTTGCTGAACCAGGCCCTGACCCACCGCAAGGTCGCAGCGGCGCAGGCGGCATCGGCGCGGGCCAATGCATTTTCGGAACATGCCAGACAGGCCGCCGAGGTGGTCCGCTCGCAAGGTATGCAAGACGACATCATAGAGCGGTGGCAACAGCAGCGGTCCAACGCGTTGCAACAAACGATTGCCGCCAGCGACTGGACCGGCAGCTTTACCTCGCTGACCAAATCGTTGCGGTTGTTTCTACAGTCGGCAATGTTGGCGCTTGGCGCGTTGCTGGTGCTGCGCAATGAAATGACGCCGGGGGCGATGATTGCCGGGTCAATCCTGTTGGGTCGGGCGCTGGCCCCGGTGGAACAGGCCGTTGGCCAATGGGGCATGATCGAACGCGCCCGCACTGCCTGGGCTTCGCTGAACCAGTTTCTGGATGCGACCCCGCCAGAGGCCCCGCGCACCAAACTGCCTGTGCCCGAAGCGCGCCTTACCGCCAAAAGTCTGACGGTTATTCCCCCTGGCGCGACCACACCTACATTGCGCAACGTGGCGCTGCGCCTTGAACCCGGCAAGGCCCTTGGGGTTATCGGGAAAAGTGGGTCGGGAAAGTCGACATTGGCCAAAGCTTTGTTGGGTCTGTGGCATCCAGCGGCAGGCGAAATCCGGTTGGGCGGTGCCACGCTGGACCAATATGATTCAACCGATCTGGGCCAACATATCGGTTATCTGCCGCAAGAGGTCACCCTGTTCAACGGCACAGTGGCAGAGAATATCGCCCGCATGTCCGAAAGCCCCGACCCGGAAGGCGTTGTCGAGGCGGCCAGAAAAGCAAAGGCCCATGATCTTATTCTGACCCTCGAGAAAGGGTATGATACCTTTTTGGAAGGCAATGACAGTCAGCTGTCAGGCGGGCAAAAGCAACGCATCGCCTTGGCGCGCGCGCTGTATGGAAACCCCGTATTGCTGATTCTTGACGAGCCGAACTCGGCACTGGATGCCGAAGGGACCGAGGCGTTGAATGCCGCTGTCAGGGGTCTCAAAGCGACGGGGAAATCCGCGATCATCATGACACACCGCCCACAAGCGATTTCTGAATGCGATGACCTGGCAGTTGTCGAAAAAGGTCAGGTCGTGAAATTCGGCAGCCGCGATGAGGTGTTGGGCACCATGGTGCAAAATGCCAGCGCGATCAAACGAGGCCTTAGCCAGGTGGGCGAATAATGCAGAGTTCAAAAGCCAAAGACTCGCGCCCGGTTTGGCGCATTACAATCCCGGCTCTGGTTGGTTTTGCGGCCCTTGTCATTCTGGTTGGAGGTCTGGGCGTCTGGGCGGTCCAGACCCGTCTGGCCGGCGCAATCATATCGCAAGGAAACATCGAGGTTCAAAGCAACCGGCAGGTGGTTGAACACCTCGATGGTGGTGTAGTCGGCGAGATTTTTGTGCGTGACGGGGATGAAGTTGGAAGCGGGGACTTGCTGGTTCGCCTGGACGATACGTTCCTGTCCTCTGAAAAAACGATCGTTGAATCTCAGCTTTTCGAACTCCTGGCGCGCAGAATCCGGCTTGAGGCCGAACGTGATGGCGTAGCTGCCAACGATCTGCAGGTTCAGTTGGACGACCTTCAAAAGCAGGAAGACATTACGCCGGATTTGATTGCCGGTCAGCAACGTCTGTTTGAGGCCCGACTGGAAACGCTAACCCAACAGACCCAGCAATTGGGCAAACAGCGGGTGCAGATCGAAAGCGAGATCGACGGCACCGAGGCTCAGCTTGTGTCGCTGCGCCGTCAGGTCGAACTGATCAAGGAAGAGTTGGAAGATCAGCAAAGCCTGTACGACCGTGGATTGACCCAGGCCAGTCGCGTGTCGGCCCTGCTGCGCGAAGAAGCCAGCCTGACAGGCGAGATTGGTCGGCTGGAAGCCTCGATCGCACGTCTGAAGGGACAAATCGCGGCCACTGAAATCGAGATCGTGGAATTAACGGCCACACGGCGGGAAGAGGCGATCACAGCACTGCGGGATGCGCAGACTCAGATTTCTGAGCTGGCAGAACGCCGCCTGTCACTGGATGTGCGCCTGTCACGATTGGATATTCGCGCGCCCGTCGCAGGACGGGTCTATGACAGTCAGGTGTTTGCGCTGCAATCTGTCATTCAGCCCGCTGAACCGATGATGTATGTCGTTCCGCAGGACACTCCCTTGCTTGTGGCCGCGCGGGTGGATGCAATCCACGTGGATCAGCTGCACATCGGTCAACCTGTTGCGCTGCGTTTCCCTGCGTTCAATCAAAGGGAAACGCCTGAAATTGACGGCCATGTCATCACTGTTTCGGCTGATACTTTCACGGATGACAACACCGGGCAGACTTTCTATCGCGCCGAAGTCGTACCTGACGAAGGTCAGATCGACCGCTTGAACGGGCAAGCCTTGTTGCCCGGCATGCCGGTTGAGACCATGATCAAGACCGACGAAAGAACACCGCTGTCCTATCTGGTTAAACCGATGGCCGACTATTTCAACCGCGCCTTCCGCGAGTGACCCGGCCATCGCTGTCAGACAGGTTCCAGATTTCCCAGCAGAATTGACGTCATATCTGTGCTGATGACGCCGTCGACCGCCACAACATTCACACCGGTCTCATACGCGACATTGTTTGCGGTGATGCCTGTTAGATCTGCGTCATCGTCCAGAAACATCCATTCCGGTTCGTAGTTTGTCGCCTGCCCGACAGAAACCTTCAGGATCGCCAAAGCGTCCAGTGCATTGACGGACCCGTCCCGTGTGATGTCGGCGGCAATCAGGTTTTCTGGAGATGCAGGCCCCCAGGTCGGGTCCAGCCCGACAGAAATGCGCAAGACCTGCAAAGCGTCCAGTGCCGTAATCTCGGAACTGGCTGTGGAATAGGTTTTGACAATCTCCAGCTCACCCGCGATTGAACCGTCTGGTAGGTCCAGATCAAACCGCCCCTCTTCATCCGTCCTGACGCTGACCGTTCCACCCCCATCAGGAGTGAACAGGATTTCTGCATTCGTCACACCCGGGTTGGCCCCCTCGGAGTTGATGGACACATCCCCCTGCACCCCATCTGAGCTGTCGGGTTTCAATCCGCCAAAATCTCCGAAATCAACGGGTATGTGGTCGGGGCCTCCAAATCCAGCCCCAAAGACTTCGGCGCTGGTTAATGCCCCCCCGGTTGCCGAGGTGATTTCGATCACCTCGTTAAAGAATTCAACCCGCGCCCCTTGCGCTGTCGGGGAAAACGTCAATTGTTCCGGGGTCCGCAACAACAGGTAATCAAACAGGTCCAGCCTGTCAGTACCTGCCTGAAAATCGGTTATCGTTGTTAGGTTACTGCCGTACTTCATGACAAAAATATCTGCACCGGATCCACCGGTCATGGTGGTTGCGCCAGTGCCGGCGATCAGGATGTCGTCACCTGATCCACCCGATAGGGTCGTATCCAGAATACCACCGCTTAGCATGTCGTTTTGCGCAGTCCCGATGACCGACCCAAACCCGTCACGCACAACTCCCAAATCAGCGATTGAAACAGAAAGCTGCGTCAGCCCGGGGTCCTGTTGCGAGCCGGCAAGGATCTGCAATTCATCCCCGACTTGGGCAACGCTAAGCGTTTCGACATTCTGCAACCCGCTGTGAACCGTATCCGCGAAACTATCCAGATGAACCAACTGGCCGTCCGGGGTCAGCGTAAACAGCGTGACCCCGTCATCGCCGCCCCCCGCGACTACAAAGACATGCCCGTTGGCATTGATGACAGCAAGATCCTGTACAGATTCGAACCGCGTGTTCAATGAATCCAGGACATGATCGGTCGGGATCAAACGCCCATCAGCCGTCAGTTTCATAACACTGAGAGAGTTGCTGTCCGCCCCCGCCACAACAACCCAGGACTGACCGTAAGCCTGCACTGTTTCAACAGCGGTCGGCGTTGCGATCCCTAAAGTCTTTAGCGCGCTGCTGTTGTCGACAACGGTCAGCGCGCCTGAACTGTCATCAATCTTGTGGGTGGTAATCCCGTTGGTCGCCGCATCGGCGGCGATTACATAGTGATCCGCTCCGGCCTGCAAGACCTGCATCGAATCGGCCTGCCCTGTTACTGACGCCATCAAGCTCAGCGTTCCGTCACCCTGCACAGAATAGGTTGCGATTTGGCCTGACGCCTCGTGCGCGATGGTCAAAAGATCGCCCGATCCGGTGGACAGCTGAACAAGGGCGGAAATATCCCCGCCCCCTGCCAATGTTCCGGTTTCCTGAAGGGTACCGACCGTTCCGTTCGGGTTCAGCTCATACCCGACCAGACCCGTTGCCGAATTGACGTCCAGAATCAGCTGTTCTTCTCCGGCGAGGGAAACCGGCGTTCCACTGCGACCGACCTGTAATGAGATCGAACCGCTGAAGTATTCAGTATCCTGCAACTGAGGAAGCGCGCCCTCAACCAGTTTCCACACCGCAACACCGCCACCAGGCCCTGTCACGCTGTACAGATACGTGACCCCGTTAAACGTTTTTAAAGCCGTATCGCCGATACCTGAATCGAGCGTTGCGCTCCCCGTTGCAACCACTCCATCGAATTGAAGCATCATATCAAATCACCCTACGCCGCACTTGGCACCCGAAACAGGATGATCCGATGCAAGGTCCGGTACCAAAGCGGGAATGTGGTGAAAACGAGGAGTTCGACATCAGTTTAACTCAATTTTTTCTGGTCCAACCGCATGAGTCACCGAAGGGAAAGACAGATGAACAAAACCTGGCCCCCTCGGGCGGACGCGGAAACCACATGTGAGGGCAAGATGACCAAAGAACCTGATCCAAACTTCACTGCGACTGAAATCCAGCCAGACGCTGACGGTAAACGGAAAATCCGACAGTGGATTGACGGGAAAATGCGCCGCTGGGCCGGGCGCGGTATCGCGGGGGGGCTCGGCTCAACCCTGTTGGCGCTGCCTGTCTTGGCGCAAGCCACGATTGAAGAGCTTTATGAGTTTCAGTTTGCCGAAACAATCCCCGGCGTGCGTTCGGTCAAGCTTTTGAAAAACGGTGATGTTCTTCTAAAACTGGCCGATGGTCGGACAATGATTGTCGCGGCCGAGAACGTTCAGGTGCTTGAGGGCGGTGCGATCATGATCGCCGAAGACGCGGTGTCGGAAATCGCCCAATTCGGCCTTGCGGCAGAAGCAGGGGGCGCTGCG
The DNA here is from genome assembly GCF_000743705.1 of Ruegeria halocynthiae. GTDB lineage: Bacteria > Pseudomonadota > Alphaproteobacteria > Rhodobacterales > Rhodobacteraceae > Ruegeria > Ruegeria halocynthiae_B. Next base: position 257,217 of record NZ_JQEZ01000003.1, on the reverse strand, counting down.
GCTGCCAGCGGTGTCAGCGGTGTCGGCGCAGTCCTGGGCGGCGTCGGCTTGGCCGGAGCTGCGGCCGCAGCAGCGGGCGGCGGTGGAGGTGGCGGCGGAGATGACGGGGAAGCCGCACCGCCACCTGCCCCACCTACCCCACCCGCCCCAACGCCCAGCTACCCCAGCCTCAACCTGGCGGATGCACAAGCCAATGCCCTGAGCAGTACCGAAACAAATGTACTGGTCCCGGATGGCACCGATACAGTCGAGGTTTCCGTTGGTTCACTTATCAAAACGGTGACACCAAACGGCGACGGAACCTGGACCGTTTCACTGACACCAGATGAGGCATCGAACCTTCCTCAGGGCGTTCAAACCGTGACAATCCGCAATCTCGATAGCGATGGTGAAGAACTGACTGTCGAAACTGTCACCTTCAACGTGGACACTATTCCGCCAACCCTGGCGATTTCAGGCCTCTCCGACGGGGCCGTGATGAATGCGGCCGAACAGGCGACCGATCTAACGGTAACTGGCACAACAAACGCGGAAGACGGCCAGACCGTAACAGTCGCGATCAATGGTCAGACATATTCCGGCACGGTCGCTGGCGGGCAGTGGAGCGTCACGGTGCCCGCGTCTGACCTGAACACTTTGGCCGATGGCACAACAATCACGGTCACTGCGGACGTATCGGATCAGGCAGGCAACCCTGCGGCTCAGGTCGACACCTCATTCGACACCGATTTCACCGCACCAACGATTACTATGAACCCAGTATCCAGCGGGTCAATTGGGTTGGCTGATATCGGCAGCGATCTGATCTTGACCGGCACGACCACAGCAACTGACGGGCAGCCCATTTCAGTGGAATTCGGAGGTCAGACTTACACGGGCACAGCCGTTGGCGGTGTCTGGACCGCGACCATCCCAAGCGCAGATCTTGGCGGGTTGACCACGGGGGTTCCAGCCTCATTTACCGCCACTGTCGCTGACCCGGCCGGAAACATCTCTCCTCCGGTCTCAGCATCTGTGCCCGTGGATTTAACCGGCCCATCGGTCTCGGTATCTCCGTTGTCGGTCGGGGCAGTTCTAAACGGGGTCGAAACAAGTTCGAACCTGACGATCACAGGGACCACAGGCAACGTGGAAGATGGTCAGCAGGTGACGATCACTTTGGACGGCCAAACCTACACGGACACGGTCTCGGGCGGCAGTTGGAGCGTGACTGTACCCGCCGTTGATCTGGCAGCGCTGCCAGACGGTGGCAGCTTTACGATAACGGCAGATGTCTCGGACGCCAACGGTCTGCCGGCCCCACAGGCCGACGTGCCGCTGGCAAAAGATGTCACCCCACCCGCCTTGAGCATCGACAGTGTTTCGGGCGGCGCGATTCTGAATGCGGCTGAACAGGGAACGGATCTGAGCATCACAGGTTCGACATCCGCCGAAGATGGGCAGACCGTGACTGTTTCGATGAGCGGCCAAACCTATACCGGAACAGCCATGGGCGGCGCGTGGTCCGTTACCGTACCCGCCGCTGATCTGGCGGGGCTGACCGACGGAGCAACCGTGGCGGTAGCCGCAGATGTTTCCGATGCAGCCGGGAACCCCGCAGTTCAGGCCAGCAACAGTTTTGATACCGACTTCACAGCCCCATCTGCGTCCATCACCGGCTTGTCCGATGGCGCAGTGATGAATGCGGCCGAACAAGGCACAGACCTGATTGTAACCGGCACAACCGACGCGCCGGACGGTACGACAGTGTCCGTAGAAATCGTCAGGCCGGATGGCACGGTCGACGTTACCGGCACCGCGACAGCAAGTGGCGGAACCTGGAGCTATACCGCGCCTGCCTCGGCTCTGAGCGGGCTACAGGATGGGCTTTCTTATGATGTGAACGCATCGGTGCCTGACCTGGCAGGAAACATCACCACCGAGACCTCAAGCTTTGACACTGATTTCACCGCCCCCTCGGTCACGCTTAATCCTTTGTCCGTCGGTAACGAGCTGGATGTGGTCGAACAAAGCGCTAATCTGATCATTTCGGGGACGACAACCGCAGATGACGGGCAAATCGTTTCCGTCACGTTGAACGGCCAAACCTATACGGGCGCTGCATCCGGGGGAACCTGGTCTGCAACTGTCCCGTCAGGTGATCTTGCTGTCCTGGCTGACAGCACGGGTTTTCCGATATCCGCCACGGTCAGCGATGCAGCAGGGAATGCATCAAACCCGGCCACGACCACATTGACAACGGACTTGCGACCGATCCTCAACATGAACGCGGTCGGGGCCAACAACGCTGTCTCACTGGCCGATGCTCAAAGTTCAGGCGTGAGCGTATCGGGTAATTCGGTTGGGCTTGCCCCGGGCCAAACTGTGGATGTGACACTGAACAATGTATCCGTTGGCGTGGCAAACGTAGGCGCGGATGGCACTTGGTCTCTGTCTGTTCCAGCTTCGGAGTTTTCGGGTATCAATGCCGGCGGAGATCTGAATTTCTCGGCGCAAGCCACTGTCGCGGGCGGGCGGGATCCTGAGCCCGCAACTGACGAAAACGCCGCGCATGTACCCTCTGCCTATACCATTGCACAGACAGGCAGCAGCGGATCGACCGTAACCTTTGCGGTTTTTGCCGATCCAGATCGGGATATTTCAAGCGGGCTCAACATGAATTTGGATTTGGGTTTTGACCCATCCGTCGCCACCTTCGACCTCCCATCCGTGGTGAAAAATGGCGAATTGGGGCTGTTTCTGACCAACCCCGTCGGTGGATCGGTGATCAGGTTTGGCGCGATAACAACCTCGTTTTCGGACCTGGACCAGCCTTTGATGACCTTTACCATGACCCTCCAGGACCCCACCAAGCCGATCGAGCTGACATTAACGACACCGGACGGCGGGCCGGCTGTCTTCCAGCTTGGAACCAACGGTAACGATACGCTGGTCGCCACCAACGTGGACAACATCATCCGCGGCCAGGACGGCGACGATACCATCGACGTGTCAGAGGCCGGGCGGGACGTTGTTGTATTCGAAGCGGACCCGACCGCAAACGGGGTCGATACAATCACCGGCTTCACAGTCGGTCCTGCCGCAGATGTGACAGATGCGCTGATGTTCAGCGGATTGAATGTCGCAACATTGCGTGGCGACGGAACGGGCTTTGAAACACTGACCATCGGCGACGCAATTGGGTCAGATACCGGGATCGTCGGGCTAACAACAGTGCTGAGTGACCTTTCAGCCGGAACAATCGAAACCGCTGTTGAAAGCCTCACCGGGGTGCAGGCAGGCGACGAGATCTATGTGATGGCGACCGACGGGTCGAACAGCGTTCTGGTCAAGGTCGACTATTCCGCGTCGAATGCAGCGGCGGTTGAAACCGTTGCCCAGTTCACTGGCCTGAACGATCTGAGCGGCCTGACCGCGGATAACATCCTGCATACCGATCCGACCGGGGCGTCCGCCTGATCACATCTTTGGCTGCCAGTCATCTGGTTGGCAGCCCCCTTAACAGCTTGGGAAAAACAATGGCACAGAATGGCCTGTTTCCAGTAACTTACACCCGTCACCAGCATCGGTATTGGAGGCGATTCACCTCATTCGAATTTGCGGCGGACCGCGCTGAGTGCGCCGTGGTCATGCCTGAGATTCTGCAAATCGCCGCCGCCTTTCCCATTGTGTTCAAAACCTCTGAGAGAGGTATAGAGCCGCTGGCCTTATTATCCCTGCCACCCCATACGCGCACCCCTTTTGTATCGCAGGACGGGCGCTGGTTGGCAGCTTACATTCCATCGGCATTACGCTGCCACCCGTTCCGCGCTGAAGGTGTAAGCCCGCAAAGCCTGAAGCAGATCCGCCAGTTCGTGCTCTGCGTTGATGAGACATCAGAACTTGTAACAAGTAACCCGGATGATCAGGCTTTTTTTGACGAAAGCGGCAGGCTGTCGCCAGAACTACAAGAGGTTCAGATATTTCTGCAGGCCCGCCAGTCCGCAATCGAAACCACCGCCCATCTCTGCCAGACATTGGACGCATTGGGTCTATTTGAACCTATCGAACAACACGCTGGGGTGGATTTGCCTCCAGGTGCGCTTGGAATTGCGCCATTGCGGCTACAAAGGCTTTCCCAACCTGAAAAGGTCATTCTGGTCGACAGCGGAGCGTTCCAGTTGATCCACGCCCATCAAATTTCGCTTACTCATTGCGCATGGTTAACACGCGCGCAACAGCAGCTGGCACAGCAGGTATTTCCGGAAAAATACACCGAAAATTCAGACATTTCCGGTTTTCTTTATGCCGTAGCTAACGCGCAGAATGACGTTTTTTTCAGAACCAACGAGGTGTGAAACACCTATGCTAATACTCAACCGCACTTCCATCGCCGTAACCCTGTTCTTATTCGCAGCCGTGTTGTCGGCCTGCGCACCTCCGCCCGATTTGGCCGGGGTAGAGGCATCCTTTTCCAAAGGCTCTGTGGGTGCCGGTGCAAATGCCCCTTCCCCCCGACTGACACAAAGCCGATTTGGACAGCTGGTACGCAGTGCTGTCGAAACCAGCCCCAATGTGGCCCAAAGTGCTACGAGGCTTGAGGCAGCTGCCGCCAATGAAGACGCCGCGAAAGGTGCATTTCTTCCGCGGGTTTCTGTTGGAATGAATGCCCGATCAAAGCGTGTACAGTCGAACATTGCAAACGTCACACCCTATGTACGCATATCTCAGCTGGTCTATGATGGCGGGGCTGCATCAGGTGATTTGGCTGCCGCCAAGGCGCAGGTTCTGGAAAGTCGTGGTACTCAGTTGCAAGTCGCCGCTGCAACAGCGCTTTCAGCAATCGAAGCTTATGTCGTGGTGCTGGACAGGCGAAAGATTTTGGATATCTCATCCCGCAATGTCGCGGTACATGAGGAGTTGGTACGCCAAATCACCGAGCGTTCGGCGCAGGGTGTCGGCTCGAACGCGGATGTTTTGACTGCTCGATCCCGTATGGCGGATGCCCGTACGCGGCTTGCAGATGCCAAAGCGCGCCTGGATCGTGCGGATGCGCGGTTCCGTGAATTCTTTGACGAAGCACCCAATGCGTTACCTGCGCCTGTCAAAGCGCCAAAACTATCCCGAACGGACGCTCAGATCGTGATGGACAGCCCGCAGGTTCGCAGGGCCGACGCCGCTTTGCTGTCGGCAAGGGCCGCGCAAACAGCTGCCATTGCACGACGCCAGCCCGACGTTCACATAGCGGCATTCGCTGATCGGGATGACAGCAATGACGCCAACTTCGGCGTCGACCTGTCATTCAACTATGAATTGGACAGTACCGGACAGCGTCGCGCGTCAATCGCTGCCGCCGAGGCCCAGGTCAAGGAAGCTGAATTCGTCCGCGAGGCGCTGATCCGGGAAATTCGCCGCGAGTTGGAATTCGTCCGATCCGATCAGCAAGCCGGTGCCGAGCGTTTACAGGCAGCCCGGATCGCTGTTCAAGCCAATGCCGACAGTGTTGCCGCAGCCCGCGCGCAATTCACTATCGGTCGGCGCAGCCTGATCGAAATCCTGGATTCGCAAAGGGACTACGTGAATGCACAGGAAAGGTTAATCCTGGCCGAACAGAGTTTCTTTCTGACCAATTACGCAGCGCTGAGCCTGACTGGTGACATCCTGGATCTGCTTGGAATTTCAACGGTCAAATGGGGATCGAACCTATGACGGAATTCAAGCCTGTTCAGATAGCACCGGATATCACAGCTATTGAGGCTTGCATTCTGCACGTCTCAGCCCATCTGGACCGCCCGGTCACTTTGGCTGCCCTGCACGCAGCTCAATCCGGGTCGAGGTCGGGTCTTACCATTCGCGATGCGATCGAAGTAACGCAAAACGCTGGAATACAAGCTGGGTACGGTAAACACAGTCTCTCAGGATTTGACAGCGCGCTGGCACCTGCGCTTTTGTTATTGGCAGAGGGCAAAGCCGTCGTTTTCCACGGGCGTACGCAGGACGGCACGCTTTTGATATTTGACCCGGAACTTGGGGACAATATCGGTGAGATTTCCGCAGAAAAGTTGCACATGGCTTATACGGGCTATGCCATTTTGTTTCGGCGCGATCACCGGGAAGATGTCTCGGACAGGGATGTGAAATCGGGCGGGCACTGGTTCTGGTCAGCGATGGCAGCGAACCGGTGGTCATATATACAAGTGGCCCTTGCTGCGTCTCTTGCCAATGTTCTGGGGCTCTCGACGTCCATTTTCATCATGGTTGTTTATGATCGGGTGCTGCCGAACGAGGCAACGGAATCTCTGATCGCCCTGACCGCGGGTGTCGCTCTCGCGCTTGTCTTCGACTTTGTTCTCAAGTTGTTGCGTGCCAGTTTCATTGACCGCGCCGGACAGAAGGCCGACATGTTCATGGGTCGGCGCGTCTTTGACCAGCTGCTGAACATCCGGATGAAATCACGAACCGGATCGACAGGCGCCATGACCAGCACAGTTCGTGAATTCGAAACTCTGCGAGAATTCTTTACCTCTGCAACGCTTGTCGCGGTGGTCGATCTTCCTTTTATCGCCTTGTTTATCTTTGTGATTCATTTGGTGGGTGGCCCGCTTGCCCTCATCCCCGCCCTTGCGGTCCCGGTTGTTCTGCTTACTGGTTTGGCGATACAGCCGGTGCTTTCGCGGTTGGCCGAGAAAAGCTTTTCGGACGGCCAGTCAAAGCAATCGGTGCTGGTCGAAACCGTCTCGGGCCTTGAGACAATCAAAACCACGGCGGCGGCCAGGTCCATGCGAAAGCGTTGGGAAAGCGCGATAGAGCGCCAGTCCTTGCACGGCACGCGCAGCCGGACTGTGACGCAGTTTGCCCTGAATCTAACGGGATTCACGCAGCAAGCAGCCCAGGTATTGATCGTTTTCTATGGCGTTTTTCTGATCACGGACGGTCAGGCTAGCATGGGCGCCCTAGTGGCTTCGGTCATGTTGACCGGACGGGCCCTGGCACCTTTGGGGCAGCTTGCGCAAACCTTGACCCGGGTCAATCAAGCGCGGAGTGCTTATCGGAATCTGGATGCGCTGATGCAAGCGGAAAGCGAGCGTCCCAAAGGGAAAACCTGGATCAGCCGGCGCAGCTTTGAGGGACGCATTGCCTTTAAAGATGTGCAATTTGCCTATCCGGGCCAAGCAGAGGACACTCTGGCAGGGGTCACATTTACAATTGAGCCGGGTGAAAAGGTTGCAATCCTGGGACCGATCGGATCCGGGAAAAGTACAATTTCCCGTCTCTTGCTGGGGCTTTACGAACCTCGGGCGGGCTCGGTCATGTTGGACGGTGTCGACATCCGCCAGATTGATCCTGGTGATCTACGCCGAAACATTGGTTCGGTTTTGCAGGATATCTGGCTATTTTCCGGCACAATTCGCGAAAACATCTTCAGCGGTGCCGTCAGGCCCCGTGATGAGGATCTGATCCACTCGGGCCGGGTATCCGGGGTTGAGGATTTTGTGGCGCGGCATCCCCATGGATATGACCTGATGCTGGCAGAACGGGGCGAGGGTCTTTCCGGTGGTCAACGGCAGGCCATCGCAATGGCCAGAGCTTTGATTGGACGCCCCCCGATATTGCTGATGGACGAACCGACCAGTGCGATGGATGTCAAAACAGAGGCCGAAGTTATCCGCCGTCTGAAAGCGGCGACCCAGGACACGACGGTGGTAATCGTGACACATAGAACCAGTTTGTTGGAGCTTGTCGACCGGGTGATCGTAATCGAAGGCGGGCGGATCGGAGCAGACGGTCCGAAACACATTCTCACCCAACATGTCCGAAAAGCAGGGAGGCATCTGAATGTCGCGACATCCTGACCTTGCCCAACTTGCACGTGAAATGCGTGGCCGGTCTCCGCTACGGGGCTCCTTGCTGTTGTTGGTGATCGGTTCCTGTCTGGTTGCCATGGGATTTTGGGCGCACTGGGCCGAATTGGACGATGTGACGCGGGTCGATGGGCGAATTGTTCCGTCAGCGGACGTGCAGGTGATCGAAGCAACCGAACCAGGTGTTCTGCAATCCCTGAACATTCGCGAAGGACAGGTGGTCGACAAAGGTATGTTGCTGATGGAGTTCGATACAACTCAGATCGAAAGCCAGCTGAGTCAGGAGCGCCAGCGCGCCTTTGGTCTGATGGCCCGCGTCCAACGTTTGCAGGCTGAAATAGATGGCACCGAACTGGGGTTCTCGCAGGTTCTGATCGAAGGAGCCCCCGAAGTCGTAAGATCGGAAACAGCGCTGTACCAAGGTCGGCAATCAGAGCTGCAGGCTGAAATAGCGATCCTTGAAAATCAGCGGCAACAACGGCATCGGGAATATGAAGAGGGTCTTGTTGATCGGGTGACGGCCAACCAAACATTGGGCTTGCTGGCCGAAGAACGTGCCCTGATGGAACCGCTGGTTGAAAAAAGGATGGAACCTGCGACGACACTATTGACCCTTCGCCGCAGTGAAGCCGAATGGACTGGTCGCAAGACCCGGGCGGAAGCGGTGACGAGCAGGTTGAAAACCGGTCTGGAGGAGATAGACGATCGGATCCGCGCTACTCGCAGCCGGTTTCGCAGCGCAGCTTTGACCGACTTGGCCCTGGCAACAAGCGAACTTGCAGCGCTTCAACCGGTGTTGCCCGCATTGCAGGACCGCGCGGACCGGGCCCAAATCAAATCCCCGGTCCGCGGTATCGTAAACCGCATTCATCGCACAACTATCGGGGGGATGGCGCACAGTGGCGAAGAGCTGATTGAAATCGTCCCGCTGAACGACACGCTGCTTGTCGAGGCATATGTGCGACCAGACGACATCGCATTTCTGTATGCGGGCCAATCGGTCAAGGTTAAGATAACTGCCTATGACTTCGCTCGATATGGCGCTTTGAGCGGGCAGATCACACGCATCGGCGCAGACACGATCACCCGGTCAGAACGAAACGATGAAGAAGTGTTCGTGGTTGAGATTGAAACCAGTAACTCGATGCTGGATGCCGATGGCTTGGCGGTTGAAATTATCCCCGGCATGATTGCCGAGGTCGACATTTTGTCTGGCCGAAAAACGGTTTTGGAATATTTGCTTCAACCCGTGGCGAAAATCAAAGACAGAGCTTTGCGAGAGTGAACACCCATCCGACCGGCTTGCCTGTTCACATCGGGCAAGCCCTGCCGTCACTGTCGTAACGCGAGCCACATCGCACCAACTGTTTCCGCAGCGTTGTGGCCAGTTTCATCCCGCCAGAAACTGGCGGCTCACGACGCCGGTTGTTTGAATTGCTGATCAAACAATTGCCGGAATGCGCCATCTTTCTTGATCAACGTGTCAAGATCGCCCTGCTCAACGATCTCGCCTTCCTGAACAACCAGAATATTGTCGGCCTCTAGAACCGTCGACAGGCGGTGGGCGATGACAATCGTTGTTACATTCTCGGTCAGTTTGTCCAAGGCTGCTTTCACCAGAGCTTCGGATTCCGCATCAAGGGCACTTGTCGCCTCATCCAACAATAGGATTTCAGACCGGCGCAGAATGGCGCGCGCAATGGCCAGCCTCTGTTTCTGTCCGCCAGACAGGAAAGCCCCGTTTTCCCCGACTTCCGTGTCATAACCGTTACTCAGCTTGACAATGAAATCATGTGCATGGGCCGCACGGGCGGCTTCCACCACCTCTTCATCAGTTGCGTCAGGACGTGCAAACCGAAGGTTTTCCATCACGGTAGCTGAGAACAAGAAGGTCTCTTGCCCGACATAAGAAATCTTCCGGCGCAACGAGGCGAAGCTGACATCTTGCAAATCCTGATCATCAATTTCTACCTTCCCGCTGTCGGGATCGTAAAACCGCATGATTAGACCGAAAATTGTTGATTTCCCACCACCGGATTGCCCAACCAGAGCCGTCGTTTTTCCAGCTTCGAAGGTCACGTCCATGTTGTTAATGACCGTCGTGTTACCCAGGTAGCCAAAAGTAACTTCATTAAGCCGAATTTTTCCCGGGCCGGGGCTCAGCTCTTGGGCGTCGGGATTTTCGCGCATCAGGTCTTCTTGATCCAGCAAATTAAACATCATGCCGATCGGGACCAGCGTTGTTTCGATGACAACGCGCATCTTCGACAGCCGCTTGGCGGGCTCATAAGCCATCAAAAGCGCAGTGATGAACGACATCAACTGACCCGCTGTCGTCGGCTCGCGTCCACCAAAATCCAAGGTGCTGATCAACAGGATACCCGCAATTGCCAAACCTGCCAAAAACTCCATCAAGGGACTGGCAACAGATTGAAGTTTGGAGATTGAATTCGACCGGTTTTCAACCGATCTGATCGCCCCGTTCATGCGGTCAATCATGTGATCTTCGAGAGCAAAGACTTTGATAATAGTAATGCCGGCGGAGGTTTCCTGCAGAACCTTGAAGATTTCCGAAAGCGCCTTCATTTCGGACTGCATGATCGCGCGGACGCTTCTCAACAACAACCGAACGCTCAAAAGAGCAATCGGACCGACCACAAAGAACAGAATCGACAACAGCGGTTCCTGATACACCATCACAAAAACCAGGCCGACCAACGTTAAGGCGTCCCGCACGAAGCCCGTGACTACAACGTCGACCAGGCGCCTAGCAGCCTGTGCACCCTGCGTAACTTGCATCAGCAGATTAGAAGATTCCATTTGGGCGAAAAAGCCGACACCCCGTTTTATCAGCTTTTCAAACAGTCTTTCCTGTTGAACAGCGATGATACGGTTTCCGGCGCGTGCCAAGAAAACGGCTTGAACATAAGATGCGGCGGCCTTGCTAAAAAACAACGCAATCACAGCCCCGGCGATCAGAAACACTTCTGCACCCATATCGGGTGCGATCATCGTGTCGACGATGTTTTCCATCATCCACGCCGTACCGGCCGTGGTGCCAGCCACAACCACCATCGCGAGCATCGCGATTCCGTACAACCACCCCTGATTTCGGAGACTTTCACCCAGCAGGCGGCCTATGTGGCCAGATCGCCATTTGGCCCAGGCTTCTTTAATCATTCCATTCTCCAAAACCACTTGTAGATTCGATGCCTGACAGGGTCATACCCAAATTCAATCCCATTTGGTTTGTCCACCCGGCAACAGCCAAATAGACAGGATGCTGTTAGTTATGCGGGACTGGGCTGAGAATCCATAGCTGACGCAAAGATAATGAAAACCAGTGTTTTGTGATCTGTCGCCGAATCCTTTGCCATCCACCACGTCGACAGCTATCTATCTGAAATAAAATATAGATTTTTCCAAACCAAACACATTACTCTTCCCTTAATCCAGACCAGCGCATTACCGCCATTCGACATCGCCAAGAAATATATACCCGGCGCCATAGATCGTCTTGATTAGACGGGGGTTTTTCGGATCTTCGCCTAGCTTTGTACGCAACCGGGAAATACGCACATCCATTGCCCGGTCGAAACTGTCGCCGACGGCTCCGCCCAGTGCTTCTTGCATCTGGGCGCGGCTGATCAGGCGCTTGGGGCTTTCCAGAAACAGACGCAAAACCTCGCCTTCTGCGTGGCTGAATGGGATTTCTGCACCGCTTCCGTCTTCCAGAACATAGCGATCAAAATGCGCGGTCCACCCGTTGAATCCGGCCACATCCGAATGCGAGCCCTGTACTCGCGGCGAGCGCAATCTGGCACGGATGCGCGCCACCACTTCGGCCGGGTCGAACGGCTTGGTGATATAATCGTCCGCCCCAAGCTCTAACCCGGTGACGCGGTCCTGCACCTGTGCGCGCCCCGATATGATGATGACCGCCGCCCCCTGTTCCAGCGCCAGCCGGTGGACAAGCGCCAGCCCGTCAGTGTCCGGCAAAGACAGATCCACCAGACAAACATCCGGTGTCACGCGTTTCAGCGAGGCTTCAAACTCTCGCGCGCGGGAAAAACTTTGGGTTCGGAAACCTGCGTCTTCCAGCGCATCGGTCAGGATACGGCGGATTTCCGGCTCATCATCGACAATGGTGACCAGCGGTTTTGTCATCAGGCAGCCTCGGTTCGGATCAGGGCAGAAAGTTGTGCCCGTGTAAACGGTTTGCGCAACACCGGCGCCTGCGTCAGCGCCTGCCGGTGCAGCGGATCGGAATATGGCAGGGAGGTCATGAGGATACAGGGCAGTGCAGGTTTCAACTGCGCCAGCACATCCAGGCCGGTTCCCTGCCCTTCCAACAGGATATCCGACAGCACCAGCGCAATGTCGTCGATATCGGCCGTCAGGGCCAGAGCCTCATCACACGATGTTGCCTCGATCACCGTAAATCCAAGATCGACCAGCATTTCCCGGAACTGGCCGCGCAGATCATCATTGTCTTCGACCAGCAGCACCAGACCTTCGCGAACCGGCGGGGCGGGACGATACGGCAAACGCAGGACAACGGATGCCCCTGACGGTGTGTTGCGCAAACTCAGGTCGCCGCCCGCCAGTTTCACCGTGTCGTAGACCATCGGCAACCCCAGCCCCGATCCCTTGCTGCCCTTGGTGGTGAAAAACGGGTTCAGCGCTTTGTCCAACGCCTCGGCCGAAAAGCCGGGGCCGGTATCAGACACTGCGATTTCGATCCAGATCGCGCCGATTGTATGGGCGCTGATCGTGATCTGGCCAGACCCGCCACACGCGTCGCGCGCATTCAAAACCAGATTCAACAAGGCGTCCTGAACCATCCCTGGATCCAGCATCAGCGCCTCATCCGGCAGAGTATTGACCACGGACAGCCCGACCCCTCGCGGCAAAGAGGGCGAGGCCAGAATGCGCAGGTCTTCCAACAAGCCACGCATGTCGGTCGCTTTTGGCTGCGGCGTTCGGTTCCCGGTCATATCCGCGATACGGTTCAGCAATTGCCCCCCTCTGCGGGCGGTCTGCTGCGTGGCCGAAACAAGTTCGCGCGCGCCTTCGGGCAAATCCATTTTGTCCAGCCGGGCCTGCATACCCAGGATAATCGTCAGCAGGTTGGAAAAGTCATGCGCCAACCCGCTGGTCATCTGCGCCGCCATTGCCCGACGGCGGGTTTGCTGCAGGGCTACGCGGGCCTGTGTTTCTTCGGTGATATCCACGGACATCACGTAAACGCCGCCTTCACCATCAGGCGTGAATGAAACCCGGATGCGCCGGGAATCCAGATATTCGGTGAATTCAAACACCGATGTTTCGCCCTCATACGCCTTTTGCAGATGCGGTTCGACGCGCCCGTATGCGGCTGCGCCCAGGGCCTCGGATATATGCATGTTCATAATGTCCGACGGGCGGCCCGGCAGAACCGAGCTGAGGCGGCGGTTCGAATAATCATACAACCCGTCCCGATCCAGATGCGCAATGTGGGCGGGCATCATCTCGGTCGTCATGCGGGTGCGCGCTTCGATCTCGGTCAGTTGGCGCTTGGCCTCTTCCAGTGCGGCATTGGTTGCGGCAAGTTTGCGGTTCGCCGCTGACAGTTCCTCTGCCCGATTCAGCAGCTGGTCTGAAAGCTCCTCGGACCGGGCGCGCAGCAGGGCTTCGGCGTGTTTGGTGTTTGTGATGTCGGTATAGACGGCCACCCAGCCCCCCCTGGGCAAGGGCGCACCTTCAACAGAAATGACCTGCCCGTTGGCGCGCACGCGTTCCAGGTAATGGGGTTCAAACGTAAGTGCCTGCGCGACCCGCCGTTCAACCATGTCCTCGACATCGCCGTCATCGCCATATTCACCTTTGTTGGCCAGATAGCGGATCGTGTCCCGGAACTGGGCACCGGGTCGGACCAGTTCATCGGGCAGATTGAACATCGACTGAAACGGTCTGTTGCTGACAACCAGCCGCAACTGGCTGTCATAGATCGACAACCCCTGCCCGATCAGGTTCAAGCCAGCGGTTGTCATCGCCTTTACATGCTGTTCGGTGATATTCAAAATCGCCCTCTCCGCAGCCTATGCGTAACATCGGATGTGTTGCAGGTGTAGAGGGAATGAACGCGACAGATCAGGCCCGACACACGGGCAGCAGTCATCAATACCGGACATTCATTTTTGCACCTTCCCTCGTGATCGAATGCAACGACAGCGTATGATCCATATTGCGCATTCTATGCCGCAACATTTGCCGCCCAAGACGCATAAGGTCCGCCGCATAGTCCGGGTCGTTTGCCACGTTCTCAAGCTCTCCGCGGCCGTTGTGGTCGAACAGGATCGGCGGCAGGTCGGCGGCAAATTCAACAAGCGTGAACCGTGCATCCCGCAAAATGCCAAGGCATGAGTCGCTGTTTCCCGCACCCAATCTTTGCTGCCAAAGCGTTGGATCCTGCGGGTTCGAAAAATCCAGTTCACTGAAGGAATAGCTGCGCCAGTCGTCTGGTATCTGCCCCTGCAACAGTGGCATCAGCGACCGGCCGTCCATTGAGTTCGGCGCGGATTGCCCGACCCAGTCCAATATCGTCGGGGTAATGTCGACGGATTCCGTCGGCACAGAAATCACGCTGCCTGCCCGGCGCTGATTGCCCGGCACCCGGATCATCAGGGGCGTGTGATACGCCGCGTCATATACTGTCATTTTACCCCAGCTGTGGTGGTCGCCCAACATCTCTCCGTGATCAGCAGTGATCACCAGCAGAGTGTCGTCATACTGGCCGCTGTCCTTCAGATGGCGAATGACGCGACCGATATGGTGATCAACTTCGGTCGCAAGGCCCAGATACACCGCCCGCAGGGCCTGAATATTCTCGGACGTGGGCGCAACATCATCAAAACCAAGAACCACATCCGCCGCCGTTTGATTGTCCATCGTCGGGCCAAAGAACGGGTGCATCGCCCGTTCACCGTACGCATCCGGCAAACCCATGGGCATAGGCAGCGCCGATGGATCATACATATCGTTGTAAGGAGCCGGGGCCACCAATGGCGGATGCGGTCGGATATAGGTCAGGTGTGCAAACCAGCTTTGCCCATCAAGCGGGGCGATACTGTTCAGGAACGCGTCGGTCAGGAAAGCCGTGTCGCTGTCTTTGGCCCGATACAATGCTGGATCGTTCAGGCGAGGCGTTCCACCAGTGGGCGAAACCGGCTTGTGAACATCCCAATAGTTGTCGAAGGCATACCCTTTTTGCATCAGATGAGACCGCCAGGGAAAGGATTCCTCAAGCCGCATCTCAAGCGCCTCGTGAAACCCGGCCATGGGGTGTTCGTATGATCGTAAGATCGGGTCGTTTGGATCGTGCACACGCGGATCGGCCGAGGTGTCGGTATAACCGTACAGCAGGGGCAGATAACCCGCCTTGCGCATTTCGGTCGCAATATTCGGCGTGTCATGCCGCAACGGCGTCCCGTTACGCACAGACCTGTGGTTCATCGCATATTGCCCGGTCAGGATCGACGCACGCGACGGACCGCAGGGGTTGGTGACCGAAAAGTGCCGATCAAAAGTGACCGCATCCGCCATAAAGGCCCGGAGGTTCGGCAGGTTGACATGCGCAGCCAGCGCGCCATTCAAACAATCGGCCCGCAACTGGTCGATGATGATGAATAGGACATTTCCAGCCTGCTGCATGTCGCCCCCCTCGATTCCGCAATAGTGGATTCAGTTGTGGACTGTGTCCCGGTTCCCTTGCCCTTGCAACAGGTTAGTCAGGCCCTGCACCAAACCTCGTGCCGCACCCTGGATTCTGACCCGTCCTGCTTGGCTGCGACCAAGGTCAATCCGGGCATTTCCAGTCACCAGATCTGATCCGTCGTGTTCAGTCAAAAACAGAAATTAGACTATTTGAAACAACCATTTCCGGTCATTTACGCCCTCTCCAACCGCCCCGCCCTGCGATATTGTCACCCCAACGCCATTGTGCGGCAACAAATCCCTGCCGGTTCGTAAAAACCCGTTGCAGCACCTGTCTGTTTCACATCACATACGCCCATGACGCAGCCGACGATTACCTCTGATCCCGACTCTGATGGCATTCGCCTGCGCATTGCGGGTGAACTGGTGACGCAGTCACTGGCCAGCGTTGAGGATGACTTTGCGACCTACACGCCCGACAGCAAGAATGTCGTCCTTGATCTGACCGGGATCGAGTCGCTGGATACCGGTGGCGCCTGGCTGGTTGCCGACTTGGCCCATCGTGTGAAAAACGCAGGCGCAGATGTACAATTTCTGGGCCTGACGCCTGCGCAGTCGGCTCTGATCGAAACAGTCTCGCACAACATACCGGACAAACCGGGTTCCGTACCCGATCGCCGCAGTTTCGTCGATTGGGTTGCAAGCGTTGGCGCTAAGACAGTTGGTGCCTGGAAAGACACGCTCTCTGTTCTTGGGTTTTTGGGCCTGACATTACATCGGCTTGTCCGCACCATTGTGATGCCCTGGCGCCTGCGACGTGCCGCGCTGGTATCCCAGATGGAGGAGACGGGCTTCAAAGCCATCCCGATTGTCGCGTTGATGGGGTTTCTGATCGGGGTTGTTTTGGCTTTTCAGGGTGCCACCCAGCTGAAACAATTCGGAGCCGAGATTTTTGTGGTCGAGCTGATCTCGATCTCGGTCCTGCGTGAATTGGGCATCCTGCTGACCGCCATCATTGTTGCGGGTCGATCCGGATCGGCCTTCACCGCGTCCATCGGTTCGATGAAGGTTCAGGAAGAAATCGACGCCATGCGAACCTTGGGCCTGGACCCGATCGAGGTTCTGGTGATCCCGCGTGTTGTGGCCCTGCTGATCACCCTTCCGATCCTTGGCTTTATCGCCGATATCGCAGGCCTGCTTGGCGGCGGATTAATGAGCTGGATCGACCTGGGCGTCAGCCCCGGCATGTTTGTCACGCGGCTGAAAGAGAATACCGGCATCTGGCAATTGGCCATCGGGATGATCAAGGCACCGTTTTTTGCGCTGGTTATCGGCGTCATCGCCTGTTGGCAGGCAATGCAGGTCAAAGGCTCGGCCCAAAGTGTGGGTCAGCGAACGACCGCATCGGTGGTTCAATCCATCTTTATGGTTATTATGCTGGATGCTCTGTTCTCGATCTTCTTCTCGGTGATGGGGGTCTGACGTGGAGGGAACAGCGCTGCAACCGGAGGCCAGTGCCGACGCACAGCGTGAGGCCGTGATCCGCGTTCGCAATTTGACGAACCAGTTCGGTCCGCAGGTCGTGCATCAGGACCTGAACCTCGATGTTTGGCGCGGTGAGGTATTGGGGATTGTCGGCGGTTCGGGCACGGGGAAGTCTGTTCTGTTGCGCACTATCGTAGGGCTGAACAAACCTGCCGCAGGCAGTATCGACGTGCTGGGTGTTGATGTCCTGAACGGCCCCGAGCAGGAAAGACGCCGGATCGAACGACACTGGGGCGTGGCGTTTCAGGATGGGGCGCTGTTTTCGTCGCTGACTGTTTTGCAGAACGTCATGGCACCGCTGCGCGAACACACGAAGATCAGCGAAAGCCTGATGCAGGCGCTTGGAAGCCTGAAAATCAGCCTGGTTGGGTTGCCTCAGCTAAGCTGCGGCAAGTTCCCGTCAGAGTTGTCGGGCGGGATGCGTAAACGGGCAGCCCTTGCCCGCGCGCTGGCTTTGGACCCCGAAATTGTATTTCTGGACGAGCCGACCGCTGGCCTGGACCCGATCGGGGCCGCCGCTTATGACGAACTGATTGGCGAGTTGCAGCACGCCCTTGGCCTAACGGTCTTTATGGTCACGCATGATCTGGACAGCCTCTATGCGATTTGCGATCGCGTCGCAGTGCTTGCAGAAAAACGCGTGCTGGTTGAAGGTCCGATTGAAGAAATGACCAAAGTCGATCATCCTTGGGTGCAGGAATATTTCACTGGCCCCCGGGCGCGTGCGGCGCAAGAGAAGGGGCAGGATAGGTAGAGGCTATGGAAACCCGGGCAAATTACATCCTGATCGGCGCATTCACCCTTGCGGGTATCCTCGGGGCGTTCGGCTTTTTCCTATGGCTGGCGAAATTCGAGGTATCGCGGCAGTACGCCTATTACGACGTTCTGTTCGACAACGTGTCGGGCCTGTCAGCTGCTGGCGGCGTCAGTTACAATGGTTTGCCCGTCGGGCAGGTCATTTCCCTGAGGCTGGATGATGACGACCCCTCAAAAGTACGCGTAAAACTTGAAGTAGACGCCGATATCCCCGTGACCGAAGAAACGATCGCCCAGCTGCAATCCCTTGGCGTTACAGGGGTCAGCTATGTGGAATTATCCGGTGGTTCGTCCAAGGGTAAAAAACTGCCGCAGGACAGCGTGATAAAAAGCAAACGCAGCACCATTCAATCGCTGTTTGAAGGCGCCCCAAAAGTGCTGGATGAGGCGGTTACCCTGCTCGAAAACCTCAATTCCGTTGTCGACGACAAGAACCGCAAAGCCGTCAGCGATATTCTGGACAACCTTGCCTCTGCATCAGGTCGGTTGGACAAAACACTGACAGATTTCGAAGGCCTTTCGTCGGATTTGGGTGGCGCAGCCAAAAAAATCGGTGACTTTACCAGCCGGCTGGATCAACTGGCGGATACGGCCGAGACCACTCTGACAACCGGTACGGACACCCTTAAAAGCATTAAGACGGCTTCCGAAACCGCGACCACCGCCCTGACCAGCGCAAGGGGCACAATTGAAACCGTCGACCAAGTTATTGAGCAGGATGTGAAGCCCTTTATCGACCGGGCGTCACAGCTGGCCGAAAACGTGACCGGCCTATCCAACGAGGGCAGCGTGGCGCTGGCAACCATTACCGAAACCTTCCTGAATGCCAACAAGACGCTTGGGTCAATCACAGGGGCGATGGAAACTGCAAAAGGCACATTACAATCCGCAGAGCGGGCGTTTGACTCGGCTGATCGTGTCATAAACGAAGACGTCGGCGCAGTGGTCACCGACATTCGGAATGCGGCCAATCAGGTCGCCACAACTGTCAAACAGGTCACGGAACGGCTGGATGCGATTTCCAGCGATATCCTCAGCGCATCCAAATCCGCCTCGGACCTGCTGGCCACAATCGACGGAATTGTTCAGGAGAACCGGCGTCAGCTGTCAGATTTCATGCGTGTCGGCCTGCCGCAGTTCACACGCTTCATCGAGGAATCCCAGCGCCTGGTTATCAATCTGGACCGGTTGGTGGACCGCGTCGAACGTGACCCCGCGCGCTTTCTTTTGGGAACACAAGCATCGGAGTTCCGCCAATGATACGGCTTTTACTTGCGGCTCTGGCTGTTTCAACCATCACGGGCTGTACCGGGCTGGAAACGCTTAGGCAGGCCTCAAAACCGAATGACCTGTACCTGTTGACGCCGAAAAGCACGTTTTCGTCGACATTGCCACGCGTTCAAAAACAAATCGTCGTACAGGAACCTACGGCAACAGCCGCGGTCAACACCGACCAGATAGCTGTGCAGCCAACACCGTTGCAGGTGCAATACCTATCCCGGGCACGGTGGGTCGATCGGGCGCCGTTGATTGTGCAAACATTGATGGTCGAAAGCTATGAAAACAGCGGCAAGGTGGCCGCTGTGGGTCGGTCTACTGTTGGTCTACGTGCTGATTACGTGATTGTGCCAGATTTGCGCGAATTTCAGGGAATGGTGGTCAACAACACCGGAACGTCGTCGACCGTACGGGTCGAAGTTCGCATGAACATCAAGATCATTGACGAGATTGAAGACAAGATCATCGCCTCAAGCTCATTCCAGGAAAGCATCCTCGCCGCCAGTGATCAGACCCCTGATCTGGTCACCGCGTTTGACGACGCATTGGGAAAGACCATGCGAGACGCCGTGGAATGGAGCATTCGAAAAATACACACGCACACAGCCAACAACCCAAGATCGTATTGATCCGATGACCTGTGGGCGCAGCATGACAGCTGCGCCCGATACAGGCGTCATTGGGCAAGCGACGCGGCAAGTCGCATCAGAGTGATGGCCTCGGACCGATAGCCGAACGGATCGGCCGCCCGGGATGAAGTGGCCAGTTCAATCGCGTCCTCATATGACCAATCCACCAGATACTCACCCCCGCGCAACGCTTGCCCGAAACCCGCGATTGCATAGGAAAACCGAACATCATCCGACACCTCGCCCTGCGCAGGCAGGATCGGCTGTTCGATCAGCTGGCTTTGGTCCGCATCGGGGGCTTTGTAACGTAGCTTGAAATACCCAATTTCCTCGGCCCCATCCGAACCCGGCTGTTGCGCGTAACGCAGTGGGCCATTCCGGATCGCGTCCGAACCTACCGGGGTGACCTCGTAAATGGCAGTGACGGTGTGACCCGCCCCGATATCGCCTGCGTCCACTTTGTCGTTGCTGAAATCCTCACGCCGCAGCGCGCGGGTTTCATACCCGATCAGGCGGTATTCGGCGATTTGCGCCGGATTGAATTCAACCTGTATCTTGACGTCATTGGCTATTGGAAACAGTGCGCCCGTTAGCTGATCGACCAGCACTTTGCGCGCCTCTCCCAGCGTGTCGATATAGGCGGCCTGCCCGTTCCCGTTCTGCGCCAGCGCCTGCATTGCCGCGTCATCCAGATTGCCCCGACCAAAGCCCAGCACGCTTAGGAACGTACCGCTGTCGCGTTTGCGAGAGATGAAGTCTTTCAGCGCATCCGGGTCCGACAGGCCAACGTTGAAATCACCATCCGTCGCCAGGATCACTCGCGTCACTTCCCCATCTGCGGCCATGTTTTCAGCAACCTGATAGGCCTGTTGCAAACCGGCCTGCCCGGCTGTTGACCCTCCGGCCTCTAACTGGTCCAGTGCGGACAGAATTTTGCTGCGGTCCAAGGCTGACGTGGGCTCCAGAACCTGACCGGCGCTGCCTGCGTAGGTGACAATCGAGACCTGATCTTCGGGCCTCAACTCGGAAAGCATCAGGCGGAAGGATTGCTTAAGCAGCGGCAGCTTGTTGGCGTCCTGCATCGAACCGGAGGTGTCGATCAGAAACACCAAGTTCAGTGGCGGGCGGTCTTCGACCTGCGGCAACGCGCCCTGAACGCCGATATGAACAAGCTGCGTGCCCGTATTCCACGGGGTCGGCGTAACCGTGATGGTCGGGCGGAACGGCGCATCCCCCTGGGGCGCCGGGTAAGAGTAAGGGAAGTAATTCACCATCTCTTCGATCCGGACGGCATCCTTGGGCGGCAACTGGCCACGCATCAGCGAAGACCGGACAATCGAATAGGATGCGGTATCGACATCAATCGAGAAAGTCGAAACCGGGTCATTGGCAGTGATCTTCAATAGATTGGTATCGGCGTTGGCAAATGCCTCGGTATTCTGCTCTGGCTCAGCTTGAAAGTCGCGCTGAACCGGCGCGGATGTCGCGCCATATAATCCCGCGCTTGCATCACCAGACGGGGCTGCGCCCTCGGGCACCAAGCCATAAGAACGTAGTTTGGGCAATGGCGCCGAAGGCAGCTCAGAGGTGATCGCCTCTTCAATTGCAACCGGGGCTTCAACGACGGGTTCCTCAAGCGTGGCTGCATCCTGATCCGCTTCGGCTGTCTGAACCTGAGGCTCTGTGACCCGGCTTTGCGTTCGACCGTTCGAATTCACAACATAATCCCGCGTTTGCGGCACGATCATCACCAGTGCCACGGCGGCAATCGCAGTGGTCGCAGTCAACGCTCCGCGATGGGAGAGGGCATTCAACATGGATTTCGCTCCTTCTGTCAGGCGGGCTATCGGGCCTCGCTTAACAGTCGGACGCATCTGGTCGCCTGATCCTTGGGCGCGCGCGAAATTATTTCGGGCCAGAGCCAGATTTTCCGCCCGCCGCCGCGCATCCGACGCAGGCGTGGCCGCGTCCATCAGCGTTTTCAACTGTTCAAGATCGTCTGTCATTCTGCCAGCTCCTCTTGCCGATGGGCACGCAGGCGTTTGCGGATTTCTGACATTCGCCACGATACCGTGCCCTCAGAAACGCCCAGCACTTCGGCGACCTGGGCATGGGTCATCTCGTCCTCAAGGGTCAGCGCCAGCGTGTCCTGCAATTCTTGTGGCAGGGATCGCATGGCGCGGTGCAACCAATCCATCGCCTCTGCCGTTTCTGCCGCCTCGGCCCGGCGCATCTGTTCGACATCCCCCCACCCGGCAGCAGCCCGACTGTGGCTGGCGTGTCGGCGACGGGCATCCTCGGCCGCGTTGACAACCACCCGGTACAGCCAGGTCGTGAATCTGGCCTGCGCCCGAAATCCCGCGATTTTGGCAGGCAAGGCCGCGCAGATGTCCTGGGTCAGATCTTCGGCCTGATCAGCCCGCCCTGTCAGACGGAAGGCCAGCCGATAGACCCGATCATAATGACGCGCCAGCAACGTGGTGAACGCATCCACGTCCCCCTTAGCGGCGGCTTTTGCCAGATCCTCATCCGATGTCTTCATGCGCATCACAATTGGTAAGACGGATCGAAATGGTCAATCCTTGGCGACGGCATGAAAAAAATCAGAACCGGTCTGCTGCCGCCATTTTCCAGTCAGCGGCGAACTGATCTGGTATGTCTGCCGAAAGAAAAGCGCCCTCTGCAACAAAGGGGTAGAGTTCCGCATAGGATCGCTCGCTCTCATCCGCTGTGCGGCGGCGAATATCGACAGGCTGCAGTTCGGATACTTTTTCCTTGCCCATTGCGCCCAGAAGCTCGCGAAAGCTTTCCAGCGTAGCGTCATGATAGCGATGCACGCGCTGACGTTTTTGCGGCACGTTCACCGCGCGCCCCCGGATTGGGTCCTGAGTGGCCACACCCGACGGGCAACGGTTTGTGTTGCAATGCAAGGCCTGGATACAGCCCACGGCGAACATCATCGCCCGGGCTGCGTTGCACATATCCGCACCCAGGGCGAATTTCTCGACCATGTCATATCCGGTGGCCACCTTGCCCGAACATATTATGCGGATCTTGTCACGCAGACCCACGCCGCGCAGGCAGTTGTTGACGAAAATCAACGCCTCGTTCAGGGGCATACCCAAGCGATTGGTAAATTCGACCGGAGCCGCACCCGTGCCTCCTTCGGCACCGTCGATGGTGATGAAGTCAGGCAGAATACCCGTCTCCAGCATTGCTTTGCAGATCGCCATGAACTCGGACGGCCGGCCGATACACAGTTTGAACCCGATGGGCTTGCCATCCGACATTTCACGCAGATGCTGCACGAAATGCAGCAACCCGGTCGGGCCGTCAAAGGCGGAATGGGTGGGGGGGGAAATAACGTCCTGATGTTCGGGCACACCGCGGATGTGCGCGATTTCTTCGTCCACCTTGGCCGCAGGCAGCACCCCGCCATGCGAGGGTTTCGCACCTTGGGACAGTTTGATTTCGATCGCTTTGACCACATCCTTCCTGGCCTTTTCGGCGAACAGATCCTTGTCAAAGCCACCCTCGGACGTGCGGCAACCGAAGTACCCTGTTCCGATCTGCCAGATAATATCGCCACCTTCGGCCAAATGATGCGGGGAAAGACCGCCCTCGCCGGTGTTATGCGCAAAACCTCCGTCCTTGGCCCCACCGTTCAGGGCCCGGATCGCATTGGCGCTGAGGGCACCGAAACTCATGGCGGACACATTCAGGCGCGACGCACTATAGGGCTGTGTGCATTGCGGCCCACCCAGCATCACGCGCTCTTCGCTTTCGGCGACCTCCTTGGGTGCCAGTGAATGGTTGGCCCGGTGATAGCCGACGGTCATGATGTCATACTGCGTGCCAAAGGCCTGCGTATCCACCTGCCCCTTGGCGCGAGAGTAAACCAACCCGCGAATAATCCGGTTGTAGGGACGGCCGCTTTCGTTGGTTTCCACGAAATACTGCCGGATTTCCGGGCTGACGAATTCCAGCATGTACCGGAAATGGCCCAACACAGGATAGTTGTTCAGCACATTGTGTTTTGTGGTCAGCATATCATAGAGGCCGATAATCGCATAAGGGATGAGAACGATCAGCAACCAATGTGCTGGCGGCCAGAAAAAACCCCACAACAGGGTCAGTGGCAGGCACACATAGCTCAGAAAATAATAGAGTCTGCGTATAACCATTTCGTGCTCTCCTCTGAGTGTCAGCTTACATGACCGGTTCGGGCAGAATTTCCCAGTGCCATAGGTGAAGCATTCCGGCTTTTGATTGCAAGCATTTGTGCCAACCTTCACGCAATCGGGTGTAATTTTGATCCACTCCGCAGTTCAGGCCAAGGTTGATCGAAACGGCAGCAGTCTGTATTCCAAAGGAAAGGTGAACACAGGCAGGATCAAAGGCTGTGACAAAGTCCCGACCCACAGTCCGAAACACTGCCATGATGTTCACGGTCGTATTCTTCGGCGGCGCGGCGGGATCTTTGCTGCGCGAGAGCTTTTCGGTCGAAATCACCGGGCATGCAGTGCTGACGACAACTTTTGGCATCAATGTCGTGGCGTGTTTTGTACTGGGCTGGCTGTATTCCGTTCGGCACCGTGTTCATGTCCACGTGCTGCATCTGGGGGCTGTCGGCTTTTGTGGCGGGCTTTCCACATTTTCGTCGTTCGTTGCCGAATTGCAGCGTCTGGCTGGCGTCGACCTCTGGGCTGCGGGTTCGGCAGCCGGGCTGGAAATCACCTTTGGCCTTGCCGCCGCCATCCTTGGCGAAGCCATCGGGCGGCGGCTGCATTCGACAAGGTCGCTGGAATGAGCGCGCTTTTCCTGCACGCCATGTTCGGGCTGGGTGGCGGATTGGGCGCGATAATGCGCCATTGGATTGCATTACGGATCAATCATGACCTGCCAGTGTCCACCCTGATCGTGAATTTACTTGGCAGTTTGCTGCTGGGCCTGTGGATCGGCTTTCTTGGGGGACCGGTGGAGATGGGAGAAGAGGAAAAGCAACTGGTCTTTGGCTTTTGCGGCGGGTTTACGACATTTTCCAGCTTTGCTTATCAATCGCTCGAACTCAGACGCGAACGCACGATTGCGCTGGCGGCCGGCAACATCCTAGTCAGCCTTGTTTTGTGCTGGGGCGCGCTGGGACTGGGCCTTATTCTGATGCGCTAATGGGCCTGAACCGCGGCCTGTGTTCCCGGTTTTTGGGCCTTGCAGAAAAACAGCAGCGGAATGGTGAAAAGAGCCAGCAGACCCAAGTTGTTGAAGACGGTTAGGTACGAAATCAACTCGGCCTGCCGCGCGATCTCTTGTCCTAGAATGGCCGCGCCTTGCGCACTGTCAGGTGTCAGGCCAAGCGGCTGCAAATAAGCCTGTGCTGCCGGATTATAAGGTGTCACATTCTGGCTGAGAACCGCAGTATTCGTCTGTAACCCACGCACGATCCATGTGCCCACAAGTGAGATTCCGACGGATGAACCAAGCTGCCGGGTCACGTTGAATAGGCCCGATGCTTCGTCCTGTTTTGCTTTCGAGATGCTCTCAAAAGCCAGGATCGACATTGGCACAAACACCAGGCCCATACCCAAACCGCTGATCGCCCCAGGCCAGGCCAGCTGCCAGAACCCTGCATTCAGGTTCAGCGCGCCCAGCATGAAATTCCCAGCGGACGTCAACAGCATCCCCAACCCGGCCAGTACCCGCGGGTCAAACCGCGTCACCAGCACCGTACCGGTAATGACCATCGACCCACCCGCAGCGATACCGCGCGGGATGAACAAATGACCGGAATCGATAACCGGGTAATCCAGCAGGTTTTGCACAAAAGTCGGCAATATGGCGATGCTGCCGAACAGTGAGATGGCAAAACCCGCAATCACCAGATTGCACAGGGCAAAGTTGCGATCCGCGAACAAGTGCAGGTCAACAATCGCGCGCTTGGCGGTCAGAGCATGAATAATGAACCCCAGCGCACCCAGAACGGATACGATCACCGCAAGCTGGATGCCATGCGATGACAGCCAGTCCTTGGTTTCACCCTGATCCAGAACGAACTGAAGACAACCGATCCCCATCGCCAGCAACGCCAGCCCTTTCCAGTCGATCTGGACGTCTTCGGTTTTGTCCTCGGGCAGCTCTCCGGCCAATAGCAACAGCGCCATTGCCGCCACCGGCAGGTTGACGAAAAACACCATCCGCCATGAAAAGTACTCGGTCAGGATCGCCCCGACCGTTGGACCCAGCACAGGGGCGACCACCACACCCAGACCAAAAACAGCCATCGCCTGCCCTCGTTTTTCGCGCGGGAAGGCATCGAACAGGATGGACTGCGACAAGGGGATCAGGAACGCCCCGAACATACCCTGCGCCAGCCGAAAGATGACGATGGTCTCAAGGCTCCAGGACAGTCCACACATGATGGACATGGTGGCAAAGCCGGTCACAGCGGTCAGGATCAACCGACGCCGCCCGACCCGGCGGGCCACAAAGCCGGTCAGCGGCATGACCACCACAGCTGAAACGATATAGCTGGTCAAAATCCATGTGGCCTGATCGGTTGTCGCCCCAAACGCGGCCTGAATATGTGGCAAGGCCACATTGACGATGGTGCTGTCCAACACCTCAAGAATGGCGCTGAGAACAACGGCGACAACAATCACCGGATTGATGCGGCTTGCGGCCGTAGCTGTCATTTCCCAGCCTGGGTCGCTGTGGTGTCCACTGTCACTTTGCTGCTGCCCCCCACGCGCAAGGGTGCGTCTGTTGGATCAAGTGCGATGCGAACCGGGAACCTGCGGGTGACTTTGACCCAGTTGCCGCTGGCATTTTCGGACGGCAAAAGCGAGAATGTGTCCCCGGACCCGCGCCCGATTGAGGCCACCTTGCCCGTCAGGGTCACCCCTGGCAACATGTCGATCTGCATCGTGACCGGCTGACCCGGGCGAATTCGCGGCAGCGATGTTTCCTTGAAATTCGCATCCACCCACCAATCCGAAGATTCCACGATCGAAAACTGCGGTGCATTCGCCGCCACCGCCGATCCGGGTCGCAGGGTCAGATTGGCGATCCAGCCATCAGCGGTTGCGTAAACCTTGGTCCACGCCAGATCCGCCCTG
The DNA here is from genome assembly GCF_000743705.1 of Ruegeria halocynthiae. Taxonomy (GTDB): domain Bacteria; phylum Pseudomonadota; class Alphaproteobacteria; order Rhodobacterales; family Rhodobacteraceae; genus Ruegeria; species Ruegeria halocynthiae_B. Next base: position 230,301 of record NZ_JQEZ01000003.1, on the reverse strand, counting down.
GCGATCTCCAGCTGGGCGCGGGCAGACAGGACATCATCCTGTTTCGCGGCCAACCCACTTTGCAATGCCAACAGGCTGGACTGGCTGGCGGTCAGCCGGGCCGAGGCCTGCGCGAATTCCGACGTCGTCTGATCCAGGGACGCCTGTGCCAGATCCCCATCCGAAAACAGCGCCTTGGCCCGCTCCAGGTTGTTTTTCGCGGTATCAAAAGCCGACTGCGCGGATTTCACCGCCGCCTCAGCCGCGGTAATCTGGGTGGAATAGGCCTGAGCCTGCTGTTTCGCGCTGTCCAGATCGGCACTGGCCTGATCGACCGAGGCGCTGAATTGCGTGTCGTCAATCGTAAACAGAAGATCACCGGCCTTTACCTGCTGATTTTCTGAAATCGGTACATCCGCAACCTGACCCGTCACTTGGGCAGCCACATAAATTATGTTCGCCCCGACATACGCGTCTTTGGTCGATGGGAACCGCTCTTCATGACGCCAATACAGGAACAGACCAATCGCGATGACGCCCAGCATTACAATAACGGCGACGGTTTTCAGGGATTTCATAGGCTTGGACCTTTATGTTTCGCGCGGACCCGTCATCACATTGGATATGTGTGCATTCGCACCGCCAGATTGCCCATGATCCACACCGTTCCCAGTATGATGATCAACAGTACAAGCGTGGAAAACAGGACTAGGTCCAGATCTTCACGGCTGCTGCGGCGGCGGTCGATATGCAGGAAATAGACCAATTGTACGATCAGTTGCGCCAACCCCAGCAGAGCAATCGAGAGATAGACCCCTTTGGTCTGGATGCCGTATTTATAGGCTATCGTGAACACCGCCAGCGTCAGCAGCAGCGAGCCGCCATAGCCGACGATATAACGACGTCGCTCACGCCGGTGCATCTCGCTGCGCTTATCCATAGGACAGCCCCCCAAAGTAGACGATGGTGATGATGCCAATCCAAATCAGGTCCAGAAAATGCCAGAACAACGCTAACCGCACCACGCGCGACATCAACCGATCGGTCAGACCAAACAGCCGCAGCTGAATACCCAACACAATCAACCAGATACAACCAGTCGCAACATGCAAACCATGCAGCGGCACCAATCCGTAAAATGCCGAAAGAAACCCACTGCGCTGGGGAATGCCGCCTTTGTCCGCCATGGCCATAAAGTCACGGATTTCCAGCACCAGAAAGCTGAGCCCAAGCACCAAAGTCACCCCGAACCACAGCACAATTCGCGCGCGCGGCAGGTTGTATTTCAGCGCCAGCATTGCCAGCCCCACGGTCAAACTGCTGGTCAGCAAGATCAGGGTTTGGGCGAAGATGCTTTTCAGATCATACAGCTCATGCGGCCCCGGCCCACCTGCCTGCGCGTCGATCATGGTAATATAGATCGCGAACATCAGGCCGAAATAGACCAGATCGCTCATCAGAAAGACCCAGAAGCCGAAGGTGACGACTTCGCTGGCTTTATCCGCGCTTGCGTGCCGCCTGCCCAGGTTCAGGCCCGGATAGCTGTGCGTCGGTGCACGTTTCATGTCGCCGCCTCCAGATCAGGGCGGGCAAGGCCGCGATTTTCCGGGGCGGCTTCATAATCGCGATCAACCGGTGTCGAATTGTGGACAAGGTCCAGCCAGGCTTGGTGCTGTTTGCGCACCTCGTCGGCTGGGATGACCTCTTCTGTATCGGTCTGGAAGGTCCATGCGATAAAGGACAGGATGATAAGAACCGTCATCAGCGCGGCCAGCCACCAAATCCACCAGACCAGCGCGAACATCCATATCCCACTGAGCACACACAGCAAGAAGCCGATCCCGGTGTTACGCGGCATCGCGATATCCTCATACGCGTCCGGCGTCGGATAGGCCGCGCCCCGTTCTTTTGCGGCGGCAAAGTCATCCCGATCAGTGACCTGTGGGATAATAGCGAAATTATAGGGCGGCGGCGGTGCGGGGATGGACCATTCCAGCGTATGCGCATCCCACGGGTCCCCGACCGGAACCCGGGTCTTTTCGCGGTCGCGGATGCTGATCCACAGCTGCACGATCACCGACAACAAGGCCAGCAGGATAACCAGCGCGCCCAAAACCGCAACAATCATATAGGGGTGAAAATCGGGGTTCTCCCAACTGAACGACCGGCGCGGCATCCCCATGAGGCCCACGAAGTACAGCGGCAGGAAAGTCAGCATGAACCCAAAGGTCCAAAGCAAGACCGTGATCCGCCCCCAAAATTCGTTCAGACGGAAACCAAAGGCCTTGGGGAACCAATAGTTGTACCCAGCCAGCAGGCCGAACAACACGCCGGGCAGCAGAACATTGTGGAAATGCGCCACCAGAAACAAGGTGTTGTGCACCTGATAGTCGACAGTGGGGTTGGCCAGGATCACACCCGAAAGACCGCCGATGACAAAAAGCATCAGGAAGGCCAGACCATAAAGCATAGGAACCGAAAACCGGATGCGCCCCCGGTACAGCGTGGCCATCCAGTCATAGACCTTTACGCCAGTCGGGATCGCAATCAGCATGGTGGCAATCCCAAACACCGCGTTGATCAGCGCGCTTTGCCCCATGGTAAAGAAATGGTGCAGCCAGACGGTAAAAGACAGCACCGCAATCGACATGGTGGCAATCACCAGAGAGTTATAGCCATACAGCCGCTTGGCCGAAAACGTCGAGAATACCTCGGAATAGATGCCATAGGCGGGCAGCACCAGCAGATAGACCTCGGGGTGGCCGAACAGCCAGAACAGGTTGGCATAGTTCATCATGTTGCCGCCCAGATCATTGGTGAAAAAGTGGAAATCCAGATACCTGTCGGCGGCCAGCATCAGAGCGGCAACCCCAAGTGGCGGCATGGCAAAGACAATCAGGATTGAGCTGCAGATGATCGTCCAGCAATACATCGGCAACCGCATGAATTTCATGCCCGGCGCGCGCAGCTTATAGATTGTGACCGCAAAGTTGATGCCCGTCAGCGTCGTGCCGATGCCTGATACGACGATGGCCCATATCCAATAGTCCGGCCCAACACCTGGATTGAACGCCGCGCCGGTATAAGGGGGATAGGCGGTCCACCCACCGGTCGAGAACTCTCCGACCACCAGCGACACCATCAGCATCATCCCCGCCGAGACGGTCAGCCCAAGGCTGATCTGGTTCATTACCGGAAAGGCCACATCCCGCGCACCGATCATCAGCGGGATCAGGAAATTTGCCAGGCCAAAGACAAATGGCACGGCAACAAAAAAGATCATGATGGTGCCATGGGTGCTGAACAGTTCGGCAAAATGTTCGGCCTCCAGAAAGCCGTCACCCGGCCCCGCCGCCTGTTGGGCGCGCATGACCACGCCTTCCAGAACGCCCCGCGCCAGCATCACGATGGCAAAGACGATATACATGATGCCGATCTTCTTGTGATCTGCGCTAGTCAGCCAATCCCGCCACAGCGGCCCCCACAAGCGGAACCATGTTAGCAAGCCGACAACGGCAACAACGCCGACAAGCACCACCGCCGCAGCCGAGTTCGCAACGATTTCATTTGCATTTGGTGTCTGAATCAGACCTGCAATCGGGAATGCATCCCAGCTCAGGCGGCCAAAGAAACCAGTCTCGGCCGTTGTCATTGGACGCCCTCCTGCCCGTATCCGGTGGTTCCCGGTTGCTGATCCGCTGACAGTGGCTTACCGCCGTGATACCGGTGCAGAATGGTATGGAACAGGGCGCTGTCCTCCAAAGTGAAATACAGGGCGTCGTCCGGCATTTGCGACGTTCCCAGTGCGGCCTGAACCTCATCCCGGTCAGTGCGCATGGCCAATGTGCGATAGGTCGGCTGATCCAGCGGAATACCATTTGCGCGAACGTCCGAAACCCACGCGTCGAATTCTTCGGGTGACATGGCCTTTGCTTCAAACTTCTGTTTGGTGAAACCCCGCCCGTTGTACTGTGTATTTTCACCCAGCATCGTTTCCGGCGCATCCGCCACGATGTGCAACTTTGTTGTCATGCCCGGCATGGCATAGATTTGACCGGCGAGCGCGGGAATCATAAAAGATTGCATCACCGTATCTGTCGTCAGCGTCAGTGCGACCTGCTGTTTGACGGGAATCCCCAACTCTCCGACACTGGCAATGCCGAGGTCCGGGTAGATAAACAGCCACTTCCAATCCAACCCGACGACCTGAACTTTCATCGCGGGTGTATCCCCAAATGGTGCAGTATACGGATCAAGCCGATACGTCGCCTTCCAAAGATAGAACGACAAGATCGCCACGATCAGAACCGGCACCCCCCACATGACGAATTCCAACTTGGCCGAGAAATCCCATTTGGGCCGATAGCTGGCGTGTGTTCCCTTGCGCCGCCGATAGCGCAGCGCAATCAGGGGCACCAAAACAAGCACTGGAACAACCGCAATCAGGATCAGAAGCGTTGCGCGAAACAGGTGGGTTTTCTGAATCGCAGCAATTGGTCCCTGCGGGTCCATGAAACTGTCGCCTGCGACCACGACCTGCGCCGACATCGCAACAATTGCGATTGCTGCCATAAACGACCGTATCCCAGGTGACTTGCGCGACAGGGTCAAACCAGATGTCCTCTTATGCTTTCGCTTTTGGCCAACTATCGGCAGAGTCACGGAATTTCACAAGGTTTTTTCCGGAACCGGGAATTGTCTGCCGCAGTGCCTACTCAACCCTAGCATAAGGCGCTGTTGACTTGTCATCGACTGCAGGCGAGACATTTTGACGATGCACTGGATAATTATAGCCTTGGGCCTTTTGGTCTTTTCAACAACCGCAAGCGCGCAAGACCGTGCTGCGGTGGAACAGCAGTTTCAGGTTTGGCTGCAGGATACAGTCTGGCCGCAAGCCAAAGCCAAAGGCGTGTCTCGTCAGACGATGACGCAGGCGTTTGACGGGATCACCCTGAACTGGAAGCTGCCGGATCTGGTGCCACCGGGCAGCGCCGCACAAACACCCAAACAGCAAAAACAGGCGGAATTCGGATCGTCCGGCCGTTACTTTAATGCAGGCTCGGTACAAGGGGCCACCTCTGTCGGCCGCCAGATGGCCCGCCGTCATGCCGCGACATTGAACCGTGTCGAGGCGGACTCCGGCGTGCCCGCGCGCATCATTCTGGCCATTTGGGGACGCGAAAGCGGCTATGGTCAGGTTCCCATCCCTCATAACGTCTTTCGGGTTCTGGGAACCAAAGGCTTCATGAGTACACGCGCGGATTATTTCACCAAAGAACTGATTGCCGCCCTGCAAATTGCCCAAGCCGGCCACGCCCCACCCGGCACGATGAAAAGCAGCTGGGCTGGCGCGTTGGGTCAGCCGCAGTTCATGCCGTCCAGCTTTCTGACTTTCGCGGCGGACGGAAACCGCGATGGGCGCGCCGATATCTGGGCATCAGAGGATGACACGATTGCGTCAATCGGGAACTATCTTGCCCAGCATGGTTGGATCACCGGGCGGGACTGGGGGTTCGAAGTTCACGTTCCCGCATCGGTTTCTTGCGCACTGGAGGGTCCAGATCAGGGCAAGCCGATTCAGGAATGGGCCGCGATGGGAATCACTCGGGTTTCGGGCAAGCCTTTCCCAAAGCATGAACTGGCAGGCGAGGGCTATTTGATGATGCCCGCAGGACGTCACGGGCCCGCTTTTGTCGTAACGCCGAATTTCTACGTTCTCAAAGACTATAACAAAAGTGACCTCTACGCCCTGTTCGTGGGCCATGTCGGCGATCGCATTCAATATGGCGTGGGCAATTTCAAAGCCCGCTGGGACAAGATTGGCGCGCTGTACAGGTCGGATATCGCCGCCATGCAGCGCGCGCTTGAGCGCCAGGGCCATGACGTCGGCGGCGCCGACGGGTTGCCGGGGTTCAAGACCCGGCGCTCGATTGGACGCTGGCAACAAGCTTCGGGTTTTGCGCCGACCTGCTTCCCTGATGCAGGTCTGAAAGCCACCCTGAACCAATAGCGATTCGCCCTGTTTCAGCCCCGACAGCGTCGTTGATTCACCTTTTGCAGCCATGCGCAATTAACAGACCTTCACAAAAGTGTCATAGAGCCGCCAGGTTTCATTATTATATTTCCACGGCGATCCCGAATTCATGCGTAATCCTACCCTGACTGCCCAATTTACAGGCAAAGGCTTTATCCTTTTTTGAATTAGTGCCACCTTCGACGTCAGTGAAAGGCGACTTTCGCAAACACGTTCCCGACTGCAAACCGAAAGACTGCGACGCGGTGTTCATTGCGATCTGAAAAAGCAAAATTTGAACCAGCCCCGGTCTTGTTCAGGGTCGGACAAACATGGTGGCCAACGGTCATCCTGACAGGATGCGCGTATTTAGCCCCAAAAAACGGGAGTAATAAAACATGAACAAACACATTCGGACATCTCTGGCGGGGTTGCTGACCTCGACCATGATCACCGGTGCCGCCTTTGCCGCAGGCACCCATCCGGAAACCGGCGAGACGCTGGCGGATGACCAGACCTTCATCTATCGCCTTGGAGACGAGCACACCTCGGTTGATCCGCAGGTTGTCGAAGACACATACGGCGCCGAAATCGTGCGCGACCTGTTTGAAGGTCTGATGAATCAGGACGAAGCAGGTAATCTGGTCCCCGGCGTTGCCACTGGGTACACCGCCAACGACACCAAAGACGTCTATACCTTTACCTTGCGCGACAACGCCAAATGGTCCAACGGCGATCCGGTCACGGCAGGTGATTTCGTATACGCATGGAAGCGCGCAGTCGATCCGGCGCTGTCCTCTCCTTACGCATGGTTCATGGAACTGATGTCGATCGAAAACGCGGCAGAGATCATCGCGGGTAACGCGCCAATTGATGATCTGGGCGTCAAAGCCATCGACGATCATACACTTGAGGTTCGCCTGAGCGCACCGCTGCCGTATTTCCCACAGATGACCACGCATTCGACCACCTTCCCGGCCCCGCAAAAGGTCATCGAAGAATTCGGCGACGCCTGGACCAAGCCAGAGAACATTGTCTCGAACGGTGCCTACATCTGGACCGAACATCTGCCGCAGGAACGTTCGGTGCGTGAGCGCAACGAAATGTACTGGGACAACGAGAACACCATTCTCGACAAAGTTGTCGCGCTGATCATCAACGACGAAAACGTGGCCCTGACCCGCTATCTGGCTGGTGAGCTGGACCGCACCGAAGTTCCCGCTGGCCAGTTCCCCCGCCTGAGCCAGGAACACCCGGAAGAGGCCATCAGCTTCCCGCGTCTGTGCAACTATTACTACACATTCAACCTGTCTGATGGCGGCCCCGAAGCCTTTAAGGATCCAAACGTCCGTCAGGCCCTGTCGCTTGCCGTGGATCGCGATATCATTACTGAAAAAGTGATGGCTGGTGGCCAACCCCAAGCCTATACTTTTGCCCCCGAAGCAACCGCAGGATTCACCGTTCCCGAGGTCGAAATGGCATCCATGACCCAGGCGGAACGCGATGAGCTGGCCAAGGAACTGCTGGCGACTGCCGGTTTTGGCCCAGACAATCCGCTGAGCTTTGACATGGTTTACAACACCAACGAAGACCACAAGAAAGTCGCCGTTGCGCTAAGCCAGATGTGGAAGCAAAAGCTGGGTGTTCAGGTCGAGCTGGCCAATATGGAGTGGAAGGTATTCCTGGAAGAGCGCGGCAACCAGAACTTTGATCTGGCCCGTGGCGCGTGGTGTGGCGACTATAACGAAGCCTCGACTTTCCTCGATCTGCTGCAGTCCCAGTCCGGGTACAACGATGGCAAATTCAACAACGCCCGCGTTGATGAGTTGCTGGCGGAAGCCAAGACCTCGGATGATCCGGCCCCTCTGTATACCGAGGTGGAACGCATTATTGCGCAGGAAACCCCTGTTATCCCGATCTATCACTATGCTGGCGTCTACATGATGGACACCGATGTCGGAAACTGGCCGGTCGATAACGTCGAGCAGAACTGGTACTCTCGGAACCTTTACAAAACCGCCGAGTAATCATCTTTGGATCGCGCCTTGCCCCGGGGCCACCCTGGGGCAAGGCCAATAAACACGGGGGCATGAAATGCTTGCCTATAGTCTGCGGCGACTGCTGGTCGCCATTCCGACGATCCTGTTGCTGATCGTCGCCTGTTTCTTTTTGATGCACTACGCGCCCGGCGGGCCTTTTACCTCGGAGCGGCCGTTGCCGCCGCAGGTTCTGGCCAATATCGAGGCGCGGTATGGGCTGGACCAACCGCTGTGGAAGCAGCTGTGGGATTACCTGTACAACATCGTTGTGCATTTCGATTTCGGCCCGTCCTTCAAATTCAAGGACCGGGACGTGAATGACATCATCGCGCAGGGTTTCCCGATTTCACTGACCTACGGATCGCTCTCGTTTCTGGTGGCGACTGTGGTTGGAGTTAGCCTGGGGATTGCGGCGGCGATCCGGCACAACAGCTGGATCGACTATTTCGCCGTTGGTCTGGGGATCGCGGCGCAGGCACTGCCGAACTTCATCATGGGTCCAATCCTGATCCTGACCTTCACCCTGTGGCTGGGATGGCTGCCGGGTGGCGGATGGAATGGCGGCCAGTGGCCGTATCTGATCATGCCGGTGATTGCCCTGGCGACATCTTACATGGGGTCCATCGCGCGGATCACCCGGTCGTCGATGCTGGAGGTTCTGAACTCGAACTTCATCCGCACCGCACGGGCCAAGGGGCTGCCGACAAGAACCGTGATCTGGCGTCATGCGCTGAAACCCACGCTGCTGCCGGTCGTGTCTTATCTGGGTCCGGTCTTTGTCTATGTGCTGACCGGTTCGGTCTTTGTCGACATCTATTTCTCGACCGGTGGTCTGGGTCAGGCTTACGTCGGCTCGGCCCTGTCGCGGGACTATGCGGTGCTGTTGGGGGTCACGATCCTGTATGGCGCGCTGACCGTTGTCGTGAACCTGCTGACCGACCTGGCTTATGCCTGGTTCGATCCGAAAATCCGGTACTGAGGGGCTGGCAATGTTTGGAAATTCACAAAAAACCACCCAGCTGGCCGAAGAAATCACTGACTTCACGGTCATTCAGGGGCGCTCACTCTGGCAGGATGCGCGTATCCGGTTTGTCCGCAACAAGGCCGCGATGGTCAGCGTGTTCATTCTGGGATTGATCGTGCTGTTCACGATCATCGGCCCGTATTTTGCCGTCTGGAGCAACGAGGAAATCGACTGGAACGTCATGGGTGACGTACGTGGCATGGGGATGCCTTCGATTGAAACCGGGCATTTCTTTGGGGTCGATGATCTGGGGCGCGACCTTTACAGCCGCGTCATTCAGGCCACCACCATATCTTTGCTGGTGGGTCTGATCGGGGCTGCAACCGCGCTGATCGTGGGTACATGTTACGGCATCGCAGCCGGCTACATCGGCGGGCGCACTGACAGCATCATGATGCGGTTCGTCGATATCCTGTTGGCGATCCCCACAACCTTGATCATCATCTTGTTGCTGGTCGTGGCAGGACGGTCCTTTTTCACGCTTTTCATCGCCCTTGGCGCGGTCGGCTGGCTGACCATGGCGCGGATCGTGCGCGGACAGACCCTGACCCTGAAAAACCGCGAGTTCATCGAAGCCGCGCGTGCTGCAGGTGTCAGCGAATTCACCATCATGTATCGTCATGTTCTACCCAATCTGCTGGGCGTAGTGATTGTCTATGCCTCTCTGCTTGTGCCTGAAATGATCCTTATTGAAAGCTTCATCTCGTTCCTGGGTCTTGGGATTTCGGAACCCTATACCTCGCTGGGTCGACTGATCGCCGAAGGCGCAGGCACGATGGGCTACGGCACCCTGTGGCAGTTGATGTACCCCCTGACAATCTACGTCGCCATCATCATCTCGATGTTCTTTATCGGAGATGGTCTGCGTGACGCTCTGGACCCGAAGGATCGCTGATATGAGCCTGTTCTCTGTTAAGGACCTGAGCGTCCAGTTCAATACACCCGATGGCGTCGTCGAGGCGGTCAAAGGCATCAGCTTTGACATCCATCCGGGTGAATGCCTGGGTATCGTCGGCGAAAGCGGGTCGGGTAAAAGCCAGACCTTCATGGCCGCGATGGGGTTGCTGCCGCCTGCCGGGCGGGCGCTTGGGTCCGCCACGCTTAACGGTCAGGAAATCCTTAACCTGCCGGTAAGCAAGCTGAACCAGATCCGTGGCGACGATGTCGGCATGATCTTTCAGGACCCGCTGACCGCCCTGACCCCGCATCTTCGGGTTGGCCAGCAAATGAGCGAGGTTCTTCAGGTACACGAGGGCCTGCAAGGGTCAGCCGCGCGAGCGCGTTGTCTGGAGTGGCTGGATCGTGTGCGCATCCCCGAGGCCAAACGGCGTCTGGATCAATACCCGCACGAATTGTCAGGCGGCATGCGCCAGCGCGTGATGATCGCCATGTCGATGCTGTGCAATCCCAAGCTGCTGATCGCGGATGAACCCACGACCGCGTTGGACGTGACGGTTCAGGCCGACATTTTGGACCTGATGGTGCGCCTGCAAAAGGATGAGGGCACCGCGATTGCCCTGATCACCCATGACATGGGCGTGGTGGCGCGCATGTGCGACCGCATTCAGGTCATGCGCATGGGCGCGTTTGTCGAGGCCGGAGACACACGCGAAATCTTCCGCGCGCCGCAGCACGACTATACCCGCACTCTGCTGGACGCGATGCCCCGAATTGATGCAGGTGACGCACCCAAGGCGCTGGACAAGGTCGAGGAGCCGCTGCTTAGGGTTGATGACGTCAAGGTGCATTTCCCAATCCACGTCAAAGGCGGGCTGTTTGGGCGCAAGGTGCCGCTTAAGGCAGTCGATGGCGTCAGCTTTGACATCCGAAAGGGTGAAACGCTGGGCGTAGTGGGGGAATCCGGTTGCGGCAAATCCACATTGGCGCGGGCTGTTCTACAGTTGATCGAACCCAGTGGCGGCAATGTCAGTTGGCTGGGGCATCCGATTGTCGGCCTGAAGCGGTCCGAGCTGAACAAATACCGCAAGGACCTGCAGATCGTGTTCCAGGACCCACTGGCCAGCCTTGATCCGCGGATGACGATTTCAGCCTCGATCGCCGAACCGCTGAAAACCTATCGCCCGGACCTGACCGAGCGTGAGCGCAAAGAGATGGTCGCCGAAATGATGGAGCGGGTCGGCCTGAAGGCCAACATGATCAACCGCTATCCGCACGAGCTGTCCGGCGGTCAGAACCAGCGGGTCGGTATTGCGCGGGCGATGATCAACAAACCCAAGCTGATCATCTGTGATGAGGCCGTGTCGGCCCTGGACGTGTCGATTCAGGCGCAGATCGTGGAATTGCTGCGCGAGTTGCAGCAAGAGTTTGGCCTGTCGATGATCTTCATCAGCCACGATTTGTCGGTGGTGCGGGCGGTCTCGAACCGGATCATGGTTCTGTATCTTGGCCGAATCGTGGAGCTTGGTGACGGAGAGGTGATCTGTTCTGATCCGATCCACCCCTATACCAAGTCCCTGATTTCGGCCGTACCAATCCCTGATCCAGATGTCGAACGCAGTCGCACGCGGCTTAAGATCCCCGGCGAGTTACCCTCGCCCATGGATTCGAAAGCCGCGCTGCGGTTTCTGCCCAGCCGGTTAAATGCAGGCCAGACGGATTACATACCCCAGCTAAGCGAGGTAAAGCCTGACCATTTCGTGGCCGAGCATGACCCGCTTGAGACCATCATGGCCGGGGGCTGATATCATGACCCCAAAGCCAGTTGGCTGGCTTTGGGGCGAATCCACCATCGCGTGAACCATGACCGACCTTTTGTGATGCCAATAGGAAAACCAGACCTTGGTTTGCCCCTCGGATCAGGACCAAATACCACAACGTTCTGTAACGCGAAGCCGGTAAATTTTGACATCGCTGCCCTTTGGACGGCACCATTCCTCCGGGTTTGTCGTCGATTGTCCATCGACGTTGATTGTTTGGCCAACAGCGCCTATGAAAAAACCCAACGAACGTAAAATTACCAAGCATTATTTAGTTTGAGAGGTAACATGGCACGCAAGGTCACAAAGGCGATCTTCCCCGTTGCGGGGTTGGGCACCCGATTTTTGCCAGCAACAAAATCGGTCCCGAAAGAGATCATGACTCTGGTTGATCGCCCATTGGTGCAATACGCCATCGACGAAGCCCGCGCAGCAGGCATTACAGAGTTCATCTTTGTAACATCACGCGGCAAATCCGCGCTTGAGGATTATTTTGACCACAATCTCGTTCTTGAGCAGGAGCTGAAGTCCAAGGGTAAAGACGACCTTCTGGAAACCCTGAATGCGACCAATATGGAAAGCGGGGCGATTGCCTACATCCGGCAGCACAAAGCCCTGGGGTTGGGGCACGCAGTCTGGTGCGCACGCCGCCTGATCGGGGATGAGCCATTCGCGGTTATGCTGCCCGACGATGTCATCGCAGCGGACAAACCCTGTCTTAAGCAGATGATCGAAGCCTATGAAGATACAGGTGGCAATATGGTTGCCGCCATGGAAGTTCCGGCAAACAAGACCAGCGCTTATGGTGTACTGGATGTGGGCGAAAACATCGGTACGGTTGTTCGTGCCAAAGGCATGGTCGAAAAACCAAAGCCTGAGGAGGCGCCGTCCAACCTGGCCGTTATCGGCCGTTACGTTCTTGGCCCGTCGGTCCTGTATAACCTCAATCAAAAGAAACAAGGCAGCGGTGGCGAAATTCAGCTGACTGACGCGATAGCCGAGGATATCGGCAACGGCGTGCCGGTGTTTGGCTATAAATTCGACGGTCAGCGGTTCGACTGCGGATCAAAAGCAGGGTTCCTGCAAGCCACCGTGGCATTCGCGCTGGCCCGGGATGATCTGCGCGAAGATCTGAGCCAGTACCTGCATGATATCATTGCCACCGATCAGGCGGCTCAATAGCAGCCCACCTTTTTCAGCCACCAACAATAGACCCTGCCCCCCTGTTCTTTGCGGGGGGCATAAAGGTCCTGTGGCTGTGACTTTCAATCAGAGCCAATGGCAAACCAGTTCCACAATCTCAACGTCTTGTGGTCGGTTTGAGGGCTGAAAGTTAGCAAACAATTTCACAGGCGTCCGCCCCGGTCAGACAAGCTTTATGCGCGTCACGGCAATGTTGCGCGCAATGCAATTGTCGGACCGACAGCTATTGGAGGACGCCCCGTGAACCAGAACTCACCCCGATTGAACCTGCCGTATATTCAGCCGTCGCAGGCCCAGAAACATGTGACCCATAACGAAGCCTTGCGCCATCTGGATTTGGTTGTACAGCTCAGCGTCGCTTCAACAAATGCCTCGAACCCACCCCCAGTTCCGGACGCCGGCGAAGTTCACGCGCTTGGCGCTTCTCCAACCGGTGATTGGGCCGGACATGCCGGACAGCTTGCCGCGTGGCTGGACAACGCCTGGCATTTTGTAACACCTGATACGGGCTGGCGTGCATGGGACGACAGCACCGGACAAATGAAAATCTGGGATGGCGGCACTTGGATTGATCCGCCAGTTGCCACACAGAATTTGGACGGGGTCGGCGTTGCCACCGGCTATGACAGTACAAACCGTCTGTCGGTGCGGTCTCCGGCAACATTGCTCAGCCATGAGGGCAATGGCCACCAGTTGAAAATCAACAAGGCAAACGCGGGCGACACCGCATCTTTGCTGTTTCAATCCAACTGGACCGGTCATGCCGAGATGGGATTGTCCGGCAACACCGGCTTTTCCATCAAGGTGTCACCTGACGGCAGTTCCTGGACCGATGCGCTCAGCTTTGATCCGGCAACTGGAACCGCAAGCGGTTCGGCCGTTCAGATCAGCGCCGACGATACAACCGCCGGGCGCCTGATGCGTGCAGATTATGGGTATGGCCCCGGCAACCTGTTGGGGTCTGTGGCGCAGAATGGCGGCACGCCGAGTGGTGCTGTGATCGAACGCGGATCAACAGCCAATGGGGATTACGTGCGCTTTGCCGACGGCACGCAAATTTGCACGGCCACTTTACCCGCAACCGGGTGTACCACTGCCGAAGGCGCGCTGTTCGCCAGCGATGCCGCGCTTTGGGATTTCCCGATCGCTTTTGCCACCGGCACACCGGTTGCCATCAGTGGCGGCGGCGGCGCAAGCACCCGGTTTATGGGCTTCGATGCACCAACTCATTCTCAGGTGGGTTTCAAAGTGCTGTCCACCGCAAGCGATACGACGACGCGCGAACCAACGGCCATGGCAATCGGCCGTTGGTTCTGATCCATTATACTGCCCGGGCTTCGGTCCGGGCGGTCACTTGGCGCGTAGATCCCCATCCGTCTGGTCAAGGAACCAAGCGTAGGTTTCCCGAACACCGTCTTCAAGCCCGACGCGGGCACGCCAGCCCATATCTGCCAGACGAGATACATCCATCAACTTGCGCAAAGTGCCATCCGGCTTGCTGACATCTTGCGTGATCCGCCCGGTGAAACCGGTCGTTTTCGCAACAAGCGCTGCCAGTTCGGCGATCGAGACATCCTCGCCACAGCCGACGTTGATATGGCTCAGCATCGGTTGGGTGTTTGCCTCATAGATGTCGCGCGGAAGGTCCAGCACGAACAGCGATGCCTCGGCCATGTCGTCCACGTGCAGGAATTCGCGGCGTGGTTTGCCGGTACCCCAGATCACCACTTCGTCCAGCCCATCGCGCTGCGCCTCGTGAAAGCGGCGGACCAGCGCCGGCAGCACATGGCTGTTTTCCGGATGGAAATTGTCACCCGGCCCATAGAGGTTGGTCGGCATGACCGAACGATAATCAACCCCATGCTGCCGATTATAGCTTTCACACAGTTTGATCCCGGCGATTTTAGCGACCGCATAGGGTTCATTTGTGGGCTCCAACACCCCGGTCAGCAGGGCATCTTCGCGCATCGGCTGCGGCACCGCGCGCGGGTAGATGCAGGAACTGCCCAGTTGCAGCAAATTCTTGACCCCGGCGGCAAAGGCCTGATGGATCACATTGCATTCGATCATCAGGTTTTCGTAAATGAAATCAGCCGGGTAGGTGTTGTTGGCGTGAATGCCACCCACTTTGGCAGCAGCCAAAATGACCACGTCCGGGCGTTCGGACTGCATGAAATCACGTACGGCGGCCTGATCGGTCAGGTTTAGTTCGGAATGCGTACGGGTTATCACCTCCAACGCTTCGCCCGCTGCCTGCCGTTCTTTCAAACGGCGCAGAATCGCGCCGCCAACCATGCCACGGTGACCGGCAACATAGATTTTACGCATGGTCGTTCCCCTCAACCGTTTTCAAGGCTAACTGGCAAGTCATACCCGTGCTCTTTCAACAGGGCATGACGTTTGGCTGTTTTCAGGTCTTCGACCACCATCTCGGCGCACATTTCCTGCACGGTCAGCTCGGGCTCCCAGCCCAGCTTGATCTTGGCGTTTGTAGGATCACCCAACAGCGTTTCCACCTCGGCCGGGCGGAAGTACTGCGGATCAATGCGCATGATCACGTCCCCCGGTTTCAGGGCCGGAGCATTGTCACCTTCGATCGACTTGACCGTCGCGGTTTCATCGACGCCTTCGCCAGAGAACTCTAGCGTGATGCCCAATTCAGCCGCCGACCATGCGATGAACTGACGGACAGTATATTGGACGCCGGTCGCGATCACGAAATCTTCGGGGTTGTCCTGCTGCAGCATCAGCCACTGCATCCGAACATAGTCTTTTGCATGACCCCAATCGCGCAGGCTGTCGATATTGCCCATGTACAGGCAGTCTTCCAGACCTTGCGCGATATTCGCCAAACCGCGGGTGATCTTGCGGGTCACGAAGGTTTCGCCACGACGCGGGCTTTCGTGATTGAACAGGATGCCGTTGCAGGCATACATGCCATAGGCTTCGCGATAATTCACTGTGATCCAGTAGGAATACAGCTTGGCCACCGCATAGGGTGAACGCGGATGAAACGGCGTTGTTTCGCGCTGTGGGGTTTCCTGCACCAGACCATACAGCTCGGATGTCGAGGCCTGATAGAACCGTGTCTTCTTTTCCAAACCCAGAAAACGGATCGCTTCCAGCAACCGCAAAGTCCCAAGGCCATCCACGTCAGCCGTGTACTCTGGCGATTCAAAACTGACGGCCACATGAGACTGCGCGCCCAGATTGTAAACTTCGTCCGGCTGCACTTCCTGAATGATTCGCGTCAGATTCGACGTATCGCTCAGGTCACCGTAGTGGAGGTGCAGCTTGGGGTTCCGATCATGCGGATCTTGATAGATATGGTCAATCCGCTGTGTGTTAAAGGATGACGCACGGCGCTTAATCCCGTGAACTTCATACCCTTTTTCAAGCAGAAACTCGGCCAAGTATGATCCGTCCTGCCCGGTAATTCCGGTAATCAATGCCTTTTTTGTCATAATTCTTCCCACAAAACCCTGTGTGTCTGATTGACGTCTCAAAAACAGCAAGAATCTCTGGAATGCAACCCAAGGCTCGTTACAAGCATTGAATCCGGCGAAACTTTCTTGAATGTATGGGCAACTATTTGCAGGAAGGATTTAGAATATGCGTATTGCTATGATTGGCACCGGGTACGTGGGTCTGGTGTCGGGTGTTTGTTTTTCTGACTTTGGTCACGACGTCATTTGCGTCGACAAGGCCGAGCAGAAGATCCAAACACTTCAGGCTGGCGAAGTCCCGATCTATGAGCCGGGTCTGGATGCCCTTATGGCAAAAAATGTTGCTGCCGGTCGCCTAAGTTTTACCACCGATCTTGCCGCCGCAGTCCGTGATGCGGATGCGGTCTTTATTGCCGTCGGCACCCCGACCCGGCGCGGCGACGGGCACGCCGATCTGACCTATGTCATGGCCGCAGCAGAAGAAATTGCACATGCCATAAGCGGCTATACCGTGGTGGTAACAAAATCGACGGTTCCGGTGGGAACCAACCGCAAGGTTCAAAACGTCATCGCCGCCGCCAACCCTGACGCCGAGTTCGACGTGGCATCAAACCCCGAGTTCCTGCGCGAAGGTGCAGCCATCGACGATTTCATGCGCCCTGACCGCGTGGTTGTGGGTATCGAAAACGATCGCGCGGCTGAGGTCATGGCAGAAGTCTATCGCCCTTTATATCTGCGTGATTTTCCGATCCTGACCACCGATCTGGAAAGCGCCGAGATGATCAAATATGCGGCAAACGCATTTTTGGCGACCAAGATCACTTTTATCAATGAAATCGCGGGTCTGTGCGAACGGGTGGGCGGGGACGTCAAGGAAGTGGCCCGTGGCATCGGGTTGGATGGTCGTATCGGAAACAAGTTCCTGCACGCAGGCCCCGGTTATGGCGGGTCGTGTTTTCCAAAAGACACTGCAGCCCTGGCCCGGATTGGGCAGGAGCACGCCCATCCCATGCAGATTACCGAAACCGTCATTCGTGTGAACGACGAGGTCAAGAAGCGGATGATCGAAAAAATCCGTGACGCCTGCGACGACAGCTTTAACGGCAAGACAATTGCGATCCTTGGTGTGACCTTCAAGCCGAACACAGATGATATGCGCGACGCCCCGTCGCTAACAATTGTTCCGGCGCTGATCGGAGGAGGAGCCAGGGTTCGCGTCGTCGACCCACAGGGCAAAACCGAAGGCGAAGCCCTGTTGCCGGGCGTCGAATGGGAAACCGATCCATACACGGCGGCAAAACACGCGGATGCGGTTGTGCTTTTGACAGAATGGAACGAATTCCGTGCCCTGAACCTCAGCGATCTTGCCGGTTTGATGAAAACGCCCAGAATGGTTGACCTGCGCAACATATATTCCGAAAGCACAGTCTTGAAATCGGGGTTCGATACATACGTGGGGGTTGGACGTTAAACGCGGGACGGCCTGAACCCGCCAACCGGTTTCTGTATTACAGCGCCGCTGTCCAGACCCGGTAACGCCCCTGCCCCGTCACCTCGCGGATGAGGCCACGGCGGGTGAACCCGTCAATGTTGCGTTGCACCGCTGCCCGCGAGGCATGGGTCAAATCCTCGGCCAGCGGGGCCGAAATCATCGGCCATGCGGTAAATGCATCAATCAGATGAGGGGGCGTCCGCCCGCTCAGATCGCGGGTCGCCTCATGCGCGCGTTGCTCCCAGGCATTGATGCGATCCAGATGCAGCAGGGCGGCAAGCGCGGCCTGCCCTGCGCCTCTGATCCAGGCCGATAGCTTTTCATTCGGTGTCCCTGCCCCGCGCAGCGCGCCCGGACCGGACAATGCCAAAGGCATGAACTTCGCCCCACCCCGCCCCATCGTCGCAGCGTGGCGCGCGGCTATGATTGCCGCCTCAGTGTCCTGACCGATCCCCTGGGACAAAGCTCGCCACGCGTGAAACCCAATCGCCGCCTGTGTCACGGGATGCAGACCGTCGGCGTTGCGCATTACTTCGGCCAGATCGGCGACCGCTTCGGGAACTTCTTCGATGCCCTGCGCCATGCGATCCAGAAACGCGGTCAACCCGGCCTCCCATCCGCCTTCTGTGGGGCCTGCGCCGCCAATCAGCCGACGTACCGCCCAACCCGCGCGAAACAAGGCCTGCACATCGTCACCGGTGGCCCCAATCCGCAGACCCGTCCACAAAGCCAGGCGATCGACACTGATCCGGTCCCCGGTCCACCAGCCCAGATCGGACACGTCCATCAATGCCAACCGGTGGGTCCAGCCTTTGGGCCCCGCGCGCAGACGTTCATCCAATGCACCAAACGTGACGGCAAGATCGGCCAATTCAAGGGACAAATCCGACTGAGCCGCGCGCCAGTCTCGCGGATCAAACAACAGACGTTGGTCGGCCATCGGTCCGGGCGGCAGGAATACATCCTGTGCCTCTTCCCCCTCGGGGGGCAGAAACCACAGATCCTCATCCTCGGGGGGGTCGGTGTCATAGATACTGGGAGGACCAACCGTATCGGCGTCCTCATCCGGATCAGACGTCACAGGTTTCGATATCATGCCCGCTATAATTCGGGCATTTTGACCGGATCACAAGGCGTTTTCTGCGCCCTGCGCCATCAACCTGCAAAAGTCGCGGTCAGGATATCGAGGTTGCCGTCCAGTTCAGACTGATCGCTGCTGCCGATCAACATATAACCATACCCATCCTGCGACCAGGACGCAGTGGCCAACCCGCTGAGAACTGCTTGTTTCACGTCCTTGTCCGAGGCCCCTGCCCCCTGACGGATAACGCAAAAGGCAAAAGGCTGACCCTGTTCATCAGCAAAGACAATCTGAATCAGCGGCTTGCCGTTAAACGACAAAACCTGCGCGCGTTTCAACTCCATCCCCGGAAGTGTCTCAAGCGCATCGCGGTTCAACGAACGACCAAGCTGCTCCTCGGCCAACGCGAACTGCGTGTCGAGAACCTGGTTGGAATTATCCAGCGACGCAATCGTGTCCGGCACATACAACGATTGGTAAATCGCGGCCTGCTCGGCCCAACCCATCGGCGCAGGACGGGTTGCCCAGAACGTCGCCGATACGGCCACAACCGCGACCGACGCCGCAACGGCCAGCAAACGCCAAGCCCCACCCGCAGGGTGAACTGCGGCTTCCGACGGGGCGTCAGGTAGATTTATCTGCGGCGCCTCGGCCGGGATTGCCTCAAAAACTGTCTGCACCACAGGCGCAAACGGGTCCAGCGCCATCAGGCGTTGTTCAAGATCGGGATCAGCCTCAACCGCGTGTTCGATCGCGGTTGCCTCAGCCTCATCCACATTGCCTTCCAGATACGCTCTTAGCGTCTCGTCGGAAAACTTCATTTGCCACTCCGTCAAACGGCGTCCGCCGCATCATGCTGCATCACGTTTTTCAGTTTTTGCCGGGCGTTGGACAACCGGCTCATGATAGTTCCAATCGGCACCTCCAGCAGCGCGGCGGCTTCGCGGTAGCTGTAGCCCTCAACGAACACAAGCATTACCGTTTCCCGCTGCGCTTCTGGCAGCTGCATTACTTGTGTAAACACTTCAGTGGCGAAAATATTCGTTTCTGAATCCGATCCGGTCGAAATTAATTCCGCCTCGGGGGTCACTGACAGCGCCTGCGCCTTGCGCACTGAACGCGCGCGCACTTCGTTCAGCCAGATTGAACGGCAAATCGTCATCAACCAACTGTCCAGTCGGTCATGCGACGTCACTTGATGGTGACGCTCAAGCGCACGCAAGCACGTAGACTGCATCAGATCGTCGGCGACGTCTGAGGCACCCGACAGGGCAAGGCCAAACCGCCAGACGCGTTTGGAATACGTCTGGATCGCGCCGCGCACGGCTTGTTCGGAACTCATTTCAACACCCATCGAATAAATCGCGACCTGTGTGTGTTTGCAATTCACGGACCGGGCCCGCGAGGTCAGGACTGGCACAAACTTTGGAGGAAAGAAATGAAACTTCTGTTGAAAGCGGTCACAATTGCGTCGGCATTTGTTGCAACTCCGGTCCTGGCCGAAAGCTGGACCCTTGCACCCGAGAGCTCTCATCTGGCCTATGGTACGATCAAAAAAGACACAGTGGGTGAGGTCAATTCGTTCTCTGGCCTGTCCGGCCATGTCAGCCCGGATGGCAAGGCCGAGATCAAAATCGACCTGTCTTCGGTCGAGACCAACATCGACATTCGCAACGAACGCATGATCGAATACGTGTTCCGCAACGCGGGCACCGCCTCGCTGACCGCAGATTTCGAAATGGAGGAAGCCTCGGGGCTGGGAATCGGCGAAAGCGCCATCATTGATGCCGAAGCCGTTCTGTCGCTGGCGGGAACGGATATCGAGTTTGATGCCGAAATGTTTGTTCTGCGCGTGTCCGAAACTTCGGTGATGGTGTCGACCAACGACATGGTGTTCCTCAGCACCGAAGACGCGGGCGTGAATGCGGGCGTCGACAAGCTGATGGAACTGGCCAGTCTGCCGGGCATCACCCGGTCAGTGCCGATCACGGCGCGGCTGATGTTCAATATGGACGACAAGAAAGCCGAGGCCGCGCCAACGGCCCCCGTTGCTGTGGCCGCTGTTGAGGGCGACATCAAAGCAGGCAAAAAGGTCTTTCGCAAATGCAAAGCCTGCCATCAGCTGAAAGAAGGCCGTCACACGGTCGGCCCGTCGCTGCACGGGATCATCGGTGCCTCTGCCGGACAGGCGGACGGGTTCAAATACTCTGGCCCGCTGCAGGATTCTGGCATTGTCTGGAACGCCGAAACTCTGGCCGCGTTTCTGAGCGACCCCAAAGGTTCGATTCCGGGCAACAAGATGCAGTTCCCTGGCTTGAAAAAGGACAAGGACATCACCAACGTCATCGCCTATCTGCAAGCCGAAGCACAGGGCTGATGCCCGCCCCGCTGCAAACCGGGTTCCCTTTCCCCGGGCGGCCACGCTATCCCTTATGGTGACACCCAACAGGGAGAAACGGGTCATGAGCGAAACGGTCAAACTGACACTGGATGAGGTCCGCGCGCTGAGCCTGGAGGTTCTGACAAATTCCGGGTTCGGCGCGAACCATGCGGCCGCCATCGCCGATATGCTGACCACCTGTCAGATTGATGACTGCCAGTCCCACGGCCTGTTCCGCCTGTTCATGTGCGTGCAAACCATGCAGGCGGGAAAAATCGACGGGCACGCCGCGCCCGTTGTTACCCCGTCGGACAACGCCATTGTCCGGGTCGATGCGCAGGGCGGAATGTCCCTGTTGGCATTTCAGGAGGCCTTGCCGGTACTGATCGAAAAGACCCGCGCCCACGGTATCGCGGCCATGGCGATCAACCGTTGCTTTCACTTCTCGGCGCTTTGGCCCGAGGTCGAACGCCTGTCCGCTGCCGGTCTGGCCGCAATGGCCATGGTTCCCAGTCATTCCTGGGTTGCGCCCGCCGGGGGAACGCGGGGCAGTCTGGGCACCAACCCTTTGGCCTTTAGCTGGCCGCGCCGGGGCAAGGACCCGTTCACCTTTGATTTTGCCACCAGCGCTTTTGCCCGCGGCGAGATCGAGCTGTACCACCGTGCAGGCAAACCCCTGCCCGAGGGTGTCGCCATCGACAGGGATGGCAATCCGACAACCGATCCGCAGGCTGCGCTGGATGGCGCGATGTTGACCTTCGGCGGCTACAAGGGATCGGCCCTGTCCATCATGATCGAACTTCTGGCCGGACCGCTGATCGACGATCTGACAAGCCTTGAAAGCATGGAGTTCGCCGCCGGCGCAGGCGGCGCGCCCTATCATGGTGAGGTCATTCTGGCCTTTGATCCGGAACAGTTCAGCGGTGGCAGGGTGGTTGAAAATGACGCCCGGGCCGAACGTCTGTTTTCCGATATCATTGATCAGGGCGCGCGCCTGCCCTCACAAAGACGGTTTGCCGCCCGCGCCCGGAACACCGCACGAGGATATGTTGAGATCGCAAAGCCGCTGCACGATGATTTGAGGGCGTTGGGTAAACAGGGGTAATCGCTCCCCCCTTCCCCTCGGGGATACGGGTGGCTAAGAAGTCCCTCCAACCATCGTCAGGAGGCCCCCTTGGACCGCATCGCCCGCACCATCGCCACCGAGATTGACGCCCGCCCGGAACAGGTCGGCGCCGCAGTCAAACTGTTGGATGAAGGGGCGACAGTTCCCTTTGTCGCCCGCTATCGAAAAGAGGTGACGGGCGGGTTGGACGACACGCAATTGCGGACCTTGTCCGACCGCCTGACTTATCTACGTGACCTGGAATCACGTCGCGAAACGATCCTGAACTCGATCAAGGATCAGGGCAAGCTGACCAATGATCTGACGAAATCCATTGCGCAGGCCGATACCAAGGCCCAGCTGGAAGATATCTACCTGCCGTACAAACCCAAGCGGCGCACCAAGGCGATGATCGCGCGGGAAAACGGGCTGGAACCTCTGGCAGACGCAATCCTGTCGGATCGGACCGTTGACCCCGAAACGCTTGCCCAGGGGTATCTGGGCGAGGCCGTTCCGACACCAAAAGATGCGCTGAACGGGGCGCGCGACATCATCGCCGAACGTCTGACAGAAAATGCCGCGCTGCTGGGTGAGCTGCGCAGCTTTATGCAGCGCGAGGCGGTGCTGACATCCAAGATAATCGCAGGCAAGGAACAGGAAGGTGCGAAATTCAGCGACTATTTCGAACATTCCGAATTGTGGACGAAAACCCCGTCGCACCGCGCATTGGCGATGTTGCGCGCGTCAAAAGAAGGGATTGTGACGCTGGACATTGCGCCCGAACCCGAAACCGGGGCCGCCCGGGCCGAGTCCATCGTGGCGGCCCATCTACACCCCCGCAGCAATGCCCCCGGTGATATCTGGCTGCGCAAGGTGGCAGGCTGGACCTGGCGGGTAAAGCTGTCTTTGGCAATGATGGTCGAATTGATGGCAGACCTGCGCAGCCGTGCGCAGGACGATGCAATTCATGTTTTTTCCCGCAACCTCAAAGATTTACTGTTCTCTTCGCCTGCGGGGACGCGCGTAACTCTGGGGTTGGATCCGGGTATTCGCACCGGCGTGAAGGCAGCAGTTGTCGATGGCACGGGCAAGGTTCTGGCCACCGACACGCTGTACCCTTTCCAACCCAGGAAGGATTTGCGCGGGGCAGAGGCGGCTATTTTGAACCTGATCGCAGCGCATAAGATCGAGCTGATTGCTATCGGCAATGGCACCGCCAGCCGCGAGACCGAAAAGATGGTCGGCGATGCCCTGAAACTGCTGCCCAAAACCGTGAAAGCCCCAACCAAGGTTGTGGTGTCCGAGGCCGGCGCATCGGTCTATTCCGCGTCCGAGCTTGCCGCGCGCGAGTTTCCCGATCTGGACGTGTCCTTGCGCGGCGCGGTCTCAATCGCCCGCCGATTGCAGGACCCTTTGGCCGAACTGGTCAAGATCGAGCCCAAGTCCATCGGCGTCGGCCAGTATCAGCATGACGTGGACCAACACCGTCTGTCGCAGTCGCTGGACTCGGTCATCGAGGATGTGGTGAACGCCGTTGGCGTGGATTTGAACACCGCCTCCGCCCCCTTGCTGTCCCGTGTTTCGGGGTTGGGGCCGGGGCTGGCAGAAGCCATTGTTCTACATCGTGAGCTGAAGGGCGCCTTTCAATCGCGCAAGGATCTGCTGGGTGTTGCACGCCTTGGCCCTCGATCCTTTGAGCAATGCGCAGGGTTTTTGCGCATTCGGGGCGGAACAGAACCGCTGGATGCATCCTCGGTTCATCCCGAAGCATATGACGTTGCCCGCCGGGTCGTTGCGGCCTGCGGGCGGGATGTTCGCCAGATCATGGGTGATGACCGGACGCTGAAAGGACTGCGGGCTGAGCAATTCGTCGACGACAAGTTTGGGCTGCCGACTGTTTTGGACATCTTTTCAGAGCTGGAAAAACCCGGCCGGGACCCGCGCCCAAGTTTTGTAACCGCTACCTTTACCGACGGCGTCGAACAGATCACGGATCTGAAACCCGGCATGGTATTAGAGGGCACCGTAACCAATGTCGCGGCTTTTGGCGCATTTGTGGACGTGGGCGTGCATCAGGACGGGTTGGTTCATGTCAGCCAACTGGCCGATCGTTTCGTCAAGGACCCACATGAGGTGGTCAAGGCCGGGCAGGTCGTCAAAGTCACCGTGGTGGAAGTGGACGTGCCGCGCAAGCGGATTGGCCTGACAATGCGCAAGGATGGGGGTACGTCAGCGCGCTAGGATCGTGCCGGGGTTTTGTTGCAAAAATTTGACCATTGACGCTGGAAGAGTTAGCGCGTGAATGACCACCGGTCACATCCAGTCGAAAGCCAGCTCATGATCTCCTTTAAAGGCGCGCACTTCCCGAGGGGGTGTTGTCACGTTAACTTCCGGTCGACCAGGGAATGTTGATTTACGGATTTCAAGCAACTTGAGTGACGGCATTCCAAGCGTCAAATGCCTCGAGACGGTGATATCGGATTGTTGCGGCGGATCGGCGTGAGCGGGGGCGCTGAAGCAATTACGGACGGCTGAGTGGGTGGCCACAAACCGCTGTAATCCGCCCGGAGACCGATATCCCTGCATCGCTCTTTCCCGTTTGCGGAACGGCAGATGGCTATTCTCGGTACGGTTGTTGAGGCCCATGTGCGACCAATGATCCAGGCCCGGTGCAACCTCTYGCTTGGCAGTACCATAAGAACACAGCTTGTCCGTGATGATCCGCTTTGGAATGAACCCAAGACGCTTTATCAGGCGGCGCAACAGCCGTTTTGCGGCCCGTTTGTCCCGTTTCGGTTGGAGTATTTCGTCCAGCACGGCACCATGCTGATCGACCGCGCCATCAGGCCTGCCCACCTTCCTCTGCTTTGCCATCATCGCCCAAATCCAGGGCTGGGTCTTCGCCAAATCGGACTTCAAACGACCGATAACAACCGCGTCCATCACATACGCTTTTGGCCTGCACACCTCCGCTTTTGCCTTTGCATGCTTTCTGCCGATCATCGGGATCTAGCCGCATTACATATCAGTTTTAATGTACCCCTCGGACAAGGCAGCAGCCGACGTTTTGGCGTGTACAAGATTACCGTTGTCATGCCATATCCGAGGTGTGGCATCGCACGCGCCAAGCGGGCGACATGCGCAGATCGTTCGCGTCCGGTCACGCGAGCGCGCTGATCTTCCCTGACAGGTGCCATTCATGGCCTCAAATAATCAACGCTCCACGATCATATAGTACTTGCGCATGGTTTCGGTGTTCTCCCACACGCACGGCGTTCCCTTGCCGATAAAAAACGTATCACCCGCGGAAAAGGTCTGCTTGGTTCCGTCATGGCTGGTCATAGTGACTGAGCCCGAAATGACAGTCATCATCTCATCGACGGGATAGGCGTCGAACGCTTCGCGCGCAGGGGCGCATTCCCAGACACCGGCAGTGACGTATTTGTCGTCCGAGGTGTATAGCTCGCTGAAAATCTCGGTTTTGTCGTCCGTGAGGAAATCCTCTTTCGCGACGGCGTCGCCGGGAACAAATCCCTTTTTGGGATCACCTTCAGCAGTCATTCGAATTGGTGTCAGCGTCATGTATCGTCCTCATGTAGTTGTGTAGGTGACCCGCGGAATCAGGGGCGGGTGGGTGCTGCCGATGATGATTGCCCCGACAAACTGCCCGTGTGAGCGGGGTATGTGTTTCATATTGTTGATTCAGGTCAGATCATAGACGTCGCGGACTTCTCCTTACAGATTTTTTCGAAAATCGCCCGCGAGCTAAGCCATTCGGCGAACTCGATATACACGGTGGACCAAGAGGCTGTTACAGCAGACGAAAAGGAAACCGATATCAGATTGCGTTCGGTAAACTCGCCCCATGAAGCAGTGATCGAGCTCAAGTTAGGCGATAGACGTACAGCTAAAGACTTGCGCGATACGATCGAAAGCCAGCTCGTGAATAAGTACATGGCAGCAGAGCACAGTCGATCTGGAGCCTTAATGGTGACGCTTTCGAAAGATCGGAAGTGGGATCACCCGGACAAAAGCTGCCGGATCAATGTCGACGAATTGTTTCTCCTCCTCCGTGAGGAAGCGGTACGGATAGAAAATGCGTCGGTAGGTGCCTTGTCGATAACAGTCCACTTTCTTGATCTGCGGCCGAGATTGAAGACTGAACGACAAAAGAATCTGCCAGAACTCATCGGATAGATTTATTCAACGAAGCAAATTTGACTTTACTTAAGGCGGAAGAAGTAATCGCATCAATTGATGGCGAATGTACGCATTTCCACAACGACCAGCAGAGGTGTGGACTACTCGGCTGCAAAAAATATTAACGATGTCAAAGAGCTAAGTTGTTTTTTCGATCGTCAATATAAATTATTGGCAAACTATGTGTAGAAGCTTCCGAGGGGTGCCGTTGTCACGCTTAAGGATCAGTATGGATCGTTTGAGAACTATCGCCGCAACGTTCTTGCGGTTTCGGATGAAGAAGTTGCCGCAATCCGCCAAAACCTTCTGATAGGCGGCTAAGTGGTCGGGCAATATGCCCACTGACCATCTTTAGAAAGCAGACCTTGGGGCAAATGCGGCGAAAGTTAACTTCGTCCCGCACTGTCGTCACGATCTCGACTAACCCTTTGCGTTCTCACTCAAACTTGGTGGCGAGAGGGTTCAAATGCACTGGTTAAGGCTGGCCGCCGGTGGCAGCTCCAACTCTTTCAGGATTTTATGAACGCGCCTGCGGCATTGATCCCCCTTCCATTTCTCGGACAGCAGAAACTCTCCGATCTGGGGGATCTTCAGTGCGATCCGGCGCCAGTCGTGGACAATTAGCCCACGGATCAGCGCCACCTCAAGCGGCGGGGCAGATTTGAGGACCGCCAAACGCGTTTCGATGAGCTCTAGCCGGTCCAGAAATTCAGCCGCCGCCTGCACCAGTGAAGGCGGGCACAACCGATCCGAAACCCACTCAGGAATGGCTTGTTCGCGCGTCAGTTCGACCACAAGAGCGGATGAAGATGACAGGGGTTTGTCGGACAGGTACAGCGTGCCACTAACCGGATGCAGGCCCAGCTTTTTGTGATCCAGCGGAACGGCCGGATCCGCGATGGCCAGATAGGCTTTTTGGGTTGCAGACGGTGTCCCGTATATAAGGGGGTTCGCGGTGACGCACTGCGCACGCCCCCAATCTGTCAGGGCATAATTGCTGGCACGTCCGGTTCGTGCGCTGACAATCCACCCGTCCTTGCGCAACCGAAACAGGGCGACCCGCAAGGCATCAGGCTTGATGCCGATTGCCTCGAACATCTGGGTCAGCAGCGCCCCCGACAGGTTTGCGCCGGGATCCTGCGCAAGATCTCCGAACAATGTCACTACCAGGGACCAGACCCGGGGTGGTTTATCGGCAAGGTACTCGGAAAGGAATGTGTCGATGGCTGCGTCAGTCATCGGGTCAGGGTATGCTGCACCTGCCAAATTGCCAATCGCCTTCGACGATCTGGGCGATGGGCCGGGTGCATCAGTGTTGGTCATAGTCAACGACAATCTCGTCCGTTAACGGGAAGGACTGACAGGACAGGATAAAGTCATTCTCAACCTCATAATCCTCAAGCGCGTGGTTGGCGACCATTTCCACCTGGCCCTTCAACAGCTTGCATTTACAGGTCGAACATACGCCTGCTTTACAGGCAAAGGGCGCACCCAGTGCGTTGTCCAGCGCAGCATCCAGAACGGTCGAGTTGCGCGACATATCAAAGGTCTGTGTCGCGCCATCGACGGTGATTGTGGCTTTGACCGATCCTTCCGCTTCTGCGGCATCGGCCGTTGTACTTTGGGGGCGCTCCAACCGCCCGGGTTGGGTGGATGCGAACAGTTCGAACTTGATCTGTTCGTCGCTCAGGCCGTGATCTCTCAGCGCCGCCGCGATACCCAGCATCATGGGCTCTGGTCCGCAGATAAATGCGGTCGCGACGCTTTCGACATCGACCCAGTGATCGAACAACGCCTTACATTTCTCGGCGTCCACACGACCCTGGAACAGCTCGATTTCCTGCGCGTTGCTTTCCAGAACGTGGATGATGTTGAGGCGATGCATGAACTGGTTTTTCAGGTCCTCCAATTCCTCGCGAAACATGATCGAACTGACCCCGCGATTGGCGTAGACCAGTGTGAATTTCGACTGCGGTTCGGCGACCAGCGTGGTTTTAAGGATCGACAGTACCGGCGTGATCCCCGAGCCGCCGGCAAACCCGAGATAGGATTTGGGGTCTTCCGGCGTCAGCGGGATGTGAAACGCCCCGGTGGGTTCCATGGCTTCAAGGCGCATTCCCGGTCGCAACTCTTCATTGGCCCACGTTGAAAACGCGCCGCCCTGAACCTTTTTGATACCAATCTGCAGGAGACCCTCGTGCTTGCCGGTGCAGATCGAGTAACAGCGCCGGACTTCAATACCGTCAAAATCGCGGCGAAAAGTCAGGTGCTGACCCTGTATAAAGTCAAAATTCCCGCCGTTTTCCGGCTTCAGGCTGACCACAACCGCATCGCGGATGGTCTTGCGAACTTCGGTGACTGTAAGTTGATGAAAACGCGGCATCGGGCGATCCCCTCAGAGGCATTTGAAATAGTCGAACGGTTCCAGGCAATCGTCGCACCGCCAATGCGCCTTGCACGGTGTTGATCCGAACTGGCTGATTTTGCTTAGATTTCCTGACCCACATTGTGGGCATTTTTCGGGGCCTCCCGCAGGGGACGGCGGTGCAATCCCATATTCTTCCAGCTTCGCGCGCCCGCTTTCGGTCAACCAATCTGTGGTCCAGGGCGGTGAGATCCGGGTTTTGATCCGAATGTCGGACAGCCCGTGGTCCCGCAGAGCGGTTTCGATATCCATCGCGATGACTCTGGTGGCGGGGCAGCCCGAATAGGTCGGGGTTACCGCCAGCTCCAGCGTCTCATTATCCCATTTCACGTCGCGTACGATGCCCAGATCGACCACCGAGATTACGGGGATTTCCGGATCCGGAACCTCGTCCAGCCATTGCCATACCTGCGCGACGCTGACCGTCATCCTACCACCGTGCCCCGGGGTAGGCGCGCTGAAGCCATTGCATCTGCGTGAGCAGGTGGCCCAGATGTTCCGAGTGGCGAAAGCCCGTCTTCCCACCGCCATGCGCAAAGTCACCGGCGGGTGGGGTAAGCACTGCGTCGGCAAAAACCACGCGTGTGGCGGCATCGTAATCCGCGCGCAGGCTGGCCGGGTCGGGGATTACACCGGCAGTAGCCATTTCAAGATCGATCGCATCGGCTGCGAACATCTCGCCAATGTAGGGCCACAGTTTGGTCAGCGCGGCCTGCATACGCCGATTGCTTTCCTCGGTTCCGTCGCCAAGCGCGACGACCGTATCACGGGAACGGTCGACGTGGTACGTCACCTCTTTCACTGCTTTTTGGGCAATGGCGGCGATCCGATCCTCGGTGCTTTGGGTCAGGTGCTGTAATTGCAGCAGGTGGAACTGATCAAAAAGATACTGACGCATGATGGTCTGGCCAAAGTCGCCATTGGGCTGCTCGACCAACAATACATTGCGGAAATCCCAGACATCGCGCAGCATCGCCAGATCATCGGCGCTGCGTCCTTCACCTTCGACATCTGCGGCAAGGCCAAGCCACATCTGGGTTTGACCGATCAGATCAAGCGCCATGTTCGCCAGCGCGATATCTTCCTCCAGCACCGGCGCGACACCGCACCATTCACTGACACGGTGACCAATGACCAGAGTGTTGTCGCCAAGGCGCAGCAAGCTTTCGAACAGGGCGTTGTTCATTACATCGCTCCGACTTCGTCGGGGATGTCGAAAAACGTCGGGTGGCGATAGACTTTGCTTTCGGCTGGTTCGTAAAGCGGGCCTTTGTCCGATGGAGATGAGGCCGTGATCTGTGCGGCCTCGACCACCCAGATGCTCAGACCTTCATTGCGACGGGTGTAAACGTCACGGGCGTTTTTCAGCGCGCCTTCAGCGTCGGCCGCGTGCAGGCTGCCAACATGGCGGTGGCTCAAACCGTGCTGCCCACGAATGAAAACTTCCCAAAGCGGCCACTCATTTCTGGGATCGCTCATTGTGCTGCTACCTTCTGTGCGCGTTTCTTGGCGGCATGGGCCATCATGCCCTCGCGTACCCAGGCGTTGTCGTTCCAGGCACGGTTGCGGGCTTCCAGCCGGTCGGCGTTGCAGGGACCATTGCCCTGAATGACGTCGTGGAATTCCGACCAATCGGGTTCGGCAAAGTCATATCCACCCTTCTCGTCGTTCCAGGCGAGTGTTTCATCCGGAACGGTCAGCCCCAGATATTCAGCTTGCGGCGCGGTTTGATCGACGAATTTCTGACGAAGCTCGTCATTGGTATTCATCTTGATTTTCCAGGCCATGGATTGCGAGGAATGAACCGAATCCTTGTCCGATGGGCCAAACATCATCAGGGCCGGGAACCAAATGCGGTTCAGCGCATCCTGCGCCATCTGCTTTTGCGCAGGAGTTCCATTGGCCATCTTCATCATGATGTCGAACCCCTGACGTTGATGAAAACTCTCTTCCTTGCAGATGCGCACCATCGCGCGGGCATAGGGGCCATATGACGTGCGCTGCAAGGGCACCTGATTCATGATCGCAGCCCCGTCCACCAGCCAACCAACCGCGCCCATATCGGCCCATGTCAATGTCGGGTAATTGAAGATCGAGCTGTATTTCATACGCCCGTCCAGCAACATTTCCGTCAGTTCATCGCGGCTGACGCCCAGGGTCTCGGCTGCGCAGTACAGGTACAAACCGTGCCCGGCCTCATCCTGAACTTTTGCCAGAAGAATGGCCTTACGTTCCAGCGTTGGGGCGCGGGTGATCCAGTTGCCTTCGGGCAGCTGACCGACGATTTCCGAATGCGCATGCTGCCCAATCTGGCGGATCAGGGTTTTGCGATACCCTTCGGGCATCCAGTCCTTGGGCTCGATTTTCTCATTCGCGTCAATGCGTTTCTGAAACGCGGCCAGTTTTTCGGGATCTTCCTGTGACGCTTCGGATTTTACCATCTGAGCATACATGGGCGATCTCCTCTACACACGTTCAATGATCATTGCGGCACCTTGCCCGACACCAACGCACATGGTGCACAGCGCATAGCGCCCGCCAGTCCGCTGCAATTGATTGGCCGCCGTCAGCACAAGCCGTGCGCCCGACATGCCCAGCGGGTGGCCGATTGCAATCGCACCACCATTGGGGTTGACCCGAGGGTCGTCATCCGCGACGCCCAGTTCCCGAAGGGTGGCCAGACCCTGTGCCGCAAACGCTTCGTTCAGTTCGATCACATCCATCTGGTCGATGGTCAGACCCGCCCGGTCCAGCGCCTTGCGGCTGGCGGGAACCGGACCAATACCCATAACGCGGGGGGCAACACCGGCGCTTGCCGTCGTGATGATCCGCGCCCTGGCGGTCAATCCATGTGTATTTACCGCCGACTGACTAGCCACCAGCAAGGCGGCGGCACCGTCGTTGACACCGCTTGCATTGCCTGCGGTCACGGTCAGGTCCGGGCCGTTCACGCCGCGCAACCCACCCAGTTTTTCCAGCGTCATGCCCGGACGGGGATGTTCATCCGCGTCAACGGTGATTGGGTCACCCTTGCGCTGGGGCACAACAACCGGCGTTATCTCATCCGCAAAAAAGCCTGCTGCATTCGCCGCAGCCCAGCGTTCCTGAGAGCGGAGGGCAAAGGCGTCCTGATCCGCGCGTGAGACGCCGTAATCTTCCGCAACATTATCCGCCGTTTCAGGCATGGAATCCACACCATATTGCGCCTTCATTCTGGGGTTCACGAACCGCCAGCCCAATGTTGTGTCGTAAATCGTGTTCGCGCGGGAATAAGCACTTGTGGCCTTGGGCATCACAAAGGGCGCGCGGCTCATGCTTTCCACACCACCGGCTATCGTCAGCTCATAATCACCGGCCTTGATGCCGCGCGCGGCAAAGCCCACGGCATCCAAGCCCGAGGCGCAAAGGCGGTTGATGGTCGTGCCGGGAATACCCTCGGGCAAGCCTGCCAGCAGGGCGGCCATGCGCGCGACATTTCGGTTGTCTTCCCCCGCCTGATTGGACGAGCCCAAGATCACCTCATCCACAGTTGACCAGTCCACGTCCGGGTTGCGCTGCATCAACGCCGCAATTGGTACTGCGGCAAGATCGTCTGCTCGCACGGCCGACAGAGCGCCGCCGTATCGTCCAATCGGCGTTCTGACGCCATCACAAATAAACGCTTCCGTCACACCTGTCTCCGCCGCTTTCGTTCCTGAAGTAAGTATAGGCCAAAATGGTTATCCAACAAGTTTCATGTTACAGATAATCGTAACGTTATAGATTTCGGTAACTTAAAGTTGGCCTGCTTAGCGCACCGATTTCGATATGGGGAACTGATCACTGGAAGCCAGGCAATCTGAGGTCATGGCAGCATTAGAATGCGTTCATGGTCAAAAGCTCGTATTCGGCGACCGGTTCGTCATCCTGATTTTTCAGCGTAACATGCCACCGAACCTCACCATATTCGTCATTGCGCGGAGTTTTTTGCTTAACGGTCAGCCGCACTTTGAGGCTGTCCCCAGCGACCACAGGTTTCATGAATGCCAGGTTATCAAGGCCCGTATTGGCCAGAACCGGGCCTTCATCCGGATCAACGAACAGACCGGCGGCAAAGCTTAGCAGCAGATAGCCATGGGCCACACGATCGGGGAAAAACGGATTGCGTTTTGCCGCCTCGGGATCGGTATGGGCATAGAATGTGTCGCCGGTGAAATCCGCGAAGTGCTCGATATCCTCAACCGTGATTTCGCGTGATGCGGTATGGAGCGTTTCGCCAATCTGCAGTTCGTGGAACCTGCGCTTGAACGGATGCGCAGGCCCTTCAATCTCGGCCGCGCCCGGCACCCATTGCTCTCCAATCGCCGCGATCAGATCCGGGCTTCCCTGTACCGCAGTTCTTTGCATGTAGTGCATGACACCGCGTATGCCGCCCATTTCCTCGCCACCGCCTGCGCGGCCGGGGCCGCCGTGAACAAGGTGCGGCAGGGGCGAGCCGTGGCCGGTTGACCCTTTCATGCTGTCGCGGTTGTTGAAATACAGGCGCCCATGATAGGCGGCCGCGCCCATGGCAACCTGGCGCGCCACTTGCGGGTCATGTGTGATAACGGAAGCCACCAGAGATCCCTCGCCGCGGTTGGCCAGCTGAATGGCGTGATCCAGATCGCGATACCCCATGATTGTTGAGACAGGGCCAAAGGCTTCGGTATCGTGAATACGTTGTGCTTTGTCCGGGTCAGCACAGTGAAACAGCATGGGGGGCAGGAACGCGCCGGTTTCAGCGCTGGCTCCGTTGACCTCGAAATTGTCGGGGTCACCAAAGACACGCTCGGCCTCGGTTGCGAGTAGGGCAGCCTTTGCAAGCACGTCACGCTTTTGGGCGTTCGACACAAGTGCACCCATACGTGTGCCTTCGGCCTGCGGGTCACCGATGACTGTTTTCGCAAGGCGTCCCTGAAGGGCTTGGATTACCGCATCGACCTGCGATTGTGGGGCCAGAATGCGCCGGATGGCAGTGCACTTCTGCCCGGCCTTCGCAGTCATCTCGCGCTGAACTTCCTTGATGAACAGGTCGAATTCAGGCGTTCCGGGTTCCGCGTCAGGTCCCAGAATCGACGCGTTGAGACTGTCCTGTTCGGCCACAAAGCGGATCGAGTTCTTCAGGATGGCCGGGGCCGCGCGCAGTTTCAGCGCGGTATCGGCCGAGCCGGTAAAGCTGACAATGTCCTGGCAGGTCAGTTGATCCAACGTGTCGCCAAGGCCACCCGCCACAAGCTGCAACGCGCCATCCGGCAAATGGCCGCTTTCAAGCATTATTCTGACCGCGCGCTCTGTAACGTAGCAAGTCGCTGTTGCGGGCTTCACAATCGCCGGGACCCCGGCCAGTAAAGTGGGCGCCAGCTTTTCCAGCATGCCCCAGACCGGGAAGTTGAACGCGTTGATGTGGACAGCGGCACCCTGCATCGGGGTGCAGATATGCTGGCCCAGGAAGTTCCCGCCCTTGGACAGCGTCTCGGGTTCACCGTCCAAATAGATTTGACCATCCGGCAGCTCGCGGCGGCCTTTCGAGGCAAAGACAAACATGGTGCCGATGCCGCCATCCACATCGATCATGTGGTCATTCTGGGTGCCGCCAGACGAAAAGCTCAGATCATACAGCTCTTGCTTGCGCGCATTCAGGGCCATCGCCAGCGCTTTGATCATGCGGGCGCGATCATGGAAAGTCAGCGCGCGCAGGGCCGGGCCGCCCACGGTGGGGTCGAGTCCGGCTGAGTGCAGAATAGGGCGTTTAGCCCGGAGTCCGATATTGCCGCCACCTATGTGATCGTTTTCTCAACCAAACGATAGAATTCATCTTTGGCGTATATCTCTTGCCAAGGCTTATGTCCGCACCGCTTGATTTCAACAAATTCAGCAGAAGGAAGTGCTGCCTGCAATGGCAACCTCACACCTTCTGACGGTCTTGGGTCGTAATCACCATGGATCGCCAGGACAGGGCATCGGATGGTGGAAATAGCTTCCAGAAGCGAGCCGTCTTTGCGCATGCCATCAGCTTCGGGCCAAACTGCCTTGTGAATAACTTCATCAAAAACAACATTGGGTTGCGCGGACGTGTCTCGTGAGTAGGTGTCTGCCATATCACTGAGTTCAATGAAGCGAGCGGCGTCTGTGGGACTCTCAGCCATGGAGCGCAAAGTCAGCAATTCGGCCTGCTCCTCGTCTGACAGGCGCACTTTTTTTGTGGTTCGGATTGCTTCAGTGTAACGCGCTTCGAGTGGTCCACTCCCGACAAGGATGAGTGCACGGACCAAATCCTCGTGTTGCGCAGCAAGCAAACATCCGAGCCAGGCACCCCAAGACCAACCGATGACAAGCACAGGAGGCTCACAATATTGTTCGATCTGCGATCTGAGTTCATCAACCTGTCCACCCACTGATTGGCGCGTTTGGAAGGGTTCAAGAACATCATAGCCCATGTGCCCAAGTTCACGCGCAAACGGTTCTGCCTCTCCGGCACCGCCAGGCCCGCCGTGAAGCACGACAACGCGAGAGGGAGTTTTGCCGTATTGCCGAACATCTTGTAGTAACTTGGACATTTTGTGATCGTCACCTGCATAGTAAAGCCTTGTCAAATCGAACGGTCGAAGGATGTTGGGAGCTTTCGCCGGGTGGCCTTCACGGATTTCCCGCCTTCATCTTCCGCCACCTGTATTCGCCCGTGAGGATGATGTGCGCCCAGCCAAGAGGCGATATGTGCGATAGGAGATATCCTGGCGTTTTCAAACCGCCCTTTTTCCGCTGCGCGACCGCTATGCCAAGCTGCTTAGTATTCCAGTAAATTATGATAGCAGTGAGAAGGTTGAGACCGGCGACCCGGAAGTGTTGGCCTTCGGTCGTGCGATCCCTGATTTCCCCTTGCCTACCAATCCGCAGAGCGCTCTTTAGGGCATGATGCGCCTCACCTTTATTGAGACCAATTTGAGCGCGGCGCTGCATGTCAGTGTCGAGCAGCCATTCGATGATGAACAGCGTTCGTTCAACGCGACCGATTTCGCGAAGAGCGACGGCCAAATCATGTTGTCGTGGCCGTGCGGCCAGTTTCTTCAGAAGTTGACTGGGCTGCAATCTGCCTGAGAGCATCGTTGCGATGCAGCGCAGAACATCCGGCCAGTTGGCGATGATGGTGGTTTCTCGGATTTTGTCGCCCACCAAGCCCTTCAGCTCAGTCGGGACGCTGCGACGGTCAAAGACATGCAGCCGCTTTGAGGGCAGGTCCCTGATGCGCGGGATGAACAGATAGCCAAGCAGCGAAGTAGCGGCAAATACGAGATCGGTGAAGCCTCCTGTATCAGCATATTGTTCTTTGATCTTGTTCCCGGTCAGGTTCATCAGCAACCCATCCAGAATATATGGGGCTTCGTTTACTGTTGCGGGAATGACCTGCGTGGCAAATGGGCCGTATTGATCTGACATGTGGGTATAGGCTTTCAGACCTGGTTCGTGGCCGTACTTCGCATTGATCAGATTCATCGCCTCGCCCTGACGCGTGGTGGGAAAGAACTGACCATCACTGGAAGCAGTTTCGCCAGCACCCCAGCATTTTGCCATTGGCAACCGCGCCTGTGCCTCAATCACCGCGGCCAAGGCCCTATTGATGGCGTCACTTTCCACGTGCCAGTTTGAAAGCCGTGCCAACTGAGTAAAACTATGCGTGCTGCTGGCCGCAGCCATCTTGCTCAAGCCGAGATTCAGCCCCTCTGCCAGAATGACGTTCAGCAAACCAAGCTTGTCTTTGCAGGGTGCCCCGGTGCGCAGATGAGTGAAGGCGTCGGTGAAGCCCGTATCATTGGCCACGTCCATAAGAATATCCGTGATCCGAACTTCTGGCAGGCGGCGATAGAGATCAAGGATGAGGCTATCAGCTTCAGCGGGCACATCTGCTTCAAGCCGTTCGACGCGCAACCTACCACCCTCAATGATACCACCGGGAAGGGCCCCGTTCCTGACCGCCATCGCAAGCCTGTGCAGCCCGTCTTCCAGCCGTTGTTTGCGATCTGCAAGCCAGACTTCCGGTTCCAATGGCATCGACAGGCCCATAGTCTGTGCCGCTTCAACTGGAACCAGAGCCTGTTTCATGTCGCTGTAGCGACGGGAATGAGCAAGCCAGACGTCACCAGATCTGAAGGCTTCGCGCAGTTGGAACAGCACCGCGACAACCCAGAGACGGTCTCGGTTGTTCTCGGGATTCCGCAAGTGGCCCCGCCATTTTGACTGCGGCTGAAGAAATGGCGCAGAGCGGCATGGAATATCCCGCCTGTCGCGGATCACATCGGCCGCCGCAAGTAAAGGCTCAGCCACACTGGCTCCCGTGATGTCCAACGCAGTCAGCATTCGCGGGGCATAGAGTTTGAAGCGATGATAGCCCTGTTCGACATAGGCCAGCGCATCCGCCTTGACGGTCTTACCGAGTGCCCCTGCCGTTGCGACGAGGTTTTCCAGCACACCCCAACCACAGGAAGCATCCACGGCACCGGCAACAGCCACTTCATCACCTTTGGCCAACAACAATGCCGTACCCAATGTCTCGAACCCGGCCAGGGTCGCCGCGATCTCCGATTGCGCCTCGGCAACACGGGCATCGCAAATCCTCTTTGCCTCCCGCCAGATTGAGCCAACAATCCGATCATGTGTTTCGACAACGGTATCTGCGATGGCGGCCGACCATTCCACGACGCAGGTGGCGAGGATGGCCAAACGACGATCACTGGTGATGTCCCGAAGCCCATCCGTGAAATATCTTTCGCCTTGGCGGCGCAATTGCGCGACCCGGTGTGCAGGAACATCGTCCAGGATTGCGGGAGACAACGCGATCCGTTGCAGAAATTCCAACCGGTCGAGCTGACGGTTCATATCGGCGGAGTTCTTGCCCACCTCGAACCGCCGTAACCAGATGAACCGGCTGAGCCGACCATCCACCTCTTCGGTCAGCAAGTTGTCGAGTTGGACACGCATTTTTGCGTCGAGACGAGCCGCAATGCGTGCTTCTACCCTGCGTTCAGCAGCGACCAACGCATCTGCGCAGTGACGCTCTATGACTGAAATCCCTGGCAAAATGATTTGCCGTCTGCGGCATTCTTCCACGAACCCGCGCACCAGAAACTCGCTGGATTGCGCCGCTTCAGCATTCTGGTCCAGCCAGCACCGCATTTTCTTGGCGCGCTTGCCGGAAAACATCTTATACCCGTACATCTTGCGCAGAGCATCCAGATGCTCCCGGCGGGTCTTTTCCCGAGTGGCATATGGCAGTAGATCATTCGTCTTCAATCCGAGCTGTGCAGCCACGAAGCGGGACACCGGCTCGGGGATCACTTCGCCAGCCTTCAGCAACCGACCGGGATATCGGAAGGCACAAAGCTGAAGGGCAAAGCCGATCTGGTTTTCTGGCCGTCGCCGCGTTCGAATGTTCTCGATGTCTTCATCGTCCAAGGTGTAATGTCGAAGCAACGCCATCTCGTCAGTTGGAAGATCAAAGAGCGCCGCGCGTTGTCGCGCGGTCAGAACCGCTCGGTGTGCCATCGGATTGTTCTTTCTTTATGGGATGGGGTCTCTGAAAGTAGACATACTGAGACCATCCACTTGCCATGTCTTTTTCAATGTCTCAATATGGCTGTCGCAAAAACCCTTAATCTATTCGAGACCCAATGGCCAAAGTCGGATACGCCCGTGTCAGTTCAGTCGGGCAATCATTAGATGTACAGCGGGAAAAGCTGAACGAATGCGACAAGCTGTTCGAAGAAAAGCGCAGCGGCACTACCGATGCCCGTCCTCAGCTCAAACGGTGTCTGGGATACGTTCGGAACGGTGACCAGCTGATCGTGACTCGCATCGACCGATTGGCGCGCTCAACTCTACACCTGTGCCAGATCGCCGAGACCCTGCGCGACAAAGGCGTTGATCTGGTGGTCCTTGATCAAAATATCGACACATCAGACGCAACCGGGCGACTGCTATTCAACATGCTGGGAGCCATCGGTCAGTTCGAAACCGAAATCCGCGCCGAGCGCCAAATGGACGGGATCAAGAAGGCTAAAGATCAAGGCGTTCAGTTTGGGAAGCGGCCTGCGCTTACAACCAATCAGATCGTAGAACTGCGCGCAAAACGCGCGCAGGGCACCTTAATCAAGGACCTCATGGCTGAATACAGCCTCTCTAAGGCCACTATTTATCGATATCTCGCTGAAGACGAGGCTTGAGCGCAATCACAGAAGCCCAATCCGAGCTTAACGCCCTATTCTGCACTCAGCCGGACTCGACCCCACGGTGCGGGCATGTGCCAGCATGGCGGCGGTGTCCAATGCGGAATTGCCGGCCCGCGCCATGATCTCGCCGGTCACAGCGTTTTCGATCTCGCGCGCACCATCGCCGGGGGCAATCCAGGTTCCGCCAACAAAGCTGCTTACATCCAGAAGGCCCATTGCCAATCCTCTCGGTGAATCGATTTATCCTTTAACATTGACCAACCGGTCGGTTTATGCAAGCGTCAACTAAAGTCCCCAAGAGCGCGCGCCGACATGACCGAGACAATCCTTGTACATACCCATGAGAACTGGACAGAGATCACGCTGAACCGCCCCGAGCGGCTCAACAGTTTCAATGAGGAAATGCATCGGGGTCTGTACGCTGCACTGGAAACGGCCCGCGACACTGGGGCCCGCGCAGTTCTGTTGACCGGGGCAGGGCGCGGCTTTTGCGCCGGGCAGGATCTGGGGGACCGTGATCCGTCGAAGCTGGACGGACCGCCGGATCTGAGCGTAACGGTACGCACATTCTATGCGCCCTTGGTGCGGTTGATCCGCTCGCTGGACTGTCCCGTTGTCTGTGCCGTCAACGGCGTCGCGGCGGGTGCGGGGGCCAATTTGTCGTTGGCGTGCGATATTGTTTTGGCCGCTGAAAGCGCGAAGTTCATTCAGTCCTTTTCCAAGGTCGGGCTGATCCCCGATACTGGCGGCAGCTGGCATTTGCCGCGCCTTTTGGGCGAGGCCCGGGCAAAGGGTTTGGCCCTGACCGCGCAGCCGCTGACGGCGAAACAGGCAGAAGACTGGGGTTTGATCTGGAAGTCCCTGCCGGACGCAGATCTACTGCCGGAGGCCCGCAAGCTGGCCGGTCAACTAGCCAGCGGACCGACGCTTGGGCTGGCATTGACAAAACAAGCCATTCAAGCCGCCGCGACCGACACGTTGTCAGATCACCTGGAGATGGAGGCCGATATGATGAAGCGCTGTGGGGAAAGCGCGGATTATGCCGAAGGCGTATCTGCGTTTCTGGAAAAGCGGCCCCCGGCGTTCAAAGGCCATTAAGATGACCCCGAAGGAAAGAGCCGAAGCGTCAGCACAAGCGATGTGGTCCGAAGATGCAGCGTCGCAATGGGTGGGAATGTCGCTTGTCGAGGTGGACGAGGGGCAGGCCACGCTGGAATTGGCGGTCGCCCGGCATCACTGCAACGGGCATGGGATCTGCCATGGCGGTATCACCTTTTCACTGGCCGACAGCGCCTTTGCCTTTGCCTGCAACAGCCGCAATCAGGCCACCGTCGCCCAGCACAATGTCATCAGTTACATTGCACCGGGGCGGCTGGGCGATGTCCTGCGGGCCAAAGCGCGCGAAGTGTCGCTGAACGGCCGCAACGGCATCTATGATGTGCGTGTCACAAATCAGAACGACGAGTTGATTGCCGAATTTCGCGGGTTCTCCCGCGCGGTGCCCGGCACGCTTTTCGACGAGAGGGATGGGGAAGGATGAAGGATCTTGGTCCGAAACCGAATGAGTTGGACGCAATCGAAACGGCCAGCCGGGATGAGATTGCAGCACTCCAGCTAAGCCGGATGAAATGGTCGCTGTCACATGCCTATGAGAACGTGCCGATGTACAGGAACCGGTTCGACAAGGCCGGGGTGCATCCCGATGACCTCAAAGATCTCAGTGATCTGGCGAAGTTCCCTTTCACGTACAAGGACGACCTGCGGGACAATTACCCCTTTGGCCTGCGCGCCGTGCCACAGGATCAGGTAGTTCGTATCCATGCCTCGTCCGGCACAACCGGAAAGCCAACCGTAGTTGTCTATACCCGTAACGATATCGACGTCTGGTCGGACACTCTGGCCCGCAGCCTGCGTGCCGCAGGTCTGCGCAAGGGTGATATCATTCACAACGCCTATGGCTATGGCCTGTTCACAGGCGGTTTGGGTGCGCATTATGGCATCGAACGTCTTGGCGCGACCGTTGTGCCTATGGGTGGGGGGCAAACCGAAAAGCAGGTCAATCTGATCACCGATTTCCGGCCCAGCGGCATCATGGTAACGCCGTCCTACATGCTCAACATCCTTGAGCAGTACCAAAAGATCGGCGTTGATCCCCGGACCTCACCCTTGCAGGTGGGTGTGTTCGGTGCCGAACCCTGGACAAACGCTATGCGGGAAGAAATCGAAGCCGCCTTTGACATGCACGCCGTTGATATCTACGGCCTGTCAGAGATTATGGGACCCGGCGTCGCCAACGAATGTGTCGAGACCAAGGACGGCCTCCATGTCTGGGAAGATCACTACTACCCCGAAATAGTCGATCCGGTAACGGGCGAGGTCCTGGAGGATGGGCAAGAGGGAGAGCTGGTCTTTACCACCCTGACCAAAGAAGGCATGCCGATGATCCGCTATCGCACCCGTGATTTGACCCGGCTGTTGCCTGGAACCGCGCGCAGTATGCGCCGGATGGAAAAGATCACCGGCCGGTCCGATGACATGATCATCCTGCGGGGCGTCAATGTTTTTCCGACACAGATTGAAGAACAGGTCATGGCAACCAGCGGCCTTGCCCTGTATTATCAGATCGAACTGGCCCGCGCTGGCCCCATGGACGCGATGCGCGTGATGGTCGAGGTCGATAGCAGCGCGGTTGACGAGGTTGGTCGATCAGCCCTCGGCAATGCCCTGACCCAGCGCATCAAGGATATGGTCGGGATCAGCTGTCAGGTCGATGTGCAAATGCCCGGCACCGTGGCCCGGTCCCAAGGGAAGGCCGTGCGCGTCATCGACAATCGGCCCAAGGAGTAGACCGTGGCACGCACGATTGCAAAAGACCACCGCGAAAAGCGGGGGCATATTCTGAAGACGGCAGCCACCGTGTTTGCCAGCGAAGGCGTCGCACGCGCGTCGATGAATCACGTGGCCAGGGAATGCGGCATCTCCAAAGCGAACATCTATCATTACTATGAAAGTAAGGATGCGTTGCTGTACGACATACTGGAAACATATCTTTCGGCGCTCCGCAGCCGAATCTGCGAACTACCGCTGGATGGCTTGAGTGCGGGGGAAAAGCTGCACCGGATCGTTTCAGAGGTTCTTTTGGCCTATGAAGGTATGGACAACGAGCACAAAATTCAGACCGAGGGCATTCCGCTGCTCGCCCCCGAGCAGCAAACCGTATTGCGTGGCTATCAGCGCGATATGGTCCGGCTGTTGTCCGAAGTTCTGAACGACCTTGCACCCGATGTGTTTGCCGGGAATCAGGAAAAGTTACGCTCGGCAACCATGTCGGTTTTTGGGATGCTGAACTGGTTCTACATGTGGAACAGTGGTGCAAACGAAACCGAAAGGCGCGAATACTCGGACCTTGTGGCAAGGCTTACACTTAATGGTGTCAAAGGTTTGTAGGTGATCCGAGGATGTAAAGACAAAGAAGTTGCATTATGTTGCACAACATGCATTAAATCGCATCAACGCGACAGAGGAGGAGGAAACCATGTACATCTCTAAAAAGGTGATGGGTGCGCTCAGCGCCGTTGCCCTAAGTCTGGGTACAACCGCGACAGCGGCGGAATATGAATTTAACCTGCAAAGCTTCTTGCCGGCACAGGCGACCATTCCCGCACAGATCATCGATGTCTGGGCCGACAAGATCGAGGCCGATTCAGATGGCCGCATCGAAATCACCCGCTACCCCTCGATGCAGCTGGGCGGTAAGCCGCCAGAGCTTTTGGATCAGGTTATTGATGGCGTGATCGACATCACCTGGAACGTGATTGGCTATACGCCGGGGCGTTTCCCATCGACCGAAGTTTTTGAATTGCCGTTCCTGGTCAGCGACGCAAAACCGGCATCAGCTGCCTTCTGGACCCTGCTGGAAGAAGATATTGCCGAGCGTGAGTTTTCCGACGTCAAAGTCCTTGGCGGTTGGGTTCACGGCCCCGGCGTGATCCACTCCAACAAAGAGATCGTCACACCCGATGATTTCAACGGCATGAAAGTCCGCGGCGCGTCCCGTCAGGTGAACGCATTGCTCAGCACCTTGGGGGCCACCCCTGTTGGCATGCCGGTTCCGGCCGTCCCAGAGGCGCTGTCTAAGGGCGTGATCGATGGCACGACCATTCCATGGGAAGTCACCAAGGCGTTGAAAGTTCCGGAACTGGTTGAAAACCATACCGAATTCAGCGGGCCGATGATGTATACCGTGACCTTTGTTCTGGCGATGAACAAGGACAAATACGCCGCGCTGCCCGATGATCTGAAAGCCGTGGTGGACCAGCATTCCGGCCTGGAATTTTCAGTGTTTGCAGGCGAGGTTCAGCAAGCCAACGATGACCCCGCGCGTGAAATCGCATTGGATCGGGGAAACAACATTGTAACCCTGGATGAAGAGCAATCCGCCGTCTGGGCCACTGCTTCCCAGCCGGTCTATGACGCATGGCTGGCAGAGATGAGCGAAAAGGGGATCGACGGACAGGCGCTGATCGACCGCGCCAAGGCCCTTATGGCGGAACACGGCAGCTAAATTCGCCCGAACCGATCTGCCGCGCGGTCTTTTGGACGTGCGCGGCAGAACACATAATACTGCCTGTGTATCGTCTAGGGGGACGGAATGCGCCGCATTGTTGAACGACTGGCTTATGGCATGGCGTTGCTGGGCGGTGCAGTTCTGACCTGTCTGATCATTCTGATCTGTGTGTCTGTGCTGGGCCGGTCGATGAACACCATTCTTCACGGCTGGTTCGGGCAGGTGATGCCCGGGTTTTCAAGTTGGGCTCTGGGGTTGGGCATTGGCCCGATCAACGGCGATTTTGAGATTGTGGAGGCGGGAGTCGCCTTTGCAATCTTTGCCTTTCTGCCGATTTGCCAGCT
This sequence comes from Ruegeria halocynthiae, assembly GCF_000743705.1. Taxonomy (GTDB): domain Bacteria; phylum Pseudomonadota; class Alphaproteobacteria; order Rhodobacterales; family Rhodobacteraceae; genus Ruegeria; species Ruegeria halocynthiae_B. The sequence continues at coordinate 186,048 of NZ_JQEZ01000003.1, read as the reverse complement.
GACTTCGGGACACGCTGTCGTGGATATCCTGACCTCTAACCTGTCGCCCCGCATCAACCGGTTTCTGTCCATGGTGACGGAGATTCTGTTTGCCGCAGTTCTGCTGCTGATCGCGGTTCAGTTGTATCAGGGAACGATGTCGAAGTTCCGATTTGGTGAAAACACGTTCATTTTGCAATTCCCAGTCTGGTGGGGCTATGCCGCCAGCCTGGTTGCGGCGGCGGTCGCCGCAATTGTCGGGCTTTACATTGCGGCCACGCGCGTTCGTGATTGCGTGACGGGAAAGGAAACTCTGTTGTGAGCGATCTGGCAATTGGGTTGCTGTCCTTTCCGGCGCTGCTTCTGTTGATATTCATCCGCGTGCCCATTGGATTGGCTATGTTCCTGACGGGGCTGGTCGGCATCTTCATGGTCACCGGCAATTTCAACATTCCTCTGGGGCGGTTGAAGTCCGAAACTTACACCACCTTCTCCAGCTACTCGCTGTCGATTGTGCCGATGTTCCTGCTGATGGGGCATTTCGCGACTTTGGGGGGAATGTCGACGGCCTTGTTCAAAGCCGCAGAAGGGTTCCTGGGTCACCGCAAGGGCGGTGTCGCTATGGCTGCGGTCGGTGCCTGCGCTGGTTTTGGCGCGATCTGTGGGTCATCGCTGGCGACAGCAGCAACCATGGGGCGCGTGGCCCTGCCGGAATTGCGCCGGTATGGCTACGCTGGCGGGTTTTCGACCGCTACACTTGCCGCTGGCGGAACGCTGGGCATCCTTATCCCGCCCTCGGTTGTTCTGGTCATCTACGCAATTTTGACCGAGCAGAACATTGCGAAACTGTTCTTGGCGGCTTTTATCCCGGGCATTCTGGCGGCGCTGGGATACGTTCTGGCCATATCAGTTTATGTGCGCCTTTATCCGAACAGCGCGGGCACGCGCGAGGCCATTCCATATCGCGAGCGCTTCCGACTGCTGTTTGACGTCTGGCCGGTTCTGCTGGTTTTCGGCGGCGTCGTCGGCGGCATTTACGCCGGTTGGTTCACGCCAACCGAAGGGGCCGCAGTCGGGGCTGCCGGAACCGGGCTGATCGCGCTGGTGAATGGCGGGCTGACCTTGGGTTCGCTCAAAGAAAGTTTCATTGTCACCGCGAAATCCACCGCGATGATCTTCTTCATCATTCTGGGTGCGGGCTTCTATAACGGGTTTCTGGCATTGACCAACGTGCCGCAGGAACTGGCGAATTATGTCCTGAATCAGGGTTTCAGCCCGTGGACAATCCTCACGCTTATTCTGATCTTCTACCTGATTCTGGGCTGTGTCATGGACAGTCTGAGTATGATCCTGCTGACGATCCCGATCTTCTTTCCGGTGATATCGGTACTGGATTTCGGATTGGTCGATCTGATCGCAATGCAACATGATGCAGCCCGTACTGCGCTGGCAGGGGCGGCCGATCTGGCACCGGACATACGGGCGCAGGTGGAAGCTCTGATCGCTTCCGGTGCTGAAATCAGCAGGGATCTGCAAAAAGAAATCGGAATTCGCGTCACTCAGGGAATGGCGGACCGGATCGCACTGGAGCGGACGGCCATCTGGTTTGGCATTCTTGTGCTGATCGTGGTCGAGGTTGGATTGATCACGCCGCCGGTGGGAATGAATCTGTTTGTAATCAACGCGATGGATCGCAGTACGCGGATGCTTGATACATACAAGGCCGTGCTTTTCTTTGTCGGCTCGGACCTGGTGCGCGTTATAGTGCTTGTTCTCTTCCCCGCAATCACCCTATTCTTGATCCCCTTTGGGTAGTTTTCTGCATAAAAATGCATAAAACTTAAAAAATAGTTGTGAAGCAGCGCTAAAATATGCATTATAACGCAAAATAAGACCGCCAGGGAACACACTATGCCGGAACAGGAATTCATCCAACTCGTCGACAAAATCGCCAGTGCAATCGCAGATGATGCGCTGGATGCGGATTTGGAAGCTAAACTGAACACGGAATTTTCGGCCTCGACAGATGACTTCAAAGCACTGGGCAACCTGTGCGCCGAAGGGGAAAGGGATGGTTGGCTGATGGCGCGCGAAGCAGGTGGGATTAAATTCGGCCGCCCGGTCAAGCCCGGTATGATAGCCGGAAACTTCAGTGTCGATGTGGTGCAGATGAAAGACGTTCGCGGCCCGCACCATGTCCATACCACCGGCGAGATTGGCGCGATCTTCCCGCTGGAAGGCGCGCCCCGTTTCGATGACAGACCTGAAGGGTGGTATGTTTACGGACCCGGTTCGGAGCATCACCCAACTGTTAAGGGCGGCGATGCTTACATCCTTTATTTCCTGCCTGATGGGGCGATCGAATTCACTGGCAAGTAATCGCCAAGACGGGAGGAGGAACCAATGGCAGAAAACCACAACGCGGCCCTTTGGTTTGTGGACCGGCATATTGATGAGGGGCGTGCCGACAAAGTCGCCTTTCGTGAAGCGGATGGCCAGCAGCGCGATCTGACCTATGGCCAACTGGCCGACGGCAGCGCCCGTTTTGCCGGAGCCTTGATCCGCAGCGATGTGCGGCGCGAAGAGCGCGTGGCGATGATTGTATTGGATCAGATCGAGTTTCCCATCGTGTTCTGGGGCGCGCTCAAGACCGGGGCCGTCCCGGTTCCCCTGAACACGCTTCTGTCCACTTCGGTCTATGAAACCATCCTGAACGACAGCCGTGCCACAACGCTTGTCGTGTCATCTGAACTGTGGGGGACGGTGGCACCTGCTATCAGGGACAACGCCTTCTTGCGCAACATCGTCGTGATCGGCGACGCGCCGGAAAGCACGACCGGCTATGCCGGGTTCGTGGAAGGCGCCGCGCCCATGCAAGCGGTTGAAGCCGGGGGTGACGAGACGGCGTTCTGGCTGTACTCGTCCGGGTCCACCGGCTTGCCAAAAGGGGTTCGTCACATCCATTCCAGCCTCAGGGCAACAACGGATACCTTTGGTGCCAAGGTTCTGGGCATGTGCCAAGATGACGTGGTTTATTCGGTGGCAAAGCTGTTCTTTGCCTACGGGCTTGGCAACGGAATGTCCTTCCCGCTGTCAACCGGAGCCACCACCATACTGCTCGGCGGACGCCCGACCCCGGACGCCGCTTTTGGCATTATCGGGGAACATGCTCCGACGGTTTTCTACGGCGTTCCAACCTTGTTTGCGGCCATGAATGCCAGCCTCGATGGCGTGGATAACGGGCCCAAGTCGAACCTAAGGCTGTGTGTGTCCGCCGGTGAGGCATTGCCGCGTGACGTGGGCGAAGCATGGCAAGAACGCATGGGTGTCGAAATCGTGGATGGTGTCGGGTCGACCGAGATGCTGCACATCTTCCTGTCCAACAGCCCCGGTGACATCGTCTATGGCACCTCCGGCACAGCCGTGCCCGGCTATGACGTGCGTCTTGTCGATGAAGAAGGCCAAAGTGTTGCCGACAACGAAGTTGGCGAGCTTTTGGTGCGTGGTCCTTCAGCCGCCGAGGGGTATTGGAACCGGCGCGAGAAATCGCGCGAAACCTTCGAAGGGGAATGGACGCGCACGGGCGACAAATACGAACGAACGCCAGATGGCCGCTATGTCTATTGCGGAAGAACGGACGACATGTTCAAGATTTCAGGCATCTGGGTCAGCCCGTTCGAGATCGAACAGGCGCTGGTCGAGCATCCGGCGATCCTTGAGGCGGCAATTGTTGCGCATGCCGATGAACACGGTCTGGACAAACCAAAGGCGTTTGTTGTGCTGAAAGAGGGTCAGAGCCGCGAGGCAATCACTGACCTGAAGGACTTTGTGAAGGAAAAGATCGGAAAGTGGAAATACCCCCGCTGGGTGGATGTGGTCGATGATCTGCCCAAAACCGCAACCGGTAAGATTCAACGCTTCAAGCTGCGGGCAGGCGCATGACCAACCCGGGTGGCAGTTCTGATACGGTATGGTCCGACCCGGATATCTTGTGGCGTCCGCCCCATGCCTATGTCCCCGGACAAACGCCACGCCACCCCGAAGGGATGTTTGAGGACCTGAAAACCGGTCTTTGTGGTGTTCCCACGCATCGCCTGAATGAAACCCCGGCCTGGGCGTATGGTCAGGCTTTTCTGCGCGAAGGTTTCTTCTGGGAGGCGCATGAGGTTCTTGAAGCGGTCTGGATGGCCTGTCCACCAAACGCGCCCGAACGTCTGATGGTTCAGTCCGTCATTCAACAGGCGAATGCCAAGCTCAAGGCCAAGATGGGGATGGGTCGTGCGGCGCAGCGTCTGGAGGCCCAGTCCAGTGATCTGGCCCGTGAGGCTGTCGAGCGTGCCGGTGGGCGCGTGTTGGGCTGCGCTTCAGAAATTATGCAATAAAATACACAAGAAGAAGAATTCAAATGGGATTATTCCCAGAAATACTGCGATAATCTTAAAAAGATGTATTATCATGCATCTTTTTCTTTACCGTACCCCGATTCCGCATTATTATGCATATCAGCCTACAGGAGTTTCCCATGACCAAGGTCATTGACTTTCAAACCGACCCCTCAAAGTACCGCCATTGGCGTGTAGAATACGATGGGCCTATCGCCAATCTTTACATGGATGTCGACGAGAATGCAGGGTTGTTTGAGGGCTATCAGCTGAAACTCAACTCGTATGATCTGGGCGTTGACATTGAATTGTCCGATATCGTCCAGCGAATGCGGTTCGAACATCCCGAAGTCAAAGTGGTCGTGATGCAGTCCGCCAAGGAAAAGGTGTTCTGTGCGGGTGCAAATATCCGCATGCTGGGCGGCGCGGAACACAGTCACAAGGTGAACTTCTGTAAATTCACGAACGAGACGCGAAACACATTCGAAGCGGCCGAGGATGACAGCGGGCAGAAATATATAGCCGCCGTCAAAGGCGCCTGCGCAGGTGGCGGGTACGAGCTGGCGCTGGCCTGCAACCATATCATGCTGACCGATGACAGCACCTCGTCTGTTGCATTGCCCGAAGTGCCGCTCTTGGCCGTTCTCCCCGGAACCGGCGGCCTGACGCGTGTGACGGACAAGCGCAAAGTGCGCCGGGATCTGGCAGATATCTTCTGTTCGATCGAAGAGGGTGTGAAGGGCAAACGGGCCGTCGACTGGCGGCTGGTGGACGAAGTTATTCCAAACTCGAAATTCGACGAAACCGTGCAGCAGCGGGCTCGGGAATTTGCGACCAGTTCGTCAAAGCCGGATGTTGCGGGGGGGATCACGCTTGGCCCGCTGGACAAGAAGATCGGCAAAGATGGCTCGGTCACATACAGCCTGGTCGAAGTGTCCGTTGACCGCGATGCCCGCAAGGCCACGATCACGATCAATGGCCCGCAAGACGATGCGCCTGCGGATATGGATGCATTCACAGCGCAGGGGGATCAGGCATATTTGCTGCGTCTTGTGCGCGAGCTTGATGACGCAATCCTGCACCTGCGTCTCAACGAGATGGAGCTGGGCCTGTTGGTGTTCCGCAGCCAGGGAGACCCCGAAAAGGTTCAGGCGCATGAAGCGCTTTTGATAAACAACAAGGACAGCTGGCTGGCCAATGAGGTGCTCAAATACTGGAAGCGCCTGCTGAAACGGGTCGATGTCACATCACGTTCGCTGTCCGCTCTGGTCGAACACGGGTCTTGCTTCACCGGGGTTCTGGCCGAGCTTCTTTGGGCCGTCGATCGGACTTACATGATGGAGGACGAGTTTGAAGGCGACAACCGCCCGACCGCGGCCATCACGCTGACTGACGCGAACTTTGGCCTCTTCCCGATGGGGAATGATCTGACGCGGCTTGGAACCCGTTTTCTGGGTGAGCCCGAGGCGCTAAGCGCAGCAGAAGCCGAAAAGGGCGCCGCGCTGGAAGCCGAAATGGCCAACGAGCTGGGTTTGGTCACGATGATCCTGGACGACATCGACTGGGAGGACGAAATCCGCATCTTCGAGGAAGAGCGCGCCTCGTTCAGCCCGGACGCTATGACCGGAATGGAGGCTAACCTTCGTTTTGCCGGGCCAGAGACCATGGAAACCCGCATCTTCGGCCGACTGACCGCTTGGCAAAACTGGATTTTCAACCGCCCGAACGCCGTTGGCCCTGATGGCGCGCTGCAACGGTATGGCACGGGTGTGCGCGGAACCTACAACATGGAACGGGTCTGACCGGCCCCGGCGGCGACCCTTCAGCAGGAGAAAGACATGCTCGACGTTATCAACGTTAGTTACGACACGCAGATCCCCAACAATGTAGGTCTGAGCCAGGACCGCAAGGTCTTGAAGGCGCTGGAAAAATGGCACCCCGGTTACATCGACTGGTGGAACAGGCTGATCCCGCAGAACTTTCAGGAATCCATGGTGTACCTGCGCACAGCGGTCAGCGTTGACCCCAAGGGCTGGGCCAAGTTCGACTATGTAAAGATGCCCGAATACCGTTGGGGTGTCCTGCTGGCCCCACAGGTCGAAGACCGTGTCATCCCGATGGGAGAGCACAAAGGCAAGAAAGCCTGGCAGGAAGTGCCCGGCGAATACCGTAACATGCTCAAGCGTCTGATCGTCATTCAGGGCGATACAGAGCCCGGCTCGGTCGAGCAGCAACGGTTCCTTGGTCTGACCGCGCCCTCGCTTTACGACATGAGAAACCTGTTTCAGGTGAATGTCGAAGAAGGCCGTCACCTTTGGGCGATGGTTTATCTTCTGCAAAAGTACTTCGGCAAAGATGGCCGGGAGGAAGCGGATGATTTGCTGATCCGCTCGTCCGGATCAGAAGAAGCGCCGCGGATGCTGGGTGCATTCAACGAAGATACGCCGGACTGGCTCTCTTTCTTCATGTTCACGTATTTCACGGACCGCGACGGCAAGATGCAGCTTGAGAGTCTGGCGCAATCCGGATTTGACCCGCTGAGCCGGACATGCCGCTTTATGCTGACGGAAGAAGCCCACCATATGTTTGTCGGCGAAACGGGCGTCAGCCGCGTGATCCAGCGTACTTGTGAGGCCATGAATGAGGCCGGGCTGACGGACCCCTACGACATTGGTAAGGTGCGCGATCTGGGTGTCATTGATCTGCCAACGATCCAGAAAAAACTGAACCTGCACTATTCCCTGTCGCTGGACCTGTTCGGGCAGGAGGTTTCGACCAACGCCGCCAATGCGTTTAACGCTGGCATCAAGGGTCGTTACATGGAAAATCGGATTGATGACGACCACGAATTGCAAAGCGACACTTACATTGTGCGTAATATTGTCGACGGCAAGATCGTTGCCGAGGAAGTCCCGGCCCTAACCGCCATCAATATGCGTCTGCGCGATGATTATGTCCGTGACGCCGCCGGGGGCGTTGGCCGCTGGAACAAAATTTTGGAAAAGGCGGGCATCGACTTTGCACTGGCCCTGCCGCACGAGGCTTTCCACCGTCAGATCGGCGTTTTTGCTGCCATCAAGGCGAACCCGTCGGGCGATATCATCTCCGAGGCCGAGTGGTCGGCCAATGTGGACAACTGGCTGCCCACCAAAGAGGATGGCGCCTATATCCAGTCGCTGATGGTGCCCTGTTACGAGCCCGGCAAGTTTGCCGGTTGGATTGCTGCCCCGAAGGTCGGCATCGACAACAAGCCCGGTGATTACGAATATGTAAAACTTCACATGGCGTGATCGAAACTGGCAGCGCAGGTCCTGCCACTTGCGCTGCCGGACAATCCAGACGGAGGATCAGGATATGCAAGTCGACCGCATTGTCGGATACCGGGCGCAAAACGTACCGCTGCCCCGGAACATCGCCGAAATGAAAGATTTTTGCCTCGGCTGTCGCGGGTGCGATGGCCCTTGTCGCGCGCTGATCGAGGCCCTGATGACCCCGGCTGTCATTTTGCGCAAAACCTGAACCTAGCAGTCGAAAGGACCGAAAAATGAACAAGCCCCTGAAGCAGCATTTGATCGATCCTGAAATCTGCATCCGCTGTTACACCTGCGAGATGACGTGCCCCGAGAACGCCATCGACCACGATGACAACAACGTGGTCGTCAATGCCGAGCTCTGTAACTTCTGCATGGACTGTATTCCGGTCTGCCCAACCGGATCCATTGATGAATGGCGCGTGGTCAACGACGCCTACAGTATGGAGGAGCAATTCTCATGGTCGGAACTGCCGGAACAGGAGGATCTGGGAGGGGATGAGGCGGAAACCGGCCTTGAGGCGCTGGATGAAACCGTGGCCGCCCTGCTGGCAGAGGCGCATAAAGGGGCCGGGGGCAAGTCAAAGGCTCCTGTGTCTGCGCCTAAACCGACCATCAACCTCTATAGCCTGAGCAAACCGATCGAAGCTGTGGTTCAGGGCAACTACCGTCTTACAGATGAGGGCGCCGATAGTGACGTGCGCCACATCATCCTTGATTTTCAGGGCCATCCGATGCCCGTTTTGGAAGGGCAGTCAATCGGGATCATACCGCCTGGAACCGATGCCGATGGAAACGCGCATTTGCCGCGGCTCTATTCCGTCTCAAGCCCGCGCGATGGCGAGCGGCCCGGCTACAACAACGTTTCGCTGACGGTCAAGCGCGAGGACAAAGGCCTGTGCTCGAACTTTGTTTGCGATCTTCAAAAAGGCGACACCGTACATGTGACCGGCCCGTTTGGGGCGACCTTCCTGCTGCCTGACGACCCGGACGCCCGGATCATGATGATCTGTACCGGAACTGGGTCTGCCCCGATGCGTGCATTTACGATGCGTCGCCATCGCAAGGCAGGAACAGTTCATGGCGGAATGACCATGTTCTTTGGTGCCAGATCACCGGAAAGCCTGCCTTACTTCGGGCCATTGAAGAAGGTTCCGACAACCCTGCTGGAACGGCATCTGGTGTTCAGCAGGCAAGAGGGTCAGCCAAAGGAATACGTTCAGGACCGGATGTGGACCGAGAAAGCCTCGGTCGCGGACATGCTGCGGGACAAGAACACGCACGTATACATCTGCGGGCTGCGGGATATGGAGGGCGGGGTCGAGGCCACGTTTACCCGCATTGCCGAAGAGATTGGCCAGAACTGGGATGAGCTGCGCAATACGATGCGTGAAGAGGGGCGATATCACGTTGAAACCTACTGAGATGCCTTCCCGGCCGGGGTCAGCCTATGAACATGTCATTCGGGTGACCTGGGGCGACTGCGATCCGGCAAAGATTGCCTATACCGGTCGCTTGCCGGGCTTTGTACTCGACGCGATCAACGCCTGGTGGGAAGAACATCTGGGTCAGGGCTGGTACCAACTTGAACTGGACCGCAACATCGGAACGCCGTTTGTCCGGCTGGAAATGGATTTCAAGGCCCCGGTCACCCCGCGCCACAGGCTGATATGTCATGTCTGGCCCAGCAATCTCGGCCAAAGCTCCATCGGGTTTCGCGTTGATGGGGAACAAGACGGCAGGATATGCTTCTCAGCGCAAACCTTAAGCGTTTTTGTTGTCGCCGACGTCTTCAACAAACGCGCCCCGCCTGATGATATAAAAGGTCTCCTTCAACCATTTTTGGAACATGCCGCAGAGTTAGGCACATAAGCATTTCCCTTTTTCATATACAGAAAGTATTATGCATTATTATACATGATTGGGATTACAGGAAATGGCCGAGATCACGACATTCGGTGGGGTTGCGACAGAGATCGACACGGAATCCGAGATGGAGCGCACCATATCGGAATTGATGGTGCAGGTCGGTGAGCGGGTGCGCAGCGCGCGCGAGCGCAAGGGGATTTCCCGCCGCATTCTGTCCGAAAGCTCCGGCGTGTCTCAGCGGTATCTGGCGCAGCTTGAGGCTGGAACCGGTAACATCTCAATCGGTCTATTGCTGCGTGTCGCCCATTCACTTGATCACAAGATCGAATGGTTCGTGGGCGAGAATGACCCCTGGAATTCAACCAGCCTGCGTGTTGCAGAACTGTTTTCAAGCGCTGACAAAAAGACCCGCGAACTGGTGTTGCGTGCCCTTGGCCCTGCACCCCACGAATCCGGGCGGGCCGAACGTGTCTGTCTGATCGGGCTGCGCGGGGCTGGAAAATCGACTTTGGGCAAGCTGGCCGCAGAAAAGCTGGATATCCCGTTTCTTGAACTAAACAAGGAAATTGCGCTGTATGGCGGCATGCCGATGGACGAGATTTTGGCGCTTTATGGTCAGGAAGGGTATCGCCGGCTTGAGGCCAGCTCGCTGGACCGCGTTACCGAGAACTACGACCGGGTGATCCTGGCGGTGGCGGGCGGTATCGTGTCCGAGCCAGAGACTTACAACAAACTGTTGTCCCGGTTTCACACCGTTTGGCTCAAAGCCTCACCACAGGAACATATGGACCGCGTGCGGGCGCAGGGGGATGAACGTCCGATGGAAGGCAATGCCGACGCGATGGAGCAGTTGAAATCCATCCTGACCAGCCGCGAGGCGCTGTATGCCCGGGCAGACGTGATGGTGGATACATCTAATCACTCGCTCGAGTATTCTCTGGACGATCTGATCTCCACGTTGGAGTTGCAAAGGTTTTTTGAGTCCTGAAGCGGCCCACTGCATTGCACAATAGCGCACAGTATGCACTATACCGCAAAAGGAGATTCCTATGAGTGTGGATGTCTGGCGCGAAGGTGCCGTGGGCTTTGTAAAGCTGAATAACCCACCGGTGAATGCAATAGGTCTGGATACCCGGAAAGGCCTGATTGATGCGGTGGAATGGGCCGAGGCACAAGACGGGTTGTCGCGCATTGTCCTGCACGGGCTGGACCGCGCTTTTGCTGCCGGAGCGGATGCCAGAGAGTTCGATGCACCCCCCGTCGCGCCTCATTTACCCGACGTTTTGAACCGGATCGAAGCCTGCGACGTGCCGTGGGTTGCGGCGATCACAGGCGTCGCCCTGGGGGGTGGTTGCGAATTGGCGCTGACCTGCCGTTATCGCATTGCAAAACCGGGGGTACAGATCGGCCTACCCGAGGTAACGCTGGGCGTAGTGCCGGGGGCCGGTGGCACACAACGGCTGCCACGTTTGATCGGGCTGAAAGCGGCGCTTGATCTGATCTCTACCGGCAAACCCGTCAGTGCCGAACGCGCCGAGGAACTGGGCCTGATCGATGGTCGGGCAGATGATCCGGTTGAGACGGCACACCATCTGGATCTTGGTACGATCGAACTGTCGCCGCGGGTCGGCAACCTCGAACGGCCCAAACCAAATGAAACTGCTGTAGAACAGGCGCGAACTTTGGTACGCAGTAAATCCACCAATCAAATTGCACCCGCGCGCGCCATTGATCTTGTGACCCTGTCGACCACGACAGATCTACCGGATGGGATGGCGCAAGAGAGGGCGGCTTTCGTAGAACTTCGGCAGGGTGAACAGGCCCGGGCCCTGCGGCACATTTTTTTTGCGGAACGCGGGGCGCGGGTCCCTCGTTCCCTGACGGCAGACCCGGGCGCGTTCGATCATGTCGCCGTCGTTGGCGGCGGAACGATGGGGGCGGGCATCGCCTACGCCTTTCTGAATGCCGGTCTGCGGGTTACATTGCTGGAAACCGATGCCGAAGCCACAGCGCGCGCGCAGGACAACGTTGAGCGGATCATTGCGGCCAGTCTTAAACGCGGCCTGATTTCCGATGGCGGGGCGACGGACCGTCGCCAGCGGCTTGACGTGTCTTTTGATTACGCCAGCGCCAGCGATGCAACACTTGCGGTTGAGGCCGCCTTCGAAAGCATGGATGTCAAGAAATCCGTGTTCACCGCATTGCAAAAGCATTTGCCAAAAAACGCGGTTCTGGCGACCAATACTTCCTATCTGGATGTCAATGAAATCGCCGCAACACTGGATGATCCGTCGCGGGTTGTCGGACTGCATTTCTTTGCGCCCGCACATATCATGAAACTGCTTGAGATCGTTCAGGGCGAAAGGACCAGCGACCGCGCCCTTGCCACAGGGTTCGCCTTGGCCAAACATCTGAAGAAAGTGCCTGTCTTGTCGGGCGTTTGCGACGGCTTTATCGGCAATCGAATTCTGGCCCATTACCGCGAGGTTGCGGATACCGTTCTTCTGGAGGGATCGACCCCATGGGAGATCGATGAGGCGATGGTCGAGTTCGGTTATGCAATGGGGCCGTATGAGACTCAGGATTTATCCGGTCTGGACATCGCCCATGCCAATCGCCGCCGTCTGGACGCCACGCGCGATCCAAACCGGCGATATATCAAAATCGCCGACAGAATGGTCGAGCTTGGGAAACTGGGCAAAAAGACCGGGGCAGGGTGGTATCGATATCCCGGCGGCGCGGGTAAGGTCGAAGACCCCATCGTCGCGGATCTGGCCATTGAAGAGGCGCATTTCGCAAAAATCACCCGCCGTGAATATTCACCGTCTGAAATCCGCGAGCGGTTGATGTGCGCGATGATCAACGAAGCCGTCGGCATTCTGGAGGAAGGCATCGCCGCCTCTGCAAGTGACATCGATCTGGTGACAGTGTTTGGCTATGGTTTCCCGCGTTGGCGTGGTGGCCTGATGCATTATGCAGACCAGATCGGGGCCAAGAATATTCTGGCCACGTTGGAAAAGCTGGCAAAAGAGGACGCGCTTGTGTGGTCGCCGAGACAGGCCATAAGAGATTGTGCCCAAACAGGAACCTCTTTCGCGCAGCACTTTTCAGGTAAGAAGTAAGGCGAACCCCGGCCTGGGGTTCAGCTCATTTACGACTTGTGGTCTGTGTCGGAATTCCGTCTGCGGGCAAAGACACCGTCGGCAACGCGCTGCGATGCCTCGATCACCTTATTCGGGTCAAGCACCTGCGCCCAATCCACATCCGGCGCTACCGCACCAAGTGCCATCGGCAAGGGGTCAGGCTGCGATAAAGCTTGCGCCACAACTTGCGCAGCCTTCTGCCGCCCTAGACGTTCTGCCAGTGCAAATACCGCCGCTTCGGCCATTATTTCCGGGGCGCTTTCTATGCGCTGAGCCATCGTGTTTTTGTTCACCGACAGAGTCTGGATCAACACTTGGCTTTGCGACAGCGCGCGCCCGCAGCAGATGAACAAATCGGGCAACAGTTTCCATTCTAGCGTCCAATGCGGGCCATCCCGCTCTTCGCTGTGAATGCCGGTATCGGTCAACCCCGAGCCATAGATCACTGCCATCCGTGACAGCGCGACTACGGCCTCGGCCGTCACCGGATTGGATTTATGCGGCATCGTAGAAGAGCCGCCGCCCAACCCGCCAAAGGCCTCAGCAACCTCTCCGCGTGACAGCAAGATGAGGTCCGTGGCGATTTTGCCAAGCGCTATGGCGACATCGACCAACCAGTTTGAAAGAGCGCGAATTCCGGTTCTGTCCGTGTGCCACGGCGGGCTTGGCGGCAGATCAAGCTGAGCCGCCAGACGATCCGCAATATCCGGCCCGTGCGGCGCAATTGCGCTCTGATTGCCCGAAGCACCGCCAAACTGCACCCGAAACGCATGTTTGCTGACAGCCTCAATCTCGGATTCTGATCCGATCAGGGGCTGCGCCCATTGCGCGATCCGCAATCCAAATGTCGTTGGTGTTGCCAACTGCCCCCGCGTGCGGGCCGCCATGACCGTGTCAGCGTGTTTGGCGCTTTGGTCCGACAACGCACCGATCAACTGGGACAAGCGGTCACTCAAAACGCGCAGCGCGGCGCGCGAGCATAGCGTCATGGCGTTGTCGATAATATCCTGGCTGGTCGCCCCCCAATGGACCCAATCGGCGTGCGGTTCCCCGACCTCCGCACGCACCAGTTTGACAAGCGCGGGGACCGGAATACCAGTGTCAGCCACGCCCTGAGCCAGAGCACCAGGCGGAAACTCCAGGCGTTCAGCGGCGAGGGTAATTGCCGTCGCAGCCTCATCCGGGATGATCCCCAACCCGGCCTGCGCGCGCGCCAGCGCCGCTTCCACGTCTGCATGCGCCCGCGCGAGGGCCGGGCTGCTGAACAGTGCCTCAAGTTCCGGATCGCCAAACACGGGTTCTGTAAGGAAATTTCTGACCATGCTCTTGCCTTTAATTCGCCCGGACGATTTGGGCGTTTTGAGTTCTATATCACATCCGCAGACTGGCCCACGACCTAATCAAAGCGCGGCCCGGATTGCCGGATCAGGCTGTGATTGCCAGAGGCAACCCGAGAATTTCACGTGCCTGCCGCCAGTTGGCGACAGGGCGTTCATATTGATCACACAGCGCGGTAACCCGCTCGACCAACGCCGCGTTTGAGGGGGCCAGCGTGTTGCGGTCCAGGCGGACGTTATCCTCAAGCCCGGTGCGGCAATGGCCGCCGGTCGCGACGCACCATTCATTCAACGTAAGCTGATGCGGACCGATCCCGGCGGCGCACCATTCGGCATCGGGGCTCAGGCGCTGAACGGTTTTGACGTAATAATCGAACACGTCCCGATCCACCGGCATGGCGTTTTTCACGCCCATGACAAACTGAACATACAGCTTACCCGCGATCCGCCCGTCGCTGTTCATACGGGCGGCCTGATGGATATGGCTCAGATCGAAAACCTCGATTTCCGGTTTCACGCCATAAACCCGCATTTCCGAAGCCAGCCAATCCACCAGATCGGGCGGATTTTCATACACGCGGGTCGGGAAGTTGTTCGAGCCTACGGACAGCGATGCCATATCCGGTGCCAGCGGCAGCATACCCCCGCGTTCGCGGCCCGCGCCGGACCGCCCGCCGGTCGACAATTGCACGATCATGCCGGGGCAATGGGATCGCAGCCCGTCCAGAAGGCGCGCAAACCTGCCGGGATCGGACGAGGGTGTTTCATCATCATTTCGCACATGGCAATGGGCGATGGTGGCCCCGGCCTCAAAGGCCTCGTGCGTGCTTTCGATCTGCTCTGAAACCGTGATGGGGACAGCGGGATTATTGGCCTTGGTGGGCAGCGATCCGGTGATCGCAACACAGATAATGCAAGGTTTTCTCATGGTCTCAGTCTCGCAATACAAGCCGGGTTTCGTTCAACTTCAGATGTCGAAAAAGACAGTTTCGTCCTCGCCCTGAAGCCGAATGTCGAACCGATAGACTTGTTGTCCACCGCTATCTGAACGTGTCGCTATCAGGGTTTTCCGGCGGCGTTCCCATTCGATCAGGTTCATCACCGGGTCCCTGGCATTCGCATCGGCCTCGTCTTCGAAATACAGCCGCGTGTTGAGGCCCAGATTGATGCCCCGTGCAACGATCCAAAGATTAATATGCGGTGCCATCATCCGGCCATCACGCCCCATGACAGGGCCCGGCTTTATCGTTTCAAAGGCCCATTCCCCGGTTTCAAAATCCGTGATGACACGGCCCCAGCCGCGAAAGCCGTCTTCGACCTCGCCCGGATGTTCAGGATGCGCATAAATCCCTGCGGCATTCGCTTGCCACACTTCCAACAAGACATCCTTGACCGGGCTGCCGGTGCCATCAATCACGATCCCCTCGACGCGGATGCGGTCCCCGGCTGCGTTGGGACCGGCGATGTCATGGCCCAGCTCCTGACGGTAGATATCGAACCCCGCAGCACCCGGGGCCAGCCCGATATGGACGTAAGGACCTGCTGTTTGCGAAGGGGTCTCTTTGAGATAGTCCAGTTCTTGCGGCATCAGTTCCCCTCCAGCCGGTTTTCGAACAAGGTTGAACGACGCCCCCGAAGGACAATGTCGAACTTATAGGCAATCGTATCCAGCGGAATGGAGGCGTTGAGGTCGAGCCGCGCAGTCAGCTGTTCAATAGCCCGGGGATCGGGGATCGTGTTCACAATCGGACATTTAGCGATCAGCGGATCGCCCTCAAAATACAACTGGGTGATCAGGCGCTGCGCAAAGCCAGTGCCAAAAACCGAGATATGGATATGCCCGGGCCGCCAGCTGTTGATCCAGTTGCGCCAGGGATAGGCACCCGGTTTGACGGTTCGAAAGTAATAATACCCGTCATCATCGGTCATTGTGCGGCCACACCCGCCAAAGTTGGGATCAATCGGCGCAATATAGGTGTCTTTCTTGTGCCGATACCGCCCGCCCGCATTGGCCTGCCAAACCTCGACCAGCGTATTTGGAACCGGTCGAGCATTTTCATCCAGAACCTTGCCGTGCACGATGATGCGTTCCCCAATCGGCATCTCGCCGGGCTGGGCGTAATTCCGGATCAGGTCGTTATCAATTGGGTCGATATCGTTTTGCCCGAACACAGGCCCGGTGAGTTCTGATGCCGAGTTCTCCAGACTGATCGGGGAATATTGCGGCGCGCGCGTAACCGACGTCTTGTAGTCCCGCGTCAATGCAGGCGGGTGCCATTCGCGGTCGCGCTGATAAAATTTACCTGGCTTTGGCATCATTGGCTCCTCTCAGACGTTGGCAACGCTTGGTTGCTCCCGGCTGTCAGTCTTGGTCTTCCATTTCGGCATAGGTCTGTTTGGCAAGCTTCAACGCATGATTGGCCCGTGGGACACCGGCATAGATGGCCACATGCTGAAACGCCTCAAGCACATCCTGTTTGCTGGCCCCTGTCCGGGCTGTGGCACGGATATGCATCGGGATCTCTTCGAAATTACCCGTCGCGGCCAGCAAGGCCAGGGTCAGCATCGAGCGTTCGCGCAGGCTGATACCGTCACCGGCCCAGACAGACCCCCAGGCCCCTTCGGTTATCAGGGTTTGAAACGGCGCGTCAAAATCCGTCTTGCTCGCTTCGGCGCGGTCGACATGTTCATCCCCCAAGACCTTGCGGCGCATTTTCATCCCTTGATCATATCGTTCAGACATAATTCAGATCCTTCAAAAATGCGGTCAGAAAACCAGCACAAGAACGGAGGGTTTGCGGCAGCAGCGCGAAGTGATCTGGCCGGACGATGTTCATCAATAGGGCAACCCCACATAATTTTGTGCCAGAACCGCCTGTGCCTGCCGGTTCGATCGCAGAAACTCGATCTCTGCCCGTTGCATCTTCAGATCAAATGCATTCTGATCCGGAAAACGGTGCAGCAAGTTGGTCATCCACCAGCTAAAGCGTTCTGCCTTCCAAACGCGGGCCAGCGCCTTTTCACTATATCGGTCAATGCCTTCGCTGTCGCCGGTCTCAAACATCTGTATCAATCCGTGATAGAGGTAATGGATATCGCTTGCCGCCGTGTTCAGCCCCTTGGCACCGGTGGGTGGAACGATATGGGCCGCGTCGCCGCATAGAAACAGACGTCCCCATCGCATCGGCTCTGTCACAAATGAGCGGAGCGGCGCATTGGACTTTTCGATGGAAGGGCCGGTGATCAATTTCTCTGCCTCGGCGCTGGGAAGGCGGTGCTTCAACTCGTCCCAAAAGGCCTCATCCGTCCAATCCTCAGGGCTGTCGGACATCGAACACTGGATGTAATACCGGCTAAGGTTTGCGTTGCGCATCGAGCACAGAGCAAATCCCCGGTCCGAGTTGACATAAATAAGCTCATCATTCACCGGCGGGGTTTCGGACAGGATGCCCAGCCAGCCAAACGGGTAGATCTTTTCATATTCGCGCCGCACCGTGGATGGAATGGTTTTCCGGCTGACGCCGTGAAATCCGTCGCACCCTGCCACATAGTCACAGTCAATACGATGCTCGGTGCCCGCAACCCGATAGGTCACGTATGGCGCGTCAGATTCCGCAGCGTGGATCTGTACATTCTCTGTGTTGAACACAATCTTGCCGCCCATGGCCTCGCGCGCATCGTAAAGATCGCGCGTAACCTCGGTCTGGCCGTAAACGACAACGCTGGTCCCTGTGAGTTCTTTGAAATTGATGTCAAATTTCTCATCAGCGTAAGAGATGATCACACCATCATGCACAAAGCTTTCGGCATCCAGCCGCGCAGATACACCAGCTTCGCGCATCAGCACGACCATGCCGGTTTCCAGAACACCCGCCCGGATACGGCCCAGAACATAGTCACGGGTTTTGCGCTCCAAAACCACCGTGTCGATCCCCTTGCGGTGCAACAGCTGGCTCAGCAGCAAACCCGATGGCCCTCCACCAATGATGGCGACTTGCGTGCGCATGGATGATCTCCGCTTCAACATTGGGCGGATAGTGAAATTATTTTGGGGATAAGTAAAATGAGCTTTTCAATTTGCAAAGCCGGTACCATTCGGAATTTGTTTGCGAAATGGCGTCGAGATCACGCGGTAGCCGCCAGTCCCGATAGGCAGGTTTGTCAATGGATTGTTGAACACGAGGATCGAGACCAAAAAAGCCGAGGAGTTCCCCAGTGGCTCAAAGAATTGTGATCGGCTATCCGATGATCGCAATCACGATCGGTAAAGTAAGCGCGGAAAACGCGGTTCCGAACAAGACGGCCCGTGCGGCAAGTTGGACGCTGATATCTTCTGCCCGGGCCATGACGTAGATGTTGGCTGCTGGGGGCAGGGCACCCATGATTATGGCGGTGGCGATCCAGATCGGGTCGAAATTGGGGAAAATCAGAAAGAAACCGGCCACAAGCAAGGGGTGCACCACAAGTTTGCCTGCCAAACACACCCCCATGGGTAATTCAAGGCGATTGGCTTTGCGGCGCGCCAGGGTGAGGCCCAGAGAAAAAAGCGCTGTTGGCGCAGCGGCATTCCGAAACCCGTCCAAAGGTGTATCGATAAAGCCCGGCAACGTCAGACCGCTGGCGGCAAACGCAAGCGCTGCAAGGGTTGCCAGAATAAACGGGTGTTGAATGACCTTTATCAGTGACTTGCCCAAGCCTTTTACCGTTGGGCCATCGGCGCTGATCATCGCAGGCCAAATGGTAAAGATCAGCAAGACATCGGCGCAAAATATGAAGGCGGCCGGGGCACCTGCGGCAGGGCCCAGGACAGCGACGGTCAAGGTTGGGCCCATATAGCCGATATTCGAATAGCTGGCCGAAAGACCGTAAACCGCAGCAGATTGAGTGGATGTGCTGCTGCGGCCCACACACCACCCAAACAAAAACATCAGGCCGGTCGCCGCCGTTGTCAGCGCCAGAAACCCCATAAGGCTGGATACCCCCGGGGGCAGTTCCCGGACCGATTGAAACAACAGGGCCGGAAGCGCGATGTAGAACACAAAGGCGTCCAGCCATTTCTGCCCTTCGGCCGAATGCCTGAGCAGTTTTTGCGCGGCAATACCTGCGAGAATATAGACGAAAAAGGGCGCGACGAGCCCGAGGCCAACAATCATTGCCGCCATTCGTTACAAGAAACCCAACGGACTGCAAGGCATGTTAGCCATGTTGGCTTGATCAGAAGGCAGGCGTGGGCGACAGGAAAGAGGTGGTGAAGTAATCGCGCAAAACCCGCGCTGCTTCGGAAATCGAAGCCTGTCGTTGAAAGGCCAAACCGACATCCATGGTTGGGATCTCAACGCTGGTTTGCACGGTTTCAATACGCCGCCCCTCCAAAGACCAGGGACGGTAGACCATATCGGACAGGATCGTCACCCCATGTCCGTTTGCCACCATCGAGCGGACGGCCTCAACCGAAGAGGTCCGTAGTTTAACGTTGGGCGTGCAATTGTGGGTGTTCCAGTACTTCATGCTGGTATGCGCGGCCTCATCGACGGTCAGCATGATATACGGCTCACGCGCAATGTCCTGAAGGGTCACTTGGTTTTCATCACACATCGGGTGACCAATCGGGACCCAAAGCCGCCGTGGGGATTTCAGCAGGGTTACTGTTTCGATCGCTGCGTTCTGGATGTTTGAGGTCAGTGCCACCGCCAGATCTATCTGACCGGTCAACAATTGCTGTTCGATGCTTTGGCGGTTCAGTTCGACAATTTGAATATCAAGACCCGGGTACAACTGTGTCAGACGGCCCAGATGGTAGGGCAGGAAGTACCCGATCACCGTATAGGTCGCGGCCAGCCTGATCACCCCTGATACGTCGGAGTCGCGTTGGTCCAGAACGCGTGCGGCATCAATCCTTTCCAGAATGTCGCGGGCCGATTGCAAGAATTGCTGCCCGGCTTCGGTCATTTGCATTCCCTGTGCGCGGCGGATGAACAGGGTTGCGCCAAGAATGGCCTCCAGTTCGCGGATGGCACTGGTGACGGCGGATTGTGAGATCGACAGCAGCTTGGCCGCGCGGCTGACTTGCCCGGTTTCTGCTGTGGCAACGAAGTATTTCAGATGTTTGAAATTCACGGCACGACCGCCCTTAAGATTATCAATAATTTTGATAACGCATGACCCAAAAAAAGAAATACCAATTTTTGTGAAATCACCAATGATTGCGCTGCGGTCTGCAACAAAGGAGATGGCGGATGCGAGAGGTCGTCGACCTGAATTGCGATATGGGTGAGGGTTTTGGCCACTGGGTGCTGGGTGATGCGCCCGAAGACAAGATCATGGAAATCATCAGTAGCGCCAATATTGCGGCCGGTTTTCATGCTGGTGACGCGAATTCCATCGACCGCGTGGTCAAGCTGGCCAAGATCCACGGTGTCGGGCTGGGCGCGCATCCCGGTTACGCGGATTTGAAGGGCTTTGGCCGCCGGTACATCAGAACAGAGCCTGCCGAACTGATCAACGATGTCATCTATCAGGTCGGTGCTATTCGTGAATTTGGCCGCCGGTATGGCGTGGCTTTGCAGCACATCAAATTGCATGGTGCGCTTTATATGGAGGCGGCAGAGAACGAAGATCTGTCTCAGTTTCTGGTCGATACATTGCGGGTCACCAGCCCGGATGCGCTGTTGTTTTGCATGGGCATTTCCAAGACTTACGCCGCCGCAAAGCGCGCTGGACACCCGGTTATCCAAGAGTTCTTTGCGGATCGCGATTATGACAATAGCGGGTCAATCGTATTTGCCCGACAGGTAGGGCGGCCCGACCCGGAAAAGATCGCGGCAAAATGCGTCAAGGCATGCAAGACCGGGACAGTGACCACGGTAGAAGGCGACCAGCTTCAGATCGACTTTGAGTCGATCTGCTTTCATTCCGACACGCCGGGTGCGTTGGAGATGGGACGCGCCATTCGCAAGGGCCTGACCGACAACGGAATTCGGATCGCAACCGCCGACGAAATCGCGGCGACGCTTTAATCGACATGCAGGAGAATACTGATGGCAGAGATAAAATCGCCCGTGCCCGGAACGTTCTATACCCAGGCCACGCCGGATGCGCCTGTCTACAAGACCAAAGGCGATGCAGTGGCTGTGGGCGATGTGATCGGACTGGTCGAAGTCATGAAAACGTTCATCGAGATTAAATCGGACGTCGCCGGGACGTTCGCGGGATATTCCGTAGAAAACGAAGCGGCGGTGATGGCCGGTCAAACACTGGCGCAATTGGACGGTTGATCTCATGACCATCAAGCGCTTGTTCATCGCAAATCGGGGTGAGATCGCCGTACGCGTTATCCGCGCCGCTCAGGGATTGGGTATTCACACAATTCAAGCCTATTCCGAAGCCGATGCAGATATGCTGGCGGTTCGCATGGCGGATGAAGCGGTCTGTGTCGGACCCGCGCAAGCGGCGCAATCCTATCTGAATATCCAGGCTTTGTTGCGGGCGGCACAGGACCGCGACGCAGACGCGGTGCATCCCGGGTATGGTTTTCTTGCGGAAAATGCGGATTTTGTGCGCGCCATCGAGGACGCAGGCCTGAACTTTGTCGGCCCATCCGCCAGCACAATCGATCGCATGGGCGACAAAGTCTCCGCGCGCGAGGCCGCGCAGGCCGCTGGTGTACCGGTCGTGCCAGGTTCAAAAGGGCGTATCGGGTCGCCCGAGGCCGCTTTGGGTATCGCAGCCAAGATCGGCTATCCCGTGATGATCAAAGCCTCGGCAGGTGGTGGGGGCAAAGGTATTCGCGTTGCACAAAATGCCGATGAACTGGCGCAGCTGGCACCGCAGGCGCAGGCCGAGGCAAAGGCGGCCTTTGGCGATGGCGGTTTGTATCTGGAACGCGCCATCCGGTCACCGCGACATATCGAGGTTCAGATTCTGGGGGACGGCACCGACGCGGTGCATTGTTTTGAACGTGAATGCTCGATGCAGCGCCGCCGCCAGAAAGTTTGGGAAGAGGCCGGGGCCGTGTGTCTGGATGATGCGACCCGCGACAGGCTGTGCGCATCCGCGGTCGCCTTGGCCAAGGCCGTCAACTATGTGGGCGCTGGAACGCTGGAATACCTGTATGACAGCGCAACAAAAGAGTACTTCTTTATCGAAATGAACACCCGTATTCAGGTCGAACATCCTGTGACAGAAATGATCACAGGTGTTGATCTGGTGCAGGAGATGATCCGGGTCTCGGGCGGGGAAAAGCTGTCGGTCACGCAGGATCAGATCGCGCGCAACGGGCATGCGATCGAAGTGCGCATCAACGCCGAGGACCCCGCGCTGCAATTCATGCCGTTTCCCGGTCAGGTCGGCCAAATGCACTTGCCTGCAGGTGATGGCATCCGGTTCGATCACTTTCTGTACGAAGGCTATCAGATTCCGCCATTTTATGACTCGCTGCTGGGCAAGCTCATCGTCCACGGCAAGACACGTCCCGATGCCATCGCAAAACTGGCGGCAGCCTTGGATGTGCTGTCCATCGAAGGATTGAAAACAACTGTTCCCCTGCATCAAGCGCTGGTCGCCGACGCCAGTGTGCTGGCCGACGAGTTTCACACGCAATGGCTCGAACCCTGGTTGGATGCGGGCAATCTGACAGCGACACCGTAACAAGGAGACGCACAGTGAAAACACGCTATACCTATGGGGGTGACGAGCACATCTATGTCGAAATGGATGATGAGATGTCGCTGGATGCCTTCTTCAAATCCCTGTCGATGAGCAACGCCGTGCGGGACGCGAAGATCGATGGGGTGACCGAAATCTGCCCTGCCAATGCGTCGTTTCAGGTGAAATACGATCCCGATGTGATCAGCCCGGCCCAGATGATGGAGCAGATAAAAAACCTGGAACACAAGGCAGAAGACGCCGACAAGCGCCTGAAGACCCGCATAATCGAAATCCCTGTTTTTTATCAGGACCCTTGGACACATGAAACGGTGATGCGGTTTCGTGAGCGCCATCAGGATCCGAACGGAACCGATCTGGACTATGCCGCGCGGATCAACGGGTTTGACAGCGTCGATGCGTTCATCGAAGCCCACCATGCCCAGCCGTGGTTTGTTTCAATGGTTGGCTTTGTTGCGGGATTGCCCTTTCTGTATCAACTGGTCGAACGGGACAAGCAGTTGCAGGTGCCGAAATACCTGCGACCCCGAACCGATACGCCCAAGCAGACCGTCGGATATGGCGGCTGCTTTTCGTGCATCTATTCGGTCAGGGGGGCAGGGGGGTACCAGATGTTCGGTATCACGCCGATGACCATCTTCGATCCCACGCAGAAGGTCAGTTATTTGCGCGACTTCATGGTCTTTTTCAAACCCGGTGACATCGTCAAATGGAAACCGATCGACCGGGCAGAATACGACCGCATCTTGGCCGAAGTCGAAGCGGGCACATATGCGCCACGCATTGCCGAGGTCGATTTCGATCTTGATGCATTCAATGCCGACATGGCCGGAACCAACGCCAAGCTGATGGAGGCTCTCAATGACGCTTAAGATACTCTCTCCCGGCTTATCGACATCTATTCAGGATCTGGGACGCCCGGGGTTTTTCCATTTGGGCATTCCGATTGGCGGTGCCATGGATCGGTTTGCACTGCGATGCGCCAACATGCTGGTGGGCAACCCCGAAGGTGCCGCCGGGCTCGAAGTTGTTTTCATGGGCCCCGAGATCGAGTTTGGTCGTGATGCGCTGGTGGCCGTCACCGGCGCCGAGTTGCCGCCGAAGGTCGATGGCGAACCGCAACCGACATGGACCGCGTTTCCCGTCAAAAAGGGCCAGAAACTTGGGTTTGATTTTCTCAAGTCCGGCGCGCGCGCCTATATCGCTGTCAGCGGCGGCATTGATACGCCGCCCGCGCTTGGCAGCCGGTCCACCTATCCGATCGGTGCGTTGGGCGGTATCGATGGGCGCGCCGTGCAAGCCGGGGATATGGTACCGATTGGTGAAGCCGACGCGATCGAGCCAGGCTTCAGCGTGCCTGAAAGTTTACGCCGTGGCATCGGCACCCCTGCCGAGCTGCGCGTTTTGCCGGGCCTGTACTGGCACCGCCTGACCAAAGAGGCGCAGGCAGGTTTCTTTGCGGATGACTGGTCCGTCGCGCCTGAGGCGGATCGCATGGGTTATCGTTTCAAAGGTGGCAAGCCATTGGAATTTGTCGACCGCACACAGCCTTTTGGCGCGGGTGCCGATCCATCCAATATTGTTGACGGGTGCTACTCCTACGGCTCGATCCAGGTGCCCGGCGGGCTGGAACCGATTGTGCTGCATCGCGATGCCGTGTCTGGCGGCGGGTATTTTACGCTGGGCGCGATCATCTCAGCGGACATGGACCTGATCGGGCAGTTGCAACCGCATACACCTGTGAAGTTCAGGCAGGTCGACATGGATCAGGCATTGGAGGCACGTCACGCACGGAAAAATATGCTACGGGATGTTCGCGCCCATCTGGGTTAGCCAGAATGTCCTGAGCGCCCTTAGCCGTCGCTCAGTGAAAAATACCTGAGCGACTTTCCAAGGTCTTCCTTCGCGAAATTCCGGCCAATGAATACAATTTCATTGGCGCGCTGGGTCGAGGATGGGGGCAATATTTCTGGCGCCTGTACTGAATTGCGCACGCCCTGCAGCAGCAAGAGCCCTGCGGGCGTGTCGAACACGCCTTTGACCCGAACGATATCGTGCCCGCGGGCATGTAGCAGAGCAGACAGCCAGACGGAGAACGCGGCCCAGTCGACAGAGTTGTCAATTTTCAGGCGCGTGGGTTCAATGGCCGGTAAACCAGACAATTCTCCCAACGCCGGAAGAGGGACCGGAGGGGCATTGGGGTCAAACGCAGGATCAATTTCCTCACCTTTGATCGCCGCCGATACAGAGGCACCAGGATTGAGTTGTGACAGTGTGGCGTAGACGGTACTGAGCATGGAGTGGGATTGCAGATCGGCTTTGGTCAGTATGATCCTGTCGGCGGCCTCAATCTGGGCGCGTCCCAGTTGCTCGGTTCCAAGTTGATGGATAATGTTGGCCGCATCGGCCAGTACAATAATGTCATCCAGCAAAATATGATGCACCAGCATCGGGTCCGCCTGAATGGCCTCAGCGATTGAACCGGGATCGGCCAGGCCGCTGGTCTCTAATATGATCCTTTCAAGACGCGGTGTGTGCGATGCCTGCTGACTTCGGTGATCGCACAGGCGTCGCAGCGACCTAAGTAGTTCATCGCGCCCAACGCAGCATGCACACCCCCCCGCCAGAAGGGTCAATCCGTCAGCGTGTTGCTGCAACAAGGTGTCGTCTACAGGTGTCTCTGCGGCCTCATTGACCAGAATATGGGCCCGACCATAGCGTCTATGAAACAACTGATGACGCAGCCAGGTTGTTTTGCCCGATCCCAGATAACCCCCCAATATGGTTAGTCGCAGCCGATTGTCTGTGCGTGTTTCTCGACCTGCCATTTAAGCAGCGGCACGTAAGAATCGCGCATCCAGCGGATCAAGCGCCGTCCCGGTCTGCGCCTCTGCTTCTGACCACACCGCCTCCAGATCGGGGACAATCACGGTGCGCCCAGTGAAGGATCGCAGTTGGAGCCCGGGCGTTAGGCCGTCATCATGGACCGCAAGGCCATACCCGCTGAGGATTTTGTTCAGGATTTTGGCGCGGCGAAATTTCAGTTGCAATTTGTCACCGGCGGCATCTGCCCCGGCATCTGTCCAATGTCCCGGTTTGGTGGGGAAGCCACAGGCACTGCACATCGCGCGTTCTCCTTGGGAATGGGCCAGAGGGGTGGTCCCTCTGGCCGATGGTCGGATCAGATGACCTCGGGGCGGGCGTCGCCATCGAACGGGAAGCGCGCGCGGAAATCGTCGGCGATAGTGTTGAAATCCACCCATTCGACGCCCGAGTGACCGTTGATGTATTCGATCAGTCGTTCCAGCATCAGCAGTACCTGCGGGCGCCCTGCAACATCGGGGTGAATGGTGATCGGGAACACCCCGTATTCCATTTCGCGATAGACCCAGTCGAACTGATCTTTCCAAAGTTCTTCAATATCGCGCGGACTTACAAAGCCATGGCTGTTGGGCGCGTTCTTGATGAACATCATCGGCGGCAGATCATCCACGTACCAATTGGCACCAATATCGACGAGGTCGATCTCTTTCCCGTGTTTGAGGGGATGCATCCATTCGCCCGCCGTCTTGGAGTAGTCGATGACATTCCATTCGTCGCCAACACGGGCATAGAACGGCTGGAAGTCACGGTAACTTTGGCTGTGGTCGTATGAGAACCCGTATTTGCCAAGCAAAGCGGCCGTGACATTGGACATTTCCCACCAGGGCGCGACATAACCCTTGGGCGCTTCGCCGGTCAGACCTTTGATCAGTTCGATGGATTTGACCAGAACATCCTCTTCCTGCGTCGGTGTCATCGCCACAGGGTTTTCGTGCATATAGCCATGCGCGCCGATCTCGTGGCCCGCTTCAACGATCATGTCCATTTCCTTGGGAAAGGTCTCCAGCGAATGGCCAGGAATGAAGAAAGACGTGCGCATGTCGTATTTCTTGAACAATCGCAACAGGCGGGGGATGCCGACCTCGGTCGCAAAAATACCTCGTTGAATATCGTTCGGAGAGTCTCCACCGCCGTAAGAGCCAATCTGGCCCGCGACGGAGTCGATATCCGTCCCAAAGGCGCATAGAATTTTCTTTGTCATGATATTTCTCCTCTGTGCATTCAAAGTCGCTGAGTGAATTGGATGTCAGCCGCGTATGATGTCTTCGGTCGCCAATGCCGCTGCCAACACGGCCTCGTCTCGCCCATGCGGTGTGGACAACAGGAACCCGGTTGGCAGGCCATTTCGATCTGTCCCGTTGGGGATCGATACGCCCGCCCAATCCAGAAAATTTCCCAATGATGTGTTGCGAAGGGTCAGGCCGTTATGTCGGAAGAACTCATCCTGATCGGCCTCGAGCGGGGCGATCTCCATCGCGGTTGTGGCTGTGGTCGGGCACAACAGCACGTTGTCACCGATCAGCGCAGTGGTTTCTGCCATCAACCGCGTTCGGGCTTGCTGCAGGATCACCAGATCAACCGCAGTCATGGCGCTGGCCTGTAACACGCGGCGCACCACCCGCGCATCCATGTGTTCGGCTTGCGGGCCATCCACGCGGTCACGGTGAATAGCCAAGGCTTCAGCCCCGGCAAGGAACCCGTGTTTCGCCATCAGATCAAGGATTTCCTGAAGCTGAGGCAAGGAAATGCGGGATATGCGCGCGCCTGCACCCTCTAACCGTGCGGCGGTGGCATAGAAATTGGCCACCACGTCGGCATCGGCGTCATCGAACATCACCTGATCGGGGATCACGAAGGAAAGACCGCTGATATCCTCTGGTTCAATATCGGGGTGCTGTCGCCCGCGCAGCACTGCATCGACCAGAACGCAATCGGCAACGGTGTGCGCCAGTGGCCCGATTGTGTCGAGCGACTGCGCCAGGGGAAACACACCCTGCATCGGGTAGCGCCCCATGGATGTCTTATACCCGACCACACCATTGAACGAGGCCGGGATACGAACCGAACCGCCCGTGTCGGACCCCATGGACGCCGGCACGATGCCGGCTGCAACAACGGCCCCGGAACCCGAGGACGACCCGCCCGGACTGCGCGGTGCATCCGGGGCAGCATGGATGTTGCGGGGTGTTCCGTAATGTGGATTCAGGCCAATTCCGGAATAGGCAAACTCTGTCATGTTGACGGTGCCGACCGACGTCATCCCGGCCTGCGCCGCGCGGGCCACGATGGGTGCGTCAGCCCCGGCGGGCGGGTCAGATTTCAGGACAATCGAACCGGCCGTGGTCACGCGGTCTTTCAAATCGAACAGATCTTTCCATGCGATTGGCACACCGTCGATCGGGCTTGCAGGTGTGCCTGTGCGCCACCGCAGGTGAGCGGCGCGGGCCTCAGCCTGAGCGCGTTTTTTAAGAACATCAATAAACAGCGCAGGGTCATTGTGCCGCTCAATCCGTTCGAATACGGCCTCGACCAATTCAACTGGATCGGTGCGTCCGGCCTTGAGATCAGTGGCGAGTTGGGTGACGGTTTGCAAGGACATCTCAACCCGCCCTTACTGCGCAATTATCGTTGCCCCGGCGGACTGCCAGGCAACATAAGCAGAGGCACCAACGGTCAATCGACCCCGGTATTTATCGACGTGTCCTTCGATATTGATCGTCTCGCCATTTTCGAGCCTCACCAGCATTTGCATGATGTGACCGATCACTTGCAGCCGTTCTATCGTGCAGGGAATGGTGTTCGGCCCGAATGTTTCCCGCAGCTGACCCAGGTCAGTCTCTCCGGGGATCAGTTCCACAGCTTCGGCGGGCAGCACGATGCTCATCATTTCGCCCTGAGAATGGGCGGCATTGATCCGGTTTGTCCCCGAGATCGCGCCGAACGGAGTGTCCAGAGTGACGGTGTTTTTCTGGGTCGCTTTGACCGTGCCGGGAATAATGGTGTTCGATCCGATGAAGCGGGCAACAAATTCGTTGGTGGGCCTGGTATAAAGCTCATGCGGGGGGCTGATCTGTTCGATCCGCCCGGCATTCATCACGATAATGCGGTCCGACAGCGCCAACGCCTCTGACTGGGCATGAGTGACGAAAACAAAGGTGATGCCCAGATCGCGCTGTAGCAATTTCAGCTCGTTCTGGATGCTTTTGCGCAGGTTTGCGTCCAACGCGCCAAGCGGTTCATCCAGCAACAGGATATCCGGTTCGACGACCAGCGAACGGGCCAATGCGATACGTTGACGTTGGCCGCCGGACAAACGGTTTGTGGGCATCTCTGAGATGTCCAGAAGACCCAGCTTGTCCAGGATGCCGTCCACTTTCTGGTCAGCTTCGGCCTTGGGCAGGCCTTTGACCTCCAATCCGAACCGCACATTCTGACGCACATTCATATGCGGAAACAGGGCGTAGTTCTGGAAGATCATCGAGGTCGGGCGCTTTTCGGGTGGCTGGTCATTGACCCGTTGACCCCGGATCAACAAGTCGCCGGTTGTGATCGTCTCAAACCCCGAGATCATGCGCAATGTTGTCGATTTTCCGCATCCGGACGGGCCCAGAAAGGCGATGAACTCACCTTTTTCAACGTTCAGATCAAAGTCGATGACGGCTGGTGTGCCGTTGTCATAGACTTTTCCGACATTTTTGAGTTGCAGATCGTAGGCCAAGGACGTCGCATCCTTTTGATGTGAGTTTTTGAAGATCAGGGATGTGGTTCAGCCGAACGGGTCCGGCTGAACCACTACGGGATCAGGCCGACAGGAACTCGTCCCATTTGCGGATCAGCAAGTCGTACTCATCCGGCCACTGGTGCCAGTAGGCAACATTGGCAGCGCGAGTTTCCAGTGATCCGCCATCACGCAAATCGCCTTCCTTGATCCCGCGTTCCGTTGCGCCAACCCAAGGTTGGCCTTCATACCAGAAGGCGTATTTATCCGGGTCCATGACCTCTTTGACGTTCACGGTGGGCGAGTAGTACCCCTGCTCGGACACCGCGATTGCTGGCGGGCCGGACAGCCAGTAATCGGCATAGGCAGTGACAGCTTCCAGATTGTTCGAGGTCTTGAGCGGCGATACACCGATGGACCAACCGCGATAACCTTCCTTCATTGTGGCATAGGAACATTCAACGCCCTGTGCCTTGACCGCCATCACAGCCGGTTGCCAGGCATCCGCGATGACCATTTCGCCCGAGGCCAGAAGGTTCACAAGCTCGCCAAAGTCACCCCAAAGGGCGCGGAACTGGCCGTCTTTCTTCTTCGAGATCAGGAATTTAGACGCTTCCTCGATTGATGCGGCATCCGGGTTTCCGGGATTCTCAACCTCCAGCAGACCCAAAGCGTTCATCGCCAGAATTGCCTGACCAAAGGCGATCAGCGGATCGACGTTCAAACCGGTTTTGCCCTTGAATTTGGGATCGAACAGCGCCGCCCAGGTCGAGGCTTCCTCGGCATCGACAAGGTCCGGGCGATAGCCAATCGAGTCATAGTTATAGACTGTCGGCACCATGTTCAGGCGCGTCTGGCTTTCGTCTTCCCAGATCTGCCCGACGATCTGACGGTTGCGATCCCAGCGATCCGACGCCGTGGTAAACGTATCGCGGATGCCAGACCAGTTTTTCAGATCGGCTGCCGCCACAGGCGCCAGCTTGTCGGTGGCAACCATCGCGGCCAGACGTTCGCCGATGATTTCCCAGCAGTCATATGCGTCAGTGCCAGACAGGATTTCGGTTTGAGTGTTGGGGAAGATATCCGCCTTGCCATTCACGGCCCCAACGCCCGAACTTTGCTGGAAATCGTTGAGGATGCGTTCCTGTACCGTCACGGACAGGCCGACAGTGCGCAATTCCTGGTTGGCCAGGTCCGCTGCAAAGGCCTGTTGTGCCCCCAAAAACGGCATACCACCAGCAGCAAGTGCTGCACTGCCTGCGGTTGTCTGAAGGAATTTCCGTCGTGAATACGTACTCATTTCTGTTTACTCCTTGTTGAGGTCGAGTGTCTTTTTCTTGGTTTTGGGGTGGCAGGCCCCGCTGTATTCAGTACCGTCCGACCAACAGGCCACCATCTACAGCAATCACTTGTCCGGTGAGGTATCGCGCCCCGTTTGAGGCAAGGAAAACAACAACATCGGCGATGTCGTCAGGTTCTCCTATCCGGCCCATCGGAATGTTTTCGCCCGCTGTTTCAGCCCCTTTGGGCCCCAGCGAGTGTTCTTCGGAAAGCAGTTGAGCAGTGCGGATGTAGCCGGGTGCCACACCGTTCACACGCACCCCGCTTCGCGCTAGTTCCACGGCCAGCCCGCGCACAAGCCCGACGACCCCCGCTTTGGCGGCTGAATAGTGAACGTGTTCGTCCCAGCCATAGGCGACACCCATGATGGACGACAGGCAGACGATGCTGCCTGTGCCGCGCGCCTTCATCCCGGCAAGGGCCGGGCGGATCGCGCGGAACATTCCCTTGAGGTCAATGTCGAAGGTGTGGTCCCATTTCTCATCGGTCAGCTGGTCCAGCGGCACCCGGTGCGCGATACCCGCGTTGGCGACGATTGTGTCGATGGCCCCATGGCGCGTTTCGACATCGGCAATCACGGCGTTGGCTTGGTCCGTGCATCGAACGTCCAATTTGTGAAACTCGGCCCGGCCTCCGGCATCTTCGATCTCGGCGACAACAGCGCGTCCTTCAGCCTCCATCACATCCGTGACGATGACGGTGTCGCCTCGGGCCGCGAATGCGATCGCACAGGCGCGGCCGATGCCGATGCTGCCCCCGGTGATGAACACGATATCGCTCATAGCATCACGTCTCCTGAGTTCGGGCAAAGGGTCTGTCCCACGTAAAGGCGCGCGGCATCCGAACACAGAAATGCGACTGTGTCGGCCACATCCTCGGGTTCCCCAAAATGACCCAGTGGAAGTTCAGCGGCCTTCGCCGCCTGCCAGTCGGGTGACAGGGCCCGGACCAACGGCGTGTTGATCGGCCCGGGTGCCACGGCGTTGACGCGCACGCCCTTGGCGGACACTTCGCGTGACAGTGCCTTGGTCATGCCGATGATGCCCGCCTTTGCGGCAGAATAATGCGCCAACTCGACGCCACCGATTTGCCCCAGCTGCGAGGCGACATTCACCACACAGCCTTTACCGGCGTTCAACATGCCCGGCAGAACTGCCTTAGTGCAAAGGAACGTGCCGCGCAGATGCACCGCGATCATGCGGTCGAACTCATCAACCGTTAGCTCGGTGAACGCCGCCTGATGCACGTGACCGGCATTGTTCACTAAATGTGTCGGGGCCCCAAATTCCCGTGCGCAGTGTTCGATCATCTGCGCCACATCCGCCGGGTTCGAGACATCACCATGATGCGCGGCGGCATTTGCTCCGATCCGGGCGGTTGTTTTCGCGGCGGCGTCGGCGTCAAAATCATTGACCAGAACCTTAAACCCGCTGGCCGCCAGATTTTCGGCGATTGCCTGACCAATGCCGGAACCGGCGCCTGTGATGATCGCGATGCTCATGAGATGTCTTCCTGCATGGCGATCTTTTTGGCTCTGCGCACGCTCAGGCCCATCAGGATGCCGTAGACGGTCAGCAGCGCGAATGAGAACAGCGTCGTCATCACGCCGAAGGCAAAGATATTGGGGTGAATTTCGACCGAGAAAGTGCCGTAAATCGCCAGCGGCAACGTCTGATCCCGGCCCGATGCAAACAGCGTTCGCGGGAATTCGTCAAAGCTGAGTGTAAAGGCGAACAGCATTGCAGACAAAACACCCGGAAAGATCAGAGGGAAGGTCACTTTGCGGAATGTCCGGGCCGGTGAAACACCCAAGGACCAGGCTGCTTCTTCGACCGAGCCGTCGAACCGGTTGAGGATTGCCAGCATTACCAGGAACGCAAAGGGAAAGGTGTAGACGACATGCGTTACAAAGGCGGTGGTCCACCAGTGGCGCTCAATGCCGACGACATTGTTGGCCAGCAAGGATGTACCAAGCCCGGTCAGGACACCCGGCACCATCATGCCCAGAACGATCAGATAGAAGACGATGCCTGCCCCGCGGAATCGGCGACGGAATGCCTGCGCTGCCATCACGCCCAGCACTGTGGCCGTGACCATTGTCATGAAAGCCAATGTCAGCGACCGCAGCAGGGCCTCTCCCACCGGTAAGGGCGCGATGCGCGATGGCGGTGTCAGGCCGAAAAGATGCTTGTACCAGTAGGTTGACCATTCGATGATCGGGAATTGTGGCCCGCCTTCGGGTCCTTGCTGAAAGGACAGGATGCCCAACACGATGAACGGGCCATACAGAAACAGGATGAACGCTGCGACGTAGACTGCGAGGATGGGTTTGAGAGTTTTGGATTCCATGATCACAGCTCGTTTTTCAGGTCGACGATGCGCAGGAAACCGGCGACGACGATGCCAAGAAGTATGGTGAGGATCACGCCCACGACCGAGGCCATTGCCCATTTGAGCGACCCGACCTGGGTAACGATGATGTTGCCCAGCAGATTTACCTTGCGCCCCGAAAGCGCCCCGGATGTCGCGAACTCACCCAGAACCATCACGCTGACGAAAATGGCCCCCACGACTACGCCCGGCAGGCTGAGCGGAAAGATGATCTTCCAGAAAATCCGGCCAAAACCTGCGCCAAGGTCGCGCGCTGCTTCGATTATGTTTCGGTCGATCCGGCCCAGCATAAAGGCGATGGGACCGACCATGAACACGACATAGATTTGTGTCATGCCGATGATCACCGAAAGTTCCGAGAACAAAAGAACCTCGATCGGGCTGTCGATCAGGCCCAGCTTTTGCAGGATGATGTTGATCGCCCCTTCCTTGCCCAGCATCGGCCGCCAGGCCAGAACGCGGATCAGGAAGGACGTCCAGAACGGGATCACACACAGCACAAGCAGAATGGTCGAGACGGTCTTGCTTTTGACCAAAAGCCCGACGAACAGCGCTGCCGGATAGCCGATGATGAAGGTCAGCGCGAGAACGATCAGCCACAATCGAAGCGTGGTCCACAAAGCGCCCACATACGCCTCGGAGCTAAAGAAGTTCTTCCAACTGTCCAGCGTCAGGGTCGAGTTGATGGCAAAGGTCGTCTGCGTCCAGAAGGAGACGTAGACGATCATCATGATCGGTGCGACCAGAAACAGGATCATCCAGAACACTCCGGGCGCCAAGAGCCAGCCGGTGAACGTGTTTCGTTGGGTCGAAGGGCTTCCGGTACTCATGCCGCAACCTCCGATCCAAAGACGATGGCGTGACGGGGATCCCAGGACAGGATGTATTCTTCTCCGACGTTGTAATCATCGGGGTCGCCGAAACTCAGATGGTGATCCACTTCGACCTGTTTGTGGTCGGCGGTTTCAAAAAATGAGATGATGGATGATCCAAGATATTCGCTGGCAAGAAATCTGGCTGGCAGGGCCGGGCCGGGCAGGGCATCGCCTTTTCTGAACGCCTTGGTGCGGTCATATCGAACGGCGTAGACATCTTTCGGGTTTTGGCACACGTAACTTACCGGCACGGTGCCAAACGGGCCCTGAAAGGACTGTGCGGACAGCCTTCCGTCAAACAGGTTGAACCGGTTCAGAAACAGGGCCACATCCGGGCTGGACGGGGTGTCATGGATTTGTTCCGGCGTGCCCGACTGAATGATCCGCCCGCGGTCCAGCACGGCAACGGTATCGCCCATGGCCAGGGATTCGGTCTCGCTGCCGGTGACATGCAGGAATGTAACGTCGAGGCGTTCGCGAATCTGGCGCAGCTCGGTCTGCATCCGCCCGCGCAGATTAGCATCCAACGCACCCAGGGGTTCGTCTAATAGAACCAACTTGGGTTGCATGATCAGCGTTCGGGCCAGGGCGACACGCTGCTTCTGACCCCCTGAAATCTGATCGGGGACGCGATCTTCAAGCCCCTCAAGGCCAACCAGTTCAACCATGTCCTGGGCCCGGCTGTTGATCTCTGCATCGGTGACGTCATCTGTTCCGTTGCGCAGGCCGAACGCGATGTTTTCAAACACCGTCAGATGTGGAAAAAGCGCAAAATTCTGAAACACGAAACCGATGCCGCGTTTGTGTGCCGGCAAGTCCGTGATGTCGCGGCCCATAAAGTGGATCCGACCGGTATCAGGCTTTTCAAATCCGGCTACGACCCGCAAAAGTGAGGTCTTTCCTGAACCTGACGGTCCAAGCAAAGAGATGTATTCGTTCCGCGGTGCATCGAACGAGATATTGTCCAGCGCAGTCAATGCGCCGAAGCGGCGTGTGATGTTTTCTAGCCTGAAAATGGATTCATTCTTGGCCATTCAAGTCCCCACTCGATATTCAAACAACTGGATGCGTCGTGAACGCCCCGGCAGACGCTTTCACAAGGATGTTGTGGCGCACTGGGTGCGGCCTTGTAAAAACGTATATCGTATGAAAAGTTGGATTTAGATGGCGGTCAACAACCATCTTTCTTTAATAAATACGTCAAAAATCAACAAAACTACTCAGAATTATAAATTCCGTTCAATTTTTTAAAGATTAAAAATGATTAATGTGTTCTTAATGCATTTATAAGGGAGAGAGGTAGCGCGGAATCGCCTCTGCCTCTGGCACCAGCGCGACGATCTTCAGACGTGCCAAATTCTTGTCCGCAAGAAGCCGTAAATGTTCCTTGAGGTATTCTGCTGCTGCGTTGATCTGACGTGAACCAATCAGATCAAACAGGATCTGATACTGATCCAAAGCAACCCGGTCCGGCGGCAGACCCAGGCGGTTCAATGCTTCGTTGACTGACGAAAGAAGCAGGCGGTTGTTGCGGATCATCTCGACCAGTGCGGCATTTGGTGCGCGTTCCAGGCAGTGTTTTTGGAATGCCGCCTCATAGGCGTCGGTTTCGCGGGTCAGCCCATGTCGGATTTCTTCGCGCACTTTCGTGATTTCTGCGGGTTCAATGTGATCGGCGGCCAACAGCAGTGCGGCGGGTTCGACGATAGCGCGCAGCTGATATTTTTCGCGCAGAACACGTGCCGTCAACGGGCCGGCCAGCCAGTGCGAAGATGCGCCCTTGCGGATCAGCCCCCTTTCGTTCAGGCGGCTCAGAACATCGCGTGCGACCGTTCGGCTGACGCCCAGAAAATCAGCCAGTTCGGTTTCGACCAGGCGAAATTCGCCGAACACCTGGCAGGCCGCAACATCCGCTTCGACCTGATCGTAGACGCGCAACCATGTGCCGCGTACGGCAAGGGCTGATTTGGATTGGTCGGGGATTTCAAGCTGAAACTCATCAATCGGCTGCCGGATCGGCTCGGCGTCTGCCGAGGCATCGCCCACTAGATAGCCTCGACCGCGGAAGCGATGAATTAACTCTTCTTCGTGCAGTTTTCGCAAAGCCACCTGAACCGGTGCGCGGCTTGTCTTCATGAGGTTTGCTATCGGGCCTTCGATCAGAACCAGACCCACCGGCAGGCGACCAGACAGGATATTGCGTTTCAGAATGTCGCTGATCACCTCATACAGAGGTTCCTGACCCCGCTTTATCTCAGATTTGCTCATGACCGGTTCTCGCGTACGGCAGCAATAAATCGGTTCCACGACCGGGCGGCGTAATTGTATTCATCCATCACGGTGTTCCAAAGCGCAATCCGACTTACCCGTTCATGGTAGGCCCCTCCCGGACGTCGGTGCCCCTTACGAACAACTGTCTGGCCTTCTGTCCCAACAAGGTCCGACCGGGCGACCTGACCGTCATACCAATAGTCCCACTCGTTCTCGCTCAGATACTGGCGGGTCTTTTCCTGAACCGTCATGTAATAGCCCTGCCGGGCCATGATCGCCCCGGCTTTCCCGGTCAGCCACCAATTGAGGTACTCATAGGCCATGCCCAGCTTGGTCCCGGTCAGATGTCTGGCCAACGAGGCCCCGCCATGCCAGGCGCGGTAACCTTCGCGCGGTACGCTTTCAACAAAGTGATCCTGCATCGGCCCCAGATTTCCGTATGAGGGCGACCACATGCTTTGGGCGGACACTTTGTCAGCGTGCAGTAGGGCCTCGGCATCTTGTGCGGATTTCCAACTGTCACAAAAGAACCCCCGCTGTCTGAGCGTTTCCAGCAGCGCCATAAGGCTATCGATCTCATCGACCGTCATGTTGCCTATATCGGAAAAACTGAGATCGCCGTTGGCCTCGGCCGACAAGGCGGCATCGAACAACCCAATCGCAGGCTCATCCACAATGGCAATACGTCCTTTGGCCCGCCTGTCCAAAAGCCAGGCCCAGCTTGCGCCCTCTGGCCCTTCGTCACCAAAGACCCGGCGATCAAAGCCAAAGGAATCCACATTATGCGCGGTGGGCAACATCGAGATGAACTGCATGGGTTGCTGCCCCAAAACACCATCGGGTTGCACATAGAGTTTGCGAACCGGCGCGTCGCCATAACCCTGCCGCATATATTTACTGACACCGCCAAGTTTCGACAGGTCACCGATATTGTCCCATTCCGCGATACGCTGCGTATCAATGGGCTGAAGTGCGCCCCAATACCAGACGATATCAAGGTTATGAAAACACTGCTCGTAAATGTCATAATGCTCGGGGTTCATCGCCGCCCGGCGCTGACATGTTAGAAAGTCGAGAGATTCATATTCGATGTCGAACTGAAGGTCTGCGATGGCCGCTTGCCGGACACCTTCCAAAAGGGTGACGTCCGTACCGATAACGCGCAACGTACGACGCTTGACGCGCGGAGGAGCGGCAAGCCTATGCGCAACGGAGAGATCAATGGGCATTCAGGATCCTGTTAACGATTCAACGCGAAAGCAGCCAGTGCTCAAACCTAACGGGCGGAGTTTCGCAGGTAAACACCGAGAACTGTGGCCCACATCAGCATTGCGGTCTGGAGGCTGGCGGCACTGATCAAGTTTACCAGGACGGGTTTGCCATTTCTGGAACCCGCCCGTTGCCACTATGCGCTAACTTTCAATTTGGATCATTCAAATGGGGCTGCTCATGACGAGCCAAGAATTACTTAATCTCCGTCTGCGACGCCTTCTGCCCGCGCCCTTGCCCGGCGGGCGCGGTAGCTTGGCAAGATGACAAGGATCGCAGCGATTACCAGCAGTCCCAGTGTCATCGGGCGTTCCCAGATAAAGGCTATTCCATCATAGAGCTGCATGGAGCGTGAGAAGTTGTCCTCTAGCATGCCGCCCAGAATGAAGCCGATAAGTAACGGTGCCAACGGATAGTCCGCAAACTTCAGCGCTGTTGCGCAGATACCGAACACCACCAGCAGCAACAGTTCGGTGGCGTTGTTCTGGCCGATGTAGGCACCCATCAAGGTAAAGAACAGAATGAATGGGATCAGGTAATTTCGCGGCACCGAAAGAACCTTGGCGATGTAGGGGATTAACGGCAGGTTCAGGATCAACAGAACCAGATTGCCGATGAACATCGACATGATCACCGCCCAAAAGATTTGCGGTTCGTCGATCATCAGGCGTGGCCCGGGTGTAACGTTGAGAGCGAGCAGAGCGCCAAGCAAAATTGCTGTCGTGCCGCTGCCGGGAATGCCAAGGGTCAACAGAGGCACAAACGATCCGGTACAGGCCGCGTTATTTGCCGTTTCCGGCGCTGCCAGACCCTTGATCGAGCCTTTGCCGAACTCTTCCTGTTCTTCCTTGGTCGCGATGTTTCGTTCAACCGCATACCCCAGAAAGCTGGCGATGGTTGCACCAGCACCGGGTAGAACGCCGATAAAGAAACCCTGAATTGATTGACGTCCGATAACGGGTGCGATGGATTTCGCCTCTGACCGGCTTATCCGCAAATCCTTGATCTCACTGTCGCCACTTCCCCCAAGCTCTTTTGGCTTCAGCACCAAAAACAGCGCCTCAGGTAATGCGAACATCGCCATCGCCAGGGTAATGAAACCAAAACCTGACTGCAGATCCATAATCCCCATGGTAAAGCGCGGCAGATTGAACAGGGCCCCTTCGCCAACCGTCGCCATGATAAGGCCCAACAATGTCATCATCAGCGCCTTGGCCACCTGACCGGTTCCGGCAAATGCGGCAATCGCCGATAGGCCGACAACCATCAAGGCAAAGTATTCGGCGGAATGAAACAGCAGCGCAACCGAGGACAAGGCCGGTGCAAATACCAGCAGCAAAAGTGCCCCGATAGAGCCACCGGCAAAGCTGGAGATCGCTGCAATCGTCAACGCCTTGCCCGCCTTGCCTTTTCGGGCCATCGGATACCCATCAAAGCTACTGGCGACTGTACCCGCAACCCCCGGTGCATTCAGCAGGATCGACGAGGTGGAACCGCCAAAGATCGCGCCATAGTAAACACCGGCAAGCAATATCAGTGCGGCTGACGGATCGCCGATGGATATGGCCACCGGGATCATGATCGCGATAATCGACATTGGGCCAAGACCCGGCAACATGCCGATGAATGTCCCAATCAGACACCCGCCGATGACCATCAGCAGGTTTTGCACTGAAAGTGCCGTTTGCAGGCCGGTTAATAGTCCCTCTAACATATCAGCCTCCAACAAATCCGGGGAGCGGGCGCATATAGATGCCAAGAACCTGCTGCACAAGATACCAGACGAAAACCGCCGCGACGGCGGCTATCGGCACCATGATATGCCACTTACGTTCGCCCAAAATATATGACCCCAAGATCAGGAATCCTGATGTCGCGACAAGAAATCCGACGGGGCGCAACGAAAGTGCGTAGACTATCATCAACCCCAGCAGAAGCAGGGCTTGCCCAAGGTGATAATCACCCAGACGGCGGTAATCGATGTCACCGACCTTTTGCTCGCTGCTTTCCAAACCCAACAGAATTACGGTTGATGCTACGACGCCCAAAATCGACAGCACTTTTGGAAATGTGCTGGGCCAGATTGGGTTTCGCTGCATGAAAGGAGCAAGCTGAGCATCCATTGTGAACCAGGCTGTATACCCATAAACCAGGCAAACCCCGAGCAATAACAAAGCGATCCAGCGATCCAGCGCCATCGTTTCCTCCCAGAAAGAAGCGGCAAAGCGGGGGGGCCGCTTTGCCAAGTTCACATTTGACCGATCTTAGAGAAAGCCCAGCTTTTTCATCAGGTCGCCGATGGCCTGTTCCTGAGCTTCCAGGAATGACTGGAAGTCATCGCCCGAATTGTGGATGTTCACCCATCCGTTGCGCGCACGTACTTCTTCCCATTCAGGTGTGTCGTACATTTTTGCGATCGCGTCCTGATATTCGGCCAGCTGTTCTGCTGGCAGCCCGGGTGCCCCGAAGAATCCACGCCAGTTGACAAAGGTCGTATCGATCCCCTGCTCTTTCATGGTCATTGCGTCTGGTGCCGCAGGGACGCGCTCATCCGATGTCACACCGATGATTTTGACTTCGCCTGCATTTGCAAGATCGACCGCTTCGGAAAAGCCGGTTGAAAGCGCCGCAATCTCCCCGGATAAAAGGGCCGCCATGGCCTTTCCGCCTGCGTCATAGGGAATGTACTTGACGCCAAGTGCATCCTTGCCAGCCGCTTCCATGACCATGGCCGCAACAAGATGATCCATGCCCCCAGGTACGGAGCCACCACCGATGGCGGTGCTGGATGGATCAGCGTCGTAGGCGGCAAGCAAATCGTCCATCGAGTTGATCGGGCTGTCTTTACCGACAACAAGCGCCGCATAGTCCCCGATCGTTCCCGAAACCAAAGTCAGGTCGCGAAAGTTATGCGGAAACACACCTGTCAGCGACCGGATCACGATCGGTGTCGAATTGACCATGAGTGTTCCGTGGTTGCTGTCGGCGTTTTCAATCAGGAACCCAATGGCCTTCCCGCCACCGCCGCCTGACATGTTTTCATAGGAAGCCGTACCAACGAGGCCGGATTTGGTCAGTGCTTCGCCAGTGCCGCGGGCGGTTCCGTCCCATCCGCCGCCTGCGCCGCCGGGAATGAGGAAATGGATGCTGTCCAAAACCTTTTGATCATCTGCAAATCCGGGCGCCACAAGCGCCAGTGATGCTGCGGCGGCCAAAGCAATGCGCCGGGTAAAGTGAATTTTCTTCACGGTTTCCTCCCATTTGTTATCATGAAACGTCTGTATTCTATGGCGTTTCAGTCGCGAGGCCTTAATCTTACGTGTGGAACCTGACAAACTCCTGTCGCGCCCTGATTTCGTCAATTTATTGAGTTGAACCGACGCGACAGGTAATTGTCAGGTGATGAATGTACCCTGCAATTGTGTACGGTTGACAGAACCCGGGCATGCGCATGGAATGCAGCGATAGTATTGCTTGTATCCACCCAGGCGTGGCCCTGCAGACGTTCTGATCTGACAAATTTGGAGCAAAGAAATGCGGTTCCTGCTGGTCGAAGACAGCGAAAAGCTATCCAGAGCAATCTCGGAACGCTTGGTGCTGGATGGGCACGTGGTGGATTCCGTTTCCGATATCGGCGCGGCCGAGGCGATGCTGCACTCTACCGAATATGACATGATATTGCTGGATCTGACGTTACCGGACGGGCATGGGTGGGATTTGCTGAAATCACTTCGGGCGAGGGCCGACAAAAGCCCCGTCATTGTCATCACGGCTCGCTCGGAACTGACCGACAGAATTGAAACGCTTGACGCTGGTGCGGATGATTTTATCGTCAAGCCATTTGCGTTTGCCGAGTTGGAGGCGCGTTGCCGCGCGGTCTTGCGGCGCAAGCGCGGTGATGCATCAAACAAAACCGCGCTAGGCAATGTCGAATTTGACACCCTGGAAGGTACGCTGAGCATCGAGGGAAAATCGACCTCTCTGCGCAATCAGGAACTTCGTCTTTTCGAGGCGCTGTTCTCTGCCCCCGGCAGGTTACAATCAAAGTCGTTTTTGCTGGACAGGCTTTTTGCCTTCGGGTCCGAAGGGTCCGACAATGCCGTCGAAGTTTACATCGGCAGGCTGCGCAAAAAGCTGGCACAGTCCAACCTGGAAATCGAAACTGTGCGCGGGCGTGGCTATCGGTTAAACATTTGTGAATGAACATCCTGACCACACATTCCATCCGCAGGCGGCTTGTTTTTCAACTTTCAATCGTCGCGGCCCTTCTATCGGTTTTATTTGCCTATTCGGTCAAGGTTATTGGCGAAAACACTGCGCAAATTACCCAGGATCAGGTTCTGGCCTCTGCTGCGACATCAATCGCGGATGCGATCCGATCTGAAAGCGGTGAACTGGTGGTGGACATCCCATATTCTGCGTTCTCGATGCTTGGCGCGCTAAGCGATGATCGTGTGTTCTATCGTATTGATGTCGGGGGTGAAGCCGTAACCGGGTACGAAGACCTACCTGTTGAGCTTGTGCCGGAAAGTGTCGGCCAACCGTCCTTTTCGTCGACACAATATCGGGGCGCGGAAATTCGGATTGCAAGTGTCATCCGGCCGCTTAGCACCTTGGAAAGGTCCGTTGGCGCTGTTGTGTCTGTCGCCCAGACACGATCGGGGTTCAACGAGGTAACCTCGGGGGTTCGCACGATCGCAACCGCCGTGGGCATCGCCTTCTTTGCGACTGCTGTGGTTTTGGTGCTGCTCGCCGCACAATCAGCCATACGGCCATTGCAAGACGTTTCAACTGCCGTTGAAAGACGTGGCCCCCGGGATTTGCGCCCGGTCAACGAAAAAGTACCTTCCGAGATCGCACCGCTGGTTACCGCGCTTAATCGCCTGATGGTGCGCTTCAGTAAGGCGCTTGACCGGTCCGAAGATTTCATTGCAGAAGCTGCGCACCGCATCCGCACGCCCATGGCGCTGGTGCAAACAAATGCGGAAATCGCGCTGCGCACGACCAAATCCACGCAAAGCCGACGTGCAATTCGCGAAATCATTGAAGCTGCAGAAGAAACCTCTCGTTCGGCGCGCCAGATTCTCGATCATGCGACCGTCGGGTTTCGAACTGATCATTTGCAGCGCCAGGAAGTTCCTGTGACAGCATTGATCGAAGCTGTTCTCGACCGGCTTTTACCGGTGGCTGAGATGAAGGGGATTGGTATTTCCTTCCAAGGCCCAGCCGAGAACCTGATATGTGCCGGTGATCCTGTGCTGTTGGAAAGCGCGTTGGGCAATGTTCTGGACAATGCAATCAAATACTCACCGCACGATACCTGTGTCACGGTTTCAGCGGAAAGCGACGGAGATTGGATTCGGATATCGGTTGAGGACGAAGGGACAGGTTTCCCAGTGGCAGAAATCGAGGGGCTGGCAGACCGGTTCACCAGGGGATCCAATGCCGAGGGTACAATCGGTTCGGGCCTGGGGTTAACAATCGTTTCAGATGTTCTCGTTGCTCATGCGGGTCAGCTTGAAATCGAGAATTCCAAGGAAGGAGAGGGCGCATGCGTTTCCATCATATTGCCAACCTCCTAGCTGTTGTTCTTATCGTGTTGGCGCGCCCCGCGCAGTCTCTTGACATCGAGGCAGAAAAGCACTTTCCCGCTGTTTTTGACGGTGCAGAGTTGCATATACTTTCAACTGCAGACCTGGATATTTTTACACCGATCATCACCGGGTTTCAGCATGATAACCCCGAAATATCAGTGCATTATACCGTAGCAAGCAGCCTTGAAGTGTTTAACGCCGTTTACACGGATAGCGGCCGGTTCGATCTGGTGATTTCGTCGGCGATGGACCTGCAAACCAAGCTTGTCAATGACGGCTATGCTCAGTCGTACGACTCTAGCCAGATTACCGGGCTACCGGACTGGGCTGGTTGGCGAAATCAGATTTTCGCATTCACAATGGAACCGGCCGTGTTGTTGATTTCAAAGGTGGCCTTGGATGGGTTGCCTGTCCCGTCAAACCGATCCGATCTGATCCGGATATTACGAGAAAACCCAGAACGTTTCCGGGGTAAAATTGGCACTTATGACATACGATCATCTGGACTTGGTTATCTTTTTGCCACCCAGGATTCCCGTAGCTCAGAGAGCTTCTGGCAGTTGATGGAACTTATGGGACAACTGGACGTGCGCCTTTTCTGTTGCTCTTCAGACATGATCGCGAGAGTCGAAAGTGGCGAACTTGCAATCGCCTACAACGTCCTCGGCAGCTATTCGAACGCCCAAACCAGCCCGCTTGAACAAAACGTTCAGGTTGTAAGCCTCACCGATTTCTCGACGATCATGGTGCGAACGGCACTCATTCCTGCGACGTCGAAAAACGCTGCTGTCTCGGGCAAGATGATCGATTTTCTGGCCAATCTCGACAAGCATCCAGACATTATTGACGCAACCGGGTTTTCTTCGATCAAAGGGTCGAACCTGACGGGTGGTGAATCCCTGAATACGATCAAACTTGGACCCAACCTTTTGGTATTTCTGGATAAACTAAAAAGACTTCGTTTTATCGACGCTTGGGAGAGTTCGATCGAACAACACTGAGCTCCTGCCTAAAAAACCGGGAAAATCTTGATAAAAAAAGGTGGCTTAGGTCCCGAATTCATTTTGTTCCATAGCCAGAACATAACGGTAGCTGCGAGAGCGATAGCAGACAAGAAAACCCATGGGCGGCACTAAAGCGTGACATGGCTAATTTCCTTTGGAGAGGCTGAGGACAACGCGCTCTGGTCTTCGCGGGAGCCCGCTGCATTGATAACCTATGCAATGTTAAGTCTAGCGGTTTGCTTAACGCACTCAGACAGCGAAGTTACGGTGACGGTACTCTTGAACGTTACCCCAGATCTATAGCTTTTGAACTTGCAATTGTTGATCGTTCAAAGCGTTCTGTTTCTCTGAAGCGCTACGTTGGCGGTGTCT
Source organism: Ruegeria halocynthiae (assembly GCF_000743705.1). GTDB lineage: Bacteria > Pseudomonadota > Alphaproteobacteria > Rhodobacterales > Rhodobacteraceae > Ruegeria > Ruegeria halocynthiae_B. The sequence goes on along the minus strand of NZ_JQEZ01000003.1, from coordinate 141,645 downwards.
ATCAAGCATAGGAACACAGCTTTGAGGTTTTCAGCTTGGCCTTCACCAGCGCCTCGGCAAAGGTGACGGCGCAGGCAACGCCATCGACCACCGGCAGGCCGAATTCCTCGGACAGGTGCGACATCAGATCTGTCATCCCCGCGCAGCCCAGAACGATGGCTTCGGCGCGGTCCTCGTCAATGGCGGCGCGGATTTCGGCGCGGATTTTGTCGACGGATTTGGGGTCATTTTCCTCAAGCTTCAGAACCGGTACGTCCGAAGCCCGAACCTTGACGCAGCGACGATCCAAACCATAGCGCAACAGATTGGCCTCTAACCCGGCAAGTGAGCGCGACAAGGTGGTGATGACGCTGAATTTTGGGCTGATCATGGACGCCGCGTGGTACGCCGCCTCCCCAACCCCGATGACCGGGGCCGAAGTTACGCACCGCACGGCATCGACGCCGGTGTCATCGAAACAGGCCACCACGATGGCATCCGCATCCGGGTAGTCTTTGACGACATCAAGCAATCCGGGCACGCAGGTCGATACGTCCAGATAACCCTGAATACTGGCCGGGCCAACCTGAGAGTTCGTAGCAATGATCTCGGTTTCGGGATGCGCGGCCTCACGCGCCGCTGCCGCGATCTTTCGCGTCATCGAAGCGGTAGTGTTGGGATTGACGACAAGCAGTTTCACAACGTTCTCACACTTCTCCGCCCAGATAGGCAGCTTTGATCCGCGGATCGCTCAGAAGCTCTTTGGAGTTTCCTGAGATGACCACATTGCCGGTTGTCAGCGCATAGGCACGATGCGAGATCGATAGAGCCATGCGCGAGTTCTGTTCGACCAACAAAACCGATACGCCTTCGTCGCGGTTGATGGCAACAATGGATCGGGCAATGTCCTGTACCAGCTTGGGCGCAATACCCAGCGATGGCTCGTCCAGCAGCAACAGGCGCGGTTTCGCCATCAGCGCGCGCCCGATCACCATCATCTGCTGTTCGCCGCCCGACAGCGTTCCGGCGGATTGGGAATAGCGTTCCTTCAAGCGCGGGAACCGGTCCAACACCGAATCCAGTGTTTGCTGAATGCCCGCCTTGTCCGACCGGGTGAATGCCCCCATCAACAGGTTGTCCTTCACGGACATATAGGGAAAGACGCGTCGCCCCTCGGGCACCATCGCAATCCCTTTCGAGACGATCCCGGCCGGGTTTGTACCGGCGATCATCTCGCCCTCGAAGGCGACCGAGCCGGATCTGATCCCGGCCAGCCCGGTGATGGCCCGTAGGATCGAGCTTTTGCCCGCGCCATTGGCACCAATCAGGGCGACGGTTTCGCCCTGTTCCAGATCAATCGACACACCTTTCAGCGCATAGACGTGATCGTAGTAGAGCTCGACATCCTTGAATTCCAGCATCTTGCTCATGGCTCAGATCCCGATCTCGTCATCGGCGCTGCCCAGATAGGCTTCGATGACCTTTTCGTTGTTCTGGATTTCCGCGGGCGTGCCCTCGGCGATCATTTCGCCAAAGTTCAGCACCACGATCCGGTCGGAAATATTCATCACCGCAGGCATGTCATGTTCCACCAGCATCACGGTCACGCCCCGGTCATCGCGGACCTTGCGCACCAGGTTGACCATTTTCATGGTCTCGTCATGGTTCATCCCGGCAAAAGGTTCGTCCAGCAGCAGAACTTTGGGGTCGGTGGCCAGACCAATGGCGATCCCCAGCGCGCGCAGATTGCCCTGCGGCAGGTTCGAGGCCTGCTCATTGGCAATGTCTGACATGCCCAGAAAGGCGATCAGGTCATCGGCATATTGGCCAAAACTGTTGACATCTTCATGCGCCGTGCGGGAGCCCCAGAAGTACCCCGCCAGCGAGGCGCGGGCGCGCAGATGCTGGGCCACGATAATGCTTTCACGCACGGTCATCGACTTGAAGATCGTTGTTTCCTGAAACGTGCGGACAACGCCCTTGCGTGCCACAATATGTGGTTTCAGGTTCGAAATCCGCTCGCCCTTGTAGAGCACCTCGCCTGTTGTGGTGGGCAAGAAGGACGAGATCATCTTGAACAGCGTGCTTTTTCCCGCGCCGTTCGGTCCGATCACCGAAAGGATTTCATTTTCGTTGACGTTGAACGAGATGTCGCTGTTGGCGGTCAGACCGCCGAACTTTTTGGTGACATGGCGGACTTCCAGCAGATGGCTCATTTGTCCGCTCCTTTCCGGCCGGGCAGCCGCAGGCTGAGCAACCCGTTGGGCAGCACCAGCATCAGGATGATCAGCAGGCTGGAATAGGCCAGCAACTGGAACCGACCGAGCTCGAACAGCAGATCCCAACCGAAATACAGAACCAACGTGCCCAGCATTGGGCCGAAGACATAGCCAAGCCCGCCAAGGAAGCAGTTCAGCATGAAATTCACACTGTCGGCGACCTGAAAGCTGGACGGGTAGACCGATTGCGCGATGGAGCCGAACATGGCCCCGCCAATGCCGCCCAGAAAGGAGGAAATCGCAAACACAATGACCCGGATGTACGAGATGTTGACGCCAATGGAACTGGCCAGTTCCTCATTCTGCTGCATCGACCGGCAGAGATGGCCTAGCCGTGAATTCACCAGCCGGTACATTGCCGCGAAGGTCAGGACCATCAGCACGCAGGCCGCATAGTAGAAGGCCAGCCTGGGGTTTTCCAACGTCGCGAAATCCGGGATCAGTGTCAGGCCAAAGATGGACACCCCGCCCGGCAGAGGGATCGAGGTGATGCCCTTGGCCCCGTTGGTGATCGGCAGCGCTAGCGCGGTCAGCGTCACCACCTGCGTCAGCACCAGTGAGATCATCGCGAAATAGACCCCACGCAGCCGCAGGATCGGCACGCCGATCACGACCGCCACTCCGGCGGCGAATAGCCCCGCTAACGGCAGTGACAGCCAGAAGGACATGCCCGCCTTGGTCACCAGGATAGCCGAGACATATGCCCCGATCAGGGCAAATGCCCCCTGACCGATGTTAATGCGGCCGATATAGAAGGTCAGCCAGACACCCGCACTGGCGATCGACAACAGCGCCACCGAAGTCAGAGTATAGTAGAAGTCGGTTCGCCCCGATGCCCCGATGAAAGCCGGAACTGCGACAAAGATCGCCAGCAGGAACACAGCCAGACCGGCCCATTGGATCATGTTCAATTTTGGCACGGCACTAACCCCACGGCTTGCCCATCAGCCCCTGCGGGCGGATGGCCAGGAAGATCATCAGTGAGACGAAGATCAGCAGATAGGTGATGTCGCCATATTGTGATAGAACCGCCAGCCCGATGGCCTCCATAAAGCCCAGAATGATCCCGCCGGCAATGGCACCGGAAATCACGCCCGCGCCGCCGATCATCACCATCATGAAGGCTTTGATCGAGGTCGGCCCGCCCATGCCCAGATTGACGCCCGTGATGGTCACCAACAGCCCGCCGACCAGCCCGGCCAGCATCGCGCCCAAGGCAAATCCGATCATCGAATATCGGGCGACATTGACACCCATCAACTGCGCCGCCGTGCGATCCTGCGCCAGCGCCCGCAGGGCGCGGCCGGTTTTCGAATATTGCATGAAAAGGATAAAGCTAACGATCGACAGAATGGCCAGAACGCAGATCAAAATGCGGTCATAAGGCATGATCAGCTTGAAATCCCAGTTGAACACGCCGTTGACGATCTTGGGCACGCCGCGCTGCTTTTCGCCAAACACCAGCAGGATCACCGCATCGAAAAAGAACGCAAGCCCTGCCGCCAGCAGCATCGTGCTTTCCTCACGCGAAGATCGCCGGATGACCGGCGCAAACAGAAATCGCTCGATAAGCGCGCCCAGAACAGCCAACGTGATGCACGATGCCAGTAATGCCAGCACAAATGGCCAGCCAAGCTGTCCGTAGAAGGTATAGGTGACGAAACCGCCCAGAACATACATCTGCCCATGGGCAAAGTTCAGTACGTTCATAAGCGCAAATATCAGCGTCAGACCAAGCGCGATCATCGCATATTGCGCGCCTAGATAGATGCCATTCGCAAGTATCTGTTCCATTTACGAACCTTGTTTGTGCAGATTATCCCGGGCGGTTTTTCACGCCCGGGATTGGGATATTCAGTTTTTGCCTGTAAGAGAGAGCCACCCTTGGGGAATTCAGTCCACTTCCGCGACGAACAGCGTCTGGAACTCACCGTCCTGATAGACATTTACCACCAGCGGCACCGCAAGCTGACGCTTTTGTCCGAATGAGGTCGTGCCTACATAGCGCATCTTAGCGTCCCCTTTCATAAAGGGGTTGGGGGCTTCGAACGTGTCCATCGTTGTCTGGAACGCGGTGACGTCGTCCAACCCGGCGGGGTTGGCGTTCAGCGTCGCCAGAATGTATTCCAGCGCGTAGACCTTGGTGTTGGATTCGTCGTTATATTCTCCGAACATATCGGTATAGCGCTTTACGAATTCCTTCATGTCATCCGACGCGATTTCGGGGGTCGATGCACCGCCAACGGAAATGAAGCCATTCGCCAGATCCCCTGCGCCTTCGCGCAGAACCGTCGCATCCTGCGCGGTTTCGGTCGAGATAAGGCCCTGGAACCCAAGTTCACGCGCCGAACGGATCAGCTGCGGCGCATTGGCAGGGGAGACACCGGACAAGACCAGCAGATCGGGCTGGGTGCGCATGACAGGCGTCAGCACCGGGGTAAAATCCGTGGTGTCTACCTGATAAGTGACGTTGTCGGACACAACCTCCAGCCCCAGCGATTTGGCCGCTTCGATGCCGCCGTCGCGCTGGCTGAGCGGATCGGATTCATTGGCCGCCACAAAGGCAACCGTTTTTACGCCCTTATCATCCCGCAGGTGCTTATAAATCGCAGGCCCGGACTGATAGTTGGCGACCATGCCCAGAACCGCGTTCGACGCGGGTGCGGAATAAAGCTCTTTGGGGAAAGCATAAGGGAAGTACATGATCCCCTGCGCCTCGGCTACGGGGCGCACCGCTGCGGCACCGTCATCGACGTTGGGGCCGACCACATAGTGGATGCCTTCCTGCGCCATTTTCTCCATGCCCGCGATCGCGCGCTTGGGGTCCTTCTGATCGTCGAACGAGACGATCTCGATGTCGTAAGTGGTGTCTCCGATCTTGTATCCGCCGGCTTCGTTGATCCAGTCGGCCCGCGCTTCCATCGAGCGCTGGTTGGAAATTCCCCAGGCTGCGGCGGGTCCGGATGTCACTCCGACAAAGCCGATCTTCAGCACCGGATTTTCGGCCCAGGCTGCCGATCCAAGTACGGATGCGGCCAACGCCAGGGCAGCCGATGATTTCATCAGGTTTCTGCGTTTCATTGTTTCCTCCCTATTGAGATCTCGGCGCCTCTGCCGGGCGCTTGGAATACAAGGTGTGTCACGGGTCGAATCCCATCGAACACGTCAAGTTCTGCATTGTTAACAATTTGTGTCAACATTTTTTGTTGGCACAAAGATTGATATTGTCGACACAAACCCGATATATTGTCAGAAATTGACCGGGCCGCTAATAACGATTTTCAGGCCATTTCCATTGGTACGAAACGAGATGATGAACGAAGCTGAACCGAAGCTGGACACCTTGCACACCGATCCGAACGAGCAAATGATTGTCGACCGGATTTATTCTGCGGTCATGGAGCAGAAACTTGCGCCCAGAACCAAGCTGAGCGAACTGGCCCTATGTGAAACCTTCGGTGTCGGTCGTATGCGCGTGCGCCGCGCCCTGCTGTTGCTAAGCAGTCAGGGGATCGTCGATCTCCGCTCCAACCGTGGCGCGTACGTTGCCTGTCCCAGTGCCGATGAGGCCCGCGATGTATTTGTTGCCCGGCTGACAATCGAAACTGGAATTGTACGCGAACTGGCCCGTGGCATCAGAGACGACGGCATTCAGATCCTGCGCTCTCATGTTGAAAAAGAAGAGGTCGCCCGCCGAACTGACGACCGACCCGAAATAATTCGCCTTTCGGGCGCTTTTCATGTCGAACTGGCAAAGTGCCATGAAAATTCGGTATTGATCCGTGTCGTACGAGAACTGGTTACCCGAACCTCGCTGATCGTCGCGTTGTTTGGGACAAACCAAGCCTCAACTTGTCCGGATGATGAGCACGCTTCGATTATCGATGCCATCGTCAGCGGAGACCCGCAGTCAGCCGAAGACACCATCCGACATCATATCCTGCATGTTCAGAACGGTTTGGACCTTAATCAATCCCAAAAAGCTGAGCCGGATCTTGCAAAGATTTTGACCGGCCGAATGTGAAGTTTTGAAATTGTCGTCCCGCTTACGGTCGTTCGGTTCCCATGGTTGGAATTGGACGCAGGTGACATCGATGAATTTATCGTCGATGAGCATGGCGTCGTGCTGGACGAAAAACTCCCACTGAAACGGGACAAACAGGTTGTAAAACGGCTTTCGCGCAACGTTATGAAGCGTCTTGGGTTCATTCCAAGCGGATCATCACGGACAAACTGCGGCCCTATGGCGCCGCCTGCTCACCGCTGCTCCACCTTAACTATCCGTTACCATCGCCGCCAGATATTCGACGCTTGGATTGCCGCTACCCGAGCTGCTTGAAACCCGGGCATCGGGACTTCTGTGCAGGCTGGAAGTTCATGTGACAGCGCTGTTATTGGCACTGAGTGCAAGCGCAGAATATTCGTTCAACTATATTGGTATTTGGTCGGCCCTTAATTCGTAACCGCCGAATAAAATTGACGGGCATCTTCGGATGCAGTTGCATCGGAGTATCTGGAGTTCTTTTTAGTCCGGGCGGCGTATTGTAGTCTATAGACAGGCTTGGTTTTTGGGGGGAAATGCATGCCGGTATCCGGACCGCCGCTGGACGCACCAGCTGATCTGACGGACTTGTTTCGTAAGGGGTTGTCGGCCAATCCCAAGGCACCAGCGCTTTTCGCATTGGATGGAACCTGGACGTGGCAGGAGCTGGACGCCGCCTGTACGCGGCTGGCACGGCGGTATCTGAGCCTTGGGCTGATCCCGGGTGACCGGGTGGCGTCGATCATGCCGAACCGGACGGCACTTGTGATCCACTATCTGGCTTGTATGCGGGCCGGTCTGATCGCGATGCCGCTCAACTATCGCTACACGGCTGCGGATATTGACTATGCGTTGGGGCTGGCGACACCGGCGGCCTTGTTGATGCATAGCGAGAGGGCCAAGGATGTGGCCGAAGTTCCCGGCGTGGCGCGTTTGCCAGTGGGGGTGATTACCTACGCAGGCGAAGTGGACGGGGCGGTCCTCTTCGAGGATCTGTTGGACGGAGAAGGTGAAGGGGCGTTGCCGACGGTCAGGGCCGAGGCACCGGCGTTCATATTTTTCACCTCTGGGACCACGGGTAAGCCAAAGGGGGTGACGCATAGCCATGCCAGCATGGGGTATATGGTGGCGAGCAATGCGCAAGGGCTGGGGCTGGGGCCCGAGGACGTTGTGCTGCCAGCTTCGTGGATATCACATACTGCCGGGTTGCGGCTGACGTTTGCAGGGCTTTGGGCTGGCGCCAGAACGGATATAGCGCGGCGGTTTACGCCGGACGAACTGCTGGGTCTCTTGCGGCAGACACGACCAACGGTGGCGCAGATCTTGCCCGCACCATTGACGGCGCTGGTCACAGGGCACGGGGCGGTGCGCGAAGACTTTGGCTCTCTAAAGACGATGATGGCGGGTGGGGATAAGCCATCGCAAACGTTGGTCGATGCGTTCGGCGCGTTGGCTGGTGTGCCGATTGGGGCGTTTTACGGGATGACAGAAATGGGGACGTCACACTCCAACACACATGGGGACGCTGCGAAAGTTGGCGCTGTGGGATTGAACAATCCGGGCTATGCCTCGGCGTTGCGCGACAAGACCGGGGCAGAGGTGCCCATAGGGGTGGACGGCAGGCATTGGGTGAAAAGCCCGACCATGATGACGGGATATTGGAAGGACCCAGGGGAGACGGCGGCGGCGTTTCGGGATGGTTGGCTCGATACCGGTGATTTGATGCGACAGGATGAGGATGGCTATTTCTGGTTTCGGGGGCGGCGGAAACAGATCATTGTGCATGATGGCTCGAACATCAGCCCGGCAGAGGTGGAAGATGCGCTGACAGCGCACCCAGCCGTTGCGGCAGCTGTGGCGGTTGGCGTACGAGACGACATGCACGGAGAGGATGTTTGGGGGTTCGTGAGCTTGGTCGAGGGCTTGCCACCCGTGCGCGCCGGAGAGATCATCGACTTTGTGAGAGAGCGGATTGGCTACAAAGCGCCGGACGTGGTTCGAGTCTTAGGTACGCTACCCCTTACGATGGGCGGCAAGTTGGACCGGATGGCGTTGAAACAGATGGCCGCAGAAGAGAGCGGCGCCGCGCACGTGCTGTGACAGCGTAGACGAACAAGCCATAGTTGCGGGCTGCTGCCCTGAGTTCGGAAGCAACGGTTACGGGCAACGGAACTATGAACCTGGCTCCTTCAGCTTACTTTCTATGAAAGCCTGACTGTAAACGGCTATGGCGGATTTGCTGGGATTGCACGATCACAAACCTTGGGGCACGGTGATTGTACAACCTGGAAGGATATTCATGGCCTCGACAAAACCTACCAACCCCTGGCTCATATTGCTGGGCCTTGCGCTTGGGGTCAGCGTATCCAACGCCTTTGGTCGCTTTGCATACGGTCTTATTCTGCCATCAATGAAAAGTAGCCTCGGCTGGAGCCTCACTCAGTCGGGTTGGCTAAACACGGCCAATTCGATTGGCTACATCATGGGCTCAATCCTAACACTGTTACTGATCCGGCATTTTTCGCCGTCGCGGCTATTTGCTGGTGGTACAGTGGCGACCGCATTGTGCCTTTTGCTGACCGGGTTTGATGAGAGCCTCGTATTTCAAACCGCTTGTCGTACTTTGGTGGGATTGTTCGGTGCCCTTTCTTTTGTGTCCGGTGGCGTTCTGGCGGCATCGCTGTTCCAGAGTTGCGCCCGAAGAAATGCCTTGGCCATCGCCTTGTACTTTGGCGGCGGCGGTGGATTGGGCATCGCGCTATGTGGCGCAACCCTTCCGGCCATGCTGGACGTTTTCGGGCCGCAATCCTGGGATTGGGCGTGGATCGGGATTGGATTGGCAGCTCTGGCCATTTGCCCCTTTTCTATTTGGGCTTCCACAAGTTTGAGCGAAACAAAGCACGACGCCGCGCTTCCTTCTCTTCCTCCGGTGCGCAGGATGTTTGGCCAACTTGGCGGATACGCGCTGTTTGGAATGGGTTATATTGTATATGTCACGTTCATCTCTGTTTGGATGAAAGAACAACACTCTAGTGTCTTGTTGACCACCGCAACATGGATGGCCCTTGGGTTCAGTATTATGGCGTCTCCGTTTGTTTGGCGCGGAATACTGGCCCGCTTTGCATCCGGAACACCAATGGCGCTGATCCTGACCGGGGTCGCATTTGGTTCTGCCCTGCCGATCCTCGTTCCAAACGGCTATGGGTTGATCATGTCGGCATTTGTGTTTGGGTTGTCGGTCTTTATGCCACCCACTGCTGTCACCAGCTTTGTTCGCCAGAACGTCGACCAACAGGACTGGGGCGCAACCATAAGCTTTTTTACAGTGGTATTTGCCATCTCACAGGCTTTGGGTCCTATCGGGGCCGGCGTCATAGGGGACATAACCGGAGAAATAGGAGACAGCCTTATCGTGGCCTCTGCCGTCCTGCTGGTGGGCGCTCTTTGTGCCGTGACGCAAAAGCCGCTCAAGCTTGGGTTGGCGTAGCCCACGTTGGCAGAACCACTTGGAAATGTTGCATCAGCGTGCTGTGCCGACCGGACCATCCAGTCGTCTGTATGGGTTAGCCGCTTGAAATCAAAACGAGATACGGTTGTTCCCGATGGTTTCAATCAGAGGCTGCAGATGGTTTTCATATTTCCGCCATTTTGCTTTCGATGACGTATAAAGTGGCTGCCGCACCTGTTGCACGCTGGCTGTCCTGACCCGTCGCTGACCCGAATGGAACTCCAGACACGCAGGATTCCACTCCAGACCGCAGAAGTCGATCATACCCCGTGCAACCGTGTCTATGTCATCCACCAGTGCCTCATAGCGGATACTGTGGAACGCCCCGGCAGGCAGCGTGGTTTGCCAGTGGTTCATGACCCGGACATAATTGTTGAAATAGCGGCCCAGTTCGACCTGATCGTAGCTGTGCAACTGGCTGCGCTCGAACAGGCGGGTATAGCAGGACAGGCAGATATCCAATGGATCGCGCGAGATATGGATGATCCGCGCATTGGGCATCAGGCTATGGATCAAGCCGATCTGCTGAAAATTCGCGGGCATTTTATCGACCACATGTGCGGCATCCGGGGCATGACCGGACAGAACCTGAATGTAATCCTCGGCCCGGCGGCTTAACACGTCATCGGACATCGTGCGAAGGGCTTGCGGCACGTTCGATTGACCGTTGTCCAGCCGACCGAACAGGTTTTGCAGATCATTCAACTCTCCTGCGCCCACGACATCGGGATGCGCGTCCAGAATGGATTCGGTCAGCGTCGTACCGGAACGCGGCATGCCGAGGACAAAGATCGGCTTAGCACTGGTTATGGCCGAACCGCGCAATCGTTCGATCATGTCCGCGTCGAAGGTGGCAATCAGATCATCCGTCAGGCGGTCCGTATCTGCCGGATCATAAGACACCAGCGACCTTTTGATCCGCGCGCCTGTTTCGAACTGCGCGAATGCCTCATCATGGCGCTTCAGCTTTTCATAGCAATCGCCCAAAGCATAGTGAAAGGCGGTCGCCTTCTGCGGCAGCATGGATTTTGCCTCGGGCAAGGCTGCCTCGAGTGCCTGAAAAACCGGACTGTCTTTGGTAATCTTGTCCAGCCGGGCCAAGGCGATCTGGGCGCTTAGCGCATCATCGGCAGAATCCTCAGCCGTCTTGAAATGCGCGCGGGCCGTGTCGAAATCGCCCTGCTCCAGCGCCAGATGCCCCAGGGCAAGACGACTGGCGGTAAGGTCAGGCTTTAGATCCATTGCCTTTTGGTAAAGCGATTTCGCCGTCTCGACATCGCCAAGATGGGCTTTGATAATAGCCGTCTGATGGCACGCCGCCGCATTGTCAGGATCAAGCCGCAGGGCCTGTTCGGCTTCGATCAGAGCAAGCTTGGGATGGTTTTTTTCGAACAGGACCTGAGAAAGGCCCACAAAGTTTTCCGCTTTGTCCGCGTTCAGGGAAATCGCGTTACGAAACGCATTTTCGGCTTTGTCGAGATCATTTTCCAACATAAAGATCCGACCAAAATTGCGGTGCAGTTCGGCATCGCGCGGGGCGCGTTCCAGATGGGCCTGGGCCACGGTGCGGGCCTCGGCGATCCGCTCGGCTTCGATTAAAACCGAAATCAGATTGTTGGCTGTCTCGGATGATGCCGGATTGATCCGCAACGCCTGCCGATACCATGTGGCGGCCTGATCGCGGTCCGAATTGTCGCGCGCGATACTGCCCAGGTTGTTGAGCGCCCGGTCAAACTCTGGCGCCAACGCAAGGGCGCGTTCCTGCGCAGCCTGCGCCAATGCCAGATCCTTCAGGTCGTAATGCACCAACCCCAGATTGGAATGTGCCGCAGCGTGACCAGGTGCAAGCCGCACCGCGCGCTTGCCAATTTCGCGGGCCTGCTCCAATTGTCCTGCGCCGCGCAGAATTTCGGTGAAGTTGGTCAGAAAGTTCACATTCTCTGGTTGCAGCCGCACGGCCTGGCCAACGGCGTTCACGGCCGGATCGAACTGCCCTGTCTGAAAGGCGACGAGCCCAAGCATGTGGTGGGCATGCGCATGTTGTGGCGCCACGCGGACAATTTCTGAGAACAACCCGACCGCTTGTTTCAGCCGCCCGCCTTCGTAATGCGACATACCCTGCGCAAACGCGTCCTGTACCGAAATCTGCCGCTGCTGATCTGTCATGCAGTCCACCGTTGAAAGGGCTTGTTTTCTGGAACGAATACCAACGGAATTGCCGCAGGCCGAACCCGTGGTAGAGCATTCTGATTGCGCAGTCTATCCACTGGTGTTGTTAAAGCCATGTTAGTATCAAATCGATATATTGTGTGCTTTTCAAGCAATAGCACAATATATTTAGTCATAATGCCCAAACTCCACAATTGCGCCCGAATTCCTGCCTAGCTAACAAATTTGAAAAAAATACTAGTAAAATCCGCAGGGGGATTTCGGGATATGAGTGAATGCGCAGCAAAGCGCACACGTTGTCGTGTGGCGCGCGGGGGTCGTGTTGTTAAATGGAAGGGACAAGTGGCAAGCATGTCGCCGTCGCTGTTCCTTGCGTCGGTATCGGTTGCCGCATTGTCCGTGGGGGTCGCAACAGCCGAGGTTATCTCGGCACCGCAGAATACCCGGGCCGTCTTTGCCAACGATGAAGACAACACGATAACATCCACAGGGGCCGTTAATCTTACGACCAGCGGCGGTCCGGCGGTTGTCATTGAACCGGATTATTCAAGCACGTTCACCAACAATGGCACGATCACAGGCCCGGCCACGTCCAGCACGATTGGCATTGGGGTACTTGTTGACAGCGACCTCGAAGTTACCGGGCAGATTGTGAACAATGGAACGATTGCGATCAACGTTGATGCGTCCACTTTCGCCATCGGGGCGGGGCTGGTGTTTGACGGCCGCATCGCAGGTGCTTTTGAAAACAACGGCACGATCACGGTAAACACGTCTTCGACGTCAAGTGGCAGGGCGGTCGCTATCGGGGCTGTTTTTGACAGCGTCGTGGACGCGACGTCCAGTGTTCGCAACACCGGAATGATTACTACGTCGGCCTCGGCCGCGTCGTCCAGCTTTGCCAGTGCCATCGGGATGTTGTTCGATCTGGATGTCAATACAGACATCACGAACAGCGGAACGATCCGGGCAACCGCCAGAAACGGGTCTTCGATCACGGCCTTTGGCATTCTTGTCGAGGGAGCGCTGACCGGAAACCTCAACAATTCCGGAACAATTCAGGCCACCGCGACGGATAATGCAACATCTGCCGAAGCGATCGGCGTCCGGATCGAAGGGCAGGTGACGGGGATTATCGACAACTCCGGTACTGTTTCCGTCAACGCAAATGCCTTCACAACGGCCGAGGCCTGGGCATATCATCTAGAGGATGGCCTGGTTGGTGATTTTTCGAACAACGGAACACTGACCGCAACCGCAAGCGCGGAATCTGGTCTGGCTGATGCCGCAGGCGTATTTATTGAGAACGGCGTCACCGGCAATTTGTCGAACGGCGGTTCGATCATCGCGACTGCGACATCTTCAAACAGCGAAGACGCCAGCGCAACCGCGGCAGGATTCTATATCCGTGGTGGAATGACTGGCGACGTCACCAACTCAGGCACCATCGACGTGACGGCGCTGTCGACGAAAGATGATGCGGAAGCAAATGGCGTGTTTGTCGGCGGTACCTTGAACGGAAACATCCTGAATTCGGGTGGCATGAATATCCGTGCGGAAGGTGCATCCTCAGCGACGGCAATCGGCTATTATGTCACGGGCGGCCTGAATGGAAATTTCACCAACACAGGTTCAATCGACGTCGTCGGGATAGATGTCACGGACGATGAGGCCGAAGCCTTTGCCCTGTATGTTTCAGGCGACATGACCGGAAACATCACCAATACCGGCACCGTAAACGTGCGGGGCGAAGGGTATTCTTCCGCCACTGTTGCCGGGTTTTATGTCAACGATGGGTTAACGGGCAACTTCGTCAATTCCGGCTCAATTACCGCGTTTGCATCAGATCAAACGGAATCAGCTGAGGCGTATGGCCTTTATGTGTCCGACGTTTTGGATGGTACCGTTCAAAACAGCGGAACCATCAACGTACAGTCTGTCGCCCAGGAATCCGATGCTTATGCCTATGGAATCTATGCGTCCAACGGTGTTACCGAAGCATTCACCAACACCGGCACAATTGCTGCGCAAGCCACCGCAATTGAGGATGATGCTTCTGCTATCGGGTTTTATTCTGGTGATCAGATGTCAGAGGACATCGTAAACACCGGAAGCATATCCGCCACTGCAATTGGTGCAGATTCAGCGACCGCACGAGGCATCGAAGTAGACGGTTCTTTCGACGGGTTGTTCATCAATTCAGGGGTTATCAGCGCCAGCAGCAGCGTCACTTCTTCTTCTACGCCATCCGGCCCTCGGGGTCCGTCGCGGCCGCCGTTCCTGACCAGCCCTCAGGCCGCCGGTGTCCATATCGATGGCACCGTCACGGGTGATATGGTTACTACGGGTGCAATCAACGCAGTGGCCTCGGCCGAAGACAATGTTACCGCCGCAGGGGTTTATGTAGACGGAGATCTGAACGGAACCTTCGTCAATTCAGGCTCTGTTTCAGTTTCGGCCAATTCGACGGACGGCGAAGCACAGGCCTATGGGCTGTACGTCGACGGTGCCATGATCGGCGACATTCGTAACAGCGGCAACGTCAGCATCAATGCAGTTGGTGTATCTTCGGCGACTGCGGTTGCGTTTGAAGTGGATGGTGGCCTGACCGGGAGCTTTGTTAACACCGGATCAATAACCGTTCGTTCAAGCGATCAGGTTGACGACGAAGTCGATGCCTATGGGCTGAGCGTCAGCAGCGGGATGGCCGGCAACATTGTCAATACCGGTGTGGTTGACGTTCGCGGCGATGGGTATTCGTCTGCAACCGTTGCTGGTTTCTACATCTCCGGTGGGCTGACAGGGGATTTCTCAAATTCCGGCTCGATCATCGCTGTTGCAACAGATCAGACCGACGAAGCCGAGGCCTATGGCCTGTATGTCAGCCGTGGAATGACCGGAAACATCGTGAACTCGGGCTCGATCACCGCCAGTGGCGATGGGTCTACCGAAGCGACGGTGGCTGGCATTTACATCTCTGGTGGTCTGACCGGCGATGTTTCGAATTCCGGTTCGATCACGGTAAGCGCCACGGACAAAACCAGTTCAGCCGAAGCCTATGGTATCTATGTCAGCAGCGGTCTGACTGGCAATGTCAGAAACAGCGGATCGATCACCGTGACCTCGGAAGGACGCACCAGTGCTTATGCCACCGCATATGGTATTTACGCCAGGGGCGGGTATGATGGTGATCTTTCCAATTCGGGTGTCATCACCACGACGTCTGTTTCAACCACCGAAGAAGCCGATGCGCGCGGGATCTATCTGCGCAGTGGTGTGGACGGCAGCGTATTGAACGGCAATACGGTCACTGCCTCGGCAACGGGCGCAACCGAGGCCGATGCATATGCCATCTATTTGACCGGCGTTGTTTCTGCGAATGTCACAAACAGCGGCACGCTGACAGCAACGGCAGCGATCGCAAACGGAACATCCAATGCCAAGGCCACTGCGGCTGGCGTTTGGGCCGAGGACATGCAGGGCACGTTTTCGAACACCGGGGTGATCACGGCGTCTGCCACAGGTGGGGCACCATCGAACGCTTACGGCCTGTATTTCGAAAACTTCGACGGTGTGATTACAGATGTTGGTCAGATTTCGGCGACGTCCGACAATGGGGACGCCTATGCCATCTTTTTGGGCACCGGAGCAGGTACGCTGAATGTTGACAGTCAGGACACCGTTTCCGGCCTGATCCGCGTACAGGATCACAACGTGAATCTGGATGCCAACGGTGGCAGCGCGGTGTTTAACTTTGAAGATGCCGCACCCGGTGTTGGAGACTTTGTCACCACCGTTTCAAGCCCGAACTCAGCATGGTTCGTGCAGGACGAGAACGGGGACGCGCCGATCTATACGGTCGTCGATAGCGCAGGATTTGCCGTGTCAGGGGATGTGGTTGCCTTTTATGGCGACCTGGTCGGAAGCTCGGGTGGCGCACTAAGCTTTGGGGCGCAGGATCAGGTCACGCGATCCGGCACATTTGACGCGGCGCGAGGCATCACTTTCAATGCTTTCCGCCCCTTCGTGCAGATCGATGCTTCTGCCCGGCGGTTCGAGACTGCGCCAGGTTCCGATACCGATGTGACGGTCTTCAACGGCAGTGCGGGCTATTCTGGCCAACTGGAAAACGGTCTTGCACTTGCCCTGGGGCTGGGCGTGTTCAGAGCCGACGGCGACAACGCCGCAGACTTTGATACGGACGGGTTCTATCTGGATGCAGCTTTGGGTCGTCAGTTTGGGGCTTACACGTTCGAGGCCGGTCTGGGTTATGGCTGGTTGTCGACGGACAGCACCCGTGAAATCACAGGCAGCGCGGATGCACAGGCCGACTATGACAGCACCTTGCTGACTGCCTATGTCGGGGTTGAACGGACCTTTGAGGTCAGCGACACGGTCAACATGCTTGGTTTTACTGACGTTCGGTACACGCGCCAGGAAAACGATGGCTACACTGAAACCGGCTCTATCGCGAACGCCACAGTCGCAGATACCACGACCGAAGTTATCGAAGCCCGTCTGGGGGTCGAAGCCGAGATGTCCGTTGGCACTGGTGGCCTTGTGGTCGGACAGCTGAGCGGCGTATTGCGGCGTGATCTTGGGGACAACGATACAGATGTCACCGTGTTCTCTTCTACGCAAAACGTGACCTTTGCATCCACCGATTTCACCGGCGCAAGCGTGCTGCTGGGCTATGAGCATGAGGTTCAGCAAGGCATCCAGTTGGAAGTCACGGCCGAGCAGGAAATCGGTGATGACGCGCAAGGCCCGTTCTTTCAGGCCGGGCTGAGGTGGTCCTTCTAAGGACCGGCTTCCTCACAAAGTGAGGTAAAACCAAAACGATGGTGCCGGGGTCATTGGGTTGATCCCGGTTGCCGCAATTTTGGCATACATGCCGTCTGCGGCGTGCCGTACAAAGGGCTAGCAGGTATGTTGTGTCGGTCCTCACCACGTTGACAGTGAAATGGCCAAGATGACTGGCCAGCAATGTTTGCAAAGTGACTAAGACTTGGTCATCTTGCAGTCCATGGAATTCCTGAACGTCAACCATAGCAGTTTTCTGGTCGCGATGTCCTGCCTGGTCGCGCTTGTTGCCGGGTTTACCGGTCTTTCGCTGACCAGGGATTTGTCGGAAAAGCCGCTGTTTCAGAAAAAAGCATCCATCGCGCTTGCGGCGGTCGCCCTGGGCGGCGGCATCTGGGCAATGCATTTTGTTGCGATGCTGGGGCTGAAACTGCCTATTCTGTTTTACTATGACGCTGCGATTACGCTTGTCTCGGCTCTGTCAGCTATCTTGATTGTCGGTGCCGCGCTGATCTTGCTGCACTTTGCAGAACGTACGCCAAAAATCATTGCGGCTGCCGGTGGCATCGTGGGCGTGGGTATTCTGGTCATGCACTACATTGGCATGGCCGGTCTGGAGCTTTGTAGCGCCGTTTACACAACGTCGGGCGTTGTGCTGTCCTCCATCGTTGCGATCGGCCTGTGCGTACTGGCCTTCGGAATCGCCTATGGGCAACGGACCAATCGCAACATCCTGCTGGGGACGATATGTTTTGCGGCGGCCGTATGCTCTGTTCATTTTCTGGCGATGGCGGGAACCAACTTTGTGTCAGAACCGAACACCTCTGATTTCGGACCATCCATGAGCAACGAGACCCTTGCCCTGGGAGTGATCTTTTTCAGCTTTGTGATTTTCGGGGCCTGCTTGTGGGTAAGTGTGACCTATCTCATCTCCCCGGATCAGGGGAAAACTGAAGAAACCGAGCGACAAGAGACAGAGACCGTCCAGATTGTCGGTGGGCTGCAAATCCCATGTGAGCGGGATGGCGGCAAAATCTTTATTCGGTCAGAAGATGTCTCATTCGTGCGGGCGGATGGGCATTATACGCAGGTCTACACCAACAACGAACGTCTGTTTTGCGCCTGGCCGGTCACGGAAGCCCTGGATCGGTTGTTGCCGGTCGGCTTCCTGCAAACGCACCGCAGCTATCTGGTCAACCCCGCCCGCGTCTCGCGTTTTGAACGCACCAAAGACAAGGGGCGATGTATCTTTGATGGGTCCGATTTGCCCCCCGCACCTGTGAGCCGCTCGAAGCTAAAGGCGATTCAAGATGCGCTTGCGTCGCAGGCCAGCGCAATTCGTGCTTAATCACGCGCATTTCGTGCAAAACACCCGTGTTTCATTGATTTTCTAGTGCCGCCGTATGCGGTCGCATGCACTCATCCTCCTTAGCCAGAACATTCGCTTTAAGGGAGGAGAAAGCCGATGATTCCAGCGGTATTCGAATATTATCGCCCCAAAGACATGGCCGGTGTCCTTTCATTGCTTGAGGAACACGGGGACGATGCGCGCGTCATGGCAGGGGGGCACAGCCTTATTCCCCTGATGAAGCTGCGCATGGCCGACGTGCCCCATCTGATTGATCTGCAGGATGTGGGCGGCCTGTCCGGTATCGACATCGGCTCTGACAGCATCCGCATCGGGGCCATGGTTACGCAATCAGACATCATTGATCATGCCGGGCTGGCCTCTGCCGCGCCGATCCTGCGCGAGGCAGCTTTGCAAATCGCTGATCCGCAAGTGCGCTACATGGGTACCGTTGGTGGCAATGTGGCCAATGGTGATCCGGGCAATGACATGCCCGGCCTGATGCAATGTCTCAACGCCACCTTCGCGGTCATCGGCCCTGATGGCGAACGCGACATCCCTGCGCGCGAGTTTTACGAGGCGGCCTATATGACCGCACGCGAAGACGAAGAGGTTCTGACCGCCGTCACGATCCCACTGCCCAGGGGCGGGTACGCTTATGAAAAGCAAAAGCGCAAAATCGGGGATTACGCGACAGCGGCGGCGGCTGTGCAGATCGTCAGGGATGGCGACACTTGTGCAAGCGCATCCATCGCAATGACAAACCTGAGCGATACGCCGATCTACTCCGAGGAGGCTGGCACAGCTTTGGTCGGAACGTCGGTGGATGACGCCGCGTTGAAAGCGGCTGCCACCGCGATGCTGGGTGACATCGACCCGACAGAGGACAATCGCGGCCCGGTTGCCTTCAAGAACCACGTCGCCGGTGTGATTTTGCGCCGCGCCATCGAACGCGCCTGGTCGCGGGCTTAACGGAGCATGGACATGTCAAAGAAGATGCACATCAAGCTGAACGTGAACGGCAAGGACGAAGAATTCCTGGCCGAACCGCGCGAGCTGTTGATCTATACCTTGCGCGAACGGCTGAACATCACCGGCCCGCATATCGGTTGCGATACGTCACATTGCGGGGCTTGCACCGTTACAATCAACGGCAAGTCGGTGAAATCCTGCACCATGTTTGCCGCACAAGCCGACGGTGCCGAGATCACGACAATCGAAGGCATCGGTGGCGCGGACGAGCTGCACCCTTTGCAGACTGCGTTCAAGGAACATCACGGGCTGCAGTGCGGATTTTGCACCCCCGGGATGATCACGCGGGCGACCAAACTGCTGGAAGAAAACCCTGACCCGACCGAAGAGGAAATCCGCTTTGGCATGGCCGGCAATATCTGCCGCTGCACCGGGTATCAGAATATCGTCAAATCCATTCGCGCGGCTGCGGCCGAGATGAATGCAGCCAAGGAGGCGGCAGAATGAAAGACGACGTCACAAGCCGCGAAGAACGTGTTGAAAACCTCAAGGGTATGGGCTGCTCGCGCAAGCGGGTCGAGGATGCCCGCTTTACCCAGGGCAAGGGCAATTACGTTGATGACGTAAAGCTGGACGGGATGTTGTTCGGTGATTTCGTCCGCTCGCCCTACGCCCACGCGCGCATCACAAGTATTGATACAGCGGCCGCGCTGAAAGTGCCCGGCGTGCTTGCGGTTCTGACCGCCGCCGATCTGGAACCGCTTGGCCTGCATTGGATGCCCACACTTGCCGGTGACAAGCAAATGGTGCTGGCCGACGGCAAAGTGCTGTTTCAGGGGCAAGAGGTCGCCTTTGTCGTGGCCGAGGATCGTTATGCCGCCGCTGATGGTATCGAGGCGGTAGACGTCGTCTATGAAGAGCTTCCCGTGCTTGTGAATCCGTTCGAGGCGCTGAATTCCGACGTTGTTCTGCGCGAAGACCTTGTTGCCGAAGATGGCTCTCTTCCCGACGGCGCCCATGGACCCCGCAAACATCACAACCATATCTTCACGTGGGAAGCGGGCGACAAGGCCCCCACCGAAGAGGTGATCGCCAACGCTGACATCGTCGCCGAAGAAGAGATGTATTACCACCGCACCCATCCATGTCCGCTGGAAACCTGCGGCAGCGTCGCGTCGATGGACAAAGTCAACGGCAAGCTGACGCTGTGGGGCACGTTCCAGGCACCACATGCAATCCGCACGATCGTCTCGCTTATTTCTGGTCTGGAAGAGCATAATATACGCGTGATTTCGCCGGATATCGGCGGCGGTTTCGGCAACAAGGTTGGCGCTTATCCGGGCTATGTCTGCTCGGTCGTTGCCTCGATCGTGACCGGGAAACCGGTCAAATGGATCGAGGACCGGATGGACAATCTGATGACCACAGCCTTTGCGCGTGACTATTGGATGAAGGGCAGGATTTCCGCGACCAAAGAGGGTAAAATCACCGGGCTGCACTGCCATGTGACAGCCGATCACGGTGGGTTTGATGCCTGCGCGGACCCCACCAAGTTCCCGGCGGGTTTCATGAATATCTGCACCGGGTCCTATGATATCCCGACTGCCTTTCTTGAGGTTGACGGCGTCTATACCAACAAGGCCCCCGGCGGCGTCAGCTACCGCTGTTCGTTCCGGGTGACCGAGGCCGTTTACTTCATTGAACGCATGATCGAAGTTCTTGCGATCAAACTGAACATGGACGCGGCTGAACTGCGCCGGATCAATTTCATCAGGAAGGACCAGTTTCCTTACACTGCGGCACTGGGTTGGGAATATGATAGCGGCGACTATCACACCGCCTGGGACAAGGCGCTGAAGACGGTCGATTACGACGGTCTGCGCGCCGAGCAGGCGCAGCGGGTCGAGGATTTCAAGGCTGGCAAGACCCGCAAGCTGATGGGGATCGGCCTGTCGTTCTTCACCGAGATCGTGGGCGCTGGCCCGGTCAAGAATTGCGATATTCTGGGCCTTGGCATGTTCGATAGCTGCGAAATCCGCATTCACCCGACCGGATCGGCGATTGCGCGGCTTGGCACAATCTCTCAGGGGCAGGGTCATGCGACGACATTCGCGCAAATCCTCGCGTCGGAAATTGGCCTGCCTGCCGACAGCATCACGATTGAAGAAGGCGACACAGACACCGCACCTTACGGGCTTGGCACTTACGGGTCCCGTTCGACCCCTGTGGCCGGGGCCGCCACCGCCATGGCAGGTCGCAAAATCCGCGCCAAGGCACAGATGATCGCGGCCTACCTGCTGGAGGTGCATGATGATGACGTCACCTTCGATGTGGATCGGTTCGTTGTCAAAGGCGCGCCCGAGCGGTTCAAGACAATGAAGGAAATCGCCTTTGCCGCTTATAATCAGGCCATTCCAGGGCTCGAACCGGGGCTGGAGGCGGTCAGCTATTATGATCCGCCGAATATGACCTATCCATTCGGGGCCTATGTCTGTGTCATGGACATTGACGTGGATACAGGCGTGCCGGAAATCCGCCGCTTTTATGCGCTGGATGATTGCGGCACGCGGATCAACCCGATGATCATCGAAGGTCAGGTCCACGGTGGTTTGACCGAGGCGCTTGCCGTCGCTCTGGGGCAAGAGATTGCCTATGACGACATGGGCAACTGCAAGACCGGCACGCTGATGGATTTCTTCCTGCCCACAGCGTGGGAGGTCCCGAATTACGAGACCGACTATACCGTCACCCCAAGCCCGCATCATCCGATCGGCGCCAAAGGTGTCGGTGAAAGCCCCCATGTGGGCGGTGTGCCGTGCTTTTCAAACGCGGTGCAGGATGCGTTCCGCGCCTTTGGCAACACGCATACCAACATGCCGCATGACCATTGGCGCATCTGGAAAACCGCCAACGAACTGGGCCTGCACGGCTGAGGCAATGGCCGGGCGGGGATCATCCCGCCCGCCGGAGAAACACATGACCTGGACCGAATTAAGAACCGCCCTGGCCGCCGAAGGCTATGTCGCCTCTGACGATCTGGCCGTTGCTCTGCAGCTTGCCCTGTCGCTGGGTCGCCCGCTGCTGTTGGAAGGAGCGGCTGGTGTCGGCAAGACCGAAATTGCGCGCACATTGGCTCAGGCGCGGGATATGCGCCTGATCCGGCTGCAATGTTACGAAGGGCTGGATGCGGCGCAGGCCATTTACGAATGGAACTACCAGCGCCAGCTTTTGACCATTCGTGCAGCCGCTGAAGACGGCGAGACGGGCAGAGCGGTTGAAGATCGCATTTTCTCACGCGACTTTTTGCTGGAACGGCCATTGCTGGCGGCCATTACGCAACAAGCTCCACCTGTCCTGCTGATTGATGAGATTGATCGCGCAGATGAGGAGTTCGAGGCGTATCTGTTGGAAATCCTGTCCGACTTTCAAATCTCGATCCCTGAACTTGGCACGATCAAGGCGGTCACCCGGCCTGTTGTCATCCTGACCTCTAACGGTACGCGCGATCTGTCGGACGCATTGCGCCGGCGGTGCCTTTACACCTATGTGGACTACCCGGATCGCGCGACTGAGCTGGCAATCCTCAAGTCCCGCTGTCCAGAGGTTGAGGCGCGGCTGGCTGATCAGGTCGTGGGATTTGTGCAGAAATTGCGCGAGGAAGACCTTGAGAAATCGCCCGGCATCGCCGAGATGCTGGATTTTGCGGCGGCCTTGATGGGGCTTGGTATTGCAGATCTCACCGATGATCCTGCCGTGCTGCAATCGACCCTTACAACATTGCTCAAAACCCAAAGCGATCAGGCCCGGATCACACCAGAGGTCGCGGGCCGCATAGCGGGGCGCGCGGCATGAGCCGCGTGACAAAATTTGCCAGCCGCGATCCCGGCCCCGCCGCCCGCGTGGCGGGTTTCATTGCGCATCTGCGCGAAAACGGTCTGCGGCTTGGCGTGGCAGAGGCGGATGTCGCGTTGGCCGCATTGACCCATGTCGATGCAATCCGGCCCGGTGACAGCCGCCGCGCCTTGCGGGCTGTTTGCACCGGATGCAAGGAAGAAGCCGAACGGTTTGACGACCTTTTTGACAGCTATTGGATGGATATGGGCCGGGTCCGGCAAAAGGTGGTGCCAAAAGCCAAAAGCCCGACCAACGATGATGTGCATTCCTCGCGGGATGCCAATGGCGGGGATGCCGGGGCGTCAGGGTCTGCCACGGCACCTGACATCGAAGGCGGCGAAGCCGAGGCCGATGGCACCGGTAAGCTGATCGCCACCAATCAGCGCAATATGCGCCGCCGGGATTTGCGCGACATGGTCCGCTCCGAGGAAATTGCCGCCGCCGAAGAGGTCGCCCGCCAGATTGGCGCTGCCTTGCGGGACAAACGCTCGCGCCGCCGGATTGCTGCGCGCAAGGGCGACCGGCTGCATTTCCGCAAAATCATCAGGCACAGCCTGTCCACCGGCGGTGAACCGCTGCGACTGCTGCGCAGGAAACGGCCGGACAGAACCCGCAAGATCGTGGCGCTTTGCGATGTTTCGGGCTCCATGAGCGTTTATGCACAGGTATTTCTGGCCTTTCTTGCCGGGCTGATGCGGGCAGACAGCGCCGCCGATGCCTATCTGTTTCACACCCGCCTTGTGCGTATCACCGAAGCTTTGCGTGACAAGGATGCGTTGCGGGCCATCGGACGTTTGTCACTGATGGCTGACGGGTTTGGCGGCGGGTCGAAGATCGGGCCATCCCTGATGCGCTTTGCCGATACCTACGCCAAACGGTTCGTCGACGGGCGCAGTGTCGTTCTGATCCTGTCGGATGGATACGATACCGAAGCACCCCGGATGATCGCGGATGCGCTGGCTAAGCTGCGCAAGCGGGGATGCAAGGTGATCTGGCTTAACCCGTTGAAGGGGTGGGCTGATTACTCTCCCGTCGCGGCGGGTATGTCGGCGGCGATGCCGTATCTGGATCTGTTCAAGGCGGCCAACACACTTGGCGATTTGGCTGCGCTGGAACAGGAACTGGCAACGCTATGACACCTGCCGAAATCCTCTCATCTGATCTGGCCGAGGCCGCGCAGGAACTGCGCGACAAGGACGAACCGTTCGCTTTTGCCACCATCGTAAGAACAGCAGGGCCGACGGCGGCAAAACCGGGTGCCAAGGCATTGCTTAGCGCTGATGGGACGATATTGCAGGGTTGGTTGGGCGGCGGTTGCACACGAGGGGCTGTGAAACGCGCGGTTTTGCAGGCGTTGCAGGACGGCACACCGCAACTGGTATCGGTCGCGCCCGAGGATCTGCTGGCCGAAAAAGGCGTCACCGCCGGAGATGAGGTCGATGGCACGCGCTTTGCCCGCAATGGCTGCCCATCGCGCGGCACGGTTGATATCTTTGTTGAACCCTGCCTGCCTTTACCGCAACTCGTGGTTTTGGGCGCGTCGCCGGTCGCGCAGGCGCTCAGCGCCCTGGCACCACAGTTCCAGTGGTCGGTCGCAGCCAGCCTGAGTGAGAGGAAGCCGCATCAGCACCGCTTTGTTGTGATCGCGACACAGGGTCAGGGTGATCTGGATGCGCTGAAATCAACCCTCGGCCGTTCAACCAGCTTTGTCGCCTTTGTCGGCAGCCGCAGAAAATACGCGGCTCTGGCGGAAAAACTGGCCGCAGCGGGCATCGCGCAATCCGCGATTGATGCTGTGCAAGCCCCCGCAGGTCTTGATCTGGGGGCCGTCACCCCCGAGGAGATCGCCCTCTCGATCCTTGCGCAACTCGTGCAGGAACGGCGCGCAACGGTAAAGCAGCAAAATGTGTGAAGGCCCGGCGATCATACAGGCCGCAGGTCTGCGTGCTTTGCCGCCGCTGAACCCGCACACATACCTCTTACAGGAGAGCACATGAAAACCCTCAGGAAGATCGCTGCCCGCTTGCGCCGCAAATGGGCGCTGACACCCGAACAATCCGAACACCTGGCCACAATTAAATTTCCCTGTTGTTAAGAAGGACACCCCATGGAACTGGCAGACGAAATCGTCATCAACGCATCAAAAGACCGGGTTTATGCTGCGTTGAATGACCCTGAAATCCTGAGGCAATGCATCCCGGGCTGCGAAGAGTTGATCAAACTTTCAGACACGGAACTAGAGGCCAAAGTCGTCCTGAAGGTCGGACCCGTCAAAGCCAAGTTCAGTGGCAACGTACAACTGGATACGGCTGGCGCCCCTGATGCAATTTCACTGACCGGGCAAGGCAATGGCGGGCCAGCGGGTTTTGCCAAAGGCGGCGCAGATGTAACGCTGACCGCCCAAGATTCGGGCGCCACCATTCTGCGGTACGAGGCAAAGGCCGAAATCGGCGGCAAACTCGCCCAATTGGGAAGCCGCCTGATCCAAAGCACCGCCAAAAAGCTGGCAGCCAAGTTCTTCAAATCTTTCGCAGAGGTTATCGACGAGGATGTCGCAGCCTGACTACCTGCGTCAGACTGCCATTGCCAAGTTGGCCAGGCTGATCGGCCTTAACATCCTAACGTTTTTGCTGTGTCTGAAGGGCATTCGCCTTCCTCATGAGGTCATTGCTTGTGCGGATTGAGCGTTGTCATTGCATTGCGCATCGCTGACGTTGAGGGTCTGTTGGCTGCGAGAGGCTTGATTGTCAGCGGCAAAGCAACACGGCTGTGGATCAACCGCTTCGGCCATCCTGACAATGGCAAGCTTTGGGGCGGCCCCATTCCCGCCTGGGTCGGACAGGGGTATGCCGCAAAGCGGACCCTGCCTGTGCCCGAAGCCATGTGATCGCTGCCCGGGATGCGACGCCAACGCTTGTTGCGCGAACAGGCCGTGATTGAAACCTGTGACAAAAAAGGCGGCCGATACCCTGTCGGGATTGCTGCCAAAAGCTAAGTACAGAAACCGGCCGGGTGATCTGATTCAGCGGATTCTGGGAAAGAGCCCGGAACCGACAGAGGGTCACATGGACAAGGTGTGTGCGCTGTGCAAAACGCTTGATCTCGGTGAACCGAAACAGAACTTGGTTGCCAGTTTCAAAGTAGGGGCGCGCAATGCGGCTGCGCCAAACAAGGTCATTTCAAATGAAAATTCACGAAAATCGAACTTTCTCTCAGCTGAAAGTTGGTGACAATGCGCAGCTGACGCGGCTGTGCACTGTGGACGACCTGTATGCCTTTGCCTCGGCCTCGGGGGATCACAATCCGCTGCATTTGGCCAGCTATGACGGTGACGGCGACGGGCACCCCGAAGCGGTGGCCCCGGCGTTGTGGCCAGCCGGTCTGGTGGGCGCTGTACTTGGGAATATCCTTCCGGGCGCGGGCACTCAGACTCGCCGGGCGAATCTGACATTTCACATCTCCGTCGTTGCCGGGGATGAGCTGACAGCGTTTGTTTCGGTGACCGAAAAGCGCGAAGATGGCGATTTGCTGTGCGCCGCCGAAGTGCGCCGGACCGGGGATAACGCCCTGATCCTCAGCGGTGAGGTGCAGGTCACGCCACCGACCCAGCATCTGGAGTTTGATTCCATCGAAGTGCCGGGTCTTGTCGTGCAGCGCCATCGGCATTTCGACGCCTTGCTTGTCAAGGCAAGGCCGCTGGACCCGATGCCAACCGCAGTGGTCGCGCCCGAAGAACCGAACTCATTGGGCGGGGCGCTGCTGGGGTATTCCAACAGCATCATCACCCCGATCCTTGTGGGTGATCCCGACAAGATCGCCGCTGCTGCGGCTGAACTGGGCGCGGATCTGTCGGGGATCGAAATTATCGAGGCCCGCAGCCACGAGATTGCCGCCCATCGCGCGGTGGATCTGGTGGTCGAAGGCAAGGCGCGGACTCTGATGAAGGGGCATTTGCATACGGATGTCCTGCTGCACGCGGTGCTGCGCCGTGAAAAGGGCCTGCGGACGGGGCGGCGGCTGTCGCATGTGTTTGTGATGGACGTGCCCGGCATGTCGCGGCCAATTATGGTCACGGACGCTGCGGTCAACATCGCCCCCGATTTGGAAACCAAGGCGGATATCGTTCAGAACGCCATCCATCTGGCACACTCTATCGGCATTGAAACCCCAAAGGTTGGCGTGCTGTCAGCGGTTGAGACGATCAATCCGCACATGCCGTCGTCGGTTGATGCGGCGCTACTGTCCAAAATGGCTGAACGTGGCCAGATCAAAGGTGGTTTGGTCGATGGCCCGCTGGCAATGGACAACGCGGTCGATCTGAACGCCGCCCGCACCAAGGGCATCACGTCAGAGGTTGCCGGGGCGGCTGATATTCTGGTGGCCCCGAACATCGAAGCGGGGAATATGGTGGCGAAACAGTTGACCTATATCTCTCATGCTGAAGCCGCTGGAATAGTGGTGGGGGCAGCCGCGCCGATCATTCTGACATCGCGCGCGGATGATGACGCATCGCGTCTGGCTTCTTGTGCGGTGGCGGCTTTGCATTCATTTGCGACCAGGGGCAAAATCAATGGCTGACCATATTCTGGCACTGAATGCTGGGTCCTCTTCTTTGAAATTCGCACTGTATGAACTGGTAGAGGGTAACCGGCCCAGCATGCGCTGGCGTGGTCAGATTGAGCGGTTGGGCGATGCGCCGCGCCTGCTGGCACAATCCGCGGGTGGACGGTCAGTTGACCGGGCGTTGACCGACACCAATAGCCACGATGAAGCCATCCACGCCTTTCTGGAAATGGCACAGGAATACCTTCCGGACATTCAGGTGCGCGCGATCGGTCACCGGGTTGTGCATGGTGGAACGGTGTATTCCGAACCGGTTCTGGTCGATGACAGCGTGATCGAGACCCTGACCGGTTTCATCCCCTTTGCGCCGCTGCACCAACCCTACAGCCTAGCCGGTATCCGCGCGGCCAGCGCGGCCTTTCCCGGCACCGTTCAGGTGGCCTGTTTCGACACCGCGTTTCACCGCACGCATCCTTGGGTGAACGATACGTTCGCCTTGCCGCAAAGCTACTATGACAAGGGTGTACGCAGGTACGGGTTCCACGGGCTGAGCTATGACTATATCTCGCAAAAGCTAAAGGAAATCGCGCCGGGCCTGTACGAAGGTCGCGTGGTTGTTGCGCATCTGGGTAACGGTGCGTCGATGTGCGCGATCTCGGGCGGGCGGGCCGTGGCCTCGACCATGGGGTTTTCGGCGTTGGATGGTTTGCCGATGGGCACACGCAGCGGTCAGTTGGATCCGGGTGTGGTCCTTTACATGATGCAGCAGGACGGGATGACGGCTGACGAAATAGCCGAGGTTCTTTACCGCAAATCTGGTTTGCTGGGCTTGTCGGGTATCTCATCTGACATGCGAACGTTGCTGGCGGCGGACACGCCCGAGGCGCGCAGGGCCATCGACTATTACGTGTTCCGAATTCGGCGTGAACTGGGGGCCTTGTCCGCTGCGCTGGAAGGGATCGACGCACTGGTGTTCACCGGCGGTGTCGGGGAAAACGCGGCCCAGATCCGACAGATGGTATGTGACGGAATGCGGTGGATCGGGATCGAAATGGATCACAACCGAAATGCAGATGGCGGCACGGTGCTGTCGACGGATTTCAGCCGCGTTCGCATCCTGTCCATTCCCACAAACGAGGAAATGGTCATCGCGCGCGCCGCAGCCAAGATGATTCAGTAACGCCGGTCAGCCTATTCCTTTCGGCTGCGGGCGTATTTGATCAGGGTTCTCAGGATGACGCTGAACACCTCGGGGGTCAGGGTGCCGACAGGGTCCCGTCGGATGCTGGCCATGGTGTTGCGGGCCTCTGACAGCCCGTCCGTGATTTCGGTTTCAATGTCTTGCAGGGCCATGTCCCTCAGCTCGACAGCGGCTGATGTGTCCGTATCCGCGTTCAGCGAATTGGCAAACAGCCCCAGAATGACGGCAAGTACCAGATTGGCCCCGGCCATAATCACTGCGGCCAGCGGTTTCGACAGTGTCGCGGACAACCAGAAGAACCCGGCCACGTTCAGCATGACGACCGCCAATCCAACCGCCAGCCCGGCGGCGGCATAGAATCCGGTGCGTTTTGCCGCAACGGTGACATGTCTTTGGGCAATCAACCTTTCGGCGCGCAGAATGATCGAGATATTGCGGGAAATACGGCTCATGTCAGGGGCTCCTACCGGGATCGGCCAAGCAGATAGCCAAGCGTGAAAATGCCAAGTGCAAACAGAACCGGCTTTTTGTGCGGCAGGTCCTCCAACTCGGTCAGCGCGTCTTCGATCTGGGTGGACCAGGTGTCGATGTTATCGGCAATTTTGTCGGCCATCGTATCATGCGGATTTGCCGATGCGTCTTGATCCGTCGAATGTGCATTGGCGTTTGCGGCGGATTGCGCGGCCAGTTGACGGCGCAGCTCAGCAACCTGGGCTTCAAGCTCTGCTTTGGTAACCATCAGACCGGTCCTTCCTCCTGTGGTTGTCCGGTCCATGTTAATGCCCTTTTCCGGTTTAGGAAAAGGGACTTATCTGTTGGCAGGCAGAATTACCCGGTTCCATGCGGGCTGTTTGGGCGTGGCTTTGCCGCTGGATCATGCCAATTGTGCAGGGTTCAGCAGGCCCGGCACCAAACGCAGTCATGGTCGGACAGAGGAGTGCCCTCGTCCGAGATTGACGACAGCACTCCGTTGTCCCGGCATGTCAGGCCACGCGCGGCCAGCCAGTCCAGCTTCATCGCGCGGTCCGGGTGCGGAGTTATCAGGCTGGGCCGTGTCGTAATGCCCTGGGCCGTGAAAGACCATGAATAGCCCCGGGTTTCAGCCAGATCGAACAAAGTTTCCCGCCGCCAGTCGAAATCGGGCGGCAGGTGGTTTCCGGTGTTCAGGTCGCCGCCAATGATGACGGGCATATCAGGGGCAAACCTGTCGACCGCATCCAGCAGCCGTTCGAATTGGTGGCGCCGGTGCGGGACGTCAGCATTGCTTTCCAGATGGGTGGAGACGACACAGAGTGATCCGGTCTCGGTTGCAACAATCCCCGCGATGGCGACGCGACCACCGATACGCGGTTGATCAGGATCGCATGCACGGGCGTCAGCCGCGAACCAATGCCCATGATCGTCAAGCCGGATCAGCGCGGTGCGTTGGAACGGGACCGAAGACAGGATCGCATTGCCGTGCCAGCCCAAAGCGTTGAAGTCATCCGCGCAGAAATGGCGTTCGCTCTCGCCACCCAGACCCAGTTCGTAGAATTCGACCCCAAAGGCATAGGTCATGGACATTGCGTTGGCCATCACCTCGGTCGTGTGGCGCTGCGCGGTGCGCGCCATACCGTGATCGACCTCGGACAACAGAACAATGTCGGGTGAGATTTTGCCCAGATGCGCCGCAGTCGCTTCGGGGAAAAGACAACGCTCTACATTCCAGGCGGCCACGGTGAATTCGGCCGGCAATGTCGAGGCCTGCGCGGCCCCACCCAGTTGCAGCGTATTCATAGCCGGAACACCCGCCAACAATGCCCGGTGGGCTTCGGCTGTCCGAGGCCCAGCAAGGATCCCGGCCCGCTGGGTCGCAGTGACTGCGGGCAGGGCGTCAACGGTGTTCGTGATCACAGCTTTTGGCCTGTTTCCATGTCGAACAACCTAAGCGCGTCGGGCTTCAGGCTGATGCCTGTTTCCCCGATGTCCGCCGCATGATCCTTGTTGACCATCACGGTGAACGGTTGATCGGCGATGGCGCCGTGCAGCAGGCGGTGGGCACCCAGCTCCTCCAGAATGTCGACGTGAAAGCGGATATCGCCATCTGCGTTCAGCGTAACGTCTTCGGGGCGGATGCCCATGGTCACCGGGCCGGAATGCGCAGCGGGTGCGGGCATCACCCTGTTGTACCCATTGATCCGAACTTGCCCCTGATCGACCTGGGCGTCGATCAAATTCATCGGCGGCGCACCCATGAACGAGGCGACAAAGGTTGAAGCCGGGTTGTGATAAATCTCGGACGGTGTGCCGATCTGTTCGATCCGGCCCGCGTTCAGCACGATGATACGGTCGGCCATGGTCATCGCTTCGACCTGATCGTGGGTGACATAAACCGCCGTGGTTCCAAGGCGGCGTTGCAGAGCCTTGATCTCGATCCGCATCTGGTTGCGTAGTTTCGCATCCAGGTTTGACAGCGGCTCGTCAAACAGGAACAGGGCCGGGTCGCGGACCACGGCGCGGCCCATGGCAACCCGCTGACGCTGACCGCCCGACAATTGCGCCGGTTTGCGATCCAGATATTCGGTCAGATTCAGCATCTTGGCCGCGTCCTGAACCTTGGCGTCAATCTCGGACGCCGGGATGCCCCGGTTTTTCAGCCCGTAGCCGATATTCTTGCGGACTGTCATATGCGGGTACAGGGCGTAGTTTTGGAACACCATCGCGATGTCCCGATCTGCCGGGTCCACATCGTTCACCACCCGGTCGCCGATCTTCAGCACACCTTCGGTGATATCCTCCAGCCCTGCAATCATCCGCAGCAAGGTGGACTTGCCGCACCCTGATGGGCCAACAAGCACGACGAACTCGCCATCGCGAATGTTGAAACTGGTGGTTTCGACCGCGTTGTAGCCATTGGGATAGACCTTGCGGATGCCCTCTAAACTGACCTGAGCCATGCGCGTATTCCTTATTTGTCGGATTCTGTAAGGCCCTTGACGAACCAGTTCTGGAAAAAGACGACGATCACCACGGGCGGGATCATCGCCACGATAGCCAACGCCAGTGCCTGCCCGTGCTCGGGGATCTGACTGTCGGTATAGGACAGGACGATCTGCTTGATACCGCGAACCAGCGTGAAAAAGCTTTCATCGGTGGTGATCAGGGTTGGCCACAGATACTGGTTCCAGCCAAAGACAAACATGATGATGAAGATCGCCGCGATCATCGTCTGGCTGAGCGGGACGAGGATGTCGACAAAGAACTTCCACGGACCTGCGCCATCAATGCGGGCGGCCTCGGCCAGTTCTTCGGGCACCGACATAAAGAACTGCCGGAAAAAGAAGGTTCCAGTGGCCGAGGCGATCAGGGGCACGATCAACCCGGTATAGGTGTTGGTCAGACCCAGCTTCTGGATCGCTTCGTAAGATGGCAGGATGCGCACCTCAAGCGGCAGCAGCAGGGTGGTGAAGATGATCCAGAATGCCAGCGTTGCGAACCGCAGGCGGAAATAGACAATCGCATAGGCCGCCATCATCGAGATGACAATTTTGCCAACCGCAAAGCCCACGCCCAGAATGAACGAGTTCATCAGCATCAACATGCCATCGACCGTTTGGGTGAACCCGCCCTTTTCGAACATGGCGGCATGAAAGTTCTTGCCCAGATCGTCGCCCAGCGTCAGTTGCAGCCCTTCGCGGTGGATCGTCACCGCATCATGACTGGCCGTGGTCAGCGCCAAAAGCGGCGGCAGGATCATCAGCAGCGATCCAAGGATCAGAACCGCGTGGTCCCCGACCGTGCCCCAGCGGATTTTGCGGCGATGGGGAATTACAGCGGGTGTTTCAAGTGTTGTGTCAGCCACGATAAGCCCCCTCAGGTATAGTGAATCCGGCGTTCAAGCAGCCGGAACTGAAAGACGGTCAGGATCAGAACAAGGGCCATCAGGACAACCGACTGAGCCGACGATCCGCCAAGATCATTACCGCGAAAGCCGTCGATATAGACCTTGTAGACCAGCGTCATCGGGTTGTTGCCTGGCTCACCCTTCATCAGCGCATCAATGATGCCGAAGGTGTCGAACAGCGCGTAGGTGATGTTGATGATCAGCAAAAAGAACGCCGTGGGCGCCAGCAGCGGAAAGGTCACCTGCCAGAACCGGCCGGTGGCGGAACGATTGTCGATCATCGCCGCCTCGCGCACGGAACGCGGGATGGATTGCAAGCCCGACAGGAAGAAGATGAAGTTGACCGGGATTTGCTTCCACACGGCCACGATGACCATCGCTGTTGCCGTCGCGTTGTAATCGACGCCCAGTTTGAAATCCCAGCCGAACATCTGAAAGAACTTGGTCAACGGTCCGGTGCTTTGGTCAAAGAACAAGATGCCAAGGAAACCGGCCACCGGCGGGGCGATGGCATAGACCCACATCAACAGCGTCCGATAGGTCCGGGCCCCGCGCAGCACCTTGTCGGCCTTGACGGCCAGCAACAGCGCAATGGCCAGCGAGAAAAAGGTGACAAGCACCGAAAAGACAACCGTGAACCAGGCGATGCGCTTGTACTGATCATTGCCCAGCAGCGAGGTATAGTTTTCTGCCCCGACGTAGGTTGAACCAAACCCGAACGGGTCCTGAAGGAAGAACGATGACTGCAGCGCCCAGCCCGCAGGCCAATAAAAGAAGATGGCGATGATCATCAGTTGCGGCAGCAGCAGCGCCACTGGTAGCCAAATATTGTCGAAGCCCGCGCGTTTCATAAGGTGTCCGTTGTCAAAAAGAACGATGGCCGCGCCAAAGCGGCGCGACCATCCTGGGGGTGATTCAGAGTTTAGCTCTGGGTCTTGGCAAAGCGGGCCAACAGTGCGTTGGCTTCAGCCTCGATGGTCTTGAATGCGGTTTCCACGTCGGTTTCACCAGTCAGGATGCGGCCATATTCGCGGTTCATGATGTCGCGGATCTGGACATAGAAACCCATGCGATAGCCTTTGGTGTTTTCACCGGCTTTGGCCGACAGTTGGGTGATGCCGACTTCGGCGGCCGGGAAACGGTCATAGTGGCCGTCTTTCTTGGCAACTTCATAGGCGGCCTCGGTGATCGGCACATAACCGGTTTCCTGATGCCAGAAGTACTGGGTTTCAGGCGCAGTCAGAAAGCGGAAGAATTCGGCGGTTGCCTTGTTTTCTTCGTCGGATTTGCCGGACATGGCAAACAGGGCTGCGCCACCGATGAAGGTTTGGGTCGGTTCGGTGGTGACGGCTTCCCAATACGGCAGCTCAACCGCGCTGAACTCGAACGGCAGGTCTTTTTGCAGCAAACCACCGAAGGAACCCGACGAACCCAGCCAGATGGCAACCTTGCCTTCTTCGAACGGTTTCTGGTTGTCGCCCCAGCCGGTGCCGTACCATTCGAACATGCCGTTTTCTTTCCACTCGCTGACAGCGGTGAAATGGGCCTTGATCGCGTCATTGTTGACCAGGATTTCAGTGTCGGTACCGTCATATCCGTTGTTATTGGTCGCAAACGGCAGATCGTGACGCGACATGAAGTTTTCGGTAAAGATCCAGGGCAGGTGCGACTGGCTGAGGGCGACATAGCCCGCGTCTTTCAACGCCGGAGCGGTGGTCGACTGGAACTCTTCCCAGGTTTTCGGCGGGGTTACACCGGCGGCTTCCAGCGCGTCGATATTGTAATACATGATCGGGGTGGACGAGTTGAACGGCATGCCGATCATCTTGCCGTCACTGTCGGCATAGAAATAGCGAACGCCCGCGATATAGTCGTTGATGTCGAAGTCGGCACCATTGTTGGACAGCAGATCCTGAACCGGGATAGTCGCGCCCTTGGCGCCGATCACCGTGGCAGCACCGGCGTCAAACACCTGCATGACGTTGGGCTGTTCGCCCGCGCGGAAGGCGGCGATGCCTGCGGTCAGGGTCTCTTCGTAGCTGCCTTTGTAGATCGGAGTGATCTTGTATTCGTCCTGGCTTGCGTTGAAGTCCTGTGCGATTTGGTTGACGGTCTCACCCAGCTGACCGCCCATTGCGTGCCACCAGGTGATTTCGGTTTCAGCAAAGGCTGCGGTCGCGGTGAACGCGATGGTGGCAGCGGTTGCGCAGAGTTTCAGGTTGGTCATTTCATACTCCGGTACGGTAGCATCCCTGTTGGCAGGTAAGTGCCCCAGGTTGCAGGGCATTTGCCCCTTGCAGCTTTAAAAGTCAGATTCAGTCGGGGATGTTCCCCGAATGTGATACACAGGCTGTGCACACGTGGTCACATACGCAGGTCATGTGACAGTTCAGTGAAAGATTTTCAGCAATATTGAGAAATTAATCAGATTTAGGGGACCACTTAGGGTGATTGACGAAAAAGATATTTCAATCAAAAGACCGCGGCGGGTGACAGCGCAGACCGTGGCGGATGCGGCGGGTGTATCGCGTTCGTCCGTGTCACGCGCATTTACTCCGGGCACATATCTGGATGCGGATAAACGGAAGCGAATCCGTGAAGTGGCAGCCAGAATGGGATATCAGCCAAACGCGTTGGCGGCTGGTCTGAAAGGCGGACGTTCGCATCTGGTGGCCGTTTTTGTCGGCAATATGCGCAGCGCATATGACACCGAATTCGTGACGGCCCTGGTGGGTGAGCTGAACGCGTTGAACAAATGGCCGATTCTGATTGATGGCGGTGATCAATCCACCGAAAGAGCCATTCACCAGGTTTTGCGCTATCCGCTGGACGCCCTGATCCTGCGCGGCGGCAGTATGCAGAGCGAGCTTGTAACTCAGTGCAGCAAGATCGGGGTTCCGATGATTTCGTCGGGTCGGATCGTCGAAGCCAGGGGCGTCGACAACGTCTGTTGCCGCAATGCCGAAGGGGCACGTATTGCGGCTCGGGTGTTGGTGGATGCGGGCCGCACGCGGTTCGGATTTGTCGCGGGCCCCGAGAAACTTTCATCGTCCTCAGGCCGCAGGTCCGGATTGGTCGAGGTTTTGGACCAGGCGGGTTTGACGCTGATCGCAGAAGCCAAGGGCGAGTTTACGGTTGAGGCCGGATTTAACGCGGCAAAAAAATTGTTGCGGGAAAACACGCTGGATGCGCTGGTCTGCGCGAATGATGCATCGGCGATCGGTGCCCTGACCGCCGCCCGAGAGATGGGGATCGCGGTGCCCGAATCCTTGTCCGTCGTTGGGTTTGACGACATTGAAATGGCGCGGTGGCCGACTTTTGACCTTTCAACGGTCTGCAATCCGGTCGATGAGGCGGTCGAACGGGTGATCTGGTTGCTGGATCAGCGGTTGACCAACCCCAACAAGGCCAGTGAAACGATCCTGATAGACCCATATTTCGTTCCGCGTGGCACTCATTGATTACTGAACGGGCTGCCCTCAGTAATCTGCCACCAGCAGAAAATCGGGCGTGGCGTCTTCTTCGATGGTTGCGAAACGGGGGATGGGGTCTTCGAAAATGTTGTCCGTGCGGTCGTCATTGACTGTCGACACTTCGCCAATCAGGCAATCCCCCTTTTCCGCCCAGAAGGCATGCCAGATACCGGGCATCAGGGTCACGCTCTGACCCGGTTTAAGCCGCATCAGCTCGCCGGGCTGGATCGTGACAGGACAGCCGTCACTGGGAACGACAACGGGTGTTTCCCGGTCAATCCCGCCCTGCGTGTCAGAGGCGTAGATTTCCATGATCAGATCACCGCCGCCCCGGTTGATGATATCTTCGGCTTTGACGACATGGCGGTGCATCGGGGAAAGCTGCTTGTCCCGTGAGACCAGCAGTTTTTCGGCGTAAAGCATGCCCTGACCATTGGCCAGGTCGCGAACATCGCCGTTGCGCAGCGTGAACAGGAACAGGCCCAGTTCGTCGAACCGGCCCTGACCATAATCGGTTATGTCCCAGCCAAGCCCACGATCCCGAATGTTCTTTGCCTGCGCGCTGCGCAACTGGTCGGGTGACCAGTCCGCAAAAGGGGGCAGAACGGTCCCGAATGAGCGGATAAACTCCTCGGCCTGAGATTTGATGTGGTTGATGTCTGATCGTTTCATCTGTGTCCCTTTTGGGTCAAAGCTCATCCGCCCAGGGCGGGTTTGCTCCGGCGCGGGATACGGTGATTGCGGCCACCTTGGAACCATTGGCAAGCGCTGCGCGCAGGTTTTCGGTGCTCAGACCGCGCAGGCCGGATTTGGTCAGTTGACCCGCGTTGTCCAGTGCAGCCAGAATACCCGCATTAATCGTGTCCCCGGCACCGATCGTATCGACAACCTCAACCGGGGTCGCGGGCACCGCGATTTCCGACCCGTCGGCCAGATACCCTGTTGCACCATCACGGCCTTTGGTCACGATGACAACGGCAGGCCCGGCCTGCAGCAACAGAGGGACCTTTTCGGCAAGGGGTTCGGGGCCGGGAATGATCCAGTCCAGGTCTTCGTCCGAAACCTTCACGATGTCGGCTTGGGCAATCATGCCGTTCAGGCGAGTGCGATAGCGGGTTTGGTCCTGCACAAAACCCGGTCTGATGTTTGGGTCCAACATGACAGCACGATCCGACCCATGTCGATTCAACAGGGCGGCATAAGCGTTGGCGCTGGGTTCACAGGCCAGGCTGATACCCCCAAAAAACAGTGCCGAAATTGCGGGCAGTTGGTCTGGCATATCTTCGGGTGTCAGCATCCGACCGGCCGAGTTTTCGTCTATAAAGCTGTAAGTCGCGTGTCCATATAGTAATTGCGCAAAAGCCAATGTGGTGGGGCGGTCTGACCGGATCACGTGGCTTGCGTCGACATGGCTGGCCTGCAGCGCCTTTGCCAACTGTTGCCCGAACATATCCGTGGACAGACCCGTCAGCATTCCAGCGGGTACTCCCAACCGCCCCAGCGCGATGGCGGTATTGAACACAGCCCCGCCAGAGTGTGGCACAAATCCCTGTTCGCCCGAAACGGTCGGGGCAGCGATCATGTCAATCAGGGCTTCGCCGCAGCACAGGATCATGCCGGGTCCTTTCTGTTTGCGTGATCAGGCGGCAAACTTACCGCGCAAGCGCACTTTTACAGAAATTGTTAGCGCCAACAATGCCAAACTCCGCTTGCTCGGATACATAAAGGTTCATCGACCGGCGCAACCCGCTGAATCGTCCTCCCGCATTGAAGGCATCGCGGAACGCGTCCTTGAACAGCCAGCGGTTCTTTTCAGCGACCCCGCCAACAAGGAAAACGCCACCCGTGGGCATGTAGGCAACCGCAAGATCCCCCATCAAAGCCCCAAGATGGGTGGTGAACATATGCGCCGTTTTCTGCGCAATCGGGTCGGTTCCTGCCTGAGCGTCGTGTAGGATATCCTTGGCGCTGCGAATGGGCGTGTCGGTCTGCCCGGCAGCCATTCCGACGGCCCGGTACAGAATGGGCAGGCCAGTGCCGCTGAGGAACATTTCAGCCTCAAGCGTCAGGCTGTCGTCAAAAAAACATTCAGCCGCGATGTGACGCGCTGCGCCAAAGACTTCGACCTCATCGACATGACGCGGGGATAGGCCGATATGGCCGCCTTCGCCGGATGCCGTGTGATAGCGGCCTTCGGAATGCACCAGCGCTCCGACCCCAAGGCCGGTGCCGGGACCAACGACAAGGCGAGTGCCGACGGGCGGAGTTGGGGCACCCTGCAGAACCTGAACCTCATCCCCAGTGATTTCAGCAACGGACCACGCGGCGGCGGTAAAATCGTTGATCACAAATGTATGCCGCGCGCCTGTGGCTTGCCCGATGTCGTCTTCTGACAGATCAAGCTGCGCATTCGTCAGGCGAATTGTGCCGTTGTTCACAGGCCCCGCTCCGGCGGCGACCACGGCGCGCGGGTCAGTTCCGACCTCGTCCCGCAGGGTGTGAAAGGCGTCCAACAGCTCGGGCAAGGCCCCCGTGGGATATTTGCGCAGATCTACAAGTTCACCGTTCGAGATCACGCCCAGTCGTGTATTTGTACCACCGATATCGGCAACCAGATTCCAATGCGCCTGTATGGTACCGGCGGGTTGTGCCAGCGGTTCAGAAACAGATCCCCCGGCCAGTGCGGATTTTAGGGCGTTGAAAGCATACTCTGATACGGGGCGCAAAAAGTAGCCCTTGGCTGGTACGCCCAATTCCAATGCCGCATGAACCACATTCAGATGTTGATCCAGAGACTCCGTTTGGACTTCATCCTGACGGAGATCACCGCCGGGTTGGCTGTTTGCGGTGATATAGATCGGCAATTCTTTGGTGTAATCTCGCATGATACGGCGCAGTATCTGGGGGGCATCTTGCGGGTCGGTCTCTACAGCACCAGATGAAGCCGCCAGTTTCCACGTGCCAGAGGTCAGCCCGCACCAGTCGATAGGTCGCCCGATTGCGTCAAAGTCCTGCTGCCAACCAGTTGGAAGATAGGGTTCCAGATGGTCCAACACGTCTTTTGGATAAGCTCCGTTGAGCACGCCATCCAGAAAAAACCGATTGCGCAAGTCATCGGCGGGGTCAGCCCATTCCAAATCGAAAACCGCACCTAAATTGGTCATTCCCAACCCGCGCATGGCCTCGATAGCCCGACCATGAGCCAGCAGAGCGTGATGCATCGCACGAGCGGTTGCACGCATGTCGGGCGTGAGGGTATTATCAAAATGACTGTGCCATCCGATGCCAGCAGGTTTGGTGAACGGCGCAACGCTGAACATGCGGTCACCGATGCGGCCCATGATGGTTTCGGTGAAATCAGCGAACCAGTCAGCGATATCGCGATTCCGCCAGCCGCCAAGATCCGACAGCGAGGGGGGCAGTTCACGATGATCCAGGATTGCACAGGGGCGAATGCCGCGTTCTGACAACGCGTCGGCCAGTTGGTCATAGAAATCCAGACCACTCTGATCCATCAGGCCACGCCCTTCGGGCAGGACGCGGGTCCAGCTGATTGAAAATTGAAGGCAGTCAAACCCCGCGCTCTGAACCAGATCTAGGGACCGCAAACAGCGATCCATTTCGTCAGGCGTTTCCGTGCCGTTGGGGGCTGTGAATGTGTTCTGATCGGCGCGGCTTTGGGTCTGGCCGCCAAAGGTCGTGACACCAAAGAGGAAATTCTTGGGAAAATCGGCGCGCATATTCTTCATGATCACAACCTGTTGGGGGCGGGGCCAGTGATTTTCCATGTATCAGTTCGGCCTTTGGCAATCCAGAGATTGCACCATACCGTCGGCCATTGGTCCGCTAATAACAACGGCGACGACGACGGTGTTGCTTGCTGTCGGGTGTCAGGCAGAGGCGGGACCGTGCCGGTTCGGTAGCGTAACGCAACTGTGACTTGATGGTCACTCTTGTAAGTTGCAGACCACGTTTGTATTGGGCGTCCCGGCTTTGGTATCTCGATTTGCTTTGCGGCATATCCAGATGTCAGGCCCAGCGTGAACAAGGTGCAGTTGGAGATGTTTATGAAGTTTAGATGCTTGCCCGATCTTGTCGGCGCATTGGCGCTTACGTTTGTTATTGCTTCAGCGGCACATGCACAGGACGTGGTGCGTGGGTTGAAGACGGTTTTGATCGAAGAAACCAGTGCAACCATGCAACTCAACTATCCCTCCGTACTGGTTCCTGCCGATATCAGCACGCTGTCGTTTGAAACCGGCGGCAAGCTGGGACAGGTGCGTCTGAATGTCGGGCAGGTGGTGCGCAAGGGCGATGTTCTGGCCGAGCTTGAGAAAACTTCGTTCAATCTGAATGTCAGCCAGGCAGAATCGCAAATCCGTCAGGCCGAGGCCGAAGCGCGGAACACTGCCGATGCTCTTGAACGGCAGCAGACGCTGTTTGAGCGTGGCTCTACCACAAAGGTCGCCCTTGAGAATGCCGAAACCGCCAAGACGTCCGCCGATGCCGGCCTGGCGCAGGCGCGCAGTGCATTGAAGCTGGCGCAGGAAGAGTTGCGGAAAACTACTCTTGTGGCACCCTTCGACGGCATCCTGAATACGGTTAACGTGGACTCTTTCAACAACGTCAATCAGGGCGCGCCCGTGGCCACGATCTATAAGACCGACGCGTTTGAGGTGAAGTTTACGATAAACTTCGACGTTCTCAACGTCATAACACTGGGTCAACCCGCCAAGGTGCGTCTGGCTGCCCGCCCCAGCACGGTGCTGGAGGGTACAATCACCGAAATTGGCGCGCGCGCGGACCGGGTGTCGTCTTTCCCGGTCGTGGTTTCCATCGCCGATGCACCGGCAGATGTACGCGCTGGAATGGCCGCCGAAGCCTCGCTGGAAATCACGTTGAGCGAAGCACCCGGATATTCGATCCCGCTTTCGGCGCTGGCTGAAAGCTCGAAGTTTGAACAGGGTGCGCTCGAAACGGACCCGGTTTCGGCAGAAGTGTATGTGTTCGATGAATCGGAATCGACTGTCAAAAAGCATAAGATTCTGATCGTTGGCGTACGCGACAACAAGCTTTTGGTCTCTGAAGGGTTGGAGCCTGGAATGCGCGTGGCATCCGCAGGCGTTCCGTTCCTGCGTGAAGGCATGCGCGTCAAGCTGCTTGCAGATAAGTGAGTGGGCAGATGGATTTTCTGACGCGTTTCGGTATCGAAAAAAGTCGGCTAACGGTGCTGGTCATCCTGTGTTTGGCCATGATGGGCCTTTCCACTTATTTCAGCCTGTCAAAACGGGAAAACCCCGAACTGACCATTCGTGCGGCGGTGGTGACGGCGCAGTTTCCGGGCATGTCCCCGAACCGAATGGAGAACCTGATTGCCAAACCGATTGAACGGTCGCTGCGCGAGATTGGCGAGATCAAGAAGATCAACACGCTGATTTCCACGGGCAATCTGGAAATCAACCTTGAGATTTACGACGAAACAACGAAATCCGAACTGCAGGGTGTGTTTCAGGACATTCGCAACAAGATGCGGGATGTCGCGCAGATTTTGCCGCCTGGCACGGTCGGCCCGCAGGTCAACACCAACTATGGCGACGTAGCCATCGCCACAATCGCCATTACCGGCGATGGCTATACCAATGCCGAGCTGTGGGATGCCGCAGACGATCTGCGTCAGCAGCTGTATCTGATTTCCGGCATCAGCAAGGTTTCGATCCTTGGGCAACAGCAGGAACGCATCTGGTTGGAGCTTGACGGGCGCAAGCTGGCCACCATCGGTGTGCAGCTTGATTCTGTGTTGCAGGACTTGCGGGCACAGAACGTGATCCTTCCGGCCGGTCAATTGCAGGCGGATGGCACGGATATCGTGATCGAAGCCAATGGCGAATTGCAATCTGTCGAAGATGTCGAGAACGTCCTGACGACGGTAGAGGGGCAGGCGGGATATCTGCGCCTGAAGGATTTGATGACGGTGCGCCGTGGCTATGCCGATCCAAAAGAGGCTCCGATCTATTTCAACGGTCAAGAAGCGCTGATGCTGGCGGTTGAAATGAGCCCCGGCGTGGACATTCAGGTCCTTGGCGCAACCCTGAAAGACCGGTTGCAGGATCTGGAAAACCGTCAACCCATCGGTATCACCTATGCGTTCTCAACCTTTCAGGAAACCAATGTCACCAAGGCCATCAACAATGCCCTGTCCAATGTCGGTCAGACCTTTGGCGTGGTGTTTCTGGTCATGGCGCTGTTTCTGGGGCTTCGGGCCTCGCTTGTGGTGTCCAGCATCGTGCCGTTTGCGATGATGTTTGCCCTGATCGGCATGAAGCTTCTGGGGATCAGCATCGAACAGATTTCGATCGCCGCCGTGATTATTTCGTTGGGTCTGCTGGTCGATAACGGCGTCGTTGTCGTGCAGGACATCCAGCGGCGTCTGGATGAAGGCGCTGCGCCCAATGAGGCGGCAATTGGGGCAGGGGGCCAGTTTTTTGTCCCGCTGGCTGTGGCCTCGATCACCACAATCTCGGCATTCATTCCGATGTTCATCCTCAAGGGCAGCAATGGCGAGTTTGCCTTTCCGCTGGGTGCCGTTGTTGGCCTGATGCTGTTGGGATCATGGCTAAGCGCGCATTACATTTTGCCCTATCTGTGTGCGATCTTCCTGCGGCCGTCCAAGGCCAAAGACAGTCAGGAAACTGGATTGTTGGTGCGCCTGTATTCCAGCATCAACGGGCGTCTGATCCGCTGGGGCGTGCTGGTCATTCCCGCCGCTTATGCGCTGGTATTGCTGACCTCGGGTGTGTTTGGTGCGCTCAAGAACGAACAATTCCCGCTGAGCGAACGGGCCGAATATCTGATCTATTTCAACATGCCCAAAGGTACGGCCATCCAGGAAACTGAAGCGCGCGCGCTTGAGGTCGATCAATGGCTGAAGGACGAAACCATCAACCCCGAAGTCGATAGCACCACCTTGTTTGTCGGCAACGGCGGCCCGCGCTTTTATCTGGCACTGAACCCTGCGGATACCAACCCGGCCTCGGCGTTTATCCTTGTGAACACGCAGAGTTTTGAGGGCGCGGTGGACGCCGCAGAACGCGCACGCCGCTATCTGATCGAAAACCACCCCGAGGCGCAGACACGCGTGACGCGCCTGTCGATGGGGGGTGCGGAATCCGGGATTGTCGAGGTCAAGATCAGCGGTCCGGATGCGGATGTCCTGCTGAGCTCTGCCCGTACGGTCGAGGCGGCGTTTGCCGAGGTTCCCGACATCACTTTCTTTGAAAACAACTGGGGCAACAAAGTCCTCAAGATCGTGGTCGATATCGCGCAGAACAAAGTGCGCGAGCAGGGGATCACCTCCGAGAACATCTCGCAGGCGCTGGACGCGTTCTTTTCCGGTTCGCAACTGTCCGTCTACCGCGAAGGTGACAAGAGCATTCCAATCGTAATCCGGGCCGGGG
Organism: Ruegeria halocynthiae; assembly: GCF_000743705.1. Taxonomy (GTDB): domain Bacteria; phylum Pseudomonadota; class Alphaproteobacteria; order Rhodobacterales; family Rhodobacteraceae; genus Ruegeria; species Ruegeria halocynthiae_B. The sequence continues at coordinate 98,077 of NZ_JQEZ01000003.1, read as the reverse complement.
AAAGCTTCCGCGATAGTCTTGAGGATCTGGCGAATTTCAACCTGCCCAACGGCAACAACCAACTGGTGTCCATCGAGTCGCTGGCGACTTTCGATCTGGAAATGGAGTTTTCACAGCTGCGCCGTGAAAACCAGGAACGTCAGATCAAGATTCAGGGCAAAAGCAGCACGCTGTCTGCGTACGAAGTGCTGGCGGAACTTCAGCCGACATTGGACGCATTGGACCTTGGCCCCGAATACTCGATCGAGATCGGTGGCGAGATCAGTGATGCGGCCGAGACCAACGGCATCCTGCTGGCAGGTCTACCGCCTGCGCTGGCGGTGATGCTGATTGCGCTGATGTTCCAGTTCAACTCGTTCCGGCGGGTCGGCATGACGTTGATGACGATCCCTCTGATCGTGATTGGTGCGCCACTGGGTCTGTATGTGCTGGGTCAGCCCATGTCGTTCTTTGCGATCCTTGGATTGTTGTCGCTGATGGGGATCATCATCAACAACGCAATCGTTCTGATCGACCAGATCGACATCGAGCGTCAGACGATGGACTTGTTGACGGCGATCAAAACGGCCTCGGAAAAGCGGCTGAGCCCGATCATGCTGACATCATTGACGACAATTTTGGGACTTGTGCCCATGTCGCTGTCGGGCGGTGCGCTGTTCGAGCCGATGGCCACGCTGATGATCGGTGGGCTATTGCTGGCCACGCCGGTGTCGCTGTTCTTTGTGCCCAGCTGCTACTATCTGTTTTTCCGCAATCAACATGTAGGAAATACATCTGACCCGGCGCAGTCAGCTGCAACCTGACGAAAGCTTTGGGTTGCCGTGAACCGACGCCCAGCCTGCTGATCTCCACAGATTGGCGGGCTGATACCACTTTGCGCACCGCTCTGTTCCAGCAGGTCGCCCAAGAGAACACAATCGAAGTGCCCCCCAGATTATTGTGACAAGGCTTTGATCGGATTTATGGGTTGCAACGATGTTCATCCCAGCACAGCCCAAAAGAACCGCCCGGGTAAACCGGGACTTTCGCAGGGGTTGTCTGCGCCGACGCAAGATGAGCTGCCTGTTTTTGCCAACAGGGTGTCTCTGGGCATATTGAAACAGGTGAGACGTTCAAAGTCGCAATACCTGCATTTTTTCCGGCAAGGGCGCAAAATCAGTTGTTGGTGATGCGGGGCAAATGAGGCGGGGGCCGGGTTCACGTCCATTGGCCGTGCTCTGTGAAAGCCAGGGGACGGTTTTCGGTATGAAACTGGTGGGGCAATGTGGGCTGCCATCTTGGCCATTTTGTTCAAAGGTGCCTCTCAAATGTTGCATTTGAGCCATGGCCGGGGCGAATTTACAGAAGATTAAAGAATGAATTTTTAATCTCCTTAAACTTGTACATAATCTGCTTTGTATGGTGATGGGGTCAGCTTGAATCGTAGGTTGTTGTTCTTCGAGAACACGGCCAATGCCCGTCCGTTTTGGTAAGCTCGGTTGCGGGGTTCAAGAGTGACTACGAAATTCAATCTGCTGATTGCGATCTCAATTTCTGTTCTAATTTCAACATCTTTGCATGCGGCGCCGACGTCGGCCTCGAAAGTCGGCGACACTGTCACTAACCCTGTAACCGGTATGGATACGACCGTCAGCGCGCTGATCGTGGACCCGGCATCAACGCCCACGGCTGGTACGACCGCTTTTGTGGAAACGGCTGACGGTTACGTTTTTCTGGTCAAAGGCGCTGGTGACACGATTTACAATTCCGACAATCCGCCGCTGGCTTTCAGTATTGTTTCCGTTAGCGGAACTACAGCCCAAATCAGCAACTCGGGGGCCTCGGGCACCGGCAGCCTGTCCACGCAGCTGACCCGTTCGCAGTACGACAGCAATTTCAACAGCACCGGAACGCCAGGTGCTGTTACGCCCCCTCAGGATGTCTCAGGTCCAAATGGTGTGAGCCAGGTTGTCTACGGCCAGGATGGCAGCAATGGCCGGGACGGCGCGTTGGTTGTTCCGCCAAGCTCGGGCGGGAATGGTTCGAATGGTCCAACGCAAACCAAAACCCTGACCGCGGACGTCAACGCAAGCAGCAATATTGGGTGGCAGGTCGGCAGTGTTGGCGGTGATGGCGGCAATGGCGGCGATTCGTACCTGAGTTTCTGGGATGGGCGCGATGGGGGTGATGGCGGCAAAGGCGGCACCGTCAACGCGACGCAGGCGACCAGCAGCACGATTCAGACATCAGGCAGCGACAACGACGGTATTTTCGCATTCAGCCGAAGCGGTGAGGCTGGCAATGGCGGCAGCGGTTTCGCAGCCCCCGGCGGCGGCACCGGAGGGCATTCTTCCGATGGCGGCAATGTGACCGTCACCCAGAGGGGTGAGATTTCCACAACCGGTGAATCCGCCGATGGCATCTATGCGCTGAGTGTGTCCAACAATGGCGGCAATGGTGGGGCGCAATGGGGCCTGGTCGGATCGTCGGGTGACGGCGGATTTGGTGGCAGTGGCGGTACGGTTACGGTCAATACGGCCTCGACCGCCAGCATTCTGACCACAGGTGATTATGCAAACGGGATTTATGCCCAGTCCATCGGTGGGTCCGGCGGGTCTGCGGGCACCAGCGGCAACCTGTTGGTGTCCTTGATCGGTGGTGCGGATAATGGCGGCGACGGCGGGCAGGTCATAGTCTCGCATGGTGGTGCAATTGAAACGCAGGGCGATTTCTCGCGCGGGATCGTCGCCCAGTCAATTGGCGGCGGCGGCGGTTCGGGTGGAACTGCGGGCGGGCTGGTGTCCTTGTCTCTGGGCGGTGTCGGATCGAACGGCGGCAGCGGCAGCGCCGTCAGTGTCACGGTGCAGGGGTCCGGCAGTATTCTGACCTCGGGCGAGGGTGCCGACGGGGTTATGGCGCAATCTATTGGCGGCAGCGGTGGCACGGGCGCAAACACATATGGACTGGTCGCAATCGGCGGCACGGGATCCAAAGGGGGCGCGGGGGCTGCGGTCAGCGTGACCAATCTGGGGAGTATCCAAACCGGAGGCGATGGTGCGCGCGGTATCATCGCACAGTCCATTGGCGGCGGCGGCGGTGACGGCGGATCGTCCGGCGGCATGGTCTCGGTTGGCGGCAACGGCAATGGCGGCGGTAGCGGATCAACCGTTACCATCGTGAATGACGGGATCATCACCACGGTTGGCGATGATGCGATGGGCATTTTGGCCCAGTCGATTGGCGGCGGCGGCGGCAATGGCGGATCGTCCGGATCAGTTGGCGCATTTGTGGGCGTGGCCATTGGCGGTGATGGCGGGACAGGCGGTGCTGGTGGTGACGTGGATGTCACCTTGTCCAACACCGACAGTAGTCAGCCGTCGGCTATCCGGACCTCGGGCGATCGATCAACAGGTGTTTTTGCGCAATCCGTTGGCGGTGGTGGCGGCAATGGCGGCGGTGCAGTTTCCGTGGCTGTTGGGGCCTTTGGCGCGGCCTCGGTGTCGGTCGGCGGCTCGGCGGGCAATGGCGGCGACGGCGGCGACGTGACGATCAGCGGCAGCGGCTCGGCGTCGGTACAAACCGGGGGGGATGACGCCATCGGTGTCATGTTGCAATCCGTTGGCGGCGGTGGCGGCAACGGCGGGTATGCTGTTTCGGTCGCAGTATCCGGCGGCCCGGTTTCGGGGTCTCTGGCCGTTGGTGTCGGTGGCGATGGCGGCTCGGGCGGCGACGGCGGGTCTGTCACGGTCGGACAATTCAACAGCAGTGGAGTGGCAACAGCCGCAGGGTTCGAGGGCACGGTTGTCACAACCGGCAACAGATCGACGGGTATGTTGTTCCAGTCTGTCGGCGGCGGCGGTGGCAATGGCGGTCTGGCTGTGGCCGCGACTGGCGGGGCCTCGGCCCTGTTTTCCGGCAATGTCTCGGTCGGGATCGGTGGTCAGGGCGGCAGTGCTGGCAATGGCGGGGATGTGCAGGTGTACACCAATGCTAACGTCGCGACGACCGGAACGAACTCCAGCGCGATGATCGCGCAATCCGTTGGCGGCGGTGGCGGTAATGGTGGTGGCAGCATCGCCGCCGGGATCAGCGCAAGCGCCGGGGCCGCTGTGGGCATCAACGTCGGCATAGGCGGCGATGGCGGCGGTGCCGGAACCGGTGGCGATGTCACTCTGGTCGCGGGCGGCACCACGATTGAGACCAGCGGAGCATTCTCCAGCGGCGTTGTGGCACAATCCGTCGGTGGTGGTGGCGGCAATGGCGGCTACAGCGTCGGAGCCAGCGCCGATATCGGTGGCGCGGCGGCCGGGTCGGTCAGCGTGGGCCTTGGCGGCAAGTCTGGCGGCGGTGGCGCAGGCGGGAACGTGACCGCGCAGGTAGACGCAGATGTAACGACACGCGGCGACGATTCCGGAGCTATCATCGTACAATCCATTGGCGGCGGCGGCGGCAATGGCGGGTTTAGTGTTGCGGCCGGGCTGGCCGCTGGCGGTGCCGGTGCCGGAACTGTTGGTGTCGGGCTTGGCGGTGATGGTGGCAGCGGTGGTATCGGCGGCACTGTAACCGGTGTTCGCGTCAATGGTGATGTGCGCACCGAAGGGCTGCGCTCGACCGGGGTTGTGATCCAGTCCGTCGGTGGCGGCGGTGGTAATGGAGGCTTCAACGTCACCGCAGGCGTGGCGGCAGGTGGGGCCGGAGCCGGAGCAATCGGTGTCGGATTGGGCGGAGACGGAACCTCGGGCGGCAATGGCGGCGTGGTCGAAGGCCAGGTGGCCGGAAATGTCACCACGCTTTCCGACAATTCGGGCGGCGTCGTGTTCCAATCCATCGGCGGTGGCGGCGGTAATGGTGGCTTCAACGTCACGGCCGGGATCGCAGGAGCAGGTGCAGGTGGCGGTGCCGTCACGGTGGGGCTTGGCGGCGGCGGCTCTGGCGGTGGTATCGGACAGTCTGTAACAGGTCGGGTCACGGGAACTGTCAGCACCGGCGGCGCAGATTCTACTGCTGTTCTGGCACAATCGGTCGGCGGCGGCGGCGGCAACGGCGGCTTTAACGTCAGCGCCTCGCTGGCCGGGGCAGGGGTTGCCAGCGGCGCGGTCTCGGTCGGGCTGGGTGGCGACGGCGGCAGTGGCGCGGTTGGCGGGTCGGTCAGTCTGACGACTGCGAATTCTATTGTCACTGCCGGAGACCGGTCATCCGGTGTCGTGGCGCAATCCATCGGCGGTGGCGGCGGCAACGGCGGCTTTAACGTCTCGGGCACCGGGGCGGGTGCTGGCGTAGGCTCTGGCGCGGTTAGCGTCGGACTGGGCGGAACCGGCGACGGCGGCGGCAATGGCGGTGCAGTCACGCTGACGTCAAACGGTACGATCCTGACGCAGGGCGACTCGGCCACGGCATTTTTGGCGCAATCCATTGGCGGCGGTGGCGGCAATGGCGGGTTCAACGTCAGCGCCTCGGTTCAGGGTTCGGGCACAGCCGGAGGCGCGGTTTCAGTCGGGCTGGGTGGCTCGGGCGCAGGCGGCGGCGACGGCAGCACCGTTATCGCCACATCCAACAATGCGGTTGAGACTCGCGGCGACCAGTCATCCGGTGTTGTGGCACAATCCATCGGCGGTGGCGGCGGCAACGGCGGGTTTAATGTTTCTGCAACCCTGTCCGGTGCAGGCACGGCCAGCGGCGCGGTCAGTGTTGGTCTTGGTGGTTCGGGCGACACGGGCGGCAAAGGCGGCAACGTCACGTTGACGTCGAATGGGACAATTCTGACGGATGGCTTTGCCTCAGGCGGTTTTGTTGCGCAGTCCATCGGCGGCGGTGGCGGCAATGGCGGCTTTAATGTGGCCCCAACTGTATCGGGTGCCGGAACGGGTGCGGGTGCCGTATCCGTCGGTTTGGGTGGTTCGGGCGCAGGCGGCGGCGACGGCAGTCTGGTCACGGCCAGCACCACGGCCAATGTGGTGACCAGAGGCGACGCATCGGTCGGCATTCTGGCGCAATCGGTTGGCGGCGGCGGCGGCAACGGCGGATTCAACGTATCACCTGCCCTTGCAGGGGCGGGCACCGGCGCGGGCGCAATCAGTGTTGGTCTGGGCGGCTCGGGCGGTGGCGGCGGCAATGGCGGCGTTGTCAGCCTGACAGTTGCAAATGACGTTCAGACCGAAGGCGCACAGTCGAGTGCGATCGTGGCGCAATCCATCGGCGGCGGCGGTGGCAACGGTGGGTTCAACGTCTCGGCATCGGTGGGCGGCGCAGGCACGGGGGCCGGAGCGGCAGCCGTGGGCCTGGGCGGTCGCGGCACGGGTGGCGGCGACGCATCGGCGGTCACGGCAAACGTCACCGGGAACATTGTGACTTTGGGTGAAACCTCGTCTGGTCTGCTGGCGCAATCCGTAGGTGGCGGTGGCGGTAACGGCGGCATGAACATCTCGGTCGCGGTGGCGGCGGCGGGCACCGGGTCGGGTGGCGCATCGGTTGGCCTTGGTGGTGCTGCCGGAACCGGCGGTAATGCGGGCACGGCCGGGGCGACGCTGACCGGCAATGTATCGACGCAGGGCAACGACTCGGGCGGTGTTATCGTACAAAGTCTTGGCGGCGGTGGCGGTAATGGCGGCATGAATATATCCGCCACGGTCACGGTGGCCGGAAAAGGATCGGGCGGCGCATCGGTCGGCCTTGGTGGCAGCGGCGGCGATGGCGGCAATTCCGATACGGCCAGCGGTACGGTTGTCGGCAATGTCACCACGGCGGGCGACAATTCTAGCGGCGTTCTGGTGCAATCCGCCGCGGGTGGCGGCGGCAATGGCGGGCTGAATGTTTCGGCGGCGGTGAACCTTTCGGGCACCGGCGGCGGAGCCGTCGGCGTCGGCATCGGTGGTTCCGGTGGCGATGGCGGCAATGCCAGCTCGGCCACTGGGTCGGTCACCGGCGATGTGACCACGACCGGTGAAAACGCAACCGGTGTTCTGGTTCAGTCCGTCGGCGGTGGCGGCGGCAATGGCGGCGTCAATATCTCGGGCGCGATCAGCATTGCCCGCACGGGTTCGGGCGCAGCAGGTATCGGTGTCGGCGGCTTTGGCGGCAGCGGTGGCACCAGCGGTGTGGTCGATAATACGTTTGACGGCACCGTCGAAACGTCGGGCACACGCTCGGCTGGTATCATCGCGCAGAGCCTTGGCGGCGGTGGCGGCAATGGGGCTACCAATATTTCCGGCGCGATTTCAGTGGCCAGCAACTTCTCGGGCGGTCTTGGCATCGGTGTTGGCGGTTTTGGCGGTGATGGCGGCGCGGCGGACAATGTCACGCAGCAAGTCACCGGGAAGGTCACAACAACCGGGGATGACTCGGTTGGAATTCTGACGCAAAGCCTTGGCGGCGGCGGCGGCAATGGTGGCACGAACATCTCGGCCGCCTTGTCCCTGTCGCGGACGACGAATGCGGCGGTGGGCATCGGTGTTGGCGGATTTGGCGGCGGCGGCGCAGATGCCGGGGCGCTGGTTCAATCCACCATCACCGGCGGTGTCGGCACAAGCGGAGACCGCAGCACCGCCATCCTGACCCAAAGCCTTGGTGGTGGTGGCGGCAATGGCGGCACGAATATCTCGGCCTCGCTGGGGATCAGTCAGCAAAACGGCGGCGCGATCAGCCTGGGTGTTGGCGGCTTTGGCGGTGGTGCGGGCAATGCAGGTAACGTGATCAGCACCCTGCGGTCCAGCACGGATGGCAGCGATACAACCTCGGTGGTCACGACGGGCGCGGACAGCATCGGTGTCATGGCGCAATCGGTCGGCGGCGGCGGCGGCAATGGCGGCCTTAACGTATCTGGCGCGGTCAACCTGACGGGTAAATCCGGCGCTGCGGTTGCTTTGGGCCTTGGTGGTTTTGGCGGCGGTGGCGGTGACGCCGGTACTGTGAAGCTGGATGTGGAAAGCGACGTCATGACTACTGGTGACGGATCGCACGGTCTGTTGGCGCAGAGCCTTGGCGGCGGCGGCGGAACCGGCGGCGTGAATATCTCGGGCAGTCTGGCGTTGACCAAACCATCGGGTTCGGACACGATCTTTTCGGTCGCGGCTGGTGTTGGCGGTTTTGGCGGATCGGGCGGCAACGCAAGCGCGGTTGATCTGGACTTTACCGGCAACGTGCAGGCGGTTCCGATGGTGCAGCAAGCGGACGGTTCATTTGCCATTGATGAAAGCAAAGGCGCCAGCGGCATCATTGCACAAAGCCTTGGCGGCGGTGGCGGCAACGGTGGCACCAATGTGTCTGGTGGCATTGCGATCAGCGGTAAACCCGGTGCGGGTCTGACGGACAGCAGCAAATCTTATGCTGTTGTTGTGGGTGTCGGTGGCTTTGGCGGCGGTGGTGGTGATGCCGGAAATGTCGACGTCAACATCGGCGCGGGCAGCACGATCATGGCGCATGGCACCGGGCAATCCGGCCTGTTGGCGCAATCAGTTGGCGGCGGCGGTGGCAATGGCGGCCTGAACGTGTCGGGCGGTATCGTGTCCGACAGCTCGCTTATCGTGGGCGTTGGCGGGTTTGCCGGCAACGGGGGCAAGGCGGGCGACGTCACGGTCACAAGCCAGGCGAACATCATTGTTTCGACGAACCCGGACGATATCTCGATCCCCAGCGACACCACCTTTGAAGACAAACTGCGTGATTTCCTGGGCGATACGATCGTTGATGAAACCGAAGAATTGACCTCGACCTTCGGGCTCGAGCGCCTGTTTATCGACATGGGTGTGTTCAACGAAGAAAAGCCGGATACCGACGGGTCCGCCGGTCTGATGGCGCAATCCATTGGCGGCGGCGGCGGCAATGGCGGTCTGAACGTGTCAGGCGGTATCGCCCTGAGCAAGGATGGCAAGATCCCCTCGGTGACCTTTGGCGTTGGCGGCTTTGGCGGTGACGGCAATGTTTCGGGTAATGTGGCGGTGGATCACACTGGCGCGGTTTCGGTCGCGGGCAACTGGAAACACGGCGTTCTGGCGCAATCCATCGCGGGCGGCGGCGGTAACGGCGCGCTGAATGTGACCGGACAGCTGAACTATGGCGATTCCAACAATTCCAGCGGCAAGACCGACCTGAGCATCGTAGGTGGTCTGGGCGGTCACGGTGGCACCGGGGCACATGCCGGTGATGTATCCGTAACGCAAACTGGCAATATTGCGACAAATGGGTATCACGCCCGCGGTATCTTTGCCCAAAGCATTGGCGGCGGTGGTGGCACCGGCGGGATCAACGCGACCTTTGTCGGCACCAAGGACAGCTCTCCCATCGCGATGGGCATCGGCGGGTTTGGCGGTGGCGGCGGTGATGCAGGCGATGTGACCGTCGCGCGTGGGTCAGCCGCTCTTGCGGCGGGCACAATCGTAACCGATGGTGTTGGTTCGCACGGGATCGAGGCGTCGAGCATCGGCGGCGGCGGCGGCGATGCCGGGATCAACGCGGTGGTGGGCATCAGCAAAACAACCGGCAACCAAAGCAACGGCGGGACCGGCGATTCAACCGACCGCAAGACGCCGACCAACTCGGGCGTCGATGATTCAGTGATCGCCAATTACAACAATGTACTGGATGAGCTTGAGGGCAAAACCAACCCGGCGGATTCCTCGGGCAACAAAACCGGCGTTTCGGCGGTCATCGCCATCGGTGGCGATGCCGGAACTGCAGGCAACGGCGGGACGGTGGATATCGACCATTACGGCGATGTCCTTACCAAGCAAGACAGCAGCCATGGGATCTTTGGTCAATCCATCGGCGGTGGCGGCGGCAACGCGGCCCTGAACCTTGGCATGACCTACGAGCTGGCCTCGGACGCGACCAACAAAGGCTTTGGCCTGGCCATCGGCGGCGGCACGGGTGAGGGCGGCACTGGCGGTTCGGTCGATGTTCGCAACACCGGCAACGTCACCACCATCGGGGCGGATTCCCACGGTCTGTTCGCGCAGTCCGTTGGCGGCGGCGGTGGCAATGCCGGTTACAACTCGGTTTCGACTGCGGTCGATGGTGGCAATGTGAACATTCAGATTGGTCGCACCGGCGGCACCGGGGGCAGCGGCGGCAATGTCTTTGCCAGCTCAAACGGTATCATCGGCACCACGGGCGACCGCTCATACGGTTTTTTTGCCCAGTCCATCGGCAACGGTGGCGGCAATTCGACATCGACCTCGGTCAGCATCGGAACGCCCAAATCTGGCGACAGCAAAGGCAACAAGGCCAGCCTGTCGGTCGGTCTTGAAGGCGGCACAGGCGGGGCAGCGGGCGATGTCACATCCGTTGTGGCCGGAACTGTGGTCACGCAGGGCGCGGATGCCCACGGCGTGTTTGCCCAGTCCGTCGGTGGCGGCGGAGGCAATGGCGGCAAGGCCAGCAACTCGGCCGGTAAGGGCATTTCGATTGCGCTATCCATCGGGGGCACAGGTGGCACCGGTGGCGTTGGCGGCAAAGTAGACGTGACCAACACCGCGCAAATCGCGACCTTCGGTGACCGTTCAATCGGCCTGATGGCGCAATCCATTGGTGGCGCCGGTGGCACTGGGGGCATGGTGCAGGCGGGTCAATCGAACCTCGACACCATCAAAGCACTGGTCAAACCGTCGACGGTTGGCACCACGGCGTCGATCAACATCGGCGGCACGGGTGGCGATGGCATGACCTCGGACACTGTGACCGTGGTCAGCGACGCGATGATCAGCACTGCGGGTACGATGTCTCATGGCATTTTCGCCCAGTCTGTTGGCGGTGGTGGCGGCATGGGTGGTGTGGTCGAAAACCGGATCATCAGCCTGCGCAAAGACATCGGAAACACGGCAACCCTGTCGGTTGGTGGCAACGGTGGCACGGGGGCAAGTTCTGCGGCGGTTTCAGTTACGAACCGCGATGTGATCCAGACCAAGGGCGATAAATCCGTTGGCATTTATGCGCAGTCTGTCGGCGGCGGCGGTGGTGATGCGCAACAGGTGCGCAATATCATTCTGGGCCGTTCCTCGGACGGGGCGACGACAAACGCCATTCTGATCGGCGGCACTGGTGGATCGGGCGCATCCGCCAGTACGGTTACAGTGGTCAACGAAACCGACGGGACAATTTTGACCTCTGGCACGGAAAGCCACGGCATCTTTGCGCAATCCATCGGCGGCGGTGGCGGCAACGGCGGCTCGACGATTTCGGTCGATGGGCGCTATGGCGGGGCCGAGGCCAGCACGCGGCGTGCGCTGCAATTCGGTCTGGGTGGATCGGGCGGTACCGGTGGCACCGGCAGCACCGTTACGGTGACCAACGCGGGAACGATCATGACAACCGGCGATGGTGCCCATGGCATCTTTGCGCAGTCGATTGGCGGCGGCGGCGGCAACGGCGGCAGCTCGATCACGGGCACGCTGCGCCTCAAGACAGGCGACAGCAGTTCGCCCACCGCGCAGTTGAACATCGGCGGATCGGGCGGCAGCGGCAATGTTGCGGGCAACGTGGTTGTCACAAACACCGGGAATATCCAGGTTGATGGGGCAAGCGCCTATGGCATTTACGCGCAATCCGTTGGCGGTGGGGGCGGCAATGGCGGACTGGCTGTTGCCATGGATGTGAATGACCTCAAGAACACCATGACCGGCAAGTCCTATTCCAAGATTGCCATTGGCGGTTCAGGTGGATCGGGTGCAGATGGCGGCGACGTCACGGTCAACCACACCGGCACCATTATCGTGAATGCCGAAAACGGCTTTGGTATCTATGCGCAGTCGGTTGGCGGCGGCGGCGGCAACGCCGGGTATTCGGTCTCTTCGCCGCTGGTCTCGACGCTGGATTACACCATCTCACAAGCACTGGGTGCGCGTGAGGGATCGACCGGATCGGTGGGTACTGTGACCGTCAACTCGACCGGAGACATCTTGGTCAATGGTGAGGGCAGCGAAGCGGTGTTCGTGCAATCGGTGAATGGCGGCGGCGGCAATGTCGATACCTCTGTCGACTTCACGACAGCGACCGCTGGCGCGACCGGCAGCGTTATCAGCAGCGATATCGCACTGGGTGGTGACGACGTATCGGGCATGGCCGGCAATCAGGTTGCGCAATCCCACACCGGCAACATCGTGACGAAAAGCGACAGATCGACAGCTTTGATGTTGCAGAGCATCGGCGGCGGCGGCGGTACATCCGCGACCAACGTTGCTGTTCAGGACGGCGACGGCATCGACATCACCGCACGTCTGGGCGCGATTGATACGGATGACGCCAGCGGTGGTGATGTCAATGGCAACCGGACGGGCGATGTCGGCACGGATGGGGCTTTCTCCTCTGCCGGTGCGACACAATCCATCGGTGGTGGCGGCGGCAAACTTGTGCTGAACAGCGAAGGCGACGGCGAAGCGGGCAGCGAAAAGGCAGCGTCGGTGATCCTGGGCTCTGATCCAAGCTTCAACAACGATGGCGGTGCGATCACCCTGACGTTGGACGGGGATCTGTTCACCAGCGGTGACCGATCCTTTGGCCAAAGCGTCCAGAGCATCGGCGCGGGCGGCGGCGAGGTTGTCATGGCCGGGCTGGGCCGCGCGGATGTGACACTGGGCGCGCAGGATGGTTCAACTGGCGATGGCGGTGCGGTCGATTTCTCCAACACCGGCGATGTGACCACAAGTGGCATGGGCTCGCACGGGTTTGTCATCCAAAGCATTGGTGGCGGCGGCGGTCTGGTCTCGACTGACATGGAGGCCAGCAGAATCGCTGTGACATTGTCGGACAACAATGGCGGTGACGGTGGCGATATTGATTTCACGCAATCCGGAAACATCGTGACCACCGGGGAAAACGCCATTGGCATCGTGGCGCAGTCTCTGGGCGGCGGCGGCGGTATGGTGGACTCGGTCTATCGTGGTTCGGCTGGCGGGGCCGGGGCCGGTGGGGCCATCGACATGACCCTGGACGGCAATGTCCTGTCCGTCGGCGAAGGCGGCATCGGTGTATTCGCGCAATCCGACGGGCGCGACGGTGCGGACGCGATCACACTTGGGTTTGATGGTGTTGTCATGGGTGGCACCGGCCAGACGGATTCGATTGCGTCAATCGTTGTGGATGGCGGCGCCAACAATGTGCTGACCCTGTCCCAAGATACGGTCCTGGTTGCTGGAAACGATCAGATCATGAATGGCGGCACGGGCAACGAGCAAGTCTCGCTTGCGGGTGCGGCGCTTGGGAACCTGAACCTGGGTGGGGGCACGAACGGCCTGACGGTCGAAGATGGCGGTGCGTTCTATGCGCTTGATACCATTGATCTGGGCGCGGCCGGGCAAATGCAGGTGAACGGCAATCTGGTTCTGGGCGCCAACTGGGGCATGAACACACCTTTGTCCGCCACATCCCAATCAGGTGACTTTGTCTTCACCGGCAATGTCAGCCAGACCACGAACCTGAACGGAAGCCTTGCCTTTGGCACAACGGCGACGTCGACCTTTGATGTGTACTTCCTGACCTCAGGGGCGTCGGGCGGGCGCAGCGATCTGGTCAATGCCACCGGGGATGCGTCGATTGGCGGTACGGTGTTGCCGCAGCTCAATACGCTGCAACGTGCCCTGCCTCTGGTCATCATCAACCCCGATGGCAACGCGGCGGATGCGGGAACGATCATTCAGGACACTGTAGTGCTGGATTATTCCATCGGTCTGAACGGGTCTACGTCGGACGGCAGCTCGATTGATCTGGTGATCACGCCGGATTATTCGACCGCGGGGATGAACGCCAATCAGGCCGCTGCGGGGGACTATATCAATCGGGTTCTGAACGGGCAGGGGTCGGCCGCACAGGGCGAGCAATTCGCCCTGATCGGGAACATGCAGACCGAGGCTGAGGTTATCGCCGCAATCGACAGTTACTCAACTGCGGATTACGCCGCTGATGCGGTTGATGCCTATAACGGCACCCGGATTTTCGCTGATGTTCTGCACGATTGCGAGCGTTACACAGACTATCAGTCCGGCGACGATCCGCGCCGGTGTGTCTGGTTCTCGGGCGGAAGATCCTTTTATGACCGCGATCAAACCGGCATCCACGAGGAGTTGGACATAACCAACACCAACCTGTCAGCGGGTATCCGAATGCCGGTCGGGGATGAACTGTATGCCGGTTTCGCCTTGGGTCACGACCAGATGAGCCTGCGGAACGGATCCCAATACAATGCAACCGGCGACCGGTTCAATCTGGGTGCGTCGCTGACCAAATATGTCGGTGCGTGGGAGATGGCGGCCATGCTGTCAGGCGGCTGGTCGGACTATGACACGCAGCGTTCGGGCGGGTTCAGTGGGGTGCTGCCGAATGGTACCGTTGTGGATACGGTTGGCGTCAGCACGATCAAACACAAGATGAACCACCAAAACCTGCGCCTGAGCTTTGCCTATGATCACAGGTTTGCGGGCGGCGGATCATATCTGAAGCCCGGTGTCACAGTCGACGCCACGCGTCTGGCCACGGAAAGCAATGGCGACGCAACCCTGTCGGGGATTGTTCTGCAGGACGACAGCGACATGATCTATTCCCTGACGCCGTCGCTTGAGATCGGAACGGAACAAACCCTTAGCGGCACACAAAAGCTGCGGGCGAGTTTCCGGATGGGGGCGATTATCTCGTCCCACGATACCGTCTCGGTGACCGCTGGTTTCGATGGTGCCAGCTCGTCGGACGGGGGGTTCACAAATACCAGCTTTATCGGCAATGCCCATGGGCTGGTGTCGGCCCGGTTGGGACTGTTTGCGCTGGATGACAGCAGTTTCATAAACCTGAGCATTGATCATATGTTCGGGGACTCGACCAGAGCCTTGCAGGTCGGTTTGGGCCTTGGGGTACAATTCTAATCAATGAGGGACAGCAGAATGAAAACTTGGGTATGCGCCTTGGGGGTGTCATTGGGAATGGTACAACCTCTGGCCGCGCAGCAAAGCGAGGCTCCACCGTGGTCGGTCAACTGCAGCAATCTGGTCACCGGGGGTGAGTTGGTCTGCGAAATGACCCAAAGCATTGTTCTGAGTGAAAGCAATCAGCGGCTGGCTTCTGTTGCGTTTGTAAAAACGGCCGGAAAAGACGAAGCTGAAGCCGTGCTGACCCTGCCATTCGGGCTGCTGTTTTCCGAAGGTCTGGTTGCAAAAGTCGACGATACCGAAGTCGCAAACCTGGAATTTCTGACCTGTGAGGCGCAAGGCTGTTTTGCCCGATCCGCTGTAACTTCGGAATGGATGTCAGCGATGCGTGCGGGCAATCAATTGAAGATCGAAGCCCAAAACAGTGCCAGAGAACCGATCTCGTTCGGGTTCGATTTGACAGGGTTTAGCCAGACATCTGATCTGCTGCCCTAACAACCGGGGCCGGGTGCCACCTTTGCACCCGGCTTACGATCTTCTTTTGTATTCGGATCGGTCTGCGCGAAACTTTGATCGCATTGTTAAGGCTCCTATGTGTCCTTTGATCCGTATCTATGGCGCGCCAAAGCAATTTTTCCTGCCCCGGATCGCAATTGCGATATTGTCCATATTCCACCTGCCGCGCCTTTTGGTCAGTCCCGTCGGATGCAACTCGCGAATTGTCGACCAGTGGGTTTAACCCAGAGCGGTGATACGCCCAACCAGCATTAGCGATGACTTCGTGCGGCAAGCGCATGCCCTTTTCGTGTGGCATGATTGGTCAGACGTTCTTTCAGAGCAGGTAACAAGAACGTCAAGAACAGACAATTTGGTAATTCCAACGACAATGCGTTGGCCAAAGACGGAACGCGGTATTGTGCTTGCGCCGGAAATACCGTAGCGATCCGCCCGCCGGTCGCAGCCTACCCGGTTATCAAAACAAGGACTGACAAAATGAAAACTGCTTTGGTCTGCTCCGGCGGACTGGATTCCGTTTCCCTGGCGCATGTGCTGGCGGATCAGGGTAACCTGTCGCGGTTGGTGTCGTTTGACTATGGCCAACGCCACACCAAAGAGCTGGACTTTGCCGCCGCCTGCGCCTCGCGTCTGGGTGTGCCGCATCACGTGATCGACCTGCGCTCGGTCGGGGCGTCGCTGACCGGGTCCGCGTTGACCGACGATCTTGAGGTGCCGGACGGGCATTACGAAGAAGAGACCATGAAGGTCACCGTCGTACCCAATCGAAATGCCATCATGCTGACCATCGCCTATGGCGTTGCCGCAGCGCAGGGCGATGATGCCGTGGCGGCAGCCGTCCATGGCGGCGATCACTTCATCTACCCCGATTGCCGCCCTGGTTTTACCAACGCCTTCGACACCATGCAGCGCGCGGCGCTTGCTGGGTATGCGGATGTGTCCCTGCACGTGCCTTTCGTTCATCGCACCAAGGCCGATATCGTGACCGAAGGCGCCCGGGTGAACACGCCGTTTGCGGAAACATGGTCCTGCTACAAGGGTGGCGATCTGCATTGCGGCCGCTGCGGCACCTGTGTTGAACGGCGCGAGGCGTTTGATCTGGCCGGCGTTGACGACCCAACCACCTATCAAGACCCGGATTTCTGGCGTCAGGCTGTGGAAAGGAAACAGGGCTGATGTACCGGATCACCAAGGAATTCCACTTTTCGGCCTCGCACCAGCTGACCCACCTGCCCGACGACCACCAATGCGCGCGGATGCACGGGCACAATTACATCGTCGTGGTAGAGCTGGCCGCGGCCGATCTGAACAGCGATGGGTTTGTTCGGGACTATCACGAGCTGAAACCGCTCAAGACCTATATCGACGACACCTTCGACCACCGGCACCTGAATGACGTGCTGAATTGCGTGAGCACCGCAGAAAATATGGCGCGCCATTTCTTTGACTGGTGTGCCGTGCGCTGGCCCGAGACCGCAGCGGTGAAAGTATCCGAGACCCCCAAAACCTGGGCCGAGTACCGACCATGACCCTGCGTATTGCCGAAATCTTTGGCCCTACCGTACAGGGCGAAGGCGCGCTGATCGGCCAGCCCACCGTGTTCGTGCGAACCGGAGGGTGCGATTTCCGCTGCTCGTGGTGCGACAGCCTGCACGCGGTTGACAGCGCCTTTCGCCATAATTGGGCCGCGATGGATACTGATGCCGTCTGGGCCGAGGTGCAGCGTCTGTCCGGCGGGCGGCCTCTGACCGTTTCGCTGTCCGGTGGCAATCCGGCCATTCAGGATTTCGCCCCGCTGATCCGGCGCGGCGTGGCCGAGGGGTATGGATTCGCCTGTGAAACTCAGGGGTCCGTGGCCAAACCCTGGTTCGCCGATCTGTCGATGCTTGTGCTTAGCCCAAAACCCCCCAGCAGCGGCGAGACAATGGATTGGGAGGCATTTCGGGCCTGTCTGGTTGTGCGCCCGGAAAAAACGGCGCTGAAGATCGTGATCTTTGACGACACCGATTTTGAATGGGCGCGGGACGTGGCCGCGCGTTTTCCCGATCTGCCCCTGTATCTGCAACCCGGAAACCCGGAAACGGACCCCGACCTGCCCGTTGATCTGAACCAGGCCACCGGACGGCTGGAATGGCTGATCGACAAGACCCTCGGGATCGGATGGTTCACCCCTCGTATCCTGCCCCAGCTGCATGTGCTGGTCTGGGGCAACAAACGCGGCGTCTGACCAAAAGGAGACAGACATGAGCGATATTTACAGCAACCTCACCCAGCTGGGCGGCGACACTGTCCTGCCGACCAACCCCGACGATGCGGTTCTAGAACGCGTTCAGAACCCGCAGGCCGATGTGGATTACAACGTGCGCTTTACTGCGCCGGAATTTACCTCTCTCTGCCCGATGACCGGACAGCCGGATTTTGCGCATTTGGTCATCGACTATGTGCCGGGCGAATGGCTGGTGGAAAGCAAATCCCTGAAACTGTTCCTGGGGGCTTTCCGCAATCACGGCGCCTTCCACGAGGACTGCACCATCTCGATCGCGCGCCGGTTGCAGGATTTTCTGGAACCCCGCTGGCTGCGCATCGGCGGCTATTGGTATCCGCGCGGTGGTATCCCGATTGACGTGTTCTGGCAAACCGGTGCGCTGCCCGAAGGCGTCTGGATTCCCGATCAGGGGGTTCCACCCTATCGCGGACGCGGCTGAGCTTACCGCCGTTGGGGCGGGCGTTTCCGGTGGCGCTTTGCGCAATCAAAACCCGTCACGTGTGAGCTTGGGAGACATGTCAAATCAGGCTTTGGACTGTACCAGCTAATCCGGTACCGCAGGGTCCGGGGCCAAGGCCCCGAACCGTTTTCATAAATCCAAACCGGATTAGCCGCCGTTGGAATTGGCCAGAGGCGGCTGGGCAAAGTCGTTGGACGCGGGCGTCAGATCCTGTGCGCCGGTGCCGGGCATCAACTCGAACCCGATGTCGAACTGATCCAGGGTCGAGGCCAGTTGTGTCACCACATCGACATTGCCTTCGGACTGCGCGGTCCCATCGGCCAGCATATCAACCAGCTTGCGCTCACCCGTCATGACTTTTTCCAGATCGGCGCGGTTCAGGCTGATCGACAGATCGGCGTTTTTGGCCACCTGATCAACGATATGGGTCAGGGTCGCGTTGCTCATTTCAACCACGATGTTTTCGTCCCGGTCGGGGATCGCCAGATTGATAGTGAACTCCATATCCATGGCTTTGGCGCTGTTGACGCGAATGCCCAGGAAATCCAGCCACATGCTTGTCTGCATCGCCTTGATCGTATCGGGACCGGTGGTTTCGATCGTTGCACCCTTCGGGATGCCATTACGCAGCTCATAGGCGGCACCCAGGAATGAGTTGCGGACCGAGGGGCTTTCCTTTTGGTATCCGATCTGTTCGAAGGCATCGGCCAGCAGGTCCTTGGCTTGCTGGTTCTGCGGCTCGGCATAGACCAGTTTGTTCAGGATCTCGGTCGCTTCCAGGTATTTTCCGCTGTCCACCAGTTCCTGGCCCTTGGTCAGGATCGGTTCAGCGCCACCCATCATCTCGACATACAGCGGGGCGCTGTCGGCGGGCGAAAGGGGGGTCAGAGTGGTCGGGTTGGCATCCCAATAGCCCAGATAGCGATTGATCACCGCGCGGCTGTTGTGTTCGACCGAACCGTGATAGCTGCGGGCCGCCCATTGGGCCTGCAGGCTTTGCGGCACTTCATAGACGTTGTGGACCTCGTTGACGGTCACGCCTTTGTTGGCCAGATTCAGCACCCCGTTGTTGAGGTTGGCATAGGTATCGCGCTGCGCCCGCATCACTTCTTGAATGCGGTCGTTGCCGAACCTTGGCCAAGAGTGAGAGGCGAACATCACCTCTGTCTCTTGGCCGAACTCGTACAACGCATCGTTGATGTGTTTGGACCACATCAACGCATCCCGAACCAGCGCACCGCGCAGGGTATAAATATTATGAATCGTGCCGGTGATATTCTCGGCTGCCCAGAACGCCTTGAGGTCGGGGAAATAGGTGTTCATTTCCGCCGGAGCCTCTGTCCCTGGGGTGTTCTGGAACACCATGCGCACGCCGTCGATGGTGATCTCTTCGTAATCGTCCGAGACATAGCGGGTCGGCTCGATCAAGCCGGTGGTCCCGGCCGAGATGTTCTTGCCGATCGACTGGTCGACGTGACCATAGGGGCTGCGCGGCAGCAGCACGCCGTATTGGAAAAACAGGCGACGGTTCATCACGTTACCTGCATAGACATTTTCGGACACGGCATGTTCCATGAACCCGGCAGGTGCGATGACTTCGACGCCGTTGGCCACGTCTTCGTCGGTGATCACGCCGCGCACACCGCCGTAATGATCCGCGTGCGAGTGGGAATAGATCACCGCCTTGACTGGCAGTTCCCCAACCGTGTCGTTCAGCAATTTCAGCGCCGCTGCGGCGGTTTCCTTGGACGCGAGCGGGTCAAAGATGATCCAGCCAGTTTCGCCGCGAATGAACGAAATGTTCGACAGATCGAATCCGCGCACCTGATAGATTTTGTCGTCGAGGATTTCGAACAGACCGTAGTTCATGTTCAAAATGGCCTGACGCTGCAACGAGGGGTGGATGGAATCGAATTCCTGACCTTCTTCCAGCAGGTAGTCATAGCTGCCGATGTCCCATGCAACGGTGCCGTCCTCGGTCTTGATCTGGCGATAGTCGGGCACCGCGATCAGGCCCTTGCGGCTTTCTTCAAAGTCCCGCTGATCGTCAAAGGGCAGGGTGGCGCGCAGGTTTTTCTGAATTTCGACGGTGTAATCCGACGGGAGCTTGCCCTTGGGGTCGAAATGTTCCTGCGCAGAGGTAACGCTGGCGGTCAGCGCCAGCAGGGCGGTGGTCAAAAACAGAATGTTTCGGCGTGCCATATGTAAACGGTTCCTATCGAAGGGGTTTAAATGCGAATTCGGCGCAGGGGCCTCGGCGGGGCGAGCCACGAGGGTCAAACCCGTCCCGCCGGGCTGACCGATGCGGCCAGCGGTTTGGCCCTCATAGCCACAGAATTCGGCCGCGGAAGTGCAAACATGTTGCTACATGGAATGAAACCACTGTAAGAACCTGCGCAATGCAGTGTTTTTACCGGCTTTTTGCCGGAACAGGGTGATTTCAGGTGACTCCTTCCGAAGGTGAAATTCGCGCGCAGGTGCAGCGCCTTCTGGCGCATCCCGACTTTGCGGCGACACCCAAACGCCGGGCCTTTCTCGGCTATATCGTCGAAGAATATCTGGCCGGGCGGGCCGATCAGATCAAAGGCGTATCCATCGCCATGTCGGTGTTTGACCGGGATGCAAGTTTCGACCAGCAGATAGACCCGATCGTCCGGCTTGAGGCGCGGCGCCTGCGACAGGACATTGACGGCTATTACGCCGGGGCCGGGCGCAACGATCCGCTGCGCCTGTCCATTCCCAAGGGCGGCTATGCGCCCCGTTTCGAACCTGTGCCGCAGACACAGCCAACATCGGCGGAACCCTCTTCCGAAGCTGGGCGGCGGTATGGTCCCGTCGTGCTGATTGGTGCGGTGGTTCTGGTGCTGGCCGGATTGTTCTGGGGCCTGTTTCATTTGCGCGACACCCGCGCCGCATTTAATCCGGACATGCCCAAGGGGCCGGTGGTGGCTGTGCTGCCCATCGAAACACTGGGCGACGGGCCTGCGTATTTCGCCGATGGCCTGACGCAGCAACTGACCTCGGAATTGATCAGGTTTCGCGATATCTGGGTATTGCCGCTTGGCAGCACCCGGCGGTTTGCCAGCGGCGATATCGACACCCAGCTTCTGCGATCCGAATTCGGTGCCGATTTCGCGTTAGAGGGCAGCGTGATGGAGACAGGAGATACTCTGCGTCTGTCAGCCCGTCTGATTGACCTGAAGGATCAGCGTTATGCCTGGGTCCAAAGCTATACGATTGGCAATACCTCGCGCGAAATCTATGCCGTTCAGGACAGCGTCATCCGCGATGTGGTCGGTAAGCTGGCCGGAAAATACGGCCTGCTGACACAAGAGGCGATGCGCGATGCCATCCGCACCCCACCCGACAGTCGTGATGCCTATGATTGCGTGCTTGGGTATTACAGCTATCAGATCAACATCGACCTGACTCGCCACGCAGAGGTCAAATCCTGCATTTTGGGTGCGCTGGAGAAGTCCCCCAATTATGCCGAGGCCTGGGCCGTGCTGTCGAACCTGTATCTTCAGCAAATCCGATTTCGTCTGGGCGGTGACCAAACGCAGGTTCTGGGTGCGGCCGAGACTGCGGCGCGGCGGGCAGTGGGAATCGATCCAAACCTTGCGGCGGGTCATTTGATGTTGGCGAACGTGCGGTTTGCCCGGGGTGACATCGCAGGGTTTCGAGAGGCCGGGCAGCGGGCGATGGCCCTCAACCCCAACGATACCGCTATTCTGGCGCATTACGGGATGCGGTTGGCCTTTAGCGGCGATTGGAACGAGGGTCTGGCCATTGTCGACAGGGCAATTGCCCTGAACCCGGTGCATCCTCAGTGGTATCGTTTTCCGCAGGTATTCTACCTGTTCGATCAGGGCGCGTATCCGGCGGCGCTGACGCAGTTGGACCAAATCGACATGCCCAATTTCTTTTGGACCCATCTGTGGCGCGCCGCGCTGAATGCGGAACTGGGAAACCATTCGGACGCCCGCGCCGCTTTGGAGGAATTGTTGCTGCGCCGCCCGGAGTTTGCCGTCGAGGCAACAAGCGTTCTTTCCATCTGGCAATTGAACACAGAGTATCAGCGCAAGTTGATCGACAGCCTGCAAAAGGCCGGGTTGCAGCCTTAACCCAACAGCAGGTGCCGTTTGGAATCGCACACTTGGGGGTGGCCGGGGAGTGTGTATTCCACCATTTTTCCAAAGAGTGGTAGGCGTCCAACCTCTGTGATCAGCCCTTGCCTCACATATACCTTACAACTATTGTCGGATTAATGACGGGCATCTATATACTGTCTGATAGAAAACAAGCGGTCCAACATCATGCAGGCAGTCAGTTTCCAATGCACAGAACATCCTTGTGCCCCGCCTCGTTCACCGTTGGCAGATCGGTCCTGGATGATCATCAATCACCTGCGAATGGTGGCCCTGAAATGCCGGTCTGCGGCGCGGGTCGATCTGGATCAAGCCTGCGCCCTGCTTCTAGCCGATCCGGCGGATGCACAGATGCGCCATGCCGAAACGTTGATGCGGGGCTTTCGGCAAGCTGTCACGCAAAGACCGGTCTTCTTTCGCCCCGGCACAGATGAGCTGTCCTTTGACGAAGCCTGGCTGGGCCGTCTGTTCGAGGCTGTCGAGCGTGAAGATGATGACAGTTTCCGCTTTCTCATTCAGTCCCGCGTTCCGCGCTGGACCCAACGAAACCTGGCGTTTCTGATCCGGTCTATTTCCGAGGAATTCCATCGGATTTAGAATAATTCTAAAAAGTACTTGGATTCTTTTTCTGATCCTCTAAATATGGGTCAAGCCGCTGTTATTAGAGCAGTTTATTAACCACAGAACCAAAGGTGATTCCAATGACCCAGACCGCTGTTGACCTGACAACCGACTCGCGTGCCGCGATTGCGGAAGCTCTGAACCAATCCGTTGCTGAAACCGCAGTGACCACCATGCTGGCCCAGAACTTTCACTGGAACGTGACGGGAATGGGGTTTGGCCCGCTGCATGATCTGTTCCAGAAAATCTATGAAGACCATTTTGTCGCGCAGGATGATCTGGCCGAGCGCGTCAAGGCGCTGGACGCCCACGCCGAGGGTACATTGGCGGGAATGCTGAAACGCTCGAAGGTCAGCGAGCATGAAGGTGACGCATCCGACAAAGAGATGATCAAGATGATGCTGGATGCGCAGGTCACATTGGCCGCGACACTGGCCGGAGCCGGAGAGCTGGCAGCTGAACATGGCGACACCCTGACCGAGGATCTGTGCATCAGCCGTGGCCAGACCCACGAAAAATTCGCGTGGTTCCTGCGCTCTCACCTGCGTTGAATTAGTCTGCCAGGGTGAATTTCACCTTGGCTTTCTTCTTTTTCAGTTTTTTCAGATAGGCCGGTCCCCAATGGGTGTACCGGCCCATTGAATCCTGCTGACCGATCAGCATCTCAACAAATGCCTCTTGATGGTCGGGCCGTTTGATCGACTTGAACAGCTTCTTCTGGCTTTTGGTCATCGAGCAGCCAATGCAATGGCCTTCGCGGCGGAACTTGCACACGTCAATACAGGGTGACGGGACTTTCTTGCTCATCAAGGGAACTCGCGGAAAAGGCTGGTGATTGATGCGGTGTCAAACGCTTTTGTGGTCGAACTGCGCCCGGTTGTCGAGGTGTGTAGGTCAACCAGGGTCTGTTCTTGCCACAGCCGGGATGGGTTTGTCCCGACCTGATGCCGCAGAATTCCTGGCGGCTTGGGGGCGCAGACGTTCGTGCAGCCTGCGTGCCCTGCGGCGAAGATACCGGGCCATGTCGCCAAACGGGCGGAAATAGATATCGAGCAGGCGCGAGGGGTGCGCCTCGGACGCTTTCAGGCCGAACTTCAGTTTCCGGCCCTGTTCGGACAGGTGAAGCGATCCAAACATCCAATCCCAGACCGCAAAGGCCACCCCAAAGTTCTTGTCGTGATGTTCACGCGCGATGGAGTGATGCACTTGATGCTGTGCAGGAGAGATCAACAGATGCTCTAGCCACCGCCAGTACCGGATCGAGATATGCGAATGCCGCAGGTTGGACCCGGTGACGTGGAACACAAACGACAGGATGTTGACGCCCAGAACGGTATGCAGATCCACCGCATTGCCGAAGAAAAACAGAAAGCTTGCCATCACGGTGCCCTGCGCCACAGCCGCGCGCAGCCCGTACAGCACCCCTTCCAAAGGGTGAACACGATAGACGGTGATCGGTGTCATCGTCTCGGCGGAATGGTGGACCTTGTGGATGGCCCACAGCAGCGGCCAGCGGTGCATCCAGCGATGCATAAGATATTTGGTAAGATCGTCGACGACAAAGATTGTGGCCGTGAACAGCGCGATGATCACACCTTTGGGGGTGCCTGCGAACAGGCCGCGTTGCAGGAAATCCACGTCATGCAAGGCATAGTACAGAGCGGTCGCAATCGCCAATTGCGACACAAGCAGCGGCGATATGAACATGGTAAACACGCGGTTGATCACAAAAATCTTGTAATCCGCCAGAGAGGATGCCGAAAACAGCACCTTGCGATCAAAGACCTCATGCAAGGCTGCACGGATCGACGCCCGGCGGACCGCAACCAGCCAGACCAGCGCAATCAGGATCGTCAAAAGCAGATACCCAAAGAAGACGCGCTTCTTTGGGTTTGAAAAGTCAGCAAAGACCGATCCTATGTGATCCAGAATTTCCAATGGTCGCCTTTCGGCAAAGCCCCGGCGACCCGATGGCCGCCGGGTTGGTATGGTGTATGCCTTAGTCGCTTTCAGCGGATTCGGTGGTGCCCAGCTTTTCAGCCAGCGCCGCCAGATCAGCCGTTGCATCATTGGCGCGGCTTTCGATGCCAAAGGTGTCGATCAGCAGTTTCTGAACCTTCAGCATGTTGACCTGATAGTCATCCAGCGTCATCTCGCGGTCACGAACAAAGTTGCCGCCCGCATCGATGTCCGACACCATCTTGCCATCGGGCATCGCCGGGCCAAAGCCGATCAGCCAGTTCATGTCGATCGCAGCCGCACCCAGGTTGTTCTTGCCCGATTGCAGCGCCATCGAAAAGCCTTTCAGCTCACCCCAGTGCTTGACATAGTTGCGCAGGGCCTTGTCGCTGTCTTCACCGGATTTGATCTTGTCGATATCCTTGTAGACCGAACCGGCATATTTGAACGTGGCCTCGGCCAGAGTCTTTTCCCAGTTGGTTTCGATGATATCGGCATAGTTCTTCAGCTCGGCACGCTGCGCGTCGGTCAGCGCCTCGCCATTGGCCGATGCGATCAGCGCACGGCCGTCGCGGAAGGCGTTGAAAATGGTGACCATATATTGGGTGTTCTTGTTGCCACCCTTGTCGGCACCGGCGGCGTAATAGGCCGGGCCAAAGACCATTTCGGTTTTCAGATCGATGACGTCATCGCCATTGGCGTCGGCTGCGGCCAGGTCTTTCTGCTTGGACACGGCATAGTTCTGCTCGGGCGACAGGCTGACCGAGTGCGCCGCAGCACCGAAGTAACCGAACGCCTCATCCCAGGAATGTTCCTTGCCAGTGTAATGCGCGCCTTCTTTATACGGCTTGTCGTTGGGCTTGGTGCCTGCTTCCAGCTTTTCGTCCAGATAATTGTCGACAGCCTGATTGTAAGCCATCGCGCCCAGCGTGAATTTTGAGATCAGCTGACCCCAGTCCATTCCGTTCACCGGATCATACCCCTGGTTTGAAGCCGCTGCCAGGTTGATCATTTGCAGTGCCACGTCGACACCCGATTTGTTGCCCGGCCATGCGGTCATCGCGCCGTTGTAGAATTTGCCCGAGATGTTCTTGCCTTTGGAAATCTCATTCACAGTCGCCTGCTTGACTGGAAAGCCGTCTTTGGACGCAGGGGCGATGATAGCCAGGTCTTCATCGGAGCCGTTGAAATAGGCCAGCATCAGCGCTTCGACCTCGGCCGCGTTGTGACCGCCGTCGCCTTTGCCTGCCGCTTTCTTCAGGCTGTCATGCAGCACGTGACGCGCGATCTGACCGGAATAGGAAACCGAGTTGGTCTTGTCGCCCTCATACCCTTTCACAGTGACAGGGAACGGACCATAGGCCTGATCGGCAAGTGCCGCACCGCTTAGCAGTGTTGAAAGGACGATTGCGGTTGTAAGGTTCAGTTTGGATTTCAGCATCGGGGTCCTCGTTCTTATCCGACTATTTGAATCGGAAATAATTTCCTGATGCTTTTAGTCAGCTAAATGAGGTGCGAGTCAAGGTGATTTAATGTCCTTTGGCCCCAACTCATGCCATTGGGTGCAGAAACGACGGGTTACATGGCTGTATCCGGACGAAATCACGCTTCCGCGATAACGTCACGCACCCCCTGGAAGGTCAAACGGCTCCCCCGCAGTTCGCCGTTGTTCTGCCCATCTCTGACCTCGGGTCGGCGTCATTTTGCCTTGCGGGTCATCAGTGCGGATGCAACCTTTCCAACAGGGATTCGTAATCGAGGTCGAAACGACTTTATGCCGAAACATATTCTTATCGCTGTCGCAGGGCTGTCGCTTGCAGCCGGGTGTACTGATCAATGGTCTGGGGCTGGTGGGTCTGCAAACAGAATTGGAAACCTGCCGGAATCTGTTGTCGCTCTGGCTGCGCCGGGGCAGGATCTGACGACCGCGCGCCTTGTGCCCGAGGACAACTGTTTTTGGTACGAGCACAGCGGGCCGGTTGAAACAACGCTGGTCCCGTTGCGTGCCGCAAGCGGCGGCCCGATTTGCGCGGTACGCGAAGCGTAACTGCCACCCGTGGTTTCCTGATATCTAAGTGCGAGCGGTGGGGCTGTTGTCGGCCGGGTACAGATATGCGGTCGCGCCCACTTTGACGGTCGGGTACAGATCGTTGATGTGGGCCATGATCATCCGCACACAGCCTGAACTTGCACGACCCCCGATGCTTTTGGGTTGCGGAGTTCCGTGAATCCTCAGGTATGTGTCGCGGTTTCCGACGTACAGATACAGCGCCCTGGACCCCAGCGCATTCTTTGGCCCGGGTTTCATCCCGTCTTTGAATTCCGCATACTCCGGGTTGCGCTTGATCATCGACGCTGTTGGTGTCCAGCGTGGCCATTTGGCCTTGCGCCGGATGTCATAGGTTCCCGGCTCGTACAGATTGCCACGGGCGATGGCCACGCCATAGCGCATCGCCGTGCCGCCGTCTTCGATAAGGTAGAGGTACCGCGCGACCGCATCGACGTGAATGTCGCCGGGCACCAGACCCTCATTTGCGTTGACCCGCCGTGGCAAAAAGCGGTCATGCACACCCCACGGGTTGGATGTGGCGGCATTATACCCGGGCGGGGTGACCTGCGCATCCCAGGATGCCCTTTGCGAACCGGTCGGTGCACTGTTTGCCAACAGCGGGCTGGATATCGACGCTGAAAACAGCGCGGTGGTTGTCTGAATGAAATGGCGTCTTGTCAGCATGGTTCTGATCCAGGTTTTCAATCACGTTTCATGGCCCTATCGGCCCTGCGGTCAAAGTCCCAGCATAGCGTGTTTATCCGATGGTGCTTCAACTGGTTTTCCCAACACGGGAAATATAGCGACAACCTGTGTCCCTTGTGCCCGCATCCATTTGACCCTTTGGCTGCGCGGGCTAATGCGCGACGTCATCATAGTTTCAGCAAAGTGACATGAATCCGTTACCATCGACACCTAATGGCCATGCACCGGATGGGAGCGCACTCCTCAAGCCTCCCCGATTTTCACCTGAAGGCAACGACATGAAAAAATCTCTCCTGCTCTCGGCCGCCATTGCCGTGCTTGGCGCTGCGGCACCAGCTGAAACGCTGCGCATTCCCCATGAGCTGGGCTATGGCGGGTCCGAGTCCATGGACCCGATCTCGCCCCAACGGTTTTATGAGGCGATCCAGAACGTCTATTCCCGCCTGGTGCGTCAGGGCGACGATGGCCGTCCCTCGGCCGATCTGGCGCTGAGCTGGGAGGCAACCCCGGACGCCCGCGAATGGACCTTTAACCTGCGCCCGGACGTGACCTTTCACAACGCCAATGCCTTCACCGCCGAAGATGTCGCGTTTTCGCTGATGCGCACCCAGTCTGAGGCCATCGACAGCCCCACCAAGGGCGTGATGGAGGTGATTGACCGCGTCGAGGTGATTGATCCGCTGACCGTCAAGGTCGTTCTGAAACAATCCCACGCCGATTTCCCGCTGCTGGTCATGGATTACCGGATCAGGATGCTGGATGCAGAAACCTGCGGTAACGATCTGGACGCCCTGTGTGAAAGCGGCGTTGGCACCGGCCCGTTCCAGATGGTGGATTTCGATCCGCTGGGCACCACCACCTTTACGCGGTTCGACAACTATTACGGCGGCACCGTCGGCACCGAGAACCTTGAGCTGATCGCCATCGCCGATCAGGATGCGCGGGTGGCCGCGCTGCAAGCCGGGCAGATCGACTTTATCTATGCGCTATCGGCCGAGCAGGTTCCGCTGTTTGCCAACAACCCGAACTTCACCGTTCAGTCGGTCCCGACCGGTCGTTGGGTGGGTCTGGTGATGAACACGCAGATTGAACCGCTCAATGACCCGCGCGTGCGTAAGGCGATCCGCATGTCGGCTGATCGCGATGCTCTGGGCAAGCTGGTTTACGGCAAGGATGGCTATATCACCTCGTGCGACCACCCCGTCTGGTCCGGCGACCAGTACCGCGCCGAGATCGACTGCCCCCGCGACATCGAAGGTGCCAAGGCGCTGCTGGCCGAGGCTGGCTATGCTGATGGTCTGACGGTCGAGCTGTTCGTGTCCGACATTTCCGAAGGGGCCGTGAAAATGGCCGAAGTTCTGCAAAATCAGGCCAAGGATGCGGGCATCACCATCGAACTGGTTCCGGCCCCGGCGGACGGATATTGGGGCGATGTGTGGATGAAAGAACCCTTCTTTGCCACCGGTTGGTCGCAACGCCCGGCAGACCAGATCCTGAACGAGGCCTACCGCTCGTCCGCGACCTGGAATGAAACCGCCTGGACCAGCCCCGATTTTGACGCCAAGCTTGACGCGGCCCGGTCTGAACTGGATTTCGACAAGCGCAAGGCGCTGTATGGCGAACTGCAGAAAGAGCTTTGGGAAAACGGTGGGTCCTTCATCCCGGTACACCTGAACACCGTGCGCGCGTTCAGCGCGAAGCTGTCGGGCGTTCAGCCGGTCGAGGATTTCTCGATCCGTTATGAAGGCATCGCAAAGTCCGGCTCGGACTCGTAATTGCGGCGGACCGGTGGTCCGATCTCTTTTGGTGCGGCCTGTTGTTCAAAACAGGCCGCGCTGCCATTTGACTGAAAAATAGGGTCAGCCCATGCCATCCCTGATACTGCGCCGCATTGGTTTTGCGGCGTTCACCATCGCCTTTGTGTCGATGATCATGTTCGCCGCCGTCGAGGCCCTGCCGGGCAATGTCTGCACCTCATTTCTGCAACGTTTTGCCCAGGGGCCGCGGCTAGAGCGCTGCATCGAGCAACAGGGGCTGGATCGTCCGGCGCTGGTCCGCTACGGCGAGTGGGTGTCGGGGGCTGTGCAGGGTGACTTTGGCTATTCCCTGAAGAAACGCAAACCGATCAACGAGTTGATCCGGGAAAGGTTCCGTAACACGGCGCTATTGGGGGGGATCGCCGCACTGATCGCCATTCCGCTGGCAATTTTTCTTGGAATAGTCGCCGGGGTTCGGCGCGACAGGCCATTGGATCTGTCGCTGTCGGGTGCGGCGATGCTGGCAATGACGATCCCCGAATTCGTGACCGCGACGGCGCTGATTTATGTCTTTGCCATCACGCTGCAATGGTTCCCGGCGGTAACCATTCTGCCACCCAACGCGGGGCTGATGCAGATGCTGCCCAACATCGTGCTGCCGGTATTGGTGTTAAGCGCGGTTCTGATCGCGCATATCATGCGGATGATGCGCGCCAGCGTGATCGACGTGATGACCAGTGATTATGTGCAGATGGCGCGTCTGAAAGGCGTGCCCGAGCGTCAGATCATCCGCAAACACGTCGTTCCCAACGCGATGATCCCGGCGCTGAACGTGATCGCGTTGACCATCGCCTGGCTGCTGGCCGGTGTGGTCGTTGTGGAAAAGGTCTTCAATTATCCCGGTCTGGGCACCTTGATGATCCAGGCCATCTTTGACCGCGATCTGCCGCTGGTTCAGGCCATCGCGCTGATCTTCTCGGTCATTTACGTGGGCGTCAATCTGCTGGCCGATCTGGCCGCACTGGCGCTGGACCCGCGCCTGCGCCGGAAAGGACACTGATATGCTTGCCCTGATTCAGAATGTGGCTGCGCGACCTTCGGGGGCGATTGGTCTGACATTGACCTTATGCCATGTGCTTATGGCGGTGCTGGCACCGTGGCTGGCCCCCTATGACCCCACGATGCAGAATGCCGATGCCATCCTGCTGGCCCCGTCATCCACCCATTGGATGGGTACGGATACCTTGGGCCGCGATGTGTTTTCCCGCGTGATTTATGGCGGACGTCTGGCGATTGCGGTGACCTTTGCCGCCGCCGTCGTTGCCACGCTGTGGGGTGGGTTTGCCGGTATCTTCTTTGGTACGGTCGGTGGTCGCGTCGATGAATACGCGATGCGGATTGTCGATGCGTTCCTGTCGGTGCCGTGGTTGCTGTTCCTGCTGCTGATCATCTCGATCGGCGGGGCGGGGCCGGTTACCATCATTCCGACCCTGGGGTTCTTTTACGGCGTTGCCGTGCTGCGGGTGGTGCGGGGGGCCGCGATGCAGGTGGCCGCGCGCGATTTCATCACCGCCGCAAAGGCGCGGGGCGAAAAACTGTGGCCCATCATCACGCGCGAGATGTTCCCCAACCTCAGCGACATTCTGCTGGTCGAAGGGGCGATGCGCTGGAGCTGGATGCTGCTGGCGTTTTCCTCGCTGTCGTTTCTGGGCTTTGGGGCAACGCCGCCCACACCCGATTGGGGATTGATGGTGGCGCAGGAACGCGGACTGCTGTCCACGGCTCCGTGGGGCGTGTTCTGGCCGTGTCTGGCGCTGAGTTCGCTGATCATCGGAATCAATCTGCTGGCTGACGCCGTGGGCAAAGCGCTTGGCCTTGACCGGGCAACCGCCATCGCCGTGTGAGGGACGAGAAATGACCAAACCACTGATCAAGATCGAAGACCTTTCGCTGGGATTTACCGCCAAGGGAGGGCGTCAGGGCCCCATCCTGCGGGGCGTCTCGCTGGAGCTGGCGGCGGGGGAAACGCTGGGCATTGTCGGCGAAAGCGGCTCGGGCAAATCGACCGTGGCGCTGGCGATGATGGGGTATCTGAAATCCGGCCTGTCGGTGTTTGGCGGCCGGGTTGTTTTCGACGGGCGCGACATGTTTGCCCTGTCGGAAAAGGACCGCGCCCGGCTGCGGGGTGGGGCCATCGCGCTGATCCCGCAGAATGCCGGTCAGGCTTTGACTCCGACGCTCAGGATTGGACAACAGATCGACGAGGCGCTGAGGCTGCACGCAGATTTGAACGCGGCGCAGCGTGCGGACCGTGTTGTCGAATTGCTGGCGCGTGTCCGTCTGCCCAGCCCGGCGGACATGGCCCAACGCTATCCGCATGAGTTGTCGGGCGGGCAGCAACAGCGGGCCGCAGTGGCCATGGCGCTGGCGGGCAATGCCAAGGCGCTGTTGTTGGATGAGCCGACAACCGGGCTGGACGTCACGACGCAGGCCCATATTCTTGAGTTTCTGCGCACCCTGGCCCGCGAAGTGGGTGTGGCGATGATCTATGTCAGCCACGACATGGGGGTCATCGCCCGCGTCGCCGACCGCGTGGCGGTGATGTACGCCGGACAACTGGCCGAAGAAGGGCCCACCCGCGATGTGCTTCGTGCGCCCAAACACCCCTATACCCGTGGCCTTTTGGCCTCGATCCCAAGGTTGGAGGAGCCGGGCCTGCCCGCCTCAATGCCGGGGACGCCGCCTGCGGTGGGGTCCGAGCTGACAGGCTGCGCCTTCGCCGACCGCTGTCCCATCGTTCAGGGCGATTGCCGCAGTGCTGTGCCTGATCTGGTGCGGATGAACGCGTCGCAAGTGCGCTGTCTGCACGCCGATATGCCGGACATGCCACGACCCCGAACGCATCGTGAACCTGACATTCAAACGACCCTGGCGCTGGCGCTGAGCGATGTTGCAATCAGCTATACAAAACCCGGGCTGCTGGACCGCCTGTTCAAACGCCCTGTCAAAACACCCACGGTCGAACGCGTGGATTTCGCGCTGAAAAAAGGCGAGACTCTGGGGTTGGTTGGCGAAAGCGGGTCCGGAAAATCCACCATTTTGCGGGCTGTTGCCGGGTTGGTGGGGACACAGGCCGGTTCCGTGACGCTGGGCAAGGGCGAAAGCCTGTCCATGCCGGTTTCGCGCCGGGATCGGGAAACCCTGCGTCGGGTGCAGATGATTTTTCAGAATGCGGATGCCTCGTTGAATCCGCGCCAGACCATTGCTGAAATTCTGGGTGCGCCCCTGCGGTTGTACCACGGGATGAAAGGGGCCGAGGCGCAAGCCCGTGCCGAAGAACTGTTGGAGGCCGTACGTCTGCCCGCGCGGTACCTGTCGCGGTTCCCCGGCCAATTGTCCGGCGGTGAAAAACAGCGTGTCGGTGTTGCGCGCGCCTTTGCGGCCAACCCCGAGGTGACCTTGTGTGATGAGGTAACCTCGGCATTGGATGTATCCGTGCAGGCCGCCGCCTTGGCCCTGTTGACCCGGCTGCAACGGGAAAACGGATCATCCTATATATTTGTCAGCCATGATCTGGCGGTGGTGCGCGCAGTGTCGGACCGGGTGGCGGTGTTGTATCAGGGGCGGGTGTGCGAAATCGGACCTGCGGCGGCTGTATATGCGCCGCCCTATCACCCCTATACACAGACTTTGATGGGCGCAGTTCTGGAACCCGATCCGGATGTCGCGCCCAAGCTGCTGGCCGATGACGTGACCGAGAAATCACCACCCGCCAGCGGATGCCCGTTCCAGCGGCGCTGCCCGCGTCGGATCGGCAAGGTCTGCGACACCATTGTGCCGCCAGAACGCGAAATGGCGGACGGGCATGTCATTCACTGCCATCTGGACGCCGAAACGCTGGATGAAAAACCTCAGAAGGTTCCACAGATGCAGCCGCGGAAACTGGCAGAGATGGTGGGTGGATAAACCATGATACACGCGCTCTGATCGCCCCTGATGGCGGTCGGAGGGCTTAGGGCGATAACTCGTTAAAGGGGCAAACATCGTTCTCAAAGGGCACATGCCTGCGCCGG
Organism: Ruegeria halocynthiae; assembly: GCF_000743705.1. GTDB lineage: Bacteria > Pseudomonadota > Alphaproteobacteria > Rhodobacterales > Rhodobacteraceae > Ruegeria > Ruegeria halocynthiae_B. The sequence goes on along the minus strand of NZ_JQEZ01000003.1, from coordinate 64,700 downwards.
AATCTTGCGCCCTCGTTGACCTCGGGGCTCGTGATCCGATCCATACGAAAATGCCGAAAATCATCGCGGACCGGGTCCCAGGCAACAAGATACCACAAGGGGGGCAGGATCAGCATTGCCTGCGGCTCCACCTCACGATGGGACTGTGCCCCTTTCGCGTCGTGATAGCAAAAGCGTAGGTTCAGCCGTTGAAGAAAGGCCACCTCGAAGGCAGGCAGCAGGGCCGGGTCAATCGTGCCCATGTCACCTATATCCTGCTTGGGCGACAGCTGCCCGACATGCAGACAATCCAGAATGGTGCGCAAATCCCTGACCTTGTCGGCTGGCAGTGCTTTTTCGATCTTGGCCAGACCCGCGTCAGCCAAGTCTGAAAAGGGCAGGGTCCGGGCTGCACGCATTGCCGCTACACTGATGAGCAGCGCGAAAACTTCGGTTACGGACAGGCGCGCGGTGGTCTGAACCGATTGCGGGTCAAGCTGAACCCCGCCGCCGCGCCCGGGTTCGGAATGAATAACAAAACCCTGATCCCGCAGCGCACTGATGTCGCGCAGGACTGTGCGCCTTGAGGCACCGACCGCTTGGGCCAGTTCTTCGACCGTTGCCGTCCCATTACGCCTCAGCGTGCGGACAATGGCGTCATGTCGCAGGCGAATAGTCATTTGCACAATCCGGTTTTATGGTGCCAGAAAATGGCACTGAATACCTTTATGCGGGTTCGTAGATTGCGTAACAAGGAGAAAAAGCATGACCCATCAGAGCCATTTCGAACAGATCGGAACAGATCGGGTGCCAACCATCGTAAACCCGCCACAGCTTGGTGACCCGACACCAAATGGCTACAGCACTGCTGTTGTCGCACCCACCGCTGGGCGGCTGGCATTTATCTCAGGGCAGGGCGGTCAGGACGCTGACGGAGGTCTCTCGCCTGACTTCGGGACGCAGGTTGCGCAGTCGTATGACAATTTGCTTGCCGTTCTTGATGCGCTTGGCGTTGGCGTGGATCGGGTGGTCAAGCTTACCGTCTATGTGGTGGATCATGATATGGCGAAGCTGGGCGTGCTGACCAAAGCTGTCACTCAGGTTTTCGGGGACAGGCTGCCCGCGCAAACGCTGGTTCCCGTGCCTAAGCTTGCGATCGACCCGATGCTGTTCGAAGTCGAAGCCATCGTCGCCATGGATTGAGGACGGAGGATAACCCGACGGGCCGCTGAAACGGCACCCCTATGTGCCGTTTCGGTGCGTTGAACGCCCGGACACCCGTGCCAGATAGTCCCGTGCCAAATCCCGTGTGGTGCGGATGAAACGATCATTGCGCAGCTTTGCGCCGTCCTCATCCATCCGGGTTATGATCCAGCCAACATAGGTTGCAGATCTGAGCACGATGAACAGCTCCAGCTCCGACAGGTCAATGTCGCGCACTGACCGGTAGCCCACAATCAGCGCGTCGTGCAGATCGGGGTAATCCTCTTCGCGCATGTTCTTGATCAGCGTCGTGGCAAGGTCGAACAGTCGGAACCCGAACCCGGCATCGTCGAAATCAATCAGTTGAACCCGATCACCATCCAGCATGACATTTTCGCGTACCAGATCAGCGTGGATCAGCCCAAAGTCCAAATCCTCTTCGATCCGCGCCAGCATGGTGTCCGCAACCTGGCGCAGCTCAGTGAACAATGCGCGGTCACTGTCGTTCAGTGTGGGGTTGTCCCAGAACCTGTCCCACAGTGGTGACGGGCCCAACAACCCCTTGCGGTCCCAGGAACAGCGGACAAACCCCTGCGGCGGCGTCCAGACGTCCGAGATCGCGTGCAGCCGGGCCATTTCCTGTCCGATTTTGTGGAACAGGCCGGTACGGTCGGACAGCTTCAACGCCGCACCGGTTTTGCCGACAGGGGCTCCTGACAGCCAAGTCAGAATGTCGATCTGATAGCCATCAACCACATGCAGAAAGGCACCCGAACGTGACGGGATCGGGTTGGGGACATGCACGCCGCCCTGCGCCACGGCATCCATCCACTGCAATTCCGAGCGCAACTCGGAATCGGTTCGGTACCCTTTCCGGTGCAGCCGCATGGCGAATGAACGGTCGCCATGATCCACCCGAAATACCTGATTTTCGCGCGCGGCGATCAGGCGATATGCGGCATCGGTCATGTCCCACAGCACCAGTGCCTGTTCGACAACTGCATTCATGATTCAAACGGAGTTTCGGCCAGAACCTCGTCCAGCGTGTCAAACAGAAGATCGGCGTTTTCGATGGAAAACGGCATCGGTGGGCGGATTTTCAGCGTGTTCTTGTGACGCCCCAGCTTGGAATGAATGATACCGCGATGGCGCATTGCATTGATCACCCTGTCGGTAAAGTCGCTTGCGGGGGTTTTGCTGGCGCGGTCCAGAACCATTTCAGCCCCGAATATCAGGCCCGAGCCACGCACATCCCCAATGAAATCGTATTTCTGCTGCAATCCCATCAGCCGTGCACGGGCGTGATCCCCAACGGTTTTGGCGTTTGCGATCAGGCTCTTGTCCTCGATCTCCTCCAACACAGCCATTGCGGCGGCGCAGGATACCGGATTGCCCCCGAAAGTGTTGAAATACCGGTACCCCTTGCGGAACCTTGTCAGGATTTCGGACCGCGTCACCACCGCACCAACCGGATGCCCGTTGGCCATCGGTTTGCCCAGCGTCATCACATCCGGCACCACGCCCATTTTCTGATGCGCCCACATGTGGGTTCCGGTGCGGCCAAAGCCCGACTGAACCTCATCACAGATCAGCAGACCACCGGCCTTGTGCACCACCTCGGCCACGGGTTTCAGCCAGCCGTCGGGGTGATCCGGAAAGCCCTCGTTCAGGAAATAGGGGCAGACCACAAGCGCGGCAAACCCGATGCCGGATTTCTCATGCTCGGCAATCTGCTCGGCCACTGCGTCGGCAAATTTCACCCCGTCCGGGTCCGGGTTGCGATAGCTGTCGGGGGCCTCGACAAAGCGAAAGAACTGGCCCAGCCCAAAGCCAACGGTGGGCACGTTCGACTGGCTTAGCTGGCTGACCAGAGAGGTATTGCCGTGATAGGTGGCGTCCGTGGCGATAATGCCGCGCTTGCCGGTCATGCCTTCGGCCATGCGCAGGGCGATATCGTTGGCCTCGGACCCGGTGCAGGTCAGAATGGCCGTATCCAGCGACGCATCCATGGTGCCCGTCAGCTTTTCCACATAATCCAGAATGCCGTCATGCAGGTACCGTGTGTGGGTGTTCAGCGTACTGGCCTGACGGCAGATCGCCTCCACCACCCTTGGGTTGCAATGGCCCACATGCGGGACGTTGTTGTAGCAATCCAGATACTTGCGCCCGTCCGCATCCCACAGCCAGACGCCCTCGCCCTTCACGATATGGACGGGATCGTCATAGAAAGTCGATACATTTGGGCCAAGCAGCTTGGCGCGCCGCTCCATCAGCTCTGCGGATTTTGGAGGTAGGGTCATGCGGGTCATCCCGTGTCAGAGTTGAATCCAGGCGGATTTCAGGTCGAAGTACTTTTCAAGCGCATGCAGTGACTTGTCGTGGCCGTTGCCCGATTGCCGCACGCCGCCCAACGGCACCGTCAGGTCCGAGCCGCCATAGGTGTTGACATGCACCACCCCGGCGCGGATGCGATCGACCATCCGGTGCGCCCGGCTAAGGTTGGCCGTCCATACCCCCGCCGCCAGCCCATAGACGGTGGCATTCGCCAGTTGCACCGCCTCAGCCTCATCCCGAAATGTCGTCACGGACAGCACCGGGCCGAACACCTCGTTCTGGAACAGGTCGTTGTCCGGTTTGACGCCGGTCATGATCGTGGGCTGCATGTAATAACCGCCCGTGTCCGCCAAAATCCGCGCGCCACCCGTACGACAAGCGGCACCCTCGGCCGTGGCGCGGGTAACGAAATCCAGATTGGCCTCCAACTCGGACAGGGAATGAACCGCGCCGATCTGGCTGGTCATGTCGAGCGGGTTACCAACCTCAAACGCCTCGGCATGGCGCGCCATTTCCGCCACGAAATCCTCGGCGATGTCCTCCTGCACCAGCAGGCGCGAACCGGCGACGCAAACCTGACCGGAGTTGCGGAAAATACCAGCGGCTGAAACCTTGGCCGCCTGCGCCAGATCGGGGGCGTCGTTGAAGATGATGTTGGGGGATTTGCCGCCCAGCTCAAGATAGCAACGCTTCAGGTTCGATCGCGCCGAATATTCCAGCAACCGCCGCCCCGTGGCACCCGATCCGGTGAACACCATGATGTCCACATCCATGGACAGCGCCAGGGTTTCGCCGACAACGCTGCCCTTGCCGGTGACGACGTTGAACACGCCTTCGGGTAGGCCCGCCTCGACCGCCAATTCCGCGATGGCCAGCAGCGACAGCGAGGCGCTTTCCGCCGGTTTCAACACGATGGAATTGCCCGCCGCCAGCGCCGGTGCGATCTTCCAACTGCCGATCATCAGGGGGAAGTTCCACGGCACGATGGCCCCAACAACCCCAATGGGCGCATGATGCACCAGACCCAGAACGTTGTCGGCGGTGGGGGCGACCTGACCATAGATCTTGTCAATCGCCTCACCATAATACCGAAAGGTCTGCGCCGCTGACAATGCTTCGGCTTTGATGGCCATCGTGATCTCGGTGCCATTGTCGCGCACGCCGCGAACGGCCAGGTCCAGCGCGCGGTCCTCGATCAGATCGCCAAGCCGCATCAGCACCTTCTTGCGCGCCGCTGGGGGCATCCGCGACCAGCGCCCGTCCTCAAAGGCGGCGCGGGCCGAAGCGATGGCGCGTTCCATATCCTCGGGGCGGCCCTCGGCGATTTGCGTCAGCACCTGACCGTCGATGGGCGACAGCACGTCCAGCGTACCTCCTGCCATCGCGGGCACGGGCTGCCCGTCGATGAAATGACCCTGTGGCGGAATGGTGGTGTTCCGCAGGGCGTCGATCTTGTCTTGGGTCAGCATGTCGTCATCCCTGCTGGCTGGAGTGTTCATAGTCAGGCCCGACAGGTTCGGGTCTGCGGCGTTCCTTGTATTCGATGATCAGGGTCCGGATGTGCAGGATCAGGATGCCGATGATCATCACAAAGATGATCGCCGCAATAGGCCGACTGATGAAATCAATCGGTGTTTTCACCGCCGCCATGGCGCTGCGCAGCTTGACCTCCATGATACCGCCCAGAACCATGCCCAGAATGATCGGCACAATCGGCAGGTTCAGCCGCTTCAGGATCAGGCCGAACACGCCAAACCCGGCGGCAACCGCGCAATCGGTGATCGAATTGCGCAGCGAATAGACCCCGATAAACGACAGCGTCAGGATCATGATGCCCAGAAACCGGGTCGGGATCTGAATGATCTTCAACAGCAGATTGGTTGAGAACAGCAGGAACACCAGCACAATCACATTCAACAGGATCAGCGCCACATACAGCGCCATGACGAAATCAAGCTGCTGCTCGAACAATTGCGGTCCGGGGATCACGTTATGGACGTAGAACACTGACAGCATCATCGCGGTCAGCGCCTCACCCGGGATGCCCAAAGCCAGCAGCGGGATCATCGCCGCACCGGGCACCGCGTTATTGGCGGCCTCGGACGCGACCAGACCTTCGGGTGAGCCGTCGCCGAACTTCTCAGGCTCTTTCGAGCTTTTCTGCGCATAGGTGTAGGACAAGAACTGTGCGGTGAATTCGCCAACGCCGGGGATCATGCCCATCAGCACTCCGAGGGAGGACGAAACAGAGGCGATGCGCTTGATCCCCAGCAGCTCTTTCACCCCGGCGAACATGCTGCCTTCGACGTGGGTGTTTTCCGGGGCGTGGTCTTTTTCGATCAGCAGCAGGAAAGCCTGACTGATGGCAAACAGGCCCAGCACCACCACGATCAGATCGAACCCCGAGGTCAGCCAGCTTTGCTCAAAGGTAAAGCGGCGGGTGTATTTCACGGGCTCCAGCCCGACGGTGTTCAGGAAGATGCCCAGACAGGCCAGCATCCCGGCTGCAAACGTTTGCCCCCGATGGGCCACCACAACCAGCAAAATGCCCATGAAAGCGGCCAGAAATATCTCTCGGCTGCCGAAATGCGGTGCAATCAAAGCCAACAGCGGCGACAGCACAATCAAACAGACGACCGAGAATATGCCGCCAAAGAACGATGCGGTATAGGCCAACGACAACGCCCGGTGCCCCTGCCCGCGTTTGGTCATGGGATAGCCGTCATAGGTGGTCAGCGCGTTGACCGGCGTGCCGGGTGTATTGATGAGGATCGCAGGAATGGCGCCGCCATACATCGAACTGCCGTAAATCCCCAAAAGCAGCGTCAGGCCGACAAGCGGCTCGAACGCGAAGGTGGCGGGCAGAAGGATGGCAATCGCAACCGCAGGGCCAACGCCCGGCAATGCGCCAATGATCACGCCGCCGATGGAGCCGATGACCAGCGCCACAAGGACATCCCATTGCGCCAGAAGGGTTATTCCGGAAAAAAGTGTGTCCATGTCAACCTCAGAGATAGGTCAGCGCAAAGGCGCGGATGGTGTCCGGCAGGTATTCGTAAACCCGCCCGGCAGGGATTTTGACCTGCAGGAACCCGCGAAAGATCACCGCGACGCACAGCCCGAAAAACACCGACAATCCCAGTGCCTGCCAACTGCGGAACCCCGCCCGCAGCGCCAGAAACAATGTGAAGGCAAGCGTGGTCGGCAAATAGCCGGACAGCGGCACTAGAACCACATAGACCAGAAAATACAGCACGTATTCCAAAGACCGCAGCCAGAATACGACCTCTTTCCAGCGCCCCGGAAGGCGCGGCGAGACAACCACGCTGAGCGCGTGAAAGCCCCCGAAGACCACCATGCCCCAAACCGCGATACTGGGCCAGAGCGAGGGCTGGCCGAACCATTTGGTGCGTTTGACCGTATCGGTCTGCGCACCCAACTGGCTGAGCAGGAACAGTGCGAACAGCAGGAAAGCCACCGCAAAAACCTGATCACCAGGCCGCCGATACCGTTGGAACAGATCCTGAAACACCTTGATTTTTGACATGACTGGCCCCTCGCGTCCGGGAGTGAAACTGTTGCATCCTATATGAGAGGGGCAGCTCTGCCCCTCTCTGATCAGGCATTACTCAAGCAGTTTGGCGATTTCGCCGTTCACTTGGATATCAGCCTCGATCTGCGCGTTGGACGCATCGGCATCTTTCCAATAGATCAGCACGCCGGTTTCCTGCGACAGGTTCTTGGCGGCGTCCGATTCCAGCGCGGCTTTGGCGGCGGCTTCGATCTTTTCGCGCGCATCCGCCGGGGTTCCCTTGGGCACAAACAGCCCGTTCCACAGCGACAGCGGCAGCTCGGGGACGATCTCACCCACGGTGCGGGCATCCGGCGTCAGCGGGGTGCGGTCCTCGCCGATGGTGGCCAGAATGGTCAGGTCGTCGATACATGGCAGCAGGGTCTGGATGGTGGCGTTGACGATATCCACATCACCCGAGGCCAAAACGTTGCAATCCAGCAGGTCAAACGCCGCCTCGGACGAGAAATCCCATCCGGTCTTGGTCGCCGCTGCAAAGGTCACCTGAGTTGGTGCCAGAAACGATCCGTAGTGACCCAGGGACACGTCGTTGTCCTTGCCATAATCCGCCAATTCCTCCCACGAGGAATAGGGCTGGCTTTTCAGCGTGGCGATCACGAAGGGATAGGTCATGAAAATGCCGACCGGCTCGAACGGGTTGGGGCTCAGTTCGGGGATGCCGATTTCAGGGCCAACCACGGGCACGTCGATCACGAATGAGCCGACGGTATAGCCATCCGCCGGTGCGCCCGCCACTTCGACCGCGCCGGGGAACGGGCCGCCGCCGCCACCGGGCTTGTTCACAACGGCGGCAGGCACGTCGTACATTTCCTGAAACTTGTCGGCGATCAGACGGGTCAGCACGTCCTCAAGATCACCGGGCGGGAACGGGACCACGAAAGACACCGGTTTTTCGGGGTATTCCGCAAAAGCCGCTGTGGCGCTTAGCAGGGACGCCGCGATGGCGAGTTTGAATGTGTTTGTCATAGTTTCCTCCCTAATGACGTATTTTGTTGTTTGTTGCGGTCCTCAGTGTTTGCCTGCGGGAATGATCCCCTTTTCGACCCAGTGGTCGAAAATCTGCAATGCAGCGGCGCTGAATTCCGGGTCGTTGATATGGGCGTCCAGCTCCGTTGCCTGCACCGACGGCGCAACGCTGGAGCCCAGTTCCGTGATAAAGGCGGTCAGCCCTTCGGGGTCGTGGCAATCACCACCGGGGCGGTCCCATTCCTCGATCCCGCCGCGCGGGATGATCAGATGGGTGGGGGCCGCGCTTTCGCCCAGCCTTTTGTTCAGCTCACGCGCGATTTCGCGCCGTTCTTCGGCGTTGTAAAAGGTGTTCTTGACCAGCTTGTTATGGGTGTGGATCGGGCGATCCAGGAACCGCTCGGGGATATCCTGCCACCCGGCAAAGTCGATCAGGTCCATGCAGCCGGGGGCCACGATCTGCGGGATACCGGCGCGTCCGGCCCCGCGATGCCGGTCACGGCCTGCGTTCACCACCGACCCGGCCAGCAGATTGCCCAGCTCACAGCCCGCGAAATCCATCACGCAGACAAAACCGTTCTGGCTGGCGATCTGTTCAAACGCCATGCCGCCCATGCCCATGGCGTGAAAGACGGCAACCTCATATCCGCGCTCCTCCAGCGCGGGTTTGAGGGTCTTGATGTATTTCAGGCAGGATGTCCCAAGCGACGTGATCCCCACCACCGGGCGGCCACTGACCGCCGGTTCAGCAGCGCGGGCTGCCCCCAGAACGGCCCCAGCGGCTTGCGCCAGCGAGGATTTGCAGATCGCGTTCAACCCATAAAGACCCCCCGCCCACAGGATCATCTGAATATCGGGGGACAGGCGCTCGGCCGGGATCAGGGCCGAGAAAGATACGGTGGACACCACGTATTTCGGCACCCCGATCGGCAGCGCCTGACAGACATCCAGCGCCAGATCGGTGCCCATGGTGCCGCCCAGAATAAGAACCCCGTCAATGCGGCCCGCGTCGTGCAATTGCCGCGCCAGCGCGCAGGCCCCGTCCGACATGATGTTCATCGCAACATGTTCGCTGCCACTGTCAACCGCTGCCTGAATCGAACTGCCGCCCGCCCCAGCGACATCATGTTTCGAAAAATCAGTGGGCTGTGACGGGTCGCCCAGAACGCTGACATCCAGCGTCAGAACACCGCCGCCCAAGGCGCGGATCTTGCCTGCGATGAACTCAAGTTCATCGTTTTTTGTATCGTATGTGCCGACAACCAGAATGGTCTTGTCCGCCATGATCTCCTCCCTCACAGCGCGGGGTCTATCCGCGCATGATCTCTCCCTTCGGGTCGTAATAAGGGGCCAGCTGTGCCTTCAGCGGATACATCTGTCCGGCGATTTGCACCTCGAACCCCCCTTCGTCGATCCAGGCCTTGGACACGCCCTCGTTGCGGTGCAGGCTGGCCAGACCCACCATCGCCTGCAGCCGGAACCCCCAGTCGCCCGAGGTTACATGGCCAACGATTTGCCCGTCTTTCCACACCGGCTCATTGTGGATCAGATAAGGGCCTTTCTGCGCCCCGACCCCGTCTACAATACACGAAACCGTCCGGTATTTGGTGGCCGGGCCACCGGCCTTTTGGTTGCGCAGAGCCGTCTGGCCCAGAAACCCGTCGTGCTTGTCCAGCGCCACCGCAAAACCCAGCCCGGTTTCATACGGCGTGTCATCCTCGGCGATATCATGGCCGAAATGGCGGAACCCTTTTTCCAACCGACAGGCGTTCATCGCAAACATGCCCATATGGCGCAGCCCATGGGGTTGTCCCGCCTGCATCAGCGCCTCATAGACCCCGGCCACAAATTCGGTGGGGATCATCAGCTCATACCCCAGCTCGCCCAAAAATGACCGGCGGATGGCCCAGCCCCGCGCATAGGCCATGTCAATCTCGCGGGCGGCACCAAAGGGGAAGGCATCATTCGACAGATCATCCCCCGAAATCGCCGCCAGAATCGCGCGCGATTTCGGTCCGTGGATCGAAATCAGACCATAGCCCGAGGTGGCGTCGAAAACCTCGAACCGCCAGTCGGGGTCTGCATGATCCCTGATCCAACCCTGATCGCGCACCTGGCTGGGATGGCCGGTGATGACCATGAAACACTCGGGCGCGGTGCGGGTCACGGTCACATCCGCCTCGATCCCGCCGCGTGCGTTCAGGAACTGGGTATAGACCGAAACGCCCACATCCACATCCATCTCGGCCCCGCAGACCCGGTTCAGCGCCCGGACCGCATCCGGCCCCTGCACCTGAATCTTGGAATACATCGACTGATCAATCAGAACCGCCGCATCGCGCGCCGCCAGACATTCGGCCTGCACATGAGGGGCCCAGTCCTTCCACCACAGGTTCGGCTCTTCGTTCCAGCCTTTCTTGTCGGGGTCGAAATACATCGGCATTTCCCACCCAATACGCTCGGCAAAGGTTGCGCCCGCGTCTTTCAGGCGGTCATGCAGCGGAACCCGGCGCACGCCGCGCGCCGAATGAATCTGCCGCCCGACCCATGACACGCCATAGTGAAAGCCCACAGATTCCGCGCTGCGGTCGTGATTGTATTTGGTGTTGCGCTGAAACGGGTGCGCCCGGCGGGCCAGCATCGGCCCCATCCCACGCGACGGTGTGCCATCCGTCATCCATTCGGCCATGGTCAGGCCGACCCCGCCGGAATTCAGAATTCCGTTGGAGTTCATGCCAGTGGCCACATACAGCCCCGCGATCTCACTGGTTGGGCCCAAATAGGGGCGGCCATCGGGGGTAAAGCTTTCGGGGCCGTTGAAGAAGGTCTGAATACCCATCTCACCCAGGGCGGGCATGCGTTCGAACATCTTCTCCAGACAAGGTTCGACGTGGTCCATGTCAAAGGGCAGCTCGTCAAACTCGAAATCCTCGGGGATGCCATCGTGGCCATAGGGTTTACCGCGCTTTTCGAACGAGCCGATCAGCAGCTTGCCGGTGTCCTCTTTCCAGTATGTCCTTTCCTCGGCGATGTTCAGGATTGGCTGGGTCTTGGGCAACCCGTCCACCGGTTCGGTGACGATATAGAAATGCTCGGTCGCGTGCAGCGGCACGGTGACGCCATGGGCCTTGGCAAACAGATGGCTCCACATGCCGCCCGCCAGCAGCACCTTGTCGGTTGCAATCACGCCCTTGTCGGTCTCGACCCCCGCAACCTTGCCGTCGCGAATGACCAACTGATTGACCTTGGTGTCTTCGAACACCTGCGCACCCAACGCGCGCGCGCCCTTGGTCATGGCCACGGTTACATCCAGCGGGTTCACCTGACCGTTCGATGGTACGAAAAACGCCGATTTCACATCATCGGCTTCGATCCACGGCCATTTCTCTTTCAATTCGGCCTGCGACATCAGAAAGGTCTCGATCCCCATCCGAACCGCATGATCGTGGCTGCGCAACAGCTGTTCGTGCCGGACATCGCCAATGGCCAGATTGATTGTGCCGTTGGGTTTATAGCCGGTGGCCTGACCGGTTTCCTGCTCCAACTCGCGGAAAAGCCGGGCGGTGTATTTGCCCAGCTCGGTCTGCGCGGTGCTGTCGCGCAGCTGCCCGACGATCCCGGCGGCGTGCCACGTCGTGCCACTGGCGATCTTGCGGCGTTCGATCAGAACGGCAGGCACACCGCGTTTCGCCAGATGATACAGCGTCGAAACACCGATGATGCCGCCGCCAATGATGACAACCGGGGCTTGTTCAGGAATTGAGTTCGTCATCACCAACGTTCTTTCAGCCCGCTGCGCAGGCAATTCACAGATTTCCGATCAAATACAGCAGGAAGGTCACCCATCGCCGGGCTTTGCTGTTCGCCTGAAATTTGTCGCAGATAGACGCGGCATCTCATAACTTCTTGCACCAAAGGTGCGATTATAGCACCTGGTGATTTCCGAGCGCTTTCCCGCTGGATTACCGGGGTGTGGAAAGCCGCGAATGTCCGGTCAAGGCGATCTCAAGCTTTTCGATTGCAGTGCCCAGCAGGGCCGCCAGCTCTTCGCGGCGAGGCTCGTCGATCAAATGATCCGGAACCGCAATCGCAATGGTGCCGGCCGGGTCTTTGCCGTCGGCGAAATAGGGCATCGCGACACTGGCGACCCCTTCGTCGACAGTGTTGCTGCTGAAGGCATAGCCGCGGCCGCGGGTCTGGGCGATCAGGGTCAACAGCGCGTCGCGATCCGTGACCGTAAAGCGCGTCAGCTTTTCGCGTTTGAGATTCAGCAACCGTTCCCGGGTATCCGCCGAACAAAAGGACAAAAACGCAAGCCCCGAGGATGAGGAATGAAACGGATAGGTTTCGGCCGGGCGAAAGTTGATCACATTACCACGCGGAGGCAGCGTGAAAGACGCCGTTGACATGCCGGTTTCGCCGGGAATGCCCACGTGAACGGTTTCGCTGGCCTGCGCCGACAGCCATTGGGTCACGACCTGTGTCGCCTTGACCATGGGCACGGTGGCCTCACGCAGCCGGGCCAGCGACAGGAAACCATGCCCAAGCCGGTATTTCCGGTTCTCTGGGTTTTGCTCGATAAACCCGTGTTTGATAAGCGACAGCAGCAGCCGGCGGGTCACGGCCTTGTCCTCGCCAGTGGCGCGGGCAAGATCGTTCAGGCCGATTTCAAGATGCTCCAGCGAAAACTGGCGCAGCAGGGTCATCGCTTTGTCTACGGTTTTCACGGCGCGGCCTTTTTTTGGGTTCCGGACAGTCTAGACGGATTTTCCGGTGAGCCAATACGGCAAGCCAAGGGTAGGGGCTTTGTACCCCAGAAACTGGTGACGAATTCAGATCAGGTCGTTGGGGTGCTGTTCGCCCAACGCGACACCCGGTTGAAGGATTGCGTGTACGAACAGCAGGCTATTTCACTGGCAGCCCCGTCAGAAATTCCCGATGCGCTTGCGGCACGGCTTGCGGTATCGTTTCGGGGGTACTCCTCAAGAAACAAGGCGCACATCTGGTCGCGATTGCCACGCAGGAATATCCTGTTGTGCCCATCAACTTGGCCTTGATGCAGCAGTTCAAGTGCGGCGCGGCTTTGTGGCCCCCAATCCGTGCAATCGCCCAGAAAAAACGATCCCTGCATTCGGCACGCCAATCTTCGCGACACGCAATAGCGCATCTTCAGGCATGTCCAATTGACCATGAAAATCGCCGATGACGTAGATGGGATCGGAAGCCAAACCATTTTCCTTTCAGCGCGCCGCGGGTTGGTGCCCATCAATCGGACCAGTCGATCCGGAATTCCTCGCGAAACGCAAACCGGGCCAGATGGCGTTCGATAACGTCTTTCCATCGGGCGATGTCGTCCCGTGGACCGGTTTCCGCTGTGACCGTCAAGCTTGTGTCATCCGCCCGCATGGCAACCCTGTGGCCATCCGCATAGGAAACGCTGCCCTGATGCGCGTCAAAGGACACCTCGGCCTTGTGGGACCAGTGCTTGCACAGTTGCTGCAGGTATTTGCTGCCGGATTGAGTCTGGGCGGTGCCCGAGGCGGTTTGATCGGGCAGCAGGGTCAACCCGGCCTTGGCTGCATTGCGCATCGCCCCGGCAAACAATGTAACGTCGATGCCGGTGGCCACAAATGTCGCGCCCAGATCAAGGCAGGCGCGTTGCATCGCTGGGTCCAGCGTCAGAATCCCGGCGGACTTGCCCGCGGCCACGATACGGCGCATCGCATCCTGAACGGCCGCGACCACATCCGGATGACCGGCATTGCCGATATGGCCCATATCTGCCGCCAGATCGGACGGGCCGATAAACACCCCATCGACATCGGTGGCCAGAATGTCATCCAACGCCGCCAGTCCGGCGCGATTTTCCACCTGCACCAGCAGGCAGATCTGATCATCCGCAGTTGTCAGATAGTCGGGAATTGCCGCAAAACGCGAGGCCCGCGCCAGCGCCGATCCCACGCCCCGCACACCCTTAGGCGGATAGCGCACTGCGCGCGCCAAATCCTGCGCCTGTTCGCCGCTTTCGACCATAGGCACCAACAGGGTTTGCACCCCCGCATCCAGATATTGCTTGATCATCCAGGCCTCGCCAACAGGCAGGCGCGCGACTGAGTGGCTGGCCGATGCTTCTATCACCCGCACCTGTTCCAGAATTGTGCGCAGGTCGTTCGGCGCGTGTTCGCCATCAACCAGCAGCCAGTCGAACCCGGCGGTTGCGGCAATCTCGGCGGCATAGGCATTTGCCATCCCGACCCAGCAACCGATCTGCGGCTGACCGGCTTTCAGCGCAGCCTTGAAGGCATTCTGTGGCGCGGGCATAGCGCGGCTCCTTTATGCGAAATTGATGCCAACCGACCCGAAAGGCCCGAAATCCGCTGCGATCTCGGACCCCGGCGGGCATTCGATTGGGCGGATGAAACTGCCCGACAGGATCACCTGACCCGGTTCGATGCTTTGGCCATAGTGCGCCATGCGCCGCGCCAGCCAGACAACGCTTTCGACCGGGTCGTTCAGGACGCCGGCCCCCAGACCGGTCTCCTCAATCTCGCCATTGCGGAACGTCAGCGCGCCGACCCAGCGCAGGTCAAAGGCGTCGATGGCGTGGCGTTCCTGGCCCAGCACCACACCGGCATTGGCGGCATTGTCGCTGATCGTGTCAAAGACGGCGCGCGCCTTGCCGGTCGCGGGATCGACCCGCTGGATACGCGTATCCAGAATCTCGATGGACGGTGCGACATAATCCGTGGCGGCGATGATATCGGCGCGGCTGACACTGGCCCCGCCCACTGGGGATTTCATGACAAAGGCGATCTCAGCCTCGATCCGGGGCTGGATGAACCGACCCGCAGGCACGGTTGCGCCGTGGTCGAATACCATGTCATCGAATAGGATCCCGCTGTCGGGAATGTCGATGTTCAACGCGTATTGCATCGCTTTTGAGGTCAGCCCGATCTTCCAGCCGATCACCCTGCGCCCTTCGGCCAGCTTCTGACGGTACAGGGCATTCTGCACCGCATAAGCATCATCCATTCCCATTTCCGGGTGGCGCAGGGTCAGCAACCCGATCTGCTCCCCGGTCCGTTCGGCCCGCAGCAAATCGGCGGCCGCGCGGGCGTGATCATCCGGGGTCACTGTTCATCCTCGACACTGTTGCGCAGGGTGCCGATCCCGTTGACCGAGATTTCAACCACATCGCCCGGGGTCAGGTACTTTGGCGGGTCGAACCGCGCACCGGCCCCGGTGGGCGTGCCGGTGACGATGATATCGCCCGGCTGCAAGGTCATGAAGGTCGAGATATATTCGATCTCACGCCGGATCGGGAACATCATCCGGTTCAGGGTGTCGTCCTGACGCAGTTCACCATTCACGCGGGTCTGGATGCGGGCGTCATCCAGCTGCGCTGCGTCGGTAAAGGGCACCAGCCACGGGCCGATGGCACCGGAATTGTCCCAGTTCTTGCCCTGCGTGACATTGAACTTGGCGTGGCGCACCCAGTCGCGGATCGTACCTTCGTTGCACAGGGTCAGCGCGCCGATGTGGTCATAGGCGTCGGCCTGCGAAATGCGGCGACCAGTTTTGCCGATGACAATGGCGACCTCGCCCTCGTAATCCAGTGTGTGGTTCTCCGGGGGCCGGATCAAAGGCTGCCCGTGGCCGGTAAAGCCGCTGGCAAAACGGGGGAACAGCGACATGTATTTTGGCTGCGCGCTGCCATCCTTGTATTCCGCGTTGCGGTCGGGAAAGTTCACGCCCACGCACAGGATGCGCCGGACGTCCGGCATCACCATCTCATAGGTGAAATCCCGGTGGGTCACCGCCCGGCCTGTCGCCGCGGAGGCCATCTGATCGAATGCGCCGGCGGCGATCACCTCATACAGGCTGGCGTGGTCGGGAAAGGCGTCGTTCAGCGCGATTGCGCCGTCGTCGGTGATTGCGCCGAAATAGGTTTCGCCATTGGAATTAAAGGTGGCAAAGCGTGGCAAGCCAGGGTCATGCGTCGCGGTCATGGTTTTCCCCTATGGTGCAACGATGGGCGAGGCGGACAGCTCAGCCTCAGTCACGGCGGTGCCGACAAAGGGCGTACCGTGTTCGAACCAGCTGCGCGGTGCGGGCGCGCCCCACAGCGTCTGGCGCTGCGGGTCTTTCAGATCCCATTTGATCGGCTCCAGATCTGGGTCGACGGTCTGATAATCCGAGCAATAGATCTCGATCCGGTGGCCGTCGGGGTCAAGGATATACAGGAAGAACGCGTTGGAAATGCCGTGCCGCCCCGGTCCGCGTTCGATATTGTCGACATATCCGGTGGTCGACATCAGATCGAGCAAGTCGATGATGTTCAGCGGCGTCGGCACCCAAAAGGCCACGTGATGCATGCGCGGACCGGTGCCATTGGTAAACGCCATGTCATGCACGCCGCCTTTGCGGTGCAG
This sequence comes from Ruegeria halocynthiae, assembly GCF_000743705.1. Classification (GTDB taxonomy): domain Bacteria; phylum Pseudomonadota; class Alphaproteobacteria; order Rhodobacterales; family Rhodobacteraceae; genus Ruegeria; species Ruegeria halocynthiae_B. The sequence continues at coordinate 48,194 of NZ_JQEZ01000003.1, read as the reverse complement.
CCACGCCGCCCACAGGCGCTTGCTGTCTTCGTCTTCGGTGTATTCCGTCACCCGAAAACCGAAATCGCTGTAGAACGCCACGCTGTCATCGACATTGGTCGAGAAACAGTTGAAATGGTCGATCCGCAGCGGTTTCACCCCACGATACAGCGCATATTTCTGGTGGATCGGCTCCAGCTGGTCCATCTTGTGATAGAACTCCAGCGGGATGCCAATATTGTCCGAGGTCAGCAACGTGCGCCCCTGATAAGGACGTTCGACCCATTCGGTGGGGCGGCCTTTGGATTTGAAATAGGCCTCGGCCCGGTCCAGATCGGCCTCGTCAAATGTTTTGAACCCCATGACTTCGACCGTGCCGGGCTGATCGGACTTTTGCAGGATCACGCAATGATGGCCGCGTTCTTCCATCGCGCGCAGATAGACATGGCTGTCGCTTTCATCCGAGACCTGAAGGCCCAGAACCTCGGAATAGAACTTGCGCGAGGCCGCCAGGTCACTGACGTTCAGGCACACATGGCTCAGCCGGATGGTGTTGAAATCGGGATATAAGTTGGGGGCGGGAACGGGCATGGAAGCCTCCTGAAGCTGGCGTTGTCTTGCGCGTTTATTCCTTGGGGCGGGCTGTCAGGCCTTGCCCAATTGCATGATCTTGTGCGGGCCGGTGGCAAAGCCGATGTGCTTTTGCTCCATATAGAACTCAAAGCTCCAGTCGCCGCCGTCGCGGCCCATGCCCGATGCCTTGACCCCGCCAAAGGGGGTCGGCAGGTGGCGGACGTTTTCCGAATTCACCCAAATCATCCCGGCCTCAAGCCTGTCGGTGAACCGCAGGGCGCGGGTCAGGTCATTGGTCCAGACATAACCGGTCAGCCCATATTGGGTGTCATTGGCGATGCGCAGCGCCTCGTCCTCGGTGGAAAACGGGATCGAGGTCAGAACCGGGCCAAAGATTTCCTCACGCGCGATGCGCATGTCGTTGGTGGCGTTGGTGAACAAGGTCGGGCGCAGGAAAAAGCCGGTATCGCCCAGCGTTTCTCCGCCCGCGGCGACGGTGGCACCATCCTGCCGCGCGATGTCGAAATAGCTGGCGACCTTGTCAAAGTGCTTTTGCGTGACCAGCGGGCCAATCTCAGTCGCAGGGTCCAGCGGGTGGCCAACCTTGATCCGGTTCACACGTTCGATCAACTGCGCCTCGAACTTGTCTTTGATGGTGTCCTGTATCAACAGCCGCGAGGATGAGGTGCAGCGTTCCCCGTTGATCGAATAGATCATGAAGATCACCGCATCCAACGCCCGGTCCAGATCAGCATCGCCAAAGACGATCACCGGGTTTTTTCCACCCAGTTCCAGATGGTTGCGCTTCAGGGTGTCGGCACCCTGTTTGACGATCTCGCTGCCGGTGCGGCTTTCGCCGACAAAGGCGATGGCCTTCAGCAGCGGGTGTTCGCACAATGCCTTGCCCGCATCCGGGCCATATCCGTTCACGGTGTTCAGAATGCCTTTGGGCAGCCCGGCCTCCTCGGCGATCTCGACCAGCAGCCGGGCGGTCAGCGGCGAATCCTCGGCGGGTTTATGGACCACGGTGCACCCCGCAGCCAGTGCCGGGGCGATCTTCCATGTCGACAGCATGAAGGGCGTATTCCAAGGGGTGATCACGCCAACCGGGCCGATGGGCACCCGCGAAGTGACATTCATCAGGGTCGGCGATTTCAGATGCTGCCCGTCGCAGGCCTGAACCACCTGATCGGCGAAAAACCGAAAGTTTTCGGCCCCGCGCAGCGCCGCCTTGGACATAAAACGGATGGTCTGGCCGGTGTCCCAACATTCGCACAGCGCAATTTCCTCGGCGCGGGCCTCGATCGCGTCTGCCACGTTCAGCAGGATCTTGCGCCGCTGGGTCGCGGGCATGTCCCGCCACGCCGGAAAGGCATCCGCCGCAGCTTTGGCCGCGACGTCGATATCCTGCGCGGTGCCATGGGCGACATCGCAGATCACCGATCTGTCCACCGGCGAGCGGGTCTGAAACACACCACCCGCACCGTCACAATCCTGACCGGCGATGCGGTTTTTGATGCCGGTGTCCTGGAACCGCGCCAGAAAGCCTGCCAGTTTCTCGATATTCGTGTCCAGTGCGCTCATGCGTCAGCTCTCCTGCGTGGCTTTGGCCAGATGGTCCCGGATGGTGCCGGTTTTGGGCGAAAGGGCGGGGTCGATGTCGCGCATCTCAAGCGAGAGCGCGATGGAATACTGTGCCAGCGTCGGTTCCAGAAAGGTCTGAACCGCCTGAAAAATGCGTTGGGTCGCGTCCTGTTTCACATCGTCCGGACGGCCTGCGCGCAGGCGGACCGAAATGTCGATGAACCCATGGTCAGGATTGCCGTCGGCAATGGCGTAATGGTCGACCCGCGTGGCACGAACGCGGATGCCCGGAATCGGAAACGTGTCGATCCCTGCGGCCGTTGCCCGGATACATTCACACAAGCCATGCATGTCGATGCAATCCTCCAGATTGCCGGAATAATCGACGTGGAAATGTGGCATAGGCCCTCCTCGAATTAGTAAACATGTTAACAAAATGAGTCACCGCCTGTCAAGAACTTGCTTTGTTAATCTTTGCAATTCTGAAATTCGCGCTCTAGAAGGCAGCATGACCAGCCAAAGCTATACCAAAAGCACCTCCCGCTCGCTGCCGATTGCGCTGCTGCGAGCCCGCGAAACCGTTATGGCGCCCGTTCGGGACATGCTGCAGAACATACCCATGACCGAGCAGAAGTGGCGCATCCTGCGTGTTCTGGACGAATTGGGCGAAGTCGAACAAAGCACTATCGCCCACGAGGCCTGCCTGCTGCTGCCCAGCCTCACCCGTATTTTGCGCACGATGGAGGCGGACGGGCAGATCACCCGACGCCAGGACAATCATGACAAGCGCTGCACCAAGGTGAAGATCACCGACGAAGGCCGCGGGATTCTGGAAGAAAACCTTTTGGCCTCGCTGGTGATTTCCAGCAATATCGAGGCCCAGCTGGGCCGGGAAAAGCTGGATCACCTGCTGAACCTTCTTGAGGAATTGCAGGCCGTCAAAATCTGACATCCCCTGTTGGACAGGGGCGGTGCTCACAGCGCTGCCAATCCGGTCTCCAGCCCCGACAAGATCCTGGCTACGTCGTCCGGAGTGACGATCAGCGGCGGCGACAGGATGATGTTGTTGCCCGACACGCGGATCATGACGCCATCCTCATAGGCCGCCTTTTGCACCTGCAACGGCAGATGCTTAGCGATGGGGGCTTTGGTGCCACGGTCCGAAACCAGCTCAATGGCACACATCAAGCCCTCGCCCCCGCGCACATCCCCGATCACGTCGTATTTCTGGTACAGCGCCTGCAAACCGGCAAACAGTTCATCCCCTCGTGCGGCGGCATTTTCCCAGATGCGCAGCCGGTTGATCTCGGACAAGGCCGCCAAAGCCGCAGCCGCACCGACCGGGTGGCCGGAATAGGTATAACCCTGATCGACCGAGGCCTTGCCGGTGGTGTCACTCTCGAACACCTCGGCCACCGAGCCGGAAATCATCGCCGCGCCAAAGGGGAAATAGCCATTGGTGATCGCCTTGGCCGTTGCCATGATGTCTGGCTGCACGCCCCAGTGCCGCGCGCCGCTTTCACTGCCGGTGCGGCCAAAGGCGGTGATGATTTCGTCCGCGATCAGCAGCACCCCATGTTTCGAACAAACCTCGCGCACCATAGGCATGAAACTTTCATGCGGCGGGATCACACCGCCCGCGCCCAGAACCGGTTCCATGATGAAGGCCGCAACCGTGTTTGGACCCTGAAAGGCAATCTCGGCCTCCAACGCCTTGACGCAAAGCTGCGCCAGACGCGCGGGATCAGTTTCGTCAAACGGGTTGCGATATGTCCACGGCGCGGGGATGTGGAAACAGCCGGGCATCATCGGCTCATAAGCCGCGCGGAACTTCTGATTGCCATTGACCGAGGCGGCGGCGAAATGCGTACCGTGATAGCCTTGTTTCAGGCTGATAAACTTGGTGCGACTCTCTTGCCCGCGCAGCTTGTGATATTGGCGCGCCAGCTTCAGCGCAATTTCAACCGAATCCGACCCACCCGATGTAAAGAACGCGCGCGTCAGCCCGTCTGGCGCAAAGAATTGCGCCAACTCATAAGACAGCTCAATCGCCTTGTCATTGCTGGTGCCACGGAAGGTCGAATAATAGGGCAGTGCGTTCAGCTGATCGGTAATGGCCTGTTTCACCGGATCACAGGAATAGCCCAGGTTGACGTTCCACAGCCCGCCAACTGCGTCGATGGTCTTGTGCCCATCCACATCCACAATGCTGACCCCGTCGCCCCCGGTCAGGATGGTGGGTGGGTTGTTCTGACTGTCGGCAGGATGCGCCATCGGATGCCAGAAATGGCGGGCGTTGTTTTCCTTCAGAAAGTTGGAATCTTTCATCTCTGGCGTCTCCGGAAGCAATGTCAGCCCGTCAGTCACGGGTAGAACTGGGTGGGAAAATCCTCGGGGTTCTGGCCGCCGAATTCTGCGGTCAGATCGCCCGAGAGGGTGTGAAGCGCCTGCAGCAGGGCAGGCCGCCCCGCGTCGGTTGCGCGGTTTTCGGGGACGGCGAAGGCAATTGTGCCTATCGCCACACGGTCAATACCAAAGACAGGCGCAGCGAACCCGTGCACGCCTAATTCATACCCGCTGCTGATGTCCGACCAGCCCCTTTGCAGGGTCTGCTTGATCCGCTTTTGCAGGGTGTTGGGGTCGATGATGGTCTGCTCGGTATACGAAGGCAGGTTGTCCTGATCCAACTGCTGTAACAGGCTGGCGGGGCCAAAGCTTAGTATGCTCAGGCCCGAAGCGGTCGCATTGATGGGTATGATCGCCGAAGGGTCAAGGCTGACACGCACGCTGTGTTGTGTCGTTTCAACCAACAGCGCGGTTTTCAAAGCGCCGTTTTCCAGAAAAGAAAGGTGCAGACTTTCGCCGACCTCATGCATGGCCACCTGCATTCTGAGCCGCGCGCCCTCTAACCCGGGAACCGCGATTTTGCGCAGCGCCGCAAGCCGCAGGGCCGCCGGGCCGATGGCATAGGATTTGGTTGCGGGGTTCTGTTCGATCAGGCCTGATGCCTCAAGCGCGCGCAAGTGGCGCAAAGCAGTGGCTTTGTTGGTTCCCGTCAGCCGCGCGATCTGACTCAGCCCGATTTCGGGCTGAGTGATGGAAAACAAATCCAGCAGCTTCAGGGCGTTTTGCGCGGTTCCCATTCAAACTCTCTCTTCCGTCCGGGCAAACTGGCAGAAGGAAATGAGGAATGCAATGTTTATGAACCGTCGGTTCATTATATGAACCTATGGAGCGTACTTACGGCGCCACAATATGCTGACGCCCGGTGCCATCGCGAAAGTACACCCGGCACTGTTGGGCGAAATGACGGACGATGCGGCGTGGTTTGGATTTGTCATACCCAAGGGCCAAAGACAGCGGCGGCAGGGGATCGGTGATTGGCAAAGCAACAAGCGGGTGACCGCCATAGCTTAGGTCAGTTGTGGGTATCATGTTCAATACCGCGCACCCGTAGCCTGCCCCGACAAGGCTGCGTACCATTTCGGTCGAATTCGCATAAGCAAAAGGCGTCGGGTTCTGGCCTGTCCCATCGAACAACCGGCGGTAATAATCCACCGCAACCGGTCGGTTGAGCACGATCAGCCTTTCCCGGCTCAGATCGGCCAGTTGCACATTCTGTTGCCGGGCCAGCGGATGATCCGCCGGAGCCAAACAATAGGCGGGTGCCTCAATCAGCAGGTCGAATGAGACCTGCGGTCGGGCAAAGTCTGACACAAACAGGATCGCGTCAAAGTCACCCGCCAACAGCCCATCCTGTGCGCGGTCATTGTCGCATTCTTCGAAATGAAGCGTGATATTGTCGTCAGGCCCGGAAAGCGAGGTCAGGATTGCAGGCAGAAATGCCGGGGCGACAGGGGCGTAATACCCAATCCGCAACTCTCCTTTCATGGCCTGCTTCAGTTCCGACCCCTCCTGCATCACGGCGTCATATTCTTCCAGCAGGCGCGCGAATTTACGCTCCATCACCCGGCCGCTTGCGGTGGCTGTAATGCCCTTGGAGCGGACCCGGTTCACCAGTTGCAGCTGTAGCTGTGCCTCAATCTGGTCAATGGCCGCCGAGACGGCGGATGCCGCCACGTTCAGCTCTGCCGCGGCCTGCGAGATGCTGCCGCGCGCAAGCGCCGTGGTGAAATACCTCATGGAGCGTAGCGAGACAGTCATTAAACCTCGGAAAAACAGATGTAGATCATCAGTTCATTCTATTTTTCACGGGAAGGGTGCTGTGTCAAACTGTGCATCATCCCCGTTGGCAGGAAATCCGCATGTCTGATACCGAACTCAAGGGCTGGAACCATTTACCTGAGGTCCCGATAAAGGTCTCTCCGTTTTTCACATGGCCGTTGCGGCCCGCCGAGATGCTGAAATGGGTTTGGAATTCCTGGTTTCTGATATCCGAAAAACTGATTGTGCTTGGCATTGCCATGATCAGCTATTTCTGGGTGCAGCCACCGCTGGAGGAAACCAAGACCCTCGCCTTTGGCTGGATCGCCGAGATCTATGCGTGGAACTTCGCGCTGATCTTTGTCGTCGCCGGGTCGCTGCACCTGTGGTTCTATACTTACTCGAAACAAGGGAAGAAACTTAAATACGATCCGCGCCCCCTGATGGTCAAAGGGCGTCAGTTCACGCTGGGCGGGCAGATACGGGACAATATGTTCTGGACGCTGGGTTCGGGCGTGTTCTTCTGGACGCTGTATGAGGTGATCATGTTCTGGTCGCTGGCCAACGGGTTTATGCCGCTGCTGACTTGGGCGGCAAATCCGATTTGGTTCGCGGCCCTGTTTCTGCTGATCCCTCTTTGGGAAAGCTTTTATTTTTACTGGATTCACCGGCTGATCCACATCCCCTTTCTGTATAAGCACGTGCATTCCCTGCATCACCGTAACATCAATGTGGGGCCATGGTCGGGCATGTCGATGCACCCGGTGGAACACGCCATCTATCTGGGCTCGGTGTTCATCCATTTTCTGGTCGGCGCGCATCCGCTGCACATCATTTTCCACCTTCAGTATTACACGCTGACGGCGGTTTCGACCCATACTGGATATCAGGGGTTGCTGGTCAAGGATCAGAACCGGCTGGCCCTTGGTACGTTCCATCACCAAATGCACCACCGCTATTTCGAATGTAACTATGGCAGCCTTGAGATGCCGTGGGACAAGTGGTTCGGGTCGTTTCACGATGGCACGGTCACGGCGAATGAAAAGATGCAGGAACGGCGCAAAAGGATCATGGGTAAATGAGCAAGGCACTGACCATCATGGATCTGCGCGCGTTGAAGGGCGTGCGCCAGATTTCCTTCGTGCAGGTCGCCCGCGAAGAAGAGGCCATCGCCGCCGCCGAGGCTGGGATGGACATGATCGGCACTGCCTTCATTCCCGAACGGGCGCATTTCGCGGCGGCTGTTCCGAATACGCATTTTCAGTATGGTCTGCCCTGGGGCAAACATGCCAATGCCACCGAGGCCCTGCGCGATGCAATGGCCGCGATGGCGGCGGGCGCCCAGTCGATCTATTGCGGGATGAGCCCTGCGGTGGTCGAAACCCTTGCGCGCGAAGGTGTGCCCGTGATCTGCCATGTCGGGCTGGTCCCGCCCAAGGCAACCTGGACCGGTGGGTATCGCGCGGTTGGCAAGACTCAGGAACAGGCCTTGCAGCTTCGGCGCGAGGTGCAGGATTTTGAAAACGCCGGGGCCTATGCGGTTGAGATGGAGGTGATCCCGGCCCGGTTGGCGGCTGAAATCACCAAACGAACGTCGATGCTGACCCTTTCGCTTGGTTCGGGCGGGGATTGTGACGCGCAATACCTGTTTTCGGCCGACTTGCTGGGTGAAAACCGGGGTCATTTCCCGCGCCACGCCAAAGCCTATCGCAATTTCGCCGCCGAACGTGACCGGCTTCAGGCCGAGCGTGTCGCCGCCTATCGCGAATATATTGACGATGTGAATTCAGGCGCTTTTCCGGCAATGTCGCACACGGTTGAGATTGATGAAGCCATTCTTGTCAATGTTCTGGATCAGATGGCGCAGGATTAACGGCCGGGCAGGCTCGTCAACGCGGCAAAACCGAAGACAGAATGAAATCCTTTACGCTTCCGGCGAATTTGCGCATTGGGACTTCGGACAACACACTGTGATAGGCGCTGCCTTCCAGCACGTCCAATATCATCTGCGCGGCCTGCGTCGGATCGGGCAGTTTCCTGAAATCACCGACATCCGTTCCTCTTTGCAAGAGAGTGGACAGGCTGTTGGTCAGCTCTGCCCGGTTTTCGATGAACAACTGCGCGATGTCCGGTTGGCGCACGGCCTCGCTGGATACTTCGAGCGTCAGAATAACATTTTCCGGTACGGCCAGATATTTGGCATACGCACCTATGAACTTTTCCAGAACTTTCGGCGCGGGTGAATGCGCGGACAGGATTTTCAGGAAAGGCTCCATCTCCTGACGTTCCAGCATGGCAAATTTGACAAGCACATCGTGCTTGCCCGAAAAATGGTTGTAGAGGTTGCCAAGGCTGACACCAGCGCGGGCTGCAATGTCGCGCACGCCGGTCTGATGATACCCGCGCTCAAGAAAGCACATGACCGCCGCTTCCAATATCTGATTGCGCCGCTTTGCAGACGCTTTATCCCGGCTGGATGTCGGCTTGTTCCGGTCTTCTGTCATTTATCAGTTTCAATATTGAACGAACGATCGTTCATAGTATATGACACTTAACCAACCAACACAAGACACGTTGGATTCGCTTGCCGAGGGAAAGGCCGAACAATGACCGATACTCCTGCTGAGACGACGCCAAAACCTTTGCGCCGATGGCTTTGGATCGGGCTTGCCCTGGCTGTTTTGATCGCAATTGTCGTTGTGCTGTTCGAAACGGAAGACACAATAGACGTCCAGTCTTCGCAAACCTCTCCACCACCCCCCAAAGTTTCGGTGGTCGAAGTAACGGCGGAAACGGTGCGGGCACAGGTTTCGGCCTTTGCCGAGGTTCGGCCGCTTTGGGATGCTGAGCTGCGGACGGCAATTTCCGGGCGTATCATCGCAGTGCATGATGCGGCGCTGGCGGGGGCTCAAGTCTCACGCGGTGATCCATTGTTTGCGATCGAAAAAGCCCCCTATGAAAGTGCTGTTGCCGCAGCCGAGATGGAGTTGGAGCAAGCCAGGTTAGAGCTGTTGCGCGCGCAAAACGATGTGACCGTGGCCCGACGGCAATTCGAACGCGACGGGGTTGAGCCTCCTACCGAGTTGGCCCTGCGTTTGCCGCAGTTGTGGATTGCTGAAAAGTCGGTGACGGCCGCGCAATCGCGCCTGAAGGCGGCGCAAAGCGAATTGTCCGAAACAGACGTGACCGCGCCTTTTTCCGGGTTTGTCACGCGCCGCTTTGCCAGTTTGGGGCAAACGGTGGCCCCGGGTGATGCCTTGCTGCATCTGTCCGACGACCGGCGGTTCGAACTGGTCGCCGAGTTCAGCCAGCCAGACTGGGCGCTGGTGGAACAACCCATTTCTGGCACTTTGGCCGATCTGGTGCATCGCACGGGCGCGCCGCTGGGGCAGGCACGGGTGCGCCGTGGGGGTGGTTTTCTGGATCAGAACACCCGGCAGGTGCGCGTCTTTCTGGAAGTGGCCGAGCCGGACGACCGCATTCTTGCCGGGGATTTCCTGCGCGTCCTGATTTCGGGCCGCCTGATCGAGGATACACTGACCTTGCCCGAAAGCACCCTGACCCGCGCCGGTAACATCTGGCTGGTGGCGGAAGACAACCGGTTACAGCGGATCAGTCCAAACATCCTGTTCCGCAGTGAAGGGACAATCACGATTGACGCACCGCAAGGGCGGGGGCCGTGGCGCGTGGCAAAAAACCCTCTGGCCTCGTTCCTGCCGGGCCAGCATGTCACGCCACACGCGGTTGAGGGGTAAGTCATGCACGCGTTGACCTCCTGGTTCATCCGCAACCCCGTCGCTGCAAACCTGATGATGGCCCTGATCCTGTTTCTTGGGGTGCAAACCCTGATGAACATCCGTATCGAGGGCTTTCCCCGCATCCCGCCCGAAAGCGTGACCATCACGATCGAATACCCGGATGCAACCGCGGAACAGGTCGACGAACTTGTGACGCAGAAGGTGGAACAGGCGCTGGAAGGGCTGGAAGGCGTCCGCAACGTCACGTCGCGGTCCGAAAACGGGCTGAGCACGGTCACCGTCCGCCGGGCAGGTGGTGAGAAACTGCAAGCCGTTCTGGACCGGGTTCGCATTCGCATCGACGGGTTGACCGACCTTCCGGATTCCGCCCGCCGCCCTGTGATCGAAGCCTCGGGTTTTGACTTTCCGGCGCTTTATGTGAACCTTCACGGGCAAACCGACCCGGCCACATTGCAGACCCTGGCGCAACGATTGAAAGAAGAGTTTCTGGCACAGCCGGAACTGTCGCGCCTGCAAATCTGGGGCTTGATCCCGCGCGAGATGCGGATTGAGATCGACCCGGCCCGATTGCGCCACTTTGGCCTGACAGTCTCGGACGTTACCCGCGCCATAGACGCGAATTCATTGACGTTTCAAGCCGGGCGTCTGCGCACCGAGGGGGGCACCATCTTCCTGCGGGCCGACAACAGGGCAAAATACGTTCCCGAATACGCAGCCGTTCCCATTATCGAACGCGGCGACGGATCATTTGTCCCACTGGGGGATATTGCAACCATCGAAGACGGGTTTCAGGACGGAGATTATCTGTTTCGCCTGAACGGCAACCCAACAGTCGGCATGGAGGTTCTGGTCGGGCAAAAGGAAAACCTGCTTGAGATCAGTGAGGTGGTACGCAGCACCGTCGCAGAGTTCAGCCGCCAGATGCCGCCTCAGATTCAGGTCGAGGTTTGGGGCGACAGCGCCGGATACATCGCGGATCGACTTGCGCTGTTGCGATCCAACGGGGTGCAGGGGCTAATTCTGGTGACCCTCATGCTGTCGGTGTTTCTGAATGTCCGGCTGGCATTTTGGGTCGCTATGGGCATCCCGGTTTCGATCCTGGGGGCGATTGCGGTTTCGGGGTCCAAATGGGTTGATTATTCGCTGAATGATGTCACCACGTTTGGCCTGGTCCTTGCATTGGGCATATTGGTGGATGACGCCGTCGTTGTGGGCGAAAGTGTCTATGACGAACGGCGCAAGGGCAACGATCCGATCCGCGATACAGAGCGCGGCGTGGACCGCGTGGCCGTCGCCACCGTCTTCGGGGTGCTGACCACGATTGCGGCCTTCTTTCCGATGCTATTGATCGATAACCCACTGGGCAAAGTGCTGGCGGGGTTTGCGGGTGTCGTAATCCTGACGCTGGTGTTTTCCCTTATCGAAAGCAAGTTCATCCTGCCTGCGCATCTGGCACAAATCCCGATGGGGCATGAACGCCGCTATCTACTGACGCGGATTTGGGGGCGGGTTCAGGACGCCGCGCAGGGCGGGTTGCATTGGGTCCGGGATCACATCTATCAGCCCATTCTTGTCGCGGCGGTGCGTCAGCGTTACGCGGTGCTGATCCTGTTTGTGGCCGCCGCGGCGTTGGGGCTGGGCCTGATGTACAAGGGCAAGCTCAGAACCGTGTTCTTCCCCGAGGTTCCCGGTCAGGTCATCACGATGAACCTTGAAATGGACGCCCGCGCGCCTTTTTCGCTGACCCGGGCCAACGTAAACCGGATCGAGGCCGCGTTGGAACAGGTGAGCGCCGATCTGGCCGCAGATGCAGGCATGGCCGTTCCGCCGGTTCAGACGGTGTTTACGATCATCAACAGCGCCGGCAGCGCCCAAATCTACGCCGAGATGATCCCGGTCGCACAACGCCCGGACGTTCCGATCCTGAAAGTCGTCCGTGACTGGCGCACACGCGTGGGCGAGGTTGAGGGCGCGACAGAGCTGGAATTCACGGGGTCGGAAATTCTGGCGGGCGGGTTTCGCATCCGTTTGTCGTCCAAGGACGAAGACCTGCTGCGACAGGCAAGCGCCGAGATGCAGGCGTTTCTGTCCAATATTGATGGCGTGACCAACGTTCGCGACGGCCTTGTCGGCGGCCAACCCGAGCTGAAGCTGCGCCTGCGCCCGGACGCGCGGCATCTTGGGTTCAACGCTGAAACGCTGGCCAGTCAGATCGGATACGGCTTTGGTGGCTCTGAGGTGACCAAGGTACGCCGCGACGGGTCCGAGATACGCGTTGTTGTGCAAAACGCGCGCGAAAACCGCGATACTCTGGCCGATCTGATGCAAACCCGATTGCGCAGTGCAAACGGTGCATGGGTGCCGCTGGAAACCGTGGCTGAAATCGAAGGCACCTATGCATCGGGGGTCGTCAATCGCCGTGACGGCAAGCGGATGAACATCGTGGCCGCCGCAATCGACCGCGCGATTGTCGCGCCCGAAGAGGTGGGGCAGGCGGTGTTCGAACAGCTTGTCCCGCAGCTCAACGCCAAGTACCCCAGTGTGACTGTCCTGCCCGCAGGTGAGTTGGAGGAGATGTCGGACATCAGCGGCGGGCTCAAGCGCGCGCTGCTGTTGGCTGCGGTGCTGATCTATGTGCTGATGGCCGTACCGCTGAAAAGCTATTGGCAGCCCTTTGTCATTCTGGCCATCGTCCCCTTCGGTTTTGTCGCCGCGGCCGTCGGGCACCTGATCATGGGCGTGTCCCTGTCGCTGTTTTCCTTCTTCGGGATGCTGGCGCTGACCGGGGTCATCGTGAATGACAGTCTTGTCATGATCACCCGGTACAATCAGGCCCGTGACGAAGGTCTGCTGGTGAATGCCGCGTTGCACACGGCGGGCATCGGCCGTTTCAAGGCGATCTTTCTGACAACGGCAACAACCGTGATTGGCTTGCTGCCCTTGTTGACCGAAACATCCGAGCAGGCGCAATACCTGATCCCAGCGGCGATTTCTCTGGCATTTGGCGAATTGTTCGGCACCGCCCTGATGCTGGTGCTTGTTCCGGTGCTGATTGCCATTTCGGAAGATGTCATTGCGGTGTTCAAACCTGCCGCGCGGCAATCCGACAACCAGAGGGCCACAGGATGATCCGGATTTTACCACCTCTCTGCCGTCGCCCGGTGATGGGCCTGCTCACAGACGGCAATGCGCCATGTTGAAAGATCGACGTCTGACCATCAGAACCCTTTTGGATGTGTTTCGCTGGAGGGTCGGGATGACGTGGCTCCTGATCCTGGCGGAAACCGGGATCACGGTTCTGATCCCGCTGTTCATCGGATTTGCCATCGACGGGTTGCTTGATCACGAATTTTTGGCCTTTGTGCATCTGGCCGCACTGCTGGCGGCCCTGATCGTCATTGGTGTGGCCCGGCGGGTATATGACACACGGGTCTACGGAACCGTTCGCGTTGAAATGGGAAAGGCGCTTGCGGCCCGGTTCGCAAGCCTGCCCATTTCGTCACTGAACGCCCGGATCGGCATGGGCCGTGAACTTGCCGATTTTCTGGAAGAGACATTGCCTGCCGCGCTGGCCGGTGTGGTGCAGTTTGTCGTTTCTGCGATCCTGCTCTTTTTCTTTTCGCCGGTACTGGCCCTTGCGGCCTGCGCGGTCATTCTCGTCATGGTCCTGACCTACGCGCTGTTCCATACCAGTTTTCACCGGTTGAACGGAGCGTTGAATGAACAGATGGAACGACAGGTGCGGATACTTGAAACGCGCCGCAACAACCCGGTGCATCACCACCTAAGACGCATACGCCGGTTCGAGGTCAAACTTTCGGACACCGAGGCGGTACTGTATGGTCTGATCTTCATCCTGTTGATCGCTTTGGTCCTGTTCAACCTTTGGTACGCGACCCAGTTCCTGACGGTCACCCCCGGTGCGATCTTTTCGATCGTCAGCTATACGTGGGAGTTCGCCGAGGCGGCGCTGGCATTGCCGATCACCTTGCAAGCCTGGTCGCGCCTGTCGGAAATCACAGCGCGGCTGGAAGGTCGACAGGTGACTTGAACACCGGGTTTGTCCGCCAGATCAGGGTTTGGTGCACCAGCGCCAGAGTGCCTCGCGGTTGTCCGGCAGCTCTTTTGACAGGCCGCCTGCAAACGTCTGGAATGCCTGCCTGTTCGCGGGACTCACACCCACCAATACCGGAATGTCGCGTTCCAGTGCGGTTCCCATCACAGCGCGAAAACCTCTGCCTGCGGCTTCCTCGGGGCCAAATTTGTTCAGAATGAACAGATCTACATCATCAAAGCCGCCCTGTTCGACCTGAGCCACCGCCTGCACAAGGGCGGCAGGGTCAAGACGACACGCATCCGATCCCTGGCCAAGGTTCTGGGTGATCTTGATGATCGGTCCCTCTGGCAGCACCCGAACGCTCATGTCGCATCCGTTCTGGTGCAGGGCAGCATAGCTCAGATCCTTGACGATCCCTCGCAGTTTCAGTCCGCTGGATTGCAAATCGGTGGCCAGTTCTGCCAGCAACCGGTCGGTTTCACCCTGCTTTTGCGAAGAGATGCTTGCGATCTTCATTGCCCTGTCCTTTCTGTCGTGATGATTTCCGTCAATTCGCCATGCCGCCGCCCGCTTAGGACCGGACGCCGCACCGGGCCGGTCAGTGCCGGTAGGAAACCGACAACGAAGGATACCCAGGCAATACACCATATTGCGGCTGCGGCGAACTCTAAGGATGCGCCGGGAAAGACAGGTGCCGCCAGCCGAACCCATGTTGCGGCCCAGATCAGCACGACGCCCGCGATGAATCCCGGCGTCGCCTGCATGTCCCCGCTTTCGGTATGGGCCGCCGCCCGCCCCGAGACGGCCATGATCAAACCAGACATCCCGCCAATGGTAATGGCGTGAAGCGCGTCAGACGCGGGATAGATTGCCGGGGCGAGGCCCGCCAAGCCGACAACGATCAGCCCCAGAGACAGCCATAGGAATGCCAGATGAAGGGCGGCTAGTAGCGGGTCAGACAAAACAGACAGGCCGTGCCACCGGCGCATGACCCATAGCAATGCCATTCCGGCGCTGATCATCGTGGCGTTTGCCATGTCATCCCACCCGATCAGCATCATGACTATGCAGGCCACCAACAGCACCTGAACCACGGGCGCATCCCGATTAATTTTAAAAGCTTGCCCGTTTCGCGCAAACCAGTTTTGGGTAAAGGCCGGGATGGCCCGCATCCCGACACTGGCCATCAGCAAAACCAGACCGGTCAGCACAGCAGGAACCAGCGTCAGGCTTGCCCATGGCCTTTCGCTCAGCGCCACTGTGGCAAACAGAACTTCCCCTAACCCAAGTGCTGCAACCGCAAACACATAGCCGAGCTTGAGGTGTGAACCCGCTGAGATCAGGCGGGCGCCGAGGATTGCGGCCAACAACAGAAAATATCCGGCATTGAACAAGATCGGCAGCGCGTGCGGAACATGGAGCGACAGCGCCAGGGCAAGACGCGCAAGCAGCCAGATCAGTACCAGCGCCTTCAGCAGGCCCCCGCGCACCGGTGGGGTTGCGGTCCAACCCGGCAGGGCCGTCAACAGGTATCCGCCAATCGCAGCACCGGCAAATCCGAAAATCAGCTCGTGGATATGCCAGATCGCCGCCGGTTCAAAGGCTGGGGAGGGAACGCCCAATGTGACGCCAAGCGGCCACCAGGCCACGGTAAACAGGGCGCATAGAAACGCCGCAAGAAACAGCGGGCGATGAGGGGCCTCCCAGAAATCCTGAAAGGCCCTGTTTTCACCCGAGGCTGGGATCATTGCGGTTTGGTACCGGACCATTCTGCGCCAAATTCCCCTGTCAGAAACCCATCGCTCAGGCGTGTGCCGGGATTGGTGGATAGAATTTCATGCGCCAGATCGCCCGGTGCCAGATTGTGGTCGATACGTTGGCGATACAGTGTGCAAAGCCGCGTAAACCCGTTGGAGTGCGGTGAAAGCCGCAGGGCCGACACGCCCGCGGATCGCAGCGTTTCAATCTGATAATCCGTGCAGGCATAGCTGTCTGACAGGGTCTGCACGCCGTTCGTCGCCATAAAGGGCTTGCCGTCCCGGGTCAGCACATCCAGCCCATCAGCATCTTCCTCGCAGGCGAATTGGCAATTGTCCTTGGTGCGGCCATGCAGGCGCGCATGATAGCAACGCCCCGAGATTGCCAGCGGCAACCGCCCGTGACCCCAGACTTCGATCGCGACGCCCAGATCCTCTGCTGCCCGGACCAGTGTCGCAACCGATTCAAGCGGCAGCTCTGGTGGCAGGCAAACACGCTTTGCACCCCGCGCGGCCAACCACCGCAGGGTGCCCTCGTTGTACACATTCACCAGCGGCCCAACCCAGAACGCGCACCCTTCGGGCAGATAGGCCAGCACCGTCAGGTCGTTGATTTCCACCGTTACACCCATCTCGGCCAATTCTGTGGTCAGTTTGCGTTCACGCTTTAGCGTCACCAGTGCAAGGCTGGTCAGGGCTACTTCTTTTCCGGCTTCAAGCAGGCGCGATACCGCCTCGGGAATTCGATCCTGATAAAAGGGCAACCGTTTCGAGCAGACAAGTTCTCCGATCACGACGCGGTTTGCGGGCGCTTGGGCCAGATCGTCGTAAAACTCGCTCCAGCGGTCGGCGGCCCAAAAGAACTGGTTCGGCCCGATTGTCAGGTCCATCGTGCTATCTCCATGTTTTTTTGTAGGCACCAGTTGTCATTGCCTGACCTTCGGACAGGCGGGCCAACATGCCTTCGGGCAAGGGGCGACCGGCTTCAAGCGCGTCAACCGCTGCCCGAAAATTGCGCACGACCTGTGCAACATAGGATTTCGACCGCTGCCGACCCTCGATCTTGAGGGCGGTCACACCAGCCTTGTGCAATTGCGGGATCAACCTTTCGGCGTTCAGGCTGACAGGGTCTTCGAACAGGTGCCCGGTTTTGTCCCCGGCCGAGAAACACCCCTTGCACAGGGTCGGATAGGGGGCGGGTTGGCCTTTTTCGACCCGGTGGATGAGGTATCCGCCCAGTCGGGCATCCAGCGCCCCCTGATCTTCGGCATAGTCAACGTGGCTGGCTGGTGAGCAGACGCCGTTCATGTTCGGCGACAACCCGGTCGCGTAAGAAGACAGTGAGCAGCGGCCTTCTGCCATGACACATAACCCGCCAAAGACGAACACTTCGGTTTCTACTGTTGTTTCAGCATTGATGGCGGCGATTTCCGGCACCGACAGGACCCGTGGCAGCACCACCCGTTTTACATCGAAGGTCTTGGCGTAAAAGTTGATGATATCGGCGTTGGCCGCCGCCGCCTGCACCGAAAGATGCCTGCGCAAACGCGGGTGATTGCGCGATGCGTGGTCCAGCAGGCCGGGATCAGCCAGGATCACAGCGTTTGCACCACAGGCATCCGCATCGCTGATCGCGTGGTGCCAGATCACCTCGTCCCCGGCGCGGGGAAAGGTATTGATGGCCACCAGCACCTTGGCGCCGTGGTCATGGGCAAAGGCCACCCCGTCGCGCATTTCTGACCTGCTGAAGTTCAGGCCAGGGAAATTGCGCGCATTGGTTTCATCGTTAAAGCCGCAATAAACGGTATGCGCCCCGGCTTTGACAGCGGCGCGCAGGGCGGCGGGTGTGCCCGCCGGGCAAACAATTTCCATTACCATATCACGCTGTCCTCGGGCCGGTTCAGGCACAGCCCGGTCTGACGTTCTGCAAAAGCGATCAACTGCTGAACAGGCCGTGCAAACGGGCCGGACAATGCGGTGGCCTCTTGCGCCAAATTCAGCTCCGCATCGTCGATTGCGTTGCGCAGGGCCAGGGCCGCGCCGGTGTCGCCCTCAACCACCAAATCGCGCGAGAAAAACAGCGCGTCGCCATCAAACGCCCCGTGAACCAACCCAAGCAGCGCGGCCAGAGGGCCGGAAATACGTGCGGCCCCCTTTGATGGTTGTCGACAGAGTGTCACCTTTGGCAACCCACCATTGGGATTCAGGCACATCACTATCGGCAGGTCAGTTGGATCAAGAACAAAACCTGTCCGGTCATATTCACCAAGGCGTTGGACCAGGCCGGGATTGTTCTGTGCGATCCGACGCGAAAACACAGTCAGCGAAAGCGATAAAGGCGCAAGCGGGACAACCCGCAGCATCGCCGCCAACGCGGCAGGGCAATGCGGGATCGGATTTTGAGGATGGGACAAACAGACCTCCTGCTGTCTCGACAAGGGTGACCAGTTGCGTCTTGGTAGGCCGGTCTTGAGTGCGGGAAATTGACTGTTGTCAATTCCGCCGCCCGGTTTGGCTGATAGGGCAAAGAAAGTTCACCGAAGCCTTCTTGGTCGCACCATGCCCTCACATCCTACTCTTCGCCATTTTCTCAGGTGGTGCGCAGATACCGATCAATTCAAAGCTGTCCCTGATCCGGTGTCGGTTCGTCATCAGATGACAGCGGTCCACCGCACCGTGTTAGAGGCGGGCGGGCCGGTTCTGCAATTCGATCAGCCCATGCTGGACAAGGGCAGGCGGTCAGAAATCCCTGTGGTGGTCAATCTGTTTGGCACCGCCGCGCGGGTCGCGGCTGGGTTGGGCGTTTCGGTTGAGGGTCTGAATGACCTGGGGGCGTTTCTTGCTGCACTTCGCGCGCCCGCGCCTCCAGACGGTCTGCGCGATGCGTTTTCGCGGTGGCCCATGTTGAAAGCTGCCCTTGCGACCCGGCCCAAATCGGTTCGAAAGGCACCGGTTCAGGACGTGGTCCGCTGCGGGTCCGATGTAGAGTTGACCGCGCTGCCGATTCAGACCCATTGGCCGGGCGATGCTGGGCCGCTTATCACCTGGCCGGTGGTTGTAACCCGGCCCTATGGCGGTCAGCCGGACAATGCGAGCAGCTATAATGCGGGTGTCTACCGCGTTCAGGTTCTGGACCAAAACCGCCTGATCATGCGTTGGCTGCCGCATCGCGGCGGGGCCGCCCATCATCGTAGCTGGGTCCAGCACAACGAAAAGATGCCTGTGGCCATTGTTCTGGGCGCAAACCCTGCAACTTTGCTTTCGGCGGCGCTGCCGCTGCCGGAGGCAGTGTCCGAGCTGACCTTTGCGGGCGCGCTGACTGGTGCGCGCCCTAAGATGGTGCTGGCAAAGACCCTGCCGCTTTTGGTTCCGGCAGATGCGGAAATCATCTTGGAAGGCTGGGTGTCCCCCAGCGAAACCGCCCCCGAAGGCCCCTTTGGCGACCACACCGGGTACTATAACCCGGCGGAGCCCTTTCCAGTGATGCAGGTCAGCGCGGTCACCCATCGCGAAGCGCCTCTTTATCTGTCCACCTATACCGGCCGTCCGCCGGATGAACCCGCGATCATCGGTGAGGTGTTCAATCAACTGGCCTTGCCGACAATCCGTGCCCAGATTCCTGAGGTGCGGGATCTGTGGTTGCCGCCCGCTGCCTGCTCATACCGTATTGCGGTCGTCAGTATCGACAAGCGGTATCCGGGGCAGGCACGCAGGGTCATGATGGCGCTGTGGGGGATGTTGCCGCAGTTCAGCTATACCAAAATGATTGTGGCCGTGGATTCGGATATCGACCCCAGAAACTGGGACGACATAGCCTGGGCGCTGGCCACGCGTATGGACCCTGCCCGGGACGTGATGTTGTTGGAAAATACACCTATGGATTACCTTGATTTCGCCTCACCCCAGCCCGGTTTGGCGGGCAAGATGGGCTTGGATGCCACCACCAAGATCGGCAGTGAAACACAGCGCGAATGGGGGCAGGTCATGCAAATTTCGGACGCAAGCGCCGCCTTTGCATCCAATCTGGTCGACCGGATTCTGCCGGGGTTGCACCAATGACCGAACACCGCGTCATATTGGGTGTCTCGGGCGCGTCAGGCGCAGCCCTCGCCCTTGCGATTGCCCGCTGGTTTTCGAAACTGGAGGTCGAGGTCGATCTGGTTGTCAGCAGGGCCGCCCATCTGACACTGGCGCAGGAATGCGGTGCAGATGCATTGGATGAGCTGCGCGATCTGGTAACCCGCTGCCATGCCAACGACGATGTCGGCGCCAGCATTGCGTCGGGTTCGGTCCCGGTGGCGGGCATGATCGTTGCGCCCTGTTCGATGCGATCCCTTGCCGCGATCTCGCACGGGCTGGACGATAATCTGCTGACCCGCGCGGCCAGCGTGCAGCTCAAGGAACGCAGGCGGCTGGTGCTGCTGACCCGCGAAGCGCCTCTGACGCTGGCGCATCTGCGAAACATGACCGCCGCGACGGAAATGGGTGCCGTCATTCTGCCTCCGGTTCCGGCATTCTATCTTGGGCCGCGTGACCTGACCGAGATTGTCGACCAAATCGCGGCCCGCGCCGTCGATTGCCTGGGGGTTTGCCCGCCGGTGGCCAAGCGGTGGTTGTCAACGGCATAATGGGTGAGATCAGCCAACGCCACGCTTGAACATCAAGTCGCCGGGGCTGTGATTTGGCAATCCTTAACAGATGACAGTACGACCCGGGGTCGGTGGAACATCCGCAGAAATGCCAACCAGTTCAAATGGCCGGATTGAGTTCACTGGCCAGATGTGCAAGAAATCGCGCGCCAGTCACATGCAATTGCATCTCGCCAGCTTCATACCTGACCTGAACCCCGGAAATGATCTGAGGACTGATGATGCTTGGCCGCCTGACAGCAATTGCCCTGACCACAATACTTGCCAGCACGGGCCTGGCTGACCCCCTGGATGTCACAACCTTTCGCGGCCCGGCGCAGGTTCCTCAGCATCCGGAAAGAATCGCGGTATTCGACGTTGCCGCAGCCGATACGCTGAATGCGCTGGGGATCCCGATCGCCGGCACGGTTGACGGGCTTTATGTCGATTATCTGGATGGCGTCTTGCAGAATGCCACCGATCTGGGGACATTCTGGGAGCCGGATTTCGAAGGTGTGCATGCGTTGGCACCGGATTTGATCATTGTCGGCAGCCGTACGTCGGATCAGTTGACCAACATGTCCCGTATCGCACCTAGCATCGACATGACCATCGGGGCAGATCTGACGGGCGACGCCTTGGCGCGGCTGCGGGATTATGGTCGGATTTTCGGAAAATCGGATGAGGCCGCCGCGTTGGAAAAGGCATTCTCTGACCGGTTGGAACAGGCTGGCGTTGCGGCCCGTGGTAAGGGTGATGTGCTGATCGTCATGACCAACGGCCCCAAGATCAGCGCCTATGGGTCCGGGGGTCGGTTTGGCTGGTTGCACCATGACGTCGGCCTGCCCGAAGCGGCCCCCGAAATCGGTGCGGCGGTCCACGGCGAGGCGATCTCGTTCGAGTTTATCCGCGACACCGACCCTGACTGGTTGATCGTGGTAGACCGGCTGGCGGCCATCGGCCAACCGGGCGACAGCGCCCGCGCAACGCTGGATAACGCGCTGGTTCAGCAGACAAAGGCATGGCAATCCCGGCAGGTGATTTATCTGAACGCCGCCGACATCTATATTGCCGGAGGCGGCATCCAGTCGATGATGCGCACGCTGGACGATCTGATCACCGGCTTTTCGCCCAGCTGACATGATACGATGGTTTTGCCTGTTGGCGCTGTGCGCGCTGGCCTGCGCCTCATTGTTTGTCGGGGTGATCGACTTGCGCAGCACCCGGCCTGACGAGGTCTGGCCCCTGATCCGGGACAGCCGCTTTCCCCGAACGGTGGCCACACTGCTGACTGGCGCGTCGCTGGCAATCGCAGGCCAGATCATGCAGCAGATCGCGCGCAACCGCTTTGTCGAACCGATGACTTCCGGCACGGGGCAAAGCGCTGCGTTAGGTATTCTGATGACGGCTGTTCTGGTCCCGGCGGCCCCCATCGGGTTCAAGATGGCCATGGCGTCGATCACCGCCCTGGGCGGGTCGTTGCTGTTCTTTGTCATCATCCGTCGCCTGCCGCCGACCCAGCCCTTGCTGGTGCCATTGGTGGGGCTGATCTATGGCGGAGTGGTCGGGGCCGCCGTGACCTATGTGGCCTATCAGGCGGACATGCTGCAATTCATCGAAATCTGGATGAACGGAGAGTTCTCGGGCACGTTGCGTGGCCGGTATGAGTTGCTGTGGCTGGCCGGTCTTGCCGCCGCCCTGAGCTATCTGGTGGCAGATCAGTTTTCGATCATCGGGCTGGGTGAGGCGGTCAGCCTGAATCTGGGTCTGAATTATGCTCAGGTCGTGGTTCTGGGGCTGATCATGATTTCGGTCGTGACCGGGCTGACCGTTGTGACGGTTGGCATGATCCCGTTTGTCGGGCTGGTGGTACCCAATCTTGTCAGCCAATTTACCGGCGACAGCCTGCGCCGGTCCTTGCCGATGACCGCGATGGCCGGGGCGGCATTGGTGCTGGCCGCAGATCTGCTGGGGCGTATGGTGATCTATCCGTTTGAAATGCCGGTTGGCACGGTGATCGGCATTGTCGGTGCGATTGTGTTTCTGTGGCTGCTATATGGCGGGTCCCGGCTTGCGCGTTAGGTTGTTCCTGCTGGCCGGGCTGTTAGCCCTATGTTGCGCCGCTTATCTGAGTCTGGGCGTCAGGGGCGACTGGGGCTTTATACTGGCCTTTCGCGGCCAGAAGCTGGCGGCATTGTTGCTGGTTGGCTTTGCCGTGTCTTGGGCGACCGTGATATTTCAGACCATAACCGGAAATCGCATCCTGACGCCCTCGGTCATGGGGTTCGACGCGCTGTATCTGCTGTTGCTGACGGGCCTGGTCTGGGCCATAGGCGCGCGGACCTATCAGGGCCTGCCGCCACAAGGTATGATGGTGGCAAATGTGGTCTGGATGTGCGGCGCGTCACTGTTGCTGTTCCGTGTGGTTCTGCGGGCGGGCGAGGGTGACATGATGCGCCTGATCCTGACCGGCGTTGTTCTGGCGGTCCTGTTTCACTCGCTCACCGCCTATTTTCGGCGGGTGATTGACCCGAATGAATATGCGGTGGTGCAGGCGGCATCCTTCGCGCGGTTTTCCAATGTCGATACCGGCCTGTTGGCCGTGGCGACCGGATTTTGTCTGGCGGCTGGGGCGGCGGTGTGGCGGATGCGATATCGACTGGATGTCCTGCCGCTTGGGCCGGTGTTGTCCACATCGCTGGGCGAGCCACCCCACAAGGCGCAATGGCAGGTTCTTTTGCTGGTGTCGGTTCTGGTTTCAGTCTCAACCGCGCTGGTGGGGCCGGTGGCCTTTTTCGGGATTCTGGTGACCAGCCTGACCTATCTGATCATCCCGTCCGCGCGCCATGGAGACCTGTTGCCGGCGGCGGCGCTGATTGCGTCGATCATCCTTGTCGGGGGCCAGACCGTGATGGAACGGCTTCTGGATCTCAGCACCCCGCTGAGCGTCGTGGTCGAGTTCCTGGGCGGCCTGATTTTCCTGTTTTTGCTGTTGCGGAGCCTGCGATGATTGAAATCGAAAACCTCTCATACCAAATCGCCGGGCACCCGATCCTGTCAGATGTGTCGCTGCGGCTGGAAAAAGGGGGTCTGGTTGCGCTGGTGGGGCCGAACGGGGCGGGAAAGTCGACCTTGCTGTCCCTGGTCGCGCGATTGGTTCCGCTGCAATCGGGCAGCATTTCAATCGACGGTTTGCAAATCGGTAAGACCGCTGATGACGTGCTGGCGCGGCAACTGGCGATCCTGCCGCAGGACCTGAGCGTGGCCAGCCGGTTGACGGTGCGTGATCTGGTCGGGTTCGGCCGCTATCCCTATCATAAGGGCCGTCCCCGTGCAGAAGACCGCGACCGGGTTGATGCAGTAATCGGTCAGTTTGAACTTACGGCCATCGCCGACCGTCAGCTTGAGAATCTGTCGGGTGGTCAGCGACAACGGGCTTTTGTTGCCATGGCCTTTGCGCAGGATACCGAGTACCTGCTGCTGGATGAGCCGCTGAACAACCTTGATATCTCTGCATCTCGGGCGCTGATGACCCTGCTTCGCGATCTGGTGACAGCGCAGGGCAGAACGGTGGTGATCGTCGTGCATGACATCAATTACGCTGCGGCCTATGCCGACCGCATTATTGCGTTGAAACAAGGGGTGGTTGTTGCTGATGGCACCCCGCGTGAAATCGTGAATTCGGCGCTGCTGCGCGAGGTGTTTCAGACCGGGGCCGAGGTTGCAGTCGTCGGGGGGCGGCCGGTGGTGTTGGTTTAACGCCACGTCCCACATGATCGCGTTAACATGCACTTGCATGTCAGCATCCCAGCCCCTAAAGGGAGCGCGAATTCCCCGCCCGCTCGCGACACGAGCCAGCCAGGTCGCAAGCAAACACACGGGATCACTCAAATGCCTGATAAATTCAACGCGGTTCGCACCAGCCTGCTGTGCGGATCGGCCCTGTCGCTGTTGTTCGGGGCTTCTGCCTTTGCGCAAGAAGCCGAAGCAACGGATGTGACGGTCGAAGAAAAATCCGAAACCGCGACTTCAGACGCCCCCGAAGGCGACGTCTTTTCGCTGGACCCGATCACCGTTCGGGATCGCGACCCGTTGGGCCAGGACGCTGACCGGGGCGCGTCCATCTATCTGTCCGACGCCGAGGTCGAAAACGCCCGTCTGGGCAATGCACGCGACCTGTTCGAAGGGATCTCGAACGTGTCGGTTGGTGGTGCCATCCCGCTGACTCAGAAAATCTATGTCAACGGGATCGACCTGATCAACCTGACCACACAGATCGACGGGGCGTTGCAGAACAACCGGGTGTTCCACCACACCAGCGCCACGGTTTTCGATCCGGGGATGCTGAAGTTCGTTCGGGTTGACCCGGGCATCGCCGCGGCTGATACCGGCCCCAACGCAACCGCCGGTGCGGTGATCCTGGAAACCGTGGACGCCGCCGATGTGATCGAAGACGGCCGCAACGCCGCAGGGACAGCCCGGCTGAGCTATGCCGACAATGGCAGCACCTTTGCACGGTCCCTGGTTTTGGCAACGCGCGGCAGTGGGTTCGAGGCCCTCGGTTATGCGCGCTCGACCACGGGTAACCCTTATGAAGATGGTGACGGTAACAGGACGCAAGGCACCGCCGCTGACATGCAAACCGGGCTTTTGAAATTCGCCTATGAGGGCGATCAAGGTGATCGTATCGAACTGTCCGGCCAGCGCATTCAGGATTCCGAACGCCGCAACGACAAGCCCAATTTCGGCAACTGGGCCCCGCCCCGTGTCATGAACCTGGTGCCGTATGACACGACGCGGTCCAGCTATTCGCTGCAATATTCCAACACGCAGGCGGGTGGTCTTTGGGATCCGCAGGTCGTGATCGGATATTCCGACGCCGAAGTGGAACGCAGGGATCGCGATTTTGACGGAAAATCCAGCACCCTGTCGGGGAAGGTGCAGAATACATTCCACCTGGATGGGGGCTTTCTGGGCGGCGGTTCGATCGTTGCGGGCCTAGATGCCTATGACAAGGATTCGACCTTTAAAGCGCCGACTTATACGCTGAAAGAACGCGGCAAGAACGTCGGGATCTTTACACAGGCCCGGTTCGACCCCACGGACAAGTGGCGCATCTCGACCGGTGCGCGTTATGACTGGCAGGATTTCACCGGAGTCGACGGCACCAAGCTGAGCGATTCAGGCGGAAGCTATAACTTGTCGGCTACTTACTTCGTGATTGATACCCTGTCGCTGCGTGCAGGCTATTCGAACGTATTCGGCGGCTATCAGATCGAAGACAACTATAAATTCTGGAGAACCGATTACACCGGCTTTGAATCGTCGCGCGGTAAAAACATCAACCTTGGGGTCGATTGGGAATCCGGTGCCTTCCGGGTGTCGGGCGAATTGTTCCGGACCACCATCGACAACGCCCGCGTGATGCGGTTCGACCGCCGGTCCAACATGAATCGACACAATTCAGCCGAAGTCCGCAGCCAGGGCTTTAACCTTGATGCTGGCTATAGCTGGTACAACGGCTCGATGCGCTTGACCTACACAAACGCAAATCTCAAAATCAACGGCCAAAACCCCGGTACTTATGAATCGCAGGCCTTTGGTTTCGGCACTCCGATCGGGCAGCGTGTTGCTCTGCAAGTGCAGCAATATGTACCGCAATGGCACGCCCAGTTTGGTGCGACACTGGACGTGGCCTTTGACAATGATTCAACCAAGATCTGTGACACTTGTTCGGGTCTGAAAGGTTATACGGTCGTCAATGTCTATGGTGAGTACACACCGCCGACCTTGCCCAATCTGACGTTGCGCCTGTCGGTCAATAACCTGTTCGATCAGGATTACTCGGACCGTGCGACCTATGGCGCGGATTACGACACCGCGCTGATCCCGCTGAAAGAGCCGGGCCGGACCGTGGTGGTTGAAGCCGTCGCAAGGTTCTAGGAAACCTTGGTCCTGAAACTGCGCGCAAGGGCAGTTTCAGGGCAACAAATTGATCAGCAATCGGGCCAGTTTGTAAGCATCTTCGACATTCAGATGCGGCCCGATTTCAGCCTGTATCGCTTCCCAATACACGGGCCAGATACGCGCGTGCATGCCTTGCCCCTTCTCGGTCAGAAACAGGATCTGCTTGCGCCGGACATCAGCGATATGTTCGCGCCGCAAGACCCCCTCTTTTTCCAGCCGGGTCACGTGGCGGGACAGGGCATACTGCGGAACGAACAGTTTTTCTTCCAGCGCGCTCATTGGTTGACCCTCGGGTCCGGCGCGCTCGACCTCCAGCAGAATCTCGAACCAGATCGGGTCCTTTATCCCGCAGGTTTTCAGCGCCTTGGTAATACGGGGATAAAGCCTGCGGTGCGCGCGGATCAGGTTGAACCAGACACGGTTATAGCTGATGCAATCCTGATCATCGCCAAAAAACAGCGCGTCTTCTGATTGGGATGGGATGGGCGCCAATGGAGGTCCTGCCTTATGGTCATGCCGAGGTCGGATTGATTACGTGTGTCCTTTCTTGGCATGCCCGGGCGCGGTTGAACATGGTGTCCGCGCTAACAACCGATCACGCTGGATTGTGTTTGTTCAACAGGTGCAATGCGGCAAAGGTAACAAGCGCCCCGGACAACAGATACAACCCCGCAGCCCACAATCCGAATGCCGCCGTCAGGCCAATGCCGATCAACGGGGCAAACGCGGCACCGATGATCCACGACAGGTTGGTTGCCATCGCGGACCCGGAATAGCGGTATCTGGTTGAAAACCGTTGCGGCACAATGGCGCTGGCCTGCCCATAGGCCAGCCCCAGCACCATAAAGCCGAACAGAATGTACATGTAAGGATAAGACGCCAATGTCTGGATCATCAGCCCAAGGACTACGATCAAGATCGTGCTAAGCCGGATTACCGTACGCCGGTTATAGCGATCCGCCAGCAATCCCGACGCGATCACGGTCAGCACCGCCAGCGCCCCGCCGATCAACTGCACGGTCAGAACTTCGGTGATTTCATACCGCTCGTAAATCGCGGCAAACGCCAACGGGAACACGGTGACCATGTGAAACAGGGCATAACTGGCCAGTGGCAGGCAGGCTGACAGAAAGATGGTTTTGCCTTCGGTGCGGACAAGCTCGGGCAGGGGGGCTGATTGCATGACTTCGGGTTCGACCCCCAAATCGGAATTCAGCAACCTGACCCGCGCAAAAAGCGACACCACATTCACCGCCATCACCGCAAAAAAGGCAAAGCGCCAGCCCCACTTCAGAAACTCTTCTTCGGTCAGGAACCCGTTCAGGACAAAGAAGATTGCGGCTGCGACGACGAACCCGACCGGGCCACCCAACTGCGGCACCATCGCATAGCGGCCCTTGCGGTCCGCAGGGGCGGCGTTCTGCAATTGCAGCGTCAGTCCGTCCCAGGCACCACCCAGGCCAAGGCCCTGAAGGATGCGCAAGACTGCCAGCAGGACAGGGGCCAGCCAGCCGATTTTGTCATAGCCAGGCAGCAATCCGATCGCGACCGTGGCGGTCCCCAACAGAACCAGTGCCAAGGTGACTTTGCCGACACGGCCAATTTTGTATTGCAGCGTGCGCCCGGCAAGACTGGCGACCGGGCGCGCCAGAAAGGCCAGCGAAAAAATCGCAAAGGATGCCAATGTGCCCGCCAACGGGTCCAGCATTGGAAAAAACAGACGTGGAAACACAAGGGCCGAGGCAATCGCATAGACAAAGAAGCCAAAAAAGTCGGTCACGCGCGCCATGACGACCGTGGTGATCACCTCGTCGATCGTAGCGGTGTAGCGGTATGTGTCTTCAACGCCGGACATGCTATACTCCTGTTTTGACCCATCGTTTCCGGAGCGTCACGCCAAAGGTAAGTGTTAGGGTCATCTTTTGTCGCATTGCAGCACGGCTGAAAAGCTTGCACAAGGGGTCACGCTAGCCGAGGTTCAATATATGTCTTGCCAGCTTAGCAAAATTTCCATCCAAAGCCGATCCAAGAGACGCAAAAACATGAAGCGTGCATTTCTTTCGACAGCGCTGCTGTCGGTCTTCGCATTGTCAGGATGCGATCTGGTTGTCCTAAATCCGTCAGGTGATGTCGCCGCACAGCAGGCCGACCTGATTCTGTATTCAACGGTGCTGATGCTGATCATCATCCTCCCGGTGATGGCGTTGACCGTGTTCTTTGCGTGGAAATACCGCGAATCCAACAAAGAGGCGACCTATGAGCCGGATTGGGATCATTCGACCAGTCTGGAAATCATCATCTGGTCCGTGCCGCTGGCGATTATCATCTGTCTGGCGGGCCTGACCTATGTCGCCACCCACCGGTTGGACCCGTTCGAACCGCTGCGCCGCGTATCCGCTGCCGAGGCGATTGATCCGCAAGTCGAGCCTATGGTGATTCAGGTCTCGGCAATGGATTGGAAATGGTTGTTCATCTACCCTGAACAGGGCATCGCAACTGTCAACGAAGTGGCTGCGGTGGTGGACCGTCCAATTCGGTTTGAGATCACCTCGACCACGGTTATGAACTCGTTCTTTGTGCCCGCTTTGGCCGGTCAGATTTATGCCATGTCCGGAATGCAGACCGAACTGAACGCCGTGATCAACAAACCCGGCGTTTATGACGGATTCTCGGCCAATTACAGCGGCGAGGGTTTTTCCCAGATGCGATTCAAGTTCCACGGCAAGACGCAGGCGGATTTCGACGCCTGGGTCGCGCAGGTGCAGGCGCAGGGGGTGGAACTGGACAGGGAAACACTGGCGCAATTGGACCAGCCCAGCATTTCGCACCCCATAACCTATTACGACACAGTTGAAGACGGGCTGTGGGACAAGATCGTGAACCTGTGCATCGACGACAATTCATTGTGCCTGAACGACATGATGATGGTGGACGCGTTGGGCGGCGGCGGCCTTGAGGGGCTGTGGAACCGCGAGATGTTCCGCGGGCTGTGTTCGGCCGACGATCCCGGTGCGTTGATGGCGATGATCCGCCCGGAAATGCGCCTGCGCGAAAATGAAATCATCACAGCGATGACGTTGGTTCCTCCGGCGTCCGCTAACTGACCTGAAACGAATAAGAAACGGAAAGATAACGCGATGTCGCTATCTAACGAAGCCGCTGATGGTATTGCCCGGGCAACCGGGGTTGATCCGATCTTTGGCAAACTGTCGTGGGGCGTGTTTCCCTTTTACGAACCGATCATCCTTTACACCTTTATTGTGGTAGCAATCGGAGGGGGAGCCGTCGTCGGCGCGCTGACCTATTTCCGGCTATGGGGCTACCTGTGGAAAGAGTGGTTCACCAGCATCGACCACAAGAAGATCGGGATCATGTATATGGTTCTGGGCCTGGTCATGCTGTTGCGTGGCTTTGCCGATGCGCTGATGATGCGCGGCCATCAGGCCATCGCCGCCAGCGGGGGTGAGGGGTTTTTGAACGCCCACCACTATGATCAGATATTTACCGCCCATGGCGTGATCATGATCTTTTTCGTCGCGATGCCCTTTGTCACCGGCTTCATGAACTATGTCATGCCGTTACAGATCGGTGCGCGCGACGTTGCTTTTCCGTTTCTCAACAACCTCAGCTTCTGGCTGACGGTGTCGGGTGCGGTGCTGATCATGATGTCGCTGTTCATCGGCGAATTTTCGACCGCCGGATGGCTGGCCTATGCGCCGTTTTCCGGGCTGGATTACAGCCCCAGCGTTGGCATGGACTATTACCTGTGGTCGCTGAACATCGCGGGCATCGGTACGACCCTGTCGGGGATCAACCTGGTGGTCACCATCGTCAAGATGCGCGCGCCGGGCATGACGTTGATGAAAATGCCGGTTTTCACCTGGACTGCGCTGTGTACCAACATCCTGATCGTGGCGACTTTCCCGGTGCTGACGGCCACGCTGGCGCTGTTGACGGCGGATCGCTATCTGGGCACCCATTTCTTTACCAATGATCTGGGCGGCAATCCGATGATGTACGTGAACCTCATCTGGATTTGGGGCCACCCCGAGGTGTACATTCTGATCCTGCCGATCTTTGGCATCTTTTCCGAGATCGTGCCCACCTTCACCGGCAAGCGCCTGTTTGGCTATACCTCTATGGTTTACGCCACTTGCGTGATCATGATCCTCAGCTATCTGGTTTGGCTGCACCATTTCTTTACCATGGGGGCAGGGGCCAATGTGAACGCCTTTTTTGGCATCACCACGATGGTCATCTCGATCCCCACAGGGGCCAAGATATTCAACTGGCTGTTCACCATGTACAAAGGCCGTATCCGGTTCGAAACGCCGATGCTGTGGGTCATGGGGTTCATGCTGACCTTCGTTCTGGGTGGTATGACCGGCGTGCTGCTGGCGGTGCCGCCAGCGGACTATGTTTTGCACAACTCGCTGTTTCTGATCGCGCATTTCCATAACGTAATCATCGGTGGCGTGGTGTTCGGTATCTTTGCAGGTATCATTTATTGGTGGCCCAAGGCGTTCGGGTTCAAGCTGGAACCGTTCTGGGGCAAAGTCAGCTTCTGGTGCTGGTTGATCGGCTTTTACCTGGCCTTCATGCCGCTGTACGTTCTGGGTCTGATGGGCGTCACCCGCCGCCTCAGCCAGTTCGAGGATACGTTCTATTCGATCTATTTCGTCATCGCCCTGTTCGGCGCGCTGTTTATTGCAGCGGGGATCGGGGCGTTTCTGGTGCAGATCTACGTGTCGATCCGCAGGCGGGACGAATTGCGCGACACAACGGGTGATCCGTGGGGTGGGCGAACACTGGAATGGTCGACATCCTCGCCGCCGCCCTACTACAATTTTGCCTTCACCCCGCGCGTTCACGAGCTGGACGCATTCACCCAGATGAAGCGCGAAGGCTTTGTGCGCCCGACCGAAGGCTTCGTGCCGATCCACATGCCGCGCTATACGGCCACGGGCGTTGTGATGGCCGGGCTTCTGACCGTGATGGGCTTTGCGCTGGTCTGGCATATCTGGTGGCTGGCCGCCGTCAGCTTTGCCGCAACGCTGGTGTATGGCATCGGGCACACGTTCAACTACGACCGCGATTATTACGTTCCGGCGGATGAGGTCAAAGACATCGAAGATCAGCGCACTCAGGCGCTGGCGGGGGCAGCAGAATAATGTCGGATACAGGCGCGAACCCACCCAAAGAGTTCTTTGTGATCGAAGACCCCCATCACGGGGACGACCATGGTGAGCATCACCATGAAACCGGAACCATGCTGGGGTTCTGGATTTACCTGATGAGCGATTGCCTGATCTTCGGCATCCTCTTTGCCACATATGCCGTGCTGGGGCAAAATTATGCGGCTGGCCCCGCTCCGGCGGATCTGTTCGAAATCGAAAAAATCCTGCTGGCCACCTTCGCACTGCTGTTTTCGTCGATCACCTACGGGTTTGCGGTGCTGCGGATGGACATGGACGACCTGCGCGGCACGGTTCTGTGGTTGATCGTCACCGGGCTTTTCGGGGCGGGGTTCCTGTACCTCGAGTTTCAGGAGTTCAGCCACCTGTGGCATATCGGGGCAACCCCGATGGCCAGCGCCTTTTTGTCGTCGTTCTTCTTTCTGGTGGGCACACACGGGCTGCACGTTCTGGGCGGCAGTATCTGGTTGATTGTCCTTTTGATGCAATTGGGTCAACGGGGCCTGACACATGAGAACAAACGCCGGGTCATGTGCCTGAGCCTGTTCTGGCACTTCCTCGATCTGATCTGGATCGGCGTCTTTTCCTTGGTCTATCTCACGGGGGTCCTGCTATGAGCGATCACGCAAAAGGCGGTCACGGTACCTTTAAATCCTATGTCGTCGGATTTCTGTTGTCGGTGGTTCTGACCCTGATCCCATTCTGGATCGTTCTGGGCGACGTGATGGATAACACCGCCTGGGCGGTGGCGATCATCTTTGCCATGGGGGCGACGCAGATGATGGTCCATATCCACTATTTCCTGCATGTCTCGCTTAAGGTCGAGGCCGGTTGGCAGGTCATGTCAATGGGCCTGACCATTCTGCTGTTGGTGATTGTGATGGCCGGGTCGATCTGGGTCATGTTCAATCTGGATGAAAACATGATGCCCGCCCACGAACAGATCGAGAGGGTTCGAAACCTGCCATGACCGACGGAAACACCGCCCGTCAGCCCCTTTGGGTCACGGCTGCGCTGTTGGGTGTGTCGGCGGTGTTGATTGTCGTGTTCGTTCTGCTGGGCAACTGGCAGGTCCGGCGGTTGGTCTGGAAACAGGAGCTGATCGCCGCCGTTGATGCGCGCGCCTTTGGTGAGCCTGCAGGCGTGCCCACGCCATTTGATCCGCACCAACACGCCTATCTGCGAGCCTCTGTTGACGGTCGTTTACTGGATCAACCGGCTGTTCTGGTCAAAGCGGTCACAGGCAGCGGCCCCGGATATTGGGTGATGTCACCGATAAAGACGGATCGGGGTGTGTTGTGGGTCAATCGCGGCTATGTGCCTGCTGAGGTGCAGAACCCTGCGGATTGGTCACCGCTGAGCCTGCCGATCACCGGGCTGTTGCGTCCTGGGGTGTCGGGCGGCACTTTGCTGGAACGCAACGATCCGGCAGCGGGCCGCTGGGTGTCGCGCGATCCGATGGCCATGTCCAAGGCTTTGAACCTTGGGCCAACCTTACCCTATTTCATTGATGCGGATCATCAGGGGGCATCAGGCACCTGGCCTCGCGGGGGGCTGACGGTCGTCCGATTTCGCAACCCGCATCTGGCCTATGCCCTGACATGGTACGCAATGGCGGCCCTGTTCGCCGCCGCGCTGGCCTATCTTATTTGGTCCGGTCGTGTCGCACGCCGATTGTGAATCGGAAACCATTCCTGGTTCTTCCAACAAAAAAAGCGCCGATGAAACCCTTGTTTCATCGGCGCTTTCAATCAGATCTTAGCGTCTGAATTAAGCAGCTTTGCCCGGACGATATGTGTCGATGACTTCTTTCACCGGCGCATATGCTTCTTTGGCTTTGTCCTTGGTCAGCTCAACAACTTCGCGGGCGTTCGCGGCAGTTGCCTCGATGCGCGAGTGCGCGTGTGCCGCGTGCAGGTCCAGAACGTCATTCAGGCATTTGGCCTGAACCGTGTCTTTGCTCAGCTCGACGTAGCCGGTGACTGCCTCTTTGGCGTAACCAAGCAGCGCTTTGTCGACTTCGATGATACCTTCGATGGCTTTGCGGCCTGACGTGAAATAGGCATTGAACAGGCCGGTCAGCGCTTTGCTGGCATTTGTTGCCGAATCCAGTGCCGTGGTGGCAACTTTGGCTTCGGCGGTTTTGGTTTCGGTGGTCGATTTAACGGTCTTGGCTGTCATCGGATATCTCCATTTCAATCAATTGAGCTGAATTTAGGAACTGAAATGCTGCACTGCAACATATTTGTGCTGCGACGCGGCGTAACATCGGAGGCCAAGCCCGCTTAATGAACGCCCAACGTGATCAAATACAGGAATCCACCGACCAAAGCGCCCAGAACCGCCCCGTTGATGCGGATGAACTGCAAGTCCTGCCCAACCTCAAGTTCGATTCGGTTGACCAGATCGGCGCTGTCCCAGTCCGAGATAACCTGCGTCGCATAGCGTACGATAGCCGGGCGCGCTTCTTGCAGCACGGTTGCAAGGCCGCTTTCCAGACGCGCGTTCAACTTCTGCTCAAGCTCTGGCTGTTCCAAAAGCATCTGGGCAAATTCGCGCACCGCGTCGGCCAGAAACTCTCCGGCCTGCTCGGGGTGTTCTTCGAAACCGCGTTCAATGCGCGACAGGATGGCCTCGCCTACGGATTGGACCGTGGCCGCGAATTCCGGTGAATCCGCGTATTGCTGTACACCTTCGGCAATATAACCCTCGATCCGCCCGGCATTCTGAAAGCTGTCCACAAACTGCTCGATGGATGAATTGAATTCCTGCCGCAGCTCGGATTTTTCGTCTGAAAGTTCGTCCAACAGTGACAGGATGCCATCGACTAGCAACCTGACGATCCCTTTGTCCACCGAGGATGCGATCCACCAGCGGCTGTGTTCCTGTACCAGTTCCGTGACCTTGTCGCGGTTCTGGTCGACGACGTTGCGCACCTCAAGCAGGATTTCGTCCAATATCCTGCCGCGGGCCGAATCTTTGAGCAGCCGGGACAGGTTCTGCGCCAGATCAGCCGGGGTTACGGATGTCAGCAGCAACCCCCGAACGATTTTGGTGGCTTTGCTAAAGGCGGCGCCGCGCGACTGGCTTTTCACCACAAGCTGCAA
This sequence comes from Ruegeria halocynthiae, assembly GCF_000743705.1. GTDB lineage: Bacteria > Pseudomonadota > Alphaproteobacteria > Rhodobacterales > Rhodobacteraceae > Ruegeria > Ruegeria halocynthiae_B. Next base: position 13,425 of record NZ_JQEZ01000003.1, on the reverse strand, counting down.
CAGCTGGGACAGTTCTCGCGCAACCATCTGGGCGTTTTCGGGCCGGGTCAGCCACCCGGCCAGCCGGTGTACCGGGTTAAATTGCTGTATCCGTGCCAGCACCTGATCGGGAACCAGAAAGTATTCGTCGATGAACCGGGCGATATTGCCCGCCGCCCGTTTCTGGTTTTTCGGCAGCAGCGCGGTATGCGGGATCGGGATGCGCAGCGGATGCCTGAACAGTGCTTCGACCGCGAACCAATCGGCCAGACCACCAACCATGCCCGCCTCGGCCATCGCCCGGATCAGACGCAGCCAGACAGGCGGATCGGTGACCGTGAAACTGGCCGCATAGACCAGAGTCAGAAAAATCAGTATGCCGGTCGCCACCCTGCGAACGCGGCGCGTTCCGGCTGCTTTGTCGGCGTCAAGCCCTGTGCTGGTCGCAGACATGGTGGTAATCTTCAGCCATCAACCATTGCGTCTTCATGGATGAATTCCTCGATCCGGTCGGCGATCTGTTCGGCTTGTGTCAGAACGAACATGTGACCGCAGGACACCATTTCAAGCGTGGCGTTTGGCAGGCGGCTGGCCAGAATCCGGCCGTTGACCGGCGGCACCAACGGGTCATCCTCGCCCATCAGAATCAGCGTCGGAAGCTTGACCTTTGGCAGCTGGAAATAGCTGGTCCAACCGGCACCGGCCAAAAGTTGATATAGGTAACCCCGCGTATCGCCCGCCTTCATCGCCATGGCATGGTCTTTCAGCAGTTCCTGATTAAATGCAACTTCACCGCCATAAATCTCGGCCCCGACCTTCAGCATGTATTCAGGGTCGGTGTATCGCTTGGGCGTGGCCATTTTGGACAATACGTTGATATTGCCCGGCACCATGATCATCCCCGGTGCGGTCGCGGCAAGGATCAGAGTGTTGCAGCGATCCTGAAAATCAATGGCGAATTGCTGTGCCAGACCTCCGCCCCAGGACACGCCGAAAACGTCGACTTTCCCCACGCCCAACTGATCAAGGATGTTGTTCAGCATCCGGGTCAGATTTGAGAACCTGTAAGGGGAAAACGGTGTCGGTGACCGACCGACACCCGGAACATCAAAAGCTATGAGCCGTGTGCGTTTGAAATGGTCGACGAAAGGACCGATCGTTTCAACACTGGCGCCAATGCCATTGCACAGCAGGATCGTCCGCTCTGCGTCGGCAGGGCCCAAAACCGCGACGTTCCAATCCTGGCCCATCGCAGTCATTGTCTGGCTTTCAATATCCAAAGGAACTCCTCTTACACGTTTTCATGAACATAGGTGCCGGGCGATTGCGCCAATGATTTGTACTTGGCCGAGCCCAGAGTTTTTGGCGCCTTGACCTGATCGCCTGCACGCTCTTCCAACCAAATGGCCCAATAATCCCACCAGGTGCCCGGGTTCATCTCGCCACCGGCCTGGAACTCTTCCGGAGTTGAGTGTTTTCCCTTGTTCGTCATGAACTTTGCCTTCGGGTTGCCCGGCGGGTTAACAATTGCCTGGATGTGGCCAGACTGGCTCAGAACAAACTCGTTGTCACCACCAAAGGCCTGCATCGACAGATAACACCCGTCCCATGGCGTGATGTGATCCGTCGTGCCCCCGACTACGAACTTGTCGCAGTCGACCGCGCCAAGGTCCATCTTGGTATCAAGCACATCAATATCGGCGCCTTGACGTGCGCCACCTTTTTGCAGGATGTCCAGCATATCGGTGTGGAAGGCGGATGGCAGGTTGGTCGTGTCGGCGTTCCAGAACAGAATGTCGAACGCGGGCGGTTCGTTGCCCAGCAGATAGTTGTTGACCCAATAGGCCCAGATCAGATCATTGGGGCGCAACCAGGCAAAGGCTTTTTGCAGATCCTTGCCGGGCAGGACACCTTTGGAGCGGGTGAACATCCGCGCCACTTCCAGCGTTTCGACATTGGCAAACAGCCCCATCGTCGTGTTCTTGGCCCCTTCTGTGTCCAGTACCGCGACCAAAAGGGTCAGCGAGTTGGCGCGTTCGATCCCTTTTGCCGACCAGTAGGACAGCAACAGCGCCGTCGTCAGCCCGCCCGAGCAAGCGCCGATCAGGTTCAGGTCCTTGGATTTCGAAATCTCGCAGGCTACCTCGGACGCGCGGTCAAGGGATTCAACATAGCTGTCCATGCCCCAGTCGGCATGCTCTGCCCCCGGATTGCGCCAGCTGACGATGAAAATCTGGTGGCCCTTGTTCCGCAGGTATTCGATCACCGACCGGTTGGGCGTAAGATCCCAGATGTAGAATTTGTTGATCTGAGGCGGAACGATGAAAATCGGTCGCTTAAACACCTTTTCGGTGGTGGGTTTGTACTGGATCAGCTCCAGCCGTTCTTCGCGATAGATGACCTCGCCTTCGCTGGTGCCGAGGTTTCCGCCCACTTCAAACTTGGACTTGTCCACCATGGATGGCAGCCCGTTGTTGTTGATCATGTCGTCGATGAAATGCTTGGCACCGTCGACCAGGTTCTTGCCGCCCTTCTCGAGGGTCATCTTCATGGCCGAAGGGTTGCCCATAAGCATGTTGGTTGGTGCCATGCTGTCGGTCAACATCGAAGACAAGAGCTGTGCGCGCAGTTTGTCGCGGCCGTCGATGTCCAGCGAATTCACCCAATCGTTCAGGCCGTTTGACCAGGTCAGATAGGTTTGCATCATCGCCTTATAGGCAGGGTTCGACGTCCAGATCGGGTCCAAAAACCGCTTGTCGCCCTTGGCGGGCGCGATCTCGGACGTGCCTGTCAGACTGGCAAAAGTGTTCTGAGCAACCTCGGAATAGGCTTGAAACAGTTTGTCGGGCTGCTGCAGCGAGGCCGTGTAGAACTGGCTCATGGCTTTGAAAAGGTCAGCAGATGTTTCGATTGTCTTCTTGGGCATTGCCGCCTCCTATCCAATAACCATTGCCAAAAGTTCGGCAACGACGGCGGGCTTGTCGGACCCATCAGCCTGAAGCGTCGCCTCAAGCCGTATCAGCTGATTGCCTGCCCCTTTGTCTTCGACACCGGCCAGTTTGAACCGGGAGCGTACTGTTGCACCAGCCGGAACGGGGGCAAGAAAACGCGCCTTATCCAGACCGTAGTTTAGCACTGCTTTGGCGTCAGAGGGGACAATTCCTGATGTTTCCGTTGCGGCAGCCAGCAAAGACAGGGTCAGAAACCCGTGGGCGATGGTTCCGCCAAACGGGCTGTGGTTGGCCTTTTCGACATCGACGTGAATCCACTGATGATCCCCGGTCACATCGGCAAAGCCGTTGATCTTGGGCTGATCCACATGAATCGGGTCGGACAGGCCAAAGTCGTGGCCGATGTGATCCTTCAGGGTGCGGGTCGTATAGTTCTCTGGCGCGGGCAAAATGTGTTTCTCCTGGTTCTGGTTGTCACACACCACGAGGCGTGGGGACTGGTCTTAAAAATAGAATTTCAATTTCAGTTCCAATATGCGCGGCGTCAAAACCGAGCAACTCTAACGTTGCGGCACAAGACTGGGCAGCACAACTCAGCCTAGGTCAGCTTACATCGCTGATCCAAGCTGTTTTTGTGTGTATCGCAAGAGGGAGGGAGGTTTTTGGACGGGCGTCAGGTCGCGCCGTCGCTGAGGATGCCCAACGCGGCATTGGTCAGCATATTCAACAACGTATCGTCGTCGCGCGGAAACAGTGCGCCCGACCCCAGCCGGGTCTGAAGGATCACAAGCAGGATAAGCTGCAACGCCTGTGTCATCGCAGCTTCTGGATCGGGGGCTTTGATTTCATCTTCGAAGGCGGGCAGGAATTCCACGACCCGATTGCGCAACAGGACGGACAGGTTTCCGGTATCGGTCCAGATCTCTGGATCATTTTGCGCCAGACGGTGCGCGGCGCGGTAGACCCCTAATCTGGTGGTCATGAACGCACAGGAAATCTGGGACAGAAAGCGCAACATGGTCCTGAGGTCGCCATGCTTCGATTTACTGAAGTCTGACGCCCCGATGATTTCGACCGCGTCGGTGATGTAGCGATCCACCATTACCTTGGCGAGCCCGTCCTTGTCACCGAACCGGTGATAGAATGATCCGATAGAGCACCCAGATTTTTTGATGATATCGCCGACCTTGGTGCCTTCGAACCCGTGATCCGCAAACAGAGCTTCGGCAGCAGCAAGCAGTTTTTGTTCTGACTGGACGCTGCGCTTTTGCCGGGCTGGCTTATATGTCTGTTCGACCGCGCGCGCCCGTGGCGCGTCGGCAAGGTCGGTATCCTTGGGCACCGCATTTTCGGAATGAACGTGTTTTGTACTGCTCATCCGTCTGTCATCTCAAATTATGACGGGAACCTCAATACTAGAATAAGATGTCTAATATACTAACAATTGAATTCATGCTTGGTTCGGTTGCGCCTGATGCCATGTTGGCACAGGTGCAACCGTTTCTTGTTTTGGCTTCAGGCGTCCCGCAATTCGCGGCGCAGGATCTTGCCGACACTGGATTTCGGAAGCTCATCAACAAAGGTGACCTTGCGCGGGGTCTTATAGGCGGTCATTTCGTTGCGGCAATGCGATATGACCGCGTCCGAGGTCACCTCGGCCCCCGGTTTCCTGACGATAAAGACACTGATGGATTCGCCGGTTTTCTCATCGGGCACCCCGATGCAGGCACATTCCGCAACGCCATCCACTTCGGTGACCACGGCCTCAATCTCATTGGGGAACACGTTGAACCCGGACACGATGATCATGTCTTTCTTGCGGTCCACGATGCGCAGATACCCGTCCTCGTCAAATACGCCGATATCGCCGGTGCGGAAATAGCCGTCGGCTGTAAAGGCCGAGTCATTTGCGTCAGGCTTGTTCCAATACCCCGACATGACCTGTGGCCCGGCGGCACAGATTTCGCCGCGCTCACCAATTGGCGCGGGGTTGTCGTTGTCGTCCAGCAGTTTGATATGGGTGGACGAGACCGGCAAGCCGCATGATCCGGTAAAGTCTTCGACGTCAAAAGGGACGATGGTCAACAGCGGCGAGGTTTCGGACAGCCCGTACCCTTCGGTGATGTGTTGACCCGTCAGGTTCTTCCAGTTGTGTGAGACGGTTTCGATAACCGCCGCCCCGCCACCGATGGACAGCTTGAGGCGCGAGAAATCGACCTCTTTCATGCCCGGGTGCATTGCCAGACCGGCAAACAGGGTGTTGACGGCCGGGAAGATCGTGATGCCCGCGTCCTTGATCGCGGCGATGAAGGCATCGGGGTCGCGCGGGTTCGGGATCAGTACCATCCGGCAGCCCAGCGACAGATAGGCCAAAGACAACGTCAGACCGAAGATATGATACAGGGGCAGGGCGACCAACATCACCTCTTCCGCCTCGACGCAGGCTTTGGGCAGAAAGGCTTTGTATTGTTCAAGGTTGGCGACCACGTTGCGGTGATTCAGAACAGCGCCCTTGGACGGGCCAGTAGTGCCGCCAGTATATTGAAAGAACAGCAGATCATCGCCGTTCAGATCGACCGGCGTGTACTGCATCCCTGCACCTGCGGTCAGAACGTCCGAAAAGGCCGTGGTGCCTTGCAGCCGATCATCGACCGGCGGCGACGGAATGGGCAGGTTTGCAGCGTCGCCCAGATCGACGGTAATGACCTTGCTGACCGAGGTGTTGCCGATGATCTCAGCCAGCGCCTGTGTGCATCCGCTGAAGATAATGATCGTCTCGGCCCCGGAATCGTTCAGCTGATGTTCCAGCTCGCGCGGCGTATACAGCGGATTGACATTGACCTGACACGCACCGGCCCGAAGAATGCCCAGCATCGCAACAGGAAAGGCAAAGATGTTCGGGGCCATCAGCGCGATCCGGTCGCCTTTTTTGACCCCCAGCTCGTTCTGGAGATAAGCCGCAACCGCGCGCGACTGCTCCTCGACCGCGCCATAGGTTATCGACGTGCCGAAACATTCATAGGCCGCATTGTCTTTGTATTTGGCCGCCGCGTCCTCGAACATAGCAACGATCGACGGATAGGCATGCGGATCGATCTCCTCCGGGACATCTTCATCATAGGTCTTAAGCCAATGTTTCAAAATTTTCCTCCTGTGGGGCCTTAATATGTTTTTTGGCTGAGGTACTAACCGCCTTCGCCTCAGACAGATTATTCCTGTGGATTCACGAACCGGCAAGCCAAAGCTTGCGTGACAGCCGCAGTGTGCAACATGGTTTCGGAATTTCGCAACGCGATTATTGAGGGCGCTTTTGGATCACGCAAGCGGTCGGATCAGCGCCCTGATCACGAGTCCAGCGACACCCAAAGAACCTGGGCATCTTGCGGGCTGGTTGAAATACAGCCATGCCCCATTCCGCTGTCGTAATAGAGTGAATCGCCCGCTTTCATCGCCAGCGGCCGATAGTGTTCTGAGATAAAGGTTAACTCGCCGCTGAGCACAAACATGAATTCTTCGCCGGAATGCCTGATCCAGGTGTCGAACTCGGAAATGTCGCGCGCCTTGATGGTGGCGATATAGGGCAGCATCTGCTTGCTGGTCAGCTCGGTGCACAGCAATTCGTGCAGATAGGTTGGTGTGTTCCGTATCTCGCCTTCACCTTTCGGCGTGAAATCTCGCCGTCCGGAAATGCCGGTCTGACCCGATTGCAGGAACAGCTGCGGCGTGTTCATGTCCAGTGCCTGGGTCAGGCGGCGGACAATGTCGAAACTTGGTCTGGTCTGGTTGTTTTCGATCTTCGAAAGGGTTGATCGGCCGATACCCGCAGCCCGGCCTGCTTCCTCCAGGGTCCAGCCTTTTGCACGGCGCGCATCGCGGATGGACCGCCCCAAAGCCGCGCCATCGTCCTGTTCGTCAGGACTGGGCGTATCGCTCCGATATTCCCCAGACATATTACTCCCCCCATTTTCCAAAAGCTTAGGAGTTTCCTCAAATGCGCACAATATCACAAATACGCGAAATATGTTGCCAGACGGAACATTTTTCCACTATAGGAAACATAGTTCCTGACAAGGATTCGGTTTCGGAGGAGGAAACCATGTTTAAAACGCCCCTGACTACGTCCGACCCGGTAATTGCTGCGTCCATTGCGCGCGAAGCAACCCGCCAGGCTGAACAGATCGAATTGATCGCATCCGAGAACATCGTCTCACAAGCTGTGATTGACGCACAAGGCTCGGTTCTGACCAACAAATACGCCGAAGGTTATCCCGGCCGCCGTTACTATGGTGGATGCGAATATGTGGATGAGGTCGAGGCCGAAGCCATCAACCGGCTGAAACAGCTGTTTGGCTGCGAATTCGCCAACGTCCAGCCGCATTCCGGCGCACAGGCCAACGGTGCCGTCAAATTGGCCCTGCTCAGCCCCGGTGACACGATTCTGGGCATGTCCCTGGATGCCGGTGGTCACCTGACCCACGGCGCGAAACCCGCCCAGTCCGGCAAATGGTTCCGCCCGATCCAGTATGGTCTGACGGATGCGGGTCTGATCGACTATGATCAGGTCGAAGCGCTGGCCAAGGCTGAAAAGCCCAAGATGATCATTGCCGGTGCATCGGCCTATTCGCAAAAGATCGACTTTGCCCGGTTCCGCCAGATCGCGGATGAGGTCGGAGCCTGGCTGCTGGCGGACATGGCCCATATTGCTGGGTTGGTCGCAACCGGCCTGCACCCTTCGCCCATTGGCCATGCGCATGTGGTGACGTCGACGACGCACAAGACCCTGCGCGGTCCGCGCGGCGGGATCATCCTGACCAATGACGAGGCGCTGGCGAAGAAAATGAATTCGGCCGTGTTCCCCGGTCTTCAGGGTGGTCCCCTGATGCACGTGATCGCGGGCAAGGCAGTTGCCTTTGGCGAAGCGCTGAAACCGGAATTCAAGGAATACATGCAGCGTGTTGTCGACAGCGCGTCGGCTTTGGCCAATGTGATGATGGCGCGCGGGTGTGATATCGTCTCGGGTGGCACTGAAAACCACCTGATGCTGGTCGATCTGCGCCCCATTGGCGTCACAGGCAAGGATGCCGAGGCCGCGCTGGAACGGGCAGGTTTTACCTGCAACAAGAACAGCGTTCCGGGTGATCCGGAAAAACCCACTATCACCAGCGGTATCCGTCTGGGCACCGCCGCAGGATGCAGTCGCGGCTTTGGCCCCCAGGAGTTCCAACAGATCGGCCACCTGATCGGCAATGTTCTGGACGCGCTGGCACAGTCCCCCGACGGTGATGAAGCCGTCGAACGGGAAACCCTCGAGAAAGTCCGCGCCCTGTGCGCAAGCCACCCGATTTACTGAGAGAAGACCAAATGACCACCTATGATCTGATTGTCATCGGGGGCGGACCGGGCGGCTATGTCGCCGCGATCCGTGCGGCGCAACTGGGCCTGAAAGTGGCTTGTGTCGAAGGCCGCGACGCGCTCGGCGGGACATGTCTGAATGTGGGGTGCATCCCCTCCAAAGCGTTGCTGACCTCTTCGGCCAAATATGCCGAAATTGCACATCTCTCCTCTCACGGCATTGCGGTCGAAGGGGCCAGCATCGACGTGTCCGCGATGATGGGGCGCAAGGACAAGATCGTAGGCGATCTGACCAAGGGGATCGCGTTCCTGTTCAAGAAAAACGGCGTTGAACTGATCGAAGGCTGGGCCAGCATCCCTGCCGCTGGTCAGGTCAAGGTGGGTGATGACATCCACGAGGCGAAAAATATCCTGATCGCCACCGGGTCTGAGCCAACGTCTCTTCCAGGGATTGAGATCGACGAGCAGGACATCCTCAGCTCGACCGGCGCGATTGCGCTGGACAGCGTGCCGGAACATCTGGTCGTGATCGGCGCAGGCGTGATCGGGCTGGAGCTGGGGCAGGTCTGGGCGCGCCTAGGCGCAAAAGTTACGGTTGTAGAATATCTTGACCGCGTGCTGCCGGGCATTGATGGTGAGACTGCCAAGCTTGCGCAGCGTGCCCTGTCCAAGCGCGGGTTGAAGTTTCAACTGGGCCGTGCCCTGAAATCCGTCGACAAGACGGAAGCAGGTCTGAGCCTGACCGTGGATCGCGTCGGAAAGGACAAGGAAGAAGTGATTGAGGCAGACAAGGTCCTGATCGCAGTCGGCCGCCGCCCTGTCACTCGTGGTTTGGGGCTGGAGGAGCTGGGCGTTGCCATCAACGCGCGCGGTTTTGTCGAAGTGGACGAAACATTCCGAACCTCGGTTCCGGGCATCTATGCGATCGGCGATTGCGTCCCCGGCCCGATGCTGGCGCATAAGGCCGAAGAAGACGGCGTTGCCTGTGTCGAATTGCTGGCTGGCGAAGCCGGTCATGTCGATTACAACACCGTGCCCGGCGTGGTTTACACCGACCCCGAGGTTGCCTCGGTCGGTCAGACCGAAGAAGCGTTGAAAGAGGCTGGCATCGAATACTCCGTCGGCAAATTCGCATTCATGGCCAACTCGCGGGCACGCTCGATCGGTGAGACGGACGGCGCTGTCAAAGTGTTGGCGGATGCGAACGGTAAAATCCTGGGTGGACACATCTGTGGCGCACATGGCGGTGATTTGATTGCAGAACTGGTCCTCGCTATGACTAAAGGCGCAACCGTTGCCGAAGTCGCTGCCACCTGCCACGCACACCCGGCCATGGGCGAAGCAGTCAAGGAAGCCTGCCTCGACACCATGGGCCGCGCAATTCACGCCTGAACCGGAGCAGCCAGATGACCATCCAGCTTCGCCCTCGCCACCCGGAAAAGGCCAAAAAGGCCGACAGCGTTATCCCACGTAAGCCAAAGTGGATTCGCAAGAAAAAAGTCGAAAGCGCAGAGTATTACGAGACCCGTCGCCTGATGCGGGATCACAATCTGGCAACAGTCTGCGAAGAGGCCGCGTGCCCCAATATTGGCGAATGCTGGTCCAAGCGTCACGCCACCATGATGATCATGGGCGAGGTTTGCACCCGTGGCTGTTCCTTCTGCAATGTCTCGACAGGTCGCCCGGATGCACTGGACCTGTTTGAGCCGGGGCGGGTTGCGGCCGCGGTGAAAAAGCTGGGCCTGCGCCATGTGGTGATAACTTCGGTGGACCGCGATGATCTGGGTGATGGCGGTGCAGACCATATCGCACAAACGATCCGCGCCGTGCGTCACCAGAACCCCGGCACCACCGTCGAAGTGCTGACGCCGGACTTTCTTGGCAAAGGGGCCGCCGCCGATATGGTGTTCGATGCCGCGCCGGACGTATTCAACCACAATCTGGAAACCGTTCCGCACCTGTATCCGACGGTCCGCCCCGGCGCGCGTTACTATACCTCGTTGCGACTGTTGGATGACGCCAAACGTGCCAACCCCGAGATTTTTACCAAGTCCGGCCTGATGGTTGGGCTGGGTGAGACGCTGAATGACGTGCGTCAGGTTATGGATGACCTGCGCGCCGCCAATGTCGATTTTCTGACGGTCGGTCAATATCTGCAACCGACCGCGAAACACCATCCGATTGATCGTTTCTGGTCACCGGAGGAGTTCGCCCAACTGGAACAGATCGCCCGATCCAAGGGCTTTCTGCATGTGTCCGCCACGCCGCTGACACGTTCATCGTTCCACGCGGACGAAGACTTTGCCGCCCTTAAGCAGGCCCGCCAACGGGCCATCGCAGACGGGGCATAAATCAAACGCAATTGGGAGGGAAACCATGGAAGCGTTAAACTCAATAGTCGGCTGGATCAACGGCGTGGTGTGGGGTGCACCCATGCTCGCCTTGATCCTGGGTGTCGGCTTTTTTCTGCAGGTCGGCCTGAAATTCATGCCGATCCTGCGTGTCGGCACCGGCTTCAAGCTGTTGTTTGCTGGTCGCGAAGGTCAGGGTGACGGTCAGATCAGCCCGTTCAACGCGCTGATGACGTCGCTGTCAGCAACCATCGGTACCGGTAACATCGCCGGTGTGGCCACTGCTGTCTTCCTGGGCGGTCCAGGTGCTTTGTTCTGGATGTGGATGACCGCCCTGGTGGGCATGGCCACCAAATATGCCGAAGCTGTTCTTGCCGTGAAATATCGCGAAAAGGATGAGCTGGGCAACTTTGTCGGCGGCCCGATGTACTACATTAAAAACGGCCTTGGTGCGAAATGGGCCTGGCTGGGCGGTGCATTTGCTCTGTTCGGCGCGATTGCGGCCTTTGGCATTGGTAACGGTGTGCAGGCCAATGGCGTCGCGCAGGTTCTGGAATCGAACTGGGGCGTCAACACCTCGGTAACCGGCATTGTACTGATGGTTCTGACGGCAGGCGTTATTCTGGGTGGTATCACACGCATCGGTGCGGTTGCCGGTAAGCTGGTTCCCTTTATGGCGGTCGCCTATATCTTCTTTGGATTGGTGGTTCTGCTCCTCAATATCGGCGCTATCGGTGAAGCGCTCGGCGAAGTCTTTGCCTATGCCTTTACCCCCTGGGCCGCAAAAGGCGGTGCAGCTGGTGCAGCTGTCTGGCTGGCCATTCGCTTTGGCGTGGCACGCGGCGTATTTTCTAATGAAGCTGGTCTGGGCTCGGCTCCGATCGCGCATGCCGCAGCCGAAACCAAAGGTCCGGTCAATCAGGGCCTGATCGCTATGCTGGGGACGTTTATCGATACGATCATCGTCTGTTCAATCACCGGTCTGGCGATCATCGCTTCTGGAGCGTTGGATGCGTCAGTGGCTGATTTCCTGGCCAACGGCGAGACAGAAGGTTATCAGGCAATTTCAGGTGCAGCGCTGACCCGGCTGGCATTTGAAACTACCCTGCCTGGTTTCGGCGGACACCTGATCGCCATCGCTCTGTCGATCTTTGCCTTCACTACCATCCTCGGCTGGTCGTTCTATGGCGAAAAATGTGTCGAGTTCCTGCTGGGCGTCAAATCCCTGATCCCCTACCGCGTCTTGTGGATCGTTGCGATCTACTTTGGTGCGACGGCCGATCTTGGCTTTGTCTGGCTGCTGGCTGACACGCTGAACGCCATGATGGCCATCCCGAACCTGATCGCCCTGGCATTGCTGAGCCCGATCGTCTTCAAACTGACGAAGGAGTTCTTCGCCTCGGGTGGCAAATCCGAAGAGCCTGGCGGCACCGCTGCCGAATAATCAGGCCTAGATATCAAATCGGGGGGCCATCCCGGCCCCCCGTCGTTAATCTGAATTCCTATCTCGAGGAGAGACGTGATGGCCACGAAAATCCTGCTGCCGATTGATCACACCGATGACCGCTCGTGGAAAAATGCGCTGCCGGCTGCCCTGGAACAGGCAAAGTTCTATGGGGCGGAACTGCACACGGTCTCCGTCATCCCTGAGATCATCCAGCTGCCGAACCTGCCCGCCAACTATGGTGCCGGTGCCAAAGACCATGTGCGCAATGCGGTTCAGGCTATTCTGGATCACGCCAATGCCGCAGATGTGCCTGTTCACGTCGAAGAAGGCAGCGTCTACCGTGAAATTCTGAAGCTTGCCCACAAAGAGGGCTTTGATCTGATCGTCATGGCTTCCACCAAAGGCGATTTCCCGAATTACGAGATTGGCCCGAACCTGGCCCGTGTCGTGCGCAATGCGCATTGCACCGTCATGGTCGTTCGCGACAATTCTCGCTGATTGAAAGGACGCTGACATGACGGACGCACCGAAACGCACTCCTCTCCACGCTTTGCATGTTGAGTTGGGGGGTAAGTTGGTTGATTTTGCGGGCTGGGAGATGCCTGTTCAGTATCCATTGGGTATTATGGGAGAGCATCAGCATTGCCGGGAGAAGGCGGCGGTTTTTGATGTGAGCCATATGGGTCAGGTGATCCTGCGCGGCGAGAATGTGGGTGAGAAGCTTGAGGCGCTGTGCCCGCAGGCTTATGCGACGCTGAAGCCCGGCAAGGCGCGGTATGGGTTTTTCACCAACGCGGATGGCGGGATCATGGATGATCTGATCGTGTCGAATGCGGGGGATCATTATTTTGTGGTGGTGAACGCGGCGCTGCGGCATCAGGATATTCCGCATATGAAAGCCCATCTGGACGGCGTCGAAGTGATCGAGATCTTCGACCGCGCGCTGGTGGCGGTCCAGGGCCCCAAGGCCGAGGATGTGGTGGGCGCGCTGTGCCCTGCGGCCCGCGATATGAAGTTCATGGAAACCATCGTGGCCGACATCAATGGCGTTGAATGCCGTATCTCGCGTCTGGGATACACGGGCGAGGACGGGTACGAGATTTCGATCCCCGAGGACCAGGCGATCGAGGTCACCAAGGCGTTCCTGGCGCATGAGGATTGCGAACCGGCGGGTCTGGGCGCGCGCGACAGCCTGCGGCTTGAGGCGGGTCTGTGTCTCTATGGCAATGACATCGACCAGAGGACCTCGCCGAACGAAGGCAGCCTTGGCTGGGCGATCCAGAAGCGGCGCAAGGAAGAGGGCGGTTTCCCGGGCGCCGAGCGCGTGCAGAAMGAGCTGGCCGAA